>CAVXDY010000008.1:0-146952 GCA_963760715.1 Miltoncostaeaceae bacterium | reverse complement strand
CAACTGAGCTACGTCGGCCGAAGCGCCCCTCGTGGGGGCGCCGTCGGTCGACTCTATCGTCCTCCCACCGGGGCCTGGGAAGCCCGGATCCGCTGCGACAGCAAGAAAGAGGAGGTTCGAAGTGCCGGGGTCGCTAGAAGGGCATCCGCCCGTGGCCGACCAGCCGGCCGGGCCGTCCGGTGCGGGCGGTCTCGATGCGGACCAGGAGGGCCTCGGCGGCCACCTCGACGGTGGGGTTGAGCTCGAGCTCGGACCTGGCCTGCTGAATCTCCTCGAGCGCCCGCTCGAGGAACCGCGCCCGGTCGGGCCTGCCCGCCTCGCGCAGGGCGTCGATGCGCTCGGGGTGGCGCACGGCCCGCTCGGCGCCGACGGCCACGGCAAGGGCGTCGCCGGTGATCGCGCCGGCGCTGTCGAGCACCAGCGCCCAGCCGTCGGTGACCATCCGGCGCCGCTCGCGCTTCTCCTGGTCCTCGGCCCGCTTCACCGCGGTGCGCCAGCCGCGCTTTCCCTCCAGGGCGTCGGCCTCGACCCGCAGGGCCTCGAGCTCGGGCGAGACGTTCGAGCCCGCGGCCGCGCCCATCCGCTCCTGGATCTCCCTGACCCGCCCGCCGGGCGACCCGGCGCCGGCCAGGGCGGCCAGCCCGAAGTCGGCGCCGATCGTGCGCATCTCGGCCTCGAAGGGCCCGCCCGCCGCGACGGCGGCCCGCCACGGCGCCGGGCGGAACGGCACCGGAAGGCAGCGCGAGCGGATGGTGGGCAGCAGGTCGGCCGGGTGGTCGCTCACCAGCAGGATGTGCGAGTGGGGCGCCGGCTCCTCGAGCGTCTTCAGCAGGCGCGGGGCTCCCTCCTGCTCGCGCAGCCGCTCGGCGCCCTGCACGATCATCACCCGCCGCCGCATCACGCTCGGCCGGCTGGCGATCTGGGTGAGCGCCTCCTCCAGGTCGCGCAGGAGGATCTGCTGCCCCACGGCCTCGACCTCGGTCAGGTCGAGGGCCTCGGCGGTGTGGCGGTGCGCGCCGTCGGGGTCCATCAGCTCCCAGGCCATCTGGCGCGCGGCCTCGCGCTTGCCCGTGCCGGCGGGGCCGAAGAGCAGGAGCTGCTGCGGCGGGGTCTCCCGGGCGAGGGCGGCCCGCAGGATGCGCTGGGCGAGCGGCTGGCCGGGAATGGAGATCACGCGATCGCCCCGACGACGCCCATCACGGCGGCGTGGACCTCCTCGACCGAGCCCTCGCCTGGCACCAGCCGCACCCGCTCGGGGAACCGGCGGGCCAGCTCCCGGTAGCCGTCGGCCACGCGCTGCTGGAACCCGTCGCCCTCGGCCTCGATGCGGTCGGGGCTCGCGCAGCGCCGGCCGGCGGCCACCGCCACCGGCACGTTGACCACCACCGAAAGATCCGGGAGGCATCCGCCCACGGCCGGCCGGTTGATCTCGAGCACCAGGTTGACGCCCATGCCGCGGGCCGCGCCCTGGTAGGCGAGCGAGGAGTTGACGAAGCGGTCGCTGACCACCCACCCGCCGGCCTCCAGCGCCGGCCGGACCACGCGCGCCACCAGCTCGGCCCGGGCGGCGGCGAAGAGGGTCGCCTCCGCCACCGGTGTCAGGGCCCCCGGATCGCCCGAGAGCAGGATCTCGCGGACGCGCTCGCCCAGGGGAGTTCCGCCCGGCTCGCGAGTGGACGTCACGGGGAGCCCACGCGCCTCGAGGGCTTCGGCCAGCAGCCGCGCCTGGGTGCTCTTGCCGCTGCCGTCGATCCCCTCCAGGGCGATGAAGCGCCCCGCCCTCAGAGCCCGACCCGCACGGCGGTGACCGCGACCCCCGCGATCAGCGCGAGGCAGATGGCCCACCCCACCCAGCGCGCGCGGCGGGTGGGCGTGCGCCGCCGCTCGCGCACCTCCGCCTGGTGCGCCAACCGGGCGTACACGCGGGCGCGGTCCTGTTCGTGTGGGGGGGTCACCGCCTCACCCTTGGTTCCTTGTTGCCCGCGATTTACTGGGCAATGCTGACGACCGCTTCAAGTCGTCGCCGACATCGGTCGAAAGGTAGCAGCGTGACCTCTGCACTCATCACCGGCGGAGCCGGGTTCATCGGCTCCAACCTGGCCGACGCCCTCGTGGCCGACGGCCACCCCACGCACGTCGTCGACGATCTCTCCACGGGCCAGGCCATCCGCGTGCCCGACGAGGCCGACCTCTCCCAGCTCGACATCCGCGAGGCCGATGCGCTGACGCGGCTCGTCGCGCGCGTCCGCCCCACCACGATCTTCCATCTGGCGGCCCAGGCCGACGTTCGCAAGGCCCTGCTGAACCCCGCCCACGACGCCGACGTCAACGTCATCGGCACCATCAACGTGCTCGAGGCGGCGCGCGCGATCGGCGCCCGGGTGGTGTTCGCCTCGACGGGCGGCGCCGGGTACGGCGAGTACGAGGGACTGCCGGTGCCGAGCCCCGAGACGGCCGAGACGCGGCCGCTGTCGCACTACGGCATGAGCAAGATGGCCGCCGAGGGCTACCTCCGGCTCTATGCCCGCCTCTACGACCTCGAGACCGTCGTCCTGCGGCTGGGCAACGTCTACGGGCCGCGCCAGGACCCCCACGGCGAGGCCGGCGTGGTCGCCATCTTCTGCGGCCGCCTGCTCGACGGCGAGCGCCCCACGGTCTTCGGCGACGGCCTCCAGACCCGCGACTACGTCTATGTGGGCGACGTGGTGCGCGCCTTCATCGCGGCAGGGACGGGCCCGGCGGGCGAGACGATGAACGTGGGCTGCGGCGCCGAGGTGAGCGTGCTCGACCTGCTCGCCGGCCTGGGCTACGACGAGGATCCCGAGTTCGCCCCCCCGCGCGCGGGGGAGCTTCAGCGCAGCGCGCTCGACGTGGCGAAGGCCGAGCGGGTGCTGGGCTGGCGAGCGGAGGTCGAGCTGGCCGAGGGCCTGGGCGTCACCCGCGAGTCGGTTGTCGCGGCGCGCCAGGCGCCCGACGCTCGACCCCCCGGGGCCTTCTCCCTGGTGTGAGCCGGGGCGGCCGCACCGGCTGCCCGTCCAGCACCGCCGCGGGACCGTCCTCCACCATCCAGGCGAGGGCCTGGGGGTGGACGTCGATGGCGTCCGCGGCGGCGGCGAGCCCCTCCTCCAACGAGGGCGGCCTCCACGGCCCGGGCGAATGGGCGTCCGAGGCGATGAAGTGGGCCACACCGCCGGCCAGCAGCATCCGGGCGGCGCGGAGCGCGCCCGGGCCGAGCTCGCCGAGCAGCGACTGGGCGGTGAGCTGCACCAGCGCCCCGCGCCCCACGATGTCGCGCATCCGGTCGGGGGCCCGCTGCACGGCCTCGGCGCGCTCGGGGTGGGCCAGGATCACCCCGTAGCCCCGTATCTCCAGGTCGGACAGGACCTGGGGCAGCTTGATCGGCCACCCCTGGAACGGCATCTCCAGCAGCAGCCATCGGCCGCCTCCGCCGACGCTGGCCAGGCGCAGCTCCTCGTCGTCGAGCTCGGGGAGGTAGGAGAGCGCGATCTCGGCCCCGGGAAGGATCTCGAGCGGCACGTCGGCCACCGCCAGCGCCTCGCGCAGCGCCTCGACGGCGGCGTGCACACGGCGCGGATCGTTCGGGAAGTGCTCGATCATGTGCGGGGTGCAGACCATGGTCCGCGTGCCCGCGTCCCAGGCCGCCTGCGCCATGGCCACCGACTCGGCCGTCGTGCTGGGGCCGTCGTCCAGGTCCGGAAGCAGGTGGGCGTGGAGGTCGATCACCGGAGGCCACCCTATCCCCGTCACGGGGGCCGGGCACGCCGTCGTGACGATGTTGCGGACGCGCGGTACAGTTGGCCGCGACCCGGGGCATTAGCTCAGTTGGGAGAGCGCCTGGATCGCACCCAGGAGGTCAGCGGTTCGAATCCGCTATGCTCCACCTCATGGAAAGCCCTGCAATCGCGGGGCTTTCGTGCGTCAAGGCGCGGCGACGGAGCCGGCGTCGCGCTCGGCGACCGCGCGGTCGACGTGGGTCCACAGGAGCAGCGTGGCGGCCGTGAGGAGGGTGAGCATCTGCTCGGCGGTCATGATGAGCGCGGCGCGGGTCTGGTCGGCGGTCGGCGACAGGCCGAGGAGGCGGTCGGGCTGCTCGATGTACACCGAGTAGAGCGGGCCGTGGAGGAAGAGGACCTCGGACACGACCATGTTGACCGCGAGCAGCCCGAGCGCGTAGGCCGCGCGCCGCGCGTGGCTCATGCGGATGCGCGGGAGGATCCCCAGGATGTGCATCCACACGGCCAGGCCCGCGACGATCATGGTCAGGTGCTCGGCGTAGTGAGCCCATGGGTGGGCGAGCGCGTAGTCGTAGGCGGCGGGGACATGCCAGCCGCACATCACGGCGGACCAGGCGGCGAACGCCACCCACGGGCGTCCGAGCACCCGGAGCACCGCGCGCGGGCGCGGGCGCGCCAGGGCGCGCAGGGCCGGGCGGGGCACGACGAACAGCGCGAGCGGCCCCGCCACGCCCAGGGTGAGCAGCAGCGGTCCGACATCGCCGATCAGCATGTGCTGGGTCATGTGGACCGACAGCAGGTACTCCTCGCCGACGTGGTCGAGCGGCGAGAGCAGCGCCAGCGCGATGACCGCGAGGCCCGCGGCGAAGCAGGCCGCGCGCGGCAGGCCGGCCAGGTCGGGCCGTCCGCGGTCGCGCAGCCGCCACCACCCGGCGCCGTAGAGCAGGGCGGCCACCGCCACCCCCATCAGCACGAGCGGATCCGTCCCCCACGCGCTCCAGGGGCTTCCCTCCCCGCTCACGACGTGAGCCGCCAGCATCACCGGCGGCGGCTCACGGCCCCGATGTTCCGGCCGACGCCGAGACGAACTCGGCCACCGCCTCGATCTGATCCGGGGTCAGCTGCGCGCCGAAGGCCGGCATCGTGCCCCGGCCGTTGGTGACCCGGGCGACGACCAGGTCCTTGCTCGGCTTCGCCTGGTCGAGGTTGGGACCGACGGCGCCGGTGGCCGCGGCGGCGGCGAGCGTGTGGCAGCCCCCGCAGCCCGAGCTCACGAAGACCTCGCGTCCGGCGGCGTTGGGGCCCGTGCCGGCCGACTGCTGGACCGGCGGCAGGAAGGCCGCCGCCGCCTCGTCCTGGTTGACGCTGCCGATCGCCCATCCCGCGGCGGCGAGTCCGGAGAGGGCGATGAGCGTCATGACCATGACGAAGCCCTGCAGGCTGGGGCTGGTGTAGCGCGGCTTCGCGACCCCGAGCGTGATCCGCTGCGTGCCCGCGCTGGTGCGCCCGCGCATCGTCTGGACCACGTTCCAGACCAGGAGCAGCTGCGCGAGCGCGAGCACGACGACGAGCGGGATCGAGGCGTCGGTCATCTGGTCGTATTGGCCCGGCAGCACCGCGAAGCGCCGCGGGGCGCCCTCGAGCCCCTGGATGATCCAGATGACGCTGATGGCGGTCGCCGCGAAGAAGGTGATCCAGATGTGCCACATCCCCATCCGGTCGCTGTAGAGCGGACGCCCGAGGAGATCCGGCAGGAAGGCGTAGAGCGCGCCGAAGATCACGATGCCGATGTTGAGCAGCGCCATGTGGTGGAAGTGGCCCACGATCCACAGCGTGTTGTGCACGAAGCTGTCCCACGCGATCGTCGCGTTGACCACCCCCGACAGCCCGGCCAGCAGCCAGCTCACCAGGCCGAGGAAGAGCGCGGTGCTGCCGGCGGTCCAGGTCCAGCGCGACCGGTAGATGGTGAAGAAAAGGCTGTAGAGGCTGAGCGCCGACACGATCGTGAGCGCGAAGGTGAGCGGCTCCATCCCGGTGTTGATGGCCGCCTGGATCCCGTCCGGGTAGTCCAGGTACAGGTGGTGCGCCCAGACGGTCACGTTGGCGATGACGGCGATCGTCCAGCCGATGGCGATGATGTTTCCGGCCACCAGCGGACGCTGGGCGTAGCGCGGCACCAGCAGGTAGTAGATCGCGACCGCCGGGAAGAGCAGGAGGTAGACGACCGGGTGGCCGAACCACCAGAGCACGTTCTTGGCCAGCAACGGATCCACCGACACGCTCGGCGCGAACGACTGGATGATCATCTCCACCAGCAGCACCGCGAGCGGGAGCGTGGCGATGATCATGTCGATGGCGATCACCGTGAGCGGGATGACCGGGTAGGGCACCGGCTTCGCGCTGACGAAGCGCTTCGGCCAGATGATGCCGAGGCCCATCGCGGCCCCCAGGCGGTTGGGGCCCGAGCGGTCCGACCCGAGGCCGGGCCCCGTCACCACCACGATGATCGCGACGCACCAGACGATGATCGCGAGGCCGACCAGCAGCACCGAGGCCGCGAAGACCGCGGTCACCCAGTCGCCCCACTGGCCCGCGGAGTGGAACGGCAGCGGGTAGAGGAACACCCACGAGCCGGCGAACCCGAAGACCAGCGTCGTCACCACCACGCCGCCGACGCCGACCACCATGAGCCACCAGACAGCGCGCGCCAGCGCGGCGCCGAGGCGCCCGATCGGGTACCCGACCTCGGCCAGGACCCACCACGCGAAGCCCATCACCGCGAACGCGGCCCAGCCGACGAAGGCCCCGAGGCCGTGGGCCGTCATGACCGCGTAGAACGTGTTGTCCCCCAGGCGGACGATGTCGGCCTGGCTCTGGCGCAGGGCCGCGCCGAGGAGGCCGGCCACCAGGAAGATGGCGGTGGACGCGAGGACGTACCAGAGGGTCAGGGAGCGCGCGACGGCGCGCGCCTCCGGATCCACCGGGGTGTAGTCCAACTGGGCGCTCTCCCCGCTCACTCGCGCACCAGGAACGGGCCGACCATCTTGTCGTGGTTGATGCCGCAGAACTCGAGGCAGACCACCTGGTACCGGCCCGGCGTCTTGAACGTGTAGACGATGTGGCTGGTGCTGCCGGGCACCGCCTGGATCTGGAAGAGCAGGACGTTGTCGTCGTTGTAGACGGCGAAGCCGTGGTTCACGTCCTTGGCCGTCACCGTGAAGCGCACCGGGACGCCCGCCCTGATGGTGCTGGGGGTCACGATCCAGGCGAACTGCTGCCCCTCCGCCGTCACCTCCTGCTGGCCCGTGGCCGCCGCGTTGTCGCCGTACGGGATGAAGGCGAGGGTCGTCAGCAGCAGCACCCCGAGGGCGATCACGGCGAAGATGAACCAGCCCTTCTCTCCGTGCGCCAGCCGCGCCGTGTCCGTGGTGTCCTTCCGGGGCGACTCGAACGAGTGGGTCGAGCGCCAGACGATCAGGATCGCGACCACCGCGATGACGACCACCGCCCCGTACGCGATGGCGATGGTGAGGGCGGTCGGGTTCATGCGGGTGTTCATACGGCCCCCGGGGGGGCTCCCGCAAGGGGAAAGCCCGCGCTCGGCGCTCGGGAGATACCGCCCGGCCTGCGGGGGATCCGCAAGATCCGGTGCAGGCGCCGACCCCGGCCGGGGCCGCGGTCGCGCTACGGGACGAGCTTGATGCGCCGGATCACCGGCTTGGGCTTCCTCTCGCCGGGCTTCGGTGTTGCGCCCACGACGTAGCCGAGGGCCACGTTCAGCCGCGTCCGCAGGTTGAAGGTGTGGGCGCGGAAGGGCACCGGGATGCAGACCCGCTGCCGGCCCGGGACGGTGAAGACGACGCGCTTCTGCCCGAACAGGCGGATGCTGCGCCGCCCGCTGAAGATCGAGACGAGGATCCGCGCCGGCCGGGAGCTCGCCACCTTCACCAGCACGCACTTGGACCGGGTGAGCGACGTCAGCGAGACGGTGCCCGGCGCGACGATCGTCGTGGGACCGCCCTGCAGCGTCTGGGGCGCCGGGATCGCGTTGCGCAGGTCGACCCCGGCGAGCCCCTGCGAGCACCCGATGAAGGTGGACGTGTTGGGGCCGAACGGCTTGCCCGTGGTGGTGGTCCCGGTTGCGGTGAACGAGTTCCCGTCGGGCGCCAGCGTCAGCCGGAAGGTCCCGGTCCCCTCGGGTATCCGGAAGGTGGCGTTCGCGGTGGTGCCGGAGATCGTTCCGCTGATCGTCTCGGCCTCGTCCACGAGCGTCCCGGAGAGCTGGTTGCCGCTCTGGGCGAACGAGAAGACGCTCGAGCCCCGGGCGGTCCACAGGCCGGACCACGGACCGCCCGCGCAGCGCGCCGGCGGGGGCGGGGTCGCCCGCGGCTCGGTCCCGCCGCTCTGGTAGAGCCAGAAGAAGGTGAACCCGGTGCCGTACTGGGTCACGCCGCTGCCGTCAACGCGCTTTGCGTCGTCGGCCATCGTGCCCACGAAGTTGCCGCCGACCCCGGTGCAGACCGAGCTCCCGTAGGCGAAGTTCGCCTTCCTGCTGTCGGCGGACGCGGTGCCGGTGATGTTGATCCCGGGCAGCGAGGTCGTTCCGGGGCAGAGCTGCGTGCCGCTGATCTGCGTACCGGTCTGGGTGACGGTGAGGAGGCTCCCGTCGTTGGTCTGCCACGTGCCCGTCCAGGGATTCGCCGGCAGCGCCGCCGCGGTGCCCGCCGTGGCGAGCGCCGCGACGCCCACCAGGCCCACGAGAACCAGCCGCCCGAGGCGTTTCACGCAGGTTTCCTCAAGATCGGGACCGCATCTTCCGGGAGATGGGGGTCCGGTGCAAGCCGGGGTAGAGTCGCGTCGATGACCCGGTACGTCGTCCTCCTGCGCGCGGTCAACGTGGGCGGCACCGGCAAGGTGCCGATGCCGCGCCTGCGGGAGCTGCTGGCCGAGGCGGGCCTGGAGGACGTGGCCACCTACGTGCAGAGCGGCAACGTGGTCGTCTCTCCCGGAACCGTGACGGGCGGCGCCGAGGCGGTCGGGGCGGCCGTGCACAACGCGATCCGCGACGGGTTCGGGCTGAACGTGCCCGTGGTGGTCAGGACCGGCGCGCAGATCGCGAAGGTTCTGGCCGCCAACCCGTTTCCCGGCGCGGACCCGGCGCGGGTCGGGGTGCTGTTCGCCTCGCGGCCGCCGACGAAGGCCGAGATCGAGCGGCTCGCCGGCCGGGCGGCGGCCTCGGAGGACGTGAGGAGGGCCGCCGGCCACGTCTTCATCAACTGTCCCGACGGCTTCGGGCGCAGCAAGCTCGCGGCCGCCGCGGGGGCGCCCCGCAGCGACCTGGTGGTGACGATGCGCAACCTGCGCACGGTGGCCAGGCTGGCGGAGATGGCGGCGGGTCCGCGTTGACTCATCGCGGCCAGGTGGGGTAAACACCCTCACCCCCCGTCACCCTTCCCGGGATCGACCATTGCCCACCGTCCGCCACCACCGGGCTTCCGCCCGGCGCCGTCCGGCGTCGTTCCCGGCGTCCCCGTATAGGGTCCCCGCGTGAGCGACACGACGCTGTCGGTCGGTGCGCCGGCCGAGACCCTCGCGGGAGAGCGGCGAGTAGCGCTGACCCCCGCCGTGGTGCCCTCCCTGCTCAAGCTGGGCGCGCGGGTGGTGATCGAGTCGGGAGCGGGGGAGGCGTCGGGCTTCCCCGACGCGGCCTACGCCGACAAGGGCGCGACGATCGGCTCCCGCGAGGACGCGCTCGGGGCCGACGTGGTGGCGATGGTGCGGGTGATGAGCGCCGACCCGGCCAGCCCCGACCTGGCGCTTCTGCGCTCCGGGCAGGCGGTGGTGGGGATGGCCGCGCCCATGGCCGCGCCGGAGGTGGCGGCGGCGATCGCCGCCCGCGGGGCGACCCTCTTCTCCCTCGAGCTGGTGCCGCGCACCAGCCGGGCCCAGTCGATGGACGTGCTGTCGTCGCAGGCCGTGGTCGCCGGCTACAAGGCCGTGATCCTGGCGGCCGAGGCGCTGCCCAAGATGTTCCCGCTCATGACGACGGCGGCCGGGACGGTTCCCCCCTCCAAGGTCTTCATCATCGGAGCCGGGGTCGCGGGCCTGTCGGCCATCGCCACCGCGCGCCGGCTGGGCGCCGTGGTGGAGGCCTACGACGTGCGGCCGGCCGTGAAGGAGGAGGTGCTCAGCCTGGGCGCCCGCTTCCTGGAGATCGACCTCGACACCGGCCAGGGCGACGGGTCGGGCGCCTACGCCAGCGCGATGGCCGACGAGGTGCTGGCCAAGCAGCGCGAGGCCATGACGAAGACGCTCTCCGCCAGCGACGTGGTCATCACGACCGCCCAGGTGCAGGGCGCCAGGGCACCCACGCTGGTGACCGCCGCGATGGTGGCCGCGATGCCCCCGGGGTCCGTCCTCGTGGACCTGGCGGCCGAGCAGGGGGGCAACTGCGAGCTGACCGAGGCCGGGGCCACCGTGATGGCGGGCGGCGTCAGCATCATCGGCCCGGTCAACCTGCCCTCGAGCGCGCCCCACCACGCCAGCCTGATGTACGCCAAGAACATGGCGAACTTCCTGGGGCACCTGATCCAGGACGGCGCGGTCGCGGCCGACCGCGACGACGATGTGATCCAGGACACGACGGTGGCCCGGGGCGGGGAGATCGTGCACGTGGGGGTCCGCAAGGCGCTCGACGCGCTCGACACGAGGGAGGGGGTGACCTCGTGAGCGGCGACCTGATCATCACCAACCTGTTCATCTTCGCTCTGGCGGGCTTCCTCGGCTTCGAGTGCATCCGCCGAGTGCCGAAGCTGCTGCACACGCCCCTGATGGCGCTCACCAACGCGCTGTCGGCCATCGCGCTGGTGGGATCGCTGGTCATCCTGGGCCAGGCCGCGACGACCTACTCGATCATCCTCGGCTTCGTGGCGGTGGTGGCCTCCACGATCAACGTGGTCGGCGGGTTCCTGATCACCGACAAGATGCTGAGGATGTTCAAGAAGCGCGAGCCGGCCAAGCCGCGCGCAGAGGCGGAGACGGAGGCGTCCCCGTGAGGGAGAACATCGTCTCCCTGATGTACCTCGTTGCGGCGATCGGCTTCGCCCTGTCGCTGAAGTGGATGTCGGCCCCCGCCACCGCCCGCCGCGGCCTCCTGGCCGGCGAGCTCGGCTTCGGGATCGCGATCATCGCCACCCTGCTGCTGCCGGGCTACACCAGCGAGGGCTACGTCTACATCGCCGTCGCCCTGCTGATCGGCTCCGCCATCGGCGTCCCCCTGGGCCTGAAGGTGCCGATGACCGCCATGCCCCAGCGGATCGCGCTCTCGCACGCCTTCGGCGGCCTGGCCGCGGCCCTGGTGGGCACGGCGCACTACTACCTCGAGTCGAGCCACCTCGGGAAGTTCGACCTGGCCGTGCTCGGCGTCGAGATCACGCTCGGGTTCCTGGTCTTCACGGGCAGCCTGATGGCGTCGGGGAAGCTGCACGAGCTGCTCCCGCAGCGGCCGATCCTGTACCCGGGCCAGAACACCATCAACTTCTCGATCCTCGGCGTGGCCGCGATCCTGGTGGTGGTGCTGGTGTTCAACCCCAACGCCTACTGGATCGTCCCGATCCTGGCGGTGCTGGGCCTGGCCTTCGGGGTGCTGCTGATCATCCCGATCGGAGGCGCCGACATGCCCACGGTCATCGCCCTCCTCAACAGCTACGCGGGCCTGTCGGCCGCCGCGCTGGGCCTGGTGCTCAACAACAAGCTGCTGATCGTGGCCGGCGCGCTCGACGGGGCCTCGGGCCTGATCCTGGCGATCATCATGTGCCGTGCGATGAACCGCTCGTTCCGCAACGTGCTCTTCGGAGCCTTCGGGGCCGTGGACGAGACCGACGGCGGCGGGGATGCCAGCGAGTTCGGCGAGGTGCGCTCGGCGGCTCCCGACGAGGCGGCCGAGATCATGAAGATGGCCCGCAGCGTGGTGATCGTTCCCGGGTACGGCATGGCGGTGGCGCAGGCGCAGCACAAGGTGCGCGAGCTGGCGGACGCCCTCGAGAAGGAGGGTGTGGAGGTGCGCTTCGCCATCCACCCGGTGGCCGGGCGGATGCCGGGCCACATGAACGTGCTGCTGGCCGAGGCCAACGTGCCCTACGACCAGCTGCTCGACATGGACGAGATCAACCCGGACTTCCCGCAGACCGACGTGGTGCTGGTGCTGGGCGCGAACGACGTGGTGAACCCCGCCGCGCGCCACAACACCGGCAGCCCGATCTACGGGATGCCGATCCTGGAGGTCGACAAGGCCGCGTGCGTGATCGTGGTCAAGCGCAGCATGCGCGCGGGCTTCGCGGGCATCGAGAACGAGCTCTTCTACGACCCGAAGACGCTGATGGTGTTCGGCGACGCCAAGGCCGTGGTGACCGAGCTCACCAACGAGGTCAGCGGCGCCCGGGACGCGATCAGCCTGTAGGGACGGCCGTCGGGATCGCGCCCCGGCGGGCCCGCACGGGGAGGTAAGATCGCGCCCACCGCCCCTCCCGACGAGCGAGCCCCCACGATGAGCATCGTCCCGGCCGACTACCCGCCGCCCTTCGTCCCCTCCGACTACGTCGTCACGCCGCGCGCGGCCGAGGACGAGCGGATCGACGTGGGCGTCCTGATCGTGGGGGCCGGACCTGCCGGCCTCGCGACCGCCGTGCGCCTCGGGCAGCTCCTGGCCGAGGACCCGGCGCTCGCCGAGCAGCTCGGCGAGGTGCCGATCGCCGTGGCCGAGAAGGGCAAGGCGCCGGGATCGCACCTTCTCTCGGGCGCCGTCATGCGGCCCGGCCCGATCAACGACCTCTTCCCCGGCGTGCCCCGCGAGGAGATCCCGAACTACGGCGTGGTGAGCGGCGAGGCCGTCTACTTCATGACGTCGAAGACGAAGATCCGCATCCCGACGCCGCCCCAGATGAAGAACCACGACAACTGGGTCGTGTCGATCAGCCAGCTCGCGCGGTGGATGAGCGCCCAGGCCGAGGAGCTCGGCGCCTACATGCTCGCCGAGACCGACTGCCAGAAGGTCATCGTGGACCAGGCCCGTGTGATGGGCGTCGTCACCGGGGACAAGGGCCGGGGCAAGGACGGCGAGGAGCTGCCGACCTTCGAGCCGGGCGCCGAGGTGCACGCCAAGGTCACCGTGCTGGCCGAGGGCACGCCGGGCCACCTCACCGGGGTGGTGCGCACCCACTTCGACCTCGACCGGGGCTCCACCCAGATCTGGGAGCTCGGGGTGAAGGAGGTCTGGGAGGTTCCCAAGCCGCTCGGCAGGGTCATCCACACCCTCGGCTACCCGCTGCGCCTGGCGACCAAGTACCGGGAGTACGGCGGCTCGTGGATCTACCCCATGGGCGACGACATGATCTCCCTCGGCTACGTGGTGGGCCTGGACTACGCCGACGCGACCCTGTCGGCGCACGACGTGCTCCAGCAGTTCAAGACCCACCCGTTCATCCGGGAGCTGCTGGAGGGCGGAAAGCGACTGGCCTGGGGCGCCAAGACCATCCCGGGCGGCGGCTTCTACGGGTTCCCGAGCCGCTTCCACGTGCCGGGCGCGGTGCTCGTCGGGGACAGCGCGGGATTCGTGGACATGGCCGCCCTGAAGGGCGTCAACTACGCGATCCGCTCGGGCATCCTGGCCGCCGAGGCCATCTTCGAGGCGCTGAAGGCCGGGAAGGCGACCACCTCGGCGGGCCTCTGGGGCTACGACCGGCGCATCCGCTCCTCGGAGATCTGGAAGGACCTCTGGAAGGTGCGCAACATCCGCCCCGCCTTCCAGAAGGGCTTCCTCTACGGCGGCATGGTCCACTCGATGGCCACCGGCTCGAAGGGCCGCAGCCCCAAGCGGGTCAGGTTCAAGACGGACGCCAAGGAGCCGATCTTCATCGGCGACGGCGGGTCGAGCTACCCGAAGCCGGATGGGCAGTACATCTTCGACAAGCTCTCCAGCGTCTTCGTGAGCGGCAACCAGACCCGCGACGACCAGCCGAGCCACATCCGCATCAAGACCAAGGTGCCCCGCGAGCTCGCGGTGGCCTGGGAGAGCATGTGCCCGGCGAAGGTCTACGAGATCGCCGACGACGCTCCCCAGAACGGCACGGTGACCGTGAGGGTCAACGCCTCCAACTGCGTCCAGTGCGGTGCCATCACCGCCAAGGGCGGCCGGCTGACGCCGCCCGAGGGCGGCAGCGGCCCGGAGTACACGGTCACCTGAGCACGCGCGCCACGCACCCGGCCGCGCAGGGGCTGCTGGCCTGGATCCAGCAGCACTCCGACCGGCTCCGCGAGCTCCTCGACGAGGAGGCGGCCGGCTCGGACGACCTGGCGCCCGCCGGCGACCCGTCCGTGCGGGCCCACCTGCGCCTGGTGGCGGAGGCCCTCGCCGCCTGCGCCGCCCCGGCGTCCCGGGAGCGCCTCGAGGCCTTCTCCGCGCAGGTTCCCGCCCTGCTCGAGGCCTCCGGGCCGCGGCTCGACGACGAGCTGCAGCGGGTGGGGGAGGCCACCGCCTTCGAGCTGGGCCTGCAGTTCGGCGACGACGCGTCGGACGACCCGAGCGTGCAGACGATGGTCGACCGGCGCGTGCGGATCGCCGCCTGGACGCGCGTGTTCCTCGACGCCCTCGACGAGGCCCGTCTCCCCGCCGCCCCGGTCGCCGGTGCGGTGCTGGAGTGGATGGGCGAGCGCCAGGCGCAGCTCGCGGACACGATCTTCGCGATGGACCGCCGCGCCAAGGAGGGCGTGATGGCCCGGGGCGGTCCCGACGCGGTGGCGAACCCCGAGGTGGTCAACCGCATCGGGCAGGCGGCCATGCTCCAGGCCCACACCCGCTTCCTCGTCGAGGCCCTGGCCGAGAGCCTTTAGGGCCGGAGGCCCAGCTCGTTCGACGCGCGGGCCCCGATCTCGCAGCACAGCTCGGTGAGCGCGGCCTCCTCGGCGCGCCAGCGGCGGGCCGGCGTGGAGAGCCCGATGGCGCCCAGCACCTCGCCGCGCGCGCCCAGCACCGGCACGGCCACGCAGCAGCAGCCCTCGGCCAGCTCCTCCAGGTCCTTGCCGATGCCGCGCTCGCGCACCACGCGCAGATGCCGCTTGATGTGGCGCCGCTGCACCAGCGTCCGCCGCGTGTAGGGCACCAGGCGGCGCTCGTCGAGGTAGCCGTCGAGGGTCTCCTCGGGGGCGGCGGCCAGCAGGACCTTGCCGATGGCGGTGGTGTGGGCCAGCCGGGTGAAGCCCCCCTCGAGGCCGTCCACGTGCAGGTCGCGCGACGCGCCCACCACCTCGGCGACCACGATCTCGGCGTCCTGGAAGACCGCCAGGTAGGCGTCCTCCTGTGCCCGGCGGGCCAGCTCGTCGAGCAGCGGGCGCACGGCCGGCACCAGGTCGAGGCGCGCGTGGAAGGCGCGGTAGAGGCTCGGGACCTTGGGCCCGAGGCCGAAGCGGCCCTGTCCCAGCCGCACCACGTAGCCGGCGTGCTCCAGGGTGTTGAGCACGTGGTAGGCCGTGCCAAGGCTGATGTCGAGGCGATGGGCCACGGCCTTCGCCGGAAGCGGCGCGGGCGCCTCGGCCACCGCCTCCAGCACGTCGAGCGCCCGCGCGACGGAGGTCAGCAGGTCGCGGGGCCCCTCGGCCGGGGCGGCCTCGCGCACGGGACCCGGGCCCGTCCGGGCCGGGATGTGGCGCATCGTCTGCGATTCCGGTGCCATCCGCCGGCCCGTTCGGGATGCCGGGCGCCTCCCGCCGTCGAGCCTAACCCGGCGGGCCGCGCCCGTGAACCCGCCCGTTTCCAGATCGTGAAATACCGCCCCTCCCGCGGGCCCGGGCGCCGGAGGATCCTGAGCCCCTGCGCACGGGCGGAAGGGGGCGGATGGAGCTGGACGACGTGGTGGCCGTGCCGGCGGGGCTGTACACGCTGGGCGAGCCGGGCGAGGAGCACGAGGCGCGCATTCCGGGCGTGCTGCTGGGTCGCTTCCCCGTCACCAACACGCAGTTCTCATCGTTCGCCGGCGAGGCGTGCCGGCCGCTCGATCCGGCCCTCGAGGCCCGGCTGCGCGCCGAGTCGCTGGCCGACCACCCCGCCACCGGCGTCACCTACGCCGCGGCCGAGGCCTTCTGCGCCTGGGCCTCGGACCGGCTGGGCCGCCGCGTGCGGCTGCCCCGCGGCGCCGAATGGGAGGCCGCGGCACGCGGGTCCGATGCCCGCGCGTGGCCGTGGGGGGCCTCGTTCGATCCCGACCGCTGCGCGTGCGCGGAGGGCGGCGCCTGGACGACCGCCCCGGTGGACGCCCACCCGGGCGGCGCCGCGCCCTGCGGGGCGCAGCAGCTGGCGGGCAACGTGTGGGAGTGGGTGGCCGACGACCCCGCCGGCGACGGCTGGCGCGCCGTGCGCGGCGGCTCGTACCTGGACCACGGGTGGGGGCTGCGGGCCAGCCGCGTGCTGCCCGCCGATCCCGCGCGCGCCACGCACACCACGGGCTTCCGGGTCGCCATCGACCTCGATCCCCCCGACCATCCCGAGGAGGAGGTGCCATGACCCCGCCGCCCGCGCCCGATCGCGAGCGGGTGCTCGACGCCCTGCGCGACGTCTACGACCCCTGCTGCGCCGACCGCGGCATCAGCGTGGTCGACATGGGCGTGGTGGAGGACGTCCACGTGGACGGCTCGCACGTGCGCGTCGACCTCGTGCTCACCACCGGCTGGTGCCCCTTCGTGGCCTCGATGTCCGACGCCATCCCCGCCCGTCTGCGCGAGCTCGACGGCGTCGAGAGCGTGGACGTGGAGGTGGTCTGGGACCCCGTGTGGACGCCCGACCGCCTGTCCCCCTCGGCCCGCGAGAAGCTCCACCTGCCGCTCGAGCAGCTGCTGCCCCACCGTGAGCGGCGCCTCGCCGAGGCCGCCGCGAAAGGAGCCTGACCATGGCGACCACCGACAGCGCCCCCGCCGCATCCGGCACCCGCGAGCGCAAGGTCCCGGCCTTCGTGTTCGACTGCGTCTGCCACGTCTTCAACTTCGACAAGGCCAACGCCCTGGGCCCGCCGGGCGACCTGTTCGACGAGCACCTCTACGCCTTCCACCAGCTCCTCACGCGCGAGGGCGAGCCCATCCTGAGCCGCGACGAGTTCTTCCGCGAGTGGTCCGTCGACGAGATCTACGACATGGTCATCGAGGGGTCGGACACGGACATGATCGTGGCCCAGCCGCTGCCGCTGACCGACCTCTTCCACGACGGCCTCTCCCCCTGGGAGAAGTGCGCCGAGATGGCGCAGAAGCACCCGGACCGCGCCGTGTTCTGGGGCTCGGTCAACCCGCTCGAGGGCAAGAAGGCCCTCGACCTGATGACGCGCCAGGTGGAGGACCACGGCGCGAAGGCCTTCAAGTTCTACAACGTGCGGTACGACTACGGGCAGCCGTTCCCGTGGCGCATGGACGACCCGCGCATCGCGTTCCCCGTGTTCGAGCACGCCCAGAAGCTCGGCGTCAACCTGGTGGGCGTGCACAAGGGCGTGCCCCTCGGCCCCCAGCCGGTCGAGCACACGCGCACCTTCGACATGGACGGGGCGGCCGCCAACTTCCCCGACATCAACTTCGTGATCTTCCACGTCGGGCTGCCCTGGCTCGACGAGGTGCTCTGGCAGATCGTGCGCTTCCCCAACCTCTACGCCTCGATCGCCGCGACCGTGAACTTCATCTCCCGCCAGCCGCGGGTCTTCGCCGAGATGCTCGGCAAGATGATGTGGTGGTGCGGGGAGGACAAGATCCTCTACGGCGGCGAGTCGCCGATCTGGCACCCGCAGTGGGCGCTCGAGGAGTTCTGGAACTTCGAGCTGCCGCGGGACATCGTGGAGGAGCGCGGCTACCCGCAGCTCACCGAGCAGGCCAAGCGGAAGATCCTGGGCGGCAACCTCGCCCGGCTGCACGGCATAGATGCGGACGCCAAGGCTCGGGAGCTGGGGGCCCCTATCTGAGTGGACGACGGGTGCCGATTCCCGATCGGGACTTGGCCGTCAGCCGCGTGAAGCGGACGTGAATCCCCCTTCGGGATTCACGTCCGCTTCACGATGGCGATGGCGACGTCGTCCGTGAGGCGCCCTCCCGAGAAGGCGCGGGCGGCGGCGTAGATCGACCGCGCGAGCTGGGCCGGCGTCTCGCCCGTGGCCGCGCGCAGGGCCTCGCTGAGGCCCTCCTCGCCCAGCTCGGTCTCGCCGTTCCGCGCCTCGGTGATGCCGTCGGTGTAGAGCACCAGCAGGTCGCCCTCCTCGAAGGAGGTGGCGTGGTCGCGGAAGGCGTAGCCCGGGAAGGTCCCGCAGGGCGGGTCGGGATCCTCCAGCGCCCGCTGCGTCCCGCGCTCGTCGATCACCAGCGGCGGCGGGTGGCCGGCGCGGCACCAGCGCAGCTCGCCGGTGTCCGGCGCGATGAAGGCGAGCACCAGGGTCACGAGGGTCCCGTCGGCCATTCGGGGGCACAGGAGGTCGTTGAGCTCCGACACCAGCACGCCGGGGCTCGCCCGGTGCTGGCTGAGCGCCTCGGTCATGTGCCGCACCATCGCCGTGACCCCCGCGGCCTCGACGCCCTTGCCCGAGACGTCGCCCACCAGCAGCGCGAGCCGGCCGTCGGGGAGGATCCAGGCGCTGTAGAAGTCGCCGCCCACCTGCGAGCCGGCCGCGGCCTGGTAGAGGGCGGCGAGCTCCAGGCCGGGAACGCTCGGCAGGTCGTCCGCGATGAGCGCCTGCTGGAGGGTCTCGGCGATGTGGCGCTCCTGCTGGAACTGGACGGCGTTCTGCAGCGCGCTCGCCGCGTGGCGGGTGAGCTCGGTGAGCACGCGCAGCTCGCGCTCGGCGAACGCGCGGGGCTCGGTGGAGTTCACGCTCAGGACGCCGTAGGCGCGCTCGCCGAGCACGATCGGCAGGTCCATGAAGGAGCGGATGCCCTCCGGCCCGATGATCCGGGTGGAGATGCGGTCGTCGGCGTCGGTGTCGTTGCAGATGAAGGGGCGCCGGCTGGACATCACCCGGCGCACCACCCCTCCGCCGCCCGCGTCGCCCAGGCGCTTGACCGACTCCTCCGAGAAGCCGCGGGTGGCCATGCCGGGCAGCGACCCGTCGGGCTGGAGCACCAGCACGGCGCTCTTCGTGCAGGCGGGCGTCAGGACGGAGGCCTGGTCGAGCAGGTGCTCGTGCACGTCGGCGGGCGTCAGCGCGGAGGCCATCATGTGCGCCGCCCGGCTCAGCGCCATCTCCTCCTGGGCGCGCCGCTCCTCGCGCTCGAGCAGCTCGGCCCGCTCCTCGGCCAGGCGGCGCGCCTCGGTCAGTGCGCCGCGCGCCGGGGAGACGTCGTTGAAGATGTCCACGCGCCCCACCAGCGCGCCGGAGCGGTCCCGTACCGGCGAGGAGGAGTGCTCCACGATCCGCCCGTCGACCGTCTCGGCGTCGGCGACGGCCTCGCGGGTGGGGTCGGCGTGGATCGCCAGGACGCGCTGCGCGTACTCCTCGGGGTTGGTGAAGCGCCACTTGATGGCCTCGTTGACGACCTCGGACAGCGGCCGGCCGACGAAGGACGACAGGTCGAGCCCCAGGATCTCGGCGGCGGCCCGGTTGGCGATGGACAACCGTCCCCGCAGGTCGCTCACGAGCATCCCCATGCGGCTCGACCAGATGACCCCCTCGAGGGTCTGGCGGTTGCGCCGGGAGCGCACGGCGAGCTGGTGGTTGCGCGCCGTCAGGGCGATCTGGGGCGCGAGCGCCACCAACTCGTCCACGAAGCGCCGCGGCACCGGGCTCTCCCGGGTCAGGCTCACGAGGGCCACCGCGCCCAGGCCCGGCTGGTGAGGGGTGCTCAGCGGCACCGCCAGCCCTCCGGCGTCGAGCATCAGGCGGTGGAGCACCCCCGCGGTCCCGCCCGCGTCGGCCAGCTCCGCCAGCCGTGTGATCTCCTCGGGCTCCGACACCAGCCGCGGCCACACCACCGGGCTTCCGGACTCGCGGGCCGCGTCGCCCAGCCCGATCGGGTCGAGCCCGTTGGGGGTGAGCAGCGGGGCGAGCGCCTGGGCCGCCGGCGACGGGCCGAGGCAGTAGCCGTAGGTGATCTCGTCGGGGTCCACCTCGTCCACCACGTGGATCGAGACGAGGTCCACGGGGAACATCTCGTAGACCCGCTCGGCGATCTCGTCCAGGGCCGGCGCGAGCTCCACGGCCGCCACCGATGCGAGCCGGCCCAGCCAGCGGGCGGGATCGACGGCGCCACGCGGCCCGGGATCGATCCCGCTGGTCACGCCCCCCCGTCCGTGTGATGGCGGAACACCGTGCGCACCAGGGTAGCGCGAGCCCTCACTCGGTGGGCGCAATGACCCGAGAAGCCCGCGCGTCCGTTGTTTTTCACGCCTCGCCGCATATGCTCCCCCGGGATCGTCCCCGAGGCAGTGGAGGGAGAATCGTGCGCAGGCACCTGGCGGCCCTGTCGGTGGTGGTACTGGTCGCCGTTCTGGCGCTCGCCGCCGGCTGCATCGACAGCTCCGAGCAGGCCGCGCAGACGCCCGCCACCGCTCCCACGGTCGTGAACAGCGCGATCCAGACGGACTCGGCCGGCAAGACGGTCACCGCCCCGACGGCCACGGCTCCCGCTCCGAAGCCCACGACGACCGCCGCCGGTGGCGGCGCCGGCGACGCCGCGGCGGGGATGCTGGTCTTCGCCTCCACGTGCACGTCCTGCCACCTGGACAACGGGAACTCCGCCGGCGGCGTCGGCCCGCAGCTCAAGGGCAGGGGCCTGACCGCGGCGGTCATCGACCAGACCGTCACGAACGGACGCCCGGGCACCGCGATGGTGGGCGGCCTGGTGTCGGGGGCCGACAAGGCGAACGTCGAGGCCTACGTCCTGAGCCTCCAGTAGGGCCGTCACCGCGGCCGCGCCGGTGTGCGCGGTCCGAAGGCGCCGGGTAGCATCAGCCCATGAGCCTGGATGTCACCACCGAGGCCCGCGACGGAGTCACCGTCGTCACGCTCGGCGGCGAGCTCGACATCTACACCGTGGCGAGCTTCCGCCAGGATCTGGAGCAGCTCGACCCCGCGGCGTCCCCGGTGGTGATCGACCTCACCGACGTCACCCTGCTCGACTCCTCGGGCCTCGGGGCCCTCGTGAGCCTGCTGAACCGCGCGCGCGCCGGCCAGGGGCAGCTCGGCCTGATCTGCCCGCACCGCCGCCTGCGCCGGGTGTTCGAGATCACGGGGCTCCGCCGCGCCTTCGTCTTCGGGGACGACCTCGAGTCGGTTCGCACGGCGCTCGCGCAGGGCGCGGACGCCGCCAACGGCTCCTGACACGCCGGACGTGCTCGACCTGAAGGTGATCCGCTCCGACCGGGAGCGGGTGGAGGCCAACCTCGCGCGCCGGGGCGCCGCCGGGCCGGTGGCCGAGGTGCTCGCGCTCGACGAGCGCGCCCGCGGGCTGCGCACGCGCGTGGAGGCCACCCGGGCGGAGCGCACCCGGATCAGCAAGGGGGTGGGCGAGGCCCGCCGAGCCGGGCGCGACAGCGCGGCCGAGGAGGAGGAGGCGCGGCGCCTGGGCGAGGAGCTGGCGGGCGCCGAGGCGGAGCTGCGCGAGATCGAGGCCGAGCGCGACCGGCTGCTCATGGGCCTTCCCAACCTGGCCGAGGACGAGGCCCCCGACGGCGGCGAGGACGACGCCCTCGAGCTGCGCCGGGTGGGCGAGCCGCCCTCGTTCGGGTTCACGCCCCGCGACCACGTGGAGATCGGCGTCGCCGCCGGGATCATCGACCTGGAGGCGGCCGCGCGCGTCTCGGGCGCGCGCTTCGCCTACCTGCTGGGGCCGCTGGTGCGCGTTCAGCTCGCGCTGGTCGGGCTCGTGATGGACATCCTGGAGGCCCAGGGCTTCACCCCGGTCGTGCCGCCGGTGCTGGTGCGCGAGGAGGCGATGTGGGCGACCGGCTTCTTCCCGACCGACCGGGCGTCCGTCTACCGGACGGCCGAGGACGACCTGTTCCTGGTGGGCACCTCCGAGGTGCCGCTGGCGGGCCTCCACGGCGACCAGATCCTGGCCGAGGGCGACCTGCCCCTGCGCTACGCGGGGATCTCGACCTGCTTCCGGCGCGAGGCCGGCGCGGCCGGCAAGGACACCCGCGGCATCTTCCGCGTGCACCAGTTCGACAAGGTCGAGATGTTCTCGTTCGTGCTGCCCGAGGACTCCCCCCAGGAGCACCGGCGCATCCTGGGCATCCAGGAGCGGATCCTCCAGGCCATCGAGGTCCCCTACCGGGTCGTGGACATCGCCGTGGGCGACCTGGGCGCGCCGGCGGCACGGAAGTTCGACTGCGAGGCCTGGCTGCCGGGGCAGGGCGCCTACCGCGAGCTGACCTCCTGCTCCAACTGCACCGACTTCCAGGCCCGCCGCCTGCGCAGCCGCGTGCGCCGGGGCACGACCACCGAGATGCTCCACACGCTGAACGGCACGGCCACGGCCGTGGGGCGCACGCTGATCGCCATCCTCGAGAACCACCAGCGCGAGGACGGCTCGGTCGCGATCCCGGCCGCGCTCCAGGCGCAGGGCGCGCCGGCGGAGATCCGCCCGCGATGAGCGCGCCGGGCCGACCGCGGGTGGCGGTGGTGGGTCACGTGGAGTGGCTCACGCACGGGCGCGGGGTGTTCCCTCTCCCGGGCGAGATCACGCGTCTCGCCGATCCCTTCGACGAGCCCGCGGGGGGCGGAGCGGTCAGCGCCGCGCAGGTCGCCAAGCTGGGCGCCGAGTGCCTCTTCCTCACGGCGCTCGGGTCCGACTGGGCCGGCACGGCGACGTCCGCGCGCCTGGGCGAGGAGGGCGTCACGGTGCTGGCCGCGGTGCGGGAGGAGGCCCAGACCCGCGCCGTGAGCGCCACGGGCCCGACCACCGACCGGGCGATCGTGGTCATCGGCGAGCAGATCTCCTCCAGGATCGAGGACCCGCTCCCGTGGGACGACCTCGCCGGGTGCGACGCCGCGTACTTCACCGGCCACGACTCGGCCACCCTGGCCGCCGCCCGCCGCGCCCGCACGCTGGTGGTCACGTCCCGCCGGCTCCGCGTGCTCATCGAGAGCGGGGTCCGCGCCGACGTCCTCATCGCCAGCGCCGCCGACCCTTCCGAGACGGTCGATCCCGGCGCGCTGCCCGTGGCGCCGGCGGCGATCGTCTGGACCGAGGGCGCCCGAGGGGGCCGCTACGAGCTGGCGGACGGCGGCGGGGGGCGGTGGGACCCGGCGCCCGTGCCCGGCCCGGCCGTCGACAGCTACGGATGCGGCGACTCCTTCGCCGCGGGGCTCACGGTCGGTCTGGCCCGCGGCCTCGACCTGGAGGGCGCGCTCGCCCTGGGCGCCCGCTGCGGGGCGGCCTGCCTCACCGGGCGCGGCGCGCTCGCGGCCCAGCTCGTCGAACGGCCCTAGTGACTCAGGACACTAACGGCCCCGCCCGTTGCTCCCGGCCTCCGGGGGCGCCGGGCGAGCGTCGGCGGGCTCGATGGCCACCAGCACGACGCGCGTGCCGTGCGTGGCCTCCACCGTGAGCTGCCATCCGTCGGCCGTGACGGTGTCGCCGGTGCGCGGCAGGCGCCCGAGCCGGGTGAAGACCAGGCCGCCGACGCTCGTCACGGTGTCGTCCACGAGGTCCACGCCGTGGTCGGCCAGGTCCTCCAGAGGCACGTGCCCGCGCACCAGGAGCCGCCCGTCCGGCTGCTGGGCGACGGCGCGGGCGCGGTCGCGCTCGTCGTCGATCTCACCCACGATCTCCTCGATCACGTCCTCCACGGTCACCACGCCCGTGAAGTCCCCGTACTCGTCGAGCACCACCGCCAGGGACGCCCGCTCCGCCTGCAGCTGGCGCAGCAGGTCGTCCACCGGCATCGTCTCGGGGACGAAGAGGGCCGGGCTCAGGAGCTCGCGCACGGGGGTGTCCCCGCCCCGCTCGAGCAGCCCCCGGGCCAGGTCGCTCAGGTGCACCACGCCCAGCACGCCGTCGCCGTTCAGCACGGGGAAGCGGCTGTGCCGCGTGGCGAGCACCTCGGTCAGGCCCGCCCGCACGGCGACGTCGGCCGCCAGGGTCGTGACCTCGGGCCGCGGGGTCATGATGTCGCGGGCGACGTTCCCCTGGAGCCCGAAGACGCCCTCCAGCATGTCGGCCTCCTCGGGCTCGATCGCCCCGCCCTCCTCGCTCTGGGCGATCAGGATCTGGAGGTCCTCCGGGGTGGACGCCAGCTCGCGCTCGGAGGCCGGCTCGACGCCGATGGCCCGCACCAGGGCGTTCCCGGCCCCGTTCATGGCCCAGATGAACGGCTGGAACACCTTTCGGAACAGCTCGAGCGGCCGCGCGATCCTGAGCGCCACGCTCTCCGCACGCTGGATGGCGACGGTCTTCGGCGCGAGCTCGCCGACCACCACGTGCAGGACCGTGATGATGAGGAAGGCGAGGATCACGGCCGTCAGGGCGGCGCTCGCCGAGCCCAGGCCCACCGACTCGAAGGCCGGCCGCAGCAGGTCGGCGAACGCCGGCTCGCCCAGCCAGCCCAGGCCCAGGCTGGCGAGCGTGATGCCCAGCTGGCAGGCCGCGAGGTAGCGGTCGATGTGCCGCACCTGCTCCTGTGCGAGCGCCGCGCCGCCGTGGCCGCCGTCGGTCAGTTGGTCGAGCCGCGTCATGCGCGCCCGCGCCAGCGAGAACTCAGCCGCCACGAAGAAGCCGTTGAGCAGCACCAGGAGAAGTGCCGCGACGAGCTGGACCGCGTTCGTCAACGGCGGCCCGGAGAGATGTCCACGGGCCGGATGATAGCCGAGCCCTCAGCCCCCCAAGGGATTGAGCAGCGCCTTCTTCCCCTCGAAGGCGAAGAGCAGCAGGTCGACCATCCGGAACGTGTCCGGGGGAGGTGGCAGCGTGCCGGGCGCCGGATTGGTGGGCGATACGAGCGTGGGACGCCAGTTGGGGTCGTGCATGATCGAGATCAGGCTGCCCTCGATGGAGCGGTGGACGACCTCGGCCACCAACCGGCCGCCCACCCCGCGCAGCCGCCCGTTGTTCAGCTCGGCCTCGCGGAGGATGTAGAACCACAGCGGGGTGTCGTGCGTGAGCGCCGTACGCTGGGCGGCGGTCAGCCCGCCGGTGCCCCCCAGCTTCGCGCCGCGGTTGCCGTTGAGGATCTGCGCGGAGGTGAGCGTGGTCACGGCGACGCCCCGCGAGCGCATGAAGGCGGCCATCTGCTGGCCCGTGGCGAGGCGCAGCATCCGCGCGCGGGTCAGGTTCCGGAAGGCCAGGTTGTCGCGGTGCGGGCTGGTCTCGCCGGCCGGCAGCGACGAGAGGGGCAGGTGGGCGAGCGGGTTCACCAGGCGGGTGTCGATGCGGCGGGCCACGTTCAGCTTGCTGACGCCGCCCACGAGCGGCCGCAGGTCGGCGCGGCCGGCGTCGATGAACTTGTAGAGGCGCCGGAAGTCGGCGATCCAGTTGCTGGGCAGGGTGCTGAACCCGCCCAGGTCGCCGCCGGTTCCCGAGAAGGTGAACAGGAGGTCGAGCGTGCCGCCGCCGTCGTCGAAGATGCGGTTCCAGTCGTACGCGTCGCGAACCATGCTGTGGCCGAGGCGGTAGGCGGCCACCGAGAACTCGACCGGCATGGTGGGCGACTCGCCCGGCACCGGGTTCACCTCGACCACCTTGCGCCCCGAGGTGAACACGGCGTTGACGATGGCCGGGTTCACGATGCGCGGCAGGAAGTCGTGCCGGATCATCCACTGGTAGTGGCGCACGACCTCCTCGCGCGCGGTCGAGAACAGGTCGGCCGCCGGCACCCCCTGCGCCGCCAGCGTGTCAACCACCCTGTTGTGGAAACGGATGAACGCGGAATGGGTCTGGGCGACGACCAGGTTCTCGTCGTTGCGCGGGTCCGGGATCAGCGCCTTCCCGTTCGGCTTGCGCGGGAGGTCGAAGCCGGGATGGGCCTTGTTCGTGACCGGCAGGTCCGGCACCGGGGTCGTGGTGCCGGTCTTCAGGTGCCTCTTGTCCGGCTTGTAGAACTCGGGGCTCAGGTCGGGGCCCAGGCCGTAGAGCGAGTCGAGGTCGAGGCTGGGCGATCGCGACTGCTCGAGCGCGGCGGGGGAGAGGGAGATGCCGCCTGCGAGCTTGCTCTTGTCGAAGGTCAGGTCGTGGTCGATGAACTGGCCGAGGTAGGTGTAGCCGGACGGGATGGAGCCGTTCACCTGGCCGTCGCCCAGCCGCGTCATGCGGATGGCGATCTTCAGCCGGTTGGGCTCTCCGAGTTGGGCCCCCTCGGGCCCGACCCGCGAGAACCGGAAGGGCCGCTGGTCGCCGTCGTTGAGGGCGAAGATGACGGCGCCGGTCGGCCTCGGCGCCGTTGAGCCGACGAGCCCCTCGCCCACGATGAAATAGCCGTCCCGCGAGTGCCGTTCCTGCATGTCGCCCCCTGCCCGGCCTCGGGGCGCGAGTGTCCCACGGACGGGGGCGCCGGCGCCACCGCGGCCGGGTCGGCGGCTCCAGGAATGCCCGTGCCCGTTCCACAGCCGTCGTGGAAAACCCGCGCGCCCGCGGCGGTTCTGGCGATTGAAGTGGGACGGGGGCGTTTGCCGCCTCGGCCGGAGGGTCAAGATCAGGGCGCACCGCCAATCATCGACGGAGGACCACCATCGGCATCATCGCTTTCATCATCCTCGGGCTCATCGCCGGCTACATCGCACGGGCGATCGTTCCGGGCGCCAACCCGGGCGGCATCATCATCACCTGCCTCGTCGGGATCGCCGGCGCCCTGATCGGCGGCTTCCTCGCGAGCGCCATCTTCGGCGCCCATCCGCTGGACGACTTCTTCGACATCTCGACGTGGCTGACCGCCATCGTCGGATCGGTGATCCTCCTGTGGATCTACCGGGCGGTCGCGGGTTCCGGCAACCGCGGGCGGCGACTGGTCTAGTGTCCTGAGTCGCTGGTTCGTATGCAGTTCCCGAGCGAATCTCCCGCGAGACAAGGACGCAGATCTCCCGCAATATCGGGAATATTGTGGGAGTCGAGGACGCTGTATCGCGATGAGATGCAGCCGGGAACTGCCGCGTAATTAGTGACTCAGGACACTAGGCAGGCTTGGGGGCCGCGGCCGGGAAGGCCGGGGCCCCCGCCACTCCCGCGCTCAGCGCGACGGCCAGTCGCTCACGTCCACGCGGGCGGCGAGGCGCTCGATGGCCTCGCTGTCGCCGCTGCCCAGGCCGTGGCGGGTCACGTTGAGCGCCGCGGCGGCCACGGCCAGGCGCAGGATCTCCTCCGCGGGCCGCCCGGCGGCCATGCCCGCCGCCGCCGCGCCGGTCATCGAGTCGCCGGCGCCGCGATGGTTGACCGGATGAAAGGCGGGGGTGCGGACCTCCACCCGCCGCCCGCCCAGGTCGGCCAGGAGAGGCTTCTCCTCGCGGGAGACGAGCACCCACTCGGCGCCGCGCTTGCGCATCTTGCGGGCGCCGCTCATGAGGCTCCGCGCGGCCTCACCGGCCGCGAGGCCCGCGGCGATCATCTCGTCGTGCGCGACCTTCACGGCATCCACCCCGCCGTCGAGGGCGGCGCCGAGCTGGTCGCCCGACAGATCGGCGAGCACACGGCCGTCGAGCGCGTGCAGGTCGTGGGCGAGGCCGGTGTAGCGCTCGGCGGCGAGGACGCCGGGCGGGCTGCCCGTCAGCACGGTGACCTCGCACTCGAGCCCGGCGGCGAGGACCGCGTTGAAGAGGCCGTCGGCCTCGTGGCGGGCCAGGCTGGGGGCCGGGAGGTCGGCGACCGTGGCGATCTCCCCCTCCTCGTCGTCGGAGATCCACACGGCGTTCGGTGACGCGGACTCCACCGATTTGAGCCCCAGGCCCTCCGCGCGCACCAGGGCCTCGAGCGCGATGCCGGGCTCGCCACCCAGGGCGCTCACGACCGTGACCTCCGCCCCGAGCCGGGCCGCCATGCGGGCCACCCAGAACCCCTGGCCGCCGGCGTGCAGGTGGATGTCGCGGACCCGTCCCTGATCGTCGCGTTCCACGCTCACCATCAGGGCGAGGGAGCAGGCCAGCACCGACACGCGGCCTCCCCCGGAGGCGGTCACATGCGCTCTCCCCCAGTCGCGGCAGAGCGCGAGGGCGATGCCCACTCCAACCGCTGCCGGCCGTCGGCCGGCGGTGTCAGCCGCACCTCGTTGGCGCTCCGCGAGATCGCCCGAGAGTAGCGGATCTCGGTCGTGTGACGGGCGTGGAATCGGGGCACGAGGCGCGGGCCGCGGGTGGACGTGGACGGCCCACCGCTAGGGTTCCCGGCGGGGGGCCGGACCGAACGACCGACCGGGAGGGTCGAGATGAGCCGGGCCCGCATATCCGTGCGCGCCGAGGTGGATTGGACGGCGCAGGACGACTCCAGCGCGGTGCTGCTGGTGCGGGCGGCGCAGGCTCCCGGTCAGGAGATCGTGGAGGAGGCCCTCGTGGTGCAGGGCGCGAGCGTGGAGGAGGGTCCGGTGCTCGACGACGGCGCGAGGCCCATCCGGCTGCACGCGCCGGCGGGCGAGGTTCGCCTGCGCTACCGGGCGCTCGTGGACGTGGAGCAGGACGGCCGCGCGGCCGTCGCGGACGACCGGCCGCTGCAGTCATCCTCGCAGCTCCCCTTCGCCCTGCTGCCGTGGACCCTGCCGAGCCGCTACGCGCCCTCCGACCTGCTGGGCGCCACGGCCCAGGCCGAGCTGGGGCTGGGGCCGCGCGCCCGGGCCCTCCTTCCGGTGGCGGCCGAGTGGGTTCGCACCCGCATCGACTACATCCCGGGCGTCAGCGACGCGCTCACCTCCGCCGACGAGACCCTGCTCCGCCGCCAGGGCGTCTGTCGCGACATGGCCCATCTCGCGGTCTCGCTGCTGCGGGCGCTGGAGATCCCGGCCCGCGTGGTCGCCTGCTACGCGCCGCTGCTCGAGCCCCCGGACTTCCACGCGCTGGTGGAGGCCCACGACGGGGAGGCCTGGCGCCTGATGGACGCCACCGGGCTGGCGCCCGTCGAGACGATCGTGCGCGTGGCCTCGGGGCGCGACGCCGCCGACATCGCGTGGGCCACCGGCGACGGGGCCCTGGTGCTGGACGACCTGCGCGTGGCGGCCGCGAACACGGGCCCGCCCGGGTAGGCGCCCCCGTGCCCGTCCGAGACGAGATCGCGGTGATCGGTGCGGGCATCGTGGGCCTGGCGACGGCCTACGCCCTGTCCGAGCACGGGGCGCGGGCGACGGTCTACGAGGGGGGCGCCCCCGGAAACGGCCAGTCGGGCGGCGAGTCGCGCATCTTCCGTCACTCGCACGACGACCCGCGACTGGCGCGCCTCACGATCGAGGGCCGGAGGGTCTGGCGGGAGTGGGGCGAGCGCCTCGGCGCGGACCTCGTCTCCGGCGACGGGGTGGTCGCGCTGGGAGAGACCGCCCTCCGCCGGCTGGCCGTGCTCGAGGAGGTGGGCGGCGGCCCGGTCCGTGCGATCGACGCGGCGGAGCTGGCCGAGCGCCTGCCCCTGTTGAGCGCATACGGCGGCCCGGCGACGCTCGACGCCGCCGGCGGGGCCATCCGCACGGCGGCGGCGATCCAGGCGCTCATGGGAGCGCTGGGCGACGGGCTCGTGGAGGACGAGGTCATCGCCGTGCGGCCGACGGCCGGCGGCCGCGCCGAGGTCGTGGCGGGGTCCGGGCGGCGCGAGTACGCGCGCGTGGTGGTCTGCGCCGGCCGCGGGACGGCCACGCTGGCGGCCGGCCTGGGCCTGCTGCTGCCGGTGCGCACCTCGGTGCACACACGGGTGACGTTCGCGGTGCGGGGGGATCCGCCGGCCCGCCTGGCCTGCCTGCAGGACGGCAGCGGGGCCTTCGGCGAGGCCGGTGCGTACGGCCTCCCCCACCCGGGGAACCGGCTCTACTCGGTCGGCCTCACCGAGAGCGCCCCGGTGACCGAGGACGCCGCCGCCTACGTGGGCCGGGCGCTCCCGGGCCTCGACCCGCTGCCGGTGGGGGTCCGCAACTGCTGGGTCACCCAGCTCCCCTGGGGTCCGGACGGGCTGGCCGTGTGGGAGGTCGACGGCGTCCTCGTCGTGGTGGGCAACAACCTGTTCAAGCAGGCCCCCCGGCTGGGTCGCGCGCTCGCCGCCGCGGCCGTGGGCGAGGGGCTCATGCCCGATCTGCGCCCCGAGGCCCGCCTGGGACGCGCCCCCACGCCATGAACGCGGTCAGCGCCGCCAGGAAGCGGTCCGCCGCCGCGGCCTGATCGAGCGCGGACATCCACGCCGCGGCGCGGTCGGCCGCGATCAGCCCGGCGTCCACCGCGCGCTCCGCGGCGCCGCCGATGTCGAGCAGCGTCTCCGCCGCGCCCCGGTCGGTGACCACGAGGGTGCGGGCCGCGACGCCCACCTCGACCAGCCCCGCGCCGACCAGCAGCCCGCGCAGCGTGCGCCCGACGGCCCCCGAGCGCACGCGGTCGGTGGCGGAGGCGGCCACCGCGCGCGTCACCTCCCGGTCGTCGGCGTCGATCACGAGGGTCGCCCAGTCGGGCTCCGCCGCCACCACCCACCCACCCGGCCGCGTCACGCGCGCCATCTCCGCCACCGCCAGGCCGGGGCGGTCCACGTGCTGGAGGGTCCGCTCCGCCCGGCACCCGTCCACGGCGGCGTCGGCCAGGGGCAGGCGGGCGGCGTCGCCGACGGCGAACGCGACGTCGTCGCGGGACCCCGCCCGCCGGCGGGCCTCCTCGATCATCGCGGCGCTGGCGTCGATGCCGGTCGCCCGGCCGCCGGGGCGTACGCGATCGGCCAGGGCGAGCACGTCGTCGCCGGTGCCGCACCCCACGTCGAGCAGATGCGCTCCGGGGCGCGGCTCGAGCAGGCCGAAGCTGCGCTCCTTCCACTCCGTCACGGCGTCCATGCCGCGGACGCCGTCGAGGTAGCCGGCGTAGCTCTCGGCCGCGCCGGTGTCGTTGACCTCCGAGAAGCCGCCGAAGTCGGGCGGGCGGCCGGTCACACCAGCCGCCGCAGGGCGGTGACCTCGTCGGCCAGCGCGGGCAGGGAGAAGGCCGGCGGATCCACCAGCAGGTGGTCCACGCCCAGCTCGCGCAGGCGGGGCGCCAGCTCCTCCACGCGCTCGGCGCCGGCGCGCACGCGCACCGACAGGACCACCTCTGCCCGGGAGCGCCCGGCGGCTCCGAGGGCCCGGTCGAGGGCCTCGATCCGCTCGGCCAGGCGCTCGGGATCGGAGATCGTGGTGTGCCAGCCGTCGCCCGCGCGGGCGACGCGGCGCAGCCCGGCGTCCGAGTTGCCGCCGATCCACACCGGCGGGCCGCCGGCGCGCGACGGGCCCGGCAGCAGGCGCACGCCCTCGATGCGCTCCCCCTCCCAGGTGTAGGAGGTCTCGCCGCGCCACAGGGCCCGGCAGATCGCGATGGTGGCGTCCGTGCGCCGGCCCCGCTCGGCGAACGGCACGCCGAGGGCCCGGAACTCGGGCTCCATCCAGCCCGAGGCAAGCCCCGCGATCACCCGCCCTCCGGAGAGGGCGTCGAGGCTGGCGAGGGCCTTCGCCAGGAGCGCCGGGTGGCGGTAGGGCGCCACGAGCACGCTGGTCCCCAGGCCGGCGCGGCGCGTGGCGGCGGCCGCCCAGGTCAGCACGGTGAGCGGGTCGTGAAAGGAGGCCGGCGGCCGTTCGCTGTCCACGGGCAGGATCAGGTGGTCGGAGACCCACAGGTCGTCCGCCCCGGCGTCCTCGGCGATCCGGGCGGCCTCCGCCAGCACCTCCCCCGCGACCGGCTCGCGGAACTGCGGCAGATGGATCCCGAGACGCACGCCGCGAGGCTACGCCCCGGCCGGCCGGGTTGTTGACAGGCGCTCGGCCGCCGGAATAGGAGGAGGTCGCGTCAGCGAGAGAAGGAGACCGAGGTGTCGGCAGAGGACCGCCGTGTGATCGCCCGGGAGCACGAGCCACTTCCGTCCTGGCGGGCCGCCGCCGGCGACACCGCCGGGAGCTTCGAGGGCGGGCCCCACGGCTCGGACGTCTCGTGCTTCGTCGTCAACGCCGCGCCCGGCGAGGGGCCGGCCTTGCACCGCCACCCGTACTCCGAGACGTTCGTCGTCCAGGCCGGCCGGGCTCTTTTCGAGGTGGGCGGCCGGCCGGTCGAGGCCACGGCGGGGGACGTGGTGGTGGTGCCGGCCGGGACGGCGCACCGCTTCCGGTGTCTCGGTCCCGGGCGCCTGCGGCTCGTGTCGATCCACCCCGCCCCGCTGATGGACACGATCTGGCTCGAAGACGAGCGGTGAGGGCGATCTCCGTCGCGGGCACGCTCGCCGAGTAGCCTGCGGGACATCTTCGCCAGGCCCAGCGCGTCCTCGCGCGTGGACGTCGCCCGCATCGTCGAGCGCGGGCGCGGACAGCACCCCATCCGACCGGAGGACCGCTCATGAGCACGCACCCCACCCCCGACCACATCATGCAGGTGGGCCTCGGCTTCTGGGCCTCGAAGACGCTCCTGAGCGCCATCGAGATGGGGCTCTTCACCGAGCTCGCCGACCACCCCGAGAGCCTCGAGAGCCTCCGCGAGCGCCTGGTGCTCCACGAGCGCCCGGCGCGCGATTTCCTCGATGCGCTCGTGGCGCTCGGATTCCTGGAGCGTCGCGACGGCGTGTACGCCAACACCCCCGCAACCGACCTCTTCCTCGACCGGCGCAAGCCCTCGTACATCGGCGGGATCCTGGAGATGGCGAACCACCGCCTCTACGGCTTCTGGGGCTCCCTGACCGAGGCGCTGCGCACCGGCCGGCTCCAGAACGAGGCGAAGTCCGGCGACGTCCCGTTGTTCGAGGCGCTCTACGCCGACCCCGCCCGGCTCCAGGGCTTCCTCGCGGCCATGACCGGGATCAGCCATGGCGCGAACGTGCAGATCGCGGGGAAGTTCCCCTGGGGCGACCGGTCGAGCTTCGTCGACGTCGGCACCGCCCAGGGAGACCTCGCCGTCCAGATCGCCCTCGCCCACCCGCACCTTCAGGGCCTGGGCTTCGACCTGCCCGGCGTCGCGCCGGTGTTCGAGGAGTACGTGGCGCGCAACGGCCTGGGTGACCGTCTCTCCTTCCACACCGGCGACTTCTTCACGGACGACCTCCCCTCGGCGGACGTCATCACGATGGGGCACATCCTCCACGACTGGGATCTCGACCAGAAGCGGATGCTCATCGCCAAGGCCTACCAGGCGCTGCCGGAGGGGGGTGCCCTGATCGTCTACGAGTCGATCATCGACGACGACCGGTCCCAGAACGTCTTCGGGCTGCTCATGAGCCTCAACATGCTGATCGAGACCGAGGGGGGCTTCGACTACACGGCCGCCGACTGCATGGGCTGGATGGCGGACGCCGGATTCCGGGAGACCCGGGCGGAGCACCTGATCGGGCCCGACTCGATGGTGGTGGGCACCAAGTAGGGCGCCCGGCTCCCAGGGAACCGGCTCGATATTCCCGGAGGAGGGCCTGTGGGAGGGTCGCCACCTGCCGACATTCCGCACGAGACGGGGGGGGATGCGATGAGGACAGGGAAGCCCACCGAGGCCGGTGACGGGGGGACGAGGCGCCGGCGCGTTCGCCGCGGGGCGACCGTGGCGGCCGGGGCGGCGGCGGTGCTCGCGGCCGCCGCGACGGCGCAGGCCTTCGTGAACCTCCCGGCGAGCGGCGCGCGGGTGGACAACGATCCGGCCGCCGGCATCAATCCGGCGCGGGACGCCGGCGCGGTTGACGCCGTCAGCGGGTCGCTGCTGGCCGGTGGCCCGGCGGTGCCGTGGACCATCTTCGAGCACGCCACGCGCGGGGAGCAGCAGATCTTCGTGCGCGCGTTCAAGAACGGGGCCTGGGTGACCCAGGGCGTGGGCACGGTGAACGGCGCCTCGAGCGCGTCACCCACCTTCCGGTCGTCGCTGAACTTCGCCCAGGACAAGGAGGGCGAGGCTCCCTCGATCGACTTCGCCGGCGCCGGGCGGACGGTGCCGTGGGCCACGTGGTATGAGGACGACACGGCCCCGTTCGGGCACAAGGAGATCTTCGCCAGCCGCTTCGACCAGGCGACCCAGACCTGGGTGTTCGCGGGTCAGGGGCGGACCGCGACGGGCGGCCCCCCGTCCCTGAACATCGACGTCGCGCAGGACGCCGAGAACCCGCAGGTGGCGGGCGGAACCACCGTGGCCGGCGGCAACCCCGGGCCGTGGATCACGTGGCAGGAGAAGGGCCCCACCAAGGACCAGATCTTCGTGGTCAAGCCGATCGGGCCGGGAACCGTCACGTGTCCCGCCGGCACGAAGCCGGCCGGAGGCAACCCGGTCGGGGGCTTCTGCTGGCAGCAGGTGGGGGTGGAGCGCTCGGCCGGCGAGCCGTCCCTCAACGTCGATCCCAGCCGCAACGGGATCGAGCCGGACATCGCCTTCACGGGCCCGGGCGACACCGTGCCGTGGGTGGTCTGGTACGAGCAGGGCCCCGGGTCCTTCGGCGTGAGGAACGAGCGCGTCTTCGCGGCCAAGGCCGTGACGGCCGGCGCCGTCTCGGGGGTCGTCGACGGCGGCTTCCAGTGGGACGCGGTGGGCAGGGGCACGGCGGCTCCCCTGCCGCTCGACACCTCCGTGTCCGGGGCCGGGCCGTGCCTCACCTCCAAGGCGACCGAGAACCTCTGCGCGCTCAACCACAACCCCACGGCGAACGCCGAGGATCCGGCCGTGGCGGCCGGGACGATGACCGCCGGGCTGCCCACGGTCCCCTGGGTGGTCTGGTCCGAGGAGGTCGGCAAGACCTTCCGCATCTTCGCCGCGCGGCTGGTCGACGGGACGCACTTCCAGATCGTCAACGGCGGGAAGGCCCTCTCCACGGGGCGGGCGGACGCCGTGAAGCCGGACATCGGCTTCGCCAAGCTCACGCCCTACGTGACCTGGCACCAGAAGGTGGGCCGCACGACGCGCCTGTTCGTGGGGCACCTCCACGGGGCGCTGAACCCGCGCTTCACGCTGGACAGCCCGGGCGGCATCGCCCGCTCCAAGGCCGGGCTCACGCTCGCGGTCCCGTCGCCGATCTCGTCGGACTGCACGGCGAACCCGTTCAACGCGGATGGCACCGCCTGCCAGGGCGGCACCCCCGGCACGCCGTTCTTCCTCTTCAACGACGGAGCGAAGGGCAAGCGGAAGATCTTCGCCGAGGCGGTCACGGGCGGCGCGAAGGGGGGCGGCGCCAAGGGCCGCTCCGGGCGGGGCCGGCACGGGCACTGAAACACGGCGCAGGACGGCGCCCCGGCAGGCCGAGTCGGTCTGCCGGGGCCCGCTCCGCCGCACTCGCCGGGGTAGAGTCCCGCTCGTGACGATCATCGTGGGCTACGACGGATCCGACGGCTCGGGGCGCGCGATGACCCGCGCGGCCGACGAGGCGCGCGAGCATCACGAGCGGCTCGTCGTGCTCGCGGTGCTGGAGCTTCCGCTCGACCCGAACGACCCCCGGAATTTCGGCACGCCGGCCACCGAGCCCCGCGACGGCCCGCTCCACGCGCCCCCCCAGGTCGTCGAGGCGCTCGACGACGCCCGCAGGGAGCTGACCTCCTCCCACGCGGACGTGACCATCGACTACCTGTGGGCCCCCGGGGAGCCGGCCAAGCTGATCGTCGAGACCGCCCGCGAGCGGAAGGCCCGGCTGATCGTGGTCGGCACGCACCACCACGGCTTCCTCAGCCGCGTCTTCGGCGCGGACGTGGCCGCCGACGTACGCCGCGAGGCCGACTGTGAGGTCCTGGTCGTCGAGTAGGCGGGCTCAGGGGGCCTCGCGCGAGCGCTCGAGCAGGTCGGCGAACATGCGCCCCAGGCGCTTCAGCTCCTCGACTTCTCTGGCCTGAGCTGCCGACGCGAGTCTCGCACTGAGCGCGACCGCGCGCCATGGGCCCAGGCCGAGACTTGCGCACGGCCCGCGTGGCATAGGAGGGTCGCGGCGTGACCACCCCGACCCGTCCCCGGTCCCGGTTGGGAAGGCGCGCCCCGGGCGCGCTGCTGGCGGCGGCGGCCGCCGCCGCGATCGGGATGACCGGCTGGGCGGCGCTGGCGCAGGGCGGTGACGCCGCGGGGCAGCCGGTGGTGAACGGCCCGGACCGCGGGCCCCTGGTCGATCCCCCCAGCATCTCCAGCCGCGACGGGCTGCTGAAGACGACCATGCGGATCGCGCCCGGGCTCGCCCGGGTGAACGGCCGGACCGTGCCCACGACCCTCTTCGACGGGCGCTACATCCCGCCGACCCTGCGGGTGCGGCCGGGCGACAAGGTGCGCATCCGCCTCGACAACCGCTTCGGCCAGCCGGTCAACTTCCACTTCCACGGCTTCAACGTGTCCCCGAAGGGACACGGCGACAACGTGCTGGTGACGATCCCGCCGCACTCCGTCTACCACGTGGCGATCGACATCCCGAAGGACCACTCCCCGGGCCTCTACTGGTACCACCCCCACGTGCACCCCCTGGTGGAGGGGCAGGTCTTCGGCGGAATGTCCGGGACGATCGTGGTGGAGGGGCTGCCGGATCTGCTCGGCCCCGCGCGGAACGTCACCGAGCACATCCTCGAGCTCAAGGACCTCCAGGTGACCCGGGCCGACCGGATCCCGGCCAACATCAACAGCGACGCGCCCACCGTGCGGACGGTCAACGGGCAGGTGAACCCGACCATCGCGATGCGTCCGGGCGAGCTTCAGCTCTGGCGGATCGCCAACGTCGGGGCGGACATCTGGTACCGGATCGCCCTCGACCGGCACGCGCTCTACCAGGTGGCCCAGGACGGCAACCCCCTGAGGGCCACCTGGAAGCGCGGCACGATCCTGCTGGCGCCGGGCAACCGCGCCGAGGTGCTCGTGCGCTCCGGGCGACCCGGGACCTACCGGCTCGAGACGTTCCGCTACAGCACGGGACCCCAGGGCGACACGTACCCGCGCCGCACGCTGGCGCGACTCGTGGTGGGCGGCTCACCCGTGGCGAGCACCCCGATTCCGGTTCGGATCACGCCGTTCGAGGACCTGCGCCGGCTGAAGGTTGACCGCCGCCGGACCGTGACCTTCTCGGAGAACGCCGCGGGGAGCGCCTTCTTCATCAACGGGCGCAGGTTCAGCCACCACCGCATCGACGAGCGGGTGAAGCTCGGCGCCGTCGAGGAGTGGACGATCCGCAACATCAGCGGGGAGCAGCACCCCTTCCACATCCACCAGGGCGACTTCCAGGTGACGAAGGTCAACGGCCGGGCGGTGTCCGCCCACGGCCTTCAGGACACCGTGCCGCTCCCCCAGCACGGATCCGTGACCATGCGGATGCACTTCAAGATCCCGGGGACCTTCGTCTTCCACTGCCACATCCTGGCCCACGAGGACGCGGGGATGATGGCCGTCGTGCGGGTGGCCTGAGGGTCCCGAGGGCGCCTCTTCGCGAGGGCGTTCAGTAGGCGAGGACCAGGGGCGGCGAGACCTCGTCGAGCACCTCCGCGAGCACCCGGTCGGCGTCGGCGTGCGACACCTGGCAGGTGCCCGCGGCGGGGTGCCCACCTCCGCCGTACCGCAGCATCACCGAGCCGATGTCGGCGGGCGACGTGCGGTCGAAGATCGACCTTCCCACGGCGAGGACCGTGTTCCGCCGCAGCTTGCCCCACAGCACGTGCACCGAGACGCGCGCCTGGGGAAAGAGGGCGTACACCATGAACCGGTTGCCGGCGTGGACCGTGTCCTCCCCGCGCAGGTCGACCACCACCACGTCCCGCTCCACGTGGCAGACGCGCAGCAGCTGCTCGACGAACAGGCCGCTCTGGTTGCGGTAGAGCTTCACCCGCTCGGCCACGTCGGGAAGGGCGAGGATCTCGCCGACCGTCCGGTGCCGCATGCAGGAGTCGATCAGCTGCATCATCAGCTCGTAGTTGGAGATCCGGAAGTCGTGGAACCGGCCCAGGCCCGTGCGGCTGTCCATCAGGAAGTTCAGCAGGGTCCAGCCCGAGGGGCTGAGCACGTCGTCCACGTCGTAGGCGGCGGAGTCGGCCTGGTCCACGGCGCGCATCAGCCCGACCGGCACGGTGGGGAAGCGATCGGCCCCCCCGAAGTACTCGTAGACCACGCGCGACGCCGAGGCGGCGTCGGGGTCGATGACGTGGTTCGGGGCCTCCCCGCCGGTGCGAATCGCCTCGGAGCGGTGGTGATCGAACACCAGGTGAGCGCCGTCGGCATAGGGGAGGTTGGTGAGGATGTCGCGGCCGGTGACCTCGACCAGACCGTCCTGGACATCCTTGGGATGCACGAACGTGATCTCGTCGATGAGGTCGAGGTGGCGCAGAAGCACCGCGCAGACGAGACCGTCGAAGTCGCTCCGGGTCACCAGACGATGCTTCACGGGATCCTCCTGAAAAGTGGGGTCGGTTCATCCGACTTCGCAACTCCATCGGCGACTCGGGTGGCCCACTCAAGCTCCGGCGCCCGCGAACCTCACGAACCCGTTGGATAGGGTTGCGCCCAGGGAGGCCAAACCGGCCGAGCCCACCACGCCAGGAGGCGCCGTGCCGACCGTGATCGGTCACCACGATGTGAAGGACACGAAGCATTGGCTCGCCTCGCCGAAGCGCGAGGAGTTCTTCGGGCCCCTCGGGGTCACGAACATCCGCACGTTCGTCGACCCTCAGAACCCGACCCACGTCGCGGTGCTCATGGACGTGGCGGACATGGACGCCATGATGGCCGCGATGCAGACCGAGGCCGCCGCCGCGGCGATGGACCACGACGGCGTTCTGCCCGAGACCCTGGTGATCCTGGTCGAGGAGTAGGACCCGCTGCCGAGCGCCCGCCCCGCCCGGCGGGCGCACGGTCGGCGTGCGGCTAGGACGTCTCCTGGTTCTCGACCTCGAAGGTCGTCTCCTGGGGAGGGCTGGCGAAGCCACCCGCGATCCCCGCGGCCATCCGGGGCATCAGGATGTCGTCGCGGAAGCGCTCCCAGCTCTCCTGGGACTCGTGGATCGCGACGATCGTCCAGCCCCCGGCCGACGGGCCGGCGACGTGAAACCGCTGGCCCTCGGGGAGGCCGCCGCCGCTCGGGTGGACGGCGGCGAGCGATGCCTCGTACTGCTCCTTCGTGCCGCCCGGGAACGTGTGCACGACTGCGTACGACATGGTGACCTCTCACTTGGGGGCAAGGCCGGGGCGAGCCGGTCTCGGCCACGCCGCGAACGGCCCGACCCTATTCCAGCCCCCGTCGGCCAGCCAGCCGGAGCGGCCGATCCCGTCGCCGCCCGACCCCTGGTAGGGGGATCGAAGTCGAACCCAGACCCACGCCATCGTGCTCAATGCGTCGTCTACGCTCGAATGTCCGACGTGGCCCAGCCCGGCAGGGCAGCCGCCTGCTTCACCCACGTCGCGAGCTGCGCCTCGTCGAGATCGTCCTCGTGGACGTTGATCCAGCGCGCGTCCTTGCCCTTGCCTCCGGGTGGAACGGGGTGCAGCATCGTGCCTTGGAAGAAGGTGACCTTGACGTACGTCGTGAAGGTATGGAAGCTGACGAACCAGCCTTGGCCCTCGATGCCGTAGAAGGGCGAGTTCCACTTCACGGCCTTGCGCACGTTGGGCGCGTTGCGCACGATGAGTGCGTCGAGGCGGCGCCCGATGTCGCGTTTCCAGCCCGGCATGGCCTCGATGTAGGCCTGCACGGGGGCGTCGCCGTCCGCCTTGATGATCTGAGGGTTGCCGCCTGCGAGGAGGGCCGGCCTCGCGGCCCCTGAGGAGCCCTTGCTCGTGGCCGCGACGGTTCGCTCGCCTTTGCCGGCCGTCCCCTTGGGTTCGGCCTTGCCGGGCATGCGCCGGGATGACGCGTTCAGGGCCGCTGCGGCGCGGACGAGGGACGTGAGGGCCCCCGTGTCGATCTCGTCTCCCTCATGGAGGTCGATCGCGCGCCTCGTGTTGCCTCCGAGGCTGGCGTTGAAGAGGCCTGCTGGATCCTCGAGGGAGGCTCCCCTGGCGAAGGTGAGTTTCACCTTGTCCTTGTAGGTCTCGCCGGTGCAGATGATCCCGTCGTGGGACCACACCGGGACCCCTCTCCACTTCCACTCCTCGACGACGTCGGGGTCAGCCTGCTTGATGAGACGGCGAATCCGGGAGAGCGCCTCGCCCCGCCAGTCGGGTAGCTCCTTGATTCTCGCGTCGATGAGCATGGAGGGAGACTCGGGCTTGGCCTTGCTGGGCATGCTCAGGCCTTTCGTAGCAGGTCCGCCTGAATCGGCAGTGCAGGTGGATGAACGGCCTCAGGCGTCGGCCAGGATCATGTCCGACGCGCGCTCCGCGATCATCATGACCGGCGCGTGGATGTTGCCCGAGGTGATCGACGGCATCACCGACGCGTCGGCAACCCGCAGGCCCTCGACGCCGCGCACGCGCAGACGGGGGTCCACCACCGCCCCGTCGTCGCTTCCCATGCGGCACGTCCCGCACGGGTGGTAGAGCGTCTGGCCCGTCGCCCGGGCCCAGCTCAGCAACGCGTCGTCGTCCCCGGCGAGGGGACCGGGGTTCATCTCGCGTGCGATCAGCGGGGCGAGCGACGGGCGGGCCACCAGGCGCCGCGCCCGTCGGATCGCGGCGACGACGCGCCTGCGGTCCTCGGGGGCGCTCAGGAAGCGCGGGTGGATCGCGGGTGGTTGGACGGGGTCGGCGGAGACGCTGTGGATGGCTCCAACCGAGCGTGGCCGCTGCTGGATGATGCCGATGGTCATGCCCGGTTGCCGGTCCAGGACGCGCCGGGCGGCGTTCTCGTAGCTGGCGTGCATGAACAGGAACTGCGTATCCGGACGGTCGCCCTCGGGATCGGTCGTGACGAATCCGTGGCAGAGCGCCGGCCCCAGCGTGAGGATGCCGGTGCGCCGGACCACGTACTGCGCCACCGCGGCGGCCAGCCGCCATCCCCGCGTGGATTCGTTGAGGCTGTGGATTCCCTGGAGCCTCCAGTTCATGCGCAGGGCGTAGTGGTCGGAGTAGTTCTCACCGACGCCCGCGAGATCGTGCCGCACCGGCACGCCGATGGAACTCAGCACGTCCGCGCGTCCAATCCCGGAGAGCTCGAGGAGCTGGGGTGAGCGGACCGCCCCGGCGGTCAGGATCACCCCGCGTCGGGCCCGAACGTGATGCTCGGACCGTCCGCGCCTGACCCTCGCACCGGTGCACCGGTGGCCGTCGAATGTGAGACGGAGCGCGTGGGTGTGGCTCATCACGCTGAGGTTCGACCGTCCGCGGACGGGAGCCAGGTACGCGTCGTACGGGCTCCATCGGCGACCACGGAACTGGTTGACCTGGTAGTAGCCGAACCCCGCCTGCTCCAGGTTGTAGTCCTCCACGAGGCGCCCGCCGTCCTCCACGGCCGCACGGAGGAACGCATCGGCCACGGGGAACCGCTCCCGAACCTGGGTGACGTGCAGCGGCCCGTCGCGTCCCCGTCCCCGGCCGCCCTGCGCGTAGTCCTCGATACGCCGGAAGTACGGTTCGACGTCCGCGTGCGCCCAGCCCGTCGCTCCGGCGGCGGCCCACCCGTCGTAGTCGGCGGCCTGACCGCGCACGTACACCATGCCGTTGATGAGGCCCGACCCGCCCAGACCGCGCCCGCTGGGCACGGGGATCGCGCGGCCGTCGGTGTCCGGATCGGGCGCGGACTCGTAGGCCCAGTTGTAGCGCCGGCTGCGCAGCAGGTGTCCGAAACCTGCCGGGATGCGAATGAACAGGCTGCGGGGCTCGCCGCCGGCCTCGACGAGCAGCACTCGGTGCCGACCGGACTCCGTCAGGCGGCTCGCGAGGATGCACCCCGCCGTGCCGCCTCCGACGATCAGGTAGTCAACGTCGTCCATCGGTGGCACCTCTGCGTCGTGACGGCCCACGGCCAAATATGCACCTTTGCGCGGCCGCGCCGGCGCCGGCGCGGTGTGCCCGGGCGCGCCAGGGGTCTCGGCGGGTTTGGCATGATCGCGGGAGACGCCGCCCCAGGGGCGATGGTATGAAGGGCCGGCCCCTCGCCGGACCCGGGAGGTGTGGTGCCGCTCCGCTCCCGACCCCTCGTCCTCGTTCCGTCGTTGCTGGAGCGGCCCGAGGTCGAGGCTGTCTGGCTCGACGTCAAGGATGGCGTCACCCCGGCGACGACCGACGGGCCGGCGGTGGACGCCGCGCGGTGCCTGATGGCCTCCCTCGAGCCCCTGATCGTCGAGGCCAACCTCGCCGGCTACGAGATCACGTCGATCGTGGCCTCGGCGGGGCCGAACGGGGCGGCGCCCTGCATGTACGTCAGCCTCGAGACCTTCCTCATCGCGCCGAGCATCGAGAGCTGGGACGCGCTCGTGGGGATGCCCCTGAGCTGGGGCGGCGTGAAGGGCGCCCTCGCCCTGCGGGTGCTCCCGCGCCTGGCGATGCGGGAGGCGGTGGGCGCGGGTGGCAGCACGATCGCCAGCAGCTACGGCATCGCGTTCACGATGCCGGCGTCCTGGAAGGGCACGGTCGACCGGAACACCGGCGGTTGGGCGGTGGCCACCACCGCGAGCGCGGTCACGCTGCCGGCCGGCGCCTGCGGCATCGCCGGCGGCGCGGCGAAGGCGGGCACCCCCGCGCGCGACCTCCTCCAGGCGATCCGCGCGCCCGCGAGCGCAGCCTGGACCGCGCACGGCGGAGCATCCGACCAGCTCCAGCAGTGCGCGCTGGCGCCGCTGTTCGACCCCGCCACCTGGATCCTGCCCGCGGACGAGCTCGACATGCAGCCCGTGGCGGACCGCATCCACGCGGAGGTCTGGCGGGACGGCCGGCCGGCGTATGCCGACCTGGTCGACCTCAGCCTCCAGGAGCTGCTCCAGCGCACGGTGGCGGCGACGGCCCCGCGCGTGGTGGAGGACATCCGCGCGGGCCTGCGCTCCGAGCTCCTGCGCCGCTCGCTGGTGGACCCCGAGCTGATCCCGGCCGCCGGGCTGACCGAGGAGGAGCTCGGACCCCGCGTCCTCGCGCTGTTCGCCGAGGTCGAGGGGTTCGGCAAGCGGCGCTTCCCGGTCAACCTCTTCCTGCTCCTGGAGCTGGGGCTCGTGTCGCTGTCCCGGCGCGTGGCCGCGGAGGAGCAGCTGCCGGCGATGATCGAGCGCGAGTGGACCGCGCCCTGCGTGACGGGCCGGTACGAGGTCGTCGTCACGCCCACCCCGATCGACGTGGAGGCGCTCGGGGTCGAGGCGAGCGCCAAGGCGATCCATGCGACGGTCGCCGCCGAGTCGATCACCGCCGGCCTCAACCAGGCCAGCGACCACGTCGAGGGCTTCCTGCAGACCCGGGGCTTCGACACGACCACGGAGCTGCCGTTCCGGCCCGGGCCGGCCACCTTCACCACCTGGACGATCACGGCCGAGCGCGACCACGCATTCGCGGGGCCAGGGCTGCGGTTCCGCGGCACCCTCAGCGCGAGCGGGTTGAGCTCGGACTGCGTCCTGACCTTCACCGAGGCCGACGACGGCCTGCGGCTGACGCTCGCCTACATGGGCTCCGAGAAGACCCTCCTGCGCCCGCGCAGCCTCGCCCGGGTCATCACCCGCGGTGAGGACCAGGCCGTCGTCCCCCTGTCCGAGCCGATCAAGCCGTTCATGAACGACGTCGAGCTGGCCGCCCTGTCGCCCAAGGTCCGCGAGGTCATCGAGGCCTCCGAGCGCTACTGGCCGACCGCCGCCGAGACCGCCCTCCTCGAGAAGATCGTCGAACGCCTGGTCGCCGACATGGAGTACGTCGCGTCCGGCCCGGAGGCGGTGTGGCCGAGCAGGATGACCACGCTCTGCGAGCGGTTCAGCGCGGCGTTCTCCTACTTCTACCGAAAGGCCCCCGACGGGACGGGCATCCCCGGGAAGCAGGTTCCCCTGGCCCGGGCCTTCGTCCGCGACCGCCTCGTGGCGCTGGCCGGCGACGACAGCCCCTTCGACGAGTGGAGCTCGGGCAGCGCCCCGCCGCGCACCTACTGGCAGGCACTCGCCATCGCGGCGGGCTGGGCCCAGACGAGCTGCCGGCCGATCGTCGACCGCCTCGGCCTCGGCGTATGTCCGATCGTCCTCGACCCCGATGAGGAGCAGCCGTTCGATCACGTCTACTCGTACCGAAAGGAGTCGGCCGGTCCCGCGGCGGGGGTGCTGGGCGACCCCCTCCTGAAGACCCCCCTCGGGAAGCCCATCGAGAAGCTGTTCCAGAAGGGCTTGTATGCCCTCACCAAGATCGACGGCGCCAACTACGGCCTGGGGCCCGACGTCACGCTGGACCTGGTGAGGGCGGAGTTCAAGAAGGTCCGCCCGTACCCGGCCTCGGGCCCGGAGCCCCACGGCTGGCCGGGGACGGAGGCCAACCCCGGGACGGTGAACTACGTCGGCGCGATCGTGGGCGGGGGGGCGGCCTGGGCCGCCGGCATGAACATCGACTACTCGGAGGACTGGTCCGAGATCAACACGGGGACCGATCCATGGTCGCCGCAGGACTTCGCCGGCTGGGTGATCGAGTCGGGCTTCACGGGGGGGTGGACCGCCTTCGGCCTCGAGAGGTTGCTGGAGCCGCCCGCGGGGTGGATCTGGGGCCATGTCTTCACGGACGTCAACTCGGACAACATGCGCAGCATGGGCGAGTACACGTACGAGGTCTTCCTGCCGCCCGACCCGCCACCGGATCGCGAGTCCGCGTCGGTGTGGAGCTTCACCTTCATCGACGGGTGGGGGCTCTGGATCGGCATCACCCTCACCGGGACCGTCGGGTACCTCTGGCTGGGGAGCGACGTCAAGCTCGTGGACCCCGCGGTGCTCGCCGCCCCGGGCACGCTGACCGCGGACGCGCCGACCGACTCCGCGGTCAGCTTCGACGTGGGCCGCTCCGAGCTGACGGCCTCCGGGAAGGCCCTGCTGCGCCGGACCGCGGCCCTGCACCTGCACGCGCTGGCCACGCCGAGCACGTCCCTCAGGGTCGTCGGCCACGCGAGCCCCGACGACGCCCGCGCCCTCTACAACCAGACGCTCTCCGAGCGGCGCGCCGCCAACGTCGTGCGCTATCTCCGCGCGATCCTCGGGCCCCTCTTCGCCGTCCCGGACGGGAGGGTGGTGAGCTGGGGGGTGGGCGACCAGCAGGCCCGGGAGGAGGGGGGACCGCCCGCGGGCTGGCGGCGCGTGGACGTGACCATCAACGGCAAGGTCGCCCTCCGGATGACGGCGCTGTGAGAGGGCGGCACGGATGAGTGACCCGCTTCCCCAGCTCACGCGGGCGATCGTCGACGCCTTCGCGCCGCTCGGCACCGTCCTCTCCGACGCGGGCCTGGCGGCCGGGCTGCTGGCCGAGCTCGGCGTGGACGTGGCGCTCGACCAGGGTGACCTCGACCGGATCGCGGCGCTCCTCACCAGCCTCCCCCGCGTCACCGCCGAGCTGGTGCCGATGGCCGAGCGGCTCGCCGCCGGGGAGGAGCTCGACGCCGGGGACGCCCTGACGGCGGTCGAGGTGGCCGACGCCGTCCGCCGCGACCTGGAGACGCTCTCCCAAGGGCCCTCGGCCGGCGCCGTCTCCGGGCTCCCGGGGCCGCTCGACGACCCGGCCACCTGGACCGCGATCGGCGCCGCGCTCCCGGGCTCCCTGATCGCCGGGTGGATCGAGTCGGCGCTCCCGCCGGTGCACGCGCCCCTGCGCCTCGGCGGCGTGGTGCGCGACACCTACGACGCCCACGGCCGCCGGCACCGCGAGGTGGGGTGGGGCCGCCTCGGCGACCTGGTCCGCGACCCGGCCGGGACGATCGGCGATGAGTACGGGTGGGGCGGCGACCTCGACCACCTGCCCCTGCTGGGGGCGATCCGCGACGCGGCGGGCGCGATCGGGCTGCGGCTGCGGTGGGGGCTGCTGCCGTCCGAGCTGATCGCCCCGTGGTACCCGGACGGGCCCCCGTCGGCCATGCGGGCGCTGATCCTGGGGCTGGGGCCCGCGGGGGAGGTCGGCGTGGCGGCTCTCCCGATCCCGGCCGAGCCCGGCGTCGGCCCCATGCGCGGCCTGGCCCTGGTGAACCTCGGCGCGCCCGCATCGGGCGTCGAGCTCGAGGTGGCGCCCGGCTGGGTGGTCACCGTCAGCGGCGCCGCCGGCCCGGCCGACGCGCCCGCCCTGGAGCTGCTGCCGGGGGCGCCGCCGAGGGTCACCGGGGGCGCGTCGACGATCGACCTCGGGCTGGAGCTGGGCGGCGAGCCCGCGGTCCCCTGGATCGTCGCCGGCCCGCCGGACGGGCTCCGGGTCACGCTGTCCGGGCTCCTCCTATCGGCCGGGGTGAGCGGGCCTCCGGACGACCTCCGCCTCGAGGCGTCGATCGGCACGAGCGGCGACGGGATCGCGCTCGCCCTCCCGGCCGGCTCGGGCGACGGCTTCCTCGCCAAGCTCATGCCGGCCGGCGTCGAGGGCGGCGCGGCCGTCGCGCTGAACTGGTCGGCCGACGACGGCTTCTCCCTCGAGGGCGACGTCGGCCTGGTCGCCGTCCTGGTGATCGACCGCTGGATCGGACCGGTCTACCTGGAGCGGCTGTCGATCGAGCTCACCCTCGGAGAGGCGACAGAGGTGGTGCTCGGGCTGACGGCGCGGATGGTGCTCGGCCCCTTCAGCGTCTCGGTCGAGGAGCTGGGCCTGCGGCTGGCGGCGACGATCGCGGACGGCTCCGGCGGGACGCTGGAGCCGCTCGACCTGGGGCTCGCCTTCAAGCCGCCCACGGGGGTCGGCCTCGAGCTCGACCTGGGCGTCGGCGGCGGCGCGGGCTTCCTGTGGCTGGAGCCGGAGATCGGCCGCTACTCGGGGGCGCTCGCGCTCGACCTGGTGGAGATCGGTCTCGCGGCGATCGGCGTCGTCGACACGGAGCTGCCCGGCGACCCGGACGGGTGGGCGCTCTTCCTCTCGATCTCCGCGACCTTCCCGGGCCTCCCGCTCGGCTTCGGGTTCTTCCTGTCGGGCGTCGGCGGGCTCCTGTGCCTGAACCGGACGATGGACGCCCTCGCCCTGGCGGACGGCCTGAAGAGCGGCGCGGTGGACGCCCTGCTCTTCCCGGAGGACCCGCTCGAGGACGCCCCGTTCATCATCGGCCAGCTCGACTCGTGGTTCCCGATCGCCGAGGGGAGCACGGTCGTCGGCGTCGCGGCGCGCATCACCTGGGGCATGCCGACCCTGATCACCGGCGACCTGGCCCTGGTCCTGTCGTTCCCCGACATCGAGCTCGCGGTCCTGGGGAGCGTGTCGATGGTGCTGCCCGACGAGGAGACCGCCCTCCTCGAGCTGCACATGGACACCCTGGGCGTCATCGACACGTCCGAGGGGGTCGTGTCGATCACGGCGAGCCTCTACGACTCGACGCTGCTGCGCACGATCCACCTGTCGGGCGACATGGCGATGTACGCCCGGGTCGGCGCCGACCCGTACTTCCTGCTGTCGATCGGCGGCTACAACCCGAGCTTCGACCCGCCGGGGGACCTGCCGGCGTCGGTCACCGACCTGCGGCGCATGCGCGCCGAGGTGGCCCTCAGCGAGGACGTGTGGCTGGGGATCGAGGCCTACGTCGCCGTGACCTCGAACACCCTCCAGTTCGGGTCCCTGGCCGAGATCGAGGCCTCGGACCGCTTCCTCGGAGTCACCTACACCGCCCGTGCCGAGGTGGGCTTCGACGTGCTGCTGGTCTTCTCGCCGTTCGCGTTCATCGCTGACGTCCACGCGAGCGCCGAGGTGACGGCGGGCGACCGGGAGCTGCTCGCGGTCGACCTCCACGCGCACCTCGAGGGCCCGCAACCGTGGTACGCGACGGGCAGCGCCGGGTTCGACTTCTTCGGCATCGATGTCTCGTTCGCGATCGCCGTCGGGTGGTCGGCGCCGCCCGCCGCGCGGCCGACCGAGGACGTCCTCGATCTGGTGACCGCCGCGCTCGACGATCCCGTGTCGTGGGCGCCGCGCGCGCCCCAGGGGGTCGCGATCGACCCAATCCTGCTGGAGGCGCCGGAGGTGGAGGGCGAGGTCTGGATGCGCCCGGACGGCGAGCTCCTCGCGACCCAGTCGGTGGCCCCGCTCGACCGGGAGATGGACGTCTTCGGCGAGTACGCGATCGCCGGGTCGCGCCGGCTCGACCTGGACGCGGCCGGCATCGACAAGGTCCCCGCGGCCACCTGGACGGCGGCCATGGACTGGTTCGCGCCGGCCCTGTACGACGAGATGACGCGCGCGGAGAGGCTCGAGGCCCCGTCGTTCGAGGCCATGACCGCCGGCGCCGCCATCGGCTGCTCCGCGAGCGTCGTCGACGCCGACGAGTCGACCTCGGTGACGCCGGACTACGAGGTCGCGGTGCTCGAGGAGGACGAGACCCGGCGGTTCGCGCGCCCGCGCCCCATGGCGGTGCCGCTGGCCGCGGCCGCCGCGGGGCTGGCCCTCGACCCGTCGCGGCCGCGGCCGGCGCGCGCGGTGACCTCGCCCGCGTTCGCGGTGGGGGAGACGCGGTGGCGGAGCTCCGACGCCGTCAGCGGGATCCCGATCGGGCCGCCGACGACGTACCAGGCCGCGCGAGCCGGGCTCCGGGCGTCGGTCGCGGCCGATCCGGCCCTCCGCGGAGCGCGGACGGTCGCGCCCGCCCACGCGCTGGCGGGAACGTGAGCGAGGACGTCGTCCTCCTGCCCTGGCTGCGGCGCGGCGTGGCCCAGGCGATCGGCGACGTCAACCCGCTCCGCGGGGCCATCAAGAAGCGACCGCGGCTCAGCGCCTGGATACAGGTGGAGGGGGTGCGGGTGGACCAGGTCGTGGAGCTGGTCGGCCCGGAGCACGTCCTCGGCCTCGGTCCCGGCCAGGTGGTCCGGGAGGAGCCGCGCCCCGACAGCGCCGATGTCGAGGACAACTACTTCCCCTTCGTCGAGCTGGCGACGGCCGACCTGCCCTGGCTGCTGACCCCCGCCGCCCCCGACGCCCAGGGCCGGCTGCGGCCCTGGCTCGTGCTGGTGGTCGTGCGCGAGCAGGAGGGCGTCTCGCTGACGACGCGTGGCGCGACGGCGCTCCCGGTGCTCCGGATCGAGGACCCGGCCGTGCCCGCGGCCGAGCTTCCCGACCTGGCCGACTCGTGGGCGTGGGCGCACGTGCAGTCCCTGGTGCCGGCCGCGGACGTGGAGGCGGCCGTCGCCGCGGGCACCGGGGAGGTGGTCGCGCGCATCGTCAGCCCGCGCCGGCTGGTGCCGCGGGCGGCCTGGCGCGCCTGCCTGGTCCCCGCGTTCGCGGGCGGCGTCGCCCGCGGGCTGGGCGCCGAGGCCGCGGGGAACGCGCTGGCGCCGGCGTGGGTCCAGCCGGCGAGCCCCATGGAGCTGCCCGTGTATCACTCGTGGCGCTTCACCACCGGGCGAACGGGCGACTTCGAGGCCCTCTGCCGGCGCCTGCAGCCCGACGGCGCGGGCGCCGACATGGGACGTCATGCGATGGAGATCGGCGACCCGGGCATCCTGACGCCGTCGCGCACGAGCGTGCGGGTGGACATGCAGGGGGCGCTCGAGACGCCCGGCGCGAGGTCGCGCCCGTGGGATCCGGCCCACCAGAAGCCCTTCCAGCGCGATCTCGCGAAGATCCTCGACGCCGGCCCGGCGCGGGCCGAGGTGACCCCGCCCAAGCCCGGGGAGCCGTACGACCCGCAGACCCAGGACCCGGTCGTCGCGCCCCCCATGTACGGATGCTGGCCCGCCGGCGTGACCCGGGTCCCCGCCGAAGGATGGGCGCGGGATCTCAACCTCGACCCGGTCCAGCGGGGCGCGGCGGGCCTCGGCACGGCGATCGTGCGCGCCAACCAGGAGGCGCTCGTGGCCGCCGCGTGGGAGCAGGCGGGGCAGGTGAGCGCGACCGTCTCGGCGCTCAACGACGCCCGGCTCGCGGTCGAGGTCGGCCGGAGCTGGGCGCGCCGGGCGTCGGAGCTGCCCGACGCCGACCTCCTGGCGCTCACCGCCGGCATGCACGGCGTCCTGCGCGACGGCGCGACGACGGTCCGCGCCCGGCTCTCGGCGAGCGCGGTGCCGAGCGGCATCGTCTCGTACTCCCACCTGCGCGCGACGCGGGCATCGACCCCGCTCGCGCGCGACTGGCGCGCGCGCACCGGCGACTCCACCGCCCGTCTGGGTGCCGACCACGTGCGGACGACGCTCCTGGCGACCCAGGTCGGGGCGCCCCCCGGGCGCGCCGCCGCCCTGGCGTTCGCGGCCGTCGCGATCCCGGACGGCGCCCAGGTGGTCGATCCGCTGATGGAGGCGCCGCCCGCCGAGCCGGCGTCCCTCGCGACGGCCGCGCCGGAGCGCATCGCGGAGGTGGAGCGGGCGATCGGACGGCTGCGCCCGCCCATGCGGGCCACGCCCATCCGGCGCGCCCGGGCGGTCGTCGGCCCGGGCACCGGATCGCCCGACGTGAGCGCCCTGGCGGACTCGGTGCGCGCGACCATCGACCCGCTCGCGTCGGGGCGGGCGGGGGTGATCGCCCGCATCCCGGCGCTCGCCGGCCTCTTCGCCGAGGACGCGCTGCCGACCACGCTCGCCCTCGGGCCGGCCTTCGAGGACCCGCTGTCGGTTGACCTCATCGCCCTGAGCGCCACGTGGCTCCTGCCGGGAGTCGAGGCGATGGCCCGCAACCGGGTGCGCCTGGTCGCCGAGAACCCGGAGTTCATCGGCTGCCTGCTCGTCGGCGCGAGCCACGAGATGGGCCGCGAGCTGCTGTGGCGCGACTACCCGGTCGACCTGCGCGCCACCTTCTTCCACCGGTTCTGGAGCTACATCGACCCGCCCGACCAGACCGACGTCGGCGAGCTCTCCGACTGGGGCGGCCCGCGGCTGTCGTGGGACATCCGCCGGAACATGGGCGCCAAGGGAGACGTCTCGACCGTGATCGTCGTGCGCGGCGACCTCGTCCGGCGCTACCCGAGCGCCCACTACTTCCTGCAGAAGGGCGTCCCGGACGGGACCGTGGAGGCGGCGGAGTTCGCGGGGGCGATCGACCGCGAGACGGTCTTCTTCGGCTTCGCCCTCGATCCCGACGAGGTCCGGGCCGAGTGGCACCTCGCCATCGAGGAGCAGCCGGGCGCGCCCCGGCTCGGCCTCGACCTCGCGACGCGCGAGGACTTCGGCGGGTCCCCGGGTAGCTGGGACGACCTCTCGTGGGGGCACCTCGTCGACGACCGCGACGAGCTCGACGCACTGACCCACGCGCCCGCCCAGCACCCCCGTCTCGGCACCCTGGACGGCGTGACCTGGGGGCGCAACTCCGCCCACCAGGCGCGGGCGTCGTGGCAGCGGCCGTTCCGGATGCTCATCCCCGCGAGCACGCTCATCTGATGCCCCGGCCCCCGCGCCCGCCCCGGCCCCCGCGCCCGCCCCGTCCGCAGGACCCGGTGATCGGGCCGGGCGACCCCGTGATCGACCTGCCGGGGCCCGACCCGACGATCCCGCCCACCGCTCCGTTCTCCGCCCTTGACGAGGGCCTGCCCCTGGCGCTGCTTCCGCTGCGCCTCGAGACGCGCTGGTACCTCGACCACGATCCACCGGAGCTGCGCGTGCGCGTCTTCCCCGACGTGATCCACGCGGACGGGCACGCGGAGGCCCTGAGCGCGGCCGAGCAGGATCTCGGCCGGGCGTTCTGGGAGCGGACATGGCGCGCCGGAAGCGCCGACGCCGCCGCGGCGGACGCGGCCTTCGGGTGGCTGGCCGGGAACCTCGGGCCGTGGCGGGCGGCCTGGGTCGCGGGCCGGATGACCCCGGCCAACGCCGGCGCCGCGCCCGCGGCCCCGACGCCCGACAACCTGCCGCTGGTCCCGGCGCCCCGGTTCCCCGCGGTCGAGACCCTCGCGGGTGCGGAGCCGGTGCGCGCGCGGCTGCTGCCCGGCCGCCTCGCGGTCGTGGGCTACCACGGGGAAGAGGTCGTCGGCACTTGGTGGGGCGCGCCGATCCCTGAGGACCTCCCGATGGCTCCGCGCCCCGCCGAGACCTCGGAGGCGATCGACGGCCGCGGCTGGCTGGACGCCCAGGGCCTCGCCTGGACGGTCAACTTCGAGGAGGCCGAGCGCGTCGGCATGGCCATGCGCATCGACCTCGGGCGGGTCGAACGCGCCGGTCACCACCGAGGGGTTCGGCACGCTCCTCGTGGTCGGCGTGCGCGTGGGGGACCAGCGCGAGCCCCTGGAGGCCCTGCTCTCGGCCCATCGCTACACCCGCGGCCTCGACCTGGTCCCGCAGGGGAGCGCCACCAACGCCGGCGCCGCGGCGATCTCCGCGCCGACCCTGGGATCCCCGGAGCCTGCGGCGGTGCGATCGTCCGAACTCGCGGCCGCCGGCCCGGCGACCCGCCCCGCGGTCTCGGACGAGGGGGACCTCTACCGGCTCGCGGGCGCGGACGCCGCGAGCGTCGCGCTCGGCCTGGGACGCGACAACGCCATCGACCGCGCCGGCAACGCGGGCCTGCGCGAGCTGGAGCGCGCCGAGTGGATGAGCCTCGCGCTCTGGCCCGCGATCGGCGGCCACTACCTCGACTCGCTCCTCGCCGGGTCGCTCACCGCCGGCGGACGGGGGTGGCTACGCGACTGGAGCGCCAGCTTCGTCCGCGGCGGCGCCCCCCTGCCGACCCTGCTCGTGGGGAGCCAGCCCTACGGCCTCCTGCCCGCCGGCGTGGTGAGCCCGCCGGACGGCGGCCACCGCACCAACGTCCAGCAGGTGGGCGACGTACTCGGCTTCCTCCGGGGGTACTGGCAGCGCTCGCTGGGGGCCGTGCCTCACCTCGACCCCGACGCGACCGACCTGACGCCGGAGGACGAGGAGGAGGGCGAGCAGGCGGCGGTCGTCTCCCAGGTGCTCGGCGCCGTCCCGCACGCGACCGCCTTCCGCCTTCGCCAGGTCAACTCGATGCGCGACACGTACGAGGTCGAGTACGGAGGCCATCTCTTCTTCATCGCCTGGAACTGCAGCACCCTGCCGGACCCGGACACCGGCCGGCCCATGGGGACGGTCAACGCGAACCCGGCGTGGAAGCGCTACACGGAGCTCGAGGACGACCTCGAGGCCGCGGACGCGATCGACGAGCAGCTCGAGGCGCTTCACAGCTTCTCCGACGAGATCGTCCTCACCGTCACCTCGAACTCCGAGCAGTTCCACCACCTGGTCCCGGACGTCCCCGACATGGTGGGCTGGCTCATCGGGCTCGTGGAGGAGCACGCCGACCGCACCGATCCGGCCGCCTTCCTCAGCGACCTCAGGCCCGCCATCACGCGCATGATCGGCGACGAGGACGACCCGCACGCCTTCTTCGACAATCACGCCGAGACCCACCGGCTCTGGATGGAATCGCTGGTGGCGCCCGGCCGCGCGGAGGCGGACGTGGACGCGCTGCGTGAGTGGCTCTCAGCGCTGGCCGGCCGGCTCGACGCGGAGGCCGGCACCCCTCACGAGCACGACAGGCCCTTCCCACTGCTGCGCGAGCTCCTGCGCTGGAGCATCGACACGGCCGGCGAGGCCGGCGACCGCGAGGCCCTCGCGACCGGCCTGGGGGACGATGCGACCGGCCTCGTGTCGATCGCCGCGGGCGGTGGTGACCCCGTCGGGGATCTGGAGCGGCTCATGCGCGAGGCGCTCGGCCCGTGGTCCTACCGCCTCGACGCCTGGTACACGGCCATCGCCGCGTGGCGCCTGGAGAACAAGCGCGCGACGCGCCCGCGCGGCATCCAGGTGGGCGCCTTCGGCTGGCTGACCGACGCGCGCCCGCGGAAGGCCGACGCCTCGCAGGGCTACATCCTCGCTCCCTCCCTGTCGCACGCCACCACCGCCGCCATCCTGCGCAGCGGATGGGCGGCCTTCGGTGGCGCCGGGGCCGGCGGCGACCTGGCCGTCAACCTGCGCTCGGACCGGGTGCGCCGCGCGCGATGGATCGTCGACGGCGTGCGCCAGGGCCAGGATCTGGGACGGCTCCTGGGCGCGCGGCTCGAGCGGGGCCTGCACGATGCCGGCGTGGACGAGTGGATCGACGACCTGCGCCGCGCCGCGCTCACCGCCGTGGGCAGCGCCGCGCCGCCCAACGCGATCGTCGACGGGCTCCTGCTCGCCCGCGCCCGCTCGGGCGCCGACGACCTCACCGACGAGGAGACCGCCGCCGCCGGCGAGATCGACGACGTCCTCGCGCGGGCCGGCACCGACCGCGGCCCCCTGGAGGACGTGCTGGCCACCCTCGCGAGCGACCTCGACGCCGTCGCCGACGCCGCGCTCGCCCAGAGCGTGTTCTCCCTGGCCCAGGGGAACCTCCCCGAGGCGGGCGCGACGCTGGCGGCGTCCACCTCCGGCGAGATCACGTTCCCGCCGCTGCGCGTCGCCGACACCCCCCGCCGCGCCCTGTCGGTGACGCACCGTCTGCTCCTGCTCGTCAACCCGGGCGCCCGGGGGAGCTGGCCCGCCGCCGCCCGCAGCGGGCGGGCGGTCGCGTCCCCGTCCCTCGAGGCGTGGCTCGAGGCTGTCCTCGGGCCGCCGGGGGACGTCCCGCTTTCCGTGGGATTCCGCGATCCGGAGACCGGCGCCGCCCTCGGTCCGGCGGTCGCGGCGACGCTCGCCGACGTCGGCCTCTCCGCGCTCGACCTCGTCCACCTCGCGCCCGCCGGAGATGACCCCGGGCTCGGGCGCCTCGGCGACGTCCTGGTCGCGTGGGCGCGGACGCGCCGTCCCCCCGAGGTCCCGGCCGCCGCGCCCCCCGTCGTCACGACGGACGGGGGCGACCCCAGCCTGGACGACCTGGCGCTCGCCTGCCGCCCACTGCGCGCGCTGCTGGCCGGGTCGCGCGACCTCGACGCCAGGGATCTCGCGAGCCCCGGGACCGCCGACGTCCCTCCGGGGCTCGACCTCGCCGCGCTCGAGGGACGGGTCGGCGACGTGCGCGGGGCGCTGGTCGCCGGTCGCGACGCGCTCGCGCGGGCGCTGCCGGAATCCGCGGGGGCGCCGCCTCGTGGGGACCTGCGTGCCGCCATGCTGGCGCTGTCGGGGTTCGACCTCGGGGCGCCGCCGGTCGCGATCGACCCCACCGGACTCCTCTCGGAGGCGCAGGCCCTGCTCGCTCGGATCGACAGGCGCTTGACCACCGTCGCCGAGCGCGTCGCCGCCGAGGCGCCGGGGTGGGAGGCGCTGGGCGATGACGCGCGCCATCGCGCCCTCGGCGAGCGCATCGCGCTGCTGGTGGGCCATGCGCTCCCGCTCGCGCCCTCCGTTGTCCCCGCGAACGCCTCCGAGCTCGACGCCACCTTCGCCCGCCCGCGGCTCGGGTCGCGCGGGGCGGCCACCGGGTGGCTCGGCGCGGCGGGCCGCGTCGATCCCGGCGCGGGCCGGCTGCGCGTGGCGGTGGACCTCGTGGAAGCCGCCCGGGGACGTCCCCAGTTCGCCTTCTCGCTCGGCCAGCTCCCGGACCATCCGGACGAGGGGTGGGCGGCGGCGGAGCGCCCGTCGGCCGACGAGCGCGGCCGGCTGTGCCTGCTGGCGTGCGGGCACCCGGCGAGCTTCGCCGCGGGCGCGGCCGGCCTCGTGCTCGGGGCCTTCACCGAGGCCATCCCGGGCCGGCGGCAGACCGCGGGCATCGCGGTCCACTTCGACGCGCCGTCGGCGCGCCCCCCGCAGGCGGTGCTGCTGTGCTCCGCCGAGACGGGCACGGGCTTCAGCTTCGAGCTGGTCCGCGACACCCTGCGCGAGGCCCTCGCCCTGGCGCGCCTGCGCATGGTCGGTCCCGAGACCCTGGAGGGTCTCGGCCAGTTCCTGCCGGCCGCGTACCTGCACGCCGACACCACGCCCGGAGGGGTGCTGTGAGCTGGCAGCGCCTCGAGGCGTCGGCCGTTGACGCCGAGCTCGTCGAGGGCCAGGAGGCGCGCGTGGCCGACCCCCTCTGGCTGCTCGGCCGCCAGTGGCAGGTGGGGGAGTTCAGCGGCGAGGACGCCGCGAGCCCCCTGCTCGTCGAGGCCAAGGTGCGGCACTTCCCGGTGACGCGCGTGCGCACCGGGGCGCCGGATGCGGGCGGCCCGGTCATCGAGCGCGAGCCCTCTGGCGTTCCCCTGGAGGTGGTCGTCGAGTGCGAGGACGTCCGCTCGGGTGCCGCAGGGGTCCGCCTGGCCGCGGAGGCCGGCCTGCAGCTCCTGCGCACGCTGGGCGCCGGCGCCGCCGCGGACGCGGCCGCGAAGGCGCTGCGCCAGGCGTACCCGCTCACGCTGCCGCCGGACGACGGGCTCGATCCGGTGGGCCGGCGCGAGCTCGCGCTGCTCGCCCGGCGCTCGTTCGACGCCCGAGGGCTCTCGGCCGCCCACACGGCGGGCACCGCCCCGGCGCGCATCCCCGTTGCGGCGCTCGAGGCCTGGGCCACCTGGTACGACGAGCTCGTCAACGAGCCGCCCCCGGGCGCCGGGGCGTGGGACCCGGCGCGGATGGAGTACGGCTTCCAGATCGCGGCCGGCCTCGACGACAAGCACGAGCTGCAGCTCGCCGCGCCGGAGTACACCGGCGGTCACCTCGACTGGTTCAGCGTCGACGTCAACCTCGACGCGCCCGACATGGCCGCGCGCGGCGCCGCGACGGTCCACGACCTGCGCGTGCTCCCCACGCCCGCGCGGTTCGCGGGCCAGGCCGCGTCCCGCTGGTGGGAGGTCGAGGACGGCTCCGTCTCGCTCGTCGACCTCGGCGCGGCGCCCGAGGATCTCGCCCGCGTGACGGTGGCGGCCTACGAAGCCTCGTTCGGTGACGACTGGTTCCTGATTCCCTGCCGGCTCCCGGTCGGCGTCGTCGCGTGCGCCCAGGAGGTGGTGGTGCGCGACGACTTCGGCGACGCCACGACCATCCGGTCGGCCGCCGAGCTGGACGGGCCCGGCCGCGTGTGGCGGTTCTTCGAGCTCAGCGGGGACACCTCGGCGGACGCCAGGGATCTCCGCGCCCGGCGCTGCCCGTGGCTCTTCATCGCTCCGGCGCTGGCCGGCGTCACCCACGGGCGGCCGGTGGAGGAGGTCGTGCTGCGCCGCGACGAGGTGGCCAACCTGGCCTGGGCGGGCGAGGCGCGGGTCGAGAGCGGGGCGGGGCGCCCGATCGACCGGGCCGCCCGTGCCCGCGCGGCCGCCGTCCCGCCGCCCACCGCGCCCGAGGACGCCTGGCGCTACACGCTCGCCAGCTCAGTCCTCGAGCACCAGGTCCCCCTCGTGCCGGTGCGCTCGACCGTGGACGGCGGGCTCTACCTCCAGCGCGGCCGGCTCGCGACCGCGGTGTCCCGGAAGGTCGAGACGCGGGGCGCCATCGGGCGGATCCTCGAGCCGGAGAAGGCGCTGCTGGTCCATGACGACGAAGTGCCGGCGACGGGCGTGCGGATCACGCGCTCCTGGCAGATGGCCCGCCGCGTCGACGGGCGCTGGGTCCTGTGGATGGGCCGTCGCAAGGGCCCGGCCCCGCCGATGCGCTCACCGGGCCTCACGTTCGACGAGGTGATCCAGGACCAGGGGCCGAGTGCCCCGTCATCGACCAGTTCTCCCTGATGGCCCGAGACGAGCGAGGAGGAATCTGTCGGCCAGGGTTCGACCGTCGATCCGATGGCGGAGGGGGTGGGATTCGAACCCACGAGCCGGTTGTCGCCGGCCAACGGTTTTCAAGACCGCCGCATTCGACCGCTCTGCCACCCCTCCCGCGGGATGCCGGACGGTACGATACGGCCCCGCGTGGAGAGGTGGCCGAGCGGCTGAAGGCAACCGCCTGCTAAGCGGTTAATCGGGGTTAACCTGATTCGAGGGTTCGAATCCCTCCCTCTCCGTTCGTGGCCTCGGGACGCCGAGCGGGATCCCGGCATCTTCGGGTGGGGATCGGTTCTCCGCCATCGGCCGCTCAAGACCGCTCCTCGGCGACGAGACGAGCGAGCGGCAGGGGTCTGCTCCACTAACGTGGTCGAACAGACGAGAGAGGAGCTGCGATGAGCCAGGGCGTCGCCAGCGGTGAGCAGCCGCCACCGTTGCACGGAAAAGCGCTTGATGAGCACCTGTCCGTGGGCCAGTTCGTGATCGCCCCCCACGAGGGCAACGAGTACGTCTGTCGCGATCGGCAGGAGCTGGCGGGCATGCTCGCGGGCCCCTTCTTCGGGCGCGACGACTACATCGTCCGCTGGAAGAGGGATCAGGGGCCCACGGTCTGGACGGAGTCCCCGGTGCGATCCGACTGGGGGGTCGAGGCGGCGGAGGGATGAGGAGCCAAGGCCCGGACCCCCGGGATCCCGCCGAGCCCGCCGGCGCTTCGGTGCAGTGTCGCGCGGTCCCTCGGGAAGTCACTCGCCAGAGGACCACCGACGGCCGGCGCGGCCTCTGAGACCTTCTTGGGCGTCCTCCTGCGCCGCGGGTTCGCATTCCCCCCTCCGCTCTTTCCGGTGGTAGTGGGGGATCTCGCGGTCCTGGGCGGAGGGCAAGTTCTCCGCCCAGTCAGCGCGCTCCAGCCCCTCGAGCGGCGGAAGACGACCTCCGATTCTCTCCGTGCAGCTTCGGCCCCTCCTCGCGGTGAGCGCGGCGGACCGTGATGCCGCCGACCATCGGAAGGCCGAGTCTCGTCGGCAGCTGAGCCGTACCGCTGGCAAGAGAACCGGTTGTGGTCGCGCGGAGAGCAGAGCGCGCTACCGTAGGTGCACTTCGCACCTATATGCGCCCTGCCACACGAGAGGAGCTTCCCGTGACTCGCAACGCCCGCTTGGACCCGATGCCCTACCGGTGGCCGCTGCGCCCCGGCGGACGACCGGACGCGCTGCCTGGAGGGGACATCATGGACCCCCTGGCCGATATCACCCGGCTCATCGATGATGCTCACCGCGCTCTGTCCAGCGAGGACCTGGCGGGGCTGCTGGTCGCGACGCGCGCTCTCACCGCGACGCTCGCCGAGGGGCGTCCGCCGCCCCGCCCGGTTGATCGGCTGGACGAGGGACGACCGGGCGTCTCGAGCGCCGCGCGTGTGTACCTGCGCCCGGTCAGCGTCTTTCTGCACCTCTCAACCCGTCGTGCGGGTCCGGCGGAGGCGCCCGCGTTGGTGAGCCTTGGCGCCCGGCTCGACGACTACCTCGACGAGGTTGCGGCCCGCCCCAAGGGGTGCCCCGTACCCAGGTGATACTCCGAGGGGTCTGGGGTGGGCGGAGGACAGGGTTCTCCACCCTTCGCGGGGGGTGGGGGTACGGTTGCCGGTGTGAGCGGTGATCCGGGATCGTTCGACGCGAGGTCCACCTTCGACGCGGCATCGCGCGACTACGAGGACGCCTCGCGCGACTACTGGCAGTTCCTCTCCACGCGGGCCGTCGAGCGGCTGGCCCTGGAGCCCGGCGACCGCGTACTCGACGTACCGTGCGGGGCGGGGCCGTCGGTGCTCGCGGCCGCCGACGCGGTCGGCCCCGGCGGGTACGTGCTCGGTGTCAACTTCGCCCAGCAGATGCTGGACATCGCGAAGGAGAAGGTCGCGGCCCGCGGGCTGCACAACGTCAACCTGCGGATCGGCGACATGACCGCCCTCGACGTCCCGCCCCGGTCGTTCGACGCGGTCATCAGCGTCCTGGGAGTGTTCTTCGCCGACGACATGCCCGCGGTCGTCCGCTCGCTGTGGAACCTGGTCAGGCCCGACGGAGGCCGTCTCGTCATGGCCGTGCTCGGTGAGCAGTACTTCGACCCCATGCGCGACGTCTTCGTCGACGCCGTGGCGGCGGTCCGCCCCGACCTGCACGTCCACCAACCGTGGCGGCGGACGGAGGACCCCGACGTCCTTCGCGGGGTGTTCCTCGATGCCGGGATCGCCGAGGTCGAGGTGACGAGCGCCGCCGACCGGCTTCCGCTGCCGTCCGCCGACGACTGGTGGCGCATCGTTCTCGGCACGGGCCTGCGCAGCACCCTGATGAGCCTCGAGCCGGGCGAGGCCGGCGCCGTGCGGGAACGATGCGACCGCTATGTGCGCGACCACGGCGTGCGCGAGGTGGTGCTGGGCACCCGCATCGCGTGGGTGGGTCGCTAGCCCTCCGCCAGGAGCTGCGCGCAGACCGTATCGCCGAACCACTCCTCGTACCGCTCCGGCGTCCACCCCCGCTCGCCGACCAGCAGGTGCCACACGTCGGGGTGGTTGAGCGTCCAGAGGACGTCGGTGGCGCCGTCCACGTCGAGGCCCGGCCGCAGCGCGCTCTTCTCGGCGAGCATCGCCACCACGGGACGCTGGATGTCGTAGAAGTCGGACTGGATGCGGGCCCAGAGGACCGCGATGTCGGGGTCCGCGGGGGCGGCGCTGCGGATCACCTCCATCAGCGCGGCGGCGCGGAGCTTCACGAGCCGTGAGGCGCGCGCCAGCAGGCGCAGCTGCCGCTCGGGGTCCGGCTCGGCCACCAGCTCCCGGTACCACTGCCGCTCCCCCATGGGGGTGTCGCCCTCGTCACCGCGCAGCAGCAGGTGCCACAGCGTGCGCAGGAGCCCGCTCTTGGTCTCGAACGCGACATAGACCGTCTTGAGCGCGACCCGGGCCTCGGCGGCGATCGCCGCCATGGTGGTCGCGGCGTAGCCCTGCCGCTCGAACAGCCGCTGGGCCGCGGTGAGGATCTCGCGGCGGGTGGCGGCCGCCTGCTCGCGCCGGCGCGGTGAGTCGTATCCGCGGGTGCTCTTGACTCGCTCGGTCATTTGAGTACTCTAGCGCATAGTTCATTACTCGGAACGAGTAATCAAATGGAGAACGAGCGGGGAGGGAGTCATGCAGGCGAGAAGCGTCATCGAGGAGCGACACGTGGGATCGGACGGACGCGACGGAGGCGCCGGCGACATGCGCGCGCACCTCCACGGCATGTGGGCCGCCGTGGCCGGCGCGTGGGGAGAGCACGCGGCGTACATCGACGCGCGCGGCGCGGCGGTCTCGGAGAGGATGCTCGAGCTCACGCTGCCCCGGCCGGGCGAGCGCGTGCTCGAGCTGGCCTGCGGGCCGGGCGGACCCGGGTTCGCGGCCGCCGGGCGGGTCGCTCCCGGGGGCGAGGTGGTCGTGTCCGACGTCGTCCCCGAGATGACCGCGATCGCCGCGGCGCGGGCCGAGGCCCTCGGGCTCACGAACGTGACCATCCGCGAGCTCGACCTCGAGCGCATCGACCAGCCCGACGGGTCCTACGACGTCGTGCTGTGCCGCGAGGGGCTGATGCTCGTGGCCGACCCCGCGCGCGCTGCCGGCGAGATCCGGCGCGTCCTGCGCCCCGGCGGCCGGGTCGCGCTCGTGGTGTGGGGCCCGCGCGAGCGCAACCCGTGGCTCGGAGTCGTGTTCGACGCGGTGGGCGAGCAGCTCGGCGCGCCGGTCCCTCCGCCGGGCGTCCCCGGGCCGTTCTCGCTCGCGGACTCCGACCGGCTGGCCGGCCTGCTCTCGGCCGCCGGGCTGTCGGCGGTGGTGGTCGGCGAGATCGCCGTGCCGCTCCACGCCGCCTCCTTCGAGGAGTGGTGGACCAGGGCGTGCGCCCTGGCCGGGCCGCTCGCGCGGAGGCTGGCGGCGCTGCCCGATGACGCCGCGCGGGCGATCCGCGACCGCGCCCGGAAGGCGATCAGCGTCTACGAGACTCCCCGGGGGCTGGAGATCCCCGGGGTCGCGCTGATCGCGGCCGCCCGCCGCGCGTAGCGGCGATCGGCGCTCGGGCGGGCGGTGTCGCAGGCGGCGCACTGCGAGACCCCGCTCGCCCTGCGAGACGGAGATTGACGGCGCGGCGACCCGCGCCCAGCATGCGGCCCATGAGTAGCGCCATCGACCAACTCCTGGCCGGGGTGAGGCAGAGCCAGCGGCCGGGCGCCGGACAGGACGCGCGACCGCGCATGGCCCTCGCGGTCCTGACATGCATGGACACGCGGATCGACCCGGCAAGCCTCCTCGATCTCGGTCCCGGGGCGGCGCACGTGCTGCGCAACGGCGGCGGCGTGGTCACCCCGGACGTGCTCGAGAGCCTCGCGATGTCGCAGGAGCACTTCGGGACGCGGGAGGTGGTCGTGGTCCAGCACACCCAGTGCGCCGCGCGCGCCGACCGGTTCCCGAACCGCTCGCCCGAGGACAGCGTACGACTCGCGGTCGACCGGCTGCGCGCGGCGCCCGAGTTGCTCCACCGCGATGCCGTGCGCGGTTTCATGCTCGACATCGTGCGGGGGACGTTTGCGCAGGTGTCGCCGAGCCTCGCGCCGTCCGCGGTCGGCCCCGCGGGGGAGGCGAACGCCGGCCGCATCCCACCCGGGTCGCCGCTGTCCCGCTGCCTGTGGTGCAGGCGCTCCTTCGATCCCGCAGCGTCCTCCCGGCGCCGGCTGCGGCGTTCCTACTGTGGGGACGTCTGCCGGCTCGCCGCGCGGGCGGGCTCCCCGGCCCCGCCTGCGACCCACCTCTAGGCCGCGGCGGGCACCGGGTTCGCCTCGGCCATCAGCTCGGACACGAGCCCGTGCAGCGCCGTGCGGGTCTCGCCCGACAGGAGATGACCGCCCTCGTCGAAGGCCTGGGCCGCCTTCGGCACCGCCACCGCCGCCTCGAGCACGCGCGCGCCGGCGGTGCTGAGGATCTTGCGCAGGTCGGCCTGCGCCCAGACGCCGCCGAAGCTGCCGGTGGCGGCGCCCACGACGGCCGCCGGCCGTCCGCGCAGCGCGCTCTCGGGGAAGGGGCGGGACGCCCAGTCGATCGCGTTCTTGAGCTGGCCCGGCACCGACGCGTTGTACTCGGGGGTGGCGAACAGCAGAGCGTCCGCGCCCGCGATCGCCTCGCGCAGTCGCCGCACCGGCTCCGGTGCCGGCTCGACGTCGAGGTCGGCGTCGTACGGCGGGATCTCGCGGAGCCCCTCCCACACCACCAGCTCGACCCCCTCGGGGGCGGCCTCGGCGGCCGCCCTCAGGAGGTTGGTGTTGTAGGAGTCGGCGCGCAGGCTCCCCGAGATTCCGAGGATCCTCATGGCTACGCCTCCTTGAGAAGCTCGAGGCTCGCCGTGAGGCGGACCTCCTTGCCGACCGCCAGTCCGCCGTCGGGGAGCGGCATGTTCCAGCGCATGTCGTAGTCGAAGCGGTCGATGGTGCCCGAGAGCTCGAGGCCGAGGCGCTCGTTGCCGTAGGGGTCCGTCACCGGGCCGACGATCTGCCCGCGCAGCTCCACCGGCCGGGTGATGCCCTTGATGGTGAGCTCGCCGGACACGACCACGCCGTCCTCGCCCTCACGCACGATCCGCTCGGAGCGGAAGGAGGCCGTTGGGTGACGCTCGGCGTCGAAGAACTCGGGGGAGAGCAGGTGGGCGGTCAGGTCGGCCTGGTCCGTGGTCACGGCGCCGACCGGAGCGGTTCCGGTGAGGGTCGCGTCCTCGGGCGTGGAGGTCAGTACGGCGTGGAACTCGGGCAGCGCTCCGTGGAACGTCGACACGACCATGTGCCGTACCGCGAACCCGACGGATGAATGGACCGGATCGGTCTGCCAGGTGCCGGCGGGGATGGTCTTTGTGGCCTGCTGGGTTGCCGTGCTCATCGTGGTGCCTCCTGAGTGGCGCGTCGAAAACGGACGCGAGTCCGGTTTGCTTTCAGGCACCATAACGGACTAGAGTCCGGTTAGCAAATGGGCACCCACCACACACCTCTGAACCTCTCCGCGCCGGCCGTCCGCGAGCGCGCTCACGCGGCCCGCAACCGGAAGCTGGTGCTCGAGGCGGCCAAGCGGCTGATCGCCGAGCGCGGGGTCAACTGCGTGACGATGGACGACGTCGCCCGCGAGGCGGGCGTGGGCAAGGGGACCGTCTACCGGCGCTTCGGCGACCGGGCGGGCCTGGCCGTCGCCCTCCTCGACGAGCGGGAGCGCGAGCTGCAGGACCTGGTGCTGCGCGGGCCGCCGCCGCTGGGGCCCGGCGCTCCGGCGGCCGAGCGCATCGCGGCCTTCCTCGAGGCCCAGGTCAACGTCATCGAGCCGGCGGCCGACCTGTTCGCCGTCGCCGAGGGCGGCGGGCCGGGATACCGCAGCCGCGTTCACGCCAGCCACCGACTCCACGTGGAGGTGCTCCTGCGCGGCACCTGCCCGGAGGAACGGATCCCGTTCCTGGCCGACGCCCTGCTCGCGCCCATCTCCGCCGACCTCTATCTGCACCTCCGGCGGGAGCGCGGGATGAGCGTGGAGGACGTCAAGGCGGGTCTACGGGCCCTGGTAGAGTCGATCGTCGCGCGCCAGTAGCTCAGGCGGATAGAGCGTCGGTCTACGAAACCGAAGGTCACAGGTTCGAGTCCTGTCTGGCGCACCTCGGGGAATCCCTAGCTCCAGCCGCTAACCGGAGGAGTCTTGGTCGCCTGGCGGGTCCCCGTGCCTGGCGATGTGCCTGGCGTGCCTCGCCTCGCGGTCTTGGCGACTGACCTCGACAAAGCCCATGCCGATCTGCCGCGCAAGCTCCACCAGGATTCCGATGCCGACGATGATGTAGAAGACGGTGAAGAGCTTGACCCACGCGTCCTCGATCGTGAGCGAGGGGTCGGCGATGCTGGAGGTGGTGAGGGTCGCGACGGCGAAGTAGAAGCCGTTGATCAGGCTCCAGTCTTGGCTGGTCGAATAGACATACGTGCCGACCACCACCAGGAGCAGGGCCGCCAGGGCGATCGGCACGAATCCGTCGTTTGCGATCGCCACGCCAAGCGCTCGTCGAAGCCTGCGGAGCATGCCCAAGACGGACCACATGCGGTCATGTTCGGCCCGTGGTGCGGCGACTCCTCCCGTCGAGCAAGGCGCTCGCGAGATCTCCGGGTGGTGGCCGGCCGACCGGGACCGGCGAGAGCGCGGCGGCAGCCGCCTCCCGGGTCCGGCCCGGGGCCCGCGCGCGCCTGCGGGCCGCGTCGTAGTGGCGGTCCAGGGCGTCGAAGACGCTCTCGCCCTTGCGGACCTCGACGGACCAGCCCGAGGCGAGGAAGCGCCGCCGGATGCGCTCGATAGGCGAGGGCGTCCTTCTCGGTGATGCCGGTCCGAAGGGTCCCGCCGGCGTCCGGGACGTACGCGGCCAGGTTCGCGCAGAGGGTTAGACGGCCGTGGTCCGAGTCGTCTGCCTGGTGACTTCGGCAAGGACCGCCGGGGAAAGGCCGAGGATCGCCTCGGAGAGCCTTCCTGCCTCGCGACCGGTCGCCGGCCGCTCAGCGACCGAGGCCTGCAGGCCCTTCGACACCACCTGCAACTCGCGCACGACGCGGAGATAGTCGGGCGGAGGATCCGGCAACGTGCGCCAGATGAAGAAGGGACCGAAGTGCTGGAGCGTGCGGCGCAGTCGGTCCTTACAGGTCTTGGCGTCGCGGTAGTAGTCCGCCTCCCACACCACACGCTGAGTGCGGACATCCGACCACGCGGACGTGGAGGTCACGTCGGCCGGCTGAACGAATCGCTCGTGCACCGCGACGGAGAAGGTGAGATCGATCAATCCCGATACACCGACGGGCGTCGCCCTGAGGGTCGAGGCGTCGATCGTGTTGGAGACGGTCACATCGAGTTGCACGGACTGCGTAGTCGAGGTTGACGTCGTTGGGTTCTGCGGGTCCACCGCCTGAACCTGGGCCTGAACGGTGATCAGGCCACCCACGTTTACCGCGACGCCGTTCACGGACCAGGCGAAGACGGCCTGACCGAAACCCTGAGTCTCGGCCTGAACCGCGACCGTGACCGGCACGCTGTCCACCTCGAACGAATAGTCCCTCTCGGGGCAAAGAATCGCGTTGCCCAGAGGGCTGACCGTCTCGTGCCCGCTCGCCACGACGCTCGGGCTCCCATCGTGGGACGTCGTCTGGAGAGTCACCCAACGACGGCTCACGTCCTGCAACGGGAAGGGGTCGTCGAAGGTTGAAAAGAGCGGCGTGCTGGCAACCGGGAAGTAGGCGTTGACCAAAGCGGACATCGCGGCAAAGCCCCCCGCCTGACCGGTGAGGTTGGCGAAGGTTGCCTCAAGCGTGGCGCCACCCTGCTGAATGATCTTCGGCACGGAGAAGCCGAGCTGGCTCTTCAGGTAGTAGAGGAAGAGGAGCGCGCACCCAAAGCTCACCTGGTTCCCGTCAGTGGCCTCGGACGTGGTGACGAAGTCCGCACGGGCCGGCGACTGGAGCCAGGAGTCCACCCACGAGGAGTAGTAGAGATAGTGCCCTCGAGGAAAGCGCTCGATGCCGCACAGCTGCGACAGGCCCTCGCCGGCGCTGTCTGCGGCGTTCCACGTGGTCGTGCCGGTCTTCTGATCGTTGAAGCTCATGAAGACCTCGACCAGCTCGTTCACGAAGACCATCTTCACCATCTCCGCCGAGTCCGCGGCATTCGTCGAGCCGCTCTGCGAGTCGACGTGGATCGTGGTCTTGCCGCCCGCTTGGTAGCCACGGTTGTTGGCTCCTCCGCCTCGTGCGAGGTCAACCCAAAGGTGAATGGGGTCGGCGGCGCCGAAACCACTCGTGATGGCGAACCAGCCGGCGAGAGTGGAGAACTCTGTTTCACAGACCGCCTGCAGCGCGGTCGCCATCGCCTTGGAGCCGGGGAGGGCGACATCGTCCCAGTGGAGAACGAAGTGCGCCGTTGTCGCCGTCTCGGCAGCCATCACGCCTCCTGTCGTCGCCGCATCCGGAAACTCGTCCGCGCATCACGCTACCGGCGCGCCGCTTCAGGAGAAATCCACCCTAGGTATCGCGGGGTCTCACCTTGTGAGGGTGGTCTGTATCGATTCGGGTAATGGGTAGGGGCGGCCGGACCGCTCAGGGGTTGCCGAAGCGCTGGACCCGTGCCAGGGCACGCGCCCGGTCGAACGGCGAGGCGGGGAGACCGGACAGGAGGCCCGCCGAGCGACGAGTGCATTCACTTTCGGTTGTAGAAAACCTCGATGTAGTCGAACAGCGGCCGCTTCGCTTCAAACGGGCTGTCGAAGGGCGGCGTCCCTCAGGCCTTCTCTTTCTTCGAAGGTCTCGACTTGCCAGAACTGTTGAGGGCGACCGCTTGGCGAACGAGCGCCTTGAAGGCGGACTCGTCGACTTCTTCTCCTTCGTGGATGTCGATCGCGCGGCGTGCGTTTCCGTCGCATTCTGCTGAGGGTTTCCCCGCGCCAGTCACCGAGTTCGGCGATTCTCTTCGAGATGAGCTCCGATGCCGACTGACCTTGGCTTCGCGCCCGACTTGCTCATGTTGTCATCCTCGAAGTTTCCGCCTGATCCGATCTGATGGACAGATGGTTTGACCGCTTTCTCCGCCGACGACTTCGCGACGTGTAGCTCGCCGAGGCGAGAGAAACGAGCGAAGGCCCACCGGGCGAGCCTCGATGGGGCTCGCCCGGGTCCGTCAGGTGACGCCGCGACCTACGTGACGGTGATCGTCCCGCGCATGTTGGAGTGGATGATGCAGCGGAAGGAGTAGACGCCCGGCGTCGAGAACGTGACCTGGAAGCTGTGGGCCCCTGGTCCGGCGCCCGGATCGAAGAGGACGCCGCTGTTCAGGAAGCCGTTCCCGTGGGAGGTCGGGGTGATCGTCACCGGCGCGCCGGTGGGCGGGTCGCTCGGGAACGTGCCCTCCCCGGGGAGATCGGCCTGGGCGTTGCCGAACGTCTTCTCGACCTGGTCGACGAACGCCGTCGGCCCGAACGTCACGGTGTGGGCCTCCTCCCGGCCGGCCCACCGGAAGTTGAGCGTCGTCCCCGCCGGGACGGTCTTCTTGCCGCCGAGCATCGCGTAGATCTCGAAGTCGCGCGTCCCGGCGCCCACGAGCACCTCGCCGGCCTTCACGGGCTTCTTCTTGAGCTTCTTCGCCGCCGCCAGGTCCACGGCGAGCTGGGCCTTGCCCCTCCTCGCGACGGCCGCCGCCGTGGGCACCCTCGCGGCCGCGGGCTTCACGATGACGGTGCCCTTCATGTTCGGATGAACCGCGCAGCCGAACGTGAAGGTGCCGACCTTCGAGAACGTCACCGTGAAGGGCGGCGCGCCCTTGGGCCCGAAGTTGGGGAATCCCGAGTTGACGGTATGGACCCCGTCCACGGTCTTGCGCGCCGACGGTGCGGCGGCCTGGGGGTTGAAGGTCAGGAGGGGGACGGTCCCGCCCCACCAGTACGGCACGCCCGCCGGGTCGTTCGTGGCCGGCGCCAGCCTTGTCGTCGGAAGGACGATGGAGGGGACCTTCTGGCCCTTGCCCGGGAACACGACCGTGTGGAAGCCGTTGAATTCGAACTTGACCGAGTCGCCCTTGTGGATCGTGACGGCGCGGGGCTGATACGCCGTGGCATCGAAGTCGCCGCTCCGGCTCGCATTTCCGACCGCGACCGGCACGGTGGCCCCCATGCCCGTCGCCGGCACGATCACCATCACCGCGCCGCCGGCGACGGCGAGCCCCAACACCCGTCTGACCAACGCGCTGCGTGTCATCCCACGGCCCCCATCTCGTCGGACTCGGCGGTTCAATCCGCCGATATCGCGCGACCCTATGTCAGGTCGCCGAACCCCGTCCAGAGAGCCGGCCCCCACCTCGCCGGGCACCGCTCGCGGGCGCGGAAGACGGACGATCCGGGGCGGCGCGGATCGCCGTGACCGCCGCCGACCGCTCCCGGGGTGGCGGCGTGGACGAGCGGGGCCGGTGCGGTTGCACGAGCGCCGCGCAGAGGAGGACCCAGCCGAGACCCAGCAGGAAACCGCCGATGACATCGGTGAGCCAGTGGACGCCGAGGGCCAGACGGCTGAAGCCGACGACGAGCGGCAGGGCGATCAGCGTCACCGTCGCCACGCGCCGGAGACGTGGCCTCGTGATCTGCGTGGCCGCGATGAGAAGCGAGGCCCCCACGGCCGTTGCGACGGCGGTGTGTCCGCTGGGGAAGCTCGTGCTCCCCACGGTGGTGAGCTGGAGGGCGAGCGGGGGGCGGGGGCGACCGACGATGGCCTTGAGGCTCCAGAACAGGATCTCCGCCCCGACGTAGCACCCGACGAGGAATGTGAGCCAGCCCCGGTCCAGGCGCCGCCAGGCGAGGGCGCAGCTCGCGAGGACCACCGCGCCGAGGGCGACGCTGCCCCCGAGAAGCGCCACGGCGCGCCACGCGGGGTCGAGGGAGTCGATGCGGTGCTCGTGCAGCCAGCGCGCCGTGCTCCGGTCGATCGCCGGCGGCGACGTGGCGCGCCCGACGGAGATGGCCAGGGCGATGGTGAGGCCGAAGCAGGCGGCCGCGCCGAGGAGCAGGCGCGCACGCCGGTCGAGTCTCCCGAAACTCATACCACGCGATAGCGCGCCTCGGCCGGGCTGTAAAGCGCGCCGGCGACGCGGGGGCCGACGCGCTAGGGCATCGTGCCGCTCGGCTCCGGCCGCTCCATCGACATCGCGGGGGCCATTCCGGGCTGGGTCAGGCCGGGGACGCGCCCCGGCGCGATCGCGATCCACACGCCGAGGGCGATGAGGCAGAGCGCCACGAGCCCCGCCAGGCGGGCGCCCAGGGGGAGCACCTTCTCGGCGAAGATCACGGCGCCCAGGAGCGCCATCCAGGCGAGGCTCATCACCCCGACGGCGAAGAGGACCAGCATCAGCCCCACGCAGCAGCCCAGGCACCAGGCGCCGTGCTCGAGGCCCATCGCCAGGGCCCCGGCATCGCCCCCCCGCCACCGGTGCATGACGAAGTGCAGCGGCGTGCGGCAGTGGCGCAGGCAGGCGTGCTTGAGCGGCGTGAGCTGGTACACGCCGGCGGCGACGACGGCGATGCCGGCCACGAGGGGCCCCTGGCGGTCCCAGGCCAGGAATCCCGGGTCGGCGGCCCGGAGCGCGCGGAACAGGCCGTAGGCGGCCAGCCCATAGACCGTCCAGACGGCCACGTAGCCCACGACGAAGACCCAGGTCGCGAGGGTCGCGCGAGGGCCGGGGCGCGTGCGCATCGCCGAGACCCGATGGACGACGAGCACCATCGGCGCGGCCGAGGGCAGCATCATCGCGGCCATCATCGTCACCCAGACGCCGATGAACCAGCCGAGACCTCCCAGATCCGTGCCCGGTCCGGCGTCCATTCCTCGCATCCGATCGATCGTGACGATCCAGGTGACGAGTGAGGCGGCGACCAGCCCCGTGGCGATCACGACCGGGCCCGGCCCGTCGAGGAGGGCCGCGGTGCCGATCCGGCCGGACACCGGTCAGCCCTCTCCCGAGGAGTAGGCGAAGGTCGACTCGTAGGCGCACCGTCCGCTCACCTCGAACGAGAGCGGGCCCTCCTCGACGCGCAGGAGGTCGGCGTAGAGCTCGGTGCCCGAGCGGTCGTGCCCGGGGATGACGCAGGTGACCGGCGCCTGCTCCTCGACCGGCCCGCGCACGCGCAGCTCGACCCGTCCGCCCGCGCGGAACCAGCCGCGCCCGGGCGTGTGGTCGATCTCGATCCGGACCGGACGCCAGCCGAGCGGGCGGCTCTCCTTCCAGGCCCAGGGAAAGTGCGCGAGCGGGGTTCCGCCAAGGCGTCCGCTGAGAATCCCGGCGAGCGCCTCGCGCTGGCGCGCGTCGCCGCGCTCGTCCACGTACAGGAAGAACGTCCAGGGAGAGCCGGCCTCGTCGTCGTCGTAGCGAACGACCATGACCGCGCAGAGCCCGGAGAGGTCGAGATCGCCGGCACGCCCGTCCTCCACCGCCCAGGAGAGCGCCCCCTGGCAGATCCCGTAGGTGGATCGCCCGCCGGCCTCACCGCCGATCCGCCGGCAGGGGCAGATGGCCTCACAGTTGCAGGCCTCCAGGTACGTCCCCGAGATGGTCCAGAAGGCAGGATCGGCCATCGAGTCCTCGCCGCCCGCGTGTCGTCGCGTTCCGCCACGCGACGCTATCGCGTTCCCGGCCCGTACGGCGAGCGCGACCGTAGCCCGGCCAAGCGACCGCGACCCCGACGCGCCCACCGAGCGCCGGGCCCTTCCGACCCGGATCAGCTCCCGTCGCGCCTCGCGCCGGCGAGGATCTCGTCCGCGCTGGGGTAGCTCACGCCCCGCCGGTCGAGCACGTCCTCGATGTCCGCCGCCAGCCCGAAGCTCGCCCCCACCGCCGCGCCGCCGTGGGGGTCGCCTGCGGCGAGCACGCGGCGCCGGTGCTCCGCGAGGAGCCGCTTGTCCGACACGCGCTCCAGGTCCGTGTCATCGGTGATCCTGCGCCGGAAGAGTCCCATGGCGGGAGGCTACCGTCCGAGCGGCGGGCCGGCGTCGCGCATCTGACCATGGCCTCCACCTGAGACGATATCGCCGCTCGTCGGGGCGGCGACCGGCCCGCCTCATATCTCATGGGTGCATGCCGATAGCTCGGGAGAGCCTCGATCGAAGGGCACTCATGGGTTTGCAGGCGGGCGCGGTCCTCCCCCCGACACCGTCCGCGACGGACACGCCTCAGCGCGTCCTGGTCGCCGAGTCCGACTCCGTCCAGCGGTCGCGGGTCTGCGCGATGCTTCACGACCGCGGCATCGTGGCCGAGACCGCCGAGACGACCGAGGAGATCCTCGCGGCGACCGGGGTGGACACCGTTCTCGTGTCCCTCGACGGAGCGGGCACGGAGCGGCTCGCCCTCATCCGCGAGCTGCGGGGCCTCGGACCCCATCGCCCGGCCATCGTGGCGATGAGCGGCTCGGGCGAGGCGCTTCTCTCGCGAGCCCTCGACGCCGGCGCGGACGACTGTCTCGTCACCCCGGTCGGGCCCGAGGGGCTGCGCGTGCGCCTGAGGGTGGTCAGCGAGCGCCGGCGGCTCGAGGCCGAGCAGGTCATGCTGCGCCGGGTCGCGGTGAACGTGGCGGCCGGCCGCGAGCACTCCCTCCTGTTCGGCCTCGTCGCCCGCGAGCTGGCGTTGCTCCTGGGCGCCGACGGCGGCCGTGTGGTGCGCTATCTGGAGACCGGGACGGCGGAGCTGCTCGGGGCCTGGCGCCGGTCGGACCTCGAGCAGATCCCTCCCGGAGAGGTCCTGGTCCTCGCCCCCAGCTGGGCACTTTCGAAGGTGCAGCACACCGAGGGGCCCGCCCGATCGGAGCTCACCGAAGAGGACGCGCGGAAGGCGAGGGCCCCGTTTCGCGCCTCGCTGGCGGCGCCGGTGCGGGTGGAGGGGCGGCTGTGGGGCGCCGTGGCCGTGGCCTACGCCCAGGTCGGCGGGGCGCAGGAGGAGACGCTCGTCCAGCTCGAGCGCGTCGCCGAGCTGATCAGCCTCGCCGTCTCGAACGCGGACGCACGCGAGAAGCTCGCGCGGATGGCGAGGACCGACCCGCTCACCGGGCTCCTCAACCACGGCGCCTTCCACGAGCGGCTCGACGAGGAGGTCAAGCGCTCGGCCCGCCACGGGCGTCCCCTGAGCCTCGCGCTGCTCGACATCGACGACTTCAAGCTGGTCAACGACCTGCACGGGCACCGCGCCGGCGACGGGGCCCTCAGGACCGTCGCCGACCTCGTCCGGGCCCACGCCCGCGAGAGCGACGTCCTCGGACGGGTGGGGGGCGAGGAGCTGGCCTGGCTGATGCCCGAGAGCGACCTGTCGGGGGCGGCCGAGGCCGCGGAGCGTCTGTGCAGCTTCCTCGCGAGGACGCCGATCGACCCCGTCGGCCGCATCACCGCATCCATCGGCGTGGCGGAGCTGACGGTGGACGAGTCCCCGGAGGGCATGTACGGATCCGCCGACGCCGCCATGTACCGCGCAAAGGAGGACGGCCGCAACCGCGTGAGGGTCTCCCGGGCGAGCCGGGCGAGGTGAAGACGGCGCCGCGCGCGAGCGCCGGCGATCTCACGCGCGGCCGGTCGGCCGGGGTGCTCAGCGGATGGGCGCTCGTGGTGGCGGGCCTGCTGGTCTACGCCGCCCACGTCGGATTGGGCGTGGGCGACGGCCTCGGGCCGTCGAGCATCCTGGACGACTGGCTGTTCGAGTTCCTCGTTGTCGCGGCGGGTATCGGCATCCTCGTCCGGGTCGTCCTCGTGCCGGTGGAGAGGCTCGCCTGGTGCATGATCGGCGCCGGCGCCCTCGCCTGGGCGGCCGGCGACATCTACTACCTGCTGGCGTTCTCCGGCAGCGCGGAGGTGCCGTACCCCTCCGTCGCCGACGGCCTCTACCTCTCCTTCTACCCGCTCGTCTACGCGGGCGTCGTTCTGCTGGTGCGCGCCCGTGTGCGCCGGTTCCATGGCAGCCAGTGGCTCGACGGCCTCGCGGCCGCCCTCATCGTGGCGGCCATCGGAGTCGCCGTGCTCATGCCGCCGATCCTCGCCGGGAGCGAGGGGGGCACCGCCGCGGCCGTCGCCACCAACCTCGCCTATCCGCTCGGCGACCTCGTGATCCTCGGCCTGGTGACCGCGCTCGCCGGACTCATGGGCTGGCGGCCCGGCCGCGCCGTCGCGTTGCTCGCCGCCGGGTGCATCACCTTCGCGCTCGCCGACAGCGTCTACCTCTTCAAGATCGCGGCCGGGAGTTACACCGAGGGAGGGTTCCTGGACGTCTTCTGGCCCCTCGGCATGATCTTCATGGGCCTTGCGGCCTGGCAGCCCCCGACACGGGCTCGCGCCGGCCGTCTCGAGGGATGGAGCGTGATGGTCCTGCCCGCCGCCGTCGCGTTCGGGGCGATCACCCTCCTGGTCTACGACCACTACGCGCGCACGACCGTCTGGGCGGTCTGGCTGGCGTCGGCGGCGCTGGTGGTCTGCATGGCCCGGGCGGGACTGACCTTCCGGGAGAACATCGCGCAGTCGGTCACCGACACGCTCACGGGCCTGCCCAACCGGCGCCTGTTCCACGACCGCGTCGAGCAGGCGATCAACCGCGCGCGACGCCAGGGCGAGCGGGCCGCGGTGATGATCATCGACCTCGACCGCTTCAAGGAGGTCAACGACACCCTCGGCCATCGCTGCGGCGACCTCCTCCTGGAGGAGGTCGCCCACCGCTTGCGCGACGCCCTGCGCGAGAGCGACACCGTCGCCCGCCTCGGCGGCGACGAGTTCGCGGTCCTCCTTCCCAGCGTTCCCGACGTGGCCTCGGCGGAGCGGGTCGCGATCGAGCTGGGCAGGGTCATCTCCAAGTCCATCGTCGTCGAGGGCGTCTCCCTGGACACCGAGGCGAGCATCGGGATCACGCTCTTCCCGGACCACGGGACGGACGTCAGCGAGCTCCTCCAGCGAGCCGACGTGGCGATGTACACGGCCAAGTCGGAGTCGCTCCCGCTCTCCGTCTACGGGGCCCAGCAGGACAGCTACAGCCCCGAGCGACTGGCGCTGGTGGGTGAGCTGAGGAGGGCGATCGAGCAGGGTGAGCTGGTGCTGCACTACCAGCCCAAGGTGCGCCTCATGAGCGGCGAGCTCCTCGGAGCGGAGGCGCTGGTGCGCTGGCTGCACCCCGAGCGGGGGCTGCTCCCCCCGAGCGAGTTCATCCCGCTCGCCGAGCACACCACGCTGATCAAGCCGCTCACCCTCTACGTGCTCGAGCGTGCCCTGGAGGAGTGCCGCAGGTGGGAGGACGATGGGCACCGTCTGTCCGTGGCGGTCAACATCTCCGCACGCAATCTGCTCGACGCCGAGTTCGCCGATGCGGTCGCCGCGAGCCTCCAGCGCTGGGGGCTCTCCCCGAACCGGCTGGAGCTCGAGCTCACCGAGACCGCGCTGATGGGGAACCCGGTGCGCGCCCTGGGGGTCCTTCGCCATCTCGGCGGGATCGGCGTGGTGCTCTCGATCGATGACTTCGGCGTGGGGTACACCTCGCTGAACCAGCTCAAGAGCCTTCCGATCAGCGTTCTGAAGATCGATCGCTCCTTCGTGCTCAACATGTTGACGAACGAGGCGGACGCGATGATCGTGCGCTCGACCATCGACCTGGGTCACAACCTCGGCCTCCAGGTGGTCGGCGAGGGGGTCGAGAGCCAGGAGATCCACGACGCCCTCCGGGAGCTGGGGTGCGACATCGGGCAGGGCTTCCACATCGGGCGTCCCATGGCGCGGGCGGAGTTCGAGCGATGGATGACATGGCGTAGCGTTGCCGCGTGACCGTCCCCACCCTCACGGTCGTCGGCCGGGCCGAGCGCGATGTGGTGCCCGACCGCGTGGTGGTGTCGGTGGCGCTCGATTGATGTCGGCGGGCGAGGTCGAGGAGGCGCTGGGGGAGCTGCGCCCCGATCCCGAGACGCGAAGCGACAGGGCCACCGTGAGGGTGGCGCTCGTCGCGCCGAGCTGAGGCGCGTTCCGAAAGAACCCCCCGGTCGGCGTGTTGACCTGGGTCGCCCCGTTCTCAGAGGATGACCCTCCTTCCCGAGATCCGAGGCCTTCGATGCGCTCGCCGCTCCGCCTGCTCGCCCTGACGCTCGTCGTCACCCTCGCGGCGGTGGGCAGCGCCCAGGCGGTGACCACATCGTCGGCGTTCACGCCGTTGCCCTTCACGAAGGCGGTCGCGGGGGGCGGCAACGCGGTGTTGGCGACCTTCAACTGGAAGCCCGTGGTCTGGGATCCGACCTCGCCGACCGACAAGCAGGACGTCGTCGCCGACCCTCTCGATGGCGGCGCCCCCACCTCCGCGGCGCTCGGGGCCACCACCTCCTCGGTGCCCCTGCTCCTGTCGAACGGGCGCCTTTACCGGGTGCGCATCATCGCCTGCCAGGTGACCGCGACCTGCAGCACCGTGGCCAACCTGGAGGTCAGCGCAGACACCCGCATCGACGCGACGCCACCGAGCGGGACGGTGCAGATCAACGATGGCGCCGTGGCGACCAACAACCGGCAGGTGACCCTGAACCTCGACGCCACCGACCCTCTGATTAACGGCATCGCCGGAAGCTCGAGCGGGGTGACGCAGTCGGCGGCCGACGTTGACGGCAACGGCACCTTCCCCTGCAGCTTCATCTTCAACGACCCGAACCCCGACTTCAGTGGATGCGCACAGGCCTTCAACCCCGCGACGCCCGCGACGCTCCCCGCCGGCGACGGAGTCAAGACGGTGGGGGTCAAGTTCGGCGACGGCGCGAGGACGCCCCCCGCTCCATGCCCCCCGTTCTGCATCTTCCTGCTGGGCGGCCCGATCCTCGGTAACGAGTCGGCGATCGCCACGGACACGATCCTGCTCGACACGGTCAAGCCGAACGCGGTGGTGAAGCAGGACAGCACGACCGTCAATCGCGGGGACCAGGTGAACTTCGACGCGGGCGCGTCGGCCGACCAGGCCTCCGTGGCCACGTCCGGCATCGACCTGCCGACCGCGGTGTGGCAGTGGAAGGACGGCACCCCGAACACCGCCGGCGCCAAGGTGTCGCACGTCTTCAACCAGAGCGGCACGTTCGTGGGCGAGATGCGCGTGAAGGACCGCGCCGGGAACACCTCGGACCCGCGCTCGTTCACGGTCACCGTGAACGCGCCCGGGGGCGGCGCGTCCGGCGGCAGCATCAGCGGCCTCACGGGCAAGGCGGCCTTCAAGCTCAACCGGCTGAAGGTGAAGTCGCGCTTCGTCACGGGCCGGCTCACGGGCTCGATCATCCTCAAGGGGTCGATCGCGATCAGCGGCACCACGACGCGCAAGGGCGCCCTGCGCCTCGACCTGCGCCGGACCGCGAAGGGGCCGCTGGTGGCCAGGATCCGGGCCAGGAAGCTGAAGGTCGGGGCGTTCACGCGGACGCTGAAGCTGCCGGCGAACCTGAAGCCCGGCACCTACAAGCTGGCCTTCGTCGGCCCGGGCGGGACTCTGCGCTTCACGCTCAAGCTCACGCGGTGAGGGCCGGAGGGCCCCGCGCGGTCAGAGGACGATCGCCTCGGCGCTGACCGCGCCGGGGGGCGCGATCTCGAGGAGCAGGTTGACGAGCGCCGGGTCGAACTGCTTGCCCGCCTCGTCGCGGCACTCCTTCAGCGCGTCCTTCCACGACACGGTGCGCTGGTAGGCCCGCACGCCGCTCATGACCTCGAGGGCGTCGGCGAGCGCGAGGATCCTCGCTCCGTCGGGGATGGCCCCGGCCGTCAGGCCGTCGGGGTAGCCCTGGCCGTCCATGCGCTCGTGGTGCCCGCGGATCCACGCCACCTGCTCCGGGCTGAGGATCTCGGCGGCGATCTCCGCGCCCAGGTCGGCATGACCCTTGATGGTCTCGTACTCCTCCGCCGTCAGCGCGCCGGGCTTCAACAGGATCGCATCGGGGATGCCGATCTTGCCGACGTCGTGCACCAGGGCGGCGTCGCGGAGGTCGGCGATGCTCTTGCTCGTCCAGCCGTGCGCGGCGGCGATGTCCCCGGCGAGCGTGGCCACGCGCTCGGAGTGGCGCTGGGTGGAGGGGTCCTTCGCGTCCACCGCGCGCGCAAGGGCCCGCAGGCCGGTGAGGATGCGGGTGCGCTCGAGGCGCTCGGCGCGGTCCTCCGCCGACAGCGCCTCCACCACCTCGGGCGTGTAGAGGAACGTGATGTTGCGCCCGTGGGCCTTCGCCCAGTAGAGGGCGCCGTCCGCGAGGACCATGAGATCCGACGCCGTGCTGGCCTGCTCCAGGTCGCAGATCCCGGCCGAGATCGTGAGCGAGACGCCCGGCGCCGGCTCGCTCGATCCCACCAGCGCGCGGAACCGCTCGGCGGCGTCGTACGCGCCCAGCGCGTCGGTCTCGGGCATGAGCCACACGAACTCCTCGCCCCCGAGGCGCCCCACCAGGTCGCCCGGCCGGGCGATCCCCTGCAGGGTGCTCGCGATCGCCTCGAGCACGAGGTCGCCGACCTGGTGGCCGTGGATGTCGTTGACCTCCTTGAAGTGGTCGAGGTCGAACAGCGCGACGGCGAGGGATCGCTTGTGCCGGTGGGCCCGCGCCACCTCGCGCCGGATCGTCTCGTGCACGGTCCGGTGGTTCGCGAGGCCCGTCAGCGGGTCGCTGGCGGCACGGGCCACGAGCCGGCTGCGGGCGTCGGCGTTCGCGATCGCCAGGCCCACGAGGTCGGCGAAACGCTCGAGGCCGTGCTTCTCGTCCTCCGAGAACACGCGCACCTCGGACGTCGCCGCCAGCACCGCTCCCCAGGGCTTGCCGTTGATCGCGATCGGAGCGGCCACGCCGGAGCGGTACCCCTGAGGGCGCACCCGCGCGGCGGTGGGGTCGCCCTCGGCGAGCGACGGGTAGTTGACGGTGGCCGCTCGCCCCGTGCGCCGGGCCAGCGGCACGGCGCCGTCGCCGGCCAGTGAGAAGGCCACGCCCACCTGGGACCGGCGATGGCCCCAGGAGCCGACGGCGACCGAGCGATCGCCCTCGAAACGCCAGACCACCCCCGCCCGCACGTCCAGAAGCGCCCCCACCTCCGCGGCCACCTGCCCGAAGATCGCCTCGGGCGTGGCGCCCGTGGCGACGGCGGTGGCCACGCGCCGGAGCGCCGCCTGCTCCGCGGCCAGGCGCCGGTTGCGCTCCTCGCTCGCGCGCAGGCGATCCTCCCGGGCCACCTGCTCGGTGACGTCCTGCACCGCCCCCATGTACCGCGTGGCCCGCCCCGTCCCATCCTTGGCCACCGGGTCGCCGTGGCTGTGGATGACCCGGATCGTTCCGTCGGGGCGGATGACGCGGCAGACGACGTCGATGGGGGCGGACGCCTCGACGCAGGCGGCGACGGAGAGCTGGATCCGCTCGCCATCGGCCGGGTGGACCGATGCGAAGAACACATCGAGGCCCTGGACGGCGTCCTCCGGCAGGCCGAGGACACGGGAGAACTCGACCGACCACTCGATCTGACCGGTGTCGATCTCCCAGGCCCAGCTTCCGATGGAGGCGATGCGCTGCGCCTCCGACAGGTGCGCCTCGCTGCGGGCGAGGCGCTCGGCCGTATCGACGCTCTCGGTGACGTCCTGGAGCATCCCGCCGACGCGCGTCGGATGCCCCTCGTCGTCGCGGTCGATGACCTCGCCGCGGCTGATGACGTGCCGGATGGCTCCGTCCGGCCTCACGATCCGGTGCTGGATCTCGTACTCGTCGCGTCGCCCGGCCATGAGCTCGGTGAGCACGGCCGACCCGGCGCTGCGGTCGTCGGGGTGCACCAGCTCCACGAACAGCGCGCGGGGGATCGGCTCGCCCGGCTCCAGGCCCAGGATCGCGAAGCCCTCCGGCGAGTACTCGACGCGCCCGCCCTCCACGTCCCACTCCCAGCCGCCCATCCTGCCGATGCGCTGAGCCCGCGCCCCGACCCCGGACGCGCGCCGCACCTTCTCGCGGGCGCGGGCATTCGAGAGGGCGTGCGTGGCGTGGACGGCGAACGCGAGCGCGAGCCGGCGGTCGGCGGCGGCGAACCGCCGCGGCGAGCGCCAGCAGAAGAACAGCCAGCCCACCTCGACCTCGGTCTCGGCGTCCATGTCGGTCTGGGCGAGGCGGACGGCCATCAGCGCGCCCGCCCCCAGCCGCTCGGCGAGGTCGCGCGAGATGAGGCGCGAACGGCCGGCGTCGGCCACGGCCAGGATCGGCGAGGGCCGGGACCGGATCATCCGGGCGACCGGCGTGTCGCGCCCGACCGTCCCCTCGATGAGCGCCCGCCGGGCCGGGTCCGTCTCGGTCGTGTGCACCATTCCGATGTGGCCCCGCTGGCCGAGCAGATAGCAGGTCGCCCGGTCCGCGCCCAGCGCGCGACGGCCCGCGAGGACCACTCGATCGAGGGTCTCGGACACCCCCGGGGAGCCGGCGAGCATCTCGGCCGCCATCTCGAGGGGGAGCGCCTCGGGGCGGAGACGCGGAGCCTGCCGGTGTGATCCTCGCCTGTCCGCGGGATCTCTCATTTCGTGAGCATCGTCACATGGCTCCGCGCACATTAGACCTTCGAGACGCCGCCGCCAGGACCGGATGAGGGATCATGACGTTCGGGTCTCCGAAGACTTCAGGTGTGGCCATCCTTGTCATTCGGCGAACCGGGGCCGTAGTCTCTCGCGGTTCCCCGCCCGAGCGATGGAGGAGCCGAGATGGGACGACGCGCATTCGGGACCGCCGCGGTGCTCGCCATGCTGGCCCTGGCCGTGGGGCTGGTGGCGGGCTGCTCCGACGACGGGACCGCGGTGCGCGATGGCGGCTCGACGACGGCGGGCGCCGGCGCCTCGGGCGTCAGCTCGGACTCGTCGCCGGTCGAGGTCGCGCCGTCCTCCGAGTCGGGGGAGTCGATCACGGTCTACAGCGGCCAGCACCCGCAGACCGTGAGCGCCCTCGTGGACGCCTTCCGCGACAGCACGGGCATCGGCGTGTCCCTGCGCTCGGCCCCCGAGGGCGAGCTCGCCAACCAGATCCTGCTGGAGGGCTCCAACTCGCCGGCGGACGTCTTCTACGGCGGCAACTCGCCGGCGCTGGAGGCGCTCGACGAGCAGGGGCTGCTGGCCCCCGTCTCCCCGTCGACGCTGTCCGCGATCCCGAAGGCCGAGAGCTCGCCCAAGGGGAACTGGGTCGGCGTGTCCGCGCGCGCCCCGGTGCTCGTCTACAACACCGGCCAGCTCACGCCCGCCGACCTGCCGGCGTCGCTGCTCGACCTGGCGAAGCCGGAGTGGAAGGGCCGCTTCGGGTTCCCGCCGTCCGAGACCGACTTCCAGCCGCTCGTCACCTCGGTCGCCACCCTGAAGGGCGAGGACGCGGCGAAGCAGTGGCTGGGGGGCCTGAAGGACAACGGCAAGACCTACGACAACAACGAGGCGATCATCGCGGCGGTCAACCGCGGTGAGATCGCCGCGGGCCTGATCGAGCACTACTACTGGTACCGGCTCCGCAACGAGATCCCGGCGGACCAGTTCCACGTCGCCCTCCACTACTTCCCCCGCGGCGACCCCGGGCACCTCCTGGTGGTGTCGGGCGCGGGCGTCCTGAAGTCCAGCGACCACTCGGCGGCCGCCCAGCGGTTCCTGTCCTACCTGGTCAGCCCGGCGGGCCAGGAGATCATCGCCACCAGCGAGAGCTACGAGTACCCGCTCCGGCCGGGCGTGACCAACACGAGCCTCCAGCGCCCGTTCGCGTCGCTGATCCCGCCGGCGCTCAGCGTCGCCCAGCTCGGCGACGGCCGGCAGGCCTTCCGGCTCCTGCAGGACGTGGGGCTCCTCTGATCGACGCCCGGGAGATCCGGCTCCGCCCACCCCGCCCCGCGCTGCTCGGGGCGGTGGTCGCGGCGGGGCTGGCCCTGCTGCCGCTTGCCTTCATCCTCCAGCAGGTCTCGGACGTGGGCTGGTCGGAGGCCCGCCGCCTGCTGTGGCGCCCCCGCGTGGGCGAGCTGCTGGTCAACAGCGTCCAGCTCACGGTCGCGGTCACGGCGGCCTGCGTGGTCATCGGGCTGGCGGCCGCGTGGTGCGTCGAGCGCACCGACCTGCCCCTCCGGCGCACGCTCGCGGTGCTCCTGGCGCTCCCGATCGCCGTGCCCGAGTACGTCAACGGCGCCGCCTGGGTCTCCATCTTCCCCGGCCTCCACGGCTTCGGAGCGGCCGTGCTGGTGATGACGCTCTCGCACTACCCGCTCGTGTACCTGCCGACGGCGGCGGTGCTGCGCGTCGGCGACCCGGCGCTCGAGGAGTCGTCGCGCAGCCTCGGGCGAGGGCCGTGGCGCACCTTCGGGCGGGTGACGCTGCCCCAGCTGCGGCTCGCGCTGCTGGGGGGCGGCCTGGTCATCGCGCTGCACCTGCTGGCCGAGTACGGCGGTTTCGCCGTGCTGCGCTACCGCACCTTCACCACCGAGATCTACAGCGCGTACCAGCTCGGCTTCGACGCGGCCAGCGCGTCGCTCCTCTCGCTGGTCCTGGTGGTGCTGTGCGTACTGGTCCTCGGGGGCGAGATGAGCCTGCGCGGCCGGGCGCGACACACGGCGGGAGCCGCGACGGCGCGCCGGCGGTCGCGCGTGCATCTCGGGCGCCCCGCCGCCGCGGCCGCCCTCGCGGGGCTCGGCGGCCTCGTCGTCCTCGCCCTCGGCGTGCCGCTGGGCGCGCTCGGATACTGGCTGGCGCAGGGCAGCTCCACCACGCTCCCGTCGGCGTCGATCATCGGCGCCACCACGAGCACGGTCCTCTACGGGCTGGCCGCGGCCGGGCTCGCCACCGCTCTGGCGCTGCCGGTGGCCTTCCTGGCCGTCCGGCGGCGGGGCGCGGTCTCCGGGGTCCTCGAGCGCACGGTCTATCTGCCGCGCGCGCTGCCGGGGCTCGTGGTGGGCCTGGCCCTCGTGTACTTCACGATCCGGTACGCGGTGAACCTTTACCAGAGCCCGATCCTGCTGGTGGTGGCCTACACCGTCCTCTTCCTGCCGCTGGCGCTGGTGGCCCTGCAGCCGACGGTGGCGCAGCTCACCCCGGAGCTCGAGGACGCGGCGCGCTCCCTGGGCTCGCGGCCCTGGGCCGTCCTGCGCCGCGTGACCCTCCCCCTGCTGGCGCCCGGTCTGGCCGTGGCGGCCGCGCTGGTCTTCCTGACCTCGGTCACCGAGCTCACCGCCACCCTGCTGCTGCGCCCCACCGGCACCGAGACGCTCGCCACCCAGTTCTGGGTGTACACCGACGCGCTCGCCTGGGGCGCCGCCGCCCCCTTCGCGGCCGTGATGATCGGGATCTCGGCGATACCCACCTACCTGCTGATCCGGCGGCTGGACGCGTTCGCGGGCTCCGTCTGACCGGAGTCGCCCGCCCCGCGGGACGGAGCCGCTATCGTCGCCCCGGTGAGCCGAGGACCGAGCCGGTGGAGCGGACGCGGGATGGTGGTGGCGCTGCTCGTCGCGGTCGTCGCGGTGCCGACGGTGCTGGCGGCGTCGTCGGGGCGCGGGTCCCAGCCCCCGGCGCCCACCGCGCCGGGGCGCTTCCCGGCCCCGCCCGCGGTCGCCGCCGCGACGGTGTGGGCGGTGGGGGACGGGGCGGAGTACTCGCAGGGGGCGCTCTCCGTCGCCGGGCTCGTCGAGGGCGCCCGGCCGACGCGCTTCCTCTACCTGGGCGACGTGTACGAGCGGGGGTCCGCCGCCGACTTCGCGGCGAACTATCAGACGGTCTTCGGGCCGCTGCGCGCCATCACCCTGCCCACGCCGGGCAACCACGACTGGCCCCTGCACACCACCGGCTACGACCCGTACTGGTCGCGCGTCACCGGCGGGCGCCCGCCCGCCTACTACGACGTCTCGCTCGCCGGCTGGCAGCTCATCAGCCTCAACTCGGAGATGGACCACTCCCCCGGCTCGCCGCAGGTCCGCTGGCTGCGCGGGCGCGTGGCCGGCCCGGGATCGTGCCGCATCGCCTTCTGGCACCGGCCCCGCTACAGCGCCGGCACCCACGGCGACGCGCCCGACGTCCAGCCGTTCTGGCAGGCCCTCATCGGGCACGCCGTGCTGGTGCTGAACGGCCACGACCACGACATGCAGCGCCTGTACCCGCAGCGCGGGATCACCGAGCTGGTGTCCGGCGCGGGTGGGCGCGGCCACTACCCCGTCGCGGCCGACCGGCGCGTGGCGTTCTCCAACGACCAGCAGTACGGGGCCCTGCGGCTGCGCCTCCGCCCCGGGGTCGCTCGCTACGCCTTCGTCAGCGCGGCCGGGCGCGTGCTGGACTCCGGCGTCACGCGCTGCCGCCTCGCGCCGTCGCAACCGTGACCCGGCGGGCCGGGCCGGTCGCCGCCCTGGCCCTCGCGATCGCGCTCACCGCCGGCTGCGGCGCCGGCAGCGCGGCCGGCACGGGCGACCGGTTCGACGCCCAGCGCGCCTTCCGCGACCTGCGCGCCCAGGTGGAGCTGGGGCCGCGGCCGGCGGGGTCGGCCGCGTCGCGGCTCCTGGCCGAGCGGCTGCGCCGCGAGATCCCGGGCGGGCATTTCGAGAGCGTGCCCGGCGGCCTGCGCAACGTGGTCGGCCGCCTGCCGGGCCGCGGCAAGGCGATCCTGGTGGGGGCGCACTACGACACCAAGGACATCCCGGGCTTCGTGGGCGCCAACGACGGGGCGTCGGGCACGGCCACGGTGCTCGAGCTCTCCCAGGTCCTGCGCGCCGGGCGCCGCGCCTGCGACCGCGAGATCCGCTTCGTGTTCTTCGACGGCGAGGAGAGCCCCCGCGGGTCCGAGGACTTCCTGCGCGACGGCGTGCGCGGGAGCCGCGCGTACGCCAAGGCGCACGCACGCGAGCTCTCGGCCATGGTCCTGGTGGATTTCGTGGGCGACAAGCACCTGTCGATCCCGCGCGAGGCGAGCTCCGACCCGGCGCTGTGGCAGCTCCTGCGCGCGGGCGCCGAGCGGGCGGGCACGATCCGGGCGTTTCCGGGGCGGGTGAGCGGGAGCGTTGAGGACGACCACACGCCGTTCCAGGAGGCCGGGGTCCCCGCCATCGACCTCATCGACTTCACCTATCCCTACTGGCACCGCCCCACGGACACGCTCGACAAGGTCTCGGCCGCCAGCCTCGACGAGGCGGGCGAGGCGCTGGTGGAGATGCTGCGGGATCTCGCGTCGCGGACGTGCCGCGCGGGATGAGCCGCGCCCGCCGCCCACCCCGTCGTCAGGGCTGGATCGTGTAGAGGGACCCGACCCCGTCGGTGACCCACACGAGCCCGCCCCCGACGGTCACGCACTGCACCGCCCCGGGGTTGGCCCCGGCCGGGAGCGTCCCGCCGGCGACCGTGGAGAGGTCGGCCTGGCTCAGCCGGAACAGCAGGGCCGGCGTGCCGCCCAGCGAGTCCGGCCGCTGGGTGGCCCAGACCGCATCCCCGCCGGCCGCGGTGCAGGTGAGCGTGATCCCCAGGCCCTTGCTGACGGCGCCCGCGACGAGGCCGGCCGTGGGCGAGACCTTGTTGATCTGGCCGAGGTCGTTGGGCGTCGACTGGGACAGCCAGAAGAAGCTGGACCCGAAGGTGAGCCAGAGGGACCCGGCGCTCCCCCCGGTGGCCGCGCCCACCGGAAGCGTGTCGAGGATCGAGAGGTTCGACGGCTTGCGCTTCTGGATGGACGCCTGGTTGGGCGTGACCAGCCACAGCGCGCTGTCGGCGGCGGAGAAGGCCTGCGGGATCGGCCACGTCTTCACGACGACCTTCGCCGTGTCGGGGTCGATGCTCCCCAGCTTCTGCCACGTGCGGACGCCCGCCACCCAGACGAAGCCCGACCCCACCCCGAGCGTGTTCGCGCCGTTCTGGGCCCCGGGGCCGAGGTCGGTCGTCGTGCCGAGGTTGATCGAGATGGTCTTGCCGACCTTGGCGCCCGCGGTGTTCAGCGTCACGATCGACGCCTTCGTCTTGGTGGAGCTGAGCACCCAGATGCGGTTGAAGCCCGCCCGGATGTCGCGCGGGTTGGGGCCGGTCGACGTCGTCTTCACGACCCCGGTCGTCGCGTCCACCCGGCTGACGCTGCCGTTCCCGTTGAGCGTCCAGGCCGCCCCGTATCCGTAGGTGACGCGGTTCGGGCTCGGCCCGACCTTCGTCGTGGAGAGCACGTTGAACGGGCTCGTCACCTGGTTCGCCTGGGCGGGTGCCCCCGCCCCCGCCGGCGCCGTCCCTGCGAGCGCCGCCAACGCGCTGAGCACCACCCCGCCGACCACCGTCCTCCGCACCGCGCGCACCCGGACACCCCCCGGTCCAATGGCGAGTCACGAACGCCTGCGTTCCTACCCCAGGGTCGTCGATCGGGACAAGACGGCGGCCCGGGCCTCGGCGGTTCCGGCGAGTTCGCGCCGCCGGCGCCGCACGGGGTTCAGCGTGTCATCTGACGGGGGCGCGGCTCAGACCGTGAGCCGCCCCTCCATCACGGTGACCGCCCGCCCCGCGAGCCCCACGCGCTCGGCCCACGCCTCCACGTAGACGATGCCGCCGCGCCGCGAGGCCTGATGGCAGACCAGCCGCGTGCGGCCGAGCCGCTCGGCCCAGAACGGCCCGAGGGTGCAGTGGGCCGACCCCGTGACCGGGTCCTCGGGGATGCCCGCGGCCGGTGCGAAATAGCGGGAGGTCACGTCGGCGCCCTCGATCCCGCCCCCGGCGGTCACGATCACCCCCTGCCCCGGCAGGGCCGCGAGACCGTCCATGTCGGGGGCCGCCCGGGCGACGTCCTCGGGTGTGGGGACCTCCACCAGCCAGTTGACCCGCGCCCGTCCGACCCACGCCGGCGTCACCCCGAGCGCCTCGACCAGGCCGGGCGGCGGGTCGGCCGGCTCGGGAGGGGCGGCGGGGAAGTCCATGGCGATCAGGGCCCCGTCGCGCGCCGCCGTGAGCGTGCCGCTTCGGGTGGAGAAGGAGATCGGCGCCTCGGGCGCCACGCTTCCCGTGGTCCACAGCACGTGGGCGCTCGCCAGCGTCGCGTGTCCGCACAGATCGACCTCGACGACGGGGGTGAACCACCGCAGCCCGTATTCGCCCGGCGGGCCCTCGGGCACCAGGAAGGCGGTCTCGGACAGGTTCATCTCGAGGGCGACGGCCTGCATCCAGGCCGGGTCGGCCTCCTCGGCCAGCAGGCAGACGGCCGCGGGGTTGCCGGTGAAGGGCCGCTCGGCGAAGGCGTCGACCTGGTGCAGGGGGAGCCCGGTCATCAGGGGTGGTCCGTCACGAGGCGGCACGTGCCCACCCCGGACCGGGTCATCGGCGCCGGGCCGCGGCGGCCCGGTAGGTTCGAGCGGAACGACCGGGCCCCCCGGGTCGGAGCGGTTCGGAAAGGGGCGTGTTTGGCTCGACGACGCGCGTTGGCGTCCCTTCTCGCGGTTGGCGCACTGGCCCTCGGCGGCGTGGCCGCCGCCTGCGGCGACGACGATACCGCCGGGGGGCAGGTCGGGGAGCTGAGGATCGGCGTCCTGGCTCCGCTGACCGGCGACCTCGCGCCGTTCGGCGACTCCGGAGCGCGGGCCGCGCGGCTCGCCGCGGATCAGGTGAACGCGGCCACCGGCGACCGCGGCCTCGAGGTGAAGCTGGTCCAGGAGGACACCCGGACCGATCCCGAGCGCGCCCAGGAGGTGGCGAGCTCGGTGATCGAGGACGACGGCGTCAGCGCGCTCGTGGGCCCCTGGGCCAGCTCCGAGGTGATTCCCACCGCCGACAACGTGAGCGTGGCCGCGGCCGTCCCGCTCGTGAGCCCGTCCGCCACCAGCCCCGAGATCACGAACCTCGACGACGACGGCCTCGTCTTCCGGACGGCGCCCTCGGACGTCCTCCAGGGCCGGGTGCTGGCGGGCGTCGTGGCGGACGCGCTCGGGCGCCGCGCCACCGTGGTCACCGCCAATCGCGACGACGCCTACGGCGTCAACCTGGTGCGGGAGTTCACGAAGGACTGGCGCGCCGGCGGCGGGAGGGTCCTGCGGCACGTCGCCTACGACCCGGAGGGCCGGAACCTCGACGGGGAGGCGGGCGTGATCGCGTCGGGCAAGCCGGACGGATGGGTGATCATCGACTTCCCGGAGACCTGGGCGCGCAAGATGGGCCCGGCCCTCGTGCGCACCGGCCGGTGGGATCCGGCGCGGACGTTCAGCGCCGACGGGCTGCGCTCGGAGACGCTGCCCGACAGCGCGGGCGCCGCGGCGACCGAGGGGATGCGGGGCACCGCGCCCACCTCGCTCGGCGCGCCGGCCGGCGCCGCCTTCGACGCCCTCTGGAAGAGGGAGGTGGGCGGGCTCCCGCAGACCTACGACGCCCAGACCTTCGACGCGGTGGTGCTGGTGGCGCTGGCGGCGGCGGCGGGCGGCTCGAACGACTCGGCGGCCATCGCGGCGAAGCTCCGGGCGGTCTCCGAGGGCGGGGTGAAATACACCTTCCCGAACCTGGCCGGGGCCATGCGGGCGGCCGCGGCGGGGAAGGACATCGACTACGAGGGCGCTTCCGGCCCGATCGCGCTGGATGGCGCGGGCGATCCCGCGGTCGCCGCCTACGCGACCTGGACCTACCGGGACGGGCACCTGGTGGACGGCGCCACCGTCATCCCCGTGGGCCCGGGCGGCTAGGCTCACTCCGTGGACGTCCCCCTGGCCGTGAGCAGCAAGCGCGACGTGCGCCGCTACACCGGGCGGCCCCTGGACGACGCGGTGACGGAGCGGATCCTCGACGCCGGCCGCCTCGCGGGAAGCGCGCGAAACCGCCAGCCCACCCGCTTCCTCATCCCCGAGGGGCCGGCGCTGCACATGGTGGCGCGGGCCGTCTACGCCCCGGGCAACGTGCTCGGCGCCGGCCTGGCGGTGGCGCTCGTCGTGAGCCCGGGCGGCGGGCTGGTCGACTTCGACGCCGGGAGAGTCGCCCAGAACATGATGCTCGCCGCCTGGGCCGAGGGCGTGGCCTCCTGCCCCAACGGCGTTGCCGACCGGGAGGCCATGCACGCGGCCCTCGGGGTGGACGAGCCGGAGCGGGCGGTGGTCGTGATCTCGTTCGGAGAGCCGGTCCCCGGCCGCGACCCCGCCCGCCGCACGCCGGAGGAGTGGAGCCGGCGCGCCCACCGGCTGCCGCTCGCCTCGCTGGTGCAGCGGGTGTCGGAGCCGCGCGGGTGAGGCTCGAGCGGCGCGGGCGCCTCGGCTCGCGGGGGTCCGCCGGCGACGCGCTCGACCACGCCGACGCGAGCCTCCTCACACGGCCGACCGATCCGGACTTCATCCACAGCGACCCCTGGCGCGCGCTGCGCATCCTGGGCGAGTTCGTGGACGGGTTCGACGCCCTGGCGCGGGTGGGCCCGGCGGTGTCGGTGTTCGGCTCCGCCCGGCTGGGCGCCGACAGCCCCCACTACGCCCTCGCGCTCGAGGTGGGGCGCAGGCTGGCCGAGCGCGGGTACGCGGTCATCACCGGCGGCGGGCCGGGGATCATGGAGGCCGCCAACCGGGGCGCCTCCGAGGCCGGGGGCATGTCCGTGGGCTGCACGATCGAGCTGCCCCACGAGCAGGCCGTGAACGAGTACGTGAACCTGGCGATCGCGTTCCGCTACTTCTTCGTGCGCAAGACCATGTTCGTGAAGTACTCGGAGGCCTTCATCGTCTTCCCCGGCGGCTTCGGCACCATGGACGAGCTGTTCGAGTCGCTCACGCTGATCCAGACCGGCAAGGCGCTCAGCTTCCCGGTGGTGCTGTGCGGGTCGGCCCACTGGGCGGGCCTGGTGCGGTGGGTGCAGGCGCGGATGCTGGAGGAGGGCCTGATCGGCCGCTCCGACATGGACCTGCTCCAGCTCACCGACTCCCCGGAGGAGATCGTCGAGCTCGCGGTGGGTTCAGGGACGGCGTGAGCACCCGCCGCCTCCCCGGGCTGGCGGCGCGCCGCGAGCGCCTGGGACGCGAGCGCACGGCGGCGCAGCTCCGCCGTCAGGAGGCTCTCCAGGCGGAGGTGGTGGAGCAGCTCGAGCCGCTGCTCGGCCCGGCCGGGCGCCCCGTGGGCGACACCGCCATGACCCTCTGGCGCCGGCGCCAGGTCGACGCCTACCTGGCCCTTCCGCCCTGGACCCGCGCCCGGCGCACCTGGGTGTCGTGGGGCTTCGCCCGGCGCGCGGTGACGGTGCTCGCGCTCGCGCCGCTCTGGACCCTGATCTGCCTGCCGCTGCGGATGCTCGGCCTGGCGAGCCTTCAGGCGTCCCAGATCGGGGTCGCGGCGATCGCCGCCGCCGCCCCGCTCGTCGCGGCCGTGCCGCCCCGCCGCGTGGGCCGCTTCGCCGGTCCCCTGCCGCCCGGCGGGCCGCCATGGCGCGGGTCGCGGGCGTCGGTCAACGCCGCCGGGATCCTCGCGCTCGTCGGGGTCTGCGGGCTGGCCCTGGTGGCCCTGCTCGCGATCCTCGGGCCGGGCCCGGCCGCGCCGCCGCCCGGCAGGATCACCCCGGCCGCCCGTCACGCGGACCTCGCGGTCGTCGGGCAGACCCTGCGGGCGCAGTGCGCCTCCCCGCTGGTGGGCGAGATCACGCCGGTCGGGGCCCGGCGCTACCGGGCGAGCCTCGCCGACGGCTCCGTCGTGACCGTCGCGATCGACCGGTCCCACGGCTTCGCCGGGGGCGGCTCGCGCGGGATCCTCTCGGGGGGCGCTCCCGCCTGCTCGCCGGCGCCCTGACCGCGCCGGGCCTGCCCGGCGCTCACCCCGCCCGGGAGCGCCGCCGCCGCCGGGCGATGGCCCGGTTCGCGAACTGCTCGCGCCAGCCGAGGGCCAGCTCGGGGAGCGCCGCCGCGCGGTCGAGGTCGTCCGCGCTCGCCGAGTCGTCGAGCAGGGCGACGACCTCGCGGACGCTCATCCCTCCCTCGCCGCGGCTGACGCGGACGATGGCGTCGCCGGCCCCCACATCGCCCTCCTCGAGCACGCGCAGGTAGAACCCGCTGAAGCCGCTCTGCAGGAAGGGCCGGCCGAAGGCCGGGTCGCCGGACTTCATCGCGAGCTTCGCGCAGGGCACCCGCGGCTGGCTCACCTGGAGCAGGGCGCCGCCGACCCGGAAGACGTCGCCGATCCAGGTCTCCTCCTCGAGCAGGCCGCGCGTCGTGAGGTTCTCGCCGAACCACCCGGGGCCGAGCTCGGCGGGCGTGAGCACCTCGCGCCAGTGCGGGTAGTGCTCGGCGGGGTAGAGGTACACCGCCTTGTCGGGGCCGCCGTGCACCCGGAGGTCGGCCTGGCGGTCGCCGTCCAGGTTCGTGGCCCGCACCACGACGCGGCCGGGCACCGGATCCTTGTCGATGCCGGTGGTGACGATGCGGCCCTCGTGCGGGACCCGGCGCGGCAGGCCCACGTTGACCGACTCGACGACCATGCCGTCACGGTAGCGGCTGGGCGTACTGTCCGGTCATGCGGCGCGTCTTCCCTCGCGACGAGCACTTCATGCGGCTCGCGCTGGGCGAGGCGGCGGCCGCGTCCGAGCACGGCGACGTGCCGGTGGGCTGCGTGGTGGTGCGCGAGGGCGAGGTCGTCGGCGCGGCCCACAACGAGCGCGAGCTGCGCGCCGACCCCACCGCCCACGCCGAGGTGCTGGCGCTGCGGGCCGCCGCGATCGCCCTCGGCGGGTGGCGGCTGCTGGGCACGGTGGTCTACTGCACCCTCGAGCCGTGCCCCATGTGCGCCGGGGCCCTCCAGCAGGCGCGCGTGGCCCGCCTGGTGTTCGGCGCGCCGGATCAGAAGGTCGGGGCGGCGGGCACGGTGATCAACCCGTTGCAGGATCCGCGGCTCCTCCACCGGGTGGAGGTGCAGGGCGGCGTGTTGGCCGGCGAGGCGCTGTCGCTTTTACGGGGTTTCTTCGACGACCTGCGTTAGGGAGTCGTAATGCGCGGCACGACTTTGACCGAATAAGTACGGAAACGGCGAGGAGCGTTGGTACCATGCCGCCGCCCCGGGCCCCACCATGGAGGAAGCCACTTGAGGATCAAAGACGCAGGCGCATCCCGACGCACGATCACCGGCGCGGCACTCGCGCTGGCCGCCGGGGTCGCGCTCGCGCTGCCCGCCACCGGAGTGGCGGGAATCGCGGCGCTCCAGGACGACGTGCTGACCATCGCGCCGTCGTCCCAGATCCAGAGCCGGATCGACATGATCAAGGCGACCAACGCCAAGGTCACTCGCTTCGACGTCCTCTGGTCGTTCGTGGCGCCCACCCAGCCCGCGAACCCGACCAACCCGGCCGACCCGGCCTACAACTGGAGCCGGATCGACCAGATCATGAAGGGCCTGAAGGCGGCGGGGATCACGCCCCTCGTGACCGTGTACAGCACGCCCATCTGGGCGGTCGAGGGCGCCAACACGCCCTTCCCGTCGGCCTACAACCCGAACGCCCCGCGGGCGGCGCAGTACGCCGACTTCATGAAGGCGCTGGCGACCCGCTACAGCGGGGCGTTCCCGGATCCCGCGGCTCCGGCCACCGTCCTCCCGCGCCTGCGGCTGATCGAGATCTGGAACGAGCCGAACCTGAAGAACTTCTTCCGGTTCAACACGGCGACCTCGATCCCCAAGTACAAGGCCCTGATCAAGGCCGCCTACCCGGCCATCAAGTCCGCCAACAAGAACACCGTCGTCATCGGCGGGGTCGGCGGGCCGCGCAGCAGCACGGGCAACGGCAACATCGGTGCCCGGGCCTGGCTGAACGCGCTGGTGCAGAAGAACGCGCCGAAGTTCGACGCCTACTCCCAGCACATCTACCCGTCGGTCGGCCCCAAGTCAACGTCCCGGGCCTCCCACGCGTTCCCCTCGTGGGGCAGCCTGCCGGAGATCTTCGCGACGCTCGACAAGAAGAAGAAGGGCATGAAGCTCTTCGTCACCGAGGCCGGCTACACCACCGCGACCACCCCGTTCCGGCAGGTCAAGGTGACCCCGGCGGTGCAGAACCTCTACCTGAAGCAGATCTTCACGCTGCCGCTGGTCAAGAGCCCGCGCCTGGCGGCCGTGGTCTGGTTCAACCTCCAGGACAACATCAACTGGCCCGGGGGGCTCCTCTTCGAGAGCGGCGCCCCGAAGCCGGCGTACGCGACGTTCTCGAGGATCGCGTCCCGGCCGATCCCGCCGTTGCTGCGCCCGACGCTGCAGCCCTGACCGGGCGGAGGCCGCAGGCACTTTGCGAGGGCGTCCCTCCGGGGGCGCCCTCAGGCCGCCCGGATGCCCTGGCGGAAGCGGAACACCTCGTCGGGGTCGTACGTCGTCTTCACGTCGACCAGCCGCGCGAGGTTGGCGCCGTAGTAGGCGTGCGGCCACGACGTCAGCTCGGGGTCGATGTAGTTCTGGTACGCGAAGCCCGAGACGAACGGCCGCATCTGCCGGTACACGCCCCGGATCCAGCCGAGGCCGGCCGCGGCGCCCGAGGCCTGAGTCCAGTAGGACGCGTACTGGATCGAGCAGAGCGCGTTCCGGTGGACGAAGGCGGTCGCGTCCGGCGCCACCCGGTTGATGACGCCCCCGTAGGAGTCGAGCAGGATCGCGCCCGACCCCTGTGAGGACTGGGCCTGGCGCCGGTCGACGCCGGTCACCAGCGTCGCGATCGCCGCGCGCGACAGGGGCTTCAGCACGTAGTCGGACTTCGCCGCGAAGAGCTGGTGCGGGGTCCGGCGGCACTCGGCGGGCGACTCCCCCAGGCAGCCGGCCCAGCGCTGCACGAGGCCGATGTAGCTCGAGGCCCCCACCGTGAGCGTGCTCGGGGACACCGCGCGCGTGAGGCCCGACAGGGTCCGCCGCAGCGCGGCCGGCGATCCCATGTACTGGCCGAAGACGTTGCACGTGGGCGAGCCCGACCCGGTCGAGAGCGAGCAGATCGAGAACAGCTCGTCGGGCGCGTGCGGCGCCCAGCGCTGCCACGCCGCGACCACGTCGTCGGCGTGGCTCCACGGGAAGCTCGCGAAGAAGTACGACCCCCCGTTCACGCGGTGGGTCTGGAAGGTGAAGCTCGTGGCGATGCCGAAGTTCCCGCCCCCTCCGCCGCGGCAGGCCCAGAACAGGTCCGCGTTGCGCCGGGCATCGCACACCAGCGCCCGCCCGTCGGCCGTCACGACGGTGACCGACACGAGGTTGTCGCAGGTGGTGCCGAGCGCCCGCGACGCGAGCCCCACGCCGCCGCCCAGCGACAGGCCTCCGACGCCCACGGTGGGGCACGAGCCGGCGGGCACCGTCAGCCCCCGTCCCGCGAGCGTGGTGTAGAGGTCGATGAGATGGGCGCCCGCCCCCACCTGCACGGTGCGCCGGTCGGCCGCGATCGCGATCCGGGAGAGGCCGGACAGGTTGACCACCAGCCCGCCGGTGAGGGTCGAGTAGCCGGCGTAGCTGTGCCCGCCCGAGCGCGCCGTGATGCGCACCCCGTTGCGGGCGCTCCAGAGCACGGCCTGCCGCACGTCGCTCACGCTGCGCGCCCGCAGCACGGCCAGCGGCCGCGCGCCGGAGTAGCGCGCGTTGACCACCTGGCGGGCGGCGGAGTAGGCGGCGCTCCCCGGCGTCAGGAGGGGGCCCTGCACCGCGCGCGCGAGCTGCCCCAGGGGCGGCCGCCGGCGTTGTGCCAATTGGCCGCCGAGCGAGCGGCCAAGTGGCCACCCGGCTCCCACGAGGCCCGCCACGCCCACGACGCCCCCGGCCCTGCGCAGGAACTCGCCCCGGTCGATGCGGCCCTCGTCCATCGGCTCCCCGATTCGTCGACTGCGGTGTTCTACGTCGCGGGGGGCGAGCTTGACAAGCGCCCGCCGTCCCTGAGAATCGCCCGATGGGCGGCGGCGAGGTCCCGGTTCGGCTCTGGCGCAGCGTGCTCGCCGTTCCCGGCGTGCGCCCCGAGCTGTTCCCCAAGGCGGCGGCGGGCGACGCCGACCGCGTGTTCCTGGACCTCGAGGACTCGGTGGCGCCGGACGACAAGGAGCGCGCCCGGGCCGCCGTGATCACGGGGCTCCGGGAGGTCGAGTGGCCGGATGACGGCGGGTCGGTCTCGGTGCGCGTCAACGGGATCGACACCCACTGGATGTACCGGGACCTGATCGAGGTGGTGGAGCAGGCGGGCGACCGGCTCGACAGCGTGGTGCTGCCGAAGGCCGCGGTCGCGGGCGACATCCACCTGGTGGACGTCCTGCTGGGCCAGATCGAGCGGGCGACCGGCATCGGGCGGCGCATCGGCATCGAGCCGATCATCGAGACGGCGCTGGGGCTCTCCAACGTGGAGTCCATCGCCGCAGCCGGGCCGCGGCTGCGCGCGCTGCACTTCGGCCCGGGGGACATGGCGGCGAGCCTCGGGGTGCGCACCACCGCGATCGGCGGCCTCGATCCGGGCTACCCCGGCGACCAGTGGCACGCGGTGCTCTCGCGCATCGTCACGGCCGCCCGCGCCCACGGCCTCGCGCCCATCGCGGGCCCGTTCGGCGACCTGGCCGACGCCGACGGCTTCGCGGCCTCGGCGCGCCGCGCCGCGGTGCTCGGCTGCGCGGGCGTCATGGTCGTCCACCCCTCGCAGATCGGCCCGGCGAACGCGGCCTTCACGCCCACGCCCGCCGAGGTGGAGCACGCGCGGCGGGTCCTGGCGGCCCTGGACGAGGCGGCCGCGGCCGGCCGCGGCGCCGCCCAGCTCGACGGGCGCCTCATCGACGGGGTCTCGGCGCGCCAGGCGGGAGCCGTGGTGGGGATGGCCGAGGCCATCGCGCGCCGGTGATCGCCGGCGCGCGCGCCGTGGTCACCCGCCGCCTGCCGGACCCGGTGGAGGAGCGGCTGGCCGGGCTGGTCGACGCGCGGCTCAACCCCGGCGACCGCCCCCTCACCGCCGGGGAGCTCGCCGAGGCCATGCGCGGCGCCGACGCGCTGGTGGCCACGGTGACCGATCGTCTGACGGCCGGCCTCCTGTCGGCGACCCCGCGGCGGGTGAGGATCGTGGCCAACTTCGGCGCGGGCGTCGATCACATCGACCTCGACGCCGCGCGGCGGGCCGGAATCGTGGTCACCAACACGCCCGGCGTGCTCACCGATGCCACGGCCGACCTGACGATGGCCCTGCTCCTTGCCGTCGCCCGCCGCACGGGGGAGGGCGAGCGGTGCGTGCGATCCGGCGCGTGGACCGGATGGGGCCCCACCCGGATGCTGGGCCGGTCGGTCACCGGCATGACCCTCGGGATCGTGGGCATGGGCCGCATCGGGCGGGCCGTCGCGCACCGCGCCACGCGCGGCTTCGGCATGCGCGTGCTCTATCACCAGCGGCGGGCCGCCGACGCGGCCGCGCTCGCCGGCCTGGACGTCGAGCGCGCCCGCGACCTCGACGACCTGCTGGCCCGGAGCGACGCGGTCACGCTGCACACCCCGGCGACGCCCGAGACCCGGCACCTGATCGACGCCGCGCGCCTCGCGCGGATGCGCCCGGAGGCCTTCCTCATCAACACCTCCCGGGGCGAGGTGGTGGACGAGGCCGCGCTGGCCGGCGCCCTGGCCTCGGGCGCCATCGCCGGAGCGGGCCTCGACGTGTACGAGCGCGAGCCCCACGTCCCGGCCGCCCTGCTGGGGCGCGAGAACGTGGTGCTGCTCCCGCACCTGGGAAGCGCGACGATCGAGACCCGCATCGCCATGGGAAACCGGGCGGTCGACAACCTGGAGGCGTTCCTGCGCGGCGATCCACCCCCGGACCGGGTGGCCTGACCCCGCCCTCCCCGTCAGCCCGTGTTGCGCAGCCCGGCGGCGATGCCGCTGACCGTGAGCGTGAGGGGGTACTCCAGGGCGCCGCGCGCCGCCGGATCGTGGGTCGCGCGGAGCTGGGCCAGCAGGCGCACCTGCACGTAGTGCAGCGGGTCGATGTACGGGTTGCGCAGCCGGATCGACCGCTGGAGGAACGGCTTGTCGGCGAGCAGGGCGTCCTGCTCCACCACGGCGAGGAGCCCCGTGCAGGCCGCGGCGTACTCGGTCCGCACCATGCCGAAGATCCGCTCGCGCAGCGCCTCGTCGCCCACGAGCCCCGCGTAGCGGCGCGGCGATGCCCATGTCCGCCTTGGCGACGGTCATGTGGCAGTTGTCGACGATCGCCCGCCACCAGGGCCAGTCGGCGTACATCTCCCTCAGAACCCCCAGGCCGCCGCGGTAGCGGGCGATGAACGCCGACAGCGCCTCGCCCACGCCGTACCAGGAGGGCAGCAGGTGCCGGTTCTGCATCCAGGCGAACACCCAGGGGATCGCCCGGAGATCCTCGAACCGCAGCTCGCCCCCGGGCTCGGCGCGGCGGCCCGGGCGCGAGCCGATGTTCACCATGTCCAGCTCGCCCAGGGGGCTCGCCCCGACGAAGTAGGGCAGGAAGCCGGGGTCCTCGTGCACCAGCGCCCGGTAGTGCGCGCGGGAGGTCTCGGCCAGCTCGTCGAGGGCCTCGTCCCACACGCGCTTGCGCCCGCTGAAGCCCGGCGCCTCGTCCTCCTGCACCGTGCGCTCCATGACCGCGGCGACGACCGAGTCGAGGTTCCGCTCGGCGATCTGGGGGAGCCCGTACTTGGTGAAGATGACCTCGCCCTGCTCGGTGATGCGGATGCGCCCGTCGAGGCTCCCGGCCGGGCCGCCCATGACGGCCGCATAGGTGGAGCCGCCGCCCCGGCTCGGCGTCCCCCCGCGCCCGTGGAAGAGGGCCAGCGAGACGTGGTTCAGGCGGCAGACGTCCACCAGGCGCTCCTGGGCGAGCAGCAGCTCCCAGTTGGCGGCCAGGTAGCCGCCGTCCTTGTTGGAGTCGGAGTAGCCCACCATCACCACCTGGCGGTTTCGGCGCGCCTCCAGGTTGCGCACGTACGCCGGCAGGCGCAGCAGGCCCCGAAGCGTCCCCGGCGCGCGGCGGAGGTCGTCGATGGTCTCGAACAGGGGCACCAGGTCGACGTCCGAGTGGAAGGCGCCGTCCTCCTCCCGGCACAGCCCGGCGGCCGTGGCCAGGACCTGCGCGGCCAGGATGTCGGAGGGGCCCTGGGTGAAGCTCACGATCACGGTCCCGGCGGCCTCGGGCCCGTGCTCCAGCACCGCCCGTCGCAGCTCGGTGAAGGTGCGCGCGGTCTCGCCGGCGCGGCCCTCCAGCGTGCGCGGCGCGGCGAGGGCCGAGGGATGCTCCAGCAGCTCCTCGAGCATCCGCGTCCTCTCGGGCTCGGGCAGGTCGCCGCCGCCGCCGTCGAGCGCGGCGAGGTCCTCGGCGGCCTCCCTCAGCAGTCCCGAGTGCTGGCGCACGTCGAGGCGCGCGATGTGGAAGCCGAAGGTCTGCGCCTGGCGCGTCAGCCGCGCCAGGCTGCGGTCCGCCAGCCGCCGCCCGCCGTGCGCCTCCAGCGAGCGCCCCATCACCTCCAGGTCCTCCACCAGCTCGGCGGGGCGCGCGTAGGGGCGCTCGCCGCGGGGATCGAGGCGCTCCCAGACGAACGACAGCTTGCGCCGGTACGGCTCGCTGGCGTTGCGCGCGCCGATCTCCGCGGCGGTCTCGGGCATCGCCCGCTCGTCCGCGGCGATCGACGCGTCGAGCTCCTCGCTGACCTGCGCCATCCGGGTCGAGATGCCGATGCCGGCGGCCAGCGCCCGCACCCGCTCGCGCAGCATCCGGTGGGCCAGGTCGGTGTGCAGGTCGAGCGCCTCCCCCACCAGCTCCGGCGTGCAGTTGGGGTTGCCGTCCTGGTCGCCGCCCGCCCACGAGCCGTAGCGCAGGAAGCCCACCGGCGGGCGCAGGCCCGGGTAGTGGCGATCCAGCAGCCGCTCGAGCTCCTCGTGCACGGTGCCGGTGGTGTCGAAGAGCACCTCCTCGAAGAAGAAGAGCGCCCGGCGCACCTCGTCGATCACCCGCGGGCGGGCCGACCGCATCTCGTCGCTCTGCCAGAGGATCGTGATCTCCTCGAGCAGCCGCTCCTCGGTCTCGCGGCGCTCGCGCGGCGACAGGCTCGAGTTGTCGAGGGAGTCGAGGCACTCGGCGACGAGCATGTGCTTGGCCAGGACGGTGCGGCGCGAGACCTCGGTGGGGTGCGGCGTCACCACCAGCTCGATCGAGAGCCGGTCGAGCACCGAGGCGATCCGCTCCGGTGGCACCGCGCGTTCGGCGAAGGCCGCGAAGGCCGCCGCGAGGCTCTCGGGCTGGGCGCGGTGGGCCTCCTCGCGCTCGGCGTCGCGCCAGCGCCGGCGGCGCACGCGGTGGTGCTGGTCGGCGGTGTTGACGAGCTGGAAGAACACCGAGAAGGCGCGGATCACGCCCACCAGCTCGCGCCCGTCGAGGTGCTGGGTGCGCTCCCACAGCTCGGCCTCGGCCCGCGCCGCCTCGTCGGCGTCCACCCCCTCGGCGCGCATCTGCTTGGCAAGGGCGCGCAGCCGCTCCTCCGACGCGAGCAGGCCCTCGCCGCCCTGCTCCACCAGCACCTGGCCGAGCAGCCGCCCCAGGTAGGAGACGTCCGCGCGGAGCGGGGCGTCGCGGTCCGCGGGGACCTGGGCCGGCTCGCTCAAGCGCCGGCGCGCCGTGGGCGGATGGGCGCGTCGAGGCTCACCCGCCCACAATGCCAAATCCCGCGTCAGCTCATGGGGCCACGCAGATGGCGTAGACGAAGGCGTTCAGGACGTCGGACGCCGGTCGTGTTGTAGACCTCGATGCGCCAACCGGTGGGCACCGAGCCAGACGCAATCGGCAGGGTCCCGCTGATGTCGACCGGACCGCTGCCGAACGAGGTGCGCGTGCCGGCGTCCTGCGGGAAGTCCCGCCGCCCCCGCCGGTTGCGCGCTCACCGGATAGGCACTGGACCAACGGCGGCTTCCAGGTGCCGGTAGCGCACGCTGACCGAGTTGGTCCGTGCGACGACGTTCGTCGCTCCCGCCGCGGCCGCCGGACCGACGGGGCCCATGGCGCCCTCGAGCCCGCGCGCGCCGGTCTGACCGCGCGGGCCGTCCGCCGCGCGGAGCAACGCCCGGGTCCTGGCCGAGAGGTCCTTCGGGGCGAGCGTGCCGTCGCGGACGTCGACCGAGCGGATCGACCCGTTCGTGATCTGGGCGGAACCGATCGACGTGGCCGCATAGCCCACGCCTCCGACCGCGAGGAACATGGCGAGGATCGCCACGAGCATGCTGGGGGAGAGCGGGAATCGTTTGGGGATGTCGCACCTCGTGCGCATGGGGTCGTGAAGCGACCCCGGCCATCCCTCGTCGGCGCCGCGCCGCCGATCCCCGACCCACTCTCTCTCCTTACATGCGTTTCAGACCAAAAGCGCAATCAGGAGGCGGCGCATCGATCCCCGGAGGACCGCCCAGCCCACTTACCAATCAGGGTCCGACCCCTGCCCGCCTCGCCAACTCGGGAAGGAATTCCGCGGCGTCGGCATCGATCGTCTCGATCCCACGACTGGCCAGGAGGCGGCTCCGGACCTCGTCGTAGAAGCCCACCGCGTACGCCTTCCGCGCCCACTGACCCCGGACGCGGCGAAGCTTCGACAGCAGCCGCCGCACGTGCTCGTCGCGCAGCCCGTAGCCGACGAACAGCACGACGTTGTTGTGCAGGACCTCGGTCACACGGTCGAGAAGCTGCGCATGGGTGTCGGCATAGCCCTCGTAGTCGTCGGTTGTCGAAATCAGGGTCAGCGGTCGATCCACGGTCCCGTGAAGCTTCAGGAGGTTGTGTTGGTCATAGCTGAAGTTCGGAGCGTCCGCTTCGTCCGAGAGCACCTGATAGTCCTGTCCGATCTGGCGGTACGCCGCCTCGAACAGCAGATCCCAGTTCGTCGTGAGGATGAACCGGAACGTCCGCACGGCGGCCAGGTGGCTCTCCAGCGGATCGGCGGTCTTCGGAATCAGCGCCGCGAGGAGGTTCACCAGGCCCTGGCGATCGTTGAGGGCCACGTACTCGTCGCAGGCGTCCTCGACCGTCCGCGTCTCGGGCTCATAGGAGGGGAAGTCGAGGGCGATCTTGGCGCCGACGGCATCCCGGACGTCGAGCGCGCTCACGCGGACGGCAGCCATCGAGATCCCCGCTCCGGCAAAGAGCACGGCCTGCCGGTCGCGGACGGCATCGACGAGGGAGCCGGGGACGTGCACGGGCCTTTGCTACCCGCCCAAGGCGTCGGCGATGACCGCCGTGTCCGTCAGCGCCTGGCCGCGGGCGACCTTCCCCTCCCGCATCCTCCAGACGTGCACGAAGGGCACCCTGACGTCCGTGCCCGTGTCCTTGGCGCGGCCTTCCAGGTGACCCAGGACAACGACCGTCTCGCCCTGTTCCACGAACTCGTCGGGCGAGAGCAGGAGGCCCTCCCACCGATCTCTCATCCCGTTGAACAGGCCGGCCACCTCCTCCTTGCCGCGATAGGGCCGCGCTCTCCGCATGCGGGAGCTGTTCGGCCCCTCGAACTCGATGTCCGCCTCCCAGGTCTCCGTCACCGCCTCGATGTCGCCCCGGCCGAACGCCTCGTAGGCGCCCCGGAGAACCTCGACGTTCTCGGCCATCGCTTGCTCCCTCTACGTACCCTGGTGAGCTGCTCAACCTCTCACACGGCGCCGGGTCGGAATAGGTTCCCCGACGGCCGACGGGGGCAATGATTCCCCCGGAGGGCTACTCGCGCGTGTTCCCGTAGCGGTCGTCGTGGACCAGGGAGCGCCAGGAGCGGAAGTTGCGCTTGAGCGCCGGCGCGAGGCCCGTGGGGAAGGACTCGGGGTAGCCGATGGGGCTCACGATGGCCGGGTCGATCTCCGGGGGAACGCCCAGGATCTCCCGCAGCCGGTCCTTCTCCCAGCGGTGGAAGGCGGTGATCGGCACGCTCCCCAGCCCCTCCTCCCGCGCCGCGAGCATCAGGTTCTCGAAGGCGAACGCGAGCGAGACCAGGTCGTCCTCGTAGCCGCCCGGAAACCCCTCCGGGTAGCCGCGCGGCACCAGCAGGCCGACGATGAACGCCGGCACCTGCCGGTAGGTGCCCATCACGGTCTCGGCGTACTCGCGCGCCCAGGCCGCGTGCTCCTCGTCCGACGCGTCCTTCTGCGGGCGCATGAGCGCGAAGTACGTCGCGCCGCCCGAGATGATCAGCTCGCCCACGGCCGTCCGCACCTCGGGATCGCGAACGAGCAGCAGCCCCCACGCCTGCTGGCCGCCGCCGCTCGGCGCCCGCAGCGCCAGGCGCAGGATCCGGTCGAGCACCTCGTCGTCGACGGGGCGATCGGTGTACGTCCTCACCGCGCGCCGCTTGCGGATCGCTTCCTCGAGCTCCATCGCAAACCCCCTGGCCGAGATCTGGGTACGCGGGCAGTCTGTCGAATGCAGCGGGCGAAGGGGGCGCCGGTTGCCCGGCGGGCGGGCGCTGGTGTAGGAGCGGTACAAGGCGTTTCCGCCACCGACCCTCCCGGAGGAGACATGGCCCGCGGCATCGCACTGAACATCGGCCTGAACGCGGTCGATTCCCGTCACTACCGCGACGAGGACGGGAAGCCCTGGAAGGGGACCCTCCTCGCATGCGAGAACGACGCGCGCGACATGGCCGCCCTCTCCACGGAGATGGGCTTCGAGCTCGCGGGACCGCTGCTGACCAAGAAGGCCACCAGCGCCAAGTTCCTGTCCGCGGCCCGCGCGGCGGCGAAGGCCCTCGCCCCCGGCGACAGCTTCCTGCTCACCTACTCGGGCCACGGCGGCCAGGTCGAGAACACCAACCCGGACGACGACCCCGAGGAGGACGGGCTCGATGAGACCTGGTGCCTCTACGACCGCGAGCTCCTCGACGACGAGCTGTTCGCGCTCTTCTCCGAGTTCGAGCCGGGCGTGCGCATCGTGGTGCTGTCGGACAGCTGCCACAGCGGCACCGTCACGCGCGGCGCTCCGGGCCGGCGCACGCGCGGGGCCGGCGGCGCAGGAGACGAGGACGACGTCCGGCCCAAGCAGCTTCCCCTGGACGTGGCCATCGCGACCGAGAAGGCCCACGCGGCGCTCTACGCGAAGCTCCAGAAGGAGATCCCCTCGAAGCGCCTGACGACCGTCGCCGCGACGGTGGTGCTGATCTCCGGGTGCCAGGACGACCAGTTCAGCAACGACGGGCGCCAGAACGGGGTGTTCACCGGAGCGCTCCTGAAGGCGTGGAAGGAGGACCCGGCGGCGCGGCGGTCGCTCAAGGGCCTCTGGGAGGCGACGAGCGGGGGGATCGACGCCCGCTACGGGCAGACCCCGAACTACTCGATCTACGCGTTCGACGTCGGGCCCGCGCTCACCATCTGAGCCGGGCGCCGGCCGGGAGTTGCCCGTGGTCGGCGCACCGGGCGATGATGAGCGCGCTCTGAGGCCGAACGGGGGGCGGCGATGCCGACGGTGATGCGGTCGAGCGGCGTGACGGTGGTCACGCCGGACACCCTCGTGGTCGCAGGAGAGGCCGCCGCCCCCGCGCCGGCCGGGGGCCGCCGCCGCCGCCCGCCGGCGGGCGGACCCGCCGCCGTCACCGCCCCCACGCCCCCGTCGCCCGAGACCGAGGCGATCCTCGCCTCGATGACCGACCAGGACATGGAGGTGCTCGACGAGGTCGAGATCCTCCCCACCGTCGAGCCCACCCCACCCACCGGCCGGCGCGCCCGCGGCGCCCCGGCCGTGCCCCCCAGCGGGACCGTCGAGCTCGCGGTCGACCTCGCCCCCGGCGAGGACGCGGTGGTGCTGCTGGAGCAGGACGGGGTCTACTCCTGGCAGCTCCCCGACGTGCAGGCGACGCCGGCCCGCCGGGCGCGCCGCGGGGAGCCGGCCCGGCCGGCGGGCCGCCGGGCGGTGTTCACGGTCGACGTGCGGGCGCGCGAGTCGGCCACCCAGCGCCGCTCCCGCGGCTTCTTCTCGAAGCTGCTCCTCGGTCCCGTCAAGGCGGTGGTGTTCAAGTTCGTCGCGAAGGTCGCGGTGGGCAAGGTCATGGCCTATCTGGAGAAGGACGCCCGGCGCGGGATCGTCGAGATGTCGTCGCCCGACCCCAGGCGGTGGAAGCGGATGGAGGCGCTGGACACCAGGAAGCTGCCCACCGACCGCCCGGCGCGCATCCTGCTGTTCGTGCACGGCACGTTCAGCTCCACCTCGGGGAGCTTCGGCACCCTGGGGGCGACCGCGGAGGGGCGCCGGCTGCTGACGGACGCCAACGCCGGCTACGACACGGTGATCGGCTTCGACCACCCCACCCTCAGCGTGGACCCCCTCGCCAACGCGACCGACCTCCTGGGGCGGCTGCACCTGGGCGACCTCGCCCACCCGCCGGAGATCCACGCCCTGGCCTACAGCCGCGGCGGGCTGGTGCTGCGGAGCCTGGTGGAGCAGCTCCTGCCCAACGAGAAGAAGGGGGCGGCCGTCGAGCGCGCCGTCTTCGTCGCGTGCACCAACGGCGGCACGCCCCTCGCCGAGCCGGACAACCTGAAGGCGATGATCGACCTCTACACCAACGTCGCCGCGGCCGGCAGCCGCGCGATCGCCCTCATCCCCGGCGCGCAGACGACGGCCCTGGTGCTGACCGAGGCGATCCGGGGCGTCGGCGCGCTCGCGAAGTACCTCGTCACGCAGGCGATCACGGCCGACGGGATCCCGGGCATCGCCGCGATGGAGCCCGACGGGCCCTTCGTCACCGACCTCTCCAAGCGGCAGCCGGGGCAGCCCGAGCCGGCCGACAGCACCTACTTCGTCGTGTCGTCGAACTTCGAGGTGAGCCTGCTCGGCGACGACGACCGCGCGTTCCCGGCCCGCCTGAAGGCCGCCCTCACCGACGGGCTGGTTGACCAGCTGATGAAGCACGTGCCGAACGACCTCGTGGTCGATGTCCCCTCGATGACGAAGATCGATCCCGCGATCGGGGACTTCGTGGACGAGGTGCACGACTTCGGCACCACCGCGCGCATCTTCCACACGGTCTACTTCGCCCAGCCCGACGTCGTCGACGCGATCGCCGGCTGGCTGGTGCCCGCCCAGGCCGCCGCGAACGGCGGCGGCGCGCCCCCGCCACCCCCACCGCCGGCGCCCCGTCGGACGCGCGGGCAGCGGGCGAAGCCGCCTCCGGCGGAGGCCCCGCCGCCGCCTGCGCCCACCCGGGGAGGCACCCGCGGACGCCCGCGGCCCGCCGAGCCCGCGACGACGCACGTGCTCGCCGAGATGGACGCGCAGATCCCGCTCGGGGCCACCAGCTCGGTCACCGTGACCGTGTCGCGCGAGGACATCGAGCGCGCGAAGGGGGCGATCGGCGCCGGGGGCGCCGCGGCGCTCGACGAGGAGCGTCCGCTGATCCTGCAGGCCCTCGCGAAGGCCAACGTGCGCATCGTGGGTGAGCCGCGCGCCGAGATCCCGGTGCCGAAGCCCGGCCAGCCGGCCCTGGTGCTGTTCGACGTGGAGCCGACGCACGCCGGCGAGGGGGAGGTCTGGATCATCGCCCGCCAGGGCCAGGTCCCGATCCTGACCCTGAAGCTGACGCCCGAGATCGTCGCGCGCCGTCGCGCCCGCGGCCCCGCCGGCCCCATCGCCGCCGACGCGACCGCCGCCGACAGCCCGCCGCAGCGGGAGCAGCTGCGCCAGCTCGAGATCGCCGAGACCCGCCAGGGCGACGACCTCGTGTACCAGTTCGACCTCCAGGTCCCCGAGCTGGGGCTCTACGAGCGCTTCGAGTCGAAGCCCATCCGGGCCGACCGCACCACGTACGTCAACAACCTCTACAAGCTGATCGAGGATCGCTGGCTCAGCACCAAGGGGGACGAGCAGGACTTCCAGGAGGAGCTGCGGGCGTTCGGCGTGGAGCTGCTCGAGGAGCTGGTGCCCGAGGAGCTCCAGGGCATCCTCTGGACCAACCGCAAGCACCTGAACGGCGTGATGGCCACCTGCACCGAGCCCTTCATCCCGTGGGAGCTGGTGCACCTGAAGAAGCCCGGTTCCCGGGGCCTGCCGCGGGAGACCGCCTTCCTCGGTCAGATGGGACTGGTGCGCTGGCTGCTGGGCCGCTGGCCCCCCGAGCGGCTGCGGATCCGCCCCGGCAAGGCGCGCTACGTCATCCCCGAGTACCCCGACCCCGACTGGGCGCTCCCCGAGACCGCGGCCGAGCGCGACTTCCTGGAGGCCACCTTCGGCGCGACGGCCGTGACGCCCGCCCAGCGCGAGGTGCGCGAGCTGCTGCGCAAGCCGGGGGCCTTCGACCTCCTGCACTTCGCCGGCCACGGCCTGGCCGAGGTGGAGGACATCTCCGACGCGCAGATCCTGCTCGAGGGGCGCATGGAGGACGGCCACTTCGTGCAGGACCCCCTCAGCGCCCGCACGGTCGCGGGGTTCGCGAACCTGGCGAGCAAGGACGGCGCCCCGATCGTCGTCCTGAACGCCTGCCAGGTGGGCCGCCAGGGCTACGAGCTCACCAGCATCGGCGGGTTCAGCGACGCCTTCCTCGACGCCGGCGCGGGGGTGTTCGTGTCGAGCCTCTGGTCGGTCGGCGACACGCCGGCGCGCGGGTTCATCGTGACCTTCTACGAGAGCCTTCGCGCCGGGAAGAACGTGAGCGAGGCGACCACGGCCGGGAGGAACAAGGCCCGCGCGGACGGCGACGCCACCTGGCTCGCGTACGCCGTCTACGGCCACCCGCTGGCGGCGCTCGCGGCCTGACGCTCCGGCACGCGCCGAGAGGACGTGCCGAGGGGGGCCCCGCGGATGGCAGACTGCGCCGGTGAGCGCCGCGGAGGAGGGGCCCCCGGGGCCGGAGGAGACCGTCACCGCGGTGGGGCGGCGCCGCGTGCACGTGCCCGACGCGCTCGCGCGCGGGGTGCTCACCCTGCTCCTTCTGGGCCTGATCGCGTGGGTGCTGCTCGACAACATCGGGAACCTCGAGGACGTCGGCGCGGCCCTCGCCGCCGTCTCGCTCCAGGCGGGCATCCTGCTCGTGGTGCTGTTGCTGGTGGTGCAGGTCCTGATCGCCGCCCAGCTCGCGATCACGGTGCCGGGGCTGGGGATGACGCGCGGCATCGTGGCGGTCGAGGGCGCGGCGGCCGTCTCCAACACGGTCCCCGGCCCCTCCGGCACGGCCACCCGGCTGGGCATGCTGCGCTCCTGGGGCTTCTACACCGACGACTTCGCCCGCAGTTGGCTCTTCACCAGCTCGCTCACCAACCTGACCGTCCTCGTGATGCCGATCCTCGCCGTGCTGATCGCGGCGGCGGAGGGGGAGATCTCGACGGGCATCGTGGTGCTGGCGGCGATCGGCCTGGCGGTGTCCGCCACCGGGATCGTCCTCGTCTGGCTCATGCTCCGGAGCGAGACCTTCTCGCGGAGGATCGGCACGCTCACCGGGCGCTTCGCGCGCTGGGCCCGGGGGGTGGTGCACCGCCGCCCCAGCGATCAGGACTTCGCCGAGGCGGCCGTGCGGTTCCGCGACGACCTGCGGCAGACCTGGTCCGAGCGCGGCGGGTGGGTCATGGCCGCCGTGGTCTCCGTCTACGTCCTGAACGGCATCATGCTCGCCGTCTCGATGAGGGCCGTCGGCCTCGGCACCGACGAGCTCCCGGTCGGCTCGATCGCCGTCGTCTACACGCTCGTCCGGCTGCTGACGATCGTGAACTTCACCCCCGGCGGCGTCGGCGTGACCGAGGCGCTCTACGTCTCGGGCTTCCTGGCGGTCACGGGCGGCTCCGACGAGTCGCAGATCGTGGCCGGCGTGATCCTCTTCCGCGGCCTCACCTACGCCGGCCCGATCGTGCTCGGCGTGTTCGCCCTGCTGCTCTGGCGCTTCCGCCGGTCGTGGCGGGTGCCCGCGCCCCCCGAGCCGGTGGGGGCGGCCGGGGTGGGGGCGGTGATCACCGACCGCGAGCCGCCGCGCACCGGCCGGGACGCGAACGCCCCCCGGCCCGCGCCCCCGGAGACCTAGCGTCCGGGGCCGCCGGACTCAGTCCCGCGGTTGCGTCGGGGGCCGGTCGTCGCGCACCACCAGCCCGCGGAGGAACCCCAGGACCTCCGCCCCCAGGCTGGGCCCGGGCTCGGAGCCCGGGCGGTCGCGGAGGACGCCCCTCCACTCGGCGGCGAAGGCCGCCGTCATCAGGACGAGGTTGGCGGCGAGGTACACGAACACCAGGAACACGACCACCGCGGCCAGGGAGCCGTACACCACGTTGTAGCTGCCGAAGGACTGGATGAAGGCGGCGAAGCCCACCGACAGCGCCCACAGGGCCACCGCGCCCACGAGGGCGGCGGGCCATGAGTCGCGCACCGGAGGTCCGGCGGACGGGGCCCATCGCAGGAGCACCACGAGGAGCGCGGTCCCGACGACGATCGGCACGACGACCCGGCCGACCTCGTAGACGGGGCCCGGGAGCCCGACGGAGCCCCCGACGTCCCCCCGCGCGACCCGCGTCGCGATCGTGAGCCCCGCGGACGCGGCGAGGAGCAGCGCGGCGATGAGCAGCATGATCAGATCGACGAGCTTCCCGCGGGCGAACGGCCGGGGAGGGGTCTCCGGGTCGATGTCGTCGAGGCTCCCCCGGATCGCGCCCATCATCCCGCTCGCCGACCAGATCAGGGTCACGAGGCTCACCAGGCCGACGGCGCCCGCGTTCGCGCTCACGCCCCGCAGCGCCGAGTCGAGCTGACTCGCCCCCGACTCCGTGATGGGCAGCGCGTCCGTGAGCGCGCTGACGAAGTCGGACCGCAGGCCCTCGTCATTGAGCACCAGCCCGGCCACCGAGGCGAGCACCAGCATGAGCGGGAACAGCGAGAGCAGCACGTAGTAGGCGATCGCCGCCGACTGCCGGGTGCCGCGAACCGCGGCGAACCGGGAGAGCGAGCGCCGGATCCACTCCGTGGCGCGCCAGACGATGACCTTCGCGCGCCCGGGCTGGGCCGGCTCGGCGGCCTGGTCCCCGTGGGTCACGCCGGACCCCCGCGATCGCCTCGCGCGGGCCGGTCACCCGCCGCACCGCGGGCCGGCATTGCAGCGGTTTTGGCGGCTTGCGGCCGACCGGGCAGGCGGATTGCCGACGAAGCGTCCCCGCGCCTCAAGTTCCGATCAGGCCGGCCGACGCACAGACCACGGGGTGGATCGGATGGGACTCCCAGAGGGTCTCGCAACCGTCGCCTCAGTGCCCAGCGCGACGCCTGCACCGTTCCCACGGTGCGAAAGCCTGCTGCTTCGGAGTGCCCACGATGTTGCACGCCCTCGCTCGTCCCTCCGACCCGTCGTCTCGCAAGGACGCCCGCCCGCCCCGTCCGTGGGGCGTCGGCAAGCTGCATCTGCTGGTCGGCGCCTACCTGGTGGCGATCATCGCCGTGATCGTCGCCTACAAGGTCCTGTTCATCCCCAAGATCTCGGCCGACCTCTACTTCGGCATCTACGGCCTGGTGGTGACGGTCTACATCCTGTCGCGTTTCGCCCTCTCGCTCGCATATCGCGCCCCCAAGGATCGCGGCCTCGAGCCCCGGGTCGCCATCGTCATGCCCGGCTTCAACGAGGAGAAGGCGATCGCCGCCAGCCTGCGCTCCCTCCTGGCCCTTGACTACCCCTCCGAGAAGCTGGAGCTGGTCGCGGTCAACGACGGGTCCTCCGACGGGACGCTCGCGGAGATGCGCGCCGTCGCCGAGGAGGCCGGCGGCCGGGTGACGGTCATCGACTTCCCCCAGAACCGCGGCAAGCGGGCCGCCATGGCCGCCGGCATCCGGGCGACCGACGCGGAGATCCTCGCCTTCGTCGACTCCGACAGCGTCCTCGAGCCGAACGCGCTGGCCAAGCTGGTGCAGGGCTTCGCCGACGATCGCGTGGGCGCGGTGTGCGGGCACGCCGAGGTGCAGAACGTCTCGGGCTCCGTCAGCACCTGGCTCACCAAGATGCAGGCGGTCCGCTACTTCGTGGCCTTCAAGGTCTGCAAGGCGGCCGAGTCGGTCTTCAGCACGGTCACCTGCTGCTCCGGCTGCTTCTCGGCCTACCGCCGCGCGGCGATCCTGCCCCACCTCGAGTGGTGGGAGACCCAGACGTTCCTGGGCCGCCCGTCCACCTTCGGCGACGACCGCTCCCTCACCAACTGCGTGCTGCACGACTGGAAGGTCATCTACCACTCCGAGGCCGTCTCCCACACGATCGTGCCCGACGGCTTCCGGCAGTTCATGAAGCAGCAGACGCGGTGGAAGCGCTCCTGGACCCGGGAGTCCCTGCTCGTGTCGAGGTTCATCTGGCGCAAGCACCCCCTCGCCTCGGCCGGCACCTATGTCGGCATCGTGCTGCCCATCCTGGCGCCCATCATCGCCCTGCGCGCGCTCATCTGGCACCCCCTCATCGACGGCCGCGCCGCCCCCCTGACCTACCTGGTCGGCATCTACGCCATGGCCCTCGTCTACAGCCTCTACTTCGCGGTCCGCCGCAAGAGCTACGGGCCCCTGTGGCTGTTCGGGATCGTGTGGGTCTTCTTCTACCTCGTGTTCATGCTCTGGCAGACCTACTACGCGATGCTCACCTCGCGGTCGTCGTCGTGGGGCACCCGCAGCGTCGGCACGAGCGGCGTCCGCCCGGGAGTGGTCGTATGACGACCCCCTCGGGGGTCCGCGGCTCCATCGCCCGCCCCACGCTCTGCGGGCTCCTCATCCTGGTGTCCGCCCTGCCGTTCGCCGTGGTCGCGCCCCGGCTGAAGGCCGAGTACGACCACATGCACCGGGGGAGTGAGGCCGCGGTCGCCCCGGTGGCCCTGTCCGCTCCTCGGGCCGCCGTCGACTACCATGCGGGCCACCTCCCGCAGGTCCAGGATGGCCGTCGCCGGAAGGAACCGAGCCGATGAGGGCAGGATGCCTTGGCGCCGAGGCGCGCGCCCGCGCGCTGGGCGGAGCGACCGCATTGATCGTGGTCGCGATCGCCGCCGTTGGATTCGCGGGGGACGCCGCAGCATCCCCTCCCGGCGCCGGGCACTGTGCCGTGCCCACCGGCCTGACCGCCCATCCCGTCGGTCCCGGCACCGTGCGGCTCGTCTGGCGCCTGCCGGCGAGCCTGCGCGGCGCGTCCGTGAGGGTGTGGCGGTCCGGCGGCGTGGTCGGACAGACCCGTGGCCGCTCGATGGTCGTGCGCGTGCACCCCGGCCGGCGCGTGACCCTCGCGGCCGGCATCGTCGGGCCGCACGGAGACGCGCCGAGGTGCCGCGCCACGATGAGGGCGCTCGCGGGCTCATCGGGCGGTGGGAGCCTTCCGCCTCCCTCCGGGCTCACGGGCGGCCGTCTCTCGGCGGCCCGGGTCAAGCTGACCTGGCAGGTCGTTCCGGGCGCGCGCGGATACCGCGTCCTCCGCGACGGCGTCGTCCTGAGTCAGACCCCGGCACCCCAGTTCAGCGTGACGTTGAAGGCCAGGAGGCACACGTACCGGTTCAGCGTCGCCTCGGTCAACGCGGCCGGAAAGCCCGGCCCGTTCTCACGGGCGGTGGCTCTCACGCCCGGGCATCGTCCTCCGGCGATTCCCCGGCGGCCCGTGCTCACCGCCGCCTCGGACAGCTCGTTGCAGGTGATGTGGAAGCCCGTGGCGGCCGGCTCCTCCCCGGTGCACGCCTACCGGGTCCTGCGCGACGGGTTGATCGTGGGACAGGTGGAGCACCCCGGCATCACCCTCACCCGGCTGTTCCCCGACCGGACCTACCGCATCCAGGTCGCGGCCATCGACACGCGGGGCTACCTGTCCAAGTTCTCCCCGGTGCTCCTGGCGCGCACCACGACGCCCGTGCAGACCACGGGTGGAGTGCGGCTCTTCCTGCTGGCCTCCACCGACTCGAGCTTCGACGCCTTCCAGCGCAACTACCAGCACGTCTCGACCATCTATCCCACCTACTACGACTGCCAGACCACCACCGGGGCGACGCTCGGCAAGGACGATCCGCGGATCACGACATGGGCCTCGTCCCGCGGCGTGAAGGTGCAGCCCCGCTACAACTGCCAGAACGCATCGATGGTGCACCAGCTCGTGTCCGACCCGGTGCGCCGGGCGGCGCTCATCGCCAGCCTGGTCGGGCCTGGTCGACGTCAACGGATACGACGGCATCAACCTGGATCTGGAGAAGGGCACGCCCGCGGACCGCGACAACTTCAGCGCCCTGGTCGGGGAGCTCGGCGCGGCGTTGCACGCGCGGGCGAAGCACCTGTCGGTCAACGTCTCCCCGAAGTTCGCCGATGTGCCCAACCACCCTCGGTCGAGCTTCTTCGACTACGAGGCCCTCGGTGAGCGGGCGGACGAGGTGCTGGTGATGAGCTGGGGCCTGCACTGGTCCACCTCGGCGCCCGGGTCGGTGATCGACATCCGCTGGTACACGAAGGTCTACGACTACGTCAGCGCGCTGCCGAGCCACGCGAAGTTCGTGCTCGGTGCGCCCCTCTACAGCTTCGACTGGGCGGCCGGCGGCGGTCCGAAACATCCGGCGGAGCCCCTCAACTGGGACGCCCTCCAGGCCCTGATCGCACGCACCGGCGCCGTGCCGGTCTTCGACACGCCGACCGGCGAGTGGCACTTCGCCTACACCGATGCCACGGGGATCCCGCACGAGGTGTGGTTCTCGGACGCCGCCTCGCTGGGCGCGCACCTCGCGCTCGCCGCTCCCCGCGGCCTGGCCGGGATCGCGCTCTGGCGCTCCGGACAGGAGGACCCGGCCATCTGGACGCTCCCCGTGCTGGGGGCGACCCCGTGACGCCGGCCGTTCACTCGTCCCCCCACAGGAGCCGGCGGAGGCCGGATGCCCGCGCGACCGGGCGCGCGACCGCGTCCAGCACCGCCGCCTCGTCGGCCACCACCAGCACCTCCTCGCTCGCGCGCGTGATCGCGGTGTAGAGCAGCTCCCGGGTCAGGATCGGCGATCCCGGAGGAGGCAGCAGCACCGCCACCCGGCGGAACTGCGAGCCCTGGCTCTTGTGGATCGTCATCGCATGGACCGGGGCGAGCGACCCGACCCGGCTCGGGCTGAACTCGACCACCTCTCCCGACCGCGCGAACGCCGCCAGGGGCGGCCCGCCGCCGCGGACCACGATCACCCCGGTGTCGCCGTTGAAGAGGCGGAGGCCGTAGTCGTTGGCGCCCACCAGCAGAGGGCAGCCCGGATACCACGCCCCGGGCACCGCGCCGTGGGTCTCGAGCCACCCCTCGACGCGGCCCGTCCACGCCGCGACCCCGTACGGGCCGCGGCGATGGGCGCAGAGCAGGCGGAAGTCGCCGAGCGCCGCGAGCGCTCCCGGCGCGTCCCCGGCCCGGGCGAGCGCGATCAGCCGCGTGCCCGCCGTGACGGCCATGTCGCGCACGGGCTCGACCTCCGCCGCGGCGGCGTCGGTGGCCAGCCACCGCACCCCCTCCCGGCCTCCCCTCAGCGCCGCGACGACCGCCGTCCCGTCACCGCGCCGCACCGCGTCGGCCAGCTCCGCGATGCCGGCGCCGAAGCGGTGGACGCGGCGCAGGAGCACGACGCCGTCACCGATGGCCGCGTTCGTCTCGACGGCGTCAACCGGCCTGCCGGTGGCCTCCTCGAGCGCCCTCCGCGCCGCCGGGCGCATCCTCGCGCCCGTCCGGGCGGGCCCGACGACGTCGCCCAGGACGGCCCCGGCCTCCACCGAGACCAGTTGCTCGGGGTCGCCCACGAGCACCAGGCGCGCGTCCTCGCGCAGCGCCTCCAGCAGCCGGGCCATGAGCGACAGCGAGATCATCGACGCCTCGTCCACCACCACCAGCGTGTGGGGCAGGGGGTTGGCGCCGTCGTGGCGGAAGCGGCTGTCGCTGTCCGGGCGCCGGCCGAGGAGCCGGTGGATGGTCGAGCCGCCCACCGCCAGCAGGCGCGCGCGGGTCTCGTCGCCCACCGCCATGGCCGCGGCCTCGTCGCGCACGGATTCCTCGAGGCGGGCGGCCGCCTTTCCGGTGGGAGCCGCCAGCGCGACGCGAGGGGGGTGCAGGCCCTCGACCTCGTCCACCAGGGCCAGGATGCGTGCGATCGCGGTGGTCTTGCCGGTGCCCGGCCCTCCGGCGATCACGCTCAGCCGGCGCAGGAGCGCCGTGGCGGCCGCCGCGCTCTGCTCGGCGAAGGCCGGCCCGGGGAACAGGCGGGCGAGCGGGTCGCGAAGGGCGGCGGGATCCGCGAGCGGGGGCGCCCCGGCCCTCCGCAGAAGGTCGGCCGCCACCGCGCGCTCCTGCCCCCAGTAGCGGTCGAGATACAGCAGCGAGCCCTCGAGCCGCAGGGGGCCGTGCTCGCCGACCAGGGCGCTCTCCCGCAGCCGGGCGGCCCAGGCGGCCGGCTCCGGCCAGGGCAGGTCGAGCGGCCCCGGGGCGGAGTCGTCGGAGGGGACGGCGCTCTCCCGGACGCCGGCCAGGTCCACGCAGACGTGCCCCAGGCGAGGCGCCCGCACGGCGAGCGCGGCTCCCAGCAGCGCGGCGTCGCCGTCCTCGCCCACGAGCCGCGCCAGGGCGCGGGCCACGTGGACGTCGGCCGCGCCGAGCACGCCCGCCTCCACGTAGGGCCGCAGGGCCGGGGGCGCGGCGAGCGGGATGCTCCCCTCGCGCGGGTCGCCGGCGGCGATCACGCCGCCCCCCCGGCGAGCAGATCGCTGAGCGCCGGCACCAGGCCGTCGGGCGGCCGCCACCAGAAGACCCCGCACCGCCCGTCGGCGCCGGCGGGCGTCTCCGCCCCGATCATCCCCCGCAGGAAGAGGTAGCCGGCGCCGGCGAGGTGCGTGCCGGGGTCGTATCCGGGTAGGCGCCAGCGCAGGTAGCGGTGCAGCGCGACCAGGTAGAGCAGCGCCTGAAGGGGGTAGTGCGCCCGCAGCATCGCGACCGCCAGGGCGGCCGGGCGGTAGTCGAAGGCGGTCGGGGGGTCGGCGCCCAGGCGGTTGCTCTTGTAGTCGATGACCGCGAAGCGGCCGTCGGGAAGGCGCGCGACGAGGTCGATCGAGCCGTTCAGGTAGCCGCGCAGGGCGGGGGTCAGGCCGGGCCGGCGCAGGTGCTCCGGATAGGGGGCGAGCGGGTCGCCGGCGCCGAGGCGCCGCTCGAGGAGGTCGGCGATGTCGCCGGGGTGCAGCGTCCCGGTGGGCGCGTCGCCCCCCACCAGCGGGAGCTCGAAGACCATCTCCCGGATCCGGTCCGCGGCGGCCAGGTCGCGCAGGCGCACGCCCACCCCGAGCGGGGTCTCGATGGCGGCGAGCAGGCCCGCCGCGGCGGCCTCAGGGTCGCCGATCGGGACGTCCCGCCACGCCGCCTCCTCGGCCACCAGGTGCGTGAGCTCCTCCTCCAGGTCCGGCGCCGCGAAGTCGGCGCGCTCGAGCACCGAGTGCACGAGGGAGCCCAGCTCCGCACCGGCGGGCAGGCCGGCGAGCGGCAGGGCCACGGCCCGCAGCCCGGCGGGGTCCTCCTCGGCCGCGGGCGCGGCCTCGGCACCGGGCGGCTCGTCGTCGCGGACCACGTGGTCGGGCTCGCTGCCGACCGGCTCCTCCTCCGCCCCGCCCGTCACGCTCGAGTAGGAGGAGCGCCGCCAGATCGCGTCGATCCCCCGGTCGAAGGGCGCCGCGGCCAGCGCGGCCGGGGCGGCCGCCGGCGGGCTCCATCGGGTGCCGGGCGGCTCGCTCGTCCACTCCACGCTCACGCAGCCCGGAGGGGCCCCGAGGCCGGAGACGACCCTCCGGACCTCGTCGTCGGACGGCGTCCCGTTGCCCGACGTGGCGACGTTGCCGTCGGAGTCCGTCGAGAAGAGCAGGCGGCCGAGCGGGGAGTTGCCGCTGTCCTGTGAGCCCGCCCACCACAGGACCGCCTGATGGCGGGCGCGGGTGAGGGCGACGTAGGCGAGGCGCAGATCCTCGCCACGCTCCTCCGCGACCGCGAGCGCGTAGTGGGGGGCGAACCCGCCGCCCGTCGGTCCGCCGACGTCGAGCGTCCGCTCGTCGTCGGCGCCGTGAAAGACCGGGAGCGCCGTCGCACGGTCGGGGGGGCGGCCGCGGTCCCACAGGAAGGGGCAGTAGACGATCGGGAACTCGAGCCCCTTGGACCTGTGGATGGTCAGCACCTGGACGGCCTCCGCGTCCGACTCGAGCCGCCGGCTACGGTCCTCGTTGGCGGTGTCCTGCCCGGCCTGGGCGATCCGCTCGGAGAGCCAGGCGGCCAGCGCCGAGACGCCGAGCTGGCCCTCGGCGGCGGCCTGGTGGAGGAGCTGCCCCACGTGGCGGAGGTCGGTCATGGTGCGCTCGCCGTCGCGCTCGGCGAGGATCCGGGCGGCGAGGCCCGTGCCGGTCGCCACGGTCTCGAGGAGCGTCGCGACGCCGCGGGCGCGGAGGACGGCGCCGAGCCGGTGCAGGTGGGCGTGAAGCTCTTCGAGGTCGGCGTCGCCGACCTCGGCGAGGCGGACCGCGGTCCAGCCGAGGAACCCGGTCAGCGCCGCCGACGCGGCGAGGCTCGGCGAGGCCGGGCGCTCGATCGCCCTCAGCAGGCGCAGCCACTCGTCGGCGGCGCGGGTGCCGAAGACGCTTCCCGCGCCGTTGATGACCGCGGAGACGCCGACCTCGGCGAGGGCGTCGCGCACGAGGGAGGCCTGGCGATTGGTGGGCACGAGAATCGCCAGGTGCCCCGGACGGACCGGGACCCGACGGTCGCCGTCCATGATCTCGGCCGGAGAGGAGAGGAGGCGCACGACGTCGGCCGCGAGGTCGCGCGCCACGTGGGGCCGGGTCGAGTCGACCTGCGCGAAGCCGGTCTGCGTGAGCGTGACGAGCCCTGCGCCTCGGCGGACGATCCTGACGCGAAGGGGGGCGTCGTCCGGTGCGCCGGACAGCCGGCGTGCCGCCACCGCCGGGGCGGCCCTCACGGTGCGGTAGGGGATCTCCGCGTGCCCCAGGCGCGCTCCCCGGAAGAGGGCGTTGTAGGCGTCGATGAGCGCCTGGTCGCTGCGCCAGTTGGTCGAGAGGGTCGCGCGGGACGTGGCCTCGCCGGCCGCGCGCAGGTACGTGTGCACGTCCGCTCCGCGGAAGGAGTAGATCGCCTGCTTGGGGTCGCCGATCAGGACGAGCGTGGCCGGTGAGAAGGCCCGTCGCACGATCTCCCACTGGACGGGGTCGGTGTCCTGGAACTCGTCGATCAGGGCCACCCGGTAGCGCGCGCGAACCCGCGCGCAGACGGCCTCGCCGTGGTCGGGGTCGGTCAGGGTCGCGTGGAGGAGCGTCAGGAAGTCGTCGTAGGTGACGACGCGCATCCGGCGCTTGCGGCGCTCGAGCTCGGATCGGACCCCTCGGGCCAGCGCGACCCGCATCCCCGCCGGAGAGCCGGCCGGCGCGTCGCGGGGCTCGAGCGGCGCGAGGGCGTTCAGGACGGCCTCCCGGGCGATCGCGTGGGCGACCCTCCGGGTGAACGGCGCCCGGGGCATCGTGTGGAAGGCGCGGAGGTAGAGGTCGTCCGCGACCTCCCCGACGAGGTCGCCGATGTCCTCGGCGAAGACGGCGTCGCGGGCGCTGTCGCCCGCGGTGCCCAGCCCCTCCAGCACCTGCTGGCAGAAGCCGTGGGTGGTGGCGATCGTGGCGGCGTCGAAGTCGGCCAGCGCCCGCCCGATGCGGTCACGCCGCACCGCGAGCTCGCCCGGCGTGCCGGCGCTCAGCAGGGCCAGCACCTCGTCGTCCCGGGCGGCCATTCCGGCCGCGGCCTCCGCGAGCGCCGTCTCCGCCTCCAGCAGCCGCACCCGCACGCGCTCCCGGAGCTCGCTGGTCGCGGCGCGGGTGAAGGTGACCACCAGGAGCTCCTCGAGCGGAGTCCCGTCGGCCACGTAGCGCGCCACGAGGCTCGCGATCGTGTGCGTCTTGCCGGTGCCGGCGCTCGCCTCGAGCAGGGTCACGCCGACCGGCAGGGGGCCGTCGGCGCGGAAGGCGGGGATCGTCGCGCTCACCGGTTCACGATCTGCTCGTGCGCGAGAAGCCCGCTCCAGAGACGCAGGGCGAGGCGGCCGAAGCGGGTGGGCTCGGCGGGGTCCCAGCCGGGCCCGGACTCGTCCGGCGCCGGCGCCTCGTGGAGAAGATCGTCGAAGGGGACGACACCTCCGAGCACCAGGGCGTTTGCGCCGTCCTGGCTCTCGCCGGGCCGGCCCCACCCGCCGTCCCAGGCCTTCGTCGCGACCGCGATCGGGTCGTCGCCGGCGAGGGTCGCCTCGGCGTAGGCCGCGGAGGTCGCGCGGTAGAGGGGCAGCGGCTCCCGCATGCCGCGGTCGAGCAGGTCCACCAGGACGCCGAGCTGCCCCAGGGCGGCATCCCGGCGCGAGGGCGCGTCGCGGCCGATCGGCTCGATGACCGAGAGGCTCGCCCCCGGTGTGCTGCCCGCGGTCGACCGGCCGACGATGACCGAGCGCCAGGGCCGTTCCGGCTCGGCGGCGCAGAGGGCCAGGAAGCGGACCCATGCGGCGAGCCGATGGGCGGGGCCGAGACGGGAGAAGGCGACGTGCCAGATGAGGTCGTCGCCGATCCCTCCGATCACCCCGACCAGTGGGCGGCCGCCCGGAAGGGCGGCGTCGAGCGCGAGCGAGCGCGCCTCGCCGCCGCAGGAGAAGGCCGCCGCCGCGTCGCTGACCCTCTCCGCGAAGCCCTCGATGGTGGCCAGGATCGGCGGCCCCAGCGCATCGGGCGGGAGGGTGCCGCGCGCCAGCTCCGCCGCGCGGGCGTCCTCGGCGCTGCCGCCGCGAAGCCTCGCCTGCACGAACCGCTCCCCGATCGCCCATCGCTGGAGGCCGTCCGGCTCGATCGGGATGGACTCGTCGCCGCCCTCGGCGGTACGGGAGACCGTCACGCCGAGCCGCTCGCGAAGGAAGGCCCCGACCGGATGCTCGACGAAGCGCCCGAGCAGCTCGAGCGGGACCGGATCGCCGCCGGAGGGCGGGAGGGGCCGGTCCAGGAACGGCGCGACCCGGTCGGCGGCGGTCTCGAGCGCACGCGCGCCCGCGAGGGCGGCGCGGTCGAACCCCCAGGGCCCGGGCCGGCCGAGCGCGCCGGCCGTGAAGTTCCGCGCGTCGAAGGGCTGGAGCGGGTGCCGCACCACGACCCTGTCGCGCGCCCTTCCCTCCTCGACGCGAACCGTGGCGTCGACGACGTCGAGCAGCTCGCCCACGGGCACCGCGGGCGGCAGCGGGGCGTTGGTGCGCTCGTCGCGGCCGGAGTAGGCGATCACCAGGCGGTCGGTGGCGGCCATCAGCGCGTCGAGCAGGAGCTGGCGGTCCTCGCCGCGGACGTTGCGGTCGCCCACCCGGGGGTCGAGGGCCAGGATGTCGTCGCCGTCGGGGGCGCCGTGGCGGGGGAAGGCGCCGTCGTCGAGGCCCATCAGGCAGATCATCCGGTGGGGCACCGAGCGCATCGGCACCAGCGTGCAGACGGTGAGGTGGCCGGTGCGGAAGTTGGCGCGGGTGGGACGGCCGCGCAGGCGATCGGACAGGAGCGCCCGGATGCCCGTGAGCGAGAGGGTGGATCCCGGGTCGCCCGCCGAGGCCTCGGTGGACACGTCGTCCAGGATGCGATCGAGCTGCTCGCGCTGCCACGCCTCCCACTCCGTGACCGCGCAGAGCGCGTCGGCCGCCCCGCGCACCGTCCGCGCCCAGCCCGCCACGGACCGGGGCGTGGACAGGGCGTCGACCTCGGCCCCGAGCCGCTCCACGAGCTCGGCGAGGCGGCCGGTGAGGTCGATCGCGCCGCTGTCGACGTCGTCGAGGGGGAGTACCCCGCCCACGAGGCGGCCGTCCTCCTCGGCCATCGCGACCCCCGCGAGCAGCCGGTCGAGGCCCGAGCGCCAGGTGTTCGCCTCGATGGCCTCGAGCCCGTAGGCGGCGCGGTGATCGCCGTCGAGCCCCCACCGCACGCCGCACTCGGCGGCCCAGCGGTCGAGGCGGGCCAGGTCGTCGTCGTCCAGGCCGAAGCGGCGCCGCACCGGCTCGCGGGCGGCGAGGTCGAGCACCTGGGCGGCGGTGAGCCTCGCCGAGGCGAGGTCGAGCAGCTCGGCGACCACCCCGAGGAGGGGGTTCGTCTGGCGCAGCGACCGGTCGGCGAGCCGCACCCGGATGTCGGGCGTGCGCTCGGCGCCCTCCACGTCGGACCCCTCCTCGGCGAAGGTCGCCTGCACGAGCGGCGCGAAGGACTCCACGTCCGGGCACATCACCAGGATGTCGCGCGGCTCCAGGGTCGGATCGTCCGCCAGGGCGTGCAGGATCGCGTCGCGCACCACCTCCACCTGGCGTCCGCGGCCGTGGCAGGCGTGGATCTCCAGGCTCCGGTCGGCGGGGTCGAGCGGCACCCGCTCGTCGGGCCGGCCGCCGAGCGGCGCCCCCGGCGGCGGCCGGTCGGCCCGCACGCCGGCCTGGAGCCGGGCGAGCAGGGTGCCGGCCGCCTCGTCGAGCGGCCGGTGGTCGTCGAGGCCCGCCCGCCCGCCCAGCACGAGCTGCATCTCGCGCGCGTCCCGCCCCCAGGTGCCGAGCAGGGGGTTGAGCGGCATCCCGGCGCTGCGGTCGTCGGCGCGGAGCCCCGACCACGCGCTCTCCGCGAAGGGGCGGACGCGCTCCCACAGCGCGGGCGACGGGTGGAGCAGGAAGAGGTGGACCTCGCGGTGGTCGGCGATGGCCCCGAGCACGTCGAGGTAGCTCGCCGGAAGGCGCGTCAGGCCGAAGAGCGAGACGCGCTCGGGGAGCTCGAGGACGCCGGGCTCCTCACGCAGCCGCCGGCACGCGTCGGCCAGGCGCTCCGCCGGGCTCGGGGTGCCCACCCGCGCGCGCAGCCGCCGCCAGAGCTCGGCCTGCCAGCGCGCGCCGTCCGGAAGGGGCGCATCGTCGCCGTCGGTGTCGTCGCCGGCGGCCCAGGCGCGGAGCATGCCCGGCCGGTGGACGCCGTAGCGGTCGAACAGGTCGGCGATGTGGCGCACGCTCGAGAAGCGCCGCCCGGCGCCCTCGGACTCCTCGGCGGCGGCGCCGGGCCGCCCCCAGTGCAGGTGGGTCGACAGGCTCGAGAGCCACGGATCGCCGAGGTGGGCGTCCACCACGTCGAGCAGCGGCCACACCAGGCGCTCGGCCAGCCACGGGTCACCCTCGCGCCCGACCCCGGTGGCGGCCGTCAGGGCGTCGCCCACCAGCCGCCCGGGGAACGGGAAGTCGACGTTCGCGCAGATCCCGCCGGCCGCGGGATCGCCGGCCCCCAGGCGCGCCGAGAGCGTCTGGGCGAGCCAGCGCTCGACCCCGCGCGTGGGGACCGAGACGACCTCCGTGGCCAGCGCATCCTCGGGCGCGGCCTCGAGCAGCTCCGCCAGCCCGGCGACCAGACGGTCCGCGCGCTCCGCACGGTGAGCGTGGATCACGCCGGGAAGGGTGCCGGATTCTGGCGATGGTCGCTGTACACGGAGACGGCCCCCGCAACAGAATGAGCACGTCCGCGTCGCCCAAGCTCCTGCGCCGGGAGGTGCGCCATGGACCCATCAGCCGTCGCCGAGCGCTACTTCGACGCCTGGAACAGGCGCGATCCGGAGGCCATCGCCGCCGTCTTCGCGGAGGGGGGGACCTATACGGACCCGCTCGTCCCCGACGGCATCGGCCCCGCGGCGACCGCCGGCTACGCCGGCGGGCTCTTCACCGCGTTCCCCGACCTGGCCTTCGAGATCGAGAGCTCCGGCACGCGTCCCGACGGGTCGGTCGCGGCCCAGTGGGTCATGACCGGCACGAACGACGGCCCGTTCCAGGGACTGCCCCCGTCCGGGCGGGCGGTCCGGCTCCCGGGCGCCGACGTCATCGCGGTCGCCGGCGATCGCGTCCGATCGGTCGTCGGCTACTTCGACTCGGCGGTCATTCCCCGGCAGCTCGGGATGCAGGTGGTCGTGCAGCCGGCGCGCGTCGGGCCGTACGAGTTCGGCGTCACCACGTACGTGTCGGCCTCGGCGGCCGAGCCGGGCGCGGTCAGCCTGACGGTGCTCGAGGCGCGCTCGCCGGAGGAGGTCGAGGAGATCCGCGACCGCTCGCGCGCCGTCGTCACCGACCTGCTCGCCGCGCCGGGCTTCATCAGCTGGCTCGGGATCGCCGTGGGGCGCCGGATGTACACCATCACCGCCTGGGAGGGTCCGGACGACCCCGCTCAGCTCAGGGAGAGCCCGGCCCACGCCGAGGCGATGCGCCTCTTCTTCGGCTCCGAGCTCGGGAGCGGCGGCCAGACCGGCGTCTGGGCACCGCACCGCCTGAACGGCATGTGGGCTCGTTGCGACGCCTGCGGCCGGATGGCTCAGCCGGACGCCGACGGCAGGTGCGCCTGCGGCGCCGAGCTGTCGCAGCCCCGGTACTGGTAGCCCACGGCGGTCGGCAGGGCCCGGCGCGGCGCGTCGGGCGGCGGCCTTTCCTCGCGGCCGATCGAGCCGGGATACTTGCGCCGTGCACCCGTTGACCCCCGGCGGCCCGATCCCCACGACCGCGGACGAGGGGGGGACGGTCCGCGCCCGGCACGCGCGGCGCTCGCCGATCCGTCTCGGCTTCGGCTGACGAGCGAGCCGGGCGGAGGGCGCACGATGGAACTCCCCGAGGGGCTCGACTCCCTCTTCGTCGTCGTTCTGGTCGCGGCGATCGTGCCGCTGATCGTCTCCGCGGTCCCTGGGCGGAGGGTGCCCGAGGTGGTCCTCCTGCTCGGAGCCGGCGTGGTGGTGGGTCCGCACGTGCTCGACCTGGCCCAGACCGACTCGGCGATCCTGCTGATCGCCAACGTCGGGCTCGGGTTCCTCTTCTTCGTCGCGGGTTTCGAGCTCGACCTCTCGGTGCTGCGGGGCGCCGAGGGGGCGGCCGCCGGCGTGGCATGGGCGCTCTCGCTCGCCGTCTCACTGGCGGTGGTCGGCGCCCTCGCCACCACCTCCTTCGTCGACGCCTTCCTCCCGGTGGCCATCGCCCTCACCACGACGGCGCTGGGCACGTTGCTGCCGATCCTCCGCGACGCCGGCGCGACCGAGGGGCCCCTCGGTCGCGCCATCCTCTCCAACGGCGCCGTCGGCGAGTTCGCCCCGATCGTCGCGATCTCCGTGTTCCTCAGCGCCCGCGGGGCCTGGGAGTCGCTGGCGCTGCTCCTCGGCTTCGGATTGATCGCGCTCATGCTGTCGCGCGCGACCGGACGGCTCAAGGAAGGGTGGATCGCCGACCTCGTGGGGCTCGGGTCAGAGAGCTCGTCTCAGACCCCGGTGAGGATCACCCTGCTCCTGCTGGTCGCCCTGCTATGGCTCTCAGGAGAGCTCGGGCTCGACGTCGTGCTCGGCGCCTTCGCCGCCGGCGTCGTCCTGCGCGTGACCCTTCCCGAGGGGAACGAAAGCCTCGAGCGCAAGATCGACGGGCTCGCGTTCGGCTTCTTCATCCCCGTGTTCTTCGTGGTTTCCGGAATGCAGGTGGACGTTCAATCGATTCTGGACTACCCGGCGCGACTCCTCGCTTTCTTCGTCCTCCTGCTCGCGGTGCGTGGGCTCTCCGTGTTCCTCGTCTTCCGCTCGCGCCTACCCGGTCGCGAGCCGCTGCAGCTTGCGCTCTACGCCGCCACCGGATTGCCGTTGATCGTTGCAATCGCCCAGATCGGGCTGTTCGACCGGGGTCATGCTGCCCGAGAACGCCGCCGCGCTCGTGGGGGCGGGGCTGCTGTCCGTGCTCGTCTTCCCGATGCTGGCCGGCGCGATCGGCCGGCGGAGCGACGTCGAGCCCGAGCCGGAGCCCCTCCCGAGCGCGCCGCTCCGCTAGCGAGGCCGCGCGGTTCACGGTGAGAGCGCCCGCATCCGGTTGTTGCGCGCGTTGTGCTCCACCTCGGCCAGGCCGAGGCGCTCGAGCACGGGCGGCACGTAATTGGCGAACCGGCCCCGCAGGCCCTTCTTGAGCCCGTACCAGCCGCCGGCGGGATTGTCGTCGGAACGCGCCCAGGCCTCGACGGTCCCCTCCGCGGCCGGCTTCTGCTCGTCGGCGCTGCCCAGCGGCATCCAGTCGCCGTGCGCGACGAGCATCTCCCGCAGATCGGTGATGCAGCTCAGCCGGTAGCGCAGCTCGGTCGTGCCGACCCGAACCACCAGGGCCGGAGGGTCGAGCGTCTCGTCGCGGTAGGCCTGGAACTCGGATTGCCCGCTGGGGGTCGCGAGGACCCAGAGGTCGGCGGGCGTTCCGTCACCGGCCGGGGCGCTCATGAGGGACCCATCTCATCCGGCAGCCCGAAGCGCCCGAAGGCCGCGGGGTCGAGGAAGGTCGTGACCTCCGCGATCCGGGAGTCGCGCAGGGTGACCACGCTGACGCCGTGCGGCATGAAGCTCTCCTTGTCCGTGTCCCAGAGGTAGGTCCCGAAAGCCGTCTGCCCGTTCGCGCGGACGGGAACCAGGCGCCAGCGAAGGCCGCCCGCCAGCGGCCAGCCCCGGAGGAAGTCGGCCACCGCGTCGCGACCGCGGTACCAGGCCGGCATCGGGGGCATGGCCATCGTGGCGTCCTCGGCCAGCATCGCGAGGACCGCGTCCGCGTCACCGCGCTCCCACGCATCGACGTAGCCGTCCACGACCTCCCGCAGCCCGGCGTCGCCGAGCGCGCGCAGCGTGGCCTGCTGGCTCTGCCCGGGGAGCCTCTCGTCCACCGTCCGGTGGGCGCGCTGCAGCGCGCTGTAGACCGAGGCCGGCGTCGTCTCGAGCGCATCGGCGACCTCGCGAGCCGAGTAGCCGAGCACGTCCCGGAGGATCAGCACGGCCCGCTGCCGAGCCGGCAGGTGCTGGAGCGCCGCGATGAACGCCAGCTCGACGCTCTCGCGCTGCTCGTAGCGGGCCTCGGGGCCGGCGAAGCCGCCCTCCAGGCCGAGCCTCTCATCCGGATAGGGGTCCACCCACACCGACTCGACGAGCGGCGCGCCGGGGCCCTCGTGAGGATCGGCCGCCGGCCCGTAGTCGATCGGGAGCACCCGCCGGGGCCGACGCTCGATCGCCCGGAGGCAGGCGTTGGTCGCGATCGTGAACAGCCAGGACCGGAACGCGCTCCGGCCCTCGAACCGGGCCAGCCCGCGCCAGGCGCGCAGCAGCGCCTCCTGAAGCGCGTCCTCGGCGTCCGGCACCGAGCCGAGCATCCGGTAGCAGTGGGCGAGAAGCGCGGAGCGATGGGGCCCCACCAGCCGGCCGTAGGCGTCCTCGTCGCCCCGCCGGGCGGCCTCGAGCAGTTGGCCCTCGTTCGCGGTCGACGCCGCCGGAGAGGAGCTCATCTCTGCATCAGACCAGGTCACGGGGCGCGACACACGCCGTCGGTGACGGGAGACCCTTCGGCTGCCAGAACGCGATCTCCCCGGCCTCGGGGCTGGCGACGACGCTGCGCCAGCCCTCGGGGCCCTCGCGGGGCTCCAGCAACACGGACGCCCCGAGCCGGCGCGCCCGGTCGGTGACCTCGTCGACCCGGTTGACCTCGACGTAGGGCAGCCAGCGCGGGCGGCGGGTGCCGCACTCGACGATCCCGCCCCCGACACCGCCGCCCAGCTCGAGCATGAGGTACGAGCCGCGCCCGGCGTCGATGCGCTCCGGGAGCCAGCACAGGAGCTGCGCGTAGAACGCGCAGGCTCCCGGCAGATCGCCCGTGTGCAGCTCGAGGTGGACCACGGGATTGATCATCCCGCGCGGTCGCCGAAGAGGCGGTAGGAGCCGATCTCGCGGAGCACGGTGGCGACCGGGGCCTCGTCGCACCGGTCGCGGATTTCCTCCTGGAACACCTTGAACGCCTCCACGTCGGAGAGCGGGTTGTGCCCGTCCCCGGTCTCGGTCGAGGCGAGGTGGACGAAGCTCACGCCGTCCTCGAGCTGGAACGTCGCGTACCGGAGTCCCGCCGGCTGCGTGCGCTCCAGCTCCTCGTAGACCGCGCGGACGAGCTCCTCGTTCGCGGCGGCCTGGTCGGGCCTCACCCGGTAGCGAACCATCACGCGCCTCATTCCGTGACCTCCTGAGCTCGTGCCTGATGGGGGATGTCGCGGTCGCCGCGTTTGACCCCCGTTCCTCTCGCCGCCGTTTCCAAGAGAGATCCGCCGGGGCCCTGAGATCCATCGCTCGCGCGGCGGGCGGAGTCGTGATGAGATCGCGCCGAGCCATGGAGATCGGCGCGCACCTTCCCCTCATCCCCTTCTCGGAGGGGGCTCCGTCCCCGGCCGGGCTCCGTGCTCACGCGGAGGCGGCGTCCCGGCTGGGGTACCGCTGGCTGTGCGCCAACGACCACCTGGTGTTCCGCCGGCCGTGGCTCGACGGGCTCACCGCCCTCGCGGCCGTGATGGACGTCTCGGGGGATCTGGGGCTGGCGACGACGATCTGCCTTCCCGCCGTCCGCGGGCCGGCGCAGGCGGCCAAGGCCTTCGCGGCCCTGGACCTGCTCTCGAACGGCAGGTTCGTCGCGGGGCTCGGCCCGGGCTCGTCCGAGCGCGACTACGTCGTCGGCGGCGTTCCGGCCGAGGATCGGTTCGCGCGGTTCGAGGAGGCGGTCAGGGCCGTCCGGGCGCTGCTCGGCCGTGACGCCGAGCCCTTCACCGGCCGCTTCTACTCGACCGCCGGCGTCACGCTCGAGCCGCCCCCCGCGCATCCCGGACGGCCGCCCCTCTGGCTGGCCGGCTGGGGTGGCTCACGCGGGCTGCGGCGCGCGGCGGAGCTCGCCGACGGCTGGCTGGCCTCGGGCTACAACACCACCCCGGAGCGCTTCGCCGCCTCGTGGGCGCGCGTTCGGGAACACGTCGCCGCCCGCGGCGACGACCCCGATCGGTTCGACAACGGCATCGCCACCCTGTGGGCCTACGTGACCGAGGACCGCGCCGCGGCCGATCGGGTGCTCGCCGACGTCCTCAGCCCGCTGCTCGGACGGCCCGTCGAGGCGCTGCGCGAGCTCTCGCTCCCGATCGGCCCGGCGGAGGTCTGCGCGGAGCGCCTGAGCGCCTTCGCGCACGCGGGGGCCCGGCGGCTGTTCTTCTGGCCGCTCGGGGACGAGGTGCGCCAGCTCGAGCTGCTCGCCGAGCGCGTGGTGCCGCACATCGCGGGCTGACCGCGCCCCCCGGCTCGACCCGCTGCCGCGCGGGAATCAACACCGGTGGCCCCCCGGTGATCGGGAGGTTCTGGACCTGCCGGGGCCTCCACGCCCGCGTGCCGGTCACCGCGATCCTCCGCGAGGAACGCAACCTGCGCCGCCGCGCATCTACCAGCTGAGCTACTCCGGCGATCGCGCCACTTGCGCGGCCGGGCCCGGGCGGGGGCCTACCGGACGCGACCCGCGAAGGTACGCGAGATCGTCGCCGTGCCCTGTCGATAGCGGATCGTGCCCGTCAGGCCCTTGCCTGCCGAGTCGGCGGGGGCGCGCCCACGGCAGGTCGCGCGGCCGGCGCGCGTGAGCGATCCGCGGGTGGTGACCGGGCGCCCGCCGATCGTGAAGGTGCACTTCACGGCACCCCCGGCGGCCGGCTCGCCCGGCGAGCCGAAGGTGACGTCGCGGACGGACATCCCCGCGCGGAACTCGGCGCCGGCCGACGGCCGTGCGGGCGAGAGGCTCGAGGAGCGCACGAGGAGCTTCGTGGGCAGCTTCACCTCGTGCAGGACCATCCCGGTGTCGGGGGCCGAGTTGACGTTGTTGACGGTGTCGAGCGAACCGTCGGGAAGCTCGGTGAAAGAGGCGACGCTCAACCCGAAGAACCGGGGGGCCCCGATGTCCCGGAGGTTGATGGCCACGGTCATCACGCCCTGCTGGAAGCTCGTTGACAGCGAAGGGGGGATCAACGGCGATCCGGGGCCGGACGCCGTCGGCTTGAAGAGAAGGACGCCGCCCTTCGCGACGACGATCGTGTAGTCCAACCCCTGGCCTCCGGGGGTGGGCTTCAGGTCGGTGTCGAGGCCGATGAAGACCCACATGTTCGCGGGCGGGGTCGCGACCGCCGGCAGGCTGACCGCGAAGGTGAGCTTGCCCGCGTTGTCGTTGGCGACGGTGACGCCCGTCACGTCGAACCCGGTCCCGGCGTCGCCGACCGGGTCGCCGAAGGTTTTCGTGCCGGCGGCCGCGGCTGAGAAGAGCCCCGGCGCAACGGCCATCACGGACAGACCGGCGATCACCGCCGCTGCGGCAGTACGTCTCGCTCCCACCCCACCCCCCTCGATTGTGGGGCGGGAACATTTACGAGTGAGGCCAGACTGTCAATGGCCGTCTCGGTGGTCGAGTTAGCCGCGGACCACGATCACGTCACCGGCGCTCACGACTCTGTCCCGCACGATGACTACCTGGGAGTGCCGCTTCGCCGCTTCGGGTCCGACGGGGTCCGCTCGGCGCACCCCAGCCGCTCGAACACGCCGAGGCCGCCGGCGATGAGGCCGGTCACGCGAAGGCGATCGTCCGTCAACTCGCCGCGGACGTCGTGTACGCGATCGATTCGCGAGCCGTACTCGGTCACCACCGCACGGCCCAGGAGTCTCGATCTTGCCCCCCGCGAATCTCATCGAGGAAGGATGACGCGCGAGCGGCCTGGCAGCGGTATCCGTGACATCGGCGCCGCTGGCGCTCGCTTTCGGGCCGCCTCCAGGGAACCAGGCTGCTCGCGAGCGTGCGCCGGCTACCCCCTCCCGCCCTGCCCGCGGCGCTGAGCTCGCCGCTCAGCGGCGCGTCACGGTGAAGCGGATGCGTTCGGGCGCCGAGCGGTTGAGGGCGAGATCGGTGGCGACCAGTGTCGCGCGGTAGGTGCCCGGGGCCAGGACGCGCCCCCGAAGGCGCTTCGGCAACCTCAGGGTGGCGTCGGTGGCCGCCGTGCGGAGCACGAGCGTCCCGACGGTGCGCAGGCGCTTGCCGCGGCGGCGCTGGATCGTGATCTTGGCGGTCGACGGCTCGGAGAACCTCAGCCGGAAGGCGGGCCGCTTCTTGGCCCGGGGCAGGAAGGCGGTGCGCAGCCGCACACGCTTCAGGGTGACCCGGAAGGACCGGACCACCGGCGCGACGGTGTCCTTGCCGACGGTGATGCGGGCGGTCTGGGTCGGCCCCGGCCCGCCCCGGTTCGTGCCCCGGAAGGTGAACGTGTCGTTCCCCTTGAAGCCGGGCCGCGGGGTGTAGACGACGCTCCCGGTCGCCGGATCCACGCTGCTGAGCGAGCCGTTCGCCGGCGCGCTCAGGACCTGGGGCGCGGTGAGCTGCAGCCCCGTGCAGGCAAGCGAGACGCGCGTGGGGCGCCCCTGAACCACGGTGGCCGAGGCGTCCGCGCAGCTGGGCGGGGGCAGGAACTGCAGGGCCTCGACGTGGGTGGGGGCGCCGCTCAGGTCGGCCGGACCCTGGTCCCACACCACGAGGCCCACGCCGTCGGGCGAGCTGGCGATCCTGGTGGACGAGGCGTTGGCGGGCGCGAGCTGTTGCGGTCCGGCCGGGATGCCGTCGGGGCCGATCACGCGACTCCAGAGCGCGCGCGGGCTGCCGAGCTCCCCCTGGGTCCAGAGCAGGATGCCGGTCCCGTCGTCGAGCACGTCGGCCCCCCCGACGAACTGCGCCTGCGCGGGCGCCGTGAACGTCGCCGGCTCGGGGATCCCGTCGGCGCCGATGAAGCGGGATGCGACGTCGAGGCCCTGGTCCCAGGCCGCCACGGAGCGTCCCGCGGCGTTGCCCGCGACCTGCGGGAACATGGCCGGCACGGTGCCGCCCAGGAGGCTCTGCCGCGCGCCGACCGCCACCCCGGCCGCGTCGACGTCCAGCGCCGCGAGCTGCTGGTCGATCTCCCCCACGGGCGGCCACACGATGCGGATGCGGCCCGGGCCGCCGCTGCTCAGGCGGGGGCTCGTGATGACGCCGGTCGCGACCGGCGTCTGGACGGTGCCCGCGGCGCCCGCGGCGTTGACCGGCATCGCCCTGATCGCCGGCGGCCCGGTCCACGCCACGAGGGCACCGCCGGCCGCGGTCGGAGCGATGTCCGGGCCGCTCGTGCCCGGTCCGTCCGGGGGCTGCAGCAACGTCCCGGCGACGCTGTTCGCGCCGACCTCGCGGGCCTCGACCAGCATGTTCACGGAGTTCCGCCAGGCGACCGTCGCGTCGCCGTCCGTGGTCACCGTCGCGACCGGGTTATCGGCGCTGGCGCCGGCCCCTGCGTTGCGCAGGAGGATCTGGGAGCCGAGCGTGTCGTCGGCCTCGATCCACCGCGCCCGCAGGAAGCGGGGCGCCGCCCCGGTGGTGCTCTCGTTCCACACCACGAGCGCCCGGCCGGCGGGGGTGACCACCACGTCCCGCTGGACCGGGAGCATCGTGCCGTCCGAGATCGTCAGCACCGCGCCGAGCGTGCCGTCCGGGTGCACGCGCCGCGCGAGCAGCCGGGATTCGGTCGCGACCCTCTCCGTCCAGATGACGACCATGTCGCCGCGGCCGTCCGCGGCGACCGCCGGGAAGGTGCTGACGTCGGTGTCGCCGGAGATCCGGATCGGCTGGGACGTGAAGCCCGCGTGCGCGGCCGTGGGGAGGGAGAGCAGGGCGGCGCACGCGAGCGCAATGCGGAGGGTGAGCCTCACGGCGCGACGCTAGTGCGCGGAACCGCGCGCGGGCAACCATGCGCGGGCCGCCGGTGCGCCCTCGCCGTGCCGTTCGTTAGCGTGGGGCCATGACGCGACCCTCGACCCCGCCTCCGGCCGCGGCCGAGAGCTTCGACCGGAGCGCCCACGTCTACGACGGCCACGTCGCCGTCAACCGGGCGGGTGCGAGCCGGCTCGTGGCCTCCGTGCCGGTGGGTCGTTACCCGCGCCTGCTCGACGTCGGCTGCGGAACCGGGTTCGCCTCGCTCGAGGCCATCCCGCGGCTCGGGGTCGGGAGCGTCGTCGGGATCGACGCGTCGCCTCCGATGCTCGCCGTGTTCCGCGAGCGGCTCCGGAGCTTCCCCGGCGTCGCCGCCGACCTCCGGGCGAGGGACGTCCTCGACATGGGGGTGGCGGATTCGAGCGCCGATCTCGTGCTGTGCGCGATGGCCCTCCACTGGTTCACGGCGCGCGCCGACGCCATCGCCGGGATGGCCCGGGCGCTCGCTCCCGGCGGGATCCTGGGCGTCCTCGCGCCCGGCCCGGCGCACGACCGCGAGACCGTGCGGCTCATCCGCGACAACGGCGACCCGATCCTGCAGCGTCTGGCCGACTCGGTCGAGGACAACGAGATCGACCCGGACGTGCTCACCGGGTACCTGGTGGCGGCCGGCCTGGAGCCTCTGGACGTCTGGACCGAGACCCGCCGCCGCCGCGTGCCCCCGGCCGACTACGCGGCCCGCATGGAGGCGGTCGGGAGCCATCTCTGGGCCGACCTGCCGCCCGCCGACCAGAGAGCGGCCCTGGAGCGGATGCACGCCCTCTTCCGCGCAGGGGTCGCCGACGACGGAACGTACCGCTACAGCTTCGTGAAGACCTTCGCGATCGCCCGGCGGGGCGGGTGAACGGGATCCCGCTCGCCTGACCGGCAGCGGTGGAGGCCCGGACCGACCCGCTCACGCCGGGGCGGGTCGGTGGATCGGGCGGACGTCGGTCGGCTAGGGCGTCAGGAGGACGCCGGCGCCGACGGCGTGCGAGGTGTCGAACGGGGCGGCGGCGTTGCAGATGACGCGCGCCTGGGGCTCGAGGACGTTCCCGTCGCGACCGGCGGTCGCGGCGCCCGGCACCGTGAACGTGAAGCTGTTGAGGCCGGGGTTGAGCCAGTGGGCGTCGCCGAAGTTGCCGACGATGTCCTGCTGGTTCAGCAGGGCCGGGTTGGTCGTGTCGGTCACGGTCATCCGGACCCGGTACTTGCCGCCGGTGCCGTGGAGGGCGACGCCCGCCTCGGCCTCGATGGTGACGTCGATGTTCTGCCCGGCCGTGAAGTCCAGGTCGGCGGTCTCGACGGAGAGGACGTTGACGTCGTTCGGCGCAATGGCCATGGTGGTGCTCCTTTGTGCGGGTGGTGGGGGCCGTGCGGTGAGAGAACCCGGGCCGCCCTCGAAACGTTTCGCGCCGGTTCGGCCCGGCCGGGACGCGCGGCGGGCCCCGCCTCGACCAGCGCCCGCCGCAGGGCCGCTCGCGCACGGTGGCGGCGGATGCGCAGGGCGCCCGGCGAGAGCCCGAGAGCGGCGGCGGTCTCGTCCGGGCGCTGGCCCAGAGCCTCGCGCAGGGCGACCTGACGCTGGCCGGACGGAAGGGCGCCAATGGCGCGCGTGAGGGTGGCCGCCAGCTCACGGCCGCGAGCCCGCTCGTAGGGATCGTCCGCGACCGGGCCCTCGGCGAGTTCGAGGGCCTGGGACGCCGCCGGCCGTCGCGCGCTCGCCAGCCGACGCGCCTCGTTGCGCGCGATCACCGACAACCACGCCGAGACGTCGCCGGGCGTGAAGCGCCGGATGGCCGACAGGACGCGCAGCCACGCATCCTGAACGGCGTCGTCGGCGTCGTGGGGGTTGCCGAGGATGAGCGTGCAGAGCCGGCGCAGTCGCGCGTCGTGGCGGGCCACCAGCCGCGCGAGGGCCTCTCCGTCGCCGTCGCGGGCCGCGAGGGCGAGACGCTGGTCGAGGTCGATGGCGGAGGGCGTGATCATCGCCGCGCTCGTCCGCGACCCAGGCCGAACAGGGTCCGCGCGGCCGAGGCGGGCTCGCCCCGGCGCGCGGGAGGGTCCTGCTCTCGCCCGAGCGCCTCGGCCACCCCCCGATCGCGGCAGTCGACGATCCCCACCGGCACGCCGTAGCGCTCGAGGCCGCCGGCGATCTCCTCCAACTCCCGGAAGGCCGCCGGTCCCGTGCGGCGCAGCGGCAGGTCCAGGCGGACCGGATAGGCGTGGGAGGCGCGCCAGCCGTCGCTGCACTCGATCACCGAGCCCCAGAGGGCCACGGTGCCGATGGCCGTGACGAGCCGCCGCCGCGACGGCCCTTCCGTGTAATAGGCGGCCTCCTCGAGGAGGCGGTGGGCGTGGATCCCGCACCCGCAGTGAAGGAAGGGGGTGTCGTGCGCGACCGGCGGGTGGTGCTCCGGCACGGCGTAGCGGCGTCCGGTGCAGGCGCCCAGCAGTGGTTGCCCCGGCCGCCAGTCGCCCAGGCGCACGACGCTCTGGAGGACGGGCCCCTCGGGGCGCGGGTCCACGATCCAGGCGCGCCAGCCCTCGATCGGCTCCAGGTAGTCGGGCGCGCTGTCGCCGGTCATGCCAGCACGGGCTCGTGTGAGATGGGCGTGTCCCATGCCGGGAACGTCACCGGGGCGGTGAACTGGAGGCGTACCTCGGTGCCGCGTCCTGCGCGGCGGATCTCGAGGGCGTCGGCCAGCGCGCTCATGATGATCAGCCCGCGCCCACGCTCGGCCGAGGGCGGCGGCGGCGGCGGGATACCGGCCGGGGGGCTCGCGCCCGGGCGCCCACGGTCGCTCACGCGGATCTCAGCATGAGCCGCGGTCGCCGCGATCTCGATCTCGATCGGGTCGTCGGGCACGGAGCCGTGCTCGATCGCGTTGGTCAGGGTCTCGCAGACCGCCAGGACGACGAGTTCCGTGCCCTCGTCGTCCCAGCGCTCGCGCCGGAGCGCCAGCCGCACCGCGGCGCGCGCCTCCGCGAGCGACCCGCGCTCGGCCGGGAAGCACAGGCGCGCGCTCATGCCGGCACGGGCTCGGGCGCGGTGGGCGCCTCGAGCGGGTCGGTCCATGCCGGCTCGACCGGCACCTGGGCCGGCACCGGCGATGTGATCGGCTCGATGGTGTAGGTGCGGATGGGCCTTCCGATGTCCATGTCTCCCTCCCGACTCACTCGTCCGGCGCAGTGCGCCGTTTCACCAGGGATGACTCCCGACGGGTCCGTCCCATTCCGTGTGCGGCCGGCCGCGTCGATTCGTCGGCCATTCACTAACCCGCCCGTCTCACCAGCGGGTCACGACCGCCCAACGGCCGGCGCGCGGGAGCGGCGTCCGAGCGCCCTCGTCAGCCGTCGAGCTGGGCGGCGACCTGGTTCCGGGCTCGGTAGAGCCGGCTCATCACGGTGCCCTCGCGGGTCTTCAGCGCCTTCGCCGCCTCCCGATAGGAGAGGCCGGCGACGTCCACCGCGACGATCACGTCGCGGAAGTCGTCCGGCAGGTTGGCGACCGCCGCGTACACCTGGCGCGCGGCGAAGGCGGCCTCGGGATCGAGGTCGGTCCGACGCTCCACCGGGTCCCGGCCCTCCGGCATCGGCGCGGTGCGCGGGCGGCGCGACTCGGTGCGCCGGGCCGTGAGGTAGGTGTTGCGCAGGGCGCGCAGCAGGTAGCCGAGGTCGTCCTCGTTGCGCAGGAGGCGCGGGCGGGCGAGCACCCGGGCGTAGGTCTCCTGCACCAGGTCCTCGGCGTCCTCGCGCGAGCCGCAGAGCGCCCAGGCGGCGCGGAAGAGGCGGTCGAGGTGGTCGCCCAGACCGCGAGGATCGAGGTGGCGCTCCAACTCCGCTTTTCTGTCCGAACCGGTCGAGAGGCGGTTGCCCCTCTCGTTTTAAGACTATGCGGAATAATCACCGCGCTGCCGGAGTCGACAGATGCACGGCGACGTGCGCCCACTGTGCGGGCGCGACCGGGAGGGAGGGATGACGGTGGAGGGATCGCACGACGAGCTCGGCCCCGAGGCGCGGCCCGAGGAGCTCGCCGCGCTGGCCGACGGCCTGCTGCCGCCCGCCCGCGCCGCCCAGATCGAGGCGCAGGCGGCCGCGACGCCGGACCTCGCTGCGGGGCTCGCCGCCCAGCGCCGCGGCCTCGCCGCACTGCGGTCGGCGGCGGCCGAGGCGTCCGGCGACGGCGCGCCCACCGCCCTGCGCGCCCGAGTCGAGGCCGCGCGCCGCCCGGCGCCTCGCCGTCGGGCCCTTCTCGGCGGGCTCGCGATCGGGGCGGCGGTCCTCGCGGTGCTCGCCGTCTTCCTGCTCCTCCCCTCGGGGACCGGCGGGCCGACGGTCGCCGAGGCCGCCGGGCTCGCGACGCGCGCGACGACCGATCCGCCTCCGCCCGTCGCCGAGGGCCGCCCGACGCTGCTCGGCCTGTCGGTCAACGGGGTGGCCTTCCCGGCCTGGGACGAGGAGTTCGGCTGGAGTGGAGCCGGGCAACGGGCCGACGAGCTCGGGGATCGCACGGCCCGCACGGTGCGCTACGACAAGGACGCCGCCGAGGTGGCGTACACGATCGTGTCCGGCAACGCGCTCGACGTGCCCGAGGACGCGCGCCCGGTCACCCGCGACGGCGTCGATCTGCACGTCTTCACCCAGGGCGGACGCACCGTCGTGACCTGGCTGCGCGATGGGCACACGTGCGTTCTGTCGAGCCGGACGGCGAACGAGGACACGCTCACCAAGCTCGCCGTGTGGAAGGGCGGGGGCGCCGTCACCTTCTGAGCGGGGGCCGGCCGGCGGGGGCGCCTCTCACACCCGCCTGATCGCCAGCTTCCCCAATCCGGCCCCCATGCGATAGGCCAGCTCGAGCTGCACCTCGCCGATCAGGTCAGAGTCGAGTGCGACGATCTTGTCTCCGTTGACGGCATTCGTCGCACCGAGCGCGACCCCCTCGCACAGGGTCATCGAGCCGGAGATCCTGAGGGCGTTGGCCCGGCCGCCCGGTTCGATCGTGAAGGTCCTGGTGACGGTGACGCTCTCGTCGATCACTCCGCTCGAGAAGTCGTGAGAGGCCACGATGACCCGATCGCTGACGGGCAGGATGGAGGTGGGGGCCCACCCGTTCTCGGCGTCGGCGTAGAAGGGCCATTCGTGCTTGGGCGCGACGATCTGGTACCCGTAGTACAGGTTGTCGGCCGACACCAGCTGCGCGGTGGTCTCGTACCGGCCGGGTATCAGCCGGGTGTCCCGATCGACGATGCCCCTGGCCCTGAGGCTGTTGAGGGCCGGCACCTGAAGCTCGTCGAGCAGGCCGGTATCGATGATCTCCGCGATGACGACGTCAACGCCCTGCGGCAGATCGGCCTCCAGGATGTCGCCCTCGACGACCCTCACGACCTCGGCCAGGTGATTCAACGCGACGGTCGTGCGAAGGGCCCTGGCGAGCGAGTGCTCGATCTCCACGGCATACACCCGACGCGCGCCCGCCGACGCGGCGAAGAGGGACAGGATTCCGGTGCCGGCCCCGACATCGAGGACCGTGTCGCCACGCCTGACGGTTCGTTCGATGGCCTCTCGAAAGGCCACTGTCCGCTTCTCGTCCTTCAGGCACATATAGGGGAAGTCCGTATTGGACCAGATCTCTGGCATGTCCCCTGATCTCTCTCGGATTCCGCGTCTGAGAGCGAAGGATCGAGGCTGACAGCGTAACCCGCTCCGGGAATATCTGAGCCCCCCGGCTGTCCTTGGTGGTACGTCCATGCACCGCCAAGGAGGCCTGCGATGCCGCTCGCTCTTCACGCTCCCGCCCCAACCCGGACCTACGTCCCGTGGGGCAGCCTCGCGGCGATCGACCTGCATGGGTGCGAGTGCGCGTGGCTCGCCGATCCCGACCGCATCCGCGCTTTCGTGCCGGAGGTGATCGCCGCGATCGGGATGAAGGCCCATGGGCCGCTGGCACTCGAGCGCTTCGGCAACGGCGACCTCGAGGGTTGGTCGGCGATGCAGTTCATCGAGACCAGCTCGATCACCATGCACGCCGACGAGGTCTCGGGCCGGTGCTTCGTCAACGTGTTCTCCTGCCAGCCCTTCGACGCTGACATCGCGGCCGCCATCGCGGTCGAGTACTTCGGCGGCACACCCAGGGTGAGCGTCTTGCAGCGATGAGCGGCGTCGCTCTGATCCTCGGCGTGCTGGCCGGCCTCGTGGGCGTCGCGGGCATGACCCCCTACATCCGCGACACCGTCCGGCGCTCGACCCGCCCGCACCGGGGCACCTGGCTCATCTGGGGGGTGCTCGCGATCGCCGTGTGCATGTCCCAGCGCGCCGACGGCGCGTCCTGGAGCCTGGTCATGGCCGGGACCCAGGTTGTCCTGAACGCCGTCGTCATCCTTCTCGCCATCCGTCTCGGCACCGGTGCCCTGAGCCCGGCCGACGCCGTGCTGATCACCCTCGCCGGCGTCGGCGTGGCGGGGTGGCTCATCGCCGACGAGCCCATCGTCGCGACCGCATGCGTGGTGGCCGCGGACCTGATCGCGACCGGGATGATGCTCCCCAAGACCTGGCGCGACCCGGACTCCGAGACGCTGTTCGACCTTCGCCTCCGCGAGCCTGGTCGGCGCGCTGGCGGCGGGGTCCGTGGGCGCGCTCGAGCCGTCGCTGCTGCTGTACCCGACGTACTACTGCGTGGCCAATGGCGCGCTCGCGCTCCTGATCGGCCACCGGCGCGCGGTCCATCGGCGAGATGAGCAGGCCTCTGTCTCCCCGGCACTCGCGGCGCGAGCGCACGGGGCCATCGCGCCATGAGGGCCACGAACGCCGGCGCGCCGGCCACTGCTGTCGCGTTACGCTCCCGGCATGCTGCCCAGAACGGTCGCGCTTCGCAGCCATTGGTGCGTGGAGCCGGCGCCGGTGTCCGGCTCCCGCGTCGAGAGGTGACATGAACAACGTCCGGGGCTTTCTCATGTCGCCCTCCCCCCCCGCGTGCGCAGGGCGGTTTCCCGACCAGCTCCTGCACTGGCCGCTGAGGCCCTTCGACAGCCCTCACCCGGTGCGGGCGACCTTCGGCGAGCCGCGCGGGCTGGTCGGCGTTCCGGCCGCGGCCGGCGTGGCCGGGGCGGCGCTGGTGCACGTCCTCGAGCGCATCAACCAACTCTCGGTCCCCGGCCGGCGAATCATCCACCACGGCATCGACATCAAGGCCCCCGACGGCAGCAGGGTCTACGCCATCACCAACGGCGTGGCGCGGATCGGCGGCGGGACGGGCTACGGGCGCTGGGTGCAGGTCGGGGACTTCCGGTACGTACACCTCGCGGACACGGTCCGCGAGGGCACCCGCGTCCGGGCGATGCGCACCGTGCTCGGGACGGTCTACGAGGGGCAGGGCCACGTCCACCTCAGTCGCTTCCACGAGGGCCGGCCCATCAACCCGCTCGCCTTCGGCGCGCTGATCGGCTACGAGGACCACGCGGCCCCCGTGATCGGGGCGCTCACCGCCCTGAGCCCCAGCGGCGCGAGGATGGACCTGGACGCGCTGTGGGGGCCGGTCGGCCTCTGCGTGCCGGCCCACGACATCCAGGGCGACGGCGGGCTCGGCGCCGGCCTCTACCGCATGAGCTACGTGATCTTCGACGAGGACGACCAGGTCGCCGTCGGGCCGTACCACCTCTTCCGTATGGATCAGATCCCGGTCACCCCGGTGGGCAACCTGATGTACACGGTGTCATCGACCCGCCACCGCACGCAGCCCGACATCACCTACCGGGTCACGCTGAAGAGTCCGTCGGGCGACGGGTACCTGCGAACCGGGCGGATGCCCCCCGGGCGGTATCGCCTGCGGGTGAGCGGCGCGGACGTGCGCGGGAACGAGACCGCGCGCGACTTCCCGATCCGGGTCCGCCCGCCGCTCGCCGACAACGAGCTCCGCGCGCTCGGGCTGGACCCGGCGGCGGCCCACGACGACGACCAGCCGCTCATCGATCTCGAGGACACGGACGAGGAGCTCGGCGGCTGTGGGTGTCCCGAGCTCGACCCGGCGCCCGCCCAGCCCCCCGACGACTGAGGTCTCGCCGGCCGCCGCCTTCGGGCCGGGCCGCGCTCACTCGAGGGAGCGGTGGACGTGCTCGGTGAGGTCCCCGAGCAGGTTGGTGTAGCTGCCGTACTCGTTGTCGTACCAGCCGAAGATCTTGGCGTGCGTCACCGGTAGCCGGATCACGCCGGAGCCCAGGTGCTCCCGGACCTCCGGTGCCAGGCCGGGCAGCGAGCCGAGGTCCACCGTGGCGAAGCCGGTTCGCGTGTGTGTCTCGACGCCTTCGATCACGACCGCCGCGCGGACCCCGATGACGTCCGCGGGCACGTTCTGCCTCTCGCTGTAGACCAGCAGGCCCCCGCCGGAGGCATCGGCGACGTCCGCGTAGAGCTGGTTGAGGATCTCGCGGGTGATCGTGCTCCGCCCGCCGTCGGTGATGCGGGTCTGGAACGTCATGTTGAGGATGATGAGTGACTCGGTGGGGATCGGGACGCGGACCGAGTCGGCCATGAAGCCGACGTCGCAGATCTCCGGGATCACCTGCTCCAATGTGCTCGCCGCGTTGGTGGAGGTCAGGATGATGCTGTTGAGGGCGCTGCGGCTGCGCCGGAGGTCGGACGTCCCGGCGCCGGGCACCGAGTCGAGCACGCTCTGCGAGTTGGTCACCGCGTGAACGGTGCTCATGGACGCCGTCATGATGCTCGTCGGATCGAGCCTCTCGATGAGCGGCTTGACCATGTGCGCGAGGGCCGTCGTCGTGCAGGACGCCGCGGAGATCAGGTCATGCCGGCGGGGATCGAAGGCCTCGTGGTTGATGCCGTAGATGAGCGTCGTGGCGTCGTCCGGCATCGACAGGCCGACGGTCCTGGTGTTGAAGGCGGCGCTGTAGATGACCTTCTCCGCCCCGGCGAGCAGGTGCCCGCGAAGCGATCCGCGCGGCGAGTTCGACCGCCGCCGCCGGGTCGTCGAAGGCACCCGTGGTGTCGACCACGAGCCGTACCCTCTGCCCGCGCCAGTCGATGTCCTTGGGGTTGCGCGCCGTGCGGAGCACCGTCACCGGCACGCCGGCGACGTCGAGCAGCCCCGTCTCGCGGTCGACGATCGTGACGCACGGGGTGGCGTCGATGCCGTGGAGGAAGCGGTGGATGCTCCCGTAGGTCGAGTCGTTCTCGATGACCCCGCAGACGGCCTCCAGAGCGGTGCCGACCTCGCGACCGACGTTGACGACGAGGCGCTCGAAGTGACCTCGCGCGACGTGATGCCAGACGGTCAGCTTCCCGATGCGGCCGAGACCGTTGATCCCCAGCGCCTCTGATTGTCCGATGCCGCTCATGGCGTCCTTCCTCGTCGGTGGTCGTTCACTGCTGGGCGCGCCCGCGGACGCGGACCTCGGCGATCGCATGCGCGCCCACGTAGATCGAGCCGTCCATCCCGTCGATCGAGAGGCGGTCCCCGGTCACGAGCTCGTGGCCGCCGATCCGCGAGCGCCCGTCCCGCACGGACACCTGGAGGGGCCGGCAGCCGACGACGCAGGTCTTGCCGGCCCGCTTCGCCGCGACCGCGGCGTGGCTCGTCGCCCCGCCGAGCGACGTGAGCAGGCCGGCGACGTGGAACATGAGCGGGATGTCGTCGGGGACCGTGTCGCGACGCAGGAGGATGATGTCGTCCGCCGGATGGTGCCGGCGCAGATCGGCGACGTCGCCGGCGGTGTGCGCCACCCGGCCGCTGAGCGCCCCGCCGCCGACGCCGACGCCGGCCGCGATTCGGGCGGCCTCGAGCTCCGGGGTGGGCTCGAAGGCCGGCACGAGCGAGCCCGAGGCGAGGACCGTGTCGCGGGTCTGCAGGATGAAGAGGTCCTCGGGCCGGGGGCTCTCGAAGGTGAACTCGATCTCCTGATGGTTCATCCCGTGGTCCTGCACCAGCACGCGCCCCATCCCGGCGAGCTCGCCGTAGATGGCCGGGAAGTCGCGCTCGAGCGAGAGCGGCGAATGCGCGGCCTCGCGCCGTCGCTGGCCCTCGGTGATGGGATGGGTCTCGACGAGGCCCGCGACCACGTCGTCGCCCTGGCCCTGGACGACGAAGTCGCCGTAGGGCTCCCTGCTGTCCGACTCGTGCTGGGGATGCCGGGTGAGGAAGACCCCGGTGCCCGAATCGGCGTCGAGGTTCCCGTACACCATCTTCTGGACGAGGACGGCCGTCTCCCACTCGTCCGCGATGTGGAGGGCGCGACGGTAGAGGCGCGCGTGCTCGGAGTGCCAGGAGCGGCGCACACGCTCCACGCAGGCCAGCAGCTGCGCGAAGGGCTCCTCGACCACCCGCAGGCCGTGGTCCTCCACCAGCGTGCGGTAGCGCAGGGCGACCTCCCTCATCCGCGACGGCGCGAGGAGGGCCTTCTTCGGCACCCCGTACCGCTCCTTGGCTTCGCTCATCAGCTCGTCGAAGTGCTGCCGCCCGAGCCCGTGGCTCATCCCCCAGAACTGAAGGAAGCGCCGGTAGGAGTCCCAGGCCGCCCAGGCGTACCGCGGCGTCGTGGCCATGCCCTCGGCGATCGTCTCGTTGATGCCGACGTTGAGGAAGCTCTCCAGCATCCCCGGCATGCTCAGGGGCGCCCCTCCGCGCACCGACAGCAGGAGCGGCCTCGTCGCGTCCCCGAGGCGTCGTCCGGCCAGACGCTCCAGGCGCGCGACCTGGTCGCGGATGCGCGCGACAACCGGCGGCGGGATCCCCTCCTCACCCGCGAGCCCCTCGGGGTGCCGGGCGAGTTCCGTGGTGAGGGCGAAGCCGCTCGGCACGCGGAAGCCCAGGTGCACGAGACGGGCGAGCATGAAGCCCTTGTTGCCGAGGGAGATGATGCCCCCGCGTGGCTCCTCTCCGGCGCCGAAGGCCACGATCGACGAGTCGAGGTCGCAGTGCGTCGCCGGGGGGACCGGCGGGTGGGCGTCGCGCTGTTCCCTCAGCGCGCCCAGCACGCGCCCCACGAGCACGTCGAGCCGTTGCAGCCCCAGGCTCTCTGCGATCAGGTCGCGCAGGAACGTCTCCGAGATCTTGAGCGCTGCCCACTCGCCGTCGGCCGGGGGCGGTGTCAGGACCCCACGCTCGATCATCCGTCCGACGATGCGCCGCGTCGGGTCCTCGTAGGCGTCGAGGATCCGAGCCCTCACCAGCGTCTCGATGCTGCGTGAGGTGAGCTGGAAGATGTTGATGTACTGCCCGACCGTCACCCCGTCGGTCCCGACCGCCTGATCGAGCATCGACAGGCAGTGGGCCAGTCCCTGCGCCCGGTAGCCGTCGATGCGAAGGGCGCGAAGCAGCAGGTGCAGCCACCGTGCCACCGCGCCAAGTCGATCGCGGTCGAGTGCGCCCAGGTCCTCGTCGGCGATGACCCGCTCGAAGAGCGCGCCGGCGAGGGACTCCAGGCGGAAGGACAGGCCGGCTGCCTCGAAGCGGTCCTCCCGATAGGAGCCGTACATGCTCGGGATGCCGGCCGCGATGTGGCGCTTCAGGTAGATGTCCTCGAACGCCTCGACCGCTCCGGGGCTGAGGATGATCTCCTGGAGCCGCTCGAGGATCGAGAGCAGCAGCTCCAGGGCCATCTCGGGCTCGTCCCGCCCGAGGGCCTCCTCCAGCGCCGTGACCAGGTGGGCGTTGACCCGTCGGAACGCACGCAGCCGATACAGGGCGTCGGCGTGGTCGAGGGCGTACTTGCGCCGGATCTCCCGCCGCACGCGGAAGAGGAGGGAGACCTTCTCGCGCCCCACCGGATCGGCGTCGGGGAGCTCGGCGAGGCGGGCGTCGATATCCGCGGGCTCCGACGCGAGGACGCGATCAACCCCGCCCCCGCTCTCGGCCAGGTGGGCCGCCACCGCCCGCGTGCCCGCGTGCGCCCCCTCCCCGGCGAGCAGATCCTCCATGATCGCGTCGGGGATGAAGCGCCCCAGGGGGGCGGGGTCGCCGGTCGCCCAGAAGCGGAAGATCTCCTCCGCGAAGGGGGCCAGCAGCGGGTTGCAGTCCACGTGGCTCTGCTTGCGCAGGAAGTGGCAGAGCGGGTCGTGGCGCTCCTCGATCTCGTCGAGCCGGGTCGAGGTGCTGCGCAGCTCGCCCTCCGCACCGATCTCGTTGAAGTAGACCGGGAAGACCTTGAGGAGCTGCTTGACCAGGAGATAGACGGGGCCCACGTCGCACCCCAGCAGCGATGAGACGTCCCTCTGGAAGAGCTCGGTGTCGAGGATGAAGACGCCGCCGAGCCGCAGGTGCACGACGAGCGCGGCGATGAGGGGACTCGCCGGCAGGGGGTCCGCCTCGATCATCCGCAGGTACATCCGGATGCTCCTGAGGTGGGCGGGATTCACGCGCACGCCCCATTCGGGGGTGAACCCGGAGAAGCCGGGATAGTCGAAGTCGAAGTCGAGGATCTCCCCGACGAAGGCGACGACGAGGTCGGGGTCGCCGCTCGCCATCGTCAGCGCGCCGACGCTCCCGACGAGCTCGTTCACCGCCCGTGTCCGGGGGAAGCCGGCGCGCCGCAGGAGCGCGAACAGCTCGTGCACGAGGACCTGCTGTCCCTCCGCGGCCCCCTCCACAACCAGCCGCGAGCAGAGGAGGTTCACCCCCCGGAGGGCGGGCTCGTGCACGGCGGCGAGCCCATCCTGCTCCAGGAGACGCAGGAGCCAGTGGATGCGGGACAGCAGCCCGCTGGGAGTCTCGGCGTCGGCGACGGCCTGGGCCGCGTCGAGGTGGGCCTGCACGATCTGGCGGTCGTCGGGAAGCGAGAGGAGGTCGGGCGCGCGCTCGCGCAGGGCGGCGCCGGTGAGAGCGCTGAGGTCACGCAGGTGCTCGCGCAGCCGGCCGTGCGAGATCCGCTCGATGGCCTCGGGTACGGGCTCGTCGCTCGAGGCGGATGTGACCTCGCGGTACCAGGAGACCGGATCCTCGCGGGAGATCCAGGTGCGGTAGACCTGCCGGAGGGTCGCGCTCAGCAGGCCGAGGGCGTCGTCGAGGGCCGGGCCGGCGGTGGCCCCGGGTGCGTTCGCGAGGGCCTCCGCCAACCGCCGGAGGCGCGATGAGGCGGCCGCGGCCAGCTCGGGCGATCCCTCGACGCTCGGCGCCATGCGCGACAGGGCCGCTCGCACCACCACCAGGTTCTGGTCCTGCCGCTCGCCGGAGCGGGTCGTCAGGATCTCGAGGTACTGGAGCCACAGACGCACCGCATCCGCCCGTACCGCCGGCTCCGTGGCCTCCTCGACGATCCTCGCGTAGATGTCGCAGTAGACCGCCAGGGCCTCCGGCCCCCTCTCGTGCCGGTTGTAGTAGTTGAAGTCGCCGGTCGCTCGCCGGTGGACGTCGGTGAGGGTCTGCGGCCAGCTGGCGTAGCGGTGGTGCACCTCGCGCAGCAGTTCCTCGGTGCCGCGACGGATCCCGTACCAGTCCGAGGAGATGTCGAGGAGCACCAGGTGCTCACTCGGGATGACCACCTCAACGGCGGTCTGGGCGAGGTTCGTGTCGAGCGCCCTCGTCGCGCTCCCGCTCGACCCGCCCGAGCGTGTCGCCGCCCGACCGGAGGCTGCGGCCGGATCCGTCGGCGTGGGGTGGTCAGGCACCGGCGGCTTGCCGGGTCGCTCGGCCGGGGCGCCGCGGAGGCCATGGCGAGGCGAGCGGTAGTGACATGACACCTCCCTGTCGAGCCGGTGGCCGTCTAAGGCGATGGTTCTCGGCCAGGAGGCTCACGCCAAGGGGGAGCCCACCGCCCCGTCGGGGGAAAACCCGAAGGCCCGTGCCGGACGGCTACGGAGCGGAGGTCGCGTCTCTCTGGAGTAAGATCGACGAGCTGGTCCCGGTCGCGTCGTGAGAGGAGCGCGCGGTGGAACGTGATCCCGAGGGTCTGGAGGCTGCGTCGAGCCTCGGCCTGGGCCCGTCGTCACTCCTCCACCCGGGGGCGCCGCCGGGGCTGATGGACGCCCTCTCCTATCCCTTCTTCCAGACGGTCTTCGACCGCAAGAGCCGCCGGGTCGGCCTCGGGATGACCGTCGGCTCGGACGTCCTCGGCTACGCGAGCCCCTACGCGCCGGTGCCGCTGTCGGAGCTGGAGGAGGCCCTCCTGTGCGTGGCGGGCACGGGCCTGACCGGCCTGAACCTCGGGGATCTCGACCCGGCGCGCGGCATGAGCACCCTCGTCCAGTGGACCTCGCGCACCTGGCCGAGCTCGTGCTCGAGCCACGGCACGGAGCTGTTCTTCACCAACGACGACGGCCTCTACATGCTGAGGATGTTCGACCTGCTGCCCGAGCCGGGGGAGGTGGCGACCCTCTCGGGCAAGTCGCTCGACGCCCAGGTCGAACTGGCTGGTCGACCTCTACCGACGGGCGAGGGTGGAGGTCCAGCCGGGCCGGGCCCCGCTGCCCACCACGCTGCCCGGCCTCTTCGACTTCAACCAGTGGAACGCCAACCAGCCGGGAACGACGCTCTTCGTGCCGGTCACCAACACCACCCTCGAGTACATCAACCTGCTCTTCATCTATCTCGCGCGCAGCTACGGGTTCTCGCTGGTCGACGAGCAGCACGGGCGGCGCTCGGCGGGCCTGCAGTCGGCAGTCGAGTCCGGCCGGCTCGACCCCGCCCGCCAGATGGGGATCGTCGAGCTGGAGCAGCGCGTGCTCTCGATGCTGGTGGTCGAGCAGGCGTTCATCTGCCAGAACATCAACCTCGCCCAGCAGGCCCTCGGGCTGGGCGGCTGGACATTCACCGGCTACCTCGCACGCTTCGTCATGGGCGGGGGCGACGTCCCGGGCCTGGGCTTCCGCTTCGCCGAGGCGGCGGACGGGTCGACCCACCCGGTGGGCCGCGACGGCGTCTTCGAGGCGTTCACCCCCCCGTACTACGCCGACATGCACGAGGCGGTGGACCACTTCATGGAGGTCAAGTGGTCGTCGTTCGAGGACGACGTGCCCAAGCCGTACCTCGCGCCGGACAGGGTGGTCGGCGCGGTGCCGCGCCCCGGCGAGGAGACCGTCGAGCTGGTGAAGCGGTACTGCCAGTACGTCTTCGACACCTACGGCCGCTTCCCGGTGTACCTCGACCCGATGTACCAGCGCCTGACCGTCCAGGGGCAGCACGCCGACCCGGACTTCTACGAGCGCTTCTATCCGCCGGGCGCCCTCACCGAGCAGCACCTGGAGCACTTCTGCCGCTGGCACCCCGATCTCGCGGGACCGGACGGCAGGCCGCCCCGGCGCGACGCCTGACCCGGCACGACGGGGCGGTGGCGCCGGGATCCACCGCACACGGCTGAGGGGGCCCCGCGCCGGATGGCGGTGCCCCCTCGCGGTGCGCGTCGGCGACCTACGCCGAGCTGGGCGCGTCGGCTCCCAACGGGGTGACCGGGCCGTCCCCGGCCGGGACCTCCGCGGTGCGCCAGGGCATCAGGCCGAAGGCGAACACGGTGAGAACCCCCAGGCCGATGCCGATCACCAGCATGCAGGCCCCGATCACGATGGCGAAGAGGGCGACCTGCTGGGCGAAGTAGGACATGTTCAGGCCGGTGGTCAGCGCGGTCTCGGTGACCCACGTCTGACGCGCGGCGTTCTGGACCGGCTTCTGGGTCTTCGGGTCGATGGCGGCCTTGGTCGCGTCGCTGGTCGGTGTGCCGTCCTTGGTCAGGAACTGACCCATCTGGGCGTACGTCAGCCCGCCGGACGACTCCAGGGCGTGGATGCGCATGTAGCTTGCGAAGCAGCGCGCCTGGTCGCCGTTGGTGACCTGCTGGTTGGCCACCGAACAGGTCGGGATGTCGGACACGTTCTTGAGCCCGGACTTGGCGATCTCCGCGCGGATGCCCGCCGGGGTCATGTCGGGCGAGCCCACGATCTGCTCGCGCGAAACCTGTTTATTGACCTCGCTGTGTCCGCTGACGCCGATGGCGATGTAGGCGATGCCGGCGCCCACGAGGACGAGGCATGCGATCACACCGCCCAGCCAGGCGATGAGACGTCTCTTCGGGTGGTTCATCCAGATCTCCTATTCCCGGGTACGGCCACCGAGACTCGTGACATTTGTCACAGGCAAGCTACGGATCGGGAGCCCGCCCGCAATCGGGGAGATCGGGGACCTGGGTGCGGGGAACTACGGCTCGCGGCTACGGGTGATCCCGGCCGGGGCCCGGGTCGCCCGCGTGACCGCGCGCCCGAGGTTGCGCTGGACCGTGTCTTGGTTGCCGCCCTGCTGCGGCGCCATGTCCGGCTACCCGAACGTGAACGCGTACGCCTCGGCGCCGGGCTCGAGGAAGGTGATCCTCAGCGTCCGACGGGCCCGGGGCCTCGCCGTCGAGGAGCACGCGGAAGGGCGTCGATGGCGGCGATCAACGCCGCCGGCTCGGCCCCGGCGAGCACCGAGGAGAGGCCGGCCTTGCTCGCCTCCTGACCAACCCCGATGATCCCCATCACGCGCTGAGGATCACGCTCCCGTCACTGCACCATGCGATGGGACACGGCCACCGCTCCCTACCGGGCGTTGTTCACTCCCGCCAAGGAGTGCCTCAGTGTTCGGTGGATGCATCCGATAGCGGGAGGGCCGATGCCGAGCGGCGATGAGATCCGAGACGTTCAGCGCGCGACGTGGGCCGGGCTTTCTGCGGGCTGGGAGAAGTGGGACTCGGTCATCATGGATCAGCTGGGCCCGGTCTCCACAGCGATCATCGAGCGTCTCGACATTGCCGATGATCAGCAGCATCTCGACATCGCCGCGGGCACCGGTGAGCCGGGGCTGACCGTCGCCAAGCTCGCGCCGAGGGGGCACGTCGTTCTGACCGACCTTGCGGCTGAGATGCTCGACATCGCGACGCGACGAGCGAATGCGCAAGGGATCACCAATTTCGAGACCAGGGTGTGCAGCGCCGACGACCTGCCATTCGGTGACGCGACATTCGACAGTATCTCGGTGCGGTTCGGATACATGTTCTTTCCCGACGTCGCCAGAGCGACCGCCGAGTTCGCGCGCGTGCTCAAGCCGGGCGGACGTCTCTGCTCGTCGGTATGGGTCAAGCCCGAGGAAAACCCGTGGACGACGATCCCCATGCAGGCAATCGCGACGGAGGCGGTGCTGGCGCCACCCGACCCGGACGGGCCGAATATGTTCCGGTGCGCTGCCCCGGGATATGTCAGTGCCCTGTACCAGGCCGCGGGGCTGCGCGACGTTGCCGAGTGGGACGTCGACGTCGAACTCGTGACGCGATCGCCGGCGCAGTATTGGGAGATGATCAGCGACCACGTCTCGCTCGCGGTTGCGGCGCTTCGGCAGGTCGGCGAACCGGCGCGGGAGCGGATCGCGAAAGCCGTCATCGCCAAGGTCAGCGCCTACGAAGTGGACGGCAAGGTAAGGATTCCGGGCGTGGCCCGCTGCATCGTCGGAACGAGGTAGGGACGCCCGAGCCGCCGTTGGTTGGAGCGGGCATGGGATCCGAAGTCGCGGGTCGTTGTCGAGCCCAGGTCGCTGCACGGCGGCCCGGCACGGGTGCGCCGGCCGGTTGGCGACCGGACCAGAAGAGACACGGCATGCGCAGGGAGGACGTTGTGCTTGGCACAACGAGC
>CAVXDY010000007.1:0-956564 GCA_963760715.1 Miltoncostaeaceae bacterium | reverse complement strand
CGACCGGCCGATGGTCCAGGTTGTCTCGGTCGGAAGCCGCATGGGAAGCCCCTTACGCGCTCGACCTCTGCCCCTCCCTCCTACCGCTCCACCTCTGGGACGAAACGGCCCCGAGGACGCAGCCGGTCAGAGGAGCTGATCCAGCGCGACGATGAGAGCCTCGACGGCTGAAGCCGGATCTCCAGGTGGCTGAATCTCGGGCTCCTGAGCACGGCGAGCCAGGGCTCGCAAGGCAATGTTATTTGTCTAAGGTTGCTTATGAGTGGCGGTAGGGCAACCTTGCAGCGGAGGACTCAACATCGACCCGGTCTCGACATCCATCACCCGGCGCTGGCCGGCCGACCCCGGTGCGCCGGGCGGGAAAGCCAACCGCGTCGGTTTCGACTACGAGGCTTATGTCCCCGGCGAGATCGCCGACTGGGATCCCGACCTTCCGGCGTCGGTCGCGGCGGACGTGGCAACGGTCGAGCTCGAGGTGCGCGACCTCGGCGGGCACGCCCCTCTCCTGGGCGCTCTTCTCTGGCCCCTTCTTCGCAGCGAGGCGATCGCCTCGTCGCGCATCGAGGGCCTCGTGGTGAGCCACCATCGACTGGCGCTCGCCGAAGCCGCGGTCGGGACCGACGATCCGCTCGCCCAGTCGGTTCTCGGGAACCTCGACGCCCTCCGCGAGGCTCTCGACCTGGCGCATCAGCCGATCACGGTGGCGACGATCCGCGAGATCCACCGCGCACTGCTCGCGAACAGTCGCGAGGCGCCCATCGCCGGGCGAGTGCGCGAGACCCAGAATTGGATCGGTGGCCGGCATCCCAACCCACGCGGAGCGGCCTTCATCCCGCCGCCGCCAGAGGAGCTCGCTCGCCTTCTGGAGGATCTCTGCCGGTTCTGCGAGCGCGACGATCTGCCCACCCTTATCCAGGCGGCCATCGCCCACGTCCAGTTCGAGACCATCCACCCGTTTGCCGACGGAAACGGGCGCGTCGGGCGAGCCCTCATCCAGGTGATCCTCCGTCGGCGGGGGCTGACCGATCGGCGCGACGACTCGCCTCCGGTCTTCCCGCCGGTCTCGCTCGTGCTCGCGGCGCGCGGCGACACGTACGTCGAGGGCCTCACGCGCTTCCGATCAGGCGATCACCGGTGGTGGCTGGCCTTCTTCCTGGAGGTGGTGCACCAGGCGAACGGGATCGCCCAGGACCTCGCCTACTCGATTTCGAAGCTTCAGCGTGACTGGCGCGCCAGCGCGGGAGAGCCGAGAGGCGACTCCGCGGCCTCGACGCTCATCGCAAGCCTTCCCGCGAGGCCGGTCCTCGACATCGGGACGGCGACGGAGCTGACCGGGGCCTCGCGCGAGGCGACCCGTCGCGCGATCTCCCGCCTGGAGGACGCCGGGGTCCTGCGAGAGGTGACCGGAAGGGGGCGCCTCAGACGTTGGGAATCGGTCGGCCTCTTCGAGCTGGTCAACACGATCGAGGCCTCCGCGGTGACCCGCCAAGCCCGGACTCTTCCGACCTCGCCTCCGGCCAGCGCCTCGTAGTCAGGCCCATTACAGCGAGGCGTCCTCCACGGTGCCGATCCAGAGTTCCTCGCCGAAACCCTCCTCGCGGAGGTCAACGCGCTTGCCTCGGACGCGGAGTCGCCAGCCGGCGAGGCGGGTGAGCTTCTCCTCGCGGCCGGCGGCGTAGACGGGGTACCTCCCCCCGTAGGTCGCGAGCACGAAGCCGAGTGTCCGCCGCTCTCCCGCATCGGTCGCCTGCGGGGCCTCGATGAGCAGGCCTTCGAACTGCTCCTCCGGCTCGGGCCTCTCGTGGTACCAGAGCGTGGATCCGTAGATGTCGCCCACTACTAGGCCGTCTGAGGCCCCGCCGTCACGCGGAACCCCGGCCGGTCGAATCCTCAGGCATGTGCCCCCTTCCCCCGCTTGTCGGTCGTCGCGACCATCGCCGGAAACATCCGCGCGCGTCAAACGCCTCCCCCCATCGAGTCCGGGTAGGCGCTTTCTCCGAGACCTCGGTTTTGGAGCGCGAGACCGCCGTCCGCGCGGCGTTCTCGGGCGTCAGCCCTCGCCCTGCGCCTGGAGAACCTCGCGGGCGCGATCGGCGAGGTGGTGGTCGGCGGCGATGAGCGCTTCGCAGAACAGGACGCTGTCGATGCGCCCGTTGTAGACCGGAACGTCCACCTCGAGGGCGGCGTTCGTGATCACGTGAGCCTCGACGCCGAACAGGCCGGCGAGCTCGTCGGGGGTGAGGTGGACAGGCACGGCGATTCCGGGGGTTGGTGTTTGAAGCGGACGACCGGGGGTCGAGCACGCGACCTTCGGCTTGGGAAGCGGGAAGGGGCGCCGCAAGCGAATCGTCGTGAAGCCGCACCACGCCGGTTTCCGCCGCGCCTGTAGTAGACCAGTCAGGGGCCGATCCGCGCCAGTCGGCTCAGCCGGACGATGCCTCCGAGGGTCGGATGGCCACGCCACCGAAGATGGCGAAGGCGCGAACTCTGATCGTCGGCCCGTCCCCCGGCGGCACCTTGACCTCACGGCCCCCGAACAGGCTGAGGCCGCTCATCGCGATCCGCGCGCCCGCGGGCACACGGACGTCGATGCCTCCGAAGAGCGCGATCGCCGTGAGCCGCGCGTCGGCGGCGGGCGTCACGGAGCCGAGATCCAGGTCGCCGCCGCCCAGCAGCGCGAGCGCCGTCTCGCGCCTCCATCCCGGCGCGAACGGCGCCTTTGCGAAGCCCCCGAACAACGCGACGTTCATCGTCCATCCCCCTCGTCTCCGCGACGGGCACCTCAGTGCTCGTTGAGTATCCCCCCTGGCACGCGCGTGCCGAAAGGCCAGAGCCCAAACGTGCCCGCGAAGGGCCTGGGAAGCGGTCTGGGGGTTCGCCAATCCGTCGAATCCTGCCTGGCAGCGGCGACCTGCCGCGGGTCATCCTCGCCCTCAGCTCAGGTCGGCGGCGGTGAGCGTTCCGGCGCGCAGGTCGGCGCCCGACAGCCCGGTCTCGAGTCGCCGGATGAGGCGGCGGCTTGGTCGCGCCACAACTGGGTACAAGTCCGAAGCCCGGATGCGCGGGACCCCGATGCCGGGGTCCTCGACCTGCGGGAGGCTGCTGACGCGAGGGGGCGCCGTGCCGACGCGGACCCTCGGTGCAGCAATACCACGGACGGACGCATCGCGTGGATCGGAGGAGGTCGCCGTGTTGAGCCTCATCGGTGTGATCCTCGGTGGGTTGATCGTCGCTCTTGCGGCCGTGGGCATCGTCTTCGTCGCCGGGATGCGGAGGAAGTCCCCGACCGTGTTGCGGACCGTCCGCCGTTTCAACCGGGCCGTCGTGAACCCGCGCATGTTGGCGACCGCCGGGACGCCCGGCGCGTACGCATCGGTGATCGGCCACGTCGGCCGGAGGACCGGCCGCGCCTACCAGACGCCGGTGGTGGCGGAGCCGACCGGCGACGGCTTCGTCATCGCGCTCCCATACGGAACGACGTCGAACTGGGTGAAGAACGTGCTGGCGAGCGGCTCCGCCACCATCATCGACGAGGGCACCACCCACCGGGTCGATCGGCCGGAGGTCGTGCCGATGGCCCTGATGGTCGATCACTTCCCGGTGAAGGACCGGCGCACTCACGCGCGGTTCAGGGTCGACCAGTGCGTCCGGCTCCGACGGGTCGATCAGCTCGAGCCGCCGACGCAGGTCGCCGGGCGGGCGCCCGGAATCGACTCCGGACACCCGTAGGAGTCATCGAGACTCGATGGCGGGTCCTGGCGACCCACGAGGTCGGCGGCCACGCCGGGCGCACGAGGTCAGCGGGCCAGCGGCAACGCCACCGCCGGCAGCGGCCAGAGCCAAGCGTCAGCGCGATGCCCGCCATCCAGCGCGGGCGGTGGGCGAGCTGGGCGAGGAGCCTGTGGCCGCAGGGCGAGGTCGTGCTGGATGACGGCCGCGGCCCATTCCCCCTCCAGCCTCACGGCGACTCCCGACGAACTTGTCACTTCGGTCGTTTCGACGAACTGCTTCACAATCCGGCGCCTCGATCAAGCGGGGAACCTGCGATCTGGACGGCTCGGGTGAGCGGCTGTAGAGCGTTGAGAACCCTCTCGGGCAGTGGGTTCTCAGAGAAGCGGACGACGGGACTCGAACCCGCGACCTACGGCTTGGGAAGCCGACGCTCTACCAACTGAGCTACGTCCGCGCGGGCCGCCAAAGCTACCACGGCCCCCCGCGGCCGCCGACCGCCTCCGTCTTGCCGCTGCCTGGGCGCAGGCCATACCCTCGCCTCGGTTCCGTCCTCGAGCATCGGCGGGCTCATGGGCCGCCTCACCGTCCTCGCTCTCATGGCGGCGCTCACGCTGGCGCTCTGCGCCTCCACGGCCGTCGCGGCAACCGAACGCGTCGCGCTCCGGGCGATCGACCGCGAGCTGCCCCCCGGGCTCGTCGTGGCGTTCGACGTCCCCCCGGCGTACACCTCCGACACCGCCGGCCGTGTCATGGACGACGGCGTCTGGACCGGGCCGCCCTACGCCTCCGAGGTCGGCGGGCTCGGCTCCACGACGAAGCTCGACTGGGACGTGTCGATCGAGAAGGGCGTCACGCTCCAGGCGGCCGCGCACTCCTCGCTCGTGCAGGACTGGCCAGTCGTCGCGGAGGAGGCGAGGACCGTCGCCCGCCTGCTTCGGGGCAGGCTCGTGGGAGACGCCCCCGCTCACGCGGTGCTCACGCGCGGGACCGCGATGGCCGGCGAGGCCCGGTACGAGGCGGCCCTCACGCTGCCCCTCGACCGGGGTCGCGCGGTGGTGGTCCGGCTCTCCGCCCTCACGCCGTCGGATGACGTCGCGGGGGGCGGCTTCGGGCGCTACCTGGTCCAGGGCCCGGCGGGGCCGGTCGCCCCCTCCGAGTGGAACCGGAGCCAGATCGAGTCGGTGCTGGCCGGCGTCCGGATGGAGGGGAGCCTTCCACCGCGCCGGATCCGGGTCCAGCGCCTGGGGAACGTCCTGCGCGGGGTGGTCGTCGACGCCACCGGCGGCCCGGTCGCGGGAGCCGCGGTGACGGCCGAGGTGCGCACCGCGGGGCGGTGGAGCCCGCTTCGCGCGGCCCGGACGACGTCGGGGGGCACGGTCACGCTCGACCTCGGAGCCGGGGACGCCGGGCGCACGGTGCGCCTGCGGGGCGCGCTCGGCGGCGACCCGGTCCTGAGCGGGGCCGTGCGCGTGCCGGCGTCGGAGGGCGAGCCCTTCATCGTGGTCCTGCGCGACTCCGGGGCGCGACCCCGTGACCTCGCGCGCGCCCATGGCCGGCGGCTGGGCTTCGCGGCGGGCCGCGTCTTCGACTCGGCGCTGCGGGGCTACGCCGCCGACCTCACCCCCGCGCAGCGGAACCGCCTGCGGAGCGATCCCGCCGTCCGCGGGATCGTCCCCGACCGCATCATCGAGAGCCCCGAGCTCCTGGCTCCCGTCTCGGGGGCCGTCGCCGGCACGCCCCAGCCTTCGCAGGAGGTGTCGCTGGGGATCCGCCGCATCGGCGCCACCGAGAGCCCGACGGCGGGGATCGACGGCGCCGATCAGCGGGTGCCCGTCAACGTCGCGGTGATCGACACGGGAATCGCCCCTCACCCCGATCTCAACGTCGTCGGCGGCAAGAACTGCGGCGACGGATCCTCCTATGCGGTGGCCGACAACGGCCACGGGACGCACGTCGCCGGCATCGTGGGGGCCAAGGACAACGCCATCGGCGTGGTCGGCGTGGCCCCCGGGGCGCGGATCTGGGCCGTGCGGGCCCTCGGCGAGACGGGCGTCGGGCGGTGGTCGTGGGTGATCTGCGCCCTCGACTTCGTGGCCGACCACTCGCCGGCCAAGGGCGGGCCGATCAGGGTGGCGAACCTGAGCCTGGGTGCCCCGGTGGGGAGCCTGCCCTGCGACCACCCCGACGCCTGGCTCGACCCTGTGCATCTGGCCGTGTGCCGGGCGGTGAAGCGCGGGGTCACGGTGGTCGTGAGCGCCGGGAACCTGGGGCACGACCTGAAGCACGACATCCCGGCCACCTACCCCGAGACGATCGTCGTCCCCGCCCTTGCCGACTACGACGGGCTGCCGGGCGGGCTCGCCCGGGACGACCCGGTCACCCAGGGGGCCGCCTGCCGGCAGCGCGACGGGGACGCGCTGAGCATCACCGAGACCTTCTACGGGCCCCAGACCACCGCCTATCAGGACGACGACGACCTGCTGACCGTGTGGAACTGGCCGTCGACGGACGAGCCGCACGCCCTCGCGGCGCCGGGCGTCTGCATCCGCTCGACCTGGCCGGGCCGCTCGTACCGGAAGGAGAGCGGCACGAGCATGGCGTCGCCCCACGTCGCGGGGGCCGCGGCGCTCTACATCGCCACCCACCCGGCCGCGACGCCAGCCGAGGTGCTGGCCGCCCTCCGCGACCTGGGCGAGCGCGAGACCGAGCGGGTGCTCGTCCCCGGCCTCCCGACGCGCCTCGGCCAGAACCACTTCGACGAGTCCGATCGCCACGGGGAGCCCGTCCTTCGCACCCGCGCCCTCTGACTACATGCGCTCCGGGGCCTCCACGCCGAGCAGGTCGAGGCCCGTTCGGATCGTGGTTCCGGTCGCCCGGCAGAGGTCGAGGCGGAAGCCCTCGACGTCCGGCGCCTCGCCCACCACCCGGCATCGGTGGTAGAAGGCGTGGAACTCCCTGGCGAGCTCGATCAGATAGGCGACCACCCGATGCGGCGCACGGCGCTCCTCCGCCTCCGACACGGCCTCCGGCCAGTCCATGAGCCGCATCACCAGCGAACGCTCGGCCGGGTCGAGCTCCGCGGGAGCGGGCGTGGGGCGGCCGGCGGCGGCCGTGGCGCGGTCGCCCGCCTGGGCCAGGATGCTCGACACCCGCGCGTGCGCGTACTGCACGTAGTAGACCGGGTTCTCCTGGCTCTGGCTGCGCGCCAGGTCGAGGTCGAGGTCGAGGGGGGTGTCGTGGCTGCGCTGGACGAGGAAGAAGCGGGCCGCGTTGACGCCGATGTCGTCGATCAGGTCGCCGAGCGTCACGAGGGTCCCGGCGCGCTTGCTCATCTTCCTGGCCTCGCCCCGCTCCAGCAGGTTCACCAGCTGGACGGTGAGCACCTCGAGGAGAGCGGGGTCGTATCCGCCGGCGGCGAGCACGGCGTGCAGCCGCGCGATGTAGCCGTGGTGGTCGGCGCCCAGCACGTCGATGAGCAGGTCGTGACCCCGGCTCGCCTTGTCGAGGTGGTAGGCCACGTCCGCCGCCAGGTAGGTGCTCTCGCCGTCGCCCCGCACCAGGACGCGGTCCTTCTCGTCGCCGTAGGCCGAGGTGCGGAACCACAGCGCGCCGTCGGCCCGGTAGGCGTCGCCGGCGGCCTCCAGGGCGGCGACCCCCGCCGCCACGCGCCCGTCGGCGTGCAGGGTGCGCTCGGAGAAGAAGGTGTCGAAGCTCACCCGGAAGCGCGCGAGATCGTCGCGGATGGCGCTCAGCATCAGCTCCTCGCCCCGGGCGGAGAAGCGCTCGACCACCTCGGGGTCGAGGGCCGCGGCGGCGTCGGCCAGCCCGTCGCCGATCTCCTCGCGCACGGCGGCGGCGATCCCGGTGACGTAGTCGCCGTGGTACCCGTCCTCCGGGATCTCGACGTCCCGCCCGCAGAGCTGCGCGTAGCGCACGGCCACCGACGCGCCGAAGGTGCGCATCTGGCGCCCGTGGTCGTTGACGTAGTACTCCCGCGTGACGGTGTGCCCGGCGAAGGCCAGGATCCGCCCGACCGAGTCGCCGTAGGCCCCGCCGCGGGCGTGGCCCACGTGGGGCGGCCCGGTGGGGTTGACCGAGAAGAACTCCAGCAGCACGTCCTTGGGCACGGCCGCGGAGCCGGCGCCGTGGCGCTCCCCGGCGGCGACCACGCCGGCGACCGCCGCCGCGAGCGCCTCCGGGGTCAGGGTCATGTTGAGGAACCCGGGGCCCGCCACCTCGACGCGGGCGAGCCAGTCGGCCACGCCGGGGCGGCCGGGCAGGCCCGCGGCGATCGCCTCCGCGATCTCCCGCGGCGGGCGGCGCGCCGCCTTGGCCAGGGCCATCGCCACCGGGCTGGCGACGTCGCCCATCTCCGGCGAGGCCGGCGGGGCCAGCGGCACGACCGCGGGGCGGGTGCCGACGGCCGCCTCGGCCTCCTCGGCCAGGGCGGATCGGATCGTGGCGAGAAGGGGCGCGTCGGACACGGCCGCGGAGCCTATCGAGCGCTGGTCCTGCTCCTTGCGGGCCTGGCGGTCGCCGGCTGCTCGGGGGGATCCGACGGCGCGGCCTCAACGGCCCCGAGCCGGCTGACCGTCACGCGCAGCGACGACTCCGGGCCGGTCTCGACGGTCACGCTCGACTGCGCCGGCGCCGACGCCGCCGTGTGCGCGCGCGTGGTTCGGCTGCTGCCCGACCTGCGCCCGAAGCCGTACGAGGCCTGCACGCAGATCTACGGCGGGCCCGAGCGGATCGCGGTCCGCGGGACGGTCGACGGCACCCCCGTGCAGGTCGAGGTCACCCGGACCAACGGCTGCGAGATCGCCCGCTACGAGATGCTCGACACCGCCCTGAAGGGCTGAGCCGCGCGATCAGTGCGGGTAGGGGTGCCCCGCCGTGATGCAGAGGGCCCGGTAGAGCTGCTCGGCCAGCACCACCCGCGCGAGCTGGTGCGGCAGCGTCAGCGGGCCCAGGGACAGCCGCTCGTCGGCCTCGGCGACCAGGTCGGGCGCCAGGCCGAGCGCCCCGCCCACCAGGAAGGCCACCGGCCGCTCGTCCATGCGGCGGCTGAGCCAGGCGGCGAAGTCCTCGCTGGACGCCGGCGCGCGCCCCGCCGGGTCGAGTGCCACCCGCAGTGCCCGCGGCAGCAGGCGCGCCCGCAGCCGCTCGGCCTCGGCCGCGCGGGCGCGGTCCTCGCCCCGCTGGATCGGCTCGGCCGCCACCTCGTCCACGCGCAGGCCGGCCATGCGGTCGACGCGCTCCTCGTAGAGCCGCCCGGGGCCGTCGTGCGGCGCCCGCAGCTTCCCCACCACCGCCAGCTGCAGCCGCGGCGCGCGCCGCCCCAGCTCAGCGCTCCCCCGCCCGGTACCGCAGGGCCAGGCCGATGCGATCGAGCGCGTCCGGGTGGGTGCCGAACCACACCTGCACGATCTCGGGGGGATCGGGGACGCCGAGGCTCGACCTCACCAGCCCCTGCTGCAGGCCGATCGCCGCGTCGGCGTTCCGGGAGGCGAGCAGGCCGCGCCAGTCGGCCTCGCGCTCGAAGTCGCGGCTGATCCAGCTCCCCAGCGGCGCGCTCGCCGCCGAGATCACGGCCGCGGTGGCCGCGACCAGCGCCAGCCGCCGCAGCACCAGGTTGGTGCCCTCCTCGTCGCGCCCGGCGGGGCCGAAGCCCGTGCGCCAGCCCACCACGGCGAAGCACATCAGGGCGGCGGGCACGAGCAGGGCCGCGGCCCAGGCCGACCCCTTCAGCACGTGCCGGCGCGCGACGTGGGCCAGCTCGTGCGCGACCACCATCCGCACCTGGCCGGGGGGGAAGTCCCGCAGCAGGTTGTCGTAGAGCACGATGTGCCGGCTGCCGCCGAACCCCGACACGTAGGCGTTGGCGGCCGTGGTGCGCGCCGAGGCGTCGTTGACCTTCACGTCGTCGGCGTTCACCCCCTCGCGGTGGGCCAGCTCGAGGATCTGGGCGCTCAGCACCGGGTCGCGCAGCGGCTCGGTGCGCTGGAAGAGCGGCTCGAAGATGAGCGGCGACAGCAGCGTCAGGACGAAGACCAGCGCCGCGGCCCCCGCCGCGAGCGCGACCCACCACGCCCGGGGCAGCCGGGAGATCGCCACGGCCACCGCCGCGGCGACGGCGCCGGCGAGGACCGCCTGCAGGCCCAGGCCCTTGGCCAGGTCGAGCAGCCAGCCCGGCACGGGCTGGGTGACGATGCCGTAGTGGCGTCCCCAGGCGTAGCGGGCGATCGACAGCGGCAGGGCGACCACGACCGTGGCCGCCGTGAGCCCGACGCCGAAGATGAGCCCGGCCCGCCACGGGCGCCCGCGCGCCATGCGCACCACGCCCGGGCGCCAGCGGCCGCCCAGCAGGGCGATGCCCACGGCCACGGCCGGCGCGAGCGGCACGCCGATGGCGGCCATCGTCCAGAGCCCCTCGCGGTAGCGGCGGTTGCGGACCAGCGCGGCCGGGTCGAACCAGTCGGCCAGGCGGGTGGGCTCCGGGGCCGGGACGCCCGAGCTCCAGAGCCTCCAGCGCAGCAGCCCCACGATTCCGCCCGCGCCCACGGCGGCCACCCCGGCCAGCACGGCGGCGCGCCGTCGCGGCTCCACCGGCAGCCATCGCGGGCGCCTCTGCCGCTGTCGCCGCACCTGACTATCGTAGCCCGGACCGTCCGCCACCACGGAAGGTGCCCGTCACGTCCCCGGTCGCGATCCTGAGCGACATCCACGGCAATCGCCCGGCGCTCGACGCCACGCTGCGCGCCGCGCGCGAGGCGGGCGCCGGGTCGTGGTGGTGCCTGGGCGACCTGGTGGGCTATGGGGCCGACCCGCGCCACTGCATCGAGGTGGCGATGGACGACTCCGAGCGCTGCATCGCCGGCAACCACGACCTCGGGGCCTGCGGGCGCGCGGAGCTGGACGTGTTCTCCGATGGCGCCCGCGCGGCGCTGGAGTGGACCCGTCAGGCCATCGGGCTCTCCGGGCACGCGAGCCTGCTGAGGCTGGAACCGGAGGACACGGGCGGCGTCGTGCCGCTCTTCCACGGAAGCCCCCGCGACCCGGTGTGGGAGTACGTGCTCACCACCCAGCAGGCGCGCGTGGCCCTGGAGGACCGGCGCGTCGCGCTCACCCTGGTCGGGCACACCCACGTGCCCTTCGCCTGGCGCCTCACCACGGACGGGTCGATGGAGAGCCCGGGGGTGCCGGCCGGCGGGCGGCTCGACCTGAGCGAGGGACGGTGGCTGGTGAACCCGGGCGCCGTGGGCCAGCCGCGCGACGGCGACGCCCGCGCCGCCTGGGCCCTCTACGACCCCGACGAGGGCACGATCGAGTTCCGGCGGACGCCCTACGACGTGGCGGCGGCGCAGAACGCGATCCTCGAGGCGGGGCTGCCGCCCGTCCTCGCCCACCGGCTGGCCGAGGGCCGGTGACCGGGCCCACCGCCTACCTCGACCACGCGGCGGCGCCCGTCCTCGACCCCCGGGTGGTCGAGGCGATGCGGCCGTTCCTGGGCGCGCACGTGGGAAGCCCGTCGAGCCTGCACGAGTGGGGGCGGGCGCCCGCCGAGGCGCTGGAGCGGGCCCGCGACCGGGTGGCCGCGCTCGTCGGCGCCGAGCCGGAGTGGATCATCTTCACCTCCGGCGCCACCGAGGCGCGCAACCTGGCGGTGACCGGGCTGCTGCGGGCCAACCTGCGCCTCGGCCGCCACATCGTGGCGAGTGCCGTCGAGCACCCGGCCACGGTGGCGGCCTGCCGCACCGCCGTGCGCGACGGGGCCGACCTCGACCTCGTGCCGGTGGACGGGGAGGGCGTCGTGGACCCCGCCGCCCTCACGGCGGCGGTGCGCGACGACACGGCCCTGGTGGCGGTGGTGCACGGGCAGCCCGACATCGGGACGCTTCAGGATCCGGCCGCCCTGGTGTCGGCGGCCCGGGCCGCGCGGCCCGAGGCGCGTGTGGTGATCGACGCCGGCGAGACCGCCGGGCTCGTCCCGGTCGACGTCGGCCAATGGGGCGCCGACGCGGTGCCCATCGGCGGCGGGTCGGTGGGCGCCCCTCCCTGGGTGGGCGCGCTGGTCGTGCGGCCCGGCGCGCGGCTGCACCCGATCATCGAGGGCGGCCTGCAGGAGGCGGGCAAGCGCGCCGGCGCCGAGAACCTGCCGGCCATCGTGGGCCTCGGGGCCGCCGCCGAGATCGCCACGGCGGAGATGGACGCCCGCGCCGCCCGCATGCGCGTCCTCTCCGACCGGCTCCTGGCCGGCCTGCTCGCGGTGCCGGACGTGCGGCTGAACGGTCCCCGCGACGCGCGGATCCCCGGCCACGTGCAGGTGTCGGCGGGGTGGGTGGAGGGCGAGACGCTCACGCTGGCCCTGGCCGAGCGCGGCGTGGCGGCCTCGCCCGGATCGGCGTGCACGGCCCACGCCGGCAAGGCCGCGCCGGTGCTCGAGGCCATCGGCCTGGAGCCGCCCTGGACCCACTCGGCCGTGCTCTTCACGCTCCGCGCCTCCACGACGGAGGCGGAGGTCGATCAGGCGATCGCCGCCTTCGCCGCGTCGGTGGAGGCCCTGCGCGCGATCAGCCCGCTGGCGCCGTGACCCCGCGGATCGTGGACGCGCTCGGCACCTGGTGCCCCGTGCCGATCCACCTCATCGACCGGGCGGCGCGGCGCGCCCAGGCCGGCGAGATACTCGAGCTGCTGGCCGACGACCCCCTGATCGAGGTGGACCTTCCGGCCTGGTGTCACTCCTCGGGCAACGACCTGCTCGAGTTGCGGCGCGAGGGCGACGAGTACGTGGGGCGGGTGGAGGTCACGAGCCGTGGGCGTGATGGGCATGGGCCGTGGCGTGGCCCCTCCGCCGGGCGATCAGCCAGCGGTTGACCGGCACGGGGGGGGAAGGAGTCCGGCAATCGGTTGGACAGCCCGCGCGGTCGCGTGCCACGGTGACGACGTGGAGACGACCTGGGACTGCGTCGTCGTCGGCGCGGGTGCCGCCGGCCTGAGCGCCGCGCTGGTGCTCGGCCGCGCCCGGCAGCGGACGCTCGTCATCGACGCGGGAGGCCAGAGCAACCGTGACGCCCACGGCATCGGCGGCCTGCTCGGCAACGACGGTCGCCCGCCCGCCGAGTTCTACGCCGCCGGGCGCGACGAGCTCGCGGCCTACCCGACCGTTCGGCTGCGATCCGGCGAGGTCCTGGGCGGCGCCCGGCGCGGCGCGGGCTTCGTGCTCGAGCTGGCCGACGGCTCTCGCGAGGTGGCGCGGCGCGTGCTGCTCGCCACGGGCATGGACTACCGCTTCCCCGCGCTCCCCGGGATCGTGGAGCGGTGGGGCCGCTCGGTGTTCCATTGCCCGTTCTGCCACGGATGGGAGGTCCGCGACCAGCCGCTCGGAGTGCTCGACCGGGGCGCGACGGGTGCGAGGAGGGCGCTCCTGCTGCGCGTCTGGAGCGACGACGTGACGCTGCTCGCCGACGGGCCCGCCGAGCTCGACTCGCAGGACGCCGAGCGGCTGCGCGCGGCGGGAGTCACGATCGACGAGCGCGCCGTCACCGGGCTGCGCGGCCCGGACGACACGTTGACGGCCGTCGTCTTCGCCGACGGCGGCGAGCGCCCGTGCCGCGGGTTGCTCGTGCCCGTCACCCTGCACCAACGCTCCGCACTCGCCGAGCAGCTCGGCGCGGCTTCCACCGACCCGGGACCCATCGCCGTCGACGCCGTCGAGGTCGACGCGATGCTCCACACCAGCGTGCCCGGACTCTCCGCCGCGGGCGACGTGAGCACGCAGGCGGTGCCGTCCGTGGCGAACGCGGTCGCGGCGGGGTCGAGCGCCGCGGCCATGATCGTCCAGGGCCTGATGGCTGAGGCACACGGGCTCACGGACTCCGCTCGATAGCAAGCCGGGTCTTCCGGTGGCGTCACGAACATGTGTTCGATAGGATCGCGCCGTGCCGCGACCCGCTCCCGAGGACGGACGCGATCAGCTCCGGTGGCGCCTCGCCGACGACGACGGCGGACGCCCCGATCTGCTGGGCCACGCCGAGCGCCAGCCGGGGCGGGGCGAGCTGGCCGGTCTCGAGCTGCTGCACGTGCGCGCGAAGAGCGTGCTCAACCACGTGCCCGCCGCCGCCGGCCTGCCCTTCCAGTGGACGGTCAACCCCTACCGGGGCTGCAGCCACGCCTGCGTCTACTGCTTCGCCCGGCCCACCCACGAGTACCTGGGCCTCGGCATCGGCGACGACTTCGACCGGCGGATCGTGATCAAGGTCAACGCGGTCGAGCGGCTGCGGGCGGAGCTGGCCGGGCCCCGGTGGACCGGCGAGACCGTGGCGATGGGCACCAACACCGACCCCTACCAGCCGGTGGAGGGCCGCTACCGGCTCACCCGCGGGATCGTCGAGACCCTCTCGGCGGCGCGGAACCCCTTCTCCATCCTGACGAAGTCGACCCTGATCGGGCGCGACATCGACCTCCTGTGCGCGGCGCGCGAGCGCACCGGCGTGGAGACCGCGTTCTCCATCGGCTGCCTCGACCCGGACGTCTGGCGCTCCACCGAGCCGCACACGCCGAGCCCGGCCCGGCGGATGGAGATGGTGGCGCGCCTGAACGCGGCCGGCATCCCGTGCGGGGTCCTGATCGCGCCGGTCCTGCCCGGGATCTCGGACGCGCCCGAGATGATCGAGGCGGTGGTCGCCGCGGCCGTCGAGGCGGGCGCGCCCTGGATCACGCCCATCGCCCTTCACCTGCGCCCCGGCGTGCGCGACCACTACCTGGGCTGGCTCGAGCGGACCCGGCCCGAGCTGCTGGAGCCCACGCGGCGGCGATACCCCCGCGCCTACGCGCCCGAGGCCGAGCGGGACGACCTCGCCGCGCGCGTCCGGCGGCTGGTGGAGCGCCACGGCGGCACGCGCCTCGACCCCGGCCGGCGCTTCGGCCACCCCGCCCGCGGGAACAACCCCGCTCCTTCCCTGCCCCCGCAACTGACCCTGCTGTGACGCGAACCCTGGAGGTCCCCGTGGACCAGGAACTGCACGACCGGATCGCCGCCGAGGCCGCCGCCCGCGAGGTGCCGGTGACCGTCGTCGCCCTGGAGGCCCTGCGCGGGGCGCACGTCCCCGTGCCGACCATCGAGGAGCTGCGCCGCCGCGGGCGCATCGCCGCCGAGCGGGAGGAACGCCCGCGAGCGGCGTGAGCGGCCCGGGCTCACCCGGCCGCCATGGCCGGCTCCGGCTCCTCGCGGGGCGTGCGCGGCAGGTCCTCGTCGAGCCGCCGGATCGTCGGCAACAGGACCAGGGTGGGGATGAGCGGCAGCCAGAAGGCCACGATGCGGTAGGTCACCGCGGCCAGCAGGGCCGACTCGAGCGGGACGCCCACCGCGTTCAGGGTGAGTGCCAGGGCCGCCTCGATGCCTCCCGCGCCGCCGGCGGGGAGGGGCAGGGCGGTGACCACGTAGCCGGTGGTGAAGGCGACCACGAGGGGGGCGAGCCCGACGTCGGCGTCGAAGGCCCGCAGCGCGGCGTAGACGACCATGAGCTGCCCCGTCCAGTAGATCGGGTAGCCGAGGAGCCCGCGAAGCTGGCGGCGGGCGTTCAGGAGCAGCCAGCGCACGAAGACCACGCCGCCGATGGCGTCGGCCAGGCCGATCACCAGCGCGCGCCTCAGGTAGGGCCACCAGCCGCCCGGCCCGCCGCCGCGTGGGTTTGCGACGCGCGGAGGCACGGTGCTCAGGCGCTCGCCTCGCCGTGGGGCGCTGACCCACGCGGCGGCGAGCACGCAGAGCGGCACGACGATGAGCCAGGCGACCGTCATGCCGAGCGGCGCGGCCCCGACGCCGGCCAGGATGAGCGCGGAGGAGATCATGGCCGCGACGGCCAGCACCGCCCATTCCAGGGTGTTCAGGGCGAGGATGCGCCGCGCCGCCTCGTGAACCGGCGCCCCGGCCCGGTGCAGGGCCCAGAAGTCGATCGCCAGCCCGCCGGCGGAGGAGCCGATCGCCGTCGCGCCGAACCCGAGGGCCACCACGCGGGAGACCGTCCAGTAGCTCATGCGCGGTCCGCCCCGGGCGCGCGCCAGGTCGTGGTAGGCCAGGATGTATCCCACGTAGGCGAGGATCTCGCCGGCCGCGCACACGGCCAGCCAGGAAAGGTCCGCCTCGTCCGCGATGTCCAGGATCCGCGAGTAGTCGGAGAGGTGGCCGATCAGCGCGATCGCCCCGGCGACCAGGATCGCCGCGGCCACCAGCGTGATGAGCGCCCGGCGCGCGCTGAGCCGGAGCGGCGGCCCGTCCGGCCCGAATCTGTCTTCGGGTTCCTCGGCGATGGCGCCGACCCCCAGGAGTTGGCTTCGCCGGTCAAGCCTAACCCCGACGCCCTGCGGTTCCCCTTGCGGCGCTGGAGGCGCCGTAGTATGAGCATGTATGTGCATGCTATGGTCGAAGCATGCTCAACCGTCGGCTTCAGGTGCTTCTCGACGAGGACCGCTATGGGCGGCTGGCTGCCGAGGCGGACCGGCGGACCGTTCCCGTCGCGGTCATCGTGCGCGAGGCGATCGACGCCGCCTTCCCACCGCATGGGGAGGGACGCGCGGAGGCGGCGCGCACGATCCTCGCCGCTGAGCCTATGACCGTCCCGTCGCCCGAAGAGCTGCGGTCCGAGCTCGACGAGCTGCGCGCGCGCCGGTCGTGATCATTCTCGACACCACGGTCCTCGTCTATGCGGTGGGCGGAGAACACCCCCTTGCCGAGCCGGCGCGCGGTCTGCTTTCCGCCGTGGAAGCTCGTCGGGTTCGTGCCACGACAACGCCCGAGGTCGTCCAGGAGTTCGTCCACGTTCGCGCCCGTCGGCGTTCACGAGCGGATGCAGCGGACCTCGGTCGGGCCTTCGCCACGCTTCTCAGCCCCCTGATCAGCCCCGACGAGGACGATCTTCGTCTTGGCCTGGAGCTCTTCCGGGCCTCCGACGACCTCGGCGCGTTCGATGGAGTGCTGGCGGCGACCGCAGTGCGACACGGCGCGGAGGCGCTGGTATCGGCCGACGCCGCGTTCGGAGGCGTCACCGAGCTACGACATGTTCCGCTCAGCCAGTCGCCCGAGGCTCTTCGCCTCCTGTAGATCGGATCTCGCCCCGCGCCGACCAGCGCGTGCTGAGGCCGTCGCCGACGGTTGGCTCCCAGGCGTCGGCCTCGTCTGCGGCCTGGATCTCCCAGGCGTCGCCGTAGGCGGGTCCGAGCTCCCCTGCTTCGGGCATCCCGGGCACTACAGCAGTGGGCGCCCGGTCATCGCGGAGGACGGGTCCCAGCCCATCAGGGCGCAGAGGGTGGGCGCGACGTCGCCCAGGGCGCCGCCCTCGCGCAGGGTGAGCCCCGGCCGGTCGATCCACAGCGGCACCGGGTTGGTGGTGTGGGCCGTGTTCGGGCTCCCGTCGGGCTCGATCATCATCTCGCTGTTCCCGTGATCGGCCGTCACGCACAGCAGGCCGCCGGCGGCGGCGACGGCCTGGCGGATGTCGGCCATGCAGGCGTCGACGGTCTCGATGCCCCGCACGGCCGCGGCCACCACGCCGGTGTGTCCCACCATGTCGGCGTTGGCGAAGTTGACCACGAGCAGCTCGTCGAGGCCGGCGGCGAGGCCCTCGACCACGGCGTCGCGGACGCCGGCGGCGCTCATCTCCGGCGCCTCGTCGTAGGTGGCCACGTGCTGGGGCGAGGGCACCAGCACCCGCCGCTCGCCGGGGAACGGCTCCTCGCGGCCGCCGTTGAAGAAGAACGTCACGTGGGCGTACTTCTCGGTCTCGGCCACGTGGAGCTGGCGCCGCCCGGCGTCGGACGCGCCCTCGGCGAGGCCGTGGCGGACGTCCTCGGACTCGAAGATCACCGGCACCGTGAACTCCGCCTTGTAGCGGGTCATCGTGGTGAGCGCGGGGAACGGGGCGTCCGGGCCCCGGTCGAAACCGTCGAAGCCGGCGTCGCTGAAGGCCATCGTGAGCTGGCGGGCCCGGTCGGGGCGGAAGTTGACGAAGATCACCGCGTCGCCCGAGCGCACGCGCCCGTCGTCCCCCCCGATGACCGCCGGCTCCAGGAACTCGTCGGTGACCCCGGCGTCGTAGGAGGCCTGCACGGCCTCGGTCGCGCTCTCGCGGGGCGCACCCACCCGGTGGACGATCGCGTCGTAGCCGCGTTTGGTGCGGTCCCAGCGGCGATCGCGGTCCATCGCCCAGTAGCGCCCGCACACCGTGGCCACCTGGGCGCCCGTGGCCTCGATCTGGGCGACCGCCGCCAGGCCCGCGTCGGGCCGCGTGTCGCGCCCGTCGGTGAGGGCGTGCACCACCACGCGCGGCACGCCGTTGGCCAGGGCGAGGTCGATCAGGGCCAGCACGTGGCGCTGCGAGGCGTGGACGCCGCCGTCGCCGACCAGGCTCACCAGGTGGAGGGTGCCCCGGCGGCGGCCGGTCTCGAGGGCCGCCCTCAGCGCCGGCACCCGGGCGATCGAGCCGTCGGCGATGGCCTCGTCGATGCGCACCAGCATCTGGGGCACCCGGCGCCCGGCGCCCAGGTTGAGGTGGCCCACCTCGCTGTTGCCCTGCTGCCCGTCGGGCAGGCCCACCGGCCAGCCCGGAGGCCGTGATGCTGGTGGCCGAGCCCTCGGCGGCCAGCGCGTCGAGGGCGGGGGTGCGCGCCAGGCGGACGGCGTTGCCCGGACCGGCCGGCGCGATCCCGAACCCGTCGATGACGATCAGGACGAGCGGGCCGGCGGGTGTCACGCGGCGCGCACGATCGCCGCGAAGCCCTCCGGGTCGAGGCTCGCGCCGCCCACCAGCGCGCCGTCGATGTCGGGCTGGGCCATCAGCTCGCTCGCGTTGGCGGCCGTCACGCTCCCCCCGTAGAGCACGCGCAGGGCGGCCCCGTCGAGCATCCCGCCGGCGACGGCCCGCACGTGCGCGCACGCCTGCTGGGCGATCTCGGGCGTGGCGGTGCGACCGGTGCCGATCGCCCAGATCGGCTCGTAGGCGATGGCCAGCGTGGCGACCTCGTCGGCGCGGATGCTCGCGAGCGCGGCCCGCACCTGACCGTCGAGCCAGGCCTCGGTCTCCCCCGCCTCGCGCTGCTCGAGCGACTCGCCCACGCACAGGATCACCGCGAGGCCCCCGTCCAGCGCGGCGCGCGCCCGGGCGGCCACCTGCGCGTCGGTCTCGCCCGCCGCCCGCCGCTCGGAGTGGCCCACGAGGGTGCCGGCGGCGCCCGTCGCCACGATCATGCTCGCCGAGACCTCACCCGTGTGCGCACCCGACGCGGCCTCGTGGACGGCCTGGGCGTAGACCCGGATCGGGCTGTCCGCGGCGGCGGCCGCCGCGGCCTCGAGCGCCGTGTACGAAGGGCAGACCGCCACGTCGGCGCCGATGGCGCCGTCGCCCAGCAGCGCGCGCAGGCGGGCGACGTGCTCGCGCGCCTCCGGCCCGGTCTTGTTCATCTTCCAGTTCCCCGCGACCAGCGGGCGCCGGCCGCTCATGCGGTGGGGAGCGCCGCGACGCCGGGCAGGGTGCGCCCCTCGAGCATCTCCAGCGCCGCGCCGCCGCCGGTCGAGACGTGGGTGAGCCGGTCGGCCAGGCCCATCTGGGCCAGGGCGGCCCCCGAGTCGCCCCCGCCGGCGACGGTGACGCCGTCGCACTCGGCCATCGCCTCGGCCACCGCGCGGGTGCCGTCGGCGAAGGGCGGGATCTCGAACGCGCCCATCGGGCCGTTCCAGAACACGGTGCGCGCGTCGGTGATCGCCTCGCGGTACGAGGCGGCGGTGCGCGGGCCGATGTCCACCCCCATCCAGCCGTCGGGGATGTCGTCGGTCGGGACCATCTCGAGGTCGGCGTCCTCCGCGAAGCGGTCGGCCACCAGCACGTCGACCGGCAGCTGGAGCGCGCAGTTGAGGTGGACGGCCTGCGCCATCAGCTCGGCGGCCATCGCCTGACCCTGGGCGTCCTCGTGCAGCGACGCCCCCACCGGCTCGCCCTGCGCCGCGAGGAACGTGAAGCACATCGCCCCGCCCACCAGCACGCGGTCGCAGCGCTCCAGGAGGCGCTGGATGAGCGGCAGCTTGTCGCTCACCTTCGCGCCGCCGAGCACGGCGACGAACGGGTGGCGCGGGTTCGCCATCAGCCCGCCCAGCACCTCGACCTCGCGGGCGAGCAGCAGCCCGGCGCGCGCGGGGAGGAGCTCGGCGACGCCCTCCGTGGACGCGTGGGCGCGGTGGGCCGCCCCGAAGGCGTCGTTGACGTAGTGCGTGAAGCCGGCCGCGAGCTCGGCCGCGAAGGCCGGCTCGTTGCCCTCCTCCTCCGGATGGAAGCGCAGGTTCTCGAGCATCACGAGGTCGCCGGGCGCGAGGGCCTCGACGCGGGCGCGCACCTCGGAGCCGGTGCAGTCGGGCAGGAGTTCGACGGACCGCGACATCAGCTCGCCCAGTCGCTCGGCGCAGGGCCGCAGCGACAGCTCGGGGACCCGCGCGCCCTTGGGCCGGCCGAGGTGCGAGCACACGGCCACGCCGGCCCCCGCCGCCAGCAGGCGCTCGAGCGTGGGCACCGAGGCGACGATGCGGGCGTCGTCCGTGATCCGCCCGTCCTCGAGCGGGACGTTGAGATCGGAGCGCACGAGCACGCGCGCGCCGCGCCAATCGACCCCGGGGTCGTCGATCCCGAGCGGACGCGGGGCCACGGGCGCCCTCCGGCTAGGCGAGGACCCGGGCGGCCAGGTCGACCACCCGGCGCGAGTAGGCCCACTCGTTGTCGTACCAGGAGATGAGCTTCACGGTGGTGCCCATCACCATCGTGAGCCCGGCGTCGAGGAGCGACGAGCGGGGGTCGCCCACGACGTCGTGGGAGACGATCGGGTCCTCCGTGTAGCCGAGGATCCCCTCGAGCGGCCCGGACTCGGACGCCGCGAGGAAGGCCGCGTTGACCTCCTCGACGCTCGTCTCGCGCCCGACCTCGGCGACGAGGTCCACGACCGAGCCGTTCGGCGTGGGCACCCGCAGCGAGAAGCCGTCGAGCTTGCCCTTCAGGTGCGGCAGCACCTCGCCGATGGCGCGCGCGGCGCCGGTGGAGGTGGGGATGATCGAGAGCGCGGCCGACCGGGCCCGGCGCAGGTCGCGGTGGGGCGCGTCGAGCAGGCGCTGGTCGCCGGTGTACGAGTGGCAGGTGGTCATGAAGCCGTGCTCGACCCCGAACGTGTCGTCGAGCACCTTGACCACCGGCGCCAGGCAGTTCGTGGTGCAGGAGGCGTTGGAGATGATGTGGTGCGCCGCCGGGTCGTACTTGTCGTCGTTGACGCCCAGCACGATGGTGATGTCGGGGTCCTTCGCGGGGGCTGAGATGATGACCTTCTTGGCGCCCGCGTCGAGGTGGAGCGTGGCCTTGTCGCGCGCGGTGAAGAAGCCCGTGCTCTCCACCACCACGTCGACGCCGAGGTCGCCCCAGGGCAGGTTGGCCGGGTCGCGCTCGGCGAGCACCCTCACCTCGCGGCCGTCCACGTCGATGTGGTCGGCGTGGGCCTGGACCGAGCCCGGGTAGCGGCCGAACGTGGAGTCGTAGGCGAGCAGATGGGCCAGGGTGGCGGTGTCCGTGATGTCGTTGACCGCGACGATCTCGATGCCGGGGTCGTCGCCGGCGGCCGCCCGGAAGACGTTGCGGCCGATGCGGCCGAACCCGTTGATGCCCACTCGTACGCTCATCCCGCACGTCCTCCCAATCGGAAATCGGGCGCCAATCTACCAGTCCCCCTCCGGCCCGCCGTGCCAGGATCGACCCGTGCGCCGGCCCTCGGCCATCACCCTCGCCGGGCTCCTCCTCCTCGCGGCCGGTTGCGCCTCGTCCGGTCCGGAGCCGGGGCCGGCGGCGACCGGCGACACGGAGCCCGGGGTGGTCGTGCGGGTCGTCGACGGCGACACCCTCATCGCCCGCGTCGACGGGTCGCGCGTCCGCGTTCGCCTGCTGGGGGTGGACGCGGCCGAGAGCGTGACGCCCGGCCGGCCCGTCGGATGCTTCGGTCCCCAGGCCGGCGACGCGGCCCGCCGCCTGCTGCCCGAGGGCGCCCGGATCTCGCTGGAGACCGATCCCACCCAGGGGCGCGAGGACCGGTTCGGGCGGCGCCTGGCCGTGGTGACGGTGGACGGCCAGGGGACCAGCGTCAACGAGCTCCTGATCGCCGGGGGGTACGCCCGCGTGTTCCGCGCGGACGGGCGCGCGCGGCTGCTACCGGTGCTGGGGGAGGCGCAGCGCCGCGCTCGCCGGGCTCATCGCGGCCTCTGGGCCGTCTGCCCGCCGGACACCTACTGAGTGCTCTGAGTCCGAACGCGACCGGGGGGCCCGAAGGCCCCCCGGAAGAACTGCGTGTGCTGCGGTCGTGCAGACGGATCAGGCTTCCGCCGGGGCCGCCTTGGGCTTCGGAGTGATCGCCGCGGTGATCTTGGCGCTCGCGATGCCGAGGATGATGCCGCAGACCAGGGTCACCAACACGTTGAACCAGACCCAGCCCCACGGTGTGGAGATCAAACCGCCGAACGCACCGGAACCCGCCGTGGCCGGGTCGCCGAGGGCCGCGACCGAGTTGCCGACCCCGCCCCCGTTCGGGACCCATCCGTCGAGGCCCGTCGCGATCCACCAGAGGAAGACGGCGGCGAAGGCCGGGAACGTGCCGGCCACGTAGTACCAGTCACCCGCGATGAGGATCATGACGAGGATGAAGGCGAAGATGCCGACCCAGAGGGAGATGCCCCAGAAGTCGGGGAAGTCAGCCGTCTTGAACGCCAGCGGCATGGTGACGAGAGCCGCCACGGTGCCGAAGACGCAGGCCAGGAAGATCTTGCCGAAGGCGGCGTTGTCGCCACCGGCGGCGAAGAACAGGCCCCATGAGATGAATGCCACGGGGAGGATCAGGTGGAAGTTCTCGGGAAGACCGACGGTGCCGGCGCCCGCGAGATTGTCCTGCACCGTGACCCAGTGGAACGTGAAGTTGAGGGACAGCTCGGTCCAGAGGAACGAGAGGATCCCGATTACGATTGCCAGAGGCGCGATCGCCTTTGTGCGTGCGCTCATTTAGGCGTGGACTCCTTTAGGAGAAGGACGGGGGACACGCCGTCCGATATATGAGGAAGCGTTGACAGCGCGTCCACGTGACGGGCCGGGAAGGCCCGCAACGCACGGCCGAGCATACGGCCGCCTGACTGTTCGTGGCAACCGTTGCTAGTCCTGTTTCATCCCTCCTTTCGGGCGTTGCGCGCGCAAAAACGCAAGCCCTCCTCGTGGAGGGGCCGGGCTCAGCGCCGAGCGGCGTCCTCGACCATGCGCACGAGGATCTGGGCGAGGGCCTCCGGGGCGTGGCGCACCACCGAGTGGGCCTCCGCGATGTCACCCGTGACAACCCCGACACCCAGGGCGTGAAGCCGTTCGGAGTCGATCGCGACCGGCTCCTGTCCCTGGGCGGCGTAGGTCGCGGCGACCTCGGGATCGAGCGGGCCGTCGTGCACCACCACCAGGTCCACACCGCCCGGGACGGCCTCCAGGACGCGCTCCACGTGGTCGGCGGCGTCGAAGCCGTCGGTCTCGCCCGGTTGCGTCATGACGTTGCAGACATAGGCCCGCGTCCCCGGCGCCTGCGCGACCGCCGCGGCCAGCTCGGGCACCGCGAGGTGGGGCAGCACGCTGGTGAAGAGGCTCCCGGGGCCGAGCAGCACGAGATCGGCCTCGGCGATCGCCTCGAGCGCCGGAGGATGGGCCCGCGGCTCGGGCTCCAGCCACACCCGGCGGCAGGCCCCGCGGCCCCCGGTGATGCTGGTCTCCCCGCAGACGGCCTCGCCGTTGGCGCGCTCGGCCCACAGGCGGATCTGGGCGAGCGTGGAGGGCAGCACGCGGCCGCGGATGTTCAGCACCCGGCTCGACTCTTGGATCGCCAGGTCGAAGCTCCCCGTGACCGCCGACAACGCCGCCAGGAAGATGTTGCCGAAGGCGTGGCCGGCCAGGTCGCCCTCGGCGAAGCGGTGCTGGAAGAGCGGCCCCATGAGGGACTCGTCGTCGGCCAGCGCCACCAGGCAGTTGCGGATGTCGCCCGGCGGCAGCACCCCCAGCTCGCGCCGCAGCCGCCCCGACGACCCTCCATCGTCGGCCACCGTCACGATGGCGGTGATGTCCACCGGCGCGCGCTTGAGGCCGCGGAGCAACGAGGCCAGGCCGGTGCCGCCGCCGAGCGCGGCGATGCGGGGCCGGCGGCTCACTGCGGATCCGTGTCGGGAGGGGTGCTGAGCCGGTCGACGTGCCGGTGCGACGTGGCGGCGCCGAAGTCGTGGTGGTAACGCTTGGCGAGCATCTCGGCGATCGCGACGCTCCGGTGGCGGCCGCCGGTGCAGCCGATGCCCACGACGAGGCTGGTCTTCCCCTCCTGGGCGTAGGCGGGCAGCAGGAAGTCGAGGAGGTTCTCGAGGCGCACGCGGAACTCGCCCATCCCGGGCGCCTCCATCACGTACTGGGCCACGGGCGGATCGAGCCCGGTCAGGGGCCGCAGCTCGTCGACGTAGTGGGGGTTGCGGAGGAAGCGCACGTCCATGAGGAGGTCGGCATCGCGGGGCACGCCGTGCTTGTAGCCGAACGAGACGAACTGCACGGTCATCCGCGGCCCCTCACCGGGGGCCATCAGCGCCTCGGCCACGCGGCGGCGCAGGTCCCAGATGGACAGCCCGGTGGTGTCGATGACCACGTCGGCGCGGGCGCGGGCGACGGCGAGCTCGGAGCGCTCGCGCTCGATGCCCTCGATCACGGACCCGCCGTCGGAGAGCGGATGCCGGCGCCGGGTCTCGCGGAAGCGGTTGATGAGCGTCTCGTCGGACGCCTCCAGGAAGACGACGCGCGGCCGCACGCCGCGCGCGCCGGACACGCGGTCGAGCACCGGCTCGAGGTCCTTGAACCACACGCCGCCGCGCACGTCGCACACCACCGCGGCGCGCTCCACCCGCGAGCCCTCCAGCAGGAAGAGGTCGGCCAGCGCGGGGAGCAGCCGCGGCGGCAGGTTGTCCACGCAGAACCAGCCGAAGTCCTCGAACGCCCCCATCGCCTGGCTCTTCCCGGCGCCGCTCATGCCCGTGATGATCGTCAGCTCCACCCGCGCCCTCCCCCACCGGCCGACGCTCCGGCCACGGGCGCCCCGTCCTCGCTCGGACCGGCGGTCTTGTGCAGGTGGTCGTACACCTCGCGTGCCACCTTCGGCGGCACCCCCGGGACCCCCTCCAGCTCCTCGCGGGTGGCGGCCAGGAAGCGCTCGGTGGATCCGAAGTGGCGCAGGATCGCCGCCTTGCGCGCCGGGCCCACCCCGGGAAGGGCGTCGAGCACGCTCTCGGTCATCCCGCGGCCGCGGCGGCCGCGGTGGTGGCGAAGCGCGAAGCGGTGGGCCTCGTCGCGCACGTGCTGCAGCAGCCGCAGGCCCGCCGAGCCCTCGTCCAGCAGCAGCGGCTCGGACCGCCCCGGGCGGAAGACCTCCTCGCGGCGCTTCGCCAGGCTCACGACCGGCACGCCGGCCACCCCCGCCTCGCGCATGCCGGCCAGCGCGGCGCCCAGCTGGCCCTTGCCCCCGTCGATGACCACGAGGCCGGGGCGGGCGGCGAAGGAGACGTCCTCCTCGCCGGGATCGGCCAGCCGGCTGAACCGGCGCCGCAGGGCCTCCTCCATGCGGGCGAAGTCGTCGGGGCCGCCCTCGTACCGCATCGTGAAGGTGCGGTAGTGGCCGCGGGCCGGCGCCCCGCCCTCGAACACCACCATCGACGCGACGGCGTACGTCTCGCCGAGGTTGGAGACGTCGTAGCACTCGATGCGCGCCGGAAGGGCCGGCAGCTCCAGGCGCCCCTGGAGCTCGGCCAGCGCCGCGCGCCGGCGCCCGCGCGCCTGCTCGTGGCGCCGGCGGTCCTGGTCGAGGGCGAAGCGGGCGTTGCGCGTCGCCAGCTCGGCCAGCTTGCGCTTGTCGCCCCGCGCGGCGGCGCGCACCTCCACGCCGCTGCCCCGCCTCTCCGACAGCAGCGCCGCCAGCGCCTCGGCGGATTCGCTCTCCTGCCCCACGATCACCAGCGGCGGGATGGCGAGGGCCATCGCGTAGTACTCGTACGCGAACTGGAGCAGCACCGCCGCCTCGTCGTCGTCGCCCGACGTCTCGAGGAAGAACGACTGGCGGTCCTGCATCACGCCGTCGCGGACCTGGAGCACCTGCACGTTGGCCGAGTCGTCCTCGATGGCGATGCCCAGCACGTCGGCGGTGCCCACGGATCCGGCCGTCGCGATCTGCCGCTCCATCAGGTGCCGCACCGCCTCGCGGCGGTTGCGCAGGGCGGCCGCCCGCTCGAACTCCTGCGCCGCGGCGGCCGCGCGCATGTCGTCCTCCAGCTCGCGCTCGAGGCCGCGGTAGCGGCCCGAGAGGAACGCGATGATCTGGTCGATCAGCGCCCGGTAGTCCTCCTTCGAGATGTAGCCGACGCACGGAGCCAGGCACCGCTTGATGTGGTAATCGAGGCACGGGATGCCCGACGGCCGGCCGGGCTCCGGGCCCTCGCACGGGCGGCTGGGGAAGATCTTCCCGATCAGGCTCAGCGTCTCGCGCACCTTGTAGGCGTTCGAGAAGGGCCCGAAGTAGAGGCGGTCGCGCCGGTGGCGCTCGCGGGTGAAGTAGACCCGCGGGTAGTCCTCGTCGAGGCTGATCCCGATGTACGGGTAGCTCTTGTCGTCGCGCAGCCGGACGTTGAACGGGGGGCGGTGGCGCTTGACGAGGTTGGCCTCCAGGATCAGCGCCTCGCTCTCGGACCCGGTGACGAAGGTCTCGACGCTCGCGATCCGCTCGACCAGGTCGGTCACCTTGGGGTGCAGCCCGGCGCGCGCGGTCATCGCCGTCGCCCGCGCCGGCGACTCCCCGGGCCGCAGCGGCGCCTGGAAGTACGACAGCACGCGCTTCCGGATCGACTTCGCCTTGCCGACGTAGAGGACCCGATCGCGGGAGTCGCGGTAGATGTAGACCCCGGGGCCCGTGGGCAGGCCCGCGAGCTGCTGACGGAGGGGGGCGGTGTCCGGCACTCTCCGATCGAGTATAGGACCGGCGCGAAACGCCGCCCCTCCCCGAGCGATCAGTCCAGCAGCGGCAGCTCGAATGCATCAGCGTGAGGCGGTCGGACGACCGCGACGCCGACGATCAGTTGTCTTCCCCGAACCCGTCCCGCTCGAGGAACTCCTCGATCCGCTGGGAGATGTCCGAGCGTCCGCTGTTGCCGGCTCCCGCCGCACCCAGCTCCCGCACGGGACCGCCGCCGAGGTGGGCGGCGAGCGCCACGCGGACGAGCAGGGAGACCGAGACGTCGCTGCTCTCCGCCTCGCGTCGCAGGCGGGCGTCGAGCTCGTCGGGAAGGCTGACCGTGATCTCTTTCATGGCGGGAGGATACCTCTACTTTCAGACGAGTCGATCGCCGGCGCGCAGGAGGGTGACGCCGTCGCCGGCGGGGCCTCCCGCGAGGGCCGCGGCCCCTCCGGCGAGGGCCATGATCCGCGCCACGTAGGCCTGGGTCTCCCGGAAGGGCGGCACTCCTCCGTACCGCTCGACGGCGCCCGGTCCGGCGTTGTAGGCGGCCAGCGCCAGCGGGACCGAGCCGAACGCCCGCAGGTGGCCCGCCAGCAGCCGCGCCGCCGCCGGGATCGCCTCCCGAGGATCGAACGGGTCGAGCAGGCCCAGCCCGCGCGCGGTGGCGGGCATGAACTGGGCGATCCCCCGCGCTCCGGCCGGGCTCACGGCGCGGGGGTCGAAGCCCGACTCCGACCGGAGGAGGGCGGCGAGCAGGACCGGCGGCAGGCCAGCGCCGAGCGCCGCGGAGGTGACGAGCCCGCGGAAGGGCGCCGGCACCCAGCCGGGCAGTGTCCCAGCGACCGGCGGCGCCCCGCCGCCCGCCGTCGCGGTCCCTCCGCCGCACCCGGGCAGGTAGCCCCAGTGCCACGGCTCCCAGTCGTACCGCTGGAGGAAGCCGAAGGCCCCGCCGTGTGCGGCCAGCCACGCGTGGGCCGCCCCGCCCGCGACCATGTTCAGGTCGAGCTCGGTGGCGTCGCGGTGGCGGCTCCGCCCCGGGGGCGCCACCCAGCGCGGGTCGGGGTGGCGGGCGAAGAGCACCGCCTGCTCGGCGTCGCTGCGGAACCCGCTGGTCACCACCAGGTCGATCCCCTCCGACCGCGCGGCGGCGTCCATCAGGTCGAACGCCGCCGCCACCGCCGGGCAGGTGGGCTTCCCGTCGCGATACACCAGCGGCCCCGAGTAGCCGCCGCCGCTCGCGAGGCCCGTCCGCCCCTCCGCGCCGAGGCGGGCCGCGATCGTGAGCCCCGCCCGCGCGAGGGCCCGGACCCGCCGGCCGCCCGGCCCCGCCACGCTGACGGTCACCTCGACCGCCGTGGGCGGCCAGGCGCCCTCCGGGAAGCCGACCGACTCCACCCGGGCGCCCGCCGGAGCCGCGGCCGCGCGCGCCGCCTCGCCCAGCCGGGCCCGCCAGGCGGCCTCCGCACCCGGGACGTCGCGCGCCACCTCCCCGAGGTGGTCGCGCAGGTCGCGGGCCGCCGAGACCGCGGCGAGGTCGGCGGCGGTCTGAGCCTGGGACGCCGCCAATTGGACCCGCCCGAGGGCGAACACCGCCACCGCGCCCATCACCAGCAGGAGCGCGATGCCGAGCACGAGCGGGAGAGCCTGCCCGGCGCACCCCCGCCTCCCCCACCTCACGGGACGCGCACGCCGACGCGGGCGCGGACCCGCAGGCCGTGGACTCCCGGTACCAGCTGCGGGACGCGGGCCGAGGCGGTGACCACGACCGTCTGCCCCGGTGCGCCGGTCGCCCGGAGCGCATCGGCGCGGACCCGCTCCTGGGCGCGCAGGCCGCCGGCCAGGACCGCGACGAGCTGCCACGCGAGGAGGCCGGCGATGACCACGATCGGGATCGCCGCGAGCAGCTCGACCGCGGCCTGGCCCCGCGAGCCCGGACGGGTCACGGGGACACGGCGCCGGCGCCCACGGGCGCCTCGGCCGTGACGTGGCCCGGCAACGGCACGACGGGCAGGACGCGTGGCATCGCGAGCCGCACCCGCACCCGGCGGCGCGCGTCCGGCCCGCCGCCGAGCGTGACGACCTCCGCGCCCTCGCCCAACCGTCCCGGGACCGCGGCCAGGGCCGCCTCCCTGGCGGGCGCGCCCACCTCGGACGCGCGCGCGCCGGCGCGGGCCGCCCCGCCGGCGACGGTCCAGGCGTACCCCGCCACCGCCATCTGCCATCCCACGAGGCCCACGAGCACGATGGCCGGGAGGAGGGCCACCAGCTCCACGAGCGCCTGTCCTCGTTGTCCACGCCGTCGGGGCATGGGCTCACGCTAGGAGCGGAGACGGCCCCCGATCAGCCCGCACCCGTGCCGGCCGCGTGAAGGAGGAGTGCCGGCGGGGACCTCAGTAGCGGAAGCGGCGGCTCTCCCGGACGACCCACACGATCAGCAGGACGAGGGCGGCGATGAGCGCGATCACGCCGAGGGGCGTGAGGCGGTCGCTGAGCAGCGGGAAGCCCCCGATGAGAAGGAACGCGATCCCCAACCCGGCCACCACGATCACGTAGCGCTGCCAGGGCTTCAGGACCAGCCAGGCGAGCTGGTTCTGGCGGAAGTAGTTGTAGCCGAAGACCAGCAGGGCGGCGACGAACAGCACCGTGATGATCATCTGGGCCGAGACCGCGATCGCGCCGAAGCCCTGCTCCCACACCAGCACCAGCCCGGCGATCCCCGCGATGATCGCGAAGTTCCGGACGCCGACCCAGTTGATCCGCCTCATGACGGGCCCGCCGCCTCCGCGACCAGCTCGGCGGCGAGCTCGTGCACCGTCATGGCCCCGCGGTCGGCGCCGTGGCGGGCCCGCACCGAGACCATGGCCGCCTCGACCTCCTTGTCGCCCACCACCAGCAGGTAGGGGATCTTCGCCAGCTCGCCGTCGCGGATGCGCCGCCCCACCGACTCCGAGCGCCCGTCCACCTCGACGCGCAGGCCCTCGGCGCGCAGCCCCTCGCGCACCGACCGCGCGTACTCGGCGTGGCGATCGGACACCGGCAGCACGCGCGCCTGCTCGGGCGCCAGCCACAGCGGGAAGTCGCCGCCGGTGTCCTCGATCAGGATCCCGAGGAAGCGCTCGATGGAGCCCGTCACGGCGCGGTGGATCATCACCGGCCGCTCCTCGGTGTCGTCCGCGGTCACGTACGCGAGGTCGAACCGCTCCGGCATGTAGAAGTCGAGCTGGCAGGTGCCGAGCTGCCAGGAGCGGCCCATGGTGTCGGTGACGTGGAAGTCGATCTTCGGCCCGTAGAACGCCCCGTCGCCCTCCTTCAGGTCGTAGGGCCGGTCGCCCAGGGCCGCCCGCAGGGCCTCCTCGGCGGCGTCCCACATCTGCGCCGTCCCCCGGGCCTTCTCGGGGCGCGTGGCGAGCTTGGTGACCACGTGCTCGAAGCCGAAGCGCCTGTAGAAGCGGTCGGTGAGATCGAGCACCGCCCGCACCTCGTCCTGCACCTGGTCGAGGCGGCAGAAGATGTGGGCGTCGTCCTGCGTGAAGGCGCGCACCCGGAACAGGCCGTGCAGGACCCCCGACAGCTCGTGGCGGTGGACGTGGCCGAACTCGGCGTACCGCAGCGGCAGCTCGCGATAGCTGTGCCGGCGGCTGCGGTAGACCAGGCACGCGCCCGGGCAGTTCATGGGCTTGACCGCGAAGCCCTGCCCGTCGATCTCGGTGAAGTACATGTGCTCGCGGTAGTTGTCGTAGTGGCCGCTGCGCCGCCACAGCTCGTCGGAGAGGATCTCGGGCGTCTGGATCTCGGCGTAGTCCATGCGCCGCAGCTCCTCGCGCACGGCCTCCTTGATCGCGTTGACGATGACCATCCCGTTGGGCAGGAAGAACGGGAAGCCGGGCCCGGCCTCGTCGAAGTGGAAGAGCTCGAGGTCGCGGCCCACCCGGCGGTGGTCGCGCGCCCGCGCCTGCTCCAGCCGCTCGAGATGCTCCTCGAGCTCCTTCGACGTGGGGAAGGCGGTGGCGTAGATGCGGGTGAGCTGGGGGTTCTCCTCGCTGCCGCGCCAGTAGGCGCCGGCGACCGACAGGAGCTTGACCGGCCCGATGCGCCCGGCGTCGGTCAGGTGCGGGCCGCGGCACAGGTCGACGAAGTCGCGCTGGCGGTAGAGCGATACCTGGGTCTCCCCCTGGCGGGCCAGCTCGTCCACCTGGTCCACCTTGTAGACGTCCCCGCGCTCGGCGAAGAACGCCCGCGCGTCGTCGATGCTCATCACGGTGCGCTGGAAGGGCGCCTTCGAGGCCACGATGCGGGAGATCTCGGCCTCGATGTCGGGGAAGTCCGCCTCGGTGAGCGGCCGCGGCAGATCGAAGTCGTAGTAGAAGCCGTCCGCGATCGGCGGACCGAAGCCCAGCCTGGTGCCGGGGATGAGGCTCTGGACGGCCTCGGCCATGACGTGCGCGGCGGAGTGCCGCATCACGTACAGGTAGTCGTCGCCGCTCTTGGACGTGACCACCTGGATGGCCTCGCCGTCGTGCAGGGGGCGGGCCAGGTCGCGCAGCTCGTCGCCCACCCGCACCGCCACCGCGGCCTTGGCCAGGCCGGGGCCGATGGCGGCCGCGGCGTCGTGGCCGCTGGCCCCGTCGGGCAACTCCAGGGGGCTGCCGTCGGGGAGGGTCACGGTCATCGCGCGGCCATGGTACCAACGGCCCTCACCGGGCCGGCGGGACCCGCCGGGGGGTTGTCGGCCCGGCCCTCGCGGGCAATGATCGCGTGATGCTCGCGCGCTTCCTCTACACCCCGACCGGCCGGATCCGGCCCCGCCGGATGATCGTCGTGGTCGGCGGCGCGGTCGCGTTCGCGATCTTCGGGACCTTCCTGCTGGTGCTGACGCCCGTCATCGGCCAGAACCGCGAGGGCGTCGAGACGGCCTGGGTGCTGTTCTCGGTCTTCCTCCTGAAGTTCCCGCTGGTCTCGCTGCTGTGGTGGTTCATCGCACGCAACAAGGAATGGCCGGTGCGCCCGCCCAAGTGGAGCGAGGAGGAGACGCGCGAGATCATGGCCTACCTGGTGAGCGAGGCCGACCGGTCGATGGCCCTGCCCGACGCGCGCCAGCGGCTCACCTACCTCCAGCGCGAGGCGTGGAACGTGGCCGACCGCGTGGGCGGCGACCTCAAGGTCGACGCGGTCAACGTGGCGCTCCACATCGACCAGCTCCAGACGCAGCCGCGCCCGCGCGGCACGCGCCGGCCCTGACGCCGCGCCGATGGTGCCCGGGCCCCACGTCGATCTGCTGACGGAGGGGGTCGCCGCCGACGGCGCCGCCTTCCGGGCGCTCTTCGCGGGGCGGCCCGACGAGGCCCGGGAGTGGCTGCGCGCGGCGGCGGCCCTCTACCGCCGCTCGTGGGAGCAGGCGCCGCCGCGCAGCTTCGGCCGCCTCGTGGCCCACCTCAAGTCCGCCGTGCTGGCGGGCGACGGGGCCGACGCCGCCGCCTACGTGCGCGACGCCCTGGGCGGCGCCTGCGACTCGCCCACCTCCTGCTACGCCCTGGCGCTCGCGGCCCTCGCCGCCGGAGACGACGCGGCGGCGGCCGAGGCCGCGGAGGGGATGCGGGAGGGCGACGCCGCCTTCGACCGCGCGGCCGAGGCGCTCGCGGCGCTGGCCGCCGGCGACGGGGAGCGCTACGGCCGGGCCGTGACCGCGATCGTGCGCGACTTCGAGGGCCGCGACGCGCACCTGACCGGGGTCCCGGTGGCGGACACCGCGATGCTGATGGAGGCGCTCGCGGCGCCGCGCGGCCTCGCCGCCCACCCGGCGTCGCCGCTCATGCCACCCGGTGCCGCGGGTCCAGGAACGCCAGCCGCGCCCGGCCGCGCTTGATGCCCTCCGCGGTCGTGCCGTCGGGCAGCCGCAGGGTGATCCGCCAGCCGAGCCCGCGGACGCCCTCCTGCACCAGCTCGTCGACCCGCTCGACCACGCCGGTCACGTCGCCGAGGCCGAGCACGGACATCGGGACCCGATCGCCCACGGCGGGCGGGCTCAGACGTCCGCCTCGCCGGGCTGGATGAACCCGGTCTCGTAGGCGAGCACCACGGCCTGGATGCGATCGCGCAGGCCGAGCTTGGAGAGCATCCGGGCGACGTGCGTCTTGACCGTCGCCTCGCTCACCACCAGCGCCGCCGCGATCTCGGCGTTGGACAGGCCGCGGGCCACCAGGCGCATCACCTCGCGCTCGCGGTCGGTGAGATCGGAGAGGGCGCCGTGGGCCGTGTCGCCGGGCGGCGGGCGGCGGACGAAGTCCTCGATCAGCCGGCGGGTGAGGGCCGGGGCCAGCAGCGCGTCGCCGGCGGCCACCACGCGCACGGCGTTGACCAGCTCCTCGCGGCGGACGTCCTTCAGCAGGAACCCGCTCGCGCCGGCCTTCATCGCCTCGTACACGTAGGCGTTCTCGTCGAAGGTGGTGAGCATCAGGACCCGCGGGGCCCCGTCGCCGTCGGCCACCAGGCGCCGGGTGGCCTCGATGCCGTCGACCTCGGGCATGCGGATGTCCATCAGCACGACGTCGGGGCGCAGCTCCCGGCAGCGCTCGATCGCCTCGCGGCCGTCGGCCGCCTGCGCGATCACCTCGATGTCCTCCTGGGCGTCGAGGATCATCCCGAAGCCCTCGCGCACGAGCGCCTGGTCGTCGGCGATCAGGACGCGGATGCTCACGACGGCGGCGCCTCGACCGGCAGGCGCGCGTGCAGCGCGAAGCCGCCCTCCGGCTGCGGCCCGGCGTCGAGGGCTCCCCCGAAGAGCGCCACCCGCTCCCGCATCCCCATGAGGCCGTGGCCCCCGTTCCCGCTCGGATCGTGGCCGCGCCCGTCGTCGCTCACCCGGAGCTCGAGCTCGCGCTCGCCGTAGGTCACCACCACCTCCGCCCGGGCCGGCCCGGCGTGCTTGAGGGCGTTGGTCAGGCCCTCCTGAATGATGCGGTAGGCCGAGAGGTCGATGCCGGGCGGCAGCGGCCGCGGCTCCCCCTCCACCCGCACCTCCACGGGCAGGCCCGCCGCGCGCACGCTCGACACGAGCGCGTCGATGCCCGCGAGCCCGGGCTGGGGGGCGAGGGCCGGGCCCTCGTCGGCCATCTCGCGCAGCACGCCGAGCATGCGCCGCAGCTCCGTGAGCGCCGAGCGGCCCGTCTCCTGAACCGCCGCGAGCGGACGGTGCGCCCGCTGGGGGTCGCCGTCCAGCATCGCCTCGGCGGCCTCCGCCTGCACCACCATCACGCTGAGGCTGTGCGCGACCACGTCGTGCATCTCGCGGGCGAGACGGGCGCGCTCCTCGGCCACGGCCGCCCGCGCCTCGCTCTCGCGCTCGCGCTCGAGGCGCGCGGCGCGCTCCTCCAGCTCCTTCGTCCGCAGGTTGCGCTCGCGGAACCCGAGCCCGGCGAGCCACGCGACGGTGGCGATCAGGCTGACCGGCACGAAGTCGCTCGGACCGCCGTTCGGGTCCACGGCGACCACCACGGCGATGACGGCCATGAGAAGCGCCCAGCCCCCCACGCCCCGGGCGGTGAACCCCTGCTGCCCGAAGAGCGCCCCCAGCACCAGGACCAGCAGGACGCTGACCACCGAGTCGGAGATCGCATGGGGGGCGATGAGCGCCTCCACGATGACCGCCACCGCCGCGGTGGCCGGCGCCGCGAACGGGAACCGCCGGCGCGCGAGCACCGGGAGGGTCCACAGCGCGGCGCCGACGATGAGGACCGGCTTGGGGCCCTCGACCGTGTCGGAGACCCACAGCTCGATCTCGGCGAGGACGAAGAGGAGCACGATCATCGCGTCGAGCCCGTGCTCCTCGATGAAGCGGCGGAATCGCATGGCCTGACGGTACCCGGCCCGGCGGGCGGCGGCGTCGGCCGCGCGGATGGTGCGGGTCACCCTCAGGGATGACGCGCGTCGCCGCTCGGGGGAGCCGGGCGCGCCGAAGGACCATCCCCGCGCCGAGCCGCGATCCGGCTGGCGGCCGATGGCGGGACGGCGGGGCCGCCATAGCGTCGTCGTCATCGGCACCCACCCCTCAGGAGGCTCCCAGTGACACCCGCACTCACCTCCCCGGCGGCCCTCATCCCGCCCCACGTGGAGCACGACGGCCGGCCGGTCGTCGTGGCCCGCGACATCGCCCGGCGCTACGGCTCCGGACGACACCGCCGTGGACGCCCTCCGCGGCGTCTCGCTGTCGGTCGAGCCCGGCGAGCTCGTCGCCGTCATGGGCTCGTCCGGCTCCGGAAAGTCCACCCTGATGCACATCCTGGCCGGCCTCGACCGGCCCACCGCCGGTCGGGCGTGGATCGGCGACGCCGAGATCACGTCCCTCGGCGACAACGCGCTCACCAAGCTCCGCCGCAGGCACATCGGCTTCGTCTTCCAGTTCTTCAACCTGCTGCCGACGCTCACGGCCGAGGAGAACATCACCCTTCCCACCCGGATCGCCGGCCGCCGTGCCGACCGGGCGTGGCTGGACGAGGTGATCTCATCGGTCGGGCTCTCCAAGCGCCGCGGCCACCGCCCGGCCCAGCTCTCCGGCGGCCAGCAGCAGCGCGTGGCCATCGCCCGCGCGATCCTCGCGCGGCCGACGGTGATGTTCGCCGACGAGCCCACCGGCAACCTCGACTCCCGCTCCGGCGCCGAGATCCTCGAGCTGCTGCGCGGGTCGGTCGAGCGGTACGGCCAGACCACCCTGATGGTCACGCACGACGCGCACGCGGCCACGATCGCGGACCGCATCGTGTTCCTCGCCGACGGCGAGATCGTCCGGACCCAGGGCCGCTCCACCGCGGCCGAGGTGCTCGAGGCGCTGTCGGAGGTGGCCCGATGACCTGGGTCGCCCTCAAGAGCCTCGCCGAGCGCCGCACCCGCGCGGTGCTCACCGCCCTGGCCGTCGTGCTGGGCGTGGCCATGATCGCGGGCAGCTTCATCCTCACGGACACCATCGATCGTGCCTTCACCACCATCTTCAGCAGCTCCTACACGCACACCGACCTGGTCGTGCGCGGCAAGCCGGTCGTCGCCGACTCGATGAGCGGCGCCCCGACCGTTCCCGCGCAGCTCCTGCCCAAGGTGCGCGCGCTGCCCGGCGTGGCCGCCGCGGCCGGCAGCCTGGTGGACTTCACCGGCACCGCGAACACCGCCAAGCTCATCGGCAAGGACGGAAAGGTCATCACCGGGGACAACCCGTCCTTCGGCTTCGGCGTCGACCCGTCCCAGCCGCGCTTCAACCCCCTCACCCTGGCCGAGGGCTCCTGGGCGGCGGGCCCGGACCAGATGGTCATCGACGTCAGCACCGCCAAGGCCCACGGCTTCGCCGTCGGCGACCGGGTGGGCGTCTCGTCGGACGGACCGATCCGCACGTTCACCGTCACCGGGCTGGCCCGCTTCGGCGGCGTCGACTCCATCGGCGGGGCGACGATCGCGGTCTTCGACATCCCGACCGCCCGCACCGTGCTCGGCAAGACCGGCTTCGACGCCATCCAGGTGGCCACGGCGCCGGGCGTCTCCCGGGCGCAGGTGGAGCGCGAGATCGCCCCGCTGCTGCCCGCGGCGGCCGAGGTCAAGACCGGTGAGGAGCAGGCCAAGAGCGACCAGGCCGGCATCTCCCAGGCCATCGACTTCATCCGCGGCTTCCTGCTCTCGTTCGGCGGAATCGCCCTGTTCGTGGGCGCCTTCGTCATCTTCAACACCCTCTCGATCACGGTGGCCCAGCGCTCCCGCGAGCTGGCCACGCTCCGCACCCTCGGCGCCTCACGGCGGCAGGTGCTGCGCTCGGTGATCGCCGAGGCCGGAATCATCGGCTTCGCGGCCTCGGTGGTGGGCCTCGGGCTCGGCTACGGCCTGGCCAAGGGCCTGTCCGCCGTCTTCCGCGCCGTCGGGGCCGACATGCCCCAGGCGGACACGGTCTTCGAGACGCGCACGGTCGTGGTCTCACTGGTCGTGGGCACCCTGATCACCGTGCTCGCCGGCGTGATTCCGGCGGTCCGCGCGACCCGGGTCCCCCCGATCGCCGCGGTTCGCGAGGGCGCCGTCCTGCCCAGCGGGCGCACGGCGCGCCTGACGCCCCTGTTCGCGGTCGTCACCATCGGCCTCGCGGCCGCCCTGCTGGTCCACGGGTTGATGGCCGACGGGCTGGACGCCAAGGAGCGGCTGCTGAACTTCGGCGGCGGCACCCTGGCGCTGTTCATCGGGACGGCGATGATCTCGTCCCGGCTGGTCCGGCCGATCGCCGCCGTGGTCTCCTGGCCGATCGCGCGCCTCGGCGGCGCGGCGGGTGGCCTGGCCCGCGAGAACGCGGTCCGCAACCCCGCCCGCACGGCGTCCACCGCGGCGGCCCTGATGATCGGCCTCGCGCTGGTCACCTTCGTCTCGGTCGTCGGCGCCGGCCTGCTCGACTCGTCTCGCTCGGCCGTCTCGGACCAGATCTCCGCGGACTACGTGGTGACCTCGTCGAGCGGCTGGGAGGTCGTCCCCACCGCCGTCGGGCGCGACCTGTCGGCCTCCGGCGTCGGCACGGTCTCGAGCATCCGCCGGGACCAGGGCCTCGTGGCGGGCTCCAACGAAGAGGTCAGCGGCGTGGACCCGGCCACCATCGGCGACACCTACCGGTTCGCCTGGAGCGAGGGCTCGGACGCCGCGCTCTCCACCCTGGACTCGGGTGGCGCGATCCTCCTGAAGGGCTTCGCGGAGGACCACCACCTGGGCGTCGGCGACGCGGTCTCGATCGTCACCCCGTCGGGCACGAAGCTGCGCCGCACGGTGACCGGCGTCTACGACCCGCCCAAGATCGTCCCGCTGCTGGGCGCGGCGGTGGTCTCGCAGAAGGCGTTCGACTCGGCCTTCCCGCGGGCGAAGGACATCTACACCTTCGTGGACGCGCCGGACGCGACGTCCGCGCAGGTCGCGGCCTCGCTGAAGCGGTTCCCCGACGCGAAGGTGAGCACCACCTCGGCCTTCGCGAAGGACCAGGCCGGCGACCTCGAGATGATCCTCACCCTCCTCTACGTGCTGCTCGCCCTCTCGGTCGTGGTCAGCCTGTTCGGGATGGTCAACACGCTGGTCCTCGCGGTGCACGAGCGCACCCGTGAGCTGGGGATGCTGCGCGCGGTCGGGATGACCCGCCGCCAGACCCGCCGGATGGTCCGGGGCGAGAGCATCGTGACCGCCCTCATCGGCGCGGCGCTCGGGCTGCCGCTCGGCATCGGGATGGCCGCCCTGGTCACCCACTCCCTCTCGGACTACGGCGTCCACCTCGTGCTGCCGGTCGGCACGCTCGTGATCTTCGCGGTCGCCGCGGTGGAGGCGGGCGTGCTGGCGGCCGTGGCGCCGGCACGACGCGCCAGCCGGATCGACGTGCTGCGGGCGCTGCAATACGAGTAGCCCCTCGTTCGATCAGGTCGGCACACGTGAACCCCCTGTAAAGCCAGGGGGTTCACGTGCGAATTCACCAAAAATCGATTGCAGAGTGAGGGTTCGAGGGGCAGGATCAATCGCCGTGTCCACGAACCCCTCGCCCGTGACCGCCACGCCCCCCCACGACGAGCCCTCGCCGCGGCGGGGCACCTCGCGTGGACGGAGCCGCGAGCGCGTCCCCGACTGGGCCAAGGCGGCCGGCCTCGCCGTGCTGCTCGCGGTGATCACGCTCCTCCTGCTGACGCCCGGCGCGGCCGCCCTCGCGGCGGCCTGCGTGCTGGCCGGGGCGGCCGTGGTGGCGTTCCCGCTGGCGCTTCCCCGCCGCGCGGGCGGCGGCGGCGCCCTCGACGGGCTCCGCTCCTCGGCCGCGCAGGGCGCCGACGATCTCTCCCGGGGCTGGCGCCGCGTGAACCGGGCCGTGCGGCGCACCGCGCGCTCCGCCCGGCGCGAGCTGGGAGAGCGCGGCGAGGCCGTGCCGGCGATCGTCCTGATCGTCGTGAGCATCGTGACCTGGGGCGCGATCGCCCTGGCGGTGCTCAGCAGATGACGCCCGGGGCCGGGCGGCTGCGCGACGCGGCTGCCCGGTTGCTCCGGGACAACTGGTGCGAGGGGCGGACCGCCGAGGGCGTGGGGTACGGCTTCACGCGGCCCGACCCGGTCAAGTTCCCCGACCAGTTCCTGTGGGACTCGTGCCTGACCGCCGTGGCGTGGAGCCACATCGACCCGGCGCGGGCGCGCACCGAGTTGCGCACCCTGCTCGCGGCCCAGCGTCCCGACGGCCACGTGGGCCACACGATCTTCTGGACCGCCCCGGTGCGCCTCAGCCGCGCCTTCACCTACAACATCATGCGGCGCTCCGATCGGAGCACCTCCACCATCCAGCCGCCGCTGATCGCGTGGGCGTGGGCCGAGGTGGCCGACCGCTCGCCGGACGACCCGGGCTTCCGCACCGAGGCCCTGCCGGCCCTGCGCCGCTACCACGAGTGGCTGGAGCGGGAGCGGGGCGAGGACGACGGGCTGCTGGGGATCCTCCAGCCGGACGAGTCCGGCCTCGACGCGACGCCTGCCTACGACCGGGCCCTCGGTTGGCGGGCCCACCCCCACCCCGGCTTCCTGCTGATGCTGCGGGCCAACCGGCAGCGGGGCTTCTCGTACCGCCGCGCGGTGGCCGACGGCCTCTTCCACGCGATCGACCCGCTGGTGAACACGGCCTGGGCGCTGGCCTTCGAGGGGATGGCGCGCCTGGGCGAGCCGGGCGCGCGCGAGCGGGCGGCCCGGATCACGGCCGCCATGATCGCCCGGCTCTGGAACCCCGCCGACGACCTCTTCCATCCCCGCGGCCCCGACGGCAAGCCGCTGAGGGTGTCCACCTGGGCCGGGCTCGCCCCGCTCGCCCTTCCCGCGCTGCCCGACGAGATCGGCCGCCGGCTGGTGGAGGATCACGTGCTGGACGAGCGCCGCTACTGGCTACCCGTGCCCGTGCCCAGCGTGAGCGCCGAGGAGCCGAGCTTCCGGCGCGGCGAGACCGGATGGCCGCTGCGGCGCTACTGGCGCGGGCCGACGTGGCTCTTCGCCACCCGCTTCATCCTCGACGGGCTGCTGCGGCTGGGCTACGAGGAGCGGGCCGCCGAGCTCGCCCGCCGCACGACCGACCTGGTGCTGCGGCAGGGGTTCCGCGAGTACTACGACCCCTTCAGTGGCCACGGGATGGGCGGCCGGGCCTTCTCGGTGAGCGCGATCACGCTCGACTGCGCGATGCGGGTGGGATCGGAGCCGGCCTGAGGCCGGGCGAGGCGCCCCCGGCGCCGCCCGTGGGACGGCGCCGGGGCCACGCTCGGTCAGCAGCTGCGCGCGACCTCCACGAGGCTGCAGGTGTCCTTGCCGGAGCCGCCGTTGCCGAAGTCCACGCCCGGGCCGCCGTCGAGGCTGTCGTCGCCGGAGTCGCCGAAGAGGCGGTCCGCGCCGCTCTCGCCGATCACGGAGTCGTTGCCCCCGCCGCCGTGGACGCCGTCGGCGCCGCCGTTGCCGTTCACGATGTCGTCGCCGATGCCTCCGAAGATGACGTCCCCGCCGCCGTCGCCGGACACCCGGTCGGCACCCGCCTGGCCGTCGATGCGGTCGATGCCGTCGCCGCCGCGCAGGGTGTCGCGGCCGTCCCCGCCCAGGATCGTGTCACGGCCGCCGCCGCCCTCGACGGTGTCGATGCCCTTCCCGCCGACAAGGCGGCCGTCGTTGCCCGCCTCGCCGAAGAGCGAGTCGTTGCCGTCGCCGGCGTCGCCGACGTCGTTGCCGGCGCCGAGGTTGATGACGTCGTTGCCCGCCTGGCCCATGCCGGTGTCGTCACCACGGCCGCCGACGATCTTGTCGTCGCCCGCCCCGCCGTCGACGAAGTCGTTGTCGTTGCCGGCGTTCAGGCTGTCGTTGCCGGCCTCCCCGAAGATGCGGTCGTTGCCGACGCCCCCGTCGGCGCGGTCGTCGCCGTTGCCGAGGCAGATCGTGTCGTCGCCCTGGACCCCCTTGACCACGTCGTTGCCGTCGAGTGCGACGATCACGTCGGGGTTGATCGTGCCGGTCAGGGTGTCGTTGCCGTTCGTGCCCACGATCGTGGCGAGCTTCCCATCGCAGGTGAAGGCGGTCCCCGACTGGTTGGAGGTCGCCGCGATCGCGACGCCGCCTCCTCCGATCGCCACCACTCCGATTGCGGCGAGCACACCGATGCGGCGTGCGCCGACGAGCGGGCTGTACTTCCGGGCCATGGGACGACTCCTCCTGTGACGGACCGCGCGGACGGGCCCCGGCAGGGGCGTACCCCTGTTCACACCACGCCCGGGTGCGCCGCGTAAAGCCCCTCGGCGTTGCGACCCGACCGGATCCCCGTTGCGTTCGTTGCAGATTCGCCGACTAGCGGGAGGAAACCCGCAGAACCTCCACGCGGACGACGCGGGGGGCCAGCACGAAGCGCGTGACGGCCCGCCCGGGAGCGGCACGCCCGATCCGGCAGACGGCGGCGGTGCAGACCGCCGCCGGGTGGGCGGCCCGGACGGCCCCCCGGGTGGAGCCCACCCCGGCGCCCGCGGCGGTGCGGTAGCGCGGGTTCCGGGTGGACAGGAGGGTGACGCCGCTGCTGGCCTCGTCGGTGGGGAAGCGGGCGACCAGCGAGAGCGCCGGATAGCGCACCACCACGGCGTCGAGGTTGCGGTTGGCGGGGGCGGCGGGATCGGGCGCGCGGCTCACGACCTGCCCGTCCCCGAACCGGGCCGCGATGGCGGCGCGCTCGTCGCCCAGGGCGACCGGGCCGATCGCCCGCCCCGGGACGATGCGGTCGCCGGCGGCGGTGGCCGACACGGCGAGGGCCCCCAGGGTGGTCGCCACGACCAGGGCCCGCACGGCGAGTCGCCTCACGTCCGCGGCCGGTCGCCGCGGTGATGGAAGCGGCGGCTCAGGGGGAGCACGAACCACAGCCCCACGATCAGCCCGAGGATGGCGCCGGCCGCGATCGCGGCGCCCGTGGCCGCGTAGAGGACGTCGGTGACGAGGAACACCGCCCCGGCCATCGCCACCCCGAGCACGGCGAGGCCGGCGATCGTGAGCCGGTGGGCCCACTCCACGATGGTGCGCTTGTCGCCCATCCGGAACCGCACGCGGTGGATGGCGGCCGGCGCCATGAGCAGCGCGCTCGCGGTCGCGGTGAGGATGAGGGTGGCGAAGTAGGCGCTCTGCTGCAGCTCCGAGGTGTCACCCCAGCGCGCGGAGAACGGCACCGTGAGCAGGAAGGCGAAGAGCACCTGCACCCCGGGGATCGCGACCCGGACCTCGTTGAGCAACTCGAGGAGCTGGCGGTCGAGCCGCTCCTCCTCCGATTCGTCGCGTCCATGCCGCGGGACATGCTCGTTCACACCGCCCAAACTAGCGTGAGCACGGCGGCGGCGAGCAGGGCGACTCCCAGCGACCGGCGCAGCCGCTCGCCCGCCCGTTCACGCTCCTCGAGCGTCATCACGAGGCCCAGGGCGAGCATCCCGGCCGCACCGCCCACGCCCGAGAGCGCCGCGGCCACCATCAGCGGGCCGCAGCACGCGAGCGAGGCCACGCCGTGGCGGACCCCGGTGCGCAGGGCGTCGCCGGTGGGATCGGCGCCCCGGCCCCACCCCGCGGGGAGCGCGGAGTGGGAGCGGCACCGGTCGAGGGCGCGCGCCTTCCGCGGCGACAGCTGGTAGGCGCCGGCCACCGCGAGGGCGGCGACGGCGACGACCTCGGGCCGCGGATCGAGGGGCGACAGGCGCAGGGCCGCGCCGAGCAGGCCCTGGCCCGCGAGGAGGGCGACGCCGAAGGCGGTCCACACCCCCAGGAAGCCGGCGGTGAGGAAGGCGACGGGGGTCCCGCGGGCCGCCCGCCCGGCGGCCGCGATCAACGGGATCGCGGTCGGCAGCATCGTGGCCACCGCCATCAGGGCCCACCCCACCATCCACACCGCGACGACCAGCGCGGCGGGCTCTGCCGCGTGGGCGTGCCCGCCCTGGTGCAGCAGCGGCGACCACGCGCTCGACATCAGGGCCCAGAGCGCCGCGCCGGCCAGCAGGGCGGCGGCGACGGGGCCGGCGACCAGGGCTTCCGCCCGGGGTCGAGCGCGCATGGCCCTCCTTCCGGGAGGTGGCCCGTGGGGACCGCACGGACGGTTTGTATCGTTGTGTACGAATTCGGCGGATGTCAAGGCGGCCGCGGTCCGAGGTGATGGCATGGGGGGCGTGGTGGGCATCGTGCTCGGGGCCGGATCGTCCCGGCGCCTGGGCCGCCCCAAGCAGACGCTGCCGTTCGGCGACACCACGCTGCTGGGCTGGGTGCTGCGCGACGCGGAGGGCTCGAGCCTCGACCGGGTGATCCTGGTGGTGGGGGGCGCCGCCGACGCGGCGCTCGCCGCGGTCTCTCCGGCGCGCGCCGAGGTGGCCCGCAACGAGGCCTACGGCAGCGGCTGCGCCTCGTCGCTGCTCGCGGGGCTGGACGCGGCGGGACCGGTTGACGCGGTGGTGCTGATCCTGGGCGACATGCCGGGGGTGGACGCCGGCCTGATCGACCTCGTGCGGGACGACTGGGAGCTCCACCGCCCCTGGGCGTCGGTGACCGACTACGAGGGGACGCCCGGGCACCCGATGGTCTTCTCCGCCGCCGCCTTCCCGGAGCTGCGCGCGCTGCACGGGGACAAGGCGGTGTGGAGGCTGCTGGACGAGGGACCGGAGCGATTCCGGCGGGTGCCCGCCGGGCGGCCCCTGCCGCGCGACGTGGACACCTGGGACGACTACGAGGCCGCGCGGCGCGCCCTGGCGCCGTCGTGATGTGACGGGCGGGCGCGCGGCGGCGGATGATCCCCGAACGGCCGCGCGAGGCGCGGCGTCCCGGCGGAGGGGGTGCGTGGTGGGCCGACGTCTGCTCGTGGGAGGCGCGGTGGGTGCGCTGGCGGCGATCTGCCTGGCGGGCGGAGGGTGCGCGGCCGCCGCCGGCGACGCTCCCGCGGCCGCGCCCGGCGCGGCGGCGGCCCGCCCGGCCAAGCAGGGCCTGACCCGGTTCGCCTCGTGCCAGGGGTTCCTCCGCCACGTGCGCAGCCGGACGATCGGCATGGTCGGCGCCTACGGGCTGGGCGCCGCGCTGCCGATCGGGGTGAGCCCCCCGCCCGAGGCGCTGCGCGACGGGGTCGCGGCACCGGCGACGGGGGGCGCCCAGCGCGGCGTCGATTTCTCGGACACCAACGTCCAGGAGGCCGGCGTGGACGAGCCGGACCTCGTGGAGACGGACGGCCGCACCATCTTCAGCATCGCCGGGGGACGCCTCCAGGCCACCGACGTGACCGGCGCGGCTCCGCGGAACCTGGGCTCCATCGGCTTCGACGGCATGGCGCCCACGGGCCTCCTGCTGGACGGCGACCGCCTGCTGGTGATCGGCGACACGGGCCCGCGCGTGATGGTGGACGTCCCCCTCGCCGTCGCGGACACGGCGGCCATCGCCCCGTACCCGTCCGAGCCGGCGACCGTGCTGGCGCTGGTGGACGTGTCCGATCCCGCGACGCCGCGGGTCCTGTCGCGGATGCGCGTCGAGGGCAGCCTGGTGGCCGCCCGGCGCACCGGGACGAGCGTGCGGGTGGTCGTCTCCTCCACCCCGGCCCGGCTCCCGCTGGTCCAGCCGTCGTCCTCCGGCGCGACCGCCGCCCGCGCCGCGACGCGCGCCAACCGGCGCGCCGTGGCCCGCGCCAACGCCGGCGCCTGGCTCCCGCGCATCACGGTGCGCGACGTGGCGAGTCGGCGAACGGTGCACCGCGCGGTGGGCTGCCGCTCGGTGAGCCGGCCGGCCCAGTTCGCCGGCGTCGGCATGGTGAGCGTGCTCACCGTGGGTGCGACGGACACGCTGAGCCTGCTCGACACCGACGCGATCCTGACCGACGGCGACCTGGTCTACGCCTCCCCCACCTCGCTCTACGTGGCCACGCCGCGTTGGGCGAGCCCCGCGGCCGCCGAGTCGTCCACGCCGCCCCGCGGCGCCACCCTGATCCACAAGCTCGACATCTCCGACCCCGCGCGCACGGTCTACCGGGCCAGCGGCGCGGTGCGGGGCTACCTGCTCAACCAGTTCTCGCTGTCGGAGTACCAGGGGGACCTGCGCGTGGCGAGCACCGAGGAGCCCGAGTGGTGGACCCCTCCGGACGCCGGCGCCCGGCCCAGCGAGAGCCTGGTGACCGTGCTGGCCGAGCGCGACGGCCGCCTGGCCCAGGTCGGGCGGGTGGACGGGCTGGGCAGCGGTGAGCGCGTGTACGCGGTGCGCTTCCTGGGCCCGCGCGGCTACGTCGTCACCTTCCGCCAGACCGACCCCCTCTTCACCCTCGACCTCTCCGACCCGGCCCACCCCGCCGTGCGCGGCGAGCTGAAGCTCCCGGGCTTCTCGTCCTACCTGCACCCGATCGACGAGAACACGCTCATCGGCGTGGGCCAGGCGGCCGACGACCAGGGGCGCGTGCAGGGGACCCAGGTGTCGCTGTTCGACGTCTCCGACCTCTCGGCCCCGCGGCGCATCGCGCAGCGGACGCTCGACACCGACTGGTCCGAGGCCGAGGCCGACCACCACGCCTTCCTCTGGTGGCCGGCGCGGAACCTCCTGGTGCTGCCGGTGCAGACCTACGGCGACAACGGCGCCACGTCGTTCCTCGGCGCGGTGGGCCTCGACGTGACGCGCGCGACCGGCATCACCCCCATCGCCCGCGTGCGCCACCCGGACGACCCCGGCATGTCGTGGTCCCCCGTGCACCGCGCCGCTGGTGGTCGGCGACGCGCTCTACACCATCTCCGACACCGGGGTGCTGGGCAGCTCGCTCGACACCCTCGCCCCCAGGGGCTGGGCCGCCTTCCGCTGACCCGACACGGGGTCAGCGGAGCAGGGCGATCGCCTCGTCGATGACGGCGTGGGCCTCGATGTCCGCCTGGCGGCGGGTGTCGGCCGGCGCGGCCGGCTCGCCGTCCTCCCGCAGCACCCGGTCGGCCTCGCGGCCCGTCAGCTCGCGCACCCGCTCGCGCCAGTCCGCGGGGAGCTCGTCGTCGAGCTCCACGCCGAGCATCCGGGCGAAGAAGAGGGCGGTGCCGCGGGCCAGCACGTCGCCGGTGTACCCCCCGCCCCCGACCGCGGCGAAGCGGCCGTCCGTGACGTCGGCGGCGAGGCCGTGCAGCCGGCCCGCCATGCGCTCGAACCCGTCCATCGTGATCTGGAGGTGGCTGAGCACGTCGGAGTGATGCCCGTCCCACCCCGGCTCGATCACCAGGGCGTCCGGGCGGAAGTCGCGGACCGCCGGGATCACCACCTCGTCCACCGCGCGCAGGTAGGGCTCGTCGCCGGCGAACGGCGGCAGCGGCACGTTGATCGAGGTGCCCACGCCCTCGCCCGCGCCGCGCTCGGAGAGGAACCCGGTGCCCGGGAAGAGGTACTTCCCGCTCTCGTGGACCGAGCACGTGAGCACGCGGGGGTCCTCGTAGAAGATCCACTGCACCCCGTCCCCGTGGTGGGCGTCCACGTCGACGAAGGCCACCCGCCGGGCGCCCGCGTCGAGGAGCGCCTGGATCGCCACCGCCGGGTCGTTGTAGACGCAGAACCCCTGGGCCCGGTGGGCGAAGGCATGGTGGAGTCCGCCGCCGACGCCGATCGCCTGCTGCGACCGCCCCTCCCAGACGTCGAGCACCGGCGCCATCGTGGCGCCGCACACGGCGGCGGCCCGGTCGTGCAGCCCGGGCACCGCCGGGGTGTCGCCCCCCGGCGGCGTGATCCCCCACTGCTGCTGCACCTCCCAGGAGAGCGAGAGCGCCGGGTTGTCGCTCATGCGCCGGACGGCCGCCACGTAGGCGGCGGGGTGGACGCGCTCGATCTCCTCGATCGTCGCCGGCCGCGGCTGCAGCACCGTGACGTCCGGCCGGTCGAGCAGCCCGTAGGCGGCGATCAGCTCCACCGCCAGCCGGTACCGCACCGGCGTCATCGGATGGCCCTCGCCGAGCTCGTAGAGCGGCAGCAGCAGGCCGTGGGAGAGGGCGGTTCGCGGCATCGGCGGATCATCGCGCGTCGAGCGGGCTGGCGTGCGTCCGGCGCATGGGCGAACATGTGTTCGTGTCGCGCGAGGCGACGATCCTGCACGCCGACCTCGACGCGTTCTTCGCGTCCGTCGAGCAGCGCGACGACCCCGCGCTGCGGGGGCGGCCGGTGATCGTCGGGGCGGGGGTCGTTCTGGCGGCGAGCTACGAGGCCCGCGCGCACGGCGTCCAGGGGGCGATGAGCGGCGGGCGGGCGCGGCGGCTGTGCCCGCAGGCCGTGGTCGTGCCGCCCCGGTGGCCCGCCTACGTCGCGGCCAGCCGGGCGGTGTTCGACGTCTTCGAGCGGACCGCGCCGCTGGTCGAGGGGCTCTCGATCGACGAGGCCTTCCTCGACGTCCGCGGGATGGAGAGGATCGCGGGGACGCCCACGCAGATCGCGGTGCGCCTGCGGCGTGAGGTCCGCGAGCGGGTCGGCCTGCCGATCACGGTCGGCGTGGCCACCACCAAGCACCTGGCCAAGGTGGCGGGCGGCGTGGCCAAGCCGGACGGGCTCCTCGTGATCCCGGCCGGGGCCGAGCTCGCCTTCCTGCACCCGCTCGAGGTGGAGCGGCTCTGGGGCGTGGGGCCCGCGACCGCGGAGAGGCTCCACCGGGCGGGGCTCGCGACCGTCGGCCAGGTCGCCGCGCTCGGCGAGGCGGGGCTCGTCTCCCTGCTCGGGAGGGCCGCCGGCCGGCACCTGCACGCCCTGGCGCACAACCTCGACCCGCGGCCGGTGCGGGTGCGCCGGCGCCGCCGCACGTTCGGGGCGCAGAGCGCGCTCGGCCGTTCGCCGCGATCCCCCGAGGCGCTCGACGCCGTGGTCGTGGGGCTGGTCGATCGCGTGACCCGCCGGATGCGGAAGGCCGGGCGGGCGGGCCGGACGGTCACCCTCCGGCTCCGCTTCGACGACTACTCGCGCGCGACCCGCGCGCGCACGCTCCCCCAGGCGACCGCGGCGACCCGGCCGATCCTCGCCACGATGCGCGCCCTGCTCGCCGAGGCCGCGCCGACGATCGCCCACCGCGGCGTCACCCTCGTCGGGGTGAGCGTGAGCAATCTCGGCGACGGCAGCGCGGTCCAGCTCGTCCTTCCGATCGAGGATCCCGGCCCGAGCGCCCTCGACGCCGCGCTCGACGAGGTGCGCGACCGGTTCGGACCGACCGCGATCACCCGCGCGTCGCTGGTCGGCCGCGACCCGGGGCTGTCGGCCTGGCTGATGCCCGGCGACGGCCACGACCGCCGCCGGTGAGGATCAGGCGGCCGGGGCCTCCGCCTGCCGCGGGTTGCCCCAGGTCTCGTCGTGCACGAGGGTGCGCCACGGGCGGCGGGCCTTCGCCGCCTCGGGCCGGAGGCCCACGGGGAACTCCTCCGGATAGCCGAGCGGGGTGAGGTAGTGCACCCCCAGCTCCGGCGGCAGCTCCAGCAGCTCGCGGTACTCGTCCTCCTTGAACCAGTGGAAGATCGTGGGCGTGGTGCCCAGGTCGAGCGCCCGCGCCGCCACGAACAGGTTCTCGAGCGCGAACGACACGGAGGTGTCGTCGCTGAAGCGCTCGATGCGCTCCTTCATCGGCTCGTCGGGGAAGTGGAACCGTGGCACCGACAGCGCCGCGATCCACACCGGGACCTGCCGGTAGGTGCCGAGCGCCTGCTCCGCGTAGCCCGCGGCCCACTCGGCGTGCTCCTCGGGCGTGCGGTCCTTGATCGGCCGGTTGGCCGCGAAGTAGTCGGCCGCGCCGGCCAGCACCAGCTCGGCCAGCTTCGCGCGCCGGTCGGGGTCGCGCACCACCACGAAGCTCCAGGCCTGGGCGTTGTGGCCCGTGGGCGCGAGGAGGGCGAGGCGCAGGATGCGCGCGACGTCCTCGTCGGACACCGGGCGATCGGTGTACCGGCGCACGCTGCGTCGATGGCGGATGGCGTCCAGTGCGTCCATCAGGGCAACTCCCCGGGTGCGGTGTGACGACGTGTCGGGCCGGACCCTACGATGGTCACTTTCGTGACGCAAGTGATCGGCCCCGCGCGCGAACGGCTAGCCTCGCGTCGGAATGGCCGTCCTCGACCGTCTGCGCCACCCCATCGTGCTCGCCCCGCTGGGCGGGGGCCCGTCCACGCCGGCGCTGGCCGCGGCCGTGAGCGACGCCGGCGGCCTGGGGTTCCTCGCCGCGGGCTACCGCACCGCCGACGACACCCGGGCGATGATCCGCGACCTGCGCGAGCTGACCGACGCGCCCTTTGGCCTCAACGTCTTCGTGCCCACGGTGGCCGAGGTCGACGACGAGGCGCTCGGCGCGTACCTCGAGCGGCTGGAGGCCGAGGCCCGCCGGTACGGGGTCGAGGTCGGCATGCCACGGAACGACGACGACGACTGGGAGGGCAAGCTCGCGGTGGTGCGCGAGGAGCGGGTCCCCGTGGTGTCGTTCACCTTCGGCTGCCCGGCGCCGGACGTCGTCGCGACCCTGCGCGGCGGCGGCTCGGAGGTGTGGGTGACGGTGACCGACCCGTCCGAGGCCTCCCGCGCCCGCGACGCCGGCGCCGATGCGCTGGTGGTGCAGGGCGTGGAGGCCGGCGGCCACCGTGGCGGCTGGACCGACCGCGACGACGCCGAGGGCTTCGGGCTGCTGACGCTGCTGCGTCTGGTCGCCCGCGAGGTGGACCTGCCGCTCGTGGCGACCGGAGGCATCGCCGACGGCGCCGCGATCGCCGCCGTCCTGGTGGCCGGCGCGTCGGCGGCCCAGCTCGGCACCGCGTTCATGCTCGCCCCCGAGGCCGGCACCCATCCCGCGCACCGGGCGGCGCTCGCCGGCGACACCCCCACCGCGCTCACGCGGGCCTTCACGGGCCGGAGCGCCCGCGGCCTGCGCAACCGCTTCCTCGTGGAGCAGACGCCGGATGCCGTCGCCGCCTACCCGGAGATCCACCACGCCACGTCGCCCCTGCGCGCGGCGGCGCGCGCGGCGGGGGACCCCGGCGGCTTCAACCTCTGGGCGGGCCAGGCGCACCGGCTGGCCCGGGCCGCCCCGGCGGGCGACATCGTGGCGGGCCTCGCGGAGGAGGCCCGCGCCGCCCTGCGCCAGGCGGGCTGAGCGGCCGGGACGGCGCGTCCCGCAGGTAGAGCGACGAAACCGGTGAGTGACCCGTGTGTCCCCCGTGAGAGGGCGGGGGCAGAGTCGGCCGTGCCCAGACCGAGCACCGTGCCACTCGGAAGGATCGCTCCGATGACCAGCCTCTCCCGCACCGCCCTCACGCTCGCCCTCGCGACCCTGGCCGCCGGCGCCGCCGCGGCGGCGGCCGCCGGCTCCCACGGCTCGCACGACCGGCCGGCGGCCTGGTACCAGGATCCCGAGGTGGCGGGGTGAGCGCCGGCGCGATCGTGGCGCTGCTGCTGGCGCTCATGCCGGGCGCGACCGGAGACCACCCCACGGTCTCGAGCCTGCGGTTGAACGCGGACGGATCGGCCGTGGGAGCGGTCACGGCGACCCGCACCGGGGCCCCGGCGGCGCCGCGTCCCCTCCGCGGGTACGGCGCCTTCGCCTGCACCCGCCGAGCGCGCTCCCTGCACTGCATCCTCCGCACCCTGCACCGCGGCCACTCCGTCCGCGCCGACTACGTGGCCTTCACGGCCACGACCACCACCCGGACCCGTGTCGCCGCGCGGAGGGCCTCGGAGGGCCGCCGGCTCTGAGAAAATGGTCGGGTGAGGACGCGGCTGCTGGAGCTGGCGGAGGAACCGGGTGTGTGGACCCCGCCCGGCCCGGAGACGGAGGTCGTCGACGGCGACGGCTACCGGGTGGTCGTGCGGGGCCGGTCCGGGACGGTGGAGCGCATCCGCCTCGACCGCGAGGGAGTCGCCCGGGCGCTGGAGGAGACCCGCCAGCTCGCGCGCGAGCGCGGGCTCGAGCGGATGGTGTGGTGGACCGGAGAGCTCTCGACCCCGGACGGCCTGGCCGAGCACCTGACGGGGCTCGGCCTGACGCCCGATCCGGACGCCCCCGCCCTGACGACGGTCGCCACCACGTCACGGCCCCGCGGCCGGGCGGCGGAGGTGGAGGTGGAGGTGCGGCGCGCCACCGACCTGGACGTCTTCCTGAGCGCCCTCGAGGTCGATTGGGAGGTGTGGGGGCTCGATGCCGACGCCCGGCAGCGGAGGCGCGCGTGGGCGTCCGAGCACTGGGAGGCGCTCACCGGTGACCCCCTCATGGAGCACTACCTGGCGCTCGTCGAGGGTGAGCCGGCGGGCTTCGCCCGCGTCGTCTTCAGCGCGTGGGCCGGCGTCCTGCTGGGCGCCTCGACGCTCGCCCACGCACGGGGCCGGGGCGTCTACACCGCCCTCGTGCACGCGCGATGGGAGGACGCCGTCGCCCGGAACGCGCCGCGGCTCACGACCGCCGCGGGCCCGATGTCCACCCCGATCCTCGAGCGCCTGGGCTTCGAACGCATCGGGGGCGTGCGGCTGGTCCGCGACGGCGTGGTGGGCACGATGGCCCGGGCTCCCTAGAGCCGGATCGCCCGGCCGACTCCGCGTTCCGCGGCCGCCGCGAGCACCAGGGCCGCGGCGGCCGCGTCCTGGACCGCGACGCCCACCGACTTGTAGAGGGTGATCTGATCGGCTGACCGCCGCCCGTCGCGGGTCCCGGCGACGAGCTCCCCGACCTCGGCGTGCACGTGGTCCGCGTCGATCACCCCCGCGGCGAGCGGCTGGGTCAGGTCGTTCGCACCGGAGGGGAACGGCGCGAGCGCCGCCGCACGGGACTCCACGACCACGAGGGCGTCGGCCACGGTCGTGTCGTCCACCTCGCGGCCCGCGGGGTTGTAGCCGACCGAGTTCACGTGGACACCGCGCGTGAGCCATTCGCGCCGGACCACCGGCTCGACGGAGTGCGTGGTGGCACAGACGATGTCCGCGTCGCGCAGGGCCTCGGCGTAGGTGTCCACCGCGACGACCGGCATCTCGAGCTCCCTCGACAGTTCCTGTGCCACCGCCCGTGCCGCCGCCGGATCACGGCCCGCCACGCGAACCTCGCTCAGGCGGCGCACGCGCGGGATCAGGTGCGCGTGGGCGCGGGCCTGCACGCCCGTTCCGAGCACCGCTATCCTGGCGGCGTCCTCCCGTGCCAGAAGACGGGTGGCCAGGGCGGAGCCGGCGGCGGTGCGCATCGCGGTGATGTGGGTGCCGTCCATGAGCGCCACCGGCTCACCGCTCGTGGGATCGAACGCGCAGATCACCGCCTGATGAGTGGGGAGCGGGCCGCCGGCGTTGTTCGGGAAGACCGACACCAGCTTGGCCGCGAGGGCGCGCCCGGCGGGGCTGTAGGAGACCATGGACGCGAGGAAGGCGTCCTGATCCTCCACCACCGCGGCCATGCGGCTCGGCATCGATGCGCGCCCGGCGCTGAGATCCTCCATCGCGACGGCGAGCGCCTCGATCAGCCGGTCGAGATCGAGAAGGTCCTCGACCTCGGCGCGGGTCAGCACCAGCATCGGCGACCTGACCCCGGGCCTCTCCCCGCGTCGATGCTCAGGAGGGGGGAGCCGAGAGGGCCTCGAGGAGCAGGGCGGTGTCGGTGTACTCGTCGACGCGCACCGCCGCGCCGTCCCGGAGCGTCCACACCAGCGCGAAGGGGATCTCGACCTCGAGTCCGCTCGCTTTCGGACGGCCGCAGAACCGCCCGAGCGCCACGATCCGGGAGTCCCCGTCGACCAGGTCGTCGAGGTCGGCCCGGAAGTCGTCCCAGCGGCCCTGGACCTCCCCGAAGTACGCGCCCAGGGCCTCGACGCCCCGGATGGTGCCCCCGTGCGGAAGGATCTCGGGCATCGCGAACTCCACGTCCGGAGCGAAGATCTTCATGGCCGAGTAGTCGCCACGGGCCATGGCGTCGTAGAAACCGCGAACCAGCTCAGCGTTTTTCGACATGGCGGAGGGCCTCCCGAAGACGTTGCCTCTGCCCGCGAGCCTAAGCCCCCCATCGGGGGCGGCGCCATCGCCCGGCGAGGCTACGCCCGGCCGTACACCGGGATCGACGCCCCCGTCACGCCGCTCGCCTCGCTCGAGCACAGGAACGCGATCACGGCGCCGATCTCCTCGGGCCGGACCCATTGCGCCGGGTCGGCGTCCGGCTGCGCCGCCCGGTTGCCGGGGGTGTCGATGACGCTCGGCAGCACGCAGTTCACGCACACGCCGGCGTTCTTGACCTCCGCGGAGGCGGCCTCCACGAGGGCGATCACCCCGGCCTTCGATGCCGCGTACGCGGCGGCGCCCGCGAAGGGCATGCGCGCGGCCCGGCTCGAGACGGCGACGGCCCGCCCCTGCCCGCGCTCGACCATCGAGGGCAGGGCCGCCCTCAGCGCCAGCGCCGCGGAGCGCAGGTTGAGCTGGAGCTGGAGGTCCCAGTCGCCCATGTCCATGTCGGCGATCGGCGCTCCATCCAGGTAACCCCCGACCAGGTGGACGAGCGCCCAGATCCCGTCCGGCCGGCACCGGTCGATCAACTGCCCCAGCTCGTCCCCCGACAGGACGTCCACGCGCTCCAGCCGGCAGCGCTCGCGCAGCTCGGCGGGGAAGTGCTCGAGCTCCCTCTCCACGATCCACGTGACCACCACATCGTGCCCCGCGTCGATCAGCGCCCGCACGACCCCGACGCCGAGGCCTCCGGTCCCCCCGGTCACGATCGTCGCGCCCGACCCACGGCTCATGTCCGCTCCTCCCCACCGCGCTCGTGGGGGGAGGCTAGCCATCGTCGACCTGGGCCGCGGCCCGGTCGGCGGCCTCCCGCTGCGCCGCCGCCTCCTCGGCGGCGGCCTCGGCCGCGGCGTGCGCGGCCTCCGCCGTCCGGGCCTCGTCCTCCCGGGCCGACCGCAGCGCACGGGCCTCGTCCAGCTCACGCGCGAGCCGGTCGGCCGCCTCGCCCGCGCGCCGCGCCTCGGTGCCGGCCTGGGTCGCGCGCCGGCGCGCCCGGTTGAGCTCCTCCTGGGCCGCGCGCTCCGCCCGCGCCGCGGCGCGGGCCGCCGTCTCGGCCGCCTGACGGGCCGACGCGCGCGCGCGCCGGGCCCGGGCGGCGGCCAGCTCGTCTCCCTCGGCCGGCGGAGGCGCGGCCTCCGGGGGCCCCACGGGAGGGGGCACCGCGGGCCGGGGCGGAACCGCCACCGGGCCCATCCCGAACAGGCCCGCAGCGGGGTCGGCCTCCGGATCCTGAGATATGCGCCCTCGCCGGAGGTCGTCGCGCGCGTCCGCCGAGCGGGCCGCAAGCCGCAGCGCGGCGCGGATGGCGGGATCGGCGCTGAGCGCCGCGACGGCCTCCGCCTCCCGCCGCTCGGCGTCGCGCAGCTCGTCGGCGCTCCCGGTGCCCTCGAGCACCCCGCGCTGAGCGGCCTCGAGCGCCCCCTCGGCCTCGATCGCGGCGGCCATCCCCCCGGGCTCCTCGCGTGCCAGCCGGTTGAGCTCCGCCGCGATCTTGGTCGGGCGGCGGAGCCCCCGCACGCGGTCCGCCTCGTCCCGCTCGCCCGCCGCGCGGAGATCCTTGGCCAGGGCGTCGCGGCCGGCCGTGAAGTCGGACGGGCTCCCCGCGTAGAGGGCATCGATCCGCTGGTCGAGATCATCCATCCCGACCTCAGAATGGCGCATGCACCGGCCTGCGGGCCACCCCTTTCCGCGGGCCACTAGGCTCGCTCCCCACATCCGGCCGCCAACGCGGGCGGCCACAGATTCGGGAGGCGGCGAAGTGGATCTCGATCTCCGGGACAAGGTGGTGGTGGTCACCGGCGCGAGCCAGGGGATCGGCCTGGCGGTGGCCCGGGCATTCGCGCACGAGGGGGCCAAGGTGGTGGCCGCCGCGCGGAGGTCGAGCCCCGAGCTCGACGCCCTGAGCGCCGAGGCGGCGGTCGCCCCGATGGCCGTCGACCTGATCACCCCGGAGGGCCCCGCGGCGCTCATCGACCACGCCGTGGAGACGTTCGGCGGCCTCGACGTGCTCGTCAACAACCTCGGCGCCGGAGCGGTGCGGTCCGGCTTCCTCGCGGTCTCCGACGAGGAGTGGCAGCGGACGTTCGACCTCAACCTCTTCAGCGCCGTGAGGGCCTGCCGCGCCGCCCTGCCGGCCCTCGTCGCCCGCGGATCGGGCGCGATCGTCAACCTCGCCTCGGTCAACTCCTTCCAGCCGGACCCCTCGGTCGTCGACTACTGCGTCGCCAAGGCGGCCGTCGCCAGCCTGTCCAAGGTCCTCTCGATGGAGTTCGGCCCGAAGGGCATCCGTGTCAACGCCGTCGCTCCGGGCCCGGTGCGCACGCCCTTCTGGGTGGGCCCCGGCGGAGTGGCCGACCAGATCGCCGAGGCCGCGGGCACCGACCGCGACGGCGCGATGAAGATCGCCGCCGCCGGGTGGGGCGGCCTCGCCCTCGACAACTTCTTCACGGAGCCCGAGGAGGTGGCCACACTGGTCGTGATGCTCGCCTCCGAGCGCCTGGGCAACGTGACCGGATCGACCTACGTCACCGACGGCGGCCTGCTGAAGACGATCTGAGGCGACCTACCGCCGGTACACCTCTCGACGGTGAGCCACTCGAGCGACGATCACCAGCGCCTCGGGGTCGTCGATGGCATAGACGATCCGGTGATCACCGACGCGCACGCGGAGGTTGTCTCGACCGGCGAGCTTCGTCGCGCCTGGTGGGCGTGGGTCCATCGCGAGGGCGTCGATCGCCGTACGGATTCGTTCCCTGATCGGCCCCTGAAGCTTTCGATACTCGCGAGCAGCAGCCGGGAGGAGGCGGATCTCGTAGGGGCGGTCGGCTACTCCCGCACCTCGGCCCACGGTACGGCGTCGTCACGCTCCACGCGGGCCTGCAGCGCAGCCAGGCTGTCCTCGAGGTAGTCGATGTGGTCGAGCAGCTCGGCGTACTGGTTGGCGTCAACGAGCACGCCCGCAAGCTGGCCGCGCTTGGAGACGTAGAGGGCTTCGTGCGTTTCCTTCAACCCGTCGAGCTCTCTCCCGAGACGAGCGCGCAGGTCCTCTGAGGCGATGATGCGGGGCAACAGTTCTCCTCGCCGACCGTACCGTTAACCATACGGTAGTCCGTACAGCCTTGCAGATGCAAGTCGTCCTCTGGCAGCTGCGCGTCGCTGATCGGCGCGAGACGGCGATCAGATCTCACGAAGGAGAAGACATGCCCGTAGACCCGAAGGCCTAGCGGATGTACGAGCTCACCTGACGGCCGGGTAGTCCGGCGCGGACGGGGGAGCCGGAGCCCGGGCACGGTTGGGGGCACCCGGACACCCCCGCGCGCATGGGCGGGAACCCTCCGATCGGCGACCGCGGCCCCCCCGAACACGAGATGCCCCCGGCGGTGGGACTGCCGGAGGATCGGCTCATGCGCTCCCGCCGCACGCGCCGTTCCGCCCTCGCCCTCGTCGCCCTCGGCATCCTCCTCGCGGCGATGGCCGGCCCCGCCAGCGCCGGCTCGCGGGCCGAGAACCTGCTGCCCGGGACCCCCGGCTGGGACCTCGCCCCGGCGCCGGTGCCCACGCTGGCCCAGACCTGGGCCGGACAGGTGGTGAGCATCGACGGCTACGCGGGTCGTGCGAGCGTCGCTCCCGGCGAGACGCTCGATCTGCACGTCGGCGTCGCCGCGGCGGGGATGCGCTACCGCGTCCAGGTCGATCGGCTCGGCTGGTACGGCGGCGTGGGCGCGCGCCAGGTCGCCTGCCTTCCCTCGTGCGGCGGCGATCGCCCCGGGGTGGTCCAGCCCGCGCCGCCCGCTCCGTCGTCCACGGGGCTGGTCGCGGCCGGATGGTCCGCGACCGATGCCCTGCCGATCGGCGCCGACTGGCCCAGCGGCTACTACATCGCCCAGCTCGTGATCACCGCCGGGGCCGGTCAGGGCACGGCGCGGTGGGTGCCCTTCATCGTCCGCCCCGCTCCGGGCCAGGTGCCCGACGTGATGGTCGTGGCCCCGGTGAACACCTGGCAGGCCTACAACAACTGGGGCGGCAAGAGCCTCTACGGGTTCAACAGCACGCAGAGCATCTCCGGCTCCAAGGTCTCCTTCGACCGCCCGTTGTCCCAGGTGACGACCTACGGCCCGGTCAACGACCCGGTGCGGCTCGCGCCGTACTCCCTGTTCAGCTTCGACTACCAGCTCGTCCGATTCCTCGAGCGCGAGGGGCACGAGGTGGGTTACGTGACCGACGTGGACGTGGCCGGGCACGGCGACCTCCTGATCGGCCCCCGTCTCGACATCGTCGCGGGCCACTCCGAGTACTGGACCGGGGCCCAGCGCGACGCCCTCGACGCCGCGCGCGCCGCGGGCGTCAACCTCTTCTTCCCGGGCGCGAACGACGGCTACTGGCAGGTGCGCCTCGAGGACGGAGGGCGGACCCTCGTGGGCTACAAGGAGAACGCCTCGAGCGACCCGGTGAGCGGGCCCGGGCGGACGACCCTGTTCCGCTCCCTCGGACGGCCCGAATGCCAGCTGCTGGGGGTGCAGTACTACGAGGACGCCCTGAACTCCTCGCACCGCTCCGACCACGTTGCGCGAGATCTCACGGTCACCGCGGCGGGGGCCGCGAACCCCTGGCTCGCGGGCTCCGGCCTCACGCAGGGCGCGACGGTCGGAGGGGTCGTCGGGTACGAGTGGGATCAGGTCACCCCGGGCTGCGCGACGCCCGGGCCGCTCACGGTGCTGCTTCATCGCGACGTGGTGCCGGCCCCGAGCCCGTACCCGGCCGACCCCTCGGCGGATGCCGTGACGTACGCCGACCCGGCCTCCGGAGCGCGGGTGCTCTCGGCCGGGACGCTCCAGTTCTCCTGGATGCTCGACTCCTGGCGGGACGGGGTCAGCGACTACCGCGACACCGGCGCGGGCACGAGCGATCCGCGCGTGCAGGCCTTCGTGCGCCGCGCGCTGCTCGACCTCGCACCGCCCCCGGTCCCGCCGCCCGCTCCGGCCGGCCCCGGCCCCGGCCCCGGCCCCGGCGCCGTCGGCACGGGCGCCCCCCTCCTGGTCCCCCGTCACGGCCCGGTTCTCGAGTGGGGATTCGGGGAGCGCTCCGGCCGGCGCGTGCACGATACGCGGCGCGCCGGGGCGGGCGGGGTCATTCGCGGGGCTCGGCGCATCGCGGCGGGGCGCTTCGGGCCCGGAATCGCCTTCTCCGATCGCCGCGGCGTCCTCGTCAGCGGGCCCCTGGCCGGGCTGGCCGGGGCACCGGCCGTGACCCTCGAGGCCTGGATCCGGCCCGGTCGCCCGGGTCGTTTCCGCGTGCTCCGCCTCACCGGCGGGCCGCGGCCCCTCGTTCTCGCGGTGACGGCGGGGCCCCGGCGCATCCGGGGGTCCCGGACGGCTCCGCGGGTCGCGGTCGGACGCTGGACCCACGTCGCCATCAGCGCGAACGCCACGGTCGTGCGGATCTATGTGAACGACGTCGTGGCGGCTCGGCGGGCCACCCGGGGCGCGGTCGCGTGGGGCGACGTGCTGAAGGTGGGCGGGGGTTTCATCGGGCGGGTCGACGAGGTCCGGGTGCTGGTGGGAGCGCGAGGCGCGGCCGGACTGCATGCGGACGCCCGGCATCCGGTGCCGAGCCGGAGGACCACCTCGCGCGACTAGCACGGCCACCGCGACCGCCGTCGGAGGGACGGTCGGCGATGCCGGCCGCTCCGCTAGCGTGTGAACGGTGACGACCACCCGCATCAAGGCCGACCCGTTCCCCGATCTCGCCGACGAGGTCCTCTACCCCCGGCTGCCGGAGCACAAGCTGGCCTGGCTCGCCGAGAAGGGCGAGCGGCGCTCGTTCGCCACGGGCGAGATCCTCTACGAGCAGGGTCTGCGCGACGCGCCCTTCTTCATCATCGAGAGCGGCCGGGTCGACCTCATCGACCACAAGCCGGGCAAGGAGATCTGGATCGCGGAGGCCGACGCCGGGACGTTCATCGGCGACATCGCGACCTTCACGGGCGAGCCCGCGATGGCGGAGTGCGTGGCCTCCGAGCCGACGGAGACGATCGCCTTCGATCGGCCCGGGCTGCGCGCCATGCTGGCGGCATCGCCGGAGATGGGCGAGGTGGTGCTGGGCTGTCTCCTGGCCCGCCGTGCCTGGCACGAGGGAGCGGGACACGGGGTGATGCACCTCATCGCCGAGCGCGGCTCGCGCCGCGCCTTCGACGTCCGCGACCTGCTGGAGCGCAACCTCGTCCCGCTCCGCTTCCACGACGTCGACCTCGATCCCTACGCGGACAAGATCCTCGACTGGCTCGACATCACGCGCGAGGAGACCCCCGTCCTCATCCGCAACGACCGGGTCCTCCGCAACCCCTCGGCGGCCCAGGTGGCCCGCGAGCTCGGCCTGCGCGCGGAGGTCGACGGGCAGCTCTTCGACCTGGTCGTCATCGGCGGCGGGCCGGCCGGGCTGGCGGCCTCGGTCTACGGCGGCTCGGAGGGATTCCGCACCTTCGTCGCGGAGGCCTGGGGCCCGGGAGGCCAGGCGGGCAGCAGCAACCGCATCGAGAACTACCTGGGCTTCCCGAGCGGGATCTCGGGCGCCGAGCTGACGAGGGCCGCGACCCTGCAGGCACGCCGGTTCGACGCGGTCCTGTCGAGCTTCCACCGGGCGGTCGAGCTGACCGACGGCCCCGAGGGGCTCGCGCGCGTCGACCTCGACGACGGCCAGTACGTCCTGGGCCGGACGGTCGTCGTGGCCACCGGGGCGCGCTGGCGCGAGCTCGCGGTCCCCGACGTCGAGCGCTACCGGGGGGCGGGCCTCTACCACGCGGCCATGCCGGCCGACGCCGAGCGGTTCCGCGACGAGGACGTGATCGTGGTCGGCGGTGGCAACTCCGCGGGACAGGCGGTCACCCACCTCGCGCGCCACGCCCGCAGCGTCCGCGTGGTGGTGCGTGGCGAGGGCCTCTCGAGCACCATGTCCCGCTACCTCGTCGAGCGCATCGAGCGCTCGCCCCGCATCGAGGTGCTGACCGGGACGGAGGTGGTCGCCCTGCACGGCCGCGGCGCGCTCGACGCCGTCACGCTCCGCAACGGCGCCGGCGAGCAGCGGGTGGCGGTGCGGGCGGTGTTCGTGATGATCGGCGCCGAGCCGTGCACGGAGGCGGTCACCGGCGTGGTGGGGGTCGACGCCGCGGGCTACCTGCTGTGCGGGCCGGGCGCGGCCGCCTGCGACGGCAGGCTGAGCTGGCCCCTGACCGACCGCGCGCCCCACCTGCTGGAGACGGTGCGGCCCGGCGTGTTCGCCGCCGGCGACGTCCGGGCGGGAGCGACGAAACGGGTCGCCGGAGCCGTGGGCGACGGGGCCCTGGCGACAAGGTTCGTGCACGCGGTCCTGGACGGCTGATGTCGCCCTGACCCCGCGCGGCGCGCGTTTGGCCGCGGGGTACAAACCCGGGTCCGCGAAACGGTCCTGAGGGCCAAATCGTCCCGCCCGCGGGCGGTCGTACGGTTGACCGCCTCATCGTCTGCGTGCCCGCGGAGGCGACGATATGAGCGACGCCATCAGCGTCCGGATCAAGACCGTGCCCGAGATGCTCACGGGGGCACAGGGAGAGGCCGGGGCCGATGCGACCGCCGGCACCAGCGCCCGCTCGCCGCCCGGCCCGCGCCGCGCCGTCGCGGACTCCCCACTCCTCGGGTAGACGCCGCCCAGCTCGCCTGCCCGCGGTCCTGAACGCCCCTGGGGACTCAGCTGCTCTCGCAAGGGGCGCTGTCGGAGTGACCTAGGAAAGGAGAGCAGGACATGCTCTATCCCACCTGGCTGAACCCGGGCGACAACGCATGGCAGCTCACGGCGGCCACGCTCGTCGGCCTGATGAGCGTCCCGGGGCTGGTGGTCCTGTACGGCGGGGTGATGCAGAAGCGCTGGTCGGTGAACAGCATGATGCTGGCGTTCGTCGCCTTCGCGCTCATCCTTCTGATGTGGGTGCTCTACGGCTTCAAGATGGGCTTCGGCCACCCGATGCACATCTTCGGGCAGAACGGGGACAGCTTCTTCGGCAACTTCCTCGGGAAGCCCGGACCCGTGCTGAACCACGCGTCGGAGCAGGGACAGGCGACCATCCCGAACCTCGGGCCCGCGGGGGTGCTCGACTTCCCGCAGTCGTCCCTCGTCTACTTCCAGTTCGTCTTCGCGGCGATCACACCGATCCTGATGCTCGGCTCGGTGCTCGGCCGCGTGAACTTCAAGGCCTGGATCCCGTTCGTCCTGCTCTGGTCGACCTGCGTGTACACGGTCAACGCCTTCCTGATCTGGGGCGGCGGCTGGTTCGCCCAGCAGGGGGCGGTCGACTTCAGCGGCGGCTACGTCATCCACCTCGCGGCGGGCGTCTCCGGCTTCGTCGCCGCCTGGGTGATCGGTCCCCGTCTCGCACGCGACCGTGAGATCGACGCGCCGAACAATCTTGCGATGGTCGCTCTCGGCGCCGGCCTGCTCTGGCTGGGCTGGAACGGCTTCAACGGCGGCGACCCGTACAACGCCGGCGTGGACGCGGCATCGGCGGTGCTGAACACGAACCTCGCCGCGGCCGTCGCGTTCCTCGTCTGGGTCACCTGCGACTACGCGACCAAGCGCAAGCCTTCACTGCTCGGCAGCGTCAACGGGATGATCGTCGGCCTGGTCGCGATCACCCCGGCGGCCGGCTTCGTGAACGGCTTCGGCGCGATCGCGATCGGCGCGATCGGCTCGGTGCTCGTGTACGTCGCCTACAACTACCTGGCGCGCGTTCGTCCCTTCCGGAGCGTCGACGACACGCTCGGAGTGGTCTACACGCACGGCTTCGCCGGCCTCATCGGCGGACTGCTCACCGGCCTGCTCGCCGACTCGGCGATGGAGGTCGTGCCCGGGACCTCGGTGTCGGGAGGGCTGCACCTGCTCAAGTGGCAGGCGCTCACCGCGCTCTGGGTGATCCTCTTCTCCGGCATCGTCACGTTCATCCTGCTCAAGCTGGTGGATCTCGTCATCCCGATGCGGATGAGCGAGGAGGACATGGAGACCGGCGACATCGCCGTCCACGGTCACGAGGTCTACCCGGCGGACATCCCGTCGCTCGGGTACCCGTCCGGAGCCCCGGCGGCCGCCCAGGGCGGCGGGGAGGGCCGAGCGCCGGCCGGGTAGGCGGCGCACCAGGGGTGCGGGATCGCGGGGAGTCCCTACTCTCCCTCCCCGCGATCCCCGCCACGCCAAGGAGAGGTGCGCGAACCGCACTCCCATCGATCACCGGGCCACCACGATCGCGAGGAACCCCCATGGCCACGAAGATCATCGTCTCCTACGACGGCACCGAGAACGACCTCGACGCGCTCGCGTTCGGGCGCCTGCTCGGAGGTGCGGGCGCGTCGCTCGCGCTCGCATACGTCCGCCACGCCCAGGAGGCCGAGAGCGGGCGCGAGCGGCTTGCCGAGCACGAGGCGCAAGCCCTCCTCGAGAAGGGCGGCGGCGTGCTCGGGCAACCCGACGTCCCGCGCCACGTCATCGTGAGCGCCTCCACGCCGGAGGGGCTCCGCGAGCTCGCGCTGGCGGAGCACGCGGACCTCATCGTCTTCGGCTCGGAGTACCGCACGGCGGCCGGGCACGTCGATCCGCAATCCTCGGCGCGGCGCCTCCTCGACGGAGGGCCCGTCGCACTCGCCCTCGCGCCGGCGGGCTTCGCCGAGCAGACGGACTTCCGCGTCCGGACGATCGCGGCGATCGGCGAGGACGGCGACCCGTGTGCGCGGGAGACCGCGGAGGCCCTCGCCTCCCGGTTCGGCGCGACGATCGCCGAGCGGGCGACCGGCGACGTCGACCTCGTCGTCGTCGGCTCCAAGCCGGGCACCGTCACCGGGAGGGTGACGATCAGCGCGGCCGCCGAGTACCTGATCGAGCTCTCCCGGTGCCCGGTGCTCGTGGTGCCGCGCGGCGTCGCCCTGCGCTTCGACGGCTGATCCATTGAATCGAATGACACTCCACGGAGCCTGACGCCGGTGCCGGCCGAGACGGCGCGTCTCCAGCGACGTATGACCGGGCGCGACCGGTGGTTCCTCGTCGCGCTCGCGTGCGCGGCGCTGGTCGGCACGCCGGCCGCCATCGTCCTGAGCTCACACGGATCCGCTCCCGCACCGGACGCCGGCTGCGTCACGACGCTGCGCGCCTCCGTCGTGGGAGGCGCCAACGTCAGGTACTGCGGGGCGGACGCCGCGATGGCGTGTCAGCGGTTCGCCGCCGACGACGGGCGGCTCGCCGAGCAGTGCGACCGGCTCGTGCCGGCCCGGCGGCCTGAGGCGAAGTGACCGGACCGAAGCACCGATCGGGAAGGAAGTGACGACGTGAGCACGCCACCGCCCTGATCGTCCGCCTGGACGGGCGAGGGTCGGGATGCGGCGGGAGGAGCGGAAACATCGCGGTGCGGCTGGCGCGTCGGTTCCGGGGACCCGAGCCGCCTTCCGCGCCCGCCAGAGTGGGCGGCCGCTTCCCGGCCCCCGGGACGCATTCTCGCCCCTCCGAGGTTGAACCGGCGCGGCAGGTCGAACGAAGATGCCACCGATACGGCAGCCCCCACCCGATCACCAGATCGCAGATGGTGGGCGCGGCGATCAAGAGCGGGACGATGGGAGGCTGGCATGCCGGTGATGCTGCTGATGGATGCGCCGGGCGCGTCCACCGAGGCCTACGACCGGACCAACGAGCTGATGGGCATCCGCGGCGACGCCGACGCCCCCGCGGGTCTGATCTCACACTGCTGCGGTGTCAACGACCAGGGCCTGGTGGTGGTCAACATCTGGGAGTCGGAGGCGGCGCTGGACCGCTTCTTCGAGGAGCGCTTGGGCGCGGCGCTGGCCCAGACCGGCCTCGTTGCGACGCCGCGAATCATGCCCGTGCACAACCTGATCCGGCAGGGTGCCGGAACCGTCCCGGGGGTGCTGCTGGTCTGGGAGGCGGACGGCTTCACTCCGGATGCGTATGACGCCCTCACCGGGACCATGCCCGCGCATGTGGGCGACGGCAGCGCCCATCCGGCGGTGTCGCACGCCGCCGCGACGACCGACGGCGGCATGGTGTTCGCCGACGTCTGGGACTCGCCGGAGTCCGCCGGCCGGTTCGTCGAGACCCAGATCGCTCCCGCCGCCGGGGGCGACCTCCCCGAGGGCGCGCCGCGGTTTGCGCGCATTCACAACCGGATGCGCGGCGCATAGGAGAACGTCACGTGAGCGAGGGCCTGGGGCTTCGCCTGGGCACCTGGGCGAGACGACCGTGGCGGTGGTGCAGCAGCGTGCCAGGGCCGCATCGGGCCGCCCAGCGGGGGAGCGGGTGGTGCCGATCGAAGAACGACCTGGAGTTGACCCGGGCTCGCAGATCACCGTGATGATGATCTGCCCCCGAACCCGGGGCGGTTCAAATGGCTGGTCGGCCGGCGCTACCTGTCGGTGGAGTCGCTTGCCCTCGTGCTCGAGCACGAGGGCAACGAGAAGGAGGAGGTGCGCGAGCTGGCGGCGGCCTGAGAGGCCGAGTCCCTCACCGGCGATCTCCTACACCACGTCCCGGGACCTGACTTTGACACCGTGGTCAGCCCCGCCGGTTCAGGCGGGGCTCCGACGCGGGACACCGTCAGCCCGCCACCTTCTTCGTGATGACGGCGCCGGCGGGCGACATCACGTACCAGAGCCCCCCGTTGACGTTGATCGCCTGCCCGTCGTGGTCCCCCGCTGCGGTGTCGGGGACGTACGTGTAGAGCGGCCACTTGTTGTACGTGACGACTTGGCCGCCGGAGGGGTTGGGGTCGCTTCCGAGCAGCGACGCCTTCACGCCGCCCGAGGCGACGGCCCGCTGGCCGCTCGCGAGCGCGACGGGCGGCCAGACGGCGGCGCAGGAGCCGACGCACGTGACCTTGACCTGCTTGTCGGGGACGAACATGTAGAGGGTGTGACCCTGCGAGTTGACGAGGACGGGACCGAGCCCGGGCAGGTTCCTGGTGGAGATGGTCTGCGGACCTGAACCGCCCGTGCTGGTCGGCGCCGTCGAGCCGGTCGTGCTCGCCGCTCCGCTCGAGCTGCTGCCACAGCCGGCGATCGCCAGGGTCGACCCGATGATCGCAGCCGACGCGATCAGCGGACCTCGGCCGAATCGTGTGTGACGCCGTCGGTCAGCCATAGGACTCCTCTCGCCCGGAACGCAGGCGTGGTGGGAAGTGGTTCGGGAGGGGTGAGCGCATGGAGCGCGGCGCAGGCTAGGAGCGCCGTGTTAACCGCGGCCGAGGGTTCCCACCGGAAAGGCTGAGGGTTCGCACAGGAAACGGACAAGGCGAAGGGGACGGGCCCCGTCGCGCGATGGTGCGCGTCACGGCATCGTCACCCTCCGCGGACCCGCCGCGCACGTCCGCCCGCACGCGGAGGCGGCCGGCTGCCGGGCGCCCCGACGTCAGCTGGACCCCCCTCGCGCAACCGGCGCGGCGCTACCCGATCCGTCCCGAATTCGGCGGCGTCGCGGACGCCGGTGATCGTGAAGCCCTCGCTCGGAGACGCCGAGGAGGATCGACCCACCCGTGGTGTTGGAGAGGGGCGGGTCGATCGCGTCGGCCGACGCGGGGACCGCGCTGCTCGCCGCACGACCACGGACGATGATGCCGGCCGTCCGAGGCGGCGTCAGCTCCCCGGGTCCACCATCGAGGCGCACCGTCCCGCACCGTATTCAGACGCTTAGACTTGCGTTTCTCAAGACGTCCTGCGGCAAAGAACAAGCCCCGATCTCCGGGGCTTTCCCGATGGGCGTTACTGGGCTCGAACCAGTGACCCCCAGCTTGTCGAGCTGGTGCTCTCCCAACTGAGCTAAACGCCCTACGGCGGCCATGGTACCGGACCCTCGCCGTCTGGCACGACGTCCGATGTCGGATACTGCCGCCATGCGCAGGCTCACCGAACCCGATGCGGCTCGTCGCTTCTCCGAGGTACTCGACGCCGTCGCCGATCGCGGCGAGAGCTTCGTGATCTTGAGGCGCGGGTGGGCCGTGGCCCGCATCGAACCCGTCGCGTCCGCGCGCGGCGCACACGTCAAGGCCCTTCTGGGGAGCCATGAGCCCGACGACGCCTGGGCGGCGGAGCTTCGCGAGATGAGGTCGCTGATCGAGGCCCGGAGGTGATCCTCCGGCAGCCCCAGGTGCCCTACTTCACCAGGGGCAGCCGCGCGGCGTCGATCTTGGGGAGGACGCGGGCCGCCTCCACTCCGATCCACGACTCGAGCAGGCTCGCGTAGACGGTCCGGAACTCCGTGGTCACCAGCAGGTTGTCGTCCTCGTCCAGCTTCGAGAGCCCCGGGAACTCACTGCGGATGCCGCCGTTGGCCCGGTCGCCGACCACCATCACCAGGCCGCCGGCGCCGTGGTCGGTGCCCTGGCTGTCGTTGTCCTCGGGGCGGCGGCCGAACTCGCTCCACACGAGGGTGAGGACCCGGCTCGAGAGCGCGCGGGCCTCGAGGTCGGCCTGCCAGGCGCTGAGGGAGTCGGAGAGGTCGGTGAGGATCTCGGCGTGCGTCTCGAGCTGGGCATCGTGGGTGTCGAAGCCGCCGATCGAGAGCGCGGCGATGCGCGTGCCGAAGCCGGCGCCGAGCATCCGCGCCAGGTTGCGCAGGCCCGTGCCGAGGTCGGAGTCGGGATACGCCTTCGGCACCGGCGGGAGCGGGTGGCTGTCGTCCACCCTCAGCGGCTGGAGCTGGTCGCGCACCCGGAAGGAGTTCTGGTAGGTGCGCCGCGCGGCGGCCAGGCCCTGGGACTCGGTGCGCCCGGTGGCCGCGTCGCGGTAGGCCCGCACGAACCCCTCGTTGCTCCAGACGCCCTCGATGAAGAAGTCGAAGTTGCTCGGGTCGTAGACCGTCGCCGTGGGGGCGCGGTTCGACAGCAGGACCGGGTCGGGCGAGTACGAGACGCTGATCCCCTGGAGCGGGTTGTCCGTTCCGCCGACCGCGTCCAGGGTCCGGCCCAGCCAGCCGGTGTTCTCGAACGAGGACCCCACGATGCCGCGGCGCCAGTAGCCGGCCGAGTTGAAGTGGGACTGGTCGGCGTCGGCGAAGTCGACCGACGGGAGCACGGCCACCTTGCCCGCGTCGTACAGCGCCTTGAGCCCGGCCAGCGAGGGGTGCCAGCCGAAGTCGGGCGCCCCCGTGACCGGAAGCGTGGAGGCGGCCGGGATGCCCAGGCGCGAGCGAAGGGCGCGGTACCGGGGGTCGGCCAGCGGGACGAGCGTGTTGAGCCCGTCGTTGCCGCCGTCCAGGTACAGCGAGACGAGGATCGTGGCGTCCGGCGCCTGGTCGTTCTGGGCCGCGGCCGCCTCGAGCACGCCGCGCGTGGAGAGGCCGGCGATGGCGCTGGTGGCGATCCACAGGCCCACACCGCGCTCGAGCAGGTCGCGCCGGGTGAGCCCTCCCTGGCGGGTGAACTCCTGGAGCCCGTCCAGGGCGTCGGCGGGCACCGCGACCACCTCGCCGGCGCGGCCGAGGAAGGCCCGCCGGCTGGCGCGCCAGTCGCCGCAGCCTCGGATCGGAGCGGGGCTCATCGGGGCCTCCTCAGCAGACCTGGGCGTCGGGGCCGGCGAGCAGCAGGTGCCGCAGCACGCGCTGGCGCTCGGGGTAGTAGTGCTTGATCTCCCACTTCTCGGTGCGCCCGGCCACCGACGTCACGGCGTAGCGCCGCAGCGCCCGGCGGGTGCGCGCGCCCACCCGGGGCCGGCCCGTCGCGGCGATCGCGCTCGCGATGGCCTTCGCGGGAGTCTGCGTCGCCGCGATCGAGCCGTCCTCGATGGTCTTGCGCAGCACGAAGGTGGCGGCGTCGAACCGCGCCCGGATCGAGCTGGTCGAGAGCCACGCCGTGCCGCTGGGCCAGCCGCTGACGTTCGGCGGGTGGAACGGGACCTGTCCCATCTGGTCGAGCCGGTAGACCCAGCTCTCGTCGTCCACGCGCCGGCCGGTCAGGCGCAGCAGGCCCGCCGCGTAGACGAACGGCGGCTTCACCATGTCGGGCTCCTCGATCTGGGCGTAGAGGAGCTTGTTGGTGAGGATCGCCCGCAGCACCGGCCGCACGTCCGTGCCGGCGTTGCGGTAGATGCGGGCGAGCCGGGCCACCAGCTTGGGCGGGCACGGGTGGGGCGAGAAGTAGCCCCAGAGCTTGTCGCAGAGGTAGGGCGCGTGGGCCCTGTGGGCGATCGCCAGGTCGACGACGTCCAGCGGCTGGAACCTCCCGGTGTGCCCGAGGATGCGCTTGGTGCCGCCGTCGTGACGGTCGGGGTCGAAGCCGAAGCGCTTGGAGTCGTAGTCGAAGGTGAAGCCCGTGAGCGCCCGGGCCGCCTCGCGCACGTCGCGCTCCGTGTAGCCGTTGTTCACGCCGAGCGTGAAGAGCTCCAGCATCTCGCGCGCGTAGTTCTCGTTGGGCGCCCCCTTCTCCGAGTTGGCGAGGCTCAGCCAGAGCTGCATCGCGCGGTCGCGGGTGATGGCGCGGGCCAGGTCGCGGAAGCGCCCCAGCGACATGCGCCGCAGCGTGTCGTACTGCTTCAGCATGAGGCGGGTGTCGCCGACGCCGGAGTTGGACGTGGCGAAGTGGTCGTGCCAGTTGAAGGTCATCCGCTCGACCAGCGGGTGCCGGGCGCGCACCGCCCGGTCGAGCCACCACAGCACGTCGTGCCCGTAGGCGTTGATCGGGTCCAGCGGCGCGCCCTCCACCCGGGCCGGACGGCCCTCGAACGGAGCCCCTCGCGGGCGCAGCAGCTCGTCGACCGCTCCCTCCAGGCCCAGGCGCGCCAGCCGGTCGATGTCGCGCGGCCGGCCGCCGAAGCCGGCGCGCCACAGCAGGCGCTCGACCCTGGCCCGCTCGCCGCGGACGCTCACCCGCGGCCCCGGCGCGTGACGGTCACCGTGAACGTCATGCCGTTCTTCGCGTGGTCGGCGACGGTGCAGAGGAACGTGTACCGGCCGCGCGGAAGGGTGACGCGGATCTGGCCGAGCCCGTCCGGGTGGACGATGCCGGTCTCGCCCTTGCGCCCGCCCTTCGGCCCCAGGATGCGGAGGTCGTGGTCGTCCTCGCCGATGTTCTCGAGCTGCAGGCGCAGGACCCCGGCGGGCAGCGTGCGACGGCTCGGCGAGAAGCGGAACTCGTCGGCGAACACCAGCATCCGGGCCGGCGGGGGTGGCGCGTGGGGCTGGACGGCGAACGGCAGCACGAGGCGTCCGTGACGCTATCGACGGCCGGCGCCGATTCCGTGAGCGTCGCGTCATGGTGATGTTCGGTCTTTGAGAGGTCCGGCCGGACCCCGCTGATACCGTGCCCGCGTGTACGACGTGGGCATCGCGGGGGCCGGGCAGCTGGCCCGGATGACCTGTCTCGCCGCCTGGCCGCTGGGCGTGCGGGTGGCGGTCCTGGGGCGCCCCGACGAGCCCGCCGGCCCCATGGCCGCGGGGGTCGTGGACGGCGACTGGAAGGACGCCGAGGACGTGGCCCGCCTGGGCGCGGCGGTCGGCGTGGTGACGCTCGAGAACGAGTTCGTCGACGCCCGGGCCCTCGCCGCCGTGGAGTCGGCCGGGACGGCGGTGCGCCCCGGCGCGGCCTCCTTGGCCGCGGTGCAGGACAAGGCGCGCCAGAAGGACCTGCTGGCCTCCGCCGGCCTCCCCACCGCCCCCTTCCTCGTGGTCGATCGTCCGGGGGATCTCGCCACCGCCGGCCGGGAGCTGGGCTGGCCGCTGATGCTGAAGGCGCGGCGGCTGGGCTACGACGGCTACGGCAACGCCACCTGCGCCGACGAGGACGAGGCCCGCGCGGCGCTGTCCCGCCTGGACCGCGGCGACGGCGTCCTGGTGGAGCGCATGGTGGCCTTCGAGTGCGAGCTGGCGGCGATGGTCGCCCGCTCCCCATCGGGCGCCGAGCGCGTGTACCCGGTGGTGGAGACGCTCCAGCGCAACCACGTCTGTCACGAGGTGATCGCCCCCGCGCGGGTCGATGCGGACACGCGGGCGCGGGCGGCCGAGATGGCCGCGGCCGCCGCCTCCGTTGCTCGCGGCCTCGGGGTGACCGGTGTCGAGATGTTCCTGCTCCCCGACGGTGAGGTGCTCGTGAACGAGATCGCCCCCCGGCCCCACAACTCGGGCCACTACACGATCGAGGCCTGCGAGACGTCGCAGTTCGAGAACCACCTGCGCGGCGTGCTCGACCTGCCGCTGGGCGAGGTGGGGATGCGGGCGCCCGCCGCGGCCATGGTCAACCTGCTGGGCACCACGACCGGCGACGCCCGGCCCGCCGTGGCGGCGGCGCTCGCCGTTCCCGGCGCCCACCTCCACCTCTACGACAAGGCCCAGGTGCGGCCGGGCCGCAAGATGGGGCACGTGACCGCCCTCGGGGACACGGCCGAGGAAGCCCTGGCCCAGGCCCGCCGCGCCGCCGCCGAGGTGGGGCTGTGACCCCGGACCCGCGCCCGCCGCTGGTGGGCGTGGTGATGGGCAGCGACAGCGACCTGCCGGTCATGGGCGGCGCCGGCGCGGTGCTCTCCGAGCTCGGGGTTCCCCACGAGGTGCGCGTGGTGTCGGCGCACCGCACCCCGCACGACATGATCGCCTACGGCGGCGAGGCCGCCGACCGGGGGCTGCGCGTGATCGTGGCCGGCGCCGGCGGCGCCGCCCACCTGCCGGGGATGCTCGCGGCGGTGACCACGCTGCCCGTCATCGGCGTTCCGGTGAGCGGCAAGGCGCTCGACGGGCTCGACGCCCTCCTCTCGATCGTGCAGATGCCCCGGGGCGTGCCCGTGGCGACGGTCGCGATCGACGGCGGCCGGAACGGCGGTCTGCTCGCCGCCCAGATCCTGGCCCTCTCGGATCCCCAGCTCGCCCGCCGGATCGCGGCGGTGCGGGCGCAGATGGTCGAATCGGCGCACACGGCCGACGAAAAGGTCCGCAACCGGCAGCGCTGATGACGAAGAGATTGGATGCGCCGCGCGGGTGATGGGAGGATCGGGGCCATGCCCGTCGGCCGCTCGCCCTGGATCATCGGCGTGCTCGCACTGGCGGCGGGCGGCGCGGCGAGCGTCGCCGCCGCGGTCGCGGAGGACGCACCGCTCGCCCGAGTCAACGGGGGCCGCCAGCCGGTGACCATCGTCCGCGGCGCCGGCGATATCCGCCCGGCGGTGGCTGGCTTCCGCTCGCTCCTGGGACCGGATAACGGAGGCGGACCGGGCCGCCACGCCTCCGGCCGCCGGGAGATCGACTGGGACGCCGTGCCCGACCGGCTCGCCTCTCCCAACGCGCTGCCGGGCGACTTCTTCAACGCGCGCCGCACCCCACGCGCCCGGGGGGCCCGCCTGCAGACGCCGGGCGACCACGTGGCCGTGAGCGCCGACTCCAGCAACCCGACGGGCGCGGCGGTGCGCTTCGGTGACGTGAACCCGGCCAATTCGGCGCAATTCCGCACCTTCAGCCCTCAGCGACTCTTCTCCCCCATCGGGAGCAGCATCGTGAACCTCCGCTTCTCCGTGCCGGGCACCGAGCGCCCCGCGGTCGTCCGGGGGTTCGGCGCCGTCTTCACGGGGGTGGACCCGCAGGAGAACACGGTCTTCCGCTACTTCGACGCCCGGGGGAGGTGGCTCGGGACCTACCGCGTGCCGGTTTCGCGGAAGGGGCTCTCGTTTCTCGGCGTGGTCTTCCCGAGCGCGGTCGTCGCCCGGGTGCGGATCGAGTACAGCAGCCGCCCGGTTGGGCCCACGGACACCCCCACCTACGACGCCGCCGTGATGGACGACTTCATCTACGGGGAGCCCCATACCCCCAGGTGACGCGACCGGAGTGGTGGCCCCCGCCGGGAGGCCCGCTCGGCGGGTGAGCCTCGCCCTCCTGCCCCTCCGCGCGCGACCTCACCCGCGTCGAGCGCACCCAGGCGGCGAAGGCCTCGACCGCATCGACAACCGTCTCGAAGCGAATGGAGTGGAAGAGGTCGAACGTGTACTGCGCCCCGGGCAGCTCCGCGTAGACGACCGGATTCGACGAGGTGCTCCGCAGCCGCTCGACGAAGCATCGGGCGTCCTCCACTCGCTATGCGAGCATTCACCAGGCGCTCCTGAGCCTTGGATGCGCACTGATCTGCTGGCGGCGCATCCCACATTGAACGCAGCAAGCCCGGTGCACGCTCCTCCTGTGCAGGAGAGCGTTGTCGAGATTGATCGAGGACCAGTAGCGTCGGCCTGCTGTTCCGCGAGCCGTCGAGATAGTCCCGGCGGCGATGGAAGGGCGATTCTCAGGGGGCACCCGTGCAAGCCACACCCGTCCCGCCAGAGCTCAACTATCCGAACAAGCCCGTGCGCGTCATCGAGCCGTTCGGCGCGGGCGGCGGGGTGGAGGTGCTCGCCCTCGCCGTTACCGACAAGCTCTCTGATCTTTGGGGCCAGCCCGTGACAGTTGAGAACCACCCCGGTGCGGGCAGCACCGCGGGGCCGGCCCTGGTGGCGAAGGCACCGTGCGACGGTTACACGTTGCTCGTCAACACCAACGCTCATGCAATCAGCGCTGCGCTCTTGACAGATCTCCCCTATGACCCGTTGAGGGACTTCATCCCGGTCGCTCCGCTGAGCAGTCAGTCCTACGTGCTCGTCGCAGGCAAGCCGGCCGCGGTCAGTACCGTCGGCGAGCTTATTGCGGTGGCGAAGCGGAAGCCGGGAGAACTGAGGTTCGGCTCCTCAGGGATCGGTACCGGCACGCACTTGGGGGTCGAGAAATTCAACCTCGAGGCCGGCATCAAGGCAATGCACGTCCCTGCCCGAGGGACCGACGCGATCGCCGACACGATCGCCAACACAATCGCGGGGCACACCAGCTACGCCCTTTCGCCCATCCCGCCCGTGCTTCCCCATCTGCGCGAGGGCAGGCTCCTTGCGCTGGGCGTGAGCGGCGCGCAGCGCTCGCGCGCACTGCCGGAGGTGCCCACGATCGCGGATGCTGGCGTGGCCGGCTTCGACTACCCGATCTGGTACGGGATATGGGCGCCGGGCGGCACTCCGGACGGAGTGGTCCACAAGCTCGCGGAGGACATTGCCCGGGTGCTCTCTGAGCCGGAACTGCAGGACTGGTTCGTGAATCATGGAGCCACTCCGATGAGCATGACGCAGGCCGACTTCGCGCGCTTCGTAGTGAGCGAGAGCGAAAGCGCGGCGCGCCTCACGACCGCACCGGACGACACGCAGAAGCGTCCGGACGACTTCTGAAACCGCCTTAGAGGGCCGGCTTCCCGATCGCCGCGCCCTTGCGGGCGCTGAAGGCCTCGAGCATGGCGTCGACGTCGCTCGTCTTGGCGGCGTCGATCATGGCCCGGTACTTCTCGGTCTGCGTCGCGCGCTGCTCGCGGTAGAGGATCCCCAGCTTGAACCCGCCCCGCAGGGCCAGGTCGAAGGCCGCCGTCTTGTCGGTGACGTCGTGGTCGGGGGCCACCTCGGTGACCGTCTCCTTCCACTCCTCCTGGTGGTTGTTGAACACCACGCAGGGCGAGAGCGCGTCGATGTAGCTGAACCCCCGGTGCTCCATCGCCTGCACGATCAGCTCGGTGAGCGCCTTGGTGTTGAACGAGGCGCCGCGGGCGACGAAGGACGCCCCGGAGGCCACGGCGAAGGCGAGCGTGTTGAGCGGGGTCTCGAGGTTGCCCCACGGCGTGGACGGCGCCTTCTGGTCGGTCAGCGACGTCGGCGATACCTGGCCCTTGGTGAGCCCGTAGATCTCGTTGTCCATGACCAGGTAGGTGATGTCCACGTTGCGCCGCGCGGCGTGCGGGAAGTGGCCGGCGCCGATGGCGAAGCCGTCACCGTCGCCACCCACCGCGATGACGTTGAGGTCCGGGTTGGCGAGCTTCACGCCCATGGCCACCGGGAGCGGGCGCCCGTGGAGGGAGTGGAAGCCGTAGGTCGTGACGAATCCCGGCAGGCGGCTGGAGCAGCCGATGCCCGACACCACCACGGTGCGAACGGGGTCGAGGTCGAGCTCCGCGAAGGCGCGGTAGAGGGAGGCGAGCACGCCGAAGTCGCCGCAGCCCGGGCACCAGATCGGCTTCAGGTCCGACTTGTAGTCGGAGGGCTTGCGCTTGGCCGCGTCGGTGCTCAACGGGAGATCCTTTCGGAGATGAGGTCCTGGATGTCCTCGGCCGTGAAGGGCAGGCCGTCGCACTTGGGGTGACTCTCGACCACGAGGCCGCACTCGGAGCGCACCAGGCGCGCGAGCTGCCCGGTGAAGTTCACCTCGGGCACCACCACCCGGGTGGCGTTGGCCGCGAAGTGCTTGACCCTCTCGGCCGGGAACGGGCCGAGCACGCGCGGGTAGAACGCGCCCACCGACAGCCCCCGCTCGCGGAGCGCGGCGACGGCCTCGCGCACGGCCCCGTAGGTGGAGCCGAAGCCGATGATCGCGATGTCGGGCTGCTCGTCGCCGTAGAGCTCGTTGCGGGCGAGGCCGTTGGCGAGCGGAGCCAGCTTGGCCCAGCGCTTGGTCTGCATCCCGATGTGGATCTCGGGGGTGTAGCCCGGGTGGCCGTACTCGTCGTGCTCGATGCCGGTGGAGACGTACTGGCCGCCCTCCTCGCCGGGGATCCCCATGGGCGAGACCGAGTCGTCGGTGTAGGCGTAGCGCTTGTAGTCGCCGTTCAGGCCCGCAGAGGTCTTGCGCTCCCACAGCTCCACGCGGGAGGTGTCGGGCTTGTGGATGACCTCCATGCGGGTGGCGAGCCCCTGGTCGGTCAGCAGGATCACCGGTACCTGGAAGCGCTCCGAGTAGTTGAAGGCGTCGATGGTCGACCAGAAGCAGTCCTCCACCGTGATCGGAGCGATCACGACCCGCGGCGCCTCGCCGTGGCCGCCGTAGAGGGCGTGCTGCAGGTCGGACTGCTCGGTCTTGGTCGGGAGGCCGGTGGAGGGGCCGCCGCGCTGCGCGTCGATGATCACGCAGGGGATCTCGGCCGTGCCGGCGTACCCCAGCACCTCGGTCATCAGCGAGAGGCCCGGGCCGGAGGTGGCCGTCATCGCCTTGGCGCCGGTGAACGAGGCGCCGAGCACGGAGCAGATCGAGGCGATCTCGTCCTCGCACTGGATGGTCAGCCCGCCCACCTGGGGCAGCTTGGCCGACAGCCACTCGAGGATGTCGGACGCCGGGGTGATCGGGTAGCCGGCGAAGTAGGTCAGGCCGGCCGCGATGGCGCCCACGGCGATCGCCTGGTTCCCGGACATCAGGATCCGGTCCTCCTCGACCTCCACCGGCTCCACGATCGCCAGCGAGGCCTTGAGGTCGCCGCTCTCGTCGCCGCCGGCGCGGAGGGCCGCGATGTTGGCCTCGGCGACGCCCTGCTTGTGGGCGTACCGGCGGAGCACCAGCTCCTCGATGGGCGCGGTGTTGAAGGCGATGACCCCCGCCACGGCCCCCACGGCCACCATGTTCTTCGCGCGGAGCGAGCCGCCGATCTCCTTGGCGAGCTTCTCCATCCGCACCGGGCGCGCCCGGTGGAGGAACTCCTCAGAGATCTCCACGGCGGTCTCGTCGTAGAGGATGACGCCCTCGGGGGAGAGCGAGTCCCAGTGGAGGGTCCAGGCCTCCTGGTTGAAGCAGACCAGCAGGTCGACGAGCTTGCCGTGGCTGTAGATGGGCTCGTCGCCCATGCGCACCTGGTACATGCACGGCCCGCCCTTGATCTCGGCCGGGTACGTCCGGAACGTCTGCGTCCAGTAGCCGCCCCGCGCGGCCGCCTGCGTGAGGATGTCCCCGGACGAGATGACCCCCTCGCCGGACTCCCCGGCAAGCCGGATCACCACGCTCTTTCGTGCCCCCACGCCGTCCTCCCAGATCTTTGATCGCGTTCCCGCCGTGCGGCCGCAGATCGCCCCAGGAGCCCCCATGGCGCCCGCTTACCTCGAGCGGTCTCGCCGGTCCCCTCGTGGTGACCCGCGTGACCGCCCGGCCGGCGGACGGTCGCCGAATGTTACCCGGGGAGCGGCATACGGGGCAACATTCGGGGGGTGACGCCCGCCTCGCCTCCCCCCGAGCCCCGCGACGACCCGCGCCTGCGCGCCCGCGCGGACCTCATCTGGTACCTGCGCCACGCCGAGATGCTCGCCCGCTGGCCGGTTCTGCCCGAGGAGTGGGCCCTGCGCCTCGAGCGCCGCCGGCTCGCGCCCGACGACGAGATCACGGAGAGCTCCGCGCCGCGTCGTCCCGGGCCGCCTCGATGACCTCCAGCACCGCGACCGCGTCGCGGGGGTCCACCGGCGGCGGGGCCCCGTCGCGCAGGCAGCGCACGACGCCGGCGTAGAAGGCGGGGTAGTCGCCCGGCTCGGTGGGCACGGCCCGCGAGCCCGTCCCGTCCCACAGCCGCCCCCACGACTCCTCGGGCGCGCGGCCCCACCCCGGCCCCCCGGGCCGCACGCCCGCGGCCAGCGCCGCCTCCTGGCCGTCGAGGCCGTGGGACTCGTAGGTCCCGTCCAGGCCCACGGCCCGGAACCGCGGCGCGTCCGCGGCGCCGAGCATGGTCGCCCACAGGTGGCTGCGCTCGCCGCCGGGGTGGGTGAGCGCCACGAACACGTCGTCGTCCACCTCGGCGCCCTCGCGCCGGCGGTTGACCTCCGCGTACACGCGCACCGGCGGGCCGAAGAGCTGGATGGCCTGATCGATCAGGTGGCTGCCGAGGTCGGCCAGGAGCCCGCCCGCGTCGCGGGGGTCGGGTCCCTCGCGCCAGGCGCCGGCGGCCACCCGCGGCCGCCAGCGATCGAAGCGGGACTCCAGCCGGACCGGGCGCCCCAGCGCGGACTCGGCCAGCAGTCGCCGGACCGTGAGGAAGTCACCGTCCCAGCGCCGGTTCTGGAACACGGTGAGCATCAGGCCCCGGCGCGCGGCCTCGTCCGCCAGATCCCGGCCGTCGCGGCCGGTCGCGGCCAGCGGCTTGTCGACCACCGCCGGCAGCCCCGCCCGCAGGGCCGCGCGGGCCTGGGGCACGTGCTCCCGGTTCGGGGTGGCCACGACCACCAGGTCCAGCTCCCCGGCCGCCTCCCACAGCTCGTCCGCCCGCCCCACCAGCCGCGCGCCGGGATGGTCGCGCGCCGCCGCCGCGCGGCGGGTCGGGTCGGACGTGACGATCGCGGCGACCCGCATCCCCTCGGTGGCCGCGACCAGCGGCGCGTGGAAGACGCGGCCGGCGAGGCCGTACCCGAGGATGGCGACGCGGAGGTCCGAGGAGGGCACGCGGGCGATCATCGCAGCGCGCCGGGCCCGCGGGAGGCCTGCGGCTATTTGCACGCTTATGCCGTTTACTGCATGGTGGCGCGCCACCTCGCGCCCGGCCTCCGGGCCACGGTGCTCACCAACAGCCCCCCGATCGCCCTCGCGCTGGTCAACCACCCGGGGCTGCGCGTCTGCGTGGTGGGCGGGGAGCTCGACAAGGAGATGCTCGTCGCGGTGGGCGCGGCCGCCGTCGAGGCCATCCGGTCGGTGCGGGCGGACCTCTGCTACCTGGGCGTCTGCGCGCTGCACCCGGAGATCGGGATCACCACGACCGGCCTCGAGGAGCGCCACGTCAAGCGCGCGATGATCGACTGCTCGGCGCAGGTGGTCGCGCTCGCGAGCGCCGGCAAGCTCGGCGGCGCCGGGCCCTTCGTCGTGGGCGCGCTCGGCGACCTGACCCACCTCGTGACCGACGGCTCCGGCCCGGCGGAGGTGCTCGCGGCCGCCCGCGCCGCCGGCGTCGAGGTGGTCCGCGCGTGAGGGGCCGCTCGTCCGAGGCCCGCGCGCGCGCCGCCCTGACGGCCGCCTTCGTCGCGAACGGCATCTTCTTCGGCACGCTCGCCGCGCGCGTGCCCGCCATCAAGGACCGCCTGGGGCTCAGCGACGGGGCCCTCGGCGTGGCCCTGCTGTTCGTCGCCGTGGGCTCGCTGTGCGCCTTCCCGCTGGTCGGGCGCCTGATCGCCACCCTGGGCAGCCGGCCCGTCACGCGGGTCGCCCTGGTGCTCGACGCGGTCGGGATCGGGCTCATGGCCCTCGCTCCGAGCCTCGCGAGCCTGATCGTCGCCGCGTTCCTCCTCGGCGCGGCCAACGCGGGGCTCGACGTGGCCATGAACGCCCACGGGGTCGCCCTCGAGGGACGCTACGGGCGACCCATCCTCTCGTCGTTCCACGCCGGGTGGAGCATCGGCGGCCTCGTGGGCGCCGCGCTCGGCGGTCTGCTGGCCGCCGCCGGCCTTGACGTGCGCCTGCACCTGGTCGTCGTGCCCCTCGCCGCCTGTGCGGTCGCCCTCGCGCTGACGCGCCGGCTGCTGCCCGCCGGCGAGGACACCGCCCCGCCCCTGCCCGCGCTGCGGATGCCCTCCCGGCGCGTGGCCATGCTCGGCCTGATCGCCTTCTGCTCGCTCTTCGCCGAGGGCGTCGCCGCCGACTGGAGCGCCGTCTACCTCAAGGACTCGCTCGGCGCCGGCGCCGGCCTCGCGGCGGTCGCGTTCGCCGCCTACGCCCTCACGATGGCCGCCGGCCGCCTCGTGGGCGACCGCCTGACCGTGCGATGGGGGCCGTCCGGTCTCCTGGTGCGCTGCGGGCTCGTGGCGGGAGCCGGTCTCGCCACGGCGCTCGTCATCGGCCACCCCGCCGCGGGGATCGTGGGCTTCGCCCTGCTCGGGGCGGGGGTCGCACCGGTCGTGCCGGTGGTCTTCCGCGCCGGGGGCACGACGCCGGGCGTGCCGAGCGGCCAGGGCATCGCCATGGTCGGCTGGCTCGGTTACTTCGGCCTGATGGCGGGGCCGCCGGTCGTGGGCTTCGCGGCCGAGGTGATCGGGCTTCCCGCCGCGCTCGGGATCGTGTGCGGCATGGTCCTGGCCGTGGCCCTGCTGGCCGGCTACGCCCGGCCGGCGCCCTCCCCCTCCCCCGCCGCGCCCCGGGCCGTCGCGGCCTGCTGAGCCGCCGCCGGCCCGGGGTCCCCACGCTCGGTCAGGCGCGACCCGCCGACTTGCGCCCTCGCCGGGCGGTGGCGTCCAGCGTGACGGCCAGGAGAAGCACCGCGCCGGTGACCATGAACTTGACGTCGGAGTCGAGGGCCTTCAGGTCCATGCCGTTGGAGATCGACCCGATCACGAGCGCGCCCAGCAGGGCCGACCAGACGGTGCCGCGCCCGCCGAAGAGGCTCGTGCCGCCGATGACGGCGGCCGCGATGGCGTTCAGGAGGAGGTCACCGCCGCCCGAGGCCTGGTTGACGGCGAACAGCCGCGACGCCGCCATGATCCCGCCGATCGCCGCGAGGGTGGAGCACAGCGCGAAGACGATCAGGCGGACCCGGGTGAGCGAGATGCCCGACCGGCGGGCCGCCTCGGCGTTTCCGCCGACCGCGTAGATGTGACGGCCGAAGGTCGTCCGGCGGGTGACGAAGTCCATCACCAACAGGACGCCCAGGAAGATCAGCGTGGCCAGCGGGACGCCGCGGTCGTCGTTGAGCACGGCCACGACCACCAGCACGCCCACGATGACCACGGCCATCTGAAGGCCCAAGAGCAGGATCGGGGTGGTCTCGAGGCCCGAGGCCGCTCGTCGCCGGTACCCCCAGAGCGTCAGGAGCACATAGGGCACCAGGATCACCACCGCGATGATCCAGCCGACGGTCGTCGGAATAGAACGTGTTGGCCAGGTCCACGATCGTGCTGTCGTTGAGGTTGACCGTGCCGGTGTTGCCGAGCACGTAGAGCAGCACCCCCTGGAAGGCCAGGAGGCCGGCCAGGGTCACGACGAACGAGGGCACCTGGAAGAAGGTGACGAAGGAGCCCTGGAAGAGACCGATCGCGGTTCCCACCAGGACCGCCGCCAGGATGGCGGCCCACCCGACCCAGTCGTGCTTGGTGTTCAGCACCGCCATGACGGCCGCCGCGAGGCCGCCGACGACGCCGACCGAGAGGTCGATCTCGCCCAGCAGCAGCACCAGCACGACGCCCACCGCGATGATGCCGACGGCCGTGATCTGGAGCATGAGGTTGGTGAGGTTGCCCGCGGTGAGGAAGTTCTCCTCGGACAATGAGAAGTAGAGCCAGATCACGACCAGGCCGATGATGACCGGCAGCGAGCCGAGCTCCCCCTGGCGCACGCGGCGGGTGAAGCGGGTCCACAGCCCGCGGACGCCCTCGGGGTCGACCTGGAGCCGCGGGTCGCGCTCGACGGTGGTCATGCCGGCACCGCCTCGCCGCCGTCCTCGTCGCCGCCGACGCCCGCCGGGGTGCCGGGGCCGCTGGTGATGGCGCCGACCACCTCCTCGCGCGTGGTCTCGGTGCGCTTGAACTCGCCCGCGTTGCGTCCGAGGAACAGCACGACGATGCGGTCGGCCACCGCGAAGACGTCGGTCAGGTTGTGGCTGATCACCACCACCCCGAGGCCGCGCTCCTTGAGCTTGAGGATCAGGTCGAGCACCTGCGCGGTCTGGGCCACGCCCAGGGCCGCGGTGGGCTCGTCGAGCATCACCAGCTTGGGATCGCCGAGCAGCGAGCGGGCGATCGCCACGATCTGGCGCTGTCCACCCGAGAGCGATGCGACCTGGGTGGTGACGTTCGGGATGCGCGACGACAGCGAGCGGATCAGCTCGCCCGATTCCTTCTCCATCCCCAGGTCGTCCAGCATCCACAGCCAGCGCAGCGGGCCCGGGAGGTAGCTCTCCTGGCCCAGGTAGAGGTTCTCCGACACGTCGAGGTTGTCGGCCAGGGCGAGGTCCTGGTAGACGGTCGCGATGCCGAGGGCGGTCGCGTCCTGGGGCCCGCTGATGCTGGCCGGCTCACCAAGGAAGCGGAACTCGCCCGAGTCCGCCAGGCCCACGCCCGAGACGGCCTTGATGAGCGTGGACTTGCCGGCGCCGTTGTCCCCCACGAGGGCGACCACCTCTCCGGCGTCGACGCGGAAGTCCACGTCGGTCAGGGCCTCCACCGCGCCGAAGCGCTTGCTCACGCCCTTCAGGTCGAGAACGGGAACGGTCATGGATGTCCTTTCAACCGGCCCGCCCGGACGGGACGATCCCCGTCCGGGCCCGGCCGTTGACGCTACTGGATGCCGGCGGCCGTGCAGGCGGCCTTGTAGGGGCCGGTGCAGATCTCGGCGGGGGTCCAGTACCCGTCCGCCACGATCGTGTCCTTCACGTTGTCCTTCGTCACCGAGACGGGGTCGTAGATGATGCTCGGAACGTCCACGGTGCCGTTGCTCACCGGCGTCGTCGCGACGCTCACCGGCTTGCCCTGCACGAGCTCCACCGCGATGGTCGCGGCGTCCTCGGCCTGCGGCTTGATGGCCTTGTAGACCGTCATGAACTGCTCGCCGGCGAGGATCCGCTGGATTGCGGCCAGCTCGGCGTCCTGGCCCGGTGGTCGGCCTGGTGGACGGGTCGATGCCGGCCGCCTTCATGGCCGCGATGATGCCGCCGGCGAGGCCGTCGTTGGCCGAGTAGACGCCGACGAACCCGTTCTTGCCCAGCTTGGTGATGGCCTGGTCCATGAACGTCTGGGCCTCGGCGGGCAGCCAGTTCGGAGCGTCGTACTCCGCGCCGATCTTCAAGGTGCTCGAGTCGAACACCGAGTGCGCGCCCTTCTTGAAGAGCTTGGCGTTGTTGTCGGTCGGGGAGCCGTTGATCATCACGATCGTCCCGTTCCCCTTGCCGTCCGCCTTGAGCTTGTCGAGCAGGGCGTTCCCCTGCAGCTCGCCCACCTTGGCGTTGTCGTAGGAGTTGTAGTAAGCCACGCCCTTGCCGGGGATCGCCCGGTCGTAGGCAAACACGGGAACGCCCTTGGCGTTGGCCTGCGCGACGATGGCGCCGGTCGATGCGGCGTCCACCGCGTCGAGCACGAGGACCTTCGCCCCGTTGGTCAGGGCCGCCTCCGCCTGCTGCTGCTGCTTGGCCGCGTCCTGGTCGGCGTTGGAGTACAGCACCTCACAGTTCGGGCACAGCTCCTTGACCTTGGCCGTGAAGAGCGGCCGGTCCTTGGTCTCGTACCGGGCGTTCTGCGTCTCCGGCAGAAGGAGCGCGATCTTCCCGCCTGCTGAGGAGGCGCCGCCCGAGGTGTCGCTGCTCGCAGCGCTGTTGTTGCTGCTGCCGCATGCGCTGAGGCCGAACGCGATCGCGCCCGTCGCGAGCAGGGCGATCACCGTCCCGCCCTTTCGTGTGATCTTCACATCGTCCCCCTTGATCCTGTTTTCGATGGTCGGCCGCTACCGGGCGAAAGAATTCCGGGCGCCAGACTATGCAACGTTCGGCACAAATGCCACGCCTCTGCGGGCGCTTTGCGGGCGAGGGCCGTGTTCCATCCCGGGTGAGCCATGGATCCTGCGACGCGTTCGCATCGGACATCCGTTCGCAGATCGGGCGGGAGCCCGGGTTGACGGCCGTTAGCGCCCCGAACTACCTTGGACACTAGTTTGTTTTGTTGCAATCCAAAACTATCCGGTAAGGACCGAGATTGTCCACCCCAGGCCATCGCGCGAGCCCCCTCAAGGTTGACCTCGGCCACGGGCACAGCAGCGAGCAGCTCCGGCCCCACAACCTGAGCATGGTCCTGAGGTACCTGCACCTGGCCGGCCCGCTCTCCCGCTCGGACCTCACCCAGCGGACGGAGCTCAGCCGGAGCACCGTCGCCACACTCGTCGCCGAGCTCGCCGAGCGCGGACTGGTGGTCGAGGGTCCTCCGCGCGGCCGGACGGGGCGCGGGCGCCCCTCCCCCGAGGTCCGGCTGGCGGAGCGCGGCCCGGTCGCGCTCGCCATCGAGATCGCGGTCGACTCGCTCGCGGTCGCGATCGTCGGGCTCGGCGGCGAGGTCCGCCGTCAGGCTCGCGTTGACCGCCGGCGGGAACCGGTGTCCGCGGCGGACGTCGTGGCAGAGGTCCAACGGCTCGGCCGGCCGCTGCTCGTGGCGCCCCCCGTGCAGCGGCTGGTCGGGATCGGCGTCTCGATCGTCGGCGTGGTGCGACGCGACGACGGGCTGGTGCGGATCGCGCCCAACCTCGGCTGGCGGGACGAGCCGCTCGGCGAGCTCCTCGCGTCGGCCTTCGACGAGGCGGTGCCGGTGCACGTGGGCAACGACGCCGACCTGGGGGCGCTCGCGGAGCACCAGCGGGGCGCGGGCGTCGGCGTGGACGATCTCGTCTTCGTCTACGGCGAGGTCGGCGTCGGTGGCGGGGTGATCGTGGACGGCCGGCCCCTGCGCGGGGCGGACGGCTACTCCGGGGAGATCGGGCACGTCACCGTGAACCCCGACGGCCGACCCTGCCGGTGCGGGTCGCGCGGCTGCCTCGAGACGGAGGTCGGCGAGCCCGCGCTCCTGCGCGCCGCCGGCGCCGACCCCACACGCGGCGGACGCGCGGCGGTGGACGAGGTCCTGCGAGCGGCCGCGGCCGGCGACGAGCGGGCGTTGCGCGCGCTGCGCGAGGTGGGCCGCTGGCTCGGCATCGGGGTCGCCGGGATCATCAACACGTTCAACCCGCGGCGGGTGGTCCTGGGCGGCTATTTCGCCCGCATCCACCATTACGTCGAGAGCCAGCTCGAGACCGCCCTGGACGCCCGTGCGCTGCCCGCGTCGCGCGCGTCGGTGGAGGTCGTGGCGTCCCACCTCGGCTGGGAGGCGCCGCTGCTCGGCGCCGCCGAGCTCGCGTTCGCCCCCCTCCTGGCGGACCCGACGCTGCTCGCCCCCCGCGCGGGGGGATGAGCGCCTCGGCGGGCGCGCGGGTTCCCGGCCAATCGGTAGCTTGCGAATGATTCGTCGTCTAAGTAATGTCCCGCCGTGGCCTCCGCGACCACGTCCCCCACCGCGCTCAACGAGCGGCTGGCGCACCGGCTCGGCGTGGCCGGCCGCCTGCTGCGCACCACCGCCGACGCGGAGCTGAGCGTCGTCGGCCTCTCGGGGCCGAGCCTGGCGGTGCTGCGATCGCTGAGCGAGGAGGACGGGCTCACCCAGGCCGAGCTGGCCCGGCGCCTGCGGCTGGAGCCGCCGAGCATGTGCCGCATGATCGACCGGCTGGCCCGCGAGGCCTCGGTCGAGCGCCACCCGGACCCGGACGACCGGCGGGCCACGCGGGTGCGGCTCACCCCCCGCGGGCGGGAGCTGGCCGAGCGGGGCATGGCCGTCGTCGACGGGATCGAGGAGCGCATCTTCGCGGGGCTCGACGCGGACGAGCGCGATCAGCTCGCCGAGCTGCTGCGGCGCGTGATGGACCGGCTGCCCGCCTCGGGGCCGGCGCCGCCGTGAGCCGCGCGCGCAACGCGGACGCCGCCAAGTCGCTTCGGCTGACCCTGGCGGGCCTGGTGACCGCCGCGATGGCGTTCGCCCTGATGCAGACCTTCCTGATCCCGGCGCTGCCGCGCCTTCAGGAGGATCTGCACACGTCGGGGACCTGGGTCACCTGGACCGTCACCGCCTACCTGCTCACGGGCTCGGTGGCGACGCCGATCATCGGCCGGCTGGGCGACCAGCACGGCAAGGTGAAGCTGATGATCATCGCCCTCGCGATCTTCCTGGTCGGCTCGATCGGGGCGATCTTCGCGTGGAGCATCTCCTCGCTGATCGTGTGGCGCGCGGTGCAGGGCGTGGGCGGGGCGGTCTTCCCGCTCAGCTTCGCGATCATCCGCGACGAGTTCCCGAAGGAGAAGGTGAGCGTCGCGATGGGCCTGGTGTCGGCCGTCCTCGGGGTGGGCGGCGGCGTCGGGATCGTGGCCAGCGGCCTGATCATCGACAACCTCTCGTGGCGCTACCTGTTCGTGGTGAGCGCCATCGTCGTGGCCATCGCGCTCGTCCTGGTGTGGCGCTTCGTGCCCGACTCACGGATCACCTCGCCCTCCCGGGTGGACCTGAAGGGCGCGGTGACGCTCTCCGCCGCCCTCATCTGCCTGCTGGTCGGGCTCACCGAGGGCCAGCAGCTCGGCTGGGGGTCGTCCCCGATCGTGGGCCTGTTCGGCGGCTCGGTGGCGCTGTTCCTGCTCTGGGGGTTCATCGAGCTGCGCGTGACCGACCCGATGGTGGACATGCGGATGATGGCCCGGCGGGTGGTGCTGTTCACCAACCTCACGGCAATGCTCTCGGGCTTCGCGCTCTACATGACCTGGGTGATCCTGCCCACCTTCTACGAGCTGCCGGGCGGGCTTCCCGCCCCGCTCGCGTCGATCGCCGACTACGGCTTCGGCACGAGCGTGACCGTGGCCGGGCTGTGGATCCTCCCGACGTCGCTGGCCGTCCTCGGCGCGGGGCCGCTGGGCGGGCTGCTGGGACGGCGCTACGGCGAGCGGCTCCCTCTGGTGACGGGGATGCTCCTGGTGGCGCTCGGCTCGGCCGGGATCGCCACCTGGCACGCCGAGCCCTGGCAGCCCGCCGTCGCCTTCATCTTCTGCGGGATCGGCATCGGGTTCGCCTTCGCCGTGATGCCCAAGCTGATCGTCAACAACGTGCGGCCCACCGAGACCGGCGTCGCCACGGGCATGAACACGGTGGTGCGGACGGTCGGCGGCGTCATCGGGGCCCAGGTCGGCGCGGTGCTGCTGGCCGCCAACGTCGCCCCGGGCACCAGCGTGCCCACCGAGGCCGGGTTCGTCGACGCGTTCTGGGTGGGGACGGTCGGCGCCCTCGTGGCGGCCGTCGCGGCCCTCTGGGCGCGGCCCCGCCGGGCGCGCCCGCAGGAGGAGGCGGAGACGGCGCGCGACGCGGTGCTGGAGCTCGACACCGCCTGACCGGGCCCGGGCGCGGCCCGATCGGTAGCCTCGGAGGCGCTGTGTCCGAGCGCCGAGAGCTGGGCCGAAGCGGCCTCCGCGTGGCACCCCTCTGCCTGGGCGGCAACGTCTTCGGCTGGGGCGCCGACGAGGAGGCCTCGGTCGCCGTGCTCGACGCCTACGTGGCCGCCGGCGGCAACGCGGTCGACAGCGCCAACGTCTACTCCGCGTGGGTCCCCGGCAACCGGGGCGGCGAGTCGGAGGAGATCATCGGACGGTGGCTCGCCGGCCGCGCGGACCGGGACGACCTCGTCATCGCCACCAAGGTCGGAATGGCGGGAGGGCCCGGGCAGCCCAAGGGGCTCACCCGGGAGATCATCCTGCGCGGCGCCGAGGAGTCCCTCCGCCGGCTCCAGGTGGAGCGCATCGACCTCTTCTACGCCCACGAGGACGACCCCGGGACGCCGCTCGAGGAGACGATGGGCGCCTTCGACGAGCTGGTGGGCCAGGGCCTGGTGCGCGCCGTCGCCGCCTCCAACTACCCGGCCGAGCGCCTGACCGAGGCGCTGAGGATCAGCGAGGAGCGCGGGCTCGCCCGCTTCGAGGCCCTCCAGCCGCACTACAACCTCGTGGACCGCGGCGGCTACGAGGGGGAGCTGCGGGAGATCTGCCTCTCCGAGGACCTCGGGGTCGCGACCTACTTCTCCCTCGCGCGCGGCTTCCTCAGCGGGAAGTACCGCCCCGGGCAGCCGCTCCCCGACAGCCCCCGCGCACCCGGCGTGGCGCGCGACTACATGAACGACCGCGGGCTGGCCGTGCTCGAGACCCTCGGCCGGGTCGCCGCGGCCCACGGCGCGAGCCACGCCCAGGTCGCCCTCGCGTGGGTCATGGCGCAGCCCGGGGTCACCTGCGCGGTCGCCAGCGCGACCACGCCCGGCCAGGCGCGCGAGCTCATGGGCGCCGTGGATCTCGAGCTGTCCGACGACGAGCTCGCCGCGCTCACCGGCGCGCCGGCCCCCGCCTGACCTACCTGATCTCGCCCTGGCGGGGCAGCTCCCGGCCGCACATGGGGCAGCGCCAGACGTCGAAGGTCTGCTCCACCGGGATGGCCTGTCCCGTGGAGATGTCGTGCGTCAGCATCGTGCGCTTCGAGGGCCGCATGGCGATGCCGTCCTTCGGACAGGGGGGCGGGACGGAGGGGTCGGCGGCGGCCTCGGTCATGGTCCCGAGCCTATCCGGAGGCGCACGAGCGGGTCCATCGGCTCACGCGCCCGGAAGGACGAAGGCGACCTCGTCGATGACGCACCACGACCAGTCCTCGCCGGGCTCCACCGATCGCAGGACGGGGTGGCCGACCTCGCGCGCGTGGCCGCTGGCGTGCCGGTTGGGCGACGAGTCGCAGCAGCCGATCTTCCCGCAGGCCTGGCACATCCGCAGATGGAGCCACCGGCTCCCGATCTTGAGGCACTCCTCGCAGCCGGCGATCGGTCCCGTCGGCCGGAGCAGCCGGACCTGGTCGAGATGGGTGCAGGGCATCGACCCGATGCTACCGAGGGCGCGCCCGGCCGCGCCGTGCCCTACCGGGCGAGGAGCCGGCGAAGGGTGGCCCGCTCCGCCCGGGTGACGCTGAGCCGGTAGTGGGCCTTGATCCCGACCCAGTCCACGGCGTAGGTGACCCGGAAGGCCACCCGCGGGGGAAGCCACTCCTGGGGTGCGTCGTCGCCCTTCTGGCGGTTCAGGTGGGCGCTCACCGCCAGGAGGACCCCGGGGTCGTTCGCGTAGGCCTCCCGCCGCGTCCTGGTCCAGCGCCTCGCCCCCGAGCGCCACGCGTTGGCGAGCGGCACGACGTGGTCGATGTCGAGCGTGTGCCAGTCCCTCGTGGTCCTCCCGCTGTAGGGGTCGCGCCACGAGCCGGAGCGGATCGTGCAGCCCGGCCCGCGCCGGATGCGGATCGCGTCACGCTTCAGGATGTCGTCGCGGGTGTCGCAGCCCCCGCTCGTGGCGTCCCAGTGGGGGAACTTGTCGCGGTCGTAGCCCGCCTCCGGCAGCGGCGCCGCGACGCGGAGCTTCGCCAACTGACCCCGCGCCGCGGCGATCTCGCTCTTGCCCGCGAGCCTCGGCGGAGCCGCCGGCGCGGCCGGGGCGAGGGCGAGCAGGCCGGTCGCGCAGGCGAGCGCGGCGAGGGTCGGGAGGTGGACTCTGCGTCTCATGGTGGCCGGTCGTGCGCGCGGCGCCGGAGGTGACGTCCGTCCCGGGGGATTCGGCGGGCGCGACCCCGGCCCTGCGCACCCGCCCGAACCCGCGAACCCGGACTAAGGTGGCCCATGCCCCGGGCCGCAAGCCTCCGCCTGCCCGTGCTGGTCTTCGTGGCCGGCGGTGCGTCGCTCGCCGCCGAGATGACCGGCACCCGCCTGCTGGCGCCGTTCTTCGGCGCCTCCAACCTCGTGTGGGCCAACGTGATCGGGCTGATCCTGATCTACCTCTCGGTGGGGTACTGGCTGGGCGGCCGGATGGCCGACCGCCACCCCACCGAGCGCGCCCTGGGGCTGCTCGTGCTCGTCGCGGCGGCCGCGCTCGCGGTGGTCCCGTTCGCCACCCGCCCCCTCTTCTCGGCCGCCCAGGGGGCCTTCGAGGGCCTGTCGGCCGGCGCGTTCATCGGCTCCTTCATCGGCGCGATGCTGATGTTCGCGCTCCCGATCACGGCCCTCGGCGCGGTGTCGCCCTGGGCCGTGCGGCTCTCCGTGCGGGACGTGCGGACGGCCGGCGAGGTCTCCGGGCGCCTGTACGCCCTCTCCACGATCGGCGCCATCGTGGGCACCTTCCTCCCCGTGCTGCTGCTCATCCCCGAGATCGGCACCCGGCGGACGCTGCTCCTGATCGCCGCCCTGCTCGCGCTGGCGGCCGTGCCCCTCGTGGGCTGGCGCGCGGCGGCCGTGCCGGCGCTCATCGCCTGCCTGATCGCCCTGCCCCTCGGGGGCCTGAAGGGCGCCCCCGGCGAGGAGGTGCTGTTCGAGGGCGAGTCCGCGTACCAGTTCGTGCAGGTCGCCCGCCAGCGCGACGGCGACGTGGTGCTGCGCCTCAACGAGGGCTGGGCGCTCCACTCGCTCACGCCCCGCCAGGGGCCGCTGACGGGTGGCTACTGGGACGCATTCGCCACCCTCCCGCTGCTGACGGGACGGCCCGACGGACGCATGGCCGTGCTGGGGAACGCCGGCGGGACGCTGGCGAACATCTACGCGGGGCTCTGGCCCCGGACGTCCATCGACGGCGTGGAGATCGACCCGCTCGTCTCGGACGTCGGGCGCAGGTACATGGGCATGAACAACCCGCGCCTGTCCGTCCACACCGCCGACGCGCGCTTCTGGCTCCAGGGCACGGACGACCGCTTCGACTCGATCGTCGTCGACGCCTACCGGCAGCCGTACATCCCCTTCCACCTGGCCACCCGCGAGTTCTTCCACCTCGTGCGGGAGCGCCTTCGCCCGGGTGGGGTGGTGGCGATCAACATCGGGACCCCGCCCGACGAGACCGAGGTGGTCGACCGCATCGCCCAGACGATGCGGGCCGAGTTCCCGGCGGTCCTCTCGTCCCGGTTCAAGCGCTTCAACAGCGTCGTGATCGGCTTCACCGACGCGGCGGACGCCGCCGCCGCGGCCGGCCGGCTCGAGGGCGCGACGGGCCCGGTGGCGACGCCGGCCCGCCAGCTCGCCCAGAGCCTTCAGGTGGTGACCCCCGGGCAGGATCCGCTCACCGACGACCGCGCGCCCATCGAATGGCTCACCGACCGTGCGCTTCTGGCCTACCTGCGCGAGGGCGCCCCGGGCTCCTGAGGCCCCCGGGCCTCAGTACGGCGACTCGTGCCTCGGCGCCGGGGGCGGCGCCGTCGTCGCCGGCGGAGGACCGCGTCCGCCGCCGCGCGCGCCGAAGACGATCATCGTCACGCCGATGGCGAGGACGATCAGCCCGCCCACCAGCAGGCCGATCCCCAACGGGAGCAGGATCTTGATCTTCACCCCGAGCTGAAGGTCGGCGGCCACGACCGGCGCGGCGTCGGCGTTCATCACGACCAGCGACCAGGTGCCGCCCTGGAGATCCCAGTTGAGGGTCTGCTGCCCCGGGCCGCTGGCGCGGGCCGCCCAGAAGTCCTGCTGCGCCGGCGGCGCCGGCGTTCGGACGCCCCGGTGGGCCGCATAGGTGGCCTTGAACGGGTGGTAGTCGACGTTCGTCACCTCGTCGTACGCCACCCCGGCGAGATACGCGGTCACCTGCGACCGCGGGCCGATGCCGACGAAGATCGGCCGCCCACCGGGGCCCTCGGCCCGCACGCGCACGTTGGCCAGGTCGCCCAGGCTCACCGGGCCGGCGGCGTCGCTCTCCGAGCCGAGGTTGACCTCCTCCGAGACCAGCGCCCGCGACACGGTCTGGAAACGCTGGGTCGAGGTGGTGAAGTAGCCGTCCGAGTCCCGGCCGGTGCCGTAGGCGATCAGGGCCGTCCCTCCGCCGATCGCCGCCGCGAGCCCCACGAGGGCGAGCAGTGAGCCGAAGACCAGGAGGAGGATTCGTTTTGCGCCCATGGTGACCGGGGTCATCCTCGCCTGAACGGCGGGCCCGTGTCATCCCCGGGCAGGAGATCGGGCACCCGAACCCGAAGAGGCTCAGGCGCTGAGGGGTGGCGATGACGTTGCGGCCGCGCCCGGAATCGCGGTTGCCTTTCAGCGGCGTGAGACGCGGCCTTCGGCCACACGCGACCGATGAGAGGCGCCGCCGGTGCCATCCCGACTGCAGGACAAGGATCGACCGGCAGATCGAGCGGATCACCCGCAATCCGTTCCGCGGCGCCTGGGTGGCGACGGCGACGGTCACGCTCGTGGTCACGATCCTCGCGGGGATCCTCATGCAGCTGACCGACCCCGACAGCTTTCCCACCGTCTGGTCGGGGCTGTGGTGGGCGATCCAGACCACGACCACCGTGGGCTATGGCGATCTGGTGCCGGGCTCGGCCGCGGGGCGCATCATCGCCACGCTGGTCATGCTCGGCGGGATCGGCTTCATCAGCGTCACGACGGCGGGCATCACCACCGCCTTCGTCGAGTCCGCCCGCCGCCGCCGGGCGGCGGCGGGGACCGACGATCCCGTCGCCGCCGAGGTTCGCGAGCTTCGGCGCCAGGTGGAGGCCCTCACGGCCGAGGTGCGCGCCGGACGGGGTGCCGACGGGCCGAGCGGTCCGTCCTGAGTGTCGCGGCCCCGCTACCGGGCGGCCGGCGGCCGGCTCGCCGGGGGCCCGTAGATGCCGCTGTTGGCCTCCCGCAGCGCGCCGACGTAGCCGGCTCGCTCGTAGCGCCGCCTCGTCGGTGCCGGGCGGCACGGCGAGCAGCCCGCGCAGCTCGTCGACGGTCGCGAATCCCTTGCGCGCCATCCAGTCCGACAGGCCGTCGAGCAGCACCGTCGCGTGCTCGGGGCCGTGCCGCAGCAGCGCCGAGGCGGTCATCACGACGTCGGCGCCGGCGAGCAGGTACTTGGCCACGTCGGCCGAGGTCTCGACGCCGGTGGTCGCCGCGAGCGAGGCCCGCACGCGTCCGTGCAGCAGCGCGATCCACGTGCGCGGCAGCCGCGCCTCGGCCGGGCTGGAGAGGCCGACCTGGCGGCACGACGGCGAGCGTCTCGGGGTCGATGTCGGGCTGCAGGAACCGGTTGAAGAGCACCAGCGCGTCGGCGCCGGCCTCGTCCAGCCGCAGCGCCATCTCGCCGGTCGAGCTGAAGTACGGGCTCAGCTTGACCGCCACCGGCACGCTGACCGCGTCCTTGACCCGCGTCAGGACGTCGACGTGCCGCTGCTCGACGTCGCGGCCGGAGATGTGCGGGTCGCCGGGGAGGTAGTAGATGTTCAGCTCGATCGCGGCGGCGCCGGCGTCCTGCATCGCCCGGGCGTAGTCGGCCCAGCCGCTCGGGCGTGACGCCGTTGAGGCTGCCGATCACCGGGACGTCGACGGCGGCGGCGGCGCGCTCGAGCAGGCTCAGGTAGCGGCGCGGGCCGGCCTCGTCCTCGGCGGCGGCCGGGAAGTAGGAGAGCGACTCGGCGAAGCTCTCGGTGCCGGCGTCGACGAGCCGCGCGTTCTCGCGCCGCCTCCCGGCGCAGCTGCTCCTCGAAGAGCGAGTAGAGGACGACCGCGCCGACGCCGGCGTCGGCGAGCCGCCGCACGCCGTCCACGGTCTGCGAGAGCGGCGACGCCGACGCGACGAGCGGGTTGCGCAGCGCGAGGCCCATGTAGCCGGTCGAGAGGTCCATCAGCGCTCCCTGCGGGCGTCGGCGGCGAAGTGCTGCGCGCCGCGGGTCGCCATCTCCTCGTACACGTCCCAGCGCTGGTCGACCGCCTGCTCGGCGAGCCCGTGCAGCCGCTCGGCCTCGGCCGGGTCGGTGTTCGCCAGCGTGCGGTAGCGCAGCTCGCGGTCGGTGTAGTCGGCGAGCGGGATGCGCGGCCGCGGCGAGTCGAGCAGGAACGGGTTGCCGCCGGCCGCGCGGACCATCGGGTCGTAGCGGATCAGCGGCCAGTAGCCGCTGGCGACGGCGCGGTACTGCTGGTCGAGCCCGTTGCGCATGTCGATGCCGTGCGCGATGCAGTGGCTGTAGGCGAGCACCAGCGACGGGCCGTCGTAGGCCTCGGCCTCGCGGAAGGCGCTCAGCGTCTGCTGCGGATCGGCGCCCATCGCGACCCGGGCGACGTAGACGTTGCCGTAGGCGATCGCCTGCAGCGCGAGGTCCTTCTTGGGCACGGTCTTGCCGGCGGCGGCGAACTTGGCGACCGCGCCGAGCGGCGTCGCCTTCGACATCTGGCCGCCGGTGTTGGAGTAGACCTCGGTGTCGAGCACGAGCACGTTGACGTTGCGCCCGCTGGCCAGCACGTGGTCGAGCCCGCCGGAGCCGATGTCGTAGGCCCAGCCGTCGCCGCCGACGATCCAGACGCTGCGCCGGACGAGGTGGTCGACGACGCTGAGCAGGTCGGCGACGGCGGGCCCGTCGAGCCCGTCGAGCCGCCGCTTCAGCTCGGCGACCCGCTCGCGCTGCGCGCGCAGCTCCGACTCGCGCAGCTGCGGCGCGTCCAGGATCTCGTCGACCAGCTCGGCGCCGACCGCGTCGCGCAGCTCGGCGAGGCGGCGGCGGGCCAGCTCGGTGTGCCGGTCGGCGGCGAGCCGGAAGCCGAGCCCGAACTCGGCGTTGTCCTCGAACAGCGAGTTCGACCAGGCCGGGCCGCGCCCGTCGGCGTCGGTCGTCCACGGCGTGGTCGGCAGGTTGCCGCCGTAGATCGACGAGCAGCCGGTCGCGTTGGCGACCATCAGCCGGTCGCCGAACAGCTGCGAGAGGAGCTTCAGGTACGGCGTCTCGCCGCAGCCGGCGCAGGCGCCGGAGAACTCGAACAGCGGCTCCAGGAACTGGGTGCCGCGCACCGTGCCGAAGTCGACCCGCGACCGGTCGCTCGCCGGCAGCGTCTCGAAGAACGCGATGTTCTCGCGCTCGGCGGCGACCAGCGGCTCGCGCGGCGCGAGGTTGATCGCCTTGCGGGCCGGGTCGCCCGGCGCGACGACCGGGCAGGCCTCGACGCACAGCCCGCAGCCGGTGCAGTCCTCGACGTAGACCTGCAGCGTGTAGCGGGTGTCGGGCAGGCCGACGGCGTCGAGCGGCGCCGACGGGAACCCGTCCGGCGCGCCGTCCAGGTGGGACGGGTCGTAGTACCGGGAGCGGATCACGCTGTGCGGGCAGACGAAGCTGCAGTTGCCGCACTGGATGCACGAGGTCGGGGTCCCAGACCGCGACCAGCTCGGAGATGTTGCGCTTCTCGTAGGCCGCCGTGCCGCTCGGGTAGGTGCCGTCGACCGGCAGCGCGCTGACCGGCAGCTCGTCGCCGCGGCCGGCCATCATCTCGGCGGTGACGGTGCGGACGAACTCGGGCGCGTCGCGCCGGGACGACCGGCGGCAGCTCGCGGGTGGCCGTCGCCGCGCTCGGGCACCTCGACCCGGTGCAGGCCCTCGAGCGCGCGGTCGACCGCGGCCTGGTTGCGTTCGACGACCTCGGCGCCGCGCCGGCCGTAGGTCTTGGCGATCGCCGCCTTGATCCGCTCGATCGCCTGCTCGCGCGGCAGCACGCCGGAGATCGGCGAAGAAGCAGGTCTGCAGGACGATGTTGATCCGGCCGGCGAGGCCGACCTCGCGGGCGATCCGGCCGGCGTCGATCGCGTAGACGTCGATGTGCTTGGCGAGGATCTGCTCCTGGACCGGGCGGGACAGCGCGTCCCACACCTCGTCCGGCGGGGTGCGGGCAGTTGAGCAGCAGCGTCGCGCCGGGCGCCGCGCGGCCGAGCACGTCGGCCCGCTCGAGCAGCCCGAACTGGTGGCAGCCGACGAAGCTCGCCTGCTGCACGAGGTAGGGCGCCCGGATCGGCTGCGGCCCGAAGCGCAGGTGCGAGACCGTCTGCGAGCCGGACTTCTTCGAGTCGTAGACGAAGTAGCCCTGCGCGTGCAGGCCCTCCTCGGCGCCGAGGATCTTGATCGTGTTCTTGTTCGCGCCGACCGTGCCGTCCGAGCCGAGGCCGAAGAAGATCGCGCGCACCGTCTCGGGCGGCTCGATGTCGAGCGCCGCGTCGTAGGGCGAGGCTCGTCCCGGAGACGTCGTCGTTGATGCCGATCGTGAACCGGCGCCGCGGCCGCTCGCCCGCCAGCTCGGCGAACACGCCGGCGACCATGCCCGGCGTGAACTCCTTCGAGGACAGGCCGTAGCGGCCGCCGACGACCCGCGGCATCACCGCCCGCTCGCCGTCCGCGAGACGACTCGGTCAGCGCGGCGACCGTGTCGAGGAAGAGCGGCTCGCCGATCGAGCCGGGCTCCTTCGTCCGGTCGAGCACGGCGATGCGGCGCACGCTCGCGGGCAGCGCGTCGAGCAGCGCCTGCGCCGGGAACGGCCGGTACAGCCGCACCTGCACCACGCCGACCCGCTCGCCGCGCGCGTTGAGCGACGGCCACGGTCTCCCGGACCGTCTCCCCGCCCGAGCCCATCACGCACCAGCACGCGCTCGGCCTCCGGGTGCCCGCGTGTAGTCGACGAGGTGGTAGCGGCGGCCGGTGCGCTCGGCGAGGCGCGCCATCGCGTCCTCGACGACGTCCGGGACGCGGGCGTAGAACGGGTTCACCGTCTCGCGCGCCTGGAAGTAGACGTCCGGGTTCTGCGCCGTGCCGCGGATGAACGGCCGCTCCGGCGAGAGCGCCCGGTCGCGGTGGGCCCGCACGAGCTCCTCGGGCACCAGCGCGCGCAGGTCGTCGTCGGAGAGCAGCTCGATCGTGTTCAGCTCGTGCGAGGTGCGGAACCCGTCGAAGAAGTGCACGAACGGCACCCGCGTCGCGCAGCGTCGCGGCCTGCGCGACCAGCGCGAGGTCGTGGGCCTCCTGCACCGACGCCGAGGCGAGCAGCGCGAAGCCGGTCTGGCGGACCGCCATCACGTCCGAGTGGTCGCCGAAGATCGACAGCCCCTGCGCCGCGAGCGAGCGGGCGGCGACGTGCAGCACCGCCGGAGTCAGCTCGCCGGCGATCTTGTACATGTTCGGGATCATCAGCAGCAGGCCCTGCGAGGCGGTGAACGTCGTCGCCAGCGCCCCGCTCTGCAGCGCGCCGTGCAGCGCGCCGGCCGCGCCGCCCTCGCTCTGCATCTCGACCACCGTGGGCACGGTGCCCCAGACGTTCGGCCGTCCCTGGCTCGACCACTCGTCGGCCAGCTCGGCCATCGGCGACGACGGCGTGATCGGGTAGATGCAGCAGACCTCGTTGAGCCGGTAGGCGACCGAGGCCGCGGCCTCGTTGCCGTCGACCGTCGCGCGCATCTCAGTCAGGCTCCGCGACCATCTCGATCGCGTGCACCGGGCACTGCTCGAAGCACGCCCCGCAGCCGGTGCAGCGGTCGTAGTCGAACCGGTAGCGGTGCCCGACGCCGAGCTTGATCACCGCGTCCTCCGGGCAGGCGCCGAGGCAGCCGTCGCACTCGAAGCAGTTGCCGCACGACAGGCACCGGCCCGCCTCGTAGACCGCCTCCTCGGCGGAGAGGCCGCCGACCACCTCGCCGAAACCCGTCGACCCGCTCCTCGGGCGCGAGCTCGGGCTGCTGCCGGCGGGCGGCGTCGCCGAAGTACCAGAGATGCAGCTTGTCGAAGGTCGCCAGGTCGTGCTTCGGCGGGCTCGCGGCGGCGGCGCTGCGCAGCCAGGCGTCGATGTGCCGGGCGGCCTTCTTGCCGTGGCCGACGCCGACCGTCACGGTGCGCTCGCTCGGCACCATGTCGCCGCCCGCGAACACGCCGGGGCAGCCGGTCTTCAGCGACGTCGACACCTGCACGGTCCCGTCGCGCTCGAACTCCACGCCCGGGCACCGCGCGCAGGAACGCGGTGTCGGTCTCCTGGCCGAGCGCCAGGATCACGGTGTCCGCGGCGAGCGTCTCGAACCGCCCGGTCGGCTGCGGGTAGCCGGACTCGTCGAGCTCCATCACCTCGACCTGCAGCTCCGGGCCGTCGAACGCCGTGATCGTCCGCAGCCAGTTGATCCGCACGCCCTCCCGCTCGGCGTCCTCGGCCTCCTCGACATGGGCCGGCATCTGCTCGCGGGTGCGCCGGTAGACGATCAGCGCCTCGTCCGCGCCGAGCCGGCGGGCGACCCGGGCGGCGTCCATCGCCGTGTTGCCGCCGCCGTAGACCGCCACGCGGCGGCCGATCACCGGCCGCTCGCCGGAGGCGACGCTGCGCAGGAACGACACCGCGTCCACGATCCGGCCCGGCGTCCCGGGCCGGGATGTCGACCCGCTTGGACAGGTGCGCCCCGACCGCGACGAAGACCGCGTCGAAGCCGCCCTCCTGCCGCTCGGCGGCGAGGTCCTCGACCCGGTGGTCGCAGCGTCATCCGCACGCCCAGCGCCGCGATCCGGTCGAGCTCGCCGTCGAGCACGTCGCGGGGCAGCCGGTAGGCCGGGATGCCGTAGCGCATCATCCCGCCGGGCTCGGCGCCCGCGTCGCGGATCTCCACCTCGTGGCCGAGCCGGGCCAGGTGGTAGGCGGCCGACAGCCCGCTCGGCCCGGCGCCGATCACGAGCACCCGCTTGCCGCTGCGGGCCGGCGGAGGGTCGAAGAGCCAGCCCTGCTCCAGCGCGAGGTCGCCGAGGAACCGCTCGACCGAGTGGATCGAGACGGCGCTGTCGAGGTTGGCGCGGTTGCAGACGCTCTCGCACGGGTGGTAGCAGACCCGCCCGTGGATCGCGGGCAGCGGATTGTCCGCGACGAGCTGACGCCACGCCTGCTCGTGCCGGCCCGCCTGCGTGTGCGACAGCCAGGCCTGGATGTTCTCGCCGGCCGGGCAGCCGGCGTTGCACGGCGGCAGCAGGTCGACGTAGACGGGCCGGCGCTCCCGGACCGGGCCGGTGTGGGAGCGCCCGTGCAGCAGGTCCGGCAGCGGCGTCACGTCCTGCGTCGGGTCGCTCATGCCGCTCGCCGCGGTCGGACAGCCATGGCTCCCACACTAACCCCCATGTCACGCCTCGACGAGGGTCACCGAGTGAGCGCGGGACCCGATCCGGCGAGGGTGTCAACACAATAGGGTCGGATCGAATGTCTTGGCTCCACTCCGAGGGGGGACCGATGTACGCAACCATCCGGATCTACAGCGAGGCGGAGGGGCTGGCCGACGCGGTCGCCGAGCACAAGGCCGAGATCGTGGGGCTGTTCCACGAGATCGGCGGCTTCCGCAGCTACCACATCGTCAAGACCGGGCCGGCGAGCGCGGCCTCCGTCACGGTCTACGACGATCAGGCCGGGGCCGAGGCCTCGAGCCAGGTGGCGCGCGATTGGATCGCCGCCAATCTGTCGGGCCTGTCGATCAGCCCGCCGCAGGTGCTCGTGGGCGAGGTCGCGATGAGCGCCTGACGGCGCCGGCCGCGGCCAGGCCCTGAGCGCGGTCCACGTCCTTGGCGATGTACTCCCAGGACTCTCTCCACGACGGTCGGCGGGCGTCCCGGCGATCCCGCCTACGGGCCGAGCAACGCTGCCGGCACCACGGCGACCCCATCTGAGCGCCGGTAGGCCTCGGAGCCCGTGGTGATCACGACACTATCGAGGAGGTCATCGCCGATCCGCTCCTCGAGCCAGCGCAGATGGCGGACGGCGTGATCGTCGGGAATGGCCGTGAGCTTCACCTCGATGGCGACCACCCGGCCGTCATCGCGCTCGACGATCAGATCGACCTCATGCGCGCCGCGATGGGTGCGCAGGTGGAAGACGTTCGCCTCGGCGGCTTGGGCGTAGACCCGCACCGACAACGTCACGAGCGACTCGAAGAGGGCCCCCAGCAGGGTGCCATCGCGCGGGATGGCGGGCCCCGGCGCCTCCCCGCGCAGAAGCGCACCCGCACTCGCCCCAAGCAGACGGCCGGCGAGCGCGGGATCAGCCAGATGGTGCTTGGGAGGAAGACCGAGCGAGGAGATCGGGTTGCGGGTCGGCTGCCAGCCGGGCACCTCGTCGAGGACGAACAGGCGCTCGAGCACCTCCCGGTACGGCTGCACGGTGCTGCGAGCCGGCTTGCGTTCCTGACCGCCCGTCGCCGCGTCGCGGATCTTCTCGAACGAGGTCGTGGTGGCGGTGGCCGCGGCGTAGGCCGCCATCCAGCGTCGCAGGGTGGAGGGGTTCCGGATCTCGTGTCCGAGCTCCGGGAAATCGCGGTCGACGATCCGCCGCAGGTAGGTGTCGAGCTGCGCCCGAAGCGCCTTGGGCGGCAGTTCTCTGATGCCCGGGAAACCCGAGCGCAGGATCTCGGCCGTGTAGTCCTCGAGCCGAAGGCCGGTGCGACCGCTCACAGGCTGTCTGTCGCCCGACAGGAGGGAACCAAGGCTCACCGTCGCGGGCTCCTCGATCCGTTCGGCGAGCGAGAGCGGCCGCATTCGCAGGCTGACGATTCGCCCGCCCCCCGAGTGGGTGCCGTCCGCGGCCGGCGAGGCCGATCCGGTCAGCAGGTACGAGCCGGGCTCCGCGCCGTTGTCAACCGCTCGGCGGACCTTGTCCCAGACAGGTGGCAGCCGCTGCCACTCGTCGATCAACACCGGCGGCGGCACAACGAGCAACCGGTCGAGATCGGCGGAGGCGATCGCCAGCTGGTCGGGATCGTCGAGCGTGAAGATGGACCGCGCTCTCTGCGAGGCGGTGGAGGTCTTGCCCACCGCCTTGGTTCCTTCGATCGCGATCGCAGCCAGCGAACCGGCCAGGGCGTCCAGTTCCTCGTCGAGGATGCGTCGGCGGTACAGGCCATCGGACATGGCCCAACGCTACAACTTTGACTCGCTCCACGCTACCGTTTTGTTGCACTCAAAGCTACTGCTTTGTCGCTAACTACGCTCCGACTCTGGGTCCCACGCCTGCGATCGCCCGGTCGCCGCCATCCGGGCGACCACGCGCGGCCCTACGGCCTTCTACGGGCCCGTGCCCAGCCGGGTCACGCTCGTGCCCGCAGGCGCCCGGTCGCCACCACCACCCCGCACGCCGCGGCGACGACCCCCCACAGCGGCGCCAGCGCGTAGACGAGGACCAGCGCCCAGCCCAGGAACCCCGCCGCGAGGGCCGCGAGGCCGGGCGCGCGGCGCGGTGGCGCCACGCATGCGGCCGCCGCGCCCGCCCCGACCAGCCACAGCACCACGGCCGCTCCCAGCAGCACGGGGAACGCTCCCGGGAACCCCAGAAGCGGCCCGGCCAGGGCCCCCGCCACGCCGGCGGTCGCCAGCACGCCACCGGCCACGCGCATCAGGGCGCCACCACGCGATCGCGCACCCGGCCGCCGGAGTCGATGAAGGTCATCACGGTGCGATCCGGGCCGTCGTCCACCCGCACCAGCCCGAACTCCGCGAGCGAGGACACGGCCCCGGCGGACCGGGGCGTCAGCGCCTCGTCGCCGCTGCGGGGCGCGCCGCCGGTGCCCACCGTCAGCGTGAGCACGCCGTCGATCACCCGGCGCTCGTAGCGGTGGTTGTGCCCCGCGAACACCGCCGTCACCCGTCCGCGGGCCGCCGCGAGCACCGGGTTCCCGTGCTCCGGCGGGCGATGGACGACGATGTAGACGTGGCGCGCGGACGTGTGGGCCAGGGCCGCCCGCAGCACGGGGAGGTCGGCGGAATCGGCCTCGAGGCCGAGCACCACGAAGCGCAGTGGCCCGTAGTCGAGCACGTAGCGGTCGCCGCCATTGGGCAACCCCAGGGCGCGGGCCACGTCGTGGCCGCCGAGGTAGGCGATGTCGTGCTCGCCGAGCGTCGCGATGAAGGGCCCCTGCGAGAGGAGCGCGCGCATCGGCGCGAAGATGTTGTGGTCGAAGAGCGCCGGGGCGGCGACCAGGTAGCTGTTGTCGCCGGGGACCACCGTGAACGCCGGCTCCTGCGCGGCCGCGACGCGCCCGACGGCCCACTCGTCCTCCCCGCCGGCGCCGTAGTCGCCGAAGACCGTGAACCGGATCGGCGCCCGCGGATCGGTGGGCGCCGTGGTGATGGTGCCCGACGCCCGCGCCTGGCCGTCCACGACCGCGACCCACCCCTGCCGGGCGCCGGGGACGAGCCCGCGCAGGCGGCCGTCGGTGCTGGTGAGCGTGCGCCCGTCGGGGGTGGTGGCGACGATCTCGACCGGGCGGTCGCCCGCCACACGCCACCTGAGGGTCGCGGTGGTGGTGCCGACCCGGACGAGGTAGGGCCCGCGCGTGAACGGGTCGGGCTTGGTCGGCAGGACGTACCGGAACCAGTAGACGACCACGACGCCGACGGCCACCACCATCAGGGCGGCGAAGACGGCGGTCGCGATCAGCGCCCGGCGCAGGCGCCTCTCGTGCGTCGTGAGCGGCCCGCTCTCCCTCATCGTCGTCGAACCGTCGCCGTGGTCAGCGCCAGTCGAAGTACTCGCGATGGATGTTGCGTGCGGGGACGCCCGCCACGCGCAGCTGCGATTGGAACGTGCGCAGCATCCCCCGGGGCCCGCACATGAACACCGACAGCCCTCCGGCGTCGCCGCCGGCGGTGGCCAGAACGTGGTCCGTGGTCAGGCGTCCCGCGGCGCTGGTGTCGATCACGTGGGCGCTCAACGAGTCGTGCCGGTCGGCGATGCTCCGGATCTCCTCGGCGAACGGGGCGTCGCCGTCGGCGGCGTAGAAGAAGTTGACGCGCTGGGGCAGGTGGCCGTCCAGCGATCGCAGCCAGCTGAGGAAGGGGGCGACGCCCACGCCGCCCGCGATCCAGACCTGCCGGTCGGTTCCCTTGGCGTGGTTGAAGCGGCCGTGGGGGCCGCCGATGACCGCCGGCATGCCGGGCTCGAGGATCTCCTGGAGCCGCGAGGTGTAGTCGCCGAGCGCCTTGACCGTCACCCGGACCACGCCCTCGCGGGGCGCGCTGGCGATGGTGAAGGGGTGACGGTGCCAGCCGTCCTTGCTCTCGATGTAGACCATCGCGAACTGGCCGGGGACGAAGTTGACGGGCCGGCCGATGGGGGCGAGCGTGATCTCGACCAGGCCCTCGCCGATCTGCTCGACGCCGGCGACCTGGTAGTCGTGCAGCGACAGGAAGTAGCGGGACAGCAGCTCGCGGTAGACGTAGAAGGCCAGGCCGATGCCGCCGATCGCGATGTAGCTCCAGCGCAGCGCCGGGGACCCGGCGAAGGGCGATCCGTCCAGCGCGCCGTGGAGGAACCCGGCCGCCACGAACAGGCCGGTGGTGCGGTGCAGCGCGCGCCAGCGCTCATAGCCGCCGAAGATGCGACGCACGTCACGGATGAGCGGCGCGTCGCGCGCGGCCACCACCAGCCCGCGCAGGGGACCGGGCACCACCGAGCGCCAGCGCGGCAGGATGGCCCACAGGACGAGACCGAGCAGGCCGAGGGCGCCGATCACCCCCAGGGGCCCGCCGAGCGCCGTGCCTCCCTTGGGGTTGCTGGACAGCAGGATGTGCGGCGCCAGCAGCACGAGGCCGGTGATCGCGACCCGGCGGTGCCAGATCGCGGCCCGGTCGATGCCGTCGAACCACACCTCGACCCAGGGCAGCGTGGAGATCAGCACCAGCCCGATCGACAGGAGCAGGATCGACTCGGCGCCCAGCAGCTGGCCGATGTAGGAGCCCGTGGGCTGCCCCGCCGGCCTGGCCACGGTCCAGAGCGCGGCGAGGGCGACCACCAGGATGCCAATCGTTGCCGGCCCGACGTCTCGAGGGGCGGGACGCGGGCGGGGGATGCCGGCCACGACACGAGAGTACTCCGGCCCCCGCCCGGCCCCGCCACGCCGGCGTGGGCGCTCAACCCACGGGGTTTCATCAGGTCGCCGCCCAGATCCCACCCCAGGACGCGGGATCCCACTATTCATCGGAGAGGCGGCGGCGGGAGTCGAACCCGCGATGGCGGCCTTGCAGACCGCGCTACGAGAGCGGGAGTCCGCCTTGGAATGAGGGTTCTGGCCGAGCGGTGGGCCACTGTGGGCCAGTGCTCGGGCCAGTCAGTCGCCGAGCGTGCTTCGCCGTCCTCCACCGAGACCGGGCCTAAACCACCGGCGCGGGGAGGTAGGGGGCCTCACAGGGCCGCGCGGCACCGCTCGCGGCCAGAATCCAGGCCCGCCGAGGCGCCCCCGGCGCCCCCCTGGGGGCGGCGGCGCGGCCGATCATGAAGGCGGCTGTCGCGACGCGATCGTAGTTTCCCGCGGCCTCACTGAGCGTTCGCCCTGACGCATCCGGGGGGCGAGGCACCGAGAGTGGGATGCAACGATGAGAATCGGGGCCGCCGATGTACTGGCACGTCGTGAGTTGGTGGGGATGGCTGATGATGAGCGTGGTGATGCTCGTCGTCTACGGTCTCATCGTCTGGGGCATCGCCCGGCTCCTGCGGTCGCGCGGGGACACGACCGGCGCCGGGCGGTCTTCTCCGGAGGACGTTCTGGGCGAGTGGCTCGCCCGCGGCGAGATCGACGCGCGGGAGTACCGAGGGGGGGTCCAGGCGCTGCGCTCGCGCGGCGACCGGCCACGCGAGCCCATCTCGTGACAACGCACTCGACGCCTGGCGGGCGGGCACCTCGCCCGGATCAGTGATCTGCCGACAGGGGGCGTGCCGACCCTATCCCGGCATCTTCCCGGCAATCGCCTTCAGGTCTTGGCTGATGTCGCTGAGGGTGTAGGCGATGTCCATGAGAAGGACGGCCTTCGCCCGCTCGACGCCCTGCTCGGCGTCCTCGTAAGGCACCTGTCCGGCGAAGTTCTCATCGAGCAGGGCCTTCGCCTCGGAGATGTAGTCGTGCGGCGGCATGGGGGCCTCCTCTCGTTGGAGGTCCGAAGGTAGCGGCCAGCGTGGTCGAGCGGTCGCCTTTTCCACTTCCGAGCACCGGCCGAGCCGGGCAGCCGGGACGGGGCGAGCGGGTGGCGGGCGGAGTGCGCCCTGCCCCGGTGTCGTGTCGCGGAGCGTGGACGGTGTCGTGGCGCGGTGCCGGGAGCCCGAACGGACCCGACCTACCGCCAGGCCCTCGGGGATTGAGCGGAGTACGACCAGGCCTGCCGTTTCCGCGTTCGTAGCGGTTTTCCGTCGGGGACGGTTTGGGCGTGATAGCGGGGGGCCTAGACGGAAGTCCTGGCGCCTTCTCCGGCGAGGGGAGTACGACCCCGGCAACGGGACCGAGGGCGGGAGGCGCCTCGGCCCTGACACGGAAGGAGTGAACGTCGATGCGCGTCAAATCTGGCCTTCCCGCCGTGATGGCCTCCGGCGCCGTCGTAGCGCTCGGGATGGTCGCCGGATTCCCAGGAGGCGCCCAGGCGAGCACCCTCGCGGAGGCCGGCTCGCAGCCCGGGGCGATCGTCGCCGACCTCTTGGTGCGCGTGCCCCAGCTGGCGGGTGACGTGCCGAACGCGTCCTCGATCAGCGTACCCGCGGGCGGCAAGAGCGCCTCCGGGGGCGTGAGCGGTGCCGAGCGCGGGCGCCTGGTGCCCCTCGGCATCCCCGGGCACCCGTGGACCTCGAAGAGCACGGCGCCGCATCGGGGCGTTTCGGCGAGCGTGAGCTACCGCGTGGGGCGCCTCAGCGTCAGCGTCCTCTACTCCGCGAGCCGCGGGCACTCGGACACCAGCGTCGCCGTCAGGACGGTGCGATGAGTCCAGCGAGGCTGCCCACGGCGGCGGAGCGTGCCGCGGAACGGGCGCGAAGAGACGTCGCGGAGGCCGGGAACCGGTGCGGTCGAGACGGCCCGATACACCGCGCTCGCGATGGATCTCTGGAAGACCTTTGACGGGATCAGCTCCGAAGCCGACAGCCCCGGCAGCTCTTTCGACAACGCGACTGCCTCCCAGGCGATCGAGAGCGATCTGACGGACGCTCGGAACCTGATTGCGAATCTCGACGCGATCAAGATTCGCGGGCGCCGCTTCGGGCTCGCGTGCGACGTGGAGGCGGCCGAGCGGCCCGGCGGTCCGGACCTCCCGGCCTTCGGGTCGCTCGGGCTCCACGAAGCGCGGCACTCTTACGGGTCCATGCTCATTTGAGGCGGGCGTCCCGATCCCGGCCGTCTCGAAGTGCCAGACCGGGAAGCCCGCTAGGAAAAGCCGAAGGCGACGGGGGGAATCGAACCCCCGATAACGGTTTTGCAGACCGCTGCGTTAGCCACTTCGCCACGTCGCCGGTGGGCGCGTCGAGGGTACCAAAGGGGCCGGGCCGCCCTCAGATGGTGGCGGCGACCTCGGCGGTGATGGCGTCGTGGATCGCGGCGGCGATCTCGCGCACTCGCCGCGCCGCCGGGTCGAACGTGGCCACGCCCTGGATCTCGGCCACGGGCTGCGCCTCCTGAAGGGTCGACATCAGGAGCGCGCCGTCGGCCCCGGCCATCTCCTCCAGCCGCGCCTCGCGCTCGCGCACCGGGAGCGCCCGGGCGGCGATCCGGCGGGTGATCGAGTCGAGCACGCCCAGCGCGAGCGGCGGGAACACGAGCGTCCCTCCCTCGATCCAGGCGAAGGCCGTGGTCGGCCCCTCGAGCACCAGGTCGTCGTCGGCGCGAACGAGCAGGGCGTCGTCGCACCCCGCCGCGGCCGCGTTGCGCTTGGCCTGCATGTTGGCGGCATAGGACAGTGTCTTCGCACCGACCAGCAGCGGCGTCACGCGATGCGGAACGGGCAGGAGGCGAAGACCGGGCGAGCCGGGCGGCAGCGCCTCCTCGCGCCAGACGCGGCGGCCCCCGCGCGTGACGATCAGCCGCACGCCGCAGTCGGGGTCGGTCGCGAGGCTCGCGAACTCCTCCAGCTCGCGCTCCAGGAGAGGGCGGTCGATCTCGAGCCCCACCGTCGCCGCCGACCGGGCCAGGCGGTCCAGGTGCTCGCGCGGAGTGCGGGGGCGGCGGTCGTAGAGCCTCATCCCCTCGAAGACGCCGTCCCCGCGCACGAGCCCGTCGTCCAGGGGCACGAGCGGGACCTCGCCCTGAGGGACGAGCCGGCCGTCGATCATCAGCGCGGCAGGGGCGGCGGTGGTGGTCACGGAACGAGGATAGACCGTCGCGAATGACCGACCGCGGGCGAGGTCCTCCCCCCTCCGTTGGGGGTTCCGCGCGTCTCTGGTAGGAGTAAGGCTGCCGACGGTGAAGCGCCGTCTGTGGCCGAGAAACCGAGGCAGGCTGGAAGACGCGTGAGCGAGTCGACCCCGAGCTCCCGGCAGGGCCCGCCGCGGCTGCCGTACATGCCCGGGGTGGACGGCCTGCGAGCGCTCGCCGTCGCGGCGGTGGTGATCTACCACCTCGGGGCGGGGTGGCTGCCGGGCGGCTTCCTGGGGGTCGACGTCTTCTTCGTGATCAGCGGCTACCTGATCACCTCGCTCCTGCTGGCCGAGCACCGCCGCACCGGGCACATCGAGCTCGTCCGGTTCTGGATGCGCCGCGCGCGCCGGCTGCTGCCGGCGCTCTTCGCGATGATCGTGGTGGTGCTGGCCGTGATGGTGCTGGTGCACCCCGGCGAGGTCGCGCGCCTCCGCGGCGCCGTGCTCGCATCCTTCGGCTACGTCGCGAACTGGTACTTCGCGTTCGCGCACGTCTCCTACTTCGAGCAGTTCGGCCGGCCGTCGATCTTCCAGCACCTGTGGTCGCTGGCCGTGGAGGAGCAGTTCTACCTCGTGTGGCCGCCGGTCATCGCCCTGGGCCTGGTCCTCATGGGGCGGCGGTGGCTGCTGGCGGGGGTGGGCGTCCTGATCGCCGGCTCCACGCTGCTCGCCTGGCTGCTGTGGGAGCCCTTCACCGACCCGTCGCGCATCTACTACGGCACCGACACCCGGGCCGTGGGTCTGCTCGCGGGGGTCGCCCTGGCCTTCGTCCTCCCGCCGACCCGGCTGGGGCCCGTCAAGAGCCCGGGGGCGCGCAACCTGCTCGACCTGGTCGGGATCGCCGCGCTGGGCGGGCTGATCGTCCTGATGCTGACGCTGGGCGACCTGGACCGGGGGCTGTACCAGGGCGGATTCCTGTTGCTGGGCATCACGACCGCGGTGCTGATCGCGGTCGTCGCGCACCCCTCGTCGCGGCTCGGGAAGGCGTTCGGCGTGTCCGCGATCGTGTGGATCGGGGTGCGCAGCTACGGCATCTACCTCTGGCACTGGCCGGTGATCATGCTGACCCGGGGCAACCAGGACGTCCCCTTCGACGGCCCCCCGCTGGTCGCGATGCAGATCGCGCTGACCCTGGGCGTGGCGGCCCTCTCCTACCACTACATCGAGACGCCCTTCCGCCGGCACGGGATGAGCGGGGTGCGCGACGCGGTGCAGCGCTGGAGCCGCCGGACCACGCGGCCCGCGCGCTTCGCCGCCGCCTCCACGGCCGCCGCCGCGCTCGCCGCGCTGGCCATCGCGGTCGCCGTGCTCCCCGGCGAGACGCCGAACATCCCCGGCCTCACCGGCATCGCGTCGGCGGCCCGCGGCGTCACCATCACCGCGACGCCGGAGGCCCGGGGGGGAGCCGATCTGCCCGACGAGCGTTCGGCCGCCGGAGCCACGCGGGCCGGGAAGGTGCTCGCCGTGGGCGACTCGGTCATGCTCGGCGCCTCGGCGACGCTGCGGAAGGCGCTGCCGCCCGGCTCGGTGATCGACGCCCGCGTCGGCCGCCAGTTCCCCGAGGGCGCCACGGCCATCACCTCGCGCCTCTCCACCATGAAGCCGCGGGTGGTCGTCGTCCACCTGGGCAACAACGGCTTCGTGCCGTTCGACGGCCTCGAGGCGCTGATGAAGCGCCTCCGCGGCACGCCCCGCGTGGTGCTGGTGACGGTGCGCGTGCCGCTGAAGTGGCAGGACTCCGTGAACGACGCGCTGGAGTACGCCGCCGGCCATCACACCAACGCGGTGCTCGCCGACTGGCACGCCGTGTCGGGCGGTCCCAACCTGCTCGTGGACGGCGTCCACACGACCGCCGCCGGGGCCCGGCTCTACGCGCGCACCATCGTGAAGGCCGCGGAGATCCCGCCGCCCGCGCCGCCGAAGGCCACGACCGCCACGACGAAGCCCCCGCGGGTGACCGTCATCGGCGACTCGGTGCAGGCCTCCTTCGGCTACGTCCCCAAGGCCGTGCGCCGCCTCGGCAGCGGCCTGGCCCTGAGGATGGACGCGAAGGTGTGCCGGCGCCTGGTGGCGCCGAGCTGCCCCTACCAGGGGGTGACCCCGGCGACGGCCCTCGAGGTGGCGAAGTCGCTGGGCGACCGGACGGGACGGGTCGCCGTGGTCAACGTGGGCTACAACGACGACCCGCGCGGCTACGACGTGGGAGCCGTGATGAGGACCCTGCGGGCCGACGGCGTCGAGAAGGTCGTCTGGGTCACGATGCGGGAGACCCGGAGCATCTACGCCACCACGAACGACGAGATCCGCACCGCCGCCAAGCGCTGGCCGGCGATGCGGATCGCCGATTGGAACGCGGTGAGCGCCGGGCGGCCCTGGTTCGCGGATGACGGCCTGCACCTGAACACCAAGGGCGCGCTGGCGCTCTCGGGCCTGCTGCGCGTGAACGTGCTCGCCGCGCTCAAGGGCTGAGCCGGGCTCGGATGGATCACGCCGGCCCCGCCGCCGGGCGTGCCGCGATCGTCGCGGTGGACGACGACGCCGCCGCCCTGGGCCGCGTGCGGCGCGAACTGGAGCGCCGCTACGCCGCGGACTACGACCTCGTGTGCGCCGGCTCGCCCGAGGAGGCCATCGCGGCCCTCGCGCGCATCGCCGGCGAGGGCGGTGACGTCGCCCTCGTCCTGGCCGATCAATGGATGCCGGGGACGACGGGCACCGAGCTGCTGCAGGAGGCCCGGCGGCGGTTCCCGCACGTGAAGCGCGGCCTGCTCGTGGACTGGGGCGCCTGGGCGGACCCGCGCACCAAGGAGGCCATCCTGCGCGCGATGGCGCTCGGGTCCATCGACTACTACGTGCTCAAGCCCTGGCGCTCGCCCGACGAGCTCTTCCATCGCACGGTCGCCGAGTTCGTGCACGAGTGGTCGCGCACCCGGGCCGGCGGGCCGCAGGAGGTGACCGTGGTCGCGCCGATGCGCGGAGCAGCGTCGGCCGCCGTGCGCGGCTTCCTGACGCGCAACGGCATCCCCCACGCGTTCCTCCCCGCCGACTCGCCCGAAGGCGGCGAGATGCTCGCCACGCTCGGCCATCCCGGCGAGGAGCGGCCGGTGGTGGCCTTCCTCGACGGACCCGTCCTGGTGGATCCCGGGGCGCAGGCGATGGCCGCCGCCCTCGGCCTGGTCACGCGGCTCGAGCACCACCGCTACGACGTGGCGGTGGTGGGTGCCGGGCCCGCCGGCCTGGCGGCCGCCGTCTACGGCGCCTCGGAGGGCCTCGACACGCTCGTGATCGAGCGCGAGGCCCTGGGGGGCCAGGCCGGAGCGAGCTCGATGATCCGCAACTACCTGGGCTTCGCGCGGGGGATCCCGGGCGCCGAGCTCGCGATGCGCGCCTACCAGCAGGCCTGGGTCTTCGGCGCCACCTTCCTGATGACGCACGACGTGGAGGGCCTCGACCACGAGGACGGCGACCTGGTGGTGCGGACGGCCGCGGGCGACCAGGTGCGGGCCGGCGCGGTGGTCCTGGCCACCGGCGTGTCCTACCGCCGGCTGGGCATCCCCGAGCTCGACGCGCTGACCGGCGCCGGGGTCTTCTACGGGGCGTCGGCGTCGGAGGCGCCCGCGTTCGAGGGCGAGGACGTCTACCTGGTGGGCGGCGGGAACTCGGCCGGACAGGCCGCCCTCCACCTGGCCCGGCATGCGCGGAACGTGGTGCTGGTGGTTCGCGCGCCGACCCTCGCCGAAACCATGTCCCACTACCTGATCGAGGCGATCGGCGCAGCGCACAACGTGGTCGTGCTGCCCGGCACCGAGGTCATCGGAGGCGGTGGCGACGGCCGACTGGAGCACCTGGTCCTGCGCCGGCGCGAGTCCGGGCGCACCGAACGCGTCACCCTCGCGGCGCTGTTCGTGCTGATCGGAGCCGTGCCGCGCACCGACTGGCTCCCCGCCACGGTCGCCCGCGACCGCTGGGGGTTCGTCCTCACCGGGCCGGACCTGACGGTCGCCGGAGCCCCCTGGCCGCTCGAGCGCCCGCCGTTCCCGCTCGAGACCAGCCTGCCCGGGGTGTTCGCGGCCGGCGACGTGCGTCACGGCTCGGTCAAACGGGTCGCCTCGGCCGTGGGCGAGGGGGCGATCGCGATCAAGCAGGTGCACGACCGCCTGGCGCTCGGCTGACCGGCCCCCGATCGCTCACGACTCGACGCGATAGATCCGCACCGGGTCGGGGACGCCCTTGAGGCTGTGATCGCCCCGGTCGCTGAACCGCAGGTCCGAGCCCACGGTGAGGTCTCTCACGGTGCGGGTCGTCAGCACCTCGTTGGCCGTGGCGAGCGAGCAGACCCGGGCCCCGATGTGCACGGCGATGCCTCCCACGTCCTCTCCCCGAAGCTCGATCTCGCCGGTGTGGACGCCGGCGCGCATCTCGATGCCCAGCGGCCGGAGGGCTGTCGAGATGGCGAGGGCGCACTGCGCCGCGCGCGCCGGCCCGTCGAAGGTGGCGAGGAAGTCGTCGCCGCGGCGATTGATCTCGCGCCCGCGAAAGCGCGCCACCTCGCGCCGCGTGATCTCGTCGAATCGGTCCAGCAGCCGCCGCCAGCCGGAATCGCCCAGATCCACGGCATGCTCGGTGGAGGCGACGATGTCGGCGAAGAGGACCGTCGCGAGCACGCGCTCGGGGGCCGGCTGGCGCCGCGCGCCGGTCAGGAACTGCTCGATCTCGCCCAGGATCGCCCCGCCGTCGCCGAACCACGCGATGTGATCGACGCCCGGGAACTCGACGAGGCGTGCACCCGGGATGCCGGCCGCCAGGGCGCGCCCGCCCGCGACGCCCAGGCTCGGGTCGTCGGTGCGGTGCATCACCAGCGTCGGCACCGAGACGCTCGGGAGGACGGACGACACGTCGATGGCCGCGGCCATCCGGATCAGCGCGACGGCGGCGCCCGGCGTTGCGCCCTGCCGCTCGGCGCGCGCCAGGATCGCGCGCAGTTCCGCGTCGGCGGCCGCGCCGGCGCTGCGGGCGGCGAGGACCCTGCCGGTGCCCCACTCCGCCTCGATGTGCGCGATCAGCGCGGCGCCGTCGTCGGGCTCGGCCTCGCTGCGGCGGGCGTACGAGCCGTAGAGGACGAGGTGGTCCACCCGCTCCGGATGGGTCGCGGCGAAGAGCACGCACATCGGGCCCCCCTCGGAGATGCCGAAGAGGCTCGCGCGCGCCGAGCCGGCGGCGTCGAGCACCGCCCGCACGTCGTCCATGCGCGCCTCGAGGCTCGGCAGCGCGCTCACCGGCACCCGGTCCGACAGCCCGGTGCCGCGCTTGTCGAACAGGATCAGGCGCGAGAAGGAGGTGAGGCGGCGCAGGAACTCGGCCGCCGCGGGCACCTCCCAGACCGTCTCCACGTTCGAGACGAAGCCCGGGACCATCACCAGGTCGCGCGGACCGTCCCCGATGACCTGGTACGCGATGTGCAGGTCACCGCTGCGGGCGTATCGGGTCTCGGGCGGCTGGATCACCTGGCCAGTCTCCTCCAGCCGGATCAGGCGCGCTCGATCGAGAGGATCCAGGGCCCCTGACGGCGACGATCCCGAGCGTGACCCCGATCGTCCCCGCGCCCGTGCCGGGCGTCGCGCGGCCCACCAGGACGGCCGCCGTCACCCGCTCACAGGTCGAGGACGAGGTCGCCCCGCGGCTGCGAGCAGCAGATGAGCGCGCGGCCGGCGCCCGGTTCCTCCACGGGGTCGGGTGAGTACCGGACGTCGCCGGAGACGACGGCCGTCTCGCAGTTGTGGCAGACGCCGGTGCGGCACGACCAGCGCACGGGCACGTCGCAGGCCTCCGCCAGCTCGAGCAGGCTGGCGTAGTCGCGGCTCCAGCTCACCGAGAGGTCGCTGCGGGAGAAGGCGACGAGGGGGCCCTCGCCGGGTGCGCCCGCCGGCGGGTGGGGCGGCCGACCCGCCTCGGAGGCGATGCCGGGCGTCAGGGAGGGGGCGGCGCCGAAGAGCTCGGTGTGGATGTGGTGAGCGTCGAGCCCCAGGGCAGCGAGCGCGGCCGACACCTCCTGCATGAATGCCGGGGGCCCGCAGAGGTAGGCCTCCGCGGCCGGCGGCAGCCCGAGCGCCGCGAGGACGGGCGCCGACAAACGCCCCTCCGTCTGGAAGTCGTCCCGGGTATCGCCGGGGCCGGGGCGGCTGAAGCAGATGTGCCGGTGCGCGTTGGGCAGGGCCTCGATCAGCGAGCGGGCCTCCGCGGCGAACGAGTGCTCGGAGCCGCTGCGGGCGCCGTGGAGCCACCAGACCTCGCGCTCGGAGCGGTCGGCCGCGAGGGCGTGCAGCATGGCGAGCACGGGCGTCGCCCCCACGCCGGCGCTGATCAGGAGCACGGGCGAGTCTCCCGGCCGGAGCGTGAAGGTGCCGCGGGGCGCGGCGACCTCGAGCCGGTCTCCGGCGCGCAGGCGCGTGTGGATGTACCCGCTGGCCGCGCCGTACTCCTCGCGCTTGACGCTGATGCGGTAGCCGTCGGCGCCGGGCGGTCCCGAGAGCGAGTAGTTGCGCAGCAGCGGTGGCGCACCCTGCTCCGGTCGGGAGGCGCAGGGTGAGGTACTGGCCGGGGAGCGCGGCCGGCACGCTCACACCCTCGGGATCGTCCAGGTGCACCGAGACGACCGAGTCGCTCTCGCGGTCGATCCGGCTCGCGACCAGGGGGCGGAACCCGGGCCACGCGGGCGGCGGGCTCGTGGCCGCCAGGCCCGCGTTGCCCGTGGCGCCGTCATCCTGGTCGAGCATCGCCCGGAAGGAGGCCTGCCACCCCGGGCTGAGAGCGGGCACCCGCAGGGCGCGCCGCACGTCCTCGTGGGAATGGCCGGGCAGGTAGAGCAGGGCGTCGACCTCGGCGACCGTCAGCCCCTCGGGGCCGGCGGCGACCTTGAGGATCTCGTCGCCGGCGCGGACCTCGCCCTCGGTGAGGACGCGGAGGTAGAACCCCGGGCGGTGGTGCGCCACCAGCAGCGCCGGTATCCGGGGATCGTCCATGCGGATGCCGACGCGGAAGCACGTGACCCGAGGTTGGGTGACCTCGAAGACCGCCTCGCCGATCCGGTAGCGATCGCCGATGCAGACCACGTCATCGGCCAGGCCCTCCACGGTGAAGTTCTCGCCGAACTGCCCGGGGACGAAGTCGTCGCGCCCCAGCTCGGCCTCCCAGTGGCGGTAGGAATCGAGCTGGTAGACGAAGACCGCGCGCATCTCGCCGCCGTGTCCGCCCAGATCGCCCTGGCCATCGCCGTCGACGTTCAGGCGGCGCACCATCCGCGGCCCGTCGACCGGGTCCTTCCACACCGCCGTGTGCACCGTGCGGCCCTGCCACACCACGTCCCGTGGCATGCCCACGTTGACCGACACCAGCCGCCCGACGACATCTCCAGTCCTCACCCCGTGACCTTCGCACACCGGCGACGGGGGCGACCCCGGGACGCCTCTCGGCGCCCCGGAGCCCCGTCCTACTTCACCGCCGGCACGGACTCCTTCGGGTCGATCATCCCCAGGCTCTCGACGATCCGGAACTGGCCGGCGTTCGCCTGGGCGATGTACATGTTCATGCGGACGTGGTGCTCGCCGGGCACCATCTCGGCGGGCCCGCCGGGCCCCTCGGCGATCCGCGCGTGGTCGAGCGCCGCGATCACCTCGTCCTGGTCGAGCGAGCCCGCCTCCCTCACGGCGGCCTCCCAGAACTTCAGGCCCCGGTACATCCCGGTGCACGCGCTCCCGGCCGTGAAGATGGCGGCGCCGGGGAAGCGCTCCTCGTAGCGCCGTGACAGCTCCTGGCTGAACGGGTCGTCCAGCGTCCGGTAGTAGTCGAGGCAGCTGTACAGGCCCTCGACATGGGCGGCGGGCACGAAGTTCAGGAAGTTCTCGTCCATGTACGTGCAGACGATCGATCCACCCCGCTTCGTGAACCCGGAGTCGTGGAGCAGCTCGAGAAAGGGCGTGAGCCCGGGGGGCACGATCGTGTTGAACACGACGTCTGCGCCGCTGGAGGTGATCCTCCCGACCATCTCGGCGTAGTCGGTGTGATCGAGCGGGTAGTACTCCTCGCCCACGATCTCGCCGCCAAGGGCCGTGACGACCTCCCGGACCCTCTCGTTCAGCACGCGCGGCCAGATGTAGTCCGCGGACGGCAGGAAGAAGGTCCTGGCCCCGGTGCGATCCATCAGCCAGGGGATGAGGGGCTCGACCTGTTGCGCCGGCACCGGGCCGGTGCAGAAGATGAGCGGGTCGTACTCCTGCCCCTCGTACTGCTCCGGGTAGATGTAGAGCGTGCGGCCCTCCTCCACGGCGGGCACCTTGATGGCCTGCCGCATGGAGCTGTAGATGCCGCCGAAGATCACGTCCACGTGATCCTCCTGCACGAGCTTGGCGGCCCTGGCCGCCCCGACCTCGTCGATGGTCTCGCTGTCCTCGAGGAGCAGCTCGACCGGGCGGCCGAGCAGGCCGCCCGCGGCGTTGATGTCGTTGACCACCATCCTGGCCACGTTCGCGTTCGCGATGCCCATGAACGACAGGGCACCCGTCTGCTCCGTGATGACGCCGACCTTGATGGGTCCGGCGGACTCCGATGACCTTTCCACGGTGTTCCTCCGATCGTGATTGCGATGACGGGCCGGCGATCGCCCTACGAATCGAGGCTGCCGGCGAACTCCGCGGTCTGGGCCCTGCTCGTGTGCCCGGCCTCCTTCATGATCGGGGGGACCTCGGGGTCGGAGACGAAGCTCTGCCACCCCGCCTCGTCCCAGTCGAAGAGGACCCAGACCCGGTCGCTCTCCTTCGGGTCGCGGAAGATCTGCGCGCCCTTGCACCCGTGGGCCCCGCGCTTCTCCGCGCCCTTGGTCGAGAAGATCCCCATGAAGCGGTCGTAGTCCTCGAACGTCGTCGTGGCCAGGATCATTTCGTCGCTCCTCCGTTGCACTCGCACCGCCGATCGGCGCGATGATGCGGCGAGCATCCGCCGCGCCGCCGTTGGTCGCATCGGGCGAACTCCCTATTCGGTTTTCGTGGTGTAATCGCGCCCATGTCGTCGTCGCCCCCACCGCTCCGGATGGGTGAGCTCGTCGCCACGCTCGCGCTCGCCCAGGACAACGCCTTCGGGCAACCGCTCGAGTCGCAGCTGCGGTCGTGCCTGCTGGCCGTGTGGCTGGGCGAGGAGGCCGGGTTCGACCCGGAGCTGCGCGACACGGCCTACTGGGTGGCGCTGCTGCGCTACATCGGGTGCACCGGCCACGCGCACGAGGTCTCCACCCTCTTCGGCGACGAGATCGCCATCCGGGCCCAGACGCTGGTGCACGACGCCGCAAACCCGGCGGAGGTGATCCACGACGTGATCGCGTTCGCGACCGCCGGCCGGCCCCCGGAGGAGCGCGATCAGATCATCAAGATGATCCAGGAGGGCGCCAAGGCGTGGGCGGTGCACAACTTCACCTCGGGCTGCGAGGTGGGGGACATGCTCGCCGCCCGCCTCGGCTTCGACCCGGCCGTACGCGAGGCCCTCGGCTTCACGTTCGAACGGTGGAACGGCGCCGGGTACCCCAACCACGCCAGCGGGGAGGAGATCCCCCTGGCCATGAGGGCCGTGCACATCAGCCACGACATGGAGGCGCACGGCCGGCTCTTCTCACCCGACGAGGCGCTCGAGATCGTCCGCGACCGCCGGGGCCGCACGTACGACCCGGAGCTGGCGGATCTCTTCGCGGCCCACGGGGCGGAATGGTTCGACCGGCTCGCCGCGCTCGAGCCCTGGGACGCGGTGCTCGATCTCGAGCCCGAGCCACATCGCACGCTCGAGGGGGACGAGCTCGACGAGGCCCTCACGGTCGTCGCCGACTTCATCGACCTGAAGTCCCCGTACATGTCGGGCCACAGCCGCCGCTGCGCACAGCTGGCCCGCGAGGCCGCGCGCAACCTCGGACTCTCCGAGCGCTCCGTCGTCGCGCTCGGGCGGGCGGCCCTGGTGCACGAGATCGGCACGACCGTCGTGCCGAACTCGATCTGGGACAAGCCCGGCTCGCTCACACGCGCCGAGTTCGACCGCGTCGAGCTCCACCCCATGCTCACCGAGCAGATGCTGCGGCGCTCACCGGCCCTGCTGATGCTGAACCCGTTGGCGGCGACCCACCACGAGCGCGTTGACGGCTCCGGGTACCACAAGTGCCTCCGCGCGGTCGGGCTCGACCCCGGCGCGCGCGTGCTGGCGGCCACGGACGTCTACGTGGCGCTCACGAGCGACCGTGCCGATCGTCCCGCCATCGCGCCCGAGGACGCCGCCGCGGAGCTCCGCCGGCTCGGCGACAAGGGCACGCTCGACGCGCGGGCGGTGGACGCCGTGCTCGCGGCGGCCGGTCACGCCGCGCCCACCGGATCAGGGGCCCGCCGGGCCACGCACCCCGGCGGACTCACGGGGAGGGAGGCCGAGGTGCTCCGCCTCGCGGCACGCGGGCTCACGACGCAGGCGATCGCGGACGAGCTCTACATCTCCCCGAAGACCGCCGACCACCACATCCAGCACGTGTACTCCAAGATCGGGGTCTCGACCCGCGCCGCGGCCGCGCTCTGGGCGATGCAGCACGCGATCGTCGCCTGAGCCCCACGGCCGGGGAGATCACGACGGCTCCTTGGCCGCCAGCGCGAACTCGAAGCGCTCCCCCGGCTCGAGCATGTGCAGCTCGCCGAGGATCTTGACGGGCACGGGCCCGTCGCCGCCGGCCTCGACGTACAGCAGGAACCGATCGCGTGTCACCGTGATGCCGTACCAGCGGCCGCGGTGACGGACCTGCGCCCGCAGCGAGCTCAGCGCCTCGGGGAGGCGCGGCCGGAAGGAGATCACGTCGCCCGTGGCGTCGAGCCCGGCGAAGTGGCGGAACACGATGTCCACCGTGCCGCCGATGGCGCCGAGGTGGATCCCCTCTCGCGTCGTGCCCCCCTGGATGTCCTCGACGTCGCCCCGGAGGGCGTCGGTGAACATCTCCCAGGCGGCGTCGTGCTTGACCAGGTCCAGCACCGAGGCGTGCACCACGTAGCTGAGCGTCGAGCCGTGGCTGGTGCGGGGCAGGTAGCACTCCACCGTGCGACGGAGCGCGTCATCCGAGAAGGGGTAGCCGAGCTGCTCCAGCATCCGGCTCACCTCCTCGGGCGGGAACAGGTAGAACAGCATCAGCACGTCGGCCTGCTTGGAGAGCTTGTAACGGTCGGGCGAGTCGCCCTCGGCCTTCAGGATCCGGTCCAGGCGCGTGATGTTCCCGTACCGCTCCCGGTAGCCCTCCCAGTCGAACTCGGGTAGGCGCTCGTACCCCTCGAACTGGCTGATGATCCCCTCGCCGTGGAAGGGCACCGTCATGCGGAGGCGGATGTCGCGCCAGCGCTCCGTCTCCTCGGCCCCGAGGCCGATCTGCTCGGCGATCTCCATGACGCGACGCGGCGGCAGCAGGTCCATCACCTCGAGCGCCCGCTCCAGCACCCAGACCGCCATCACGTTCGTATAGGCGTTGTTGCGCAGGCCGGGCTCCGGGTAGTCCGGGTGCGTCTCGGAGTACTCGTCCGGGCCCATCACGCCGTGGATCTCGTAGCGCCCGGTGACGTCGTTCCACGTCGTCATGGAGTCGAAGAGGCGGGCGATCTCGAGCAGCATCTCGGCGCCGTAGTGCGTGAGGAAGTCGCGGTCGCGGGTGACCGCGTAGTACTGCCAGATGTTGTAGGCGACGGCGGCGTTCACGTGCCGTTGGCGGCGGCTGAGGTCCGCCCCCCACGTCCCGTCGTTGGGGTTGAAGTGCACCTCCTGCGTCTCCTCCCGCCCACTGCTTCCGCTCTGCCACGGGAACATCGCTCCCCGAAACCCCTCCTGGCGCGCCGCCCTCCGGGCCATGTTCAGGCGGCGGTAGCGGTAGAGGAGCAGCGAGCGGGTGATCATCGAGAAGCGGAGGTTGAAGAACGGGAACACGAACAGCTCGTCCCAGAAGATGTGCCCGCGGTAGGCCTCCCCGTGCCAGCCCCGGGCCGGGACGCTGACGTCGCGGCCGATCGAGTGGAGGCTGGCGGTCTGGAGCAGGTGGAAGATGTGGAGGCGCAGGATGCGCTGCTCGTCGGCGGCGGGCTCGAGCCGGATGTCGCAGCGGCGCCAGAGCGCCCTCCAGGCGAGCGTGTGCGAGCGCAGGAGCTCCTCGAACCGCCCGGCGTGCGCGAGGGCCTCCCGGGCCTCGAGCTCCGCCTCGCTGATCCCCGGGTCCCGGGACGTGTAGAGCGCCACCACCTTCTCGACGACGACCGTCTCGCCCTGCTCGATGTCGAAGCACAGCTCGGTGCCGACGCGCTCGGGCTCCTCCACGAGGCGCTGCTCGGCGTCGACCTCCTCGTCGCCGCGCCAGGCCCGCGTGCGCGCCGAGATGCCGACCTCGAGGCGCGACTGCACGGTGCGCACGAGGAGCCAGACGCCGAGGCCCTCGTGGCCCTTGTCGATGATCTCGAGGTGCTTGGACGTGAGGTCCCGGTAGCGGGGGACGCCGGCGTTGACCACCGATCCGTCGAGCAGCGAGCGGACCTCGACGCGGCCGGCCCAGTTCTCCGGCGTGATCGAGTACTCGATCGCCGCGACGTTCGGCAGCTCCATGTGCACGATGCGACGGCTCCTGATGCCGGTCTCGCGCCCGGCGTCGTCGCGTACGCGGAGCTCCCGGATGAGCACGCCCTCGCGCATGTCCAGGACCTGTCGATACGCGAGGAGCTCCCCCGCGCCCGGGGCGAACCAGGCCCCGCCCTCGGGCCGGAAGGTGAGCGGCAGCCAGTTGGGGAAGTTGACCAGGTTCTCGTTGACGATGGGGCGGCCGCCGATCTCCGTGACCAGGCGGTCGTAGCCCCCCGCGACGTACGTGCCGGGGTAGTGGACCCCGTCGGCCTCCGACTCCTCGGCGGCGCCCCGCGTCACGAACCCGCCGTTGCCCAGCACGCAGAGCGCCTCGCGCCGCCCCTCCTCCTCCGGGTCGAAGCCGTCGTAGACGAGCAGCCAGTCGCTCGTCTGGGTCATTCGCGGACCTCCTCCAGGCGCGAGGCGAGCCCCACGAGGAACTCCCGCACCTCGTCCGGGTCCCGCAGCCGGTAGTCCGCCGCCGAGGCGCGCGTCTCCTCGGCGACCAGCACACCGACGCCGCGGCCTGCCAGGGCGCGGAAGGCGTCCTCGTCGGTCACGTCGTCCCCCAGATAGAGGGGCAGCACCTCTTCGCCCTCGAGGCCCAGCGCCTCGAGCAGCCACAGAACCGCGCGCCCCTTGTCCCAGTCGATCCGCGGCCGGACCTCGAAGACCATCTTGCCGTGGTGCTTTCGCAGCCGGGGGGCGTCGGCGAGGGCCGCGTCAACCGCCGCCTCGACGTCCGCCACGCGATTCTCCGGGGTCTGCCGGTAGTGGACCGAGAGCGAGTGGGACTTGTCCTCGACCCACGCGCCGGGGATGAGCCCCACGCGCTGCCCCAGCACGTCCCTGGCCCGCACGACATCGTCCAGGAACTCGCCGCCCACCTCGTAGGACAACTCCGTGCCGCCGGGACCCTCGATCTCGAAGCCGTGGTTGCCGGCGTAGACGATGTCGTCCAGCCCGACGAGCGCGCGCGCGCCCGCCAGGGCGCGACCGCTGACCACGGCGACCGTCGCCACGCGCGCGAGGCGCCGCATCGCCTCGCGCGCGTCCGGGGCCAGCACCGCGAGGTCGGGGTGGGCGACGATCGGCGAGAGCGTGCCGTCGTAGTCCAGGAACACGACGGCATGGCGCCCGGCGAGGCGTCCGGCAAGCTCGGGAAGGCGCTCGAGCGCCGACGGGAGGTCCGCCCGCGGGGTCAGGATCTCCTCGGCGCTCAGCTCGGCGAGGTCGTCCACGACGACGTCGGCCCCGCCCCGCTCGGAGGGCCTCGCGGTTGGCCCCGCGATTGACCCCGATCACCAGCCCGAAGCCCCCGGCGAACCCCGCCTGGACCCCGGAGAGCGCGTCCTCGACGACGGCGGCGCGCGCCGGCGGGACGTCGAGCCGGGACGCCGCCGCCAGGAAGAGATCCGGATCCGGCTTGCCCCTGAGGCCGAGGGTCTCGATGTCGTTGCCGTCGAGCCGCACGTCGAAGAGGTCCTCGAGGCCGGCCAGCGCGATGACCTCGCGGCCGTGCTTGCTGGACGTGACGAGCGCGGTGCTGGCGCCCCGGGAGCGCACCTCCCGCACGCGCTCCACGGTGCCCTCGAAGATCTCGACCCCGTCCGCGTGGAGCCGCTCGGCGAAGTAGGCATCCTTGCGATTGCCGAGCCCGGCCACGGTCATGGCCTCCGGGCCCGTCCTCGGGACCGCCCTCGGGAAGCTCGATCCCGCGTGAGCTCAGGAAGCTGCGCACACCCTCGTAGCGAGGCTTGCCGTCGACGTAGTCGAGATAGTCCCGGACGGCGTCGAACGGCTCGAACGGTGCTCCCGTCCTCGCGCTGCGCGCCTCGAGGAACTCGTCGAAGAGGCGCTTCCAGGCGCGGGCGTGGACCTTCGCCGTGTCCGTCACCACGCCATCCATGTCGAGGATCACCGCTTCGAGGCGGCCGACGTGCTCCACTGCACCCCCGGTCACGTCGAGAGCCGGACTGGACGGACGGCGCCCCTCACTGGGGACGGCGATGCCGCCCCCGTCCTCGCGCGGCGTGAGGAACCGGGGCCAGCATGTCCACTCGGGCGGCCGCCGGTCAAGCTTCGCGACGACCACTTCGACAAGAACGCCCGGCGCGAGGCGGCGACGGTCATCGGGAGCCCACGTCTTCGGCTCAGGTGGCGCGCGATCCGCTGGAGCGCGAGATCGAGTCGCGGAGGCGCCTGCTCTCCTCGGCGCGGCAGGAGCTGGGGGGCCGCGGCTGGATCGGTCGTCGCCGTCACGGCCCGGCCCTTCGAGAGGCGATCGACGTCCAGGTGCGCGTCCTCGCCGACCTTCGATTGGAGCTGCGGGATCTGCCGGCGCACGAGGGTCGCGCGCGTCCGGCGGCGCTCCAGCGGTTGACGGTGTCGAGGACCCGCGCGGGCTATCCGACAACAGCCGGTCGACCGCGGCATGAGGCTGGAGCTATGACCCGAGAGCGCCGCCGCGGCGGCCATCTGCCCCCCACCGTATCGTCCGGCCATGAGCGATGAAGAGGGACTCGGCCTCGAGTTCAGCGCCCACGCGCGACGGCGAATGCTCCTGCGAGACGTGAGCGCAGGCCAGGTCGGCGCGGTCATCGCCCTCTGCCCTCGCCCGCTCGATCAGGGAGACGGGACACGGCTCTACCGAGCCTTCTTGGACAACCGCAACCTCGGAGTCGTCCGCGCCGCCAATGGGATCATCGTGACCGTGCTGGACTTCGATCGCTCGGGCTGATTCGCTGAGACCCATGAAGCCTCTCCGCGTCGAGTACGACCCGGCCGCCGACGCCCTGGCCATTGACTTCCCCGGCTTCGGAGCTGGTGCCTCGGCGCGCATGGTGCGCCTCGACCGCGACCGCGCGCTTGACTACGACGCCGATGGGCGGCTGGTGTCGATCGAGCTGCTGAACGTGTCCCACGGGGTCAACCTGGAGCATCTGCCCGAGAGCGAGGTCGTGAGCCGCGCGTTGGCCCTACTCGCGGTCGGGCGCCCCGCCGCCTGAGCCCGCCGAAGGTCCTGATCGGACCTCGCTCGCGAGATGCGGCGCCTGGGGGCCTCCACGTACGATGCCGATATGGGACCGATGCCCGACTCTGAGGATCGCCACAGGACGCTCGCGGCCCTCGCCTCGCTGCGCGAGCTCCGGGCGCAAGGGCCACCGATCAGCGAGGCGGCCATCGAGGACGCCCTGGCTCAAAGCCGTGCGGAACTCGAGGACAGGGCCTTCGGGAGATGGGAGCTGAGGCCATCTCCTCAAGCTCCGGACGACCCGCCCGATCACCCCCGCTCGACGTCATGAAGCCCTTGTTGTCAAGTCTCTCCGAGAGGGCCGGGCCCAACACGTAGCGAGCCCCTGATGGGTCGCAGGGCTTCTACGACGGCGGCACGGTGGCCGTTGAGCGCGACGGGCATGACTCGCATAAGACCAGGGAGCAGCGGTCAAAGGACGCCGAGAAGGACCGCTGGCTCAAGGGCCGCGGAATCCGAGTCTTCCGCTGGACCGGGACCGCGGTCCATCGCGACGCGGACGCGTGCGTTCGCGAGTTGATGGACACCGTCCGCGGCGCGGCGGCCGTGACGCGTTCGGCTCCCGCGCTACGTCGGGAGCGCACAAGGGGGCGACAAGGGGAGGCGCTGCGCCCCGGTCGTCCGCGGTCTGAGCCGAGAAACGCGAAAACCCGCTCGGCAAGCGGGTTCTCGGAGGAGCGGATGAAGGGACTCGAACCCTCGACCTTCTGCATGGCAAGCAGACGCTCTAGCCAACTGAGCTACATCCGCAGGTGGCGTCCACTTTACCGGCCGGTCGAGGGAGGTCCAAGCCGGGCGGATGCGCGAGCCTCGGGTGGCCCGGCGCTACGAGGCCGTCTGCCAGGGGTCGGTGTCGACCTCGGCGAAGCCCACCTCGACCCCCTCGGGGGCCAGAGCCCGCTCGAGTGACTTGGTCCAGCGCTTCATGGCGACGCGCTCGGCGCGCGCGTGCGGGAGGGTGACCAGGGGCAGGCCCTCCGCGCGGTCGGCGTCGTGGTACTTGAGGTCGCTCGTGACGTAGGCGTCGGCGCCGGCGTCGCGGGCGTCGGTGATGAACGAGCCGCCCGAGCCGGTGCAGCACGCGACGCGCTCCACCCGCGTCCACGGATCCCCCGCGTAGTCCACCGGCCCCGCGCCGAACCCCGAGCGCACGCGCTCGATGAGGCCCTCCAGGGTGGTGGAGCCCACCGACCCGACGCGGCCCAGCCCGCACTCGGGGACGGCCGGGTCGGGGCGCAGCGGCCGCACGCCGCCGATGCCGAGGATCTCGGCCATCACGTCGTTCAGGCCGCCGGTGGCCGAGTCGAGGTTGGTGTGGGCGGCGATCACCGCGACCCGCCCCTCGGCGGCGCGCAGCACCAGCTCGCTGGCGGCCGAGCCGTCGGTCACCGCGGCCAGGGCCGGGAAGATCGGGGGGTGATGGACAAGCACGGCGTCGCAGCCCAGCTCGCGCGCCTCCCCCAGCACCTCGTCCCTCAGCTCCAGGGCGACCAGGAGCCTGCGGGCGGGCTGGTTGTGGCGGCCCACGACCAGGCCGACGTTGTCCCACTCCTCGGCGAGCGCCGCGGGGGCCAGGCGCTCAACGGCGGCGACGAGCTGCGCGACCAGCATGAGGCCATCGTAGTGGGACGGAACCGCGCCCTATGCGGCGGCGGCCGCCTTCTCGGCCAGGTGCGCCGGCACCTGCGCGTAGTGATCGAACTCCATCGTGTAATCGCCGCGGCCGCCGGTCATCGCCCGCAGGTCGGGCGCGTAGCTGAGCATCTCGGCCATCGGGACCTCGGCGCGGATCACCTCGCCGCCGCCGCGGGTCTCCATGCCGAGCGGGTGCCCACGGCGGGAGTTGAGGTCGCCCATCACGTCGCCGACGTGCTCGGACGGCACGGTCACCTCGACCCGCATCACGGGCTCGAGCAGCACCGGCCCCGCCTTGGCGACGGCCGCCTTCATCCCCAGCGAGCCGGCGATCTTGAACGCCATCTCGGACGAGTTGACGGCGTGGTGCTTGCCGTCGTAGAGCGTCACCCGCACGTCCACCACCGGGTGGCCCGCGAGCTCGCCGGACTGCATCGCCTCGACGACCCCCTTCTCCACCGCGGGGATGAACGGGCGCGGGATGGCCCCGCCCACGATCTTGTCCACGAACTCGAAGCCCCCGCCGCGCGGCAGCGGCTCCACCTTGATCCAGCAGTCGCCGTACTGGCCCCGGCCGCCGCTCTGCTTCTTGTGCTTGCCCTCCGCCTCGGCCGCGCGCGTGATGGTCTCCCGGTAGGGCACGTGCGGGGGCGCCAGGTCCATCGCGACGCCGAAGCGGCGCTCGATGCGCTCGGCGATGACCTCCACGTGCATCTGGGAGAGGCCTCCCACGATGTAGTCCCCGGTCTGGTCGTCGCGGTGCACGTCGAGCGTGGGGTCCTCGTCGCTCATCCGGCGCAGCGAGGCGTGGAGCTTGTCCTCGTCGGCCAGGTTGCGCGCCGTGACGGCGAAGCTCATGAGCGGGGGCGGGAAGACGATCGGCGGGAACGTGACCGCCGGCTCGCCGGTCACGAGCACATCGCCGGTGGCCACCTCCTTCAGCTTGGCCACCGCACCGATGTCCCCCGGCCCGATCTCCTGGAGCGGCACGTGCTCCTTGCCCTGGAGCGTGAAGAGCTGTCCCAGCCGCTCCTTGGAGCCGCTGCGCACGCAGGTGGCGTGGCTGTCGCTGGGGAGGGTGCCCGAGAAGACGCGCAGCAGGTTGATGCGGCCGCTGAACTGGTCGGCCACGGTCTTGAAGCAGTAGGCCGTGGCGGAGCCGTTCTCGCTCAGCGTGACCGTGACCGGCTCGCCCGACTCCGGATCGAGCGCGGTCCACGAGCCCACGTCCGCGGGCGACGGGAGCGCCTCGATGAGCAGGTCGAGCGCCCGGTCCACGCCGGCGCCCGACGCCCCGCCGGCGCACACGACCGGGAAGATCCGCCCCTCGGCCACCCCGGCCAGGATCCCGCCGATCAGCTCCTCGGTCGTGATCTCCTGGCCCTCGAGGTACTTCTCGATGAGGCTGTCGTCGTTCTCGGCCACCACGTCGATGAGCGCCTCGCGCGCCTGCTGGGCGCTCTCGGCCAGCTCGTCGGGGATCGGGCCGGTCTCGCCGGCGGTCGAGCCCGGCGCGTAGGTGGTGGCGGTCATCGAGACCAGGTTGATGACCCCCCGGTGATCGGCCTCCTGGCCGATCGGGATCTGGATCGCCACGGCCCCCGGCGCCAGCGCCTTGACGGCCTCCATGGTCGCGTCGAAGTCGGCGCGCTCGCGGTCGAGCATCGTGATCGCCAGGGCGCGGGCCACCCCCTGCTCCCCCGCGCGGCTCCACAGCCGCTCCGTCTGCACCTCGACCCCCGCGGTGGCGTTGACCGCGATCAGCGCCGAGTCCACCGCGCGCAGGGCCGCGAGGCAGTCGCCCTGGAACGAGGGCTCGCCCGGCGTGTCGATGAGGTTCACCTTCACGTCCTGCCAGGTGAGGTGGCAGAGCGAGGCGGTGATGCTCATGCTGCGCCGGCGCTCGTCGTCGTCGTAGTCCGAGACCGTCGTGCCCTCGGCGACCGAGCCGAGCCGGTTCGTCTCACCGGCGGCGTGAAGCATCGCCTCGACAAGACTGGTCTTGCCGCTGCCGCGGTGTCCGAGCACCGCGACGTTCCGAATCTTTGCAGGGTCGGGGTGCGCCATGAGCTCGTGCCTTTCCTGACAAGCCGGGCGCTCAGTCTACCCTCGGCGGGACGCCGTGAGCTAGGAGACGTCCGCCTCCTGGCCCTCCTGCAGGCGGCCCTTCAGGCGCAGGATCGCCTTCGTGTGGAGCTGGCTCACGCGGCTCTCGGTGACCCCCAGGACCTCGCCGATCTCGCGGAGCGTCAGCCCGTCGTAGTAGTAGAGCGCGATGACGATCTTCTCCCGCTCGGGCAGGCGGGCGATGGCGTCGGCCAGCGTGTCGCGCATCTCGCTCACGTCGAGCAGCGCGGCGGGGTCGGTCATGCGCGCGTCGCCGATGGTGTCGATGAGGGCCATCGGCTCACCGCCGGAGGAGACGCTCCACATCTCGTCCAGCGCCACGATCGAGGAGTTGGAGATCTGGGTGATCGCGCCCTGGAACTCCTCCATCTCCATGCCGAGCCCCGCGGCCAGCTCCTCGTCCGTCGGGGCGCGCTGGAGCCGGTGCTCGAGCTCGGCGGACTTGCGCTCGATCTCCCGGGCGCGGGCCCTCACCGAGCGCGGCACCCAGTCGAGCGAGCGCAGCTCGTCGATGATCGAGCCCTTGATGCGGGAGACGGCGTAGGTCTCGAACTTCACGTGGCGCTCCGGGTCGAAGCGCTCGACGGCGCCGATCAGGCCCAGCAGCCCGTAGGAGATGAGGTCGGTCTCCTCGACGTGGGCGGGCAGGGCGGCGCTCATCCGGCCGGCGACGTACTTCACCAGCGGGGCATAGGAGAGGATCAGGCGGTCGCGGGCTCGGGGGTCGTCGTGCTGCTTCAGCCGACGCCACAGCATCCGCAGTTCTTCCTCGCCCTGCGCTGCGTCCGCGTGACCGCGGGCGAACGCGTCGGAACTCACCGCACGGGTGACGGTTGCCGGAGCATTCGGCAAGTCTAGAGGACTGCCGGGCGGCAACCCCTCAGAGACCGCTCCGGGAGCGGGACTCCACCCGGGCCACCACGAGGATGTCGAGCGCCGAGGCCACGGCGATCGCGGTCCCCATCGACAGCGCCAGGGCCGTGTTGTCGCCCCCCCGGCCAAGCACCACCGCGATCAGGACCGTGCCGCCGAACCAGATCAGCGCGCGCCAGAGCCGCCCCTGGTAGGCCTGCCCCAGACCCGGCAGCAGAAGGCTCAGGACCATGGCGAGGATCAGCCCCCGGCGCGTGGGGGGCGGGCGCCGGCGCGTGGTCACGCGATCACCGGCTCCCCCTGCCGCGCCCAGTCGACCGGGCCGGAGAACTCGGCGCGCGCGGCCGCGAGCGCGGCGTCGCGGTCGAACCCGGGCGCGCAGTGGGTGAGCAGCAGGCGCCCCACCCCCGCCCGGGCGGCGATGCGCCCGGCCTCCCTCGCCGGGAGATGGGGCACGCCCTCGGGCACCGGCTCGGCCCCGAACGACGCCTCGCACACCAGCACCCCGCATCCCGCGGCCAGCTCGGGGAGCTCCGGCCCGGGGGCGCAATCGGCGCCGTAGCAGAGGGCCGCTCCCCCCCACTCCAGGCGCATGGCGAACGTGGGCGGCAGGTGCGGCACCTCGTGGTAGCGCAGCGCGAGGCCGCCGCCGAGGTCGGCCTCGCCGCCGGGACGGGTCAGGTCCTCGAACGCGAAGGCGTCGTCCCACCCCTCCGAGCCCGAGAAGGCGGCCAGCCGCTCGCGCAGGCCGGGCGGGCCCATCACGCGCAGGCGCCGTCCCGCGCCCGGGCCCCAGACCATGTAGACGCGCAGCGACATCAGGTCGGCGCAATGGTCCGGGTGAAGGTGGGAGATCAGCACGGCGTCGAGGTCCTGGGGCGCCACCAGCGCGCCGAGGCGGTTCAGGCTCCCCGAGCCCAGGTCGAGCACGACCGCCCGCTCCGGGGTGCGGACCAGGTAGCAGCTCTGCGCCTCGTGCGGCAGCCCGTAGGCCGCGCCGACCCCCACCGGCACGAGCTCCATGCGGGGGTCTCCCGCCGTCGTCACTCTCCCCCGCACATCCCGGGCCATGCTATACCGCGAAGGTGGTGCGCCCTCTCCGGTCGATGCTCGGAATCGCCCTCGCCCTCGCGATCTCCGTGGGTTTCGCCGCCGGCTGCGGCGGTGGTGGCGGCGGAGGTGGTGAGGACCGCGCCCAGGGCCTCACCCCGGCGCAGCTGCTCCAGCAGAGCTCCGACGCGTTCGCCGCGGTCGACTCGTTCCGCATCGGCCTCGAGGCCACCGGGGACATCTCGTTCACCGACCCGGCCTCCGGACCGGCCGCGCTGCTGGACGGCCCCCTCGCGCTGTCCGGCGAGGGGCCGGTCGCGCCGCCCGACAAGGCCTCCATCGACACCAGCCTCCAGATCGGGGGCATCCCGCTGCAGGTGAACCTCACGCGCGTGGGCGACGAGGTGTTCCTCGGGGCGCTCGGCCAGGACTTCAAGATCGCCCTGCCTCCCGAGCAGGTGGCGCTGCTCGACTTCGGCGCGCTCTACCCGACGCTCGTCAACTGGACGACCAACCCGGCCGACGCCGGCCACGAGAGCATCGACGGCACCGACACCGTGAAGGTGACGGGCACCGTGGACGCCGCGAAGGCGCTCACCGACCTCGGCCCGCTGCTGGGGGTCGGCAAGGTCGCCGTCGCCGATGCCGAGAAGGCCGTGCGCACGGGCACCGTCGAGTTCTGGATCGGGACGGGGGATCTCCTGCCGCGGCGCATCCATCTGGTGCTCGACGCCGACGGATCCGCCATCAACTCGACCGTCGGCGCGGTCAACATCGACCTGACGGCCAACCTGTCGGCCTTCGGGGATCCGGTTGACATCACCGCCCCGAGCAACGCGCAGCCGCTGGACCTCAACAAGCTGGGGAGCCTCGTCGGCGGGTAGCCGCGCCGGAGGGCCGGCCGCCTCAGCCCTCCATGGCCCCCAGGCGATCGACGTTGCGGCGGTCGAAGTCCTCGTCCCCGTCCGGCTCGGCGAGGAACGCCTGGAGGATCTCGCGGCCCATCGGAGGGCTCGTGAGCCGCAGGGACAGCGCGAGCACGTTGGCGTGGTTGTACCTGCGGGCCATCCGGGCGGTCTCGGCGTCGATGCACAGGGCGGCGCGGGCGCCCGGCACCTTGTTCGCGGCGATCGAGGCTCCCGTGCCCGACCAGCAGCACACCACCGCGCGGTCGCAGGCGCCCTCGGCGACCCGGCGCGCCGCGGCCGCGCTCGCCTCCACCCACTCCTCGTCCCCGCCCGCGAGCGGGCCGTGCAGCTCCACCTCGTGCCCCGCGTCGCGCAGGGCCTCCACGAGCGCGTGGGTGAGCTCCGTGACCTCGTCCGATCCCATCGCGATGCGCATCGCCCCTCCGGCCCGACCCGGCACTCTCGGCTAGTGTCGCAGCCATGATCCTCAAGGGCGGCACCTTCGGGCCGGTGGCCACGAACACCTACGTCGTGGCCGACGCCAGGGGCGGCTCGGCCTGGATCGTGGACCCCGCCATGGGCAGCCGGGCCTGGGCGCTCGAGACGCTGCGGCGCCTGGACGTCACGCCGGTGGCGGTGCTCGACACCCACGGCCACTGGGACCACGTGGTGGAGAACCACCTCTGGGCGGCCGACGGCCTTCCCGTCTGGGCGAGCGCCGGCGACGCCGACTGGCTGGAGGCCCCGGCGCCCTTCAACCCCGCCCTCTTCGGCAACCCCCCGCCCACTCCCGGCGTCACCCCGGAGCGGCTCATCGGCGAGGGCGACGTCCTCGAGCTGGGCGACCTGCGCTTCGCGATCATCGCCACGCCCGGTCACTCGCCGGGCTGCCTGGTGGCCCACGAGCCCACCGCCGGCGAGGCGCTGGTGGGCGACCTGATCTTCGCCCAGGGCATCGGGCGGACCGACTTCCCGCGCTCCGACCACGCGGCCATGATGGCCAGCCTGGAGCGGCTCTTCGCGGAGGTTCCCCCCGAGACGCTCATCCACCCCGGTCACGGCCCCTGGGGGGTCTCGCTGGGGCAGGCGGAGCCCTTCGCGAGGATGTTCATGTGAGCGCGCTGACCCACGACGCCGCGATGGCGGCCCTGCGCGAGGTGCAGGACCCGGAGCTGCACCGCAGCATCGTCGACCTCGGGATGGTGGGCGACCTCGCCGTGGACGGCGGGCGCGTGCGCGTGGCCATCCGCCTCACCGTGGCGGGGTGCCCGCTGAAGGCCGAGATCCAGCGGCGCGTGACCCACGCCCTCTCCGGCCTCGAGGGCGTGGAGGGCGTGCAGGTCACGATGGACGCCATGACCGACGACGAGCGGCGCGCGATGCGCGCGGGCCTCGGCGGCGCGGGGGCGGGGCGGCCCTCCCCGTTCCAGGAGGGCAGCGGCACGACGGTCATCGGCATCGCCTCCGGCAAGGGCGGGGTGGGCAAGTCGAGCATCACCGCCAACCTCGCCGTGGCCCTGGCGCGCCGGGGCGCGACCGTGGGCCTCCTCGACGCCGACGTCTACGGCTACTCCATTCCCCGCATGATGGGCGTGACGCGCCGGGCCGTGACCGTCGAGGACCTGATGCTGCCGGTGGAGTCCCACGGCGTCCGGCTGATGTCGATCGGCTTCCTCACCGAGGAGGACAGCCCGGTCATCTGGCGCGGCCCGATGCTCCACAAGGCCCTCACCAGCTTCATCACCGAGGTGTGGTGGGACGAGCCCGACTACCTTCTGGTGGACCTGCCCCCCGGCACCGGCGACGTGGCGATCTCGATCGCCCAGCTCCTGCCCACGGCCTCGCTCGTGATCGTGACCACGCCGCAGCTCGCCGCGCAGCGCGTGGCGCGCCGCGCGGCCGCCATGGCGGCGCGGGTGAACCTGCCGGTCGCCGGCGTGATCGAGAACATGAGCTGGTTCGTCGCGCCCGACACGGGCGCCCGCTACGAGGTCTTCTCGGGCGGGGGCGGAAGCGCCCTCGCGCACGAGCTGGGGGTGCCCCTGCTGGGCCGGGTGCCCCTGGAGGCCGCGGTGGCGCTGGCGGGCGACGGCGGGCTGCCGGTGGTGGAGGCCCGGCCGGACTGCGCGGCCGCCAAGGCGCTGCTGGCGGTCGCGGACGCGATCGTGGCCGCCGTCCCGCGTGCCGAGGCGGCCTCGTCAGGAGCGGCGCGCCGCTGGTAGAGTGCCGCGCTTGGAGGCGCCTGCTGTGCGGGCACGCGCCGCTGTCCACGACGACGCTCGAGGTTCGCTGAATGGCCTACATCATCACGGAGCCGTGCATCGGCACCAAGGACAACTCCTGTGCCGACGTCTGCCCGGTGGATTGCATCCACCCCGCCCCGGGCGAGGAGCACCACGACGAGGCGACGATGCTGTACATCGACCCCGCCGAGTGCATCGACTGCGACGCCTGCGTCGAGGCCTGCCCCGTGGACGCGACGCTGGCCGAGGACGACGTCCCCGACTCGCAGGAGATCTTCAAGGAGATCAACCGCGTGTACTTCGAGGACGGCCACGCCGCCGGCGAGAAGATGCTCGCCGACTACCTGGCGAGCAAGGCCTAGCCCTCCTCCGCCGGAGCGGGGCGGATGACCGGCGACGCGTGGTGCAGCGCGAGGCGCCATCCGGTGGCGCCGAGCAGGAAGAGGTTGGTGGCGGCCACCTCGGCGACGTTCGACTGACCGGCGCCCGCCGCCGAGGTGATGACCTCGGTGCAGGTGACCCACGCCACCGGGTCGGCGATCGTCACCTCGGCGTCGGCGATCTCGAACTCGATGTAGCCGGTGTTCTCGAAGATCGCCTCCCACCCGGAGCGGATCTCCTCCCAGCCGCGCTGCCACGGGCCCCCCGGGTGCAGGCACGCGATGCCGGGCCCGTCGGCCCAGCACGCCTCCATCCGGGCGAGGTCGAGGGCCTCGAGCGCGTCGTAGAAGGCCCGGTTGGCCGCCAGCACCTGGTCGCGGATCACGTCCTCGGCCATCAGTTCATCCGCCGCTGCAGGTCGCGAACCGCGGCCAGCTGCGCCTCGACGGCGGCGCGGGCGTCGTCGGGAGGCCAGGCCGCCAGCAGCGCCTCGCCGGCGTCCTCCGCCTCGTCGTAGCGCCCGAGGCCCGCGAGCAGCGCCACGGTCTCCTGGGAGAGATCCGCGTCGTCCGGGGTGACCATCAGACCCACCTCCACCGTCCAGAGCGCATCCTCCAGCATCCGCCGCCGCAGGTAGGAGGCGCGCAGGTTGGCGAGCGTCCGGGCCAGGATCGCCCGCGCCGGGACCGGCGCCAGGAACGCGGGCCGCAGCTCGAGGCCGGTGATCTCCCGGACGATCCGGGCGAGGTCGGCGGTGGACAGGGTGCGCCAGTCGTCGAACGGGTCGAGGTGCACCGGCTCGGGGCCCGAGAGGTCGGCCACCACGAAATGGCCCGGCAGCCCGATCCCCGCCATGGGGTGCCCCACCCGCCGGGCCACCGCCAGCGTGAGCGTGGCCAGGGCGATCGGCAGGCCCCGGCCGCGCAGGAGCACCTGGTCGAGGAACGAGTTGCGGGGATCGTCGTAGTCCTCGCCGTCGCCCCGGAAGCCGCGGCGGCGCAGCGCGGGCACCACGCCCTCGGCGCGGGCGGCGGCCGCCAGCCCGTCGATCTCGGCGAGGGCGGCCGCGGCGTCCAGGTCGGGCGACGCCTCGGCCGCGATGAGCAGGTTGGCCTCGGCCAGGTCCATGTCCTCGTCGGCGATCAGCTCCGCGAGGCGCGCGCGGGTGCCGGCGCTCACAGGAGCGCGGCCTCGGCGTCGATGGCCGCGGCGCGCACCAGCGCCTGCACCACCTTCCGGCAGGCCATCTCCTCCCTCGACGCGCCGGCCGGATCGCAGGCGCGCGCCAGGCGCGCCGCGGCCGCGACCAGCGGCCCCGGGCCGAGCCCGTCGGCGTGGCGCGCGGCCTGTGACAGGAGCGCCGGGGCCACGGGGTCCCGTAGCACCAGCGCGATGTCGCATTGGGCCAGCGCCGCGGAGAGGCGGACGGCGTCGGGCCGGCGCAGCGTCATGCCGGCGCGCCGTCCAGGAGCAGCCTCAGGTTGCCGCCCAGCACCCCGCCGAGATCCTCGCCGCTCCAGCCGGCGACCTCCGCGGCCCGCGCCACGAGGCGCAGCGCGGTGCCGTGCTCGCCGTAGGGCCGGTCCGAGCCGAACACCAGCCGCCCCGGCGGCAGGCCGACCAGGTCGGGCAGCGCCGCCAGCGACGTGTCGAGGAAGACCCCCGGGCGGCCGGCCGCGAGACGCGCCAGGGCCCGCGCGTCGCCGCGCCCGCCGTGGGCCAGGATGAGGCGGGCGCCCGGCGCCGCGTCGAGCAGGGCCGCGATCGGCCTCGCCAGGGGCCGGGCGCCGTACCCCGCGTGGATCGTCACCGGCCATCCGCGCGCGGTGGCCTCGCGCACGGCGGCCGCCGCGTCGGGGTGCTCGGGGCGGAAGCGCTGGGCCACGGGGTGCAGCTTCAGGCCCACCGCGCCGCCCGCCGCCGCACGGTCCATCGCCCGCGCCGCCCCCCGCCGCAGCGGGTCGATGCGGCAGAAGGGCACGATCCGCCCGTCGGCCCTCCGCGCGGCCTCGAGCACGGAGGCGTTGGCAGCGCCGAAGTCGCCGTCCGGGCCGGGGTCGTTGGCCGGGAAGCAGACGGCGGCGGCGATCCCCCACCGCCCCAGGTCGGCCAGCAGCGCCTCGGCGGCCAGCGCGTGACCGTCGGCGTCGCGGCCCAGGTGGACGTGCGCGTCGACGATCCCCGCCCCCGTCCCGGGAACCTCGGCCGCGATGGCCCGCTCGAGCCCGCTCAGCTCCCCCAGATCGGCCCCCGCGCGCTCCAGCACGGCGGCGTCCTCCCCCCACACCCTCACCCGCCGGCCCCGATCCCCTCGAAGGCGGCGATCGCCCCCCTCATCGCCTCGGGCATGCGGCTCGGGCGCCCCGAGTAGCCCTGGACGCCCACGATCACCGCCCGGGCGTCGACGAGGTGCTCCGGGCGGTCGCCGATCCGCTCGAGCCGCGCCTCCACGACGTGGCTGGAGCGCCCGATGCTCGCGACGCGCACGAACGTCTCCACCTGGTCGTCGAAGACCGCCGAGGCGCGGTACTCCACCGACATGGAGCGCACCACGAAGAGGTGGCCGTCCGGGCCGAGGCCGGGGATGCCCAGGTGGCGGCGGTGGGCGAGGATCGCGCGGTCGATCAGGTGCGCGTAGCGGCCGTAGTAGACGACCCCTCCGAGGTCCGTGTCGGCGATCTCCACGCGGCATCGCGCGCTGAACCGGAACGGGGGCCGCTCCGCGGTGGGCCCCGCGTCGGCGAGCGGCTCCCTCATCCGGCCACGCGCCGGCCGAGCAGCAGGTGGTGCCACCCGTCCTGGATCACGACGGCGCGCTCCAGCGGGCAGCCCGCCGCCGCCATCCAGTCGCGATAGGCGGCCTCGGGGTAGGCGTCGCCCCCCTCCGTGGAGACCAGCATCATCACCCCGAACTCCGGGCCCTGCGGGCTCCGGTCGCCCAGCACCTCCTGCACCGCGAGCGTGCCGCCGGGGGCCAGCGCCGCCCCCGCCCGGGCGACCAGCGCCCGCGCGGTCGCCGGATCGAACAGGTGGACCACGTTCCCCAGGTAGACCGCGTCCCACCCCTCGCCGGGGAGGGCGCGGGTGGCGTCGCCCGCGACCGTCACGATGCCCGCGGCGCGCAGGCCGGGGCCCTCCACCTCCAGGGTCCCGGGCTGGTCGAACACGGTCACGTCCCATCCCGCGGCCGCGAAGGCGCGCGCATAGGTGCCCGGCGCCCCTCCCACGTCGAGCAGCCGCGCGCCCGGCGGAGGAGCCCCGAGGGCAGCGACGCTGTGCGGAGCGCGGGGCGCCGCGACGTTCCGCATGGCCCGCATGAACCGCTCGACGGTGGCGGGGTCGCCGCCCGAGACGTCGTCCACGGGCCGGCCGCTGCGCAGGGTCTCCTCCAGCCCGAGGTGGCTGCGCATGGCGCGCGCCTCCAGGTGGAGCTCTCCGGCGGGGTCGGCCCCCTCGCCGGCCGGCGCGAGCAGCGCGCGGGCGCGCCCGGTGGCGCGCAGGCCGTCCCCGTCCTCCTCGAGATACCCCAGGCCCACGAGCGCCGTGCTCACGATCCGCGCCGCCCGGCGGTCGAGTCCCGTCGCATCGGCCGCCTGGTCCACCGGCCGCGCCTCCTCCAGGGCCGCGAGCAGCCCGGTCTCGAGCGCCGCCGCGGCGATGAGCACCTCTCGCCAGTCGGAGCTCTGGGCGGACCGGGGAGGCACAACGGCAGGCTACCGATCGCCGGTGCTACCCTGCCGCCGTGGCACGGGGCCAGTCGAGCAAGAAGCGCACCGGTGGCCGCCGCGCGAACTACGCGCCGGCCGCCTCCGCGGTGGGCACCCGCAAGTACCTCCCCATCGGCTGGGCGAACTGGCTGGGCTTCATCATGTTCGGCCTCATCACCATCGCGCTCTTCGCCGAGGTGATCGCCGCCACGATCCAGGGACGGGGCGCCGACCCCATCGCCGCCGCGGTCATGACGGTCGTCTTCGCCGTGATGACCTATCTCTTCGGGACGACCCGGGTGAAGGACTAGGCCGAGCGGTCCCGCGCGGTGGCCCTCAGCCGGAGGACCGGCCCGCGGCGTCCACGGTCGCCACGCAGGCCTCGCTGCCCTCGGCGCGGGTCTCGGCCACCCTCAGGGTGGCGTCGGGCGCGAACGCGGCCAGCATGCCGCGCCAGATCGCGTGGTCGAGGCCGCAGATGCGCTCCGGGTCGTCGAACGCCAGCTCCTCGAAGGGGCATGCGCACGCGCGCAGGCCGGCGTCGCCCTCGGCTCGCGCCGCGAAGCCGTAGCGCGACAGCAGCCGCACCACCTCGCCCACCGCGTCGAGGCCGTCGGGCCCGGGAGCGCCGCGCCCGGCGGCCACCTCGGCGAGGCCGAGCTCGAAGCCGAAGTCGTGGCCCACCCGCTCGAGCACCTCCTGCGGCGTGCCGTCGCCCTCGGCCCGCGTGGCCCTCAGGAGGAGGGAGGCGAGCAGATCGTAGTGCCGCTCGGGGAGGGCGATGAGCACCTCCGAATCGGCCAGGCGATAGAGCTTCGGCGGCCGGCCGGCCCCCGGGCCCCCCCGCCCCTCGGCGCGCCGGAACCGGGCCTCCAGGAACTCGTATTCGACGAGCTTGTCGAGGTGGAAGCCGGCCAGGCGCCGGTCGATTCCGACGGCCGAGGCCACGTCGCCCTTGGACTGCTCGCGCCCCGCGGAGCGCACCGCGAAGAAGACGCGCCGCCGCGTGGGGTCGCCCAGGGCCTCGGCGAGGCGACCGATGTCGCGATCCGTGCGCTCTTCCGCGCCCGTCACTCTGCCCCCCATCCGCCGGCGCCCCGGATCGCCAAGGATACACGCGTCCCGGTGTACCGTCTCCAGACATGCGATCCCGGTATCTCGTGGTCGCGGCGCTGCCCTTCCTCCTCGCGGGCGCAGGGCCCGCGCTCGCGGCGTGGACGCCCCCCGAGCGCGCCTCGGTCGACCCCGGCGAGGCCCACGCGCCCGACGTCGCGGTCAACGCCCGCGGCGCGGCCGTCGCGGCCTGGGTCCGCACCCTGCCCGGGGGCGTGCCCGAGATCGTCGCCACCGTGCGGCGCCGGGCCGCCGGGTCCTGGGAGCCCGTGGCCGTCGTCTCGCCCCCCGGGCGCGCCGCCGCCGACCCCACCGTCGCGATCTCCCGGGCCGGCGTCGCCGTGGTGGGGTGGCGCCAGGTGGTGCGCGACCGGGTGCTCACGGTCGGCGGACGCCCGCGCACCCAGGTCGTCTACGTCGCCTTCGCCCGCGAGCGGCGGGTGGCGGGACCCTGGGGAGCGGTGGCCGCGCTCTCCAGCGATCAGCAGAAGGTGGGGCCGCCCGAGATCGCGATCGACGGGCACGGCGTCGCGGTGGCCACCTGGCACTGGGGCACCGGCACCGCGCCCGGCTCACCCGGATTCGTGGGCCGCGTCCAACTGGCCGAGCGGGTTCCGGGTCAGGCCTGGACGGCGCCCCGGTCGGTGTCCCACGCCACCGAGTGCCGCAAGGGCACGGGGCTGCCGTCGGTGGCGGTCGGGACGGGCGGCCAGGCCGTGGTGAGCTGGGAATGCCGGCTCGTGGGCGGGCGCACCACCGCGTACGCGGTGGCCCGCGGCGACGTCCCCGGGCGGTGGAGCCGCGAGCGCCGCCTGCCCTTCGACACCCGGGGGCCCCAGACCTCCGACCTCGCCGTGAACGACGGGGGAGTGGTGGTGGGCCTGAGCGGGTCGCGCAGCGCCGGATCGGCGATGCGGCTGAACTGGTGGCGCGCCAGCGCCGCGGCGCCGGCCCTCGACCTGGCGCTGCTGCCCGCGCCGCGCGCCTCCTCGACCGCCTCGTTCACGGGCATCCTCCCGGCGCTCGGCCTGGCCGGCGCGAGCGCCGGCTCGACGGTCGCCGTATGGGCGTCCGGAGGCAGGCTGGTGACCGCCGACCTGGGGGACACGGTGGGGCCGCGGCGCAGCCTCTCGCCCGCCTCCGCGGGCGTCCGCGCGATCCGGGTCGCGACGGCCGGCGGCCCCGCCGCGGTGGCCCTGGCCCTGTCGGGGACGCGCGAGGTGCTCGCCGCGGTGCGGGACGCGAACGGCGCGTGGGGCCCCGCGGCGCCCATCTCCGGAGCGGGCGGCGTGAGCGCCGTCCCGCCGCCGGTCGCGGGCGTGGCCGCCTCGGGCGACGCCGTCGCCTACTGGACCCGCGTCGTGGCCGGGGTGACCGTGGTCGAGAGGGCGGCCTTCGGTGCCGGCTGAGCGCGTCCGCCGCACGGCCGCCGGGGCCCTGGTCGTCCTGGCCTGCTCCGCCGTGGCGGCCGCCGCCGCCTGGAGCCCCGCCGAGCAGGCCTCGGTGGGCCCCCTCGTCGCGCGCTCGCCCGACGTGGCGATGAACCGCCGGGGCGACGCGGCCGCGGCGTGGGTGCGCGGCGCCGGCCGCAGGGCCATGGTGGTCGTCTCGTTCCGGGCGGCCGGCGGCGACTGGTCGCGGCCGGAGGGTGTCTCCCGGCGCGGGCGCCCCGCGGTGGATCCGCAGGTGTCGCTGGACGCCGGCGGCCGGGTGGTGGTGGTGTGGCGCCAGGTGGTCGGCACCCGCCTCGTGCGCTTCGCGGGCCTGCGGCGCCGCAAGCCCGTCCTCCTGGTGCGCGCGCGGGAGCGCCAGGCGGCCGCGACGCGCTGGGACCCCATCCAGACGCTGTCGAGCCCCCGGGGGACGGCGGGCCGGCCCGACCTGGCCATCGACGGGCAGGGCGTCGCCGTGGCCACCTGGCACTGGGGCACCGGGAACACCTCGGGCGATCCCGGCTATCACGGTGAGGTGCAGGTGTCCGAGGGCCACAGCGCCCAGATGTGGAGCACGCCCGACGGCGTCTCCGGATCGGGCTCCTGCGATCAGCTGCGGGCTCCCCACGTGAGCGTGGGCGACGCCGGGCAGGCCGTCGTGTGGTGGCAGTGCGACCTGCCCGGCGACCGCACCACCGCGTTCTCGAGCAGCCGGGCCCCCGGCCAGCCCTTCACGGTCGACCGCGAGCTGCCGTTCCAGTCCGCCGGCGACCTCGCCGCCGACCTGGTCGTGTCGGGGAACGGCACGGTCGTGGCCGTGAGCGCCGACGGGGTGGCCCTTCACTTCTGGCGCGGCCCGGTGCTGGCCGACGGGGTCTCCCTGGAGGATCTGCCCGTGGCGGGCTCGCGCCCCAGCCTGGACCGGGACGGCGGGCCGCCGCAGCTGGCCGCGAACGCGAGCGGCGACGCGCTGGCGGCGTGGATCGGATCCGATCTGAGGACGCGGGCGGCCGTGATCGCCTCCGACCTCGGGGTGGCCGCCCCGGCGGCGCTCGATCCCGGCAAGCAGACCCCCCGCGGCGTGCAGGTGGCCGTGGGGGACGGCCGGCTGGGCGTGGTGGCGTGGACGGGCTCCGGCCGGGTCCTCGCGACCTCCCGCGCCGCGGACGGCTCGCTCGCGATCGGCACCCGCATCTCCGACGTCGGCGTCTCCGGCGGCGAGGCGCCCGCGGTGGCGATGGACGCCAACGGCGATGCGGTCGCGTTCTGGACGCGGGACCTCGGCGGCCACACGGTCGTGGAGCGCTCGGAGCTGGCCGCCCCCTGAGGACCCCCGCGGCGGGCGGTGGGTTAGGCTTGGCCCTCGCGCGGACGGGTGTGCCCTGCCGTCGCAGGCCGATGAAGACCACGCTTCACGAATAACGGTCACGCGCGTATCCTTTAGAGACTTACGCGCGTCCCACGCGACCGGGAGGACCCGTGTCCACAGTCAAGCCGCCCGACATCGATCTCGGCCAGTACAAGTTCGGCTGGCACGATCCCGCCAACTACGTGTTCGAGCCCAAGCGCGGCCTGAACGCCGACGTGGTGCGCGAGATCTCGTTCATCAAGGGCGAGCCCGAGTGGATGACCAAGTTCCGCCTGCGGTCGCTGGAGATCTTCGAGCGCAAGCCCCTGCCGACATGGGGCGGGGACCTCGAGGGCATCGACTTCCAGAACATCTTCTACTTCATCCGCTCGTCGGAGAAGCAGAGCACCGACTGGAACGACGTCCCCTCGGACATCAAGAACACGTTCGACCGCCTGGGCATCCCCGAGGCCGAGCAGAAGTACCTCTCGGGCGTGAGCGCCCAGTACGAGAGCGAGGTCGTCTACCACTCGCTGCGGCAGGACCTCGAGACGAAGGGCGTCATCTTCTGCGACACCGACACCGCCCTGCGCGAGCACGAGGACCTCTTCCGCGAGCACTGGGCCACGGTCATCCCGCCCGGCGACAACAAGCTGTCCGCCCTGAACTCGGCCGTCTGGTCGGGAGGCTCGTTCATCTGGGTGCCCCCGGGCGTCGAGGTGGAGATCCCCCTCCAGGCCTACTTCCGGATCAACGCCGAGAACATGGGCCAGTTCGAGCGGACGCTGATCATCTGCGAGCCGAACTCGTTCGTGCACTACGTCGAGGGCTGCACGGCGCCGGTCTACACCAGCGACTCGCTCCACTCGGCGGTGGTCGAGATCATCGTCAAGGAAGGCGCGCGCTGCCGCTACACGACCATCCAGAACTGGTCCACCAACGTCTACAACCTGGTGACCAAGCGGGCCGTGGCGCACAAGAACGCCACGATGGAGTGGGTGGACGGCAACCTCGGCTCCAAGCTGACGATGAAGTACCCGGCCGTGTGGATGGTGGGCCCCGGCGCGCGCGGCGAGGTGCTCTCGGTGGCCATGGCCAGCGAGGGGATGCACCAGGACGCCGGCGCGAAGATGGTGCACGTGGCGCCGGACACGTCCTCGACGATCGTGTCGAAGTCGATCTCGCGCGGCGGCGGGCGCACCAGCTACCGCGGCCTGGTCCACGTGGAGCCGGGCGCGAAGCGCGCGAAGGCGTCGGTGGTCTGCGACGCGCTGCTCCTCGACGAGGAGAGCCGCTCGGACACCTACCCCTACATGGACATCCAGGAGGAGGACTCCTCCGTCGGCCACGAGGCCACGGTCTCCAAGGTCGCGGACGACCAGATCTTCTACCTCATGAGCCGCGGGCTCTCCGAGGAGGAGGCCATGGCGATGATCGTCCGCGGCTTCATCGAGCCGATCGCCAAGGAGCTCCCGATGGAGTACGCCGTCGAGCTGAACCGGCTCATCGAGCTGCAGATGGAGGGCTCGATTGGCTAGCCCTGCCGCCTGGGCCCAGGAGGCGCGCCAGGCGGCAGGGGAGCGGCTGACCTCCCTTCCCAGCCTGACCGGGCAGGAGGAGGTCTGGCGCTTCACGCCGCCGGCCGACCTCGCCCTCGAGGGGCCCGAGCCCGAGGCGCCGGGCGCCTCGCCCATCGCGCCGGCCGACGCCGTCGGCGAGCGCGCCGCGCGGCTGGAGCTGATCGACGGCGCGCCGCGCGCGGTGGACCTCGGGGAGCTCCCCGACGGCGTGATCGTGGCCGAGCTGGGCGCCGCCCTGTCCGACCACGAGGCCCTGGTGCGCGAGCGCCTCTACGGCCTCGTCGGCTTCGAGGACAAGCCCGGCGCCCTGAACGCCGCGCGCTGGGACGGCGGCACCTTCGTCTACGTCCCCCGCGGCGTCGAGGTGGACCTGCCCGTGGAGTCGATCCTGTCGGCCACGGGGGCCGCGGGCCGCGTGTTCGGCCGCTCGCTCGTGGTGGTCGAGGAGGGCGCCCGGCTCACGATGATCGACCGCTACCGCTCGCCCGACTTCCCGGCGCCCGTGCAGGCGTCGTCGGTGGTCGAGCTCTACGTGGGCCAGGGCGCCGAGCTCGAGCACGTCTCGGTGATCGGCTGGGGAGCCGGGGTGCGCCACCACGCGCTGCTGCGCGCCCGGGTCGACCGCGACGCGCGCGCGCGCTCGGTGGTCGTCACCCTCGGCGGCGACGTCGTGAGGGTGGAGCCCACGATGGTCTGCGCCGGCCCCGGATCCGACGCGCGGGCCCTGGGCCTCTACTTCGCGGGGGGCGAGCAGCACTTCGAGCACCGCGTGGTGGCCCGGCACGAGGCGCCCCAGTCCTACTCGAACCTGCTCTACAAGGGCGCCATCCAGGACCACGCGCGGACGGTCTTCTTCGGCAACCTGGTCGTCCCCCCGGGGGCGCCCGGCACCGACGCCTACCAGACCAACCGCAACCTGGTGCTCAACGATGGAGCCCGCGCCGACACCATCCCGTTCCTCGAGATCGAGACGGCCGAGGTGAAGTGCTCGCACGCGGGGGCGGTGGGCCGGGTTGACGACGAGCACCTCTTCTACCTGCGCTCGCGCGGCGTGCCCGAGGCCGCCGCCAAGCGGCTGATCGTGATGGGCTTCCTGCAGGAGGTCCTCGCGCAGGTGACCCTGGAGGAGCTGCGGGCCGAGCTCGAGGCCGCGGTCCGGGAGAAGCTGGGCTGACCGCCGTGGACGCCATCTCGCTCGAGGACCTCGCCGACGGCGAGCCGCACCTCGTGGTGGTCGACGACACACCGGTCTGCGTGGTGAGCGTGGACGGCGAGGTCCTCGCGGTCCACGACATCTGCACCCACGCGCTCGAGTCGCTCTCGGGCGGCTGGGTCGAGGGCGACCGCATCGAGTGCCCCCGCCACGGCGCCGCGTTCTCGCTGCGCTCCGGCGAGGCCCTGACGCCGCCGGCCATCCGGCCGCTCCCCACGTTCGCGGTGGAGGTCCGGGACGGCCGCGTCCTGATCGATCCCACCCCGAGCCACGCACATCCGCTGATCCGCTGAGACGAGGAGTTCCGTGCCCGAACCCATCCTGAAGATCGAGGGCCTCGAGGTGGCCGTGGACGACACCCCCATCCTGAAGGGGGTTGACCTTGCGGTGCCGCAGGGCGAGGTCCACGCGCTGATGGGCCCGAACGGCTCCGGCAAGAGCACGCTGGCCTACGCCCTGGCCGGCCACCCGCGCTACACGATCACCGGCGGCTCGGTGCGCTTCGACGGGCAGGAGATCTCCGAGATGGAGGCCGACGAGCGCGCCCGCCTGGGGCTGTTCCTGGCGATGCAGTACCCGGTCGAGGTGCCGGGCGTCTCCGTCATGAACTTCCTGCGCACGTCGATGAACGCGATCCGGGGCGAGGACATCTCCCCGCGCGACTTCGTGAAGCTCTTCGACAAGAAGTCGAAGCTCCTCGGGTTCGACCGCGCCTTCGCCGACCGCTACCTCAACGAGGGCTTCTCCGGCGGCGAGAAGAAGCGCCACGAGATCCTGCAGATGGCGATGCTGGAGCCGCGCTTCGCCGTGCTCGACGAGACCGACTCCGGCCTCGACGTGGACGCGCTCAAGGTGGTCTCCGAGGGCGTCAATTCCATGCGCGGCCCCGGGCTCGGCGTGCTCATCATCACCCACTACACGCGGATCCTGCGCTACATCACGCCCGACGTGGTGCACGTGATGTTCGAGGGGCGCATCGCCCGCACGGGCGGCCCGGAGCTGGCCGACTACCTGGAGGAGCACGGCTACGTGGAGTTCGGCGCCGCCGAGGAGGCCGCCGCCCCGGCCGGCTGAGCCCATGGGGACCTCCGCCGCCATCGACGTCGCGGCCCTCCGGGCGGACTTCCCGATCCTGTCGCGGCGGGTGAACGGCGCCCCGCTGGTGTACCTCGACTCGGCCGCGACCTCCCAGAAGCCCGTCGCGGTGCTGGACGCGATGGAGGCCTACTACCGCGAGACCAACGCCAACGTCCACCGGGGCGTCTACACGCTGGCCGCGGAGGCCACCGAGCGCTTCGAGGCCGGGCGCGACTCGGTGGCGCGCCTGGTGAGCGCGCCGCGGGAGTGCACGGTCTTCACCAAGAACGCGAGCGAGGCGATCAACCTGGTGGCCTGGGCGTGGGGCGTCCGCGGGCTGGCCGCCGGCGACGAGATCCTCGTGACCGACATGGAGCACCACTCCAACATCGTCCCGTGGCAGATCGTGGCCGAGATCACCGGCGCCGTCGTTCGGTTCGTCCCGGTCACCCCGGAGGGCGAGCTCGACACGGGCGCCCTCCGGGACATGCTCTCGGAGCGCACCCGGATGGTCGCCGTGGTCCACGCCAGCAACGTCCTCGGCACGATCAACCCGGTCGCCGAGATCGCCCGGCTCGCCCACGAGCAGGGTGCCCTGGTGCTGGTGGACGGCTCGCAGAGCGTCCCCCACATGCCGGTCGACTTCGGGGCCCTGGACTGCGACTTCCTGGCCTTCACGGGCCACAAGATGCTCGGTCCCACCGGGATCGGCGTGCTCGTGGGCCGGCCGGCGCTGCTGGAGTCGATGGGGCCGTTCCTGGGCGGCGGCGAGATGATCTCCAACGTCACCCGCGAGGGCTCGACCTGGAACGAGATCCCGTGGAAGTTCGAGGCCGGGACCCCGCCGATCGCCGAGGCCGTGGGCCTGGGCGCCGCGGCCGACTACCTGGCCGCGATCGGGCTCGACGCCGTGCGGGCCCACGAGATCGATCTCGTGGACCACATGCTCGCCGCCCTGAGCGAGGTCGAGGGCATCACGCTCTACGGCTCGCGCGACCCCGGGGCGCGCGGGGGCGCGGTGTCGTTCAGCCTGCCGGGCATGCACCCGCACGACATCGCGCAGCTCGTGGACCGGCAGGGCGTCTGCATCCGTGCCGGTCATCACTGCGCCAAGCCGCTCATGAGCGTCCTGGGCGTGGGCGCCACGGCCCGCGCGAGCGCCTACCTCTACAATTCGCACGATGAGATCGACGTGCTCGTGAGCGCCCTGGGCGCCGCGCGGGCCACATTCGGCTAGCGGGAGGATCGGGAGAGCGATGGGCGGCCTGGACGACCTCTACCAGGAGCTGATCCTCGATCACTACCGGCGCAAGCGCGGGGAGGGCACCCTCGCCAACCCCTCGGTGGCCGTCGACCAGCACAACCCCCTCTGCGGGGACGAGGTGCACCTGGAGCTCGGCATCGAGGGCGACCGGCTGGTGGAGGTCGTCCACACCGGCGAGGGCTGCTCGATCTCCCAGGCCTCGGTCTCGATGATGAGCGAGGCGATGTCGGGCCTGTCCGTGGACGAGGCCCTCGCCCTGGTGGAGCACTTCCGCCGGATGATGCACGGCTCCGAGGAGGGCGACGAGGACCGGCTCAAGGACGCCATCGCGCTCCAGGGCGTGGCGAAGTACCCGGTGCGCGTGAAGTGCGCCCTCCTGGGGTGGATGGCCGCGAAGGACGCGATCCAGACCTATCAACGCAACGGAGGCTGACCGTGGCGACCGAGGACGAGATCCGCACCGCGATGAAGACGGTCGAGGACCCCGAGCTCGGCGTGAATGTCGTCAACCTGGGGCTGCTCTACGGCGTCAACATCGACGACGCCGGCAACGTCATCCTGGACATGACGCTCACCTCGATGGGCTGCCCGCTGACCGAGCAGATCCTGGGCGACTCCCGGGCCGCGCTCGAGCCCCTCGACGGCGTCGCCAGCGTGGACGTCAACTGGGTCTGGGACCCGCCCTGGTCACCCGACTCCATGACGGAGGAGGGGCGCTTCCTCATGAAGGTGATGGGGTATGGCTGAGTCCCCCGCCGCGCCCGTCGCCGAGCACCCGCTCACCCTGGAGGAGAAGAAGGCGGCCGCGCGCGCGCGCGCCAAGGCCGCGCGCCAGGCCGAGCAGGGGGGCCAGGCGTTCGTCACCATCTCCCCCGCCGCGGCCGACTACATCCGCGCCGCGGCGGCGGAGCAGGGGCGTCCCGAGGGCGTGCGGCTGCGCATCCTCGCGGGGGGCTGCTCGGGCCTGGAGTACAAGCTCGACCTCCTCGCCCCGGACGAGGCCGCGGGGCCGGCCGACCGCTCGGTGGAGTCCAACGGCGTCACCATGCTGATGGACCTGAAGAGCGCCATCCACGTGACGGGGTCGGTCATCGACTACGAGGACGGCCTGCTGCGGCGCGGGTTCCGGATCAACAACCCGAACGCAACGTCAACATGTTCGTGTGGCGATAGCTTCGGAGCCTAGTTCTCAGGACAGGAAGCGCAGTAGTTCGTCCGTGAGCGCCTCCGGCGCGTCGAGCATCGGGGAGTGGCCCGACTCGATGACGCTCAGCGTCGCGCCGGGGAGCGCCTGAAGGACCTCGCCGGCCCCCTCCAGGGGGACCAGCAGGTCGTCGCGTCCCCACACCAGCAGCGTCGGTGCGCGCACGTCCTCGATACCGGCGAGGTGGTCGGTGTGCAGCATCTCCTCGGCGGCGCGCCAGATCGCCAGGGGTGAGCGGCCGATGCCGCCCAGCGTGACGCGGGCGAGCGCCCCCATGGGAAGCCCCGCCGCGGTGCGCGCGAGGGGGAGGGCGTGGTGGCGGAAGGCCGGTCCGGCCGTGCGGATGGGGGGCGAGATCAGCGCCAGGCGGTCGACGATCCGGGGGGAGCGCTCCGCCATGCGGAGGCACACGAGGGCGCCGAGCGAGTGCCCCACCAGGCTCGTGGGGCCCACGTCCAGCCGCTCGATCAGCCGCCCGAGCACCGCGGACCCCTCGGCGAGCCGGAACGGGGCCGCGCCGGGGGCCAGCTCGAACCCCGGCAGGTCGGGCACGATCACGCGGTGGTGGCGGGCGAGCCCGGGGACCACGTCGCGCCACCAGCCGGCCGAGCAGCCCAGGCCGTGCACCAGCATCACCGGCGGCCCGTCGCCGCTCTCGCGGTAGCGCACCAGCTGCCCGCGCACCCGCAGGGACCGGACCTCGCCGCCCCCGCGACGGTGGCGCACGGGCGGGGCGCCCTGCGTAACGGTGGCGGCTATCGAGTGCGCCCCGGGCCGGGGCAGACGGGGGCCGGGCTCACGACGCCGGGCTCGCCAGGCCGTCGTCCGGGGTGGGATCGCCGTCGATCGCCGGCGTGACGTCCACCAGGACCGCCCCGATGGCCGGCGCCGGCGACGGCGAGACGGCCGCCTGGCGGAAGGCCGGCGGGATGTCGGTCCCGCGCTGCCAGGCGATCAGGTAGGGGTAGGGATCGACGCTGTCCCCCCCGCCCGGGTGAACCTCGAAGTGCAGATGCGGCGGCGTGGTGATGGCGTCCCCCGTGTTGCCGACGAAGGCGATCACCTGGCCCGCGCGCACGCGGGCGCCCTCGAGGGCGGCCGGGGCGTAGGCCGAGAGGTGCGCGTAGTAGAAGGCGTTTCCGGCCTCGTCGGTCAGCCAGAGGCGGTTGCCGCCGAGCGTGTTGACGCCCACGCGCGAGAGCCGCCCGTCGGCAACGGCCAGGACCGGCGTGCCGGTCGGCGCGAAGAGGTCGTTCCCCTGATGCCAACCGGTGTCGGCGCGGGGGGCGCCGTAGTCGTCCGTGAAGCTCACGTCGCCGAACACCGGGAAGACATAGCCGCCGCCCGCGGGCAGCGCCACCTTCGGGGCCGCCCTGCGGGGCAGGCCCAGGGGCTCCGGGGGGATCAGGGGGGTGGGGGTGGTCGTGGTCGCCGGCCCGGCGGGGCCCGGGGCCGCGCCCTCGGGCGCCCGGGCGGGTGTCCGCGTCCGGGGGGCGTCGCGAGCCGGCGCCGCGGGCTCCGGGGGGCCGCTGCCCGGGGTCGCCGACAGGCTCAGATGCCCGATCACGAAGGGCTGGCCGATGATGGCGGCCGCGTCCGGGTCGCTCACCTCCACGCGCAGCGCGTTGGCCTGCACGGACCCGTCGGCCCCGGTCACGTGCTCCATCAGCACAAGCGTGCCGATGCCCGGCACCTCGACCCGGCTCCCGAGCCCCACCGGGACCGCCTGGCCGTCAACCACGAGCCCTGAGACCGTGGCCTCCGTGAGCCCGGTCTGCCCCGCGGAGGGCCCCACGCCGGCGTGCGCGGACATCCGCAGCGACGCGATCGAGACCCGCCCGTCGAGCAGGGTCACGCCGCTGGCGGAGATCGTCCCGTCGGCGGTCGCCGTCGCGCCCTTGGTGCGCGCACCGACCCGCACGTCGATCGTCCCCACGGAGCCCCCGCCGGCCGGGCGAATGCCCGAAACCGCCGAGGAACGGTCGGTCGGACCCCCCGACGAGGCTGTCACGCCCCCCTGGGCGCCCCCGGGCAGCAGCGCCGCGTATCCCTGCGCCTGGGCCGAGGACGGCGCCGACGGCGCCCCGAGGGCGATGGCGGCGGCGGTCGTCGTGGCCGCCAGGGCGGCCAGCAGCGGGCGGAGGAGCCTCACGCGGACATCATTCCCGGCCGGGAGGCCCCCAGCAACGCAGGATCTTGGCTATTTCAGGCGAAATCGGAGGCATACCCGGGGTTTGCCTCCGTCCGACGGCGTGGTGTAGCGTGCCCGGGTCGGTGGAGGCCAGTGCCCGGGCTTCCCTGTCGTCATGTCAACGCGCAGGAGCTTCGCTTTCTGAGACCCCCGCGCCACCTCATCGCCGTCGGCCTCGCGGCCGTCTCCCTCTTCGCGCTTCTCGCGCTCGGAGCGGGGATCGCCACCACAGAGCCCACGGCGGTCCAGGCGAAGCGTGCCCAGGTCGCCCGCATCCAAGCAGAGCTGGCGTCGATCGACGCACAGGTGGGCGCCGCGGCGGAGGCCTACAACGGGGCGGTGTACGAGCTGGGGCAGGTCAAGACCCGGATCGCGGACAACCGCAAGTCGATCGTCGAGACCGAGAAGGATCTGGTCAAGACGCGGGCGCTGCTGGCCGAACGGCTCCGCGACCTCTACAAGACGCCCGAGCCGAGCCTGGCCGAGGTCCTCATCACCAGCGGCAGCATCAGCGCCGCCGCCGACAAGATCGACCTGCTCGATCGCGTGGGCCAGCAGGACGCCAGCGTGGTCCAGGGCCTGCGCGACAGCCGCGCGCGGCTGGGCGAGCTGCGCCAGCAGCTCCTGGACGACGAGCGGACCGCCGAGAACGCGGTCGCCGCCAAGCAGGCGCAGAAGCAGAAGGTCGAGGGGCTGCTGCACCAGCGCCAGGCGGTTCTGGACGGCGTCAAGGGCGAGCTCGCCCAGCTGCTGAAGGCCGACGAGGAGCGCCAGCGGCGCGAGGCCGCCGCCGCCGCGCTCGTCGCCCGCCAGCGCGAGGCGGCGGCCGTGGCCGTGGCCTCCTCCAGCGGCGCGAGCGCTTCGGGCGGCTCGTCCGCGCCGGCCGCGAGCGTGACCCCCTCCGCCCCGCTGCCCAGCGGGAGCGGCAACGCCGCCGCGGCGGCGGTCGCCATGCAGTACCTGGGCGTCCCCTACGTCTGGGGCGGCGCCAGCCCGTCGGGCTTCGACTGCAGCGGGCTCGCCTCGTACGCCTACGCCCAGATCGGCAAGAGCGTGCCGCACTACACCGGCGCCATCTACAACATGTTCCCGAAGGTCCCGGCCGGGCAGGAGCAGGTCGGTGACCTGGTGTTCTTCAACGGCCTCAGCCACATGGGGATCTACATCGGCGGCGGCCAGTTCGTCCACGCGCCCCACACCGGCGACGTGGTGCGGGTCGCCAACCTGGCCGACCGCAGCGACTACGTGGGAGCCGTTCGACCCTAGGCCGGAGCCCGCGCGCACGGCTACGGTGCCGGGGTGCGTCGTTTGCGATGGATCGCCGCGGGCCTCGTGCTGGGGGCGGTGGCCGGGGTCTCACCCGCGGCCGGCGCCCCGTTGCCCGAGTTCCGAGCGGTGGTGCGCACGATCGGCCCCGCCGAGCGCCAGGACATGACCCCGAGCGTGTGGCGCCGCGGCTGCCCGGTGGGCCTGTCGAGCCTTCGCCACGTGAGCCTGCCGTTCGTGGGCTTCGACGGCCGCGTCCACCGCGGCGCGCTGATCGTCCACAACTCGGCCGCCGCCGACGTGGTGCACGCCTTCCGCGACCTCTACCGGGCCCGCTTCCCCATTCGCCGCATGCGCCCGATCCAGGCCTACGGCGGCGACGACTTCGCCAGCATCGAGGCCGACAACACCTCGGCCTTCAACTGCCGCCCGGTGGCGGGATCGAGCCGCTGGAGCGAGCATGCCTACGGGCGGGCGATCGACATCGACCCGATCGAGAACCCGTACGTCTCGGGCGGCCGCACCTCCCACCCCGCGAGCGTCCCCTTCCTGCGGCGCTCTCCCTACCGCGCGGGCATGGCCGTGGAGGGCGGCGCCCTGGTTGCGGCCTTCGACCGCGTCGGCTGGGGGTGGGGCGGCCGCTGGAGCGGCGACCAGGACTTCCAGCACTTCTCTGTCAGCGGCTCCTGACCGCGCGTGCCGGCCCCGCCGCTGCGCGTCGAGCCCTCGGCGGCGTCCCTCGCCGCCGGCCTCGAGCGGATCCGGGCGGAGCTGGAGATCCCGGGCGCCTTCCCTCCCGAGGCCGCCGAGGAGGCTGAGGAGGCCGCACGCGGCGGTCCGGCGCCCGACGCGGACCGGCGCGACCGGACCGGCCTGAGCCTGGTCACGATCGACCCGCCCGGATCGCGCGACCTGGACCAGGCGCTCCTCATCGAGCGGCGCGGCGACGGCCACCGGGTGCGGTACGCGATCGCCGACGTCGCCTCCCTGGTGCGGCCCGGCGGCGCCGTGGACCGTGAGGCGCGCGCTCGGGGCGTCACCCTCTACCTGCCCGACCGGCGGACCCCCCTGCACCCCGAGGTCCTGGGCGAGGGCGCGGCCAGCCTGCTGCCGGGACAGGATCGCCCGGCGCTGCTCTGGACCATCGACCTCGACGCGTCGGGAGAGGCCGTGGCCGTGGAGCTCGAGCGGGCGACGGTGCGCAGCCGCGCGGCGCTCGCGTACGCGCAGGCGCAGGAGCGCATCGACGCCGGGACCGCCGACGAGCCGCTCGCGCCCCTGCGCGAGGTGGGCCAGCGGCGCCTGGCGCGGGAGGCCGCGCGGGGCGGGGTGAGCCTGAGCGTTCCGGCGCAGGCCATCGAGCGCGCCGCCTCCGGGTACCGCCTCCGCTACGAGACCTCGCTGCCCGTGGAGCGATGGAACGCCCAGGTCTCGCTGCTGACGGGCATCTGCGCGGCGCGGATCATGATCGACGGGGGCATGGGGCTGTTCCGCGTCCTGGCCGCGCCCGAGGAGGCGGCGGTGGCGGGGCTGCGCCGCAGCGCCGCCGCGCTCGGGGTGCCGTGGCCGCCGGATCGGTCCTACCCGGACGTGGTCCGCGCCCTCGACGCCGCGAACCCCCGCCACGCGGCCTTCGCCGTACGGGCCTCCCGCCTGTTCCGCGGGGCCGGCTACCGGGCCTGGACCCGGGACGCGGGCGACCCGCCGCCGGCCCACGCGGCCATCGCCGCCCCCTACGCCCACGTGACCGCTCCGCTGCGGAGGATGGCCGACCGGGTGGCCAACGAGTTGGTGCTGGCCCTCTCCCGGGGCCGGGAGCCGCCCGCGTGGGCGCTCGAGGCGCTGCCGGACATGCCGGACGTCATGAGCCGGGCGGGAGCCCGGGAGCGCGCCGCGGAGCGCCTGGCGCTCGACTACCTCGAGAGCGTCCTGCTGGCCGGCCGGATCGGGGAGGTCTTCGAGGCCACCGTCGTGGACGTGCGCGACGACCGGCCCGTGGTGCAGATCGCCGATCCGGCCGTGGTCGCGGGGCTGGACGCGCGGGGCCCGCGCCCCGGCGAGCGGCTGAGGGTGCGCCTGGCCGTGGCCGATCCCGAGGCCCGCCGGGTGGTCTTCACCCGGGCCTAGGGCGCTAACGGCCCTCCCCGGGCTCCCAGAGGACGTCGCCGCCGGCGCCGGCGTTGGCGGCCCGCGCGAGGATGAAGAGCAGGTCGGAGAGACGGTTGAGGTAGGCGAGGGCCTCCGCGCCGACCTCCTCCGCGTCGGCGAGCGCCACGGCGGAGCGCTCGGCCCGCCGGCAGACCGCGCGGGCCTGGTGCAGGGCCGCCGCGACGGGGCTCCCCGCGGGCAGCACGAAGCTGGTCAGGGAGGGCAGCTCGGCGTTGACCTCGTCGCACCAGCGCTCCAGGCGCTCCACCTGGCTGTGGGCGACCCGCAGCCGCCCCTCGTCGCCCTCGCCGCCGGGAGGGACGCACAGGTCGGCGCCCAGATCGAAGAGGTCGTTCTGGATGGCCGCAAGGCGGGCGTCGCGGGCGTCCCCGGGGTCCTGCGCACGGGCCGCCCCGATCAGGGAGTTGAGCTCGTCGACGTCGCCGTAGGCCGCCACCCGCAGGCTGGTCTTGCGCACGCGGCTCATGTCGCCCAGGTGCGTGTCGCCCTCGTCACCCAGGCGGGTGTAGATGCGGGTGAGCCGGACCATCCGGCTCAGACTAGTGCACCGGCCGTCGGCCGGGCGCCTAGTCGGACGCGGCCAGGAGGTTGATCGTGAAGTACAGAGTGCCCTCGCAGTTGCGGGCCACGCCGACGCCGGTCTGCTTGAAGACGGGGCCCAGGAGGTTGGCTCGGTGCTCGGGGCTGGCCATCATCGCCTGGAAGGCCTCGGTGGTGCTCGGCGCGTAGGCGATGTTCTGGGCGGCGGCCCGGCCGTTGGCCCAGGACAGGGGGGTGGAGTGCGCGAAGCGGGCCCCGCGCGCCATCGCCATGCTCTGGGAGCGTCCGGCCTTCCGCAGCGTGGCGTTGGTGGTGACCTTCTTCACGCCCGTGGCCACGCGCTCGGCGTTGATGAGCGCCGTCATGGCGCTCTCGTCGGCCGGGGAGAGGGCGACGGTGCACGACTGGGCCGAGGCGGCTCCGGTCGCTCCGAGGAGGCCGACGGCGATGCCGGCGAGGCCGGCACCGAAAGAGAGACACAGTCTGGGTCCGAGGATAGGGCGATCCTCCCGGTTGTTGACGGGCAGTCCTACAAGAAACGGGCGGGCAGGCCCTACGGGACGGCGCAGACCCTACGACAGGTGTCCGAGGCTCCACAAGCCCGCTTGCGTTTTTCTCACAAACAGAACGAGCAAGTGGAGCTTTTCTGACATATAAGACGGTCAGGGCACCCCCGGCGACCTCGCGGCCTCCCAACGCCGGGCGAACGCGAGCGCCTGCGGGCGGCTGCGCACGGCGCCCACCAGCTGCTCCTCGCGCAGCGCCTCCAGGAGCTCGGAGAGCCACGGACCGGGCGGGCGCCCGAGGGCCTCGGCCAGCTCGTCGCCGGGCACCAGGGGCCGCACCGGGCCGCGGTCGAACCAGGGTCAGGTGCGCGTCCATCATCTCCCGAGCGAGCGCGAGATGGCGGGCGATGGACACCTCGCTGGTGCGCGGCCCGCGGGTCGCCAGGCGGTCGGCGACCGACAGCACGATGACCTCGATCTCGGCAGGCGCCGTGGCGCGCAGGTAGCGATCGATCTGCCGCAGCGACAGGGGCGTGCGGTGCACCAGGAACCCCAGCGGCAGGTGCAGCCGCACCAGCCGCACGACCTGCTCGCGCAGGCGCGTGGACAGCCGGAGGCGGCGCATGAGGTCGTCGGCCATCCGGGCGCCGAGCCGGTCGTGGCCGATGAAGGTGACCCGGCCCTCCGGGGTCACCGCGCGGGTGGCCGGCTTGGCCATGTCGTGGAGGAGGGACCCCAGCACGAGCGCCTGCCCGCGGGTGAGCTCGTCGGCAAGGGGCTCCGCGAGCGCGGCGGAGACCCGCGGGGCGCGCGAGCGGAAGATGGGCTCGGGATCGGCCGAGACCTCGACGACGTGCTGCACGACCTCGAGCGTGTGACCCAGCACGTCCCGGTGGTGGTAGGCGCTCTGCTCCAGGCCGCGGCTCTCCTCCAGCTCGGGGACGAGCGCGGCGAGGACGCCCATCTCGTCCATCCGGGCGAAGGCCCGGTGGGGGGCCGGCAGCGAGACGATGCGCCCCAGCTCGTCCGCCAGACGCTCCGCGGAGGTGCTCCACAGGCGGTGCGCGTCCTCCCGGGCGCGCGCGACCGTCCCGGACGTGATCGAGAACCCGAGCTGCTCGGCCAGGCGGGCCGTGCGCAGCAGCCGCACGGGGTCGTCGCGCAGGGCGCCGGCGCTCACCAGGCGCAGGCGGCGACCGGCCAGGTCGTCGAGGCCTCGGTGGAGGTCGATGACCTCGTCCGGGGCGTCCAGGGGCACGGCCAGGGCGTTGACCGTCAGGTCGCGGCGCGCCAGGTCCTCGGCGATCTCCAGCCCCTGGAGCGGGGTGATGTCCACCGTCATGCCCAGGTCGCCCCCCTGCACCCTCCACGCGCCGAACCCGCGCGACAGCAGGAAGCGGCCGGCGCCGTGAGCTCGGGCGAGCCGGGCCGCGGCCGCCGCGGCGTCGCCCTCCACCGCCAGGTCGAGGTCGGCCACGGGGCGGCCGAGGAGCGCGTCGCGCACCCCGCCCCCCACGGCCCAGGCGCGCCGGTCGAGGGTCCCGAGCGGGGCGAGCAGCCGGCGCATGGGCCCGTGGGCGCTCACCCCTCGTGAACCCGCGGCACGCGCGCTCCCACGGCGCAGACCACCTCGTAGTTGATCGTCCCGCGCAGGGCCGCGAGCTCCTCGGCCGTGATCCGCTCGGCGCCCTGGACGCCCAGCAGCACCACCTCCTCCCCCACCTCGTCCTCGCCGCCCGGCCCCAGGTCCACCGTGAGCTGGTCCATCGAGATGGTCCCCACCACCGGCACCCGCCGCCCGCGCGCGAGCACCTCGGCCCGTCCCGAGAACGCCCGCGAGTAGCCGTCGGCGTAGCCCACCGGCACGACCGCCACCCGCGTGCCCCGGGCGGCGCGCCAGGAGCGCCCGTAGCCCGCGCTCTCGCGGGAGAGGAGGGTCTTTGTGGCCGCGAGGTAGGAGACCAGCGACATCGCGGGGCGCAGGTCCAGGTCGGCCGGGTCGCCGCCGAACGGGGAGCACCCGTAGAGCGCGATGCCGCAGCGGACCATGTCGAAGGCGGCCGCCGGCTCGCGGAAGGTGGCGGCCGAGTTGGCCGCGTGGAGGGCGGCGCCCGGGAAGCGCGCGCGCAGGCCGGCCGCGAGCGCCCGGAAGCGCAGGAGCTGCTCGCCCATGAAGGCCGCGTTCTCGCCCTCGGTCTCGTCGGCCGTGGCGAAATGGGTCATGAGGCCCACCACCTCCACGCGGTCGTCCGCCGCGGCGGCCTCGGCGAGGGCGGCCACGTCCTCGGGGCGGGCGCCCAGCCGTCCCATGCCGGTGTCCAGCTTCAGGTGGACCCGGGCGCGGCCTCCGCCCGCCGCGGCCGCGGCCGCGCGGGCCACGGCCTCGGGGGTCCACACGGCCACCTCCGCCGCCGCGGCGGCGGCGCGCCCCCACTCCCGGCGAACGAGGGGGCCCATCACCAGCAGCGGCGCGTCGATGCCGGCGGCGCGCAGGGTCTCGGCCTCGGCCACCGTCGCGACCCCGAGCGCCGCGGCGCCGCCCTCGAGCGCGGCGCGGGCGGCCGGCACGGCTCCGTGCCCGTATCCGTCCGCCTTCACGATCGCCATCACCCGGGCCCCGCCCGCGGCCCGCACGAGCCGCCCCGCGTTGTGCCGGATCGCCGCGAGGTCGATCCGCGCGACGGCCCGCGGGCTCGTCACCGCGAAGGCGGGGCCGGCGGCCGGAGGGCGGCGGGGAGGGCCTCCAGCACGTCCGAGGCGATCGTGCCGTCGCCGCGGTCCGCCAGCTCGCCGGCGCGGGCGTGGGCGACCACGGCCACGGCGGCCGCGCGGAAGGGGTCCATGCCCTTGGCCAGCAGGGCCGCCACGGTGCCGGTGAGCACGTCGCCGGTGCCGGCGGTCGCCAGCGCCGGGGTCCCCCCCGCGCTCACGGCGACGTCGCCGCCGGGGCTCGCCACGATCGTGCCCGGCCCCTTCAGCAGCACCACGGCCCCGGACCGCCGCGCCAGCTCTCGGGCCGCGTCGAGCCGGCCGGCCTCGACCTCGTCGCGCGACCGGCCCAGCAGGCGCGCCGCCTCGCCCGCGTGGGGCGTGATGACGGTCGGCGCCGGGCGCCCGGTCAGGCGCTCGGGGGCGTCCCCCAGGTGCCAGAGCCCATCGGCGTCCAGCACCGCGGGCAACGCCACGCGGTCGAGGATCTGCAGGAGCGCCTCGGTCGTGCACTCCGCGCGGCCCAGGCCCGGGCCGATGGCCAGGGCGCTCGCGCGCCCCGCCTCCGACTCGACCCGCTCGACCGACTCCGGGGCGAGGTGTCCGTCGCGGTCGGGCAGCGGCGCGCACATCACCTCCAGCAGGTGCGCGGCGACCGCGGGCTGGACCGCCGCGGGCACGGCCACGACGGTGAGGCCCCCTCCGGCGCGGAGCGTCGCGCGCGCGGCCAGGCTCGCGGCGCCGGTGAGCCCCGGGGAGCCGGCCACCACCAGCACCGCGCCGGCCGCGTACTTGTCGCCGGCCGCGCCCTTGCGGGGCACCGCGGCGACCGCCCCCGCGCCGACGAGCCACGCCGTGGGAGGCAGGGCGACGGCGCCCGGGATGCCGATGTCGGCCACCACCACGCGGCCCGCGTGCTCGCGGCCCGGGGCGACCCGCAGGCCCACCATGTCGCCGTGGTAGGTCACGGTCATCCGGGCGCGGACGGCGGCGCCCTCCACGCGACCGCTGCCGGCGTCGACTCCCGAGGGCACGTCCAGGCTCAGCACCGGCCCGTCGTGCCCGGCCATCCACTCCACCGCGCGGGCCGCCCCGCCCCGCGGGGCCCCGCGGGCGCCGGTGCCCAGCAGCGCGTCCACCACGAGGCGCGCACCGGCCGGACGGGTCGTGTCGAGGGATCCGACCCCGATGCCCAGGCTCGAGGCGATCGCGGCCATGGCGGCGCCGTCGGGCGTCTCGGGAGCCCGGCCCCCCGGCGCCGCCACCTCCACCTCCCACCCGGCCTCGGCCAGATGGCGCGCCACCACCATTCCGTCGCCGCCGTTGTTCCCGGCGCCCACGACCACCAGCGCCGCGCCCGTTCCGGGGAACGCGCCGAGGGCGGCCTCGGCCGACGCCAGGCCCGCGCGCTCCATCAGCAGGATGCTCGGGATGGCGTGATCCTCGCCGGCGCGCCGGTCGGCCTCGCGCATGGCGGCGGCGTCGAAGAGCGGGGTGCAGTCCGGCAGCGGCGCCGGGACCGATGCTCGGGCGGGCGGCACCTAGTGTCCCGGGCCCTCGGCGACCGCGAGCGCCACCGCCGAGTCGCGGCCGTGGGTGAGCGAGATGTGGATGCGCTCCACGCCGATGTGCTCGGCGCGCAGGGCATAGAGGCCGTGCAGGCGAACGGTGGGCGCCCCCCGGCCGCGCACCACCTCCACCTCGCGCCACCGCGTCATCCCGATGCCGAGTGCCTTCCCCACCGCCTCCTTGGCGGCGAAACGCGCCGCGAAATGCTGCGGCGGGTAGGCGCGCGATGAGCAATAGGCGGCCTCGTCGCGGGTGAAGCACCGCTCGGCCAGGCGCGGGCGCCTGGCGAGGGAGGCCGCGAACCGGTCGATCTCCATCACGTCCACGCCCACGCCGATGATCGGCACGAACCTCGACCTCTACTCGACGGTTACGGTCTTGGCCAGGTTGCGGGGCTGGTCCACGTTCAGCCCACGAGCCCGGGCGATGCCGTAGGCGAACAATTGCAGGGGAATCGTTGAGCTGATGGGCGACAGGATCGCCGGCGTGCGGGGCGCCCAGAGGACGTCGTCGGCATGGTGGGAGATCTCCTCGTTCCCCTCGGTGGCGACCGCGATGACGCGCGCGCCGCGGGCCCTCACCTCCTGGATGTTGGACACGACCTTGTCGAAGACGTGCCCGTCGGTGGCCACCACGACCACCGGGGAGTCCTCCTCGAGCAGGGCGATCGGGCCGTGCTTCATCTCCCCCGCGGGGTACGCCTCGGTGGGGACGTAGCTGATCTCCTTCAGCTTCAGCGCGCCCTCGAAGCACACCGGCACGCCCACGTGGCGGCCGAGGTAGAGGAAGAAGGGCCGGTCGGCGTAGCGGCCGGCCACCTCGAGCACCGCGGCCGGCGCCCCCGAGGCCAGGTAGGCCTCCACGGAGTCGGGGATGCGCCTCAGCTCCTCGGCCAGATCGAGCGCGCCGGCGGCCGTGAGCGCCCACTTGAGGCGCCCCAGCTTGAGGGCCAGCAGCGACAGGGCCATCACCTGGGCGGTGTGGGTCTTGGTCGCGGCGACGCCGATCTCCAGGCCGGCCCGCGTGTAGAGCACGCCGTCGGCGTCCCGGGTGGCCTGCGACCCCATGATGTTGGTGACGGCCACGACGTGGGCCCCGCGCTCGCGGGCCACGCGCATCGCGGCCAGCGTGTCGGCCGTCTCGCCGCTCTGGGTGATGCCCAGCACCAGGTCGCCGGGGCCGGCGAGGCACGTGCGGTAGCGGTACTCGGAGGCGACCTCCACGTTCACCGCCACGCGCGCCCAGTCCTCGATCAGGTACCGGCCCACCAGGCCGGCGTGGTACGAGGTGCCGCACGCCACGATGTGGACGCGCTCGACCCGCGCCAGGGCGGCGTCGTCCAGGCCGAGGCCCACGAGGTCCACCGAGCCGTCCGGCCGCAGGCGGTCGCCGATCGTGTCCCAGAGGGCGGACGGCTGCTCGTAGATCTCCTTGAGCATGAAGGTCTCGTAGCCGCCCTTCTCGGCGGCGTCCTCGTTCCAGTTCGACGCGGCGCGGAGCGCGCGGGGGCAGCGCCTCGCCGCCGTTCCAGATCGTGTACGCGCCGGCCTCGACCACGACCACCTCGTCGTCCTCGATCAGCCCGATGTCCCGGGTCTCGCGCAGGAAGGCGGGGATGGCCGACGCCACGAAGGTCTCTCCCTCCCCGACCCCGATCACGAGGGGGCACTCGCGGCGGGTCGCCACGAGCCGCCCGGGCTCCGCGACGTGCGCGGCCACGAAGGCGAAGTGGCCGCCCAGCCGCGGGAGCACGGCCTGCACCGCCGCCACCAGGTCGCCGCGGTACTCGCTCGCGATGAGCTGCGGGACCACCTCGGTGTCGGTCTCCGAGGCGAACACCACGCCCTGGTTCTGGAGCTGGGAGCGCAGGTCGGTGTAGTTCTCGATGATGCCGTTCATCACCACGATCACCGAGCCGTCGGTGCTGGAGTGGGGGTGCGCGTTGGCCTCGGTGACCCGCCCGTGGGTGGCCCAGCGGGTGTGGCCCACGCCGGTCGTGGCGAGGGATCCGCCGTTGGAGCCCGCGGCCTCTCTCAGGGCCGCGAGATTGCCGACCGCCCGCACCGCCTCGGCCAGGCCGCCTTTCCCGTCGAGCAGGGCGAACCCGGCGGAGTCGTATCCGCGGTACTCCAGGCGCTCCAGGCCCGTGAGGATGAGCTCCCGGCAGGGACGATCACCCACGTAGCCGATGATCCCGCACATGCCGGCCTCCTCGTGTCTCGGCTCAGTCCGCGGAAGAGGGTAACTGGCCCCCGAGCTCGTCCGCGGCGAGCTCGGCGATCTCACCACACCATCGCTCGCACTCTTCGGCCGTCGGCGCCTCGACCATGACCCTCACGAGCGGTTCCGTGCCCGAGGCCCGCACGACCACGCGGCCGTCCTCGCCGAGCTCGGCCTCGCACGCGGCGACGGCCTCCCAGACCCGGCGCGCCTCCGGAAGGTCGCCCTTGCGCAGCACCCGGACGTTCACCAGACGCTGCGGGAGGCGCTGCACGACCGCGGCGGCCGTGGACAGGGGCTCCCCGCGCGTGCGGAGTGCACCCAGCAGGTGCAGCGCCGCCGCCAGCCCGTCGCCCGAGGGGCCGTGGAGCAGGTTGATCACGTGGCCGCTCTGCTCGCCGCCCAGCACGAAGCCGCCCTGCCGCATCTCCTCCAGCACATAGCGGTCACCCACGTCGGTCCACCGCACCTCGATGCCCTCGGCGGCCATGGCGCGCCGGAAGCCGAGGTTGGTCATCGTGGTGGTGACGACCACGTCGCCGGCGAGGACCCCCTCGCGGCGCAGGTCGAGGGCGCAGATCGCCAGGATCTGGTCCCCGTCGACCGGCGTCCCCGCCTCGTCCACCGCGAGCATGCGGTCCCCGTCGCCGTCGAAGGCCAGGCCGAGGTCGGCTCCGGCCGCGCGCACGGCGTCCGAGATCGCGGCCAGATCGGTGGAGCCGAAGCCCGCGTTGATGTTCATCCCGTCGGGCTCGGCACCGATCGTGGTGACCCTCGCCCCCAGCCGCTCGAGCACCTCGGGGGCGGTGACCGCCGTGGCCCCGTGGGCGCAGTCGACGACGATCGAGAACCCGGAGAGGTTGACGGGGCGGCGCTCGAGCAGCGACTCGACGTAGCGCTCGCGCCCCTCGGCCCAGGCGTCGATCGCCCCGAGGCGCTCCGCCTCGGGGCGGTCCCCCTCGCTCTCCAGCGCGGCCTCGACCGCGGCCTCCTCGTCGTCGGCGAGCTTGAAGCCGTCACCGCCGAAGAGCTTGATGCCGTTGTCGGCGAAGGGGTTGTGCGAGGCGCTGATGACCGCGCCGGCGGCGGCATCGGACCCGGCCACGAGCTCCGCCAGGGCCGGGGTGGGCAGCACGCCGAGCAGGCACACGTCGGCGCCGGCGCTCGCCAGCCCCGCGGCCAGCGCCCCCTCCAGCATGGGCCCGCTGCGGCGGGTGTCCCGGGCGATCATCACCCGCGCCCCCGGCCCCACGCGGCCGCCGAGCGCCCGGCCGATGGAGAGTGCGAGCTCGGGGGTCAACTCGCGGTTGGCGACCCCGCGGACGCCGTCCGTGCCGAACAGCCGCCGCGCCACGGGCGAGGGGCGTCCTAGCGCTTCGAGAACTGGGGCCGCTTGCGGGCGCCCTTGAGCCCGGCCTTCTTGCGCTCCTTGATGCGGGCGTCCCGGGTGAGGAAGCCCTCGCGCTTGAGGTCGGTGCGCAGCCCCGCGTCCATGACGGTCAGTGCCTTGGCGATGCCGTGGCGCAGCGCGCCGGCCTGGCCGGAGATGCCGCCCCCGTGAAGGCGGGCCGAGACGTCGAAGCGCCCCTCGGTGCCGGTGGAGGTGAACGGCTTGGTCGCCTGCGTCACCAGCACGCGGCGGCCGAAGAACTCGTCGATGGGCCGGCCGTTGCAGGTGATGGTGCCGGTGCCGGGGGTGAGGATCACCCGGGCGACGGAGGTCTTGCGCTTGCCGGTGGCCCGGTAGCGGGCGGCGGGCGGCGTCTCGGTGCTCATGAATCCTCCTGGCGAGGGGTCATGATGCCACCTCGGCGATGCGGCTCAGGCGCAGCGGCTCGGGCTGCTGGGCGCCGTGGGGATGCTCGGGACCCGCGTACAGCTTCAGCTTCGTGAGCTGCGCGCGGCCCAGGCGGTTCTTCGGCAGCATGCCGCGCACGGCGCGGCGCAGGACCTCTTCCGGCCGCCGCTCGAGCTGCTCGCCCAGGGTGCGGCTGCGGATGCCGCCGGGGTAGCCCGAGTGGCGCCAGTAGCGCTTGTCGCGAAGCTTGTTGCCCGTGACGGCGATCTTCTCGGCGTTGACGACCACGACGAAGTCGCCCGTGTCGCAGTGGCGGGTGAACCACGGCGAGCGCTTCCCCGACAGGGTCTCCGCGATCACCGACGCGAGTCGTCCCAGGTTCTGCCCCTCCGCGTCGACGATGTACCAGCGTCGTTCGACGGTTCCGGGCTTGGCGCTCTGGGTGCTCACAGGCCGGCTGGGACCTCACAGATCATGGCGGCACGACGCGGGCGGGCGTCGCGTGTACGACCGCGGGAGTGTAGGAAAATGCACGGACCGCCGCAAGCGACTCACCTGGCCGCGCTGGACTTCGGGAGTCCAGATGGCTACAAACCGTACACCGGATAACTGGTGGTCGGTGGTCGGCCGCGGGATTTCGGTGGCGGGGGCTCATGGACACTCGCTCGGTCAGCCGGTGCGTCGCGATCGCGGCGCATGGGAAGCGTTGCCAGCAAAGCCCGTTCCGGGGCAGCCCGTACTGCTGGCATCACACGCAGAGCCGCAAGATCTGGGCGCCCAGCCGCCCGCTCGGCTCGGCCGGGTCGCATCGCGCCTCGGAGGCCGCCGACCGGGCGGAGGCCGAGGAGCGGCGCCTGGGCATCGACCGGCGCATGGCGGCGGACCGCCGGGCGGGGCGCGCGGCGCGCGACGCGGCGGCGCTCCGGCTCGCCGAGGCCCTGGGCCCGGAGCGCGTCGAGGAGCTGCTCGACTTCCTGGAGGGCCCCGCCGACGGGGCCTACCTGCTGGTGCGCGACGCCGACGGCCTCACCTCCGAGCACAGCGTGGCCGAGCGCCCGGAGCGCCGGCGGCGGAGCGCCTCCGGCTGAGACCGCCGCGGGCCGCCTCCTGCTGCGCACGCTTCGCGCGCGGGGCGTTCGCGACCCGAGGATCCTGGACGCCGTGGGAAGCGTCGACCGCGCGGCCTTCGTCGACCCCGAGGCGGCGGAGCGGGCCGACCGGGACGAGCCGCTTCCCCTCGCCGAGGGCCAGACCACCTCTCAGCCGCTGGTCATCGCCCACATGGCGGCGGCGCTCGAGCTGACCGGCGGCGAGCGCGTCCTCGAGGTGGGCGGCGGCAGCGGGTACGCCGCGGCCGTGCTCGGCCGGCTGGCCGCGGAGGTGCACTCGGTCGAGATCCGCCCGGCGCTCGCGCGGCGCGCGCGCCGGAACCTCGATCGCGCCGGCGTCGCCAACGTCCACCTGCACGAGGGGGATGGCACCGAGGGCTGGCCCGAGGCCGCGCCCTACGACGCGATCTCGGTGGCCGCCGGAGCGCCCACGGTCCCGGAGGCCCTGCTCACGCAGCTCGCGCCGGGGGGTCGCCTGGTGATGCCGGTGGGTGGGCAGGCCGACGGCCAGCGGCTGGTCCTGGTGCGCCGGACCGCCGACGACCGGCTCGTGGCCGAGGACCTGCGGATGCCGGTGCGGTTCGTGCCCCTGGTCCGGAGCCCCGGAGGCGCGGCCGGCTCCTAGGGACGGCGGCGGGCGGCGGCACGGAAGGCCTCCAGGCGGCGCCGGTCCCGCTTGCTCGGGCGGCCCTCCAGGTCGGCCCCCAGGGGCCGGGCCAGGCGGCGCTCCTCCCTCCGCAGCTCGCGCTGCTCCCGGCTCTCGCGGGTCTCCTCATAGAGCAGGGCGGCCGCGGCGGCCGATCCGCGCTTGTCCGCCATGGCCCGCACCACGACCGTGATCGTCTCGTGGCCGGCCGTGACGCTGATCGTCTCCCCGAGCCGGACCTCGCGGGCGGGCTTCACGCGGGTGCCGCCCACCTGCACGCGCCCTCCCTGCACGGCCTCGGTCGCCAGCGAGCGCGTCTTGAAGAAGCGCGCCGCCCAGAGCCACTTGTCGATGCGCGGACGATCGGCGGACATGGCGGGATGATCCCACGCCCGCCCCGGGGAGGCGGGCCGGTCCAGTCCTGCCCCGGGATGCCGATGGTCCGGGGGTGAAGGACCAACCCAACGCCGGCGGGCGACTCCCGCGCGGCGTCATCGCGCGTGTCTTCGTTGCCGCGCTCGTGCTGGCGGCCCTGGTGGTCATCGGGCTCGGCGGGCTCGTCTGGGCGCTCGTCGATCAGCGCGCCTCGCAGAGCGCCTCCGCGCGGACGGAAGGGGTCGTGCGGGGCGCCCAGGACCTGGAGGCGAGCACCGTCGACCTCGAGACCGGCCTCCGGGGCTTCGCGATCACCGCCGACCCGGCCTTCCTCGAGCCCTGGAACGCGGCCGACCGCGCGATCCCGGCCGAGATCGACGCCCTCCGGGCCCAGGCCGACGGGGCCGGCTCGCGCGCCCGGGTGGACCGTGTCACCGGGCTCGTCCAGGAATACCGCCGGCAGTGGTCGACGCCCCTCGTGGAGCTCACGAGGAGTGATCCCGCCGCCGCGCGGGAGAGGATCAGCCGCAGGGGCGGCAGGCGCCGGATGGAGCCGATTCGCGCAGGGTTCGCCGAGCTCATCTCCTCAGAGCGGAGCCTGGTGGTGGCTCGCCGGGCGCGATCCGCGTCGGCCGCCGACCTGGCCCTCGCGCTGGGGCTGGCCTGCGCGATCGGCTCCGCGCTGCTCATCCTGGGGTTCGCCGTCTATCTGCGCCGCACCGTCGTGCGCCCGATCCGGCGGGTCGCGCACGCCGCCGAGCGGTTCGCGGGCGGCGACCGAAGCGCCCGAGCGGCGACCGGCGGCGCAGCCGAGCTCGACCTGCTCGCGCGCTCGTTCAACGACATGGCGCACACGGTCCAGGTCGAGAGCGCGGAGCGGGCGCGGGTGCAGGCCGAGCTGCGCGAACGCGGCGACGAGTTCCGCGCCCTGGCCGAGAACTCCCCCGACATCATCGTGCGCGTGGACGCGGAGATGCGCATCTCCTACGTCAACAGCGTCGTCGTGGGCGTCACCGGCCTGACGGCCGAGAGCTTCCTGGGCCGCTCGATCCTCGAGATCGAGGGGGAGCTGCCCGTTCCCCTGGACTGGAGCCGGGCGCTGCGCGAGGTGCTCGACACCGGCGAGCCGAGGAGGATCGAGCACCCGTTCGAGTCGCCCGCGGGGACGGTCTGGTTCGAGTCGCGCATGATTCCCGAGACGAGCCCCGACGGAATCGTGGGCCATGCGCTCGTCCTGGCGCGCGACGTGACGGACACGCGAGCCACCGAGACCCGCCTGCGCGCGAACGAGCGGGAGCAGGACGCCCTGCGCAGGGTGGCGACGAAGGTCGCCTCCGAGGGGTCCGCGCCGGAGTTGTTCGCGCTGGTGGCAGAGGAGGCGGGGCGGCTGCTGGACATGGAGATGGCGGGCGTCTCGCGCTTCGTCGCGGTGGGGCCCGCCCACGTGGAGGGCGCCTGGTCGGCTCCCGGCGCGGTCGGCGACGGCGCGGTGGACGAGAGCTGGGGCGATGCCGTCACGCTCACCGGTGAGGCCACCATCTTCGGCGCTCCCCCGGGCCCCGGTGAGGGTGGAGCCGTCATCGGAGTCGCGGCGCCGATCCGAGTCGGCCAGCGGCTCTGGGGTGCGGTCGCGGCCTCCACCACCCGACCGGGCGCCATCGACCCCGCCGCCACCGGCATCCTGTCGCGCTTCGCCGAGCTGGCATCGTTGGCGATCAGCAGCGCCGAGGCGCGCGAGCAGCTCTTGGCCCTCGCGTTGACCGACCCGCTGACCGGCCTGCCCAACCTGCGCACCTTCACCCAGCGCCTGGGCGACGAGGTCGTGAAGGCCCGCCGCCACTCGCGCCCCCTGAGCCTGATGATGATCGACATCGACCACTTCAAGCTCATCAACGACACCCACGGGCACGAGGTGGGAAACCAGGTGCTGATCGAGATCGCCCGCCGGCTGGCGGGGCTCGCGCGCGGGGAGGACACGGTCGCCCGCGTGGGCGGGGAGGAGTTCGCGTGGATCCTTCCCGAGTCGGACGCGAGAGGGGCCTACTGGGTCGCCGAGCGCGCCCGCGCCGCCGTTGCCGAGACCCCGTTCCGCGGAGTCGGGCACCTCACGATCTCCGCGGGGGTCTGCGAGATCGACGAGGCCGCCTACCCCGACGAGCTCTTCCGCCGCGCCGACGCCGCCCTGTACTCGGCGAAGGCCCAGGGGCGCAACACCAGCGTGCGCTGGTCTCCCGACGATGCGGTCATTCCCACTCGATCGTCCCCGGAGGCTTCGACGTCAGGTCCAGCGCCACCCGATTGACCCCGTTGACCTCGTTGATGATGCGGTTGGAGATCCGCTCGAGCAGGTCGTAGGGCAGGCGCGCCCAGTCGGCGGTCATCGCATCGTCGGAGGTGACGGCGCGGATCACGATGGGATACGCGTAGGTGCGCTCGTCCCCCTGGACCCCCACGCTCTTGACCGCCGGGAGCACCGCGAAGCTCTGCCAGAGGTCGCGGTAGAGGCCGGCCCGGCGCACCTCCTCCTGCAGCACGTGGTCGGCCTGGCGGAGGATGGACAGGCGCTCCTCGGTCACCTCGCCGATGATCCGGATGGCGAGCCCCGGGCCCGGGAAGGGCTGGCGCCAGACCATCCGCTCCGGCAGCCCGAGCTCCTCGCCCACCACCCGCACCTCGTCCTTGAAGAGCTGGCGGAGCGGCTCGACCAGCTCGACCATCATGTCGTCGGGAAGCCCGCCGACGTTGTGGTGGCTCTTGATCTTGGCGGCGTCGCGCGAGCCCGACTCGATGACGTCGGAGTAGAGCGTCCCCTGCACCAGGAAGCGGGCGTCCGGGAGCTTGGCCGCCTCGCGCTCGAAGATGCGGATGAACTCGCGGCCGATGATCTTGCGCTTCTCCTCCGGCTCCGTGACGCCCGCGAGCGCCGCCAGGAAGTGCTCCTGGGCGCGCACGTGGACGAGGGGGACGCCGAAGTGCTTGCCGAACGCCGTCTCCACCTGCTCGCCCTCGTTCAGGCGCAGCAACCCGTGGTCGACGAACACGCAGGTGAGCCGGTCGCCGATCGCACGGTGCACGATGAGCGCGGCCACGGCGCTGTCGACACCCCCCGAGAGCCCGCAGACCGCCCGGGCGTCGCCCACCATGGCGCGAACGCGCTCGACCTGCTCCTCGATGACGTGGGTCGCGGTCCAGGTGGGCGCGCACTCGCAGGCGTCGAAGAGGAACCACTTGAGCAGGTCGGTGCCGAAGGGCGTGTGGACGACCTCCGGGTGGAACTGCACGCCGTACACGCGCCGCGCCCGGTTCTCCATCGCCGCCACGGGCGCCGAGGCGGTGTCGGCCGTCACCTCGAAGCCCGGCGGCGGGGCCACGACGGCGTCGCGGTGGCTCATCCAGCACATGTCGGCCGGCAGGTCGCCGAACATGCCCGTCCGCGACCGCACCCGGAGCGGCGTCTTGCCGAACTCCCCGGCGCCGGTGCGGGCCACCTCCCCGCCCATCGCCAGGGCGATCGACTGCATCCCGTAACAGATGCCGAGCACCGGGATGCCGAGCTCCAGCAGGCGGGCGTCCAGCGCCGGGGCGCCGGGCTCGTACACCGACGCCGGTCCGCCCGACAGCACCAGGCCGGCCGGGTGGAGGGCCTGGATCTCCTGCGGCGGGGTGTCGTGCGGGACGACCGCCGAGAAGACGCGGCACTCGCGGATGCGGCGCGCGATGAGCTGGCTGTACTGGGCGCCGAAGTCGACCACGAGGACCCCGCCCGGCGCCGCGGCGGCGAGCTGCGGGTCGAGGGCGGGAGTGGAGGCGGCGGTCGTCAGGGGTCCAAGGATACGCGCCCGGGCGGACGCACCGGGCGGCGTGGGACGTGCCGGCGGCGGCGCCCTCAGCAGGAGCGCGCGGACTCGAGCCGGCAGACGTCCGCGCCGGGGCCTCCGCGGCCGGTGTCGCGGCCGGCCAGGCCCAGCAGGCGGTCGCGGCCCGCCCCGCCCACCAGCAGGTCACGACCGGGTCCTCCCTCCAGGCGGTCGTCGCCGCCGCCGCCCTCGAGCCGGTCGGCTCCGGGGCCGCCGAGGATCCGGTCGGCTCCCGCCCCCCCGGCGCCGTGGTCGTCGCCGCCGCCCAGGCAGATCAGGTCGTTCCCCCCGCGCCCCACCACGAGGTCGTCCCCTCCGAGCGCCGCGATGACGTCGCGCCCGGGGGTGCCGCGGATGACGTCGTGGTGCGCCGTGCCCACGATCCCGGCGCGGACGCCGTCGCATCGCACGCGCGCGCCCCCGGCCTTGCCCGAGCCGAGGGCCGACGGGCCGGCGGGCGATGGGACCCGCTCCACGTCACGGCGGAAGACGTTGGCGAACGCGTCCAGGTCCTCGCTGGACAGATCGTCGGCGGCCGAGTGGAAGGCCACGTACCGGCCGTCCCCGGAGATGTCCGGGGCGAACGCGTTGTCATCGGCCGCCGCCCCCTTCGGCCCGGCCGCGCGGCTGGCGAGGGTGGTGAGCCCGGCGGGCAGATCGCGCACGAACACGTCGGTGACGCCGTCGCCGTCCTCGGCGGACAGGTTCCGGGCCTCGGAGGTGAACGCCACCCGCGTGCCGTCGGCCGAGATGGACGCGGCGAACGAGTCGGCGTCGCCCCCCGCGCCCCCGCCGCCCGAGGCGCGGCTCACCAGCACGGTGGCGTTGACCGCGAGGTCGCGCACGTACACGTCCTCCAGCGCGTCGTGGCCCTCGGGGGAGAGGTTGTCCGCGCGCGAGGAAAAGGCCACGAAGCGCCCGTCGCCCGACAGGGAGGGCTCGAACGAGTCACCGTTGCCCGGCCCGCCGAACGCGCCGGCCCCCCGGCTGACCAGGGTCGTCGCGCCCGTGGCGAGATCGCGCACGAAGATGTCGCGGAAGAAGTCGTCGTCCTCGGCCGACAGGGTCGTGGCGAGGGAGGAGAAGGCCACGTAGCGGCCGTCGGCGGAGAGGGACGGCGAGAGCGAGTTGGCGTCCGCCGGGGCGCCGTCGGCGCCCGTGGCGCGGCTGACCAGGGTGGTGGTGGCGCTGCGCAGGTCGCGCACGAAGACGTCCTGGGAGGCCGGGTCGTCCACCGCGGAGAGGTTGACGGCCGCCGAGACGAACGCCACCCGCGTCCCGTCGGCCGAGATGACCCCGCCGAAGGACGCGTGGTCCCCGCCGGCGCCCGCGGGGCCCGACGCGCGGCTCACCAGGGTCGTGGTGCCCAGGACCGTGTCGCGCACGAAGACGTCCTCGTACGCGTCCTCGTCGTCGGCCGAGAGGTTGCGCGCGAACGAGGAGAAGACCACCAGGCGCCCGTCGGCGGAGATCGAGGGCCGCGAGGAGCCGTCGTCCCCGCCCGCGCCGGCGGGCCCGGAGGCGCGGCTGACGAGCGTGGTGACCCCGGTCGAGAGGTCGCGCACGAACACGTCGCGCACGCCGTCGGCGTCATCGGGCGAGAGGTTGTCCGCCTCCGAGGAGAACGCGACGAAGCGGCCGTCCGCCGAGATCGCCGTCTCGGTGGAGGGCCCATCCGCGGGGGCTCCCCCCGTCGCCCGGGAGACGAGGTCGAGGTCGTCGCGGGCCCCCCGCGCGGAGAAGGCGAGGAGCGCGAGGAGCGCGACGGCGACTCCGACCGCCCACCGTGCGCGCCGCCGTCCCTCGCCTCTCAACCGGGTCACCTCACCATCGATGACCTCCGACCTTAGCCCCCGCCGCGGTCACCGCGAGCACGGGGGGTGAGGCCCGCTGGCGATCAGCAGGCGCTCCGCAACTCCACCTTGCAGACGTCCGCCCCCGCGCCGCCGACGGCGCGGTCGCGGCCCGCCAGGCCGATGAGGCGGTCGATGCCGGCACCGCCCAGGAGCAGGTCGCGGCCGGCGCCTCCGTCGAGCAGGTCGGCCCCGGCTCCGCCCTCCTCGCGGTCGGCGCCGGCCTGGCCCAGGATGTGGTCGTCGCCGGCGCCGCCGATGCCGCGGTCGTTGCCGGCTCCCAGGCAGATCAGGTCGTTCCCTCCCAGGCCGCGCACCAGGTCGTTTCCGCCCAGGGCCGCGATCACGTCGCGCCTGGCGGTGCCCCGGATGACGTTGCGCGCGTTGGTGCCGACGATCGTGGCGCGGACGCCGGCGCAGAGGCCCGTCGGCCGATGCGGACGGATCGGCGGGGCGCCGGCGGGCGGGTTCGCCGCGATCGCCGGGGCCGCGCTCAGGTCCCGGCGGAACACGTTCTCCACCGCGTTCGAATCGTCGCCCGAGAGGTTGTCGGCGAGGGAGCTGAACGTGACGTAGCGGTCATTGGCGGAGATCGGGCCGCTGAAGGAGGTCCCGTCGCCGCCGGCGCCGGCGGCGCCGGCCGCACGGCTCACCAGGGTGGTCGTGGCGAGCTGCAGGTCGCGCACGTAGACGTTACCGGCCGCGTCGTTGTCCTCCGTCGAGAGGTTGTCGGCGTCGGACTGGAACGCGACGTAGCGGCCGTCGGGCGAGATGAACGGGAAGTTCGAGTCGGCGTTGCCCGGGGCGCCGGCGGCCCCGGTCGCCCGGCTCACCAGCGTGGTCGTCTTGTTCACCGTGTCGCGGACGAAGACGTCGACGACGGCCTTGTCGTCCTCGGTCGAGAGGTTGTCGGCCTCCGAGTCGAACGCGATGTAGCGGCCGTCGGCCGACATCGAGGCGTCGCCCGAGAGGCCGTCCCCTCCGGCGCCGGCCGGCCCGGTCGCGCGGCTCACCAGAGCCGTCGTCGGTCCGAGCGTCCCGAACAGGTCGCGCACGAAGACGTCGTCCACGGCCTTGTTGTCGTCGGGCGAGAGGTTCTTGGCCAGCGACTCGAACACCACGTACCGGCCGTCGGCGCTGATGCCGGTGGGGCCGAACGAGCCGTCGTCCCCGGACGCGCCGAGGGGGCCGCTCGCGCGGCTGACCAGTTCGGTGATGCCGGTGGCCGTATCCCGCACGAAGATGTCCTCCGTGGCGTTCGCATCGTCGCCGAGGTTCGTCGCGACGGACGGGAAGACCACGCGTCGGCCATCGGGCGAGATCGACGGGAAGAACGAGCCCTTGTCGCCGACCGGGCCGGGCACGCCAGCCACGGTGTCGCCCCTGCTCACCAGGGTCGTCGTGCCGTTGACGGTGTCGCGCCGGTAGATGTCCTCGTCGTTGTTGGTGTCCTCGGCCGTGAGGGCGCCGGTCGTCGAGAAGGCGACGAACTGCGCGTTGCGGGAGACCGAGGCGTCGTTGGAGTCTCCGGTGGTGGGGGCGCCGGCGGCGCCGGTGGCGCGGCTGAGGAGGGTGACCGCCCCGGTGAGGGTGTCGCGCAGGAAGACGTCCCGGACGGCCTTGTCGTCCTCGGGCACGACGTTGTCGCCCTCCGAGCTGAAGGCCACGAACCGTCCGTCTGCCGAGATGCTCGGCAGGAACGAGTCGCCGTCCGCCCCGGCGCCGGTGGGCCCCGTCGCCCGGGAGATCAGGTCGAGGTCGTCGCGGGCCGCCGCCGCCGGCAGGGCGAGCGCACCGGCCAGGACCACCGCCAGCGCGGCACACGCGACTCGTGGGGGGACGCGCCCGGGCATCGCCGAGCGAGCCTATGCGCAGGAGGCCCGGCGGGTAAACCCGGCCGACTCCCTCCGGCCTACCCCATTCCCACCGCCTGGGTCTGCTGGAGCTTCTTTCCCTCGGACTTCAGGGCCGGCGCCACCATGACCTCGCACTTCTGGAAGCTCTGGATCGAGTCGTACCCGCAGGTGGCCATCGCGCTGCGCAGGCCCCCCACCAGGTTGAGCGTGCCGTCGTTCTCGTGCGCGGGGCCGGTGAGGATCTCCTCGAGGGTCCCGATCGTCCGTGTCTTGACCCGGGTGCCGCGCGGCAGCTGCGGGTGGAACGTGGCCATGCCCCAGTGGTAGCCCCGGCCCGGCGCCTCGGACGCCTTGGCGAACGGCGAGCCGATCATGCAGGCGTCGGCGCCGCAGGCGATCGCCTTGGCCAGGTCGCCGGCGTAGGCCATGCCGCCGTCGGCGATGACGTTGACGTACTGGCCGGTCTCCATCAGGTGCTGCATCCGGGCGCCCCCGGCGTCGGCGATGGCCGTGGCCTGGGGGACGCCCACGCCGATGACCTGCCGCGTGGTGCACGCCGCCCCGGGACCCACGCCCACCAGCACGCCCACGGCGCCGGTGCGCATGAGGTGCAGGGCCGTGTGGTACGAGGCGCAGCCGCCCACGATGACCGGCACGGGCAGCTCGGAGATGAAGCGCTTCAGGTTGAGCGGCTCGGCCACCGACGAGACGTGCTCCGCGGAGACGACGGTGCCCTGGATGACCAGGATGTCGAGGCCCGCCTCGAGCGCGATGTCCACGTAGTCGGTCACCCGCTGCGGCGTGAGCGAGCCGGCCGCGACCACGCCCTGGTCCTTGATCTCCTTGATCCGGTGCGCGATCAGCTCGGGCTTGACCGGCTCCCGGTAGACCTCCTGGAGGCCCCGCGTGGCCTGCTCGGCGGGCATCGCCGCGATGCGCTCGAGCTCGGCGTCGGCCTCCTCGTAGCGGGTCTGGATCCCCTCCAGGTTGAGCACCCCGAGGCCGCCCAGCTTCCCGATGATGCCCGCGGTGCGCGTGTCCACCACGCCGTCCATCGCGGAGGCCAGCAGGGGCAGCTCGAAGCGGTGCCCGTCGAGCCGCCAGGTGAGGTCCACATCCTCCGGATCGCGCGTGCGGCGGCTCGGCACGATCGCGATCTCGTCGAGCCCGTAGGCCCGTCGTCCCTTCTTCCCCCGCCCGATCTCGATCTCCACTCAGCCCCCCCGTGACGGTCCCCGAGCGCGCCGGCCCTGCTCGCGCGTGATCCGGGGAGGATAGCGGCGCCCCCGGCCGGAGGCCGGGCCCCCCAGCGCCGGCTGGTCAGCCGATCTCGCTGACCTCCACACGCCGGCGGAGCGCCTCGACGTCGGAGGGGTCGAGCACGCCGGCGCCCACCCGCTGGGTGCTGGCCGCGCCGCAGGCCACGGCCAGGGCCAGGGCCACCTCGGGGGGCTGGTGGCCGTAGCGCGCCGACAGGTAGCCCGCGAGGAAGGCGTCGCCGGACCCCACGGTGGACACCACGTCCGAGCGCGCCGGCAGCACCGCGCGGTAGGTGGCCCCGCGCTTGCTCGACTCGGTGCGGACGTGGGCCACGCATCCGCTCTCGTGGTGGATCAGGGCGGTCTCGGCGCCCATCTGGGCGAGCGTCTCGGCCGCGGCGGCCATGTCCTCCTCGTCGCCGAACTCGTGCCCGACGATCTCCTCGGCCTCGCGGACGTTGGGGCTCACGACGCGCGGCTCGGCCGAGAGGGCGGCGCGCAGCGCCGGGCCGGTCGCGTCCACCGCGGTCACCTTCTCCGCCCTGCGAAGCTGGCGCACGAGGGTCGCGTAGAAATCGGCCGGCACGCCGCGCGGCAGGGACCCGGCGATGACGAACACGTCCGCGCCCTTCGACAGGTAGCGGATCTTGCCCAGCAGCACGTCGAGCTCGGCGGCCTCCACGTTGGGGCCGTACTCGTTGATCTCGGTCTGCTGGCCCGTGTTGGGATCGATGACGGCGGTCGACGTGCGCGACTCGTCCTTGATCCGCACGAAGTCGTTGAGGATCCCCTCCGCCGTCAGCTCCTCGATGATGTAGGTGCCCGTGCGCCCGCCGGCGAGGCCGGTGGCGATGACCGGCTCCCCGAGCTGCTTCAGGGCCCGCGCCACGTTCACCCCCTTGCCGCCCGGCAGCCGCAGCGAGGCGTTGGCGCGGTGGTTCGCGCCGAGCTGGAAGTTGGGCACGCGCACGGTGCGGTCGAGGGCGGCGTTGAGGGTGATCGTGACGATCATGGGACGAGCGACTCCACGCCCGCGCGGACACGATCCCAGATGCTCGGCGACCCGGCGCCCTCGGCGGCCACCAGGGGGCTCCGCGCGACGAGGTGCCCGTCCTGCAGCACGCTCACCGTGCCGAGCGGCTGGCCGGCCGTGACCGGGCCGCGCACCTGCGCCGGCACCACCACGCGCTGGCGGACGGGGGCGGTGAGCAGCAGCGGCGCGGTGACCGCGGATGCGGCCCGGTAGGGCACCGAGGTCCCGGGGCGCCCCTGCACCGGCACGCGCCCGAGCGTGGCGCCCGCCGGCACGACCGTCGCGCGCGCGAACTGGGAGAAGCCCCAGTCGAGCAGGCGCCGTCCGCCGCGGGCGCGTGCCGCGGGGCTGGGGGCGCCGATCAGCGCGACGTAGAGCTGGACCCCGAGCGCCGGCCGGCGCGCGTGCGCCACCAGGGCGAAGCCCGCCTCGTCGGTCATGCCGGTCTTCACACCGTTGACCTCGGGGTCGGTGTCCAGCAGCACGTTCTCCGACTCGTACCGACGCCGCCCCACGCCCCCCGGCCCCGGGATGCTGGCCCGCCGGCTCGACACGGTCCGCCGGAAGAACGGATCGCGCATCGCCACGCCCGCCAGCTTCACGAGGTCGCGCACGCTGGAGTGGTGCCCCGGGGCGTCGAGCCCGTGGGGGTTGACGAAGTGCGTGTGGGTGAGGCCCAGCTCCCGGGCGCGGGCGTTCATGTCGGCCACGAACGCCTGCTGGGAGCCCGCGACGCCCTCGGCGAGGGTCACGGCGGCGTCGTTCCCGCTCGCCACCAGCAGGGCGGTGAGCAGGTCCCGCACGCTCAGGCGCTCGCCGGTCTCGAGACGGCCGGAGGACCCCTCGATGTCGGCCGACCGCGGCACGGTCAGCTCGTCGTCCAGGTTGGCCCGCTCCAGCACGATCAGGGCCGTCATGATCTTGGTGGTGCTGGCCATCGGGAGCTCCCGATCGGCCGCCTTCCGCGCAAGCGTCTCACCCGTCCCCTGGTCAACCACGATGTATGCGGCCGCATCGACCGGCGGCGGGTCGGCTCCCCGGACGGGCGCCGCGCCCAGCAGGAGGGCGATCGCGGCGAGTGCCGCGAGCCGGGCCACCGGAGCGGTGGCGGGAATCCCCCCGCGGCGCCATCGGTGAGGGACGGGCCGGCGCAGACCGACCCGTCCCCCCCGACTCAGGTCACGACCACCCGGCTCCGGATGGCGGCCTCGATCTCCGGGGTGATGGCCTCCGGCCCCCCGTGGTGATCGTGATCGTGGGCCGCCGCCCGCTTGATGACCGCCTCCGCGGTTTCCTCGGAGAAGGTCTCGTTGCAGCTCGGGCAGTGATACTCGGCAGGCATTGATGTCCCCCTTGTCGCCAATCGTCGACGGACGCCGGGGGGCGCCCGCCCGCGGGGATCCTATGCCCGATGGGGCGCGAATCACCATCCCCCCGACGCGGCCCAGAGCGTCTCGCGGAGCGCCTCGGCGGCCTTCCGCGGGCTCTCGGCGAAGATGATCGAGCGGCTGGCCGACACCAGCGCGCCCGCGCGGTTCCCCGCGAAGGCCGGCGCGAGCCGGTCGGGCTCGCCCCCCTGGGCGCCCACGCCGGGGACCAGCAGGATCTGCCGGGGCATCAGCGCCCGCAGGGCCGTCATCCGCTCCGGAGGCACGGTGGCGCCCACCACGGCTCCGAGACAGGAGAGCCCGGACTGGTCCACCGAGGGGGCGCCCCACTCGGCCACCCGGCGGGCCACCTCCTCGTGCCACAGGCCCCCGGCCGCGAGCGGCAGGTCCTGGAAGTCGGCCGCGCCGGGGTTGGACGTGCGCACCAGCGCGAAGAGCCCGCGCCCTCCGGCGGCGGCGGCGTCCAGGAAGGGCCGCATGGCGTCGCCGCCGAGCAGGGGGTTGACCGTGAGCGCGTCGATCGGCGGCCGGAGGAACGCCTCGGCGTAGGCGCGGTTGGTGACGTCGAAGTCCCCGCGCTTGGCGTCGGCGATCACCAGCAGGCCGGCCTCGGCGGCCGACGTCGCGACCCGCTCGAACGCCTCCCACCCCGCCGCGCCGAAGCGCTCGAACGAGGCGAGCTGGAGCTTCGCCGCCACGCAGGCCGGGCCCGCCGCCGCGATCGCCCGCCGGCAGAACGCGCGCGCGCCCTCGGCCCCGCCCGGGACCCGGGCGGGGTCCGGGTCGAGGCCCAGGACCACCTGGCTCGCCCGTGCGTCAACGGCCGCGGCCACGCGAGAGCCGAAGCTCACAGCAGGGCCGCCCGCCACAGGGGCAGCGTCGCGGTGGCCAGCACCGTTGTCACCACCACGGCCGCCGCCAGGACGTCGGCCCGCAGGCCCGATCGAGAACCGATCACGAGCGACATCATCGCGGTTGGCATCGCCGCCATGATGACGACCGTGTGCAGCACGTCCCCCTTGAACTGGAAGGCCAGGGCCACCACGAGGCCGATGACGCCCGCGACGAACAGCCGCATGACCGCGGAATAGCTCACCTCTCCCCACAGCCGCGGGAGGCCGCGCAGCTCGATCGTGAGCCCGGTGTAGAGCATGGTGAGCGGCAGGACCGACGCCGCCAGCAGCTCCAGCGGGCGCTCGATGAGCCGGGGCAGGTCGTCCACGCCGGCGAGGTTGACCACCACCCCCGCCGCGAGGCCCCAGTTGGGTGGCAGCAGCAGCGCGCGCCCGAGCTGGCCGAACGAGGGCCGCGGGGCGCCCGGCGCGCGGCCGTACGAGCTCGCCACCGCCACGGTCAACGTCCAGGTGATGAGCCCGGTGCCGACGTCGTACATGACCGCCGCCGCCAGCGAGAAGCCCGCCCCCGAGGCGGCGATCAGCGGAAGCCCGAAGAAGCCGGTGTTGCCCACGGCGACCGCGAGGATGAGGGCCCCCGCGCGGGTGGGCTCCATTCCCCAGACCCGCGTCAACGCCCACCCGATGACGAGCAGCACGACGTGAACCACGATGGCCGCCAGCGGGATCAGGAGCAGCGCGCCGTGCAGGTCCGCCCGGGCGATGATCAGGAAGATGAGCGGCGGCAGCCCCAGGTAGATGACGATGCGCACCAGGGCCGGGCCGTCCTCGCGGGAGAGCACGCGGAAATGGCGGGCGAGGGCCCCCGCCAGGATGATGACGAGGGCCCCGAAGGCGGTCTCGGTCAGGGCCTCGCTCCGCGGGTCACGCGGCGAGCGTAGCGAGGCCTCCGTCCGCGGGCGCCGTCGGTACAGTTCCGATGTGCCCTCCCGGAACCCGACCACGGCCGCATCGGGGACCGGGCCGGCCGTCGTGGCCGACGGCGGCTGGGGCGGCCCCTACGAGCCGCGCTACCGGCCCATCGAGAGCTACGGCCTGATCGGCGACCTGCGCACGGCCGCGCTGGTGGGGGTGGACGGATCGATCGACTGGTTCTGCCCACGGCGGTTCGACGCGCCCAGTGCCTTCGGGGCCATCCTCGACGCCGACCGGGGCGGCGCGTTCCGAATCGCCCCCACCTCGCCGGTCCCGAGCAAGCAGATGTACCTGCCCGACACCGCGGTGCTCGTCACCCGCTTCTACAGCACCGACGGTGTCGGCGAGCTGACCGACGCCATGCCCGTGGAGATCGACCCCTGCGCGCTGCTTCGCCGGGTGGACGTCGTGCGCGGCGAGGTCGAGTTCCGGATGTCCTGCCGCCCGGCCTTCGACTACGGCCGGGCCGCCCACCGCGTGGATCTCTTCGGCGACCACGTGGCGCGCTTCACGCCCGACTGGGGGACCCCCGCCGAGCTGCGCGCGAGCGTGCCGCTGCAGGCCCAGGGGCCGGCCGCCGGGTGCCGGTTCCGGCTGCGCGAGGGCGAGAGCGCGTGGTTCGTGTGGCAGCCCGGCGACGGCGGCGAGCGGTGGTCGGAGGAGTCCGTCGCCCGCGCGATCGAGGACACGCGAACCTACTGGCGGCAATGGCTGAGGGTCAGCCACTACCGGGGACGCTGGCGCGAGATGGTCCAGCGGTCGGCGATCACGCTCAAGCTGTGCACCTACGCGCCCACCGGCGCCATGGTCGCGGCGCCCACCTGCAGCCTGCCGGAGATGATCGGCGGCGCCCGCAACTGGGACTACCGCTACTCCTGGCTGCGCGACTCCGCCTTCACGGCCTTCGCCTTCCAGCGCCTGGGCTTCAACGACGAGGCGAACCACTTCGCGGAGTGGCTGGGGGAGCGGCTCATCGAGACCGACGACGACAACCCGGAGCTTCAGATCGTCTACGGCGTGGACGGGCTCTCCGACCTCACCGAGCACGAGCTGGGCCACCTGGAGGGGTACCGCGGCTCCGGGCCGGTGCGGATCGGCAACGGCGCACACAGCCAGCTCCAGCTCGACGTCTACGGCGAGCTGATGGACGCCGTCTACCTCTCCAACAAGAACCAGCCCATCAGCTGGGAGCTGTGGCACAACCTGCGGCGGGTGCTCGACTGGCTGGCCGAGAACTGGCAGCAGCCCGACGAGGGCATCTGGGAGGTGCGCGGCGGACGGCGCGACTTCGTCTACTCGCGCCTGATGTGCTGGGTGGCCTTCGAGCGCGCGATGCGCATGCAGGCCCAGCGGGGGCTGCCGGGCGACACCGGCAAGTGGCGCGCGTCGCGGGACGCCATCTACGAGGAGATCATGACGCGCGGATGGAGCGCGAAGCGCCAGTCCTTCGTGCAGTACTACGGCGGCGAGGTGCTCGACGCGAGCAACCTGCTGATGCCGCTCGTGAAGTTCATCGGGCCGCGGGACCCCCGCATGCTCTCCACCCTCCAGGCGATCGACGACGAGCTGGTGTCCGACAGCCTCGTGTACCGCTACGACCCGAAGACCGCCTCCGACGACGGCCTGGGCGGCGCGGCCGAGGGGTCGTTCTCGCTCTGCTCGTTCTGGCTGGTGGAGTGCCTCACGCGCGCCGGCCACCTGGACGAGGCCCGCCTCGTGTTCGAGAAGATGCTCACCTACGCGAGCGGGCTCGGCCTGTTCGCGGAGCAGGTCAGCGACACCGGCGACGCGCTGGGGAACTACCCCCAGGCGTTCACCCACCTCGGGCTGATCTCGGCCGCCTGGGACCTGAACCTGGCCCTCGGCAACGACTGACCGGGGGGGCCGGCCGCTCAGGCGGCGGCCACCTCCCGCTCGGCCAGGGCCACGAGGCGCGCGAGCGAGGCCCCGGTCTCGGCGCGCTGGTCGTCGATGCGGGCGGCGTCGCGCTCGGGCAGCTCCACGCGGACGCTCACCGCGCAGCCGTCCGGGTGCGGCTCCAGGCGCCACTCCTGGATCACGTCGAACTTCAGGCAGGAGATCGTGACCGCCCCGTCCCCGGAGCGCGTCACCGCGGTGGGGTAGGCGAAGTCGGGCCACTCGGTGGTGTAGCGGGTCACCTCCTCCCCCTCGCCCTCGACCCGGCCGGTGCCCTCCCACCAATCGGGGAACCGGGCCGGGTCGTGGAGGATCTTGAAGACCTCCACCGCCGGCGCACGGCAGATCGCGTGCCGCTGGAAGTCGGGCATCTCACGCTCCTTCGGTGGTCACCAGGGCCAGCCCCAGCCGGTCGGCCGCCAGGCGCTCGAGCTCCCGCCCGGGCTCGACCAGGCCGGCCACCGGCGGACGGCCCAGGTCGACGAGGATGGCCGCGTAGGCCTCGCCGGGCGCCGGCGCCCCGGCCATCCGCCGCCACGCGCGCTCGGCGTCGTCCAGGTGGCGCCCGGCGAGGCCGGGCTCGCCGCTCGCGGCGGCGATGAGCCCCTGCACGCGGCTGATCCGCGGCACGAGGGCCTCGGGCATGTCGGCGGGCCCCACGGGCTCGAAGGGGACCCGCTCCACCTCGACCTGGGCCGCCGCGGGCTCGCCGGCGCCCACCAGGGCCTCGGCCAGGAGGAGCCGTGCGAGGGCGCGCGGGAGCCCGTCCCCTCCCACCTCGAGCGCGGCCCGCAGGCGCACGGCCGCCCGCGCGTACGAGCCGGCCGCCAGCAGGATCTCGCCCAGGTCGAGCAGCGCCAGCCCCTCCTCGCGGGGGCCGCCGGCGCCGGCCCGCTCGGCGGTCTCCTCCGCGGCGGCGATCGCCTCGTCGTGGCGCCCCAGCCGCGAGAGGGCGTGGGCGCGGGCCGCCCGGAGCTGCGATTCGAGCGCCCGGCCGGGCCACGGGAAGGCCGCGAGGCGGTCGCAGAGCACGAGGACGTGCTCCACGTCCCCCGCGCAGGCGGCGGCCGCGGCGCCGGTCAGCAGGCCGAGCGCGGCGATGTCGGGACGGCCCGCCAGCCGCGCGAGGTCCGCGGCGCGCTCGGACACCCGGCCCGCCCCGGCGAGGTCGCCGGCGCGCAGGAGCGCCGTGGCGCGGGCGTGCTCCAGCTCGGCCTCGAGCGCCCGGTCGCCCATGGCCTCGGGGATGCTGCGCATGCCCTCGATCAGCCGCGGCACCTCGGCGGGATCGCCGGCGACCGACTCCGACCAGGCGGCGCTCGACAGCGCCAGCAGCCGCGCCTCGGGCGCGACCACGCCGGCGAGGTCGATCAGCTCGAGGGCGCGGCGGCTGGACGCCAGCGCATCCGCCGGGTAGCAGAGCGTGGTGTGCAGCCAGCGGCCGCGGAAGGCGTGCGCCAGGGCGAGGCGGCCGGCGTCCCCGGCCCCCCCGAGGAGCCGCTCGGCCTGGGCGAACGCCTCGTCCATCGCGGGGCGGTCGGCGCGCCAGGAGTGGACCTCGGCGAGCGCCAGCCAGAGGTCGCCGGCCTCGCTCGGGTCGTCCCCGGCCAGCGAGACGGCCTCGGCGAGGTAGGCCGCGGCCTCCTCGAGGGCCCCGAGCGTGCGTGCGTCCTGGGCCGCCGCCGCCAGGTACCGCCGCGCCGCCTCGGGCTCCCCGGCGAGGCGGTGGTGACGGGCGACCTCGGCGGCCCGGCGGCCTGGGCGGCGGCCGAGTGCCTCGCCCAGGCGGCGGTGGGCCTCCGCGCGGTGGGCGGGGGTCAGCTCCGCGTAGCACGCCTCGCGGATCAGGTCGTGCGCGAAGCGCACGCGGCGGTCGTCGTCCTCCACGAGCAGGCCGGCGTCGAGGGCGGCGTCGAGGGCGTCCGGCAGCTGGCCGGGCCCCACGAGCGCCCCGGCCTCGGCCGGCTCGAGCGGGCGCCCGGCGGCCGCGGCGAGGTTGACCAGCGAGCGGGCGGCGGGGTCCAGGCGGCCGAGCGGGCCCCGGATCGCCCCCCGCACGCCCTCGGCGGGCTCGCGGCCCGCCGCGGCGGCGCGCGCCCCCTCGCGCGCGAGGAACGGGCTCCCCTGCGCCCCCGCGACGACGCGGAGCGCCATCTCGGGCGCGAGGCCGGGGGCCGCCGCGCCCACGAGCTCGCCGGTCTCGGCCTCGGACAGCCCCTCGAGGGAGATCTCCAGGCGCAGCAGCCCGCGCGACCGGACCGCGTCGAGGGCGAGATCGAGGTTGACGTTGGCCGGCGCCGAGCGGCGGGTCACGACCACCAGGGCCGGCAGCCCGCCGAGCCGCCGCCCGAGGTGGGCGAGCAGCGCGGCGCTCGCCGGATCCGCGCGATGAAGGTCCTCGAGCGCCACGACGACCGGCGCCTCGCGCGCGCACCACGCGACCAGCTCGACGACCGCCTCGAACAGCCGCACGCGCTCGAGCTCGGGCACCGCCGACGGCTCCCGCGGGGCGCGGCCCCACAGCGGCTCGACGGACGGGCAGAGGCGGGCGAGATCGCCCGGCCACGATCCCTCGGGCGGTGGCGAGGCGTCGCGCACGATCTCCCGCACGGCCTCGGACCAGGGGGCCAGCGGCGGCGCGCCGTCCAGCTCGAGCGCGCCCCCGAGGGCCGATCGCCCGCCGCCGGCCCGCGCCCGGCGCGCCAGCTCGGCGACGAGCCGCGACTTGCCGATCCCCGCGGGACCCTCCACCACGACCACCCCGCCCAGCCCGGCCGCGGCGCGCGCCCAGGCCGCGTCCAGCGCGGCGCTCTCGCGCGCGCGCCCCACGAGGGGCTCGGCGCGGCGGGGGGCCGGGCGGGCGGGCCGGGGCGGCTCCCGCGGCGCGGGCGCGTCCTCGCCGCGCAGCGACGCCGCCAGCTCGCGCGTCTCGCGCGAGGGGACGATGCCCATCTCGGCCGCCAGCACCGCCCGCAGGCGGCGGTAGGCGGCCAGGGCCTGCGCGCGCTCGCCGGAGGCGTCGAGGCGGCGCATGAGGTCGCGGTGGGTCGCCTCGCGGAGCCGGTCCTGCTCCAGGGCCGCCCGCGTCCACCGGACGGCGGCGGGAAGGTCCCCCGCGCCCTCGGCGAGGGCCGCGAGGCGCTCCAGCGCCGTCACCAGCCGGTCGCGGTGGGCATCCTGCGCCTCGAGCGCCCACTCGTCGGCCAGATCGGCCAGAAGCGGCGCCCGGGCGAGGGCGACGGCCGCCTCGAGCGAGGCGCGGTCGCCCAGCGCCGCCAGCCGGTCGAACTCCTCGGCGTCGACGCTCCGCGGCAGGTCGCCGGAGATGCCGACGTGCGTCCGGTCGGCCGCCAGGTAGCCCCCGGCGCCGACGCGGTCCAGCGCCTCCCGCACGGCCCAGAGGGCGCTTCTCAGCGATGCCCGGGCGCTGGTGTCGAGCACGTCGGGCCAGAAGCGGCCCGCCAGGCGCGCGCGCGGGTGCGGCCCGGGGTTCAGCAGCAGGTAGGCGAGCAGCGAGCGCGGGCGCAGGCCCGACGTGGACGGCATGTGCCTCCCGTCCATCTCGACGCGGAACTCGCCGAAGAGCCGCGCGCTCAGCATGGGGTCAGTCTGCTCCTCCGGGGCGGCGGGGAGCAACGAGGACCGAGGCGGGCGCCGGCGCCGGCGCCCGCTCCGCGATCACCTCGCGTAGTCGGTCGCCCCCCACCAGTCGATGACCACGGCGGGCTCGTCGCCCACCACCCAGGCGTCGTGGCCGGAGGGCAGGGCGGTGACGTCGCCGGCCACGGCGTCGAGCTCGGTCCCGTCGGCCATCTGGATCCGGAGCGTGCCGGAGACGTGGTACTGGAAGTGGGGCGCCTCGCACCATTCGGTGCCGGCGAGGGGCTTGACGTGGTCGGACCAGCGCCAGCCCGGCTCGAGCACCAGGCGCCCGATCTGGGCGCCCGCCACGTCGACCAGGTCGAGGCTGCCCTTCTCGAACGTGCGGGTCTCGTCGGGATGCTCGAACGTCTTGCGCTCGGCTGCGGACATGTGGGGTTCCTCCTCGGTCGAAAAAGGTTGCATGGAGTGGCCGGCCACGGCGAACCTAGGACCGCGCCGGGGGCTCGGCAACGGCCGACTCGAAGGATTGACGACGGTTTGACGGTGCGATGACGGTGCCCCGGAACGATGGTGTCCGACAGGTCGTCCCGACCGAAAAGGAGCACCCGATGACCGACCCCGTCTCCCGCCTCGTCGAGGCCATCGACCGCAAGGACCCGGAGGGCATCCGCGGCGCGCTCGCCCCCGGCGTCCGCTTCGCCGGGATGGTCCCGGAGAACTTCTACCTGATGGACGGCGCCGACACGGTCGCCGCCAAGCTGGCCGACTGGTACGCGAGCTGGGAGGAGGACCCCTCCTACGCGTTCATCGGCCGCATCCAGGACGGCGACCGCGCCTCCGTGGAGTTCGAGCGCACGAGCACCTGCGAGGGCGAGCCCTGGGTGGTGCGCCAGGTCCATGTGATGCGCGTGGGCCCGCAGGGCATCGAGGAGCTGCGGGTGTACTGCTGCGGACCGCGCCAGGGCGCGCCGGAGCTGGCCGCCGCGTACGCCGGGTCGGCGTCATGACCGGCGGGGCGCTGGAGGGCGTGCGCGTGATCGACCTCACCCATCAGCTCGGCGGCCCGCTCGCCACGATGGCGCTGGCCCAGCTCGGGGCGGACGTCGTCAAGGTCGAGCCCCCGGCCGGCGACCAGTGGCGCCACGTGGACGACGTGCGGGGCGAGAGCCGGCTCTTCCACGCGGTCAACCGCGACAAGCGCGGGGTCGTGCTCGACCTGAAGTCCCCGGACGGGCAGGAGGCGATCCGGGCCCTCATCCGGGACGCCGACGTGCTCGTGCACAGCTTCGCGCCGGGCGTCGCCGAGCGCCTGGGCATCGGCTTCGCGGAGATGGAGGCCCTCAACCCGCGCCTGGTCTACTGCTCGCTGTCGGCCTTCGGGCCCTCCGGGCGCAAGGGCACCGACGTCGCCATGCAGGCCGAGGCGGGCCTCGTCGCCGCCAACGACGGCCACCCGCTGCCGGTGCCGATCCACGACACCGTGGTCCCGTGGATCATGGTCGCCGGGGTGCTGGCGGCGCTGCTCGAGCGCGAGCGCAGCGGGCGCGGCCAGGCCGTCGAGACCTCGCTCCTCGAGGCGTCGGCCGCGCTGGCCGTGCACCGGTTCATCCGCGACGACTCGGGCGAGCCCCTCTTCAACCGCTTCGTGGGCGCGCTCTACCGCACCTACCCGACCGCCGACGGCGGCATCGCCCTGGCGTGCTTCGCCCCGCCGATGCACGAGCCGCTGTTGCGCGCCCTCGGCCTCGAGCGGCTCCTGGAGGACCCCCGCTTCGCCGCGCTGCCCGAGCGGTCGCGGAACTCCGACGCGCTGGCCCGGGAGATCGGCGACCGGCTGGCCACCCGCCCGACCGCCGACTGGCTGCGCATCCTGGGCGACGCCGGCCTGCCCCACGGCGTGGTGAGCGAGCGGCCGCTGTCGCTGCTCGACCACCCGCAGGCGCGCGAGCTGGGCCTGCTGGTGGAGATCGAGGACCCCACGCTGGGGACCGAGCTGGTCACCGGGCCGCCGCTGCGCCTCTCGCGCACGCCGGCCGCAACGGGCCGGCCCGCGCCGCGCCTGGGCGAGCACACCGGCGAGGTGCTGGACGAGATCCGGGAGCGGCGGTCATGAGCGCGACGGTGCGCGTGGCCGTGGTGCAGGCGTCGCCCGTCGTGCTGGACGCCGCGGCGAGCGTGGACAAGGCCTGCGATCTGATCGGCGAGGCGGGGGCCGGGGGGGCGCGCCTCATCGCCCTGCCCGAGGTGTTCGTCTCGCTCTATCCCAGCTCGCGCTGGGCGTACGCCTGCGCGCGCTTCACCAGCGGCGCCGCCGAGGTCCACCGCCGCATGTGGGACAGCGCGGTCGACGTGCCGGGGCCGCTCACCGAGCGCCTCGGGGCCGCCGCCCGCCGCGCGCGCGCCTGGGTGGCCATCGGGGTCAACGAGCGCGACTCCGCGCGCCCGGGGACGATGTGGAACACCCTCGTGTGGCTCGCTCCCGACGGCACCCTCGCCCACAAGCACCGCAAGCTCCTGCCCACGCTCCACGAGCGGGTCTTCTGGGGCCAGGGGGCCGGCGACGACCTGGATCCCCTGGTCACCGACATCGGCCGCCTCGGCGGCCTGCTCTGCTGGGAGAACTTCATGCCCGCCGCCCGCCAGAGGCTGCACCGCGGGGGCGTCGACTTCTACCTCGCCCCGACGGCCGACGACCGCGAGGTCTGGATCGCCGCGATGCGGGCCTTCGCCTTCGAGGCGGGCGCGTTCGTGCTCTCGCCGGTGCAGTACCTGCGACGCGATCACTTCCCCGACGACTTCCCGCTCCCCGACGAGCTCGCGGCCTGCCCGGACGAGCTGCTGGAGGGCAACAGCATGATCGTGGACCCCTGGGGAACGCCTCTGGCCGGGCCCGTCGCGGGCCGCGAGGAGATCCTCTACGCCGACTGCGATATGGGGGCGATCGTCGCCGCCCGGCGCGTGTTCGACGTGGCCGGCCACTACCGCCGGCCGGACATCGAGGAGCCGGAGCCGCTCAGGGCAGAAGCGGGAACCATCCCGGTCGCGCCGGGAACAGGTGGCGATCCGCAAGGAGGTTGAGCGCCCGGCGGGACTCCACGAAGCGCGCGGCGATCGCCTCCAGCAGGCTCCCCCCGGGCGCGTCCCCGCTGGCCGCCAGCAGGTACCAGCGGGCGCCCAGGTGGTCGAGCAGGCCCACGGCGCCGCGGGTCTCCAGCTCCTCGCCGAGCTCGTCCGCGCCGCCCATGGCCGCCGCCCGCCCCAGCCGGTGGAGATCGATCGGCCGGAACGCCCGCGCGGAGGTGTGGTCGGGGAAGACGCCCGCGAGGAACAGGCACAGGTCGCCCAGACGCCGGTGCACGGCGGGGCGGCGGGCCTCGGGCACCGAGTCGAGCAGTGACGCCATGCGCAAGGGGTCGAGCTCGCTGAAGCGCTGCTTGCGCCAGCCGCGCGAGGTCTCGCGCCAGACCGTGCCGCTCGACACGCGCGTGTAGGAGGCCAGCAGCTCGGCCAGGAAGACGCGCCGGGAGCGGTCGGCGAGCAGCTCGCGCAGGTCGTCCCCGCCGAGCACCGGCACGCGCATCTTGGGCCCGACCCACTCGCGCACGTGCGTGGCGTCCTTCAGCTCGACCGCGATGCTCTCGACGGCCACCGCGAAGGCCAGGAACGGCGACGCGCGCAGCAGTCGTTCGGCGTCGGGGTCGTCGGCCGGCGGGTCGAGCAGCAGGGCGGCGGCCTCGGGCGAGGCGAGCGCCTCCTCCAGCAGGACGGGATCGGCCCGCAGGCGGGCGGCGCCGGCCTGGGCCTGGGCCTCGGTTCCCCCGGGCTCGGCGAGGCGCGCGAGCAGCAGCAGGTCGTCGTGGGTGAGGTGGTCGATGTGGGCCGGACCTGCCCCGGCGGAGCCCGCGGCGTTCACGCGACGATCCTAGACCGCCGCCCGCGTCTCCCGCGAGCCCGGCGAGGAGTCCCCCGCCACGACGAGAACCACGAAGGGGGCCGGATCGGCCCCCTTCGCATGTCCTGCCGTTCCCGCGGCCGCCCCGCCGAAGCGGCGCCGCTGGGTCCTGCTACATCATCCCGCCGCCCATGCCCATGCCGCCCATGTTCGGGCTCATGCCCATGCCGCTCATGGCGGGGCCGGCCTCCTCGGGCTTGTCGACCACCACGCACTCCGTGGTGATGATGTTCTTGGCGATCGAGGCCGCGTTCTGAAGCGCCGAGCGCGTGACCATGGCCGGGTCGATGATGCCCTCCTTGACCAGGTCCACGTACTCGCCGGTGTTGACGTTGAGGCCGATCCCGGGCTTCTTCTCCTTGACCGCGCCGACCACCACCGAGCCCTCGAGCCCGGCGTTCTCGGCCAGCTGGCGAAGCGGCTCCTCGAGCGCGCGGCGCACGATCGACGCGCCGGTGGCCTCGTCGCCCGTGAGCTTGAGACCGTCCAGGACCTTGATCGAGTTGATCAGGACCACGCCCCCGCCGGGGACGATGCCCTCCTCGAGGGCGGCGCGGGTCGCCTGCAGGGCGTCCTCGACCCGGTGCTTGCGCTCCTTCATCTCGGTCTCGGTGGCCGCGCCGACCTTCACCACGGCGACCCCGCCGGCGAGCTTGGCCAGGCGCTCCTGGAGCTTCTCGCGGTCGAAGTCCGAGTCGGTGGTCTCGATCTCGGCCTTGATCTGCTTGATCCGGCCCTTGATCTCCTCGGGGTCGCCGGCCCCGTCGATGATGGTGGTGGCGTCCTTCGAGATGACCACCCGCCGGGCGCGGCCGAGCTGGTTGACCTGGGCGTTGGCGAGCTTCAGGCCCATCTCCTCGGCGATCACCTCGCCGCCGGACAGGATGGCGATGTCCTCGAGCATCCGCTTGCGCCGGTCGCCGAAGCCGGGGGCCTTCACGGCGATGCCGGTGAAGGTGCCGCGCAGCTTGTTGACGATCAGGGTCGCGAGCGCCTCGCCCTCGACGTCCTCGGCGATGATCAGCAGGGAGCGGCCCTGGCCGATCACCTGCTCGAGCAGCGGCAGGATGTCCTGCACCGAGCTGATCTTGCCGCCGTGGATGAGGATGTAGGGGTCATCCAGGACGGCCTCCATGCGGTCCTGGTCGGTGACCATGTAGGGGCTCATGTAGCCCCGGTCGAACTGCATGCCCTCGGTGAACTCCAGCTCCATCCCGAAGGTCTGGCCCTCCTCGACGTTCACCACGCCGTCCTTGCCGACCTTCTCGATGGCGTCGGAGATGACGTCGCCGATGGCGCGGTCACGCGAGGAGATCGCGGCGACCCGGGCGATGTCCTCCTTGCCCGAGACCTCCTTGGACTGCCTGGCGATGTCGGCGACGACCAGCTCGACGGCGGCCTCGATGCCCCGCTTGAGGCCCATCGGGTTGGCGCCGGCGGCCACGTTCTTCAGGCCCTCGCGCACGATCGCCTGGGCGAGCACGGTGGCCGTGGTGGTTCCATCGCCCGCGACGTCGTTGGTGGCCGTGGCCACCTCGCGCACGAGCTGGGCGCCCTGGTTCTCGAAGACGTCCTCGACCTCGATCTCGCGGGCGATCGTGACCCCGTCGTTGGTGATCGTGGGGGCCCCGAACTTCTTGTCGAGGACCACGTAGCGGCCCTTCGGCCCGAGGGTCACCTTGACGGCGTCGGCCAGGGTGTTGACCCCGCGCTCGAGCGCCCGCCGGGCGTCCTCGTTGAACTTGATCAGCTTTGGCATCTCGCGCGCTTCTCCTTCGCTTCTTCTCGAATATCGGTGGGTCGGGCGCCGGCTCGGGCCGGGCCGGGCGCTGCTACTTCTTCGCCGTCTTCTTCGCGGCCGGCTTGCGCGCGGAGGTGCGCTTCGAGGGCACCTTGGGGGTCGCGGCGACGCGGGCCAGGATGTCGTGCTCGTTGAGGATCAGCACGTCCTCGCCCTCGAGCTTGACCTCGGTCCCGCCGTACTTGGAGTAGATGATCTCGTCGCCGTCGGAGACCTCGAGCGGCACGCGCTCGCCATCGACGAAGCGACCCTCACCCACGGCCAGCACGAGCCCCCGCTGGGGCTTCTCCTTCGCCGTGTCGGGCAGCACGATGCCGCTCGCCGTCACGAGGTCCTGCTCCACGGCCTTGACGATCACACGATCGCCCAGGGGCTTCAGGTTCATCGGCCCTCCCGGGTCTTTGCAGATGACTCTCTCGCGGCCCCGGCGCAGGGCGCCGACCGATCCAACGGGCAGCGGGACTTTGGCACTCGTCCCATGAGAGTGCCAGGGGGACGATACCCGACCGCCCCCGGCCCCGCCACCCGGGTTCGTCACATCTCCAGCGCCTCGCGCAGCACGGCCGCCGGATCGCCGTCGCCCGGCCGCACGAACACCCACCAGCGGTAGAAGCCGTCGCGGCGATCGGACGCGATGGCCGCGGTGGGCGCCGGCGCCGGCGCGGGCTCGACCTCGAACAGGCGGCGGGTCAGGGCCTCGGCCGGCAGGTCGCCCGCGCCCCACGCGGCGGCCGCGAGCGCGACCCCCTCGCCGGGGCTCTCCCCGCCCCCGGCGAACCGGGCGCCGCAGGTCGGGCACGCCCCCGGCACCGGCTCGGCGCCGTCCGCGACCAGGGTCCCGCAGAGCGGGCAGGCGAGGGTGATCGTCACCGCAAGCCCGGTTAGAGCACGAAGGGCAGGGCGATGCAGAGCCCGGCGACGACCGCCACGAGCGCCGCACCCACCGGCGCGCCCGTCGAGCCCCGCAGCCGCCACACGGCGTAGCTCGTGAGTGCGCCCGCCACCCCCGCGGCCGCGATGAGCACCACCTGCGCCGGCTCCAGCAGGCTGCGGGAGATGGCGACGGCCGCGAGGACCGCGGTCAGGAGGCAGCCGAGCACGGCCGAGTCGAGCCCGTCCACGTCGCCCCGCCGCGAGCGGATCGCCTCGTCGCCCAGCCAGAGGCCGGCGAGCACGTTCCACGCCGTGAGGATCAGGACGGTTTTCGACGGGCGGCCCTCGCCCGTGCGCAGGGCATCGATGAGCAGGGACGCTCCGACGACGATGGCGACGACGGCCAGGGCGCCCAGGGCCGGCCACGCCAGGCCGATCGCCTGTCGCTGGGCGTAGGAGCGCCCGCCGGGCGGCGGGATGTCCGCCGTGCCGCGGGGGTCGGCGAGCCGCGACATGCCCGGGAGGCCCATCGCAAGCGTCCCCAGGCCCACCAGGACGAGCGCCGCCGCGGCGCCGATGGCGAGGGAGGGCCAGGCGGCGTCGGCGGGGCTCGAGCCCGCCAGCCGCATCACGTTGTAGACCACGATCCAGCCGATGAGCACGGCCCCGATGAGCCGCGAGAGCCAGCGCCGGGGCGCCGGCCGGCGCCCCGCCGTCACGGCCGCACCAACCGGCCCCCGTCAACAACCAAGGTGTGCCCCGTCACGTAGTCCGCCTCCAGCAGGTAGCGGAGCGCCCCCGCCACGTCGTCGGGGGACCCTATCCGACCGAGCACGGTCTTCTGCTCGGAGCGTTTCACCGCGCCGCGCGACGCGCCCTCGGGCATCAGGACCGGCCCCGGGGCGATCGAGTTGACCGTGATGGCGGGCGCCAGCTCCTGCGCCAGGCAGCGGGTGAGCATGTCCACCCCGGCCTTGGCCACCGAGTGGGCGGTGAAGCGCGGCCACGGCTCCAGCCCGGCGACGTCGCCCAGCAGGACGATGCGGCCGAACCCCGCCCCGGCCATGGCCGGGGCGGCCGCCTGGGCGCAGAAGAAGGGGCCCTTCAGGTTGACCGCGAGCACCGCGTTGACCTGCTCCTCGGTGGTCTCCGCGAAGGCGGCCGCGAGGAAGTTGGCGGCCGAGCACACGAGCACGTCCACGCCCCCCAGGGCGGCCGCGGCCTCGGCCACGACGCCCCGGCATCCCTCGGCCGAGGCCAGGTCGCCGGCCACGACCTCCGACCGCACGCCGAGGGCCCGGCAGTCGGCCGCGGTCTGCTCCGCCGGCCCCTTCGAGGAGCGGTGGTGGACGACCACGTCCAGGCCCATGCCGGCCAGCTCCAGCGACAGCCGTCGCCCGATGCGGACGGCGCCTCCGGTGACCAGCGCCCGGCGCCCCGCCATGGGAGAGGTCAACCGGCCCCGAGCAGCCCGGCCAGCCGCCGTGCCGCCCGGCCCCGATGGGAGATCGCCGCCTTCTCCGCGGCGGACATCTCGGCCATGGACCGGATCTCCCCCTCGGGCAGGAACAGGGGGTCGTAGCCGAACCCGCCCGAGCCCCGAAGCGCCGGTGCGATGGTGCCCGGGCAGACGCCGCAGCCCACCAGCACGCGGTCGCGCGGCGCCAGGCCCACGAGCACGCAGACGAAGGCCGCGCCGCGGTCCTCGACGCCCTCCATCTCCTCCAGCAGGCGCCGGCAGTTGTCCTCGTAGGTGGCCTGCGGCCCCGCGTAGCGGCTGCTGAAGACCCCGGGGCGGCCGCCCAGCGCATGCACCACGAGCCCCGAGTCGTCGGCCACCACGACCGCCTCCGGATCGGCCTGTTCGCGCAGGGCGGCGGCCTTGATCCACGCGTTCTGGAAGAGGGTCGTGCCGGTCTCCTCGGGGTTGAAGCCCTCCGGCGCGCCCTGCACCTCTGCCGGAGCCAGCAGCGGCTCGAGCTCGGCCACCTTGTCGAGGTTGCCCGTGGCGAGCACGATCCGCGTCACGACGTCGCCGCCCCCTGGGCGAGCGTCAGGGCGCGCATGCCGCCCTCGGCGAGGTCGAGCAGGCCGTCGAGCTCGGGGCGCGAGAAGGTGGCGCCCTCCGCGGTGGCCTGCACCTCCACGAGGCGGCCGGCGCCGGTCATCACCACGTTCATGTCGGACTCGGCGCGGGAGTCCTCGACGTAGGCCAGGTCGAGCAGCGGCACCCCGTCCACCATGCCGACGCTCACCGCGGCGATCGAGTCGCGCAGCGGCAGCGCCGGGATGGCCTCCCGGGCCACCAGCGCGCTCGTCGCCTGGTGCAGCGCCACCCAGGCGCCGCAGATGCTGGCGCAGCGGGTGCCGCCGTCCGCCTGGAGGACGTCGCAATCGAGCCAGACCGTGCGCTCGCCGAGCACCTCCATGTCGACCACCGCCCGCAGCGAGCGGCCGATCAGCCGCTGGATCTCCGTGGTGCGCCCGTCGGGGCGTCCGCGGGTCACGTCGCGCGCCTTCCGCTCGCCCGTGGAGGCCGGGAGCATCCCGTACTCGGCGGTCACCCAGCCGCGCCCCCGCCCGCGCATCCAGGGGGGCACGGCCTCGTCCACGGAGGCGGTGCAGATGACGCGGGTGCGCCCGATCGAGATCAGGGCGCTCCCGTGGGCGGTCTCCACGAAGCCCGGCAGGATCTCGATCGGCCTGAGCTCGTCCGGGCGGCGTCCGTCGGCTCGCACGGGGGGCAGACTAGTACGATCGCTCGGATGCCCCACGGCCCCGAGGATCTGGCCGCCGCCCTGGCGGACGCCGGGCACGCCGTGGTCCTCACCGGCGCCGGCGTCTCCACCGAGAGCGGCATCCCCGACTTCCGCTCGGCCGGCGGGCTGTGGGAGAGGTACGACCCGATGGAGGTGGCCTCGATGTCCACCTTCCTCAACGAGCCGCAGCGCTTCTGGAGCTTCCACCGCCCGCGCATCGACATGCTCGCCGGCGCCGAGCCCAACGACGCCCACCGGGCCGTGGCCGAGCTGGAGCGCCGCGGCATCGTGAAGGCCGTCATCACCCAGAACATCGACCGGCTGCACGCGCGCGCCGGCAGCCCCGACCCGATCGAGGTTCACGGCGCGCTCGACCGGGGCGTCTGCCTCCACTGCGACGCGCGGGTGAGCATGGACGAGCTCATCGCCCGGGCCGACGCCGCCGACGACGGCGTGCCCCTCTGCGGATGCGGCTTCCCCATGAAGAGCGGGGTGGTGCTGTTCGGCGAGGCCCTGCCCGGCGAGGCGATCGACGCGGCCTACGCCCACGCCGAGCGCGCCGACCTGATGCTCGTCATCGGCAGCTCGCTGCTGGTGGCGCCGGTGAGCGAGCTGCCCCGCATCGTGCTGGAGCGCGGCGGGACGCTGGCGATCCTGACCGAGAGCGAGACCCCGTACGACGAGGCGGCCCAGGTCAGGTTGCGGGGACGGGCCGCCGTTCAGATGACCCAGACGCTGACGGCGCTCGACCGGCTGCGCTGACGGCCGGCGCGGCGGCGTCCGGCGCGGGCGTCCCGGCGATCGTCCAGACCGCGTCGTGGCCCAGCGGCGTCTTCGTCGCCCGCCCCCCGGCCACCAGGCGCTGCAGGGCGATCTCGGCCCCCGTGCGGTCGAGCGCGTCGTTGTCGTGCACGAGCAGCGCGGCGACCTCCTGGGTGGTGAGCCCCTCGGGGTAGTGCCGCAGGAGGGGCTCCGGGCCGTCGGGCGGCGGCTCGCGGCCGAGGCCCGGGTCGAGGTTGGCCACCAGCACGTCGTACGCCTCGACCGGCTGCCAGCCGCCCGCCTCCAGGCGCCGCCCGCCGGCCTCGAGCACCAGCGAAGGCGCGGTGTAGCGCACCGCGCCGTCGGTGTCGGCGGACTTGCCCTGCAGGTGGGTGGGCGAGCCGGCCGCGGTGCGGGCCTCGGCGCGGTCGCGCTCGTAGGCCGCGGTCACCTCGGGATCGTCGAGACGGGCGACGAGGGCGTCGGCGTCCACGCCGGGCACGCCGCGCAGGGCGGCGGCCAGCAGGGCATCGTCGTCCAGCAGGAGCGGCGTGGTGAAGTTGGCGAGCTGGAGCGCCCGCAGCACCCGCCACTCGCTGCCCGGATCGGCCAGCCGGGCCGCGACGATCGCGCGGCAGGCCCGCGCGGTGGCCGCGACGCGCGACTTGGGGACCAGCGAGAACGGCATGCCGAAGCGCTCGCGGAAGACGATCTGGCTCTCGACCGCCCGTCCCGGCGTGTACCCGCGCGCCACGTACTGCTCGGCCTTCTCCGTGAGCCCGATCACCACGACGCGCCAGTCGATCTGATCGCGGTAGCGCCAGTCGAGCACGCGCAGCGCCGGCAGCGCCGAGTAGGCCCACGGGCAGCCCGGGTCGGTGTGGAGGGTGGCGGAGATCGAGGCGGGCAACGGGGGAGCCTTTCCGGTCGGTCCCCCGACCATAGGCGCCGCCCGTCCGCGCGCGCCCTCAGCGCTCCGGCTGCCGCCCTCGTCCCCCGGCGATTCGACGGGCGGGGAAATCAGTGGCTCCGTAAGCGTCTCGACAATCGGCTAAGCGATTTCGCGCACGAGGCGTAAGCGCGCCGGACAGGGATCTCGAAGCAGCGCCTGGGAGCGTCATCGGGCGGCCGCCGGCCGTGCTCATGACCGCAGTGCCCCACGAAAAGCGAGGAGTGGCTCATGGCATCCGACGACATCTCGCCGCCCAAGTACCCATCGAGGTGCTGGCCCGGCGAGGATCTGGACGGCTGGACCGAGGTGCCCCTTGCGGGCGGGCCCTTCCGGGCCTTCTGGGACACCGACATCCTCGACTCCCAGGGGGTCAACCCCAGCTCGATCATCCAGGTCACGGACGACTTCCAGGTGCGCTTTCGCGTCGAGCTCGTGGGCGAGCTCTGGCGATGCATGACCGGTTCCTGGTGCTTCGACCTCGACTTCACCGCGATCGGCCAGGACGCGGACTTCCATCTGTCCGAGAAGTTGCTCCCAGGGACCCTCGAGATCAAGGACTGGAAGGGCTGCGAAGCCCGGAAGGAGGACGGCTCCACCTGCATCCAGCACCTGGTCACGGTCCCGGCCGGCAGCGTCCCCGGCGGCGACCAGTGCTGCAGCGTCGTCTACGAGACCTGCGCGAGATTCTGCCTCAGGTGCTGCGACGGCCACATCGCCCTCGTGGGCTTCGAGGCGCAGGAGGAGTACCAGTTCTACACGCCGTAGGCGGCCGTAACCGGCGACGTCCCGGCGCCGATGGCGGCGCCGGGACGTCGCCCCGGTCATCACCCCGACGGGAGGGCTCATGGGAGGCAATGGGCTCAGGTCGATCCCCGGCCTGGAGGAGACGCACGTCAACGCGCTCAAGAGCGTCGGCATCACGAACCTGAAGGGGCTGGCCGAGGCCGACGCAGACGACCTCTACCAGAGGCTCAAGGAGCTCAAGGGGCGCCGCATCGGCCGGGATCGCATCACGACCTGGCAGGAGAACGCGCGCAGCCGCGTCGCCCCTGAGGCCGGGGGCTCGCACTGGACTCCCGCGGCGAGCTTCGCCGTGGTCTTCAAGCAGCGCGTGACCGAGAGCGGGACCGAGCGCCGTCTCATGGTCGAGCAGACCGAGCTCGAGCAGGAGAAGTCGGAGGTCCTCGACGGCTGGGACTGCGACCAGCTCTGCCGCTGGCTCATGCGCCAGCCGCCCATCTCGGAGCTTCTGACGGGGAGCGGCGGCGAGGCGGGCGGACCGGCCGTTGAGGGAGACGCCGGACCGGAGAGCGCTGACCGCGTCGAACCCGAGCCGGGCGAGATCCCGGCGCTGACGATCGATCGGGTGAGGTCGATCCACGAGGACCGCAAGGTCGAGGTCACCATCGCCGACGTGCCCGTGCCCACCCCGCTGACCTCGACGGGGACCGGACGGCTCGAGGTGACGGTGTCCGGCCCCCCCGGCCACGAGGTGCACGTGGCGCTGCTCACCCGCCCCGTGGGCGAGCAGCGCTGGGACCCCGGGCCGATCGGGGTTGGCGAAGGGGCCCCCGTGCGGCTCGATCTGTCGAGCGTTCCGGACGGCGAGCGGGAGGCCAAGCTCGTCGCGTGGACGCCGGATGCGTCCGCCCTGCTCGCGCGGGCCCCGCTGCCGCGGATCGTCCGTCGCCCCCGGACCGGGTGACCGTTGGCAACGGCTCCCCGCCCGGGGCGGGAACCCATGCGCCGAGGCCGTCTTGGCACGCGGAACGCGCATCGCCTCAAAGCGTCAAAAAATGTCGCGCTGCGGGCGTTCCGCTTGACCTCAGGTGGATGGCGGAGGCAGGTTCGAGCCAGGCATCGCAGGGCGGCAGGCTGGCTTCCCGTGGCTCGATGCCCTCTCGGTCGCCGGCCGAGCCGTCCAGGGGCCACACGTCAGGATGACCCGCGGGCCTGATCCGTCCTGGACGGGAGTTCCGTGACTGCCGGCGAGACACGGTTGTTGATGTCGGGGGTGGGAAGGGCCGGCCAGGAGCCGTGGCCTCACGGCCCTGTCGGGCGGGCGCGAGACCTCGTTCGGCGCGGGGAGCTCGACGCGGCGGGCGCCCTGCTCACCGACGTCCTCGCCGGTGAATCGGCCGCGGGAGACTTCGCCGCGCTCTTCCAGTCCCTGCGTCAGCTCTGCGTCGCCTGCGCCGGACATCGCCGGCGCGCCGACGAGCTGGAGACCGAGGCCCGCCGGCATCGCGCGTTGGAGGACCAGATAAGACGGGCGATCGACGGCCTCGTCGCGGGTTGGGCCGAGGACGTCCCGGCCGCGGGTGGGGATGCGCCGGCGACCGGCCCGGAGGCCGGGGCCGGCTGGCTCCGGCTCATGGCGGGACGCTCGCGGGGGCCGTCGCGCGGTCCGCCATCGATCGGCGACGCATCCCCACCCGGGGCAGCCCACGAGCCATCTGCGCGGGCTCCGGCGGCCGTGGAGCCGGATGTCGTCGCACCGCCGCCCCAGGTCCTTCCACCCGACGCCATCCGCGTCCGCGTGCTCGGGCCGCTCGACGTGGTCCTCGGGGACCTGGCCGTCGAGCGATGGCACAGCCTCAAGGCGCGGGCCGTCTTCCAGTACCTCGTCATGGGCGCCGATCGCCCGGTCCGCCGAGAGCTCCTGATGGAGACCTTCTGGCCCGGCCACAGCAGGGAATCGGCCCGGAACAACCTCAACGTCGCCCTGCACAACCTGCGGCGGACCCTCCAGGACCACGGCGGCGGGCACCACGTGCTGTACGCCGATGGGCGCTACTGCCTCAACCCCGAGCTGTCCTGGCGGATCGACCGGGATGAGTTCCTCCGCGGCCTCGAGGAGGCCCATGCGCTGCGGGATGCGGGGCGGCGAGAGGAGGGGATCGACGCCTACCGGCGCGCCACGGAGATCTACGGCGGCCCGCTGTTCGAGGACGACACGCTCTCGGAGTGGCACCTCGCCGAGCAGCGCCACCTCGAGGAGCTCTACCTCTGCGCGCTCGAGGATCTCGGCGAGCTGCACCTCGAGCGAAACGATCCCTCGCGGGCCGCCCAGGCCGGCGAGCAGGCGCTGACCAGCGACCCCTGCCGGGAATCCGCCCACCGCCTGCTCATGCGGTGCTACGCCGAGCAGCACCAGCAGCAGCTCGTGTCCCGACAGCTGCAGATGTGCGTGAACACGCTCCGGCGCCGGCTCGGCGTCGCGCCGGCGGACGAGACGCTCCGTCTCTTCAAGGAGCTCACGGCCGGCGGTTGAGGGTGGGGCGCGAGCTCACCTCGGAGGTCCGGCGAGGCCGGGATCCCAACCGGGACGCTAGGGTGCGCCGATGCCGACGACGGCGTTCGTCTACGGGCCGCACCTGCAGGCCTACAACCCCAGCGACGACGCGGAGCGGGCGCTGCGCCGGGAGCTCGGCATCGATCTGCTGAGGGCCTACGGGCTGCTCGACCGGCCGGACGTGAACTGCATCGTCCCCCGCCTGGCGACCGACGACGAGATCCTCTCGGTCCACGACCCGGCCTACGTCAAGGCGGTCAAGCGCTACAGCGCGAACCCGGTTCTGGCGGGGGAGCCCGCCGCCACCCTGTGGGGCTTCGCCGACGGCGACACACGGGCACGGCCCGGGATGCACGAGGCGGCGGCGGCGGCGTGCGGCGCGTCCCTCACCGGCGCGCTCGAGATCTGGGAGGGCCGCGCGCTCCAGGCGTTCTGCCCCGCCCCGGCCGGGCTGCACCACGCCATGGCCAACCGGGCGTCGGGGATGTGCATCTACAACGACGCGGCGGTGGCCATCCGCGCGCTGCTCGACCGCGGCGCCGAGCGGATCGCCTACATCGACGTTGACGCCCACCACGGCAACGGCGTCCAGTGGATCTTCTACGAGGACCCGCGCGTGCTCACGTGCTCCGTCCACGAGAGCGGAAGGTACCTCTACCCCGGGACGGGCGGCCTGGCCGAGCGGGGCGCGAACGACGGCGAGGGCACGTCGGTGAACGTGCCGCTGCCGCCCTACGCCGGCGACGAGCCCTACCTGCGCGCGGTGGAGGAGGTCATCGCCCCGGCCGTGCGCCGCTTCCGTCCCGACGTCCTGGTGTCCATGACCGGGGTCAACCCGCACCACACCGACCCGATGGCCCACCTCCAGGTCACGACCGCCGCCTTCCGGCGCCTGAACACCGCGATGCGCGACCTGGCCTTCGACGCCGCCCGGGGCCGCTGGCTCGTGGTGACCGGCGGGGGCTACAACATCGACCTCCTCGCCCGCCTCTGGGCGTACCTGTTCGCGGAGATGGTGGAGGTGGAGCTGCCCGAGGACCTGCCGGCCGAGTGGCTCGCGCGGGCCCGGGAGCGCGCCGGCGTGGACTTCACGCCGCGGCTGTCGGGCGACTGGCCCCTGGAGATCGATGCCGACGCGCGCGCGCGCGCCGACGCCGAGGCGCACCAGGCCATCGACGCCGCCCGCGCCCTCCACGGCCTCAGCTAGTCGGTCGCCCGCTGGTCCAGCCAGGAGATGACCGCGTCGGTCATCTCCGCGTCCAATCCGGTGAAGACGTGGTCGGCGCCCAGCACGGTGTGCAGGAACACGCTGGGGCAGTCGCCCTGGCGCGCCAGGGCCTCCAGCTCGCCGCCCTCGGACGTGTGCACCAGCTCGTCGTCGCCGGCCTGGATCAGGGCCAGCGGGACCGTGACCCCGCCCACGCGCAGGCGGGACTCGGCGTGCGGCGCGCGTGGCCCGCGCGAGAACCACCACGAGCGGTAGGTCCAGATCTCGCCGTCGAGCGGACGATCGCCGAACCCGCGCCCCCGCCGCACCAGGAAGATCCGGTCGTTCTTCTCCGACTCGTAGTCGGGCGCCAGGCGCACGTGGACGTGCTCGACCACCTCCTCGTACCCGGGTTCGGCGCCGAAATGGCTCCACCGCAGGCGCAGCGCGGAGGGCAGCGACGCCGGGTGCGCCAGCGTGCACACGCCCACCACGTCGAGCGGCTGCCGCAGGGCCTGGTAGTGGGTGACCATCGTGGCCCCCAGGCTGAAGCCGAGGAGCACGATGCGGCGGAAGCCGCGCCGTCGCAGGACGGCGAGCGCGGCGTCGATGTCGAGGGGGGTCCGATGCATCAGCCCGCCTCCGAAGATGACCCCGTAGTTGGCCATCCGCGTGTTGGTCGTCATCACCGTGAAGCCCGCGCTCGAGAGCCCGAAGGCCAGCCGCCGCGGGACGCCCGAGACGTAGTTGCCGAGCGACCCGTGAAGCACCAGCACCGCCAGCCGGCGACGGCGGTCCATCCCCTCCCGGGGCAGGAAGACCATGCCGTCCCAGCGCTTGCCGTCCTCGGTCTCGGAGACGACCAGCTCCACGGCCATGCCCCGGTCGTCGGCGCCGAAGGCGGGACGCCGGACCCGCCCGCCGCGATGGGAGATCCTCGCCACCCCTAGGCCCGCCTGCGGAGCCAGGACACGACCGCGTCCCGGGTGGCGATCTCGCCGCCCTCGAACGAGTGGCCCACGCCCGCGATCGGCACCACGGTCACGTCGAGGTTCCCCGCCGCGCGGGCGACCTCGGCCAGCCGCTCGGCCTCCTCGGGGTGCACCACCTCGTCGTCGGTGCCCTGCACCAGCAGGATCGGCGCACGCACCTGGCCGATCTGGCGATGGGCCATGGCCGGCACGGCGGCGGGCCCCCGTGAGTGCCACCACGTGCGGTAGGTGTAGACCTCGCTGTCGCGGGGCGCCTTGGAGGGACCGCGGCTGCGCTCCACCAGGAACAGCCGGTCGCGCTCGGGCGCTTCGGGATCGTCGCCGATCGCCTCCTCCACGGTCCGGACGAGATCCTCGTAGGGCGGGTGGGCCCCGAAGCGGTCGGCGCGCTCGCGCATCGACTGGGGGAGCCCCCACGGGTTGCCCAGGCAGATCAGCGCGCGCAGGTCCGGCACGTGGTGGACGGCCGCGTAGCGGGTGGCCAGGGTCGCCCCGCTCGAGTACCCCGAGAGCACGATCGTGTCGAAGCCCTGGGCGCGCAGCCACTCCACGGCCGCGTCGACGTCCTGGATGGCGTCCTGGAAGATCGCCTTGCCGAAGAGCTGGCCCACGTCCGCCATCCGCGTCTCCAGCACGAGCACCGGGAAGCCCGCCCGCGCCAGCGGCGCCGGGTAGAAGCGCAGCGTCCCCACCAGGAAGTTGCCCATGATCCCGTGCACGTGGACCACGGCGGTGCGGCGGCCCGTCGCCCGGGTGCGCCGGCGCGCGGCGCGGACGTCGATCTCCAGCAGGGCGTCGTGCTCCTCGCCGTCCGCCGCGGTCAGGGAGACGAGGCGGCGATCGACCGGCACTAGCCCAGGACCCGCGCGGCCTCGGGGTCGACGGAGGCCACCGCGCCGAGCGGCATCTGCAGGAACCGGCTGCCCAGCTCGCGGAACGCGCCGGCGTCGCCGCTGCAGGCGAAGCGGTAGCCGCCCTCGCCGCCCGGCGTCCGCGCCAGGCCCTTGCGGGCGAGGGTCTCCCTCACCTCGCGGGCGATCTCCTCGCCGCTCTTGATGAGGGTCACGCCGGGCAGCGAGCGGCGGATCAGGCGCTCCACCATGGGGTAGTGGGTGCAGCCGAGGATGACGGTGTCCACGCCGGCCGCCACCAGCGGCGCCGCGTACTCCCGCACCATGTCCACGATGGCCTGGTCGAACGGATCGCCGCTCTGGATGGCGGGGGCCAGGCGCGGGCAGGCGACGCTCGTCACCTCCACGCCGGCGTCGTTGGCCTGGAGCATGCGCTCATAGGAGCCCGAGCGCACCGTGGCCTCGGTGGCGAGCAGCCCGATGCGCCGGTTCCGGGTGGCCTGCACGGCGGCGTGCGCCTCGGGCCCCATCACCCCGACGACCGGGGTCTCGATGCGCTGCTGCAGCCAGGGCAGGACGGCGGCGGTCGCGGTGTTGCAGGCCACGAGGATCAGCTTGACGCCCTGGCCGTCGAGCCAGCGGGCGATGGCCAGCGCCCGCCGGCGCAGCTCGTCGACGCCCTTCTCGCCGTACGGGAAGAAGGCCGTGTCACCGAAGTAGACGAAGTCCTCCGAGGGCAGCGCGGCGAGGCACTCGTCGAGGACCGTGAGCCCTCCGACGCCCGAGTCGAAGACCCCGATCGCCTGGGCGGCCGAGAGAGGCACGGCGGTACGATAGCCCGCGTGCCCGAGCCCGTCCGCCTCCGCGTGACCTACCTCTTCTGCCGGGACTGCCCGTCCCACGAGGAGGGCCTCGAGCTTCTCCGCGAGGCCGCCGAGCGGGCGGGGGTGCCGGTGGCGGTGGAGTCGGTGGAGGTGCGGACCGACGACGAGGCCGAGGCGCTCGGCTTCGTCGGCTCGCCCACCTACCTTGCCGCGGGCCGGGACCTCTTCCCCGCCGAGGGCCCGGGCCACGCCCCCCGTGCGGACGCGTGCCGGGTCTACGCCCGCTCGGGCGGCCGCGTGGGACCGCTGCCCGAGGTGGCCGACCTGGCCGAGGCCCTGCGTGTCGCGGCCGCCTCGGTGCCGGCGTGAGCGCTCGCATCGGGGAGCCGGCCCCCGGCTTCCGGCTCCCGACCACCGACGGCGGCGAGGTGTCGCTGGAGGAGCTGGCCGGGGCGCCGGTGGTGGTGGCCTTCTGGTGCAACCACTGCCCGTACGTGCGCGCCTGGGAGGACCGGCTGAACGACGCCGCCCGCCGGTACTCCGACCGCGGCGTGGCGACGGTCGCGATCTGCGCCAACGACGCCGCCGCCTACCCCGCGGACTCGTTCGACGAGATGGTCGTGAGGGCCAGCGAGAAGGGCTACGTGTTCGCGTACGCCCGCGACGACAGCCAGCAGGTGCCGCGCGCCTACGGCGCCGAGCGCACCCCGGAGGTCTTCGTGCTCGACGAGCAGGGCCGCGTGGCGTACCACGGCGCGATCGACGACAGCACCGAGCCCGACGGGGTCTCGGCCACCTACCTCACCGACGCCCTCGACGCCGTCCTCGCCGGCGGGATCCCTCAGCCGGCCGAGACGCGGCCGGTGGGCTGCACGATCAAGTGGACCCGTTGAGCCGGTCGTAGGCGCGGTTGCAGTAGAGCAGCGGGTCGGAGCCGGCGAGCTCGGTGGAGATGACCCGGCCGATCAGGATCGTGTGGTCTCCCCCCGGCAGGGCGTCGTGGTGGGCGCAGACCAGGCGGGCGACCCCGAAGGGCAGCAGCGGGACGCCGAAGGGGCCCCGCACGAGCGGGTGATCGTCGAACTTCTCCGGGCCGGGACGCGCGAACGCCGCCGACATCCGCTCCTGCTCGGACCCCAGCACGTGGACCGCGAAGCCGGGCGCCTCCACCAGGCCGTCGTGCGAGTTCGCGCTGTGGGCGATGCACGCGAGCACGAGCGGGGGCTCCAGGGAGAGGGACGAGAACGAGGCGACGGTCATGCCGACCGGCTCGTCGCCGGACCGGGCGGTGACCACGGTCACCCCGCTGCCCCAGCGCGCGAGCGCGTCCCGGAACTCCGGCTCGGTCACGCTCTCCATCTCGACGTCCTGGCCCACGCCGCCTCCCGTACGACGCCACGGAGGCTATCGCGGTGCGTCCGTCCGGGCCGTGGGCGCAGCCGCTCCGGAGGCTCAGCGGATCGCACCCGTGAGGTTCGCGCCGGTCAGGTCGGCCCCCTCCAGGTGGGCGCCGGTCATGTTCGCCCCGGTCAGGTCGGCGCCCGCCAGGCTCGCGTGGCGCAGGTTGGTGCCCACCACGTTCGCGCCGAACAGGTGCGCGCGCGACAGGTCGGCGCGCTCGAGGTCGGTGCCGTTCAGGAAGGTCCCGAGGAGGAACGCGCCCACCAGGGTCGAGCCGCCCATGTGGGCCTTGGTCATGTCCGAGCCGGCCAGGTCGGCGTGGGACAGGTCCACGCGCTCCATCTCCGCGCCGGTGAAGTTGGCGAGGTAGGCGGCCGCCCCGCGCATGTCCGCGCCGCCGAAGTCGGCCTCGTAGAGCTGGGCGCGGGACACGTTGACGCCGCGCATGTTCGCGCCGCGCAGGTCCGCCTCGCCCATCAGGGCGTTGTTGAGGTAGGCGCCCGACAGGCGGGCGCGCATGAACTTCGCCTCATACAGGTGCGCGCCGAAGAGGTGGGCGCCGCGCAGGTCGGCCCGGACGAAGGTGGTCTCGATCAGGTTCGCCTTGTGGAGCAGCGTCCCCCAGAGGCGCGCGCGCACGAAACGGGCGTCCTCGAGGTTCGCTCCGTTCAGCCTCGTGCCCCTCAGGTCGGCACGGTCGAGGTTCGCGCCCGTGAGGACGGCGTAGTCCAGGTTCCGGCCGGCCAGGCGGGCGCCGCGCAGGTCCGCGCCGGGACAGCTCGTGTGGGAGGACCTCGTGGGGTGGGGGACGATCGCGCACCCGCGGACGACGACCGCGGCGGCGGGTGCGGAGGCGGCGAGGCCGAGGACCGCTCCGGCCAGGAGGGCGGTGGCGAGGACCCGAGTGTGCATGGGAGAGCTCCAAGGAGACGGGCGCGGGGACGGGGCCATCGTAAGCCGACGCCCCTCCTCGGTGCGGCCACGGGCCATCCACGCCCGTGGCGGTGCGCCGCCACCGTGACGGCCTCGCCACCGGGCCCGGCGTTTACACCGGCTCCGGCGCGAGATGGGCGTCCAGCGCGCGGCGCACGCGGCTTCGGGCGCGGTGGAGCAGCACGCGCTGGTTGCCGGCGGTGAGGCTCATCAGGCGGCACGCCTCGTCGGCCTCCATGCCGAGCACGTCGCGGAGCGTGATCACCTCCCGCTGAACCGGGGGGAGCTCCGCGATCGCCTGGTCGATCAGCCGCCGGGTCTCCGCCGCGAGCATCCGCGCCTCCGGCGCGTTCCAGGGCTGCGGAGGGGCCGCCCAGGCGCCCGGCCGTCCCGGGGCGCCGGCGGGGATGAAACGCTCCGGGTCCACCGCGGGCTCGTCGTCCTCGAGCTCGCGGGCCACCAGCGCCGAGAAGGGCACCGACCGCGACTCGCGCCCCCCGCTGGTGCGGGCGCGGTTGGCGAGGATGCGGAAGATCCAGGTCGTGAGCGACGAGCGCCCCTCGAAGGCCCCGATGCCGCGGATCACCCCGAGCCAGGTCTCCTGCACCACCTCCTCCGCGACGGCGCGGTCGCGGCAGAAGACCCCCGCGTAGCGCAGCAGCGACCCGTGATGGCGCCGCACGAGCCAGGCGAATGCGTCCTCGTCCCCGCACCTCAGGGCCTCGATCAGCCGGGCATCGTCGTCATCGCCCGCCGAGGCCGCCGGTGGGCGCTCCAGCTGGACGAGCGCGTCGCCGGTCACCGGACCGCCTCCCGAGGCGGGCCCGATCAGGCACGCGTCGAGCTCCTCGAGGCCCTCCGGGTCGGTGAGGTCCTCCTGGGCGAGCTCGGCGGCGGAACGAGCGAAGCGCTCGCCGCCGTAGCGCTCGTAGAGGTGGCGCACGATGCGGCGCGAGTCGACGATCACCTCGTCCCCGTCGACCAGCACCGGCACCCGGCTCTGGCCGCTCAGCGCGAGGATCCCGGTCCGCTCCTCGCGGGGGTACGGAACCTCGACCAGCTCCACGTCGGCGCCGACGTTCTCGATGCCCTGGCGCGCCGCCGCGCACCATGGGCACTTCCAGCGGTGGTAGAGGCGCACTAACCTGCCCTTTCGGACGAGGGGTAATATGTCAACTAGTAATACACCGGAGCGAAATATCCCGTCAAGGAGTAGCGGCACGCGCGGCCTGCCGGTGACGACCTACGCGGTGCTCGGGCAGCTGGCCGCCGGACCGAGCTCCGGCTACGAGATCAAGGCGCGGCTGGAGACCGGGGCCGCCCAGTTCTGGCACGCGTCGTACTCGCAGATCTACGCCGAGCTGCGGCGCCTCAACGACCTCGGCCTGGTGAGCGAGGAGCACGTGCTCCAGGACGCCCGGCCCAACAAGCGCGTCTACACCATCACCGAGGAGGGACGGCGGGCGCTGCGCTCATGGCTCGAGGAGCCCTGGGGGCTCGCCAACCTGCGCGACGAGTCGCTCGTCAAGCTGACGCTGGCCGACCCCCTGCCGCAGGGCGAGGTGGTGGAGCAGCTCCGGCGCCTGAAGGCCGCTCACGAGCGCCGGCGCGCGGAGTTCGAGGCCGAGATCGCGGAGCTCCCCGAGGGCGGCAGCCCCTACCTGGTGCTCGCCCTCCGCAAGGGGGTCCACGCCCAGCGCGCCTTCGCCAAGTGGTGCCAGGAGGCGGTCAACGCGCTGGAGGCGGATTCGTAGGCGGCGGCGCGTCCGGTGGCGGGCGCGCGCACCGGCGGGCGTCAGCCGCGCCGGCGCATCACGTGCTGGCCGATCCAGCGCACCCACTCGTCGAGCCCCCGGTCGTCGTGGCCCGCGGCGACGACGAAGATCGCGAGGCCCGGGCAGCGCTCGTCGAGAGCCTCGACGGCGTTCTGCGCCTCATGGACCGACGCCGTGTCGGCATGGGTCACCACGACCGCCTGCGCGTCCGCGAGCCGGTCCGCCGAGAGCTCGCCGACCTCCCTCACCGGCACCACCGCGACCTGAACGTCCTCGCCGATGCCGCGCCCCAGGTCCGGGGCGCCGTCACGGTCCTCCACGAAGATGAGCTGCGCGTCGGCGAGCCGGTTGACCACGCGCTCGAGCCCGGCGCGCCAGTGGGCCGACGGATCCCTCACCTCCCGGACTCCGGCGTCCTCGGGCAGCCCGGACTCCGACACGTTCGCCTGGACGACGACGGTGTCGAACCGCCCGAGGTGCGCCAGCGACCGCATGACGAGGGTGGTCTTGCCCGCCCCCGCGCGGCCGGCGAGCCGGACCACCGTGGGCCGCGGATGACGCCGGCCGACGCCCCGCCCGATGGCCGTCCGGACGATGCCCAGCACGTCCGAGCGCGTGATCACCCCCACCGGGAGATCCGCGTCGCGCACCAGAACCGCCTCGGCATCCCCGATCAGCGCGCGCATCCCGGCGTCGGCATCCGCCTCGGACGAGATCTCGGCGACCCGGTCGCGGCCCAGCATGATGACGCGCCCGTCGTCCGTGGCCACCCAGACCCCCAGCAGGAGCCCGTTCTCCACGATCGGCAGATGGTGGACCTCGGCGTCCTCCATCAGGCGCAGCAGGCTGGGCCGGTCGGTCTCGGCCGCCGAGACGAGGATGGGATGGGCGGTCATCACGTCCTTGGCTCTCATGAGGCTGCCTCCGATGTCGTCGGTGTCTGGACCGCCCGCGCGCGGCGGTCCTCTCGGACCACCAGGACGGGGCAGGGGGCGTGGTCCACCAGATGCCGGGTGACGCTGCCGAGCACGGCGGTCGTCCACCCCGCGCCGCGCGCGCCGGCCACGAGCAGGTCCACGTCGCCGGTCGCGGCCCATCGGCAGATCTCGGGACCCGGGAGCCCCTCGAGGAGGACCGGCACCGAACCGGGGATCTCGCGTGCGCGGGCCTCGAGCCAGGCGCGTTGCGTGGAGCTGATGTCCTGTGGCGACGGGACGGCGGAGCCGCCGGCGGTCTCGAAGATGAGGGGACGGGGCGCCACGTGCACGAGGCTCAGCCGCACCCGGCCGGGGATCCAGAGGGCGCGCGCGTGGGCGAGGGCCACCTCGGCGACCGCCGAGTCGTCCAGGCAGCACCCGATGTGGCGGTAGAGGGGTTCGGTCATCGGGCGGCCCCCGCCCGCGTCCTCGGTCTCGGCGTCCCGGCCACCGCACCCGCGATCTCCCGCGTGGCGCCGTGGCGGCCGGCGACGGCGGCGAGGACGCGACGGGGCGGGGGATCGGTGCGCGACGGCGCCATATCCCCACGCTAGGGGCGCCGGCCTCTCCCCGCCAGCCGGGTGTTCCCGGCGCGGCTCTGCGGCAAGTCCGCATCACCCGCTCGCGTGGCCACCGATGGCACCCGGTGCGTCCCGCCGGACGATGGCCTCACACGCGGCGCCGACGTCGCCGCCCGAGACATGGGAGGCCCTCGATGGACAGGCCCTACAACAGGATCGCGTGCTGCATCGACCGCGACGACATGGCGGACGCTGTGCTGCGCGAGGGCATCCGGCTGGCGGATGGAGCCCTCGGAACCCTGAGCGTCGTCCACGTGGTCCCCCCGCCCCATGCCCTGATCGCGAGCTCCTACGGCTATGTCGCCCCGGCCATGGAGATTCGCGGCGACGCCGAGGCGTGGCTCGAGGACGTGAGCCGCGGGGTCCCCGAGGCGACGAGGGTGCTTCTCGACGGCTTTCCCGCGAGGGAGGTCTGCGCATGGGCCCGCTCCGCCGGAGTCGACATCATCGTCGCCGCCGCCCATCGCGGCCTGATGGAGAGGGTGATGCTGGGCGGCTTCGCCTCCCACATCGCCTACCACGCCCCGTGCTCGGTGCTGCTGGTCCACCCGCCCGCCGAGCGGCCCGCGACCGCCGGGGCCGCGGAGGGGGCCGCCGGCTCCTAGAACCTCGGCGCGGCAGGACGAGCCGGTGGGTCACGACACCGAGACGGGCCCCACCAGCGGCCGGGCCTCGCGCAGCACCTGCTCCGGTGGCGCGTCCGTTCCGATGGACCGGGCCTCGGGCCAGGGGTCCGCGCTCGCGGCCAGCCTCTCCGCGATCTCCGGAGTCGCATCCGAGGAGCCCTCGCCGGCCGCGCGCCGCGACCGGATCCGGGCATTCGCGATCGCGGGCGCGAGGTGGCACCGGATCTCGATGGCCTCGGCGTGGCACTCCCGACGCGACGCGCCGGGCGGCCGCGCGGCGGGCGCCGGCGCTCCACGAGGCGTCGAGCACCACGCTCTCACCCAGGGCGAGGTGGCCGGCCGCCCGGTCCAGCATCTCCGCGTAGACGCGGTCCGACACCTCCGGCGCGTAGAGACCGGCGCCGAACCGGCCCGGGTCGGCGGGCGTCCGGGGGAGCCCGGCGAGGTCCTTCCGGGTCTCGTCGGACCGCAGGACGGCCCAGCCCGTCGCGTCCCCCAGCGCCCGGGCGAGGGTCGACTTGCCCGTGCCGGGAGCGCCCCCCACCAGCACCATGCGGACCTGTGCGCACTCGAGGTGCGTGACGGCGAGGGCGTGGAGCCGGCGGGCGTGCGCCCCCTCGCCCGGGTCGCCCTGTCCGGAACGCAGGGCGGCGACCTTCGACCGGACGTGGGCCCGGTAGGCGAGGTAGTGGTGGGCCAGGGAGGACGGATGGGACTCGCCGATCTCCCGGCGCCATTCGTCCACGAGCATCCCGCCGAGCTCGGGATGCCCGTCCGCCTCGAGGTCCATCGCCAGGAAGGCGACGTCGCCCAGCACGTCTCCGTGCCTCAACCGGTCGTCGAAGGCCAGGCAGTCGAGCACCCGGGGGCCGTCGGACAGGCAGAAGACGTCGTCCGCGAGGAGATCGCCGTGGCCGTCGCGCACCCAGCCCTCGGCGATGCGCCGCTCCAGCAGGGCGCGCCGGCCCCCCAGGTACGCCCGGGCCAGGGTGCGCGCGCGCTCGACCGCCTCGCGGGGGACGACCTCGGGCGCCACGCCCGCGAGCTGGTCGAGTCCCTCCTCCCACAGCCCGAGCACCACGGCGATGCCACCCGCCTCGGCGATCCGGGGCGAGGTGGGCGCCTCCCGGTGGAACCCGGCGATCGCGCGCGCGACGGAGCGGACGAGGTCGGGCGCGTCGGCGCCGTCGAGCAGCGCCGACAGGCGCCGCGCGGCCGGCATTCGGCGCATCTCGATCAGGTGGTCGCGCGCGTGCCCGTCGTCGTCGATCACGTCGAGCACGCCGAGGTACACGTCGGGCGCGAAGCGCCGGTTCACCTCGGTCTCGCGCCGGCAGGCGTCCAGGCGGTCCTCCCGGCGGCGGTGGTCGAGGAAGGCCATGGTGACCGGCTTCATCAGCTTGTACGCGCGATCACCGATCATCGCGATCACGGAGATGTGCGTCTCGACGAGCTCAGCCGGCGGTGGCATCGGCTCCACCCTCGCGCCCGCCTCCGGCCGCATCATCCGGGCGGGCCGCGCCCCGCGCTGCGGCTTTTCCCCCGCCGGATCCGTGTGCGTGCCGATTCGCGCGCGGCCGCCCGCGGCGAGCCTGATGTGAGACCGCTCGCCACCGGGCGAGGAGCTTGAGCAAGGAGGTCCGTCATGCCCGATCGACACCCCGTCCCCGGCGTCACCGCCCTGAACGCGACGAGCGTCGGCGACGTGATGAGCACCCCCATCGTGACCTGCGACTCCGAGCTCCCTCTGGGCGAGGTGGCCGAGTTGATGGCCCGCCACCGCATCCACGCCGTCGTCGTCGTGGGAGATCCGAGCCCGGCCGGTGACGAGGGGCCCCCGTGGCGCGTCATCTCGGCGAACGACCTCGTCCAGGCGGCGCCCTTCGACTACGGCGCCACGGCCGCCGGCTGGGTCGCGTCGTCGCCCCTCATCACGGTGGACCGCGATGAGTCGCTCCAGCACGCCGCGCTCCTGATGTCCGAGTACGAGACCTCCCACGTCATCGCGGTCGAGGACGGGCATCCGGTCGGCATCGTGTCGGCCCTGGACGTCGCCGCGCGCCTTGCGCCCCCGGCCCCGGCCCCGGCGCCGGTTCCGGCGCCGCCGGCGGCCCCGAACTGGGCCGGCGGACTTCGTGCGCAGCCCGGCGACCGGCTGGTGATCAGCGGCCACGAGCTCGGCGAGGTGGAGCGGGACGCCGAGGTGCTGGAGGCCCGCGGGGCCGGTGGCGGGGCGCCCTTCCTGGTGCGCTGGGCCGACAACGGCCACGAGACGCTCCTGTACCCGGGCTCGGACGCCCGCATCGAGCCTCCGTCCGGTCGCGGCCAGGTGTAGCTAGGAGCCGCCCCTCACCGGGCGCACGACGAGCACGCCGCAGGGGGCGTGCTCGAGGAGGTGGTGGACGAACTCGCCGGGCACCAGGCCCGGCGTGCGGCCGGAGCCGGCCCCGACCACGATCAGGTCGACGCCGGCATGGTCCGCCCACTCACATGTCACCGGGCCGCGGACCCCCTGCAGGAACACCGGCTCGGCGCCGGGGATCTCGCTCGCGCGGCCGCGCAGCCATTCCCGCGCGCCGGCGTTGAGGCCCTCGCGACGGAAGGCGGTGGCGCCGCCGGTGCGATCGAGGGCGAGGGGGTACGGACCCACGTGCACGAGGCTCAGGCGACCGCCCGAGGATCGCCACAGGGCCACGGCGCGGCCGAGCGCCGCGGCCGAGGATGGCGAGCCGTCGATGCAGCAGGCGATGTGCGCGTACCCGGTCGCCAGCGCGTCAGCTTCCGTCGCCGCGCCGCCGACGGGCATCTCGCCCTCCCTCGTGGGTGGTGGCAGCGTCACCCGCAACGCTAGGTCCGGCGCGCGCGGCGGGCATGAGCGGCACCCCCCATCCGCCCGTCCGTAGTCCCCCGCAACCGATACCCGCGCGCTCCCCGTCGGCCGGGCGCGGGCCACCGGAGAGAGTCGGGTCACACGTGACGAACGTCGGAGGTGACGCGATGCCGACCATGATCGACCCCGATCCGGTTGCCGAGACGCGCGGCGGAATCCGGCGGCTGCGGCTGCACGGCGCGACGACCTACGCCTGCCGGCACTGCCGCACCCCGGTGCGGGTGGTGAGCGCCGCGTACCTGCCCGAGAGCTGCCCCGGATGCCGCCGGGGCACCTGGACGCTGGAGGGCGGCTGCGCGCTCACGGCCGGATGCGGCACCGCGCGGCCGGCCGGCGACCGGCCCCACGCCCACTGCCCCGGCTGCGGCGAGAGCGTGTGGCGGCGCGTGGCGACGGCCGACCCGCGAGGCGCATGATGGCCGTGATGCTGATGGCCCGGTACGAGGTCACCGACCGCGACCGGTTCCTCGAGGCGTTCGACGGGTTCGAGCCCGCCCGACGGAGGGCCGGCGCGACCGCCGCCGGTCTCGTGAGGTCGCTGGACCACTCCCGGACGCTGGTCGCTCTGATCGAGTTCGCCTCGCGGGAAGCCGCGGAGGCGTTCGCGATGAGCACGGAGCGCGCGCGCACCCTCAAGGACGCCGGCGTGACCACGACGACGGACGAGCTCCTCGAGGTGATACGGCCGATCGCCGCGGCATGACGGCGCACGCCCGCGAGGGGAGGGCCGCCCGGCCGGGTCAGTCGAGCAGGTCGCCGATCAGGCGGGCGTAGTCGGCGAGCAGCCGGATCCCGAGGGACTCGGCCCGGACCCGTTGGTGCGCCGCCTCGCCCAGACGACGCGCCTCGGCCGGATCGCCGAGCAGGCGGCCCAGCGCGGCCGCGAGCCCGTCGAGGTCCGCGGGGTCGTCCAGGAGGAGCCCGTCACGGCGGTCGGTGATCTGATCGACGATGCCGCCGACGGCGCTCGCCACGACCGCCCGCCCCTTCCACATCGCCTCGGTCACGGTCAGACCGAACCCCTCCTGGAGGCTCTTCTGAACGATCACGGCGGCGTGGCGCTGAAGGGCGTTCACCATCGCGGCGTTCTCGCCCGGGTTGACCATCGGCAGGCTGGCGATCTGCACCCGGCGCCGGCTCGCGTGGGGCAGCGCCCGCCAGGCGGCGGTCAGCTCCGCGAGCACCGCCGGCCCCTCGGGGTCGTCGGCGACCCCCGTCACCGAGGGCCCGGCGAGCACCAGGTGCGCCCCGGCCGCCTGTGCCTCCTCGAGGCGGACGAAACCTCGCATGACGCCGACGTGGTCCTTGAGCCGGTCCCAACGCGAGACCTGCACGACCAGCGGCGTCTCGGCGCCCGGGGCCCGTCCGAGCCGGAGGATGTCCGCCCCGCGGTCCACCCGTCCGGGGGAGCCGTCGTCGCGCTGGAAGGCGCAGACGACGCCGTCGGGCACCCCCTCCACGAGACCGCACCGCACCAGGATCGCCCGCACGACGCCGGGCGCCATCTCCTGGTTCTTGGGCGAGAAGGGGTCGATCGCGGGCCTCACGATGGCCGCCCGTCCGGCGCGGCAGAAGGCCGGGACGTAGGCCGAGCGCGAGAAGATGGTCGCGTCGACGTGCTCGAGCGAGGGCCGCAGGAACTCCCATCCCTCCTCCACCAGCGGATTCCCGAGATCCTCGTGGCCGATGTGGCAGCGCCAGACGACGATCGCCCCGCGGCCGCTCAGCGACGGTGCGAGGCCCGCCGTCTGCGGGTCGTGCAGCACGACCACGTCGCCGCGGCGCACGACGGCGGCCAGCTCGGCCGCGTTCTCGCGGAGCACGCGCTCGTAGAGCCGGCGCTCGGGCGCCCCGAGAGCCCCTCCGTCGCCCGCGTCGGCGTGGAGCCGGTTGTGAAGGCGCTTCGTGAGGACGAAGAACTCGGACGGCCCCGCGATGACCATCCACCGGGAGTCGGCTCCCGCGTTCCGGGCATACCCGATCAGAGGGCCCATCATCTCGGCGACGCCCCCGCCGCGGGCCGTCGAGCTCACGTGCCACACCACCCGGCCGCGCAGGGCCTCGACGGTGGATCGGATCTCGGCGCGCCAGGCCTCGTCGGCGGCGGGATCCACCACCTCGGCGAAGCGCGCGAGCGGCTGCGCCGGCACCCGCACCTCCACCGGCCGGAGAGGGCCCGGAGCCGTCCTCACGTGCCCTCGGCGCGTTCAACGGATGCCCCGCAGCATGCGCCGGTCCATGGCGAAGCCGATCGGCTCCATCAGCGCGGGTCCCATCGCGAGGCGGGTGCGCAGGTCGCCCGAGCCCGCCGACCGGTAGCGGCTCACGAGGCGGGTGCGCTCCGGGCCGAGGGCCTGGGTCAGCAGCAGCCAGCTCGCCGCCGCCCAGGGCCGCCCGGCGGCCCGCGCCTCCTCGTCCGGGGCGCCGAAGACCAGCAGGTGGCCACCGGGCTCCGCCTCCACGATCTCGAACGGCGGGCCGGACGGGTGGAGGACCAGGCGATCACCGGCGCGCGCCTGCCATTCGGGGTGGATCCGCTCGGCGTCGCGCACGCCGCAGCCCACCAGGTTCTCCAGCCATGTGTAGCTGTAGAAGCCGCCCCGGTCCGCTCCGATCTGCGCCACCCAGCGCCACACCTCCTCGGCCGGCGCGGCGATCTCGATGGCACGCGTCCATCCCCAGCGCGGCTCCCGGATGAGCTCGTCCCCCGGGTAGGGGCCGCCCTCGGCGCCGGCGCCCGGGGTCCAGGCGCCACGCCGCCCGCGCAGGAACGGCGTGGCGGCGGCCGCGGCAATGACGCCGGCTCCGCCGAGGCCCGCGAGCGCGTCGCGCCAGTCGGTGGCCGGCAGGCGCCCCTCGGCGCGCCGGGCGAGGTTGCGCAACTGCACCCGCTGCATCACGGCGTGCACCTGCTTCTCCCAGGCGACGCGGACGCGGCCCGACGGCGGATGGGCGGCCCGCCCACAGTAGAAGCCCGCGCGCCCGCGGCCCATCTGCGCGAGCCAGGGCCAGATCCGCTCGGCCGGCGCGTCCACCGTCACCTCGTGGGTCACCTGGGCCCCGGCGTCCGGCAGGAGGTCGTCGCCGGGCAGGGGCGCGGGCCCGAGGTCGCGCTCGATGCGACGGAGGAGCGCGCGGCGCACGAGCCGGGAGCCGGGGCCGACCAGGGCGAAGTAGCGGCGGAAGCGCCGCCACGAATCCGGGTCGGTGGCGTCGACGCGCACCTCGACCTCGACGCGGGCCCCTCCGGCCCTGCGGGGCTCCACCCGAAGCGCCCAGGCCACCCGCACGTACCCGCGCGTGGCGAAGGCGGCGAACGCCTCCGCGTCGCCGACGTGCAGGAAGGGGATGTTCGGCCGCCAGACCTGGCCGATCGCGCCGACCACCACCTCGCGGGGGGGGTCGTCGATCAGCAGCCCGAAGCCGGGATTCTCCGGCGTCGACACGAGATCGTCGATCCGCATCCGGAGGGGCGCGGGCTCCCGTCCCCGGACCCGATCGGACAGCGCGCGCAGCCCGAACAGGGCCCGCACGAGGGGCGGGCTGCCCAGGTCCCCATCCCGCACGTGCTCCCACGCGCGCGCGGGCCCGGCCGCGACATCGCAGCCGGAGACCTGGACCAGGCGGGCGCCCGGCATCAGCCGGGCGAGGGCGCTCGCCTCCGCGGACCGGGTCTCGCGGTGCATGGGTGAACCCCCGTGCTCGAGGAATGGGCCCGGGCCACGCTACGGCCCCCGCGAGCGCGCCGCACCGGTGCCGGCCCGGCCTCCCGGTTCGGGAAAGCCGCACGCCGCCGCCGGGGCGCACCGATGCACCCGGCGGCGCCCCGGTCCAGGCTCCGGGACGGAGAGACCGATCACCGGAGAGCCAATGCCCCACCGCCTGCCCACAGGGCTCGTCCTGGGCCTCACGCTCGCCGGCCTGGCGGCCGGCGGGGCGCTCGCCCTCGCCGGGCGCGGCGACGCGGCCGACGTTGCCTGGGCGGCGACGGCGGCGATCGCGCTGGTGCCGCTGACCTGGTCGGTGGGCCGCTCACTGGCGCGACGGGATGTCGGCGTCGACCTGATCGCCGTGCTGGCGATCGCCGCCGCGCTCGCGCTGGGGGAGTACCTCGCCGCGGCCGTCGTCGCGCTGATGATGTCCGGAGGGACCACCCTGGAGCGCCTGGCGGCGCGACGGTCGCAGCGCGAGCTCACCGCCCTCCTCTCACGCGCCCCCCACACGACCCGGCTGCGACGCGCGGGAGCCCTGGTGGAGGTGCCGGTCGAGGCGGTCGTGGTGGGCGACGTGGTCCTGGTGCGGCCGGGCGAGGTCGTACCGGTCGACGGCGTCGTCGAGAGGGCGTTGGCGGTGGTCGACGAGGCGGCGCTCACCGGCGAGTCGCTGCCGGTCACGCTGGCGCCCGGCGCGCCCATCCGCAGCGGGGGCACGAACGCCGGCGGGACGTTCGACGTGCGCGCCACGCGGCCGGCCGCCGAGAGCTCCTATGCGGCGATCGTTCGGCTGGTCCAGGACGCGGCCTCGCAGCGGGCCCCCTTCGTGAGGCTGGCGGACCGGTACGCGGCCATCTTCCTTCCGGCCACCCTCCTGATCGCGGGCGCCGCCTGGGCGGCGAGCGGCGATCCCGTGCGGGCGCTGGCCGTGCTGGTGGTGGCCACGCCGTGCCCGCTCATCCTGGCCGCCCCGATCGCCCTCGTCTGCGGGGTGTCGCGCGCGGCCCGTCGCGGGGTGATCGTGAAGGGCGCGGGGGTGATCGAGGGCCTCGGGCGCGCCCGCGCCATCCTCCTCGACAAGACCGGGACCCTCACCGTCGGGACGCCGGCGGTGGACCGGATCGTGGCCCTGAACGGCCGCCCGCCGGCGGAGGTCCTGCGCCTCGCGGCGTCGCTGGAGCAGGTGTCCGCGCACGTCCTGGCGCAGGCCCTCGTGAGGGAGGCGCACCGCGAGGCCCTCGACCTGGCCCTCCCGGACGACGTGGTCGAGCGGCCCGGCGAGGGCGTGATGGGCCGGGTCGATGGCCGGCGGGTGGTCGCCGGCACCGCGGCCTGGCTCCGGAAGCAGGGATGCGAACCGCCCGACGACCAGCAGGCGCGGCTCGCCGCGGCGGACGGGCGCGCCGCCATCCTCGTGGGCATCGACGGCGAGGCCGCCGCCGTGTTCGTGATGGCGGACCACGTCCGCGCCGACGCCTCCGGGCTCGTCGCGCGGCTGCGGCGCGCCGGCGTGACGGAGGTCGCGCTCGCCACCGGCGACGATGAGGCGGTGGCCGCCGAGGTGGCGCGGCGCGTGGGGGTCGAGGAGGTGCACTGGGGCCTGACGCCGGAGGACAAGCTGGCGCTCGTGAGCGCGATGCGCGAGCGGTCCGGCGGGGGCGTGGTGATGGTGGGCGACGGGGTCAACGACGCGCCGGCGCTGGCGATGGCCGATGTCGGCATCGCCATGGGCTCCACGGCCGCGACGGCATCGTCGGAGGCCGCCGACGCGGTGATCGCGGTCAACCGGGTCGACCGGGTGGCCGAGGCGATCGAGATCGGGCGGCGCTCGGTGCACATCGCGGTCCAGAGCGTGCTGGTCGGCATGGGCCTGAGCGGCGTGGCGATGATCCTCGCCGCCATCGGGCTGATCCCCCCGGTCGGGGGGGCGCTGCTCCAGGAGGGCATCGACGTGGCGGTGATCGCGAACGCGCTGCGCGCGCTGCACGGGGCAGGGTGACGCCCCGCCCTACGACCCGCGGGCCTCGATCCGCGCCAGCCAGGGCACCCGGCGCACGCCCACGAGCAGCAGGATCCCACCCGCCAGGCATGCGGCCACCATCAGCCACACGTCCGGGCTGGGGACCTCCGCGGCGAAGAAGTCGCGGAGGGCGGGTATCCGGAGCCCTCCCACGAGCACGGCGGCGAAGCCGGCCACCATGCCCCAGACCCACGGGCGCACGCGCCGCCCCTCCAGGCCCCGCTCCACCTCCACGACGATGGCCAGCCCCATCCCGGTCGTCACGAGCACGGCGGCCGTGCGCCCCTCGGTGACGCCGGCGTCGAGTGGGCCGCGCGCGAGCAGGTAGGCCGTGTCGATCGTGAGGGCGGTGACGATGCCCGCCGGCACCACGAACGCCAGCATGCTCGCGAGGAACCCCTCCCGGCGGACGGGGCCCTCCGAGGGGGCGAGGGCCAGGAAGAAGGCCGGGACCCCGATCGTGAGCGTCAACGCCACGGTGATGTGGCGGGGCAGGAACGGGTAGGCCACCGGCGCCAGGCCGAGGCTCGCGAGCACGATGGCCGAGTAGACCGTCTTGGCCACGAAGAGCTTGGCCACCCGGTGGGTGTTGCGGAGGATCCGGCGCCCCTCCTCGACCGCCCGCGGCACGGTCGAGAACGCGTTGGTGAGCAGCACGAGATCGGCGACCCCCTTGGCCATCTGGCTGCCGTTGCCCATGGCGATCCCCAGGCGCGCCTCCTTCAGGGCCAGGACGTCGTTGACGCCATCGCCGGTCATCGCCACATAACGCCCGCGCCGCGTCATCGCGCGCACCAGCTCGCGCTTCTGCTCCGGTGTGACGCGGCCGTAGACCGCCGTCCTCTCGACCACGTCCTCGAGCTCCGGCCCGTCCGGCGGGATGTCGGCCCCGCCCATGGCCACGTCCGCTCCCGGAACGCCCGTCGCCCGCGCGACGGCCGCGACGGTCAGGGGATCGTCCCCCGAGATCACCCTCGTCGTGACGCCCTGGCGGGTGAGGTACGCGAGCGTCTCGGCGGCGTCGGGGCGAATCGCCTCCGACAGCAGTACCAGACCCAGGGGCGCGCACCCGTCCGGAAGCCGGCCGGACCCGTCGAGGGGGGTGTCGGAGGCGGCCAGGAGCACCACCCGCAGGCCCTCGCCGGCGTGCGCCGCCACCCGTGCGTGCAGGGCGTCGTCCACCGGGACGCCGGCCCGCGCGAGCACGTCGGGGGCCCCGAGCAGCAGGGTGCCGCGGCCCTCCAGGGTCAGGCCGCTCCACTTGCGCGCGGACGAGAACGGCACCTCGGCGAGCACGTGGCCGGGGGACCCGGGAGCCCACTCCGCGATCGCCCGCGTCGTTCCGTTCGGCGCGCCGGCGCTCGCCGACAGCGCCGCGAGGTCGTCGCGCAGGTCGTCCTCGCCGGCCCCGGCCGCCGGCTCCACGCCGGCCACGCGCAGCCGGTTCTCGGTGAGCGTCCCGGTCTTGTCGAGGCAGAGGGTGTCCACCGAGGCGAGGCTCTCGACCGCGTTGAGGCGCTGCGCCAGCGTGCCGAGGCGCGCGAGCCGCACGGCCGCCACGGCGAAGGTGAGGCTGGTGAGGAGCACCAGCCCCTCCGGGACCAGCGGCACGAGCGCGGCGACGACGGTCTCGGCGGCCTGCGACAGGGACACGTTCCGGATCCACAGCGACACGATCAGCGCGGCGGCGAGCGGGACCATCCCCGCCACGGTCCACCGCAGGATGCGGTTGACGTCGGTCTGGAGGGGGCTCAGAACGGCGCGGGTGCCGCGGGCCTCGGCCGCGAGGCGCTCGGCGAAGCTCTCGGCCCCGACCGCCTCCACGACGTACTCGCCGGCGCCGGCGACGCAGTAGGCGCCCGAGAGCAGCGGCTCGCCGGCGTTCCGCTCCACCGGCTCGCTCTCCCCGGTGAGGGCCGACTCGTCCAGGGTGAGGCTCCGCGACTCGAGCACCGATCCGTCGGCCACCACCTGGTCCCCCGCCTCCAGCCGCACCACGTCCCCCGGCACGACGGCGGTGACCGGCAGCTCCGCGAGGGCGCCGTCGCGGCGCACCCGGGCCTGCGGCGCCACCAGCAGCGCCAGCCGGTCGAGGACGCGCTTGGCGCGCACCTCCTGCACGATGCCGATGAGCGTGTTGGCCACGATCACGCCGCCGAAGAGCGCGTCGCGGGGGTTGCCCAGCGCGAGGGTCAGCACGAGCAGCCCGCCGAGGATCGCGTTGAAGAGCGTCGCGGTGTTCGCCCAGACGATCTCGCCGTAGGAGCGGCTGCCGCGCGCGCGCTTGCGCTGCGGCAGCGCGGCGAGGCGCGACGCCGCCTCGGCGGAGGTGAGGCCCGGCGACGGAGGGCCGGCTGCCGGCGAGGGGACGGCGGGGCTCACCCGCGGCGGAGGATTCGGGCTCGGGCGGCCGCGATCGGGTTGGTCGTCACCACGGGCCCGCGGATTGTCTCACGCAGCCCGGCGGCGCACCCGGGCGGCCCGGGCGCGGACGCCGTGGTGCTGCGTAGTCCCCCGAAGCCGGGATCCGGAGGCGCCCCTATGTGGCGACGGTCGGTTCGTGCTCCGATGGGGCCGTGATCGCGCGCGTCATCGCCGTGGTGGCGACCCTGCTCGCCGCTCCCGCCGCGCTGGGGGCGGACGCGTGGCCGATGGAGGGCCACGACCCGGCCCGCACGTCGCGAAGCACCGTCACCTCGGCTCAGGCGCCCGTCCTCGTACCCGGCTGGCCCATCATGAGCCGCCTCGACGGTCCACTGATCGCCCCCGGCGGCAGGGTCGAGCTGAGGCTCGCGGGAGCGCGGGCGGCCACGCTCAACCGGGACGGGACGTTCCGCCGGGTGCTCCCCGGCGGCGGCGCGATCGGCTTCGGGGGGCGGCGCTACGCGGTCGATCTGAAGGGCCGGGTGTCCGCGTTCACCGCCGCGGGCCGCCGCCTGTGGCGCTCGGCGCCGGTGGATCTCGGATTCCCGGTCGTCGTGCGGCCCGCGCCCCCGGCCGGCGGCGCGGCCGTCCACGCGATCGGGACGACCGGCGTCGTGGCCCTCGGGCCGGCGGGACGGGTGCGCTGGCGACTCCCGGGGATCCGTGGCGACACCCCGGCGGGCTTCGCGGTCGGCCCGGGCGGGATGGCGTTCATCGGATTCGGCAGCTTCGTGGAGACGAACCGCCTGGTGGCCGTGCGGCCCGATGGCTCGACCGCCTGGACGAGGATCCTCGTGGGGGCGCCGCGCGGCGTCGCCGTCTCCGACGACGGCACGGTGCTCGTCGGCGAGCGAGCCGCGGGCGTGAGCGGCCAGACGGCGCTTCGGGCGTTCTCCCCCGACGGGGCCGACCGCTGGACGGTGCCGGGTGCCGGGAACCCGGCCGCCATCGCCGCCGACGGGACGGTCTATGCGGCGAGCGGGGCCGTCCTTCATGCCGTGGCGCCCGACGGGAGCGTCCGCTGGATCTTCCGCGGCACCGGCGTCGAGGCCGGAGGCGTCGTCGTCGGGGGCGACGGCACCCTCTACGTCGGAGGCACCGCGCCCCAGGGCCTCGTGGCACTGCGCGCCGACGGCTCGGTGTCCTGGGCGTTCTCCCCCGGCGGCGCGGTCTTCCCGACGGCGATCGGCGGGGACGGAACCCTCTACGCGGGGTGCGCGACACCGGCCTGTACGGGCAACCGCGGCCCGACGGGGACCCTGTTCGCCCTCGCGGGTCCCTCCGGTCCCCGCCTCCTCTACGGGCTTCGGCTGAGCGCCACGCGCTTCCGGGCGACGGGGCCGCCCTCGCTCTGCAAACCGCGGAGAGGGTGCCGGCCGGCGGCCCCGCTGGGCAGCACGCTGAGCTTCGTCAGCAGCCGGCCGGGCATCGTCGCCATCGCGATCCGCCGGACCCGCGACGGGCGCGTCGTGGGTCGCACCTTCGGCGACAGCACCGGCGCGACCGTCCGGGTCGTCAGCGGGAGGCGCTTCTACTCGCTGCTCGACGTCGTCCGGAGGGGGCCCCGACTGGCACCGGGGCGCTACACGGTGGCCGTGACGGCGGGGCCGGTGCGTCCCGCCCCCCTGCCCTTCACCGTCGTGCGCTGACCCGCGGCGACGGACCGCGCCCGGGAGCGGCGGAGGCGCGGCGGGCGGTGAGCCCCCGGGTCAGTCGTCCTCGGACAGCAGGCCGGCCTCGAGCGCCGCGTGCACCAGCCCCGCCCGCGTGGTGACGCGCAGCTTGGTCATCACGTGAGCCCGGTGGCTCTCCACGGTGCGCACGCTCACGATCAGGTGCTCGGCGATCTCCTGGTTGGTGTGACCCAGCGCGAGCAGTCGCAGCACCTCGCGCTCGCGGGCCGTGAGCTCGCCGAGCGGCCCCTCGTTCACGGGCGCCGCGAGGGCGGCCCCCAGCGCCGGATGGACGTAGCGCTCGCCCGAGGCCACGGCGCGGACGGCGCGCACCAGGTCCTCGTCGGCGGCCGACTTCAGCAGGTAGCCGTCGGCGCCGGCGTCGAAGGCCCGGCGTACGTCACGCGCCTGGTCGTGCATCGACAGGAACAGGATCCGCGCGTCCGGGGCGCGCTCGCGGATGAGCGCGGCGCCCTCGATGCCGCCCATGCCGGGCATCTCGATGTCGATCACCACGACGTCCGGCGCCAGCCGCGGCAGGGCGCGGAGGGCATCCTCGGCCGTGGCCGCCTCGCCCACCGGCTCGAGCCCCTCCTCGCGCTCCAGCAGCAGCCGCAGGCCGGCACGCAGGATGGCGTGGTCGTCCACCAGCAGGATGCGGATCGCCTCGCTCACCCCGTCTCGAGATCCACGACCACGGCGGTCCCGCCGCCGGGGGACGACTCGATCCGCAGCCGCCCGCCGAGGAGCTCCACCCGCTCGCGGATGCCCGCGAGGCCGCGGCGGCCCGTCGGGGACGAGGTGTCGAAGCCGCAGCCGTCGTCCTCCACCATCAGGCGCAACCGGCCCTCGCGCGCGCTGACCACGATGCTGGCGCTCTCCGCGCCGCTGTGCCGGGCCACGTTGGTCAGCGATTCCTGCACCACCCGGAACAGTACGGTCTGGAGCTCGCCGGAGAGATCCGCGCGCAGCCCGCGCAGGTTGACGTCCACCGGGATACCCGCCCGGCGGAGCCGGGCCGCCTGGTCCTCGACCGCATCCGCGAGACCCTGCTCCTCCACGGCCGCCGGCCGCAGACGTGTGGCGAGCTCCCGCAGGCTCGACGACGCCGCGGCGAGCGAACGCCGCATCTCGGCGATCCGCTCGCGCACCTCGCCGGGCCCCACGTCGTCCTCGAGTGCCCGCAGGTGCAGGGCGAGCGCGGTGAGCACCTGGCCGGACTCGTCGTGCAGCTCGCGGGCGACCCGGGCACGCTCGGCCTCCTGGGCCTCGACGGCGCGCCGGAGGCCCTCGGCGCCCGCCCTCTCGGCGGCCACGGCGGCCTCGCGGCGAGCGGTCTCCTGAAGCTGCTCGCGCTCCCGGGCCACCCGGCGCGCGTTGGCCAGGGCGACCGACACCTGGCTGGAGAAGGCCACCAGGAGCCGCCGCGCGCCCTCGTCGAACGGCTGCCAGCCCACCGCCACGAGCGCTCCGTCCGTCTGGCCGGCCACCTCCAGCGCGGACGCCTCCACGGCGGGGGCGCCGAGCGACGCCCGCAGGGTCGCGGCCAGATCCTCCATCTCCAGGGGGCCCCGGCTCCCCTCCAGGCCGAGCGCGTTGACGCCGTGCGCATAGCGGAAGACCAGCTCGTCGCCGTCGCGCACCGCCACGCCGACGGTCCCGGCGCCGGTCAGGTGCCGGGCCCGCCGGGCGACCAGCGGCAGCAGGGCGTCGAGGTCGAGCGTCGTGAGCACCGCGCGCGCGACCTCCGTCACGCTCTCGATCTCGTCCCCGCGCCGCCGCTCGTTCTCGTAGCGGCGCACGTTGTCCACCGCCACGGCGGCCTGGGCCGCGAGGGTCATCGCGATCTGCTCATCCTCCTCGGTGAAGGAGCCGCCGCTCTTGTCGGTGACGTAGAGGTTGCCGAAGACCTTCCCGCGCAGGGCCACCGGCACCCCCAGGAACGACCCCATCGGCGGATGGTTCGGCGGGAAGCCCGAGGAGCGCGGATCGTCGCCGATCCGCTCCAGTCGCAGCGGACGCGCGTCGCGGATCAGCACGCCGAGGATCCCGCGGCCGCGCGGCAGGGGGCCGATGGCCTCGCGCTCCTCGTCCGTGAGGCCGGCCGTCACGAAGCGGGCGAGCTCCGTCCCGGTCGCGTCGAGCACCCCGAGCGCCGCGTATCGCGCGCCCAGCACCACGCGCGCGGACTGCACGATCCGCGACAGCAGGTCGTCCAGGGCGAGCTCGCGGCCGAGCGAGAGGCCGGCGTCCACGAGGCTCGACATCCGGGAACGGGCGTCCTCGGCGCGCGCCCGGGCGCCCTCCAGCCCCAGGCGCGACGCAAGCAGTCCGGCGAACGCCTCCATCGCCCGCGCGGTTGTCTCCTCGGTCACCCGGGGAGCCTCCTCCCGGCTTCCCCAGAGGACGGCCTCCACTCCCTCGTCCACCGGCGCGGAGGCCGAGACGACCCGCCCCCCGGCGCCGCCCAGATCGGCGAGGATGCGGGGGGCCTCGCCGACGCCCGCGGAGCCCGTCTCCAGCCCGACCCGGTCGCGTGGCCACGACCCGCGGAGAACCGACCCCGAGTCATCCGAGACGACCAGCGCGACCGCGTCGAGGCCGGCGACCTCAGCCACGAGGCGCAGGAGCTCCGCGTCCACCTCCCGACCTGAGGAGGCCGACGCCGGGCGCATCACGGTTGACCCCTCGTCTATGCCGCTCACGCAGGGATTGTATGGCACGATGACCGCCGGGACGAGGCGCGGCCGTCCCGCGACGGGGTATCGACGAGGGGCCTTCTCCATCATGCGCGCGATCACGACGGAAGGCCTCACCAAGCGATACGGGACCACGCTCGCCCTGGACCGGCTCGACCTGTCCGTGGAGGCGGGCGAGGTCTATGGGTTCCTCGGTCCGAACGGCGCGGGCAAGACCACGGCCATCCGTCTCCTGCTGGGCCTGCACCGGCCGACGAGCGGCCGGGCGGAGATCTTCGGAATCGACGCGTGGCGCCAGGCCGTGGCCGCCCACCGCCGGGCCGCGTACGTCGCCGGCGAACCGTTCCTGTGGCCGGGGCTCACGGCCGCGGAGACGCTCGAGTTCATCGCGCGGATTCGCGGTGGGGACGACCGCGCCTACCGCGACGTGCTGATCGAGCGCTTTCGCCTCGACGCCGACAAGCGGGTTCGCGCGCTCTCGAAGGGGAACCGGCAGAAGGTGCAGCTCGTGGCGGCCTTCGCCAGCCGGGCCGATCTGCTGATCCTGGACGAGCCGACGGGGGGCCTCGACCCGCTGATGGAGGTGATCTTCCGTGAGACCGTGCGCGAGGCCGCCCGGCGGGGGCAGACGGTGTTCCTCTCGTCACACATCCTGAGCGAGGTGGAGGCCCTCTGCGACCGGGTGGGCATCCTCCGCGACGGGCGACTGGTGGACGAGGGGAGCCTCTCGCAGCTGCGCCACCTCGGCTCACAGGTGATCGAGGTGACCTTCGAGGGGGAGGTCCCCACGCTGCCGCCGCTCGAGGGGGTGCACGCGGCCACGGCCGGGCCGAACGCCCTGCGCCTCGAGGTGACCGGCAGCGTCGGCCCGGTGATCCAGGCGCTCGCCGGCCTGCCGGTGGTGGCCCTCACCAGCCGCGAGCCGTCGCTCGAGGAGATCTTCCTGCACCACTACGACGGCCGCGGCCCCGGGTGACCGCCGCGGTCGCCGTCTCCCGGCGCGCGGCGGCCGGAGCGCGCGTCACCACGATCGCCTATTGCCTGATCCTGTTCGTGATGGCCGTCATCCAGCCGATCGGCTACCGGCGCGCCTACCCGACGCTCGAGGACCGCATGCAGTTCGCCGTGTCCTTCGGCCACGACAAGGTGACGCGGATCTTCTACGGCGAGCCGCACGACCTGCTCACGGTGGAGGGCTACGTGGCGTGGCGCGTCGGCGGCGTCCTCGTCATCTTCGCGGCCGTCTGGGCCGCGCTCGCGGCCACCCGCGCCCTCCGCGGCGAGGAGGACGCGGGGCGGCAGGAGATCGTGCTCGCGGGCATCGTGACCCGTCGCGCCGCGTACCTCGCGGTCCTCGCCGTCATCGCCGCGGGGGCGGCCGCGCTCTGGCTGGCGACGCTGGCCGGGCTGGCGGCGGGGGGCCTCTCCGTGGGCGGATCGGCATACCTCGCCCTCGCCATCGTCTCGGTCGTGCCGGTCTTCGCCGGAGTCGGAGCGCTGGCGAGCCAGCTCGCGGCGACGCGCCGCGCGGCCAACGCGATGGCGACGGGCGTGCTCGTCGTGGCGCTGCTGCTGCGGGTGGTGGGTGACACCTCGGGCACGCTCCACTGGGTGCGCTGGGGGACGCCGTTCGGGTGGGCGGAGGAGATGCGCCCCTTCACGGGCGCGCGTCCGCTCGTCCTCCTGGCGCCCCTGGGGGCGTCCCTGGCGCTCCTCGTCGGCGCGGGCCTGATCGCCGTGCGCCGCGACGTCGGCGCCGGCCTGATCGCCACGCGCGATGAGCGCGCCCCCCGAACCGGCCTGCTCGGCGGCCCCACGGCCCAGGCGTTCCGGAGCGAGCGCGGCGGCCTGCTCGCCTGGGCTCTCGGTATCGGGATCTTCGCCGTCCTCTTCGGGGTCATCTCGGACAGCGTCGCCGCGGGGATCTCCGACCGCCTCCGGGAGCGCCTCGAGCAGCTCGGCCTCGCCGACATCGCGAGCCCCTCGGGCTATCTCGGGTTGACGTTCCTCTTCTTCGTGCTGGCGCTCAGCCTCTTCGCCGCCGCACAGGTGGCGGCGGCCCGCCACGAGGAGATGGCTCAGCGTCTCGAGACCCTGCTCGCGCTGCCGGTGAGCCGGCGGGGGTGGCTGGCCGGCCGCCTTCTGCTCGCCGCCGGCTGCGCGGCGGCGCTCGCGCTGCTCGCCGGCGTCCTCGCGTGGGCCGGCGCCGCGTCGCAGGGCGCGAGCGTGTCGCTCGCCGACATGCTCGCCGCCGGCGCCAACTGCCTCCCCGCGGTACTCCTCTTCCTGGGCATCGCCGCCCTCGGTTTCGCCATCGCCCCTCGGGCGAGCATCGGGATCGCCTACGGCCTGGTCAGCGTCACCTTCCTGTGGGAGCTCGTCGGGCCCGCGCTCGGAGCCCCCGAGTGGACCCTCGCCGTCTCGCCGTTCCACCACATCGGCCTGGTGCCCGCGCAGGGCTTCGAAGCCGGGGGCGCCGCGGCGATGGCCGCGATCGGGGTCGCCGCCGCGATGGCCGCCGTCGCCCTTCTCGACCGCCGGGACCTCGCCGGAGCGTGACCGGGCGCGGACCGCCCGGGAATCCCCGGCCGGACCGCCGCCGCCCTGAGGGCCTTCGGGAAGACCGCAAGGGAAAACGGCGCGGGCACGGATGAGCGGGGTCCATGCCAGGCGGCACGATGCCGTCCATGGCCATCACCCCGGACACGCCGGCGCAGGTCCTGATCGCCGGCGCCGGCATCGCGGGCATCGAGGCGGCCCTGGCGCTCCGGGCCTTCGCCGGCCCGGCCGCGCGCGTGCGCCTGATCGACCCGTCGCACCGGTTCAGGATGCCGGCCACCGCCACGGGACGGGCGTTCGGCGTGGGGAGCGACATCGACCACCCCCTCGCCGACGTCGTCGCGCGCGCCGGGGCGACGCTGGCGCACGGGCGCCTCGCGGCGGTCGACCCGGAGCGCCACATGGCGATGCTGTCCGGCGGGCGGCTCCTGACCTACGACGCCCTGATCGTCGCGGTCGGGGCGAGGGCCGAGCCCTCCTTTGACGGGGCCCTGATCTTCCGTGGGCACGACGACTCCGACTCGGTGCGCGGCATGGTGGACGAGATCGCGCAGGCCGCGTCACGCGGGGCGGCGACCCGGCTGGCGATCGTGGTCCCCGTGGGCTGCGCGTGGCCCCTCGCGGCGTACGAGCTGGCGTTGATGGCGCGGGAGCATCTGACCGCCGCCGGGCGCGGAGACGTCGTCGAGGTCGCGGTCGTCACGGCGGAGGACCGCCCCCTCGGGCTGTTCGGCTCGGAGGCGAGCGCCTCGGTCGAGCGCACCCTGGGCCGTGCGGGCATCGAGGTGCACGCCGGCGCGGTGGTCCGCGGGTGGCGGTGGGGACGGCTCGACATCGCGGGAGGGGAGGCGCTCGCGGCGGATCGCGTGATCGCCCTGCCGGTGCAGCGGGGCCCCTCCGTGGAGGGGCTCCCGGCGGACGAGCACGGCTTCGTGCGCACGGGCGCCGACTGCTCGGTCCCGGGGGCGGCGGACGTCTGGGCGGTGGGCGACGGATCCAGCTTCCCGGTGAAGCAGGGCGGGATCGCGTGCCAGCAGGCCGACGCCGTGGCGGCCGCGATCGCCCGGTCGCTCGGGGCCAAGGTGGATCAGCCGCCCTTCCTGCCGACGCTGCGCGGCTGGGTCTGGGACGGGGATGGGGGGAAGTTCCTGCGGGCCGACCTTCCCGGAGGCCACACCGAGAGCGTGGGCGTGGCCGATGACAGCCCGCTGTGGTGGCCCGTCGCCAAGGTGGCCGGGCGCTTCCTGACGCCCTTCCTCCAGGGCTGGCCGGCCGACGCGACGCTGGCCGACCTCCCGAGCCCGGCGGGGCTGCCCGGATGAGCACGGCCGGCGCCGGCGGGACCGGGATCGTTCCCGTCCTGGACGCGGCCGCCGTGACGAAGACCTACCGCACGGGAATGGTCGAGGTGCCGGCGCTGCGCGCGATCGACCTGCGCGTCGAGCGCGGCCAGATGGTGGCGGTCATGGGCCCCTCGGGGTCGGGCAAGACCACCCTCCTCAACTGCCTGATGTTCGCGATCGCGCTGATCGCGTCCCTCGCGGCCACGGCCGTCCCCGCCGCGCGGGCGGCGCGCATCCGGCCCGCAGTGGCCCTGCGGGTTGGCGAGTGACGGGTGGTGTCGCGATGGCTCCGGTCCGCAGAGGGTGCGGGACTTCCGCACCACGGTCGGTGCCGCCCCCGATTCAGCGCCCGCCGCCGCGGGCGAGGATCGAGATCCACCACGAGGCGACGGGAGCCGACGATGAACGAGGCCGACAGTCAGGATGAGCTGGCGCGGGAGGCCGGGGAGCTGGCCGCGCTCATCGTGGGACGGGAGCCTCCGGCGACGGTGGCGGGCCTGAGAAGTCTGCGCGACCGCGTCGTCGCGGGCCGTCTGCCCCACCCGGCGGAGCTGGCGCTTCTCGAGGAGATGCGCAGCCGCTACGGGCACGAGCTGAGCGAGCTGGAGCATCCCGAGCCCGGATAGCGGACGTGGAGGGCCCACCCGATCTCGACGTCGTGATCCTCGGCGCCGGCGCGCGTTGGCCGACGCCGGAGCGAGGCGTCGCCGCCTTCGTGGTGATGCGGGGCGCGGACCATGTGCTGATCGACTGCGGCGAGGGCACGCAGCTTCAGATGATGCGGTCCGTCGCGGGCCTGCGACGGCTGGCCCTGATCCTCATCAGCCACGGCCACGCGGACCACGTGCTCGGGCTTCCCGGGCTCCTCGCCACCCTCTCGGAGGCGCGCACCGAGCCGCTGACGATCCTGGGGCCCGCGGGCATCGGTCACCTGGTGGACGGCTTCCGCGTCCACTTCGGCGCCCTGGCCTTTCCCCTGACGGTCCGGGAGGTCGAGCCGGGCGACGTCGAGCGCCGGGAGGGATACCGCCTCACGGCGATCGCGGCGAGCCACCGCACCCCCTCGCTGGCGTGGTCCCTGGAGGAGGACCCGCTGCCCGGTCATCTCCTCCCGGAGGCGCTCCTGCGGCTCGGGGTGCCCGCGGGTCCCGAGCGTGCCGCGCTCGCCCACGGCGACGAGGCCGTGCTCGCCGACGGGCGGCGGATCGTCCCCGGGCGGGTCATGGGCCCGCGGCGCCCGGGCCGCCGGATCGTCTTCTCGGGCGATACGCGGCCGGCGCCGGCCGTGCGGGAGGCGGCGTCCGGTGCGGACCTGCTCGTGCACGAGGCGACCTTCCTCGATCGCGACCGCGCGCTCGCGATCCGGTCGGGCCATTCGACGGCGGCCGACGCCGCCCGGCTCGCCGCCGGTGCCGGTGTCGGCCTGCTGGCCCTCGTGCACCGCTCGTCGCGCTATCCACGGGAGGAGGTGCTGGCGGAGGCCCGCGCGGTGTTCGCCGCGACCGTCGCGCCGCGGGACCTCGACCTGATCCGGGTGCCGCTCAGCGAGCGCGGCCCCGCGCGGCTGCTGCCGGCCGGCGGGATCTCGGGCTCCTGAGGCCCCGGCTCTCGGGTGCCGCTCCGGGCGCGCTCCGGACAGACCGCCCCGGTGCTTCAGCCGGGCGCCTCGACCCCGGGCGAAGCCGCCGTCGCGGGTTGGCCGAGCCACCGCACCAGCACGACGGAGCCCCCGGTGGCGAGCACGATGCGCCAGCCCATGCGAAGCCAGAAGGCCCGTGCCGCCATGCAGCGCTCGGGATTCGCGCCGGGGTGCAGGACCGAGTTCGCCCCGATGGCCGCGCGGTAGCCGGCCCGGCGCAACTCGTCCTCGGTGCGGGCGACCATCATGCGGCCCAGGCCGCGCCCGCGAAAGGACGCGGCGACGAGCATGTTCTGCATCTCGGCGATGTCCGGAGCGAAGGGGCGGCCATAGAAGAAACCGGCCAGCTCACCCCCCGCGACGGCGACGACGCCCGGCGCCGAGGCGAGGCTGAGGGCGATCGCGGTCTCGTCGGCCGGACGGTCATTCTCGCGCCTGATGAGGTCGGCGATGGCCGCCGCATCGGCGGGCCGGCCTCGCCGAAGGCGGGGTGTCGCGTCGCCGCTCGCATCGCCTCCCGGGTCGCTCGGCCGGATCGAGGCCATGTCGTCCTCCCTTGGTTGCCGGTCAGGCCTGAACGTGACAGATCCGGGCAAGGCCGCAGAAGGGATCGGTGAGTTCCCGGACGCCGCGCGATGGCGGGTCGCGGGATCCTGAGAGTGCCTCTTCGGTCGGTTCCGGCCCTGTCCTACCAGACGGCCGGCAATCGACCGGCGGGGCATCGAGCAGGTCGGTTGCACGGGGGGAACGGCGACCGACTGCCACTCCGACCGCCGCGGCGCTCGCGCCTCGCGCGCGCCCGGCGGCCGGGGGTCGCGGCTGCCGCCGGAGGTGATGCCTAGGCCCGCTCCACCACGACGACCGGCGCCTCGGCCAACTGCTCCTCGACCGGGAGCCGGCCCGAGAGCAGGCCCGGGCCCAGCCAGGCGAGGGCCGCGGCCCCAACCGCCAGGGACGTGGCGAGGGCGGTGGCCTGCACGGCGAGGCTGAAGGCGAGCGCGTCGCCCGAGGGCATGCCGTACCCCAGCGCGAGGGCCGGGATGAGCACCAGCTCCCGGGTCCCCGCTCCCCCGGGCGCCGCAGGAACGATGCCGGCGAGGACGATGACGCTGAAGGCCAGGGCGGCGGCCTGGGGCGGCGCGGCCAGCGCGGCCAGGAGGGCCGCCAGGCTCAGGACGCGCGCCAGCACCGCGAGGAGGCCCAGCACGGCCGCCGTCCGGGCGGCGCCGCCGTCGCCGAGGACTCCCGCCCCCTCCCCGAGCCGCTCGACCGAACGGCGGGCCCGGCGAGGCACCAACGCGACCATCCGGCGAGCCGCCCCGAGACGCCATGCGGCGGCGGCGGCGGCCACCGCGATCACGGCGGCGAGCGCGGTCCAGCGGAGGCTTCCCGCCGGCCCGGGAAGCGGCGCGGCCATCGTGACGATCAGCACGGCCACGCCGGTGACCGCGGCGTCGATCGCCTTGTAGCCGGCGATCCCGCCGGCGATCCGCCAGCTGCCGGCCCTCGCCCCGGCCGGGTGGCGGCGCACCAGCCCCACACGCGCGGTCTCGCCCAGGTTGGCCGGCAGCAGCTCACAGGCCGCACGGGCGATCCAGTGCATGCCGAGGGCCGTGGACAGGGGCAGGCGGCGGACGCCCCCGGCCCCCTGACAGACCGCCCACATCGCGCCCGAGATCGTCTGGCCGACCGCGTAGAGCGCGACCGAGGCCGCAAGCAGCTCCGGGTCCGCGCCGGCCAGGGCGGACCCCGCGGCGCCGAGATCGACATGGGTGACGCCGAGGACCGCGAACGCGGCGAGCGCGAAACCCAGCAGCGTCACCACGAGGGAGCGGGGCGAGAGGTGCCGGCGAGGTCCGGCAGGAGGTGGCGTGGGCGGTGGGGTCAGCGCGGTCAGAGGTCGGAGCCCTCGAGAGAAGCTAACAGGGAACCGGGCGGGCCACGCCCGCGGTAACCACGCGGCCCCCTGCGGGCGATCACTGATGCACGCGCGGGTGCGCCGGGCGAGCATGGCCCATGGCCTCGACCACCGCCGCGGAGCCGGGCCTTCCGAATCGCGCCGCGCCCCCCGGTGACCCCGTCCGGACGTTCCCCGGCTGGTGGCCCCTGCTGGTGCAGGTGCTGCTCGTGGGCGGCGCGGCCTTCTGCTATTTCGGCGTGCGCGGCCTCACCCAGTCGAGCCTCATCCCCGCTCAGCAGAACGCGCGCGACCTCATGGCGGTCGAGCGCGTCCTCCGCCTCGACTGGGAGGACCGGCTCCAGGGCCTGATCATCGACCACGCCTGGCTGGTGAACCTCGTGGACGGCATCTACATGTACGGGCATTGGCCCGTCATCGTCGTCACGCTGGGATGGCTGTTCCTGCACGCCCCGGACCGCTACCTCCTGCTGAGGAACGCGATGTTCGTCTCCGGGGCGATCGGGCTGGTGGTGTTCGCGCTGATGCCGGTGGCCCCGCCGCGCCTCGGGGTGCTCGGCCTGGTCGACACCGTCACCCAGCACACGGACGCCTATCGGACCCTCCAGCCGCCGGGGCTCATCAACCGCTATGCCGCCCTCCCCAGCCTGCATCTCGGATGGAACCTGCTGGTCGGCGTGGTCCTGTGGAGAACGACCCGCAACCCCGTCGTGCGGACCTTCGCCGTGGCGATGCCGGCGGCGATGGCCTTCGCCGTGGTCGCGACCGCGAACCACTACGTCATCGACGTGCTGGCGGGCGCGGTCGTCGCCCTGACCGGTCTCGCGGTCGCCCACATTCTGCCGGTCCCGGAGTGGGCACGACCGCGGCGATGATGTCTTGGGGCGTGGTGATCGCCCACCGCGCCGGAAACTCGCTCGAGCGGCTGGCGGCCGCGGGGGCGGTCGCCGACGTCGCGGAGGCCGACGTCCATCTCTTCCGCGGCCGGCTGGAGGTGCGGCACGCCAAGACGCTCGGGCCGTTCCCGCGCCTGTGGGAGCGCTGGTATCTGCTCGAGCCCGACACGCCCCGCCTGCTGCTGGAGGAGGTGCTCGCCGCCGCCCATCCGGGGATCGCCCTCATGCTGGACCTCAAGGGCCCGGATCCGCGCCTGACGGGGGCCGTCCTCGCCGCGGCCCGCGAGCGGCTCACCGGCCCCGGTCTGATCGTCTCGGGCCGGGTCTGGAGGACGGTCGAGCGGTTGCGGGGCACTCCGGGCGTCGAGACGCTCCACTCGGTCGGCAGTCGCGCTCAGCTGCGCGCCCTGCTGCGCCGGAGCCCCCCCGGCTCCCTCGAGGGCGTGTCGGTCCGCCGCGACCTCCTCACCTCCGGGATCGCCTCGGCTCTGCGGGAGCGGGCCCCCCGGCTCTGGAGCTGGCCCGTCGACGACCTCGACACGGCGCGGGCTCTCGCCGCGTGGGGCGTGACCGGTTTCATCAGCGACGCGCCCGAGCGGCTGGCCCCCCTGCGAGCGAGCGCGCCCGCGAAGGGATGACCGTGGGCGGCGATCAGGAGAGCGGGATCAGGTCGCGGGCGGGCTCAGCGTCGAGTCCCTCCGCAGACCACGCCGGCTCGGATGAGCGTACGGCGCCGGAGCGAATCCTGAGGCGATGACGGACGACGCGCCCAAGGCTCTCCCGCAGGAGGACCCGCTCGAGCCGATCGAGCGGCTCTTCCGGGATCTGCGGTCCCGGCCCGATGGTCTCTCGTCGCGCGAGGCCGCGCGCCGCCTGGCGGCGCACGGGCCCAACGAGCTGGTGCGCCACGAAGGCGCGACCTGGCCGCGAGAGGTCGCCCGCCAGCTCGTGCACCCCCTGGCACTCCTCCTCTGGGTCGCGGCGGGGCTGGCCGCGCTCAGCGGGACGCTCGCCCTGGCGGTGGCGATCGCGGCGGTCATCCTGCTGAACGCCGTCGTCGCCTTCGTCCAGGAGCGCCAGGCCGAGCGGGCGGTGGATGCCCTCAAGCGCTACCTCCCGCCGCAGGCGACGGTGCTGCGCGACGGGCGCCGGCAGGTCATCGAGGCGCGCGATCTCGTCCCCGGCGACATGCTGGTGGTCTCCGAGGGCGAGCGCATCTCGGCGGACGCCCGCCTCGTCGCGGGCGGGGTCGAGGTGGACCTCTCCGCCCTCACCGGGGAGTCGGCCCCGGCCTTCCGGGCCGCGGATCTGCTCGACGCCCACGTGTCGCCCCTCCAGGCGCGCGATCTCGTGTTCAGCGGCACGGTCTGCACCGGGGGTGAGGCGACGGCGCTCGTCCACGCCACCGGGATGCGCACCGAGCTGGGGCGCATCGCGACGCTCTCCCAGCGCGGCCGCCGGGAGCCGAGCCCGCTCGAGCGCGAGGTGACGCGGGTGGCCTGGCTGATCGCCGCCATCGCGGTGACCGCGGGCCTCGTGTTCCTCCTGCTGGGCCTGCTCGTCACGCGGCTCCCACTCAGCGACGCGGTGCAGTTCGCCATCGGGCTCCTCGTCGCGAACGTGCCGGAAGGGCTCCTGCCCACGATCACGCTGGCGCTCGCGGTGGGCGTGCGCTCGCTGAGCCGACGGGGTGCCCTCGTGAAACGGCTCTCGGCGGTGGAGACCCTGGGCTCGGCCACCGTCATCTGCACCGACAAGACGGGCACCCTCACCGAGAACCGGATGCGCCCGGTGTCGGTCTGGACGCGCGGCGGAACCGTGGACCTGGCCGACGGGGGCCGGCCCCGGGGGGCCCCCGCGCTCACCCGCCTGGCGCGCCGGTCGGCGGCCTGCTGCACGGCCGTGCTGGCCCCGGGCCCGGGCGGGGCGTCCGGTGATCCCACCGAGATCGCCGTGATGGAGGCCGCCGCCGCGCTCGGCGCCGACCCGGACGAGGGCGAGCGGGAGGCGGGCCGCCGTGCGGTGTTCCGCTTCGACCCCACCCTTCGGATGATGACGACGGTCGACGCGGGCGACGGCCGCCTGTGGATCAGCACGAAGGGCGCCCCCGAGGCCCTCCTCGAGCGGGCGACGCTGATCCTGGGCGAGGACGGCGTCGAGCGCCCGATCGAGGACGACGACGCGCGCGCGGTGCTGAGAGAGGTCGAGGGTCTCGCGCGGCGGGGGCTGCGGGTGCTCGCGATCGCCGACCGCATGCTCCCCGCCGGGGCCGCCGCGCCGGAGCGCCGCGACGAGGCCGAGCGGGAGCTCTGCCTCCTCGGCCTTCTGGCGCTGCGCGACCCGCCCCGCGCGACGGTGCCGGACGCCGTGGCGCGCTGCCGGGCCGCCGGAATCCGCGTGATCGTGGTGACGGGAGACAACGGGGTCACCGCGGCGGCCATCGCCCGCGAGGTGGGGATCGTCGAGAAGGAGCCGCGCATCGTGACCGGCGACGAGCTGGCCCGGATGGGGGACCGGGAGCTCGACCGGCTGCTCGCGGAGTCGACGGAGCTGATCTTCGCCCGCAGCGAGCCCGAGGCGAAGCTGCGGATCGCGGACGCCCTGCGGGCGCAGGGCGAGGTCGTCGCGATGACCGGGGACGGCGTGAACGACGCCCCCGCGCTGCGCCACGCCGACATCGGCGTCGCGATGGGCCGGTCGGGGACCGATGTGGCGCGCGAGGCGGCCACCATGATCCTCACCGACGACGACTTCGCGTCGGTCGTCGCGGCCGTGGAGGAGGGGCGGCGCGTCTACCAGAACGTCCGCAGGTTCGTGCTCTACATCTTCGCCCACGCGCCGCCCGAGGTCGTGCCGTTCCTCGTCTTCGCCCTCTCCGGCGGGGCGGTGCCCCTGGCCCTGACCGTGATGCAGATCCTGGCGATCGACCTGGGGACCGAGACGCTCCCCGCCCTCGCGCTGGGACGGGAGCGGGCCGAGCCCGACGTCATGGAGCGGCCGCCCCGGCGGCGTGGGCAGCGGCTCGTCGACCGCGCCCTGCTGGCCCGTGCCTGGGGTGCGATGGGGCTGATGTCGGCCGCCCTGGTGATGGGCGGGTTCCTCTTCGAGTTGCTCGGCGCCGGATGGTCGCCCGGCGATCCCGTGGAGGAGGGTGCTCCCCTGCACCAGGCCTACATGCAGGCCACCACGATCGCGTTTCTCGGCATCGTGGCGTGCCAGGTCGGGACCGCCATGGCCGCCCGCACGGACCGCGTCTCCCTCGCGCGCGTCGGCGTCTTCTCCAACCACCTCTTGCTCTGGGGCATCGCCTTCGAGATCGGGTTCTCGGCCGCCCTGGTTACGATTCCGCAGATGCAGGAGCTCTTCGGAACCGCGATCCCGAGCACGGGGTCCCTCTGCCTGCTGCTCGCGTTCCCGGTGCTCGTCTGGGGGGCCGACGAGCTCCGCCGGCGCCGGGCGCGACGGCGGGCGGGCCCCGACGAGCTGGTGGTTCCGGGCAGGCTGGTGGGGTCGTGAGCCCGTCCGCCCCCGAGCAGCGCCTCACCCTCGTCGACGGGCGCAGCGTCGCGGTGCGGTCGTGCCGGGAGACCGACGCCGACGCCATCGCCGCCCTCGTGAGCGGCCTGTCGGTCGAGTCGCGCGCGATGCGCTTCGGCGCGGCGCGGGGAGGTCTCTCGGCGGAGGAGGCCCGGGCGATGGCGGCGGCGCCGGGGCCGGACGGGGTGGGGCTGGTGGCGCTGGCGGGCACCGAGCCCGAGCACATCGTCGCGCTCGCCCGCTACCACCGCCGCACGGGCGCACCGGAGGCCGAGCTGGCGGTCGCCGTGGCCGACGCATGGCACGGCCTGGGGCTGGGGACCGGCCTCATCGAGCACCTCAGGGCGTGGGCGGTGGCGGACGGCCTCGACGCCCTGTGGGCGTTCGTGCGCCAGGACAACTGGAAGATGCGCACCGTCTTCCGCGGGCTCGGCGGAGACGTCCGCGAGATCAACGCGCCGGGCGAGTGCCTGGTGCGCATCCCGCTCCATACGGATGACGCCCTGGAGGAGGCGAGCGCGACACGCTTCACGACCGCCGCCGCCGCATCGCTGCAACCCCTCTTCCAACCGCGTGCCATCGCGGTCGTGGGCGCCTCGCGGAACCCCCGCTCCCCCGGCGGGGCGGTGTTCGCGGCGCTGGTGGGGAGCGGCTTTCCGGGATCCCTCTACGCGGTGAACCGCGCGCCGGGCACGGTCGCCGGCCGTGCCACCCATCCCTCCCTGGCCGGCCTGCCCGAGCCCGTCGACCTGGTGGTCGTGGCCGTCCCGGCCGCCGGTGTCCCCGCCGTCGCGCGCGAGGCCGCCGCCTGCGGCGCGCGGGCGCTTGTGGTGCTGTCGTCGGGCTTCTCGGAGGCCGGCCCGGGCGGGGCCGCCCTGGAGTCCGAGCTCCTGCACATCGTGCGCACGAGCGGGATGCGGATGATCGGCCCCAACTGCATCGGGGTGGCCCTGACGGGAGATACGGCGCCGTTCGACGCCACCTTCGCGCCGATCGGCCCGGCGTCCGGGCGCATCGCCTTCGCCTCGCAGAGCGGCGGCCTCGGGATCGCGGCGCTCTCGTACTGCGCCGCGCGCGGCCTCGGCCTCTCGGCCTTCGTCAGCCTGGGGAACAAGGCGGACGTGTCCTCGAACGACCTGCTCGCCTGGTGGGACGGCGACGCCGGGACGCGGGTGGTGCTCCTGTACCTCGAGGACTTCGGCAACCCCCGCCGCTTCGGCCACGTGGCGCGGCGGGTGGCCCGCGGTACGCCCATCGTGGCCCTGAAGGCGGGCCGCGGCGCGGCGGGGCAACGCGCGGCGGGCTCGCACACGGCGGCGCTGGCGGCCGGCGAGGCCCCCACGGACGCCCTCTTCGAGCTCGCCGGCGTGATCCGCGCGCAGACGCTCGAGGAGTTGCTCGAGACGGGCGACCTTCTCGGGGGCCAGCCCCTGCCGGCCGGTGACCGGGTGGGGATCCTGTCCAACGCCGGCGGCCCGGGGATCCTCGCCGCGGATGCCTGTGAGGCCATGGGACTCTCGGTGCCGACCCTGAGCGCCGCCCTCCAGTCGGTGCTCGCCGTGGCGGCGCCCGCGGTCGCCGGCACGTCGAACCCGGTGGACCTGGGCGCGGGAGCCGGCGCCGAGAGCCTCGGCGCCGCCGGCCGCGCGATGATCGAATCGGGTGAGGTCGACGCCCTGATGGTGCTGAGCACCCCGGTCCAGGGAGGGGACCCGGCCGGGGATGCCCGAGCCGTGCAGGAGCTGGCGGACGGGCGCCTCACCGTGGTGGGCTGTCTCGTGGGGCGGCGGCCGCCCGACAGGGGCGCCGGGACGGCGTGGCCCGTGCCGTGGCTCGGCATGCCCGAGGGTGCCGCCCGCGCCCTCGCGAACGCCTGGCGGGCGGAGGTGGCGCGCCGGCGTCCGCGCGATCCCGCGACGAGGCCCGAGGGCGTCGATGCAGCCGCCGCCCGCCGCCTGCTGACGGGCGCCGCACCGGGCGCCTGGCTGCCCCCCGACGACCTGGTCCGGCTGCTGGACGCCTACGGAATCGCCTCGGCCCGGCAGACCGGCGCGAGCGATCCCGAGACCGCCGCCGCCGCCCAGGCCGAGATCGGGGCGCCCGTTGCCGTGAAGCTCGTGAGCCGGACGCTGACCCACAAGGCGGACGTGGGCGGGGTGGTGCTGGACTGCCGCTCGCCCGACGCCGCCGCCGCCGCCGTCCGCCGGATCGCCGACTCGCTCGACCGCCTGGGCCGCCGGGAGGAGATGGACGGGGTCCTCGTCCAGGAGATGGCCCCGGAGGGGCCGGACCTGATCGTCGGCGGCCTGCAGGATCCCGTCTTCGGGCCGGTCGTCCTCGGGGGCATCGGCGGCGGCGAGGCCGAGCTCTGGGGCGATCGCCGGCTGGCCCTGGCTCCCGTGGGGCCCACGGGCGCGGACGAGCTCTGGCGCGGCCTGCGCGGGTCCGCGCTCCTCGACGGCTGGCGGGGCGCCCCGTCGGTGCCCCGGGCCCCCCTGGGGGAGCTGACGCAGCGGGTCGCGTGGCTCCTCGCCGATCAGCCCCTTCTCGCCGAGCTCGACCTCAACCCCGTGCGCGCGGGCGCGGACGGGAGGCCCCTGGTGCTCGACGCGCGGGCGCGGCGGATCCCCTGACGGTGGAAAAGCCGCAACCCGGCATGAGGGTTGCAACCCATGCCGGCCCGTCCCCTCGGACCTAGCGTCTCGGACGGAATTCCCGCCGCCACCAGAGGGGGACCATGCAGGCCGACGAGATCTCCGTGAACCCGGGTCCGGGACGACCGACGGCAGTGGTGCCGCCGCGGAGGTGAGCGCGCTCGAGCTCGCGCGCCTGCAGTTCGGCATCACGACCCTCTTCCACTTCATCTTCGTGCCGCTCAGCATCGGCCTGGCGGCCTTCGTGGCGGTGCTCGAGACCGCGCGCCACCGCACGGGCAAGCCCGTCTATGCCCGCATGGTCCGCTTCTGGGGCCGGCTCATGCTCATCAGCTTCGCGGTCGGGGTCGTGACCGGGATCGTCCAGGAGTTCCAGTTCGGGATGAACTGGAGCGAGTACTCGCGCTACGTCGGGGACGTGTTCGGCGCTCCGCTCGCGATGGAGGCCCTGGCCGCCTTCTTCCTGGAGTCCACCTTCATCGGCCTGTGGATCTTCGGTCGCGACCGCCTGCCCGCGCGCGTCCATCTCGCCACGATCTGGCTCGTCGCGTTCGGGAGCGCCCTCTCCGCCTACTTCATCCTCGCGGCGAACTCGTGGATGCAGCATCCGGTCGGCTACCGGATCGGCGCGTCCGGGCGAGCCGAGATGACCAGCATCTGGGCGGTCCTCACGAACTCGACGGCGCTCTTCGCCTTCGCCCACACGATCCTCGGCGCCCTCACGACGGCCGGAATCGTGATCCTGGGCGTATCGGCATGGCATCTGCTGCGCGGCAACGACCTCGACGGCTTCCGCCGCTCGGCCACGCTGGCGCTGGCGGTCACTTTCGTGGCGGCCCTCGGAACGGCCACCGTGGGCCACTTCCAGGCCCAGCTCATGACGGACCAGCAGCCGATGAAGATGGCCGCCGCCGAGGCGCTCTACACGTCGCAGGACGGCGCTCCGTTCTCGCTCTTCGCGGTGGCGCCCTTCGAGGCGACTCCGCAGCGGCTGACGCACAACATCGAGGTGCCGAGGGCCCTCTCCCTGCTGTCCACCAACACCATCGACGGACGCGTCGAGGGCATCGACGATCTCCAGGCCGCCTACGTGGCTAAGTACGGCCCCGGCGACTACCGCCCGATCATCGGCATCACGTACTGGTCGTTCCGGTTGATGGTCGGCGCCGGGATGCTGATGATCCTGCTCGGCGCCGTGGGGCTGCTGCTGCTCCGCCGCGGCAGACTCACCACCTCGCCGCGATTCCTGCGGCTGGCGGTCTGGGCCATCCCGCTCCCGTTCCTGGCGAACGCGATGGGCTGGGTCTTCACCGAGATGGGGCGACAGCCCTGGGTCGTGCAGGGACTCCTCCGCACCGACCAGGCCGTCTCGCCCACCGTGAGCGCGTGGACCGTGGCGCTCAGCCTGGTCGGCTTCACGGTCCTCTACGGCGTGCTCGCCGGCGTCGCCGGATGGCTCGCCGTCCGCGGGCTGCGCGACGCGCCGTCGCCGGCCGAGCCCGGCTCTTCGGACGATGACGCCGGCGCCGAGCCCTCGCTCGCCTACTAGGAGGATTCATGGACCCCACCGCGCTCGAGACGCTCTGGTTCGTGCTCATCGCCGTCCTCTGGACCGGTTACCTCTTCCTGGAGGGCTTCGACTTCGGGGTCGGGATGCTCCTGCCCGTCCTCGGCCGCAGCGAGGAGGACCGCCGATCGCTGATCGCCAGCATCGGCCCCGTCTGGGACGGCAACGAGGTGTGGCTGCTGACCGCCGGCGGGGCCACCTTCGCGGCCTTCCCCGAGTGGTACGCCACCCTCTTCTCCGGCTTCTACCTGGCGCTCTTCCTGATCCTGGCCGCCCTCATCGTGCGCGGCGTGGCGTTCGAGTTCCGCGAGCGGCACGAGGGGGCCCGGTGGCGCGCGACATGGGACGCCGCGATCGTCGTGGGCAGCGTGGTGCCGGCCCTCCTCTGGGGGGTGGCCTTCGCCAACCTCGTGCGCGGCGTCCACCTCGACGCGAGCGGTGAGTACGCGGGGAGCTTCGGCGACCTGCTCAACCCGTACGCGCTCCTGGGCGGGGTGGCCACGCTCGTGCTCTGCGCCGCGCACGGGGCCCTCTTCCTGACGATGCGCACACGCGGCGACCTGAAGCGGCGCGCCCAGGCCCTGGCGCTCCCGCTGGCCGCCGCGCTCGTCGTGACCGGCGCCGCGTTCCTGGCCTGGACCGTGGGCCGATCGGCGAGCGACGACACGCTGAACGCGCTCGCGGCGGTCGCGGCCGCCGGGACGGCCGCCGCGGCGATCGCGGCCCTCGTGCTCGTGGTGCGGCGGCGCTACTCATCGGCGTTCGGCGCGACCGGGGCGGCCGTGGCGTTCCTCGTGGTGACGATCTTCGCGAGCCTCTGGCCCAACGTGATCAACTCGGTGGACGATCCGTCGCTCGCGCTCACCATCGTGCAGGCCGCGTCGACCAACTACACGCTGACGGTCATGACCGTGGTGGCCGTGATCCTCACCCCGGTGGTGCTCGCCTACCAGGCATGGACCTACTGGATCTTCCGCGCCCGCGTCGGAGGAGAGGCTGAGGGGGCCCACACCGCGCTCGACCTGCTGCCCGAGCCCCGGACCGCCTCGGACCCGCCGGCGGACGGCTGATGAAGCCGCTCCACCGCCGGCTCCTGCGGGCGAGCGGGGCCGCGCGGTGGCATCTGGCGGCGGCGGTCGCGAGCGGCGTGGCGATCGCGGCCACCGTGATCGCCCAGGCGGTGCTGCTGGCCATGGTGATCTCGGGCGTCGTGGTGGACGGGCGGTCGCTGGGGGACGTCCGGGCCGAGATCGTGGCTCTGGCGCTCGTCTCGGCGGGCCGCGGCCTTCTCGTGTGGGGCCAGGAGATGGCCGGGCACCTGGCGGCCTCGCGCATCATGTCCGGGCTGCGGGTGCGGCTGGTCGACCACCTCGTGAGGTCGCGGCCGGCGGCCGGCGAGGGGGCGCGCAGCGGGGACCTCGCCACGGCGGCCGTTCAGGGAGTGGACGCCCTCGAGGCGTACTTCGGACGCTACGTCCCGGAACTGGTGCTGTCGGTGCTGGTGCCCGTCGCGATCCTCGCATGGGTCATCCCCCTCGACCCGGTGTCGGCCGCGATCATGGCGGTCACCCTGCCCGTGGCCGTGATGTTCCTCGTGCTGGTGGGCATGGCGGCCGGGCAGGCCTCCCGGGCTCGCCTGGGCTCCCTGCGGGCCCTCGGGGGACGCTTCGTGGAGGTCGTCCGCGGCCTCCCCACCTTGCGCGCCCACGGGCGCGCCGAGTACCAGTCGGCCGCCCTGGGGTTGATCGGGGAGCGGCTGCGGCGGGAGACCATGGCGACCCTGCGGGTCGCGTTCCTGTCGGCTCTGGTCCTCGAGCTCGCCGCGTCGCTCGGCGTCGCGCTCGTCGCGGTGGCGATCGGGCTACGGCTCGTCGCCGGCGAGATGAGCCTGGCCGCCGGGCTGACGGTCCTGGTGCTCGCGCCAGAGCTCTACGCCCCCCTGCGGCGCCTGGGGGCCAACTACCACGCGAGCACCGACGGGTTGGCGGCCGCCGAGCGGGTCTACGAGGTGCTCGACCTGCCTCCGCTGCTGACCGACGCGGAACAGCCGCTCGAGTTGCCCGACCCCGCCGGCGCGCCGATCCGGCTTGAGGGCGCGGGCGTCCGCTACGAGGGCCGCGGCGCCGCGGCGCTGGACGGCGTCACGCTGACGATCGCGCCCGGGGAGCGCCTGGCCGTGGTGGGAGCGAGCGGCTCGGGCAAGAGCACCCTGCTCGCCCTCCTGGCTCGCCTCGCCGACCCGACCGACGGACGTGTCACGGTGGGCGGGGTGGACCTGCGGGCGGGGGACGCCGAGGCCTGGCGCCGGCGCGTGGCATGGGTGCCCCAGCGGCCCTCGCTCGTCAGCGGCACGGTGGCGGAGAACGTGCGCATGGGGGATCCCGGCGCCGACGAGCCGCGCATCCACCACGCGTTGCGGTCGGCGAACGCCGCGATGCTCGTCGAGCGCCTGCCCGAGGGCATCCACACCCGGGTCGGCGAGGGCGGGCGCCCGCTGTCGGCCGGCGAGGCCCAGCGGGTGGCCCTCGCCCGGGCCTTCCTGCGTGACCCGTCGCTCGTGCTGCTCGACGAGCCGGTCGCCAACCTCGACCCCGAGGGGGCGGCGCTGGTGGAGGAGGCGATCGAGCGCCTGTGCCGCGGGCGCACCGCGGTCCTGGCGGTTCACCGGCTGGGCCTGGCCCGGAGCGCCGACCGCGTCGTGGTCCTGCGCGAGGGGCGGGTGACCGAGGACGGCCACCCGGCGCTCCTCGCCGGGACCGACGGGGCCTTCGGCGCCCAGGTGCGAGCCGAGACCGCGGTGGCCGTGTGAGCGGCTTCGGCGCCCTCGCCCGCGCGGTACGCCTGGCCGGCGGCGGCCGGCGGCGGCTGGCCGTGTCCCTCCTCGCGGGCGTGGTGGCCGCCGGCGCGGGCATCGCCCTCCTGGCCGTGTCCGGCTACCTCATCAGCAGGGCGGCCGAGAGGCCGACGGTGCTCGCGCTGGCCGTCCCGATCGTGGTGGTGCGGAGCCTGGTGATCGCGCGCGCCCTCGGCCGCTACACGGAGCGCCTCCTGTCCCACGACGTCGCGCTGCGGATCCTCGCGAGGACGCGGCGGACGGTCTACGACCGGCTCATCCCGCTCGTCCCGGGAGGCCTTGTGCGCATGCGCGGCGGCGACCTGCTCGGCCGGATCGTGGGTGACGTCAACGCGATGCAGCACCTCTACGTCAGCGGCCTGGGGCCGCCCGCCGTCGCCCTCGTGATCACCGCCGCCGCGGCGGGCGCGGCGGGCGCGATCCTGCCGATGGCCGGGCTCGTCCTGGCCGTGATCCTGGGGATCGGGGCACTCGGGCTCCCCCTGATGGCCGGACTCGCGGGCCGGCGCGCGGGGCGGCGACAGGCCCCGGCCCGCGCGGCTCTCGGCTCGGAGGTCCTGGAGTCGCTCCAACTCGCGCCCGAGCTGGCCGCCTACGGGCTGGTGGACGACCGGGTGCGGCGCGTTCGAGCGGCGGACCACGACCTTGCGAGGGAGGCGCGGTCGGACGCCGCGATCGGCGCCGCCAGCGCGGGCCTGGTCGCGGCGCTCGCCGGCCTCGCGGCCGCGGCGATGCTGGCCGTCGGGGCTCCCGCCGTCCGGGACGGGCGGATGGACGGCGTCCTCCTGGCGGCGCTCGCACTTCTGGCCCTGGCGTCCGTCGAGGCGCTCGCCCCCCTTCCCGAGGCGGCCCGGCGGCTCGCCGCCACGGTCACGGCGGCGCGGCGCATCGAGGAGGTCACGCTCGCCCCGGCACCGGTCCTCGACCCGGCCGCGCCGCTCCCGGTGCCGGCGGCGCCCGCCCTCAGCCTGGAGGGCGCGCGGCTGCGGCACGGCGCCGACGAGGCCTGGGTCCTCGACGGGGTCGACCTTCGCCTCGATCCGGGCCGCCGGATCGCGATCGTGGGACCGAGCGGGAGCGGGAAGACGACGATCGCCGAGGTCCTCGTGCGCTTCCGTGGCCTCGACGCCGGCCGGGCGACACTGGACGGACGGGACATCGGGCTCTTCGGCGCCGACGATGTCCGGCAACGGGTCCGCCTCTGCGAGCAGGCCGCCCACCTCTTCACCGGGAGCATCCGCGACAACGTCCTCATCGGGCGGCCGGGCGCATCCGACGACGACGTCCGCTCCGCGCTGGTCACGGTGGGGCTCCACGACTGGATCGCCGACCTCCCGCACGGGATCGACACCCAGGTGGGCGAGGCCGGTGCCGAGGTCTCCGGCGGCCAGAGGTCCCGGATCGCCCTCGCCCGGGTCGTGATCTCAGAGGCGCCCGTGATGATCCTGGACGAGCCGGCGGCCCACCTCGACCCCTCCTCGGCGCGCGATCTGATCGACCGCATCGTCGCGAGCTCGCCCGTGCGCTCGATCCTCCTCATCACCCACTCGCCGATCGGCCTCGAATCGTTCGACGAGGTGCTGGTGCTGGAGGACGGTCGCGTGGTGGAACGGGGCCACGCCGCCGACCTGGCCGAGGGGAGCGGCCGGTACGTCGAGCTGATGGCGCTCGGTGCGGGCGAGTGAGGCACCACCCTCGGAAAACCCGCGGACGCCATCCGTGTCGGCACGGTCGCGGCCCGGATCCGCCGGTGCGGAGGATCATGGGGCAGCCCGGTGGTGCCGCGGGGCACTGGCAACCGGTCTGCACCCCCGGCCGCCGGGGTGCGTGCACTCTCTGGCGCGCACCCCGCGGCCGGGTCCTCGGGCGGCGGCGCCTTGCGGTGTGGGAACGGATCGTCGGCACGACTCGGTGGACGAGCGCTGCCGGCATCGGGGGCGGACGCGGAGCGCTCTCCGTAGTTGCCCGTATGGTCGTGCGCGTGGTGCCCGGATGGTGAGACGCCGGCCGAGGGCTAGGGTCGCCGAGATGCAGACGAAGAACCTCAAGCTCGTCGTGGCGACGTTCGCCGACGAGACGGGCGCGGCCCGTGCCCTGGCCACGATCGTGTCCGGAGTGGGGCCGGAGAGGATCGGCCAGGCGGCCATCGTCTCGAAGGAGTACGAGGGGAGGATCCGCTTCCACGAGACCGCCCACACCAGCGTCGCGGTGGGCGCTGCGGAGGGCGCCGGCATCGGGGTCTGCGTGGGCCTGCTGGGCCTCCTGGTGACGCCGCTCGGGCTGCTCGGGCTCCCGATCGGCGCGGCCGTCGGCGCCCTCGTCGCGAAACTGCGCGACACGGGGTTCGACGACGACGACCTGAAGGCCATGGGCAGCGACCTCGACGCCGGGCACTCGGCCCTCGTGGCGACGATGGACCTGGACGACGTCGAGAAGGCGGAGCGCCTCCTGGACGAGGCCGGCGCCGTCAACACGGCCGTGAGGGAGGTCAACGTCTCCCTGGTCGCAGCGCTGGACGCTCACGCGGGCGGCGCGGCTCCGTAATCGCCGACCCGGAAGGGGACGAGGTCGTCGTCACCCCGGTGAAGGTGGATCGGGGAGGGCGTCGAAACGTCGAATCGTCACCGGGCAGATACGACAAACGAACCGGGAGGAAGTGTGTCCACGAACATCAAGGAGCAATCGGGCGCCTGGACGGGGTGGGTGATCTTCGCCGCCTTCGTCCTGTTCACGATCGGGTGCTTCAACATCATCATGGGGCTGGCCGCCCTGCTGAAGGACGAGACGTACGCCGTCACGAAGAACGGTCTTCTGCTGACCACGAGCTACACCTACTGGGGTTGGTGGTTGATCCTGGTGGGCGGGCTGCTGATCCTCGTGGCCCTGGGTCTCTTCTCCGGCAACGAGGTCGCGCGCTGGTTCGCCCTCGGCGCGGTGTTCGTCAACCTGATCACCCAGTTCGGGTGGTTCCCCGCGCAGCCGCTGTGGTCGCTGATCATGATCGGCCTCGACATCGCGGTGCTGTACGCGCTGACCGCGGCCTGGAAGGGCGCGAAGGCGGAGCTCACCGAAGGGATATAGCCACGGCCACGGACGGCCCACCGACCCGTCGTGGAGCGGCGGCACCCCCGCCGCTCCACGAGGTCCATCGCGACGGTCAGGCGCGGGGCGCGCCGCCCCAGCGGACCCGGTAGAGCTCGAAGCGATCCCGCCACGCGGTGGGCAGGTACGGGATCCGGGCGAGGTCGCCAAGGAGGTCCTGGTGGTAGGCCCGGTATTTCGGGCTCGCAACGCTTCCGCCGAGTTGGTAGAGGCACGCGCCGCCGCCCAGGTCGTACGCGGGAAGCCAGTCGTAGGCGGCGAGCGCGCCGGCCCGGACGCGCTCACGGGCGCGATCCGCGAGCGCCCCCCACTCCGGGTGCCGCCGGCTCAGGCGCTCGGCCTGCCGGGCGAAGCGGCCGAGGCTGAGGACCGACTGCAGAAAGCCGTTCAGCACGCGGTCCCGGGTCCGGTAGGTGTATTCGAGGTACCAGGCGCCCCCGCCTCCGGGGTGGAGGACCACGCCCCCCTGACGCTGATCGACGGAGAACGTGGAGAGGTACTGCCGCGCGATGCGCCGCGCCGCGTCGAGCTCGTGGGCATCGGCCCCCGGCGGGAGGGCCGGCACCAGGTCCGCCAGGATGAGGCCCGTGCCCATCGCGTCCCGCCAGGGGGGCGGGTGCCCGTCCTCGGGCACGGCGAAGAGGTTCTCGTTCACGCGGAAGGCGCGCCCGCCGGCGTGATCGAGGGTGGACAGCGCGACGACCTCGGAGACGGCCGCGCGATAGCTCGCCGGCGACCCGTCGTGGAGCCGGCCGTTGAGCTCGGTGCCGGCGTGCACCCAGTTGGGGAAGAGCCCCTGGCCGGAATAGACCGTCCAGGTCAGGTTCGAGCCGGCCGGGCGCAGCAGGGCCCGGTCGCCGCCCGGAGCCCCGGCCGCGCGCCAGCCGCGGTCGACCCGGCGGATGAGCCGCGCCTGACCGATCGACGGGCACGCCGTGGCCCGGGTGAAGGGCCGGGTCGATGCCGCGAGCACCTCGACCGCCGCCGCGGGGACCCGGAGCGAGCGCCACGGCGAGGCGTTGCCCACCCGGTCGATCGCGCGGATCTCGACCGTGCCGCCGGGCCGCGCCGGCAGGGACCACGGCGGATCCCCCACCGCCCGGGGATGCGACAGCGGAGAGCGGGCCTGGATGGTCCGGAGCCCCGACAGCCGGTCGGCGGCGACGGCCCGGATCGCGAGGGGAACGCGGCGCCGGGAGGTCCCCGCCACGGCGCGGCCGCCCGGCGCGCACACCAGGACCGGCCGGGTCTGGCGCGCCCGCGCCCGCCCGAGCGCCGGCGCTGTCCGATCGAGGTCCACCCGGCCCGCGCGGTCGAAGCCGGGCAGGGGATGGCCGCCGTCCGCCAGGAAGCGCACGAAGACCTGCCGGGGCCCGTCGGGGCCCGCGTCATCGAGCCGCCAGGGGACCTCGCCCGCCGCGGCCACCCGCACGGCGCCGGCGAAGTCCGCGGCGTTGGCGAGCTCCGCGCGCGCCGCGCCCGGCGGCCCGCGGATCGCGACGGACACGTCCGGTCGCGCCGTGACCGGCGCACCCCCCGCGATCTCGATCCCGGCGATCTCGTCGTCCGGGCGCCCCGGGCCCACCTCGACGCTCCCCAGCGCGGTCCCCGTGGCGCCCGAGGCGTCGGTCACGACCAGGACGACCCGGTAGGCGCCCGCGACCGCGAAGGGATGGCCCACCGCCTCCCCGTCTCCGACCCCCCCGTCGCCGAAGCTCCACCGGAACGTCAGAGGGCCGCCCTCGGGATCGATCGACCCGGACGCGTCGAAGCTCGCGAGCTCGCCGGCCGCCACGGGAGCCGCCAGCCGGAACGTGGGCACCGGCGGCTCGTCGGCGGCCGCGGACGCGACGGGGCCCGCGGCGACCGCCGCCCCGACGGCCGTGAAGAGGCATGCCAGCGCGCGGTACCTGACGGGGCCACCCCCGGGAGCGCATCGCCCGACAGGGACTGCCGAGCGCTCCGGACGATAGTTGCGCTCCCGGGTCGAGCAACCCCCGATCGGGGAGCCCCTCCCGGGTCAGGTCAGGGGGTCGTCAGGTGCAGGAGGACGCTGGTCTTGTTCTTGGCGACGTTCCGGTAGTTGCCGTCCCCCGACGCCCCGGCGAACTCGCCCGTGCCGCCGACGATCGTCAGCGGGCCGTGGTCGGAATTCTCCGTGAAGGTGGCCGTCAGCTTGATCTGGCCCCGGCCGGTGAGCTTGACGGCGATCTTGCAGTCCGCCTTGTTGCCGCGGAACGTGCAGACCAGCCGGTCGGTGCCGACCTTCTTGCCCTTCTGAAGCACCTTCTCGACGATGAGGAAGCCATTCTTGCCGTCCTTCTCGGCCTGCTGGACGGTGAAGAAGTGCAGGTTGGTCGAACGCGCCCATCGCCGGTGCGGCAACACCGGCACCGAGGCCGATCGCCGCGCCCGCGGCCGCCAGCGCCATCACTCGTCTCATTCTGGCCCCCTCGTGGTCCTCTCGGGATAGGACGCCACGCCGGCCGCCCGCCGGGATCCTCTCCCACCCCGTCCCGCTCGTAAAGCGCCAGAAGCGCCAAGCCACCGCCGGCGAACCTGTGACACCCGCGCCGGGCGGCCGCGCGTCCCGGCGCGTATAGACTCGCCGCGGCTAAACACGCGATAATCCCGGGTCTTCCGCAGTTAGCAGGAGAACCCCCTCTCGAACAGGAGCGAACCATGTCCGTGGCCGAAAGCCCCGTCGACAACGGCGTCAACGTCGAGGCCCTTCTGGGCGTCCGCGACGCACTCGCCGACACCCCCGACATCGCGCAGTTCCAGTGGCGCGCCACCACGTCCTGGGTGCGGGGCACCCACAGCCAGTCCAGCATCGAGTCCTTCTACGGATTCAACGAGGAGCAGCTGCACAAGGAGACGTACACCTACGACGCCGACCACCCCCTCCAGTTCGCCTCCGAGGACAACGGCGTCACGCCGGTGGAGTACGTGCTCGTGGCGCTGGGCAGCTGCCTCACGGCGGGCATCGCCGCGGTGGCGCAGCAGCGCAAGATCCAGCTCAACTCGGTCAGCGCGACCATCGAGGCCTCCATGGACCTCCACGGCATCCTCGGCGCCGACCCGGACGTCCGCAACGGCTTCAGCGACATCAAGGTGTCCTACGACATCGACGCCGACGCGAGCCCGAAGGACATCGAGGCGCTCGTCGCCCAGTCGCAGAAGCGCTCGGCGGTGTTCGACGTGCTGACGAACCCGACGAACGTCGCCGTCGAGGTGAACTGAGCCCCGAGCGGCGAACGACGCCCGTGCCGCACGTCCCCGTGGTGGTGGTCGGGGCCGGCCACTGCGGGCTGGCCATGAGCCGCTGCCTCGCCGCGCGCTCGATCGACCACGTGGTCCTCGAGCGCGGCGAGGTGGCGAACTCGTGGCGCACGGAGCGCTGGGACTCGCTGCGGCTGCTCACCCCCAACTGGCTCAGCCGGCTCCCCGGACTCGCGTACGACGGGGACGATCCGGATGGCTACATGACCGCCGGCGAGGTCGTGGGGCTGATCGACCGCTACGCCCAGGAGGGCGCGGCTCCGGTCCACACCCACACCACGGTGCGATCGCTGCGCGCGGCCGGTGATGGCGGCTACGCCGTCGACACCGACCAGGGGAGCTGGTCGGCCGACGGCGTGGTGATCGCCTCGGGCGCCTGCAACGTGGCGTCCGTCCCGCCGGTCCGGGAGGCCCTCCCGCCGGGCATCACCTCTCTCACGGCGATCGACTACAGGAACCCGCACCAGGTGCCCGAGGGCGGCGTCCTGGTCGTCGGCGCCTCGTCCAGCGGCATCCAGATCGCCGACGAGCTGCTGCGCGACGGGCGCGCGGTCAGCATCGCCGTCGGAGAGCACGTCCGGATGCCGCGCCGGTATCGCGGGGCGGACATCCTCTGGTGGATGGAGGCGGCGGGCGTCCTCGACGAGAGCTACGACCAGATGGACGATCTCGTCCGGGCCCGCAGCCTGCCCTCGATGCAGCTGGCCGGCTCACCGGGCGCGGAGACGCTCGACCTGAACGCGCTCACCCGGCGCGGCGCGCGCCTCTACGGACGGCTCGCGGCCGTTCGCGACGGGCTCATGCTGTTTTCCGGGTCGCTCCCGAACGTGTGCCGGCTCGCCGACCTGAAGCTCGACCGCCTCCTCGACACCCTCGACACCTGGGCGGCCGAGAGCGGCCTCGACGGTGCCGAGCCACCCGAGCGGTTCGCCCGCACCGAGGTGCCCTCACCCCCGCCGCTGGAGCTCGACCTCGGCCGCGGGGAGATCCGCACGATCATCTGGGCCACCGGATACCGGCCCGATCTCTCATGGCTGGAGCCGGGGGTGCTCAACCCCCGCGGCCGGTTGATCCACGACGGCGGCGTGACCCGCTTCCCCGGCCTCTACCTCATGGGGATGCCGTTCCTGCGCCGGCGCAAGTCAACGCTCATCGACGGCGCGGCCGCCGACGCCCGCGACCTGACCGAGCACCTCGCGACCCACCTCGACGCGCGCGTCCGGGCCGGCGGGCTGGCGGCGGCCACCTAGACCCGGGTCCCAGGGGTTCCGGGAGGTCCTCTGGTGCGTCCAGAACGCGGCGACGATCAACCCCGCGGTCAGGGCCAGGCGGAGGACGCCGGCAAGCGCGCTCGGGTGCAGGTCCTCGGGGGTGACCTCCAGGATCACCGCGGTGGCCACCGTGATCAGCGGCAGTCGCCCTGGGCGCACGACGCTCTCCCAGAGCAGCGTGCCGAGCACCAGCCCGGCGGCGTAGTAGTGATGCACGGCCGGGTCGAGCATCAGGCGCACCGCCAGACCGACCATGATGACCGCGGGCCAGCGCCGCCCTCGCACGAGCGCGAAGGCGAGCAGCAGACCGAGGGCGACCTGGGTGGGACGGACCCAGCTCGGCGTCGCCGGATCGGCGAAGCCGAGCGCGCGCAGCGCCGACGACGGCGCGTTGGTGATCGTGAACGAGCCGGTGGCGGCGACCGAGCCGGGCTCGTCGGCGACGAACGGCAGCCAGGTCAGGGCGACGCCCGCCAGCACCGCTCCGATCCGCGCGGCCTTGAACCGACCGGGAGGCACCAGGGCGAGCGGGGCGAACACGATCGCCCATGGCTTCGCCGCGGCGGCGATCGTCAGGGCCGCGGTGGCCAGGCCGGGACGGTTGTGGGCGACGGCCGCGCATGCGATGGCGGCGGAGGCGAGGGCGATCGCGTCGTCGAGGTGGGCCGTCCTCACCGCGACATCCGCCCAGACGATCGCGAGCGTGAGCTCGCCGGCGATCCGGCTCCACTCCCACACTCCGCGCGCGGCGCGCGGTCGCATCTGGCGGGCCGTGATCTCGATGCCGAGGACCGCAACCGCGCCCAGGAGCGTGCCGAAGCCGAGCACGGCATACACGCCGAGCGACGCCGGAAGGAGCGCGAACGGCATCGCGGCGATGACGGCCAGCGGCCCGAACTGGAACTCGGGGTGCGCGAGGTAGACGTCGAGGCCGCCGCCGTTGCCGGGCCCCGCCGCCAGCAGGAGGTGCGCGGCGTCGCGGAAGAAGTGCCACGACGTCGCGTGACGGGACGACAACCCGACGACGAGCGCGGCCGTCACGACGACGACCGGCCCCACGAGCTGCGTCGCCAGCGCGCCGCGGCGACCTGGATGGACCCCCGCTGCGCTGCTCAATGAGTCACCCCGGGACCGGCCGCCGCGGACGTGAGCACCGACACGTCACGGGAGGAAACACGCACCACATGAGAGGCGGGTGAGCCGCTCGTTCCACGGGACATGCGCCGCGCGGCGCGCTCCGGATAGATTGCGCCAAGACTCGCACGACGCAGGGGTGCCCCATGCGCTTTCGCTCGAGAAGCGCGGCCGCCGGAAGGGTCTTCGCCGTCGCCGGCGTGAACACGGTGTCGTTCGCGATCGCCGCCGGCGATGCGACCAAGGAGGGTCTCCTCGGCTTCGCGGTCGAGCGGATCGACCCCGCCGACGACGAGGCCTTCTACGTGCCGGGGTTCAAGGTCTTCGAGTCGGTGATCCCCCACCCGGACGAGAGCACCCGCGTCAGCACGTTCGACCACCCGGTCCAGAGCTTCGTCTGGGACGACTTCACCGCGAAACCCGGCCATGTCTACGTGTACCGGTTCCACCCGGTGAGGGGGAAGCCGAAGAAGCTCACCCGGGGGGCGCCGCTCTCCATCCGGGTCCGGACCGAGCCGCTGGTCGGGGACGGCGCACACGACGTCTTCTTCAATCGGGGCGTGGCGAGCAGCCAGGCGTACACGCGCGAGTTCGGCAACACCCCGATCGCGGGCCTGAAGCCGGCCACGAAGCGCGAGGATGCCCTCCGGTGGCTGAGCCGCGACCTCGGCGAGGCCGTCCTCCGGTTCATCGCCGCCTGCGCCGGCGGCGACACCCTGCTCTGCTGCTTCTACGAGTTCCGCTACGAGCCGGTCGCGGAGGCGCTCGCGGCCGCCATCGGGCGCGGCGTTGACGTCCGGATCATCGTCGACGCGAAGGTGAACGAGTACACCGACAAGCAGGGCGTGTTCCATCCGAGCTTCCCGCGCGAGGACAACCTGGCGATGATCGCCGCCGCGAAGCTGCCCGCCGCCAACGTGATCCTCCGCCAGGCCGCGAAGTCGTACATCGCGCACAACAAGTTCATGGTCCGCGCACCGGCGGGCGGCGCGCCGGCCGAGGTCTGGACCGGCTCGACGAACATGTCGCAGGGCGGCATCAGCGGGCAGACGAACGTCGGCCACTGGGTGAGGAACCCGGGCGTGGCGGCCGCCTTCGCCGCCTACTGGGATCTCCTGTCCACCGATCCCGGCGGCGCGCCCGGCGACGCGAAGAGCGTCGTGACGAAGAAGAACGCGGCGTTCCGCGCGGCCGTCGAGAAGGCGTCCCCCGTGGTCGCGGACCTGGGCACGGTCGGCGCCGGGACGACCGTCGTCTTCAGCCCGCGGGCGAGCGACGCGGTGCTGAACGCCTACGCCCAGCTGCTCGACACCGCCCCGAACGAGGCCGCGATCACCTTCGCCTTCGGCATCGGGGACGTGTTCAAGGGCCTGCTCAAGGACAACACACGGCAGGGCCCGCTGGTCTTCATCCTGCTGGAGAAGAAGGACGTGCCGAACCCCGGGAGCAGGACGGCGTTCGTGGCGATCAACGCGTCGAACAACGTCTACAAGGCGTGGGGCTCCTTCATCCGGGACCCGGTGTACCAGTGGGCGCGCGAGACGAACGCGGGGCTGCTCGGCCTGAACCAGCACGTGAGCTACATCCACTCGAAGTTCATGCTGATCGACCCGCTCGGCCTCGACCCGATCGTCGTCACGGGGTCCGCCAACTTCAGCGTGGCGTCGACGACGGAGAACGACGAGAACATGATCATCGTCCGCGGCGACCGGCGCGTGGCCGACATCTACCTCACCGAGTTCAACCGGCTCTTCAACCACTACTACTTCCGCAGCGTGATGGAGGACCTCTCGCGCCGGCCCCGGCCGGGCGAGCCGAGCCTCTTCCTGGACGAGACCCCGGGCTGGCAGGAGAAGTACGCGCCGGGCACCTTCAAGGCGAAGCGGCTGGCCGCGTTCACGGAGATGGCGGGCTTCACGACCGCCTAGATCCCGGCGTGCCAGGCCGGCAAAGCAGGGAGACGTCCCCGGAACAGGATGCGCTTGAAGGCGTAGAGGTACGGCTCGTGCTCGCCGACCACGTCGAGTCTGGCCGTTCAGCCCGGCGCGCCATCGAGCCGCTCGGCGAGTTCGACGATCAGGCCTTCGGGTCCGCGGACGTAGCAGAGGAGGAACGTGTTCTCGAAGTTGACGATCTCCCCGACCGTTTCCCAGCCGGCCTCTCGGACGCGGTCGACGACGCCACGCACGTCGTCGACCTTGAAGGCGACGTGCCGGAGCCCAGGACGGTTCGCGGCCGGCGCCAGCTCTTGAGCGCCGGCGGAAGGCGAGTGGAAGCGCACCACCTCGAACATGTCGCTCCCGTCGGGGGCGCGAGCCATCACGACCTCGACCGTCACGTTCTCGAGGCCAATGATCCGATCGATCCACTCGCCGCTGAACATCCCGGGCTCGCCGCAGTCGAAGCCGAGCAGCGCAAGAAACCGGACTGTCTCGTCGAGATCCTCGACGACAAGACCGATGTGGACGAAGTTGGTGACGCCGGGCCGATGGCTGTCCATTGAGGTCAAACGATTCGCTCGACATCGTCGGGCTGCCGGAGTCGTGAGGATATCGGCCGCGCGCGCAGCGGGCGCTCGCGGCGCGCCGCTGCGTTGACGAGCTCGGCGTCAGACCGTTTCGACGGCACCCAGACCGCCTGCGGCGCATACCCGGCGCCAGCCCCGTTCGACCCTCTACGAGGCGATCCTGCGGCGGTAGGTGACCATGGCGAAGCTGTACGCGACGATCAGGATGCCGACACACCAGGCAAGGGCGATCCAGATGCCGGTGCCGACCGGCTGCTGGGTGAACAGGTCGCGGATCGCGTTGACGATGGACGTCACCGGCTGGTGCTCGGCGAAGGCGCGCACCGGGCCGGGCATGGTGTCGGTGGGCACGAATGCCGAGCTGATGAAGGGCAGGAGGATGAGCGGGTAGGAGAACGCGCTCACGCCGTCCGCGGACTTCGCGGAGAGACCAGGGATCACGGCGATCCACGTCAACATCAGGGTGAACAGGATCAGGATGCCGGCGACCGCGAGCCACCCCAGCACTCCCGCCCCCGAGCGGAAGCCCATGAGAAGGGCGACAAGCACGACGACCACGAGCGAGATCAGATTGGCGACCAGCGAGGTCAGCACGTGCGCCCACAACACGGACGGCCGTGCGATCGGCATGGACTGGAATCGCTCGAAGATGCCGCTCTTCATATCGAGGAAGAGCCGGAATGCGGTGTAGGAGATGCCCGAGGCGATCGTGATGAGCAGAATGCCGGGCAGCAGGTAGTTCACATACGAGTCCGACCCTGAGTCGATCGCGCCGCCGAACACGTAGACGAACAGCAGCAGGAAGGCGATCGGCACGATCGTGGTCGTGATGATGGTGTCCAAGCTGCGCGTGATGTGGCGCAGGGATCGTCCCAATAGAACGGCGGTGTCGCCGAAGAAATGTCTGGTCATCATTGTTCCTTACTCGTCCGTGCCGACGCTTCGTGATTGCCAGCGTCGCCGTCCTTGCCGTCGTCACCGACGATGGCGAGGAAGACGTCCTCGAGCGTCGGCTGCTTCTCGACGTACTCGACCTTGGCGGGCGGGAGTAGTTGCTTGAGCTCGGTGAGGGTGCCGTTCACGAGGATCCGGCCCTGGTGGAGGATCGCGATCCGGTCGGCGAGGTGTTCGGCCTCGTCCAGGTACTGCGTCGTGAGCAGCACGGTGGTGCCGTGCTCGGCGAGTTCCGTGATGGTCTGCCACACCTCGATGCGCCCCTGGGGGTCAAGCCCGGTCGTCGGCTCGTCGAGGAAGATGACCGGCGGATCCCCGATGAGGCTCATCGCGATATCGAGGCGGCGACGCATGCCACCCGAATACGTTGACACCTTCCGCGCGGCCGCGTCGGTCAGCGAGAAACGATCGAGCAGGTCATCCGCGATCGCGCCCGGGTCCTTGACCTGACGCAACCGGGCGACCAGCACGAGGTTCTCGCGCCCGCTGAGGATTTCGTCGACGGCCGCGAACTGTCCGGTGAGGCTGATCGACTCCCGCACGTCCGCGGCCAGCGTGGCGACATCGAAGCCGTTGACGCTGGCAGTCCCCGCGTCGGCCTTGAGCAGCGTGGACAGGATCTTCACAACCGTCGTCTTGCCCGCCCCGTTCGAGCCGAGCAGGGCGAAGATGCTGCCCCGCGCCACGTCGAAGTCCACGCCGCGCAGCACCTTCAACTGCTTGTACGACTTCTCGAGGCCTTGCACATGAATCGCCTGGACTTGCTGTGGTGCCATCAGACGGCCCGCCCTGTAGCTCCGGTGTCTTCCCCGGCGGCGCGATCGATGGCGCTGGTCAGGCGTTCCCGCTCTCGGTTGACATACCCACCCTTCGAGTAGTTCCGAATCAACGCATCCACGAACTCCACAGGGTCCTCCCCGACGATCTCGCGGATCGGCGTCTCGTCCGCCGCGGCCTGTTCGAACAGGTCGGCGACGTCCTCGAACAGCGACGCGGCGCTGTCGGCGTCCATCGAACCGAAATGCATCAGGTACCGCTCGATCGCATCGACCGCCGCACGGTAGTTCGGCGGAAGTCGTCTCACGCGCGCCTTGTACCGGCGCCACCGCCGCTTGTCGCCGATGATCTTTGAGAGCATGGTTATCTGCCTCCTTCGCGGAGCTGTTCGAGCCGTCCTGTGAGGAAGCTCCAGGTCCTCCAGAACTCTTCGAGGTAGGCCTTTCCCTGGGCGTTGAGGGAATAGACCTTGCGCGGCGGCCCCTTCTCGGACGGGACCTTCTCCACGTCGACGAGTCCGCGCTGCTCGATCCTGATGAGCAGCGCGTAGACGGTGCCCTCGGCGATGTCGGAGAAGCCCTGATCCCGCAGCCACGCCGTGATCTCGTAGCCGTACGCGGAGCGGCCGGACAGGACCGCGAGGACGATGCCCTCGAGCGTGCCCTTGAGCATCTCCGTCATCTGCTTGCCCACGGAACACCTCCCCGGTCTACTCAGCGTGACTGACTACTGGTAGATAGTAGCACTGACTAGTGGCGGCGCAAGCTCCGCGTTGCGGCGGGAGGACTAGGCGGGCTCTCCGAAGGATCTGGAGACGGGTCCGCAACGCCTTGGGCTGAAGCCGAGCCCGGGTGCCTGCCGGGCGGCCTACCGGAGACCGCCGCGATGGATCCACCTTCGAGGTTGCCGCGGCGGTAGATGCCCGGCACGGAGGGTGCGGTGCCCCTCCCGGACCGCCTGGCTTCAGTCCTGGGGATCTCCGTCGAGGTGATCGCGCACCTCGCGGCGCAATGCCTCGCTGGCGACGTATCGGGTAGTGCGACCCTTTCCCTGCTGCACGATCAACCCTGTATCTAGGAGACGCCTGAGGTCGTTGCTCGCCGTTGGTGCCGACACGTCAGCCTCCGACGCATAGGAGCCTCGGTCAACGCCCTGGAAGAGGCTCTGCTCGAGGGCGACGACGAGCCGATCCGGCCAGCTGCGCCGCGCGACCGCCCTTTCGAGGAAGGACCAGCGCCGTCCCGCCTCGGAGATCTGCTCGAGGCGGCGGCGAGCCTGATCGAGGTGGGCTTCGATGCAGAAGAGCACCCAAGGGCCGGCGTCACGCTCGGGCCGGTAGGTGCCCCCTTGCGTCTCTTGAAGGATCGCGTAGTACGCCTCGGCGTTCCGGCCCAGGTACTCCTCGATCGAGATGAACTCGGGCGCCAACGGACCCTCACGAGCGAGGACGAGCGACTGCACGATGCGCGAGATCCGACCGTTCCCGTCGCGAAAGGGATGGACCGAAACGACGTGGAGGTGCGCCATGGCGGCGCGCACGGCGACATGAGCGTCCAGGTCGCGGTGATCGAGCCAATCGACGACCTCTCCCATGAGGACCGGCACGTCTTCAGCGGGCGGTCCGACGTACGCCGGCGGTCCACCGCCCGGGCTGGTCACCTCGATACCGCGCTGGCGGTACCGGCCCGGCTCCCCTTCCCTCTGGAAGTAGCAGGCGTCGAAGTGCAGGTCGAGGATGACGCGATCGGCCCATTTGAAACCGGGGTCGTTTGCCATGACGCCGACGTGATCCATTGCGCGGGCGTAGCACGACAGGGCCATGCGGTCCTCGTCGTAAACGATCAAAAGGCTCGTTGGCCGGGGCCTGTCCGATGGGCTGGAGGAGCACGACGCCTCGTGCCACTGCGGCGCCAACCTCTGCTGGCAGCGGTGCCGGAGCCGGACTCGGGGCGACCATCAGGCGCCTCCGCCCGGGCCGGGCCGCGGGAGGAGGGCGGCGGCCTGTACCCTCGCGCGGCCCGGAGCGCCGAAGGGGGCGACGATGACGAGCAGCGAGCGGGTTTCGGTCGGCGACGACTACGTGCTGGCGACGGGGGACGAGGGGGCCGCGCGCCTCCACCTGCTCGACGAGGTCTACGGCGCCTCGTCGCGAGCGGCGTGCACGGCGGCGGGGCTGGGAGCCGGGTGGCGGGTTGCCGATGTCGGCTGCGGGGTGGGCGACATGTCGTGCTGGCTCGGCGAGCGCGTCGGGCCGCACGGCGGCGTGATCGCGATGGACGTGAGCGCCGACCAGCTCCTCCACGGCCGGGAACGGGCCGCCCGGCGCGGCCTCGGCAACGTCTCCTTCGTCGAGGGGAGCGCGTACGAGCCGGGGCTGCCGTCCGGGGAATTCGACCTGGTGTTCTGCCGGTTCCTCCTCTGCCACCTCCAGCGCCCGGCGGACGCCCTGGCGCAGATGGCCGCCCTCCTCCGGCCCGGAGGCACACTGGTGGCCCAGGACATGGTGATGACCAGCATGTTCAGCGACCCGCCGAGCCGCGCCTACAGGCGCTTCGCCGAGCTCAGCGTCGAGCTGGGCGCGGCACTCGGGGTGGACTACGACGTCGGGCGGCGGCTGTTCGGCATGTTCTGTGACCTCGGCCTCACCGAGCTGAGCGTGTCCGTGCACCAGCCGGCATTCGCGACCGGGGAGCGAAAGCGCCTCTGGGAGTGCACCTTCCTCGAGGCCGCCCCCGGGGCGGCGGCCGCCGGAATCGGGACGGACGAGGAGGTGGCCGAGCTCGTGGCGGAGTTCGCCGCCATCAGCGGGGACGGCTCGGCGCTGGTCGTCCAGCCCGCCCTCCTCGCGGTGAGCGGCGTCGTGCCAGACGCGCGGACCGGGTGACGAGGCCCCCGGCCGCTCCCACTCGGTCGCGGCCAGAGGCTTGAAACGGGAGTTCTCCTGATGGGCGCGGCAGGACTCGAACCTGCGTCTAAGGGATTATGAGTCGCGGTCCGGCGCCTCGGTGGGTCTCGGGCTGTCTCGGTTCTTCCTGCTTTTCGCGGCTTTCCAGTCCAACAGCAAGCGATCGGTCTCGGGTCATCTCGGCAGGTCTTGTTCCCACCCTGCTCCCACCCCGCGCCCGCCGCCGCCCACCTCAGCGATCGTAGGCCCGGCCTCGGGGAAGGACCCGGAGGACGGTAATCCTGCGCGCGACCGGGTCCCGCACGAAGCGAACCCGCCAATCGCCGACGCGCAGGCGGTACTCGGGCGGGTCGATGCCGCGAAGACGCGTCACGTCACCGTGGCCGGCCGTGGCGAACAACTCAAGCGCCTCACGCACGCGGCGCCGGATGACGGGATCAAGTCGGCCGATGTCCCGCTGGGCCGGTCGGGCGAAGACGAGGTCATCGCCGCGCTCAGCGCTCGTCCCAGACCTCCGCGGCGCTCACCACGCCCCCTCGCCTGACCTCGTCGCGAGCTTCCTCGACGGCAGCCCGCTCGTCATCCGTCTCGGGCTCATCGTCGAAGGGCGCAGCGGCGAGCGCCCGCGAAACCGGGTCGTCGCGCCACTGCTCGACGGCCCGAAGGATCTGCTCCGCATCGGGCTCGGGAAGCTCCTCGACGATCTGGTGTAGGCGCTCGCGTGCGGTCATGCCGGCACTTTACGCCCTTCGTGGCGGTCGAAGTTGCAGAGGCTGCGGTCGAAGCAGCCGACGACATCTCCGACGGGATGTCGTCGGCCCCGGACCTGATCGTCCCTCGGCGAGCGATGGGCGTTCCTACGAGACCCCCATACGTTCGCGCAGCGTTCCCAGTTTGGAGCCGAGCGTCCGCTTCACGGCGTTCGCGACGTGGTAGCGCTGCATGACGGCCCCCGTGAGTGCCTCGGGGCTCAGGATCGTTTCCATGTCCTTCGGGGACCACCGGCGCTCACCCTGAAGGGCCTGGGCGCCAAGAACCGTCTCGACGAGGGCCTGCTGGAACCACTCTCGAACGACCGCCGTAACGGTGGAAGGTCATCGGCGGGCGGCGCGAGGGGAAGGTAGGGTGTGCATCATGGCGAGCTACGACTACCGATGCGAGCGCGACGGCGTGTTCGAGTTGACCCTGCCGCTCGGGACTGCCCCGTCGGGTTCCCCGTGCCCGGAGTGCGGCGAGGAAGCCCCGCGCATCTTCTCGGCGCCGCTCACGACTCCCCTCACCCTCGACAAGAGCGGGCCGGGCGGCATGACGCGGATACCGGCCCCACCGGGCGCCCGGCCACCGGGTCAGCAGCTGCCGATGACCGCCCCGATGCGGGGCATGCCGAGGCCCTGACGGATGCGACCTCGGTGCCTCCGAATGGCGGGGCACTGCGACGGCTGAGCGGGTCTGGGAAGTGGGCGCGGCAGGACTCGAACCTGCGTCTAAGGGATTATGAGTCCCCTGCTCTGACCAACTGAGCTACGCGCCCGTTGACAGTCTGCCGAGGCTCGGCGACGGTTGACGGCTCCGTCGCGGTTCGCCGGGCCGGGGGCGCGGATCCCGCTTCCCACCGGATGCGGCGTTGGGGTACGGTCGCGTGCGCCGCGACGCGGGTCGCCGCGGGGCGGAAGGGACCGGCGGTTCCGGTCGGACGAGCGCGGCACAGGTCGGCATTGGCGAAACTCCTCTATCGGGTCGGTCACGCGATCGCCCGGCATCCGCTGCCGGTTCTGCTGGCGTGGGTCGTGGTGACGATCGCCGTGGTGGCGGTGGTGGGTCACGTGGGCGCGCTCACGACCAACGACCAGAGCCTGCCGGGCACCGACAGCCAGCGGGCCACCGACGTCCTGGCCCTCCGCTTTCCGCCGCAGCAGAACGGCAAGAGTCCGATCGTGTTCCACGTCGGGTCGGGCACGCTCGACGGCGGCGCTCAGAAGGCGGCCATCAGCCAGGCGGCCAAGGACCTCGCGAAGCTGCCCGACGTGGTGAGCGCGCCGAGCCCCTTCAGCCAGCAGGGCGCGTCGGGGCTCTCGAAGGACAAGGCGACCGCGTTCATCCCGGTGCTGCTTCGCACGGGTTCCGCCGATCTCACGGAGCGCGAGGCGAGGAGCGTCCTCGACACGGCGAAGCACGCCGCGAAGGGGACCGGGATGGAGGTGGCGGCGGGCGGGTCCGTCGGCTCGAAGCTGTCGAAGCCGGCGACCGAGAGCAGCGAGCTCGTGGGCATCATCGCCGCGATGATCATCCTGACCTTCGCGTTCGGGACGATCGTCGCGATGGGCATGCCCATCATCACGGCCGTGATCGGGCTGGTCGTGGGCCTGTCGGCGATCGGCCTGATGGGCCACCTCGTGGGCGTCCCCGACATCGCGCCCACCCTCGCGACCATGATCGGCCTGGGCGTCGGGATCGACTATTCGCTCTTCCTGGTCAGCCGCCATCGCCGCCAGATCGCGGCCGGCATGGAGATGCGCGAGTCGATCGCGACGACGGTCGCCACGTCGGGCGGCGCGGTGGTCTTCGCCGGTGGAACGGTCGTGATCGCCCTCGTGGCGCTGGCGGTGGCGGGGATCCCGCTGGTCACCTCGCTGGGCTACGCCTCGGCCGTCGCGGTCCTGACGGCGGTGCTCGCGGCCATCACCCTGCTGCCCGCGCTCCTGGGGCTGGTGGGGCGCCACATCGAGTCGGTCCGCCTGCCCGCGTTCCTGCGGCCCAGGAAGAAGGAGCCCGGCACGGGGCTCTGGGACAGGTGGGGCCGCGCGGTCACCCACCGCCCGCTGATCGCGGTCGCGGCGTCGGTCATCGCGCTCGGCATCCTCGCGATCCCGGTCTTCTCGCTGACGCTGGGCCAGGAGGACATCGGCGCCACGCCCAAGGACACCACCGAGCGGCAGGCCTACGACCTCATGACCGTGGGCTTCGGCGTCGGCTACAACGGCCCGCTCCTGATCGCGGTCAACCTCGACACGCCCGCGACGACCGACCCCGCCGTGCAGGCGCAGGAGGACCAGGCCAACGCCCTCCAGGCCCAGCTCGAGCAGGAGCAGAAGGAGGGCCAGGCGCAACAGGCCGCCCTGGAGAAGCAGGCCAACGCGCTGAAGGCCCAGCAGGCGGAGCTCGAGCGGCAGCAGGCCGGCCTCCTGGCCCAGGAGGCCGCCCTGCAGCGCCAGGCCGCGGCGCTGCGCGTGCAGCAGAAGCAGGTGCAGGCCGAGGCCGCGCGCCTGAAGCGCGAGATCGCGGCGATCGAGGGACGCCGCGGGGACCTCCTCACGCGAGCCGAGGCGGTGCTGGCCCGGGCCCGGCAGGCGGCGCAGCGCGGCCGCGCCCTGGAGACCCGCCTGTCCCAGATCCTGGCCCGCATCGCGGAGATCGAGGCGCGCCTGCCCGGCATCGCCGACCCGGCGGCTCTGCAGGACGCGCAGGCGCAGATCGCGGCGCTCCAGCAGCAGGCCCAGGCCGTGCGCGCGCAGATCGCCGCGGCGCGCGCCCAGGAGCGCGACCTGATCGCCCAGGCCGCCGCGCTGCGCACGCAGGCCGCCGGCCAGCGCCGGGCGAGCCCGACCCTGCGGGCCCAGGCGCAGCAGCTCGCCCAGAACGCCGAGAGCCTGGCCCGGTCGGCCGCCGCCCTGGAGGCGCAGAAGCGGACGCTCGAGGCCGAGGGCGCCGCGCTGCAGCGGCAGGCGGCGTCGCTCCAGGCGCAGGCGGCGGAGCTCCAGGCCCAGGAGGCCGACCTGAAGGCGCTCCAGGCCACGGCCGCCGAGCAGCAGAAGCAGGCCGAGGCCCTGAAGAAGCAGCTCACGCAGGAGCTGACCAAGGCCGGCGGGGACGCGCGCGGGACCGACCCCCGCCTGGTCAAGCTGCAGGACGGCCTGACGGACGCCGGGGGCGTCGCCCTCGTGTCGCCGCCCCAGATCAACAAGGCCGGCAACGCGGCCGTCTACAACGTCATCGCCACCACCGCGCCGGCGGCCACGGAGACGGCGGACCTGGTCAAGACGCTTCGGTCCTCGGTGATCCCGACGGCCGTCGCCGGCGCCGACATCCAGGCCTACGTGGGCGGCTCGACCGCGGCCAACGTTGACCTGGCGGCCGAGATCTCCTCGCGCCTGCTCCTCGTGATCGCGGTCGTCCTGGCGCTGAGCTTCCTGGTGCTGCTGATCGCCTTCCGCTCGCTGCTGGTGCCGCTGCAGGCCGCCGTCACGAACCTGCTCTGCGTGGCCGCCGCCTTCGGCGTCATGACGGCCGCGTTCCAGTGGGGCTGGGGCATCGGCATCTTCGGCATCGATACCGACAGCGACACCGTGCCGATCGCGAGCTACGTACCGCTGATGATGTTCGCCGTACTGTTCGGCCTCTCGATGGACTACCAGGTCTTCCTTCTGTCGCAGATCGCCCAGCACCGCGAGGAGGGCGGGGACGACCGCTCCGCGGTGGCGAGCGGCGTCGCCAACAGCGCCCCGGTGATCGTGGCGGCCGCCCTGATCATGATCGGCGTCTTCGGGAGCTTCGTGCTGAACGGCGATCCGATCGTGAAGCAGTTCGGGGTCGGCCTCGCCGTGGCCGTCTTCCTGGCGGCGACGATGGTCCTGGTGCTGGCGCCGGCGCTGCTGGTGATGATGGGCCGGAGGACGTGGTGGCTCCCCGCGTGGCTCTCGAAGGTCGTCCCCCACGTCAACATCGAGGGCAAGGCGATCGCCGAGGCGCAGCGGTGACGGGGGGGCGCATCGCCCTCGTCGCGCTGCTGGTGGCGCTGGTCGCGCTCGGCGCCGCGACGGGGGCCGAGCGGGCGGCGGTCGAGCCCGCCTGGACGCGGGCCGCGCAGCGCCTCGACATGCCCGTGTACCGGCCGGAGCGCACCGAGGGGCTCACGCTGAGGAAGGTCACCACCGGGCGCCCCTGCCGGAACGAGCAGGTCACGGCGGTCTATCGCGGACCCGGCGGCGCGCTGCTGCGGATCTACGAGGGCAAGCCGTTCTTCTGCGGCGACCTGGGGGATGTGCGCGCGCTCGGGACGGCCTACGTGGGCAAGCGCCTGGCGCACTTCTACGAGTCGCCGAACTTCGACAACCAGCCCGGGCTCTTCCTCACCTGGTTCACGCGCAGGAGGGCGGAGCGCAACCGCGGCCCCGGAGTGGAGATGTGGGTGGAGATCGACGGGCGCGACAAGCCCCGCGCGCTGAGGATCGCGCGCAGCATGCGCCTCGTCCCGGACTGAGGAGAGTGGTTATGCGGATCCCGGACGGCCTGGCCGACGCCTTCGACGCGGGTCTCGCGGAGGCGATCCTGAACCGGCGCTCACGACGCGTGGGCCTGGGGATGGAGCTGCCCGAGGGCCCGCTCAGCTATCGATCAGAGGCGGAGGCGGTGCCCCTGTCCGAGCTGGAGGAGGCGGTGCTCGTGTGGCTGGGCACCGGCACGACCGGCCTGGCTCTGGGCGACCTGCCGCCCGACGGCCTGTCGTGGATGCACCGCTGGGTGGGGCGCTCCTGGCCGTGCTCCTGCAACTCGCACTCGACCGAGCTCTTCTACACCAACGACGAGGGCCTGCACGTGGTGGGGCTGCGGGAGCGCGACCCCGACGACGGGGCCACGGCGCCCTTCGCGGGCGCGTCGCAGGAGGATGCGCTCGCCACGATGCTGCACCTCTTCCGCGAGACCCGCACCACGCTGGAGACCGGGCGCGCCGACCTCCCGCGGGGCGAGCCGGGCCTCTTCGCCTTCAACTCGTGGAACGTGAACCAGCCGGGCACGAGCCTCTTCATCCCGGTCACGAACACCACGGTCGAGTACCTGACGCTTCTCTTCATCTACTTCGACGACCACAACCGCTTCTCGGTCATCGACGAGCTGAGCGGGGGCCGCCCGTGCGGGCTCGACCGCTACGTGCGGTCGGGCCGGCTCGGCAGCGTGGAGCTGTCGCTGATGGACCTGGAGCTGCGGGTGCTGACGACGCTGAACGTCGAGGGCGCCTTCATCTGCCAGAACATGAGCCTCGCGCTGCAGGCCCTCGGGCTGGGCGGGTGGGCCTTCACCGGCTTCCTCCCCCACCACGTGCTCGGGGTCGATCCGGCCCACCGGGGCCTCGGATTCGACGTGGTCACGCCCGAGAGCACGCCCCGGGCCCACGCGAAGCCGGTCCCGGTGGGCCGGGCCGGCGTGATGGAGGGCCTCTGCCCGCCCTACGTCTCGGACATGGGCGAGGCGGTGCGCCGCTTCCTGGCCGAGCGGCGCGCCGAGCCCCACCGCGCGAGCCCCTACGAGCACCCGGACCAGGTGCTCGCCGGCCGGGCGAACCCGACCGACGAGACGATCGAGATCGTCACCACGTTCTGCCAGTACGTCCTCGACACCTACGGGCGCTTCCCGGCCTTCATCGACCCGATGTTCGTGCGGCTGGTGCTCCAGGCCCACCACCTGGACCTGCCCTTCTACGATCTCCACTACGCCGAGGGCGCCTACAGCGAGCGGCACGCGCGCCACATGGAGCTGTGGCACCCGGGAGGGTGAACGGGGCCTAGGCCGAGGAGGCGGAGGGCTGCGGGTCCGCGACGGCGGGGTGCGCGGGGGCGGGGGCGGCCTGCGGAGCGGCGGCCGGGCTGGTGACGGCCTCCGGCACGGGCTGCCCGAGCGCCACGGCGAGGGCCGCGCAGGCCACCTCGAGCTCCTCGGGGTCGGGCTCGGCGGTCGTGAGCCGCTGGGCCCAGATGCCGGGGGCCGAGAGGCAGCGCCAGCGCGTGTCCGAGAGGCGCGCCGCCTGGCGCTGGAGCTCGAAGGCGATCGCGGTCACGATCGGCGCGCCGATGAGCCGGGTGGCGATGAGCGCGGGGTAGGTGAACACGCCGGTGATGGCCAGCACCGCCCCGTAGACCGCGATCGACACGACGGCCGAGACGACCAGGAACGAGGTGCCGCAGCGGGGATGGAATCGCGTGAACCCGGCCGCCACGGAGGCCGTCACCGGTCCGCCGGCCTCGTGGGCGGCGATCGCCTTGTGCTCGGCCCCGTGGTACTTGAGGATGTTCCGGAAGGGCCGGAAGAGGCTCAGGAGCAGGAGCATCCCGAGCAGCAGGGCCAGCCGGATCGCCGCGTCGGCGACGATGAAGGCGGCGCCGGTGAGGCCCGCCTGCTTGGCGATCACGATCGGGGCGATGCGGAAGGCCGCGATCTGGATGCCGGCGCCGATGAGCCCTCCGGTGCCGACGGCCACCTTGCCCCAGAAGCCGAGCCCCTCGGGCTCCTGGTCGGCCTCGGCCTCGGGGGGGTCCGGGTTGGCCTCCTCCCAGCGCAGGCGCTCGCCGATCGACATCGACTTGTGGCCCGTGCTGACGGCCGAGTGGATCGCCACCACGCCCCGCATCAGCGGCATGCGGGCCCAGCGGGACGACGGAGGCTCGAGGTCGAAGCCCTCGGTCACGATGGCCCCGTCCTCCTCGCGGCGCACCGCGACGCCCACCCGCCTGCGGGTGCGCATCATCACGCCGCCGGGCAAGGCGCTGCCTCCCACCATTCCGATTGCGTCGTCGCCGGTGCGGCGTGGGATCCCGGATCCTCCGATCGGCCCGTGCGCCTGCGTCATCGGCGCGCCCCGCGGGAAGTGTAGAGAACCGTCTCCGGGCCTCCTACGCGGAGGGGCGGGTGCGGGGCGTCAGCGACACCGAGAGCTCCACGAGCTGGGCGTCGCCCATCCCGGCCACGGTGAGGGCCTCCTTGGCCAGCCGGCTGCCGTCGCGGGCCGCGTCGGCCATTCCCAGGCGCACGCCGATCCAGAAGGTGGCCGTGACCCGGCGGCGGTGGACGTCCGCCCCCGCCTCGTTAACCCCGCCCGCTCCGGGCATCTCCGCGAGCGCGGTCATCAGCCGCTTGCCGGCGCCCTTGCCCAGACCGCGGGCCGAGACCGCGGTGAAGCTGATGCGGAAGTCCTTCAGGTCGTCGGCCATGGCCCGCGCCAGATTATCCCCATTCGCGGCGCTCCCAGCCATCGGCGCCGTTCGCGTCGGCGATGCCGTCGAGCGCGTCGAGGGCCGCCACGCGCATCTCGGGATCCACCTCGGCGTCCCACGCCCACTCCCACACCCGGAGCTGGCCCGTGGGCCGCACCAGGCCCACCCGGTGCCGCGGGCGCGGCTCCCCCATGGCCACCCGCACGCCCGGCAGCGCGGGATGGTCGCTCAGCGCGAGGGTGATCCGGCCCGTGGCGTCCAGCAGGTAGGGGCCCGCGCCGTCGGACACGATCACCGGAAGCGCCACCTCCACCAGTGCGCGATCCCAGCGTCCGGGCCCCCAGCCGGCCATCGCCGCCGCGGCGGCCGCGGCCTCGTCCCGGGTGAGCCCGGCGAAGCGCCGCGCGCCGTCCGGGAAGGCCAGGGCCCATCGCCGGGTGGCGTCGGACACCCCGGCCGCGGCGTCGGGCGCCGGGACCAGATCGATGGCGGCGGGCGTCTCGGGCACGGGGACGCAGGATAGGCGGGCGCGGTAGCCTCGAGGCGTGCGCGCGATGGTGCTGCGGCGGCCGGGCCCGGCGAGCTCGGGCCCGCTCGAGCCGGCCGATCTCCCCGACCCGCGGCCCGGCCCGGGCGAGCTGCTGCTGGAGGTCGGCGCCTGCGCGGTCTGCCGCACCGACCTCCAGCTCGCCGAGGGCGATCTCGCCGCCCGGCGGCTGCCGGTGGTGCCCGGCCACCAGGCCGTGGGCCGGGTCGCCGCGCTCGGCGCCGGGGTCCGCGGCTGGCGCGAGGGCGACCGGGCGGGCGCCTACTGGCTGGCCGGCGCCGACGGCGTGTGCGCCCACTGCCGGTCCGGGCACGAGAACCTCTGCGAGCATGCCGTCTTCACCGGCTGGGACCGGGACGGGGGCTTCGCCGAGCGGATGGTGGTGCGGGCCGACTTCGCGGCGGCCCTCCCGGAGGGCCCCACCGACGTCGCCCTCGCGCCGTTGCTGTGCGGCGGGATCATCGGCCACCGGGCGCTCCGGGCCAGCGGCATCGCTCCCGGCGGGCGGCTCGGCCTCTACGGCTTCGGCGCCTCCGCGCTGTGCGCCCTGCAGGTCGCGCGGCACATGGGCTGCGAGGTCTACGTCTGCACCCGCTCGGAGCGCGAGCGCGCCCGGGCCCTCGCCCTGGGCGCCGTCTGGGCCGGGGGATCAGAGGAGCGGCCGCCGGTGCCGCTGCACGCGGCGGTGACCTTCGCCCCGGTGGGCGAGGTGGTCGTGGCCGCGCTGAGCGCGCTGGACCGGGGCGGCACGGTGGCCGTCAACGCCATCCACCTGGACCGCATCCCGGAGTTCCCCTACGAACTGCTCTGGTGGGAGCGCACGATGCGCAGCGTGGCCAACGTCACCCGCGCCGACGCCGCCGAGTTCCTCGCGCTTGCCGCCGAGATCCCCGTGACCACCCGGACCGAGCCCCATCCCCTGGAGCAGGCGAACACCGCGCTCGAGCGCCTGTCGCGCGGCGAGGTCGAGGGCGCCGCGGTGCTCGTGACGCATCCCCACGGCTGAAGTCCCGCCCCACCGCGGCCGATGAGTGCCCGTGAGCCCCCGGTAGGCCGTTGCAACGCGCCGGCCGGGGCACCGGCAGATCCCGAGCGGGTTGATGTCCCCTCCGACCTCCAACGGCCCCACCCCGAATCGGCCCGTGCGGCTGCTGCGAGCGCACGAGCGGTGGCTGGCCGGCGCGCGCGTCGGGGGACAGCGGGCCAACGGCGGCGCCACGAGCCTGGCCGGCGCCGACCTCTCGGGCGCCGACCTGCGGCGCGCCGACCTGGCGGGCCAGGACCTGCGCGGCGCCGATCTGCGGGGGGCGCGCCTCGGCCGCGCCCGCCTGCGCGGCGCCGATCTGCGCGACGCCCAGCTCGACGGGGCCGATCTGGTGGGGGCGGGGCTGGTCGAGGCGAGGCTCGATGACGCGCTGATCCGCGGGGCGCGCCTGGAGGGCGCCGTCCTGGCGAGGGCATCCCTGCGCGGCACGGACCTCTCCGGGTCGCGGCTGGCGGGCGCCGATCTGGACGGCGCCGACCTGTGCGGCGCGATCCTCGAGAACACCGATTGGGGGGAGGCGCCCACCCCCAGCCGCACCGTCAGCGTGGGGGGCGTGCACAGCCTGTGCGGGGCGTCCCTCGAGGGGGCGGACCTGGCCGGGTTCATCCTGCGCGGCGCGGACCTGACCGACGCCGATCTGACGCGCGCCGACCTGCGCGGGGCCGACCTGCGCGAGGCGTGCCTGTTCCGCGCACGGCTCGAGGCGGCACGGCTGGAGGTCGCCCTTCTGGGCGGCGCCGACATGACCGCCGCCAACCTCCGCGGCGCCGACCTGCGCGGGGCCGACCTGACCGGGAACGATCTGGCCGAGGCCGTCCTCGACGGCGCCGACCTGCGCGGCTGCGCGTTCGCGGGCCTGACCGGGGCGAGTCTGGTGGGCGTGGTGCTGGAGGGCTTCAACGAGCGTGGCAGCCACTCGACGACCTCCTTCGGCCTGGCCCCGGACCTGCGCCAGGCGAACCTGCGCGGAGCCAACCTGGCGGGATTCGACCTGAGCGACGCGGACCTGCGCGGCGCCGACCTGACCCGAGCCGTGCTGCGCGGAGCCGTGCTCACCGCCGCCCACCTCGAGGACTCGGTCCTGAACGGAGCCGACCTGACCGGCGCGGTGCTCGTGCGCGCCCGGCTCGCGGGCGCACGCCTGCTGGCCACCGTGCTGCGGGAGGCCGACCTCTCGGAGGCCGACCTCCGCGGGTGCGACGTGACGGTGGCCGACCGCACGGGGGCCCGACGGCTGCCCGGCCGGCCTGCGGCGGCCGCCGGTCCCCCCGCGGCCGGGCGGGAGCCCACCGAGATTCCTACAGCCCGGCCGAGACCTTCTTGATCGCGTCGCCGATGGCCTTCTTCAGGCCGTCGCCCACCGACGGCGCCCATCCCTTCGCCGCCACGGCCACGGCGGCGATGAGGAGCGTCACCATGACCACGACGCCCACATACTCCACGGTGCCCTGGCCGCGATGATCCTCCCGCGTCCGCTCGAGCGCCGTGACGGCGGCCGCGTGCAGCCAGGCGATCAGCGCATATCCCATCGGTCCCTCTCCTTCGGTCGTTGGCGGGTCCATGCTCCGGCGGCGGGCTCAGCGGTCGCGACACGCGGGCGTGCCGAGGGGCGCGCGCCCGGGTGACGGGCGTCGTCACGGCACCGGCCCGGGAGCGGGAGCCGGCGCCGGCGGGGGCGACGGACGCCGCGGGAGCCGGTGCCCGGCACGCCGGATCCCGCGGCGCAGCAGGGCCTCGCCCACATCCACCGCGACGTCGGCCGAGTGCCGGCCGGCGTCGTGGGAGGCGCGGAGGGCCGCGTCCCGCAGCGGCATCGATCGCAGCTCCCGCGCGTACGCCCAGAGCGCGGCGGCGTCCTGCAGGGCCTTGAGCAGCGCGCCGTCCGGGGTCAGCAGCACGGGGCTGGGCAGCGCGACGAGCCCCCCGAGAGGATCGTCCACGAACTCATGCCCGCGCTCGCGGACCCGCTGCTTGAACGCGTCGTCGAACGCCGCGTTCATCTCCAGGCTCAGCTGCACCCCGGCCCGCGACTGCCGCACGGCGGTGCGCAGGGCCCGGCCGATGGGCTCGTCCTCCCGGCCGTGCAGGTCGGGCATCCGCTGGTGGAGCGGGTAGCGCCACTCCATCACGCCGGGGTCGCGCACGAGCGGCGTGGCGACGGCGGAGATGACCTCGGGGGGTCGCGGCGGGGGATGGACCTCGTGGACCAGCCAGGTGGAGACGGCCGCCAGCACCACCGCCACGACGACGGTGACGCCGATGCTCTCGAGGGCCGCCTGGCCGCTCTGACCCCGCCGTTGCACCCGCCGACCGTAGGCCGGGCCTGCGCCGCGGATCCGCACCCGGCGGCCACGGATGACGCGCCGGAACGCGCCGCCGGACGCGCGCCTTTCCCGACCGGCGATCGGGGTTACAATCGATCCCAGGAACCAACCCTTAAGGAGGGCACCGGTGGCCGTTCTCGACACCCTCGCCAAGCAGGCGAGCCGCCTGGCGACCGATGTGCAGGTGTCGCTCAAGCGCGCCCGGGTGGAGGGCGAGCGGCGACTGCTCCAGCGCCAGCACCGCACGGCCCTCGAGGAGCTCGGCGAGCGGGCCTACGAGCTCGTGCGCGCCGGGACCATCCCGGAGGATCCGCTGGCGCCCGAGATCGCCGCGGTCGAGTCGAAGCTGATGGAGATCGAGGCCAAGGTCGCGGAGATCGACGGCCTCCGCGGGGACGACGAGGAGGAGGCCGGCACGTCGGGGGACGCCTCCCGGACGGCGTTCCCGATGGTCGGCGAGACCCCGGCCGAGGGCGACGGCAACGCCTCGGCGCCGGGCGGCCCGGGCCCGGGCTGGGAGGCGGCGGAGCGCTTCTTCCCCAAGGGCGGCTGACCCTCCGGAACGGCCGTTTCACACCCGGCCGGGGCGTCTTGCGCGCAAAAGACCCAGGTGTATGCTCTCGCCACGGCCGAGGGCCCAGCGCGCGCCCACAGTGAGTTTGCAAGGGAGTGACCGGCGTGAGAGCCGAGTCCGATCTTCAAGGACATCACCGCTCCGAAGCGCCCGCGTGTCACCGATGCGGTCTCCCGCTTCTCGCCGAGACGCGGTTCTGCCCCTACTGCGAGCGCTGGCTCGACGAGGGGGGCCTGTCGCGCCTGCTCACCCGGCGGCGCGGGGCGGCGGCCGGCGGAGGCCGGCGCGTGGCCGGCGTCTCGGAGCGCCTGCTGCTGGTGATCGGGCTCACGCTGTTCACGCTGGTGGCCGCGGCGAGCATCGTCGCCGCCATCACCACCTGACCCGGCGTCGCCCACCCCGGACGGAGGTCCTGAACGTGGCGAAGGTTCACGACGATGAGCTGTTCCGGGTCGGCGACGAGGTGATCGGCTCCTTCCGCTGCGCGCAGTGCGACCTGCTCATCACCTCGCCGCAGGAGAGCGACGGCGTGCTGGTGCTGCCGCCCTGCCCCCTCTGCGACGCCGAGGAGTGGCGCCAGGTCTCCTAGACCGGCCCGCTCGGGCTAGGACGCGGCCGGGTCCGGCGTGTCGAGGGCCTCGATGAACTCGTTCAACCGGGATCGCGACCAGGGTCTCGAAGGTGGCGCTGCCGCGCGCCGACAGCTCGGTCGAGATCCGGGCGATGACCTCCTCGCCCGGCGCCTCCACCACGCTCAGGAAGTCGTAGGAGCCGAGCAGCGCCCACTGGCGCACCACCCGGCCGCCGAGGCCCTCGATCTCGCGGTTCACCTCGAACAGGCGCTCGGGCGTGGCGGCCAGCGTCTGGAGCCCCTGGGGGCTGAGGGTGGACAGCAGGAGGAACGTCCTCACGGGGGCGAGTCTACCCCGGGCCGGCGGTCTCCTCGTCCAGGAAGCCCGCGATCTCGGCCAGCATCTCCCCGGGCGACTCCTCCACGAGGAAGTGCCCGCCGGACACGGGGCGCCCTCGCACGTCGGACGCCCTCGTGCGCCACTCCCCGAGCACGTCGAACCGCGCCCCGATGCGCGCGTCGGCCCCCCAGAGGGCGAGGAGCGGGCAGGTGACGCGCCGGTCGAGGTCGGCCTCGTCGTGCCGCAGGTCGATCGTCGCGGCCGCCCGGTAGTCGGCGCAGGTCGCCGCGATCACCTCGGGGTCGCGGAAGCATCGCCGGTACTCCTCGAGCGGCCCGGGGGCGAACGCGGCGAGCCCCCGCTCGCCGGTCCACCGGCGCAGGAGCTCGTCCAGCCAGTAATCGGGATCGGCGCCGATCATCGTCTCGGGCAGCCCGTCCGGCTGGATGAGGAAGAACCAGTGGAAGTTGCCGGTGGCCACCGCCTGCCCCGCCTGCCGGAACACCGAGAGCGTGGGGACGATGTCGATCACGCACAGGCGGGTGACGCGATCGGGGTGGTCGAGCGCGAGCCGGTGGCCGACCCGCCCGCCCCGGTCGTGCCCCACCACCGCGAACCGCTCGTGGCCCAATGCGTCCATGACGGCGAGGATGTCCGCGCCGGTCGCCCGCTTCGAGTAGCCGGCGTCGCCGGGTCCGGCGGGGGGCCGCGCGCTCTCCCCGTAGCCCCGCAGGTCGGGCGCCACGACGGTGTGGCGCCGGGCCAGCTCGGGCGCCATGAGGTGCCACATGGCGTGGGTCTGGGGGTAGCCGTGCAGCAGGACCACGGGCGGGCCCGAGCCCCCCTGCGCCACGCGCAGCGTGGCCCCCTCCCCCTCGATCATCGAGGCCCGGAACCCCGGGATGAGGGTGGCGGCGCTCATGCGGCCGGCACGGGGATTTGGGAGGGGGGGCTAGACTCCCGCCGGTCCAACCCCTCCCCGAGGTGAGCATGCAGCGAGACAGCGACGCGACCCCCAGCGAGCTCCAGAAGGCCCTTCTGGGCTATGACCCCACGACCCTCGAGACCGCTCTCATCGAGTGGACCAAGGAGCATTGGCCGATGGCGGCCCGGGCCATGGTCTACAACCGGAGCGAGGCCGACAAGACCGTCTCCGGCGTCAGCGGGATCCGCAACGACGACGCGCGGCTGGCGCTCGAGGTCGCCGCACGGGTGGCCATCTCGGAGCGCGAGCTCGTGTGCCGGGCCATCGCCCACGTTCTCCCCCAGTGGCTCGAGGAGACCTATGGCCTGAGCCCGAACGGCACGGCCTAGGCCGCCTTCGGCTCGACGGGATAGCCGGCGTCCCGCCAGGCGTCCCAGCCGCCCACCAGCACCCCCACGCGCGACCGGCCGCTGTCGAACGCCCAGAGGGCGACCTTGAGGCTGGTGGCCTCGCCCGGCCGGTCGCAGTAGAAGATCAGCTCCGTGCCGTCGGGCAGGCCGGCGATCTCGCGCTCGAACTCCATCGGGTCGATCCGAAGGGCGCCCTTGATCTGCTCGTCCGAGTCGCGGTAGCCCAGATCGCGGACATCCACGGGCTGCACGGCGTCGCCCATGCGGAAGGCCGCCACCAGGTCCACGGGCTGCCACCGCGACACATCGTCCCACGCCATCCTCGTCCTCCCCGTCGCTCCGCATCGCCGGGACGCTAACCGACCAGGTCGAGAACCGACGTGGCGTGGCCCTTCGGCCGGACCTTGTACAGGGCGTGGGTGAGCCGGCCGTCGGCGCCGATCACGAACGTGCTGCGCTCCACGCCCATGTAGGTCCGCCCGTACATCGACTTCTGCACCCACACGCCGTACGCCTCGGCCAGCTCGTGGTCGGGGTCGCTCAGCAGGGTGAACGCCAGGCCGTACTTGTCGCGGAACCTCGCGTGGCTCGCCACGGGGTCGGGGCTGACGCCGATGACCCGCGCTCCGGCGGCGTCGTAGCCGGGCGCGAGATCGCGGAACTCGCAGGCCTCGGCCGTGCAGCCGGTGGTGTCGTCCTTGGGGTAGAAGTAGAGGACCGTGGTGGAGCCGGCCAGGTCGGCGAGGCTCACGGTGGAGCCGTCGGCGTCCTGGAGGGAGAAGTCGGGGGCCGCGTCGCCGGCCTCGAGTCGCGCCATGGGACCTCCGTCCTCGGGGAGATCCCGAGGCTACCGCCCGCGGGGTACGATCGCCTCGGCATGGACCCGGCCACCTCCTCCGTGGTGGTGCGCCGCGCGCGCGCCGCCGACGCCGACGTCGTCGGCGGGATGCTCGCCGAGGCGCTCGCCGACAAGTACGGCCCGGCCTTCGGCCCCAACGCGGCGGCGGCCATCGCCGGCCTCGTGCGCCACGACATCGACGAGGTGCCCGGCTCGCGCCAATGGGTGGCCGAGGTCGAGGGACGCGTGGCGGGGTCGGTCCACCTCGTCCTGGCCGGCGAGCGGGACCGCGGCTTCGCGCGCACCCTGGCCGAGGCCGTGGGCTGGCCCCGCGCCCTGTGGGCCATCTCGGTGCTGAGCCTGCTCGGGGTGGGCTCCCCGGATGCGGACGAGGCCTACGTGGACGAGCTGGGCGTCGCGGCCTGGGCGCGGCGGCGGGGGGTCGGGCGGGCGCTGCTCGCGGCGTGCGAGGCCGAGGCCCGCCGCGCCGGCCGGGACCGCCTGACGCTGTGGGTCACGATCGACAACGCCCCCGCCCGGGCGCTCTACGAGGGGTGCGGCTTCCGGGAGTCCTGGCGCCGCGCGTGGCTGCTCGGGCGCATGGTCTTCGGCTCGCCGGGCGCCATCTTCATGGAGAAGCCCCTGACCCAGCCGTGACGAGCGGCTCGGCATCCGCGCCCCCCGGGGCCGGCGGCGCGGCGGCCGGCGCGGCCGGAAGCTGCAGGCGCGCCCGCCCGCCGGGGCCGGGGTCGATCGCCAGGCGTCCACCGAGCCGCTCCGCCAATGCCCCCGCGACGCCGAGCCCCAGGCCGGCTCCGGGGAAGCCCATCGCGCCGGCGCCCCGGCCGAACCGCTCGCCCGCCAGCGGCAGCTCCTCGGGCGCGATCCCCGGGCCCGTGTCGCGCACGGTCACCTCCACGTCCCCGCCGGGAAGGAGACGACCCGCGATCGTGATCCTGCCGCCGCGGGGGGTGAACGTGGCCGAGTTGGCCACCAGCTCGGAGAGGATCTCGTGCACGAGGGCCGCGTCGGTGCGCACCGCCGGAAGGTCGGCCGGGATGTCGGTCTCGAGCCGGAGGCCGCGGTCCTTGAGGCGCCGGTCCACGGCCCGGCCCAGCGCGAAGGCGATCCCGGCGATGCTGACGTCCCCCACCCGCAGCGGGCGGGCGCGCGGGTCGTTGGCCGTGCCGCGGAGCATCTGGGCGACCACCCGCTCCAGCCGGTCCGACGCGGACACGATGCGGCGCGCGGTTGACGCCGCCGACGCCGGCACCTGCGTCATGAGCTCGGACGCCAGCGCGCGCACCTCGCCGACCGGCGCCTGCAGATGGCGTGCCGCCGAGCCCGTGACCTGCCGGCGAAGGGCCGCGAGGCGCGCCTGCTCGGTGCGGTCGCCGACCGCCACGATCCGGCCCCCGGGCACGCTCCACGCCTCCACGTCGAGCGCCCGCGAGTCGCTCAGGGTCACGCGCTGCGACACCGGACCCGACGACGACAGCCCCACGCGCACGGCCGCCTCGACCTGGGCCGCGTCGCCCGCCGGCATGCCGCCCACGAGGCGCTCGAGCGCATCGTTGCGGATGAGCCCGCCGGCCGGCGTGCGCGCCGCCGCGGGGTGCGCCAGCGGCGCCAGGGCCGCGCCCAGCGCCTCCACGCGGGCCTCGGCGGCGTCCTGGAGGTCGGCGACGCGCACGGACACCGCGTGGGCGGCCTCGGACGCCCGGCGCCAGTCGCCCCGCCCCTCCACGGGCACGGCCGCCGGCCTCCCCGCCGCCGCGGCCTCGGCGGCGGCCGCGAACCGGCGTAGACGCGCACCCCGTCGTGCGGCGAGGATCCACGTGAGGACCGCGGCCAGCAGGCTCAGGAGGACGATGGCTCCCCACAGCGGCCAGCCCCCGGTCCCGAGCGAACCCGCGCCCGGCGGGAGCGGTGCGCGCAGCACCACCCGCCCACCCGAGGGGAGCGTCGCCGCGGCCTCGACCGCGCCGGAGCGCAGCGTCCAGGCCCCGGCACCGGCCGTCGCGAGCCCCTCGGCCCAGCCGGCGTCGCCCGCCCGCCACAGGTCCGGGCCGGTCTGGATCCTCACGGCCCCCGCGGGCCCCACGAGGCGGGCGGCCTCGCCCGTGCCGCGCAGCTGCTCCCGGGCCCGGGCCGTCCGCGCGGGATCGAGCCGGGCGGCGAGCGCATCGGCCGACGACGCCAGCGGGTCGCCCGTGCGCCCCACCTCGTCCCTCAGGCCCATGCCCTGGGAGATCGCCGCCACCAGGCCGAGCGCCGCCACACAGATCACGAGCGCGAGGAGCGCGGCGCGCCAGGGGCGCGGGGGGCGGGAGTCCGGATGCATCGGTGGGGAGGGCTTCGTGGCGCTCGGGCGAAAGTCCTTCCGCGGCCGGCGACGTGGGCCCCTCGCCCGGCTCGCGGAACTCGACGACGATAAGGTGACGACCGGGGTGGTGAGCACGCATGGTTGAGGACGAGGGGTGGCCACGCGGGCGCGCGACGCGCGTCGATCGGGGCCCACGGACGCTGACGGCGAGCGAGGCGGCCGCCCTCCTCGGGGTCAGCGTGGCCACCGTCCGCGGCTGGGCGGACCAGGGGCGCCTCCCCTCCCATCGCACGGTGGGCGGCCATCGCCGCTTCGAGCTCGACGAGCTGCGGGAGTGGCTGGCGGAGCGGGGCGCGCCGGCCCCCGAGCCCCGGCGGCTGCGCCGCGCCCCCCAGGACGTCCCGGCGTGCCCCCTCCTGGCCCGTGAGCTGAACGCCCGCACCGAGGCCGTCATCGAGCGCGTGCTGGCCGGCTACGACGACAACGTGCCCACGCCGCTCCCCCCGCCCAGCGCCCCGGCGATGCGCCGCATGACCATCCGGCTGCTGCGGGTGCTGGCGTCGGGACTCGAGACCGGCCGGCCCGCCGCCTCCACCGGGCGCGCGGCCGTGGCCGGCTTCCGCGGGGGGCTCGAGGGCTCCGCCGGCGCCCGCGTGGTGGTGGAGCACACCCGGGTCGCGATCGCGGTCGTCCAGGAGGCCGAGGCGGCCGTCGCGGACGGCGTCGTCATCGAGCCCCTGGGCCTCGCCGCGCTGCAGGCGGTGATCGACCACGCGCTGGCGGCGGTGACGCGCGGCTTCGAGCAGGCCCAGCCCCTGCGCCGCACGCGCGCCCCCGGAGGCGCCCCGCGCGGCTGACCGAGGGGGTCGGCAGGGCCGGAAGTCCCGGTCTTCGGGGACCTTTCGGTTGGCACAATCGATACTTTCGATGGTAAGTTTCCGGCGAGCTGGGCTCAGTCTGCGAGACGCCCCGTTGGTTCTGGCGTCCGGAGTGGGCCCCGGCGCGGTTTCTGAGGGGTCCAACGGCACGTACCGGAGGGGGCAGCACATGACCAGACCGGCTGGCCCGCGCTGATGTCGTCGTCCGCGGAATGGCAGCTCGGGCTCGTGCTCGGCATCGTGGTCGTCCTGGTGGCCGCGGCGATCGTGATCGCCATCGTGCTGCTGGCGCTCCGCATCGCCAAGCAGGCCAAGACCGCGGAGGGGGCGGTCGAGGTGCTCCGCCAGCAGACGGTCGAGCTCGGCAACATCAGCAGGATCAACGACTCCGGCGTGAGGATCCTGCACTCCGCACGGGCCCTCCGGAAGACGGCGGTCGGGAAATGACCCCCATGGCCGCGGCGATCTCCACCAACGCCTACTGGAGCACCGCCCTCATCATCGGCCTGGTCGCGGCGCTGATCGTCGCCTTCCTGCTGATCGTGCTGGTGCGGGCCGTGCGGAGCATCGAGAAGTCGGTCGACGGCCTGCTCGAGGTCGCCGGCGAGGTCGTCGGGCAGACGGCGAACATCCCGCAGCTCGAGGCGACGGCGCCCGTGCTGGGCCTGATCGTGGAGGAGGCCGTGGTCCAGGACGGCTACATGAACGCGCTCACCGACGGGTTCGGTGCCACATGAGCACCACCCACCTGCTGGCCCTCCTGAGCGTCATCCTCGCCGTCGTCGTCATCCTGGTGCTGGCCGGCGCGCTGATCGAGGTGCGGCGGGGCCTCTTGAGGATCTCCCAGGGGCTCGCGACCCTCGGATCGGCGCTCCAGAGCGTCGAGGCGGAGCACCTGCGGCCGCTCGAGGGCTCGGTGAAGGCGATCAACGGGCAGTTCGACGTCATCCTCGGCGCGCTGCCGGGCATCGCCAAGAAGGCGGCGATGGTCGCCGAGAGGAGGCCGAGGTGACCGTCCTCTGGTGGATCGGGGCCCTCGCGATGCTCCTGATCGTGTTCCCGCTCGTGGTGTTCCTGCTCCGCGAGGTGCTGAACGCCGCCACGAGCATCGTCCCCAGCGTGGGCGAGGTCGCCACGGTCACCGCGGCCGCGTCGAAGGATCTCGACGCCACCGCGCTGCTGCTGACGACGCAGGACCAGGTGGAGCGGACGGTCGCCGGGGTCGCGGGCTACGGCGGCTCCCTCGACGTGATCATCGACGACGCGGAATAGGGGGAGACGATGCAGGGAGCCGTGATCGTCCTGATCGTCGCCGTCGTCCTGATCGTCCTGGCGCTCGTGTACTACCTCGTCTCGACGATCCTCCAGCTCCGCAAGATCACCAACGGGCTGGACGAGGTGATCGGCAACGTCGTCGAGATCCTCGACAAGACCGCCCCCGTGAACGACGTGGTGACGGCGATCAACGGGCAGCTCGACGCGGGCGTGGACCTGCTCGAGGGCCTGCTGGTGAAGAAGGCCGGCCTGATCGACGCGGTCGGCCTCGTGGACGGCCTCTACCCCGGCGCCGGCGCCGCCGGCTTCCGGAGCATCCCGGAGAGCGGCACGGTCACTGCGCCGCGCATCGGCGAGGTCTACACCAAGGGCACGCTCACGCTGGCGCGCCTCGGACGCGAGGCGCCGATCGCCGCCGGGAACCCCGCGGGCTTCCCGCTGAGGAACGTCGAGGGCGGCAGCCTGGCCGCGCGCCTGCTGTACCCGGAGATCCGCCAGTCGATGCCGGAAAGGCTTCCGCGGTCGCCGGTCATCGGCAGCGACGCCCCGGTGCAGTACGAGCAGCGGGAGGACATCGGTGCGCCGCGCAAGCGGCTGCCCGCCGGACCGGCGCGCGATCGCTGAGCGGGGCACATCGAGCTCGATGACGACGCAGGCGTCGGCGTCGGCGCAGCCTGACACCCGCGCCCGGGGGGGCTCGGCCCGGCGCCCCGGCGCTACGCTGAGGGGCCGCCCTCTCCGCGCCGACCTGTCCCCCGCTTCCTGATCCCGAGAGGAGCCCCGTGCAGACCCCTGCCTCTTTCGAGTACGAGCGCGCGACCAGCGTGGAGGGCGCGATCGCCTCCCTTCAGAGGCTCGGCTCGGACGCGCGCGTGATCGCCGGCGGGCACAGCCTGCTCCCGATGATGAAGCTCCGGCTCGCGAACCCCGAGCACCTGATCGACATCAACGATCTCACGGAGCTCTCGTACATCCGCGAGGCGGGCGGCGAGGTCGCGATCGGGGCGCTGACGCGTCATGTGGACCTCCTGAAGTCCGACCTGCTCGCCCGGCTCTTCCCGCTGTTCCGCGACGCGGAGAACGTGATCGCCGATCCCGTGGTGCGCAACCGCGGCACGATCGGCGGCTCGCTGTGCCAGGCCGACGCGGCCGAGGACCTCTCCTCCGTCTGCACGGCGGTGAAGGCGAAGGCCGTCATCCGCGGCGCCGGCGGCGAGCGGGTGGTCGGGATGGAGGACTTCCACGTCGGGCCCTACCAGACCGCCGTCGGCGATGGGGAGCTGCTGACCGGCGTGCGGATCGCGGTCCGCCCCGGCGCCGGCAGCGCGCACGAGAAGCTCGAGCGCCGTGCCGGCGACTGGGCCATCGCGGCCGCGTCGGCGGCCGTCTGGATCGACGGCGGCCGGATCACCGACGCGGGCATCGCCCTGAGCGCGGTGGGCCTCACCACGATCCACCTCACGCGCGCCGAGGAGCTGCTGCGCGGCGAGGCCCCCTCGGAGGAGCTGTTCGCGAAGGCCGGAGAGATCGCCTCGGAGGACTGCTCCCCCACCGCCGACGGCCGGGGGCCGGTCGACTACAAGCGCCACCTCGCCGGCGTCCTCACCAAACGTGCGCTTCTCCGCGCCACGGCGCGCGCGCTCGGCCAGGAGGCCTGACGATGAACGTCTCGATCACGATCAACGGCGAGGTCGTCTCCCGGGAGGTCGAAGCCCGTCAGCTGCTCGTCCACTTCATCCGGGAGACGCCCGGCCTGACCGGCACCCACTGGGGCTGTGACACCTCCAACTGCGGCGCGTGCGTGGTGCTGATGGACGGCGTGCCGGTCAAGTCGTGCACGACCCTCGCGGTGATGTGCGAGGGCCACGAGATCCGCACCGTCGAGTCGCTCGAGGTCGATGGGCAGCTCGACCCGGTGCAGCAGGGGTTCCACGAGCGTCACGCCCTGCAGTGCGGCTTCTGCACGCCGGGGATGCTGATGACGGCGCGCGCGCTGCTCGACGAGAACCCGGATCCGAGCGAGCAGGAGATCCGCACGGCCATCTCCGGCGCCATCTGCCGATGCACCGGGTACAAGAACATCGTGAGCGCCGTGCGCTGGGCCGCCGAGCACGAAGCCGCCGCGAAACAGGGGGTCTGAGCATGATCGACGTCGAGAACCTTCCGAGCCCCCAGGCCGAGCGCCCCATCGGCTTCGGCCGCCTGAAGCGCAAGGAGGACGCGCGTTTCATCCGCGGCAAGGGCACCTACCTCGATGACATCCGGCTGCCGAACATGGTCCACGGGGCCATCCTGCGCAGCCCGTACGCGCACGCCCGGATCGTCTCGATCGACACCTCGCGTGCGCTCGCGCACCCGAACGTCGCCGCCGTGGTCACGGCCAAGGACCTCGAGACGCTCGGGCTGGCCTGGATGCCCACCATCTCCTACGACACGCAGGCCGTGCTCGCGGGCGACAAGGTCCGCTTCCAGGGCCAGGAGGTCGCGTTCGTGATCGCGACCGACGAGTACTCGGCCAACGACGCGCTCGAGCTGATCGACGTCGAGTACGAGCCGCTGCCGGCGATCGTGAACGCCCGCAAGGCGCTCGACCCCGACGCGCCGCTGATCCGCGACGACAAGGCCGGGCAGCGCAACAACCTGGCGAGCCCCACGTGGGAGGCCGGCGACGCGGAGGCGACCGACCGCGCGTTCGCCGAGGCCGACACGGTGGTGTCGCGCGACATCATCTATCCCCGCTGCCACCCGGCGCCGCTGGAGACCTGCGGCATCATCGCCGACTTCAACCCGGAGACCGGCCAGCTCGACATCTACAACGGGAACCAGGCGCCGCACGCCCACCGCACGGTCTACGCGCACGTCGCGGGGCTCGCCGAGCACATGATCCGCATCAGGTGCTCGGACATCGGCGGCGGCTTCGGCAACAAGGTCCCCGTCTACCCCGGCTACGTGTGTGCCATCGCCGGCTCGATCGTGGCCGGCGTGCCGGTGAAGTGGGTCGAGAACCGCTCCGAGAACCTGATGTCCACCGGGTTCGCCCGCGACTACATCATGCGCAGCGAGATGTGCTCGAAGGACGGCAAGATCACCGGCCTGCGGGTCGACGTCATCGCCGACCACGGCGCCTTCGACAGCACCGCCCAGCCCACGAAGTTCCCGGCCGGGTTCTTCCACATCGTCTGCGGCTCGTACGACCTCGCGGCGTCGCACGTGCAGGTGAAGGCGGTCTACACCAACAAGGCGCCGGGCGGGGTGGCGTACCGCTGCTCGTTCCGGATCACCGAGGCCGTCTATCTGGTGGAGCGGATGGTCGACGCGCTCGCGCTCGAGATGAAGGTCGATCCGATCGAGCTTCGGATGCGCAGCTTCATCGGCCCCGATCAGTTCCCGTACGAGACCACCACCGGCTGGACCTACGACTCGGGGAACTACGCCGAGACGATGCGCGTGGCGATGGACATCGCCGGCTACGAGGACCTGCGCCGCGAGCAGGCCGAGAAGCGCGCTCGCGGCGAGCTGATGGGCATCGGCGTGTCGTTCTTCACCGAGGGCGTCGGCGCCGGGCCGCGCAAGCACATGGACATCCTGGGCCTCGCGATGAACGATGGGGCCGACCTGCGGGTGCACCCGTCGGGCAAGGCCGTGGTCAGCATCAGCGCCCAGACGCAGGGCCAGGGCCACGAGACCACGTTCGCGCAGATCGTCGCCGAGGAGCTGGGCATCCCGCCGGAGGACGTCGAGGTGCGCCACGGCGACACCGACAAGTCGCCCTACGGCCTCGGCACCTACGGGAGCCGCTCGACGCCGGTGTCCGGCGCCGCGGTGGCCGTCGTCTCGCGCAAGGTGCGCGACAAGGCGCGCCTGATCGCGGCGACGATGCTCGAGACCCGCCCGGAGGACCTCGCCTGGGAGAAGGGCCGCTGGTACGTCAAGGGCGACCCCGAGAAGGGCGCGATGATCGAGGAGATCGCGGCCCGCGCCTACAGCGGCGAGCCGATGCCGACCGGCATGGAGGGCGGGCTCGACGCGCAGGTGATCTACGACCCGCCGAACCTGACCTACCCTTACGGCGCCTACATCGCGGTCGTCAACATCGATCCCGAGACGGGCCACGTCACCGTCCGGCGCTTCATCGCGGTGGACGACTGCGGCGTGCGCATCAACCCGATGATCGTCAACGGCCAGATCCACGGCGGCCTGGCCGAGGGCATCGGCATCGCCCTGATGGAGGTCATCACGTTCGACGACGAGGGCAACTGCCTCAACTCGTCGTTCATGGACTACCTCATCCCCACCGCGCTGGAGTGCCCGGACTTCGAGCTCGGCGAGACCGTGACGCCGTGCCCGCACCACCCCCTGGGGGCCAAGGGCGTCGGCGAGTCGCCGAACGTGGGCTCGCCGCCCGCGATCGTGAACGCGGTCATCGACGCGCTCCACGAGACCCACGGCGTCGACCACCTCGACATGCCCTGCACGCCGGCCCGTGTCTGGGCGGCCATGCAGGGGCGCCCGGAGCCGCCCCAATGATCGCCGGCGACGTCTCGCGGCGAGCGCGTGAGCTCGCCATCGAGGGCTCGGCCTTCGTGACGGCCACGGTCGTGCGCGCCCAGCGCCCGACGAGCGCACAGGCGGGCAACGTCGCGCTGGTGCTCGGCGACGGCACCATCGAGGGGTTCGTCGGCGGCGTGTGCGCCGAGCACACCGTGCGCGTGTACGCGCTGAAGGCGATCGAGACCGGCGAGCCGCTCCTGCTGCGCATCGTGCCCGACGCGCCGGTGGAGATCGCGAGCGAGGAGGGCGCGGTGACGGTCCTCAACACCTGCCTGTCGGGAGGGGCGATCGAGATCTTCCTCAACCCGGTGCTCCCCACGCCGCGCGTGCTGGTCGTGGGGACGACGCCGATCGCGGCGGCGCTCATGTCCCTCGGCGCCGAGCTCGGCCTGGACCCCGTCCACGTGGACGAGGGGCCCGCCGATCCACTGCCCGGCGATCTCGCGGTCGTGGTCGCCGCCCACGGGCGGAACGAGCTGCACGCCCTTCGGCGCGGGCTCGAGACGGGTGTCCCGTACGTGGGCCTCGTGGCCAGCCCCAAGCGCGGCGCCGGCGTGATCGGCGAGCTGCGCGACGACGGGGTCCCCGAGGACCAGCTCGCGCGGATCGACGTCCCGGCGGGGCTCGACATCGGCGCCCGCACACCGGCGGAGATCGCCCTCTCGATCCTGGTGCAGATCGTCGCCGCGCGGCGGGGGAAGCGGATCCCCGTGAGCGGGGGCGCCCCCGTGTCCGCTCCGCCGGCCGCTCCGCGCTCCGCTCCGCCGCCGATCGCCGTCGACCCGATCTGCGGGATGACGGTCGCCGCGGTCGCGGGCACGCCGTCGGTGGAGCACGAGGGCGAGACGGTCTACTTCTGCTGCGAGGGGTGCGCGGCCGAGTTCCAGGCCCGGCACGGGCATGCCGTCGTCACCGAGTGATCCCCGCGTGAGCGGGCTCGCTCTCCGCGCGTGACCCTGCGCGAGACCACGGGCGAGGCGTCGGGCGAGATCCGGCACCTCGTGCCCGACATCGAGACGCTGGCGCGGCGCCTCGCCGACGTCGACTACCTCGTTGACGAGGGCCTGGCGACGTCGATGTTCCTGAGCCTTCGGCTGCCGCAGCCCCTGCTGCTGGAGGGCGAGGCGGGCGTCGGCAAGACCGAGGCCGCCAAGTCGCTGGCGGTCGCCCTGGACACGCCGCTGATCCGCCTCCAGTGCTACGAGGGCATCGACGCCGCGGAGGCGCTGTACGAGTGGAACTACCCCCGCCAGCTGCTCAACATCCGCCTCGCGGGCTCCAACGACTCGACGCTCAGCGAGGAGGACCTGTTCGGCTCGGAGTACCTGATCCGCCGCCCCCTCCTGCGCGCGCTCGAGCATCCCGGCCCGCGGCCCGCGGTGCTGCTGATCGACGAGATCGACCGCGCGGACGACGACTTCGAGGCGTTCCTGCTCGAGCTGCTGGGGGAGGCCAGCGTGACGATCCCGGAGATCGGCACGATCCGGGCCACCCATCCGCCGATCATCGTGCTCACCTCCAACCGCACGCGCGACCTGCACGACGCCGTCAAGCGCCGCTGCCTCTACCACTGGATCGCGTACCCGACCCCGGCGCGCGAGGTGGAGATCGTGCGCCGCCGGGTGAAGGGCGTGTCGGAGACCCTGGCGGTGCAGGTGGCGAACGCGGTCTCGCGCATGCGCGACAGCGACGTGCAGAAGCCGCCCGGCGTGGCCGAGGCCATCGACTGGGTGGCGGCGCTGAACCTGCTCGGCATCGAGCGCCTCGACGCCGCGGCGGCGGACCGCACGCTCGGATCGGTGCTCAAGTACAGCGAGGACCAGGAGGTGGTCCGCGCGGCCGGCCTCGAGCAGCTCGTGCGCGCCGGTGACTGAGGCGGCCGTGTCCGGCGGCGCCTTCGGGGTGGAGACGATCGACCTCGACCTGCCGCCGCTCGTGGGGGCCCTGAGCCGCCGCCTGCACGATGCCGGCCTGCCCGTCACCCCCGGGAACTCGGCCGCCTTCGCGAGGGCGCTCACCCTGGTGCGGCCGATCGCCCGCCGCCGGCTCTACTGGACCGCGCGGGCCGTCTTCGTGTCCGATCCGGCGCAGGTGAGGGCCTTCGACGCGGTGTTCTTCTCCGTCTTCGGGATCGCGACCCGGGCCGAGGACTTCGATCCCGAGGAGGCGCGGACCGTCGCGTCGCCGCCGGACGACCGGCCGAAGGCCGCGCACACCGCCTCGACGCGGGACTCGGCCGAGCTCGCGCCGCGCGACGTCGCGTCGCCGTCCGATTCCTCCGGCGGCGATGACGACGAGGACGCGACGGAGGTCGAGGTGCCGCTGGCGATGGCCAGCGACGAGGAGCGGCTGGGGCGCCGGAGCTTCGACGCACTCGACCCGCACGAGCTGGCCCAGCTCCACCGGCTGATGTCGCGGCTCGAGCTCGCGACGCCGCTGCGGCGCACGCGCCGCTTCCAGAGGGGGCGCCGCGGGGAGCGGGTGGACCTGCGGCGGACCCTGCGCGACAGCCTCCGCACCGGGGGGGATCCGGTGCGCCTCGCGCACCGGCGGCGGCGCGTCGCCCGCCGGAGGCTCGTGATGCTCTGCGACATCTCGGGCTCGATGGAGCCCTACGCCCGCGCCTACCTGCAGTTCCTGACCTGCGCCGCGCGCACCGGCCCGAACGCCGAGGCGTTCGTGTTCGCCACCCGCCTCACGCGCCTCACCCGGGCGCTCGGCTCCCGCAACCCGCAGCGCGCGATCCAGCGCGCCGCCGCCGCCGCCCCCGACTGGTCCAGCGGCACCCGCATCGGCGACGCCCTGAGGGAGTTCAACGACCGCCACGGCCGTCGCGGCATGGCCCGCGGCGCCGTGGTCGTGATCCTCTCGGACGGCTGGGAGCGCGGCGACCCGGCGCTGGTGGGCCGCGAGATGGAGCGCCTCGCCCGCCTCGCCCACCGCATCGTCTGGGTCAACCCGCGGGTCAGCGCCAGCGCGTTCTCCGTGCAGGCCGGGGGCATGGTCGCCGCGCTGCCCCATTGCGACGCCCTGGTGAGCGGCCACAGCTTCCAGGCACTCGGCGAGGTCGCCGAGGCCATCGGGGCGCGGTCCTGGACCCGCGGCGAGGCGGCCCTCCGACTGGCGCCGTCGCCCGCAGCGGAGGCCGGCGAGCCGGAGCCCTGGGCCAGCGCCACGCCGGTGCCCGGCAGCTCGGTCGCCATGCCCAGCGGACACGGCCCGAGCAAGGGCAACACGACGCCGGGATGGGTGACCGATGAGTGAGGCCGCCGGCAGGACCTGCATCTACCCCGGCTGCGAGCGCCCCGCGGTGCCGCCGCACGAGCTGGGCGGGCCCCAGCCGGCGTTCTGCGACCTCGAGGAGCACAACGCCCTGACCGCCCACCAGGAGCGGCAGCGCCTCGCGAGCGAGGGCGGGCGATGATCAGCAACCCACCAGCCGGGAGGAGCAGCGATGGCCGATGAGGCGTACCGGGGAGTCTTTCTCCGCGTGCACCCGACCGGGAAGATGGTGCTGAGCCTGACCACGGAGTCCGACGGCCGGGAGGCCGAGTACGCGCAGCTCGTGGCCACCGAGCTCGGCGTCCCCCCGCTCGACGTCAAGGTGGTCCCGGCCGACACCGACCGGTTCGGCGTGGGCCACGGCTACAACACCAGCCCGTCCGCCGGCACCTCGGCCGCGGTCGTCAGCGCCAGCGGGAAGATCCGCGCGAAGGCCCAGCTGCTCGCCGGCATGGCGCTCGACGCCCCTCCCGAGTCCCTCACCTGGGTCAACGGCGCGTGGGCCAACGGTGACGGGAGCGATCCCACCCAGCTCAAGACCGTCGAGGACATCGCGCTCTACGCGCACGGCACCGGCGCCCTTCCGCCCGGGGTCGAGGGCGGGCTCGACGCGCAGACCGTCTATGCCGACTGATCGGGCCGGCGCGGCCCGGATCAGCTCGAGGGCAGGCTCACGTCGATCGCGAGCTCGATCTCGTCGGCGACCTTCAGCGCCCCGAACAGGGCCGAGTAGGGCGTGATGCCCCAGTCGGACTGCTTCACCACGACGGCCCCGCTGAGCCGCCCGTCGTCGACCGCGACGTCGAAGGCGATCGGATGGGTGGCGCCGACCAGCGTCAGGTCGCCCTCCACCCTCAACCCGCCGCCGTTCGCCGTCGGTGCCACTGACGTGGACCGGAACCCGACGGCCTGGCCCTTCAGGATCTCGTCGTCGATCGTCTCCCGGATGCCCGCCTTGTCGTCCTCGTCGAGCGCCTTCATCCCCCCCGTGCCCTCGCGGACGTGAAGGGACTTCGGGTCGGCGTCGAGCACGATGCTGGTGGGCGCGGCGTCCTCGCCGAGCTCGAGCGTCGCCGTCCACGCGGTCACGTGGATCAGGAGGTCGTGTCCGGCCTTCGCGACGGCCCCGGTGCGGCCGGTCCGGATGGACAGGGTGCCGTTCTCCGGCCCCAGCCGGTACGCGCCCGCCTCGCTTCGAAGCTCGTGGGGCGCATCGGGAAGGTCGAGCGCAGCCCGCCAGCTCCGTGGCAGGCCCCGGCGCCACGCGCCGCTCTTCGGCCCGGAGGGCGGCCGAGCAGTGGGGTTGCTGTGGAAGAATTGGCTCACCCCGAGGCCCCGATCGCGCCTGCCCGCCTGAGGGTGGTGGCCGCAGTGGCCCGCGCCCCGGGCATTGGCGCCGTCCTCCCCCTGAGGCTCTCTGGTTGGGCCCTCGACATCGGCGGAGCCTAGTCAAAAACCTGAGATTCTTTTCTGCACCCACCGACCAGGAGTACGCAGCGTGGCCATCGAGCTTGATCACCCCTTCACCACCGAGAAGCCGATCGACGAGAGCTACGCGACGATCCTCGACCTCGAGCGCACCGTGCCGTGCGTCGAGGGGGGCACGGTCATCGAGCGGACCGGTCCGGACTCGGTCAACGCCGAGATCAAGGTCAAGATGGGCGCGATGTCGATGAAGTTCACCGGCACCCTGGAGATCGTGGAGCAGGACCCCGCGGCCCATCGCGTGGTGATGAGGGTCAAGTCCAAGGAGGCCGGTGGCCAGGGCCACGCGAACGCCGACGTCACGTTCGCCCTCACGGACGGCGGCGGGAACATCCACACCAGCGCGCAGATCACGGGCAAGGCCGCCTCGATGGGCGAGGGCGTCGTGGTGGGCGTGCTGGACGCGATGATCACGGACTTCGCCGGGAAGGTCGGCAAGCTGTGACCCGCCCGGCGCCCGCATGAAGGACGTCATCGAGCAGGTCGATCGCTGGGTCGCGCGCGGCGACCGCGTCGCGCTCGCCACGATCGTCGGGATCAAGCGCTCCGCGCCCCGGCCGGCGGGATCGAAGATGGCGATCAACGACCGCGGCGAGGTCTACGGCGCCGTCTCCGGGGGCTGCGTCGAGGGCGCGGTCGTCGAGGTGGCGGCGGAGGTCCTCGCCGGCGGAGCGCCGCGCCTCGTGCACTACGGCATCCCCGACAGCGACGCGTGGGACGTCGGCCTGCCGTGCGGGGGCGAGATCGACGTCTGGGTGGAGCGCTACGAGCCGTGACCGCGCAGCGCTCGTTCGCCGCGGTCGCCCGTGAGGACGGCCGCGCGGCGCTGGTGACGGCGGTGAGCGGTGCCCACACCGGCGAGCGCCTCCTGGTGCGGGCCGACGGGGCGGTCGAGGGGACGCTCGGCGACCCGGCGCTCGACGCGCAGGGGCTCGCCGACGCGGACGAGCTGATGTGGGCCGAGCGCTCGGAGCGGCGCGGCGACCTGTTCATCGACGTCACGGCCCCCGCCCCGCGCGTGCTCATCTTCGGCGCCGTCGAGTACGCCAACCACCTCTCCCATCTGGCGCGGGCGACCGGCTGGCGGCCGTACGTGATCGATCCGCGCTCGCGGTTCGCCACGCGCGAGCGGTTCCCCGACGCGCTCGACGTCATCGTCGCGTGGCCGGGGCCCGCCCTGGAGCGGCTGGGCGGGATCGACCGCGCGACCTACCTGGCCGTCCTCACGCACGACCCGAAGATCGACGATCAGGTGCTGCAGCTCGCGCTGGCCGCCGAGCCCGCCTACATCGGCGCAATGGGCTCCGCGCGCGCGCAGGCCGAGCGCCGGGAGCGGCTGCTCGCCCTGGGCGTCGGCGAGGCCGACCTCGCGCGCATCACCGCCCCGATCGGCCTCGACCTGGGCGGGCAGAGCGGCGAGGAGATCGCCCTCGCGATCATGGCCGAGCTCGTCGCGGTCCGTCACGGGCGCGGCGGGGCACGGCTCAACCGACGACCGGACGGGAGCATCCACTAGCCGATGGCGACGATCACGATGAGACGGATCCGCGAGGGCGAGGTGCCGTTCGACGGCGGGACGGCGCGCCAGGAGGACCCCGGCGAGCCGGTCTTCCACGGCAACGGGCCGAACGACTACGTCTGCGTGGAGTGCGGCAACCTCCTGGCCACCGCGATGCACCCGGTGCAGATGACGAAGAAGGTGCGCGTGCGCTGCGCACGATGCTCCACCGTCAACGTCGCGATCACCGAGGAGCCGGAGACGCCCGGCCGCTGACTCAGGAGGCCAGCAGGCTCCGCAGCGACTCCCGCCGGCCCCGGTAGGCCCCGGCGCCGTCGCCGTCCAGGGCGGCGATCCGCACGACGGGCGGGTGGCCCATCGCGGGGGTGGCGAGGTCGAGCAGCGCGTCGTGGTAGGCCCGCTCCCGCGCCACCCCGCCGAACCCGAAGCCCTTGGCAGGGAGGCCGCCCGAGAGGCGATCGGTCCGGGCGCACCACGCGCGGCACAGCTCCTTGTGCTCCTCGAGGTCGAACCCCAGCCGGGCGCCGTCGGCGTAGAGCTCGAGCGCGATCAGGCGGAACGACGTGAAGTGCGGCGGCTCGTCCACCTGGATCAGGGTGCCGGTGGGCTCGTGCACCAGGTCGACGGGCAGCAGCAGGTTCTCCCGCGAGGCCTGGAGCACCGAGAGGTCGCCCTTGAGGCGTGCGTAGATCGCTCCGAGCTGCGCGAGGGCGGCCTTCACCGGCTCCACGAGCGCCGGGTCGCGCCGGAGCATGGCGACGCGCTCCAGCCCCACGTGGCCCTGCTCGCAGAGCCAGTCGAACGACCCGGCGCCGAGCACGATCCCGTCCTCGGCCGCCGCCCGCGCGAAGGCCGCCTGAGCATCGCCGTGGGCCACCGGACGGATGCTAGCCCCCACCCGGAGTCGATCCCTTCGCGCGCCCGCGCCGTCCTCGGTCAGACCCTCTTCGGGACGTTTCCGCTGAGGGTGAAGAGGAGCCGCATCGCCTTGTGCCCGAGATCGGCGGTCGGATCGAACATGCACGGGCAGCCGCCGTCGATCACGACGATGCCGTGCTTCCGGCCGTCCTCGGCCGCCTCCGGGGAGACGCTCCCGGCACCGGGGCCGCGGTGCATCCATACGTGCCCGATGCCGAGGTCAGCGCACTCGCGCATCGTCTCTCCGGCGATCTCGGGCCTGGTTGCGATCACGACCGCGTCGACGCCGCCGGGGATCGAGCGCAGGTCGCGATGGCACCGGTCGCCCTCGACCTCGTCGGCGTTGGGATTGACGGCGAAGACCTCGTAGCCCCGCTCGCGAAGGCGCCGGTACACGACGTTGCCCCCGTGATTCTTGGGGTGCCGTGAGACGCCCGTGACCGCCACCCGCTTCTTGGCCAGGAACTCCGCTGCGGCTTCCTTGATCGTCTGCACCCGGCACCCCTTCCGGAGAATCGGTCCACGGGCAACGTACGCGCCGCCGTCCTCCGCCGGCATCCGGGAAGACCCGAAGGGGGAGTGCGGGTCTGACCGCGATCGCCGGTCCGCCCGTCACCGAGTGGCGAGGGCCATAGAAAAAGCCCTGGTTCAACAGGGCTTTTTCCGTAGCAGGCCGTAAGCCGGATTCTGTCGTGGGCAGCCATCCATCTGGGACGCCTGTCGCCAGACGCCTCGTGCGGCCGACCTGGGGCTGGGCGAGCAACCCGTAACGCCCCGATTTGGCCTTGCACCGGGTGGGGTTTACCCAGCCGGCCTGTCACCAGACCGCTGGTGCGCTCTTACCGCACCTTTTCACCGTTGCCGCAGAGCCGAGGCTCTGTGGCTGTGTCGTTTCTGTGGCACTTTCCCTGGGGTTTCCCCCGCTGGCCGTTAGCCAGCACCCTGCTCTTCGGTGTCCGGACTTTCCTCGAGTCGCAAGCGACCCGCGGCTGCCTGGCCTGCGCGGGACAGGGTAGCGGCACCTCAGAGCTTGCGCATCACCCCGACGACGACGCCGAGGATGAGCACGTCGTCGACGACGATCGGCTCGAAGGCGTCGTTCTCCGGCATCAGGTGAACACGGCCGTCGGCGCGGCGCAGGCGCTTGACCGTGGCCTCGTCCTCGATCTGGGCGACCACGATCTCTCCGTCCCGGGCCGTGGGCTGGCGCTTGACCACCACGAGGTCCCCGTCCAGGATCCCGGCGCCGATCATCGACTCGCCGGTGACCCTGAGGACGAAATCGCCCTCGAAGGGCGCCGCGACCCAGTCCTCCACGTCCTGCTCGGCCAGCCGCGGCGCGCCGGCCGCCACCGAGCCGACGAGGGGCAGCGCCTCGACCGGCGCGCGGCGCGGGCGTGTGGCCTCGAGCTCGGCGTCGCGGCAGACGTACATCGCGCGGGGCTTGGTCGGGTCGCGGTGGATGTGCCCCGCGGCCTCGAGCTTCGCCAGGTGGGCGTGGACGGTGGACGGTGACGCCAGCCCCACGCCGAAGCCGATCTCCCGGACGGTGGGTGGATAGCCGCTGTCGCGGCAGTGCCGAGAGATGAACTGGAGGATCGCCGTCTGGCGATCGGTGAGCTCGTCCATGCCGGGCGGCCTCCGGGACGCGAACAGGTGTTCCGGCAGGCTATCAGAGGTCTTGCGACATGTGCCACCCAGTCGACCCCGGAGGGGGCTGGCTATACTGCCCGGACGCCCGCGCCTGTGGCGGAATTGGTAGACGCGCAAGGTTGAGGGCCTTGTGGCCCGTATGGGCCGTGGAGGTTCAAGTCCTCTCGGGCGCACTCACGAGAACCCCGCTCCGGCGGGGCTTTCGCGTTCGCCGGTCGCGCCACGCGCTACGGCCGTCTCGCATGCCACGGCGGGCCGGGCGATCGTTTGACCGGGCCCGCGATGGGGCGCACCCTGCCCACATGATCCCGGCCGTGATCGGCGTCGTGCTCGTCATCCTGCTGTGGGCGAGCCTCGTCGCGGACGGCGAGCAGGGCGAGCGCCGCGAGGCCGCGGGCGACGGCGAGCCGTCGTCGTGGTCGTGGCGGAGCAAGGTCGCCGTGATGGCGGGGACCATCCTCGTGATGCCGGTCGGCCTGACCTTCGCCTTCCCGGATCTCCTCTTCATGGACGGGCCGGCCTGGTGGTGGGCCTGGCTAGCCGGCGCTGCCGCGTACATCGCGGTCCTGGTGGTGGCGGAACGCCGAGAGGGTTGAGGATGGCCCTGGTCTTGATCGTGGTGCTCTTGCTCTATGTCGGCTTCCGTCTCATCTACTTGGGGACGATGTGGGAGAGGCGCCAGAAGAAACGAAGGGCGGCAGCCCTCGGTAGGGCACACGGCGACGCCGGGCAATCCGGCGACGACGAGGCGATCTTTCACGGCGACCTCGGGGCGATCCTCAGGCGTCAAATGCAGGCGGCGGCTGAAACAGACCCCGCCGAGCGCTAGGAGCAGGAGGGTCCACGCGAGGGGCGGTGCTCGACCTGGATCACCCACGGTACGCTGGCCCCGTGGAGCAGCGGATCCGTTTCTGCACCGCTCCGGATGGCGTGCGGCTCGCCTATGCGGTGCACGGCCGCGGACCGCCGCTCGTCAGGGCGGCGACGTGGCTGACGCACCTCGACTTCGACTGGGAGAGCCCGCTGTGGCGGCACTGGCTCGACGGGCTGGGGGACGGCCACACCGTGGTCCGCTACGACGAGCGGGGGTGCGGCCTCTCGGACCGCGACTGCGGTGAGCTCTCCGTCGAGTCCTGGGTCGGGGACCTCGAGACGGTCGTCGATGCGGCGGGCCTCGACCGCTTTGCGCTGCTCGGCGTCTCGGGGGGCGCGGCGGTGGCGGTCGTCTACGCGGCGCGCCATCCCGAGCGCCTCTCGCACCTCGTCCTCTACGGCGGGTTCGCGCGCGGCCGGATGCGGCGGAGCCCGGAGGACCGCCTCCAGCAGGAGGCGTTGATCTCCGCGATCCGGGCCGGGTGGACGAATCCCGACCCCGCCTTCCGCCACGTGTTCAGCATGCTGTTCCTGCCCCGCGGCACGCCGGAGCAGATGGCCTGGTTCGACGATCTGCAGCGCCGCTCCACGTCGGCCGCCACCGCCGTGCGCCTCTACGACGCGCGGGGCGGCATCGACGTGGCCGGGATCGGCGCCCCGGGTCGCCACCCCGACCCTGGTCCTGCACGCGCGCGACGACCGGGTCGTGGCGGTCGACGAGGGCCGGCTCCTCGCCGCGCTCATCCCGGATGCGCGTCTGGTGCTCCTGGAGTCGGCGAACCATCTCCTGCTCTCCGACGAGCCGGCGTGGGCCCGCTTCCTGTCGGAGGTGCGCGCCTTCCTCGGCACGGAGCCCGGGCCCGGGCGGCCGGTGGAGGATCTCAGCGCCCGTGAGCTCGAGGTGCTCGGCCTGGTGGCCGACGGGCTGACCAACGCGGCGATCGCCGAGCGCATGTCCCTGAGCGTCCGCACGGTGGAGCGGCACCTCTCCAACATCTACGCGAAGCTGCGGGTGTCCGGCAAGTCGGGGCGCGCCGCCGCCGCGGCGAGGTACTCCCATCTTGCGTCTACGCCGCCATCGCCTCTCCGAAGGTTGGGTGATGGCCCCGATGCCGGGTCGGCCGCGGTCTCGTAGCGTCGGGAGCCCAGCCGACGGAGGTTCCGATGGAGCCGATCGCGACGCGCGAGATCCTGGGGGGTGGAGGGCTCCGGCTCCACGTGCGCGAGTGGGGCGACCGGGAGGGCCCGCCCATCCTCCTGATCCATGGCTGGTCGCAGAGCCAGCTCTGCTGGGCCCGCCTGGTCGCCGGCGGCCTCGCCGAGGACTTCCACCTCGTGACCTTCGACCTCCGCGGCCATGGCATGTCCGACAAGCCCGCGGGGGCCGAGCACTACCGAGACCCCCAGCTCTGGGCGGATGACGTGGCCGCGGTCATCGACGGCTCGGGCCTGGACCGCCCGGTGGTGGTCGCCTGGTCCTACGGGGGGTTCGTCGTGACCGACTACGTCCGCGCGCACGGCGAGCGGGCGATCGCCGGCATCGACCTCGTCGGGGGCGCCGTGATGCTGAAGCCCCCCGCCTTCGACCACATCGGCCCGGGATTCCTCGAGAACGCCCCGGCGGCCTGCACGCCCGATCTGGCCACGAACGTCGCCGCCCTCGGGCGGTTCCTCGAGGCCTGCACGGCGCGTCCGCTCGACCGGGACGATCGGGAGACGGCGATGTGCGCGAGCATGGTCGTGCCCCCCGAGGTCAGGGGGGCGCTGATCTCCCGCGAGATCGACGCCGGCGACGTCCTGTCGAGGCTGTCCGTTCCCGTGCTCGTCACCCACGGGCGTCGCGACGCGATCATCCTGCCGTCCATGGCCCAGCACGTCCTGGAGACGTGCGGCACGGCCGAGCCCTCCTGGTACGAGGGCATCGGCCACCTGCCGTTCCTGGAGGACCCGGTCCGATTCGATCGCGAGCTCGGTGAGTTCGTGAACCGCGTCCGCTAGGGCCCGGAGGGCGGCGTGTGGCAGACGGCCTCGACGTTGTTGCCGTCGGGATCCAGCACGAACGCGGCGTAGTACGCCGGGTGGTAGTGCGGGCGGATGCCGGGCGCCCCGTTGTCGGTGCCACCCGTCGCCAGCGCCGCGGCGTGGAAGGCGTCCACCCGGTCGCGGTCGGCGGCATGGAACGCCAGATGGGCCGGACCCGACGGCCCCCCGGGGCGAATCCAGAACGACGGCTTGCCGGGGAGGCCGAAGCCGGCGCCCGGGAATCCGGGGACCTCCATCACGACGGCGAAGCCCAGCGGTGCGAGGGCAGCCTCGTAGAAGCGACGCGACGCCTCGACGTCGCGCACCCCGAGGCCGACGTGATCCAGGACGTGGGTCGGCTCGGCGCTCATCGCGCCACGATGCCAGACCTCCCGAGGGCGGGGCCCGCGAGGGGGCCCCGCCAGCGTCCGGCGCGTCGCTACGACGGCGTCGTCGTGGAGCTCCCCTGCCCGCTCGACCCGGAGCCCTGGGAGCCGGAGCCGGAGCCCGAGCCCATGCCGGGGCAATTCCCGGATCCGGGGTTGCCCGGGGCGGTCCGGGGCGCCGGCGTCGTGGTGCCCGGGGCCGGGGTCGTGGTGCCCGGCGCGGTCTGCTGCACGTACGTCGGCACGGCGCCGGTCGACGCCGGCGCGGCCGTCGATCCCGAGTCGGCGAACGCGCCCGCCGCGAGGGCGCCGAGGGCCCCCAGCGAGAGGGCTCCGGCCACGGCGATCACGGCGAGGTGCCCGCGACGCCGGGGCGGGGTCGGATCGGTCGGGTCGGTCGGCTGGGTCGGTTGCGTGTCCATGGGTCTCCCCTGTTCCGGGTTGCCGGGAGACCGACGCTAGGCCCGTTCCCCAAGACCTCCCGAAGCGCGACCGAAGAGGGGCCGAAGAAACGGGCTCTTCGGATTCTCTTCGGCTTCTCTCGACGGATTCACAGGTGGCCCTCCTAGCGTCCGCCGGAGTCCAACGCGACCAAGGGGGATCCTCATGAGGGGACGCACCAAGCTGGCCGCCGCGACGGTGGGGGTCATCGCCGCCGCCGGCGCCGCAACGGGGGTGGTCGCGGCCTCGGGCAACGGCTCCGGCGACCCGGCGGCCGACCTGGCCGCCGCCATCAACAAGCGCGCCGGCACGTCGATCACGGCCGCGGACATCTCGGGCGCCTACCAGGATCTCCTGAAGGCGCGGCTCGACGCGGCGGTCGCCGCCGGCAAGCTCACCCAGGCACAGGCCGACGACATGCTCGCGCGCGCCAAGGACGCCCCGCTCGGCGGTCCGGGCTTCGGCGGGCCCGGCTTCGGCCCCGACGGCCCCGGACACGTCCAGCGGGCCGAGCTGCTGGCCCCGGTCGCGGGCCTGCTGAAGCTGAGCGAGGACCAGTTGCGCACCAGGCTCCGCTCCGGAGACACCCTCGCCCAGATCGCGACGGCCCAGGGCGTGAGCCGCGCGGACCTGATCGCGGCGATCACGAAGGCCCTCAAGGCCGCCGACGCGGACCTCACCGACGCGCGCGCCGCCGCCATCGCCGGAAGGATCGCGGACGGCAAGGGCCCGCGGGGCGAGCGCCGGGGCGGCCCGCCGCTCGGCGGCCCGCCGCCGGGCGGACCGGAGCTGCACGTCTGGCCCTGAGGCGGGGATGAGGATCCTCGTGGTCGATGACGAGCCGTCGGTGCGCCGCGCGGTGCGCCGCGCGCTCGTGCTCGCCGGCTACGCGGTGACCCTGGCGGAGGACGGCGAGCAGGCCCTCTCGATGCTCGCCGTCCAGTCGCCCGACGCGGTCGTGCTCGACGTGCTGATGCCCAGCGTGGACGGGCTCGAGGTGTGCCGGCGCCTCCGCGCCACGGGCGACCGCACGCCGGTGCTGATGCTCACCGCCCGTGACTCCGTGGCCGACCGCGTGTGCGGCCTCGACGCCGGCGCCGACGACTACGTGGTCAAGCCGTTCGCGCTCGAGGAGCTCCTGGCGCGGCTGCGGGCGCTGATGCGGCGGACGGGGGACGCCCCCTCCGACACCGCGCTGCGGTTCGCGGACCTCGTGCTCGACGGGGCCGCGCGTCGCGGCTTCCGGGGCGACCGCACCATCGAGCTGACGCGGACCGAGTTCGCGCTCCTCGAGCTGCTCATGTCCAACCCCCGGATCGTGATGACCCGCGCCACCATCCACGAGCGGATCTGGGGCTACGACTTCGGTCCCGGCTCGAACGCCCTCGGCGTGTACGTGGGCTACCTGCGGCGCAAGCTCGAGGCGGGAGGCGAGCCACGGCTGATCCAGACCGTCCGCGGCGTGGGCTACGTCCTGCGCGACGACTGACGCTGCGCCAGCGGCTGGCGGTGGCCTCGGCCGTCGCGGTCGCGCTCGCCGTGGCGTTCGGCTCGCTGGCCGCCTACCTCGCCGTCCAGGCCCGCCTGCGGGCCGACGTCAACGCGTCCCTGCGCACCCAGGTGGCCAACAGCGTCCCCGGGGGCGGCGGGGGCTTCGGCCCCCCGCGGGGCGAGTTCGGGCGCCCGCCGCGCAATGACGAGCCCACGGTCTACGTCCAGTACGTCGCCGCCGACGGCACGCGCACCCACCCCGACGAGGGGGGCATCGAGCTGGGGCCGGACGCGCGGGCGCAGCAGGTGGCGGGCGGCGGCCGCGGCGCCTACTTCTCCGACGAGAAGGTCTCCGGCAGCCATCTGCGGGTGCTCACCGCACCGCTCGGCGCGGGCATTGCGATCCAGGTGGCCCGCCCGCTGGGGGAGGTGGACTCCCTGCTCGACCGCCTGCGCGCGGTGCTGCTGGCGGTGAGCGGCGCGGGCGTGGCGATGGGGGCCCTCCTCGGGTGGGTCATCTCGGGCCGCGCGCTGCGCCCGGTGACCCGCTTCACGGAGCGGACCGTCGCCATCGCCGGGGCCGGGGACCCGCGGCGCCGGCTCGACGGCGAGGGGGACGACGAGCTGGGCCGGCTGGCCGGCTCCTTCAACACCACCCTGGACGCGCTCCAGCGCTCCGTGGAGTCGCAGCGCCAGCTCGTCGCCGACGCGTCGCATGAGCTGCGCACCCCCCTCGCCAGCCTGCGCACCAACGTCGAGGTGCTGCAGCGGGGCGACGCGCTGTCGGACTCCGACCGCGCCGATCTGCTGAGCGACCTGGTCACCCAGACCGACGAGCTCACGAGCCTCGTCGCGGACGTGGTCAACATCGCGCGGCGGGGAGAGCCCGCCGACGATCCCCAGGAGGTGCGCCTGGACCAGCTCGTGGCGGCCGGCCTCGACCGGGCCCGCCGGCTCGCGCCCCGCGTCGAGCTGACGCAGCGCCTGGAGCCCTGGGTGGTGAGCGGATCCCCCGAGCGGCTGGCGCGGCTGGTGGCCAACCTCGTGGACAACGCCGTCAAGTGGAGCCCCCCGGGCGCCGGCGTCGAGGTGACCCTGGAGGCCGGCGAGCTCTCGGTGCGCGACCACGGGCCGGGCATCGCCCCCGCCGACCTCCCGCTGGTCTTCGACCGCTTCTACCGGTCGCCGGCGGCCCGGAGCCTGCCCGGGTCCGGCCTGGGCCTGGCGATCGTGCGCCAGGTGGCCGACGCCCACGGCGCCGTCGCGACGGCCGAGAACGCCGAGGGCGGCGGCGCCCGCCTGAGGGTCGTCTTCCCGGGAGGGCCCCTAGCTCGCCCTCATCCTCCATCCGACGATCGCGACGGGGACGGCCAGCGCCAGCGAGATGGCGGCGATCACCACGTGCACGGCGATGAACGACGCGCTGCGGTCCTCGCCGGCGATGTTCACCAGGCGCGTGATCCAGACGAAGGCGGTCCAGGCGGCGGCCGCGACGAGCAGCCAGCCCAGCACGTGTCGCCGGTCAGCCGAAGAGCCACCCGATGAACTCGACCACCCAGGCGATGACGTAGACCGAGAAGACGGCCCCGAGGTAGATGGCGATCGCGAGGAACGCCACCAGCACCAGGCTGCCGCCCCATTTCACTGCGAGGTTCATCGGCGCGGAATCCTATATGACCGACCGACACTAGACTCGGGCCGTCAGCACCGTCGAGGAAGGACGACCGCCCCATGAGCGACTTGCCCCCGGTGGCCGAGCAGGCCCGCGACGCCCTCCTGGCCGGCATCTTCACCCAGGCCCAGGTGGCCCCCAACGCCACGACCCTCCTGCGGCTGGCCGAGGCCTACGCGTGGGTCGTCGAGCCGGGTCAGGCCCACGGGGGCAACGAGAGGATGTGAGCCGCGGCGAGCAGCTCGCGCGTGCTCTCGTGCTCGGGCCGGTCGTAGATCCGCTCGGCCGTCCCCTCCTCCACGATCCGGCCCTCGCTCATCACGACCACCCGGTCGGCCACCTCGCCCACGACCGCCAGATCGTGGGAGACCAGCAGGTAGGCGAGGCCCCGCTCCTCCCGTAGCCGCCGCAGGAGGGCCATCACCTGGGCGCCCACCGAGGCGTCGAGCGAGGAGATGGGCTCGTCCAGCACCAGGGCGCGCGGCTCCAGGGCCAGCGCGCGGGCCAGCGCCACCCGCTGGCGGGCGCCCCCCGAGAGCTCGGCCGGGCGGCGCTCGACGGTGCGGGCCGGCAGGCCCACGGCCTCCAGCAGCTCGCCGGCGCGGCGGCGGCGGGCGGCCCGGCGGCCGCGGCGGGGCCCCTCGGGCAGGCCGTGCACCGCGAGCGGCTCGGCCACGATCGACCCCACGCCCATGCGCGGATCCAGGCTGCGCGCCGGGTCCTGGAAGACGATCTGCACCGTGCGGCGCACGCGGGCGAGGTCGTCCCCGCGCGCGCTCCACACGTCGATCCCGTCGACCGTCACGCGGCCGGCCGTGGGGGGGAGCAGGCGCACCAGCATCCGCGCGAGGGTGGTCTTGCCGCAGCCCGACGCGCCCACCAGGCCCAGCACCTCGCCGCGGGCCAGCGTGAGGTCAACGCCGTCGACCGCCGCCACCGGCGGGTACCCGCGGCGCGACGGGAAGGTCCGCCCCAGCCCGCGCGCCTCGATCAGGGGGGCGATCATCCGCGCCACCGCATGATCCCGGCCGCCGCCTCGGCGGGACCCAGCACGCACGCCACGCGCCGGTCGTCGCCGATCTCCCGCAGCGGCGGCGGCGCGGCGTCGCACTCGAGCCGGCGGGCCGGGCACCGCGGCGCGAACGCGCACCCGGGGGGGAGCCGGCCCGGGTCCGGCGGGGAGCCGGCGATCGGCGGGCGCCGCCGGTGGCGCGTGCCCAGGCGCGGCACGGAGGCCAGCAGGCCGGCGGTGTAGGGGTGGCGCGGGGCCGAGAGGACGTCCCGCGCCGGGCCCTCCTCCACGATCCGGCCCGCGTACATCACGGCCACGCGGTGCGACAACCGCGACACGGCGCCGACGTCGTGGGAGATGAGGAGCACGGCCAGGCCCATCTCCTGGCGGCGCTGGTCGATGAGGTCCAGCACCTGGACCTGCATCGGCGCGTCGAGGGCCGAGGTGGGCTCGTCGGCGAGCAGCACCGCCGGCCCGGGGCCCAGGGCCATCGCGATCATCGCCCGCTGGCGCTGCCCGCCCGAGAGGCGGTGCGGGTGGTCGTCGCGCGTGACCCCCACCTCGGCCAGGGCCGCCGCGGCCCGGCGCCGGGCCTCGCGGCGCGCCAGCGGCTCGTGCGCGCGCAGGGTCTCCGCCACCTGCCAGCCCACCCGGCGCACCGGGTCCAGGGCCGCCGACGAGTCCTGCGGCACCAGGGCGATGCGCGCCCCGCGCACCCCCCGCATCGCATCGGGACCGAGCCCCAGCAGCTCGCGGCCCTCCAGCGTCACGCTGCCCTCGACGAGGCGCGCGGGGCCGGGCACGAGGTCGATGAGCGAGAGGGCGGTGAGCGACTTCCCCGAGCCGCTCTCCCCCACCAGGCCCAGCGTCTCGCCGGCGCGCAGGTCGAGCGACACGCCGTCGACCAGCGTCACCGGGCCCTCGGGCCCCGGGGCGGCCACCCGCAGCCCGCGGGCGCAGAGCAGCGGCGGCGCCGGCCTCACGGCGCCCACCGCCGCCGCGCCCGCACCGGCTCCCCGGCCGGGTCGAGCACGTCGCGCAGGGCGTCCCCGACCAGGCTCACCGCGAGGACCGTCAGGACCACCATCCCCGCCGGGTAGAGGATGAGCCAGGGGTGGTCCTCGATCGTGTCCTGGGCGCCGATCATGAGGCTCCCCCAGGAGGGGTTGCGGTCGGGGTCGATGCCCAGGGACAGGAACGAGAGGGCGCTCTCGGCGAGGATGGAGACGCCCACGGCCAGCGCGGCGAAGGAGGCGATCTCCGGCGCGGCGGCGGGCAGCAGGTGACGGCCCACCACCCGCCACGACCCGGCGCCCGCCGCGCGCGCGGCCTGCACGTAGGGCAGCTCGCGCGTGGTCAGCGCCGAGGCCCGCGACAGGCGGAAGAGCAACGGCCACGTCAGCAGCGCCAGGATGAAGATGACCTCCACCGGCCCGACGTGCTGGAAGGTGAGGCTGAGGACGATCAGCACGACGAAGGCCGGCACGATCAGGAAGAGGTCGGCGATGCGCGCGAGCAGCGAGTCCACCCAGCCGCCGCGCGCGCCGGCCAGCAGGCCGAGCCCCCCTCCCACCACCGTCGCCGCGAGCGCCGTCCCGAAGCCGATCAGCAGCGAGACCCGGCCGGCGTCGAGCACGCGGGTCATGACGTCCTCCCCGAGCTCCGCGGTGCCGAACGGGTGGCGCAGGGACGGTCCCTGCGAGATCGCGCCCAGGTCCTGCTCGAAGACGCCGTACGGCGAGAGCAGCGGCCCGATCCAGCACGCCAGGACGATGAGGACCAGGAGGATCAGGCCGGCCATGCCCGGGCCGTGGCGCAGGAAGCGCCGCCAGGCGCTGCGGGGCGCGCTCACTGGGGCACCGTCCCGAGCTCCACGCGCGGATCGAGGGCGGCGTAGAGGAGGTCGGCCGCCAGGTTGGCGAGGATGACCGCCACGGCCCCGATCATCACGATCCCCATCGCCACGTTGATGTCGCGCGTCAGCGCCGCGTCGCGCAGCAGGCTCCCCATGCCCGGCCACGAGAAGACCGTCTCGGTGATGACGGCCCCGCTGAAGAGCGCCCCAAGGTCCAGGGCCACGAGGGTCACGAGGGGCGCCAGGGCGTTGCGCAGCGCGTGGACGACCAGCACGCGCCGCTCGGAGAGCCCGCGCGCGCGGGCGGCGTGCACGTACTCCGAGCGCAGCACCTCGATCATCGCGGCCCGCTCGAACCGGCTCCACACGGCCACGTTCACGAGGGCGAGCGTGAGGACCGGCAGCACCAGGTGCTGGAGGTGGTCGACCGAGAAGAACTGGCCCTCGTGGTCGAACGAGTACCGCTGGCTCGTGTAGAGCACCACCTGGCCGTCGCCTCCGAGCTGGCCCCAGAGGGCCACCGAGAACACGATCAGCACCCCGCCCGCGGCGAGCAGGGCCGCGGTGGCGACCCCGCGGCGCCTCAGCCGGGCGAGCCCGAGGAGGACCAGGACCGTGCCGAGGGCGAAGGGCAGGACCGCCCAGCCGTGGTCGCGCATCCAGATCGCGCCGAGCTGCAGCAGCACGCCGGCCACGAAGGTGGGCGTCGCGAAGGCGAGGTAGGCGAAGCCGGTGATGGTGAGGTCCGTGGCCGAGTACGGCCGCACGGCCGACAGCACCCCGAGCGCCGCGGCCAGGATCGCCGACACCACCAGGGCCAGGAGCATCAGCTCGAGGGTGGCGGGGACGGCCGCGCGGATCGGCTCGATCGCGTCCACGCCCTTGTTGGTGGCGCTCACGCCCCAGTCGCCGTGGACGAACCCCGTGAGCCACTTCCAGTACCCCTCGTACCAGGGGGCGTCGAGGCCCTGCTGGTGGATCAGCCGCCGCAGGTCCTCGCCGCGCACCGTGGGGATCTGCCGGAGCCGCGCGACCGGGTCGGCCGCCCGGTAGAGCAGCAGGTAGGAGATGAGCGACACCGCGGCCAGCATCGGGACCGCGATCGCCAGACGCCGGAGGGCGTAGGCGATCACGCCGTCACGGCGATTCGGATCCGCCTCCCAGCGACCACTCGGCGCTGTTCCAGAACACCTCGGCCTGGCTGGGGTTCTCCCTCAGGCCGGAGAGGGCCTCGGTGTACGCGACGGCGTTCGGCTGCTGGTAGAGCGGGATCAGCGGGACCTGCTCGGCCACGAGATCCTGCACCCGCCCGAGGGCCCGCGACCGGGTCGCGTCGTCGATGGTGCGGTCGGAGAGGCGCATCAGGCGGTCGGCGTCGGGGCTGCTCCACCGGTACACGTTCTGGCCGGTGAACCCGTTCCCCTCCGTGGGGATCTGATTCGACGCCAGCAGGCTGGTGACGGAGGGCTCGAGGCCGCCCCCGATCGCGTACATCGCGGCCGTGAAGTCCCCGTGGACGAGCTGCCCGCCGAAGATCGTGTCGGGCGGCTCGGAGCGCGCGGTCAGGCGGATGCCGGCCCTCGCGGCCTGGTCCGCCATCAGGCGCACGGTGGTGCGCCGCAGCTCGTCGCCGGCCGTGATGACGATCGGGATCTCCAGCTTCCTCCCGCCCTTCTCGAAGATCCCGTCGGCGCCGAGGGTCCAGCCCGCCGCGGTCAGCAGGGAGCGCGCGCGCTCGGGGTCGTACCCGTAGCCGTCGAAGGCCGGCTCGTACCCGAGCTGGAAGGGCCGCAGCACGCTCTGGGCCACCGGGAAGGAGTTGTCGAGCAGCACCTTGACCACCTGCGCCCGGTCGATCGCATACGCCAGCGCCTGGCGCACGGCGGGGTCGGTGAGCGGCTCGGCCTGGACGTTGAGGACGAGGTGCTCCCAGAAGACCGAGGGCACGGCCTGCACGGCGACGCCGTCGATGGCGTCGGCACGCTTGATGAGGTCGGGATCGGGGGTCAGGCTCGCCATCTGGGCCTCGCCCTGGCGCAGCGCGTTGACCGCCCCGGCGGGGGAGTCGAGGAAGTTGATCACGATCCGGTCGAGGAACGGGCCGCCGCCCGCCCCCTTCGAGTCCCAGTAGCCGGGGGAGCGCGCCAGCACCGCCCGCACCCGCGGCTCGTAGCTCTGCAGGGTGAAGGGGCCCGAGCCCACGAGGCCGCCGGTGTTCCACACCGTGTTGAAGTCCTTGCCGTTCAGGATGTGCTGAGGCAGCACGAAGTAGCCGGCCGACACGCTGAAGACGTCGCGCCACGGCGCGTAGTCGCCGCGGAAGGCCACCGTGAAGCAGGTGGCGGGGGCGCACCTCCCGCCGGCCGCCGTGCGGCCCGCCTCGATGCGGGCGATCTTGTCCCACCCCTCGCGGCTCGCGATCTGGTTGTGGGGGTCCATCATCGTGCGCAGGGTGAAGGCGACGTCGGCGGTCGTCACCGGCACGCCGTCCGACCACCTCGCCTCCGGCCGCAGCCGGAAGGTCACGCGCAGCGGCCCCTCGCGGACGTCCTGGCCCGCGGGCACCGCCTCGGCGAGCTGGGGCACGTACCGGCCCTTCTCGTTCACGGTGAGCAGGTTCTGCTGGATGTTCGTGGCGATGCGCTGGCCGACGGTCGAGATGCCGTCCGCCAGCAGCACGTTCAGGATCGAGGGCGCCTGGTACTCGGCGTCCACCAGGGTGCCGCCCCGCTCGGGGGGCGGCTCCCCGTGCCCGGACGAGCCGCCGCACGCCGCGAGGAGAAGCGCCGCGATCGCGGTCGCGAGCGCCGCCGCCGCGCGCAGCATGTGTCGTCGCTCTCCGGGCACCGCGCGGCGCAGGCTACCTACTTGCGTAACAAACGTGAAACGCAACCAGGCGCGCCGGGGACGTCCGCGCGGCTACAGGGTCTTTGCCAGGAGGAAGGTCGTCACGAAGAAGAGGACCGCGACCACGACGGTCACGCGGTCGAGGTTCTTCTCGACGATGGCCGTCGATCCCCCGTAGGCGCTCGAGCTCCCGCCGACCCCGAAGGCGCCCGAGAGACCCGCGTCCTTCCCGCTGTGCAGGAGGACCAGGAAGATGAGGAGCACGCAGAGGAGCGAGTGCACGACGACCAGCAGGGCGAGCATGCGACGGACGCTAGCATGGCGCCCCGCCGGTGGACGATCTCCCGATCCTCAATCCACCCGAGTGCCCCGGCTGCTTGTGCACGCCGGCGCGCCGCACGGCGAGGGCACGTGCGTCATCCGGATGCCCGTGTCATAGATCGCCCCGGTCACGTCGTTTCGGCGCGCCTCGGGGCGGTTCGCGGTCACGGCGGGCAATCCGGGGCGCCCTGTGCGCGGAGCTGCTCGACCGCGGCTGCCGCGGCCTCCAGCCTCGCGCGCACATCCGGGCCGTCCGCCGCTCGCGGCGGCCGAACCGACGGGACACACGGCCCGGCCCACGGCTCCGGCCCGTCCGGCCACATCTTGTTGAGGACGATCTCCGGTCCGAGGTAGATGGCGAAGCCCACGACAAGGGCGACGACGACCGTCAGGGCGTGCTCGAACGCGCGGTTCGCCCGTTCCCGCACACCGTGGGCCGGCGTGGCGCCGGCAGACGGCGCATCGTCGGATGGATCGTCGTCCGTGAGCGCCCACATCCTCACGAGGACGAACGCGATCAGCAGGCCGAGGAGGACGTATGCGGGGTTCACCGGCCGAGAGAACCACCACCGCAACTCGCTGTCGAGCGCCCGGTCCCGGGCGTCTCGCATGACGCCCGTCCGGTTGCGCTACTCGCTACGGCCGCCCACCGCCGGGCTGAGGGCGGGCAGCCCGTCGGGCCGGCGCCGCTAGTCTGACCCGGTGGAGATCCGGTCCCGCGCCCAAGCCGAGCCGTTCACGACGAACGACGGCAGCACCATCCGCTCGCTCCTCGACCGCTCCAACGCCCCCGTGGCCCACCAGAGCCTGGCCGAGGCCACGATCGAGGCGGGGCAGACCACGGTGCGCCACCACCACCGGGAGAGCGAGGAGATCTACTACCTGGTGGAGGGCGCCGGCGAGATCGAGGTCGACGGCGAGATCGCGCGGGTCACCGCCGGCGACGCGATCCTGATCCCGCCCGGGGCCTGGCATCAGATCCGGGCCGAGGCCGGAGGGCCCGTGCGCCTCCTGTGCGCGTGCGCGCCCCCATGGCGCCCCGACGACACCTACTTCTGATCCGCCCCGCCCCCCGATAGGAGGCACGTGAGCGACCGCCTGATCCGCCTGGGGCACAGCCCCGACCCCGACGACGCCTTCATGTTCTACGCCCTGGCCGAGGAGCTCATCCCGACCGACGGCTTCCGCTTCGAGCACGTGCTGCGCGACATCGAGACCCTCAACGACTGGGCTCGCGAGGGCCGGCTCGAGGTGACCGCGCTCTCGGTGCACGCGTACGCGTACCTCTCCGACCGCTACCGGCTCCTGCCCCACGGCGCCTCGATGGGAGAGGGGTACGGGCCGATGGTGGTGGCCCGGGAGGCGCTCGACCCGGCCTCCCTGCCGAGCCTGCGCGTGGCCGTCCCGGGCCTCCTGACCAGCGCGTTCCTGCAGCTCCAGCTCGCCGTGGGGAGGATCGCCGACCCCGTCATCACGCCGTTCGACCGGATCCTCGACGTGGTCGAGGCCGGCGAGGTGGACGCGGGCCTGGTGATCCACGAGGGCCAGCTCACCTACGGGTCCCAGGGCCTCCGGTCCATCCTGAACCTGGGCGAGTGGTGGCAGGAGCTGACCGGCGGCCTTCCGCTGCCGCTGGGCGCCAACGCGGTGCGCCGCGACCTCGACGAGGGCGACACCCTCCCCCGGCTGTCGCGCCTGCTGCGCCAGAGCATCGCCTACGGCCTGGAGCACCGGGCCGGCGCCCTCGCGCACGCCGAGCAGTTCGGGCGCGGCCTCGACCGGGCGCTCGCCGACGAGTTCGTGGGCATGTACGTCAACGACCGCACCCTCGACTACGGGGAGGACGGGCGGGCCGCGGTGGCCGAGCTGCTGCGCCGCGGGCACGAGGCCGGCCTGATCGCCTCGGCGCCGGTCGTCGACTTCGTCGAGGACTAGCGCGATGCCCGGCGCCGGGCGCGACTGGGACGCCGAGATCGACCGGTGGACCGAGCGCTTCCGGTCGGTCGACGACCCGCCCGAGCCCTTCGCCACGGCCCTGCGCGAGGGCTGGTCGCCGGAGGCGCGGGCGGCCCTGCGCGACGAGGCGGCCGCCTACGCCGCGCGCCACCGGGCCTGGATCGAGCAGATCGGCTCGGCGGGCGTGGACCTGGTTCGGCTGGACTGCAGGGCGGGATCCTGCGGCGTCTGCGTCCGCTACTGCGGCTCGGCCTACAGCCTGGCCGGCGAGACGGAGGGGCTCCCTCCCCCTCCCCCGCTGCCGATCTGCCCCGCGTGCCGCCACACGCTCAACCTGCTCACGCCCTTCTACATGCAGGGCCTCGGGCTGGAGATCGACGACCTCATCGCCGATTCCCAGCCCTACTCCGAGGAGTGACGCCCAGGCTAGGTGACGGTGAGGGTGCCCTTCATGCCGGCCTGCTCGTGGCCCGGAACCGCGCAGTAGAAGGTGTACGTGCCGGGCTTCAGGTTGACCGTCAGGTCGGCCGTCGCGCCGTTGTCGATCGTGTCGGTGGGCCCGGCGTTCACGCCGTTGCCCGTGATCGCCAGGTTGTGGCCCACGGGCGCGTCGTTGGTCAGGGTGAAGGTGACCGAGCCGGCCGTCGCGGTGAGGGTCTTCTGGACGAAGGCGAGCTGCCCTGACGGGTCGGCGTCGACCGCCACCTTGGCGGAGGCCGGAGCCGCGGTGGTGGCCGGAGCCGCGGTCGTGGCGGGCGCGGTGGTGGCGGCCGCCGGAGCCTCGGTCGTGGTGGCCGACGACGAGTTGTCGCCGCCACAGGCGCTGAGGCCGAGCGAGGCCGCGACCAGGGCGGCCGCGATCACGGCGATGAGTGGCTTGCGGGGCACGGGAGGTTCTCCTCGGTCGGGTGCGCTGCGACGCCGCTCGGGGGGGCGGTCCGCAAGTCTCGCACACACGCCTCCTACGCCGTGGTATCGGCGCCGGTTTGGACGTGCACGGCCTGGGCGGCGGCCGGCGGCACCTCGACCATTCGACCGCCCACGCGGACCGAGATGGGACCGCCGAAGGGGGCGTGCTCGAGCACCTCGAGGGTCGCGTCGGGCACCAGGCCGCGCTCGGCCAGGAACCGCAGCAGCGCGTCGTCCTGGTCGTCGACCCGCCCGACGACGGCCTCGGACCCGTCGGGGAGCTCCGACAGGCGCCGCGCGGGCACGGTCGTGAGCTGCCCGGCGCTGGTGGGGATGGGGTGCCCGTGCGGGTCGCGCTCGGGATGGCCCAGCTCCTCCGCGATGCGGGCGGCGAGGGCCTCCGAGACGTGGTGCTCCAGCACCTCGGCCTCGCGGTGGACCTCGTCCCATGACATGCCCAGCCGCGTGGCCAGATAGGTCTCCAGCAGGCGGTGGTGGCGGATGACCTCGAGCGCCGCCTGGCGGCCCGGCTCGGTCAGGTCCACGCCCTGCCGCTTGACCTGGGTCACGTACCCGAGGCCGTCGAGCCTCTTCAGCATGTTGCTGGCAGACGCCGTGGTGACGCCGAGGGCCTCCGCCACCTGGGTGGTGGTGATGGGTCCCTCGTGGTCCGCCGACTCGCCGAGGCGGTGGATGGCCTTGAGGTAGTCCTGCACGGCGGGGCTCGGCCGTTCCACTCTCGTCTCCTCGCCGGTTCGCACGCCGCATGGTACCGGCCCTTCGCCGAGGGCGATCAGACCCCCGCGCGCCGCCCCCCCCACATCTTGCGCCGGTTCTTAGCGGGCCATAACAAAGGGGTGCAACAGTCCCCGCCATGGCAACGGCCCTCTCTGAACTGCGCGAGAACGGCTTCCGGGCCTCGGGTGTCAGCGGGTCCGGGCGCATCGCCCTCACGCAGATGGACCTCTTCGCCGGGCTGCCGGAGCGGGACCTCATCCTGCTCGACAGCCGGCTGCCGCTGGTGCGCTGGCCGCGCGGGGCCTCCATGCCGGAGCCCCTCGGACGGCCGGACCACCTCTTCGTGGTCCGCGAGGGGCGTCTGGCGCTCTTCGAGTCGACCGCGCCCGGCCACGAGATCATGATCTCGCTGCTCGACGCGGGCGCCATCTACTCCACGCTCGGCGCCGGCCCCAGCTCCTGCGTGAGCGCCCTGGAGGACGCGGCCGTCTCGCCGCTCTCCGGCCGCGCGGTCGAGGGGCTCATGGCGCGCTACCCGCGCCTCGGCCGCAACCTGGCCGAGATGCTCACGGATCGCGTCGCCATGCTGCGCGAGACCGTCGCGCTCGTCAGCGAGATGCGGGTCGAGGATCGCCTCCGGGCGCGGCTGCACCAGCTCGCCGACCGCTTCGGCGTGGCCACGCGCGCGGGCATCGAGCTGCGGCTGGATCTGACCCACGCTCAGTGGGCGTCGCTGGTGGGCGCGTCGCGCGAGGCGGTCACCACCGCCTTCAGCAAGCTGCGCGGAACCGGCACGGTGGAGATGCAGGGCCGGTCGATCACGATCCCGTGGGAGGTCGTGCGGGCGCGCGAGGAGGCCCTCAGCCTCGCGTCCACCGACGACTTCTAGGGGCGGTTCCCCGCCTTCCTCCGGGAGGGTTGCGGTCCGGACCGGCCGGCGGGCGCCTCTCGGCAGGCGCCGGCCCGATCCGTGGACCGGGTGCTAACGGCGGGTCCAGGTCGCGGCGACGGCGCTGTTGGCGGCGACGAGCGTCGCGACAGCAGCACCGGCCACGTACAGCGCGAGCAGGTGGCGGCGCATCTTGTAGCCTTTCCGTAGAGGGAACGATCCGGTGAGGCCCGGCTTGTTCCCTCTTTCGGTGTCCCGGCTGTCGTGCTTGAGATTTGGGGACGCGGATGTCGCGCGCGGACACGGATCCCCCCTTCGCAAACCGGCTCTGCGCGCTGCTCGGGATCCGCCATCCCGTGCTGCTGGCGGGCATGGCCGGAGGCCCGACCACGCCCGAGCTGGTGGCGGCGGTCTCCGAGGCCGGGGGGCTCGGAACCTTCGGCCTGAGCGGCATGAGCGCCGAGGCCGCATCCGACGCGGTCGAGCGGGCATGCGCCCTCACGGCGTCGCCGATCGCGGTCAACGTCCTCGTCGCGGCGCCGACCCCCCCGGACCCCCGGGGCACCGACCCGCGCACGGCGCTGGCCCCGCTGCGGTGGGAGCTGGGGGTGCCCGAGAACCCTCCCCCGGCCCCGGCCGCGGCCTCGGCTCCCGAGCTGGTGGAGGCCGGGCTCGCCGCCGGCGCGCGGGTGGTCAGCGTGGGCCTGGGCGCGCCGGGGCCGGTGCACGACCTGGCCCGCGGCGCCGGCGCCGCCGTCATCGTGATGGCCTCCACGGTGGAGGACGCGGTCCGCGCGGTGGAGGAGGGCGCCGACGCCATCGTGGCCCAGGGCGCCGAGGCGGGCGGCCACCGCTCCACGTTCGACCTCCCGGCGGACGGCGAGGCGCCGCTGGTCGGGACCTTCGCCCTCGTGCCCCAGGTGGTGCGGGCGGTGGACGTCCCGGTCGTGGCGGCGGGCGCGGTGATGGACGGGCGGGGCCTCGCCGCGGCCCTGGCCCTGGGCGCCCAGGGCGTGCAGCTCGGCACGCGCTTCCTGGGGGCCGTGGAGAGCGGCGTGCCGGAGTCCTACCGGCAGCGCCTCCGCGAGGCGCGCGACGTGGACACCGTGATCACGCGGGCGGTGTCGGGCCGCCCGGCACGCGGCATCCGGAACCGCCTGATCGACGTCCTCGAGGCGGCCGGTCCGCCGGCCCTGGGCTGGCCGCGCCAGGCCGCGGCGAGCGCGGGGCTACGCGCGGCCGCGGCCCGTCAGGACGAGCCGGAGCTGCTCGCCCTGTGGGCGGGCCAGGCCGCGGGGCTCTCGGGCCGCTCGCTCCCGGCCGGCGACATCGTGCGGGAGATCGTGGCCGAGGCGTCGGCCGTGCTGCGGGAGCTCTCCCCGCCCGAGGTGTCCTGAGCCACCAATGGCTGTCCGCGACCGGTGGGGGGAGCGGCCTCCCGACGCCCCCTCCACCGACCACGGGCCCCGTCACCCGCGCGGCAGCTTGGGTGAGGGCTCGGCGGCCCCGCCAACCAGCGGCGGGGCGATCTGGATGAGCGGCGCGGGGAGGTTCCCGCGCAGCCCGCGGACCGCGATGTCGCGGCGCGAGTGCACGCCGTGCTTGCGCAGGATCGATCGGGCGTGGCTGCGCACGGTGTGCCACGAGATGCCCATGCGCTGGGCGATCTCCTTGTCCGTGAGGTGCTCCCGCATCATGTCGAGCACGACCCGCTCGCGGGGTGTGAGCGCTCCGTCGCCCGGACCCGCATCCTCGTCCTCCACGGCCAGCACCAGCTCGGCGCCGGGGTGGCGGCGGCGCACCTCGTCGGCGAGAGCCGCCGCGAGATCCGTCGAGCACTCCGGGCTGCGGCTGACGATGTGGACGCGAACCTGATCCACGGACAAGACGGCACCGTCCTTGGTGACGAAGGGGAGAGAGCGCCGCCACCCCCGGGCAGCGGCGCACAGATCCCATCGGCAGCGACCCCCGCGAGCATGATGGTCGCGCGATCACACGCGCGCGCGCCCGCCCGCGGTCAGCCCGGGGCCGTCTCGGTGGGGCTCCCGGAGCTGTCCGGGCGATCGCGCAGCTCCGCCACCGCCGCGTCCAGGTCCTCGACGGCGGCGACCAGCTTCACCGGATTCGCGGCGTCGGCCGCGGCCGACGTCTGCTCCATGGCCCGCACCACCTGTCCCAGGGCCGCGACGGCCAGCCGGCGCTGCTCCTCCAGCCGGGCGTCCTCGAGGCGGGCCGCGTCGAGGCGGCGCGCGAGGGCGGTGGCGCGCGCGAGCGGGGCGCGCAGCTCCGGCGCGACCTGCCTCAGGCGCGGGGCCCGGGCGACCGGGCCGATGCTCTCGGTCACGGCCACGAAGTCCGACACCGCGTCCGCCGCCGCGGCCGTGTCGGCCAGGTAGCTGCGCGGGGAGACCTGGGTCCCGTCCGCGAGCGGCGCGGTCGACGACGCGAGCGTCCCGCCCCCGCAGGCCGCGGCGAGCAGGGCCAGCGGGATCAGGACGAGGGCGCGGCGGTGACGGATGAGAGCCCTCGAAGGGCGGCGAGGAAGGGGGACGCGGCCGTGGCGAGGGCGCCGCGATCGTGATCGGCGAGGGCGTCGACCGTGGCGGGCATGAGCGCCGTGAGGTCCTCGTACGACGTCGCGATGCGGTCGCGCTGAGCCCGCAGGCGCCGGTCCCGGAGCCGCAGGGCCCGGAACGCGGCCAGGCGGGCACGGGCCCGCTCCACGATGTCCTCGAGTTGCCGGTGGGGCGGGATCGCCGCGGCCGGATCGGCCGACCGCTCGGACACCAGGGACGCGAGCTGGGCCGGGGGATCCAGCAGGGCCTGGGCCGCGGCGACGTACTGGGAGGGCGTCGCGTTCGACCGGTTCGTGCGGACCTTCCCCGCAGCCCGAAAGCGTCGCGCAGGCCACCGCTCCGACGGCGATCACGACGTGCAGCCGGGGCGCCATCGGGCGATGCTACCTCACGCATCACGGCGGCCGGCGGCCGGTGGGCGTGGGCTATCCTCCAGCGCGTGAACGCGGCCGGTATCCCGCTGGCGCTGTCCTACGACGACGTGCTGCTCGCGCCGCGCCGGAGCGGCATCGGCTCACGCTCCGAGGTGGACGTCTCGAGCCGCTTCACCCGGGGCCTGCGGCTCTCCCTGCCGATCGTCTCCGCCAACATGGACACGGTCACGGAGTCCGAGATGGCGATCGCGATGGCCCGCGCCGGCGGCCTCGGCATCGTCCACCGCTTCCTCACCCTCGAGCGCCAGGTGGCGGAGGTGGCGTGGGTGAAGCGCGCCGAGGCCCTCGTGATCGCCGACCCCCACACGATCGGCCCCGACGCCACCCTGGCCGCGGCGCGGGCCGAGATGGAGCGCCGGGGCGTGACCGGCCTGGTGGTGACGGAGGGCGGGCGCCTGCGCGGCATCCTCACGCGGCGCGACGTGATGGACGAGCCCGACCCCGGGGTGTCCGTCAGCGAGATCATGACCGCGCGCGAGCGCCTCGTGACCGGCGGCCCCGGGACCACCAGCGAGGAGGCGGTGCGGCTGCTGCACGACGCGCGCGTCGAGAAGCTGCCCCTCGTGGACGGGGAGGATCACCTGGTGGGCCTCATCACGCTGCGCGACCTGCGGCAGCGGGCCGAGCGGCCCGAGGCCACCAAGGACTCGCGGGGCCGGCTCGCGGTGGGCGCCGCGATCGGGGTGCGCGGCGACTTCCTCGAGCGCGCGCGGGCGCTGGCCGAGGCCGGCGCCGACGTGCTGGTGCTGGACATCGCGCACGGACACACCGAGCGGGCCCTGCGGGCCGTGGGCGCGGTGCGCGAGGCCGTGGGCGGCGAGACCGAGATCGTGGCCGGCAACGTGGCGACGGCCGAGGGCGCGCGCGACCTGGTCGAGGCCGGCGCGGACGGGGTCAAGGTGGGCGTGGGGCCGGGATCGGTCTGCACGACCCGCGTGGTCGCCGGCGTCGGCGTGCCGCAGCTCACCGCGGTCATGGAGTGCGCGGAGGCCTGCGCCCGCGACGACGTGCCGGTGGTCGCCGACGGCGGCATCCGCGCGGGCGGGGACGTGGCCAAGGCCATCGCGGCGGGCGCGGAGACGGTGATGGTGGGCAACCTGCTGGCGGGGACCCCGGAGAGTCCCGGGCGGGTGGTCTCGCGGAACGGGGTGCGGGTGAAGGTCTTCCGCGGGATGGCCTCGGAGGCGGCGGCGGCGGCCCGGGGCGAGACCGAGCGTGACGGCACCGAGTTCACGCCGGTGGTGCCCGAGGGCGTCGAGGCGGTGGTCCCCCTGCGCGACGCGGCCGCCGACGTGCTGGCCGGCCTGGTGGGCGGCCTGCGGTCGGGCATGAGCTACTCCAACGCCCATACGATCCCGGAGCTGCACCGCAACGCCCGCTTCGTGCGAATCACCCCGGGGGGCCTGCGCGAGAGCTATCCCCACGACGTGAGCTACTGAGAGCGAGGATCCGGTGACGACACCCCTGGCGCCCCCCGAGCTCGCCGTGACGACGGTGCGCACCCTCGCCATCGACGCCGTGGAGAAGGCCAACAGCGGGCACCCCGGCGCGCCGATGGGCCTCGCCCCGGTGGCCTGGACCCTCTTCTCCCGGCACCTGCGCCACTCCCCCCAGGAGCCGGACTGGCCCGACCGCGACCGCTTCGTGCTCTCGGCCGGCCACGCCTCGGCGCTCCTCTACGCCCTGCTCCACCTGACGGGCTACGACCTGCCCCTGGACGAGCTCAAGCGCTTCCGCCAGCTCGGCTCGGCCACCCCCGGCCACCCCGAGCGCGGGGACACCCCCGGGGTGGAGATCACCACGGGCCCGCTGGGCCAGGGCTTCGGCAACGCCGTCGGCTTCGCCCTGGCCGAGGCGATGCTGGCCGCGCGCTTCAACCGCGCGGGGCACGAGATCGTGTCCCACCGCACCTGGTTCATCTGCTCGGACGGCGACCTGATGGAGGGCATCTCCCACGAGGCCGCCTCGATCGCGGGCTTCCTGCGCCTGGAGCGGCTGATCGGGATCTACGACGACAACCACATCAGCCTGGACGGGCCGACCAGCCTGGCGTTCGGCGAGGACGTGCCCGGCCGCTTCGCGGCCTACGGCTGGCGGGTCCTGCGCGTGGACGACGGCAACGACCTCGCGGCGATCGAGCGCGCCCTCTCGGAGGCCGAGGTGAGCGACGGCCGCCCCACGCTGATCGTCTGCCGGACCCACATCGGGTACGGGGCGCCCCACAAGCAGGACACCTCGGCGGCCCACGGCTCGCCGCTCGGCCCCGAGGAGACCGCGGCCACCAAGCGCGCCTACGGCTGGCCCGAGTCGCCCACCTTCCTGGTGCCCGACGGCGTGGCCGCCTGGCGGGAGGAGCTGATCGCGCGGGGCCGCGGGCTCGCGGCGGCCTGGCGCGAGCGCGTCGCCGCCTACGCCGCCGAGTACCCGGCCGAGGCCGAGGAGCTCGCGCGCGTGAGCGAGGGCCGGCTGCCCGAGGGCTGGGAGAGGGTGGCGCCGCGGTTCCCCGAGGGCGAGTCGATGGCGACGCGGGCGGCGGGCGGGAAGGCCCTCAACGCCTTCGCCGCCGCGGTGCCGGAGCTGGTGCAGGGCGCGGCCGACCTCTCCTCGTCCACCAGCACGACCCTGAAGGACATGGGGGTCGTGGAGCCCGGCGACTACGCCGGCCGCAACCTCTACTACGGCGTCCGCGAGCACGCGATGGGCGCGGTCACCAACGGCATCGCGGCCCACCAGGGGCTGCGCCCGGTGTGCTCCACCTTCTTCACGTTCTCGGACTACATGAAGAACACCCTGCGGCTCGCCGCCCTGATGGGCCTGCCGTCGATCTTCGTCTACACCCACGACAGCGTGGGCCTGGGCGAGGACGGGCCCACCCATCAGCCCATCGAGCACCTGGCGGGGCTCCGGGCCATCCCCCGCCTGGTGACCATCCGCCCCGCCGACGCGAGCGAGACGGCCGCGGGATGGCGGGTGGCGATCGGGCGCACCCACGGCCCCACCGTCCTGGTGCTCACCCGCCAGGCCCTGCCCACCCTGCCGGGCGTCCCCCCCGTGGAGCGCGGCGCCTACGTGCTCGCCGGCGGCGACGACTGCATCCTCATCGGCACCGGCTCGGAGGTGCATGTGGCGCTCGCCGCCCGCGAGATGCTGGCCGCCGACGGGATCTCGGCCCGCGTCGTGAGCATGCCGTCGTTCGAGCTCTTCCGGGGGCAGGAGGCCGCGTACCGGGACGAGGTGCTGCCCCCCGCGCTCCGCGCCCGGGTCGCCGTGGAGGCCGCGAGCCCCTTCGGCTGGTACGAGTGGGTCGGGATCGACGGCGTGGTCGTCGGGATCGACCGTTTCGGCTTCTCCGCGCCGGGAGACGTGGCCCTCGAGGCGCTGGGCATCACCGCGGAGGCGGTGGCGGCGGCCGCGAGGGCTCGGGTGGGCGCAGGCTCACCCTCGACATGAGACTGAGAGTAATGGCCCCGTGAGCATCGCCGAGGCCGTCGGCACCGAGGCGATCCGCGACGTGCGGCTGGCGCGCACGCCCTCTCCCGCCGCCATCGTGATCTTCGGCGCCACCGGGGATCTCACGCAGCGCAAGCTCATGCCGGCCCTGTACAGCCTGGCCGTCCAGCAGCTCCTGCCGCCCGAGACCACGGTGGTCGGCGTGGCGCGCTCGGAGCTCACGGACGACGAGTTCCGGGCCCGCATGCGCGCGGGCGTGGAGGCCCACGGCCGCTTCCCCGTGGACGACGACGTGTGGGACGGCTTCGCGCGCCGCCTGCGCTACATGTCGGTCCCGTTCAACGAGCGCGCGGGCTTCCGCCGCCTGAAGGCCCTCCTCGAGGAGCTCGACGCCCAGGGGGGCACCCGCGGCAACCGGCTCTTCTATCTCGCGACCGCCCCGGACTTCTTCCCGGTCATCGCGGAGAGCCTCGGATCCGCGGGGCTGGCGGAGGAGGGCGACGGCGACGAGCCGTTCGCCCGGCTGGTGATCGAGAAGCCCTTCGGCGCGGATCTCGCCTCGGCGCGGGAGCTGAACAACCGGCTGAACGCGGCCTTCCGCGAGCGGCAGGTCTATCGGATCGACCACTACCTCGGGAAGGAGACGGTCCAGAACATCCTGGTCCTGCGCTTCGGGAACTCCATCTTCGAGCCGATCTGGAACCGCCGCTACGTGGACCACGTCCAGATCACGGTGGCCGAGGAGCTCGGCGTCGGCACCCGCGGCGGCTACTACGACCGCAGCGGAGCGCTCCGCGACATCGTTCAGAACCACATGCTCCAGGTGCTCTCGATCGTCGCCATGGAGCCGCCCGCGCGCTTCGAGAGCCGCGAGGTGCGCGACGAGAAGGTGAAGGTCCTCCGCGCGATCCCGCCCTTCGAGGAGGACACCGCCGACGCGGTGCGCGGCCAGTACGGGCCGGGGTGGATCGGGGGCGAGCGCGTGCCGGGCTACCGCGACGAGGAGGGCGTTGACCCCCGGTCGAACACGGAGACGTTCGTCGCCATGCGCGTCACGGTCGACAACTGGCGCTGGTCGGGGACGCCGTTCTACCTGCGCACCGGCAAGCGCCTGCCCCGCCGGGCGACCGAGGTGGCGATCCAGTTCAAGCCGGCGCCGCACCTTCCCTTCGCCTCGACGGCGGTCGAGACCGTGCACCCCAACCTCCTCGTGCTGCGCATCCAGCCCGACGAGGGCGCCTCGCTGCGGTTCCTGGCCAAGGTGCCGGGCCCCCAGATCGACCTGCGGGAGGTGAGCATGGACTTCTCCTACGGCAGCTCGTTCCTCCAGGGGTCGCCGGAGGCCTACGAGCGGCTCCTGCTCGACGCGCTCCTGGGCGACTCGACCCTGTTCGCGCGCTGGGACGAGGTGGAGCGCGCCTGGGAGATCCTGGAGGACCTCATCCAGGACTGGGCCGCGACCCCGGGGCCGTTCCCGAACTACGCGGCCGGGAGCTGGGGGCCGGAGGAGGCCGAGAGCCTGATGACGAGCGAGGGCCGGGAGTGGCGGCGCCTGTGAGCGCGACGGCCGCCCCCCGGAGCAGCCTCAGCGGCTGGGACGGCCGCGGCGTGACCGTGTCCGACGTGGCCGAGCGCCTGGCCGAGCAGCGCCGGCCGGCCGACGGCGGCCCGCCGTTCACCCTGTCGGGCGTCCTCAACCTGATCGTCCACTGCCCCTCCGGGGACCTGGATGCGATGCGCGAGGTGGTGGAGCACCTGTCGGACCACCAGCCCTCGCGCGCCGTGCTCGTGAGCTGGTCGGCGGACGGCGAGGGCATCGACGCGGCGGTGAGCACGAGCTGCCGCCTGACCGGCGGGCGCGCGACCGTCGTGGAGCGTGTGGAGCTGACGCTGCGGGGCGAGGCCCGCAGGGGGGCCGCGAGCGCCATCGTGCCCCTCCTGCGCTCGGAGCTGCCGACCGTGCTCTGGTGGCCGGGGGCCCCCGATCCGTCGCCGGACGGGCCGCTGGCGGGCCTCGCCGAGCTCTGCGACCGGGTGGTGACCGAGGTCGACCGCGACGACGACGCGGCGGCGGCGCTCGCGACCCTGGCCGCCTGGATATCGGCGGACGGGCCCCTGGTCACCGACATGGCCTGGGCCTCGATCACCTCGTGGCGCCGGCTGATCGCCCAGGTGGTGGACGACGGGGCGCTCGCCGGCCTGCGCGGGGCGCCCGCGTCGGCGGTCGTGGCCCATCCGGGGGAGCGGCCGAACGCCAAGGCCCTGCTGATGGCGGGATGGCTCCGGAGCATCGTCGGGGAGACGCTGACCGTGACGCTGGAGCGGCGGTCCGGCGACGGGGACGAGCTGGTTGCCGTGGAGATGGCCGGGTCGCGCTCGGGGCGCAGCGTCGCCATCGAGCGCCTGCCGGGCCGCGGCGCGGCGGCGGTCTGCGTGACCGAGCCCGACGGGACCGACCGCCGGCGGGTGCTCCCCCTCCCCGCCCCCGACCGCGCACGGCTCCTGGGCGGAGAGCTGGAGCTGCAGCGGCGCGACCAGGCCTTCGAGCGGGCCCTCCGGGCGGCCGCGTGAGCGGCACCCGCCAGGTCGTGGTGGTCGAGGACCTCGCGGCCCTCGCGGACGAGGCCGCCGCCCGCATCGAGCGCCTGGTGCTCGGGGCCCCGGCCGGCGGGCGGGCCACGATCGCCCTGGCCGGGGGCTCGACGCCGAGGGCGACCTACCAGCACCTCGCCGCGCGCTGCCCCCCGTGGGGCCGCGTCGAGTTCTTCTTCGGAGACGAGCGCTGCGTGCCCCCGGACGACGAGGGCTCGAACTACCGCATGGCCCGCGAGGCCCTCCTCGACCGCATCCCGCTCCGCCCCGAGCAGGTGCACCGCATCCCCGGGGAGCTGCCGCCCGAGGAGGCCGCCGCCGCGGCCGGGCGCGAGCTGCGCGCGGCCGTCCCCGGCGACCCCGTGCCCGTGCTCGACCTGGTGCTGCTGGGCATGGGCCCCGACGGCCATACCGCCTCGCTGTTCCCCGGGGGCCCGGAGCTGGACTCGGACCGGCTGATGGTGCCGGTGCACCGGGCGGAGCTGCCCCAGCCCTGGCGCGTGAGCATGACGCTGAGCGTGATCAACGCCGCCCGGCGGGTGCTGATGGTGGTGGGCGACGCCGCGAAGGCGCCCGTCGTGCCGCGGGCGGTCGCAGGGGATCCGGAGCTCCCGGCGGGGCGCGTCAGGCCCCAGGGCGAGCTGACGTGGCTGCTGACCCGCGCCGCCGCCGCCGAGCTCGAGGACCAGCCCTCCTAGACTAGACGAGAGCTAGAGCTCGATCAGCTCGTCGTCCGGCTCGTCTCCGTGTCCCGCGTGCGAGAGCTTCGCGCCGCCGTCCATGAGCCGCTGGCCCAGGACGTAGGCCACCGTGGCCAGGAGGAGCGCGATCGGCAGCCAGGGCGAGCGCCCCGCGTCGGTGACGGCACGGACCACGCCCCGGGCGGCGGCGGGGGGGATGCCGGCCACGGGCGAGCGGTGGTGCACGCGGGGCGGGTCCGCGACGGCCGGCGGCGGCGGGCCGGGCGTTCCGGCCGGCGTCGTGGAGCCGGGGGGCGCGGTGCGCGGGACCGGCCCGAGGGCGGCCACGCGGACGGGGGCGGCGGGGCGGCGGCCGGCGCCGGTGGGCGCGATCTCCCGCGATCGCCGCGCAGGCCCGATCGGACGGGAGACCGCGTCGATGACGGGCATCAGGGTGGCCGCGGTGACCGTCCCGGATGGGGTGGGCGCCGCCGGGGAGACGGCGCCGGGGCCCGCGTCGCTCGCGCCGGCGTCCGGCGCGGCGGCGCCCGTCGTGGGCTGGGGGGACGCGGAGCCGGTCCCCTGCGGCGTGTCGGCGGCGAGGGTCGTCGAGTCCTCGGCCGGTGCGACGGGCGAGGAGGCGCTCGTGACGTGCGAGAGGCTGCTCGCCCCGGCGTCGTCCATCGCGCCGGGCGCCGGTGCCAGGAGGGGCACCGGCTCCACCAGGCCGGGCGACGGAGCGAGCAGGGGCGCGAGGTCCGCCGCGGGCGCCGGCACCGGCTGCGGCGCGGGGTCGGGGGCGGGCTCGGGCAGGAGGGGCAGATCGAGGCCCGGCGGGTCGGCGGGGCGCAGCTCGGCCTCGGGCGGGGCGGGCGCGGGCGTGGGCTGCTCCGCCTCCGGCACCGTGAGGAGCCCGTTGGCGGGAGCCGACATGGCGGGCGCGGCGCCCAGGCCGAGGGTCGCGAGGGCCGCGGCGAGGCCGAGTGCCCGTCGTCGGCGGGCCCGGGGAGTGGGTTGGAAGGCGGAGATCACCGGCAGCCGCCCATATCGGCAGGTACCCACGATTCCTTTAGCCCTTTGCCAAAATTCTTTTCGAAGCGGCTAACGTGAGCCCGGAAACCGCTTGCCGAGGGGGAATGTCGAGCACCAACCCATCCCGTTGGACCTCACTCGCCGGCGCCCGCGCGCGCCGCGACTGGTATTCGCTCGAGGAGCGCCACGCGGCGATGGCGGCCGGGCGGGTGCTCGCCCTGGGGATCATCGCCATCGCGACCCTGACCCCCTGGCTCGACCTGAGCGCGCGCGAGCGCGCCGTGGCGGTGGCGGGCTGCCTCGCCGCGCTGGCCGCCCAGGCCGTGCTGCGGTGGCTGCCCAGCCGGTGGCCCCGGACGCTGCGCACGGCGGTGGACGCGGCCCTGGTGGTCGACGCCCTGCTGGTCCTGCTGCTGGCCTACGAGTCGGGGGGGGTCACCAGCTCGGCCCTGTGGCTCCTGCCCGTCTTCTGCCTGGCCGCCACGCTCGCCGTGTCGGTGCGGACGGGCGTCAAGGCGATCGTGCTCAGCGGGCTGGTGGTGCTCGCCCTCCAGGTGATCGACGGCGTGGACCAGGGCGTGGCGGACGCCGTGGCGCCCCCGCTGCTGCTGTCGGTGGCCGTCGTCGTGGTCGCCGGGGTCTACACGTCCGTCAACGAGAGCGAGCTGCGCCGGCGCGGGGAGCGGATGGCGACCCTTCACGAGGCGTCGAGCGCCTTCGTGGGCACGAACGACCGGACGGAGCTCGCGGGCATGGCCCGGGGGGCGGCGTCCGCGCTCCTGCCCGGCTGGGACGCGGACGTGCGCCTCGACGGCGAGCCGGCCACGGAGCGCACCTGGCGCGAGGCCGGCCGGGTCGTGCTCGAGCTGCCGGTGGTGACGCGCGAGAGCGAGGGCGGCGGAGAGGTGCCGCTGGGGGCCATCGCGGCCAGCCGGCCCATCCCCCGCATGGGCCGCGCCACCGTGCGGGCCCAGCAGCTCCTGGCGCTGCGGACCCTGGCCACGACCCTCGCCGAGGCCTGCGGTCGCGTCGAGCTGATGCGCCGGCTGGAGCACCTGTCGCGCATCGACCCGCTCACCGCGCTCGGGAATCGCCGGGCGTTCGACGAGGCGCTGCCGGAGGAGCTCGCCCGCGCACAGCGGGCGGGGGCTCCCCTGAGCCTGGTGATGATCGACGTGGACCACTTCAAGGCGTTCAACGACCGGCACGGCCACGTCGCGGGAGACCAGGCCCTGGCCGACGTGGCGCGGGTGCTCTCGGAAACCGCGCGCACCGAGGACCGCGCCTGCCGCGTGGGCGGCGAGGAGTTCGCGCTCCTGCTCCCCGGCGCCGACGAGGCGGCCGCGGCCGAGGTGGCCGAACGGGTGCGGAGGGGCGTCCAGGACATGGCGGGGCCGTTCGGCCCGGTCACGGTGAGCCTGGGCGTGGCCGCGTGGGACGCCGGGCGCCACGGCGACGGCGCCGGCCTCCGCGCGGCGGCCGACGCGCGCCTCTACGCCGCCAAGGCGGGCGGGCGCAACCGCGTCGTGGCGGGCGCCGCCCCGGAGGAGCGCCAGCCCAACCGCGCGGCCTGAGCCGAGCCGGTGCTCAGGGACCCGGGGGGCCCAGGGAGGCCGTGACCGCGGCGACGGCCGTCTCCGGGTCGTCGGCCAGCGTCACCAGCGCCATGTCGCGGTCATCGATGACGAGTTGCTCCCGGAGGACGGGGAGGAGCGTCCGCCAGCGGGGGCCCAGCAGCACCAGCGGCCGGGGGCCGAGCTCGGCGGTCTGGAGGAGGTTCCACGCCAGCGCGACCTCCGAGAGGGTCCCGACGCCGCCCGCCATCGCCACCCACGCGTCCGAGTGGACCAGCTCCGTGAGGCGGGCGACCAGGGTTTCCGCGGCGCGCTCCTCGGCCACCCAGCGGTTGGCGCTGCGCCGGTCCGACCACGCGGACACCGTGATCCCCACGACGTGCCCCCCGGCGGCCGACGCCCCCTCGGACGCCGCCGCCATCGCCCCGTCGTAGCCGCCGGTGCAGAGGGTCCAGCCCGCGCGGGCGATGAGCTCGCCCGTGCGCCGGGCCTCGTGGTACTCGGGATCTTCCGGCAGCAGCCGCGCGCTGCCGAAGACGGCGACGCGCGGCGGCGGCGCGGCCGGGCTCACGCGGCGGCCCCGCGATCGATCACCGCGAGCAGCCGGCCCCCCACGCGCGCCAGGCGCACGGGGGCGCCGAAGCAGCGCGACAGGTTCCGCTCGCTGAGGGCCTGGGCGGCCGTCCCCTGGACGACCACCCGGCCGCCCGCCAGGAGCAGCGCGTGCGTGGTCGAGACGGCGAGCTCCTCCAGGTGGTGGCTCACCTGCACGGTCGTGAGGCCCGGCTCGCCCGCGGCGAGCGCGTCCAGGCGCTCGAGGAAGGCCTCGCGCCCCGGCAGGTCGAGCCCGGCGGTGGGCTCGTCGAGCAGCAGCAGGCGCGGCCGGGGCACCAGGGCACGGGCCAGCAGGACCCGCTGCTGCTCGCCCCGCGACAGCACGGCGAGGCGCCGGTCGGCCAGGCGGGCGCAGCCCATCATCTCGAGCAGCTCGCGGGCCCGCTCGCGGTCGGCCGCGGTCAGCCGGTCGCGCAGGAGCGCGATCGAGCCGGTGGCGCCGGTGAGCGCGACCTCCATCGCGGTGGCGGCCGAGCGGAACCGGGCGGCCATGGTGGCGTCCACGTGGCCGATCGACGCGCGCAGCGCGCGGACGTCCACGGCGCCCAGCGCGTGGCCCAGCACCCGCGCCGTGCCCTCGCTCGGGTGCCCCTCGGCCCCCGCCAGCGTGAGGAGCGTCGTCTTGCCGGCCCCGTTCGGGCCGATCATCGCCCAGCGCTCGCCGGGCCGCACGACCCAGTCGATGTCCTCCAGCAGCACCGCCCGCTCCCTGCCGCGCTGGATGCGCCAGACGCCGACGCCGGCCATCTCGATGGCGGTCGTCATCGCGCTAGGACACTAGGCGAGGAGGAACGCGCGGGCCTCGTTGACGACGCGGTCGCCCTCCAGGTCGGCGCGCGTCCGCTCGGGCAGGGGCACCTCGGGCTCGGGATCGTCCGACAGGTGGTGCGGCAGCGGGACGCCGGCCATCTCCTCGGACGCCTCCCGCCAGTACTCCGGGATGTCGTCGTCGAGCTCCACCCCCAGCATCTCGGCGAAGAGCAGCGTCCACGCCCGCGGGAGGACCTCGAAGGTGTAGCCGCCCCCGCCCAGCGCCACCCAGCGCCCGCCGGCGGCCTCGCGGGCGATCTCGTGCAGGACGCGGTAGGCGCGCGGGAAGGCGGGCATGGTGACCTGGAGGTGGGCCAGCGGGTCGGCGTGGTGGGGATCCGCGCCGTCCTGGGTCACGATCACGTCGGGCGCGAAGTCGAGCACCGCCGGGGCGATGACCTCTTCGATCGCCCTCAGGTAGGGCCGGTCGCCGGAGTTGGGCGGCAGCGGGACGTTGATCGAGGTCCCCACCGCCGCTCCGATCCCCCGCTCGGCCATCCCCCCCGTGCCCGGGAAGAGGTACCGGCCCGTCTCGTGCACGGAGCACGTCAGCACCCGGGGCTCCTCGTAGAAGATCCACTGCGTCCCGTCGCCGTGGTGGACGTCGATGTCGATGTACGCCACCCGTTCGGCGCCGGCGTCGAGGAGCGCCTGAATGGCGACGGCCGTGTCGTTGTAGACGCAGAACCCCGCGGCCCGGTTGACCATGGCGTGGTGGAGCCCGCCTCCGCACACGAACGACTGGCCGGCCCGGCCGTCCCAGACCGCGAGCGCGGCCTCCATCGACGCGCCGCACACGGCGGCGGCGGCCTCGTGCATGCCCGCGAAGGCCGGGGTGTCCCCTCCGGCCGCGAGACCCCACTGACCGGCCTCCCAGGAGGCGGCCAGGGCGGGGTCGGCGCTGTAGCGCCGCACGGCGGCCACGTAGGCGGGGGCGTGGACGCGCTCGATCTGGGAATCCGTGGCCCGAGGCGCCGACACCAGCACGACGCCCGGATCCTCGAGCAGCCCGTAGGCGGCGATGAGGTCGGCGGCCAGCCGGCGGCGCAGCGGGTTCATGGGGTGGTCGGGCCCCAGGTCGTAGGAGGCCGCCCCCTCGATGGTCACGTACGCCGTGCGGGTCACCGACGTACCGTACCCCGCCGCCGGGGTGGAGGACCCCCACGCGCTCCCGCTCCCGTCGTCAGCCGGCGGGCAGCAGCTCCTCGAGGGGGACGTCCGGGTCGGCGAGGCGGGCCTCGTCCAGGGGGGCGCGGGAGCGGATGAGCGCCTGGACGGTCTCGGTGACGTCCCAGACGTTGATGTTCATGCCGGCCAGCAGCCGGGACTCCCCGTCGAGCCAGAGCACCATCAGCTCCCGCGACGCGGGGTCGCCCCTCATGACGACCCGGGAATCCCCGTCCACGAGCCCGGTGTACTCCATGCCGACCTCGTACTGGTCCGAGAAGAAGTACGGCAGGCGCTCGTAGGGCTCGCCCGTCCCGAGCATGTTGCGCGCGGCGCAGGGGCCCTGGTTGAGGGCGTTGGCCCAGTGCTCCACCCGCACCCGCCTGCCGTAGAAGGGGTGCTCGGCGCTCGCGATGTCGCCGGCGGCGAAGATGCCCGGGGCGCTGGTGCGCAGGTGGGCATCGACCAGCACCCCGTCGCCGATGGCCAGCCCGGCGCCGGCGGCGAGCCCGGTGCGCGGAGCGACGCCCACCCCCACCACGGCCGCGGCGCAGTCGATGGTGCGCCCTCCGGCGAGGCGGACGCGCTCGATCCGGCCGGCGCCCTCGAAGGCCTCCACCTCCGCGTCCGTCAGCAGCTGCACGCCGTGCTCGCGGTGGACGTCGGCGTAGAAGGCGCCCACCTCCTCACCGAGGACGGCCAGGAGCGGCAGCGAGTCGCGCTCGATGAGCGTCACCTCGGCGCCCAGCCGGCGGGCCGAGGCGGCCACCTCGCACCCGATCCAGCCGGCGCCGACCACCACCAGGGATCCGCCGGACGCGATCGCCTGCCGCAGGCGGTCGCTGTCGGGAAGGCTCCGCAGGGTCATGACGCCGTCGAGGTCGATGCCCGGGATCGGAGGTCTCCGCGGCTCGGCGCCGACGCACAGCAGGAGCCGGTCCCACGCCAGCCGCTCGCCGCCCTCGAGCGTCACGGTGCCCTGGGCCGGGTCCACCGCGGTCACGGTCGTGCCCGTGAGCAGCTCGATCGCCTGCTCCTCGTAGAAGCCCTCCGGGTGCACGAAGACCTTCTCCCGCTCCGAGGGATCCCGCAGGTAGTCCTTCGAGAGCGGCGGGCGCTCGTAGGGCCGCTCGGGCTCGTCCCCCACCAGCACGAGGCGGCCCGCGTAGCCCTCCGCCCGCAGGGTCTCCGCGGCCTTGGCGCCCGCCAGGCTCGCCCCCACGATCACGATGCTCCGGGGGCTCTCCATCCTCAGGCGGCGGCCACCACGTTCCAGGGCAGCACCCGACGCGACGTGACGAGACCGGCCTCCACGTAGGGGTCGCCCTCGGCGAAGCGCTCGCCCGCGTCCGGGTCCTCCCCGGGGAGCACGAAGAGCGCCCCCGCGGGCGGGTCGCCGGTCGGGCCGGCCAGCAGCATGCGGCCGGAGGAGATCCACTCCGCGATGCGGGCGAGGTGGGCCTCGCGGTGAGGCGCCCGCCGCTCCAGGATGTCCGGAACGTAGTCGTAGAGCAGGATCAGGTGGGGGCCGGTGGCCACGCTCAGCGCTTCCGGGTGATGGTGAGGGTGTAGGGACTCTCCCCGCTCATGGCGAAGACGTCCACGTAGTACCGGCCCGTGCGCTCCGCGCGATAGACGATCGTCTTCTTCGACGCGGCGCCCTGGCGGTAGCGCAGCAGGTCGGAGCTCCGGTTCTGGCCGGCCTGCACGGTGAGGGTGCCCGGCCGCCAGAGGTAGAGGCCGATCCGCCCGCGCCGGTACTTCACCGACACCTGGAGCTGCTCACCGCGGCGCAGGTTGACGGCGAAGACGTCGTCGGGGTCGTCGTCGCGGTTGACGCTGGCCTGCACCGAGAAGCTGCCCTTCTCGGCCAGGCGCTTGTCGGTGCCGTGCGCCCACTGGACGTCGTCGTTGACCTCGTCGGGGTCGTTCGCCGGCGCCGGGAGCGTGACCGCGGCGCGCGGATTGACCACGCCGGCGCCCGTCTGGAGGTCGCGCCCTGGCGGCCCGACGTCCCGGGCGGTGTTCTCGATCTGGCGCAGCACCTGCCACGGGGTCAGCCCGCCCGGGTTGGCGGCCATCACCAGCGCGGCGACTCCGGTGACGAACGGAGCCGACATCGAGGTGCCGTCCTTGAGCGCGTAACCGGGCTGCACCACGCGGTCCGAGATCCCCTTCGGGACACTCGAGACGATGTCCACGCCGGGGGCGATGACGTTGACGGAGCGGTTGTGGTTCGAGAACCCGGCCACCCCGAACGGGCGCGGGCAGTCCGGCGAGATCTGATCGTCGCACTGGGCCCCCACGCCCAGGACGCGCGGGTAGGCGGCGGGGTAGTTGAGCCCGTTGTCCCCCTCGCCCTCGTTGCCCACCGAGGCCACGATCAGCGCCCCGCGCTGGGTGGCCCACAGCACGGTGTCCTGGAAGGCCCGGGAGTAGCCGGGGCCCCCGGCCGAGATGTTGATGACCTTGGCGCCGTTGAGGACGGCGTGGCGGATGCCCCGGATCATCGTGTCGTCGCTGCTGCGGCCTTCGCGGTCGGCGATCTGAACCGGGATGACCTGGGCGGTGGTCCCGCCGCTGGGAGCGACCCCCACGACGCCCACGCCGTTGGCCGGGGCGGCCGCGATGCCGGCCACGTGCGTGCCGTGGCCCGTGAGCCCCCAGTCGGTGGCGTCGTTGTCGCGCCTCCACGTGCTGCGCGGGGCGACCAGCGGCGAGTTCGGTCCGGACCACTCCTCGTGGGTGTCGTTGACGCCGGTGTCGAGGATCGCGATGCGCGGACGGGGTCCGGTCACGGTGAGGTCGGAGCCCCAGGTCGAGCCGCCCTGGGTCAGGCTCCACTGGCGCAGGGTGAGGAGGGGGTCCGTGAAGACCGGCGCGGGGCCCGGCGGCACCGGCGCGGGCGGGCGCGCGAGCTCGGTGCTCTCCCGGGCCAGCGACCACTCGGCCGCCACCACGTCCTGCCTCTGCAGCGCGCGCTCCCGCGCGGTCGCCGGATCGGAGGGCGTCAGGGTCCAGATCCCGGCCTCCGGCAGGGCGGGCACCACCGATCCGAGGCCGGTCAGGCGGCGCTCGGCGTCGGCGCGCCGCGGGGTGTCGCCGAAGGTGACCATGAGGCGGCGGGGACCCGGCGCCACGCGGGCGAAGTCGCCGGTCTGGTTGATCCCGGCCGTCCCGGTCGCCACCGTGGCCGCGGCCGGGAACTTGCCCGTGGGAGCGGCGGCGGCGGCCGTCGCGGCGGCGGCGAGCACCAGGGCCGCGAGCGGGACGACGTGGCGGAGGCTAGGCATGCCGCGTGGTGATCGGCATGCGCCGGTCCCGGCCGAAGGCGCGCGGCGTGATCTTGATGCCCACCGGCCCCTGACGGCGCTTGTATTCGGCACGATCCACCATTCGGACGACGTCGGCGACGACGTCCTCGGGATAACCGCGGAGCACCAGCTCCGCCGGCTCCAGGTTCTGCTCGACGTAGCCCTCGAGGATCGCGTCGAGCAGGTCATAGGGAGGAAGGCTGTCCGTGTCGAGTTGTCCGGGTCGGAGCTCGGCCGTCGGCGGCCGCCGGATCGTGGCCTCCGGGATCACCTCGCGGCCCTCCGAGGCGTTGACCCACCGGGCCAGCCGGTACACCCAGGTCTTGGAGATGTCCCGCAGGGGCGCGAAGCCGCCCACCATGTCGCCGTAGAGGGTGCTGTAGCCCACGGACATCTCGCTCTTGTTGCCGGTGGCGAGCACCAGGTCTCCGCGCGCGTTGGAGAGGGCCATGAGGAGCGTGCCGCGGGCGCGGGCCTGGAGGTTCTCGGCGGCGACGCCGGGGACCGTCCCGTGGAGGCTCTCGGCCAGCGCCTCCTCGAAGGCCCGGACCACGTCCTCGATGGACACCTCGATCAGCCGGATCGCCAGCGACTCCGAGAGCGCCTGGGCGCCCGCGAGGCTCTCGGGCGATGAGTGGACCGAGGGCAGGGCCACGCCGGTCACGCGGTCGGGGCCGAGGGCGTCGGCCGCGAGCGCGGCGGTGAGCGCGGAGTCGATGCCGCCGGAGAGCCCGAGGATGACTCCGGGGAAGCCGTTCTTGTCCACGTAGTCGCGCAGGCCCAGGCGCAGCGCGGCCCAGACCTCCTCCTCGCCCCGGAGGGCCGGCGCGAGGGCGGTGCGGGGGGGCGGGCCGCCGTTGCGCACGCCCGGGGCGGCGGAGATCGGCCTGACGGCGCCGGGAGGGGGCGCGGGCAGGCGTCGGGCGAGCGGCTCGCGCAGGCGCCGGCGGCTCGAGAGGGACAGGTTGACGTCGGCCACGAGGAGGTCCTCGGTGAACTGAGGCGCCCGCGCGACCAGCTCGCCCGACGCGTCGAACACGGCCGACCGGCCGTCGAACACGAGCTCGTCCTGCCCGCCCACCAGGTTGCAGAAGGCGAGGGCCGCCGCGCAGTCGTCGGCCCGCGTGGCCAGCATCCCCTCGCGCCGGTCGCCCTTGCCCCGGTGGTACGGCGAGGCCGAGATGCAGCACACCAGGTCGACCCGCGCCGCGGCGAGGTCGGCGGCCACGGGGGTCGGGTACCAGATGTCCTCGCACACGGCGATGCCGATGCGCACGCCCATCGCCTCGATCGCGAGCGGCGTCTCTCCGGCCCGGAAGTAGCGGGCCTCGTCGAAGACGCCGTAGTTCGGCAGGAAGCGCTTGCGGTAGACGGCCTGCACGCGGCCGTCGGCCACGACCGCGGCGCTGTTGTGGCACTCCCCGTCCCACTCGGGGAACCCGATCACGGCGACTCCGCGGCGCACGCCCAGGGCGAGCTCGTCGAGCGCCTCCCGCGAGGCCGCCGCGAAGCCCGGGCGCAGCAGCAGGTCCTCGGGCGGATAGCCGGACACCGCGAGCTCGGGCGCCAGGGTCACGTCGGCGCCGGCATCGGCCGCGCTGCGGAGCGCCTGCGCGAGGCGATCCGCGTTGCCCGCGATGTCGCCGACGACCGTGTTCAGCTGTGCCAGCGCGATCCTCAGAGCGCCCCTCCCGATGTCTCGTGCGGATCGCCCTCCCGACGTCCGGATGCCGGCGCACGGTAAAGTCCTCCCTCATCCACGATACGCCCCGCGGACGGCGACACCGCCCCCCGTGAGGCCAGGAGCGGGAGACGCATCGATGCGCGACAGCCTTCCCCCCCAGAGGAGGCAGGGCGGCACCGGAGGCGGACCGGGAGGCGGTCCCGGCGGACGCGGGGGACGCTCGAACCTGAGCCCGCGCGAGGGCGCCGAGGAGGCGGAGCGCCGTCTCGGCCTCCCGTGCTTCCACGCGGGGCAGAAGGTCCAGGGCCTGTTCGGCTGCGTCGCGTGCCAGAAGCAGATCCGCAACCGCGGGGTCCTCCCCACCTGCCCGGATTGCGGGGAGATCATCTGGGCCTACATGGACCAGGGCCCCCGGCCCGTGCCCGAGGGCGAGGAGCCCGGCGCGGCGCCCCGGGAGGCCGCTCCGCAGGCCGGTCCGGTGGTCGAGGAGGGGGTCAAGCTCGAGGCGCCGGTCTCGGTGCAGGAGAACGTCAAGCTCGAGCCGTAAGAGGACATCGGCCCCCGCGCTCACATTTCCCGAACAGAGCGCCGCAAACCCCTTACCCGGACCGCGCAGCTCCCACATTCGAGCGATGGACCATCCTCCTGACATCGCGGGGCCTCCCGGCCCCGGAAACACGTCGGAGGTGGAGTGATCCGTCGCGTCCTCGCGGCAGCAGTCGCGCTCTCGCTGGTCATCCCCGTCGCCGCCGAGGCGAAGGACCGCCTCGCGCGCATCGACCAGCGTGTGCCGTCGGCGCAGCTGCAGGCGACCGGCAGCGGCACGATGAACCTCGTCGGCCGCCTGGCGGTCAACGGCTCCATTCCGGAGCGCGGCACGGTCACGGTGACCGATCGCGCCGGTGACGCCCAGGCCCACCTGGCCGGCGTGCCGCTGACGTTCGACCGCCGCGGGCGGGCGCGCGTCGCGCGCGCCTCGGGGATCCTGTTCGTGAGCGGGTCGGACGTGACCGTGCAGGTCACGGGCAACCGGCTCACGTTCTCGATCGCCGGATTCGGCCGCGGACGGCTCACGGGCGACGGCACCTACCAGCTCAACGGCAATCCGCCGAAGGCCTGGTCCGGCGCCTGGATCCGCATCGCTCCCTCCTCCTCCGCCGAGACCAGGAGGACACGTCGATGCGCAAGCTGCTCATCGCAGGTGCGGCAGCCGGCCTGATCGCCCTTCCGGCCGCGGCGATCGCGCAGACCGGTGAGCCGGTCGTCGAGACCGATCCCGCGGCCGAGTCGCAGAAGGGCCCCACGACCGACAAGGCGCTCCATGCCGAGGGCGTCGGCGCGTTCGAGTACGAGGGGTCCGGCGGCGTCGTGGTGAGCGTGACGGGCGGCGTGACGGTGGAGGATCTCTCCACGGGGAAGGACCTCGTCAGCACCCCGGCCGGCCTCGCCGCGCCGACGACGTCGAAGGACGGCCTCCGGACCCGCTACCGGGGCACGGGGACGCTCACGCTCGACGGATCCCAGTTCCGCGTCCGGGTCCACGGGAAGCTCACGGTCGACATCGACCCCACGGCCACGCACGCGGCCATCGGCACGGCCCACGACTGGGGCGCCGGCGCCACCATCCTGAAGGGCGGGGTGGCGCAGCCGTTCTGGCGTGACCAGGAGAAGCTGCTGGTGGGCCCCGGCGCGCTGTCGGTCGACCTGGCCGGGCGCGGGGGCGTCCGCTGGCACCGCGGCCCGAAGGGCCACCACGGCGCAAAGTCGGTGCGGGTGCGCGAGGTCGTCGTCACGCGCCGGTTCGTGAACGGGAAGAGGGTCTTCTCCCGGCGCGTCGTCACCGAGCGCCGCTGGTGGAGCTGGGACCCGCGCGAGCCGGGCGCCACGTGGCGCCTCAACGGGCCGGTCAGCGGCGCGGTCAACCTCACCGCCCTCAGCGGCCGTCTGCGCGTGTGGGACAAGTCCTCCGGGCAGGACCTCGCGGTCGGGGTCCCGGCCGGCACGCCCACCACCACGCTCCCCGACGGCTCGGTGGTCTACTCCCACCTCCGCGGGGCGGCCGTGACGCTCGCGGGCACCGCCTTCCGCATGAAGGCCGTGGGCGACGACGTGGAGGGCACGTTCACGCCCACCGCCGGCACGCTCGCGCGCAGCTTCGTGCGCGGCACGGGCACCTTCGACACGGCCGACGCCAGCGGCCTGCGCGCCCACAAGCACGGGGGCACCCGGCTGCTGCTGCAACCGGCTCCGGCGCCGAAGTGAGCCTGGTCCCGGTTCCGGCGCCGTCCTCCCAGGGGGCGGCGCCGGCCGCCGGGCGCGAGGCGGGCGCGGTGGACCTCGACACCCGGCGGCACTACCATCGCGGGCCGATGGGCGCCCCCGACGACCGCCAGCGCGTGCTGATCGTGGAGGACGAGCCGAACATCGCCTCGTTCGCCCGGATGTACCTGGAGGCCGCCGGCTTCCAGGTCTCGGTCGCCTCACGCGGCGACGAGGGCCTCCGCATGGCCGAGGACCAGCCGCCCCACCTCGTGATCCTCGACCTGATGCTCCCCGGGATGGACGGCTACGAGGTCACCAAGCGCCTGCGCAACTCGGGCCAGACGCCGATCATCATGCTCACGGCGCGCGACGACGCGGTCGACAAGGTCGTGGGCCTCGAGCTGGGCGCCGACGACTACATCACCAAGCCGTTCAACCCCCGCGAGCTGGTGGCCCGCGTGCGCGCCGTGCTGCGGCGCGCGGAGGCCCGTCCGGCGGCCGGCGGCCCGCCCCAGCCGACCACGATCGAGTCCGATGCCCTCCTGATCGAGGTCGGGGGGCGCGAGGTGTTCGTGAACGGCGAGGGCGTGGCGCTGACGCCCAAGGAATTCGACCTCCTGGTGACGCTGATCGAGAATCGCGGCCTGGTGCTCACGCGCGAGCAGCTGCTCGAGCGGGTGTGGGGCTTCACATTCCTGGGCGACAGCCGCACCATCGACGTACACGTGCGGCAGCTCCGCCGGAAGCTGGGAGAGGCCTGCCCCATCCAGACCGTGTGGGGCACCGGCTACAAGGTGCCGGCCAAGCGTTAGGACGACGATGAGGGCGATCCGGTGAGATCCATTCCGCGGCCCTGGCGGACCCTCCGGGGCCGGCTGGTGCTCGCGGCGGCGGCCGGGCTGGTGACGGCCGCCGTGGTGTTCGCGGCCGTCGGCGCCGGCCTCATCCGGGCGCAGTCCCAGGTGGTGGCGCGCGCCGAGCTCGACCGCCAGGCCGAGCAGCTCGCGAAGCTCATCAGCACCCAGGCCGAGCGGGCCCTGACGCGCGGGACCCAGGTGCCGTCCTTCGAGCCCAGCAGCATCGAGGCGCTCGTGGGCGAGAACACCAAGCTCTACTACACCGGCCTCGCCCTGACTCCGGGCTCGGAGCAGCCCACCTCCGAGATCCCCGCGGTCGTGGCCTCGCAGATCGACTACGAGGTGCTGGAACGGACGGGCGTGCAGCGGATCGACTTCACGCAGCCCGGCCAGCAGGTGGTGTCGGAGGCCTCGGCCGCGCCGGTCACGATCGGCGGCGAGCAGTTCGGGGCGATCCTGCTGGCGCGGCCCCCGGGGGAGCTGGCCTCCGCCTGGCCCGACGTGGCCGGCCGCGTGGTGGGCGCCGCCGGCATCGGCCTGGGCGTGGCGCTGCTCCTGACCCTGCTCCTCACGAGCCGCATCACCCGGCCCCTCACGGCCATGCAGGCGGCCACCCACCGGGTCGCGCGCGGCGACATGCGCACCGAGCTGGCGTCGACCGGGACCCAGGAGCTGGACGAGCTGGCCTCCGACTTCAACCAGATGGTGCGCCAGATCGCGGAGCGCGACGGGGCCAGCCGTGAGTTCCTGATGCGCGTGACGCACGACCTGCGCACGCCGCTCACCGCCATCCGGGGCCACGCCGCGGCGCTGTCCGACGGCATCGTCCCCGCCGACGACGTGCCGCGGTCGCTGGCGGCGATCGAGGGAGAGGCGGCCCGCCTGGAGACGCTCGTGGCCGACCTGCTCGACCTGGCGCGCCTCGACGCGAACCGCTTCAAGCTCGACCTGACCCGCGTGGAGCCCACCGAGGTGCTCGACATGGCCTTCGACGCCATGGAGGCCGAGGCGGCCATGCGGGGGGTCGCCTACGAGCGGCGCATCGACGAGCTCGCGCCGGTCGTGACCGACGAGACCCGCGTGCGCCAGATCATGACCAACCTGCTCGACAACGCCATCCACTGGACGCCGCGGGGCGGCACCGTGCGCCTGGAGGGGCGCGCGCGCGCCGGCGGCGGGTTCGTCGCGGCGGTCAGCGACACCGGCCCGGGCATCCCGGCCGCCGAGCAGGAGCTCATCTTCGACCCCTTCCGCTCGCTGGAGACGCCCGACGGACGGCGCGGCAGCGGCCTCGGCCTGGCGATCAGCCGGCAGCTCGCCCGGGCGCTGGGCGGCGAGGTCCACGTGGAGAGCCAGGACGGGGCCGGCAGCCGCTTCATCCTGGAGCTGCCGGGGCAGACGGCCGAGGGTGTTCCGGCGCAGCCGGTCTGACCCCCGCCGGGCTCAGGTCCGGGGACCGCCGGGGGGAGCCGCCAGTCCCGATTCACGCAGGATGCGGCAGGCGCCGCACTCCTCGCCGCGGTTGTACCGGTTCAGCACCGTCGGGCAGCTCGCGCACACGCGATGGCGCCGCACGGGGCGGACCCGCTCGGGCGCGGGGCAGCGGCAGAGCTTCGGCGGCCGGGAACCGCGCGGGCGGTAGAGCTCGGCGATGAGGCCGCACGTCGGGCACGCGACCTCGACGGGCTCGAGCGGGCGGCGTCTCACGCGGCGAGGTCCATCCGGGGATCATGGCGCGATTCGCGCGTTAACGAGCGGCGCCGGCGCGCTCCCCCCGGGGGGAGGCGCGCCGGCGCCGGGTTGATACGGCTGAGGACGAGCGCTCGTTTCCTAGGCGGGCGCCTCCTCGTGGTGTGGCGCGAGCACGACGTCGCCGCGCTCGCCCGTGCGCACCCGGATCGACTCCTCGACGGGGATGATGAAGATCTTCCCGTCCCCCGGCTCGCCCGTGTGGGCGAGCTCGAGGATGGCGTCGATCGCGCGATCGACGTCGGTGTCGTCCAGCACCATCTCCAGCTTGACCTTGGGACGGAGGAAGACGGTCGTCTTCGCGCCCCGGTAGCTCTCGGTGAAGCCCTTCTGGCGGCCCGAGCCCTTCGCCTCGATGACGCTCATGGAGGGAAGCCCCATGGTCGCCAGCCGATCGTGGATGGCCTCGAGTGCCTCGTGCCGGATGAATGCCTCGATCTTTTTCACTGTCTCTGTTCCCCTCCTACGAGGCGGTGGCGGGGCTGGTTGCCGAAGCCGCGCCGGCGGGAGCGGGTGCGGAGGAGACCGGAGCGTCCTCCGACTCGGCGCCGGGCACGTCGATGAAGCGCTCGGGGTAACCGAACATCCCGTGCTCCGAGATGTCCAGGCCGCGCAGCTCCTCGGCCTCGCTGACGCGCAGGCCGATGGTGTACTTGATCGCCGCGAACACGATGAGGGAGCACGTGAACGTGAAGGCGATCGTGGCGCAGACACCGTAGAACTGGACCCAGAGCTGGTGGCCGCCGCCGCCGTCGAAGAGACCGGCCTGGCCCACGGCGAGGGAGTCCGCGCGGGCGGCGGTGGTGAACAGACCGCACGCGAGGGTGCCCCAGATTCCGGCCATGCCGTGCACCGGCAGGGCGCCGACCGGGTCGTCGATCTTGAGCTTGTCCACGAGCAGCACCAGCGGCGGGACGATGAGGCCCGCGACGACGCCGATGACGACCGCGGCCCACGCGTCCACGAAGGCACATGGTGCGGTGATGGCCACAAGGGCCGCGAGGGCACCGTTGCCCATCTGCGATACGTCGAGCGTCTTGAAGAGCAGGAGAGCGCTGACGGTGGCGCCGATGACGCCGGCGGCCGCGGCCAGGTTGGTGTTGACGGCCACGTCGGCGAAGTTGGCGCCGATGGCGTTCAGGAACGAGCCCGGGTTGAAGCCCATCCAGCCGACCCACAGGATGATGACGCCGAGGATCATGAGCGGCATCGAGTGGCCGGGGATCGGAACGGACTTCCCGTCGCGGAACCTGCCGATGCGCGGGCCCAGCAGGAGCGCCCCGGCGGCGGCCGCCAACGCACCCTGAAGGTGCACGATCGACGAGCCCGCGAAGTCCTGGTAGCCGTTCTGCAGGAGCCAGCCACCGCCCCATGTCCAGTGGGCGACGGTCGGGTAGATGAAGCCGGCGAACACGATGCCGAAGATCACGTAGGCGATGAACTTGGTGCGATCGAGCATCGCGCCGAAGACGATCGCGAGGGACACCGCGCAGAAGACGACCTGGAAGAAGAAGGTCGCCTCGAAGTTGGTGTTGCTGTAGGCGAGCGACGCGTAGTCGACGGCGGGGTTGTTGTTGTCCATGAACCAGCCGCTGGAACCGAGGAAGTCGTTCCCGGTCCCGAAGCCGATCGCGAAGCCCACGGCCCAGAACATGAGGAACGAGACCGACAGGTTGATGAGGATCTTCCCCATCACCGCGCCGGCGTTCTTCATGCGCGAGAGCCCGACCTCGAGCATTGCAAAACCGGCCTGCATGAACAGGACGAGGATCGCGGCCACGACAACCCAGATCGAGTTGATCGCGATGTCCTGCTGGGTCACATCCTGAGCACTGGCGATCGCAGGCGCCACGAGAAGCAGTACCCCCACGAGCGCCGGCACCAGCCTGAATGGCCTCAGACGCATCTACTCTCCTTGCACAGTAGGACGGGGGCGCACGGGCCCCGAAGTGAGGGCAGGCTAGGGGTCGGTTCCGGGGAGCGGCTTTGGCCCTGGGGATGAGACGGCCGACCAGGTCTTCTCCCCGTGGATAAGGCCGGACGGGGCGAGGGGGTGCGGGCGGTCGTGAGGCGCATGGACATCGAGGAGCGGCGGGCCCGGCTGGGGCGGCGCCACCGCCTGGCCCCCGGAACGGCGGCCGCGACCCCGGTCGCGGCGGCCCGCGCGGTGGTGGCCCTGCACGCCACGGATCCCGCGTCGGTGCACCTGTCGGCGGCGGCCCGCATGGCCACGCCGGACCCGGCCGCGGTCGCCGCGGCGCTCTACGGGGAGCGGGCGCTCCTGCGGATGCTCGGCATGCGCCGCACGATGTTCGTGGTGCCGGTCGAGCTGGCGCCGGTGGTGCAGGAGGCCTGCACCCGCGCGGTCGCGGAGAAGGAGCGCCGGCGGCTGGTGGCCCGCCTCGAGGACGCCGGCATCGCGGCCGACGCCGGGCGGTGGCTCGTGGAGGTCGAGGACGCCGTGATGCGGGCGCTGGCGGCGCGGGGCGAGGCGGCGGCGGCGGAGCTGAGCGCCGACGTCCCGGCCCTGCGCGAGCGCGTGCTCATGGCCGAGGGGAAGCCCTACCAGGCGTGGCAGAACGTCTCGACCTGGGTCCTGATGCTGCTCTCGGCCGACGGGCGGATCGTGCGCGGGCGGCCGCGCGGCTCCTGGATCTCCAGCCAGTACCGGTGGGCGCTGCTCGACGACTGGCTGCCGGAGGAACGCGAGGAGTGGGCCCCCGGCCAGGCCGAGGAGGAGCTGGTGCGCCGCTGGCTCGGCGCGTTCGGGCCGGCGACCCCGGCCGACCTGCGCTGGTGGACCGGCTGGACGACGGGGCGCACCCGGGCGGCGCTGGCGCGGGTGGGGCCCGCCGAGGTCGACCTGGACGGCGAGGCGGGCCTCGTGCTTTCGGACGACCTCGAGCCCGAGCCGATGCCCGACCCCTGGGTGGCCCTGCTGCCCGCGCTCGACGCCACCCCGATGGGCTGGGCCGGGCGGGACTGGTTCCTCGGCGGCCACCGCGAGCCGCTCTTCGACCGCAGCGGGAACATCGGGCCCACGATCTGGTGTGACGGCCGTGTCGTGGGCGGGTGGGCGCAGCGGGCGAGCGGCGAGATCGCGATCCGCCTCCTGGAGGACGTGGGCGCCGACGCCCGCGCCGGCATCGACGCCGCCGCGGAGGGCATGGCCGCCTGGATCGGCGAGATCCGCTTCACACCGCGCTTCCGGACGCCCCTGGAGCGGGAGCTCTCAGCCTGAGGACGCGTCGCCGGAGGCCGGCTCCCGCCTCAGCTCGCCCAGCAGATCGCCCAGCAGGGCGAGGCGCTCCTCGTCGAGGGCCGCGAAGACCCCGAAGCCCGCCTCCGCCAGGTGCTCGGCGGCCCGCTCCACCAGGGCCTCTCCCTCGGCGGTCAGCGACACGAGCGTCACGCGCCGGTCGCCGGGGTCCGCGTCGCGGCGCACCCACCCCGCCTCCTCGAGCCGGCCGACGAGGTAGGTCACGCTCGAGCCGTGGACCAGCAGGAGGTCGCGGATGCGCATCATCGGCAGCCGCCCGGCGCGCGAGAACGACAGCAGCAGCAGGATCTCGAAGCGCGACAGCGTGAGTCCCAGGGGCCGCAGGGTGCGGTTGACCTCGCGCACGGCCGCCGCGTAGGAGCGCACCAGGGAGGTCAGCGCGCGGAACCCCTCGGCGCCGGGGTAGCGCGGCGCCCACTGGCGCACCGCCTCCTCGACGGGGTCCCGCCTGGCCCGCTGGTCCACGCCCACGGCCGCTCCGGTTGACTCGATAGTCGGAATTCCGAATAATACCCCCCGTCCCGGTCGCAGACGCAAGGAGAATCGCCATGGCCGTCGCCGGCGGGCCCGCGAGGCGCGACACACCGAGCACCACGGGCCACGCCGTCCCGGCGGCGGCGCCCGGCACCACCATCTCGGGGCGCGAGCTGCCCCCGGTGGCCGCGGGACCCGCCCGCGAGCTCGAGGCGCCCGGCGACTACCCCTACACGCGCGGGATCCACCCGCAGATGTACCGGTCTCGGCTCTGGACGATGCGCATGTTCGCCGGCTTCGGGTCCCCCGAGGACACGAACGCCCGCTTCCGCCGGCTGCTGGAGCAGGGCCAGACCGGGCTCTCGACCGCCTTCGACATGCCCACCCTGATGGGCTACGACCCCGACCACCCGCTCTCCCAGGGCGAGGTCGGGCGCGAGGGCGTCTCGGTGGCCCACGCCGGCGACATGGCCCGCCTGTTCGACGGGATCGACCTCGGGGCGGTCTCGACGTCGATGACGATCTCGGGGCCGGCGCCGGTCGCGCTGGCCCTGTTCGTGGCGGCGGCGGAGGACGCGGGCGTCCCCCGCGCGGAGCTGCGGGGCACCCTCCAGACGGACATCCTCAAGGAGTTCATCGCCCAGAAGGAGTGGGTGGTGCCCGAGCGCCCCTCGATGCGCCTCGTGGCGGACCTGATCGAGTTCTGCACGGCCGAGATGCCGCTCTGGCACCCGATCTCGGTCTCCGGGTACCACATCCGGGAGGCGGGGGCGACGGCCGGCCAGGAGCTGGCCTTCACGATCGCCGACGGCCTCGCCTACGTGGAGGACCTCGTGGCGCGGGGCCTCGACCCCGACGAGTTCCTTCCGCGCTTCTCCTTCTTCTTCAACTTCCACATCGACTTCTTCGAGGAGGTCGCGAAGATCCGCGCCGCCCGCCGCCTCTGGGCGAGCCTGATGCGCGATCGCGTGGGGGCCGGGAACCCCAGGTCCTGGCAGCTCCGCACCCACACCCAGACCTCCGGCGTCTCCCTCTCGGCCCAGCAGCCGCTGCTGAACCTCGCCCGCACCGCCATCGAGGCCCTCGGGGCCATCATGGCGGGGACGCAGTCGCTGCACACCAACGCCTGGGACGAGACGCTGTCGATCCCGACGGCGGAGTCGGCCACCCTGGCGCTGCGCACCCAGCAGATGATCGCCGGCGAGACGGGCGTGGCGAGCTCGGCCGACCCGCTGGGCGGCTCCTTCCTGGTGGAGCGGCTCACCGACGAGCTGGAGGCCGAGGCGCGGGACTACATCGCGCGCATCGATGACCTCGGCGGGATGGTCGCCGCCGTGGAGGCCGGCTTCCCCCAGGCCGAGATCGCCGAGGCGTCCTACGTCTACCAGCGCGAGTTCGAGAGGGGCGAGCGGCTGATGGTGGGCGTGAACGCCCACGTGGAGGAGGACGAGGAGGAGCCCGACATCCACCGCGCGGACCCGGAGGTCGAGCGGCGGCAGATCGAGCACCTGCGCGCCTGGCGCGAGCGGCGCGACCCGGAGGCCCACGCCGATGCGCTCGGCGCCCTGCGCGCCGCGTGCGAGGGTGACGAGAACGTGATGCCACGGCTGGTGGCGGCCGCCCATGCGGGGGCCACCATCGGCGAGCTGTGCGACGTGCTGCGCGAGGTCTGGGGCGCCTACCGCGACCCGGCCCGCTGGTGAGGACGGCCAAAACCGCGAGGACCCTGGAGCGGATCTGATGAGCACGGCGACCCCGGACCTGACCGACACCCACCGTGAGATCCAGACGCTCGCGCGCGAGTTCGCGCAGGGCGAGATCGCCCCGAACGCCGCGCGGTGGAACCTGGAGCACCACGTGCCCGTGGAGATCCTCCGGGCCATGGGGGAGCTGGGCTTCCTGGGGATCATCATCCCCGAGGAGTACGGCGGGGCGGGGATGGACTACACCTGCCTGGCCCTGGTGATGGAGGAGGTCGCCGCGGCCGACGCCGGCACGTCCACCGGGCTCGCGGTGCAGAACTCGCTCACCGGCGCGCCCATCGTTCAGCACGGGACCGAGGCCCAGAAGGAGGCCCACCTCCCGGGCCTGGCCAGCGGTGAGGTCTTCGGGGCCTACGGGCTCAGCGAGCCGGGCGTGGGGTCGGACACGGCCAACCTGAGCACCACGGCGACGGCCGACGGCGACGGATACCTGGTGAGCGGCGCCAAGCAGTGGATCACCAACGGCGGGTTCGCCGAGCTGTTCGTGCTGTTCGCCCGCACCGGCGGGCCCGGGGCGAAGGGCGTGTCCGCCTTCCTCACCTCCCCCGGCGAGGGCTTCACGGTCGGGCGCGAGATCCCGAAGCTCGGCCTGCACACCTCCTCCACGGTGGAGCTGGCCTTCGACGGGCACCGCGTGGCGGCGGGCCAGATGCTCGGGACCGAGGGCAACGGCCTGAAGATCGCGCTCTCCACGCTCGACTCCGGGCGGATCGTGGTCGCCGCCCAGGCGCTCGGCATCGCGCGCGCCGCGCTGGAGCTGGCCGTGTCGTACGCGCGCGACCGCACCGCCTTCGGGGGGCCGATCGCGCGCTTCCAGGGCGTCCAGTTCCCGATCGCCGAGATCGCCGCGCGCCTCGACGCGGCGCGTCTGCTGGTGCTCCACGCGGCCCGCCTGCGCGACACCGGCCAGCCCCACACGGCGGCCGGCGCGAAGGCCAAGCTGGTGGCGAGCCAGGTGGCGGTGGACGCCGCCGACACCTGCGTCCAGACGCTGGGCGGCTACGGCTACTCGGCGGAGTTCCCGGCCGAGCGCTACTACCGGGACGCCAAGATCACCCAGATCTACGAGGGCACCAGCGAGATCCAGCGCATGGTCATCGCCCGCGACCTGTGGGGCGAGGCCGCCCGCGGATAGCCATTAGGGCTCAGTCCGCGGCCGCCAGCGCCGCGGCGCGGGCCAGGAGCGGGGCCGCCTCGGCCTCCATCTCCTCGGCCAGGTACCAGGCGCCCGCGTCGGCCGCCACGAGGCCGCGCCACGCGTCCACGCGCCGGTCCATCGCCGGGGGGCCGTAGCCCCGCAGCAGCGCCGCGGCCGCGGCCGGGGGGATCGCGTTGACCTCGATCACGTACGCGAGGTCCTCCGCCGGATCCCCCATGCGGCAGAACTCCCAGTCGACGAGCGCCGGCGCGGAGCCGTCCCACACGATGTTGGCCTCGACGAGATCCCCGTGCAGGAGCCGGAAGGGCTCGGGGCCCTCCCGCGCACGCGGCGGCGCGCCGGCCGCCGCCGCCCGCGCCGCGAGGCCCGCGTGCTCCGTGCCGGCGAGCGCCCCCTCGGCGTCCTCCACGCGGGCCGCGCGGTAGCCGGCGAGGGTCGCCGCGGGCCCGGTCCACCACCACAGACCGCCCTCCCCCGCGCGCCGGGTGTCGTGCACGGCGCGCAGCACGGCGCCCAGGGCCCGCGCCTCGCCGGCGCCGAGGGCCGCGAGGGCCCGCGGCGCGCCGGGCACGCGCGAGGACACCAGCAGCCCGGGCTCGTGGGACACGACCGCGGGCGCCCAGGAGGCTCCGGCCACGATGGCGAGGGCCGCCGCCTCGCGCGCCAGCGCCTGCTCGGAGCCGCGCTTCTCGACGCGCCGGGATCCGGGGTCGAGGCCGGAGACGGTGAAGCGATGGTTCATCGCCCACGAGGCTACCGGCGCGCGTTTGTGGCACGGTCCCACCGTGTCCACACGCCGGACGAAGATCATCGCCACGCTCGGGCCCAGCACGGACCCGCCCGGGCGCATCGACGAGCTGGTCGCGGCGGGGATCGACGGCGGGCGGATCAACTGCGCCCACGACGACGCCGACCGGTGGCGCGCGCGGGCGGACGCGCTGCGCGAGGCGGCCGACCGGGCCGGGCGCCCCCTGGCGCTCCTGGTCGATCTGGCGGGGCCCAAGCCGCGCCTGGGCGCCGATCTGGAGCCGCGCCCCGTCGCCCGGGGGGAGGAGATCGTCTTCGCGTCCCTGGAGCGCGTCACGGACGGGGCGATCCCGGCCGGCTGGCCGGATCTCGCCGACGCCGTCACCGCCGGCCGCTCGGAGATCGTGATCGGCGACGGCACCCCGCGGTTCGCGGTGCTGGCCGCGGACCCGCGCACCGGAGAGGTGCGGGCGCGCTGCGAGCGCCCCGGCGTGATCGCGCCGCGCAAGGGCATCTTCGTGACCCGCGTGCGGGCGCCGCTGCCCACGCTGGGCGAGCGCGACATGGCCGACCTCGCGGTGGCCTGCGAGCTGGAGGCCGACTTCGTGGCCCTGTCGTTCGTGCGCTCGGGGCAGGACGTGCGCCGCCTGCGCGGGGCGCTCGCGGCCCTCGGGGGCGATCCCCGGGTGATCGCCAAGATCGAGAAGGTGGAGGCGGTGGAGGCCCTCGACGAGATCGTCAACGTCTCGGACGGGGTGATGGTGGCCCGCGGCGACCTGGGCGTGGAGGCCGGAGTCGCGCGCGTGCCCACCATGCAGAAGCACGTCATCCGCACCGCCGGGGCCCAGGGGAAGCTGGTGATCACCGCCACCCAGATGCTCGAGTCGATGATCGACCGGCCCGAGCCCACCCGGGCCGAGGCCACCGACGTGGCGAACGCGATCCTGGACGGCACCTCGGCGCTGATGCTGTCGGCGGAGACGACGGTGGGCCGCTACCCCGTCGAGGCCGTCGCCGCCATGGACGAGATCGCGGTCGAGGCCGAGAGCGGCGCGCTGCTCTCGCTGACCCTCAGCTCGATGACCTCGGGGCGGGCCGAGGCGGTGATCCAGTCGGCGGTCCACCTGGCCCAGCAGGTGGACGCCACGGCGATCGTCGTGACCACCATCAGCGGTGGCTCCGCGCGCGCCGCGGCCAAGTACCGGCCGCGGCGCCCGGTGATCGCCCTCTCCGAGGACGAGCGGGTGCGACGGCAGCTCGCCCTGGAGTGGGGGGTCGTCTCGGGGCGCCTTCCCCCCCGGCCGCACTCGGGCGAGGCGCTGGCCGCGCTGATGCTGAGCCGCGCCCGCGAGGTCGCCGGGCTCAGCTCGCGCGACGTGGTCGTCCTGGCCTACGGCCCCCCCGGGGCCGGGCCCGGCCAGACGAGCTTCCTCGCGGTCCGGGAGGTGCCCTGAGGGCCGGGCGGCGCCGTGCGATGCCGGTCGCGTGGGCGTTGGCCGCGGCGGTGCTGGTGGGTGGGCTCGCGGGCTGTGAGGGCCCCGAGGGCCCCAGCACGATCCCGCCCAACCGGCTGCAGGTCTCGCTGGCCGCCGGGGACGCCGGGGCCCTCGTGCTCCGGCTGGATTGCGAGATCGCCGACCACGACGCCTGCGCGGGCATCATCGCCGCGCTGCGCGAGGGAGCGGATTCCGAGCGGTGCGCCCCGATCCGCGACTCCGGATCGCGGATCGTGGTGACCGGGCGGATCGGCGGCCAGGCGGTGGATCGGGTGCTGCGGCGGCGGACGGACTGCGAGGCCCGGCTCTACGACCGCGTCCGGCGCGCGCTCGACCGGTAGCGTCCTAGAGTTCGGCCTTCCAGCCCAGGATCACGTCGGCGGCGGCCGAGAGGCCGTCCACGACGGCGTCGGCCTCCCCGAGCTCGGCGGCGGCGTGGGAACCGGTGGTGACCGCGACGCAGAGGGCGCCCCCGGCGCGCGCGCAGGCGATGTCGCGGGGCGTGTCGCCCACCACCACGGCCGGCTCGGCGCACCGGGACGCGGCCCGGGCACGGGCGATCGCGACGGGCACGAGGGCGTCGCGCCGCTCGTGGTCGGAGCCGAAGGCGCCCTCGTCCGCGGGGAAGAGGCCGCCGAGGCCCACCTGCGCCATCTTCGCCCGCGCGATGGGCTCCAGGTTGCCCGTGAGCAGCGCGAGCGTGACCCCGGCCCGCGCGAGGCGGCCCAGGGCGGATGCGGCGTCCGGCGCGGCCCGGGGCGGCGAGCCGGCCTGCGCTGCGGGATACCGCGCGGCGGCACGGGCCACGACCGCCGCCATTCCCCGGTCGATCGCCGCCGGCCCCACGCCGGCGGCGCTCAGCACGAGGCGCACGATCTCCTGGTCGGTGCGCCCCCCGGGCCGGATCGCCGCCACGTCCCCGATCCCCAGCGGTGTGCCGTGGACGTCGGCGATCGCCCCGACGAGCGCCTCGGTGTGAGCCCGCGGGCTGCCGAGCAGGAGGGTGCCGTCGATGTCCAGCAGGATGAGCACGACGGCGGAGGATAGGTGGCCGCCGGGCCTGACAGACTCCCCCTCGCCCAGCTCTGTGCCCATATTTCGGAGATCGGGTGAGACAGCGGCCCCTCACATGGCTCGGAGTCGGGACGATCGCGGCGATCCTGGCCGCGACGGCGCTGGCCACGTTCGTCTCCGTCGGCGCCGAGCGCGACGACGCGCGCAATCGCCGGCGCGACGTCACGGCCCTCGTGGTGAACGAGCTCGCGGGCAGGGTCAACGCCGCCACCGCGAGCGTCGAGGGGATGAGGAACGTGATCGAGGCGACCGGCGGCCTCTCGACCCCCGCGTTCCAGCACGTCGCGGCCGTGCCGCTCGCGCGCCAGCCCGCCCTGACCGGCTTCACGTGGAGCCGGTTGCCGGCGGGCGCCACCTCGGCCGCCGCCGACCCCGTCGTCACGACGAGAGGAGGTTCCGGGCCCGGCCGGGACCCCTTCTCACTCCCCGAGGTGCGGTCGGCCGCCGCCCAGGCGCGCGACGACGGCGCCGCGCGCATGACCACCCCGGTCGAGGCGCCGCGCGCCGCCCGGGAGCTGTTCCTGGTGGCGCCGGTCTACGCCTCGGGCGCGCCGACCCCCGACGTGGCCGCCCGGCGGGCCGCGCTGCGCGGCTTCGTGACCGGGACGCTCGACGCCGACGCGCTCACCGCGGAGCTCGGCACGACCCTCCCCCGGGGGGCGCGCCTGCGGGTGACCGACGGCGACGCGGCCGTGATCGGGAGTCCCGGCGGCGCGTGGGCGGGCGATCCCGGGGTGGTGGACGCCGCGGGACGCAGGCTGACCGTCGAGGTGGCGGGCACCGGCGGCACCTCGAGCACGATGCCCCTGACGATCGCCCTCGGCGGCCTCCTCCTGGCGAGCGTGGTGGGCGTGCTGTTCTGGGAGTCCGCCAACCGCGAGCGCGCGGCGCTGGCCGTGGCGGCCACGCGGTCGGCCGAGAGCCTGGAGGCGCAGGCCGCGCTGCGGCGCCTGACCGTGCGACACGAGCTGATCCTCGCCTCCGCCGGCGACGGCATCATCGGCGTGGACCGCGAGGGCCGGGCGACGTTCGTGAACGCGGCCGCGGCGCGCATGCTGGGACGATCGGGAGAGGATCTCGAGGGCACGCCCGCCCAGGAGCTGGGCCTGCCGTGGCTGGCCGCCGCCCTGGCGAGCGGCGAGCCGCGCGGCGGGGAGGAGGACCTGGGCCGCCCCGACGGATCCACCATCGTCGCCGAGCACGTCACGACCCCCATCGTGGAGGACGCGGAGACGATCGGCGCCGTGATCACCTTCCGCGACGTCACGGAGCGGCGCAAGCGCGACGAGGAGCGGGGCCGGACGCTGGCGGCCGCGGAGGAGCGCGCGGCGGTCGACCCGCTCACCGGCCTCGCCAACCACCGCACCTTCCACGAGCGCCTGCGGGCCGAGGTGGAGGGCGCCCGCCGCCGCAAGCGCGGCCTCGCGCTGGTGCTGATGGACCTCGACCACTTCAAGCGCGTCAACGACGTGCACGGCCACCAGGTGGGCGACCGGGTGCTCCAGCACGCCGCGCACGTTCTCGCGGCCGAGACCCGGGCGGGCGAGCTGGTGGCCCGGGTCGGCGGCGAGGAGTTCGCCATGATCCTGCCCGAGGCCGACGCCGACGAGGCCCTCCAGGCCGCCGAGCGCGTGCGCCGGGGCGTCTCGGACGCCCACTTCCCCACGGTCGGCCGGATGACGATGTCCGCCGGGGTGTGCGACATCTCCCAGGCCACCGACGCCGACGCGCTCTACCGGCTCGCCGACGGCGCGCTCTACTGGGCGAAGCACCACGGCCGCGACGTGGTGATGCGCTACTCCCCGGAGATCACCCGGGCGCTGTCGGCCCAGGAGCAGGCCGAGCGCCTCGAGCGCCAGCAGGCGCTGGTCAGCATCCGCCTCCTGGCCCGTGTCGTGGACGCGAAGGACCCCTCCACGCGCCGCCACTCCGAGCGCGTCGCCGCGCTCTGCGAGGAGCTGGCCGACGCCCTGGGGTGGCCGCCGGAGCGCTGCCGGCTGCTGGGAGACGCCGGCCTCGTGCACGACGTGGGGAAGATCGGCGTGCCGGACGCGATCCTCTTCAAACCGGGCCGGCTCACGGCCGAGGAATACGAGCTGGTCAAGGAGCACGCGGAGCTCGGCGCGCGGATCGTGGCCGAGGCGCTGACCCCCGAGCAGGTGTCCTGGGTGAAGAGCCACCACGAGCGCTGGGGCGGCGGGGGCTATCCTGCGGGCCTGATGGCCGAAGACATCCCCGAGGGCGCCCGGATCATGGCTCTGGCCGACGCCTGGGACGTGATGACGTCCGAGCGCCCCTACACCGCCGGCCCCGCGACCCCGGCCGGCGCGATCGCCGAATGCCGCGCCTGCTCCGGGAGCCAGTTCTGGCCCCCGGCCGTCGAGGCGCTCATCGCCATCCGCGGAGGCGGCGGGTGATCGGCTCGGGCGGCCGCCGCCTGGCGATGGCGGGCGTGGCCGTGGGACTCGTGGCCGTCGGGGGGCTCCTGGCGCTGTCGGTGTCCCTGGTCACCACCGACGCGAAGGACCAGCGGGAACTGACCGTCGTCGTCGGCCCGGGCGGCAGCGCCGCCCCGGCCCCGGCGCCGGGCCCCGGCCCGCCGGCCACCTCGGCGCGCGGCGCCGCGCCGGGCGGACGCGGGCGCACCGTCGCCATCGCCTCGGCCGGCGCCGTCGGCGCGCCCGGCGGGGCCGGGCCCGTCCAGACGGTGCCCGCCGTCCTGCGGGCGGGCCCGCCGGCGGGCGAGCCCGCCCCGCCGGCGCCGCGCGGGCGCCGGTCCCGCCGGGCGCCGCGACCGCCGACCGGCGTGCGGATCCCCGTCGTCGGGGTGCCGATCTCCGTGCCCGTCACCCCCGTCGCGACCCCGGCCGCCCCGCCCGAGACGATCGCGCCGCCCCCGCCCGCCACCTCGGAGCCCGTGTCTCCGCCGCCGGACCCCGGCCGGCCGCCGCCCGGCACCACGTCGCCCGGGGATCCGGGCACGACCCCGCCCCCCCCGTCCGAGGGCGCCGAGCCCGGCGGCTCCGGGAGCCCGGGCGCCGAGAAGCCACCCCCCGCGACGTCGGCGGACTGCCCACCCGACCCGTGCCCCCCGGACCCCTGCCCTCCCGACCCCTGCCCGCCGGACCCGTGCCCGCCGAATCCCTGCCCACCGGCTCCCTGCGCCTAGAACGCGTCCTCTGAAAGCCGGTCGACGGCCCGCGCGGCCACCCGCGCGCCCCGCCCGGTGGAGCAAACCTCCCCCCCACACCCTGGACCGAGGGCCAAGGAACGTGGGGGCGGCGCGGTCGAGACTCCGGGTGCGAGCGGGGTGGAGTGCACTGCCGACCGGGTCAGCTTCGTTCGCCAGGGCGAGCGGCAGGGATCGAGGAGTCGCCCCCTTCTCTTCGGTCCCAGCCCTCTCGCCGTCGTTCGTCCGCCGCCGCCACCAGCGCGGCGATGACCGGGCTCCCGGGGTCGGCCTCCGGGTGCCATTGCACGCCCACGAGCCACGCCTCGTCGTCGCCCTCGAGCGCCTCGGCGACTCCATCGCCCTCGTGCCAGCCGGTGACGCGCAGGCCCTCGCCCAGGTCCCCGACGGCCTGGTGGTGATGGGAGGTGACCGGCCGGCCCGCCCCGGCCGCACCCTCGGCGCGCGAGCCCTCGGCGAGCCGCACGGGGTGCTCGTTGCCGGCGAAGCTTCCCGGGATGCGCCGGTGCTCGTCGCCCCCGAGCTCCTCCGGAAGGTGCTGCCGGATCGTGCCGCCGCGGGCCACGTTGATCAGCTGCATGCCCCGGCAGATTCCCAGCACCGGTAACCCGCGCTCGCCGGCGCCCCGAATCAGGGCGATCTCGACGGCGTCACGCAGCGGCACGGGCGGCTCGGCGGCCGGGTGCGGCGCGGCGCCGTAGCGCGCGGCGTCCACGTCGGGGCCGCCCACCAGCATCAGGCCGTCGATGCGGTCGAGGACGCGCCCGGGGTCGTCCACCAGGGAGGGGTCCGGCGGGATCAGGACCGCCACCCCGCCGGCGCGCTGGACCTGCTCGATGTAGTTCATCGGCACGAGCGCGGCGGGGAGATCCCACACCGACCAGCGCGCGCGCTCCATCGCGGCGCAGATGCCGATGAGGGGGGCCGAGCGGGTCGCGGACACGGTCGAAGGGTAGGCTGCGCGGCATGATGACGCTCGGATACGTGATCGTGGCGATCGTGACCATCGGCGGCCTGCTCCTCGCGTGCGGGATCGTGTTCCTGCTGTGGCTCGGGATCTCGGGCTCGCGGCCCGACCTGATGGAGCGCACGCCCCCGCCCGGGGGCTCGCCTGGCGTCCGGCGCCGGGGCTAGCGTGATGGGCCGTCGTGCTGCGCGAGGACCCACATGCCCGCTACGAGCAGGGCTTCCTGCGCCGTCGCTTCGTGAGCGGACGGCGGCTCTTCGGCGCGATCTCCGTGCCGGCCCACCGCTCCATCGAGCGTGACCAGCGCGAGGTCCCGGTGCCCGTCGCCGTGGAGGAGCGCCGCACCTGGTGGATGTTCCGGGACCGTTTCTTCTGGGAGGACGACGGGCTCGCCGCCGACGAGGTGATGGCGCTCCTCCTGGAGCGTGAGCGGCGGCAGCGGCGGCGGATCGAGCGGGCCAAGGACGCCATGCACGCCGACGCCGGGCCGGGCGGACCGCGGCGGACGGCGATCCCCGAGGACGTGCGCCGGACGGTCTTCCGGCGGGACGAGGGCCGCTGCGCCGAGTGCGGCAGCGACGAGCTGCTCCAGTTCGACCACGTCATCCCGGTGGCCCTCGGGGGAGGCTCGAGCGCCGAGAACCTCCAGCTCCTGTGCGCCGTCTGCAACCGGCGCAAGGGCGATTCCCTGTAGGGGCGCCGTCCCACCACTACTCTTCGCCGGTGGCGAGCGACGATCCGATCACCGGGGGGCCGGTCGATGCGGCCGAGGCCCTCGGCTGGATGCGCCGCCATGGGGACCGGCTGCGCGAGCTGGTGGCCGAGGAGGGCGAGGGCGAGGAGGACGGCGCCCTGGCGGGCGATCCGGCCATCCGCGCGCACCTGCGCTTCGCGGCGAGCGCGCTCGAGGCGACGGCGGCCGAGCCCGTGCGCGGCGCCATCGCGGGCCTCTCGGAGGATCTTCACGACTGGTTCGAGGAGGCCCGGCCGCTCTACGACGAGCACGTCGCGACCGGCGCGGGCGCCATCGCCCTGGAGGAGCACCTCCAGTTCGGGGCCAGCCCGGGCGCGGACCCCTCGCTGGACGAGGGGCTCGAGCGCCGCGTGCGCATCGGAGGCTGGGTCCGGCTCTTCCTTCTCGCGCTGGAGGGGCGGCTCGGCCCCGCGGCCGACGGCCTCGGCCCCGAGGTGCTCGCCGCGATGGCGGAGCGGCAGCGGGATCTCTCGCGCCTCATCCTCCAGCTCGACCGGGCCGCTCGCAGCGCGGCCGCGCGCCGCGGCGTGGGCGATCTGGAGACCCAGGGCCAGATCGGCGAGGCCGCCACCGTGCAGGGACACGTCCGGCTCCTGGTGGAGGAGATCGCGGCCTCCCTCGCCCGCACCACGACGGTGGAGGGCGACGCGCTGTGAACCGGCGCGGGGTGGCGCTGGCCGCGGCGGGCTGCGTCGCGGTCGCGGCGGCCGCCGTCGCGATCACGGTGGTCGCCGTCCGCGACGAGGGCGGGCCCGCCGCCGCGACGACGGGGACCGTCCCCGGCACGCCCACGGGACCGGGGGTCACCGCGCCGCCCACGCCGCCCGGGGCGCCGCCGGTCCCCGCCTGGGGAGACTTCCCGGGCGCCCCGCCCGAGATCGCGCCCCCTCCCGGCGGCAGCGCCTCCGCGGAGCCCGTGCCGGGCGGCACGGAGCTGACGGTGCGGCGCGCCGACGGATCGGTGCTGGCGGTCGCGACCGTGAACGAGGCGACCGACGCCGTGGGGGAGGCGAGCTTCTTCGACCGGCGGGGCCGGCTGCGCGTGGTGGCCGCGGCCCTGCACGTCCCGCCCGCGGGGGCGGCGGGTGCCGCAACCCTGGGGGCCCGGGTCCGCTGCGGCTCGGCCGCCTCGGCCGATGCCGGCTTCCGCTGGACCGGCTTCCCGATCGCATGGCGGCTGAATTCCCGCACGCTGCCCTCAGGGATCGGGCGCGGCGCGGCCCTCGGCGCGATCCGTCGCGCCCGCGGGGTGTGGAACGCCAACCGCTCTCACTGCCGCAGCCTGCCGGACCTCTCGCGGGCGCGGTTCGCCTTCCGCGGCAGCACGACGGGCCGCCTCGGCCGGGACGGGCGCAGCGTGGTGGAGTTCGGCGACACCGATGGGCTCGGCGGAGTCTGCCGCGGCTCGGTGGCGTGCACGATCACCTGGACGAACGGCTCCCGTGCCACCGAGAGCGACACCCGCCTGGACCGCGGAGTCCGCGGCGGGTACTTCACCGGCAGCCGCCGGCGCGGGCTCGACCTTCAGAGCGTGATGGTCCACGAGAGCGGGCATACCCTCGGGTTCAACCACGTCTCCTCGCGGGAGGTCGTGATGTTCCCGTTCATCGCGCGCCGCACGATCGGCGGGCGCATCCTGGGACGAGGTGATGCGCTCGCCAACAACGCCAAGTACTAGGCGCGCGCTGGCCGCGGCCGCGCTGGCCGCGGTGGCGCTCACGGCGGCGGCATGCGGGGGCGGGGAGCCCGCGGCGCCCCCCGCGCCCGGGCTGGCGAACGTCCTGGTGGTGACGGCCGGCGGCCGCTCCGTCTCCCTCGAGCCCTCGGGCGGCTGCGTGCGGCAGGCCGGGCGCGTGGTCTGCGGCGACCCACCCGCGCCGCGCTGCACCGACGCCACCCTGCCGCGGATCCCCCTCGCGAGCGGCGGGGCGCTCACGCTGGAGTTCTCCGAGCGGCCCCGGCTGGTGGAGGCGTCGATCGGCTCGGGCACCCCGCTCCGGCAGCGTCCCGCCGAGGCGGCCGTGACCTGGCGGCCCGACGGGACGCCGGCCCGGCCCAGCCCCATGCTGGTCCTGGCCGACCTGGCCACGGGCCGCCTCACCTACACCGCCTGCGTGCTGCCCGCCGGATGAGCGACGCGCGCCGGTCGCTGCCCTCGGTGGACGCCGCCCTGCGCGACCCGGAGATCGCGGGCCTCCTGGGCCGACACCCGCGCGCGCAGGTGGTGGACGCGGTGCGCGAGGCCCTGGCCGACCGCCGCGCCCGGCGTGCGGGCACGGAGGGGCTCGCCGAGCAGGTGAGCGCCGCCCTGCGGCCCTCGCTGCGGCCGGTGCTGAACGCCACCGGGGTGATCCTCCACACGAACCTGGGGCGCGCGCCCCTGGCGGCCCGGGCCGTGGAGGCCGCCGTCCGCGCGAGCGCCTACACGACCCTGGAATGGCGGCCCGACAGCGGAGAGCGGGGCTCGCGCCACGACCACGTGTCGGCCCACCTGAGGGCGCTGACCGGAGCCGAGGCGGCCTGCGTGGCCAACACCAACGCCGGCGCCGTGCTGCTGGCGCTCGTCGCGCTGGCCGGCGGCCGGGACGTCCTCATCTCGCGCGGCCAGCTCGTGGAGATCGGCGGGGGCTTCCGGGTGCCCGAGATCATCGAGGCGTCCGGCTGCCGGCTGGTGGAGGTGGGCACGACCAACCGCACCCGGATCGCCGACTACGAGCGCGCGATCGGCCCCCGCACCGGGGCCATCCTGAGGGTGCACCCCTCCAACTTCCGCGTGGTCGGCTTCTCGGAGGAGCCGCCGGTGGAGGAACTGGCCGCCCTGGCCCGGAGCGCGGGGCTGGCGATGATCGACGACCTCGGCAGCGGGGCGCTGCGGCCCGGCGACGCCTGGGACGGCGAGCCCGACGCCCTCTCCGGCATCGCGGCGGGATGCGACCTCGTCACGTTCAGCGCCGACAAGCTCCTGGGCGGGCCGCAGGCGGGGATCCTGGCGGGCCGGGCCGGGCCGGTCGCGCGCGCACGCGCGCACCCGCTGATGCGGGCGCTGCGGCCCGACAAGCTCACCCTCGCCGCCCTCGAGGCCACGCTCGCGCTCCACCGCGATCCGGACGAGGCCCGCCGCACGGTGCCCGCGCTGGCCGCGCTGCACCGCGACCCGGCCGAGCGCCGCGCCCGCGCCGAGCGCCTGGCCCGCGCCGTGTCGGGGGAGGTCGTGGCGAGCGCGGGGCGCATGGGGGGCGGCACCCTGCCCCTGGCCGAGCTGCGGAGCTTCGCCGCGGCGCTGGACGCGGAGCACCCGGACCGCCTGGCCGCGGCGCTGCGGGCGGGCGACCCCGCCGTCGCCGCCCGGATCGAGGGCGGGCGCGTGCTGCTGGACGTGCTCGCCCTCTCCGACGCCGACCTCGACGCCCTGCCGGAGCTGGTGCGGCGGGCGCGGTCGTGAGCCCGGAGGACCGGCCGCTCACGCTCGCCACGGCGGGGCACATCGACCACGGCAAGACCGCCCTGGTGGCGGCGCTCACCGGCCGCGACACCGACCGCCTGGCCGCCGAGAAGGCCCGTGGGATCTCCATCGAGCTGGGCTTCGCGCCGCTCGATCTGCCCTCCGGCCGGCGGCTCGGCCTGGTGGACGTACCGGGCCACGAGCGGTTCGTCCGCCACATGGTGGCGGGCGCCAGTGGCGTGGACGGGTACCTCCTCTGCGTGGCCGCCGACGACGGGGTGATGCCCCAGACCCGCGAGCACCTCGCGGTGCTCGGCCTGCTGGACGTGCGCGACGGCGTGGTGGCCGTGACCAAGGCGGACCTGCGCGATCCGGGGCCCGCCGGGCGCGCCGCGCGCGAGCTCGTGGGCGCCGGCGCGGCGGTGGTGGCCGTCTCGTCCCGCACCGGACAGGGCCTGGACGACCTGCGCGCCGCCCTCGACGCGCTGGGCGGGCGGCTCGCGCGCCGCACCGCCCGGGGACCGGCCCGGCTCTTCGTGGATCGCTGCTTCACCGTGGCGGGCGCCGGCACCGTGGTCACGGGGACGCTCTGGGGCGCGCCGATCGAGGAGGGCGCGCGCGTCAGCGTGCTCCCCGGGGGCGCCGAGGGCCGCGTGAGGGGCGTGCAGGCGCACGACCGTCCGATCGAGCGCGCGACCGGGGGCCGGGTGGCCGTGAACCTCGCGGGCGTCGGGCGCGACCGGGTGCCGCGCGGGTCGTGCGTCGTGCGCCGGGAGGACGGCTGGTTGACCACCGAGCGCCTGGACGTGGCGCTCACCTGGCTGCCGGACGCCGGGCGTCCCCTGCGCAGCCGCCGGCGGCTGGAGGCGTTCCTGGGCACGGCCGAGGCGCCCGCGACGTGCGTGCTGCTCGACCGCGACGCCCTCGCGCCGGGCGAGCGCGGCTACGCGCAGCTCCGCCTGGGCCGGCCGGTGCCCGCCGCGGCGGGCGACCGCCTCGTGCTGCGCTCCTCCGAGCGGCGCACCGTGGGCGGCGCGGTGGTGATCGACCCGGCCCCCGAGCGCCACGGCCGCGGGTCGGGGGCCGCGGAGCGCCTCGCCGCCATCGAGCGCGGGGAGGTCCCGGCCACGGCGGCGCCCCCTCCGCGATCCGAACCCGGGCCGCCGGCGCCGATCGCCGATGACCCCGTTCTCGAGGAGGTCGCCGGCGTCCTCGCCGAGGGCGGCCTCAGCCCCCCGCCACCCGCGGCGCTCGCCGACCGGCTCGGCCTTCCCGAGCCCCGGGTCACCGCCGTCCTCGCCGGCCTGCGGGACGCCGGCCGCGCCGTCGCTGCCGGCGGCCTGTGGTTCGACGCCGCCGCCGCGGCGGGCGCTCGGGCCGAGGCCGAGCGGGCGCTGGCCGGCGGCCCCATGGGCCTGGGCGAGCTGCGCGACCTGTGGGGCGTCTCGCGCCGCCACGCGCTGGCGCTCGCCGAGCACCTCGACGCCCAGGGCGTCACCCGCAGGGTGGGCGACGAGCGCGTCCTGCGCCGGGGCGCACGGAGCGGCGTCGGGCTCGAACCCGACCGCCCTCCAAGCTAGGGACTCCTACGCCCCGCCGATCAGCACGTGACGGTGGTCGTCGAAGACCGCCGCGACCTCGAGGCGTCCGCCCAGCGCCTCCACGTACTCCCGCAGAGTCGACAGGTACAGGTCGCGCTGCTTCTCGAGCGCTGAGATGCGCGCCCGGCTCACGCCGAGGGTGCCGGCGACCGCCGCCTGAGTCACGCCGACCTCATCGCGCAGGTCGGCCAGCCGGATCGCGTCCTCCATCGCCTGGCGCACCGCGGCCACCCGCTCCGTGTGCTCGGGTCCGTGGCGCTTGGCAAGATCGTCGCGGACGTCCTGCCAGGGTCTGTGACCGGCTGCGGGTTTTCTCTTGGCCATCACTGCTCCTCCCTACCTCCGGGCGAGCCAGCGGTCGAAGCGCCGGTCCGCCTCCTTGATCGCCTTCGGATACCACCGGTTCCAGCCTTCCCTGGCCTTGTGCGCCCCGACGAGCAGGATCGCCTGCTGGTCGGGGTCGAACGCGAACAGGATGCGGATGGAGCCGGGGCGGAGTTCCTTCATGTTCGGGTACCTGCTGCCGTTGATGGTGCCCACGTACGGGCGACGCGCCGCCGGGCCGCTGTCCGCCAGATAGTCGATGGCGGCCTCGACGCGGGCCGCGTCGGCCGCGTCCAACGAAAGGATCCACTCGTCAACGTCTGGAACGACGACCACGGTCCACGCCATGGCACCCAAGGTAATAGCTAGATTACCCCTGGTTTGTCAATCAAAGTGTTGACTTCGTGCCGAGATCGCGCCGGCTGAGGCCTGCTCGCAACGCTCAGCCGAGCGAGACGGCCACCTGCTCGAGGAGGTCCATCGCGTCCTGCATCCCGTCCTCCATCCCGGACTCGATGTGCGCGTCCCGGTCCCGCTTGCTGGCGTGCTGGACGAGGATGGTGAGGACCGTGCGACCATCGACCTCGGTGAACGTGACGGTGTCCAGCGCCTCGGCGTCGGGCATGCCCTCGTAGACCTCGGTGGAGACGATCCGCTCGTTCGGGACGATCTCGCGGTACTCGCCGTGGAAGCCGACCTCGAACCCGCCGTTCGCCACCATCACGTACCGCCACGTGCCGCCCACCCGCAGGTCGATCTCGGCGATCGTCATCTCGCCCCGCTTCGCGGTCCACCAGCGCCGGACCAGCTCGGGCGTGGTCCACGCCCGGTAGACCAGGTGCTTCGGAGCATCGAACTCGCGCGTGATGAGGATCTGCTCATTCGTCGGGAGCGTCACCGTCGCCGTGCCGCTGCTCGCCATGGCCATCTCCTTCCTCCTTCTGCTTGAGGTCCTCCAGGACGACATCCATCAGGTCGAAACGCTCCGACCACGACCGCTCGTAGTGCTTGACCCAGTCGTGGATGGGCTTGAGCGCCTCGCCGTTCAGCCGGTACAGCCGCCGCCGTCCCTCGTCGCGCACGTCGACCGCCCCCACCTCCCGCAGCACCCGGAGGTGCTTGGACACCTGGGGCTGGGCCAGCCCCAGGAGGCGCACCAGGTCGTTCACGGGGCGCTCACCATCGACGAGGGCGTCCAGGATCTGCCGCCGCCGGGGCTCGGCCACCGCGTTGAACGCGTCCGTCGTCGTCGCCGCCCGTGCCATGCGGGTATCATATACCCATATAGGAATGTCTCAACACCACGGACACGGGGGTGGCCCAGTAGTACCCCGCACCGGCTCTCCGGGTGTTCGCGAATGACCGCGGGGCGGGAGAGTGCTGAGGTGGGGGCGTGAGGGTCTTGGTCGTCTACGCCCACCCCAATCCCGCCTCGTTCTGCCATGCGGTGATGGAACGCGTCACCAGCGGATTGCGCGACGGAGGGCACAGTCACGAGGTGATCGATCTTCACGCGATCGGGTTCGATCCCGTGTTCGGCAACCGCGACTACAACCAGTTCATGCACGCGTCGCTTCCGGACGACCTGATCGAGCAGGCGGATCTCAAGCAGGCGCTGGAGGCGCGGGCGGGGGGGCCGGTCCGGCGGGTGATCGCGAAGCGGTGGATGCGGGACAAGACGGATCGCGAGATCGTCGAGGCGCTCGGCAGGCGAACGCCCAAGGACGTGAGGCACCATCAGGAGAAGGTTGCGCGCGCCCAGGGCCTCGTCTTCATCGCGCCGATCTACTGGATGGGCCTCCCGGCGATCCTCAAGGGGTGGTTCGAGCGCGTGTTCGCGTACGGCTTCGCCTACACCCTCACCCGGGACGGCTGGAACGGGCACCTCGAGGGCAGGGTGCCGCTGCTGACCCAGCGGAAGGGCCTGATCATCACCCCGACCTTCTTCACGAAGGAGGAGTACGAGAAGGGGTGGCAGCAGGCGGTGGACACGATCCTCTGCGACTGGGGGCTCAGGATGGCGGGCGTCGAGGAGGCCCAGCACGTCTACCTCTACGCCGTCGGCGCCGTCGATCACACCACAAGAGCCGGCTACCTCGATCTCGCCTATCGCCTGGGCAAGGACTTCTCTCCCCAACCGGGCCCGGCGGAACCAGCGCCGGCCGGAGGGGGCTCGAAATGAAGAAGCTCGTCATCGGCTGCGCGACCGTGGCCGGCCTGGCGCTGGTCGCCAAACGGCTCGCGCCCAACCTCGGCGAACCGGGCCGGCGAACCCGTCAGCCCCGGGGCTCGAAGCTCCTCGCCGTGTTCGGCGACATCGACTTCGGGAAGGCGATCGCGGCGATGCCCGACACGGCACCGCCGAAGTGGATGTTCACCAACGTCTCGGCGATCCGGCAGAACACCGAGCGCATCCTCGAGATCCTCGAGAGGGGAGCGCCCGATTCGCGCGAGCGGCGTCCGGCGGACCCTGGGCCGGAGGCCGTTCCCGATCCATGACGGGGCCGGTGCGCGAGATTCACCCCAGGGCGTCGTAGCCCGCGCGCCAGTTCTCCAAGAACCCGCCCGGCGGCTTGTACGAGCCCGCGATGGCCTTCGCGAGGTCGAGGGCGGAGCGAGCCTCGGAGCTGCTGAGCAGGTGCACGGTCTCGAGGTCGGCGATGCGACCGCTCGCGGTGGTGGCCGCCGAGATGGCCGCCGCCGCGGTCGCGCTCGGCACGTCGTAGATGGCGAGGCCGTCGTGCTCACCGAGCATCCAGTAGAAGGCGAGCAGCCGCCCCTCGGCGGCCTCGATGACCTCGCGGGCCGCCTGCTCGCGGTCCTCGGGCTGCTCGACCATCTCGTGCTTGGCTTCCTTGGTGTAGCTGAAGAAGGCGACGTACGTGGACATCCTCGGCTCCTCGGGGCGGTCGGCGAAAAGCCCGGGAGAGCCTTTGTGGCGCTCCCGCCTCTCCCTGGTCTCGCTCGTGCGAGCACGCTCCCACGGCTGGTGAGCCGACGGCACCGGGTGGGCACCCATCTTGGGCGCGGGTTCCCCGAAGACAGCGGCGCCGCCCTGCGTGCTGCATCGCCGCCGCCGCGGCCAGAACCAGCAGCGTCTCGGGTGCGCCGCAGCCGGATCAGGTCGAGCGGCGGACCGTCATCAGGCCGGCCAGCGCCGCGCGGGCGCGCCGGCGGCCGCGGTCCACCAGGTACTGCGCCTCCATGCGCAGCTGGTGGCGCGCGACGAGCACGTCGAGCTCGCGGCAGGTGCGCGCCGCGGCCACCCGGTCGCGGGTGCGTGCGTAGCGCTCCACCGCGCGGGCGCTGCGCCGCGAGCGGTCGTCGGCCGCGAGGGCGTCGCAGGCCGCGCCGGCCAGCTCGTCGAGCACCGCCTCCGCGCGCAGACGCGCGCGCCTCAGGGCGGCCCGGCGCGCCACGACCACCCGCAGGGCCACCGCGGCCGCGAGCCCGGCGACGACGAGGACCTCGATCATGCGCCTACCGTAGCGCCCCGGGGGCCAGGCGGAGCGGCGTAGGAATCGAACCTACCGGGCGGGGGTGAACCCCTCCCCGCTCGTTTTGAAGACGAGTCGGGCCACCAGGCCCCGGCCGCTCCCCGGGCCACCAGGCTAGCGGCCGCGCATCGGCGTCTTGTGGCCGCTCTCGCCGCTCTGGTACGGTCGCCCGCGAAGGTCGCCGGATCGGCGCGCAAAGGGGAACCCGGTGTGATTCCGGGACGGTCTCGCCGCTGTGAAGGGCGTCCATCGGCCGCGATCTTCGGATCGGTCACTGGTCCCTCGGGACTGGGAAGGCAAAGCCGATGGCCGGCGCGCATCCTGCGCGTCGCGACAGCGCCCCAGTCAGAAGACCCGCCTTCAGGAACGAGAAAGTCCCCCTCGAGTCAAGGAGGCATCCCATGCGGCTCTCCCGAGGGCGCCTGATCGGCGCCACGGTGGTCCTGTCCCTGATCCCGGCGGGCATCGCCACCGCCCTGCCCTGCCCGAGCCTGCGCGTCGAGGCTCCCGCGGGCACGATCATCCCGGCCGAGAACGTCTGCTCCACGCGCGCCTACCTCGACACCACGGGCACCGCGCGCGCCCTGGCGCCCAGGACCGTCCTCGGCCAGCTGGTCGCCGGCGCCGGCTCGCTCGGCTATCCCGTCGGCATCACGTTCAACACGCAGCTGGGCGGCTTCGTGAGCTCCATCGGCGGGGTGACACCCGGGCCGAACGGCTTCTGGGAGCTGCTGGTGGACAACAGGGCATCCCAGACCGGGGCCTCCACCACGATCCTGAAGCCGAGCCAGGAGGTCGTCTGGGTGCTCGACCCCAACTTCAACAAGCCGGGGCCGTTCGTGCTCGACATGGACGTCGTGCGGTCCTCCAACGGCGTGCTGGCCGTGAAGGTCGTGCGCACCGACGGCACCAAGATCACCCCCGCCAAGGGCGCGCGCGTGCACGTGAACAACCGCACCGTGATCGCGAACGCCAACGGCCGGGCGAGGATCACGCTCAAGCCGAATGCCGAGTTCTCCGCCGTCGCCACGCTGCCGGGGTCGATCCAGTCGCAGGTCCAGAACGGGCAGGTGTAGCGGGAGCGCGCCCGCGATATGGGCGTCGCCCGGACGCTCGCGAGGTCCCGGCCGGGGCGGCGGCTCGCCGTCGTCCTGGCGGCGCTCACCGTCATCCTGGCGGGGGCCGGCTGTGATGAGCGCATCGCGCCTCCCCCCGCCGCGGGGGAGCCGGCCGTGTCGATGGTGCTCACCCGCGACTTCGGCACGCGGCAGGTCGCGACGGCGCGGGCGGCGCCGGGGCAGTCCGCGATGGCCGCGCTGCAGGGCTCGTTCCAGGTGGAGACCCGGTACTCGGGCGCGTACGTGCAGGGCATCGACGGCCTGTCCGGATCGCCGGGCGCCGGCACCGACTGGCTGTACTTCGTCAACGGCATCGAGGCCGACGTGGGGGCGGCCTCGTACGACCTGCACGCGGACGACCGGGTCTGGTGGGACCTCCGCCGCTGGCGCGGCCGCCCGAGCGTGGGCGCGGTGGTCGGGGCCTGGCCGGAGCCCTTCCTGCACGGCTACGGAGGCGGCGCGGCTCCTCGGGTGGCCGCCGATCCCGCGCTCGCGGAGGCCCTCTCCGCCGCCGGGGCGCGCGTCACGACCGGCGATTCCCCCTACCGCGCCCTGGTGGGCGCGGACGCCGACCTGCGGCGGCGCGACCCCGCCTGGAACCGCGCGGAGTCGGACCCCCGGCGGGCCGGGATGACCGCCTGGATCGAGGACGGCGCGGTCCGCGCGTGGGACGGCGCCGCCGGGCACACGGTCGAGGTGCCCGGCGCCGTCGCCGTCGTCGCGGCCGTCCGCGCGGGCGTCTCGGCCGGCGACGGCGTGGTGCTCGCGGTGGCCGGGCTCGACGGGGCCCAGGCGGAGCACGCCGCGCGCCAGGTGGTCGCCCACCCCGCGCTGCTGCACGACCGCTACTCGGTGTGCCTCGACCCCCTCGGGCGGCCGGTGTGCGCCGGCGGCGCGGGGACGACCGGATGAGCGCGGGCCTGCCCCCCGCCCCGGTGCTGCTGCCGGTCGCCGCGCTCGTGACCCTCGCGTTCCTGGGCGACCACCCGCTCGTGCTGCTGGCCGTCCTCGTCGTGGCCGGCGTCGCGCTCCGCGCGGCGGGCGGCTCGCGGCTCGCGTGGATCGCCGGGGCGGCGTCGGGCATCGGCATCGCGCTGGTCGGCCCGCTCGCCGGGCCCAACGGCAACGTCATCCTCATCGACGGGCCCTCGTCCGGGGTGGTCGACCTCCAGGTGACCGCGGAGGAGGTGGGCTACGGCCTGGCGGCGGGGATGCGCCTCTGCGCGGTGATCTGGCTGGCGGCCGCCGCCCTGGCCGCCCTCGACCCCGACCGGCTGCACGCGCGGGCCACGCGGCTCGCGCCCCACTCGGCGCTGCTGGTCGCGCTGGGAGCGCGGCTGCTGCCCCTGCTGCGCAGCGACGCCCGGGCGGTGGGCGACGCGGCCCGGCTTCGCGGCATCGCCCCCGCCGGAGGCCGCGGGCCCACGGCCGTGCGGCGCGCCGCGCGGCTCTACCTGCCGCTTCTGGCGACGAGCCTCGAGCGCGGCCTCGACCAGGGGGAGGCGCTCGCCGCCCGGGGCTTCGGCCACCGCCGCATCGTATCCCTGCCGGAGCGGCCGCTGGACATCGTGGAGCGGGGCGCCGCCCTCCTGGGAGCGGTCGCGCTGGGCGCGGTCATCGCCGTGGGCGTGGCGGGCGTCCTCGACTTCACCTGGTACCCGCGCAGCGCGAGCCCGTGGGGCACGGGCCCGATCGTGGTCGCCTCGGTGACGGTCATCGCCGGGGTCGCCTGGGCCCTGTCGCTGAGGAGACGGCCGTGAGGGGGGGCGCCGAGCTGCGCGGCGTGAGCTACTCGTACCCGGCCGCGGCCGCGCCAACCCTGGACGGCGTTGACCTGTCGGTGCGGGCGGGCGAGATCGTCCTGCTGGCCGGACCGTCGGGCGGCGGCAAGTTGACCATCCTGCGCGTGCTGGGGGGCCTGGTGCCCCACTTCCACGGCGGGATCGTCATGGGCCGGGGATACGCCGCCGGGCTCGACCTGGCCCGGGCCCGCCCGGCCGAGATCGCCGCCCGGATCGGCGTCCTCTTCCAGGAGCCGGAGACGCAGGGGATCTTCTCGCGCGTGGTGCGCGACGTCGCCTTCTCCCTCCAGACCCGCGGTTTCGCCGCCGGGAGCATCCTTCCCCGGGCCGAGGCGGCGCTGGCGGAGGTGGGCGCCTCCCACCTCGCCGATCGCCGCCTGGAGGAGCTGTCGTCCGGCGAGCGCCAGCGGGCGGCGCTGGCGGCGGTGCTCGCCCCGGGGCCCGTCCTGCTGCTCCTGGACGAGCCCACCAGCCAGCTCGACGACGAGGGCGCCGAGCGCCTGGCGTCGATCCTGCGGACGGTCGCCGACCGCGGCGCCGCGGTGATCGTGTCGGAGCACCGCATCGACCGGATCGCGCCGATCGCCGACCGCGTGCTGAGCGTGTCCGGTGGCCGGGTCGCCCCGGGTCACGCCGACGACGACCGGCCGCCGGCCGCCATGCCCGGCGTCGCGGGGGCGGTCGCGCTGTCGGCCACGGGGCTGGTCGCCCGCCGCGGCGACCGCCAGGTGCTGGCCGGCGTGGACCTCGACGTGCGGCGCGGCGAGGCGGTCGCCCTGGTGGGCCCCAACGGCTGCGGCAAGACGACCCTGATGCGCCTCCTGGCCGGGCTCGACCGGCCCGAGGCGGGCCGCATCGTGCTCGCCGATCGCGACGTCACGGCCGTCCCGGCCGAACAGCGCTTCCCCACGCTCTCGCTGCTGCCCCAGGATCCGGGGCGGCACCTGCTGTGCGAACGGGCCGACGACGAGGCGGGTCTCGGCCTGACCACCCTGGGGGTGCCGCACGAGCAGGCCCGCGTCCGCGGCGCGGCGCTGCTGCGGGAGCTCGGCCTGCCGGAGATGGGCCCGCGGCACCCACGCGACCTGTCGGTGGGCGAGCGCGAGCGGGTGGCCCTCGCCGCCGCCCTCGCCGCCGAGCCCCTCGTGCTGCTCCTGGACGAGCCCACGCGGGGCATGGACCCGGCGCGGCGGGCCCAGCTCGCCGCGATCGTGCGCGCCCGGGTGGCCGGCGGCGCGGCGGCCGTGGTCGCCACCCACGACCGCGCCTTCGCCGCCGCGGCCTGCGATCGCACCGTCACGCTGCGCGACGGACGGGCCCGGCGCGCGGCCGAGGCCGGGGCGATCGCGTGAGCCCGGCGAGCACCCTCGCCCTGTCCGGCCTCGCCCTGCTGGCGGCGGGGCTCTTCGCCTACGAGCGGCGGCGCTTCGACCCGCGCGCCCTGGCGCTCGCGGCGACCCTCGCGGCCCTCGCCACCGCCGGGCGGGTTCTCGTGCCGATCCCCTCCGCCAAGCCCGTCACCGCCGTCTGCCTGCTGGCCGGGATCTGCCTGGGCCCGGCGAGCGGGGCGGCCGTGGGGGCGTCCACGGCCCTGCTGTCGAACGCGTTCCTGGGCCAGGGCCCGTGGACCCCCTGGCAGATGCTGCTGTGGGGGCTCATCGGCGTCGCGGGCGGCCTCCTCGGCCCCGTCCTGCGAAACCGCACCGCCCTCGTCGCCGCCGGCGTCATCGCGGCGCTCGCGTTCGGCGCCTGCATGAACGTCTGGCAGCTCGCGACCTTCGGGCCCGAGCTGAGCCTGCAGGCCTTCATCGTCACGCAGTCGGCGTCCCTCCCGTTCGACATCACCCACGCCGTCGCCACCGCCCTCATCCTGGCCGTGATCGGCCCGGCCTCGATCCGGCTGCTCGACCGCTACGCGGTGCGATTGGAGGGGCACTGGTCGCCCGGACCCGAGCGGGAGGAGCCGGCGTGAGGGCGACCGCCCTGGTCGCGCTCGCGGCGGCCGCGCTCGGCGGCCCGCCGGCCGTGACCGCCGCGGCGGGACCGACCCAGGCCGCCGTGGACTTCGTCGCCGCCCGGGAGACGGCGAACGGCTGCTACGCCGAGCCCGCCGGGGAGCCGTCGCCGGAGCTCACCGCCTGGGTGGCGATCGGCCTGCGCGCGGTTCGTGCCCCGGTGCCGGCGGGCGCCCGCGTCTGCCTGGCGCGGTCGGCGCGCACGGCGCGGGTGCCCACCGATGCTCAGCGCACGCTCCTGGGCCTGCTGGCGGCGGGCGGGGACCCGCGCCGCGACGGCGGCGTCGACCTGGTCGCGCGGGTGCGCGGCCAGATCCGGCGCGACGGCAGCATCCCGCCCACCGTCAACGCGACCGCCTTCGGCGCGCTCGCGCTGCGGGCGGCCGGCGCCCCGGTGCCGGCCTCGGTGCGGAGCGCGATCCTGCGGGCCCAGCAGCGCGGTGGCGCGTGGGGCCTGGGCGGGCTGCCCGACTCGAACATCACCGCCGCGGCCATCGAGGCGCTGGTCGCCACCGGCAGCGGCGTGCGGTCGCCGCCGGTGAACCGCGGCGTGGCGGCCCTCGCCCGCTTCCGCCACGCCGGCGGTTACGGACTCACGCTGGCCTCGCCGCCCGACGCCCAGTCCACCGCCTGGGTGGCCCAGGCGCTGGTCGCCGCGGGCCGCGATCCGGCACCGGCGCTGGCGGCCCTGCGGCGCCTTCAGCGCCCCGACGGCTCGTTCGCCTACCGGCGCGGCCAGGCGATCACGCCGGTGTGGGTGACCGCGCAGGCGCTCCCGGCGCTCGCGCGGCGACCGCTTCCGATCAGGTAGGGCCCGCCCCCGGCCGGGCCGTCTCCGTGCGGCGGTTGACCGGCGGATGCCTCTCGACATAGGCTCATCGTGCGATGCGACTCGTCCTTGGGCTCGGAGTGCTCGCGGCCGTGCTGGTGGCGGCGCCCGCCCAGGCGGCCGTGGTGGCGGTCACGGACTCGGGGCTGAGGGATCCCCAGACGAGCATCCTCACCGGGCAGCGGGTCGCGTTCACCAACCTCACGGGCGCCGCGGTGACGATCGACAGCACGGGCCGGCCGTCGTTCACCGACCTCGCACTCTCCCCGGGCGGCCAGGGGGAGCGTCGCTTCGCCCGCGCGGGACGCTACCGCTACACCGCGGCCGGCCGCGACGGCGCGATCATCGTCCGGGCCCCGGCGCGCCCGCCCCGCCCGGGGGGCGGCGGCTCGGGCTCACCCGGCCCCGGAGGCAAGCCCTGCGAGAGCAACAAGGTCTACCGCTACGACATCACCGTCAGGGGTGGCAAGGCGATGCGCGAGACCTGGGTGCAGGCCGGGACGGAGGGGGTCTTCAGCATCTCCTACACCTACGTCGTCAAGTACCCCGGCGTGCGGCTCAGCGTGACCGAGGACTGCGGCGGTGGCACGACGCTCGACCTGCCGGCCGGCGGCGCCCGGACGGCGCCCGGCACCGGCTCGCTCTTCGGCTACACCTGGTCCGACACCGTGCACAGCACGCAGTTCGGCCGGCCGCCCCCGTGCGCGTTCGCCACGGCCGTGGGAGGCCTGGCGGCCGAGGTGTCGATCGACGGATTCATCCGGGGGGGCGTGGGCGGGGCCGGCGTCGAGTCGCGCCTCACCACCCCGCAGTTCGGCGTGCTCGAGGCGATCCTGGACGCCAAGCGCGACGCGGTGTGCGACCAGGACCCCGGCTCCTCCAACTCGCAGGGGTTCGACGGTCTTCCCGGCTACGACGCCTCCGTCTCGACGGCGATCTTCTCCACGGACTTCAACGTGGCCCGCGGGAAGCTCCGGCCGCCGAGCATCGGGCTCGACGGCTTCTACTCGGACACCCGGCGGCGCAACTCGGCGATGGGCAGCAAGCTCGCGCAGGGCCGGTCGTTCTCCGTGACGGCGACGCAGACGATCGACGACACGAGCTCCCAGACGGCGGCCCACGGGACGGCCTCGATCTCGATCAGCCTGCGCCGCAGCTGAGCCGTACGGGCTAACGCGCCCCGGTCGAGGGCGGCAGCTCGTCGAGGCCGATTGCCTCCAGGGCCTCCCGCAGCGCGTCGAGCCGATCGCGCGCGGCGGCGAGGTCCTCGTCGTCGGGCTCCTGCTCCAGCAGGGCGTCGATGGCGGGGCGGACCTCGCTGATCTCGGCCAGCGATCCGGCCCGGGCGGCGGCGAGCAGGAGCCCCTCGCGCTCGCTCACTCCGCCGGGGGCGGCCAGCGCTCCTCGGGTCGCGCCTGGACCTGGCCGGCGACCATGATCCGCTGGCGGCCCGGGTCGTTGGCCTCGTACGGCCGGACCGCCGGGGCGCGCCACACCTCGTAGCTGGTGCAGGCGGCGTCCGGGTCGTCCGGATTCTGGGCGATGGCCTCGGCCAGGGCGTGCGCGTCCCCCAGCCCGATGCCCGAGCTGACGCCGGTCTCGGGGCCGAAGAAGTGCGCCGCGTCGCCGATGATGACCACGCCCGGCGTCCACCACCGCGGGCAGGCCAGGAGCTGGGGCTCGGAGTAGCGGATCTGCTCGATCGAGGTGACGCCCTCGATGGCCGAGGCCGACTCGGGCAGCAGCCGCACCCACATCTCCTTGATCGCCTCGACGCCGGGAGCGAGGGCCGCCTCGGCGCCCACCAGGTCCATGCTGCGCCAGCCCGCGGAGCCCTCGTTCCAGGACAGCATCCCGATGTGACCGCCGTCGGACTGGTAGGCCATGGCGAACGACGTGTCGGCGACCGAGGGGCTCATGAAGCCGAGGGCCGCTTCGGGCAGGGCCGCGAAGTCGGCCTCGAGGCCCGCCATCTCGCGGGTCGGCGAGCGCATGCCGTCGCAGGCGACCACGAGGTCCGCCTCGATGGTGACGCGCCCGTCGGGGCCCTCGGCGACGACGCCCACGACGCGGCCGTCCGGGTCGCGCAGCAGCTCGACGACGGTGTGCTCGTTCATGATCGGCAGGTCGCGCTCGAGCGCCTCGATGAGCGCGCCGAAGCGCACCGCCACCGCGACGGGGGGCTGGTCGGGGCGCGGGGCGATCGGGCGGCCGGCGCGGCGCACCTCGTCGTAGACCCCCACCTCCTCGAGCGGCTCGTAGCCCTGGAAGCCCAGCATGTAGCCCCGGGGGACGTAGTGGCCCGCGGGCATCCGCTCGATGACGACGGGCTCGAACCCCCGCAGCCGGAGCAGGCGGGCGAAGGTCATCCCGACCATCCCACCCCCGGCGATCACGACCTTCATCATGGATCTAGCCTACGGGATGGAAACGCGGCTCCGCCCCGCGCGGCGGTACCGTGGGAACCGGCGATGCGACCCCCGCGCTCACCCGAGAACCACGACGACGGCACGACCGGCGCCGCGGCGCGGGCCGTGCTCGAGGCGGCGAGCCTCTTCTCGCTGGAGCCCTCGCTGGCGGCCATCGCGGAGGGCGCCCGCGCCCTCACCGGCGCGCGGTTCGGGGCCGTCGGGCTGGCGGGCCCCGACCCGGAGGAGTTCTCGGCCTTCGTCACGGCCGGCCTGACCGACGCCGAGATCGAGGCCATCGGTCCGCTGCCCCGCCGGCACGGCCTGCTGGGCGCGACGCTGGCCGAGGGGACCCCGCTGCGCGCGGCCGACATCCGCGCCGACCCGCGGGCCGGCGGCTGGTGGCCCAGCGCCCACCCCCCCATGACCGCGCTGCTGGGGGCGCCGCTGCGCGTGGGAGGGGCGCTCCTGGGAGCCGTGTACGTGGCGAACGAGGCGGGCGGCCCGCCCTTCACGGCCGAGGACGAGGCCGCCCTCGTGCGCATGGCCGATCGCGCGGCCCCCGTCGTGCGGGCGTTGCGCCAGGCCGAGGACGGCCGCCTCCTGGTGCTGTCCGCCGAGCGCGCCCGCATCGCGCGCGACCTGCACGACGCCCTGTCGCAGTCGCTCTTCTCGATCGGCCTGCGCGCCGAGGCCGCGCGGCGCGACCTGGCGGGCGCCCCGGAGCGCGCGGACGGCCACCTGGCGAGCATCGCCGACACCGCGCGCGAGGCCCGGGCCGAGCTGGGGGCCGTGGTCGACGGCCTGCGCCCGCCCGCCATCGACGACGAGGGCCTGCCGCAGGCGCTTCGGGGGCTCGCGGCCGTGCTCGACCGGCTCGGAGACGCCGACGTGGAGGTGGACCTGGCCGACGAGCCCGAGCCCTCGCCCGCCCGCGACCGCGAGGTGTTCCTGATCCTCCAGGAGGCGCTGGTGAACGCGGTGCGCCACGCGCACGCCCGGCGCGTGCGGCTGACCATGGGCGCCGAGGACGGCGGGCTGCGCGCCGAGGTCGCCGACGACGGCGTGGGGTTCGACCCGGAGGACGCGCGCGTCCGCGGCCGCCGGATGGGCCTGAACGCCATGCGCCAGCGGGCGGCGGCCCTCGGCGCCGAGCTTCGCGTGGAATCGTCGGCCGGACGGGGGGCGCGGGTGCTGCTGTGGGTGCCCGGATGACCGTCCCGGTGCGGGTGTTCGTGGTCGACGACCACCCGGCCGTGCGCGAGGGGCTGCGTGCGTTCATCGACACGTTCCCCGAGCTGGAGCACGCCGGGGAGGCGGCCGACGGCGAGGGCGCCGTCGAGGCCGTGCCGGCGGCCCGGCCGGACGTGGTGCTGATGGACCTCGAGCTGCCGGGGATCGACGGCGTGGCCACCATCGCCCGGCTGCGCGCGGTGGAACCCGGGCTGGCGGTGCTGGTCCTGACCAGCTTCGGGTCGGAGGAGCGCGTCATCGGCGCCCTTCGCGCCGGGGCGCGGGGCTACCTGATGAAGGAGGCCGGCCCCTCCGAGCTGGTGGCGGCGATCCTCGCCGTCGCGCGCGGCGAGGCGGTGCTCGACCCCAAGGTGGCCCAGGCCGTCATCTCCGCGGCCGCCGGGGCGCCCTCGCCGCTCGACTCCCTCACCCCACGGGAGCGCGAGGTGCTGGGGCTGCTGGGCGCGGGCCTCACCAACCGCCAGATCTCGCGGCGCCTGGTGATCTCCGAGAAGACCACCAAGCACCATGTGGGGAGCGTGCTTCGCAAGCTCGGCGTGCCCGGGCGCACCCAGGCGGCGCTGGTGGCGGCCCGCGCGGGGCTGATCGCCGAGGACGCCGCGTAGGCCCCGGTCCCATCCGAAGATGGGCCCCCCGCCCGATGTGGCCGGGCCGGGGCCGGCATACCGTCGTGGAGAGACGACCCGACGGAGGTGGACGATGCCGAACGCACTCATCACCGGTGCCTCGCGGGGCCTGGGCCGCGCGCTGGCGGCGACGCTGGCCGCGCGCGGCTGGGGTCTGGTGATCGACGCGCGCGGCGCCGGCGAGCTGGAGGAGGCGCGGCGCGAGGTTGACCGGGGCGGGACCCTCGTGGCGCGCGCCGGCGACGTGGCCGACGCCCGGCACCGCGACGAGCTTCGCCGGGCGGCGGGCGGCATGGGGGGCCTGGACGCCCTGGTGCTGAACGCGAGCACGCTGGGCCCCAGCCCGCGGCCCGCGCTCGATCGCTACCCGGTGGAGGAGCTGCGCCGGGTGATCGAGGTGAACGCGATCGCCCCCCTCGCGCTGCTGCAGGAGCTGCTGCCCTCCCTGCGCCCCGGCGCGAGGGTGGTGGCCGTCACGTCCGACGCGGGGCGCGAGCACTACGCCGGCTGGGGCGGCTACGGGGCGTCCAAGGCCGCGCTGGAGCTGATGTTCGGCGTGCTCGGCATGGAGCATCCGGAGCTGTCGGTGCTCGTGGTGGACCCGGGCGACATGCGCACGCGGATGCATCAGGAGGCCTTCCCGGGCGAGGACATCGGCGACCGGCCGCCGCCGGGCGAGCGGGTGCCGGCGCTGGTGCGCCTGCTGGAGGCCGGGGCGCCCAGCGGCCGCTACGAGCTCGCCGCCGAGGCCGTCGCGTCGTGACGCCGGTGCTCGACTCACCGCCCATCGAGCGGCGCGGCCTCCCGCGGGACGCGGCGCGCCTTCTGGTCGCCGACGACGGCCCCGTCGTGCGCGACGACACCATGCGCGGGTTGCCCCGCCACCTGAGCGCGGGCGACCTGCTGGTGGTGAACCTGTCGGCCACCCTTCCGGCGGCGCTCGAGGCGGCGGGCGGGCTCGTGCTACACCTCTCCACCCCTCTCCCGGGCGGCGACTGGCTGGTGGAGCTGCGCCGGCGCTGCCGGATGGGGAGCGCGCCGTTCGGCGTCGAGCCGGCCGACCGCCGCCTGGCGCTCGCGGGAGGCGGAGCGGTGGAGCTGCTCGGCGCCGCGGCGCGCCGGCCCGGCGGCGGCGTGCGCCTGTGGCGCGCCCGTCTCGACCTGCCGGGCGGCGTCCACCGCCACCTGGCCGGCCACGGCCGCCCGATCCGCTACGGCTGCGCGCCCGAGCGCTGGCGGATCGAGGAGTACCAGACGATCTTCGCGAGCATGCCGGGCAGCGCCGAGATGCCGAGCGCGGGGCGGGGCTTCACCCACCGCCTGGTGGCCGAGCTGGGGGCGGCCGGCGTGGGCCTGGCGCCGATCGTCCTCCACGCCGGGGTCTCCTCGCCGGAGGCCGGCGAGCCCCCCGCGCCCGAGCGCTACTGGGTCCCGGCGGCGACCGCCCGTCGCGTGAACGCCGTCCGGGCCCGCGGCGGGCGGGTGGTCGCCGTGGGCACGACGGTCGTGCGGGCCCTCGAGACCGGCGCGCGGTCCGGGCGGGCGCGGCCGGGCCGCGGCTGGACCGGGCTGGTGGTGTCGCCGGCCCGCGGGGTGAGCACGGTGGACGGCGTCCTGACCGGCTGGCACGAGCCCGAGGCCTCGCACCTTCAGCTGCTGGAGGCCGTGGCGGGCCGCGCCGCGCTGGATCGCAGCTACGCCGCCGCTCGCGCGCTGGGACACCGCTGGCACGAGTTCGGCGACTTCAACCTGCTGCTGCGCCAAGCGCGCAGCGCCGGCCGGCGCCGGAGGCGCCTGGTGCACGGCGTCCCGGCCGGAGCCGCCGCGGGCTGAGCGCGCCTACCGCCTCTACCGGCGCGCCGGAGACCATCTCGGGGCGGGGCGGATGGCCCTCCAGCTCTCGTTCGACGCGTACAACTTCCGCAGCGACGTGGCGGTGGCCATGGGCTGGCTCGAGCGCGCGCGGCGGCTGGTGGACGAGGTGGGCGCGCCCACGCGCGAGGCGGGCTGGATCGCCGCCCTCGACGCCCACAAGGCCCTCCTGATCGACCACGACCTGGCGGAGGCCCTGCGCCGCGCCGACGAGGCCGCGGCGCTCGCCCACGCGGTGGGCGACGTGGACGTGCAGATGCTGGGCCTCTCCCTGCGCGGGCTCGCGCTGGTGAGCATGGGACGCGTCGCCGAGGGGATGGGGATGCTGGACGAGGCGGGCGCCGTGACGCTGGCCGGCGAGGTCGAGGACGTTGACGCCGCCAACCCTCCCGGGTCGCCCCGGCGCCTGACGGGGCCCGGGCTGCGCGCGCGCGTCCGGGGGATCCCGCCCGCCGTGGAGATGAGCCTCGAGGACGCCATGGTGGGCGCCGACGGGCGCGTCTCGATGTTCACGCTCTGCCGGTTCCCGGACGGCACCGCCGCCCTCGCGGCCCACGTCTTCACGCTGGACGACGACGGCCGCATCGTGTCCCACCGCAGCGTGGAGGCGAGCGGGTGGCGGCTACACCAGGTCGGGGTCCTGGACCACCTCGACCAGGCTGGGCCCGTCGTGCGCCAGGGCGCGGGCGAGGGCGGGCTCCAGCTCCTCGGCCCGCGTCACCCGCGCCCCCTGGGCCCCGCACAGCTCGGCGTAGGCGGCGAAGCTCGGGTTGTGCAGGCTCGTGGCCCAGACGTCCCACATGCCGGCCCGCTGCTCCTTGCTGATCTTCCCGAGCTGGCCGTTGTTGAGCAGGACGTGCGTGATGGGCATGCCGTGCGCCACGGCCGTGGTGAGCTCGGCCATGTACTGGCCGAAGCCGCCGTCGCCGCTCACGCAGACGATCGGCCGGCCGGGGGCCGCGGCCCAGGCCCCCATCGCCGCCGGGTAGCCGAAGCCGATCGACCCCAGGTAGCCGCTCATCAGCACCGACTGGCGGGCGCACTCGAAGTAGCGCCCGAACGAGTAGGTGTTGTTGCCCACGTCCACGGCGATGACGGCGTCCTCGGGCACCAGGCGGGTCATGGCGTCGAAGACGACCGCCGCCGACAGCCCGCGGCCGTGGTCGTCGCGCAGGCGCCGGGCCTTCTCGGCGCGCCAGGTGGCCCAGCGCCGCGCGATCTCGGGGCGGCGGTCCTCCGGGGGGTCGGCCCCCTCGAGCGCCGCCAGGAGGAGGTCGGCCGTGACGGCGATGTCGCCCTGCACGGGCACGTCCACCGGGTGGAAGCGGCCGAGCGCCATGGGGTCGCGATCGACCTGCACGATCGGGAGCTTCGGGGTGATGCCGGTGTGGTTGGAGAAGGAGGCGCCCATCACCAGGAGCAGGTCGGCCTCGTTCATGAACCAGCTCGCGATGGGCGTGCCGCTTCGTCCCAGCACGCCGCAGCCGAGCGGGTGGTGGTCGGAGACCAGTCCCTTGCCCTTGAAGGTGGTCAGCACCGGCGCGTTGAGCCGCTCGGCCAGGCGCAGGACGCCGGCCATCTGCTCGCGGGCGCCGTGGCCCACGATCACCACCGGGCGCCGCGCGGCGCGCAGCCGCTCCGACGCCCGCGCCAGCGCGTCGGCCGGCGGCGCGATATCGGGCTCGCCCACCCGCCCGGCCGGGCCGGGGGCCGGCGCCGACTCGGGCACCGGGCGCGTCTGCACGCCGTCGGGGAAGATCAGGTGCGAGACGTCGCGCCCCACGATCGCGTGCTTCAGGGCCAGGGCCATCAGCTCCGCGTGGCGGCTCTCGGGGTGCACGGTCTGGCTCCAGCCCGCCACGCCGCCGTAGGCCTGGCGCAGGTCGATCTCCTGGAAGGCGCCGGGGCCCAGCACCTGGAGGTCCACCTGGCCCGTCAGGGCCAGGATCGGGGCCCGGTTGACCTTCGCGTCCCAGAGGCCGGTGAGGAGGTTGGTGGCCCCCGGCCCGGCGATCGAGAGGCACGCCGCGGGGCGGCCGGAGAGCTTGGCGAAGGCCGAGGCCGCGAAGCTGGCCGCGCCCTCGTGGCGGATGCCGACGTAGGTGAGCGCGCCGGCCTCCACCTGGCGGCGGATCGCGTCGGCCAGGCCCAGGTTGGAATGCCCCACCATGCCGAAGACGTGGGTCACGCCCCAGGCGACCATGGTCTCGACCATGAGGTCGCTCACGGTCCGCCGGTGCGGCTCCTCGGGCGGCACCTCCACCCACACCCCGTCGTCCCGGACCTCCACGGCGAAGGTCGCGACCCCCTCGTCCTCGTGGCCGCCGGGGGCCTTCCCGGTGATGGGGCAGTAGTCCCAGCCGTGCCAGGGGCAGCGCAGCCAGCCGTTCTCGATCGCGCCCTCGCCCAGCGGGCCGCCCTGGTGGGGGCAGCGGTTGTCGAGGGCCCCGTAGCGGCCCTCGTGGTGGGTCATCGCCAGGCTGCGATGGCCCGCGGTGACCGTGGTCACGCGGCCCTCGGGCAGCTCGTCCAGCCCGAGGACGCGATGCCAGGCCGGCTCTCCGGAGCTCATGAGGCCGCGGCCGGCGCCCAGCCGGGCACCGTGTTCCCGTCGGGCGGGATCGGCGTGGCCTTCAGCATGCGGGCCATGTGGACGGTGTTGTGGGCCATCCAGCCGCAGGTCTTGCGGGTGTAGGCGCTCGACCATCCGTCGGACTCGATGAAGCTCGGACCGGGGCCGGCGTCGCCCACCCAGTAGGTGTCGGCGTTCGGCGGGATCGTGCAGCCCAGGTGCGAGAGGTTGAAGAGGGTGGTGCTCGCCGCGTCGTGCGCGCCGTCCTCGTTGCCGGTCACCACCACGCCGCCGACCTTGTTGTAGAGCGGGTACTGCCCCACCGCGTTGGTGTCGCCGTAGGTCCCGTCGAGGCGCTCGATCACGAGCTGGGCCACGCTCCCGCGCACCCCGAACCAGATCGGCGTGCCGATGACGATGATGTCCGCGGCCAGGATCCTCTCCAGGATCCGCGGCCACTCGTCGCCGTCGCCCTCGTCGTTGGAGATGCCGAACCGCACGTCGTAGTCGACCACGCGAACGCTCTCGGAGGTGACGCCGAGGGCGTCGTAGTGCTCGATCACGTGGTCCATCAGGGCCTGCGTGTTGCTGATCGACGGCGAGCGCTTGAGCGTGCAGTTGAGCAGAACGGCGCGGAGGTCGGCGGCCATGGGTGTCCTCCCGGGATCGAGCGATGACGGGCTGCCCCCTCCGTCTCGCGACCCCGGCCGCCGTTACATCACCGGATGGGCGCAGGTCATCGGCTCGATCGCCAGGCCGCGGCGGCGCTCGGGCGCCCGCCGAGTCGATGGCGTGCCGCAGGGCCACCTGGTCTCCGCTCGGCCCCCCGTCATCGGCCGAGCGCGCCCATGGCCGCCGGGCCCGCGCCGGACGCGGTCTCGGGCCGGCCGCCGCGGCCGAGGATGGTGGCCGCGATCAGCGGGAACAGCAACACGGACAGCAGGCCCGCCCCGATCAGGGCGGCGCTGGTGGCCGGGCTGATCACGCCGAGCTCCACCCCGATCATCGAGGCGGCCACGATGAACGGCAGCGAGGTGGCCTGGAGGAGGCCCGCGACGACGGTGCGCCGGTTGCCCACGAGGCCACGGTAGAGGACCGCGGGCAGGCCGCGCACCACGAGCAGCGCGAGCAGGAAGAGCGGCACGCGCAGGATCGTCTCGGCGCTGGAGGTGAGGGCGTCGAGGTCGAATGCGAGGCCCACGTTCACGAAGAAGACCGGGATGAAGAAGCCGAACCCGGCGCCCTCCAGCTTGGTGCGGAACTGCGGGTGGGTCATGCGCGCGTCGCGGTCGACCAGCGACAGGATCGCGCCGGCCGTGAACGCGCCCAGGATCACCTCGAGCCCGAGGTTCTCGGCGAGCGCGACGAAGGCGGCCATCAGCAGGAAGGCGCCGCGCACCCGGATCTGGGCGGTGGTGTCCTGGAGGCGCAGGAGGACGTCGGAGAGGCCCGTCGAGCGCTCGAGGCCCAGGAGGCCCACCACCACAACGCCCCCCGCCACCACGAAGCCCGCCAGGAGCAGCAGCTTGGTGCCGGTGCCGGTGGCCTCGCGGGAGAAGAAGAGCGTCAGGAGGATGATCGTCGCGAAGTCCGCGATCGAGGCCGCCGCGATCGTGAGCTGGCCGAACCGGCTCCCGACCTCGCCCGCGTCCTTGAGCAGCGGCACGACGACCCCGAGCGACGTCGCCGAGAGGATGATCGCCACGATCGTCCCGCTCTCGACCTGACCGGCGGCCTCCAGCCCGAAGCCCACGGCGAGGGCGATCGCGAAGGACACCACGAAGCCCAGCCCGGCGAGCTTCAGCGGGGTGCCGCGCAGCCGGTCGAACTCGATCTCCAGCCCGGCCAGGAACAGCAGGAAGGCCAGCCCGAAGAGGGCGAAGACGCGGATGACCGTGTCGGTCTCGACCCAGTCCAGCACCGCCGGCCCGACCACGATGCCCGCGACGATCTCCAGGACGACCGCCGGCAGGCGCAGCCGCGGCACCAGGCCGAGCGCCAGCGGGGCGAGGAGCGCGATCGCCGCCACCACCACGAGCCCCGAGAACGAGATCTCCTGCATCGGACGCCCCTCTCACGCGGCGAGCACCGGTGGGGAGTCGTCCGGCGAGCCCCCCGCACCGTTACGCCGCCCCCCTACGCCTGGAGGGCGCCCAGGACGGCGATGCCGGCGCCGATGGTGACGATCCCCGCGGTCCGCGCCCGGCCCAGGGGCTCCCCGAAGAGCAGGACCGCCGCCAGGGCGGCGAGGGCGGCGAACTGGGACGAGAGCACGGCGGTGGTCGCGATGCTGTCGCGGGAGCCGATCGCGACGCAGGCGAAGCCGGCGACCTCGCAGAGCCCGCCGGCGACCACGAGCGGCGCGGCCGCGCGGGTGAGCCGCAGCCGGCCCGCCAGCGCGAGCGGCGCCGCCACGCAGACGACGCCCACGAGCCGCGGCGGCAGCACGGCCCACGCCACCGAGAGGTCGGCCCCGACGCGGCCGATCGCGTACAGGCCGACGCCGAAGACGAGTGCGGCCGTGCTCGCGAGCGCGGCCGCCCGGCGCGGGCGGGCGTCCTCGGTCGCAACGGAACCCGGGGCGGTGGCGGAGACGACCACGCCCAGGGCGATCACCACCAGGGCGACGGCGCTCGCCGCCCCCAGGTGCTCCCCGGCGGCGACCGCGATCAAGGCCGCGATGGCGCCCTGCGTGGAGAGGATCGGCGCGACCAGCCCCACGTCGGCGATCCGCAGCGCCGCGTAGGCCACGAGCAGGCCGCCCACGTTGCCCACGCCCGCGATCGCGAACCATGCGACCGCTCCGGCGTCGAGGCCCGAGGGCACCCCCTCGACGACCATGAAGGGGGTCACGGCCACCAGCCCGACCACCATGACCCACGCCACCACCGATGCGGGCGGGATCAGCCGCGATGAGCGCGAGGAGCACAGGGTCAACCCGGCGAAGGCGAACGCCGCGCCGAGGCCACCCAGGATCGCGAGCATGGCGCAGCCTATGCGGCGTAACGCCGGGGGCCTGCTGCCAGACTCCCGGGTCGTGAACGCACGCGACCCCCGGCGGGAGGCGCAGGAGCTCGTCGGCGACGGGCTGGGGGCCCGCGTGCTCGAGCCCTCGCCCCCGGCCGTGGCCGGCGAGTGGCTCGCCGACGACCCGGTCAACGCGCCGGTGCCGCCCGGCGTGCCGGTCGTGAGCCCGATCCCCGGGGCCGGCCTCACCTGGGCCGGCTGGGTCGCCGAGCACCCCGAGCACGCCGGCTGGGCGCGGGAGCGCTGGCTCGGGCCCCACCGGCGCCTGGCGCGGCCCGGAGCCGCGTTCGCCGAGACCCGCCTCGCCGTGCACCGCCTCGCGGCGTACGTGATCTCCCCGGCGCGGCGCCGGGTCAACGGCAAGATCGGGCTGCGCTGGACGCTCGGCGGGCTGGGCACGCCCTTCTTCGGCCAGGACGAGCAGGTGCGGCTGGAGGACGGGCTGCTCGTGCGCCAGCGCGGCACCACGGCGAGCGCCGCGGTCCCCGCCACGCTGGCCCGGGCGGCGGCGCTGGCGCTCGACGGACCCCCGGACATCGCGTGGGCCGACGGGTTCGACGTGCCGCCGCCGGGCGACCCGGAGGCCGCCCTGACGATCGACCCGGCGTCGGCCGCGCTCCTCGCGGACTGGTTCGGCTTCGCCCACTCGGTGCTCGAGGAGCTTCGCGCCGACCCCGGCTCGGCCGGGGCCGGCCGGGTCCAGATCTGGCCCGAGCACTTCGACGCCGCGGTGGACGTCGTGGTGGAGGGCGCCGGAGCGGCCACCTTCGGCGCCTCGCCCGGGGACGCCGCGGTGGCCGAGCCCTACCTCTACGCGCTGCCGCCCGATCCCGGCGCGGTGGCCCACGACGAGCTGTGGAACGCCGAGAGCTTCACGGGCGCGATCCTGCCCCTCTCGGGATTCGCCGGGACCGCCGACCAGCGGGCGGTCGCCCTCGCCTTCCTCCGCGCGCGCCGCGACGCTCTCCGGGCGTCGCCATGAGGCAACTCCTCCCGAAGCCCGTCAACGCGGTCGACCCGCTCCGGGTGTACGAGGACCTGCCCGTCGCGCGCGGTCGCCCGGGCGTGCGCCTGGTGATGGTGGCGAGCGTCGACGGCGCGATCGCCGTCGAGGGCACGTCGCGCGGGCTCGGCGGCCCGGCCGACCGGCGCGTCTATCTCACTCTCCGGAGCCTGGCCGACATCGTGCTGGTGGCGGCCGGCACCGTGCGCGCCGAGGGCTACGGCCCGCCGGGCCTGCCCGACGACCTCGCGGCGGCGCGCCGGGCCCGGGGGCAGGCCCCGGGCCCACGCATCGCGATCGTCTCGCGCTCCCTCGACCTCGACTGGGGATCGTCCCTGTTCGCCGAGGCCGACCCGGACGTGCGCCCGATCGTCATCACCGGATCCGACGCGCCCCCCGATCGCCGCGCGGCGGCGGAGCGGGTGGCCGAGGTGATCACCGCCGGGTCGGAGGGGGTCAACCTGCGCGAGGCCCTGGGGGCGCTCGGACGGATCGGCGCGAGCTCGGTGCTGGCCGAGGGCGGGCCGAGCCTGAACGGCGCGCTGGCCGCCCCGGGCCTCCTCGACGAGCTCTGCCTGACCATCTCGCCGGTGCTCGCCGGTGGCGACGCGCCGCGCATCCTGAACGGCCCACCCCTCGCGCCGCCGCCGTCCCTGCGGCTGCGCTCGCTGTGCGAGGAGGACGGGTTCCTCTTCGCCCGGTACCGCGCCGGGTAGCTCGCCCCTATCCGCGCCCCTCGCGGAAGGCCTGCAGCAATCCGTCCCGCACCTCGGGCTCGAGCTCGTCGGGGCTCAGGCGGCCCACGGCGGCGATCGTCTCCCGCATCTGCTCGAGGTGGACGAGGCAGTCCCGGCAGAGGGCCAGGTGCCGCTCCACGCGGAGCCGCGCGGCGGGCGCCATCTCGCCCTCGAGGTAGTCGTCGACCACCTCGACCAGCTCACGGCAGCTCAGCTCGCCATCGCTCACGTGGGATGCCTTCCGGGACGCGGGACGGGACGGACGCGGCGACGGACATGTCCGGCGGCCGCGGGAATCGTTACACCGCCGACCGCGGCGCCGATCCCTACAGTCCCGCGGATGAGCGACCGCGGCCGTCTCCTGGTCGACTGCCCCGACGGGCCCGGCATCGTCGCGGCCGTCTCGGCGTTCCTCGCCGAGCGCGACGGCAACATCGTGGAGGCCGACCAGCACGCGGCCGACGACGGCCGGCTCTTCATGCGGATGGCGTTCGACATGCCGGAGCTCGAGGCGCACCTCGACACCGTGCGCGCCGACTTCCAGTCGTCGGTCGCGACGCGCTTCGACATGCACTGGCGCCTGGTGGCCGCGGCGCACCGCACCCCGCTCGCCATCCTGGCCTCGCGCGAGCCGCACGTGCTGATGGAGATCCTGTGGCGCTGGCAGCGCGGGGAGCTCGACGCCGACCTCGCCATGGTGATCTCCAACCACGACGATCACCGCGAGGTGGTCGAGGCGGCGGGGGTCGAGTACCACCACGTGCCCAGCGTGCCGGGCGACCGCCGCGCCTCCGAGGTCCGCATCCTGGAGCTGTTGCGCGGGCGCTGCGAGCTGGCCGTGCTGGCCCGCTACATGCAGATCCTGACCGGCGCGTTCCTCACCGAGGCGGCGATCCCGTTCATCAACATCCACCACTCGTTCCTGCCCGCCTTCGTGGGCGCGAAGCCCTATCACCAGGCCTACGAGCGGGGGGTGAAGATCGTGGGCGCCACGGCGCACTACGTCACCGAGGAGCTCGACGGCGGGCCCATCATCGAGCAGGACGTGGTGCGCATCGACCACCGCGCCTCGGTGGCCGACATCGAGCGCCTGGGCTCCGACCTCGAGCGCGCCGTCCTGCTGCGGGCGGTCCGCTGGCACCTGGCCGACCGCGTCCTGCGGCACGGCCCCAAGACCGTCGTCTTCCACGGCCACTGATCGCGGAGCCCAGCGGGCTCACAGGTGGCTCTCAGGATTCGCGGCTACCCTCGGGCTCGGCCACGCGAGCGGAGGAGCTGATCGATGGAGTCGGGCGCCAGGGTTCTGGTCGTGGACGATGAGGAGAGCATCACCCAGCTCCTGTGCACGGCCCTGCGCTACGAGGGCTTCACGACGGCCTCCGCGGGCACCGGCCGGGAGGCCCTCGGCACCGCCTCGTCGTTCCGCCCGGACCTCGTCCTGCTGGACGTGATGCTGCCCGACATCGACGGCTTCGAGGTGCACCGCCGCCTCACCGGGAGCGGGACGCCGCGCCTGCCGGTCATCTTCCTCACCGCGCGCCGCGAGACCGACGACCGCATCCGCGGGCTCACGATCGGGGCCGACGACTACGTGGTCAAGCCCTTCAGCCTGGAGGAGCTGATCGCCCGGGTGAGGGCCGTGCTGCGCCGCACCCGGGGCGAGGAGGTCGCCGGGCGCCTGGTGTTCGAGGACCTGGAGCTCGACGAGGAGACGCGCGAGGTGCGCCGCGCCGGCGCGCTGGTGGAGCTGACCCCCACGGAGTTCAGCCTGCTGCGCTACCTGCTGGTCAACGCCGGCCGCGTGCTGAGCAAGGCGCAGATCCTCGACCACGTCTGGAGCTACGACTTCGGCGGCGACTCCAACATCGTCGAGACCTACATCAGCTACCTCCGCAAGAAGGTCAACCGGTCGGGGGAGCCCCTGATCCACACGGTCCGCGGGTTCGGCTACTCGCTGCGCCTGCGCCAGAGGTAGCCGCCGCCGTGTCGCTGCGCGCCCGCCTGCTGCTGATCACGCTGGCGATGGTGGCCGTGGCCCTGTCGGCCGCCGGATGGGCCACGCACCAGGCGCTGCGCAGCTTCCTGGTGGACCGCGTGGACGATCAGCTGGCCGATGCCCGCCTGCCGGCCGCCCACCTGGCCGTCAACCCCGACTCACCCGACCTGGGGGGGCCCGGAGGGCGCGTTCCGCCGTCGGCGCTCCCGGCCGGATCGTTCGTGGAGATCCGGGACTCCGGCGGGTCGGTGGTGGGCGGCTTCCAGCTGCGCGGCGCGTCGACTCCGGCGCTGGACGTGCCCGCGAACATCCCCGAGGGCTACTCCGACGTGGCCGTCCCGGGCGCGGGCGAGTACCGGGCGCTCTCCGTGTCGAGCGGCTCGCCGCGGGAGGCGGGCCTGCCCCCGGGTCTGCTCCCGCCGGGCGGCTCGCTGGTGATCGGGGTGCCGCTGAGCGACGTCAACGACACGCTCGGGCGGCTGCTGTGGATCGAGCTGGCCGTGGGCGCCGCCACGCTGGCGGTGCTCGGCGCCCTGGCGTGGTGGCTCGTGCGCCTGGGGCTGCGCCCCCTCGACCGCATCGGAGCCACGGCCGACGCAATCGCGGCCGGTGACCTCTCGCAGCGCGTCGAGGACGAGAACCCGCGCACCGAGATCGGCCGCCTGGGGGGCACGCTCAACGTGATGCTGGGCCGCATCGAGGAGTCGTTCGCCGAGCGGCGCGAGTCCGAGCGCCGGCTGCGCCAGTTCGTGGGGGACGCCTCCCATGAGCTCCAGACCCCGCTGACCTCGGTGCGGGGCTACGCCGAGCTCTTCCGCCGCGGGGCCGCGGAGCGGCCGGCCGACCTCGAGACGGCCATGCGCCGAATCGAGGAGGAGGCCGAGCGCATGGGCGTCCTGGTCGACGACCTGCTGCTGCTGGCGCGGCTCGACCAGGGGCGCCCGCTGGAGCGCCGCCGCATCGACCTGGGAGCCCTCGTGGCGGACCTGGTCACCGACGCCCGCGTGGTCGAGCCGGACCGGCCCATCGACCTCGACGAGCGCGGCCCCGTCGTGGTGGAGGGGGACGACGCCCGCCTGCGCCAGGTGGTGGGCAACCTGCTGAGCAACGCGCGGGCCCACACGCCGCGAGGAGCCCCCGTCACGGTGCGCGTGCGCGCCCAGGGCGAGGAGGCCGTCGTGGAGGTGGCCGACAGCGGCCCGGGCCTCGCGCCGGACCACTCCGAGCGCGTGTTCGAGCGCTTCTTCCGCGCCGATCCGTCGCGGGCGCGGGCCAGCGGAGGCAGCGGCCTGGGGCTGTCGATCGTGTCGGCCATCGCCGAGGCGCACGGGGGCCGGGCCGAGGTGGACTCGGCGCCCGGGCGGGGGGCGACCTTCCGCGTCGTGTTCCCCCTGGCCCCGCTGCTCCCAGCCGATGCACAGGCGGACCCCACGCCCGTCTGAGGTCCGGCACGCACGCTGCGCGGCATGTCCACCGCCGCGGCCAGGCGCTCCCACCTCCCCCTGCCCAGCCCGGTCGCCCCGGCCCTCACCCGGACCCCCATCCCGGTGCCCGGACCCCCGGGGTTCCCGGTGCTCGACGTGGTGGTGCCGGTGCACGACGAGGAGGCCGGCCTCGAGCGCAGCGTCCGCCGGCTGCACGCGTTCCTGGCCACGTTCCCGTTCCCGGCCCGCATCACGATCGCCGACAACGCCAGCGCCGACGGCACGTGGCGGATCGCCCGGAGGCTGGAGGGGGAGCTGCCCGGGGTGCGCGCGATGCGCCTCGACCAGAAGGGGCGGGGGCGGGCGCTCCGCGCGGCCTGGAGGGACAGCGACGCCCCCGTCCTCGCCTACATGGACGTCGACCTGTCCACCGACCTCGCGGGGCTCCTGCCCCTGGTCGCGCCGCTCGTGAGCGGGCACAGCGACCTCGCCATCGGAAGCCGCCGCGCCCGGGGATCCCGGGTCGTCCGGGGCCCGAAGCGGGACATCCTCTCGCGCGGCTACAACCTGCTCCTGCGGGCCACCCTGCGCACGCGCTTCAGCGACGCGCAGTGCGGGTTCAAGGCCATCCGCGCGGACGCGGCCCGCAGGCTGCTGCCGCTCGTCGAGAACGACGCCTGGTTCTTCGACACCGAGATGCTCGTGCTCGCCGAGCGCGCCGGCATGCGCATCCACGAGGTGCCGGTGGACTGGGTTGACGACCCCGACAGCCGGGTCAACGTCGCGTCCACGGTGCGCGAGGACCTGTGCGGAATCGCGCGCATCGCGGGCGGGCTGGCCTCCGGGCGCCTCCCCGCGCGCCTCCACGCGGCCGTCCCGGGCCGGCCCGACCCGCGCCTGGGCCGCCAGCTCTGGCGCTTCGCCGCGATCGGGGTCGCCAGCACCGTCGCGTACGTGATGCTCTACCTGGCCCTGCGCGGCGACATCGGCGCGCAGGCGGCCAACGCGGTGGCGCTGCTCCTGACCGCGGTGGCCAACACCGCCGCCAACCGGCGCCTCACGTTCGGCGTCCGCGGCGCGGCCAGCCGCCTGCGCCAGCAGGCCGAGGGGCTGGGCGTGTTCGCGCTCGGCCTGGCCATGACCAGCGGCTCCCTCGCCGCCCTGCACCTGGCGCAGGGCCGGCCGCCGCGCGCCCTCGAGGTGGCGGTGCTGGTGGCCGCCAACGCCGCCGCCACCCTCGCCCGCTTCCTTCTCCTGCGCGGCTGGGTGTTCCACCCGGCCCGTGTCACGGCACCCGGCTGACACCCCCGGGGCGGGCCGGGGGACGCTCTCTGCGAGTGTGGACCGATGGCCTCCCCCAGCACCCTGCCCACGCGCCTCCTGGGACGTGACGGCCCCGCGGTGTCCGCCCTCGGCCTCGGCACGATGGCGATGTCGGGGGGCTACTACGGCGCCCGGGACGAGGCGGAGGCCATCGCCACCATCCGGCGCGCGATCGAGATCGGCGTCACGCTCCTGGACACCGCCGACGTGTACGGCGGAGGGCACAACGAGGAGCTGGTGGGCCGGGCGCTGCAGGGCCTGCGCGAGCGCGCCTTCCTCGCCACCAAGACCGGGCTCGTGGGATCGGGCGCCGACCTCGCCGTCAACGCGCGGCCGGAGCGGATCCACACGGCCATCGACGACTCGCTGCGGCGCCTCGGCACCGACCACGTCAACCTCTACTACCTGCACCGGGTCGATCCCCGGGTGCCGGTGGAGGAGACGATCGGCGCCATGGCGGAGCTCGTGGCCGCCGGGAAGGTGCGTCACCTGGGCCTGTCGGAGGCCTCCCCGTCCACCATCCGCCGCGCTCAGGCGGTGCACCCGATCGCCGCCGTCCAGTCCGAGTATTCGCTGTGGAACCGCGACCCCGAGGCCGAGGTGCTCCCGGTCCTCCGCGAGCTCGGAATCGCCCTGGTGGCCTTCAGCCCGCTGGGGCGCGGCTTCCTGGCGGGTGCGGTGCGACCGGACACCGAGCTCGCCGACGACGACCTGCGGAGCAGGCTCCCGCGCTTCCAGGGGGCCAACCTGATGGGGAACCAGCCGATCGCCGAGCGCGTGGCCGAGGTGGCCGCCCACGCGGGCGCGAGCCCGGCCCAGGTCGCGCTGGCCTGGCTGCTCAGCCGCGGCCCCGACGTCGTCCCCATCCCGGGAACGCGGCGGCGCACCTATCTCGAGGCCAACGCCGCGGCCGCGTCCCTTCGCCTCGCCGACGACGACCTCGCGCGCCTCGACGACCCGGCCCTCGCCCCGGTGGGCGACCGCTATCCGCCGTCCCTCATGAAGCTGCTGGATCGAGACTAATGAATATTGTTTACAACATGATTCGCAATGCAATGTGCCCCAAACCTTGAATCCCGGGAGGGGGAGTCGATTGACAAGGGCAACAAGGAGGGCAACATGGCAGCGATCGTCTTGGAGGGTGTCGAGCGCATCCCGGTGCGGTATCAGGACTGGCCCGAGTGGAGGCTGGAGGTCCTGACGCCCCTGGACCCCCCGCCCCTCGTCGCCCCGGGAACCGGCTTCTGCGCGATGTGCTGGGGATCCGGGCACATCCACCACGAGGCGATGAACGGCGAGGGCCTCGTGCCCCGGCAGTGCCTCACCTGCCGCGGCAGCGGCGTGGTGCTGCTCTCCGCCTGATCCACGGTCGCCCGGCGCAGCGCCACCGGGCCAGGCATCATCCTTCGCACGACCACCTGCGGAGGAGCCCGGCATGGACACGGCGACGGCGGCGGAGTTGCTCGCGGCGGAGCGCTCCCGCATCGAGGGGCAGCTCGCGCGGCTGGGGGCCGAGTTCGCCCCGGGCGCCGCGGACAGCCTCGCCAACGACACCGACTCCGGTGACGCTGCCTTCGACCTTCAGGAGCGCGAGCGCGACTCGGGACGCATCGAGGAGCTGCGGGCGGAGCTCGCGGCCGTGGAACGGGCCGAGCAGCGCCTGGCGAGCGGCACCTACGGGCTGAGCGTGGAGAGCGGCGAGCCGATCTCCGACGCCCGGCTCACGCGCCTCCCCGCGGCCGAGCGCACCGCCGAGGAGCAGCGGAGCTTCGAGCGCTGGGGCGGCTGACCGCGGGTGGCTGAGGGCGCCGCCGAGCACGAGGCGCGGTCCGGCGAGCACGAGCGCCGGGCCCTGGCCCACGAGCTGCGCGCCGACGACCTGGCGGCCGCCGGGCGGGACCGCGAGGCGATGATCGAGTGGGAGCGCGCGGCCGCCGAGCGCCGGCTCGCGCAGGACGAGCGGGATCTCGCGGAGGGCGCGCGCCAGGCCGATCCCGGAAGGACCGCCTGACGTTCCGGAACCTGCTCGTCGGCGTGGACGGATCCGCCACGGCGCAGCGCGCCCTGTCGGAGGCGATCGACCTCGCCCTCGCGGCGAACGCCCGGCTCACGATCCTGGTGGCGGTCCCGCCGCTGCCCCCCTTCGTCGCGGCCGCGGCGGCCATCGACGTCGGCCGCCTGGAGCGGGAGGTCGAGGCCGAGAGCGCGGCCATCCTGCGGGCGGCCGTCGCACGCGTTCCCGACGAGATCCCGGTGACCCACCGGCTCGCACACGGCCCGGCCGGCGAGGCCATCGCCGCGGAGGTGGCCGGTGGTGGGCACGATCTGGTGGTGCTCGGCTCCCGCGGCCGCGGCCGGATGCGCAGCATCGCCCTGGGCTCGACCGGCGCCTACGTCCACTACCACGCCCGAGCGGCCCTCCTGGTGGTGCACCCGGAGCCGGAGGACGACGCGGCGGAACGGCCGCCGGCCGAATAGTCTGAGCGGACTCCGTCCCCGACTCCGGAGGAGATGATGGCCGACGAGACCGTCCACGAGGTGCGCGTGCACCTCACCCGCGAGAAGCCCCCGATCCGGAAGGCCACCCTCGAGATGACGGGTGACGAGGTCATGTTCGGGACGCCCGGCTGGCAGGGGGAGCACTACGGCTTCGCCCCCGGCCAGGTGGAGGAGTTCCCGGGCACGCTCGACTACCTCGTCGCGTCGGTCGGGGGCTGCCTGATCGGCACCTTCGGCGGCGCGCTGAAGGCCCGTGGCATCGTGAGCGATGGGGGCACCCTGACCGCGGATGCGCTGGGCGAGGTGGTGGTCGACCCCGACAAGGTGCTGCGGCTGCGCAAGATCACCGTGACCTACGGGCTGCGGGCGCCGGAGGCCAAGCGCGCGGCCGCCGAGCGGGCCCTGGCATGCCACGCCGCCGCGTGCCCCAACGCCCGGTCGGTGGCCGCGGCGATCGAGATCGTGACCGAGATGGACTTCGTGCCGGCCGAGGAGCCGGCGGTCGCCCCCGCCTGAGCGGGCGCGGTTCCGGGGTGCCCGCGCGCCCCGGAACCGCCCGATCGGTCAGGCCGTCGTGATCAGCCGCTCGCGCTCGGCGCTCTCGGCATCGACCAGGGCCTTCACGACCGCCTGGTCCACGTCGGCGACGATGATCTCGCCGACCTCCTCGTAGGTGTTCTCGAAGAGGCCGCGCTTGCGCATGCTCTCCGCCGCGCGCTGGTTGTCCTGCGTCGGCGTGAGGTAGTGGATGGCCGCCGCCTTGTAGCGGTGGATCAGGAACAGGTGCAGCAGCGTCATCAGCCGCTTGCGCCGCAGGTTGGCGTCGAACGTGTTCTGGTCGCGCACCGACAGGATCACGCGGCCCCGGCGGTCCTGGATCGTGGCGAAGATGATGTTGGCGAGCTTGTCGCCCTCGGGGCCGGTCACGCTCAGCTCGAGCACCGCCGAGCCGGCCGTGTGGGGCCGCAGGGACACGCCGAGGGGCCCGGCGATGCCGTTGTGCCCGGCCCACTGGGCGAGCCAGCCCGCCAGGACCTTCGGCGGCACCTCGGTCTGCACCAGGTGCTGGCTCTGGGTGGAGCCCTCGCCCATGGCCTTGGTGGTGGCCGTCTGGCCGGACAAGGACATCAGGCCGGCGTCGGCGCGCGGCCCGCCCACCAGGGTCTGGGGCGTGCGGTACGGCGACTCCAGCAGCCGGAACTTCCGCTGCAGGCGCGCCAGCGCGAGCATGCCGTCCTCGCGGAGGGCGGTCGTGAACTCCTCGGCCGCGAGGCCGTCGATCTGGTGGCCGCCGTAGGTCATGAAGTTGAAGACGAAGCCCATCTTCCCCAGCTCCGCCGGGAACTGGCGCATCTCGTCGTCGCTCATGCCGGTCGTGTCCCAGTTGAAGGACGGCGACAGGTTGTAGGCCAGCATCTTGTCGGGGAAGACGGCGTGGATCGCGTCCGCGAACTCCTTCGCGTCCGCCAGGTCCGCCGTCTTGGTCTCCATCCAGAGCAGGTCGGCGAACGGCGCGGCCGCCAGCGACTTCGCGATCGCGTAGGGGATGCCGCCCTGGATCTGGTAGTAGCCCTCGGGGGTCTGGGCCAGCTCGGCGTCCCAGACCACGTCGACCTCCAGCTCCTTCGCCTTGGCCCGGATGTCGTACCAGGACGCCCGGGAGGCGAATGCGCGCCACTCCTCGACGGTGATGTCGGGGGCCGACTCCTCGTCGCCGCGGAAGGCGATCAGCTCGGCCACCGAGTCGCCGAGGGTGAGCAGGCCGGCGTCGGCCTGCCACGCGGCCAGGAAGGTGTCGGCCACGAGGTCGAGCGTGTCCTCGGCCGTGCCGCCCTCGCCCGCGGCGTGGTTCTTGGCCGCCTCGTCGATGGCGGCCGCCACCCCGGCCTTCTCGAGCCAGGCGTCCGCGTCGGCGTACTCCAGGTCGGAGACCGCGTAGATGAGGTGCCCGTTCAGGTCCTCCACGCCCGCCGCGTTCAGCCGGCGGATGACGGCCAGGTAGGCCGACTTGTAGGACGGCACCGACGTGTTGGTGACGCCGAGGATGAACGGCTGGTCGCGCTCGTCGCCCGCGCCGTCCAGCAGGTTGGCCGCCTCGGCGTCGGTGCGCGCCACGATGATCCCGGGGACGCCCATGATGTCCAGCTGGAAGCGGGCGGCCGAGAGGCGCTTGATCTGCTCGTCCTCCGGCACGAGGACCTTGCCGCCCTGGTGCCCGCACTTCTTGGCGCCGGGCTTCTGGTCCTCGATGTGGTACCCGGGGACCCCGACCTCCACGAACCGGCGCACGAGGTTGCGCACGTGGGCGTCGCCGCCGTGGCCGGTGTCGGCGTCGGCGACGATGAAGGGCCGGAAGTCGACCGCGGGGGTCGCCTCACGCTCGGCCTCGCTCATGCGGGCGCGCGCGAAGACCTGGTTCTTGTCCGCCGTGAGGAGCGCCCGCACCAGGCCGGCGGCCTCGTCGGGCACCTGGCTCAGGGGGTAGCTCGCCAGGTCGGGACCCGGGTCCTCGGTGGTGGATCCCTTCGCCGAGGTGGCCCAGCCGCCGAGGTAGATCCCCTCGATGCCGGCCCGCTTCATCTGCACCGCCTGCCCGGGCGAGTACGGCCCGAAGCTGGTGATCGACTTGCCCTCCGCGAACATCTCCCGCAGCCGGTCGTAGAACTGCTCGGCCGCGTCGCGGGCGACGGTGTAGTCCTGCGGCACCGTGCCCCGCTGCTCCGCGATCTGCCGGGCGGTGTGCACGCGGGTGGTGCCCGCGAACCGCTCCGACGACATCCACTCGCGCAGTCGCTCGACCTCGTCCTCGAATGCCCCCATCGTGTTCCCTTCCCCCTGGTCGCCGTACCGGACGTGGAGTCTAGACCGCCACCCGGGGTTTCCGGAGGGCCGATCAGGTGGGATCCCGCTCCGACCGGGCACGCGAGCGGGCCCTCGCTCCGGCGTAAGCTCGGCGCCCCGGCGTCAACTCCAGGAGACCTGGCATGTCCTTCGCGTCCCGCGGCTTCCACGGCCGGCGGCGTGACCCGGGCCCGGACGCGGCCCGCATCCCGCCCGGCCAGCACCTGACCGGCGACTTCCCGGTGCTCTCGGCCGGCCCCACACCCCACACGCCGCTCGACGAGTGGACGTTCTCGATCGTCGACGGAGACGACGTCCGGAGCTGGACGTGGGAGGAGTTCAGGGCGCTCCCGACCGAGACGATCACCGCCGACATCCACTGCGTCACGAGCTGGTCGAAGCTCGACACGGCCTGGCAGGGCGTCAGCGTGGATACGCTGCTCGGAATGGACGAGCACGACTCCCCCCACGTGCTGGCCTTCTGCGACGGCGGGTACACCACCAACCTGCCGATCGAGGACGTGACCGGCGGCAGGGCGTGGGTGGCGTTCGGCTACGACGGGCGGCCGCTCGAGCCGGAGCACGGCGGCCCGGCCCGCCTGCTGGTTCCGCACCTCTACTTCTGGAAGAGCGCGAAGTGGGTGCGCGGCCTCGAGCTGCGCGACGACGACGAGCCCGGGTTCTGGGAGCGGTACGGGTACCACAACCACGGCGACCCGTGGCTCGAGCAGCGGTACGCGGGCGATTGAGCTGGCGGCTCGCCACGGTTCGCTCCACGGTCGACGAGACGCCGCGGGTGCGGACGCTGGAGCTCGACGTGCCGGACTGGCCGGGCCATCGCGCCGGGCAGCACATCGACGTGCGGCTCACGGCCGACGACGGCTACACGGCGCAGCGCGGCTACTCGATCGCCTCGGCCCCGGGTGAGGCGCCGGCCATCACGGTCGAGCGCCTCGACGACGGCGAGGTCTCCCCCTACCTCACGGAGGAGCTGCGACCGGGCGACACCATCGAGGTTCGCGGGCCGATCGGCGGCTACTTCGTCTGGGACGCGGACGACGACGCCCCGCTGCTGCTGGTGGCGGGGGGATCCGGGGTCGTGCCGTTCCGGGCGATGCTCCGGCACCGGCGGCGCGTCGGCGCCGGGGCTCCCATCCGGCTGCTCTATTCCTCCCGCACCCTGGAGGACGTGATCTACCGCGCCGAGCTCGACGCGCCGGACCCCGGCGTACAGGTCGTCCACACGCTGACCCGCGCGCAGCCGCCGGGCTGGACCGGGCGCACGGGGCGGGTGGACGCGGCCCTGCTCTCGGAGCTGGCCTGGCCGGCGGCGCAGAACCCGCTGGCGTTCGTCTGCGGTCCCACCCCCTTCGTGGAGGTCGTCGCGCAGTCGCTGGTGGACCTCGGCCACCCGCCCGCGCGGATCAGGACCGAGCGCTTCGGCGCCACCGGAGGAGGCTGATGGACGCGCTCGACGGCAACGCCATCGGAGGTCTGCTGCGAGAGGTCTTCGGGGTCGAGATGACCACCGCCCGGGGCGTCTGCGCCCACTGCGGCGCGGCCGGGCAGGTGGCCGAGATGCGCGTCTACCTGCGGGCTCCCGGCACCGTCGCCCGCTGCCGGAGCTGCGACTCGGTGCTGATGGTGCTCGTGGAGGTCCGGGGCATGGCCGCCGTCAACCTGACCGGCCTCGCCGAGCTCGGGGTCGAGCCGCCCGGCCGGTAGCCGGGGACACCAGGCTCTTCAAGTTCGAGGGCCGCGGCGTCGATGAATGGTGTTCTAGCCGAGTCAGATCCCGGAAGGGGATCGCGCGTGAATACCTCCACCCCGCACCGCGGCCGCACAGCGGCCGAAGGTCACGCAAGGAACGGGGGGAGGCGCAGGCGTCTCGCCTGGATCGGGGGGCTCATGGCCGCGGGCTCGCTCGCGGCGCTCGCGCTGCCGGTGAGCGGCGCGCTCGGTGCACAGCCGCCCGTCGGCCTCGGAACGGCCGACAGCTTCGCGGTCCTCGGCGGCTCGACGGTGACGAACACCGGCCCGACCGTGGTGAACGGCGATCTCGGGCTTGCCCCGGGAAGCGCGGTGCCCGGGTTCCCGCCCGGCCTGGTGAACGGAACGATCCACGTGGCCGACGCGGTCGCGGTCCAGGCGAAGACCGACCTGGTGACCGCCTACAACGATGCGGCCGGACGGCTTCCCGCCCTCGCGATCCCGGCGGACCTCGGCGGCCTCACGCTCACCTCCGGCGTCTACAAGTCCTCCTCGTCGCTGGGCCTGACCGGGGCACTCACGCTCGACGCCCAGGGCAACCCCAACTCGGTCTTCGTGTTCCAGGCCGGCTCCACGCTGACCACCGCGTCGGCGAGCAGGGTGAACCTCATCAACGGCGCGCAGGCGTGCAACGTCTACTGGCAGGTCGGCAGCTCCGCGACGCTCGGGACCACCAGCAACTTCTCCGGCGTCATCATGGCCATGCAGTCGATCTCGATGAACAACGGGGTCACGGTGCTGGGGCGCGCGTTCGCGCGCAACGGCGCCGTCACGATGATCAACGACAACATCAGCGCCGCGCGCTGCACGACCCCCACGGGCGGAACGCCGCCGGGCGGGACGCCGCCGGGCGGGACGGGGCCGGGCGGCACCGGGCCGGGCGGCACCGGGCCGGACGCCTCGAACGGGTCCGCGCTCTTCACCACCACGCCGCGCTCGGTGGCCCGGTCGATCGCGCAGTTCGGCACCGGCCGCTGCGTGAGCCGGAACTTCCAGACCTTCGTCCGGGGCCTCGCGATCAAGAGGGTCGTGTTCTCGCTCGACGGGCGCTTCCTCACCACCCGCAACAGGGCGCCGTTCGGAGCGTTGATCTCGGCCGGCGACGGGGTGCACAACATCCGGGCGCGCGTCACGTTCACGGACACCACCCCGCCGGCCACGCTCAACATGCTGTTCAGGACGTGCGCCGAGGTGCAGCAGGTGGCGCCGTCGCGACCGGCGCGCGGCACCAGCGGGTTCACGGGCTGATGAGAGCACGCCTCGGGGCCACCTGCGTCCTCTCCGCCGTCGCCGCGTCCCTGCTGCTGGCGCCCGCCGGCGGCCAGGGGGCGCAGGCGGCGGGGGTCGCCCCGCTGCAGGACACCGTCACCCTGCTCGGCGGCCAGACGGTCCGCGCCAAGCCCGCGGCCGGCGGTCGGAAGGTGGCGCACGTGAGCGCCAAGCGGCCGCTCACGGGCGCGCGCACCGTGCTGCCGATGCTCGCCCAGATCCAGGACGACAACGGGCGATTCTGGTTCAAGGTCCGCCTGCCCGGCCGCGCCATCGGAGGCCCGACGCCCCCGCGGACCGGCTGGATCAGCGCGGCCGGGACCACCCGCTCGACGACCCCGTGGCACATCGTCGTCAACGTCGGGTCCCGCACGGTCATCGTGTACCGGGGCGGCGTGAAGATGCGCAGCTTCTCCGCGATCGTCGGCGCGCCCTCCACCCCCACACCCCGCGGCACCTATTTCGTCGAGGAGAACGTGAGGCTGTCCGCCGGGCGCGCCGGAGCACCGTACGCCCTGGCCCTGAGCGCCCGCTCGGGCGTGTTCCAGGAGTTCGAGGGCGGCCCCGGCCAGATCGCCCTCCACGGCCTCAACAACATCGGGGGGCGACTGGGGACCGCCGTCTCCCACGGCTGCGTGCGGCTGTCCACGGACAGCGTGATGTGGCTCGCCTCGCGCATGAGATCGGGCACGCCGGTCACCATCACCTAACCCCCGGCCGCGCCACGGGCGGCGGGGCGATCGCACTCAGACCAGGCCGAGCGCCTTCATCTCGTCGATGAGGGCGATGGTCGCCGTCTCCTGCGCCACCTTCTCGGTCTTGGCCCTGACCGTGACGGTCACGCCGATGATGGACATCCGCACCCTGGCACCCACCGCCCGCCCGGAGAGGTCCGGCCGCGCGTCCATGGCGTGGAGGAGATCCACCATGTGATCGTCGTCGCCCCAGTCCGCCCGGGCCTCGACGGTGATCGTGTGCTCGGGGAGCCCCACCGACTCCGGGGCGGCGGCGGCGATCTCCTCGCGCGCCGACTGCATGCGCTCCGCGAACCGGGCGCGCCGCTCGGGCTCGCCCATCGTGTCGATGTGCTTCCAGGGTTGGGTGGTCATCGCGTCGAACCCCGCTTCCGAGAGGGACCCCGCGCGCGCGCCGCGGCGCAGGAGCTTGGCGGCCTGCTGGTGGGAGACGCCGATCAGGCGTCCGATGTCGCGGACCGTCATCCCCTGGCCGGCGAACGTCTGAACCGCCGCGATGGTCGTCGCGCGCGCCTCCTCCTGCGCCAGCTCCGCCCGCTCGCGGGCGATGCGGGCGACGTGCAGCAGCTCGCCCGACGGCCCCTCGAGCTCCGGCTCCACCTCGACTCCGAAGCTGTCCGCCGGAACGTCGAGGAGGAGGGCGATCGCCGCGCGGGCCGCGCCCTCGGCCTGGTCCAGCCGGCGCGCGCGCGACGACGCACCGGGGACCCCGGGCACGTCCAGCGCCCACCACTCCCCCGCACGCGTCGCGGTGACCGTGTAGATCGTGCGCTGCGTCATTCCGTCAACCCCCCGATAGCCGCGCGGATGACCCTGGCGCGGTGCGCTTCGTCGATCCCCGGGCACTTCGGACCGGCGCGCAGGGGGTAGTCTAGTCTACTACAGGCGACTAAATCAAGTCAGCCGGGGGCGACTGCACCGCCGACACTTCGCGGGGGTCTCCTCACGCTGGGCGATTTCTCCCCCGTGTACCGTTTCCGGGAGCGAGAAAGGACCCGGCCCTGCTTCGGCTCATCGCCCTCGCCGCTCTCATCGTGGGGGTGCTCCTCGGCCTCGGCCGGCTCGCCGCCCCGGACTGCCGCGACGCCGCCGGCACGGCCCATGACTCGGGCTACCCCTGCCGGATCGACCGCTCCAGCGGTAAGACCGAGTACGCCTTCAGCAAGACGACGACCATCACCGTGCCATACGCCCGGCAGCTCATGATCGGGCTCCTCATCGTCGGGGTCGTGGGGGTGGCCATCACCCGCCGGCGCTGAGCGCTAGCCGAGGAAGGTGACCGGCACCGTCGCGGCCACGAGCCTCCTCGTGGCGCCCGAGGCGAGGTCGATGTCGCGGAAGAGCACCAGCGGGACGGTCACCGACTGGCCGGCCGCCAGGCCGCAGTCGCTCCGCACGGCGCGCTGGGGGCTGCTTCGGTCGGCGGCGCCCGGCAGGCTCAGCACCCCGGCCACCGGATCCTGGAAGACGTGCTGGTCCGGGTTCCCGCAGGGCGCCTGGAACACCAGCTCGTAGCTGAGGCCCGGCGCCTGGTCGCCCTGGAGCGTGGTCGGCGGCAGCCCGCCGAAGCGCACGGTGAGCGGCGTGTCGAAGCTCACGGGGCCGGCCGGCTCGACGGTCATCGTGACGACCGGTGCGGCGACGGCGACCGGAGCGCTCGTGACCATCGGCCCAAGCCAGAAGGGGCGGCCATCGCCCGCACCGGGAACCTCCACGCCGTCCAGCGCCGCGATGCGCAGGCTCCCCGCGAGATCGCCGGAGATCGCCGTGCTCTTGGCCGCCAGCGCCTCGGCGAGAGGGCCGTCGTACGCGATCGCCGCCTCCGCGTGGCCACGGGCATCCGACGTCACCGAGGCCAGCCCCACCGGCTCCGCGGCGCCCGGGAAGAGCACCTCGAAGCGGTAGGGCAGCCCGGGGACGAGGCCGTCGGCAGAGACGGGGGCGACCGCGCCGACGCCGAGCCGCGCCGGGCCGGTGACGACGGGGGTCCGCGCCCGGGCCACGGTCATGTCGATGATCTGGCCGCCGTTGCGACCGCCGCTCGACCCGGTCACGCCGAAGAGGGTGAGGCGGCCGGCCGGGCCGCGGACGACCCAGGTCCGATCGACCCCGCCGAAGCCGGGGTCGGTGCGGCGCGGCAGGAGCGTGAGCTTCCGCCCGTAGTGGCGGATGATCGTGTTCTGGGCCACGACCGGCCCGATGCCGGCGCGCGTCGCGTAGATGCCGCGACGGCGGTCGCCGCGGATCCGCGTCTGGGTCACGTTGACCCGGTAGTCCGCCGTGATCGCCGCCACGTGGTCGGTGCCGTCGTAGGTCACGTGCAGGTGGCCGAGGTGCTCGCACGTCGTGCCGCGGTAGACCGGCACGCGCGTGCAGCGCCCATCCGGCGGTCCCCAGGCCCGGACCACCTGCGCCCGGGTGTCCCCGATGTGCACCCCCGCGATCGACCGCCCCTCCACGATGAGGGCCGTCGGGGCGAGGCGAGCCTGCGCCACGGTGGGCAGGCAGAGCATCGCGAGAGCCAGGAGCGCGAGCACCCCGGGCCGGCATCGTGGATTCACCCGGCCCACCCTATGCCCCGGCCGTCGCCGGGCCCAAGGGCGTCGTCGCGGGAAGAATCGCGACCGGCTCCCCTGTACGAATGCATACAGAGCGACGACGAGACGCCGCGCGTGCCCGCGCGGTGTCCCGTGGACTCCCCCACCGCTCAGCCGGGGAGCCGGTCTCCTGTTCTATCGGCAGATGGCGCCGTCACGCCGACCCCTAGTCGTCGCCATCGTGGTCGGCGTCGATCGTCGTCGGCGGCGGCACCGGCGACGCCACCGTCGTGGAGGGCGTGGAGCCCACCGGGCGCAGGTGTCCGATGCGGTTGTCGCCGGTCGAGCCGAGCAGGGCGACGTTGGCGAGCGCCGCGGCGATCGCGAGGACGATGACGGCGAGACCGATGGTCACGGGACCACGCCACCGCCTCCACCGGCTCGGGCCGGTCACCGCAGGCCTCCGGCGAGACGGTGGCCGCCGGTGCGCGCCACGATCAGTCCGTTCGTGTCGCCTCCTCCCGAGAACCGGTGATCCGACAGTAGTGACGTGGCGGTTTTCGCGGGGTCACGGGCTTCACGGAGACCGCCACGGATTGGTAAAGGAACGGAAGGTCGTTCGCCGGGCGCGTCCGGGCGCGCCATGATTCGACCGATGAAGCTGCTGGTCGTCGAGGACGATGACGGGATCGCCGAGCCCCTGGTGGCCGGCCTGAAGCGCGAGGGATTCGAGGTGGAGCGGGTCGCGAACGGGAGCGACGCGCTCGCCGCCGAGGAGCCCGACCTCGTGCTGCTCGACCTGCGCCTGCCCGATCTCGACGGATACAGCGTCGCCCGCCAGATGCGGGCGCGGTCCCGGGTCCCGATCATCATGGTCACCGCCAAGGGCGAGGAGGTCGACCGCGTCGTCGGCCTGGAGCTCGGCGCCGACGACTACGTCGTCAAGCCGTTCGGGATCCGCGAGCTGATCGCGCGCATCAACGCCGTCATGCGCCGCGTGTCCGAGAACGGCCTCCAGCCGGAGCCCGACCCGGTGCTGGTGGTGGGCGCCCTCGAGGTCGATCGGCGCGAGCACCGTGTGCGCGTCGACGGCGGCGACGTCGCGCTGACCCCGAAGGAGTTCGCGCTGCTCGAGCTGCTGGCCGCCGATCCGGGCGCCGCCATCGACCGGCGCAGGATCCTGGAGGACGTCTGGGGCACCCGCTGGTACGGGCCGTCCAAGACGATCGACGTCCACGTGTCGTCGCTGCGGCGCAAGCTGGGCGACCCCTCGTGGATCGAGACCGTGCGCGGGGTGGGTTTCCGGCTGCGCCCGCAATGACCCGCCGGCTCATGGCGACCTACCTGATCCTCGCGGCGGTGGTGCTGGTCGCGCTGGAGATCCCCCTGGGCGTGGTCTACCAGCGCAGCGAGCGGCACGACCTCCAGCAGAGGGTGGAGCGGGACGCGGTCGCCCTCGGCGCCCTGGTCGAGGACAACCTGCAGGGCAACCCCAGCCCGGGCGGTGCCACGCTGACCGGCCTGGTCAACCGCTACGCGACGTCCAGCGGCGCGCGGGTCGTGGTGGTCGGCCCCCGCGGGCGCCTCCTCGCCGACTCCGACCCGGCCCTCGGGCTCAACCGCGACTTCTCGACGCGACCGGAGATCGCCTCGGCCCTGAGGGGGACGGTGGCCACGGGAACCCGCAGCTCCGAGACCCTGGGAGGGGACCTCCTCTATGTGGCGGTGCCGGTCGCCTCCGGGGGCGTCGTGCTCGGCGCGGTGCGGGCCAGCGTGCCCACCTCGCGCATCGACTCCCAGGTGCACCGCTACTGGCTGGTGCTCGGGGGCGTGGCCCTGATCGTGCTCGCCGCGGTCGCCGTGGCGGGCCGTTGGCTGGCGCTCTGGGTGAGCAGGCCGCTGACCCACCTGCGCGACGCCACACGGCGTGCGGGGGCCGGCGACCTCGCGGTGCGGGCCGACCCCTCGTCCGGGCCCCCCGAGGTGCGCGAGCTCTCGAGCGCCTTCAACGACATGGTCGCCCGCCTCGATCTGGTGGTCGGAACGCAGGAGCAGTTCGTGGCCGACGCGTCCCATCAGCTCAGGAGCCCGCTCACGGCCCTTCGCCTGCGGATCGAGAACCTCCAGCACGAGGTGAGCCCCGCCGTGGGGGATGAGCTGGAGAGCGCCATCGCCGAGGTGGACCGGCTCTCGCGCCTGGTCAACGGACTGCTCACCCTGGCCCACGCCGACCGCCGCGCACCCCAGCGCACGCGGCAGGACATCGGCCGGCTCGTGCTCGAGCGCGCCGAGGCCTGGCGCTTCGCGGCGGGGGAGCGGGGCGTCGAGATCGTGTCCGGCGCGGACGAGGCCCTGTGGGCGTCGCTCTCGCCGGGGGCCTTCGAGCAGGTGCTCGACAACCTGATCGCCAACGCCCTCGAGGTCGCGCCCGCCGACACCTCGATTCGGCTCACCGCGACGGGGCGGGGCGGGGCCATCGTGGTGGAGGTGTGCGACCACGGCCCGGGCATGGAGGCCGAGGCCCGCGAGCACGCATTCGATCGCTTCTGGCGGGGCCACGACGACCGGCGCGGCTCCGGCCTGGGGCTGGCGATCGTCAAGAGCCTGGTCGAGACGGACCGCGGCGCGGTGGAGCTCGACGAGGCCCCGGGCGGAGGGCTCCGCGTGGTGATGACCGTGCCGGCCGAGGTGCCCGCGCCGGCTCGCTGAGGCTCGTCCGGCGCGCGCTGAGGAGCCGGGGGCGATCGGCGACCCGCAACGACCACGGGCTCGCGTCAGGCGGGCTCCGCGGTCGCGCCGGGGGCGGGGGCGCCGCGCCGGCGCGGGGTGGTGGCGCGCCAGGCGGTGAGACCCGCCACCGTCGCCACCACCGCGGTGTAGGCGGGGAGCGCCCAGGGCCGGCCGCTGTCGGTGCCGCTCATCAGCCCGTGGATCGTCGCCCCGCCGAAGACGGCGTACGTGGCCCAGTGGAGCCGGCGCCAGTTCTTCACGCCGATGCGCCTGCGGAACCGGAAGGACAGGTGGACGAGCAGCATGAGCTCCGCGACGACGACCCCGACGCCCGTCCAGAGGGGGCGGTACGGGACGAGCCCCGGCACGATCAGCGCCTGCGGTGAGACGGCGACGGTCGAATCGAGCACGAGGGCGCACCCGTGCAACGCGACCGCGAGAAGGCCGAGCAGCGACAGGAACCGGTGGACGTCCGTCACGGCCGCGGGCCGGAGCACCTTCAATGGACGGCCCTTCAGCACCAGCCCGGCCATGATCGTCGCGCTGACCATCGCGTACGCGAGCAGGCCGGTCGCCCGGGCGATGAGCCAGAAGGTCGGATCGCGGGTCAGGAGAGGCCCCCCGCCCGCAGGGTGGGCCCCGACTCGCGGACGAGCAGGCACGGCACCCCGAGGGCATCGGCCTCCCTCGCCGCGGCGTCGGCGCCGGCCACCAGGAACCCGGTCGCCAGGATCTCCGCCCAGGCGGCGCTGGACGCGACGGCCGTGACGCGCAGGAGATCGGTGGCGGCGGGGAGCCCGGTACCCGGATCGATCACGTGGTGGACGGGAACGCCCCCGCGACGCCATCGGCGGCGGTCCCGTCCGGAGGTCGCCATCGCCCCGCGCTCCAGCGAGAGGCTGAGCGTGCCCTCGTCCACCTCGACCCCGACCGCCCAGGCGCCGTCATCCGGGACACCCCGGGCGGCCAGATCCCCTCCGATGTTGACCAGACAGGGGCCCGCCGCCGAGAGCACCTCGGCGGACCGGTCCGCGGAGTAGCCCTTGCCGATGCCGCCCAGGTCGAGACGGACGTCGGGGTCGAGGCGGATCGCCCGAGCGCGGCGGTCCAGATGGACGCCGCCCCCACAGCGAATCGGGGCCGGGGGATCGTCGGCCGGCGACTCCGGGGGCATCAGCTCGAATGAGCGGTCGTAGCCCGCCGCCACCACGGCGTCGTGAACGGTGGGGTCGAACCGCCCTCCGGTGCTCTCCCGGCCGGCGAGCGCGAGCTCCACGACCTCGGCCAGCTCGGGCCCCGCGGCGATCTGCTTCTCGCGATTCAGCCGGGACAGCTGCGAGTCGGCGCGGAAGCGCGAGAGGAGCCCCTCCAGGCGGCGGATCTCCCGCTCCGCCGCCCGGAGCGCATCCGAGGACTCGGGGTCGGAATCGCTCTCGACGAGCAGCTCCACCTCGGTCCCCATCGCGCGAAACCGGCGTCGGCGGATCACGACGACCCGCTGGAGGTGACCGGCGCCGAGCCGCCGACGCTCACGACCGGTGGAGCGGCCGCGGGGGCGGCGGCGGACGGGGCCCCCGGCGAGGCGGCCGGAGCCGAGTACCCGCCCCCCGAGCCGGAGGGCGCGGAGTACGCGGGTGCCGACCCGCTCGCTCCGGGCCGCGCGTAGACGGTCCTCACGATCACCGGCCGATGGGCCCGGGCCACGGCGAGACGTCGCTGGAACGCGGCCTCGGCGCGCTTTCGGCGATGCCACGCCCGGTCAACCGCTCGACGCCGGGCGGCCAGCCGAGCCTCGTAGTGCTCCCACCGGGCCGCGACGACCCTCTTGGCATCGGCCGCGTCCTGGCGCACCTGGGCGCGGCGCTCGTTCAGCGCCGCCACTCGCGGGTCGACCGCCGCGGCGTCCCACGGATGGGCCGCGACCGCGGCCCATCCGAGGAACAGGACCACCAGGGCGCCGGCGACGGCGTAGATCCGCCCGATGTGGCTCGTCATGATCGGCCCCCTCAGTCGTCGTGGTGCTCGGGCTCGGCCGCGTGGTGCTCCGAGGCCCCGTCCTCTTGGTCGCCGGCGTGGTCCCCGCCGCCGTGCTCCTCGCCGGCGGACGCGTGGTGGTCCTCACCGTCGTCGTCCGCGCGCACCGGTGCGGGCGCCCCGGTCGGGACCGGAGTCGTGGCCGCCGGCGGGCGCGAGCGGTGCGACCCCGCGTCCGCGGCGGGGGGGGCGTCACCGGTGTCGGCCGTGACCGCCGGGGAGGTCATCGGCACCACGCGCGTCACCAGCAGGGGCGGCACGCTGGGCTTGCCGAGGGGATGGAACCTCGGGACCCTCGGCAGCGCCGGCGGGCGTGCGGCGAGGGCCTTGTCGATGGAGTGGTCCGCGGCGGCGAGTTTCGCCTTCTGGGCCGCGAGGGCGGAGGCGGAGATCGGCGTCGCGTCCCGCGTGTCCGCACCCAGGTGGACGGTCCGCGTGGCGGCGGCCGTTCCGGCGGCGACGGAGACGGCGAGCGCCGCCGCCACGATGATGCGGTGGGTGGATCTCATTTCGAGGGGCCTCCGGTCTCGGGATTCGGATGGCGTCGAGATCGCATCGCGCCACGCGCGACGGGCACTCGATCTCGACGCTCACCCGGCACCACGCCCGAGGGGCCTCCCGCTTACGCGCGAACCTCTACTCGGACTCGGAGGTCGGCGGTGCCTGGGGGGGCGCCTGGGGCTCGGCCTGGTGGTCGGGCTCCTGGGTCGAGGGGCTCTCGACGCCCTGCGCCGTGTCCGCGCCGCCGGCGTGGCCCGCCTGCCGCGACCCCGTGGACGAGTCGCCGCTCGGCTCCTGGCTCGGCTCCCTGCTCGGCTCCTGGCTCGGCTCCTGGCTCGGCTCGCGGGTCCGCCGGGCCACGGAGTCCTCGCGCGCGGCGTCCCCCCCCTCCGTGCCCGGATCGACCTCGCGAGCGGGCGAGGAGCGCGCCGTGGACGGGCTCAGATCGATCTGGCGGCCCGGTGCCTCCCGGCCGCCGGCGACGGTCCCGGGTGCCCGGGTGACGGCCCCCGGCGCGCGCGACGCGGCGGCGGCGGAGCCGCCCGGCTCGTCGATGCCCGCGGCCTCCGTCCCCGAGGATCCCGGGGCCTCGGCCGGGGTCCTCTCGACCGCGGCGGCGCGGTGGTGGGTCGGGTGGAGGATCGCCGGCTGGTCGGCCACGACGCCCGTGCCGATCACGGCCGCCGCCATGAGCCCCACGACGCCCGCGCCACCGGCGAACCGGCCCCCGCCTCCCGGCGCGAGCGGTGGGAGGCCGTCGAGGGCCGGTGAGCTCGCGGTCCGGACGAGGAGGCGGATGATCGGCAGCGGCAGCAGACCCCACGCCGCGGCGCGGGCATCGCGCATGCGCCGGCGCGCCCGGAACAGGGACTGGTGCACCGCGTTGGTGGTGGTGTGCATGCGCCGGGCGATCGCCGGAGGCGCGAGACCCGCCTGGTCGAGGATCACGGTGCGCTGCTCGCGCGGGGGCAGGGCCCCCAGCCCCTGCAGGGCCTGGCGCGCCTCCTCGCGGCCCTGGACGACCTCGAGCGGGCCCCTCGGTTCCGTGGCGACCACCTCGAGCGTGGTCCGCACCTCTTCGCCTCGCCGGGTGCGGCGCCTCTCGTCCAGCGCCAGGTTCCGCGTCACGCGGAACAGCCAGGGCCGCGCCTCCCGCACGGGCGCGCCGCCGGCGGCGCGCTCATGGAGGCGCAGGAAGGCCTCCTGCACGACGTCCTCCGCGAGCTCGCGCTGCGCTCCCAGGAGCCGGCGCGCATAGAGCACCAGCTCGGCGCGGTGGGCCCACGCCTCGTCGATCGGAGGGGTCGGGTCCTCGCCTGGTCCCGGCTGCTCGGCGGGGTTCGGGCTCATGACGGTGGACCCTTCCACAGCCGGCGCGGCCCACGCGGGTGTCTCACACATTCCTTACCCCTCCTCTCGTCGGGGGTCCGGCGACCACGGTCGCCGACCCGAGGATCTCCTGGCGAAGGGGGGCCAGCCCCTCGGACCGGTTGACGGCGAGGCCCCCGCGGAGAAGCCCCTCGGCGTCCCGGTAGCGGACGAGGAAGCCGCCCTCGCACTCGTCGCACACCTCGGCGTGCAGGTGGGCCCCGGACTCCCCCACCATCTGGAGCCGCCAGCCGAACTGATCGGACCAGAAGAAGGACTCGGAGTCGTCGGGGCGCTCGACGCCGACGATGGCGTGGGCGACCGCCCGCGCCCCGCCCGCGGCGGCGGTCCAGTGCTCGCGACGGGCGTGGCGCCCGAGCTCGCCGCGCCACGCGCTCGCCACGTCGCCGCACGCGAACACGCCGGGGTGACCGGTGCGCCCGCAGGCGTCGGTCGCGACGCCCCCGTCCTCGGCGAGCGCGAGCGAGCCGAGGGACGCCACGTCGGCGTTCGGAACGGCGCCGACGCCGACCAGCACGAGATCGCAGGCGAGACGCTCGCCGCCGGCGAGCTCGACGCCGGACACCCGCCCGTCGCGCTCCACCAGCCCAAGCAGCCGGGCTCCCAGGCGGAGGTCGACCCGATGCTCTCGCATACGGGCCGCCATCCGCGTCCCGACCTCCGTGCCCAGGACCCGCGCCAGGGGCACCTCCCCCGCCTCGACGACGGTGACCTCGAGGTCGAGCTCCTGGGCGGTGGAGGCCACCTCGGCGCCCACGAAGCCCGCGCCGATCACGACGAGCCGGGCGCCCGGGCGCAGATCCGCGAGGAGAGCCTGGGCGTCGTCGAGGCTGCGCAGGTGGTGCACCCCCCGCGGCTCGGGGAGCCCCGGCAGCCGCCGGGCCCGCGCGCCGGTGGCGATCACGAGGCGCCGCCATCTCATGGGCCGCGCCCCGACGGTCGCGCGGCGCCCATGGAGGTCGATGTCGGTCGCCGGCGCGCTCCTGGCGACCTCGATCGCCTGGTCGCCCCAGAAATCCTCCCGCCGCTGGGCCAGCGATGCGGCGGTGCGGGTGCCCAGGAGCAGCCCCTTGGAGAGCGCCGGGCGCTCGTATGGGAGATGCGGCTCGTCGCCGGCGACGACGATGGACCCGTCGTAGCCGATCGAGCGGAGCGTCTCGGCGCACCGGGCCCCCGCGAGGCCCGCGCCCACGATCAGGACGTTGACGGCCCGCACCTCAGGCCACCGTCCGGCCGGCCTCGTCCGTCACGCGTATCGCCCCCATGGGGCACGCCCGGGCGGCCGCCAGGGCGACCTCGGCGTCGGTGGTCTCCACGAGGGCGACCGCGACACCGTCGGGGCCGAGGGCGAAGCTGTCGGAATCGATGTCCACGCAGGCGCCGAAGCCGCTGCACAGGTCGCGATCGATGACGATTCGGTGGTTGCTCATGACGCTCCTTGGTCGTGGGGACGTGGAATGGGTGACGGCGCCCGTGGGCGCGGGAGGGGACGGGGTGAGAGCGCTCGCCAGGTGGTGAGGCCGACGACGGCGGCGAGGGCGGCGAGGTACATCCCGCGCGCCCATGGCAGGGCGCTGTCGCTGCCGCTCGCGAGCCCGTGGAGGGTGGCGCCGGCGAAGACCAGGTAGGTCGCCCAGTGCAGCCGGCGCCAGGCGCGCGGACCGATGCGCGAGCGGTACCGGAACGACAGATGGATCACGATCATCAGCTCGGCGACGCCCACCCCGATGCCGGTCCACAGTGGCCGGTAGTCCATGAGCCCGGGCACGACGTACGACAGGATCGGCGCGGGCTTGTTCGCGTCGAGCAGCAGCCCGCCGACGTGGATGCCGAGGGCTCCGAGCCCGAGCAGGGACACGAGCCGGTGCAGGTCGACGACCACCGCCGCCCGCACCCGGGAGAGCACCCTCGTCTTCACGCAGAGGCCGAGCAGGATCGCGGCCGTGACGAGGACGTAGGCCATCACTCCGCCGACACGGGCCATGATCCAGAAGGTCGGGACGATCTTCTCGTGGAACTCCACTCACGAGCTCCCGGTCCACGCCATGGGCGCGCTCCGGCCGGCCCAGACGACCACCGGCGGAGGCGCGGCCGCGCGCGGCGCATCGCCCGTCCCGTGGCCGGTCGCGCGCTCGATCGCCGCGATGCGAGAGGCCAGGCGGTGCTGATACCGGGTCCAGCGGCCGATCAGCGCCCGGCGCGCGGCGCGCGTCCTGTGGAGAAGGTGCGCCTCCCGCGCCGTGAGGGCCGCCGTCCGGGGGTCGGTGCGCGCCACGGGCTGGGGGCCGGTCCAGGGATGCGCCGCGACGCCCGCCCAGACCACGAAGAAGACCAGGATCGCGATGGTGATCGTGTACAGACGAGCCGTCTCATTGCCCTTCATGCTCGACCCCCTCGCCGCGGCCGGGGGCCGCCGTCGCGTTCCCACCCCCGGTGCCGCCGGACGACCGCGAGGGACGTCCGGATCCCGCCGCCGGCGCCTGCACGGGGGCCGGCGGCGCGGGCTCCGGCGGCGCCGCGACGGGCGCGGCCGGGGCGGGGGTGACGGGGGGCGGCGCGTCCCGGTGCCGCGTGGGGGCCGCCTGCGGCGGCGCCACGCTGGAGGGCACCGGCGATCCCGCGGCCGGGGCCCATGCCCCCGGCGCGGGGGCCGAGCCGGCCCGGACGCGCCGGAGCACTCCCGTGCCGCCGGCGGCCGCGGCCGACGCGCCTCGCGCGGTGCCGAGCGACGGCAGCGACGGCAGGCGGCGCTCCATCGCCCGCCGCAGGCTCCCGTCCAGTCGGTCGAGCTCAGATACCCGCTGCCCCAGCAGGGGGTTCTGGGGCAGCGGGGGGTGGTGATAGGGGCCGAGGCTCGTCGTACGTGCCAGTCCCGTCGCTCCTGCGAGCGCGGCGGTGCCCGTGATGAGCGCAACGGCAACCCTGTCGGTCCGTCTCATCCTGGTGTGCCTCCCGGTGGGGTCCGTTCCCCCTTGACCACGACCCCCCGTCCACCGGCTTACGCCGAAGGGACACGCCATTCGCCAGAAGCGATGACGGGGTGGCGGGAAGTGACAGAACCTGCCCGGACGGTGCCGCCGGGGCGCCCCGCCACGGCTGGGCAAGCCACAGGTAACTCTTAGGTGTTCTTGGACAATCCCTTACCGACCCCGGCCTACCCTGGTTCGAGCCCCGAGTCCCCTCACGAGCCCGGTCCCCCGACGGAAGGCCCCGATGAGCGAGCCCCACGAGAACCGCCCCCTGTACCGATCGCGCCGGCGCGACGAGCACGTCCGGACCGTCTCGCGCACCACCCGGGCCATCGCCGCCCTCGCCGTGCTCGGCACGGTTACGTTCGGCGGGCTGGCCGCGGCGAGCACGAGGGCGCCCACGAAGGCGAGCTCCTCGGCGGCGACCCCGGGGACCGCCGCGGCGGCCGCCGCCGCGGCCGCCGCCGCGGGGGCGGTCACGGGGTCCTCGTCGTACTCCCCGTCCGGGAGCGAGAACCAGTACGAGAGCGGGAGCCAGAACGAGAGCGGGAGCCTGGCCGCGCCGGCGGCCGTCCCGGTCCCGTCGGTGCAGCCGCCCGTGGCGTCCTCCGGCGGATCCTGACGTGGTCACGGCGCAACGCTCCACCTCCTTCACCGCGCTCGGCACGACCGCCCTGGTGGCGGTGGACCCGCCCGAGGCGCTCGGAGAGGCCGAGGCCGTGCTGCGCCGTGAGCTCGGCCGGATCGACCGCGCCTGCAGCCGGTTCCGCGAGGACTCCGAGCTGAACGCCGTCAATCGCGGCGCCGGCGGGGAGGTCGCGGTGAGCCCGCTCCTCATCGAGGCCCTCGAGGTCGCCCTGCGCGCGGCCGCCATCACGGATGGAGACGTTGACCCGACCGTGGGCCGCGCGATGGGCGAGCTCGGATACGACCGCGACTTCTCGCTGGTGGGCGGGCTCCGCCCCGGCGTCCGCGTGCGGATCGCCCCGGTGCCGGGATGGCGCACGGTCCGGGTGGACCGCGCCCGCGGCACCGTCGCGATTCCCCGGGGCGTCCTGATCGACCTCGGGGCCACGGCCAAGGCGCTCGCCGCCGACCGGGCCGCGCGCGCCATCCACGAGGCGACCGGCGCCGGGACGCTCGTCAGCCTGGGTGGGGACATCGCCCTCTGCGGCGAGGCGCCCGTCGGAGGCTGGCCGGTGCGCGTCACCGACGACCACCGCGACATCGACGGCGAGGGCGAGACCGTCAGCCTGCGCGAGGGCGGCCTCGCGACCTCGAGCACCACGGTCCGCCGGTGGGGATCCGGCACCGGCGCGCGCCACCACATCCTCGACCCCCGCCGGGCCGGGCCGGCCGAGGAGGTGTGGCGCACCGTCAGCGTGGCGGCGGGCACCTGCGTTGACGCCAACATCGCCAGCACGGCGGCGATCGTCCGCGGCGCGCGGGCCCCACGATGGCTCGCGGACGCCGGGCTGCCGGCGCGCCTGGTCTCCCGCGAGGGCGAGGTCCTCCATGTCGGCGACTGGCCGGAGCCGGTCGGATGAGCGTCTTCGACAACGGCAACGCCGTCTGGTTCCTGATGCGCGGCAGCGGAGTCGTCTCGCTGCTCCTGCTCACGGGGGTCATGACCCTCGGCATCGCGACCCGCGGCGGCGTCCAGCTCGGCTCGCTCCCCCGCTTCGCGACCCTCGCCCTTCACCGCAGCCTGTCGCTGCTGTCCGTCGTCTTCATCGGGATCCACGTGACCTCCGCGGTCCTCGACCCCTATGCGGCCGTGCGACTCGTGAATGTCTTCGTGCCCTTCACCGCCGCGTCGCGCCCGCTGCTGGTGGGGCTCGGGGCCCTGGCCGTGGACCTCATCCTGGCGCTCGTCGTGACCGGCCTCCTTCGCGAGCGGATCGGCCGGCGCGCCTGGCGGGCCATCCACTGGGCCGCGTACGCGACCTGGCCGGTGGCGTTCATCCACGGGATCGGGATGGGCACCGACACCCACAGCCTCTGGCTCCGAGCCCTCGGGATCGGCTCCGTCGCGATCATCGGAGGAGCCGTCGCATGGCGGCTGCTGCTCGCCTCGGACACCCCCTCGTCCCCCGCGGCGGCGCGCTGATGTCCACGGCGCAGAGGATGGGGCGCCTGCCGTCGCTCGCGCCGCGGGGCCTGCCACGGCTCCTCGGATCCCATCGCCGCGGAGCGGTGCCGGTGCACGCCGGACGCGCGCTCATCGACGAGGTCGAGCGCAGCGGCCTGCGCGGCCGTGGCGGCGGCGGCTTTCCGACGTCCCTCAAGATGGCGGCCGTCGCGGACCGCCGCGGCCGCGCGGTGGTCGTCGCCAACGGCACCGAGGGCGAGCCCGCGAGCCACAAGGACGCCGTGCTCCTCGCCCACGACCCGGACCTGGTCATCGACGGGGCCCTGGCCGCCGCCGACGCGGTGGGGGCGCGTGAGGTGATCATCGCGATCTCGCGCGCCTCGCGAACCGCGCTCGCCCGGACCGGCGACGCCGCGCGGCGCCGCGCCGCGAGCGGCCTGCGGATCCGCCTGTCGGTGGTGGGGACGCCCGAGCGCTTCGTGGCCGGCGAGGAGACCGCCCTGGTCCACTGGCTGAACGGCGGTGCCGCCATGCCCACCTTCACGCCGCCGCGGCCCTCCGAGCGCGGCGTGGACGGCCGCCCGACGCTCCTGCAGAACGTCGAGACCCTGGCCCACGTCGGCCTCATCGCGCGCTACGGCGCCGACTGGTTCTGCCGTCTGGGAACCGACGCGGAGCCGGGCTCGATGCTGGTCACCATCGGCGGAGCCGTGCGGACCCCCGGGGTCGACGAGATCGAGATCGGCACGCCGATCCGGGATGTGCTGGCCCTCAGCGGAGGGCCCACCGACGACGTCGCCGGGCTGCTCGTGGGGGGCTATTTCGGCACCTGGCTGCGAACCGACGACCCATTGGACGTCCCGTTCTCGGCCGCCGGGCTCCGGCCGATCGGGGGGTCGGTCGGCGCCGGAACCATCGTGGTGCTGCCGCGCGCCGCCTGCGGGCTGGTGGAGACGGCGCGGGTGGCGCGCTACCTCGCCGGCGAGAGCGCGGGGCAGTGCGGCCCGTGCGTCTTCGGGCTGCGGGCACTCGCGGAGGCCTCGGTCGCGCTCGCCGGGGGGCGGGGCGCGGCCGAGGCCCTGCGGGAGATGCAGGAGCTCCCCTCCGAGATCGAGGGCCGGGGCGCCTGCTCCCACCCCGACGGCGCGGCCCGCCTCGTGCGGAGCGCCCTGGCGGCGTTCCCCGACGAGGTGCAGCTGCACCTCCAGGGACGCTGCTCGGCGGTCGATCGCGCCCCGGTCCTGCCGGTCCCCGCCCCCTCCGGCGAATGGCGCTGAGATGACGTCGCACCTGCGCGTCAACCCGATCGCCTGCGACGGGCACGGCAACTGCCACGAGCTGCTGCCGGAGCTGATCGCGATGGACCGCTGGGGCTACCCGATCATCGATGGCCGCGCGGTGCCCCCATCGCTCGAGCGCGACGCCCGCCGCGCGGTCTCGATGTGCCCCAAGCTCGCCCTCGCCCTCGAGCGACGGCCGGCGAGCTGAGCGGGGGGCCGGTGCGCCCGGCGGGCGCTCGGCCGCGAACCCGCCCCTCTCATGGCGGTCTCATCGCCCGAACCTAGTCTCGATGTCACGAGGCCGTGGGCCTCGGGAAGGAGGCGAGTCGTAGCCCCGCTACCCCCGAATGGTTGAGGTCCTGGCGCCACTCGAGGCTCTCCGGCCGATCGCCGGCCATCTGGCGGCCGTCAGCCTGGTTCCCCTGGCGCTCGGCGTCGCCTTCCAGTTCCTCAAGCTGGCCACCCTGGGCGGGGTGTGGCTGCGGATCCTCCGAGCGGCCCTGCCCGGTGTGGAGATCCGCGCCCGCGACGCCCTGACGCCCTATCTGGCCGGGACCGCCGCGAACGCGGTGCTGCCGGCGAAGGCGGGCCTCGCGACCCGGGTCGTGCTCGCGCGTCGCCTCATACCGGAGGCGACCTACGAGGCACTCGCCGGAACCATGGTCGCCGAGTCCCTGCTCGGCCTCCCGCCGATGCTCCTTCTCTTCGCGGTGGCCGGCGCGACCGGCCTCCTTCCGGGCGCGATGGGCGGAACCACCCTCACCGTGCCCGCGTGGATGATCACTCCGGGCGGGTGGATGGCCGGGGTGGCGGCCGCAGGGGCGCTCGCCCTCATCGCGGTGCTGGCCCTCCCCCGCGTGAGGCGGCGCGCGGCCGAGGCGTTGGCCCGACTGCGCCAGGGCATGAGGATCCTCGGGGAGGGCCGCGACCTGCGGGCCGCGCTGCTCGGTCAGTGCGCGGCCTGGGCCCTTCGGCTGGCGTCCATCGCCTGCTTCCTCGCGGCGTTCGGCCTCACCCCGACGCCGGGCCTGGTCATGCTCGTCGTGCTCGCGCAGGTTCTCGCGAGCCTCGTGCCGGTCACCCCGAACGGGGCCGGTGCCCAGCAGGGCCTGATCGTCGTCGTCCTCGCGGGCGCCGCCTCCACGGGCACGGCGCTCGCCTTCGGCATCGGCATGCAGGCGGCCGTGCTCGTCGCGGACGTCCTGGCCGGCCTGGCGGCCCTCGCGGTCACCGGAGCGGGGAGCGTGATCGAGCATCGGCTCAGCCCGGTCGGCCTGGCGGAGGCCCCGGCGGCGGCGGGCGGCCGCTGACCCGCGCGGTTCTCCTCTCGCGTCCCCCGTCGCTCCGATGAACCCTCCGGATCGCCGGGCTCGTCGGGCGGCCGCGTGGCGCCGCCGGCGCCGGCGCCGGCGCCGGATCGCCGCCGCGGTCGTGGCGGTCGCGGCGATCGCGGCCCTCGGGTCCTGGGCGCTCATGTCCGGCGGGTCGTCTGCGGGCCCGAGGCCCGCTCCGGCGGCCGGCTCCGGCGGCGCGACCGCGAGGACGGCCACCGTGGCGGAGCAGCCTCCCGCCCCCACGTTCCCGGCCCACCTGAGCTCCACGCCGCTGGGCGCCCTCAACTCGCCGGTGCAGGACGCCGCCGGAGCGGCCGTGGGACCGGCGCGCGTCGTGCTGGCCGCGGGGCTCACGGCCGCGGACACCTCGCGGGCCGACGTCATCGCGGTGGCGGGCGGACGGGAGCGGGTGCTGGGGCGGCTGCCCGTCCCCCTCCACGACGCGGCGGCGGCGGCGATCGGCGGGGCGCTGTACCTCTTCGGAGGGGGCGACGGAGTGCGGCAGCTCGATCAGATCCTGAGGGTTGACCCCCATACCGGAGCCACCAGCCGCGTCGGGACCCTCCCGGCCCCGAGCTCGGACCAGGCGGGGGCCGCGATCGGTGGCACCGCCTACATCGTGGGGGGATACGACGGCTCGTCGTGGCTCGACACCATCGTCGCGTGGGCTCCGGGGGGCCCGGCCCGGGTCGTGGGCCACCTGCCGACCGCCCTCCGATACGCCGCGGTCACGGCGGCGGCCGGCCGGATCGTCATCGCCGGGGGGAGCACCCCCGACGGCGGCGCGACGGCGCTGGTGCAGCAGTTCGACCCCGCCACGGGGCGCGTCGCGGTCGTGGGCCGTCTCCCCGCGCCGACGACGCACGCCGCGGCCGCCTCGATCGGCGACGTCGCCTACGTGATCGGAGGTCGCGGGAGCGCGCCCGGCACCCCGGTGCGCCGCATCCTGGCCGTGGACCCGGCGGGACGCCGCGTCGCCGCGGCGGGCTCCCTGTCCACGCCGCTGTCCGATCTCGCCGCCGTGGGCCTGACCCGGCGCATCATGCTGGTCGGCGGCCGCTCCCCCGGCGGGACGGTGGCGACGATCGCGAGCCTGGCGCCCGCGGCCTCGGCGCGCCCGACGCCCCACCGCTCGGCCTCGAATCCGAGCGCGAGCCCATTCGCGCCCACTCCCCCGGGCAACGTCTACGCATACGACGGGCCCGGCGACATGAGCCCGGCCGTCCGGGGCGTTCCCTACCGGATCTACGTCCCCAACAGCGAGAGCGACACGGTCGACGTGATCGATCCGCGCACCTACCGCGTGATCGACCACTTCGCCGTCGGCGGCCTTCCTCAGCATGTCGTGCCGTCGTGGGACCTCACGACCCTCTACGTCACCAACGACACCGGCAACAGCCTGACGCCGATCGATCCGCGGACCGGCCACCCGGGCGCGCCGATCGCCGTGGACGACCCGTACAACATGTACTTCACCCCGGACGGACGGTCGGCCATCATCGTGGCGGAGCGCAACGCGCGGCTGGACTTCCGCGATCCCCACACCATGAAGCTGCAGCAGCAGCTTCCGGTCCCGTGCCGGGGCGTGGATCACATGGACTTCTCCGCCGACGGCACGTATCTCATCGCCAGCTGCGAGTTCTCGGGTCAGGTCGTCAAGGTCGACCTCGTGCACCGGCGCGTGGTCGGGACCCTCACGCTCGGCACGAGCTCGAACATGCCGCAGGACGTCAAGCTGAGCCCCGACGGGCGTGTCTTCTACGTCGCCGACATGATGGCCGACGGGATCTGGAAGGTGGACGGCGCCCATCTGCGGACGATGGGGTTCCTCGCGACGGGCAGGGGTGCGCACGGGCTCTATCCGAGCCGCGACGCGCGGTTCCTCTACGTCTCGAACCGGGGCGCGGGGACGGTCTCCGTGGTCTCCTTCGCCACCGGCCGGATCACCCGGACCTGGACCATCCCGGGCGGGGGCAGCCCCGACATGGGCGGCGTCTCGCCGGACGGACGGGTGCTCTGGCTGAGCGGGCGCCAGGACGGGGTCGTGTACGCCATCGACACGCGCGACGGGCGCCTGCTCGCGAAGATCCCCGTGGGGAGCGGCCCCCACGGGCTGGCGGTGTGGCCGCAGCCGGGGCGGTACTCGCTCGGCCACACGGGGATCCTGCGGTAGGCGCCGCGACGGGTCACGAGCGCGGGTAGGGCGCCAGGAGCATCGGGGGCCGCGGCGGCTTCGAGAAGTTGAAATCGGCCCGCAGGTCCCCGAGTTGCGGCACGGTCTCGCGGACGCTCGGGCGGGGATCGGGGCGCCCGTCGTCACGGGGGTCCAGGCGCTGTCCGCCGAGGAAGTCGTCCTCGATGAACTTCGCGTAGGCGTCGAAGCTGAGCGTCTGGTGGTCGATGTACCCGGCCCGGGCGTAGGGGCTGATGACCAGGCCCGGAACACGCAGCCCGTAGCCGTTGCGATCGACGCGCGGCGGCGCCACGTGGTCGTAGAAGCCGCCCCAGTCGTCCCAGGCCACGAAGATCGCCGTGCTGCCCCAATCGCGGGAGCGCATGACCGCGTTGACGACGCGGGTCACATGGGCCTGGCCGGCGCTGATGGGCGCGGGGGGGTGCTCGCTGTGGGCGTCGTCGGGCACCACCCAGCTCACCGCCGGCAGCGCGCCCGCCCTGGCCTCGGCGAAGAACGAGGACAGGTCGCGGACGTTGCGCTGCTGGCGGTCGTCGCGCACCGTGTCGAAGCGCGGCAGCGGGTTCCAGATCCCCGGCGTGGCGGCGTTCTGCGGGTGAGGCCGGCACGTCAGCTCGTCGGCGCGGCAGTCCGGCTCGGCTCCCTTCTCCACGTAGTAGCCCCAGCTCACCCCGTCGCGGTGCATGAGCCAGGTGAGGTCGGTCCAGGCGTAGTGGGGTCCGCCCGGTCGCGACGAGAGCTGAGGATGCTCGGGAGCGTTGACGCAGGTGTCCGGATGACCGGATCGCCGGCACCGGGCCGACCATTCCGAGACGAGGAACAGGTGAGAGGGCAGGCTCCAGGACGCGAGCGGCTCGAACATGTGGTCCTGGAGCACGAAGCGGTGCGCGTAGGTCCAGTAGTTCGGGATCTCGCGGGCGTCGTGGTAGGCCATGACGTCGGGTTCGTTGGGCGCGCACCCGGTGTCCAGACCGCCGCGGCAGAGGGTGCGGGCGCGCTCGGCGCTGGCGATGAAGCCGTCCATGCGACCGCCGTGGATATCTCGGAGGGCGTCCGTGAGCGAATGGGGGCCGCCGCCCTGGACCTGGTCGCCGTCGTGGTACGGGCGACGGCATCCGCCGTGGGCCGGGTCCGGCACGCAGACGGACGGGCGGCCGTGGCGCATGGGGATGCCGTCGGCCCCCGGGTAGGTGCCGAAGTAGCTGTCGAAGGAGCGGTTCTCCTGCATCACGACGACGACGTGGCGGATGAGGTGGATGCCGGCCGGCCGGGCCGCGGTGCCCCCACCCGGTCCGCCGCGATCGTGGACCACGATGCCGGCCGCCACGGCCAGCGCGACCCCCACCGCGACGCCGGCCCACACGGATCCGCGCCGGCGAGAGGGGGTGAGGCCGGCCGTGGTCCGCCGCGTCATCGCCGGAAGGGTGGAGCACGAACGGCGATTCGCCATGCGCGCCGGGTGCGGCCGCCCCGAGGGTGGGGCGGCCGCCGCCGTCGCGCTCGGGCCTACGGCGCGATGTTGTGGTTGAGGTGGAAGACGTTGTCCGGGTCGTAGCGGCGCTTGACGACGCGAAGCCGCTCGTAGTTGGGGCCGTAGGCGTCGCGGATGGCGTCGTCGCCCTGGTCGTCGCCCAGGTAGTTCATCCAGCGGCGGGCCGAGAAGTGGGGCCGGAGGGCGGCGAAGGTCTCGCGCGTCCAGCGGATGTTGGCGTCGCTCGTGGCCGGGTCCGTCCAGACCGAGGGGAGCAGGAGGTTCCAGCCCGGCTCGCGGTGGGGGACGGCGGTCTCCGTGGGAGCGATGCGGGTCACCGCGCCGTGAAAGTGCTCGAACAGGAGGGCCGTCATCGGAGAGGGGACGGAGGCGAACCGCTCGACGGCGGTGTCGATGAGGGCGTCGGGCAGCCCACGGGTGAAGCTCGAGAGCCAGTAGTTGAACGCCCCGTCGGGGTACCCGCCGTCGAGCATGGTGTTCATCGCCGGGTACGGCATGGCCCCGACCTCGGCCATCAGGGGCGATCCCCAGGTCGTGAACGGCGCCAGCTCGCGCTGCGCGGTGTCCGGGTCTCCGGCGTGGAAGACCACGAGGGCGGCGAGCTTCGCGCCGGAGCCGTCCGGTGCCTGCACGAGGCCGGCGAAGACGCTCATGTCGTCGGACGCGTCGGCGATCGCGTCGCGGTAGAAGCGCAGCAGCTCGGGGGCGGCGTCGAGCGGGTGGGCGATCAGCCCCCCGGTGACCGTTCCCACGGGGTGCACGCGGTACGTGAACGAGGTGGCGACGCCGAAGTTGCCGCCGCCGCCGCGCAACGCCCAGAACAGGTCCGGGTGCGAGGAGGCGTCGACCTCGAGCACCTCGCCGGCCGCCGTGACCAGCTCGACGGCGAGCAGGTTGTCGGACGCGAGCCCGTACCTCGCCATCAGCCAGCCCAGCCCGCCGCCCAGGGTGTAGCCGGCGATGCCGGTCGTGGAGACCACGCCCCCGGTCACGGCCAGGCCGTGCGCGCCGGCGGCGGCGTTGAGCTCGCCCCAGGTCACGCCGCCCCCCGCCGTGGCGGTGGCGCGCTCGGGATCGACCGCGATCGCCTTCATGTCGGCGAGGCTGATCATCACCCCGCCCTCGGCGACGGCGCGGCCGGCGACGTTGTGGCCGCCGCCGCGCACCGACACCTCGAGCCCCGCGCGGCGCGCGAGGGCCAGCGCGGCGGCGACGTCCTGCGGCGTCCGGGCACGGACGATGAGCGCGGGCCGGCGGTCGACGAGGCCGTTGTAGAGGGCGCGGGCCTCGTCGTAGCCCGGCTGGTGCGGTGCGAGGACGGGCCCGGAGACCCGCTCGGTGAGGTCTCGGACGAGCGTGTCGTCCAGGGTGGTGCTCATGACATTCGCTCCTCAGCTCGTGAGATGACCGGCGTGAGCCTCGGCACGCGCCGGTTTGGCAGCACGATCGTTCGTGCTAGGGCCGCTAAGATACGAACGTTCGTGCTAGATTGCAAGCATGAGTGTGAAAGGCGGCACAGGGGCGCCGGGGCCGGCGGCACGGTCCCGGCGGAGTGAAGGCGAGACGAGCCGGAAGGCCATCCTCGACGAGGCCGCACGACTGGCCACGGTGGAGGGCATCGAGGGACTCTCGATCGGCCGGCTGGCCGACCGGGTGGGGATGAGCAAGAGCGGCCTGTTCGCCCACTTCGGCTCCAAGGAGGAGCTCCAGCTCGCGACGGTGGAGTCGGCGAGCGCGATCTTCGCCGCCCAGGTGACCGAGCCCGCCTCGGACGCGCCGAGCGGGCTCGAGCGCCTGCACCGGCTCGTGGACGGCTACCTGCGCTACGTGGAGATCGACACCTTCCCCGGCGGATGCTTCTTCGCCTCGGTGCTGGCGGAGATGGACATGCGACCGGGAGCGGTTCGCGATCGTCTCGTCCTCTTCCTCGGCGACTGGCTCGGTCGGCTCGAGACGGCGGTCCGCGACGCCCAGGCGGAGGGGGCGATCGACGCGGAGGAGGACGCCGGGCAGCTCGGGTTCGAGGTCGAGGCGGCGCTGTTCCTCGCCAACGCGCAGTTCGTGGTCATGCGGAGCGCGGAACCGATCGAGCGTGCCCGCACGGCGATCGCGCGCCGGCTCGCCGCCGCGGCTCCCGGCACGCCGTAGACGACGGCGGCCCCGCGAGGGGGCAGGCGTTGCAGGTCCGCGCGGCGTCGCTCAATATCAACGGAGCCCCAGGATCCCGGTCCGATGGGTGCTCGAACGAAGGCCCACCGAGATGCCGTTGCCGACACGGGAGCCGCTCGATCTGGACGCGCTCGCCGCCGGGTGGTGGGTCGCGTGCGAGGCGGCCGAGCGAGCCCTCGACGCCGCCGGTCAGTACCTGAGCGCGTCGGAGGCGCAGGTGCATCGCCATCGCCTCGCCGAGCAACGGGGAGAGGCCGCGAAGCTGCTCCAGGGCATCGCCCGCGACGTGCACCGAACGAGCGTCCTGGTGCAGTGGCTCGACGGTCCGAGGGTCACGAGGCGGGTGCTCGGCCTGCCGGCCGAGGTGATCGCCTGCGTGTTCGACCTCGACGGTGTCCTCACCAACAGCGCCGGCGTCCACGCGGCCGCGTGGGCGGACACGCTGGACGACTTCCTCGTCGAGCTCGCCGGATCCCACCGCCACGAGTTCGTGCCCTTCGACCGACGGCGCGAGTACGAGCTCCTGATCGCCGGGAGGCCGCGCCTCGACGGCGTGCGGGCGTTCCTCGCGAGGCGAGGCATCCGCCTGCCCGAGGGGCGCCCGGACGATCCGCCGGGCGCCCACACCGTCCACGGACTCGCGAACCGGAAGAACGAGCGGCTGCAGCGCCGCCTGCGGCTCGGAACCGTGACCGCCTTCGCGGGCTCGCGCAGTTACCTGGAGGCCGCCCGCATGTTCGGCGTGCACCGTGCGGTCGTCTCCCCGAGCGCGAACACCGGGGCGATCCTCGAGCGCGGTGGGCTCGCCCGCCTCATCGAGGAGCAGGTCGATGGCACCACCCTCGACGCCGACCGGCTCCAGCCGAAGCCCTCACCCGACACCCTTCTCGCGGCCTGCCGCCGGCTCCACGTACAGCCGGGCCGGAGCGCGGCCTTCGAGACCACCACGGCCGGGATCTCCGCCGCGCGCGCGGCCGGGTTCGGGCTCGTGATCGGCGTCGCCCGCGGCGGCCATGGGGAAGCGCTCCACGCCGGCGGCGCGGACCTCGTCATCACCGACCTCGCCGAGCTCCTCCGGTGGCGTCCCGGATCCGCGGGACGAGCGGACGGACCCGTCGTCTCCCGCCATGGTGCGCCGACGGCGTCCCTGGTGCGCGAACCCGCATAGCGAGGGGCCGAACCGCGATCACCGTGCCCGACGTCGGGACGCTCCCGATCGAAATTCGATGGCCCTCGAGGCGCGCGCGGACAGGCCGCCGTGTGCACCGACCTCCGCGCGGTAGACCCCAGGCGACCTCAGGGTGAAACCGGCCCGTCCCGCGGACAGACGCCCGCTCGCCACTTGCCCCCAGCGGTGCGCGTCCCGGTCGAGGCGCTCGAGGTGGACCGCCGCGCCGGAGACCGCCGGCCGCACGCGCACCGTCAGCCGCGCGCCATGCCGGATCACCGCGACCACCGGGCGCACCAGCACCCGCACGCTGGGGCTCACCGAGCCGGCGGCGACCGCGCGGAAGACGGTCTGCGTCGTAAGCGCGGGGGAGGTCGCCGAGAACGCCCCCGACGCGCCGGCGGTCGTATCGGCAACGGCGACCCATGCCCCGGGAACACGGCGCTGGACGCTCACCGGCGAGCCGGCGGCCGCGCGGGGCACGGTCCCGCGCAGGGCGACCGTGCGGCCCACGTCCACCGGGCCGGGTGTTGCGAGGCTCACGGGCGAGACCGTCAGCGTTCCGCGGATGTAGGAGTGGAAGATGCAGTGGTAGCCGTAGACGCCAGGCCTCGCGGGGGCGTTGATCGTGAACCGGCCGCCCGTGACGAGCGGCGCCGATCCGAAGCTGCCGTCGTCGGCCGTGACGGTGTGGCGGTTGTGCCCGTGGTTGTGCCAGACCACCTTCGTCGAGGCGGCGACGACCAGCTCGCCCGGGATGACGGTGCTGTCGGTGATGGTCACCGTCCGCACCGTGGCGGGAGTCGTGGGCACGGCCGGGTGGGCGGCGAGCGCGATCAGCGCGACACCCGGCAGAGCCCGACCGTCTCGTGCCCGTGGACGTGGACGGCTATGGATGCGCGCCCGTTGATGGCGTCGAAGCCCTTCTGGTCGTCGAATGGCGCAGCGCTCGGGCTCGACCGGCAGAGCCCGAGCGCTTGGGCCGATCTACTTCACGATCAGCTTGCGGACCATCCCGTACTGGCTGTGGTTGTGCCCGGCGCTGTGCCGGTTGGAGTTGAAGCAGGCGATCACGTACGAGCCGGGCGGAAGGTTGGTCTTCACGTAGTTGATCGCGCTCGGAGCGACGACCCCGATGATCGAGAACCCCTGGCCGGGGGGCTGTCCGTTGAGCCTGCCGGCGCGGATGTCGGCGACGACCTGGTCCGCGTTCACCCCGGGGTTGAGCCGCAACGACTCGAGGAAGTGGTAGTTCTGGCCGATGTTGTTGATCTTGAGCGTCCCCCGGCCGGAGATCGACTTCGGCGCGTTGATGCCGTAGTCGTAGAGCACCACGGTACCGGTGGTCGCCGGGGGCGATCCGCCGGCCGTCCCGTTGGCGATGCTGAACTGCGCGGAGGGGCCGACCCCCTTGCCCTGGTTGGGCGGCTGGGCGGTGACGTAGTCGCCGGCCGGCAGCTTGATGGTGGTGACGAAGCTCTTCCCCGGAGCGACGCCGAAGAACGACGTCGACACGATCACGACCCCCTCGGGGATCTGATCGGTGCGCTGCGCGGCGGCCTGCAGGTCGGCGAACGTCTTTCCGGGGCGCAGGCGCCCGAGGAGGAAGCTCGCCGGGGCGCTCCCGGTGTTGCGCGCCGTGATCTTGGTCAGGCCGGCCACGAGGGTGTCGGCGCCGCTGACGGTCGTCGTGCCCTTGCCGAGCGTGACCTCGATGCTCTGTGTCGCCGCGTCCTGGCGACCGACCCCGCTCGCCGCGGCGAGCCCGAGGCTGGCGAGCATCGCGACCGCGATGCAGGCCCCGATGCCGGACCGGAGCCCGCGGCGTCTACCGGATCCTTGCGCCCTCATCGTCCCCCCCGCTCGTTGTCTCGCTTGGTCGGAAGGCCCGAGCCGCTCGCGATCATCCGTCAGCCGGCTCGCGCGAGGCAAGCTCACGGCCCTCCGGTCCGCCGAGCCGACGAGCGCAGAGGCAGTCCGCCGCGACCACCTCCCTCATCAATCACCGGCTTCGGGCGGGGGAGCATGGCCGGCCGACGCTGACACGGGCCCGTCGTCGCACGTGGCGACGGGGAGCTACTCGTGCCCTCCACCACGAATTTATACCTGATCCGCGGGCCTCATGAGGCCCTGGTTCGTGCCGCATGATCGCCCTCCGCAAGCCGGAACCAGAGGACAGGAGCAGCAAGAAGGGGTGGTCGGTCGCGGTGGCGGCGAAGGCAGTCACCGGCCGCAAGCGAGAAAACGAGAGGGAGGTGAGCGGATGGGCCGCTACGTGTTGGGTTTCCAGGAGATCGACCAGACGCAGGTCGCGGTCGTTGGCGGCAAGGGCGCGCACCTGGGGGAGCTTTCGCGGATCGAAGGCATCCGCGTGCCGGCCGGCTTCTGCGTGACGACGGACGCCTTCCGGCGGATCATGGCGGAAGCGCCGTCGATCGACGATCGGCTCGATCGGCTGTCGCGCCTGAAGCCGGACGACCGGGAGGCGATCCGCGCGCTCAGCGCGGAGATCCGCCGGACCCTCGAAGGGATCGCCATCCCCGACGATCTGGCGGCGGCGATCACCCGCGCGCTCGCCCGGCTCGGCGAGCAAGCCGCCTACGCCGTCCGATCCAGCGCGACGGCGGAGGACCTGCCGACGGCCTCCTTCGCGGGCCAGCAGGACACGTACCTGAACGTCGTGGGGCCGGCGGCGATCCTCCAGCACGTCAGCCGGTGCTGGGCCTCGCTCTTCACCGAGCGGGCCGTGACCTACCGCCTGCGGAACGGCTTCGACCACCGGAAGGTCCACATGGCCGTGGTCGTGCAGCAGATGGTCTTCCCGCAGGCGGCCGGCATCCTGTTCACGGCCGACCCCGTCACGGGCAACCGGAAGGTCGCCTCCGTGGAGGCCAGCTTCGGCCTCGGCGAGGCCCTGGTCTCCGGCCTGGTGAACGCGGACGTCTACAAGGTGCGGGACGGCGAGGTCGTCGCCAAGGCGGTCGCCACCAAGCAGCTTGCCATCCACGCCTCGCCGGCAGGCGGGACGCAGGAACAGGCGATCGAGCCGGAGCGGCAGGAGCAGCCGGCGCTGACGGATGCGCAGGTCGTGCGGCTCGCGCAGCTGGGCCGGCGGATCGAAGCGCACTTCGGCCGCCCCCAGGACATCGAATGGTGCCTGGTCGACGACGACTTCCAGATCGTCCAGAGCCGGCCGATCACCACGCTGTTCCCCATCCCCGCGGCCGGCGACCGAGAGAACCACGTCTACGTCTCCGTCGGTCATCAGCAGATGATGACCGACCCCATGAAGCCCCTGGGGCTCTCCCTGTGGCAGCTGACGACCCCGCGGCCGATGTACGAGGCCGGCGGGAGGCTGTTCGTCGACGTCACCCAGGCGCCTGGCGTCGCCGGCGAGCCGCGCCGGCCTCCTGGAGGTCCTGGGGAGAGCCGATCCGCTGATCGGGGACGCGCTGCAGACCGTCCTCGACCGCGGCGACTTCATCCCGTCGCTCCCGGACGAGGGTCCCGGCGGGGCGCCGGCCGGCGGCGCGCCCGCCCCGATCGAGACCGATCCGGCCATCGTCGCCGAGCTGATCGAGCGCAGCCAGGCCTCCATCGCCGCCTTGAAGCGCGACATCCGGACGAAGTCCGGATCGGCGCTGCTCGACTTCATCCTGGCGGACATCCAGGAGCTGAAGCGGATCCTGTTCGATCCGCGGAGCCATCAGGTGATCATGGCGGCGATGGAGGCCACCTGGTGGCTCAACGAGCAGCTGCAGGCGTGGCTGGGCGAGAAGAACGCGGCCGACACGCTCACGCAGTCCGTCCCCCACAACGTCACGTCGGAGATGGGGCTGGCGCTCCTGGACGTCGCGGACGTGATCCGCCCGCATCCGGAGGTGGTGGCCTTTCTGCAGCACGTCGAGGACGAGGGCTTCCTGGACGAGCTGCCGAAGCTCGCGGGCGGGCGGGAAGCGCGAGACGCCATCCGGGCCTACCTCGACAAGTACGGCATGCGCTGCGTCGGCGAGATCGACATCACGAGGCCGCGTTGGAGCGAACGCCCCACCACGCTCGTGCCCGTGATCCTCGGCAACATCAAGAACTTCGAGCCGGGCGCCGGCGAGCGGCGCTTCGAGCAAGGGCGGCAGGAGGCGTGGAAGAAGGAACAGGAGCTGCTGGAGCGCTTGCGGGCCTTGCCGGACGGGGAGCGGAAGGCCGAAGAGACCAAGCGGATGATCGACCGGGTCCGGACCTTCATCGGGTACCGGGAGTATCCGAAGTACGGCATGGTCAGCCGCTACTTCGTCTACAAGCAGGCCTTGCTGGAAGAAGCCGAGCGCCTCGTGCAGGCCCACGTGCTTCGTGAGAAGGAAGACATCTTCTACCTCACGTTCCAGGAGCTCCACGACGTCGTGCGCACGAACCAGGTGGATGACCAGCTCATCCGCCAGCGCAAGGACGCGTTCAGGTCGTATCAAGCGCTCACGCCGCCCCGGGTGCTCACGTCGGATGGCGAGGTCGTCGCCGGGGCGTACCGACGCGACGATCTGCCGGCCGGCGCGCTGGTCGGCCTACCGGTCTCCGCCGGGACCATCGAGGGGCGGGCCCGCGTCATCCTGGACATGGCGGAGGCCGATCTCGAAGCGGGCGACATCCTGGTCACCGCCTACACGGACCCCAGCTGGACGCCCCTGTTCGTCGCGATCAAGGGCCTGGTGACGGAGGTGGGGGGCCTGATGACCCATGGCGCGGTGATCGCACGGGAGTACGGCTTGCCGGCCGTCGTGGGGGTGGAGCATGCCACCCGGCTGATCCGGGATGGGCAGCGGATCCGCGTGCATGGAACGGACGGGTACGTCGAGATCCTGCCCTCGCCGGGCCAGCCCGACAGGTAGCCGGGCTGCCCGTGGTCGGTCAGCCAGACGCCGTTGGCGGCCTGGGAGAAAGCGTGGCCGGCCGTGCGCATGGCCGCGGCGTCAACCGTCAGCCCGCCGCGTCTCCTCTGGGCTGACCGCATCGCTCTCTCGCGATGGAACTAAACGGGGCACTCTCGAACCACGAAAGCCCTGCACGGCTCAGGAATGTGGCCGCTCACCACTCTCGGTTGGTTGCCCGGGCGACGCTCACACCCGCCTCCGCTCGGCCCACTCCACCTCGCCCAAGCCCGGTCCTTGAGACCGTCATCAGAGTTCTGGAGGCGGCCGCGAGGCCCATGCGAGCCCGCGAGGTCCACGCCGCCGCAGAGCGGCTGATCGGCCAGGGGTTGTGCTGGACGTCCGTGAAGGCTGCGCTCGCCGCGGGGGCCGCGGCCGACCCGCCGAGATTCGAGAGGCTCCGACGCGGTGTCTACGTCGCGACCTGCGAGGAATTGTGAGGGGCCCGAGTCGATGGGACAGAGCCGGTCGTTCGGCCTCGGCCTGCGGAGGGTCTCCACTCTTGATGATCCGGCCCGTCGCCGTGGCCGCGGAGGCGCGGCGCCCCGGCGTGTCGCCTTGACCCTCTACGGCAGGGTCTCCCGAGGGTCCGCAGGGTCGGCGCAGGGTCTAATCCCCGTGCAAGGTGGGGGGGCTCTCGGCGTCGGCTGGGTAGCGGTAGAGCGTGCGCCCGGCTCGCCGCAGGAGCGGGCGCACCCCTTAGGTGTTGTTGGGTTAGTGGCCGGGCGGGGGGCCTGGGGGGCCAAGGATCTCGAACCCGTTTTGCTTGGCGATCGGGGCGAGCCGCGCCATGTCGGGGTGGCCCTCGAGCGGCGGCGGCACGACGCGTTCGGGGGCCGGCTCACCGACCTCACGCAGGAATCCCTCGAACTGCATCGGCGCCAAGCCGACCAGCGCCCTCGCTCCGCCGGCCTCGGCGTAGAACGTGTGCGGAACGCCCTTCGGGCCGAATGCGAACGAACCGGCTTTCAGGGAAAGCTGGGCGTCCGCGACCCAGAAGGTCATCTCGCCCTCGAGGACGTAGAACCACTCGTCCTCCTCGGGGTGGACGTGCCACGGAGAGCCGATGCCCGCGGGCGCGACGATCTCGATCAGACCGTACTGCCCGGCCGTGTCGTCGCGGCTGATCTTGATCGTCTGCAGCATGCCGAGCAACCAGAACGCCTCGCCTTCGTTCTCGTCGAGCGCGTACCCGAGTTGGGCTCTCTGCGGTGAGATGGTGCTCATTGCCCACTCCTTTCCTCGCCGGTGATATGCTGTGCAACGGTCTAGAGAGCAACGGTTGCAGAGAGGACTATCCTAGATGGAACAAACCTTGTCAAGCCCCTCGCGCGAGCGGCTGCACTGCTGGCGCCTCTTCTTCGAGAGCGCGCTTGCGCTTGGGGACGTGCTCGACACCGAGCTCGAGCAGGCCGTGGGCATCCCGCAGCGCTGGTACGACGTCCTCGTTCACCTCGAGGAATCACCCGAAGGCATCCCGATGAACGAGCTCGCCGAACAGATCCTCTACAGCAAGAGCGGCTTCACCCGTGTCGTCGACCGAATGGAAGAGGACGGGCTCGTCCGCCGCCTCCGCCCCAAACACGACCGGCGCACGATCCTCGTCGTCCTCACCGACAAGGGCACCGAGACGATGGAACGCGCCCGCCGCTACCACCGAGACGGAATCGAACGACACTTCTCACAGCACCTCACCGAAGCCGACACCAAGGCCCTCACCCGCGCTCTCGAAAAGATCAGCGCACACGCACGCCCGCTCCGCCCCGGCCGCATCAGCGGTTGACCCGAGCCCCCGGCTCGTGAGACTCGATCCGGGCAAGCAGGCGGTCGAGGTCGCCGCGGGCGAAGGTCCACTCGAACGGCTGAGCGATCTGACGGGAGCGGTCGCCGGAAGCGCCAGAAGGAGTGACCATGAGATCCGACACGGGGCTGGTTCAACACCGCCCGCCTGCACGAGTCACTCGGCGACATCCCACCGGCCGAGTTCGAGGCCCTCTACGCTCCTGACGAACCGGCCCTCACCGCACCCGCTTCTGGGGCGGAACCCTTGTAATCACGACTCCACGGAACCGGGGGCAGATCAGAGCTCACGTCAGAGAGGGATGGCAAGCCGCGAGGTCGCGTCACTCTCTTTCCTCGAGCGCGCGCAACTCGGCGAGCACCCGCTCGAGCTCTCGGTCGGGCTCCACCAGGCCCGCCGCCGGAGGGCGGCCAAGATCGGTCAGGCTGGCCGCGTAGCGGTCCCCGTCGGCCGAGCGGTCGAGCCGTTGGCGCCAGCCCTCGGCCGCCTCTCTCAGCCGCATGCCCGCCAGGGCCCGATCGCCGCGCGCCGCGGCGATCAGCCCCTGCACGCGGGTGAGCCGCGGAACCAGGGTGTCCGGGAAGTCGCTCGGACCGACCGGCTCCAGCGCCGTCGCCTGCACCTCCTCCTCGGCCTCCTGGCAGCGATCCAGCTGCACCAGCGCCTCAGCCCGGGCGAGCCGCGCCAGCGGGCGGGCGACGGCTCAGGTCACTCTGAAACAAGTTCTTAGAGCATGCTGCGGAGCCGCGCGTGAAGGTACTCGTCAATCTCCCGAGCGAGGTCCTCAGAGTAGGCGTAGACGGCGACGCAGTCGCCGCTGGACGCTCCGGCCGCAGTCAGGATCGCTTGGCGCGACTCGCGGCCGATCCCGTAGCGCGGCAGCTCGTCGGTCGTGAGGAACCCCTCACAGCCGAATCGCCGCTTTACCTCGTCGCAGAGCGCTCGCCCGAGCTCTTTCGACGGCCCCCGGTCCTTTCGGAAGAGCCCAGCGAGCCCCCCGTAGCGGCGGCACCACACTAGCGACCGGTTCACCGCCACGATCCGGGACGGACTATCAAGGCCCACCGCAACCAGCGGGCCGCGCTCCAAGCCCCGCGTACCGTTTCGCCAAAGCGTCGCCCGCACGAGCGAGGGGATGGAGCCGGGACCCCGCGCGGGTCGCGGCGGGAGGAGACGGGGGATCGCGAGCGGGCAGCTCATGCTGGAGGATATCTTGGCACAGCGCATCCGCGCTCCACGGGGTAGCCGCTCCCGAGCCAGATGCACCTACATGCCGGGACGGAGGGAATCGTCGTTGCGGTTGCCTGATGCTGCCGTTGAGCGTTGCGTTCGTGGGCGCGAGTTCGGGCAGGTGGAGCATCGAGCGCCTTGAGACGGTCTCGGGTGAGCCGCTGGCTTCGGCCCCCCGCCTCGAGCTTCTCGAGGCAGGACGCCGACGCGGACGTCTCAGATCCATGCATCCAGGAGCCGGCTGTCGAAATGGCGCACCGGCTCCGGACTCGCTGGCCAGGCGCGCGCGCCCCAGGGTAACGATGGCGAGCTGCCCACCGAGGCCGAGGAGGTGATGGCCATCGGCGCAGCGGCCTGAAGGGTCGAACGTCGAGGACGGGGCGGCGCTCGGCTGCCCGTGCACCACGTTGACGGACGCGGCCAACGCCGGTCGCAGCGGCGGGCTGCTCTTCATCGGGCGGCGCGCCCCGCTGGGCGGCCGGTTCACGGCTCGACGCCCCGGACCGGCGCTTCGAGATTTCGGGTTCCCGGTTCAGAACATCCCGTTCGGGTTGGCGCGGGGGACGTCGGGCGCGAACCACGGGGCGGCGTTGGTCGGGTTGCCGACGACCTGCAGGGCGTCCCAGTGCTCGATCGCCATCCCGTCGGCGTCCATCTTGAAGATATCGACACCGGCGAGCCCCTGGTCGTCGGGGTCGTCGTTGAACAGGCCGAGGAAGTTCACGTGCGCCCACACGTAGTCGCCGACGGCGATGATGCGGTGGACCACGACCCGGGGACGGGCGCGCTCCTTCGTGACCTGTCCGAAGAACCCTCCGAGCGCGTCGGCGCCGTCCGGCACGAGCGGGTTGTGCTGGATGTAGGAGGGGCTGAGGTACTTGGCGGCGGCCTCCTCGGACTTCTTCTGGTTGATCATCAGGTCGTAGAACGCAAGGATATTGTCCTTGTTGCGGACGGCGCGGCGGTCGTTCGCGTTGACCAGCTCGATCATGGCGTGACTCCTCTGGTCGGGTGAGGCGGTGGTCAGTCGGGAGCGAGCTGATGGCCCGGCGAGGCGCGGCCGACCAAGGCTGCGTCCTTGGTGAGATCGTCCGGGTTGACGCCTCGGCCCGCTCTCCCTCGATGTCGGGCAATCTAACCGAGGTGGGTGAGCCCTGATCGGGGTTGCAGCGAGGGATGACGCCCGAGGGTTCGAACGTCGCGCCGTTCCTCCGGAGCGATCGGACAGCCGGACCCTTCTTGAGCAGGGGAATCGTTGTGGCAAGCACAACGATGGAGGATGACGGGTTCGAACCGACGACCTCCGCCTTGCAAAGGCGAGACGTATCGCCCCATTTCCAGGCTGTTCGCGGGCTCCAGGAGCGTCGTGACCAAAGTGTGACCAGAGCAACGCAGCCTCGGAGATCCAATCGCCGCATCGCCGTCGGTGGCTGACGTCCCGTCGAGTCGTGGGATTTCCGGGAGCCTGCGCGCGGGCCTGGTGCGACATAGTCCGGCCGTGACCGAGCCCTTCGACCAGGCGCAGATGTGGAACGAGCGGTACCGCGAACCCGGGTACCAGTTCGGCACGGAGCCGAGCCTGTTCATCGCTGCCCACGTCGGCCTTCTGACGTCTCGAAGCGAGGTCTTGTGCGTCGGCGACGGGGAGGGTCGCAACGGGGTATTCCTCGCGGAGCAGGGGCTGCGGGTATCGTCGTTCGACGTGTCCGAGGTGGCAGTCGCAAAGGCCGCCGGGCTCGCGGCCGCTCGCGGCGTTTCGGTTGACCGACACGTGATGTCGATCCACGACTGGGACTGGGTGCCGGATCGCTTCGACGCGGTCGTCGCGATTTTCATCCAGTTCCTGGGACCGGGGCCGCGCGCCGAGGCCTTCGCCCAGATGCTCCGGACGCTTCGTCCGGGCGGGCTCCTGATGCTGCACGGCTATACCCCCGAGCAGATCGCGCTCGATACGGGCGGCCCCCCGGTTGCCGAGAATATGTACACCCCGGAACTTCTCGCGGAGGCGTTCGATGGGCAGGAGATCCTCGAGCTCGTTGCGTACGAAGCCGAGCTCGCGGAGGGCCCCAGGCACCACGGGCGCTCGGCGCTGATCGACTGCGTCATCAGGAAACGCTGACCCTGGCCACCGGGTGGGGTGCGGATGCCGCAGCCGCCGCGCGCACCGGCGGTGAATGATGGGATCGCTGGTGAGTGGGAGCGGGACGCCGCGCGGCGGCGGAGTTCCCCTTCGTCCGCAGCGCTGGGGCAGAGATCCGCACCATCCCCCCGAGGACGAGACGGGAGAGTGGCGGGCCAGCGCGGTGAGGTCCCCGTGACCCGGAATCCCACTCCCTGAGCCGAAGAACGGCTGGGCGAGGCGGGCCAAGCCGTGTTGGAATCCGTCAGCTTGATCCAAGTTCGTGGTCGCATGACTTGGCCCAACACCTGTGATGCCAAGTCGGCTTGGCTTTCGATGGCGCTTATCCAAGTCTGGGGCTTGTAAACTTGGCTCATGGACATCGAGGCACTCCAGAGCTCTCCAGTCGGCCAGTTGGTTCCGATCTCCGGCACCGATGGGCGGACGGGCCTCCACTACGACGCCTTCGCCTTCCTTGCCGACCCGCTCCCCCAGACGGTCGACCTCGCATCCTCGACGTGGACCACAGTCGCCCAAGCAGAGGCGGCCCTCGCGCGCCTCGATCAGGCAGCCAGGCAAGTCCCGGAGCCCTCTCTTCTGCGCCAGCCGGCGCTGCGGCGGGAGGCCCAGAGTACGAGCGCCCTCGAGGGCACATTCGCCCCCTTCGAGGAGGTTCTCGAGTCCGACATCGAGGAGAGGTCGGAACTGTCCGTTGAGGTCCGTGAGATCCTGAACTACGTCGTCGCGGCAGAGGAGGGCTTCGCCTGGATCGAGGAGCGCCATCTCACGGGGAATCTCGTGGCGAGCCTCCAGCACACCCTCGTGCGCGGCACCCCGAGCGAGTTCAGCGACGCCGGCCGGCTGCGGGACCGGCAGGTCTTCATCGGACCGGAGGATGCAGCGATCGAGGACGCCCGCTTCATCCCCGCCCCCTTTGGCGACCAGCTCAGGGCGGGGTTCGACGCCTCGATCGACTGGATCAACTCCCCACCGGACACCATGCCGCCCGTCGTGCAAACGGCGCTGGCGCACTACCAGTTCGAGACCCTGCACCCCTTCTCCGATGGGAACGGTCGCATCGGTCGGCTCCTCATCGTCCTCCAGCTCATGCAGCTGAAGGTCCTGCGGCATCCCATCCTCGTGGTGTCGCCATGGTTCGAGGCTCGCCGCTCGGAGTACCAGGCCGCCCTCTTGAGGCTCAGCGAGACCGGGGACTGGAACGGCTGGGTCGCGTTCTTCGCCAGCGGGGTGGAGGCCGCGGCGACCTCTACCCACGAGCGCATCGATCAGCTGCTCGGCCTCCAGGAGGAGTTCGTGCGCCGAGTTCGGCAGGCCGGCTTCTCCGGAGTGGCGGAACGCGTCGCCGGCGAGCTCATCGGGGCCCCGATTCTCCGAGCCCCCCTGGTAGCGGCGCGGCACGATGTGACCCAACAGGCCGCGATGAATGCCCTCCGGAGACTGGCCCAGCTCGAGATCGTCACCGAGCGGGTGCTGAGAGGCCGGGTCTCTTTCCGTGCCGACCGAGTCGTGGATCTTCTCAGCCGTTGAGGCTGGGGCTGCTCTGGACCGCCAGGGGGCCACCGTGGCGCCCCTCGGCGCCTCCTGTCGTCCCGTGTCATCTCGCAGCGGCGACCACCGGTGACCTGAGAGGCCAGTTTCCATCGGCGATCTCGGGCTTTCGAACCAGTGGAGGATGACGGGTTCGAACCGACGACCTCCGCCTTGCAAAGGCGGCGCTCTCCCAGCTGAGCTAATCCCCCGCGGAACGGCCGTACGGTAGCATCGCCGCCGCCCGGCCCCCCACCCTCGAGGCTCCCGTGAGCACCCCCTCCGGCGACCCGTTCGGCCTTGTCTACGCCATGCTCGACGACCTTCAGATGAAGCACTTCGAGATGGCCCAGATGATCGCCGAGTACAAGGGGCTGGTGGAGGAACTCGAGGAGCGGCGCGACGCCGACAACGTGAGGATGGCGCGCAGCCTGCCGGGCGCCCGCTACCAGGTGTCCACCACCTACGTCCGCGAGAGCTGGCTGAAGCTCAACGTGGAGCTGATGCGCCTCTTCCCCGAGGACGGCGCCTAGCCGTAGATCGCGCGGAGGGCCCCGTCGAGGTCGGGGTACCGGAACGCGTAGCCGGCGGCGAGTGCCGCGCGGGGCACGGCCCGCTGGCCGTCGAGCACCAGGGTGGCCATCTCTCCCAGCGCCAGCCGGAGAGCGACCGCGGGGGTGGGCACGACCGCGGGGCGCCTCAGGGCGTGGCCCAGGGCCTTCACGAGCTCCCCCTGCCGGGAGGGCTCGGGGCTGGTGGCGTTGAGCGGCCCGGCGACGTCCGCCCGGTCGAGCGCGAAGAGGATGAGGCCCACCTCGTCGTCGAGGTGGATCCACGGCAGCCACTGGCGGCCGCCCCCGATCGGGCCGCCCGCGAGGAGCCGCACGGGCCGGGCCATGGTGGGCAGGGCGCCGCCCTCATCCGAGAGGACGACGGCCGAGCGGATCATCACCACGCGGACGCCGTGATCGGCGGCCCGCGCCGCCTCGCGCTCCCAGGCCACGCAGGTCTCGGCCAGGAAGCCGGTTCCCGCGCCGACCGTCTCGTCGATCGTCTCGTCGCCGCGCGGGCCGTAGTAGCCGATGCCGCTGGCGTTGACCAGGACCCGGGGGCGGCCCTCCGCCGCCAGGGCGTTGACCAGGGCCCGGGTCGTGAGCACGCGGCTCTCGCGGATCTCGCGCTTGCGCGCGGTGCTCCAGCGCCGGCCCGCGAGAGGGGCGCCGGCCAGGTTGACCACCGCGTCGGCCCCGTCCAGGGCGGCGGCCGGCGGCGGACCATCCGCGGGATCCCAGCGGGCGTCCTCGGCCCCGGCGATGCCCGAGCCCCCCCGGCGCGAGACCGCCACGACGTCGTCGCCGCGCGCCACAAGGGCCTCGCAGACGTGCCGGCCGATGAGGCCGGTCGCCCCCACCACGGTCACCCTCATCGTGCGCTCACCCGCCGCCCGGCTCGACGGGCCGGGCGTCCTCGCGCGCGAGGCTCAGAAGCTCCTCCGGCTCGATGCCCGGCGCCGGGGCCGCGCGGCCGATCATCGCCGTGCCCAGGCCCTCGCTGCGCAGGCGCAGCCGGATCCGGGCCAACGCCGGCTCCGCGCCGGGCCCGTCGATGTCCGCCAGCAGGAGCAGCAGGCTGCGCTGGCCGTCCCGCCAGAGCGCGTCCGTCTCGCGCACGGTGCGCCGCACGAGGCCGGCCAGGCGCGCCAGGTCGGCCTCACCGTGGGAGGCGTCCAGCTCCAGCGACACCAGCACCACCGACCGCCGCATGCCGCGCGCGGCCTCGAGCGCCCCGCGCAGCGATCCGCGCACGCCCCCGGGATCCGGTGCGCCCACCGCGCCCGGCGTCGGAGCGATGGGCGACGGTTTCGGCTTGCGGGCGTCGCTGCGCCGGCGCGCCGGCCCCCGCGATTCCTCCGCCGGCGCCATCACTCGTCCCCATCGACGTCCGCCGGCTCCCCGTGCCCGTAGTGCCGCGACGCCTCGGGGTAGCGGCCGAGCACCTCCTCGACGGCGGCCTCCTCCTCGGGCGAGAGCGGGGCGCCGGCCAGCGCGGCGTTGCGCACGGCCTGATCCGGCGTGCGCGCGCCCACGATCGCGGCCGTCACCTCGGGCCGGCGCAGCACCCACGCCACGGCCAGCTCGGCGACGCCCCCGGGACGGCCGGCCTCCTGGGCGATGCCCTCCATCTCCGCCACGGCCTCCACGCGGCGCGGGAAGGCCTCGTCCACGAACAGCTCGCTGCGCCCGCGCCAGTCGTCGTCCGGGAAGGTCGTGCCGGCGGACATCTTCCCGGTGAGCAGCCCGTGCGCCAGCGGCCCGTAGGCGATCACCCCGACGTCGTGCTCGGCGCACCACTCCAGCTCGCCGCCCTCGATGTCGCGCCGGAACACGTGGTACCCGGGCTGGTAGGAGTCGATGGGGGCGACGGCCGCCGTGGCCTGAAGGTCGGCCAGGACGTAGTTGGAGACCCCGATCGCCCGGATCTTGCCCGCGTCGCGCAGGTCGAGCAGCCCCCCGATGGTGTCCTCGGCGGGCACCCCGGCGACGGGCCAGTGGACCTGGTAGAGGTCGATGTGGTCCAGCCCCAGGGCCTGGAGGCTGCGGTCGCAGGCCATCCTCAGGTAGTCGCCCGACGCCTCCCGCCAGATGCGGAAGGCCGGATCGGTCTCCCAGGCCACCCCGCCCTTGGTGGCCACCACGACCTCGCCGGCTCGCTCGCGCGCGATGCGGCCCACGACCCGCTCGGCCCGGCCCTGGCCGTAGATGTCGGCCGTGTCGATCCAGTTCACCCCGGCGTCGATGGCCGCGTGGCAGGTGGCGAGGGAGGCCTCGTCGTCGGCTCCCCCCCAGCGGCCGCCGAACGCCCACGTGCCGAGCCCGATGACGGACAGCTCGAGATCCGTCCCGCCCAGCCGCCGCGTCTCCATGCTCCTCCTCCAGGGCCGAGGTCCCGGCGGGACCCACCCGGGCAGCCTACTTCGGGGTGAGCGCCACCAGCAGCCCGCCGTCGTCGTCGTAGGCCGGGAAGAAGTCCACCGTGGCCGGGAGGTCGTCGGTCGACCCGCTCGGCCGGAAGGTGCACTCCTCGTTCAGCTTCCGGACGCCCCATTCCAGGCTGGTCACCAGCGGGTCGCCGTCCGTGAAGCCCTTCAGCCCGAGACGCTCGGCCACCTCATAGCCGATCAGGTCGCCCTCCTGGTACCCCGTGACGGCGAAGGCGGCGTGTCCCGCCACGAGGATCCGGCGCTCCTGGTCGCACACGATCAGAGCGGTCTTGGGGCTCGCGTAGTAGTCCTCGAGGAGCTCGAAGGCGAACCCGAAGCCGCAGCGGGAGCAGCCGCGCGGCTGGTGCCGCACGTTTCGCTCGCTGCTGCTCTCGCGATAGGCGCACCGGGGACACAGGAAGACGGGCATCCCCCGAATGGTAGCGGCGGGGCCGCGGCGCGCCCGGAGTGGGGTCAAGCGTTCGGGGAGCGATGCCGATGAAACCTGTGCACGGCAAAACTCACGGAATGGACTCCAATGAGCTCGGGCGGCTTCCTCAGCCCGGGGCGCCGGCACGGACGCCGTTGCGCGGCGCCCTTGGCCGCCCTCGGCTTCATCTTGGCTCTCGCCTCCGGCGTGTCCGGCGCCGGCGCCGCGGTCTCCCCCGCCCTCGACGCCCGCATGGCCGCGGCCGCGCCGGGCCATGAGATCGCCGTCATCGCCACCTTCGCCGACCAGGTTCCCGACGCCCGCTACGCCGGCCGCCCCGCCGCTCTCGTCCGTGCGCTCCAGCGCCGGGCGGACACGAGCCAGGTCGGCGTCACCGACATCGTGGACGGCCCCGTGAAGAGCTTCTGGCTCGTCAACGCCGTCGCCTTCTCGGGCACGCCCGAGGAGATCCGCCAGGTCGCCGCCGACCCCGAGGTGGCCGACGTCGATCTCGACACGGTCGTGCACGTCGCCGACGGCGGCGACACCGCGGGCGACCGCCCCTTCAAGGACGCCGGCACCGGCGACTGGGGCCTCGCCGCCTCCAACGTCCCGGCCGTCTGGTCCACCTACGGCCTCTACGGCGCCGGCGTGACCGTGGGGACCATCGACACGGGCGTCACCGCCGAGAACGCCGACCTCGTCGGCAAGATCGCCGCCTGGCACGACTTCGTGGGCAACTCGGCCACCCCGCGCGACGACAACGGTCACGGCACGCACACGGCCGGCACGATCGTGGGCGGCAGCGCCGGCGGCGCCGCCATCGGCGTCGCCCCGCAGGCCCGCCTCGTCGTGGCCAAGGCCATGAACAAGAACGGCTCCGGCTCGGCCAGCGGCCTGATCGCCGCAGCGGAGTGGATGACCGACCCCGACGGCAACCCGGCCACGGCCGACCAGCCCGCCGTGATCAACAACTCGTGGGCCGCCCCGGGCGCCAACGACACCTGGTTCCGCCCGATGGTGCGCCGCTGGCTCGAGCTGGGCATCGTCCCGGTGTTCGCCGCCGGCAACTCCGGCCCGGACACGGGCAGCGTGGGCAACCCCGCCTCCTACCCCGAGTCGCTGGCCGTCGGCGCCATCGGCGAGGACAACGTCGTCGCCCCCTTCTCCGGGCGCGGCCCGGTGGTCTGGGACGACGAGGACGGCACCGGCCCGGCGGCGGGCACGACCTTCATCAAGCCGGACATCGCGGCCCCGGGCGTCGGCATCACCTCGAGCGTCGGCACCGGCTACCTCTCCTACTCGGGCACCTCGATGGCGGCCCCGCACGTCGCCGGCGTCGCGGCGCTGCTCCACCAGGCCAATACGGCGCTGACCGCCCAGCAGATCGTGGACACGCTGAAGGGCACCGCCGACGACCTCGGCCCGGCGGGCATGGACTCCTCCTACGGCACCGGGCGCCTCGACGCGCTGAAGGCCGTCCAGACCGTCGTGGGCACGATCCCCGACACCACCTTCTCCCGCACGCCGCCCGCCGCGACGCACGCCCTGACGCTGCGCTACGACATGGCCCTGACCGGCGGTGCCACCATGGTCCGCACGCGTGTGGACGGCGGCGCCTGGAGCGCCCCCGGCACGGCGCTCACGCTCTCGCTGAGCCTGCCGCAGGGGCGCCACACCGTGGAGGCCCAGGCCATCGGCCAGACCGGCCTCGAGGACCCCACGCCGGCGAGCCACGTGGTCACGGTGGATCGCACGAGGCCCACCCTCTCCTTCTCGGTGATCCGCCGCGGCGAGATCGCGTTCTTCACGGCCCGCGTCAAGGACAAGCTGAGCGGCCCGAGCAAGGCGGGCATCCGCTGGAGCTTCGGCGACGGCGAGTTCGCCCGCGGCGCCAGGGTGAGCCGACGGTTCGCCGAGGCGCGCGCCCGCCGCGTGGTGCTCACGGCCCGCGACGCGGCCGGCAACGAGAGCTTCACGGCGCGGCGCTTCGTGCCCCGCGCGGCCGGAGCGGTGCGGGCCCTGAAGGTCGCGCGGCCGGGCCGCGGCGCCGGCTCGCTGACCGTCAGCGGCCGCCTCGTGCGCAGGGCATCGCTCACCCTGAGCCTCCGCGCGCTCCCCACCGACCCCTCCACGGCCGGCGGCGCCCTGGCGTCCCTCTTCTCCCGCCCGCCCCCGGGCGCCTCCGTGGCCAAGTCCGCGCTCAAGGCCCGGGGCAAGGGCACCTTCCGCCTCAGGTTGCCCATCGGGCGCCTCAAGCCCGGGGTCTACGCGCTCGACGTCCGCGCAAGTGAGCGGGGCACCAGCCTCGGCTCCCTGCGACTGACCCGTCAGATCGACATCTCCTAGACCAGCGGCCAGCCTTTCGGCGGCGGCCGATGACTAGGCTCCCCCGTCGTGTCGTGGCTCGAGGCCATCGTCCTCGGGATCACGCAGGGGCTCACCGAGTTCCTGCCGGTCTCGAGCACCGCGCACCTGCGCATCGTGCCCGCCGTCGCCGGCTGGGACGATCCGGGGGCGCTGTTCACGGCCGTCATCCAGCTCGGAACCATGCTGGCGGTCGTGATCTTCTTCTGGCGCGACCTGGTGCGCATCGTGCGCACCTGGCTGTCGAGCCTGCGCCACCCCGAGCTGCGCTCGACCCTCGACGCCCGGATGGGCTGGTACGTGATCGTCGCGACGATCCCGATCGGGATCTTCGGCCTGGCGTTCCGCAACCAGATCGAGGATGGGGCCCGCAACCTCTACCTGATCGGCATCACGCTGATCGCGCTGGGCCTGCTCCTGCTGCTGGCCGAGCGCGTGGGGCGCCGGGTGCGCGACCTGGAGAACGTGGGCCTGCGCGACGCCGTGTGGATCGGGTTCGCCCAGGCCCTGGCCCTGGTGCCCGGGGTGTCGCGCTCGGGGGCCACGATCACCGCGGCGCTGTTCCTGGACATGCAGCGCGAGGCCGCCGCGCGCTTCTCCTTCCTGCTGTCGATCCCCGCCGTGGTGCTGAGCGGGCTCTTCGGCCTGGTCGAGCTGACACGCGACAACGGGGGCACGAGCTTCTCGTCGCTCCTCATCGCCACGGTCATCGCCTTCTTCGTGGGCTACGTCTCGATCGCCGTCCTGCTGCGCTACCTGGCCCACCACTCGACCCTGGTCTTCGTGGTCTACCGGGTCGTGGTCGGGAGCCTGGTGATCGCCCTGGCGGCCGCGGGCACGATCAGCTGACCCGCCGATCCCGCGGGGTCAGGCGGGCGGCGCCTCGATCAGCTCGAACTCACGCTCCAGGTCCACCAGCTCCAGCACCCGGCGCACGGCGTCCGACGGCCGGGCCAGGGCGAACGGCCGCCCCGACTCGAGGCACCGCTGCCGGGCCTCCAGCAGCACGCGGAGCCCCGACGAGTCCATGAAGCCGACCGCCGAGAGGTCGATCACCAGGGGCTCGTCGCCCTCGGGAACGGCCTCGGCGAGGACCGGGGCGCCGGTGAGGTCGAGCTCCCCCTCGGCGACGATCACGACGGCCCCGCCACGCCGCTCGGCGCGAGCCCGAAAGGCGGCGACGCTGTCATCCGGCATCGCCCGAGACTAGCAGGGCGGTCTCGCCCGCCCGCGGGTCCGGCGGGCCGCCGATCCGGCAGACTCCACGCATGGCGACCACCCCATCCGGGCGAAGCGCGCTGGGCGCTTCCGACCGCGAGCGGCTCATCGTCGAGCACCTCGCGCTGGTGCGCGGCCTGGCCCGCCGCTACGCCAATCGCGGCGAGCCGCTGGACGACCTCGTGCAGGTGGGGACCATCGGTCTCATCAAGGCCATCGACCGGTTCGACCCGTCCCGCGGCGTCAAGCTGTCGAGCTTCGCCACGCCCACCATCCTGGGCGAGATCCGGCGCCACTTCCGCGACCGCTCGTGGACCGTCCGGGTGCCGCGGGGCATCCAGGAGGCCCGCGCGCAGATCACCCACGCCGTGGGCGAGCTGTCGGCGGCCAACGGCCGCAGCCCATCGGTGCGCGAGATCGCGGGGGCCACCGGGCTGTCGACCGACGACGTCCTCGACGCCCTCGCCGCCGGCAGCGCTCAGCGGCCGGCCAGCCTCTCCGCCGCGGGCGCCGACGGGGAGGACGAGGGGGAGATCGCCGTGGCCACCGACGACCCCGGCTTCGAGCAGGCGGAGGCGCGGGCGACCCTGGGCGCCGGCCTCGCCGGCCTGCCCCCCCGCGAGCGCGTGATCCTGCACCTGCGGTTCGAGGAGGGCCTCACCCAGTCCCAGATCGCCGAGAAGATCGGCATCTCCCAGATGCACGTCTCGCGGCTCATCCGGCGCGCGATCGAGTCGCTCCGCGATGACACGGTGGGCGGCGGCGAGGCGGAGGCTCCGTGAGCCCGCGGGTTTCACGGTCGCCCGCGCCGGGAACGCCGATGGCGTGGGCCGGCAGGGTTCAGCCGAGGCGAGACCCGTCACGCCTCCCGGGAGGCTCCGGGTGAGCGGGGACCGCGCCGACGTCGAGATCGCCGTGCCGGCCGAGCCCGAGAGCGTGGTGGTGGCTCGCCAGGCGGTGCGCGGGATCGTTGATGCCCTGGGCTGGAGCGATGAGCGCCGGACGGACATCTCGATCGCCGTCACCGAGGCGTGCACCAACGCGGTCCTCCACGCCTATCCGCAGGGCGGCGGCGAGTACGAGGTGCGCGTCTGGGCCGCGCCGGACGAGCTGGTGGTGACCGTGCGCGACCACGGGCAGGGCATCTCGCCCCGCGTTCCCTCGCCGGTCGCCGGCCTGGGGCTCGGACTGCCCCTGATGATGGCGATCTGCGACGAGGTGTCGTTCGCGAGCAACGGCGAGGGGGCCACCGAGGTGCGCCTCGTCTTCTCGGCCGACGGCCGGGCGGAGCGCGAGTGAGCACCGTCCCCGCAGCCCGCATCCGGGTGCGCCGGCAGGACCTCTGCGAGCCGGTGCTGGAGCGCGTGGTGGCCGCCCTGGGCGCGCGGGTGGACCTGCCGCTCGACCGGCTGTCCGATGCCCAGCTCGTGGCCGGCGCGATCGCCGCCGCCGCACGCCGGCACGCCGCCGGCGGCGAGCTGATGGTGGACCTCGACGCCGGAGAGGGCACCCTGTCGCTCACGGTCGGCGCCCTCCCGAGCGGCGGCGGCGGGCGGGTGATGGCCGACACCACGATCCCCGGCGTCGGCGGCGTGCTCGAGCACCTGGTGGACGCCTGGAGCGTGGAGAGCGACGACGACGGCCGGGAGCGGCTGATCCTGGAGATCGGGGCGGGGCGGCCCGCGGCATCCTGAGCGCGCGAGACGGGGAGCGCGGCGTCTAACCTTCCGTGGCGTGAGCGGCCAGGTCCCCGAGCCCCGGCGACCCTGGTCGCGCAGCGAGCGCCCGGTGCCGCGCCTGGTGGTGCGCCCGCTCCAGCAGTTCCTGCGCCTCGAGGTGTCCGGCGGGCTGGTGCTGCTGGCCGCCACGATCGCGGCGCTCGTGTGGGCGAACACCGCGGGCGCGAGCTACGAGGACTTCTGGAGCACGGAGATCAGCCTGAGGGTGGGGGACCACCTCTTCTCCGAGGATCTGCGCCACCTCGTCAACGACGGCCTCATGGCCATCTTCTTCTTCGTGGTGGGCCTCGAGGTGAAGCGCGAGCTCACCGTGGGCGAGCTGTCCACCCGCGCGGCCGCTCTGCTGCCCCTGTTCGCGGCGATCGGCGGGATGGTCCTGCCGGCGCTGATCTTCCTCGCGGTGATGGGCGGCCACTCCGGCTCGGACGGGTGGGGCATCCCCATGGCCACGGACGTCGCGTTCGCGCTGTGCGCCCTCGCCGCGCTCGGCCGGCGGGTGCCCGCGGCGCTGGTGGCCTTCCTGCTGGGCGTGGCCGTGATCGACGACATCGGGGCCATCCTGGTCGTGGCCTTCTACTACTCGAACGGCATCGCGGCCGGATGGCTGGCCGCCGCGGCCGCCGGGATCGTGCTGATCGTCGTGGCGAAGCGGGTCGGGATCCGCTTCATGGGCGTCTATCTGGTCCTGGGCCTCGCCGTGTGGCTGGCGGTGTGGGAGTCGGGGGTCCACGCCACCATCGCGGGCGTGGTGCTGGGCCTGCTCACCCCCGTGCGGCCGCTCCAGGAGCCGGCGGCGGTGAGCGCCGAGGCCATCCGCATCGCGGCCGCCACGGCCGACGAGCCGGACGACCCCGACGCCGACGCCGCCCACTGGCGGCGGCTGGCCTGGCTCTCCCGGGAGGCGATCTCACCGCTGGCCTGGTGGGAGCACGCGCTCCACCCCTGGTCGAGCTTCGTGGTGATCCCGATCTTCGCGCTCGCCAACGCCGGGATCGTGTTCGGCGCCGGCTCCCTGGACACGGCCACCGAGACCCGGATCGCGGTGGCCGTGGTGCTCGGCCTGGTGCTCGGCAAGGTCCTCGGGCTGACGGCGGGCGTCGCGCTGGCCACGCGACTGCGCCTGAGCGCCCTTCCGCCGGGGGTCACCTGGCCGCAGATGGCCGGCGTCGGGGCGGTCGCCGGCATCGGCTTCACGGTCTCGCTGTTCATCTCCGACCTCTCCTACCCCGACCCCGGGGTCCTGGCGGCGGCCAAGATGGGCGTCCTCGCGGGCTCGGTCGTGGCCGCCACCGTCGGCATCGCGATCCTGCTGGTCGCGAGCCGGCGGGCGCGGCGCCTCAATCGGTGAGGGTCCGGCCCTTCTGGGCGTGGACGACGTCCAGGAAGCGCTGGTAGCTGGGCTTGCGCGAGAGGTCCTCGCGCAGCAGCCCCGCCGGCCAGTTCGGGTTGTCCTGGAGGTTGAACCAGACGATGGCCTTGACGCGGTCGGTCTGGATCTGGGGCAGCGAGTAGATCTGGGTGAGGTACTCGGCCTGCTGCTGATCGGTCACCTGCACGTCGCGGAACGAGGTGGCCGCGGTCGTGTACCCGGCCTCGGTGATGTAGAGCGGCAGACCCGGGTCGAAGGCGTCGATCTCGTCGAGCAGCCGCCCGATGCTGCTCCAGCTCGGGATGGCGTCCGTGGGCTCCGTCGGCCCCGCCGCCGGGTAGATGTGCTGCGAGTACGCGTCCAGCGGGATCCCGCGCTCGACCAGGCCGCGCAGCCAGTCGATCGCGCCGATCGCGTTCGTGCCGGTGCGCCCGCGCGGCCCCCCGACGCCCGCGATGACCACGGCCTGCGGGTTGGCGCTCTTGATGGCCGGGTACGCGAGCTTGTCCATCGCGGCGTAGGCGTCCAGCGAGACGGGCTTCCCCTTCTCGAACTGGGGCGTGAAGAAGCCGGAGAGGTTGGGCTCGTTCCAGATCTCGAAGTGGCTCACCTCGGGCAGGGTCTCCCCGCCCGGCGGGACGAAGGTGCCGTCGTAGCGGGTGGCGAGCGCGTGCATGAAGTCGGCGAACGCCTGCGGGTCGGGCGCCAGCGTGTTCGGGACGATGCCGGGCACCAGCTTCCCGCCCGACGCCCAGCGCGGCGTGTCGTAGACCGAGACGATGGGCGTGATGCCGCGCTCGGCGAGCCCCAGGAAGATCAGGTCGGCGCGCGCGAAGTCGTAGGCCGGATCGGCGGGGTCGGCCGGGTCGGCGGGCCGTGACGGGGCGATGTCGGCCCAGAAGAGGTCCACGCGCGTCGTGGTGACGCCGGTGCCGCCCAGGAGGTCCAGGCGGGCCGGGATCTGCTCGATGGGATCGACCGGCAGGTGGTCGTCCTGCACGGCGGCCACCGCTCCGATGGGCGGCGCCCCGGCGTCGTCGCCCGACATCAGCACGAGCCCGACCACCACGGCGATGGCGACCGCCACCACCACGAGGCCCACGATCGCGCGTCCCCTGCGTCCCATCCACACTCCCGTCCCCGGCGTCGGGCCGGCGGAACTCTAGGGGATCGCCCCGAGCCGGCCCGCCGCCCCGGCATCCGGCGCCATCCCAGGCGTCGCCCCCGAGAGACCGGCGCGCGCGGCCTCGGGCGGCACCGAGCCCTCCCAGGGCAGCCGGGTGGGGTCGGGGTCGCCCGGCAGGCGGTAGGCCCAGGTCGAGGTCACCGTGCTCCCGCCGGCCCACCGGTGGATGTCGGCCACCAGGCGGGCCAGGTCCATGGGATCGTCGAGCACCCCCGGGGCCATGGGGTCGGCGGCGAAGGCCAGCACCCGTCCCGCCCCGACGGTCCTCAGGATGGCCGCCGGCGCGCCGTCGATGAAGCGCGCCACCACGCTCGCGCCCGCCGGGACGGCCGCGAAGCCCCGCGCGCCCGGCGTCACCAGCGGCACCGTGAGCAGGTCGTCGGGGATGCCGGCGGCCAGCGCGCCGGGATCGACCTGGAGCATCGTGCCCGTGCGGCGCGGGCCCAGCGGCGCCCCGATCAGCTCGTCGCGCACCGGCGCGAGGGACGCCCCCGAGGGCGTGCGCCCGAAGGCGCCCGGATCGGTGACGATCAGCGTCCCCCCCGCGCGCACCCAGGCGGCCACGGCCTGGGCGAACCCGGCGTCGAGGGTGTCCCCGCGCGGGAGCCACAGCGTGCGGGCGCGGGCCAGGCGCGCGGGCTCGGCCTCCAGGCGCGTGTCGGCGTCGAAGCTGAAGGCTCCCCCGCCCAGCTCCCCCAGCAGCGCGTAGGTGGTGTAGAGCGCGTCCCCGGACGTGCGGTAGCGCACCCCCCCGAGCCGGGCGGGCTGGGCCTGCCCCTCACTCGCCGTGGCGTAGACCACGAGCTGCTCGGGGTCGGAGGGCGGAGCCGGCAGCCGCGTGCCGCGCATCGTGCGGGCGATCGCCAGCATCGCGTCGTAGAGGCGCCGGTTGGTGAAGCGCGGGTTGTCCGAGGCGAAGAAGCTGATGTCGGTGGCCCCGGCCCGCAGCGCCTGGGCCGTCCACGTCCACAGGTCGCCGGGTGTCGGCCGGTAGCGGGAGTAGTCGAACGCCTGGATCACGATCCGCGTCCGCTTACCCGTGAGATCGGAGAGCAGCTTCGCCCCGAAGCCCGGGTTGTAGCGCCCGCGGCCGGCGCGGTCGCGCTCCGGGAAGCTCACGTACGGGTCGGCCTCCACCACGTCGGCGAACCGCGACAGGCGGGTGTAGTCCCACGGGATGAACCCGTCGATGAAGCCGTAGTCGTTGGGGCTCACGACGGCGGCCGGGTCGAGCCGGCGGATGAGGCGCGCCTGCTCCTCCTTCATGCGGAAGAAGCGGGCCCCCGAGAAGCGCGACCAGGCGAGCCACCGCAGCTCCTCGCGCGGGCTCGAGGTGGGCCGGGCGGACGGGTCCGGCAGGGCGAACCCCGTCGCCGCGCGGAACCGGCGCGCCAGCCGGCGGCCGAAGGCCGTTCGCCGGGCCGGCCCGCGGGGCAGGACGGTGACGGGCTCGTCGCTGCCCTCGTAGAGGTTCACGAACGGGCGGCCGCGGGTGGTGGGGACGATGCGCCGGATCTCCCGGAGCGCCTCGCGCCGGTATCCCGGGTCGAGCAGGGACAGGCGCCGCGTGTAGGCCGTCGGGTCGGCGGTCGGGTCGGCCACGGCCGCGGTCCTGCGCTGCAGCGCCCGCCGCGCGGCCCACACCTCGTAGGCGACGTCCCAGCGCAGCCCGGTCGCGCGGAACGCGGCCTGGAAGCGGCCGGGCGTGCGCCAGCCGGTGGGCTCCTTCGGGCTCAGCGGAAGGGGCGGGAAGGGCAGCGCGCTCGGCCCGCTGAACCAGAGGCCGTTCGCGCCCGACTCGCGCAGGATCCCGTCGATCGTGCGGTACCAGCGCCGCGGGGGGATGGGCGGAGCGGTGGCCGGACGCCAGCTCGGAAGCTCGTTCTCGTTGAGCTCGTGGCCCCAGGTGGAGACGGTCCCGGCCGCCCGGTCCCCGGTCGCAGGCGCGGCGGCCGCGGGGCCCGCGCCGGCCAGGGCGAGCGTGGCGACGGCGATGGCGAGGCGCAGGCGGGTCACGGGCGGCGCCCATCATGCCGACGCGCGCATCGGCGCTCAATCACGCGGGGTCCCGCCGGGCGGATGACGGCCCACACCGGGCCGTCATCCGCTCACGCCTACGCCTTCGCGTACGCCTCGATCAGGATCTCGGCCACCTCGGGGCGGGTGAACTCCACCGGCGGGATCTCGCCCCGGTCGAGCATCTCGCGCACCTTGGTGCCCGACAGGAAGACGCGATCCTCCGGACCCGCGGGGGACGTCTTGGTGGTGGCCATCCCCCCGGTGAGCTTGCACCAGAAGGAGTGCTCGAAGAACAGCGGCTGGATCCCGAGCTCGTCGGGGCCGATGTCGTCGAAGATCCGGTGGGCGTCGTAGGTGCCGTAGTAGCTGCCCACGCCGGCGTGGTCGCGCCCCACGATGAAGTGCGTGCAGCCGTAGTTCTGGCGCAGGATCGCGTGCAGCACCGCCTCGCGGGGACCGGCGTAGCGCATCGCCGCCGGCAGCACGCCCAGCACCACGCGCTCAGGGGGGTAGTAGCCCTCGATCAGCACCTGGTAGCACGCCATCCGCACGTCGGCGGGGATGTCGTCGCTCTTGGTCTCGCCCACCAGCGGGTGGAGGAAGAGCCCGTCCACCGTCTCCAGCGCCACCTTGGTGATGTACTCGTGGGCGCGGTGGATCGGGTTCCGGGTCTGGAAGCCCACGACGCTCCTCCAGCCGCGGGCGTCGAACTCCTCGCGGGAGCGGCGGGGGTCGAGCAGGAACGGCACGGCGCCGGGGTCGAGCGGCAGCCGCGCGCCCACCCGCACCGGCCCGGCGAGGCAGGTGGTGCCGTGGGCGTAGAGCGAGGCGACGCCGGGGTGGGCGGCCTCCTCGGTGCCGTACACCAGCCGGGCCTCGCGGACCGGGTCGGTGTCGTAGCGGTCGGTCACCTCGAGCACGCCCAGGAAGCGGCCGGTCTCGTTGACCAGCTCCACCTCGTCGGACGAGCCCACGTGGGCCAGCGCCTCGGGGGAGACGGCGAGCGTCACCGGCACGGACCACGCGAGGCCCGAGGGCAGGCGCATGTCGGAGACCACGGACTCGTAGGCCTCGCGGCCCATGAACCCGTCGAGGGGCGACATCGCTCCGACGGCGATGAGGTCGAGGTCGGCCTGCTGACGGGGCGAGAGGGTCACGCGGGGACGCGCCCCGCCCTCGTCCAGTGAATCGTCGAAGCGGTCGACCAGCGTGCCGCCGTGGGGAGCGATGGGGCCGGGGATGGTCAGGGCGGAGCTCAAATGCCCGCTCCGTCCGTGTTGCCCATCGTGCTCGGGTTCAGGAGCGTGTCGGCGCGAAGGCCGAGTCGTAGGGTCTCCAGCGGTATCACCTCATCTGGTGGGATGTTCCCCAGGTTGACGTTGGGGCCGAACTTCTTGATGAACCACACCTGCTGCGCCTTCTGGGGCGCCTCGAAGAGCAGGCGGTTCGGGTCGATGGCGTGGACGATCTCGTCGATCAGGCCCATCCGGACCTCTCCGTCGCCGCGGAAGATGCCGGCGGTGCCGGTCTCGCGCGCCTCGGTGATGACCTTCCAGGCGCCGGCGCGCAGCTCCGCCTCGATCAGCTCGACCCAGCGGTAGGGCGCGATCACGGTCTCGAGGTCCTTGGAGCCCACCTCGCTGAGCACCACGAAGTCCTGGGCCAGGCGCGCGATGTGCTCCAGCTTGAGGTCGTGGGGCACCGAGATCGTGCCGTCCGAGATCTCGACGTGGCGGAGGCCCAGCGAGCTCACGAAGCGCCGCCAGTCGTCCAGCTTCTGCTGGGAGAAGCAGATCTCCCAGAAGGTGCCCCCGAGGACCACGGGGATGCCGTAGCCCTCGTAGAGGGCCAGCTTCTCCCGCAGGTTGCGCGTGACGTACGAGGTGCCCCAGCCGAGCTTGACGATGTCGATCGACCCGCCCGCCGACTCGAGCATCCCCTCCACCGCCGACAGGGGCAGGCCCTTGTCGATGACGTGGGTGATGCCCACCTGGCGCGGCTTCGGCGGGCGGCCGGGCAGCGACAGGAAGCCGGTGTCCGGCGCGGGGCCCCCGGCCGTGGTCGTGGTCTCTGCCTGGGTGGTCATCGCGACACCTCCGCGGCGCAGCGGCCGGCCCGGCGCCCGTAGACGACGGTGTCCAGCAGCGAGTTCCCCATCAGCCGGTTGGAGCCGTGGACGCCGCCGGCGATCTCGCCGGCCGCGAACAGGCCGGGAAGCGTGGTCTGGGCTCGGTCGTCGATGGCGAGGCCTCCGTTGCGGTAGTGGAGCACCGGGTACACCAGCACGCGCTCGCGGGTGATGTCGATCCCCGCCTTGAGATAGCGGTTGTGCACGTACTTGAGACGCTCGGCGGTGAACCCCCGGCCGTTCTCGCGGTCGATGACCGGGGTGTCGAGCCACACGCCCATCTGCCCGTTGGGGGCGGCGACGCCGCGGCCCGCGTCCACCGCGTCCACGATGCCCTGCGCCACCACGTCGCGGGGCGCCAGCTCGTCCACGAACCGCTCGCCGCCGGCGTCGTGCAGGGTGGCGCCGTAGCCCCGTGTCGTCTCGGGGAGGGCGTAGCCGGCGAGCGCCTCGGGCCAGACCGAGCCGGTGGGGTGCTTCTGCCAGGAGTCGAGCTCGCGCCCCTCGGCGCCCAGCTCGAGGGCCATCCGCAGCACCTCGGGCGTCGCGTCGGGGTGGTTGGTGCTGCCCAGGCCGAGCGCGTCGGCCTCGCCGCGCAGCCCGCCGCCGGCGGCCAGCACCACGGTCTCGGCGTGCACCCGGCGCCGCGCCCCGTTGCCCCCCGGCGCCACCGTGGCGATCCAGCCATCGCCCTCGGGGGCCAGGCTCACGAGGCGGGTGGCCTCCCACACCTCCGCGCCGCTCGCGCGCACGGCCGCGCGGAGCGCGCGCACCATCTCGGCGCCGGTGCGCTCCCCGGCCTGGAGCAGGCGCTTGCGGGTCGCGCCGCCGCAGCGCAGCAGGCGCAGACGGCCCTCGTCGCGGCTGAAGGCCACGCCGAGCGACTCGAGCCACTCGATGGCCTCGGGACCGCCCTCGGCCAGCCGGCGCACCAGCTCGGGGCGCGCGGCGTGATGCCCCGCCGCGAGGGTGTCCTCGAAGTGCGACTCGGCGGAGTCGTCGTCGCCGAGGGCCGCCTGGATGCCGCCCTGCGCCCGCCCGGTGTTCCCCGCGCCGAGGGCCGACTTGGTCGTCACCAGGACCGAGGCTCCCGCCTCCCGGGCGCTGAGCGCCGCCGACATCCCGGCGCCGCCGGAGCCCACCACGAGCACGTGGGCGCGCGCCTCTGCCGGTTTCGTCACCCCCGGACCCTAGCCAACTCGCGCCGATGCTTCCAATAAGCGTGGCTTATGAAGATACCGAGGCGGCCATGTCGCCGAGCTGGGAGCGGGCGAATTCCTCGAAGGCCGAGCTGACCCGCTTGGGGGTGCGGCCGGCGTGACGGACGGCGAAGAAGTGCCGCTCCAGCCCCGGCCCCTCGAGCTTCAGGGCGACCAGCCCGCCCTCGGCCACCTCGCGCTCCACGGCCAGCCGCGAGATGACGGTGATCCCGAAGCCGTCGAGCACGGCGGCCTTGACCGACTGCTGAAGGCCCAGCTCCATCGCCACGTGCAGGTCCCGGTCCCGCAGGCCCCCCTCGCGCATCGCGGCCTCCACCACCGAGCGCACGCCCGAGCCCTCCTGCTGCAGCAGCATCGGCTCGGCCACCAGCTCCTCGAGGGTCACCGACTCCCGGGTCGCGAGCGGGTGGTCCGGGGGCACGATCGCCACCAGCTCGTCGCGCACGAAGGGCTCGAACACCAGGCCCCGGTGCGGGCGCGCGGCTCCCACCACCCCCAGCTCCAGCTCGTCGTCGAGCACGCGCTCGCACACGGCCTGGGTGTCGCTCACCACCAGGCTCACCCGGACGTCCGGGTGCAGACGGTGGAAGGCGCCCAGCAGCCGGGGCAGCAGGACCTCGCCGGGTCCGGTGGAGGAGCCGATCACCAGCGGCCCGGCCACCCGGCTCCCCAGCTCCCCCATCTCGCGCTCCAGCTCGGCCTCGAGCCCGATGATCCGGCGGGCGTAGCGATAGGCGACCTCGCCCGGCTCGGTCAGGGAGACCCGCCGCCCGCTGCGATCGAGCAGGCGGTGGCCCAGGCGCTCCTCCAGCGAGCGGATCTGGAAGGAGACCGCGGGCTGGGAGATCTCGAGCTCCTCGGCGGCCTGCGAGAAGGAGCCCTTGTTGACGACCGTACGGAGCGTGAGGAGGTGGCGCAGGTCCACGAGGGGAGGATCCTACTTCGCCGCCGCGCCGAGGGCTCGCCGCCGGGCGTCGAGGGCCAGGTCGGGCCGGTTGGAGATGAGCCCGGTCAGGCCGCGCCAGCGCAGCAGCCGCTCCATCCGGGCGGGGTCGTCCACGGTCCACACGAAGACCGGGAACCCCAGCGCCCGTGCCTGCAGGAAGAGCCCGTGGGACGCCAGCCGGTGCTGCACCGAGAGCAGGTCCGCGCCGCAGCGGGCGACCCGCCGCCAGGGGACGATCTCGAGGCCCCGCCGCAGCCAGGTGTCGCCCGGCCGCTCGGCGCCCAGGCTGAGCCCCACGCGCAGGTCGGGCCGGGCGCGCTTCAGCGCCCGCACCGAGACGTCCTCCAGCGTCGTGACGAACAACCGGTCGGCGCCCACGACCCGCTCCACCTCGGCCACCGACTCCACCTCGCCCCCGATCTCCTTGAGGTCGATCTGCAGGGTGACCCCGGAGTCCGCGCACGACTCGGCCACCTCCCGCACCAGCGCGAGCTGCGGCACCGTCTCGCGCGCGTGGAGGGCAGTGACCGCCGAGACCGGCTCGCCCGAGGGCAGCCGGTCGTCGTGCCACGCCACGAGCTGCCCGTCGGCCGTGCGGCGCACGTCGAACTCGACCGCGTCGACGCCGAGCGCGATCGCCGCGGCGAAGGCCTCCAGGCTGTTCTCCGCCCGCCCGGTCATCCCCCGGTGCCCCACGATCAGCGGATGGGGAAGCGCCCGGCTCACCAGTCGAACACCCTCCGCCACAGGCGGTGGGGGCGGTCGATGAGCGCGAGGACGGCGAGGACGGCGATGAGGAGCGTGGCCCCCGCGAGCGAGGCCCAGAACCAGCCGAACTCCGAGAGCGAGAACAGGCTGTGCCGGTTTCCGCCCTCGATGTCGGTGGTGCCGACGCCGAAGTAGGAGAACGCCAGCGACAGGGGGGCGACCAGGACGGTGAAGAAGGCCGCGACGATCAGCCACGCCCGGCGGCGGCGCTGGGCGCGTTCGGCGAGCTCCGCCGCGATGTCGGCGCGGTGCACGCGCAGGAGGTCGCGCAGGCGGTCGAGCATCCGGTCGCACGCCGCCGTGGCGCCGTGGAGGCCCATCAGGGTGACCAGCGACCGCTGGTAGCTCTCGAGGACCATGTCGGGGAAGAGCGTCGAGTCGGCGTAGTTCTCGACCCCGAACGTGAGATCGGCGCGCATCTCGCTCGCCTCGCGCTCCTTCGTGGCGAGCCAGGTGAGGTGGTCCTCGGGGGTCCCCGGCACCGTCGACCGCGCCTCGGCCAGGAGCCGCCCCGCGCTCCCGCGGAGGGACCGGAGCTGGTGCTGGGCCGCCAGCACGTGGCACGCGACGCCCGCCACCGCGTACTCGACGTGGGAGGACTGCCCGGTCATCACCGTCACGCCGCGACCGTGGCGGCACGACCCTCCGGCGATCCGGTTCAGCTCCCCCGGCTCGCCCGCGGAGGCGTGGGCGGGGTCGTGGTCGCCCAGCTCCCGGTACACGAGCTCCAGCGCCGCGCCGTCGAGCTGCGCGCAGCCGGGCGGGATGCACACCACCTGGTGCACGTCCTGCGCGAAGGGCTCCACGATCGGGTCGTCGTCGAGCGCCATCGTCCGGCGGTAGAAGCACGTCCCCTGGAGCACGGCCACCAGGTCGGATGCCGAGATCGCCGGCGGCAGGAGGATCTCGGCCACGAGCAGCCGGTCCCCCATCGGGGTCGCGAGCGAGAGCCGGCGCAGCGTCGCGGGCAGGCCGGAGGGTGCGGTGGCGCCATCCGGCGTCCAGCTCAGGGCGACGTCGCGCCACGGCGTGGCGGCCTCGACCCGGATCGTCGCCTCGTGCCCCCGCTCGAAGTGGTCGCGGAAGCGCCCGAGCGCCCACTCGCTCCCGAGCGTCCTCCCCGGCTCCAGCCCAGGCCGTGGCCGAGGGGTCGAGCCCGTAGATGCACATCAACCGGATCGGATCCGGCGCCGGCCCCGTGGTGCGGGGGCGCTCGTCGATCGGGTGTGGCGCCGGGAGCATCGACGCAGAGGCTAGCCGCGCCCTCCAGACGTCAGACGGCCGGCCACACCCGGTGGGCCGCCTCGACATTGGTGCCGTCGGGGTCGATCACGTACGCGCTGTAGGGACCGTATGGGCGCGGCCCCGGGGGGCCGTTGTCGCGACCCCCCGCGGCGAGGCCGGCGGCGTGGAAGGCGTCCACGGCCTCGCGGGAGGGCGCGATGAAGCACAGATGCACGCCCGCGCTCGGCTCTCCGTCGTCGCTCAGCGCGAGGTTGGCGAACCCCACCAGGTGCGGCGTGTCGAGCAGCAGCGGGATGCCGAGCGGCTCGAGCAGAGCGCCGTAGAAGGCGCGGGAGGCCGCCAGGTCGGCCACGCGCAGGTGCACGTGGTCGAAGACGGCGCGCGACCAGTCCCAGGTCGCGGGGTCGGCCGTCAGCATGGGCTCGTTATACCGGCCGGGAGGGCCCGCCGGGCCGGCCTTGCGGGCATTGGTTACGAGGGGTAACCTTCCGCTGTGGCAAGTTACGAACGGTAACCGTCACTTTCGACCATCTTCCCGCGGGAGCCAGCATGAACCAGGACGAGCGCACCATCCTTCCCGTCCTCCCCCTTGACGACGCGGTGGTGCTTCCGGGCATGAGCGTGACCTTCCCGGTCACGACGCAGGAGCAGGCGGAGGCGCTCGACGGCGCCGTGGAGGGGCGCATCGTGCTCGTGCCGCGCATCGAGGGCCGGTTCGCCTCGTACGGCGCGATCGCCGCGGTGATGGGCGAGGTGAACCTGCCGGACGGCACGCGCGGGGTGGCCGTGGAGGCCGTCCACCGCGCCGAGCTGGGCCCCGCCGCGAGCGGCGAAGAGGCCGGCCTGCGCCTGTCCGTGCGCGAGCTGCCGGACCCCGACGACCCCGGCGCCGAGGCCCACGAGCTGGCGCGCGAGTACCGCGCGCTGGTCGAGGAGGTCGCCGACCTGCGCGGTGATCGCGGCCGGGTTGCGCACTTCCTCTCCAGCATCAGGCACCCGGGCCAGCTGGCCGACACGGCCGGCTACGCCCCCGAGATCTCTCTCGAGCGCAAGCTGGAGCTGCTCGAGACGACCGACGTGATCGCCCGCCTGAGGGTGGCGATCGAGGCCCAGCGCGAGCGGCTGGCCGACGCCAGCCTGCGCCGGCGCATCCGCGACGACGTGGCCGAGGACCTCGACCAGACGCAGCGCGAGATGCTGCTGCGGCGTCAGCTCGCCGCCATCCGCAAGGAGCTGGGCGAGGACGGCGACGCGAACGAGGACTGGGCCACCCGCATCGCCGAGGCCGACATGCCGGAGGCCGCCCGCACCGAGGCCGAGCGCGAGCTCGGCCGGCTCGAGCGCCAGCCCGACGGCGCCGAGGCCGGGATGATCCGGACCTACCTCGAGTGGATGCTGTCCCTGCCCTGGAACAAGCGCTCCGAGGAGCACCTGGACGTGGCCGCCGCGCGCGAGGTGCTGGACACCGACCACGCGGGGCTCGACGAGGTCAAGGAGCGCATCCTGGAGTACCTCGCCGTGCGCCGGCTGCGCCGCGAGCGCGAGATGGACGAGGGCCGCAGCGGGGTCATCCTGACCCTGGTCGGACCCCCCGGCACGGGCAAGACCTCGCTGGGCGAGTCGATCGCCCGGGCGCTGGGGCGCGAGTTCTCGCGCATCAGCCTGGGCGGCATCCGCGACGAGGCCGAGATCCGCGGGCACCGGCGGACGTACGTCGGCGCGCTGCCGGGCCGGCTCGTGCGGGCGCTGCGGGAGGCCGGCACCGTCAACCCGGTGATCATGCTCGACGAGGTCGACAAGGTCGGCGCCGACTGGCGCGGCGACCCCTCCTCGGCCCTGCTCGAGGTGCTCGACCCCGCCCAGAACCACAGCTTCCGCGACCACTACCTCGACGTCGAGCTCGACCTCTCGGAGGTCCTGTTCATCGCCACCGCCAACGTGGTCGACACGATCCCGGGGGCCCTGCTCGACCGGATGGAGGTCATCTCGCTCGACGGCTACACCGAGGACGAGAAGCTCGCCATCGCGAAGGGCTACCTCGTTCCCCGGCAGACCGAGCGCAACGGCCTGCACGAGGGCGAGGTGGAGGTCTCCGAGGACGCCGTCCGGTCGGTGATCGGCGACTACACGCGCGAGGCCGGCGTGCGGAACCTGGAGCGCGAGCTCGGCAAGGTGCTGCGCAAGGCGGCGCGCCGGGTGGCCGAGGGTCACGAGGGCGCGATCACGATCGGGCCCGACGACCTCCAGGACGCCCTGGGGCGCCCGCGCTTCCACCACGAGGCGGCCGAGCGCACGGCGACGCCGGGCGTGGCCACCGGGCTGGCGGTCACCGGGGCGGGCGGCGACGTCCTCTTCGTGGAGGCCAGCTCCATGCCGGCCGACGGCCCGGGCGAGCGGCTCGTGCTGACCGGCCAGCTGGGCGACGTCATGCGGGAGTCGGCGCGGATCGCGCTGTCCTACACGCGGGCCCACCCCGATGAGCTCGGCGTGGAGCCCGGCGTGCTCCTGGGCCAGGAGATCCACCTGCACGTCCCGGCCGGCGCGGTGCCCAAGGACGGGCCCTCCGCCGGGGTGACGATGGTCACGGCGCTGGCGTCGCTGGCGTCGGGGCGCTCGGTGCGGCCGAACGTCGGGATGACCGGCGAGGTGACGCTGCAGGGCCGGGTGCTGCCGATCGGCGGGCTGAAGCAGAAGGTGCTCGCCGCCCACCGGGCGGGGCTCACGGACGTGATCATCCCCGAGCGCAACCGGCGCGACCTGGACGACGTCCCGGCCGCGGTGCTCGAGCAGGTGCGCATCCACCCGGTCCTGACCGTGAGGGAGGTGCTCGAGGTGGCGCTCGAGCCGGCTCGCCAGACCGGCGAGGCGCTTGCGGCATAGGGCCGGCGGCGTAGCGTTCACGGCGATGGAGCCCTGCCGCGCACGTCCCCCGGTCTGCCACCGCTACCAGCGTGCGGCCGAGCTTCTCGGCCGCCGCTGGAGCGCGGCGGTGATCCGCGCCACGATGGAGGGGCCCGCCCGCTTCACGGAGATCCGCGGCTCCGTGGACGGCCTGTCGGCCCGGCTGCTGGCCGAGCGCCTGCGGGAGCTGGAGGCCGCCGGCCTGATGGAGCGCCGCGAGCTGAGCGGCGGGGCGGTGGAGTACCGCCTCACCCCGAAGGGCCAGGCCCTCTCACGGATCGTTCACGAGATCGAGGCCTGGGTGGACTCCTGGGAGCCCCAACAGGCCTGAGAGCGCTTTCGCGCGACTCGCGAGGGGCGCTACGCTGGGCTCGCTCCCTCCGCATCGTCGAGACAGGCTGCAGGGGACGATGGAAGCGATTGCGCTCGAGCCCGTCGACGCGATCACGGTGACCACGCTCGTGGACAACGTGACCGACTCGCTGCTGCCCGACCAGGGCCCCGCGAGGCGGCCCTCCATGGCGGACTCGCCACGGATGCCGGCGCCCCTCCTCGCGGGCGGTGACACCGACGACGCGCTGCGCGCCGAGCACGGCTTCTCCCTGCTGGTGACGATCGCGAAGGGCGACCGGAAGACCCGCGTGCTGTTCGACGCCGGCCGGACGCCCGACGGCCTCGTGGAGAACATGCGCCGGCTCGACCTCTCCCCTCACGACATCGACATCATCGTGCTCAGCCACGGTCACTGGGATCACGTCACGGGCATGGACGGGTTGGTCGGCCGGCTCGGGCGCGCGAGCATGCCCGTCCTGATCCACCCGGAGTTCTGGACCCGCCGCCGCATTGTGTTCCCCGGGCTCGGCCCAGTCGAGATCCCCACGACGAGCAAGGAGGCGCTCCGGGGGGCGGGCTTCGAGATCGTCGAGCAGCGCCGGCCCTCCTTCCTGCTCGACGGCTCGCTGCTGGTGACCGGCGAGGTCGACCGGACCACGGACTTCGAGCGCGGCTTCCCCGGGCACGAGGCCCACCGGCATGGCGCATGGGAGCCCGACCCGCTGATCCTCGATGATCAGGCCCTCGTGGCGATGGTGCGCGGGCACGGACTCGTCGTGCTGACCGGCTGCGGACACTCCGGCATCGTCAACATCCTGGGGTACGTGCGAAAGCTCACGGGCGAGGACCGGATCCACGCCGTCGTCGGGGGCTTTCACCTCAGCGGGCGGGCCTTCGAGCCGATCATCGGGCCGACCTGCGACGCGCTCGGCGAGTTCTCGCCGGACTTCCTCGTGCCCGCGCACTGCACCGGCTGGCGCGCCACCCACGCCCTCGCCGCGCGGTTCCCCGAGGCGTTCATCCCGAACTGCGTCGGCACGCGTTTCGAGTTCGCGGCCGCCGACGCGGCCTCGACGTAGGGACCTTGGTATCTGATTAATCTGATACGCTCCCAGGCGTGACCCGGATGACCGCCACCGAGGCCGCGCGCAACTTCTCGGACGTGCTGACGCGTGTCGCCGCCGGCGAGGAGATCGAGGTGGTGCGCAACGGTGCGCCTGTCGCCGTGATCCGCGCGCCCCGACCCCGATTCCTCTCCGCCGAGCGCTTCCGCGAGCTGATCGGGCCAGGTGGGACGCTGGACGAGGCCTTCGTCGACGACGTGCGGGAGATCCGGCGCGCCTCCGGAGTTCCCGAGGATCCGTGGGCGTCCTCGTCGACACCGACCAGCTGATCGAGATCGAGCGCGGCACCCCGCGCGCGGTCGAGCTCGATCGCCTGATCGGCTCCGAGGAGCGGGCGATCAGCGCGATCTCCGTGAGCGAGCTCCTGCACGGCGTGTTTCGATCGCGCGGGCCGGTCCGGGCACGCCGGCTCGCCTTCGTCGAGCGGTTCATCGCCGGCGTGGACTGCGTCCCGGTGGATGAGGCGGCTGCCCGAATCCACGCCGCGATCGGAGCGGCGCTCGCCACGGACGGCGCGTCGATCGCAACCCACGATCTCTGGATCGGCGCCACCGCCCTGGCGAACGGGCTCGGGGTCGCCACGCACAACGCCGCCGATTTTCGGCGGATCCCCGGGCTGCGCGTGGTCAGCGCCTGAGGTGCCCTGCCGGCGACTACCGGGTGGAGAAGTGGTGCTCCCCGGCGTCGCACCAGAAGACCAGGCAGCCGACGTCCTCGTGACGGCCCACGCAGGGGCATTCGCCCCGGTGGTCCGGGCATGGGCGCGCGACGCGGGAGAGGAGTCCCCAGGGGGCGACCGGTGAGGCCCCCGCCGGCAGGATCTCGCTCCGGGCTACGGTGATGACGGTCAAGAACGCTCCTCGTGGGCCATTGACGATGGTGCCTGCTCGGATTCGCCGTCCCCGGCGCCGCCCCTGCCGCGAAGGATCGACCAGAGCGTCTCGGAGACCGGCTCGGGCCGGCCGGCGGCCACGCGCCGTCCGAGCTCGTCGAGCCCGGTGCGCAGCTCGGCGGGGTCGATGGGGGAGCGCGTGGCGCGCATGATCTTGCCGTAGCGCGTGGGGCGGACCTCCTCGTCCACGTTGAAGAGCTCCTCGTGGAGCTTCTCGCCGGGACGGATGCCCACGACCTCGATCGCGATGTCGCGACCGGGCTCCTTGCCGGACAGCTCGATCATGCGGGTGGCGAGGTCGATGATCCTCACCGGCTCGCCCATGTCCAGCACGAAGACGTCGCCGCCCTCGGCGATGCCGGTCGCCTCGATCACGAGCTGAACGGCCTCGGGGATGGTCATGAAGAAGCGGGTCATCTCCGCGTGCGTGACGGTGACCGGGCCGCCCTCGGCGATCTGGCGGCGGAAGATGGGCAGCACCGAGCCGGAGCTGCCGAGCACGTTGCCGAACCGCACGGCGGCGAAGCGGGTGCGGGAGGTGTCGCGGCGCGACTCGACCACCCGCTCGGCCAGGGCCTTGGTGGCGCCCATCACGGTCTTGGGCTCCACGGCCTTGTCCGTGGAGATCAGGCAGAAGCGCTCGACCGAGAACCGCTCGGCCACGTCCGCCAGCACCAGGGTTCCGATGGCGTTGTTGGCGACGGCCTGGAGCGGGTTGAGCTCCATCATGGGCACGTGCTTGTAGGCGGCCGCGTGGAAGACGATCTCGGGCCGCTCCGCCAGGAACACCCGCTCCATCGAGGCGCGGTCCTTGCAGTCGGCGATCACCGGCAGCAGGAGCCCCGCGTGACCGCGCTCGCGCAGCTCCATGTCGATCTCGAACAGGTTGTTCTCGGCATGGTCCACCATCACCAGGCGGCGGGCGCCGATGGCGGCCACCTGGCGGCACAGCTCCCGCCCGATCGAGCCGCCGGCGCCGGTCACCAGCACCGAGCGGCCGTTGAGGTAGCGGGCCACCCGGGCGAAGTCGATCTCCACCGGGGCGCGGCCCAGCACGTCCTCCACGCGCACCTCGCGCAGCAGGCGCACCGTGACCTCGCCCGTGATCAGCTCGGGCAGGCCCGGCAGGGTGGTGCACGGCACGCCGGCCTCGCGGCACGCCTGCACGATCTCCTGGCGCACCAGGCCGGGAGCGGAGGGCATCGCGATGATGACCTCGTCAACGTGCACCTCCTTGAGCACGCGCGCCAGGTCCGCGCGGGTGCCGCGCACCCGGGTGCCCTGCACGCGCAGGCGCCGCTTGCGCGGGTCGTCGTCGATCAGGCCGACCGGCGTGTAGCCGAGCGACCGGTTGCGCTTCATCTCGCGCAGCAGCGTGTTGCCGGCGTCGCCGGCGCCGCAGATGAGCACCTCGCGACCGCTGCTCACCAGCTCGGAGCGCGGGGGGCGCTCGATGACGCTGCGCACGGCGAAGCGCGCGCCGCCGATCAGGAGGAGCGTGAGCAGGAAGTCGATCACCAGCACGCCGCGCGGCACGGGCACCAGCTCATCCGGCCGCCACTGCGACAGCACGGCCGTCACGATCAGGCTCGAGACCGCGGCCGCCAGCACGATCGCCTGGAGATCGCGCAGGCTCGTGAAGCGCCACCACTTGGTGTAGAAGCGCATCGCGACGAAGACGACGATCTTCAGGGCCAGCACGATCAGCACCGTGCCCGCGAACAGGCGCTCGTACCGCCCGGGCACGTCGCCGTCGAAGCGGAAGTAGTAGGCCAGCCAGTATGAAGCGGCCACGAGCCCCAGATCGACCGCGATCTGGCCGATGCGGTGGGCGAGCGCCCGTGGGCTCCATGTCACGGGAGCACGACTCACGAGCGCCGCAGTGTACCCGCCGCGGCGGCCAGTACCAGGTCAACCAGGATCTCGGGGTCGCGCAACGGGGGCCGGGCGCCCCGCTCCCGGCGGACCAGCTCGACGTCCTCGGAGCGCTCCAGGCGGCGCAGCCGGCCCTCCGCGATGAGGCTCCGGTCAACCGCGCCCAGGCGGGCGGCGAAGGGCGTGTAGGCCGGGACCCCGAGCGCCGCGGCCTCCCGGTTCATCGTGCCCCCGGCGCTCACCACGAGATCGGCGGCGGCCACCAGGCTCGGCCCGTCAACCGGGCGCTCGGGCACGATCGCCGGCCCCCCCGCGAGCGCGCCCCGCTGCTCCGGCGTGCGGGGCAGCACCACGGTCTGCACCCCGGGCGCGGCCAGCAGGCGGGCGAGAACCCCGGCGAACAGGTCGGTGGAGGCCCCCCGGTGGTAGAGGGTCACCTCGGGAGGCGGGCGCACGACGGCCAGAAGCCGCGCGCGGTCGAGGCCGAGCTCGTCCACCACCGCGTCGTCGATGACGTGGTCGGCCAGGTAGTACTCCTCCTTCAGCCCGGGGTAGCGCACCAGGCGCGGGGGCCGCATGCCGTAGCGCGCGAGGGCCGACTCGGGGATGGCGGCCGGGACCAGGATGCGGCTCGCCAGGCGGCCGTTCCAGTGGTGCATCGCCGCCGCGTACTCGTAGTCGAACATGGTCACCTGGGGTGTCCCCGCGAGCCGCGCCGCGAGCGGCTGGTCGGTGCTCCCGTGGGCCACCGCGAGGTCGAAGCGCTCGGCCCGGGCGAACCGGATCAGCTCGGCCGACCGCCGCGCCATGGCCCGGGCCTTGCCCGCCCGCGAGGCGCCGCCGTGCGCGCCCACGCTCACGTGGTCGATGCCGAACCGCTCCAGCAGCCCGATCGTCTGGGCGAACTCGCGGGCGGTCACGGTCACCTCGTGCCCCCGGGCGCGCATGCGGGCGATAATCGGCCGGAAGATCACGACGTGGGGGGAGTTCGTGATGTCGATCCAGACGCGCATCGGCGCCGAGTGTAGAAGGGGGGCCGCGTGAGCGGCTCCGGCCACGACGCCGCGCTGCTCGCCGCCTCCGATGCGGCCCGCGCCTGGCTCGACAGCCTTCCCGGCCGCCCCGTGCGGGCCGAGGCGACCGCTCGCGAGATGCTGGCGGCGTTCTCCGAGCCCCTGCCCGAGGAGGGCATGGATCCGGCCGACGTGGTGCGCGACCTCGCCGCGCGGGCCGAGCCGGGCCTGCTGGCGAGCGGTTCCCCCCGCTTCTTCGCCTGGGTCATCGGCGGCGCCCTGCCCGCGGCGATCGCCGCCGACTGGCTCGTGAGCGCGTGGGACCAGAACACGGGGATGGCGGAGCCCATCCCGGCGACCACGATGCTCGAGCAGGTCACCGCGGGCTGGATCCTCGACCTGCTCGACCTTCCGCGGGAGGCGTCGGTGGGCTTCGTGACGGGCGGCCAGATGGCCAGCACGACCTGCCTCGCCGCGGCGCGCAACCACGTGCTGGCCGCCCACGGCTGGGACGTGGAGCGGGACGGGCTCCAGGGGGCGCCCCGCGTGAACGTGCTCGTGGGCGAGGAGCGCCACGACACCATCGACATCGCCCTGCGCGTGCTCGGCCTCGGGGCCTCGACGGCGACGGTCGTCGCGGCGGACGAGGCCGGCCGGATGCGGCCCGAGGCCCTGGCGGCGACGGCCGCCCGAGTCGAGGGGCCGACGATCGTCTGCGCGCAGGTCGGGAACGTCAACGGGGGCGCCGTCAACCCGGTGGGCGAGATCGTCGAGGCCGTGCGGCGGGACGACCTGTGGGTGCACGTCAACGGCGCCTTCGGGCTCTGGGCCCGGGCCGCTCCGGCCTACCGGCACCTCGTGGCCGGGGTCGAGCGCGCCGACTCGTGGGCCACCGACGCCCACAAGTGGCTCAACACGCCCTACGACTGCGGCATGGCCATCTGCGGCCACCCCGCCGCGCACCGCCGCGCCATGGGCGTGCGGGCCGCCTACCTGCCGGAGGGCGCCGACGAGGACCTCCGCGACCCGATCGACTACAACCCCGAGTTCTCGCGCCGCGCCCGGTCGACACCGGTCTGGGCGGCCGTGCGCCAGCTCGGGCGCCGGGGGGTGGCCGAGCTCGTGGAGCGCTGCTGCCGGATGGCCGAGCGGTTCGCCGCCCAGCTCTCCGAGGCCGACGGCGTCGAGGTGCTGCACCAGGACCTCAACCAGGTGGTCGTGAGGTTCCTCGACCCGGAGGGGCGCGACCACGACGCCCACTCGCGGGCCGTGGTCGCGCGGACGCAGGAGGAGGGCACCTGCTATCCGAGCGCGACGGTCTGGCGGGGCGTCGGCGGGGTGCGCCTCTCGGTGAGCAGCTGGCGCACCGGCCCGGAGGACGTCAACCGGTCGGTCGCGGCCCTCCTCGCCGCGCACCGGGGCGCTACCGCGTAGCGGCCGCCTCCAGCCGCTCGAGCGCCCGCCGGGCGGCGCCCACCACCTCGGTCACGTCCTCGCGGCTCAGGTTGGGGTGCATCGGCAGGGCGAGCGCGGTGCGCGCCGCCTCCTCGGCCACGGGGAAGTCTCCCTCGCGGTATCCGAGCCCGGCGAACACGGGCTGCAGGTGCATCGGGATCCCGTAGTAGACGGCGCAGCCGATGCCGGCCGCCGACAGCCCCTCGCGCAGCCCGTCGCGCTGGGGGTGCCGCGCCATGAAGAGGTGGTAGATGTGCCGCGCCCCCGGGGCGACCCCCGGCAGCTCCATGACCTCGCCGAGCCCCTCCTCCGCGTACCAGGCCGCGACCCGCGCCCGGCGGGCGTTCCAGTCGTCGAGGTGCGGGTAGAAGACGCGGATGATCGCGGCCTGGAGGTCGTCGAGGCGCGAGTTGTAGCCCACCTCGTCGAACACGACCTTGTCCTTGGAGCCGTGGAAGCGCAGCCGCTTGACGCGCTCGGCCAGGTCCTCGTCGCGGCACACCACCATGCCGCCGTCGCCCATCCCGGGGAAGTTCTTGGTGGGGAAGAAGCTGAAGGTGGCCGCGTCCCCGAAGGTGGCGATCTCGCCGGCGGCGGACCGGGCGCCGAAGGCCTGGGCGCAGTCCTCCACCACCCTCAGGCCGTTCGCGCGGGCCAGGTCCATGATCGGCGGCATGTCGGCCGGGTGGCCGAAGATGTGGACCGGCAGGATCGCCCGCGTCGCGGGGCCGATACGCGCCTCGACCGCCGTGGGATCGAGGCAGTAGGTGACCGGGTCGATGTCGCAGAAGACGGGCGTGGCGCCCACACGGGCGATGGCCTCGGCCGTGGCGTAGAAGGTGTACGGGGTGGTGATGACCTCGTCGCCCGGCCCGATGTCCAGGGCGTTGAGCGCGATGACGAGGGCGTCGGTGCCGTTGGCGACGCCCGCGCAGGGCCGGCCGCCGAGGCGCTCCGAGACGGTCAACTCCAGGGCCCGCCCCTCGGGCCCGAGGATGAAGCGCCCGCTGTCGAGCACCCCCGCGACGGCGGCGTCGATCTCGCGGCGGAGCGGCCCGTACTGGGCCGCGATGTCCATCAGGGCTACCGGCATCGGACGGCGCGGGACGCTATCACCCCGGCGACGAGGCCCGGTCGCCGGATGGGTGCCCCAGGCGCGAGGGGTCCTCGTGATCGTCCTCCGGCGGCGGCGGGGCGCCCGGCAGGCTGACCGTGATGGTCGTCCCGAACCCCTCCCGGGAGGAAGCCGTGGCCCGGCCGGCGAAACGCTCCGAGATGTGTTTGACGATCGACAGCCCCAGCCCCGTGCCGCCCAGCCGCTTCGAGCGCGAGGGGTCGGCGCGATAGAAGCGCTCGAACACGTGGTTGAGGTGGCGCTCGGGGATCCCCGCGCCGTCGTCGGTCACCCTCAGCACCACCCCGTCGGCCTCGAGGGTCACCGACGCCACCGCGCGGGCGCCGGGCCCCGCGTACTTGAGCGCGTTCTCCACGAGATTGCGCACCACGGTGTGCGCCATCCGCTCGGTGAGCGGGGTCCACGCCGGGCCCGGGAGCTCCACCTCGAGCGCGACCCCGTGCTCGGCCGCCATGCCCGCCAGCTCGGCCGCGACGGACGAGACGGCCTGCGACAGGTCGCTGCTGGTCGTGGCGGGGAGCCCCTGGGTGGCCTCGAGCTCGGACAGGAACAGGATGTCCGAGATCAGCGCCTCCAGCCGCTGGGTCTCCCCCGACGCGCGCGCCACGAAGTCGCGCCGGGTGCCGGCGTCCATGGCGGGGTCGCCGAGCGCCTCGAGCAGCCCGCGCAGGCCGGTGAGCGGCGTGCGCAACTCGTGGGAGACGTTCGCGACGAACTGCGAGCGCAGCTCCTGGTAGGCGACCGCCTCGCTCGCGTCCGCCAGGAACAGCAGCGCCTCGCGGGCGTCGCCCACCTCGTAGGGCTCCACGGCGGCGCGGTAGGTGCGCCGCCCGTCGGCGAACAGCCGCACCTCGAAGCTCTGGCTCTCGAGGGTCGCGAGCGCCGCCTCCACCCGCTGCGCCAGCAGGTGCTCGCTGAACGTCTCGAGCACGCTCATGCCCGGCGTGAGGAAGGGGAAGCTCTCGAGGGCGGCGATGTTCGAGTCGACGAGGCGGCCCTCGCGGTCGATGCGCAGGGCCACGAACGGCAGGTCCTGGAGGGCGGCGCGCGCGCGCCGCTCGGCCACCGCCGTGGCGTTCACGGCCTCGTCGGCCTCCGCCCGGGCGAGCGCCTCCCGGGCCCGCGCCCGGCGCACCACCACGATCGCGGCCACCGCGATTCCGACGGCGACCAGACTCACCAGGGCGAGCGCGACGATCACGCCGTCAGTCTCGCAGACCCGCCGCCCCGGCCTTTTTCGCGGGTCGCACCGACCGTGAAAGGGTGCCGGCGATGAGACCTCTCGCCATCTCCATCGGCCTGGCCGCGGCCGCGGCCCTCGCCTCGGCCGCCTCCGCCGGCGCCGCGCCGGTGCAGGCCCTGCCGCCGGCGAGCCCTCCCACGGTCACCGAGATCGCTCCCGGCGTCGGCTACCAGCGGCTCGTCCAGGCCGGGGGCGAGGTGGTGCACGTCATCCGCGGTGCCGCGTCCCCCCGGGTGTCGCTGAACCCCGTCCTGACCGCCGGCTCGCCGGTGCACCGCGCCGAGCTCACCGACGCGATCGGGCAGCGGCTCCCCTCGGGCGCCATCGCCGGCATCAACGGCGACTTCTTCAACGTGAGCCAGAACTACCCGAGCGGGGTGCTGTTCACGGGAGGGGATCTCATCTCGGAGCCCCAGGCCAGCCGCTCGGCGCTCGTGCTCCTGCCCGGCGGCGCCATCGACGCGGTGCGGCTGGCGCTCGAGGGCCGCTTCCAGGCCGTCGATCCCACCAACCCCACGCCGTTCCCCCTCCGCACGTTCAGCGGCATCAACCGGCCGGCCCAGCGCGGCAGCGAGACGATCCTCTACACGCCGGCCTACGCCCAGACGGCGACCCCCACCGGATCCCGCTACGAGGTGACGGTGCGGCTGGACGCCCCGGGTCCGCTCACCCCCAACGTGACGCGCACCGGCACGGTCGTGGGCGTCAAGAACGGCGGCGGGACCCTGATCCAGCCCGGTCAGGTCGTGCTCACGGGGGTGGGGAGCGCCGGCCCGGCATTGGTCTCGGAGTTCCCCCTCGGCCGGCGCGTAAACCTCTCCCCGGGACTCACCGCCCTGCCCCCCGGCGCGGTCGCGGCCCTCGGCGGCGGCCCGCTGCTGGTGCAGGACGGGAGGGCCGTGCCGACCTCCGGCGAGGGCTTCACGGGATCGCAGCTCGGCAGCCGGACCTCGCGCTCGGCGGTGGGCCAGGCCGCGGACGGCACCATCCTGCTCGTCACGGCCGAGGGCCCCTCCCAGGGGAGCCCCGGGATCACCGTGGCCGACCAGGCCGCGCTGCTCGCCTCGCTGGGAGCGCGGACCGCCGTCGCCATGGACGCCGGGGGCAGCGCGCAGCTCGCCGTGGGCACGAGCCTGGCGATCCCCTGGTCCTCGCCGCGGAGCATCCCGGACGTCCTGCTCATGTACTACGACGGCGTCCGCATCGAGCCGCTGCCCTTCCGGATCTCGGCGAACGCCGACCGCGTGGACGACTCGACCACCGTGGTGATGCGCACCACCCGCCCCGGCGTCGCCCGCCTCACCATCGCCCGCCGCAGCGGCCGTCCCACCAAGCGGCTGTGGGAGGGCCGCCTGGGACCCGGGTCCGTGCGGGTTCTGCTCGACCCCCGCAGGATCCACCTCGCGGACGGCGTCTACACGGTCGTCGCCAACTCCACCCCCGACGACGGCAGCGGCGTCACCGAGCAGCGCCGCCGCGTGATCCTCGACCGCACCCTCGGCAGCCTCTCGGCGCGCGCGGAGTCGCGCCGCCTGGGGCCGAAGGTGGTGGCGCGCCTCGATGTGGGCTTCGTGCTCGCCCACTCGGCGCGGGTGTCCGCGCGCGTCGAGTCGGCGTCCGGGCAGGTGCTCCACCGGCTGGCCGCCGGGAAGGTGATGCGGCCCGGGCGCCACGGCCTGACGTGGAATCGCCGCGGCGGCGGCACGGTGGTGTCCGGCAGCGTGCGCGTGATCGTGGAGGCGCGCGGGCGCCTCGGCACCTCCGGGCTCGTGCGCGCCGTCACCCTGCGTCCGCCCCCGAAGCCCGCCGCCAAGGCCGGCGCCGCCGGCCGCCCGCCCGCCGGGCTGAGGGCGCCGGGGCCGCCCTCAGGAGGTGTCAGGCGTTCGCGAGGGCCGGGGCTCTCAGCTCAATCGGGACCCCGCCCGATGGGCGCGGCACGACACGAACCTGCGTCTAAGGGATTATGAGTGGCAGGCTGAGGCTTCGGTGTGGCTCGGTCTAGGGCATCTTTTCGCTGGAAATCAACGCCTTCTTAGCCGGACGCCAACCGAGCGTTTCGGCCCGGATCGGCCCCTGACGTTCACACCTTGTTCCCACCCTGGGGATCTGTTTGCGCCCGTGCGACGACACCCTCCAGCCGCCCGACCACCAGCGTCCGATGCGCCACCGGCATGGACCGCGAGCGCTCGCGCAGAACGCCCACGTCAACCAGCGCCTCGCGAATCGAGGTCTCGACGAACTCCCAGTCGCGCTCCTCGCCGCGCGCGAGCTTGGCGAGCATCAGGTCGTGGGCCTCGAGGCACCAGCCGCTTCGCCGCCTCTGAGTGCTGGTCAGCGGTTCGGCGTCGATCCTGATCAGCCGGTCCTCCCAGCCGGCCGGCGCCTTCGCGGTCTCGGGGCCGACGCCGTGGGCGTAGTAGCCGTAAGTCTCGTGGAACGGGCTGCCGTCGCCGATCGCCGCGTCAACGGCCCGCGCTGCGGCTGGGTCGCGGCGGGGATAGACGTCGGCCTCCATGGAGACGAGCAGGGACGACGGCGCGTCGGGGTGGGTCGCCAGGATCGCCTGGCTGCCGATCACCACCAGGTCGTCGTCGGCGATCTCCCCCGCGGCGCGGATGAGGTGCTCGAGCTGTTCGCGGGTCACGTCGCCCCGGCGACGAGCTCCATCACGCGCCGACGCTCCTCGTGATCGAGCGCGCCGGCGACTGGCGAGGACTGGCGCAGATCTCGTCCCCGGGCGTCGTCGGCCGTGATCGCCCGCCCGATTTCGGCGAGGGGTCGCGACAGCAGGTCCTCCCACTTGCGCGCCCATCGCTCGTCGATATTGCCGCGCTTCCGCCAGCGCCTCAGCCGGCGCCGGGCGTCGGCCACCAGTTGCGGGTCGAGGCGCGCGGCAACGGCCCGGTGGTAGGCCAGGGCGTGTAGCTCGCCGCCCGTGTCTCGGCCAGATGCAATCTCGAAGGGGAGGACCGTCGCGAGGTCGAGGCTCTTGGCTCGCTCCTTGCGCGAGCGAAGGGCCGCTGCGAGCGGCCGCGGGGTCTCGCTCGCTTGCTTCACCTCGGCCAGATCCAGGGCGAGTCGGACCAGTTCAAAGAGAGGGACTTCTTTGCGCCCGGACGGGGTAGTGACCGCCGGGATGGAGCCCCGTGAGATGTGACGATCGAGGGCGGTCTGCGTGATCCCGAGAACGCGAGCGGAGGTGGCCCTGCCAATCGTTGGGCCGACCATCGCCTCGAGGTCCTCGCGGACGTCGGCGACGCAATCTGGCGCACCGATCAACTCGGCCTTGCGCAGCCGGACGATGTCGTGGATCAACCTCTCGGTGTCGATTCGCAGGCCCATGGCCATAGGGTGCCTTAAATAGAGGAATAGATCAATGTTTCTCTACTTAGAGGGCGCCTCACAGACCGATGCTGGGTTCAGGCGCGCAGTCCCTCGCGACCGGAGGGCATGCGCAAGCTCGGCGGCGACTGCCCACCCCACCCTGGCAACTTCTCTGGCTCAGCCAGCACCCAGGCGTCGATGCGGTCGGTCTTGCAGGCAAGCGGCGCCAGGCCCTTGACCTTCTGGGCCGCTGCGCCGACCTCCAGGCGCTCGCCCCGCTCATCGAGCAGGCAGTAGTCCAACCGCCTGCGGCTGAGATCCAATCCCACATGCACAATCATGTGAGTGGGCCTCCTCCCGCTCGCTCCTTCGGTGACACGCCGGAGCGTGGCACCGAGGAGGCCCTCCTTCATGACATTCAGTCCTCCGCGAGCGCCTCGATCTCGGCGTCCACGGCGCGCATCTCCGAGACGAGCCGATCGACCTCGGCGTCGAGGCCGGTCTCGCCCTGGCGCTGCCGGAAGACCACCTGGCCGAGGTCCTCGGCCAGCGCGCTGAGGCGCCGTTTGAGGCTCATCTCATGCGCCTTCTCGCGCGCTTCGGCGACGCCCTTCTGCGCGGCGTCCCCCGCACGCTTGGCGGCATCTTTGCCCTTGTCCAGCAGTCCCATGGCCTTCCTTTCCTCGAAGGTGGGCGATTCTAGATCCTGGCGCCGTGCCCGCGCTCGTCCCGCCAGTGCATCACGGTCAGCACCGTGGCGACCAGCGAGAACAGGATCGCCAGGAAGACCCCGAACTTCTTGCCGTCGAACTCGAGGAACACCATCAGGGTGACGATGAAGGTCACGCTCGTGAGGTAGGCCGCCCACGCCGCCCCGTCGATCGCGGCCGGGACCTCGAAGTTGAGCGCGTCCGCGGCGAGCAACGCGGCCGCCACCACACCGAAGATCAGCAGGAACCACCATGACGGCACCGCATCCTGGCCGCTGGCGTTCCCCCCACCCGCCCCGAACCACGGGAAGAAGAGGCTGATGACGAACAGGATGTCCGCTGCCGCGGCGGCGAGCATCCGCTGCTCGCGGTTGAGCGTTCGGTTCACGTGACCACTCCTCGTCGGGTGCGGCACCGCGCCGCGGGACTCAGGGGGTGTTTCGCGGCGTCCGCGCGGTACCCTCTCATCCGGAGGGGCCCTCCACGAGCGGCGCCGCGGGGTTGTGGCCGGGGATCACCAGCGCCGGGCGCTCGGCCCGGATGGCGCGGAAGGCCGCGAGGTGCTCGTCGCGGCGGGGATGGTCCTCGGGCAGCTCCATCCGCGCGAACCACGCCGGGTCGGGGCCGGTGGTGTCGCCCACGACCGCGACGATCCCCTCGTCGGTGTCGATCAGGTACGCCACGTGGCCGTCGGTGTGCCCGGGGGTGTGGATGAAGCGCACGCCCGGCAGCACCGGCCCCGCCGCGCCGGACAGGGGCCGCACCTCGGCGCGGTCGCGGAAGCCGCGGCCGGCCCGCGCGTGCGGCGTCTCGAGCTCGGCCTCGTGGACGTACAGCTCCACCTCGCCGAGCTGCGGGAGGGCGGAGACGTGGTCCGAGTGGAGGTGGGTGGCGAGGACCGTGTGGACGTCGCCGGGCGCGAGCCCCCGCGCCGCGAGCGCGCCCACCAGCATGTCGCCCTGGGTCATGTAGCCCGGGTCGACGACCACCGGCGCCTCCCCGCCGGTGAGCAGGACCGTGTTGGGCCAGGCGATCATCCCGTGCACGGCGCCCGGCAGGCCGCGGTAGGCCCCGAAGGTGCCCGCCGTCGAGGACCCGCGCACCTCCACCACCTCGCCGTCGATCAGCGCGAAGACGATCCGGTGCGTCGGCACCAGCACGTCAACCGTGAGAGTTATCGCGCCGCCTCGGTGCGGGAGGAGTCTCCCGAGGCGGCGCGGTCGTGCTCGTAGCAGGGCGCCTGGCGGAAGGGCGCCACCGGGTCCGTCGCCGGGCGGCCCAGGCGCATCGCCCGCGCGCGCAGGTCGAGCCCCGCGCGCCGGGCGCGCGGCGCCAGTGCGAGCCCCACGATGCCGCCGGCCAGCAGCCAGCCGCGACGGCGGCGGCGCCCGTCGGTCACTTCAGGAGCGAGAGGAACTCGTCGACCGGGATGGCGGTGAGCGTCTGGAAGTGGGCCGTCCCCCGGGCCGCGAGCTCGACGGAGACGCGGGCGATGACCTTCTCGTCCGGGGCCTCGACGATGTTCACGAAGTCGTAGGGGCCGAGGACGGCCCACTGCTCCACGACGCGCGCGCCCATCTGCTCGATCTCGGAGTTGACCTCCTTGAGCCGCTGCGGGTTGGCCTTCAGCGTGCCCACGCCGTGGGGGCTGAGGGTGCTCAGGAGGATGTAGGTCGGCACGGTTCGGGGCTCCTTCGGGGCCGCTCGTCTAACGGGGGCGAGCGTACCACCCCGGGGCCGTCCCGCCCGGGTCCCCGATCGCGTGGCGGGCGAGCTGCGCCACCCGCCGCCGGCGCCGCGCGGGATCGGCCACGCACTCCAGCACCAGGCCGCGCGCGTCACCGCCGGGGGTCAGCTCCGCGGCCGCGCGGGCCAGCATCTGCGCCTCGGTCGCCTCGGGGAGCGTCCTCCCGTGAGACGGGACCGCCGTCAGCGCCACCGGGCCCCCGCCGATCGCGAGGGCGCCGTGCCGCGACAGGTAGGCGTGGACCGCGCGGGGCGGGCCGAGACCCTCCGGCAGCTCCACGCGCCCGGGGTCGAGGGGCACCAGGGCGTAGTTGCCGCCCTCGCTGGCCCGCACCAGCTCCGCCTGGCGGGGCGACAGCAGGGTCACCACCACGTCGATCGCGGTCCCCGGCGACGGGCGGAGGGTCGCCGGGACGGCCCCGTACCGCGTGATGTGCGCCGAGTAGACCGCGTCGGCCTCCCGCAGCCGCGCCGCCGCCACCGGGACCGCCCAGCCCGGCTCGTGGGCCGCGAGCTTGCGCCGCAGCTGGCTGGGGGCGGCGTTCGAGCCGTAGCCCACCAGCGCGACCCGGCCGGCCAGGGGATCCCCGATCCACGCGAGCCGCTCCTCCAGGCCGTTCACATCGAGCGGGAGCACCTCGCCGTCGACCAGGAGGTAGCCCTCGGAGAGGCGCTCGTAGGGGTACGCGAGCGCCCGCGCGACGATCTCGTCGGGCCCAGTGCCCTGAGTCGCTAGCCCGGCGATCGCGACCAGGCGCTCAGGTCGCGGCCGATCAGCTCCCCCAGCTCGCCCACGTCGTCGCGGAAGAAGTCGCGCAGCTCACGGTCCAGCGCGGGATCGATCTCCTCGCGGCGGGTGACCTGGCGGTTGCGGCGGCGCAGCCGGTCCATCACGCCCAGCCGCTCCACGCCGGACACCCTCTTGACCCCGCGCGCGGCGGCCACGAGCGTGCGCGGCGGGCGCTGGGTGAACCGCGCCAGCGACTCGGCGCGGTGGACCTTGTTCTCGTTGACCCGCGGGAACTCGGCGCGCCCGTCGTCCGGGACGCCCAGGAAGGCCAGCGACTCGCGATACACCGAGGCCGTGTCCGCGCGCAGGTCGTCGAACACGATCACCTTCACCTGCTCGCGGGGGAACGACTCGTACACGCGGCTCAGCTGGGCTCCCAGGCGCGCGGCGTCCCCGTACTGGAGGAACTCCGGCACGCGCGCCGTGGCGGGCACCTCCTCGCCCCTCCGGCGCGCCTCCTGGAGCCCCCAGGCCTCCGCCACGCTCGGGCGGTCCTCGTCGAGCGTGTAGAGCAGCTGCGAGTGCAGCGAGGGGACGAGCTCGGCCGGGTTGCGCACCATCACGATGACCCGCGCGGCGGGATCGAACTCCGCGATGTTGCGCGCGGCGTCCTCCGAGTAGAGGTACCAGACCGACGCCTCGCCCACGGCGAGGTGGCCCTCGCCGGCGTCGGCGAACAGCCCCAGGTAGTGCTCCTCGCTGCGCTGCCCGGGGGCGTAGTAGTAGTCGAAGTCGCCGCAGAAGTAGTGCGGCTCCTTCGGGCGCGACACGAACACCCGCGGGTGCCGGCGCAGGTACTCGCTGAGGGCGGTCGTGCCGCACTTCGGCGCGCCGAGGATGAAGAAGTCGGGCCTGCGTGGCACGGCCGGCGACACTAGCAACCCGGCCCCGCGCGCGACCCGGTCGCGGCCGATAGCGTCCGGCGCCATGGAGACGATGTGAGCGGCCGCGGCCGCCGGGCGATCGCGCCGCCCCGCTGGAGCGCCGCCTACGCGGGGGTCCTGTCGGGGGCCGTCGTGGTGATCGCGGTCTTCCTGCCCTGGTACACGACCAACCTGGGCGCGCCCTTCTCCCCCGCCAGCGTGAGCGGCTGGGACTCGACCAACTTCGCCCGCGCCGCGGTCGTCGCGGCCGTCGTGGCCACCCTCGCATCCGGGGCGCTGGCGCTGGAGGAGCGCGGCTCGCTGGAGCTCGAGCCCCAGACCGGCGAGGCGCTCGCCTGGACCGTCATCGGGGCGTTCGCGGTGACGCTCGTGGTGGTGGGCTACCGCCTGCTGGTGCTGCCGGAGCCGGCCGACCTGCTCTCGCGGCAGATCGGCATCTACCTCGCGACGGCGGCCGCGCTGCTCGGGGTGGTCAGCGGCCTGGGGCTGCTGGCCATCCGCCGCTGACACCGCCGCTACGCGACCGCCTCGGCCCGCTGGGCCACGGTGAAGGTGAGGTCGTCGCCCGCGACGTCCACCACGACGTGGTCGCCGTCCTTCACCTCGCCCCCCAGCATCTTCTGGGCGAGCGGGTTCTCCAGCCGGCGCTGGATCAGGCGCTTCAGCGGCCGCGCCCCGTAGGCCGGGTCGTAGCCCTCCCGGCCGAGGAGGTCGCGCGCCGCCTCGGTCAGCTCCAGCTCCACGCCCCGATCGGCGAGGCGCGCCCGCAGGCGCCCGGCCTGGAGCTCGACGATCTCGGCGAGCTGCTCCCGGTCGAGCCGGCGGAAGACCACGATCTCGTCCACCCGGTTCAGGAACTCGGGCCGGAAGTGCTCGCGCAGGGCGCCGAGCACGCGCTCCTCGGCGATGTCCTCGACGATGCCGTCGGCGAGGAACTGGCTGCCGATGTTGCTGGTCATGATCACGACGGTGTTCGTGAAGTCCACGACGCGCCCCTGGCCGTCGGTCAGGCGCCCGTCGTCCAGGAGCTGCAGGAGCACGTTGAACACGTCGGGGTGGGCCTTCTCGATCTCGTCCAGGAGCAGCACCGAGTAGGGGCGGCGACGGACGGCCTCCGTGAGCTGCCCGCCCTCCTCGAAGCCCACGTAGCCCGGCGGCGCGCCGATGAGGCGGGCCACCGCGTGGCGCTCCATGTACTCGCTCATGTCGATGCGCACCATCGCGCGGTCGTCGTCGAACATGAAGTTCGCCAGTGCGCGGGCGAGCTCGGTCTTCCCCACGCCCGTCGGGCCCAGGAAGATGAACGAGCCGATCGGGCGGCCGGCCTCCGAGAGCCCGGCGCGGGCGCGGCGCAGGGCGTTGGCGACGGCGCTCACCGCGGCCTCCTGGCCCACGAGCCGCTCGTGCAGGCGCTCCTCCATGTGGAGCAGCTTCTCGACCTCGCCCTCCAGGAGGCGGCTGACGGGGACGCCGGTCCAGGAGGCCACCACCTCGGCGATGTCCTCCTCGTCGACCTCCTCCTTCAGCATCCTGCGGGTCTGCTGCTTCTCGGCCAGCTCGTCGTTGGCGGCCTCGAGCGCCTTCTCCAGCTCGGGGAGGGTGCCGAAGCGCAGGCGCGCGGCCCCCTCGAGGTCGGCGTCGCGCTCGGCGCGCTCCAGCTCCTGGCGCGCGGCCTCGATCTGGCCCTTGATGTCGCGGATCCTGGCGATGATCGCCTTCTCCTGCTCCCAGTGGGCCCGCATCGCGTCGGCCTCCTCGCGGAGCTCGGCCAGCTCGTGGGCGATCGCGGCGCGGCGGGTGGCCGACGTCGGGTCGGTCTCGGCCTCCAGCGCCTGCTGCTCGATCTCGAGCTGCATGATCCGCCGCTGCACGACGTCGAGCTCGGCCGGCACCGAGTCGATCTCGATGCGCAGGCGGCTCGCGGCCTCGTCGATCAGGTCGATCGCCTTGTCCGGGAGGAAGCGCGCGGTGATGTAGCGGTCCGAGAGCCGCGCCGCGGCCACCAGGGCGCCGTCCTGGATGCGCACGCCGTGGTGGACCTCGTAGCGCTCCTTCAGGCCGCGCAGGATCGCGATCGTGGCCTCCACCGAGGGCTCGCCCACCATCACGGGCTGGAACCGGCGCTCGAGCGCCGCGTCCTTCTCCACGTGCTTCCGGTACTCGTCGAGCGTCGTGGCCCCCACGGCGCGCAGCGCGCCGCGCGCCAGCATCGGCTTCAGGAGGTTCGCGGCGTCCACCGCGCCCTCTGCGGCACCCGCGCCCACGATCGTGTGGAGCTCGTCGATGAACAGGATCACCTGGCCGGCGGCGTCCTCGATCTCCTTCAGCACGGCCTTGAGGCGGTCCTCGAACTCGCCGCGGTACTTGGCGCCCGCCAGCAGCGAGCCGACGTCGAGCGCGACCACGCGCTTGCCGGCGAGGCCCTCGGGGATGTCGCCGGCGACGATCCGCTGCGCGAGCCCCTCCACGATGGCGGTCTTGCCCGTGCCCGGCTCGCCGATCAGGACCGGGTTGTTCTTGGTGCGCCGGGAGAGGACCTGGATGACGCGCCGGATCTCCTCGTCGCGGCCGATCACGGGGTCCAGCTCGCCGCGCTCGGCCCGCTGGGTGAGGTCCTGCCCGTAGCGCTCGAGCGCCTGGTACTTGTCCTCGGGGTTCGGGTCGGTCACCCGGGCCGAGCCGCGCACGGCCTGGAGGGCGCGCAGGAGCCCGTCCCGCGACACGCCGCTCGACGCGAGCGCCTCGCGCGCCGCCTGGCCGCCCTCCTCCAGCAGGGCCAGCAGGAGGTGCTCGGTGGAGATGTACTCGTCGCCGATCGACTCGGCCTCCTCGCCGGCGCGGCGCAGCACGCGGCGGAAGGCGCTCGAGAGCTGGGGGCCGCTGGTCTCGCCGCTCACCTGGGGGCGCCGGGCGATGGCCGCCACCGTGGCGGCCCGGAGCGCCACGGGGTCGGCGCCGGCACGCTCCAGCACGGGCCCCACGACGCCCTCGCGTGCGTCGAGCAGCGCGAGCAGAAGGTGCTCGGGCTCGATCACCTGGTTGCCGCGTTCCTCGGCGACACGCGCCGCGCCGGCCAGGGCCTCCTGGGCGCGCTCGGTGGGCTTGTCCACGGCCATCAGACGGTCCTCCTCATCGTCCATCCACGCTGGTCGACCACGCGACGGTACCTCGGCACCAGGTGGCCGGGCCGGCGCGGCGACGGCACGAGCTGCCCGCGTCCGGCGTGGGCCTCCGCCAGCGCGGCGCGGTTCGCCGCCCTCACCTCGTCGAGCTCGGCCGCCAGGTCGCGGGCGCGGCGCTCGGCGCGGTCCAGCCGCTGCTCCAGCTCGAGCACGCGCTCGACGCCGGCCAGGTTGAGGCCCTGCTCCGAGAGCTCCTGGATGCGGCGCAGCAGCAGCACGTCGGCCTCGCTGTAGACCCGCGTGTTGCGCGCCGTGCGCTGCGGGGTGATCAGGCCGCGGCGCTCGTACACGCGCAGGGTCTGCGGATGCATGCCCGCCAGCTCGGCGGCGATGCCGATCAGGAAGAGCCCGGGGGGGCGGCGGGCGCTCATGAGAAGAGGCGCTCCCGGGGGTTCTCCCCGTCGAGGGTGGCGTAGGCCTCCAGGGCCTCGCGCTGGCCGGCCGAGAGGTCGGTGGGCACCTGCACGCGCAGGCGCGCGATCAGGTCGCCGCGCCCCGAGCCCTTCAGGCGCGGCGCGCCCTTGCCCGGGATGCGCAGCAGGCGGCCGTCCTGGCTGCCCGCCGGCACCTTCAGCTTCAGGCGGCCGTCGATCGTGGGCACCTCCACCTGCGCGCCCAGCGCGGCCTCGGCGAAGGTGACCGGCACCTCGATCTCGAGGTCGTCGCCCTTGCGCGTGTAGAGGCGGCTCGGCGCGACCCGGGTCACGACCTCGAGGTCGCCCGTGGGACCGCCGCGCGTGCCGGCCTGGCCCTTGCCCTTCAGGCGGATCCGGGTGCCGTCCTTCACCCCCGGCGGGATCTTGACCTTGATCTGGGAGCGCGTGGAGGTGCTGCCGGTGCCGTGGCAGGTGGCGCACGGCTCGTCGATGACCGTGCCGTTGCCGCCGCACCGGGGGCACGGCTCGTTGAAGGCGAAGGGCCCGTGGTCGCGGCTGAGCACCCCGCGGCCCTTGCAGTCGGGGCACAGGCGCGGGCTGGTGCCGGGCTTCGCCCCGGTCCCGCCGCAGTCCGCGCAGGCGACCGGAAGCTCCAACGACACGGGCACCTGGGCGCCCTTCATGGCCTGGTCGAACGAGAGGTTGACCTCCACCTCGACGTCGGCGCCGCGGCGCGCCACGGGCTCCTGCGAACGCGCGCCGCCGCGGAACATCGAGGAGAGGATGTCGGCGAAGTCGCCGAAGCCCCCGCCCTCGCCGGCGGAGGGGCCGCCCGGGGGGAAGCCGCCGCCGTTGGGCCCGCGCCCGCCGAACTGCAGCCGGGAGTCGTACTCCTTGCGCTTGTCGGGGTCGGAGAGGACGTCGTGGGCGTGCGAGATCTCCTTGAAGCGCTCCTCGGCCTTGGGGTCGTCCGGGTTCGCGTCCGGGTGGTTCACCCGGGCGAGCTTCCGGTAGGCCTTCTTGATCTCGTCCGCGCTCGCGGTGCGCGACACGCCGAGGGTGGCGTAGAGGTCGTCCACGTTCCCCCTAGTCCCGCTCCACGGCGCCGGTCGCGGGCGGCTCGGAGGCCACCACGACGCGCGTGGGCCGGAGCACCTGGTCGGCGTGGCGGTAGCCCTTCTCCACCACCTCGACGATCGTCCCGCCCGGGTGGTCCGAGGGGATCTGGGCGATGGCCTCGTGCACCGTCGGGTCGAAGGGCCGCCCGTGCGCGTCGATCTCCTCCACGCCGTGGCCCGCCAGCAGCCCCGCGAGCTGGCCGCGCACCATCTCCAGGCCGGCGACCACCTGGCCGCCGTGATCGCCCAGGGCGGCCACGGCGCGCTCGAGGTTGTCCACGACCGGCAGCAGGTCGCGCACGACCTCGCGCACGCCGGCGAGCGCCACGGCCTGGCGCTCGCGCTCGTTGCGCTTGCGGTAGTTGTCGAACTCCGCCTTCAGCCGCTGGAGCGCGTCGAGGTACTCGTCGCGCTCCGCGGTCAGGCGGTCGACGGTGTCGTCGCCGGGGACGGCGCCGTCGGTGACGGCGCCGTCCTCCCGGGGCTCGTCGCCGAACCCGACCTCGGCGTCCGACGGGATGAACGCATCTTGGGTCACTCGGTGTGCGTCTCCTTCCTCGTCGTTCACCTAGGACGCCTTGGGGGCGTCCTCGTCGATGACCTCGTACTCGGCGTCCTCCACCGTCTCGTCGGCGGCGCCGTTGCCGGACGCGGTCTCCTGCTGGGCGGCGGCCTGCTGGTAGACCTGCTCCGAGAGCCGGTGCAGGACGTCGGTCAGGCTCCCGGTCTTGGCCTCCATCTCGTCGGCGTCGTCGCCCTCGGCGGCCGTGCGGGCGGCCGCGATGGCGCCCTCCAGGTCGCGGCGCGTCTCGTCGTCGACCTTGTCGCCGTTGTCCTTGAGCTGGCGCTCGGCCTCGTGGATGCGGGCCTCGGACTGGTTGCGGGCGTCGGCCACCCGGCGCAGACGCCGGTCCTCGTCGGCGTGCGACTCGGCGTCGCGCACCATGTTGGTGATCTCGTCGTCCGAGAGGCCGCTCGAGGCCTTGATCTCGATGGTCTGCTCGTTGCCCGTGCCGAGGTCCTTGGCGCCCACGTGGACGATGCCGTTCGCGTCGATGTCGAAGGTGACCTCGACCTGCGGCACGCCCCGGGGCGCGGGCGGGATCCCGACCAGGTTGAAGCGCCCGAGCGTGCGGTTGAACGTCGCCATCTCCCGCTCGCCCTGGAGGACGTGGATCTCGACCTGGTTCTGGTTGTCGTCCGCGGTCGAGAAGACCTCGCTCTTCTTCGTGGGGATGGTGGTGTTGCGCTCGATGAGCTTGGTGAACACGCCGCCCTTGGTCTCGATGCCCAGCGACAGCGGGGTCACGTCCAGCAGCAGCACGTCCTTGACGTCGCCCGAGAGCACGCCCGCCTGGATGGCGGCGCCCACGGCCACGACCTCGTCCGGGTTGACGCCCTTGTGGGGCTCGCGCCCGGTCAGCTCCTTCACGCGCTCCTGCACGGCGGGCATGCGGGTCATGCCGCCCACCAGCACGACGTGTTTGATCTTGTCGCTCACGCCCGAGTCGGCGAGGGCCTGCTTGGTGGGGCCCACGAGGCGCTCGAGCAGGTCGTGCGTCAGCTCCTCGAGCTTCGCCCGCGAGAGCTGCAGGTCGAGGTGCTTCGGGCCGCTCTGGTCCGCCGTGACGAACGGCAGGTTGATCTGGCTGGTGGCGGTGGTCGAGAGCTCGATCTTGGCCCGCTCCGCGGCCTCGTAGAGGCGCTGGAGGGCCATCTTGTCGGTGCTGAGGTCGATGCCCTGCTCGCGCTTGAACTCCGCGACCATCCAATCGACGATCGCCTTGTCGAAGTTGTCGCCGCCGAGGTGGTTGTCGCCGGCGGTGGACTTGACCTCGAACACCCCGTCGCCGATCTCGAGCACGGACACGTCGAAGGTGCCGCCGCCGAGGTCGAAGACCAGGATCGTCTGGTCGGTCTCCTTGTCCAGGCCGTAGGCCAGCGCCGCCGCGGTGGGCTCGTTGATGATGCGCTTCACGTCCAGGCCGGCGATGGTCGCCGCGTCCTTGGTGGCCTGGCGCTGCGCGTCGTTGAAGTAGGCCGGCACGGTCACCACGGCGTCCGTGACGGGCTCGCCGAGGAACGCCTCGGCGTCCGTCTTCAGCTTCTGCAGGATCATCGCGCTGATCTCCTGCGGGCTGTACTCCTTGCCGCCCACGCGGATGCGCGCGTCGCCGTTCTCGCCCCGGACGACCTCGTAGGGGACGATCTTCATCTCCTCGTCCACCTCGGCGTACTTGCGCCCCATGAAGCGCTTCACGCTGAAGATCGTGTTCTCGGGGTTGGTGACCGCCTGGCGCTTGGCGACGGTGCCCACCAGCCGCTCGCCGCTCTTGGTGAAGGCGACGACGGACGGCGTCGTGCGCCCACCCTCGGCGTTGGGCAGCACCTCGGGCTCGCCCCCCGTGAGGATGGCGACCGCCGAGTTGGTCGTGCCCAGATCGATGCCGATCGTCTTTCCCATGTCTTCGCGTCCTCCTGGGCCGAGCGTGCGGCCGACGGGTTCTCGAAACGTCTTCGGCCATTCTAGATCTAAGTCAGGTCATGTCAATGCTTATCTGAGTCTCATTGACTGAGATCACGCGCCGGTGCGGGCCGCCGGGCGCCGCCCATGGGGGCAGAGATCCAGGAGCGGGCACTCGCCGCAGCGCGGTGCGCGGGCGTTGCAGGTCCCCCGCCCGTGGGCGATGAGCCGCATGTGCATCCCGTAGGCCTCACCGGGCGGCGTCCACGCGCTCAGGCGCTCCTGGGCGCGGACGGCGGTCGATCCCGGCGGGACGATCCCCGTGCGCAGGGCGATGCGGTGCACGTGCGTGTCGGCCGGGACGATGGGGGCGTCGAAGCAGAAGCACATGACGCAGGCGGCGGTCTTCGGACCCACCCCCGGCAGCGCGGTCAGGTAGGCCATCGCCTCGTCCAGCGGAACCTCGCCGAGCCATTCCAGGTCGGCCCCGCGCGGCTCGTCGGCGAGCCGGTCGAGGATCCCCTGGATCCGGGGCGCCTTCTGGTTGGCGAGGCCGGCCACCCGGATCGTCCGCTCGACGTCCGCCGTGGGCGCGGCCCGCACCTCGTCCCAGGTCGGGTACCGGGCGCGGAGGGCGTCGAAGGCCGCGAACTGGTTCGCGTCGGTGGTGCTGTGGCTGAGCATCGTCGTCACCAGCTCGGCCACGGGAGGGTGATGGCGGCGGAACGGACGCCGCCCGTACTCCGCCTTCAGGCGGCGGGCGATCTCGAGCGTGTGGGCGCGGGTGCCGGGGCGGGGGGTGGCCACCCGGTCAGAGTAGTGCGACGCCCCGGCGCGCCTCCGCGACCGCGAGCGACCGCCGCATGGCGCCGACCTGGTCAACGAGGGCGTTGGTCGCGTCACGTGCGCCGTCGTGCGCGAACCACGGCGTCCGCGCCCGTGCCGGCCGTCTCCCTCGGGCGGTCCTCGGCGACGACGATCTCCCAGCGCCGGGCATCGAGCGCGGCGATCGCGGTTTCGACGGAGACCTGGACCTGATCGGCCGCGGAGGTGGGCTCACCGGTCGTCGGGTCCACCGGGCCGTGGCCGACCAGCAGCAAGGTGCCGCCTCGTGCGACGCCCGCGCCCAGTCGCCGCACCATCTCGGCGACCGAGCCCCCGACGTGGACGTACAGGCAGGTCACCAGGTCGTAGTGGTCCGGCCGCGGCGTCCAGGTCGCGAGGTCGCCTTCAACCCAGTCGATGCGCTCGGCGACGCCCTCGCCGAGGCTCTCGGCCCTGACCCGGGCGTGGTCGAGGGCGGTCGTGGAGAAATCGACCGCTGTGACCCGCCATCCTCGCGCGGCGAGCCAGAGGGTCTCGGAGCCGTGGCCGGCACCTGCGTCGAGGGCGAGGCCGGGGCGGAGGTCTGCGGCTTCGGCCAGGAGATGTGCGTTCGGCGGGCGACCGTCGACCGCGTGTCCGCTCCGCCGCAACGCCCGCGACCAGCGACGTTCCCAGGAGTCCCGATCGAATGCCGCGCTCACGCTGACGGCCAAACGCGGGGCAAGTGGCTACTCCGGCTCGTCGACCACCAGGGCCCGCTCGATGCCCTCCTCCACCAGGGACAGGATCGTGGGCACCCAGATCAGGTCCTCGGCCGGATCCGGGGGCGGCGGCCCGGAGGCGAGGACGCGGACGCCCTCCTCGGCGTGCGGGGCCCGCGGCTCCTCCGTGGCCGCGACCGCCGCGCGCGCCCAGGCGCGGATCTCGGGATCGCCGCTGGCGCGGGCCAGGGCGTCAACGTCCTCGGGGCGGCGCCCGGCATCGATGTAGTCCGCGATCTCGAGGGTGAAGTCCTCGGGGTCGAGATCGAGGAGATCGACGGCGATCGCTCCGGCGGCGCGCGCGGCGGCGATCGCGGCCGGCGGGCCGCCCTCGGCCACCACCGGCTCGGCGGCGAGCAGCCGCTCGCTGGAGCGCAGGCCCGCGGCCGCCAGCTCGGTGGCCGCCCGCACCGCCAGGGCGCGGGCGAGCGGGGAGTCGGGGTCGGGGTCGGCCGCCCAGCCCAGGACGATCTCGAAGGCCTCGGCGTCCTCGGGGGCGGCCTGCGCCGCGGCCTGCAGCAGGGCGGTCTCCATCGGCCCCCGCAGCAGCGGCCAGTGCTCGGCCGCGGCGGCGGCCGCGAGCACGGCGGGGTCGCTCGCGGAGCTCTCGTCCGACAGCGCGCGGGCCAGAGCCCAGGTCTCGGGCCCGAGCACCCCGCGCGGGAAGCTCAGCCCCGTGAGGGTGAGGACGCGCAGGAGCGCCTCCTCCGGGCTCATCTCGGATCGCGTGCTCCAGGACGCCGAGCTCCGGGATCTCCACCCTCACCCGGTCGCCCGGCTGCAGGAACGCCTTCGGATCGCGGGCGACGCCCACCCCGGCCGGGGTGCCGGTGGTGATCACGTCACCGGGCCGCAGGGTGAAGCTGGACGAGCAGAAGGCGATGAGGTCGGCGACCGAGAAGACCATGTCGCGGGTGGTGCCGTCCTGGCGCAGATCGCCGTTGACCCAGGTGCGGATGGACAGCCCCTGAGGGTCGGGCACCTCGTCGGCGGTGGTGATCCAGGGGCCGAACGGGGCGAAGCCGTCTCCGCCCTTCGCGCGGATCCACTGGGGCTCGGCGCGCTGGCGGTCGCGCGCGGAGAGGTCGTTCATCACCGCGTAGCCGAAGACGTGGTCCAGGGCCCGTTCGGCCGGCACGTCGCGGGCGGTCCGGCCGATGACGACCGCCAGCTCCCCCTCGTAGTCGAGCTCCTCCGTGTAGCCCGGCCGGACGACCTCGCCGCTCGGCCCCGTGATCGAGGACACGAGCTTGGCGAACAGCAGCGGCTGCGACGGCAGGTCGGCCCCCGTCTCGGCCGCATGGTCGCGGTAGTTGAGCCCGATCCCGAGCAGGGTCCCCGGCGGAAGGGGCGCGAGCAGCTCCACCTCGGCCAGGCGAACCGGCGGCCCGGACGCCGCGGGCGGGACCGTCTCGAGCGCGTCGCGCACGTCTCGGCCCTCGAGCGGCCGGATGACGTCGCCCTCGACGGCTCCGAGGCGGGTTCCCCGGCCATCCCGGTACGTGCAGAGTCGCATCGCTCGTTATCCTAGGGTCCCGAATCGCCCGGAGGCCGCGACCCCCGGAGCCACCCCGACGATCAAGGGGCGCAGCGCCCATCGGCACCCAGATCGAGGATCTCGGCACTCGCCGCTCCGGCGTCGCCACGGCCTTCCTGCGCCTGGTCGAGCTGAGCCGCATCACCCCCAACGCGGTCACCGTGATCGGGTTCCTCGGGATCTGCGCCGCCGCGGGCCTCACGATCGCGCGCCTGTGGGTGCTCGCCTCCATCGTGTTCGTGGCGGCGGGCCTGGTGGACTCGCTCGACGGGCTCCTCGCGCGCCATCAGGGGAAGGTCACCGCCTTCGGGGCCTTCCTCGACTCCAGCCTCGACCGGCTGGCCGAGGGCGTGATCCTGGGCGCGATCGGCATCACCTTCGCGAACGACGGGAACGACTGGGGCCTCGCCGCCTGCTTCGTGGCCCTCACGGCCTCCTTCCTCGTCTCCTACACGAGGGCCCGCGCGGAGGGCCTCGGCATCAACGCCGCCAGCGCCGGGCTGATGGGCCGCCCCGAGCGGCTCGTGATCGTGGGGGCGGCCCTCTTCCTGGGCAGCCTGGGGAACGTGACGGCCGTGATGATGGTCGTGCTGGCCGGCCTGAGCCTCATGACCGCCGGGCACCGGATCTACGTGGTCTGGCGGGTCTCCGACGGCCGGGCGCCGGCCCCGCCGGCGTGACCGGCGTCCTGCGCATCGCGGTCGTCTCGCCCCACGCGTGGCCGCCGCGGGACGACATCGCCGACGACATCGCCGCCGAGGCCGCCGCCCTGGCCGCCCGCGGGCACCGCGTCACGATCCTCGCCCCCGCCTCCGGGCGGGAGCGCGTCGCGGCGGGCCGGGCGCGCCTGCGGGCCGCCGAGGCGGGCGATCCCGCCGCGCTGCTGGCGGAGCGGGGCGAGGTCCTCGAGGTCGCCGTCGCCCGCGCCCTGCCGACGGGACCCGGACGGCGCCTGGGCGGGCCCTTCGACCTCGACCTCTCCCTCGAGGCCGCGCTCTCGGGCACGCCGTTCGACGTGGTCCACCTGCACGAGCCGCTGGCGCCGAGCCCGGCGCTCGCCGCGCTGCGGCACAGCGGGGGCCTCACGGCCGCCACCTTCCACCGCGCGGAGCCTCTCGTGGGGGTCGCGTTCCTGCGGCCCCTGGTGGACCGCGCGCTGGCCCGGGTGGACCTGCGCATCGCCACCACCCACGCCGGCCGGCGGGCACTGGCCGAGATCCTCCCCGGCGACTACGAGGTGGTGCCGCCCGGCGTGGAGCTGGAGGGCCTCGCCGACCCCGGCCCGGAGCCGGAGGGCGCGCCGGGGCTGGTGCTGGTGGCGCGCGGCCGCGACCGCGCCGGCGTGCGCTTCGCCCTCGGCGTGCTGCGCGACCTGGACCTCGACCTCGACGCCATCGGCCCCGTCACGGTGCTCGGGCCGCCCGACGCCCCCTGGCGGACGCGCGCGACCGTTCCCAAGGCCCTGCGCGACGCCGTCACGGTGGTCCCGGACGCCGGGCCGCGGGAGCGCGCCGAGGTGCTCCGCACGGGTGGGCGCATCGTGCTGCTCGCGACACCGGAGGACGCCGCGGGCCCGGTGGCGCGGGAGGCCATGGCCGCGGGCCGGGCGATCGTGGCGGCGCGCTGTCCCGCGATCGAGGAGGTCGCCCGCCACGGAGTCGAGGCGCTCATCCTGCCGCCGTTCACCCGCGAGGCGTGGGGCGAGGCCGTGACGGCCCTGGCGACCGACCCGGCGCGCCGCGCGGAGCTGGCGGAGCGGGCGGCCGAGCGGGGTCGCGCCCGCTCCTGGGACGACGTGGCCCGCGAGCTGGAGGAGGGCTACCGGGCGGCCAGCCTGCCGGCGCGGCGCGGCTCGGCCGATTCGGACCGGGTGCTCGCCGACCTGCGCGTCCGGCCCGGCGCCGAGCTCGACCCGCCGGCGATCGTGGCCGCCTGCCGCCGGCGGGGCGTGGGCGTGGTGGGCGTGGCGGCGCCCGGCGGCATCGAGCCCGCCCTGATGGTGGCGGCCCTGGCGCCCGCCGATCTCGCCGTGGTGGTGGGGCAGGAGATCGCGACCTCGGACGGCGTGCTCGTGGGGCTGTTCCTCAGCCGGGACGTCCCCGAGGGCCTCACTCCCGAGGACGCCGCCGCCGCCGTGCACGACCAGGGCGGCGTGGTCATGGTCCCGCATCCCGATGCCTCGGCCGCCCCGCCGCCCGACGCCCTGCGGCGGCTGGCCGCCGCGGTGGACTGCCACGAGGTCCTGTCCGCCGCGACCGAGGGCGGAGGCGACGAGGACGCCGCCCTCCTGGCGCGGCGGCTCGGCCTGCTGGGGTGCGCGGGGAGCGGCGCGGAGCGTCCCGAGCAGGTCGGCTCCGCCGTCACGGAGCTGCGCCCCTTCCACGACCCCTCGGACTTCCTCGACGCCCTGGCCGGCGCCCGGGTGCTGCGGCAGCCCCGCGCGCCGCGCGGACGCGAGGCACGGCCGCGCCGCCGCGGCCGCCGGCGCCCTGAGAGCTGAAACAGACCCCGGCAGGAGTAACGCCGGACCCGGTAAATACCACCGTCGCCGATGACCCCAGAACCCCCCACGCCACGCCGGTCGCGCGCCCCCCGCGGCCGACGCCCGCTGTCACCGGCCGCGACCCCGGCCTCGAGCGCCGAGGACATCCAGGACGCGTACCTGCGGCGGGCGATCGCCGAGATCGCCGCCCTGAACGACGAGATCACGAGCTGCGACCGCTGCCGCCCCGACGGTGAGCTTCCGGTCCTGAGCTCGGGCTCGCCCCAGGCCGAGCTCATGCTGGTGAAATGGACGGCCGGCCTGGCCGAGCGCCAGGAGGGGGTCGCCTTCTTCGGCCGCGCCGGCACGGCGATCCTGAAGAGCGTGCAACGCCTGGGAATCGACCCCCTGCGCCTCTACGGGACCCTGTGCGTCAAGTGCACTCACCTCGACCCGGCCGAAGCGGCGCAGCTCTGCCCGCCGTGGCTGTCGCGGGAGATCCAGGTGGTGCAGCCGGCCCTGGTCGTCGCGATGGGCGAGCGCGTGGTGGAGGCGCTCAACGGCCTGGAGTTCCCGCTCTCGGAGCCCATCCGTCCCGAGACCGGCGTGGTGCAGCGCTGGACGCCCACGATCGAGGCGCTCTACGTGCCCGACATCGACTCCTCGCTGGACGAGCAGGCGGCCAAGCGGTCGTTCTGGGAGGCGTTCCGGGCCATCGGCGGCTGGCACCAGGACCAGCCGCCCTACTGAACGAAGGCGCGGCGCCTCAGAGCCGCCGCTGTTTGCGGGCGATCCTTTGGTCGGCATGACGAACGTCACAGGGCGTGGCCGAGCTCCAGGGCACCGCGCAGGCGCTCCGCGCGCAGCTTCGCAGGGAGCGCGCCCTGCACCAACGCGCCCTGCGGCATGCCCGGCGAGATCAGGAGCCCTCCGCGCCGGCCGAGGCCATCCGCCTCGCCGCGGCGGCCTACGGCCAGTCCGAGGACCGCCTGCGCGGCGTCGCCGAGTGCGAGTCGCACCTCGACGCGGGCGCGGTCAACGGCCCGTACCTATCCAACTGGCCCGTCTGCAGTCGCTGACCCGGGCGGCGCGGCGGGATCGCGGGTGAAGCGCGCGACCGACTCGATGTGCGGCGTCTGGGGGAACATGTCCACCGGGCGCACCCACTCGAGCCGGTAGCCGCCCTCCACGAACCGGGAGGCGTCGTCGGCGAAGGTGGCCGGCTGGCAGGAGACGTACACCAGCGTCGGCGCCCCGAGCTCCAGGATCCGCCGCACGGCCCGGCCCGCCAGCCCCGCGCGAGGCGGATCCACGACCACCACGTCCGGGGGCGGCAAACGGTCGCCGCGGTCGCGGAGGACCACGCCCACGTCGCCGGCGACGGCCGTGTGGTTGGCCACCCCGTTGGCGCGCGCGTTGCGCTCGGCGTCCGCCGTGGCCTCCGCGGAGATCTCCACCGCCACCACCTGCCGCGCGCCCGCGGCGAGGGCGATGCCGATGCTCCCCGCCCCCGCGAAGAGGTCGTAGAGCACCTGTGAGCCGTCGAGCCCGGCGGCCTCGGCCACGCGGCCGTAGAGGGTGTCCGTCATGCCGGTGTTGGTCTGGAAGAAGGCGCCCGCGGACAGGCGCAGGGTCACGCCCATGACGCGCTCCTCCAGCCAGTCGCGGCCGGTCACGACCCGCGACGGGAGCCCGGTGGTCACCTCCGCCACGCCCTCGTTCACGGCGTGCACCAGCCCCACCAGCTCGGGATGGGCCTCGGCCAGCGGGGCGGCGAGCCGGTCCACCCGCTCCTCGAGGCCGGGGGAGGTGACCACGGTCACCAGCACCTGGCCGGTCGCGATGCCCTCGCGCACCACCACGTGGCGCAGGTCGCCCGCCTGCGCCCGCTGGTCGTACGCGGCCATCTCCTCGCGGGCGGCCCACGCGCGCACGCTCTCGCGGACCGCGTTGCCGAGCGGCGTGGCCAGGAGGCACGCGCGCAGGTCGACCACCTCATCCCACCGGCCGCGCGCGTGCATCCCGATCGCCGTGCCGTCCGTGCCGTCCGTGCCGGGAGCGACCGAGTACTCCATCTTGTTGCGATAGCCGTAGATCGCCACGGCCGGGTCGGGCTCGCGCACGTCCACGCCCGTCAGATGCCCGATGCGCACCAGGTGCTCGCCCACCTGGTCGCGCTTGGCGGCGAGGGCGGCGGCGTAGCTCAGGTGCTGCAGGCGGCAGCCCCCGCAGCGCGGGACGTAGGGGCACGGGGCGGCGACGCGGTCGGGCCCGGGGCGAAGGACCTCCACCAGGTCGGCCTCGGCGTAGCGGCGCCGGGCCTTGGTGATGCGCATCCGCGCCAGATCGCCCGGCGCGGTGTCCCGGCAGAAGATCACGAAGCGCTCGAGACGGGCCACGCCCGCGCCGCCGAAGGCCAGGTCCTCGACCTCCAGGGCCACTACGTCGTCACGGCGGGGGCGCTCCACCGACCTAGTATGGCGCTGTGGCACGCCGCGCCCCGGACCTCGAGGAGTACCGCCACGACGTGGAGGCGTTCCTCCGGTACCCGGCGGCCGCGGACCGGGACCTGCAGGAGCGCCTGTTCTCGCCCGGCGCCGTCGCGGGGATCCTCGCCGCCGCGGACGAGGCCACGGGCCCCGGCGCCCGGGCGGCTCGCGCCCTGGCCCGCTTCGCGGCGGAGGGGCTGCTGCGGTCCGCGAGCGAGGAGGAGATCCGGGAGGTCGGGAACCGCCTGAGCGACCCGGTGGTGGAGGCGGAGGGCGACCGGATCCCCCTGATCACCGTGGACGCGGCCCTGGCGGCGGAGCCGGACCGGGAGCGACGCTCGGCGCTGCAGACCGCCCGGATCCGGGCGATCGAGAACCGCATCGGCGCTCTGGTCGCCGAGGCCCGCCAGCGGCGCGAGGAGGCCGCCCGTGAGCTCGGCGCCGGGTCGCCCGAGGAGCTGCTGGCCGGCGCCGCGGGCTTCGACCTGGCCGCCCTCGCCGAGGTGGCCACCGGGTTCCTCGGGGCGGGTGACGACCTGGCCGGGCAGGCCCTCGACCGGCTGGCCCGCGACGCCCTCGGCGTGCCTGGAGGCGACGTCGACGCCGCCGACCTCCCGCGCCTCGTGCGCGCGCCGCACCTGGAGGCCGACCTCCCGGCCCGCGAGGCGGCGGGCGCCGTGAGCCGCACCCTGGAGCTGCTTCAGCTCGACGCCCCGCGGACGGCGCCGGCGGGGTCGGGCCTGGAGGGCCTGGCCGGGTACGCGGAGGCGCTGCGCGAGGCCGGGGCCCTGGCGGCGACCGGCGGCGTCTCGCCGCGGCTGCCGCCCGAGGCCCGCCTGCTGCCCGACCCCGCGCTGGCCCGCGGCGCCGGCGCGCTGCTCGAGGGGCTGCTGGCGGAGGGAGCGTGGAACTCCCGCGTGCTGCGCCTGCCCGACCCGGAGCCCGTGTCGCGGTCGGCGGCGGCCGTCCGCCTGCTGATGGCGCGGGCCGCGGCCGAGGGCGTGCGCACCGCGGCCGGCCAGGGTGACGAGGACGGGCTCTCGCGCGCCCTGGGTCTGCCGTGGCCCCCGATCCTGCGGCTGGCGGACGGGCTCGCGGGGCTCGGCGCCGCGGACGACATGCGCGGGCGCACCCTGGGCGCGGTCCTGCGCCATCACCTGCAGGAGGAGCACGGCTCGCGCTGGTTCGCCGAGGCGGCGGCCGGCGGCCTGCTGCGCGAGCTGTGGCTGGAGGGCGGGCAGCTCGATCCGGAGGACCTCGCGCGGGAGCTGGGAGCGCCCGGCCTCGATCCCGTGGCCCTGATGGCCGAGAGCGCCGGCGCCGCCGGCTGAGGGCGACGTGACGCTGCGGCTGGCCGGGCTGGTGCTGCGCGCCGGCCGCCTGGGGACGGGCGAGGTGGCCGTGGCGGACGGGCGCATCCTCGCGAGCCCGGAGGGCCGCGACCGGCGGCGCCTGCCGGAGGGCTGGATCGTGGCGCCCGGCCTCGTCAACCTTCAGGTCAACGGCTTCGGGGGCGTCGAGGTGGGCGACGACCCCGGCGAGCCGGCCGCCGTGGCGCGGGCGCTCCCGGGCGCCGGCGTGACGGCCTTCTGCCCCACCCTGGTCAGCCGCTCGGCCGCCGCCTACCGCCGCGCCGCCGCTGCCCTCGCCGCCACCGAGTGGCCCGCGGACGGGGCCCGCCCCCTGGGCGTCCACCTGGAGGGCCCCTTCCTGGCGCGGCCCGGCGCCCATCGCGTCTCCGAGCTGCGGCCCCCGGCGCCCGAGGAGGTCGAGCGGCTGCTCGCGGCCTTCTCCCCGGCCATCGTCACCCTGGCCCCCGAGCTCCCGGGCGCCCTGGAGGCCGTCGCCCGGATCGCGCGCGCCGGCGCCGTGGCCGCCGTGGGCCACACCGAGGCCGACGCCGAGACCGGGAGGCGCGCGATCGCCGCCGGGGCCCGGCTCCTGACCCACGCCCTGAATGCGATGCGCGGCATCGAGAGCCGGGCGCCATCGGCGCTCACCGCCTTCCTGCTCGATCGCCGGGCCCGGGTGTCGCTGATCGCGGACGGGGTGCACGTGGCGCCCGAGGTGGCGGCGGTGCTGGCCCGGGCCGCGGGCCGGCGCCTGGTGCTGGTGAGCGACGCCTCGGCGGCGGCCGGCGCGCCGCCCGGCCGCTACCGGCTCGGGGGGCGCGAGATCGTCTCGGACGGCGTGCGCGCCAGCATCGGCGGGCGCCTCGCCGGAAGCGCGGCGGGCCTGGACGCCGGGCCCCGGACGCTGGCGGGCGCCGGCATCTCCCGCGGCGCCGCCCTCGCGGCCGCCGTGGAGGCCCCTCGGCGCCTTCTGGGGCTTCCGGCGGGCCTGGCCCCCGGCGGGGCCGCCGACCTCGTCGTGCTCGACGAGGGGCTCGTCCCACGGCTCACGCTGATCGGCGGGCGGGTGGCCCACGCCGACCCCGGCCTGCCGGGGGACCTGGCGGGCCTGGGCTAGTGTCGTGAGTCGCTAGCTCCCCGGATCCAGGGAGCCGTAGACGTCGGGCCGGCGATGCTCCAGGGCGGGCAGGCGCGCCCGCACGGATGCCAGGCGGTCGAAGTCGAGGTCGGCCACCACGACGCCCTCCCCGTCGGGCGCCTGCGCCAGCACGACCCCCCAGGGGTCGACGATCATGCTCCGCCCGTGGGAGACCGTCCCGTCGTCGTGCCCGCCGAACTGGTTCGCGGCGATGACGAAAGCCTGGTTCTCGATGGCGCGGGCGCGCAGCAGCGGCTCCCAGTGGTCCCGGCCGGTGGCGGCCGTGAACGCCGACGGCACCACGATCACCTCGGCGCCCTGGATCGCCAGGCGCCGGTAGAGCTCGGGGAAGCGCAGGTCGTAGCAGACCGACATCCCGATGCGGCGCCCCAGCGCCTCGCCCACCACGATCTCGGCGCCCGCCCGCGTGACGGCGGACTCGCGGTAGGAGACCCCGCCCACGTCGACGTCGAACATGTGCAGCTTGCGATAGACGTGCGACACGGCGCCGTCAGGCTGCACCAGGACGCTCGTGTTGAAGACCCGTCCGTCCGGAGCGTCCTCGATGACGCTCCCGGCCAGGATCGCGAGGCCCAGCTCGCGTGCCCAGCCACGGGCGGCCCCCACCGAGGGCCCCTCCAGGTCCTCGCCGCCCTCGCGCGACCGCGGACCGTGCACGTAGGGCCACTTCTCGGGCAGGACCACAAGGCGCGCCCCGACCCCGGCCGCGCGCCTCACGAGCTCCCCGGCGACGGCCAGGTTGCGTTCCCGGTCGGCCGAGCTGGTCATCTGGACCGCGGCGACCCTCAGGGCGCTACCATGCGCGTTGTCGGATTCGGCTCCAGGAGGCGGCATGTCGGCGGAGATTCTCACCCAGATCGAGGACGTGCTCGACCAGATCCGCCCCGCCCTGCACGCGGACGGCGGGGACGTGGAGCTGGTGGAGTTCGACGAGGAGGGCTTCGTCCACCTCAGCATGCAGGGCTCGTGCGGCGGTTGCCCCATGTCCACGGCCACGCTCACGCTCGGCATCGAGGCCGAGCTGCGCCGCGCCGTCCCCGAGGTCGAGGGCGTCATCACCGTCTAGGACGGTTCCGCCGGCGTCTGGTCCGCACGCGCATCCGCTACCATCCGCGGGCCGCTCAGCGGCGGGGTGTGGCGCAGCTTGGTAGCGCGCTCCGTTCGGGTCGGAGAGGTCCCCGGTTCAAATCCGGGCACCCCGATCGCGTAGACAAGGGCGTCCCGAGGGGCGCCCTCGTCTCGCAAGATGAATTGCCGATGAGAATCGGCCGCGCCCGAGTTGTGATGACGCTGAAACAAGCGATACGTTTGGGCGTACGTTTTTGGCACCTCCCCGCGACCCTCGGTGGCATGCGCGACACGCTTTGGACAAACACGCGCAGCACGGCCCTCTCGCCGGCGCCGCCTCTGAGGATGGGCCCCTTCGCGCGCGCGGGAGCGGCGATCAAGTACCCCTTCCGGAACCACCCCTGGGCGTTCGAGGTGGCCCTCTTCGCGCTGGCGCTGCTCATCTACCAGGCCTCGCGCGCGCTGGTCATCGGGCGGCCCTCGACGGCGTTCGAGAACGCCGCGGGGATCATCAACTGGGAGAAGAGCTCCGGCCTGTTCGTGGAGACCAGCATCCAGCAGTGGGTGCTCAACCACATCCAGCTCGCCGAGGCGTTGAACTACTTCTACCTGTACGCCCACTGGACCGTGACGCCGCTGTTCTTCATCTGGCTCTACAAGCGGCGGGCACGCGTCTACCCGTACGTGCGGAACGCCTTCTTCGCCGCCAACGGGCTCGCGCTGATCGTCTACATGGTCTACCCGGTCGCCCCCCCGCGCCTGATGGGCGCCGGCGACGGGTTCGTCGACTCGCTCAAGAAGGTCAGCGACATCGACCTGCACGGCGGCGTGTTCGCCGGGTGGTTCAACCCGCACGCCGCGGTGCCCTCGATGCACTTCGGCTACGCGCTGATGATCGGCATGGTCGGCCTGGTGCTGCTGCGCTCGTGGCCGCTGCGCCTGCTCGCCCTGGCCTACCCCGCCGTGGTCTTCCTGACCATCACCGGGACGGCCAACCACTACGTCACGGACGCCCTCGCGGGCGGCCTGGTGGTGGCCATCGGGTTCATCGGCGTGTGGGCGCTGGGCGCCGCCCGCGAGCGGTTCCGGCCGCAAACGCGGCTCCTCCAGACGCCTCGCTGACCCCGTCCCGCGGGACGACCGCGCGCACGAATGTCGTCCGCACGGAGCGGCTAACGTGGCTTGACAATGAGCCTCTGCGGGTCGATAACCCCTGGTACATGGACGCTCGAGCCTCAGGCCCCAGGGCCTAGACACCCGGCTCGCCGTGACCCGTCCCCAGCCGAGAGCACCCCGACGGCTGGCGAGTGAACGGGTCGTCATCCCATCGAGGAGGTCTCAGTGGCCAATCACCTCACCCCGGACGAGCTGTCCGAGGCGCTTGGGCTCGCCCGCAAGCAGGTCGTGCGTCTCTGCGTGGAGACGTCGGTGCCGATCTACAACGGGCGCATCGACAAGACCCTGTTCGTGAGATCGGTGGCGGCCGCCGGCCACCGGCTCCCCGACGAGGCGGAGGAGCTCCTCCAGCCCACCGCGTAGGCGGTTCCCCGAGGCGGGCGCTCCTCGCGGCGCTCGTCGCCGTCGCCGCTCTCGCTCCGGTCGCCTCGGCTCAGGCCGCGGGTGAGGTCCAGGGCGCCATCTCGGCCTTCGCCCGCGCGAACCCGGGCACCTCCGCCCTGGTCTGGCGGATCGACGACTCGGGCGGGCGCGTCCCCGTGGCGAGCGTCCGGCCCGACACCCCCCGGATCCCCGCCTCCACGATGAAGCTCGTCACCAGCGCCGGCGCGCTGATCGAGCTCGGCCCCTCCTTCCGCTTCCAGACCAACCTCTCCGCCCCCACGACGAGCGTCCAGCGAGGCCGCGTCCTGGCGGGCCCGGTCTTCCTGCGCGGCTCGGGGGATCCGGTCCTGGCCACCCGCGCCTACGGCAACCGCTACCTGCCGGGCAGGGCGACCCGGCTCGCCGCCCTCGCCCGGCCGCTGCGCGCACGGGGGATCCGCCTGGTGCGCGGTCCCATCGTGGCCGACGAGCGCCTCTTCGACTCGCGGCGCACGGGCCCGGGCTGGCCCTCCTACTACTCCGCCTACATCTCGCCGCTCTCGGCGCTCCCGACGAACCAGGACTTCGCGGGCAACGTGCGGAGCTCCTACGTCACGAGCCCCCCGCTGGCGGCGGCCCGGCGCCTCCGGGCCACGCTCTCGGGCTTCGGGGTCGCCCAGAGCGGCCGGCTGAAGGTGGGCACGGCGCCGGCGTCCGGGCGCATCCTGGCCACCGCCACCTCGCCCCCGCTGCCGGTCATCCTGCACGCGATGAACCTCGACAGCGACAACTTCATCGCCGAGACGCTGGCCAAGGACGTGGGCGCGTACGGCGCCGGGCGGGGCAGCACGCGGGCCGGCGTCGCCCACACCGCGGCCCTGCTGCGGGAACGGGGCATCCTGACGGCCCAGGACCGGCTGGTGGACGGCTCGGGCCTCTCGCGGGCCAACCGCGTGAGCGCATCGTCGCTGGTGCGCCTGATCGCGGCGGCCGACGCGGACCCGACCTGGGGCGCCCCGCTCATCGGCTCCCTGGCGCAGGGCGGGCAGGGCACGCTCATCCACCGCTTCCGCTCGGGGCCGGCCACCCGGCGCGTGCGCGCGAAGACCGGCTCGCTCGACGGGGTCAGCGCGCTGGCCGGGCGGGTCATCAGCCGGCGCGGCCAGCGGTACGCGTTCGCGCTCCTCATGAACAGCTGGGACATCGCCGGCGCGCACGCCACCCAGGACCGGGTGGTCACGCTGCTGGCGTCGGGCTCCGAGGACCTCGTGGCCTCCGCACGCTCGCGCTGATCAGCAGCAGCGCCCCGGCCGCCGCCAGGGCGATCGTCGCGAGCCACCAGCCGTCCAGCAGCTCCACCGCCAGCCGCCACGCGAGGGCGTCGTCCGGAGGGGGGACGCGGGACCGGGCCACGCCGGGCACCAGCGCGCGCGCGAGCGCGGGTGCCGCGGCGGCCAGCAGCAGGAGCGCACCGATCCAGGCCGTCGTCCTGCGCGTGTGCTCGGCGGCCGCGATGGCGATCGCCAGCAGCGCCGCGGCGGCGAGGGCGAGCAGCCCGACGATGGCCATGGCGTGGTCCGCGATCCGGGCGCCGGGGACGCCCGGAGCCTCGATGCCGGTGGCGATCTGGATGTCCGGCACGGAGGCCGCGCCGTCCGCCGGGACCGCCAGGCTCTGGTCGATGCGGGCGAGCTCCTGGGCGAAGAGCGCCTCCAGCGGCCCGAGGTCGATGGTGACCGGGTCGCCCGACAGCTCCAGCAGCCGGCGGTGGACCCGGACGAGCTCCGGCTCGAGCGCGGCGGCGAAGGCCGGGCTCGCGACGACGCGCCGCACGACCGCGTCGATGGTCGCGCGGCTCACGAACGATGCGGCGGGGTCCTCCGGGACGCCGACCGCCGCGACCACCCGGGCCGCGATGGCGTCCCGCCCCTCGGGCGCGCGCAGGGCGGCGATGCCATCGTCGGTGAACCGCCCCTCGTCCAGCAGGTCGCGGCCCCCGGTCCACAGCAGCGCCGAGGCAACGGCCGCGACGATCCCCGCGGTCGCCACGAGGACGACGAGGAGGGCTCTCATCCCGCCGGGGCGCGCTCCGGCGGCGGCCGGCGTCCGTCCAGGATCTCGAGGAAGGCCGGCTCATCGACCACCGGCACGCCCAGCTGCTCGGCCTTCTGCAGCTTGGAGCCCGGATCGACGCCCGCCACCACGAAGCCGGTCGACCTGCTCACCGATCCGGTCACCTTGCCGCCGGCGCCGACGACCGCCCGCTTGGCCTCGTCGCGGCTCATCGCCTCCAGCCCGCCGGTCAGGACCACGTTGCGCCCGGTGAGCGGGCCGTCCGCGCGCGGCGGCGGGGCATCGGCCTCCATCGTGAGGCCGGCGGCGCGCAGCCGCTCCAGCAGCGCGAGGTTGGCGTCCGAGGAGAGGAACTCGCGCACCGACTCGGCCACCACCGGGCCGACGCCCTCGGCCTCCGCGAGCCCCTCGGCGTCGGCCGCCAGCAGCGCGTCGAGCGACGGGCACACGGCGACGATCGCCTCGGCGGTGACGTCGCCGACGTGCCGGACCCCCAGGCCGTAGAGCACCCGCGACCACGGGCGCTCCTTGGACGCCTCGATCGCCGCCAGCAGGTTGTCCACCGACACGTCCTTGAACCCCTCCATGGCGACCAGCTCCTCGCGGTGGCCGTGAAGGTCGTAGATGTCGGCGAAGCTCCGGAGGAGGCCCTCCTCCCAGAAGCGCCGGATCGTCTTCTCGCCCAGTCCCTCGATGTCCATGGCCCCGCGCGAGGCGAAGTGGAAGAGGCCCTGCTGGATCTGGGCCGGGCAGGAGCGGTTGGGGCACCGGATCTGCACCTCCCCGGGCGGCTGGACGACGGGGGTGTCGCAGACCGGGCAGCGGTCGGGCATCGTGAACGGCCGCTCGGACCCGTCGCGCTCCTGGGTGAGGGGGGCGACCACCTGGGGGATCACGTCGCCGGCGCGCTGGACGATGACCCGGTCCCCGATCCTCAGGTCCTTGCGGGCGACGTCCTCCTGGTTGTGGAGGGTCGCGAGCCGGACCGTCGCTCCGCCCACCTGCACCGGCTCCAGCGCGGCGAACGGCACCAGGGCCCCGGTGCGCCCGACGCTCACCGGGATGTCGAGCAGCCGCGTGGTGGCCGTGGTGGGCGCGAACTTGTAGGCGATGGCCCAGCGCGGCGCGCGCCCCACGGCGCCCAGGCGATCCTGCACGTCCACGTCGTCGATCTTCACCACGGCACCGTCGATGTCGAAGTCCACCGACCCGCGGCGGTCCTCCCAGGCCGCGCACTCGGCCTGCACATCCTCGATCGTCTCGACCAGGGTGATGTCGGGGTTGACCCGGAAGCCCGCGCCGCGCAGCCACGCGAGGACGGCCGACTGCGTGGGCAGCTCCAGGCCGTCGGCGTACCCCACCCCGTAGCACCAGATCGACAGGGGCCGCGCGGCCGTGGCCGCGGGGTCCAGCTGGCGCAGGCTGCCGGCGGCGGAGTTGCGCGGGTTGGCAAAGGTCGGCAGGCCGGCCTCGGCCCGGGTCGCGTTGAGCTCGGCGAACGCCGCCAGGGGCAGGTAGACCTCGCCGCGCACCTCCACCAGCGCGGGCGGCGGGCGCCCGTCGGGCGCGCGCAGCACCTGCGGGATCGCCCGGATGGTGCGCAGGTTGGGGGTCACGTCCTCGCCCATGACCCCGTCCCCGCGCGTGGACCCCTGCACGAAGCGGCCGCCCTCGTAGGTGAGCGAGATCGCGAGGCCGTCGATCTTCGGCTCCACGCCGAAGCGCACCTCGCGCGACCCGAGCCCCTCCTGCTCCATCACCGCGCGGGCGCGCCGGTACCAGTCGGCCAGCTCGCCGGGGCCGCGCGCGTTGGCCAGGCTGAGCATGGGCCGCCGGTGCCGCACGGGGGCGAACCGCTCGGACGGGGCGGCGCCCACGCGCTGCGTGGGCGAGTCGGGCGAGAGCAGCTCCGGATGCTCCGCCTCGAGCGCCTCGAGCTCCCGCATCCACCCGTCGTACACCGCGTCGTCCACCGTCGGGTCGTCGCGGACGTAGTAGTCGTGGTTCGCCTGGTCGACGAGCTCCCGCAGCTCGCCGACCCGGGTCGCCGGGTTCCGTTCCTCAGCCACGGCCGAGGCAGGCCGACACGAGCTGCTCCGGCGTCGCCACGACCCGGTCGGGCTCCTCGGCCTCGAGGTCGGGGAGGGTGAAGAAGCCCCACGTCACGGCGATCGTGACCACGCCGGCCGCGCGGCCGGCCTGGATGTCGAAGGGGGCGTCGCCCACGTAGCAGGCGCGCGAGGGCGTTCCCCCCAGCCGTGCCAGCGCCTCGAGCACCGGCGCCGCATCCGGCTTGTGACGCGCCGTGTCCTCGGCCGCGATGACGACGTCGAAGAGCTCGCCCAGGTGCGGCAGGACGCCCCACGCGAGGTCCACCGCATCGCGCGTCTTGGACGTCACGATCCCGAGGCGCCGGCCGGCGTCCCGCAGCTCGCGCAGCGCCTCCTCCACCCCCGCGTAGGCCAGCAGCAGCGCCGAGGTGTTGGCGTGGTTCCACTGGCGGTACACCCGGTAGAGCTCGTCGGAATGCTGCGGCGAGAAGACCTGCATCTGCTCCTGCAGCGGCCGGCCCACGTTCGCCACCAGCCGGTCGTCCGGCCACTCCTCGCCCAGCACCTCGCGCACCGCGTGACGGTGCGACTCGCGGATCAGGGCCACCGAGTCGATCACCGTGCCGTCCAGGTCGAGCAGGATCGGGTCGAACCCCTGCCGCGCGCTCACCTGCTCCTCACGGCGGGGTGGTCCAGCAGGTCGGCGAGCGACATCTGCTCCAGCAGGTTGATGCCGTCGAGGTCGGTGAGATCGAAGTGCAGCGGCGTGACCGAGATCTCGGCCCGCTCGATGGCCGCGAAGTCCGTACCCTCCTCGCGCCGGTAGCTCGCGTGGGAGCCGTAGATCGTGAACCGGCGACGGGTGCCCTCGGTGTGCTCCAGGATGAGCTCGTCGTTGTAGATGCGCTGGCCCAGGCGGGTGACGCTGGCCCCGGTCACCCGCTCGGGGGGGAGCCCCGGCGCGTTCACGTTCAGCACCACCCGTCGTGGGAAGGTCGCCCGCGAGACCACCGGCACGAGCTGCGCCGTGAAGCGGGCCACCGCGCGGAAGTCGTAGGCCGTGCCGTCCCACTGGTCGGCGGACTGGTTGACCGCCTGCGCCGAGACGGCGATGGCCGGCCAGCCGAGCATGATGCCCTCGAGCGCCGCCGCCACGGTGCCCGAGTAGGTGACGTCGTCGCCCAGGTTCATGCCCAGGTTGATGCCGCTCACCACGACGTCGGGCCGGTCCCCCAGCAGGCCGAGGGTGGCGAAGCGGACGCAGTCCACCGGCGTGCCGTCGGTGGCCAGCGCCGGCGAGCCGTCGGCCAGGCGCACCTCCTCCACGTGCAGCGGGTTGTGGATGGTGATGCCGCGCCCGATCGCGCTGCGATTGCCGTCCGGTGCGATGACGCTGACGCGACCGAGGGGCTCCAGCGCCTGCTTCAGCGCCAGGAGACCGGGGGAGTTCACGCCGTCGTCGTTCGTGACGAGGATGTGGGTCACCGGCCTCCAAGGGTAGCGATTGCGCCCGCCGCGCCTCCGCGCGTCACCCCGGGACGGGCGGGTACCGGGCCCCCACCAGCGTCAGGGGGTGAGCCGGCGCGGTGGGCCCGGCCGCCCCCCTCGGGGCGCCCTCGAGGAGCCGGGCGAACCGCTCGACCGGCCACGAGCCGCGGCCCACCAGCAGCATCGTCCCGGCCAGGATCCGCACCATGTGGCGCAGGAAGGCGTCGGCCTCCACGGCGAGCACCACCTCGTCGCCGCGGGCGCTCCAGTCGCACTCCGCAAGGGTGCGGTGGAAGAAGACGTGCTCCGTGCGGGTCGGCGTGAACGCGCGGAAGTCGTGCTGCCCCGCCGCGCGCGCGGCGGCGGCGCGCAGGGCGGTCAGGTCGAGCGGGCCGGGGTGATGCAGCACCCGGCCGCGGCGGAGCGCGGAGGGCGCCCCGGTGAGCACCCGGTACTCGTAGCGCCGCCCCACGGCGTCGCGGCGGGCGTCGAACCCCGGGGGGGCCTCGGAGACCGCCCGCGCCGACAGGTCGGCGGGCAGGAGGCCCCCCAGGGCGCGCAGCACCCGCTCGGGCGGCATCGACGAGCCGGTGGCCACGCTCACGACCTGCCCGGAGGCATGGACGCCGGCGTCGGTGCGGCCCGCGACGGCCAGGTCGAGCGGCTCCCCCAGCAGCACGCCGAGGGCGCGGCGCAGCTCGGCCTCGACGGTGCGCCGTCCCGGCTGGGCGGCCCAGCCGGAGAAGCCCGCCCCGTCGTACTCGAGGTCCAGCCGCAGGACCCTCATGCCCCGCCCGCCCCGGCGGCAGCCGGGCGCCGGCCCCAGGCCGCCCAGATCTCGGGTGCCCGGAAGGCGCGGGCGGGATCGAGCAGCATCGCGCCGGCCGCGTCGAGATCGGCGGCATCGCACCGGCCCGTGGCCAGGATGGCGGGTCGCAGCCGCTCGAGGGTGGCCCGCTGGAGCCGGCAGCGCAGCGAGCCCCCGGCCACATCGCCGCCCATCCGCAGGCTCTCCACGCGCTCCAGCCCCGCCTCCTCGAGCATCTCCGGCAGGCGCCGGCCGATCTCCAGGTCCCACCCGGCGTCGGCCACCGCCTGCCGGAAGCCCTCCCACATCCGGCTCCAGGGTCGCTCCGGCCCGGCGAGCGGAGCGTGATCGGAGAAGTCCACGTCGCCCAGCAGGAGCGCGCCTCCGGGACGGAGCGCCGCGGCCATGCGGCCCACGGCCTCGCGGCGCCGGGGCAGGTGCAGCAGGACCAGGCGCGCGTGGACCAGGTCGAGGTCGTCGGCGGGCGGCGGGCCGGAGAGCAGGTCGTGCCGCAGAGCCCGGACGTTGTGCAGCCCGAGCGCCGCGACCGGCCCGGGGTCGAGGTCGGTGGCCAGCACGGAGCCGGAGGGGCCCACGAGCTCGGAGAGCCGGCGCGCGACCGAGCCGCCGCCCGCGCCGACCTCCCATGCGCGCCAGCCGGGAACGACACCGACCGCCGCGAGGGCCGCGGCGGTCAGTGGGTCGTGGTACCTCTCGACGAGCGCGATGCGCTCGCTCTCCTCCCGACGCTCGCGGTCGTTCCCACCCGCGAGGACGTAGGGCGTGGTCACGCCGGCGGGAGGTTGACCTCCCTGGAGAGCTCCAGCAGCACCATCGGCGCCGCGTCGCCCTGACGGGGGCCGAGCTTCAGCACCCGGGTGTAGCCACCCTGCACGTCGCTGAACGCCGGGCCGATGACGTCGAAGAGGTGGTAGGTGACCTGCTTGTTGCGCAGGAGGGAGATCGCCTGGCGCCGCGCGTGCAGGGTGTTCTCCTTGGCCAGCGTGATCGCCTGCTCGGCGATGCTCCGCGCCAGGACGGCCTTGGGGGCCGTGGTCTGGATGCGGCCGTGCGTGAGCAGGGCGGTCGCCAGGTTGGCGCCCATCGCCTTGCGGTGCGAGGAGGTGCGGTTGAGCTTCGGTCCGTGGTTGCGATGGCGCACGCCGGTGTCCTTTAGTCCTCGTCGCTGCGCAGGTTGAGGCCGTGCGCGGCGAGGTTCTCCTTGACCTCTTCGATGCTCTTCTTGCCGAAGTTGGGGATCGCGGACAGCTCGGCCTCGGTCTTCGAGATGAGGTCGCCGATCGTCTCCACCCCGACCCGCTTGAGGCAGTTGTACGACCGGACGCCCAGCTCGAGCTCCTCGATCATGATGTCGTGCATCCCGCCGCCCGGGGGCGGCTCCTCGGCCGCGGTCTCGCCCTGGATCCGGGGGCTGTCGGGGTCGGCGAAGATGGCGAGCCGCCCGATGAGCGTCTCGGCCGCCTCCGCCATCGCGCCCCGCGGGTTGACGCTGCCGTCGGTCTGGATCTCGAGGGTGAGCTTGTCGTAGTCGGTGCGCTGGCCCACGCGCGCCGGGCTCACCTCGTACCGCACCCGCAGGACGGGCGAGAAGTTCGAGTTGACCGGGATGACCCCGATGGTCGTGCCCGGGCCCTTGTTCTGCTCGGCCGGGACGTAGCCGCGGCCGCGCGTGATCATCAGGATCATGTCGAGGCGGGCGCCCGCCTCCAGGTTGGCGATCTCGAGCTCGGGGTTGAGGATCTCGAGGTCGGCCGGCGCCGAGATGTCGGCGGCCGTGACCTCGCCCGGGCCCACCTTCGACAGCTCCACCTCGATCTCGCCGATCTCGCCGTGCAGGCGGCAGACCAGCTCGCGGAGGTTGAGGATGATGTCGGTGACGTCCTCGCGGACGCCCGGGATGGTGGTGAACTCGTGCTGCACGCCCTCGATGCGGACCGAGGTGACGGCCGCGCCCTCGAGCGAGGACAGCAGCACGCGGCGCAGGCTGTTGCCGAAGGTGTGCCCGAAGCCGCGGTCGAGCGGCTCGACCTCGAAGCGGCCGAGCGTCTCGTCGGTGGGCTCGTAGGTCATACGAGGCGACTGGATGTCCAGCATGTGCTTCTCCCTCTTCTCCGGCCAGGGGCCGGAACGGACGCGTTGCGGACCGCTGCATCGGCCCCCGTCCGCGCGTCACGGACGGGCGCCATCGCCGGCGGCCCCCGATGTGATTACTTCGAGTAGTACTCCACGATGAGCTGCTCGCTGACCGGCGTGTCGATCTCGGTCCGCTCGGGGTTCTTGAGGACCTTGCCGTTCAGCGCGTCGTAGTCGGCCTGGAGCCAGGGGGCCACCGCGGCGACCAGCTCGGTCGCGGAGCGGATGACCGGCTCGGCGTTCGAGCCCGGCTTGACCGTGATGACGTCGTCGGGGCGCACCTGGTAGCTCGGGATGTCCACCTTGCTCCCGTTGACACGGAAGTGGCCGTGGTTCACGAGCTGCCGCGCCTGGCGCCGGGTGGCCGCGAAGCCCAGCCGGTAGACGACGTTGTCGAGGCGCATCTCGAGCATGCGCAGAAGGTTCTCGCCGGTGATCCCGGACTGCCTGCTGGCCTTCTCGTAGTAGCGCCGGAACTGCTTCTCGAGCACGCCGTAGAAGCGGCGCGTCTTCTGCTTCTCGCGAAGCTGGAGCAGGTACTCGCTCTGCCGGATGCGCCCGCGCCCGTGCTCCCCCGGGGGGTAGTTGCGACGGTCGAGGTACTTCTGGCACTTGTCGGTGAGCGCCACGCCCTCGCGGCGCGAGAGCTTGACCATGGGACCGGTGTAGCGCGCCACGCCGCCCCCTAGACCCGGCGCCGCTTGCGCGGGCGGCAGCCGTTGTGGGGGACGGGGGTCACGTCGGTGACCGAGGAGACCTCGATGCCGGCGGCCTGGAGCGAGCGGATGGCGGTCTCCCGGCCCGAGCCCGGGCCCTTCACGTAGACGTCCACCTTCTGGAGCCCGTGCTCCATGCCCTTCTTGGCGGCGGAGTCGGCCGTCACCTGGGCGGCGAAGGGCGTGCTCTTGCGCGAGCCCTTGAAGCCCGCGGAGCCCGCCGTCTCCCACGCGATCACGTTCCCCTGCTTGTCGGTGAGCGTGACGATGGTGTTGTTGAACGACGTCTTGATGTGGGCGTTGCCCACCGGGACGTTCTTGCGCGTGCGCCGCCGCGTGCGGCCGCGGGTCACCTTCTGGCGTGCCAACGAGCTCCTCGTTCCGGTCGTGTCGCGGGGATCGTGCTCAGCTCTTGCGCTGCTTGCCCACGGTCCGCTTGGGACCCTTGCGCGTGCGAGCGTTGGTCTTGGTGCGCTGGCCCCGCACCGGGAGGCCGCGGCGATGGCGCAGGCCGCGGTAGCACCCGATCTCCATGAGGCGCTTCAGGTCGTTCGAGCGCTCGCGGCGGAGGTCCCCCTCCACGATCAGCGTCTTCTCGATGACGTCGCGCAGGCGCCCGACCTCTTCCTCGGTGAGGTCGCGCACGTACGTGTCGCGGTTGATGCCGGTCGCGTCGAGCACCTTGTTCGCCGTCCGGCGGCCGATGCCGTAGATGTAGGTCAGCCCGATCTCGATCCGCTTCTCGCGGGGGATGTTGACTCCGGCGATGCGCGCCATGACCCGTTAGCCCTGCGTCTGCTTGTGGCGGGCGTTGGGGCAGATCACGAGAACCTTGCCGTGTCGCTTGATGACGCGGCACTTCTCGCAGATCGGCTTCACGGAGGCACGGACCTTCACGATTCATCCCCTGAGCATGTGGGCGCGGGCTGGCACGCGGCAAGCCCGCGAGCGACCCGGGATGTTAGCAGGAGGCCCCGGGGGCCGTCGGCCGAGCCGAGCACCCGGAAGGCCCGGATGGCCACAGCGCACGGCCCGGGATGCGCGCGGCGAGGGTGTAGGGGCCCGGCGCGAGGGCCTTTCCGCGCGGCCTGCCGGAGAACCTTAGGGTGTTCGGCCCCGCCAACCCGCGACGGGCGAGGCTGCCAGCAGGGGTCTTCTGGCTGACGCAGCGCTTGGCCGATCGCAGGGCCCTCGTGGGGGCGAGGCAGCGCTTTCCCTCCTGCAGCCGGCGAGCGGCTTGCGGACGGTGAAGATCACGCGCGCCGGGCCGTGGCTACGACCGATGGCGGCACCAGTTCCGCCGCCTCCTGGTGCGCTTCGAGCGACGGGCGACATCCACGACGTGTTCCTCACGTTCGCCTGCTGCCTGATCTTCCTCAGGACGCTCGAGGGATCATTCTCAAAGAGCTCTTAGCGCGTGCTCGGTGCACAAGTCGGATTTCGACCCACCCACGCCAGGAACCGAGAATGCCGCGCGTCGGCCGCAGCGACGGCCTCTACCAGACAAACCGCGCACCCTCTCGCAGCACGGGCGGTGACTCGCTGTGAGAGGAAGTCTCACGGGCGTGTCGACGGGTCGAGCTGAGGACCGATGCGAGTCGGCGCGGGCGCCAGAGGTCATTTTGATCCGCCCTTGGGCTGGTTTGGTTCCTGTCCGCCGAACCCACCCAGCAGTGCCTCGGCGGCCCGGCCGGCCCGCTGTGCGGCCAGGTGATCGCCTTCGACGAGGGCGGTGACAGTGGCCCCCTCGATGAGAAGCATCAGGGTGTCGGCGGCCTGGTCGGGATCCGCGAGCTCAGCGTCGTGGGTCAGGCTCCGGAGGTACTCACGGGTGCGCCCCTTGTGCGCCAGGATCGCCTCGTGCCCGGGGTGGGAGGGGTCCGTGAGCTCGACGGCCGCGTTGATGAACGTGCAGCCCCGGAACCGTTCGCTGCGAATCCACCCGTCAAGGACCTCGAAGATGGCCCGGAGGCGCGCGAGCGGATCGCTGGTGCGACTCTCGACCTCGTTGACGAACCACTCGTGGTAGGCCAGGTCGAGGTCGTTGAGGCAGGCCGCGATAAGGCCATCCTTGGAGCCGAACTGGTTGTAGAGCGTCCCCCGAGCGACAGCCGCGCTCTCGATGATCTGCTCCACCCCGACGGAGTGGATCCCGTTGCGGTAGAAGAGCCGCGAGGCCTCCTCGAGCAGGCGATCGCGGGGGTGGTTGGACCGCGCCTTCGGCGAAGGCGCGGTCGCCGAGTCAGCCCTGGAGACGTGAAGACCGTGCTTCGGGTCAGGAACTCCTGTCGACGAGACCCGATCGCGACGGCCGTTGCTCACGGTGATTCGGGCAGGCGCTCGACCACCCGCACCGTCTTGGGGATCTTGTAGGGCGCGAGGCGCTTCGGGAGCTCCTCACCGACCCGGGCCACAAGGGCATCGCCAACGGTCGGGCTCTCCGGAACGACGTACGCGGTCACCGCCTGACCCCAGCGCGGGTGGGGCTCACCACGCACCAGGGTCTGCGCGACGCCAGGTATCGCCGCGATCGCCTCCTGCACCTCGCCCGGGTACACGTGGTACGAGCCGGTGTTGATCATGCCGTCGAGCCGACCCTCCAGGTAGAGATACCCAGCCTCGTCGGCGCGAGCGAGGTCGCCGAGGCCAAGCCATCCGTCAGGATCGGCGACCTCCGAGACGACCATGGGGCTGCGAACGCAGAGCTCGGCCTGATCCGGAAGCAGGCCGTCCGCGGGGCGCAGACGAACCTCCACGCCGGGCACAGGGCGGCCGCAGCTCGTGCCGAGTGCGTCGTCTCCCTCGAGGACTCGCACGTGCTCGTCGATCCCGAGGGCCGAGATCGGCCACCCACCCTCAAAACGACCATAGACCTGAACCAGGATCGGTCCGAGGACGCTCTGGGCCCGGCGCATCTCGGACAGCGCAAAGGGCGCGCCCCCATAGAGGATGCGCCGCAGGCCGGTGGCCGAGCCACCGCTCGCGGAGGCTTCAGCCAGTCGGGTGACCATGCCCGGCACCATAAAGCTCGTGGTGCTGCCGTGCCGCGCCGCCGCCTCCAACGCGTTCTCGGCATCGAACTGCTGCAGCACGACCTGGGGCAGCCCCATCTCGAGGAAGGAGAAGCTGCCCATCATTCCGGTGCCGTGCATCAGTTGCTGGACCGTGAGGAAGCACTCGTCATCGCCACCCCACGACCCATAGAAGCCCGTGCGGAAGAGTTCGTTGTTGTGGGCGATCACGGCGCGCCAGTTTGCGTAGGAGATGGGAACTCCGAACAGCTCATCGCGGGTCGCCATCCTGGGGTAGAGGAGGAGGATCGCCTCAGGGTCGACCTCGACGGGTTCGCTGAGGGGTGGCCCGTCCAGGAGCTCGTCCTCGGAATGGATCAGCACATCGACGTCCAACCCGCCGGCATGCTCGGCGTTGACGATTACCGCGTCCACGCTCGCGGCGGCGAACACCCTCGCCGCTTCCTCGGCGGGGGCGCTCGGGTCGACCGGCACGCGCGTGGCACCCGCCCATTCCACGGCGAGGTGGGCCTCGATCGCCTCGGGTCCATTCCACGACCACAGGCCGACGCGCCGCCCGGTCAGACCCTCTGCGACGAGGCGGCCGGCCGCTCGCTGGACATCACGATGGAGCGCGTCCGCCGGGAGCGAGCGGCCCCGCTCGTCGATGATCAGAGCCCGGCTGCCCGCCTGCTCGAGCGCTGTCCGGCACTCCCCTCCTGCGAGGATCACGCGACCTCCCGTGACAGGCGCTCCCGCAGCGCCTGGCGCTGGACCTTGGCGCCGCCGAGCACCGTCGGCAGCTCGTCGACCACCAGCACCCTCGGCGCGCAGCCCAGGTTCGCGATGGGCGCCGTGGCGAGGCCCACCAGCTCGCCCTCGAGGGCCTCGGTGGCCGAATGGCCCTCTTTGAGGACGATCGCGCACACGACCTCGGGGGGGTCGCCGATCCCCACCACCCCGCAATTGGCGACCGCCTGGTGACTCAGGAGGCCCGTCTCGACCAGGTGGGGGAAGACCGTTCCGCCGCTGGTCTGGATCACGTCTCCGGCACGGTCCGCGTAGTAGACGTAGCCGTCCGAGTCCATGTGGCCGACGTCCGACGGGCGGAACCAGTCGTCAGCCATGTAGGCGTCGCGGGTCGCCTCGGGCATGCCCCAGTAGGTCCCCTCGGACATGGCACTGCGGACCACGATCTCTCCGAGCTCGCCGGGGGGCAGTCGCCGGCCCTCACGATCGACGATCGCCGTCTCGAAGAACGGCGATCCCGCCCGCCCGACGCTCTCGATCCGCTCCGGGTGCCCGTCGAGCTCGTAGGGAAGCAGACGGGTGGTCACCGCGCCCTGCTCGGTGGAGCCGAAGCCGTGGCACCAGCACGGGCCCAGCACCCTGGTGGTGCGCTCGAGCAACTCCGGAGTCCCGAAGAAGATGACCATGCGCCGGAGGCGGTGATCGAGCCCGCCCCTGCCCTCGACGGCGTCGAGAACGGGGGTGAGCAGCGGCCCGGGCATGAACGTCCCGGTCGCGCCCTCGCGCACGAACGTGTCCACCAGCCCGTCGGGGTCGAAGACCTCATCGTCCACCAGCACCGAGCGGGCCCCCCGGATGTAGTAGGGGTAGAGAGTCTGGAATCCACTGGCCCACTGCAGCGGGTGGAAGTGAACGTTGACGTCCTCGGGGTCGATCGTGGTGGACCCCGGGCCGAAGTCGTTTAGGTGGTGAAGGTTGTGGTCGATCACAGCCTGCCAGGAACGGTAGGTCTTCACCCACGGCTTCGGGCGCCCGGTGGTTCCCGAGGTGAGCTGCAGGAAGCAGGGCGCCGTCTCGTCCACGCTGAGGAAGGGGTCTGCCGGCTCCCCGCCGTCCTCCACGGCGCCCAAGGGTGTCGCCCACCCCGGAACGTCGCTGCCCATCGCGATGAAGGTCTTCACCGTCGAGAACTCGTTTCGGTGGCGATCGACGGTCTCGGCGAACCGCGCGTCGAAGATCATGGCCTCGGCCTCGACGTGGTTCATGGCCCAGACATGGTCCTCCATGTCGAAGTGGCTATGGAGCACGACGCGGACGAAGTTGAGCTTCTCGCAGGCGAACCACGTGACGAGTAGCTCCGGCGTGTTGAAGCCGAGGACTCCGATGCGGGCTCCGCGGGTGATACCGAGTCGGTCCAGGCCTGATCCGAGCCGATTCGCGCGCTCGTTGAGGGTGGCGAAGCTCGCCTCGTACCCATCGCAGGTGAGCGCGATCCTGGGACCGAACCCCTCTGCGGCCATCCGGACCTGAAGACCAGCCTCCACTTTCATAGCTCCTCCAGCGTTTCGACGTTATCGACGATGCGAGCACGGCTGGCCCGCGAGAGCGCGGACCAGGCGGTGTGGCAGTCCCGGCCGGGCCAACGCCGGCGGGATCGGTGCGGTGTCGGACGGCAGGTGTACGCAGGCTTCAGATCACGCCTCCGATGGCGTCGGGTGCGGCTTGGGGGTGAACGCGGCGGCGAGCCTCACGGAGATGAGTCCGAGAATGACCCCGCAAAGCGCGCTCACCAGGCCGTTGAACCAGACCCAGTACCAGGGGGTTGAGAGGACCCCCCCGAACGCCCCTGTGCCTGCGGTCGCCGGATCGGTCAAGCGCGCGATACCGCTCCCGACTCCGCCGCCGTTGGGTGCCCAGTTGTCGGCACCGCTGCCGACCCAGAGGCCGAAGAGGCCCCCGAAGATCACGAAGGTGCCGGCGACGTAGTACCAGTCGCCGACGGCAGCGATGAGAACCAGAATGAGCGCGAAGACGCCCACCCAGAGCGAGATCGCCCAGAAGTCAGGGGACTCGGCGAGCGGGGGCGCAAGGGCGGCCGTTCCGAGGAATCCGAGCGAGCCGAACACGCTGGCGATGGCGATCTTCGCGGCAGCGGAGTTGTCGCCCCCTGCGGTGAAGAACAGACCCCAGGCCAGGAAGGCGACCCACACCACCAGCTGGAATCGAGTCGGGACCGCCAGGCCAGCGCCTGGGATCTCGTCGGTGGAGGACCAGTGGAACTGAGAGTTGAGCGCGATCTCGGTCCAGAGGAACGAGAGGACGCCGATCGACACGGCCAAGGGAAAGAGGGCCTTGAGACGCGAACTCATGCATTGGCTCCTTGAGTGCGACGCCATGAGCCGGCGGGTCGAACGAGCATTCGAGCCCGCCGGGCTCACGCCATTTCATGAATAGATCGACCGGTCCACCTAACCGTAGGGTCGGCGTCGCTAGACCGTCAATCCATCTGAAGGGCATCGCCCATCGCTTGCGGGCCTCCGCCACCGCGAACGCCAGCGCCGTCAGATTCGGGTCGACTACGCTTGCGCGCGCATGCCCCGGAAGACCATCGCCGGCACCGCGCCACGGCCGATCGAGGTCGGGGTGCACGGCAGAGGGCTGCCACCGGTCGATTTGGCGCTCCTTGCTGCCTGCCGCAGCGAGAAGGCTGGCTACGACGCGATCTGGTGGTCCGACCACTTCCTCCACTGGTTCCCACCCGGGGTCTGGACGCCGGACATCGTTCCACTCGCCAGCCATCTCCCAAGTCCGCATGCGTTCCTCGATCCAACGGCGGTCATCGCCGCGGCCGCCGTCCAGACCGAGCGGATCCGGCTCGGCACCTGCGTCACCGACGCGATCCGCCACCACCCCGCCGTTCTGGCGCGGACGTTCTTGACCCTCGACCACTTGAGCAAGGGCCGGGCGATGTTGGGGATCGGCGTCGGCGAGGCAGAGAACACCTTGCCCTTCGGCCTGCCGTACGAGCGCACCGCCTCCCGCATGATCGAGGCGGTTGAGATCGTCCGACTCCTCTGGAGCACAAGCGAGCCGGTCGACTTCGAGGGCGACTTCTGGAAGCTTGATCGAGCGCTCCTCGGCATGCGGCCCTACGGAGAGCATCCCCCGGAGATCTGGATCGCGGCCCATCGTTCTCGGGTGCTGCGGGCCACCGGTCGGCTCGCCGACGGTTGGATTCCGATGATCCTCGATCCTGAGGAGTACGGACGCCGCCTCGGTGTAGTGCGGCGGGCCGCCGCCGACGCTGGCCGCCGGCCGGATGAGCTGCGGGCTGGCCTCTTCATCTGGGTGGTGGTGGATGAGAGTCGCGAGGCCGCCGCCCGGATGCTCGACTCCTTGCTCCTGCGCCTCATCGCGCTTACCGCCCCCGAGGAGGAATACGCGGCGGCGGGCGCGGAGCCGCCGACGGCCGGGGGCTGGGGCCTGCTGCACTTCGTCCCCACCCACATGTTCCGCAAGCGGGCGCTCTCCGCCGCGTCGGCGGTGCCTCAGCGGGTGCTACGCCGCTACTACTTTCACGGCACGCCGGACGACATCGTGGAGCGACTTCGCCCGTTCCGCGAGGCGGGGCTCGAGCATGTCTACCTCGTCAACGTGACCGGTCTCGCGGATCCCGCGAGGGCCAGCGCGTCAGCCGCCCTCACTCAGGATGTCATGCGCGGCCTCCGCTCCCTCAGCGCTGGGTAGGCCGCTGGCCGCCAGAGTCAGGATCCGGGGGCCATCGGCGGTCACCGCGACCGTGTGCTCCCAGTGGGCCGAGAGGCTGCCGTCCTTGGTCGTGATGGTCCAGCCGTCGTCGCTCAGGATCACCTCGTGGCCGCCCGCGTTGACCATCGGCTCGATGGCGATCACGTAGCCCTCGGCGAGCTCGACGCCGGTGCCGGGGCGCCCGAAGTTCGGCACCTGGGGCTCCTCGTGCATCGAGCGGCCCACGCCGTGGCCCACCAGGCTCTGGACCACCGAGAACCCGGCGGCCTCCACCTCGGTCTGCACCGCGTGACCGATGTCGCCCACCCGGTTGCCGACGCGGCAGGCGGCGATGCCGCGGTCGAGCGACGTGCGCGTGACCTCGATGAGGCGGGCGGCGATGGGCGAGACCGTCCCGACGGCGTGGGTGCGCGCCGCGTCGGCGACCCAGCCGTCGAGCACCACGCCGGCGTCGATGGAGAGCACGTCCCCGTCGCGCAGCACGTAGCCGTTCGGGATCGCGTGGACGACCTGGTCGTTGACCGACGGGCAGATCGAGGCCGGGAAGGGCGTCGGGCCCGGGTAGCCCTTGAAGGCCGGAATCCCCCCCCACCCGCGGATGACCTCCTCGGCGATCTCGTCGAGGCGCCCGGTGGTGACGCCCACGGCCACCTCGGCCGCCATGGCGTCGTGGCACTCGGCCAGCACGGCGCCCGCGGCGGCCATGGCCTCGATCTCGCCGGGGGTCTTCGGGACCGGGCCGCGCGGAGGCACGGCCGTGGGCGCCCGGCGGCCCGTGCTATTCCGACGCCGGGATGTGCGTGACGATCTGGGCATAGACCTCATCCGGTGCGCGCTCGCCATCGACCTCGCGCAGCAGCCCGCGCGAGCGGTAGTAGTCGATGAGCGGCGCGGTCTGCTCCTCGTACACCGACAGGCGGTTCACGACCGTCTCCGGCTTGTCGTCCTCGCGCTGGTACAGGTCGCACGTCCCACCCCCGGCGGGGCACTCCTCGCCCTGGTAGGGGTTGAAGACCTCGTGGAACGAGCGGCCGCACCGCCGGCAGATCCACCGCCCGGCCAGCCGCCGCACGAGCTCGTCGCGCGAGACGCGGATGGAGATGACCGCGTCGAGGGGGAGCCCGAGGTCGGCCAGCAGGGCGTCGAGCGCGTCGGCCTGCGGCACCGACCGCGGGAAGCCGTCCAGGAGGAAGCGGTCCGTCCCGCCCGAGAGCCGCTCGCGGATCATGCCCACCATGACGGCGTCGGGCACCAGCTCCCCGGCGTCCATGTACCGCTTGGCCTCGCGGCCGAGATCCGTGCCCTCGGCGACGGCGGCGCGCAGCAGGTCGCCCGTCGCCAGGTGCACGAGCCGGTACTGGTCACGGAGCCGCTCCGCCTGCGTTCCCTTCCCCGCGCCCGGGGGACCAAGGAGGATGAGACGGGCTATTTCAGGAACCCTTCGTAGGACCGCATCATCAGCTGGGCCTCCATCTGCCGCATCGTGTCCAGCGCGACGCCGACCACGATCAGGATCGAGGTACCGCCCAGCACCCCGAAGAACACGTTCGAGTCGGGGAGATAGCGGAACACGATGTTGGGAAGCTCGGCGATGAGCGCGAGGTAGATCGCGCCGGGGAGCGTGAGGCGCGTCAGCACGCGGTCCAGGTAGACCGCCGTCGGGCGGCCCGGGCGCACCCCCGGGATGAAGCCCCCGTACTTCTTCAGGTTGTCCGCCTGCTCCACCGGGTTGAACTGCACCGCGGTGTAGAAGTAGGTGAACAGGATGATCAGGAGCGCCTCGAAGAGGATGTAGTACCAGGACCCAGGCGCCAGGAAGTCGGACATCGACTGGAAGAACGAGCCGCGCCCGCCCAGCTCCGCCAGGGTCGGCGGCAGGATGACCACCGACGAGGCGAAGATCACCGGGATCACGCCGGCCATGTTCACGCGCAGGGGCATGTACGTCGTGCCCCCGGAGGTCATCCGGCGTCCCACCACGCGCTTGGCGTACTGGATCGGGATCCGCCGCTGGCCCTCGTTGATGTAGACGACGCCCACCACCACCGCCAGGGCGATGATCGCGATGAGCACCTGCGACACCGGCAACAGGTGGATCCACCCGTTGACCGCCGCCGGCACCCTCGAGACGATGCTGGCGAAGATGATCAGCGAGATCCCGTTCCCCACGCCGCGCTGGGTGATCAGCTCGCCCAGCCACATCAGCAGCGTCGTACCGGCCGTGATCGAGAGCACGATCAGGTAGAAGCGGGCGGCGCTGAACGCCGGCAGGGCGTCCTGCGAGCGGAAGTACAGGACGTAGGCCATGGACTGGAGCAGCGCCAGGACCACCGTGAAGTACCGCGTGTACTGGGTGATCTTCTGCTGGCCGCTCTCGCCCTCCTTCTGGAGGGCCTCGAGCCGCGGGATCACCACGGTCATGAGCTGCAGGATGATGCTCGCCGTGATGTACGGCATGATCCCGAGCGCGAAGATCGCGAACCGGGACAGCGCGCCGCCCGAGAAGAGGTTCAGGAAGCCGAGCAGGGTGCTGCCGCGCGCGTCGATGGCGGCCTGCAGGGCGTGGACGTTGACGCCCGGCGTGGGCACGTACGACCCGAAGCGGTACACCAGCAGGATGAAGGCGGTGAAGGCGAGCTTCTTGCGCAGGTCGGGGGACCTGAGCGAGGTGAGGATCGTCTTCAGCACGTCGCGACCCTACTCGGCCGGCTCGGCCCCGCCGATGAGCTCGACCGTGCCGCCGGCGGCCTCGATCTTGGCTCGGGCGGCGGCGGAGACGGCGTGGGCGCGCACCGTGAGGGGCCGGTCGATCTCGCCCTGGGCGAGGATCTTCACCGGCCAGCCGCGGTTCTTGTTGTTCTTGACCAGGCCCTTCGCCGCGAGCGCCTCGAGGTCCACGACGGCCCCCGACTCGAACACGTCGAGCCGGCCCACGTTGACCGGCACCGAGTGGGTGCGGAACGGGCCCATCGGCATCGACATCTTCCGGTTGGAGCCGCGCAGCTTGCCCTGCTGCATGTAGACGGGCATCTGGCCGCCCTGGTAGCCGGGGCGGACGCCGGCCCCGGCGCGGGATCCGAGGCCCTTCTGGCCGCGGCCCGAGGTCTTGCCGGTGCCCGAGCCGATGCCGCGGCCCACGCGCTTGCGCGGGCGCTTGGCACCCGGACGCGGGGACAGGCGGTCGAGCCGGACGTCCTCGGGGTCGGTCTCGGGGATCTCGGGGCCGGGCGTGCGCTCAGCCATTGGCCGGCTCCACCTTCACGAGGCGGGCCACGAGCCGGAGCATGCCCTGGAGCTGAGGCGAGTCCTCATGCTCGACAGTCTGACCGATCCGCCGGAGGCCGAGGGCACGGAGGGTTCCCCGGTGGCGCTCCTGCGTCCCGATCTTCGAGCGGACCTGGGTGATGCGCAGGCGGGCGCTCATGAACCGGCGGCCGCTCCGGCCCGGGAGGCACCGACGCCCTCGGTGGCGGGTGCACCCGAGCCCGTGGACAGGCCCAGCACCTCGGCGACCGTCTTGCCGCGGAGCGCGGCGACCTCCTCGGGGCGCCGCAGCGACTTGAGGCCGGCCACGGTCGCGGCGACGAGGTTCACCGGGTTGCTCGTGCCGAGCGACTTGGTGAGGATGTCGCGGATCCCGGCCAGCTCCAGCACCGCGCGCACGCCGCCGCCGGCGATGACGCCCGTGCCGGCGGAGGCCGGCTTCATGAACACCTTGCCCGCGCCCGAGCGGCCGAGCACCTGGTGGGTGATCGTGTTGTGGTACTTGGGGACGACGAAGAGGTTCTTCTTCGCATCCTCCACGGCCTTCTGGATCGCCACGGGGACCTCCTTGGCCTTCCCGTGACCCACCCCGACCGTGTCCACCTCGTTGCCCACGACGACGAGGGCCGAGAACGAGAAGCGCCGGCCGCCCTTCACCACCTTGGCGACGCGGTTGACCTGGACGACGCGCTCGTTCAGCTCGAGCCCGTCGGGGTTGATCTTCGCTCGTCGGCGAGCCTCAGCCACGTCCGCGCACCTCTCCTAGAACTCGAGCCCGCCCTCGCGGGCCCCGTCGGCGAGCGCCTTCACGCGCCCGTGGTACTTGTAGCCGCCGCGGTCGAACACGACCCGCTCCACGCCGGCGCCCTTCGCCCGCTCGGCCAGCAACTTGCCGACCTCGCCGGCGGCCTCCCCCTTGGCCAGGCCGCGCAGAGGGGATTCGTGCGATCCGGCGGCCGCCACCGTGTGCCCGCGGTCGTCGTCGATGAGCTGTGCGTAGATGCGCTTGTTGGACCGCGAGACGGCCAGCCGCGGCCGCTCGGCGGTTCCGACGACGGAGCCGCGGATGCGGCGATGCCGGCGCTTGCGCGCCTCGAGTGTGGTGGTGCTCATGCCCTCTTCCCGACCTTGCGCCGCACGACCTCGCCCACGTAGCGGATCCCCTTGCCCTTGTAGGGCTCCGGCGGGCGCACCGCGCGGATCTGGGCCGCGACCTGCCCGACGGCCTGCTTGTCGATGCCGCGTACGACGACCTGCGTCGGCGCCGGGACCTCGAACTGGATCCCCTCGGGCGGCTCGATGGTAACAGCGTGCGAGAAGCCGACCGCCAGCTCCAGCGAGGCGCCGCGCAGCTGCGCGCGGTAGCCGACGCCCTGGATCTCGAGGCGCCGCTCGAAGCCGGCGCTCACGCCCTGGACCATGTTGGCCACCAGGGTGCGCGAGAGCCCGTGGAGGGCGCGGTGCGGCCCCCGGTCGGTCGGGCGCGTGACCACCAGCGTGCCGTCCGACTCGCTCACGCGGATCGGCTCGACCACGGTGTGGCGCAGCTCGCCCTTCGGGCCGGCGACGGTCACCCTCTGTCCGGAGATGTTGACCGAGACCCCCTCGGGGAGGGGGATCGGCGTGCGTCCGATGCGGCTCATCGCGAGGTTCTCCCCGTCACCAGACCGAGCAGATCACTTCGCCGCCGACGCCGCGCCGCCGCGCCTCGTGTCCGGTGATGATGCCCTGGGAGGTCGAGATGACCGAGATGCCCATGCCGCCGAGCACCTTCGGGATCGAGGTGCGGTTGACGTAGACCCGCCGGCCCGGCTTGGAGACGCGCTCCAGGCCGCTGATCACCCGGCGGCGGTCGCGGTCGTACTTCAGGCGCACCACGAGCTCGGTGCCGACCTCGGCGTCGCGGAGCTCGTAGTCGGTGATGTAGCCCTCGTCGCGAAGCACGCGAGCGACCTCGGCCTTCATGGTCGAGCCCGGCATCTCGACGGCGTCGTGCAGCGCCAGGTTGGCGTTGCGGATGCGCGTGAGCATGTCCGCGATGGGGTCGGTGAGCATTACCAGGAGCTCTTGGTCATGCCGGGGATGACGCCGGCGTGGGCCGACTCCCGCAGGCAGATCCGGCACAGGCCGAACTTGCGGAACACCGCCCGCGAACGGCCGCAGCTGTGGCAGCGCGAGTACTTCTGGGTCGGGTACTTCGGCGTCCTGGACGCCTTCACCCGAAGGCTGGTCTTCGCCACTCTCCTCCTCTACCTGCGGCCTCGGCCGCGGCTGAACTTCCTCATCTTGCGCTTCTGACGGGCGGCCCGCTCCTCGGCCGTGTAGCCCTCGGCGCGGAACGGCATGCCGAGGTGCCTCAGGAGGGCCCGGCCCTCCTCGTCGGTCGCCGCCGTGGTCGTGATGGTCACGTTCAGGCCCCGCACCGCGTTGACGCGGTCGTAGTCGATCTCCGGGAAGATCGTCTGCTCGCGCAGGCCCAGGTTGAAGTTGCCGCGGCCGTCGAAGCTGTCGGGGTTGATCCCGCGGAAGTCGCGGATCCGCGGCAGCGCGACCGACGTGAGCCGGTCGAGGAACTCCCACATCCGGTTGCCCCGCAGGGTGACCTTGCAGCCGATGGCCATCCCCTCGCGGAGCTTGAACTGGGCGATCGACTTGCGCGCCTTGGTGATGCTGGGGCGCTGGCCGGAGATGATCGCCAGCTGCTCGATCGCCTCGTCCAGGGCCTTGCTGTTGGTCTTGGCCTCCCCCACGCCCATGTTGAGCGTGATCTTCTCGAGGCGCGGGTGCTGCATCGACGACGCGTAGCCGAACTCCTCCTGCAGGCGCGGGCGGATCTCCTGCTCGTAGGTCGTCTTGAGCCGCGCGCGGGCGACGGTCTGGGTGGCGGCGTCGGCCATCAGTCCAGCCTCTCCCCGGAACGGGAGGAGACGCGCACGAGGCGCCCGTCGAGCTCCTCGATGCGGATGCGGGTCGCGCGGCCGTCCTTGGGGTCGATCAGGGCGACGTTGGACAGGTGGATGGGGGCCGGCCGCTCGATGACGCCGCCCGGCTCGTTCGGCGGACGCGGCTTGGTGTGCCGCTTCATGATGTTGAGCCCCTCCACCAGGCAGCGCTGCTCCTTGGGGCGGACCTCCATCACGATGCCCGACTTCCCCTTGTCCTTGCCGGTGATGACCATCACGCGATCGCCCTTCCGGATCCGGGCCGGCATGGCTAGAGCACCTCCGGGGCGAGCGAGACGATCTTCATGAAGTTCTTCTCGCGGAGCTCGCGCGCCACGGGGCCGAAGATGCGGGTGCCGCGGGGGTTCTGGGCGTTGTCGATGATCACCGCGGCGTTCTCGTCGAAGGCGATGAAGGTGCCGTCGTCGCGCCCGTGCTCCTTGCGGGTGCGCACGACCACGGCGCGCACCACGTCGCCCTTCTTGATGGCGCCGTTCGGCACGGCCTGCTTGACCGTGCCCACGATGACGTCGCCCACGGCGGCGTAGCGCCGGCGGGAGCCGCCCATGATGCGGATGCAGAGGATCTCGCGAGCGCCGGTGTTATCGGCCACCCGGAGGCGTGTCTCGACCTGAACCATGAGCTCGCCGCTACCTCGCCCGCTCGAGGATCTCGACCAGGCGCCAGCGCTTCTGCTTGGAGAGCGGGCGGCACTCGATCACGCGCACGAGATCGCCGACGCCGGCCTCGTTGGCGTCGTCGTGGGCGTGCAGCTTGGACGTGCGCCGAACGGTCTTCTTGTAGACCGGGTGTGCGCGCGCGCTCTCGAGCATGACGGTGATGGTCTTGTCGCGGGCGGCCGAGACGACGATGCCCTGGCGGGTCTTGCGCCGGGCCGTCGACTCCTGGGGGGTGACGACCGGGCTCATTCCAGGCCCCGCTCGTGCGCGATCGTCAGCAGGCGCGCGATCTCGCGCCGCCGCACCGACAGCTCGGAGGTGCGCTCGAGCGCGCCGGAGGCGTGCTGGAAGCGCAGGTTGAAATGGGCCTCGCGGGTCTCGGCGAGGGTGCGGGCCAGCTCGTCGTCGGACAGGTCCCTGATCTCCTTGGCGTTCACGATGCGGTCACCTCGTCGTCACGCGTCACGAAGCGGCAGCGGATGGGCAGCTTGTTCGCGGCCAGGCGCATGGCCTCGCGGGCCAGCGGCTCGGGCACGCCGGCGAGCTCGAACATGATCTTGCCCGGCTTCACCACCGCCACCCAGGTCTCGGGTGAGCCCTTGCCGGAGCCCATGCGGGTCTCGGCCGGCTTCTTGGTGACCGGCATCTGCGGGAAGAGGTTGATCCACACCTTGCCGCCTCGGCGGATGCGCCGGGTCATGGCGACACGGGCCGCCTCGATCTGGCGGTTGGTGATCCAGGCCGGCTCGAGGGCCTTCAGGCCGTACTCGCCGAAGTGGATCTCGAGGTGGCCCTTGGCCAGGCCACGCCGCCGCCCGCGATGGCTCTTGCGATGCTTGGTGCGCTTGGGCATCAGCATCAGGAGCCGCCTCCTCCGCCCGCGGTGGGCTCGGCCGACCGCTCGGGGCGCTGCCCGCGGTCGCCGCGGTCCCCGCGGTTGTCGCCGCCGGGGCGCCGGTCGCGGCGCGGGCGCCGCGGCGGCGGCGCGAGCTCCAGCTCGGTCCGGCCGCGGCTGTCGGTGACGCCCTCGGGCAGGACCTCGCCCTTGTTGATCCACACCTTCACGCCGATGCGGCCGAAGGTGGTCTTGGCCTCGTGGAAGCCGTAGTCGATGTCGGCCCGCAGCGTGTGCAGGGGCACCCGGCCGTCGGAGTAGTGCTCCGAGCGGGACATCTCGGTGCCGCCCAGCCGCCCGCCGCACTGCACCTTGACGCCCTGGGCGCCGGAGCGCATGGCCGAGGTGAGCGCGCGCTTCATGGCGCGGCGGAAGCTGACCCGGTTCTCGAGCTGCTCGGCGATGGACTGGGCCACCAGCTTCGCGTCGAGCTCGGGGCGCTTGATCTCGTTGATGTTCACCTGGATCTGCTTGCCCGTGAGCCGGTTGAGCTCGCGGCGCAGCGCGTCGACCTCGGACCCGCTCTTGCCGATCACGATGCCCGGGCGGGCCGTGAAGATGTTGACCGTGAGCTTGGTCTGGTCCTTCTTCAGGTGGATCGACGACAGGCCGGCGTGGCTCAGCTTGCTGGTGATGTGGTCGCGCACGAGCCGGTCCTCGTCCAGGAACTTGGCGAACTCGCGCTCCGAGAACCAGTTGCTGCGCCACCCGTTGAGGATGCCGAGGCGAAAGCCGGTGGGGTTGATCTTCTGACCCATGGGTTAGTCGCGCTCCGTCTCGGCGATGCCGATCGTGATGTGGCAGGTGCGCTTGTTGATGCGCGTCGCCCGGCCCTTGGCCCGCGGCCGGAAGCGCCGGATCGTGGGGCCCTCGTCGACCGTCACCCGCTTCACGACGAGCTCGCGCGCGTCGAGGCCGTGGTTGTGGTCGGCGTTGGCGATGGCCGACTGGAGAGTCTTGCGCATCGGCACCGCCGCCGCCCGCGTGCTGTAGGCCAGGATCGCCTGGGCCTCGTCAACGGGCTTGCCGCGCACGAGGTCGGCCACGAGGCGGCCCTTGCGGGCCGACATGCGCACGTAGCGGGAGGTCGCCATGACCATCTCGGGGGCCGGGGTGGTGGTCGTTCGGGTGCTCATCGGCGAAGGGTGGAGGTCCGGTCGGAGCCGGCGTGGCCGCGGTAGGTGCGGGTCGGGGCGAACTCACCCAGCTTGTGACCCACCATGCTCTCGCTGATGAACACGGGCACGTGCTTGCGGCCGTCGTGGATCGCGATCGTGTGCCCGACCATCTCGGGGAAGATCGTGGACGAGCGGGACCAGGTGCGGACGATCCGCTTCTCGTTCGCGGTGTTCATGTCCTCGATGCGCTTGATGAGCTTGGGGTCCACGAAGGGACCCTTCTTCAGGCTGCGACCCATGTGCCCTACCGGCCTTCCGTGTGCTTGCCGCGCTTGCGGCCGCGGACGATGTACTTGCCGCTCGGCTTGCCCTTGACCCGCGTGCGGTAGCCGTTGGTGGGCACGCCCCAGGGCGTGACCGGGTGGCGGCCCGAGTTGCTCTTGCCCTCGCCGCCGCCGTGCGGGTGGTCGACCGGGTTCATGGCGGAGCCGCGGACCTTCGGGCGCCTGCCCTTCCAGCGGCTGCGCCCGGCCTTGCCGACCGACTCGTTCTCGTGCGTGACGTTCCCGATCTGACCCACCGTGGCGCGGCAATCGAGGTGGACCATGCGCATCTCCGTGGAGGGCAGGCGCAGGGTGGCGTAGTCGCCCTCCTTGGCCATCAGCTGGGCGCCGACGCCCGCGGAGCGCACGAGCTGGCCGCCGCGGCCGATCTGCAGCTCGATGTTGTGGACGATCGTGCCGGTCGGGATGTCGCGCAGCGCGAGGCAGTTCCCGGGCTTGATGTCGGCCGTCGGACCGCTCATGACCGTGTCGCCCACGCGCAGGCGGTAGGGGGCCAGGATGTAGCGCTTCTCTCCGTCGGCGTAGTGGAGCAGGGCGATGCGCGCCGATCGGTTGGGGTCGTACTCGACCGCCGCGACCTTGGCGGGGACGCCGTCCTTCTGGCGCTTGAAGTCGATGATCCGGTAGCGGCGCTTGTGCCCTCCGCCGATGTGTCGGCTGGTCACGCGGCCGTTGTTGTTCCGCCCGCCCGTCTTCGAGATCGGCGCCAGGAGCGACCGCTCGGGCGTGGTCTTGGTGACCTCCTCGAAGTCCGAGCCGGTGACGAAGCGCCGGCCGGGCGAGGTGGGCTTGTATTTGCGGATCCCCACGGCCTATGCCCCCTCGAAGAGCTCGATCTTGTCGCCGGGCTTCAGCTCGACGATCGCCTTCTTCCAGCCCGGCCGGATGCCGCGCGAGGCGCCGCGCCGCTTGGGCTTCGACTGCACCGTGATCGTGCGGACGTCCGTGACCGTCACGTCGAAGAGGTCCTCGACCGCCTGGCGGATCTCGGTCTTGTGGGCCCCGTCGAGCACGCGGAAGGTGTACTGGTTGTGCGCCTGGACGAGCTGGAAGCTCTTCTCGGAGATCACCGGGCGAACGATGGGGCGGCGGACGTCCTCCCGGAGCGTGGTCACGAGGCCTCCTCGCCGTCGGCCTCGGGCTCCTCGGCGGCCTCGGGCTCCGGCGTCGTCTTGGCGCGCGTGCGCCTGGGCTTGGGGGCCTCCTCGGCGGGGGCGCCGGGAGCGGCGGCCTCCTCGACCGCGGCCTCGGCCACGGGCTCCTCCTCGACCGCCACCTCGGCGGCGGGCTCCTCGACGGCCTCGGCCACGGCCTCCTCGACGGGCTCCTCCGCGACCGGGGCCGGCTCGGGCGCCTTCTTCTTCGGCTTCGCCCGCGGCTTGGGCTTGCGCTTGGCCTCGACGGCCTCGACCTCGGCGGGCTCGCCGGCGATCCGCTCCCAGACGGAGCGCTCGACCAGCACGGCCCGCGCGGCGACCACGTCCACGGTCTCGAGCTCGGGCGACGCCAGCACGTAGACCCCCGGCAGGTTGCGGAACGAGCGGGCCTGGACGCCGTCGAGGTCGGCCACCACCAGCAGCAGCGGGCGGACCGCCAGCCCGTCGGGGGCCTGGCGCAGGTACTCCACCGCGCGCTTGGTGGACGGGGTGTCCCAGTCCACGGGATCCATCAGGGCCAGCGACCCGCGCTCGGCCTGCGCGCGGAGCGCGGCGCGGAACGCCTGGGCGCGCACCTTGCGGTTGACCTTGCCGCCGTGCGTGCGGGGGGTGGGGCCGAAGGCGACGCCGCCACCGGTCCAGTGGGGCGCGCGGATCGAGCCCTGGCGGGCGCGGCCGGTGCCCTTCTGGCGCCACGGCTTCGCGCCGCCGCCGCGGACCACCCCGCGCGTCTTCGTTGAATGAGTCCCGGCGCGCCGGGCGGCGAGCTCCGCCACCACGGTCTCGTGGATGAGGTGCTGCTTGATCGGCTGGCCGGCGATGGCCTCCGCGAGCGTCGCGCGGCCCACCGTGACCCCGTCGGGGTCGAGGAGCGGGAGGGGCGTCACTCGGGCCTCACGATCAGGATGCCGTTGACGCCGCCCGGAACCGCGCCGCGCACGAGCAGCAGGTTGCGCTCGGGGTCGCGATCAACGATCTGCAGGCCCCGCTGGGTGACGGTGCGCGAGCCCATGTGGCCGCTCATCCGCATGCCCTTGAACACGCGCGCCGGGTAGGCGGCCGCGCCGATCGATCCCGGCCCGCGGATGTTGTGCGAGCCGTGGCTCTTGGGGCCGCGCTTGAAGTTGTGGCGCTTGATCGTGCCGGCGTAGCCCTTGCCCTTGGAGGTGCCGGTGATGCGCACCATCTGGCCCGGCTCGAACGGCTCCACCGTCACGACGTCGCCGACCGCGACCTCGATGCCGAGCTCCTCGGACGAGAACTCGTGCAGGTGGCGCACCGGCGCCGCGCCGGCCTTCTTCAGGTGGCCGAGCTTCGGCGAGTTGAGGCTCTTGGGCTTGACCGCCCCGAACCCGAGCTGGACGGCGTCGTAGCCGTCGGTCTCGGTCGTCTTGACCTGGGTCACCGGGCAGGGGCCGGCCTCGATCACGGTGAGCGGCACGCGCGCGCCGTCCTCCCCGAAGATCTGGGTCATGCCCACCTTGCGCCCGATGATCGCCGGCACCGGACCTAGGCCTTGATCTCGATGTCCACGCCGGCCGGGAGGTCGAGGCGCATGAGCGAGTCGACCGTCTTGGGCGTGGGCGAGTAGATGTCGATGAGGCGCTTGTGCGTGCGGATCTCGAAGTGCTCGCGGGAGTCCTTGTCCTTGAAGGGCCCGCGGATCACGCAGTACACGTTGCGCTCGGTGGGCAGGGGGACGGGGCCGGAGATGCTGGCTCCGCTGCGCTGAGCGGTCTCCACGATGGAGGCGGCGCTCTTGTCGATCAGCTCATGGTCGTAGGCCTTGAGCCTGATCCTGATCTTGTTCTGCTGCACTTCGCGCACGCCCCTGCTGATGAGAAAGAAAACCCCGCCGCCTCCGGTTTCGGAGACGGCGGGGCTCGGGAAGCTGCTGCTACTCGGTGATGCTCTCCACGACTCCGGCACCCACCGTGCGGCCACCCTCGCGAATCGCGAAGCGCAGGCCCTCCTCCATGGCGATCGGCTGGATCAGCTCGACCTCCATGGTGGCGTTGTCGCCCGGCATGACCATCTCGACGCCCTCCTGGAGGGTGACGACGCCGGTGACGTCGGTGGTGCGGAAGTAGAACTGCGGGCGGTAGCCCTGGAAGAACGGCGTGTGACGCCCGCCCTCGTCCTTCGAGAGCACGTACACCTGCGCCTTGAACTTGGTGTGCGGGGTGATCGACTTGGGAGCCGCGAGCACCTGCCCGCGCTGGATGTCCTCGCGCTTGACGCCGCGGAGGAGGCAGCCGACGTTGTCGCCGGCGCGGCCCTCGTCGAGCAGCTTGCGGAACATCTCCACGCCGGTGACCACGGTGTTGTTGGTCTCGGAGGTCATGCCGACGATGTCCACGTTCTCGCCGACCTTGATGATCCCGCGGTCGATCCGGCCGGTCGCGACGGTGCCGCGGCCGGTGATCGTGAAGACGTCCTCCACCGGCATCAGGAACGGCTTCTCGATGTCGCGCTGAGGGACCTCGATGTAGTCGTCCACCGCGGCCATCAGCGCCAGGATGCCCTCGGCCGCCTCGGCGTCGCCGTTGAGGGCGTTGAGCGCCGAGCCCGTGATGATCGGGATGTCGTCGCCCGGGAACTCGTAGAGCGAGAGCAGCTCGCGGACCTCGAGCTCCACCAGCTCGAGCAGCTCCTCGTCGTCGACCATGTCGGCCTTGTTGAGGAACACGACGATCGACGGCACGCCCACCTGGCGGGCGAGCAGGATGTGCTCGCGCGTCTGCGGCATCGGGCCGTCCGCGGCCGAGACCACCAGGATCGCCCCGTCCATCTGGGCGGCGCCGGTGATCATGTTCTTGATGTAGTCGGCGTGGCCCGGGCAGTCCACGTGCGCGTAGTGACGGTTCTCCGTCTCGTACTCGACGTGCGCGGTCGCGATCGTGATGCCGCGCTCACGCTCCTCGGGCGCCTTGTCGATCGCGTCGAACGACACCGCCTGCGTGCCGCCGCTGCCCTTCTCCGAAAGGACCTTGGTGATGGCGGCGGTGAGGGTCGTCTTGCCGTGATCGACATGGCCGATGGTGCCCACGTTGACGTGGGGCTTGGACCTGTCGAACTTCTCTTTCGCCATCGATCACTCCTCTGGGCACTCTGCGGTTCGGCCACGCGGCCGGGCGCTCCCCGACGTGAAAAACTCCCCCCGGCGCAAAACGCGCGGCCCGAAGGCCGCGCGCGAGAAACCGGGCGCTCCGTGGAGCCCGGGTAGGGTACCAAACTGCCCGCCGCCCGCAAGGACGATCCCGAGCGGTTTTCCGGCCCCCCGGAGGCGGTTTCGCCGGAGCCCTACCATCCCGCCCATGGACGCAGCCGGGCTGGTCGCGCAGCTTCGCAGGGACGCCGCGGGCGAGGTGCGCGACGACGCGGCCTCCCGCGAGCTGTACGCGGCCGACGCGAGCATCTACCGGCGCCGCCCCGTGGCCAGCCTCCGCGCACGGGACGCCGCCGACCTCGACGCCGCCCTCGCCGCCTGCCGCGACCACGGCGTGCCGCTCACCATGCGCGGCGCGGGCACGAGCCTCGCGGGCCAGGCGGTGGGGGCGGGGCTGGTGGTCAACTGCTCCGCCCTGGACGACGTGCAGATCGACCCCACGGCCCGCACGGCGCGCGTGGGGCCGGGCGTGGTCCTCGACCGGCTGAACGCGGCCGCGGCCGCGCACGGCCTGTTCTTCGGGCCGGACGTCGCCTCGGGCAGCCGGGCGACCCTGGGCGGGATGATCGCCAACAACTCGGCCGGCGCCCGCTCCATCGCGTACGGGCTCACCGCCCACCACGTCCTCGAGATCGACGTGACGCTGGCCGACGGCACCGGCGTCACGCTGAGCCGCGGGCGGCCCGCGCCGGCCGCCCTGGAGGCGGCCCGCCCGCTGGGCGCCGCCGCATGGCCCGCGGCGCTCCTGCGACGGGTCTCGGGGTACGACCTCGGGGCCCTCGTGGGCGAGGAACCCGACTGGCCGCGCCTGCTGTGCGGCAGCGAGGGGACGCTGGCCGTGACCCGCGCGGCCGTGCTGCGCCTGGTGGAGCGCCCGGCGGCCCGCGGTCTCGCCCTGCTGCCCTTCGCCTCGGTGGACGCCGCGCTGGAGGCGGCGGTGGAGGCGCTGGCGCACGACCCGTCGGCGGTGGAGCTGATGGCCCGCTCGGCCCTCGACCCGGGCGCCCCGGCCCAGCTCCTGGTGGAGCTGAGCGGCGACCCGGCCGAGGTGGCCGACCGGCTGGCGCGCATCCCCGGGGCGCGGGTGGTGCTCGACCCGGCCGAGCAGGCGGCGGTGTGGGCCGTGCGCCGGGCGGGGATCGGCAGCGCCCTGCGCGACGGCCCGGCCGGGCCGGGCGACCCGCGGCCGCTGGCGATCATCGAGGATCCGGCCGTGCCGCCGGAGCGGCTGCCCGAGCTGGCCCGGGGCATCCGCCGCATCCTCGACCGCGAGGGCCTGGACGCCGTCTGGTACGGGCATGCGAGCGTGGGCTGCCTGCACATCCGCCCCCGCATGGACCTGCGGGCCACCGGCGCGGTCGCCGCGCTCCGGCGCATCGCCGAGGAGACCGCGGACCTCGTCTGCTCGCTGGACGGGTCGCTCTCGGGCGAGCACGGCGACGGCCGGGCGCGCAGCGAGCTGCTGCCGCGGATGTACCCGCCGGCCACGATCGCGGCCTTCGGCGAGCTGAAGCGGCTGCTCGATCCCGCTCGGATCCTGAACCCCGGGGTGCTGACCGAGCCGGACCGCCTGGACGAGAACCTGCGGCTGGCGGCCTCGCCGCCGCGGCGCGCCCGGAGCACGGCGATGAGCTTCGCGGCGGAGGGGGGCCTGGCGCGCGCCGGCGAGGCCTGCAACGGCAACGGTGCCTGCCGCGCCCGCGCCGGGGCCATGTGCCCGAGCTACCAGGCGCTCGGCGACGAGCGCCACTCCACGCGCGGCCGGGCGGCGATCCTGCGGGGGGCGCTCGAGGGCCGGCTGCCGGCCGGCCTGGCCGACGACGGGCTGCACGAGGCGCTCGAGCTGTGCCTGGGCTGCAAGGCCTGCGCCGAGGAGTGCCCCGCCCGGGTCAACATGGCCCGGCTGAAGGTGGAGGCGCTGGCCCATCGCCACCGCGCGCGGGGCGTCCCCTGGGAGGCCCGCGTCGTGGGACGCGCCCACGAGCTGCTGGCCCTGGGCTCGCGCGCGCCGGGCCTCGCCCGGCTCGCCGCGGCGGTCGCCGGGAGGATCGCCGGTGAGCCGCTTCCCGCCCCGTCACGCCGATGGCGGCCCGACGCCCGGCCGTCGGCTGGGGCCGCGGGCGGCGGCCCGCGGATGGCCCTGATGGCCGACACGTTCACCCGCTTCCTGGAGCCCGCCGTGGGCGCGGCGGCGGTGCGGGTGCTCGAGGCGGGCGGCGCGCGGCTGGAGGTCGTCGACCCCGGCTGCTGCGGGCGGCCGCTGCTGTCGCAGGGCCTGGTGGGCGCCGCGCGGCGCCGGGCCCGGCGGGCGCTCGACCGGCTCGCGCCCCACGCGCTGGCGGGGACCCCGATCGTCGTCCTCGAGCCCTCGTGCTGGTCGATGCTCGTGGACGACGTCCCGCGTCTTGTGCCGCGCGACCCGCGGGCGGAGTGGGTGGCGGGCGCGGCCGTCAGCTTCGAGCGGGCGGTGCGGGAGCTGGGCCTGCCGGGCCTGCGACCCGCCGGGGACGAGGCCGTGGTGCACGAGCACTGCCACGCGCGGGCCCTCGGAGGCGGCCGCGAGGGCGCCGCGGCCCTGCTCGAGCTGGCGGGGCCCGGCGCGCGCGACTCGGGCGCGGGGTGCTGCGGGATGGCCGGCTCCTTCGGCTACCGCCACCCGGAGCTGTCGCGCCGCATCGCCGAGGACCGCCTGGCCCCCGCGGCGCGCGGGGCGGACGTGGCGGTGGCCGCCGGCACCTCCTGCCGGGCCCAGATCCGGCGCGTGGCCGGGGCGCGCGCACTGCATCCGGCCGAGTACCTGGCCGCGCGCCTGCCGTGATCTCCACCCGCCGCGGCCGCGGCATCCCGGCCCGCGCCCTCAACGGGCTGGTCACCCTGCTCGTGGGCCGGCTCGGCCTGCCGGTCCCCCGGCTGCGGCTGCTGCGGGTCCACGGCCGGAGGACGGGACGGCTGCGCTCCACCCCCGTGCTGGTGCTGCGGCAGGGCGGCCGGCGCTACCTGGTGGCGCCCCGCGGGGAGACCGGCTGGGTCCGCAACCTGCGGGCCGCCGGCTGGGGGGAGCTCATCCGCGGGAGCACCGTGGAGCGGGTGCGCGCGGCGGAGGTCACGGGCGAGGAGCGCGCCGTCGTGGTGAGCTCCTACGCCCGCCGCTTCGGCTGGCTGAACCGTCGCTTCTTCGCCCTGCCGCGCGGGTTCCGCCTGGAGGACGCCCGCCGCGTCGCCCCCCGCCACCCCACCTTCCGCCTGACCGCGACGCTGCTCGTTGCGGTGGCGCTCGGCCTCCTGGCGCCGGGGTGGGCCGCCGCCGCGCGCTCGGCCTACGTCATCGGCCCGCACGCGCTCCCGCCCGACGTCCCCACCGCCCGGGCGGAGCTCCGGCGCGCCCTCGACCGGGCACCGGCCGGCTCGCTCACGCGCACGGACATCGACTACGTCCTCCGCCTCGGGCGCAGCCGGCTGCGCGCGGGACAGCCCGACGGCCGGCGCCGCACGGTCGCCCGCACCCTGCGCGTCAACGCGTGGTGGTACGCGTACCACTCCGCCCCGGCCGATCGCGTGATCGCCCGCGACCCCGGCGGCATCCTGTTCAACCTACTGGGAGGGCCGCGGCTTCGCGGTCAACCCGGTCGCCACCGCCGGGCGGTGGCAGGGCCTGAACGAGGGGCTGACGCCCGAGGCGCTGGCCGACTCGCTCATCCCCCTCGGCGTGCAGCGCCGCCACGGGGCGCGGCGGTTCCTGCTGTGGGAGTACTACGACGTGCCCGACCAGCCCGGGGTGATCCGTCCCGGCGCCTCGGGGATGGCCCAGGGCCGCATCGCCCAGCTGATGGCCCGCGCCTACCACCGCACCGGCGAGCAGCGCTTCGCCGACGCGGCCCGCCTGGCCCTGACGGCCTTCACCGTGCCGGTCGACGCCGGAGGGGTGCTCTCGCCGGTCGCCTGGCCCGTCGGGGTGCGGCCGATGCCCTGGTACGTCGAGCGCGCCTACCCGGGGGCCAGCCCCTGGAAGGGCGCCGCCCTCAACGGCTTCATGGTCACCCTGCTCAACCTCCACGCCACCGCGCCGATGCTCGCGGGCCGCCCCGTGCGCCGCCCCGGGCAGCCCCTCGCCGAGCGCGCTCCGGGCGCCGCGAAGACGGCCGTGATGGTCCGCGCCCTGGCGGAGCGGGGAGAGGCCACCCTGGCTCGCTACCTGCCGCTGCACGACACCGGGAGCTGGAGCCTCTACGGCCTTCTGACGCCGGGCTACCCGTGGCGCGGGTTCCTCGCCGACGCCGGCTACCACTGCTACCACGTGCGGCTCCTCCGCCAGCTGGCCCCGCTGGCCCCGGGTCGCGGATTCGCCGTGGTGGCGGACCGCTGGGCCGGCTACGCGATCCGCGCGGGGGTTCGTTGCCGGGCCTGACGGCGCCGGGGCGCCCGGATGCGAACTGGACCCCCGAACAGTTGTTTTCGGGGGCGCCGCGAACTCATATTCCTGCTCTGATGGGAACTCTGGGTGGCAGGAACGGACTCCGGACTCGGCGTGCCCTTGCGGCCGCCGTCGTGATCGCCGGCATGCTGACCCTCGTCGCCGCGGCCCAGGGCGCCGTGAAGGGCGCCCCGCCGGCGGGGCCGCCGTCTCACGGCCCCGTGATCACGCAGCGCCCGAGCTACTACATCCCGTTCGAGGAGCTGCCGGCGGACGCCGACACGGCGATCGCCATCCTCCAGAACCGCCTCCTCACCGTCGCGCCCGGCTCGCCGGAGGAGCGCGACATCCACTACCTGCTGCGCCTGGGCCACCTCTACCTGGGGCCCGACCAGCCGGCCGGGCGGCGGGAGACCATCTCGCACACGCTGCGGGTGAACGCCTGGTGGTACACGCGCTACGTCGTTCCGCGCCGGCGCGTCATCCTGCTCGACTTCGAGGGGGTCCTCTCCACCTACTGGGCCGGGCGCGGCTTCGCGGTCAACCCGGTCGCCACGGCCGGGAGGTGGCAGGAGCTGAACCGGTCGTACTCCCCGGAGCAGCTCGCCGAGGCGCTGCTGGAGATGGGCGTCCTGCGGCACGGCCACGGGCGCGACTTCCTGCTGTGGGAGTACTACGACGTGCCCGACCAGCCCGGGGTGATCCGTCCCGGCGCCTCGGGGATGGCCCAGGGCCGCATCGCCCAGCTGATGGCCCGCGCCTACCACCGCACCGGCGAGCAGCGCTTCGCCGACGCGGCCCGCCTGGCCCTGATGGCCTTCAACGTGCCGGTTGACGCCGGAGGGGTGCTCTCGCCGGTCGCCTGGCCCGTCGGGGTGCGGCCGATGCCCTGGTACGTCGAGCGCGCCTACCCGGGGGCCAGCCCCTGGAAGGGCGCCGCCCTCAACGGCTTCATGGTCACCCTGCTCAACCTCCGCGCCGTGGCGCCGCTGCTGGGATCGCGCCCCAACCCGCTGGACTCCGGGCCGCCCGACCAGCGCGCCCGCGAGCGGGCACCCGGCGCCGAGCAGGCCGGGAACCTGGCACGGGCCCTGGCCCTGCGCGGCGAGCGCACCCTGAAGCACTACCTGCCCCTGCACGACACGGGCACGTGGAGCCTCTACGGCCTCCTCACGCCCGGCCGCAAGTGGCGCACCTACGTTGCCGACGTCGGCTACCACTGCTACCACGTCACCCTCCTGCACGAGCTCGCCAAGGTCGCTCCGGGCTTCGGGTTCGCCCGCTACAGCGCCCGCTGGAACCAGTACGCCCTGAACGTGGGCGTGCACTGCCGGCCCACCGCCGGCCCGCAGCGCACCAGCCCCTCCTAGGAGAGAGCGGACCACCGACCCCTGGGCGCCCGGCGCGCCCTGTGCGCTATTGTTTGCCTATCGGCAATCAAATGGTGAGGCGCCCGTGACGACGGCAGCGGTGGCGATGGACGAGGAGACCGTGAACCGCCTGAGGAACGCGGTGATGCGGATCGGGCGGCGGCTGCGCACGGCGAGCGCGGACGAGGGCCTCACGACCACGCAGTCCGGCGTGCTGGCGATCCTCGTGCGCCAGGGCCCGATGCGCGCCGGGGACCTGGCCGAGGCGGAGGCCATCAACCCCACCCTCCTGTCTCGCGTGCTGGGGCACCTGGAGGAGGCCGGGCTCGTCGACCGCGGGGCGGACCCCGAGGACGCCCGCTGCACCCGCGTCTCGGCCACCCCCGCCGGCGTCCGCCTGCTGGGACGCCTGCGCGCCCGGCGCGCCGCCCTGCTGGCGGCCGGCCTGGAGGGGCTGGCGCCCGATCGCCTGGCGGCCCTGCGCGCGGCGCTGCCCGCCCTGGAGGACCTGGCGCACGAGGGGGAGCGGCCCTGATCCTCGCGTGGGCCCACGGAACCTTCTCGGCACTCCACACCCCGAACTACCGCCGCTACTTCGCGGGGCAGGGGGTGAGCCTGGTCGGCACCTGGATGCAGACCGTGGCCCAGGGCTGGCTCGTGCTGGAGCTGACGGGCTCGGGCGCCGCGCTGGGCCTGGTGACCGCGGCGCAGTTCGTGCCGATCCTGGCGCTCGCGCCCTACGGCGGGCTGCTGGCGGACCGGCTCGACAAGCGGCGCCTGCTGATGACCACCCAGGCCGCCCTCGGGATCATGGCCCTGACGCTCGCCCTCCTCGTGTTCACCGGCGTGGTCCAGCTCTGGATGGTGGTGGGCCTGGCGCTGCTGCTGGGCGTGGTGTTCGCCTGCGACAACCCGGTGCGCCAGTCCTTCGTCCAGGAGATGGTGGGCCCGGACGAGCTGAGGAACGCGGTCAGCCTCAACAGCGTGCTCGTGAACTCGGCGCGGGCCGTCGGGCCCGCCATCGCCGGCGTGCTGATCACCGTCGTCGGCACGGGGCTGTGCTTCGCCATCAACGCCGCGACCTACGCGGCCGTGCTCGTGGCGCTCGCCGGGATGGACCGGTCCGCGCTGCGCCCGTCGGTTCCGGCGCCGCGCCGGCCGCGTCAGGTGCGTGAGGGCCTGGGCTACGTGCGCCGCACCCCGGACCTCCTGGTGCCGCTGATGATGCTCGCGCTCGTCGGCACCCTCGCCTACGAGTTCAGCGTCGTGCTGCCGCTGCTGGCACGTGGCCCGTTCGGGGGCGGGGCGGAGACCTACGGGCTGCTCACCTCCGCCATGGGCGCCGGCGCGATCGTGGGCGGGCTCATCATGGCCGGCCACGGGCGCACCGGGCTCCGCCCACTGACCGTGGCCGCCGCGGGCTTCGGCGTCGCGATCCTGGGCGCCGCGGCCGCGCCGACCCTCCCCGTGGCCCTGGTGGCCATGGCGCTGGTGGGCGCCGCGAGCATCACCTTCCTGGCCACCGGCAACACCACGCTCCAGCTCACCAGCGAGCCGCCCTTCCGCGGCCGCGTGATGGCGCTCTGGACCATGGCGTTCCTGGGCAGCACCCCCATCGGAGCGCCCATCATCGGGGCGATCTCGGAGTACGCGAGCCCGCGGGCCGGTCTCCTCCTGGGGGGGCTGGCCTGCCTGACCGCCGCCGCCATCGGAGCCGTGGCACTGACTCTCGAGCGCCGCCGTCGGAGCGTCTCCTGGGGGGCCGACCGCGGCGGCGCCCCGGGCGCCCGTGGATCCATTGCCGCTCGTAAACCGACGGCGGCTGAATTCTAGGTCTCGACGGGCTCGGCCCCGGCGGCGCCCCGCTCGACGACGTACGCGGCGCCCGTCGCCAGGAGGTTGGGGCGCCGGCGCGCCAGCCCGCCCGCCGCCCGGCCGGCGGCGTCCAGCAGGCGCCGCTGCCGCACCACGAGGGACTCCGCCCGCGCCAGCGCCTCGAAGTCCGCGAGCGTGCAGAGGTGGATGTTGGGGGTGTCGTACCAGGCGTGCGGCAGCATCCGCGACGAGGGCATCCGCCCCGTCGCGAGCAGGCGCAGCCGGATGGCCCAGTGGCCGAAGTTCGGGAACGAGACGATGGCGACGCGCCCCACGCGGACCATCTCGCGCAGCACGTCGCGGGGGCGGTGCAGCGCCTGCAGCGTCTGCGACAGCACGACGACGTCGAAGGCCCCGTCGCCGAAGTCCGCCAGCCCCGCGTCCACGTCGAGCTCCACCACCGGGATCCCCCGCCGCAGGCAGGCGACCACCGCGTCCGGCGAGCGCTCGGCGCCCTGCACCCGGCACCCGCGCACGTGCGCCAGGTGGTCGAGCAGCGCGCCGTCGCCGCATCCGAGGTCCAGCACGCGCGAGCCCGCCGGCACGAGGCCGGCCACGAGGGTGAGGTCGGCGCGCATCCGCTAGCCCGCCAGGGGGGCCGCGGCGGGCGTCGCGCCCCCGTCGCGCACGCGATCGAGGAACGCGGCCACCGTGCGGTGGTACTCCGGCACGGTCAGCAGGAAGGAGTCGTGGCCGTGGGGCGAGGGGATCTCCCGGAAGGAGACGGGCACGCCATGCGCCGCCAGCGTCCGGACGATGTCGAGCGAGTGCTCGGTGTCGAAGCGCCAGTCCGTGTCGAACGAGACGACCAGGAACCGCGGGGGCGAGCCGGCGAGCGCGGCGGCCAGGGCCGTCGCGTCCGCGAAGGGGTCGAAGTAGTCCATCACCCGGGTCAGGTAGAGGTAGCTGTTGGCGTCGAAGCGCTTCAGGAAGCTCTCGCCCTGATGCTGCAGGTAGCTCTCGACCTGGAAGTTGACGTCGAACCCGAACGCCGGCACGTCGCCGTTCTGCAGGCGGCGCCCGAAGCGCCGGCGCATGGACTCCTGCGACAGGTAGGTGATGTGGGCCATCATCCGGGCCACGGCGAGGCCGCGGTCCGGGCGGACCCCGGCGTCCTGGTAGTCGCCGCCGCGGAAGTCCGGATCGCTCATGATCGCCTGGCGGGCGACGGCCGAGAAGGCGATGTTCTGCGCCGAGAGCCGGGCCGAGGCGCAGACCAGGATGGCCGAGTCGAGCTCGTCGGGCGCGTCGATGGCCCACTGCAGCGCCTGCATCCCCCCGAGCGAGCCGCCCATGGCCGTGGCGAAGCGCTCGATGCCGAGGTGGCGGGCGAGCGCGCGGTGCACGCTCACCAGGTCGCGCACCGTGAAGAGCGGGAACCGCAGCCCGTAGGGGTGGCCGGTGGCCGGGTCGATCGACGACGGGCCCGTGGTGCCGCGGCAGCCGCCGAGGAGGTTGGGGCACACGACGAAGTAGCGGTCGGTGTTGACCGGCTTGCCGGGGCCGATGATGGTGTCCCACCAGCCCGGGCGCGCCGGGTCTCCGTGGTGCCCCGCGGCGTGGGCGTCGCCGGTGAGGGCGTGGCAGATGTAGACCGCGTTGGACCGGTCCGCGTCGAGGCGGCCGTAGGTCTCGTAGGCCACCTCGACCGGCGCCAGGGCCGCGCCGGACTCGAGCCGCAGCGGGGTGTCCTGCGTGAAGAGCACGACCCGCCGGGTCTCGACGAGCCCGATCCCGGAGGCGATGCTCATGGGGATAGCCTAGTGTCGTGAGTCGCTAGTTCGTATGCAGTTCCCGAGCGAATCTCCCGCGAGACAAGGACGCAGATCTCCCGCAATATCGGGAATATTGTGGGAGTCGAGGACGCTGTATCGCGATGAGATGCAGCCGGGAACTGCCACGTAATTAGTGACTCAGGACACTAAGCGGCGGCGCCCACCCGCTGCTTGATCTCCTCGGCGATGGAGGCCGGGACCTCCTGGTAGGAGTCGAACTGCATCGTGAAGGTGGCGCGGCCCTGGGTCGCCGACCGGACCGAGGTGGCGTAGCCGAACATCTCCGACAGCGGCACCTGGGCGGTGACGACCTCGGTGGTGGCGCCGCGGGTCTCCATGCCGCCGATGCGGCCGCGGCGCTGGCTGAGATCGCCCACGACGCTCCCGACGAAGTCCTTCGGCACGACGACCTCGACGGCCATCACGGGCTCGAGCAGCGTCGGGGAGGCGCGCCGGACGGCCTCCTTGAAGGCCATCGATCCGGCGATCTTGAACGCGATCTCCGAGGAGTCGACCTCGTGGTAGGAGCCGTCCACCAGCTGGACCTTCACGTCCACGAGCGGATAGCCGGCGACCACGCCGCCCTCCATGGCCTCGCGCACGCCCTGGTCCACCGCGGGGATGTACTCCCGCGGGATGCTGCCGCCCACGATCTTGCTCTCGAACTCGTAGCCGCCGTTCTTGTTGGGCTCGACCGTCAGGTAGACGTGGCCGAACTGGCCGCGGCCACCGGTCTGGCGGACGAAGCGGCCCTCGATCTTCTCGACCTTCTTGCGGATGGTCTCGCGGTAGGCGACCTGGGGTGCGCCCACGTTGGCGTCGACGCCGAACTCGCGCATGAGGCGGTCCACGATGATCTCGAGGTGCAGCTCGCCCATGCCGGAGATGACGGTCTGCCCGGTCTCCTCGTCGGTGCGCACGCGGAAGGTGGGGTCCTCGTCGGACAGCCGTGTCAGGGCCTGCCCGAGCTTCTCCTGGTCCTGCTTGGTCTTGGGCTCGATCGCGAGGCCGATGACCGGCTCCGGGAACGTCATCCGCTCGAGGATCACCGGCTCGGCGGGGTCGGTGAGCGTGTCGCCGGTGGTCGTCGAACTTGAGGCCCACGGCCGCGACGATGTCGCCCGCCGTGACGCTGTCGACGTCCTCGCGGTGGTTCGCGTGCATCATCAGGAGCCGGCCGACCCGCTCCTTGCGGTCCTTGGTGGCGTTCATGACGGCCGCGCCGGTGGAGATCGTGCCGGAGTAGACCCGGAGGTAGGTCAGGCGGCCCACGTAGGGGTCGCTCATGACCTTGAACGCCAACGCCGAGAAGGGGGCGTTCGGGTCGGCCTCGCGGGTGATCTCGTCCGCGGTCCCCGGCACCAGCCCGACGGCGGGCAGCACGTCGAGCGGTGAGGGCAGCAGGTCGATGACGGCGTCGAGCAGGGGCTGGACGCCCTTGTTCTTGAAGGACGACCCGCACAGCACCGGCGTCATGGAGATGCTCAGCACCGCCGCGCGGATGGCCGCGACCAACCGGTCCTTGTCGATCTCCCGGCCCTCGAGGTACGCGTCGGCGAGCTCGTCGTCGTGCTCGGAGGCGACCGAGACGAGCTCCTCGCGGGCCGCATCGGCGGCGGCGCGGAGCTCCTCGGGGATCTCGGTGACGTCGAACTCGGTGCCGAGGTCGTCCTTGTAGACGATCGCCTTCATCCCGATCAGGTCGATGATCCCGCGGAAGTCGGACTCCTCGCCGATCGGCAGCTGGATCGGGATCGCCCGGGTGCCGAGGCGGTCGACCATCGTCTTGACGGCCTTCGCGAAGTCGGCGCCGATGCGGTCCATCTTGTTGACGTAGGCGATCCGCGGCACGCCGTAACGGTCGGCCTGGCGCCAGACGGTCTCGCTCTGGGGCTCCACGCCGGCGACGGAGTCGAACACGGCGACGGCGCCGTCGAGCACCCTCAGGCTGCGCTCCACCTCGATCGTGAAGTCGACGTGACCCGGGGTGTCGATGATGTTGATGCGGTGATCGCGCCAGAAGCACGTCGTCGCGGCGCTCGTGATGGTGATGCCGCGCTCCTGCTCCTGCGCCATCCAGTCCATCGTGGCCGCGCCGTCGTGGACCTCGCCGATCCGGTGCGTGCGACCGGTGTAGTAGAGGATCCGCTCGGTGGTCGTGGTCTTGCCGGCATCGATGTGGGCCATGATGCCGATGTTGCGGGTCTTCTCGAGAGAGACATTCTTCGCCGTGGTCGTCACGCCCACTCACCTCATCCGTTCGTCATCGCGTGGCCACTCGGCCTCGCGCCATTCGTCCCTCGCCCACCTACCCCCGCCCGAGGGCGGGATCCCTACCAGCGGTAGTGCGCGAACGCCTTGTTCGCCTGGGCCATGCGGTAGAGGTCGTCCTTCCGCTTGAAGGCGCCCCCCTGCGAGCCGAGCGCGTCCAGGAGCTCGTTCGCGAGCCGCTCGCTCATCTGCTTCTCCCGCCGCTCCCGCGCGAACCGGACGATCCAGCGGATGGCGAGCGTGCGCCCGCGGCGGGGCGGCACCTCGATCGGCACCTGGTAGGTGGCGCCACCCACCCGCCGTGACTTCACCTCGAGCGCGGGGGTGACGTTGCGCACCGCCTCCTCCATCACCGCGACGGGGTCGCGCCCGGTGCGGTCACGGATACGCTCGAGCGCGCCGTAGACGACGCCCTCGGCGGTGGACTTCTTGCCGTCCTTGAGGACGCGGCTGACCACCTGGGTGACCAGCGTGCTGGTGTAGACCGGGTCCGGGTCGAGCGGACGACGGGTGACGACGGCTCGGCGGGGCACTACTTCGGCGTCTTCGCGCCGTACTTGGAACGAGCCTTCCGCCGGTCGGCGACGCCCGCGGCGTCGAGGGCCGCTCGGATCACCTTGTAGCGAACGCCCGGAAGGTCCTTCACACGGCCGCCGCGAACGAGCACGACCGAGTGCTCCTGGAGGTTGTGCCCCTCCCCCGGGATGTAGGAGGTGATCTCCATCTGGTTGGTGAGCCGCACGCGCGCCACCTTCCGAAGGGCCGAGTTCGGCTTCTTCGGTGTGGTGGTGTAGACGCGCGTGCAGACGCCGCGCTTCTGCGGCGCGCCGCGCAGCGCGGGCGTGGACACCTTGGTGAACTTGGGCTTGCGGCCCTTGCGGACCAGCTGGTTGATCGTCGGCACTGTCGCCTTTGTCCGGTCACGACGGAGCCGCCCTCACGGGCGGCGCTGGGGAAAGGTAGCACGGCCTGCAGGGGTCCGCAGTGCCGGCGCGCCCGGCCGGATCAGGTCCGCGGCGTGAGGCTCTCCAGGGTCAGGTCGGCGTGGGTGTCGAGCGTGACGACGCCCCGGATGCGCATGTCGATGGTCCACCGCAGGGGCAGCGCGAGGGCCGGCGACCACCAGCGGGTGTCGGTGCGCGTGCCCGGGTGGGCGCCGCCGGTGTCCCCGACCGTGCGCACCACCACGCAGGGGATCCGCCGCCCCTCGATCTCGACGGCCTCACGCCTCAGCACCCGGCTGTGGAACGAGACCGGCAGCTCCCCGGCCATGTACCGGCCCGACCACCCGCGGCCCACCGGCAGGGCGTGGGGCAGGTGCACCGGCGGCGGGCGCAGGTCGCGCCGGTCGTCGCGGCCGACGCCCAGGAAGTCGACCTCGGTGCGCCGCGAGACGGCGTGCGACCCGCCGTCCGCCGCCACCCGCAGGCGAAGGCCCTCGATGTGCTCCTGGCTGATGTCGAGCTCCTCCGCGTAGCCGCCCGCGACCCTGGTCACGACGTAGCGCGCGTTGCCGGGCAGGTCGCGCGAGATCGACACGGGCCCCGCTCCGCCCCGCTCCGATCCGCTCTGGTCGTACGTGTAGACGCCGGGGCGGGGGATCCCCGGGGCCTCCGATCCGCCCGACTCGCCACCGCCCTCGCGGAACGCCGCGACGGCCGCGGCCTCGCTCACCGGCGAGCTCGACCGCGCCTGGTGCCAGGCCCAGACCCCCGCGCCCACCAGCACGAGGAGGACGAGCCCGACGGCCGCGAGCCAGGGCCGGGAGACGAGGCGGCGGAGCATGGACGCAGGGTAGAGCCCGGCGGCACTGCCGCAGCGTCGGGGGGGTCATCGTGAACCCCTTTCTACAACGGGGATTTCACGCCGCGCGAGACCGCCTTGGTACCGTCGTCGGCATGGTGCAGCGCCGTCATCGCGGTCGTCGTGAGGCTCTCGCCTGCTGCCCGGCATGCGCGGCATCGGTGGCGCGGCGCCCGGTCCGCCGGCGCGGACGGCCCCCCTGGGCGTGGGTGACCCTGCTCGGCGTGGTGGCCGCGCTGGTGCCGCTGGCGGCGATGGAGAACGGCCCGGTGGGCGCGAGCTCGGCCCAGGCGGCGTCCTCGCCCGTCCCGGCCCCGGCGCCCGCGCCGGATCCCGCGCCCAGCCGGGCGCCGGCCCCTCCGCCCCCGGCGCCCGCGGAGCGCCGCGACGTGCGGCCCCGGGTGGTGTGGCACGAGAGCATCGCCCACGGCACCCCGAACGCGGGAAGCCTCGAGGGAGGCGTCCGGCTCCCGTCCGAGGGCCCGGGCTTCTACACCTACAACCCCGCCACCCAGGAGCCCCCGGGCGGCGAGGGCCGCACGTGGGGGACGGCCGCCCTGGTGCATCAGGTGATCGATCTCGGCGAGTGGTGGGCGCAGACCCACCCCAGGCGGCCGCGGCTCGGCATCGGCGATCTGGCCCAGGAGCACGGCGGCCCCTTCACCGGCCCGGTCGTGGGACACGCCTCGCACGAGAACGGCCTCGACGTGGACATCCGGCTGGTCCGGAGCGACGGCCGGGAGGCGGCCGCCGACCCGAGCACCTACGACCGGGCCCTGACCCAGGCCGTGGTCGACCGTCTGGTGGCCCGGGGGGCGGTCCTCGTGCTGAAGGGCCCGAACCTGGATCTGACCGGCCCCAGCGGCATCGTCATGGACTGGCCGGGCCACGACGACCACCTGCACGCGCGATTCCCCGACCCGGACGGGACGGCCAACTGAGAGGTCCCTCCGGGCCGTGAACGACGAAGGCCCGCTCGCGCGGGCCTTCGCATTCCATCCGGTCCTCAGCGAGGGGGGATCAGGTCTCCTCGCCCTCCAGCTCGGGGCCGAAGGAGTAGGTGCCTCCGTCGCCGTCGCCCAGGCCGATCAGGGCGTCGTCGTCGGAGTCGGAGAACGGCTCGTCGAGGTCGAACTCCAGCAGCGCGGGAGCGCGGCGGACGGCCTCGATCTCGAGCTGCCGGTAGCGCTTCAGCCCGGTCGCGGCCGGGATCAGCTTGCCGATGATCACGTTCTCCTTCAGACCGCGCAGGCGGTCGACCTTGCCCTCCAGCGCCGCGTCGGTGAGCACCTTCGTGGTCTCCTGGAAGGAGGCCGCCGAGAGGAACGACTCGGTCGCCAGCGAGGCCTTGGTGATGCCGAGGATGAGCGGCTCGAAGTTCGCCTGCACGCCCTCCTCCGCCCGTGCGATCTCGGTGTCGTCGCCGGTGAACTCCCCGCTCTCGCGCTTCTCGAGCAGCTGCTCGCGGATGCGCTCGGCGGCCCGGGTGTTCTCCCGGTAGAGCACCGGCTTGTCGACGAGTTGGCCGTGGAGGAAGTGCGTGCCGCCCGGATCCTCCACCCGCACCTTCCGCAGCATCTGCCGGACGATCAGCTCGATGTGCTTGTCGTTGATGTCCACGCCCTGCGAGCGGTACACGTTCTGCACCTCACGGACGAGGTAGAGCTCGGTCTTGGTCGAGCGGTCGCGGGTGCCGTCCTGCGCGTAGAAGCGCTGGCCGGCGACCACCTCGGTCTTCGGCTGGATGATCGGCGCGGGCCGGTCCTCCGGGAGGCGGAGGTGGCGGGAGGACAGCCCGGCCTCGGTCTCGACGTCGACCCGCAGCCAGCCCTTCCCCTCGTCCTTGACCTTCTTGATGGTTCCGGTGACCCCGATCCCGACGCCCGGCTTGGAGCCGAGGATGTCGGTGGGGAACGCCGAGCCCGTGGTGAGCAGATCGCCGGCCTCCACCCACTGGCCGTTGTCCACCCGGATCTGGGTGCGGCGCAGCACCGGGAACGGGTGCTCGCGAACCGGCGCCCGGGTCGCCCCGGTGCCGGCGTCGTCCTGCTCCACGTACTCGGGCTCGACGACGGTCAGCGTCGCCGATCCGGGACGGGTCTCGTCGTCCTCGATCTGGACCCAGCCGTCGACCGGGGCGACGTACGCCAGGGCCTTGGGCTTGCGCGCCTCGAACAGCTCCACGACGCGCGGCAGGCCGTGCGTGATGTCGGCGCCGGCGACGCCGCCGGTGTGGAAGGTGCGCATGGTGAGCTGCGTGCCGGGCTCGCCGATCGACTGCGCGGCGATGATGCCCACCGCGTCGCCGGGCTCGGTGAGCTTCCCCGAGGCCGGGTTGCGGCCGTAGCAGCGCGCGCAGATGCCCACGTCGCTGCGGCACTTCACGGGCGAGCGCACCGAGACGATGACGTCCAGCGGCTTGCGGTCCTCGTCGCGCAGCTCGGCGTCGAGCCGCTTGCCGTCGGCGGTCGAGACCAGGTGGCCGCGCCGGGAGGCGAGAAGCGCCTCCTCGTCGTCGCCGTCCACCTCGGGCCGCAGGTCGAGCACGACCTCGCCCGTCAGCCGGTCCACGACCGGGCCCAGGAGCACCCGGCCGGGAAGGCTCGGGTTCAGCTGGTTGTCGTCGCGGAAGACCGGGACCTCGATGCCCGTGGTGGTGCCGCAGTCCAGCTCGCGGACGATGACGTCCTGCGACACGTCCACCAGGCGCCGGGTGAGGTAGCCCGAGTCGGCGGTCTTCAGGGCGGTGTCGGCCAGGCCCTTGCGGGCGCCGTGCGTGGAGATGAAGTACTCCAGCACCGACAGGCCCTCCATGAAGTTGCTCTTGATCGGGCGCTCGATCGTCTCGCCCTTGGGGTTGTTCATGCAGCCGCGCATCCCGGCGAGCTGACGGATCTGCTTGAACGATCCGCGCGCGCCGCTGTTGGCCATCATGAAGATCGGGTTGAGCCGGAAGAGGTGCCGCTCCATGGCCTCGGCGACCTCGTCGGTGGCCTGCTCCCAGAGCTTGATGACCTCCTCGTGGCGCTCCTCGGGGCTCATCTCGCCCAGCCCGAAGAAGCCCTCGACCTCCTCGACCTTGTCGTCGTACCTGGCGATGATCTCGTCCTTGTCGGGCGGGATCACGATGTCGTTCTTCGAGATGGTGAGCCCCGAGGCGCTCGCGTAGCGGAAGCCCAGCGACTTGAAGGCGTCGAGCACCATCGACACGGCCGTGGGGCCGTACAGGTTGACCAGGTCCTCGATGAAGTCGCTGCTGAGGCGCTTGGTGAGGGTCTCGTGGCGCTCGGGGAACGGAAGCTCCGCGAGCTCCTCCTCGCCCACCACGTCGGCGAGCGCCTTGCGGACCTCGTGGTTGAAGACCACGCGGCCGGCGGTGGTGATGCGGCGCGTGCCGTCCTCACCCAGGCGCAGGTCGATGACCTCCTGGAGCCCGACCGCGTCCTGGTCGAGCGCCGTGAGCACGTTCTCGGTGTCGCGGAACGCCCGCGGGGCGGACGTCAGCTTCGCCTGCTCGAAGGGCTTGGTGCTCCACTCGCGGCCCTGCACGCGCGCCTCGTGGCCCTTGGGGATCTCCCACTTGCGGGACTCGGGGTTCCACAGCTCGGCCAGCTCCATGGCCTTGCCCTCGCCCTCGGTGCCCTTCTTGCGGACGCTGAGCATCTGCGCGTAGGTCAGGTAGTAGAGGCCGAGGACCATGTCCTGGCTGGGCACGGCGATGGGGCGCCCGTGCGCGGGCGACAGGATGTTGTTCGCCGAGAGCATCAGGATGCGCGCCTCGGACTGGGCCTCCACCGACAGCGGCAGGTGCACCGCCATCTGGTCGCCGTCGAAGTCGGCGTTGAACGCCGTGCACACGAGCGGGTGGATCTGGATGGCCTTGCCCTCCACGAGCACCGGCTCGAAGGCCTGGATGCCCAGGCGGTGCAGGGTCGGCGCGCGGTTCAGCAGCACCGGGTGCTCCCCGATGACCTCCTCGAGCACGTCCCACACCTCGGGGACCATGGCGTCCACCAGCTTCTTGGCCGCCTTGATGTTCTGGACCTGCTTGCGCTCGACCAGCCGGCTCATGATGAACGGCTTGAAGAGCTCCAGCGCCATGAGCTTGGGCAGCCCGCACTGGTGCAGCTTCAGCTCCGGGCCGGCCACGATCACCGAGCGCCCCGAGTAGTCGACGCGCTTGCCGAGCAGGTTCTGCCGGAAGCGGCCCTGCTTGCCCTTCAGCATGTCCGAGAGGGACTTGAGCGGGCGGTTGCCCGGGCCGGTCACCGCGCGGCCGCGGCGGCCGTTGTCGAACAGCGCGTCGACGGCCTCCTGCAGCATGCGCTTCTCGTTGTTCACGATGATCTCGGGCGCGCCGAGGTCGAGCAGGCGCTTCAGCCGGTTGTTCCGGTTGATGACGCGGCGGTAGAGGTCGTTGAGGTCGCTGGTGGCGAAGCGGCCGCCGTCGAGCTGGACCATGGGGCGCAGCTCCGGCGGGATCACCGGGATCGCCTCCAGGATCATCCACTCGGGACGGTTGGTGCTGCGCCGGAACGCGGAGACGACCTTCAGGCGCTTCAGGGCGCGCGCCTGGCGCTGGCCCTTGCTCGTCTGGATGGTCTCGCGCAGGAACTCGGCCTCGGCGTCGAGGTCGATCTTCTCCAGCAGGTCCTTGATCGCGGCGGCGCCCATGCCGCCCTTGAAGAGCTCGGCGAAGCCGTGCGGCGACCCGAAGCGCTCCTTCATCTCGCGGAAGAGCTGCTCGTCGGGCTCGATCTGGCGCGGCTTCAGGTCCTTGAACGTGAGCCAGGCGCGCGTGAGCCGGTCGATCGACTCCTCGGTGTAGCGCTCGATGTCCTTGAGCGCGATGTCCGTCTCCTTGCGGAGGTCGGTCTCGGCCTGCTTGCGGTCGGCGTCGGTCAGCTCGCGACGCGCCTCCGGGTCCTCCGAGGTGCGGTCGCGCTTCAGGTCGTCGATCCAGTACTCGTCCTCGTCGGTCAGCCCCGGCGCGGCGTCCTCGCGCAGCCAGGTCACCCGCCGCTCGAGCCGCTCGTTCAGCTCGAGGAGGCGCTCCTCCTTGTCCTGCCCGTACTGCTCGATGGTGGCGTTGACCTCGTCCTGCAGGCGGTCCAGCTCACCGGCGCGCGCCTCCGCGTCGACCTCGGTCACGATCGAGGCGGCGAAGTAGAGGACCTTCTCCAGCTCCTTCGGGGCGATGTCCAGCATGTACCCGATGCGGCTCGGGACGCCCTTGAAGAACCAGATGTGGCTGACCGGCGCGGCCAGGTCGATGTGGCCCATCCGCTCGCGGCGCACCTTCGCGCGCGTCACCTCGACGCCGCAGCGCTCGCAGATGATCCCCTTGTAGCGGACGCGCTTGTACTTGCCGCAGTAGCACTCCCAGTCCTTGGTCGGACCGAAGATCTTCTCGCAGAAGAGCCCGTCCTTCTCCGGCTTCAGCGTCCGGTAGTTGATGGTCTCGGGCTTGGTGACCTCGCCCGAGCTCCACTGCCGGATCTGCTTGGAGGAGGCCAGACCGATGGTGATGGAGTCGAAATTGTTGATGTCGATCACGTCCACGCGCCTTTCTCGATTGCCGCTGCCGCACGCGTCTGCGCCGGCCGGCGTGACTCCGCCTGTCCATCGCGGCGGCCCGGCCCGTGAGCTCCGACCGAGCTCACGCGCCGGGTCCGCCGGGCCCCGCTAACCGTTGGTCCCGTCGGAGTCCGACGCCTCGCCCGAGGAGGCCACGACCTCCGCCTCCTCCGGCTCGTCGCCGCCTCCGCCGGCCTCCTGGCCGTCGTCCGGCTCCGCGACCGCGAGACCGCCCGAGAGGTCGATCCCGAGCTCCTCCGCGGCCCTCAGCAGATCGTCGTCCTCATCGCGGGCCGAGAACTGCGGGCCCGCCTCGCCCTCCACCTTCACGTCCAGGCCCAGGCTCTGCATCTCCTTCAGCAGCACCTTGAAGCTCTCCGGGATCGAGGGCTCCTGGATGTTCTCGCCCTTCACGATCGCCTCGTAGGCCTTCACGCGGCCGACCGTGTCGTCGCTCTTGATGGTGAGCATCTCCTGCAGGGTGTACGCGGCTCCGTAGGCCTCGAGCGCCCACACCTCCATCTCGCCGAAGCGCTGGCCGCCGAACTGCGCCTTGCCGCCCAGCGGCTGCTGGGTGACGAGCGAGTAGGGGCCGGTCGAGCGCGCGTGGATCTTGTCGTCCACCAGGTGGAGCAGCTTCAGCATGTACATGTACCCCACGGTGACCTTGCCCGCGTAGGGCTCACCCGTGCGGCCGTTGTAGAGCTTCATGCGGCCCGAGCACCGCCGGCCGGGCCGGTCGGTGGGGTCGATCGAGAGCTGGATCGGGCTCTCGGGGTGGCTGGCCTGCCAGTCCATGAGCACCCGGTCGACGTCCTCCGGCGTGGCGCCGTCGAACACCGGCGTGGCCACCAGGGTCCGCTCGGGGGCCTTGCCGTTGAGCCCCTTCTCGTAGGCGCCGTCCACCCATCCGTGGTGGGCGGCCCAACCGAGGTGGGTCTCCAGGATCTGCCCGATGTTCATGCGCGAGGGCACGCCCAGCGGGTTGAGGATCATGTCGATCGGCGTGCCGTCCTCGAGGAACGGCATGTCCTCCTCCGGGACGATCTTGGAGATGACGCCCTTGTTGCCGTGGCGGCCGGCCAGCTTGTCGCCCTCGGCGATCTTGCGCCGCTTGGCGACGTACACGCGCACCAGCTCGTTCACGCCCGGGGGCAGGTCGTCCCCGCCGTCGCGGCTGAACTTCTTGACGTCGATGACCTTGCCGCCCTCGCCGTGGGGCACCTTCAGGGAGGTGTCGCGGACCTCGCCGGCCTTCTCCTTGAAGATGGCGCGGATCAGCTTCTCCTCGGCCGTGAGCTCGGTCTCGCCCTTCGGCGTGACCTTGCCGACCAGGAGGTCGCCGGAGGTGACCTCGGCGCCGATCCTCACGATGCCCTGCTCGTCCAGGTCCTTGAGGGACTCCTCGGAGCGGTTCGGGATGTCGCGCGTGATCTCCTCGGCGCCCAGCTTGGTGGTGCGGGCGTCGATCTCGTAGGCCTCGATGTGCACCGAGGACAGCCCGTCGTCCTTGACCAGGCGCTCCGAGATGATGATGGCGTCCTCGAAGTTGTAGCCCTCCCAGCTCATGAAGGCGACGAGGACGTTGCTGCCCAGCGCCAGCTCGCCGTTGTCGGTCGAGCTGCCGTCGGCCAGCACGTCGCCCTGCTCCACGACCTGACCCTTGCGGACGATCGGCTTCTGGTGGATGAGGGTGCCCTGGTTGGACCGGGTGAACTTGTGCATCTCGTAGTGCTCGAGCTCGCCCTGGGGGTCCTCGACGATGATGTGGTCCGCGTCCACCGCGGCCACCGTGCCCGGCGTGCGGCTGAGCACGACGTCGCCGGTGTCCACCGCCGCGCGGCGCTCGATGCCGGTGCCCACCAGCGGGGCCTCGGTGATCATCAGCGGCACCGCCTGGCGCTGCATGTTCGCGCCCATCAGGGCGCGGTTGGCGTCGTTGTGCTCGAGGAACGGGATCAGCGCCGTGGCGACCGAGACGATCTGCTCGGGCGAGACGTCCATGAACTCGACGTCGGCCGGGTCGGCCAGGATCGGCTCGCCGCCCTTGCGGCAGAGCACCTGGCCCACCAGCTTGCCCTTGGGATCGATCTCCGCGTTCGCCTGGGCGATGATCTTGTGCTCCTCCTGCGTCGCGTCGAGACGCTCCACCTCGGAGGTGACCTTCCCGTTCTTCACGCGGCGGTACGGGGTCTGGATGAAGCCGAACTCGTTCACCGTGGCGTAGCTGCCCAGCGAGCCGATGAGGCCGATGTTCGGGCCCTCCGGGGTCTCGATGGGACACATGCGCCCGTAGTGGGTGGCGTGCACGTCGCGCACCTCGATCGGAGCGCGCTCACGGGTGAGCCCGCCCGCGCCCAGCGCCGAGAGGCGCCGGCGGTGCGTGAGGCCGGCCAGCGAGTTGGTCTGGTCCATGAACTGCGAGAGCTGCGAGGAGCCGAAGAACTCCTTCAGCGCGGCCACCACCGGCCGGATGTTGATGATCGTCTGCGGCGTGATGGTGTCGACGTCCTCGGTGCTCATGCGCTCACGGACGACGCGCTCCATCCGGTAGAGGCCGATGCGGAAGGCCTCCTGGATGAGCTCGCCGACCGTGCGCAGGCGCCGGTTGCCGAAGTGCTCGTACTCGTCCAGCTCGCCCGCGATCTCGTCGCGCGGCATCGTGGCCGCGTCGGCGGCGAAGTCCTTGGACTCCTCGGGCAGGCCGATCGCGATCGGCAGGCCCACCAGGCGGCGGATCAGCTCGACCAGGTCGTCGGTCATGTTCGAGAGGCGCCCGGTGAAGCGCGGGCTGGTGAGCGTGCGCACGCTGGAGCCGACCTGCAGGCCGAGGCGCGCGTCGAGCTTGTATCGGCCGACCTTCGTGAGGTCGTAGCGCTTGGGGTCGAAGAACAGCGAGCGCACCAGCGCGCGCGAGTTGTCCACCGTGGGCGGCTCGCCCGGGCGCTGCTTCTTGAAGACCTCGATGAGCGCGTGCTGCATGACGTCGCCCGAGCGGGCGTCGAGCTTCTTCTCGAGCTTCTCGATCTCGGCCTCGACGTCGGCGCGGGCCTCGGCGGACGCGTCGTCCACGCTCTGGGCCAGCTTGTGGATCTCGCCGACGATCGCCGCCATCTCGTTCAGGCTCTTGCGGTTGCCCGTCTGCGGCTCGCCCTCCGTGGCGTCCTTGTCCAGGGTCGCCTGGATGAACGGGTTGACCCGGTCGGGGTCGGACGGGTGGCGGAACAGGTTGGCGACGTCGTCGCGGGTGTACCCGAGGGCGAACAGCAGCGTCGTGACCGGCAGCTTGCGCTTGCGGTCGATGCGGACGTGCACGAGGCCCTTCTTGTCGATCTCCAGCTCCACCCACGAGCCGCGCGACGGCATCAGGTTCGCGATGAAGACCTGCTTCTCGCGGTCCTTCGGCTCCATCACGTACGCGCCCGGCGAGCGCACGAGCTGGGTCACCACGACCCGCTCGGTGCCGTTGATGATGTAGGTGCCCCAGTCCGTCATCAGCGGGAGGTCTCCCATGAAGACCTTCTGCTCGCGGATCTCACCGGTCTCCCGGTTGACGAAGGCGACCTCCATCGTCAGGGGGGCCGCGTAGGTGAGGTCCTTCTCGCGACAGTCCTTGATCGACTCGTTCGGCTGGATGTGGTCGAACGGCATGCCGGGCTCCCAGCCACCCAGCGTGTAGCGGCCGAACTGCACGGCCAGGGTCCCCGTGAAGTCTTCGATCGGGGAGATGTCATCGATGGTCTCGCGCAGACCCTCGTTGAGGAACCACTCGAACGAGGAACGCTGGATGTCGATGAGGTTTGGGACCTCGAGAATCTTCTCGAGGCGCGAGAACGTGCGGCGTGCGAGAGCAGCGGAGGGGGTGCTCAAGTCGCGAGGCCTCCTGACGAGAGCGAGCGAGGGACGGCTGTACGCAAGGCGGTCGGCTCGCCAGGCGTAACGACGGACAATAGCACGATTGGGCAGGGCTCGGCGGCGGCACTGCTCACGAATTCGTGAGCGGCCGACATGGGCCGCGATGGGCGCGCCGTCGCCGTCAATCAGACCCGGGGACCAAGACGCCGAATGGTAGCACCCGGCTCGGCGCCCTCATTTCGCGCGCTCGGACCCTTTGGGCATACTGGCCCCGTGAGCAGCACCCTTCCCTCCTACGCCGCCGGCGCGCCGGACTCCGGGATGGACGTGCGGCTGCGCGGCCTGCTCGAGGCGACGCACCGGCAGTGGACCTCGCCCGAAGAGCGCCGCCGCATGCGCGCGTTCGGCTTCCGGCCGGCCGTGGAGCCGGAGGTGCTGAAGCGCGAGTGGCACGGCCTGGCGGTCCGCGTCTCCACGGCCGGCATCCGCGCGGCGCAACCGGGCGCGGGCGAGCTCGCCTGGGTGGCGTCCGAGGGCGTCCTCCTCCTCGACGGCACCCCCTACTCCGGCGGACCGGACGGGCTGCCCCTGGTCGAGAGCCTCCTCGCCCTCATCGCCGCCTACGAGCGGTGGGTCGAGGCGCGCGAGGGACGGGAGGGGCGCATCGAGCGGGGGCGGTCGACGTTCCCCGACCGCCGCCCGATGAACGCGCTCGCCGAGACCCGGCGGCTCCAGCGGCTCCTCCACACGCGGTCCCCGCGCGGGAGGTAGGCGCCGCGCCGCTCCGAGAGCGGTCTAGAACTTCCCGGGGACCCCGCCGCCCTTGATCATCTCCAGGTCCTCGAGCCAGCCCTGGACCCGCGCGTAGTCCTTGTCGTCGGGCTCGAGGGTGCCGAGGACCGCGGTCACCTCGTCCGTCACGGCGTCGACGTTGTGCTTGTTCGCGGTCAACACCTTCTCGCGCAGTGCGCTCTTGGCAGCCTGCTCCAGCGGCATCGCAGTCCTCCCGGGATCGAGATGGGATTACCCGCCGGGGTGACTGCCTCCCGGCGACGAGGCGATTGTGCGCGATCGTCCGTCCCGGTGTCCAGATCCCCGGAGCGGACGCCGGAACCCGAGGCGAGCTCCGTCAGTCGCCGCGCTCGCGGCCACCGGCGTCGAGGCGGAAGGGCGGGTACTCGTCGCGCATGAGCGAGACGTAGGCGAGCACCCGGTAGCTCCAGCGGTTCAGGCCCATGATGAGGCTGAAGAGGTCACGCGGGTAGCGCCCGGTGAACAGCAGCACGAATCCCGCGATGAGCACGAGGAGGCCGATCAGGCCACCTCCCCAGTTCCCCCACGAGCCCCAACTCGAGCCCCAGTTGCCCCCGCCGTCCAGCAGGCCGCTGAACCCCCAGAGCCCGCTCCCGAAGATGGCCACGATGATGTACTGGGGGATCGCCAGCAGCCACCACTTCACCAGCACCAGCCCGCGCGAGAGGCGCTCCGGATACTCGACCTCCAGGGTCGCCGGGTAGTCGGTGCGCTCCAGGGTGAAGGGCGGGTAGCGGTCGGTCGCGATCGCGCTGCTGCCGTAGAAGGCGACCCGCCAGGTCCAGCGCAGCACGCCGACGTTGAAGTCGAAGATCCCGCGCGGGTAGCGGCCGGTGAACAGGATCGCGAAGAAGGCCGCCACGGTCAGCACGAAGTAGGCGATCCAGAGGAACACCAGCACGATGAAGTGCGGGATGGCGAGCAGCCACTTGATCAGCCACAGCCAACGCCCGAGGTCCGGCTGGAGCTCTCCCTCGATGCTCAGCGGATACCCGGGGCGCTCGGGCGGAGCCGTCGCCGAGGTCGCGGCGCTCATCCGGGCGATCGTGTCATCGGGCCAGGTTAGCCGTTGACGTGGGACGCATCCTTCATCGAATGCCCCCTATTCCTCACAGGAGCCGCTCAGGATCGGGGGCTACAACCAATCCTCCTGGGGAGTTCGCGAACGGGGAGGCGTCCATGAACGCGGTGCGCAGACGGGTGGCGATCGCCGCCAGCGGCGTGGTGTTGTCCGCGGGGATCGGAGCGGGGACCGGCATCTGGGCGTACGACATGTCCCTGGGCACCCCGGCGGCCCCGGCGGCGGCCACGACGATCGCCGCGACGGCGGCCCCGGCGGCCACGACCCGTACGCTGGCGGCCACGGCCGCGTCGGCCGGCCTGACCGCCGGCCAGATCTACGCGGCCGAGGCGGCCGGCGTGGTGGAGATCGAGGTGACCTCCCGCGCGTCGGGCGCCGCCGGCCCGCAGGGCCAGGGAGGGACCACCGAGGCCCAGGGCTCGGGCTTCGTGATCGACGACCAGGGCCACATCGTGACCAACGACCACGTCGTCGACGGCGCGACCGCCATCTCCGTGACGTTCAACGACGGGACGCGGGCCACGGCGAAGCTGGTCGGCGCCGACGCGTCCAGCGACCTCGCCGTGATCAAGGTGGACGGCGGGCCCAAGGTGACGCCCCTCCAGTTCGCCGACTCCGGCGGCGTGCACGTGGGCGATCCGGTCGTCGCCATCTCCAGCCCGTTCGGGCTCGAGAACACCACGACCGCCGGCATCGTGAGCGCGCTGAACCGCACCATCCAGTCCATCAACGGCTACACGATCGCGGGCGTCATCCAGACCGACGCCTCGATCAACCACGGCAGCTCCGGGAGCCCGCTGCTCGACGACCAGGGCCATGTGATCGGCGTCAACTCGCAGATCGAGGGCGGCGAGGTGGACGGGAACGTGGGCGTCGGCTTCGCGATCCCGAGCGCCACCGTCGCGAAGGTCGTCGACCAGCTCATCGCCGGCGAGAAGGTCGCGCACCCCTTCCTGGGGGTCCAGCTCACGACCGCCTCGGCGATCGGCGGGAACGCCGTCCCGGGCGCCACCGTGGCGGCCGTGACGGCCGGCAGCCCGGCGGCGAAGGCCGGCCTGGCCGCGGGGGACGTGATCACGGGCGTGAACGGCACCGCGACCGGCTCGGCCGACGAGGTGACCGCGGCCATCGCGCCGCTGGCGCCCGGCCAGACCGTGACGCTCCAGGTCACCCGGGGGGGCTCCTCGCGCACGGTGTCCGTGACCCTGGCCCAGCGACCCGGGGGGTGATCGCCGCCGCGCGCCGGGGCGCCGGGTCCCCATCCCCGGGTGACGAGACCTAGCGCACGAGGATCCTGCGGCTGACCGTGACGGCGTTCCCCGCCCGGTCGGTCAGCCGCACGATCGCGGTGTAGCGGCCGCGTCGGAGCTTCCCGAGGGGCACCCGGCGCAGAGCGCCCGGCCTCACCTCGGACGAGCGCGCCGACAGCGAGCGTCCCGCCCGGTCCCGAAGGGCGACCGTCACGCGCAGCGCGCCCGTGGAGCCGGGGTCGAGCGCCGAGACGAGGATCCCCACCGTCCGCGGCCGGCGGGCGGCGGCGGGACCGTGGGGCCGGCGGGAGACCGCACCCCGCACGGCGAGCGCCGGCGGCGTGTTGTCCACCTTCACCGCCCACGTCCGCACGCCCACGTTTCCGGGGAAGTCCTGGGCGTCCACGCGGATGGTGTGGAAGCCCTCGGAGAGGTGGCGCGTGTTGATGGTGATCCCGCGGGGGTAGGGCTGCGGGCGCCGGACCGCCGGCACGCCGTTGACGTCCAGCGACCAGTGGGTGACCGTCGAGCGCGACTGCGCCGTGAAGTGCACGGTCACGCGACCGCGCACCGAGGCGAGGGGCGCGGGCACCAGCCGGCCCAGGCGGGGCGGATCCACCGACGCGCGCACGCGGCCCGCCCCGAACACCTCGTCCGGTCCCGGCGCGCCGAGGTCGAGCGCCAGCGCCGAGAGCTGGCCGCGGACCTCGGCCGCGGTCGGGGCCTGACCCGCCCGGCGCGCGGCGGCGAGGATGACGGCCGCCACGCCCGCGGCGTTGGGGGCCGCGATGGAGGTCCCTCCGATCGACCGGAACCCGTTGGGCCCCATCAGGCGCGTGTCGGTGGGCGCCACGATGTCGGGCTTCAGACGGCCGTCGGCCGTGGGGCCCTGCGAGGAGTAGGCCTTGAAGCGGTCGCCGCGCCAGTCCACCGCCCCCACCGCGACGGCCCCCGCCGCGTCGCCGGGGGTCGGCACGCTGCCCTCCACCGAGCCGGAGATGGCGGCCAGGGGGATCTCCCGCGAGAACAGGGTCAGGTTCCCCTCCGGCGGGGGCCCCGACACCAGGATCGGCCGCAGGCGGAAGGTGCCCTCGGCCGGGGGGAGGTAGCCGGTGATGCGCTCGGCGGGGGGCTTGCCCTCCGACTGGCGGTCGTCCGAGAGGGCCACGACGCTCCAGGTGCCGTCGGCCTCGAGGTGCTCGAGCGCCAGGTCGATGTCGGTGGGCGGGCCCCCGGCCGGCGAGATCCACGAGAGCGCGAACGTGATCGGGAGCCCGGCCCCCCGCGTGAAGGTCCAGCTGTCGCCGTTCGGCCAGTCGAGTTCGTGGTCGAGGTCGGCGTCCTCCCACGGCCCGCTCCAATGGAGCTGTGCGTAGTTGCCGACCGAGTTGATCCAGAGGATGCCGGCGGCCGCGGCCCGGTCGACCGCCCGCGCCGCGGGGCTGGTGCCGTCGAACGGCCCCTCGATGAAGCTGTTCGAGTGGACCACGATGTCGGGCCGCCGTGCGGTCACCGCGTCGGCGGCCACGATGAAGTCGGCCTCGCTGTGGTAGTTCACGAACAGGTAGCGGGCGTTCGGCGCGTAGTCGTAGACGGTCTGCGCGACGAGCTCCCCGTGGTTGGTGCGGTGGCCGTACGCGTTGGTCCCCGCGAGGCCCGAGGTCGAGTCGAAGGAGAGCATCTCGAGCCGCCCGGGCGGCGGCAGCTCCTTCTTGGCCTGGAGCGTCGCGATGTTCTGGCCGAAGCCCATGTCCACCACGGCGATCGTGAGCCCGGCGCCCCCGCCGGCCACGCGCCCGAGCACGTCGGCCCCGCTCCGCTCCAGGCCCTGGCTGAGGGCCTCGTCCGCGAACGCGGCGGGCGCGGCGGCAAGGGCGGGGGCGCTGGCCATGGCCGGGGCAGCGGCGCCCATGCCGATCGCGACCAGGCCGAGGGCCAGCGCCGCGCCCAGGCGCGAGCGGCTCATCGAGCGCGCGACCGGATCACCCGGGTCCGGCTCGTCACGTTCCCGGCCATGTCCTGGACCGTGACGGTCAGGCGATTGGACCCCCGGCGCAGCGCGGGCAGGCGCAGCCCGAATGCGGGCCGGCGCACCACTCGAAGCGTCCGCCCGTTGAGGATGGCCCGCACGTCGCGGATCGTACCCTCGTCGCCCGCGCGCGCCCGCAGCACCGGGCGCGCGCCGGGGCTCACGCCGAGCCGCAGGGAGGGCGCGACGGTGTCGAGGCGGGCCATCCCCGCGCCGTAGAGCGGGTCCGGGCCCCGCCGTCCCAGGTCGAGGGCCCCGGCGACCAGGGCCGCGCGCAGGTCGCCCGGGGTCACGGGGAGGCCGAGGGCCTGGCGCTCCTGGCGCAGCAGCGCGGCCGCGCCCGCGACGTGCGCCGCGGAGGACGAGGTGCCGGCGGTGCCCGGCCACTCCGGGTTGGAGGTGACGTAGGTGGGCGCCACGAGGTCCGGCTTCGAGCCGCCGGCGGCCGGGCCCTCGGACGAGTAGGGCTCGAGGTCGACACCCGTCCACTTGACGGCCCCCACGCTGAGGGCGCCGGCGGCGTCGCCGGGGGTGGGGATGCTGCCGTCGGGCACCGCGAGCGGGCCGAAGCCGACGGTCTGGGAGAACAGGCTCAGCTCCGCCGGGGCGCCCGCGTCCTGCCGCACCACCAGCCGCCACGCGCCCGCGTCCGTGGTGAGGGGCGTGGTGACCGCGTTCCCGGGGCCGGCCGGCGCGCTGCGCTGCACCTCGATCCACGCCCCCGCCGGGTCCTGGTGCTCGACCGCCACGCTCGCGGCCACGCCCGGCGCGCTCCAGCAGAGGCTGAACAGGAGCGGGGTCCCGGCCGGCGCGATCGGGATGACGGTGCCCCCCGGCGCGGCCGCGCCGCGCCAGTGGCGCTGGCCGTAGTTCCCGGCCGAGTTCACCCAGAGCACGCCCGCGGCCGCCGCGGCGTCCACCGCGCGGGCCGCGCGGCCGGTGCCGTCGAAGGGAGGGGTCAGGAAGGAGTTGGAATGGCTGACGATGGGGATGCCCTGGGAGGCGATCCACGCCGCGGCCTCCTCGAACTGGTCGATGGTGCGGTACCCCACCAGCACCAGCCGGGCCTCGGGGGCCAGGTCGTGGATGAGCTCGGCCATGCGGACGCCGTGCTGGGTGGGCAGGCCGAACTCGGTGCGGCCCTCCAGGCCGCTCTCCGGATCGAAGCTGCGGATGGTCATCGCCTCGCGAGGGGGCAGCTCACCCAGGGCGATCGAGCGGTCCAGGCCCGAGAAGCCCTCGTCGAGCACGGCCACGGTCTGCCCCTGGCCGAGGACACCGCGGCTCCACAGCGCGTCGGCCCCCATCCGCACCGCGCCCTGGCTGATGAGGGCGCCCGAAGCGGGCGGCGCGAGCAGAGCGGCGCCGATCAGGACGGCCGTGACCACGGACGCTCTCCCCACGGCGGGGCACGGTAGTGACGCCCCCGGATGCGCTCAACCCCTCCGGGTCCGCCCGCGCGGGGCATCTCCCCCGCGCGGGCCCGCGGAGCTACTTGACGGTGACGAGCCCGCCGGCCTCCTCGAGCTGGGCCCGGACCTGGTCGGCCTCGTCCTTGGTCACGCCCTCCTTGACGTCGCTGGGCGCGTTGTCGACCAGCTCCTTGGCCTCCTTCAGGCCCAGGCCGGTGACCGCGCGGACGACCTTGATCACCTGGATCTTCTTGTCGCCGGCGGCGTCGAGGCTCACCGTGAAGGCGGTCTGCTCCTCCTCGGCGGGCGCGGCGGCGCCGTCACCGCCCGCGGGGGCGGCGGCCACGGCCACGGGGGCGGCGGCGGTGACCCCGAAGGTCTCCTCGAGCGCCTTGATGCGCTCCGAGAGCTCGAGCACGGAAATGCCCTTGAGCTCCTCGATCCACTCTTCAGTCGTCGCCATTCTGTCTCCTTGATCCTCGAGCGTGGTGTGTCGGAAGTCGGTCGGTGCGGGCGCGCTAGGCGTCCGCGGGGGCGGTCTCGTCGCCCCGCTGCGCCTGAACGGCGGCGAGCGTGCGGGCGAGGCCTCCGATGAGGCTGTTGAGGGTCCCGGCGAGGCCGGAGATCGGGGCCGCGAGGCCTCCGGCGAGCTGGCCCAGGAGCTGCTCGCGGGACGGGAGCTTCGCGAGGCGCGCGACGTCGGCGCTCGGGAGATCGTTCCCCTCGAGCAGGCCGCCCTTGATGCTCAGGACGTCGGGGTGCTCCCCCGCGAACTGGTTCAGCGCCTTCGCCGCCACGGCCGGATCGCCGCCCACCCAGGCCAGGCCGGTGGGCCCGTCGAGGTACGGCAGGAGCGCGTCGCGCCCGGTGTCGGACGCCGCCCGGCGGGCGAGGGTGTTCTTGACCACCGTGAACTCGGTCTCGGCCACGCGCAGACGGCCGCGCAGCTCCGCGAGCTGCTTGACGGTCAGGCCGCGGAAGTCGGCGGCGAAGATCGTCCCGCTCGCCGTGAGGCGCTCGCTGAGCGCCGCGATGGCGCGTTCCTTCTCGTCTCGTCTCAGGGGTTCACCTCCATCGTGCTCGTCGCCCGCGCGGGCGGCGAGAGGCAGGCGACCCCAGGGGGCCACTCGGCATCTGCGCCAACCTCGCACGGGGTGCCCTTCGCGCTTCGGGCGGTTTGAGGCGGCGGTCGCCGCCCCCGTGGGTCTTCGGTCGGGGTTTGAGGCCGGGGCCTTCGGCTAGGTGGGCTCCTCCAGCACGTCGGCCGACGTGACGCGGGTGGGGTCGAGCGGGATGCCGGGGCCCATCGTCTGGGCGATGGTGATCGACTTCAGGTACTTGCCCTTGGCCGCCGCCGGCTTCATGCGGACGATCTCCTCGATGACGACCCCGTAGTTCTCGAGCAGCTGGCGCTCCTCGAAGGACCGCTTGCCGATGCCGATGTGGACGATGCCGGCGCGGTCGGTGCGGTACTCGACCTTGCCGCCCTTGACGTCCGTGACGGCCTTGCCCACGTCGAAGGTGACCGTGCCGCTCTTGGGGTTCGGCATCTTCCCGGAGGGGCCGAGGATGCGGCCGAGCTTGCCGACCGTGCCCATCATGTCCGGGGTGGCGATGGCGATGTCGAACTCGTCGAAGCCCTCCAGCACGCGCTTGGCCAGGTCCTCGCCGCCCACGATGTCCGCGCCGGCGGTCTCGGCCTCACGGGCCTTGTCGCCCTCGGCGAAGACCGCGACGGTCACCGACTTGCCGGTGCCGTGGGGAAGGCTGATGGTGCCGCGCAGCTGCTGGTCGGCGTGGCGCACGTTGACGCCCAGGCGCAGGTGCACCTCGACCGTGGGGTCGAAACGGGTGAGCTCCTGCGACTTGATGAGCCGGACCGCGTGGAGCGGGTGGTACACGCGCTCGGTGTCGATCTCGGACTTCGCCTGCTTGTAGCGCTTGCCACGCTTGGGCATCGCGCCTCCTCCTACTCCGCGTCGACGGTCACGCCCATACTACGCGCCGTCCCCGCGATGATCGTCATGGCCGACTCCACGCTGTTCGCGTTGAGGTCGGGGAGCTTCGTCTCGGCGATCTGCCGCAGCTGCGCGCGCGTCAGGTTCGCCACCTTCTCCTTGTGCGGCTCGGCGCTGCCCTTGTCGATGCCGAGGGCCTGGCGGATGAGGACCGCCGCCGGGGGGACCTTCGTGATGAAGGTGAACGACCGGTCCTCGAAGACCGTCACCTCCACCGGGGTGATGGTCCCGTTGCCCGCCTGGGTCTGCGCGTTGAACGCCTTGCAGAACTCCATGATGTTGATGCTCGCGCCGCCCAGGGCGGGACCCACCGGAGGGGCGGGCGACGCCTGACCGGCCGGGATCTGGAGCTTGATGACCTGCAGGACCTTCTTCGCCATGACGTCCTCGATCGCGGGGCGTGCCCCGGGTTGCCGTGCGGGAAGACCGCGCCTCCGTGAAGGCTACGTGAGCTTCTTGACCTGGTCGAACGAGAGCTCGGCCGGCGTCTCGCGCCCGAAGATGCTGACCAGCACCTTCAGCCTGCCCTGCTCGGAGTTGATCTCTGCGATCTCGCCGGTGAAGTCCGACAGGGGACCGGCGATGACCTTCACGCTCTCGCCGACCACGTAGTCGGCGCGCACCTTGGGGCGCACCTCGGTGGCCACGTTGAGCAGCCGGTCGACCTCGGCCTGCGTCAGCGGCACGGGCTCGTTCTCGCGCCCGCCGCCGCCCACGAAGCCGGTGACCCCGGGGGTGTTCTTGACCAGCCAGAGCGTGTCGGGCGTCATGTCCATGTTGACGAGGACGTAGCCCGGAAGGCGCCGCTTCTCGGTCTGCACCTTCTGGCCGTCCTTGGTCTCCACCACCTGCTCGGTGGGGATGACCACCTGGCGCACGCGCTCGCGCTGCCCCAGGGAGACGAGCCGGTGCTCGAGGTTGGCCTTGACCTTCTTCTCATGGCCGGAATAGGTGTTGATGACGTACCAGCGGAACACAGGCGCTCCTAGAAGATCGTGTTGACGAAGCGCTGGAAGATCGAATCCACCACCCACAGATAGACGGAGACGATGGCCACGACCACGATGACGACCGCGGTGGACTGGATGAGCTGGGTGCGCGTGGGCCAGCTGACCTTGCGCAGCTCCACGATGACCTCGCGGAGGAAGCGGGACCCGCGGCGCTCGCGCTGGACGGCCTTGGTGACCGTGCCGGCCTTCTCCTGCGGGCGCCGTCGGCCGCCGGAGGGCGGCGTGGGGCGCGGGCTCTGGACGGGCTTCTCGGCCCGGCGGGGCTTGGGCACGCGGGCGTTGGCGGGCGCCGGCGGGTTGGGCGTCCCGCCATCGCCGCCTCGTTCCTGCCCCTTCGCGGGTCGGATTCGCGCCATCAGCTCGTGATCACCTGTTGTGGACGACAGGGCCGGAGGGACTCGAACCCCCAACCCCCGGTTTTGGAGACCGGTGCTCTACCAGTTGAGCTACGACCCTTCGCGGGAGGCCCGGGCGACCAGGGTCGCTTAACGGGTCTCCTTGTGCGGCGTGTGGCGTCCGCACCATCGGCAGAATTTCCGGAACTCGATCCGGTCCGGGGTGTTCCGCCTGCTCTTCATGGTCTGGTAGTTCCGACGCTTGCATTCCTCGCAAGCCATCGTCACTCCGATGCGCTGACCTGTCGCCACAGGTGGCAGCCTTCCGTCCGGGGGCGAGCGACGTGCAGGGTACCACACGCCCTCCGCCGTCCCGGGGGTCCGGGCGGGGCTCTCAGACGGTGTGGCGGCCGGCCCTGCGGAGGCGCGCGGAGGGCGACTGCGCGGCCACGGCCTCGGCCCGGGCCGCGGCGCGAAGCAGGCCCGCGGCGGCGCGCTGAAGGTCGATCCCGGTCTCGACCGAGAGCGGGACCACGCCGAGCGTCTCGGCGAGGCGGCGGTACTCGGTGACGAGCGGCGGGCGGGCCCGCGCGTTGGGCGAACCGGCCGAGCGGACGCGCTGGCACAGGGTCTGCACCGCGTCGACCGTGGGCTCGGCGGTGCGCATCCTCATGACGACGTCGCCGCCAGCAGCAGCATCTCGCCGTGGTCGGCGTCGACCGAGAGCAGGAAGCGGCGGCCGCGGGGGCCGAGCTCGAACTCCTCCTGCAGGTCGAAGACCTCGTAGCCGTCTCCGCTGGAGTGGCCGCGCACGCGAAGGGGGGCGTCGGTGTGGGCCGCCATGGCCTCGATCCCGTGGGCGAGGCTCGCGCGGGCGCCGGCGTTCAACTCGGGATCGTGGAGGAGGCGGACCGACATCTGGTGTATGGATCGGCCGCGAGGGGTCCCGGCTTAACCCCCCGGGGTCATGGCCGTCGCCCGGGTGTGGTCTACTCCGGCCCCGGATGGCTGAATGGTCCGACTGGTACCGGCGCGAGGACCCCACCGGGTGGGTGCTCCCGGCCCTCCTGCGCCGGCGCGCCGAGGAGCACCCCGACCGCGACTACCTGCGCGTGGGCGATGGCCCCTGGGTGAGCTACGGGGAGATGAACGCGCGCGCCAACCGGGTGGCCAACGCGCTGATCGCCCGCGGGCTCCGCCCCGGCGAGGCCGTCTCCACGATGCTGCCGAACTGCGAGGAGAACCTGGCGGTGTGGTTCGGGATCCAGAAGGCGGGAGGCGTCCAGTGCCCGATCAACCTCGCCTACCGCGGCAGCTTCCTGTCATGGGTGATCAACCTGCCCCGCTCGCGCTTCCTGGTGATCGCCGACACCCACCTGGGGATGCTGGACCAGGTGGCCGGGGAGGTCGCGGACCTGGAGCGCGTGGTCGTGCACGCCACCGAGGGGCCGCGGGACGGGCCGGACCCCTCGCTGCCCTGGGAGCCGCTCGAGGCGCTGCTCGCCGGCGGCGACGGGGAGCCGGGCGTGGAGGTGTCGTGGACCGACGACGCCCGGGTCATGTTCACCTCCGGCACCACGGGCCGCTCCAAGGGCGCGATCAAGCAGCACGCCTCGGACTACTTCTCGGGCCGGACCTACAACGAGGTCTGCCAGGTGACCGAGGAGGACACCTTCTTCTCGTGCCTGCCGCTCTTCCACTCCAACGCCCAGGTGCTGGCCGCCTACCCGGCGATGATCGCCGGCGCTCGCATCGCGTTCGTCCCGCGCTACTCGTCGGGGCGCTTCTGGGGGCAGGTGGTGGACGCCCAGGCGACGATCCTGAACACCGTGAGCGCGATCAACTACTTCATCTGGAACACGCCGGCCGACCCGATGGAGCGCGCCCACTCCGTGCGGCGGATCATGGCGATGCCGGCGCCGAAGGACATCTACCGCGACTTCGAGGAGCGCTTCGGCATCCGCTTCATCGAGGGCTACGGGCTCACGGAGACCGGCATGGTCACCTACCAGCCGCCCGGCGCGCCCCCCCGGCCCGGCAGCTGCGGCGTGGCCACCCCCGGCTTCGAGGTGACGGTGGTGGAGCCCGGGACCGACCTGCCGCGCCCGCCCCTGACCCCGGGCGAGATCGTGGTGGACATGCGCATGCCCAACATCGTCATGCGGACCTACGCGGGCATGCCGGAGAAGACCGCCGAGGACTTCCGCAACCTGAAGCTCCACACCGGCGACCTGGGGATGATGGACGCCGACGGGTACCTCTACTTCCTCGACCGCGTGAAGGACTACATCCGGCGGCGCGGCGAGAACGTCAGCTCGATGGAGGTCGAGACCGTCCTGACCGGCCACGCCGACGTGGTGGAGGCGGCCGCCGTGGGGGTCAAGGCCGGCGAGGGCGCCTCGTCCGAGGACGAGATCCTGGTGTGCGTGGTGCTGCGCGAGGGGAGCGCGCCCGACCTGGGCGAGCTGCTCGACTGGTGCACCGAGCGGATGCCCTACTTCGCGGTGCCGCGCTACCTGCGCGTGATGGACGCGCTGCCGAAGACGCCCACCGAGCGGGTGCGCAAGGTGGAGCTGCGCGAGGACGGGATCACCCCCGACACCTTCGACCGCTCGCCCGGATGAGCGACCTCGACCTCGGCGAGGCGGCCGACTACATCCTCTCCGAGCGGCCGCGCCTCGACGAGGACGTGGTCTGGGCGGTGCTGAACGAGCTGGGCCGGCCGCCGGCGGCGGGCGCCGACGACCTGGCGCTGGAGCTCCTGGCCCGCGCGCGCCCCGAGGTGCGCCGGCGCGACGCCCGCCGGGTCATCGACGAGTGGCGCGCCTACGCGCGCCTGGCCGGCGAGCCGGACTGGGACGACTGAGCGGCGTCCGCCGGCCCGATCAGCGGATCACCTTGATCTCCTGATCCGCTCCCTCGTAGCCCGTGGAGCTCGCCCGCGCGGTGACGAGGCGGGTCGCCGGTGAGAGATCGAGGGTCACCTTCCCGCTCGCGTTGGTCGTGTCCGACTCCCCGGCCGCCCTCACGCGGGCGCCCTTCACCGGCTGGCCGGCGTCGAGCACCGTGAAGGTCACGGGGGTCGTCGTGTCGCCGGGGATCCGCAGGCGGGAGGATTTCAGGGTGAGCCCGGGCAGCACCCGCGTGTGGAAGGTCGCCGCGTCCGAGGTGGTGCCGACGGAGAACCGCGCGAGGATGTCGAGGGCCCCGTCGGCCGCGCTCGCGTCGAGGTGGTAGACCTGGAAGGCCTTGCCCGCACGGCCCGCGTTGACCGTCTCCCCGAAGACCCGGCCGGAGGGGTTCGAGCGGCGGGCGAGGACGTGGGGGTCCCCGCCGTCGTCGTCGACCCAGACCACCCACAGCCGGCCGTTGTCGTCGGCGGCCACGGTGGCGTACGAGCCGCGGGGGGTGCGCGCGACGATGGGCGCGGCCGCGGCGCCGACCCTCCAGATCCGGATCCGCTTCTGCGTCGGGTAGCCGGTGGCGTACGCCACGTAGAAGCCGCCCCCCGCCCGGGCGACGATCGGGGTGCGGCCGAGCTGGCCGACCTGCATGTTGGCGGTGCCCGGCATGTTCACGGCCGAGCCCACGGGGGACCCGTCCGCCGCCACGTCCTGGGCGTACACGCCGAGATGTCCCGTGGCGTTGGAGTACCAGGCCAGGACCGCGCGGCCGGCCGCGTCGGTGGCGAGGCCGGTGTCGTAGCCGTAGGTGCCGAGGGGCGCCTGGAAGTCGTGGTTGGGCGCGTCGGGGACCAGGCCCACGTGGACCCAGGTGCCGAGCGTCCCGGCCCAGGCCTCGAGGGGGGTGCCGTCGGGCAGGGTCGCCGCGGCGACCGGGCTGCCGTAGGCCTGCGCGCCGATCGGCACGACCGAGCCCGTCTGGAGGCCCCAGGTGGCCCCGCCGTCCACCGAGAGCGCGGTGTTCAGCTCCTGGTTCGGCTCGGCGGTGTCGGTGGTGCGGATGCCGCCCCAGAAGGCGCGGAGGCCCTCGGGCCCCTGCACGAGCGCCGGGTTCGCGATCTCCGCCCAGCCGGACTGGATCGTCGCGGTGCCGAGGAGCTTCCCGCTCGGGGAGAGGGTCGTGTCGAGCAGGTCCTCGGTCTCGGGGGTGACGGCGCGGTGCCAGGCCGCGTGCAGCTTCCCGTCGGCCGTGCGCAGGAGGCCCACCTGATCGATGCTGGAGCCCTTGGCGGTCACCTGGACCCAGCCGGCCGCCTGGGCCGCGACCGGGGTGATGAGCAGACAGGCCGCCGCGCCGATGATCGTCCGAGCCCTCACGCCGTCCCCCTCCATCGCCCCAGGATGGGCGAAGCTACCCCGGCGCGGGCGGGGTGGGCAAGGCGGGGGGGCGCGCCGCGCAGGCGGACCGGGGCCGATCCGCTGGAGTACGATCGCAGCCCCGTGTTCCGCGACGACGTTGACCGTCTGTTCACCGAGCTCTTCCCGGGCGGCCGCCACGCGGGATCCGGCGAGGCCCGCGCGCCGGTGGACGTCTACGTGGCCGACGGCGACCCGCCCACCCTGACCGTGGAGCTGGACGTGTCGGGGGTGGACCCGGCGCGGGTGGAGGTGGCCCTGCACGAGGATCTGCTCGTCGTGCGGGGCGAGCGGCGCCGAACGGGCGACGGCCGCCGCGTCTACCAGCACGCCGAGATCGCGTGGGGGCCCTTCGAGCGCCGCCTGCACCTGGGCGTGGCGGTTGACCCGTCCACGGCGACGGCGACGTACACCGACGGGCTCCTGCGGATCATGCTCCCGCTCGCACCGCGGCCGCCGCTGCGGCGGGTCGAGATCACGGTCCGGGCCCCGTGACCACCGACACGGGCACCGAGGACCCCACCCCGCGCGCGCCGGGCGGCGAGGTCGAGGAGCGGGCGGAGGAGCCGGAGGGGGCCCTCCCGGAGACCCTGCCGGTGCTGCCGCTGAAGGAGACGGTGGTCTTCCCGGAGGCGGTGGCGCCGCTGGCGGTGGGCGAGGAGCGCTCCATCCGCCTCATCGACGAGGTCCTGAACGGCCCCGACCGCCTGCTGGCGCTGGTGGTGAGCAGGGACCCCGAGGTCTCCGCGCCCGGGCCCGACCAGCTGCACGAGATCGGCACGGTGGCCGTGGTGCAGCGCATGGTGCGGGTGCCGGACGGCACCGTGCGCATCCTCGCCCAGGGCCTGCGCCGGGTGCGGCTGGGCCCCTACACCCAGACCGAGCCCTTCCTCGTGGCGCACGTGCAGGAGGTCCCCGACCACGCCGAGCGGACCACCGAGGTCGAGGCGCTCACGCGGAACCTCCAGAGCATCTTCAGCCGCATGATCGAGCTGGTTCCCCACCTGCCCGACGAGCTGCAGATCGCCGTGGCGAACATGGAGGACCCCACCACCCTCTCCTACGTGATCGCCGCGTCGATGAGGCTGTCCACCCAGGAGCGCCAGGAGCTGCTGGAGGAGTCCGACCTGGCGGCCCGCCTTCGCCGGCTGACCGTGCTCGCCACGCGCGAGCTGGAGCTGCTGGAGCTGGGGGCCAAGATCCAGAGCGACGTCCGGCTCGACCTCGACAAGGGCCAGCGCGAGTTCTTCCTGCGCCAGCAGCTCAAGGCGATCCGCGAGGAGCTGGGCGAGGGCGACGACGAGCAGGCCGAGATCGAGGAGCTCCGCGGCCAGCTCGTCGATGCCGACCCTCCCGGGCCGGTGCGCACGGCCGCCGAGCGCGAGCTGTCGCGCCTCGAGCGCCTGCCCCAGGCGTCGGCCGAGTACGGCGTGGTGAGGACCTACCTCGACTGGATCCTCTCGCTGCCCTGGAACACGGTCACCGAGGACGACCTGGACCTGACGCGGGCCCGGGCCGTGCTCGACGAGGACCACTACGACATCCAGAAGGTGAAGGACCGCGTCATCGAGCACCTGGCCGTCGCGCGGCTGAAGAGCGACGCCGCGGGACCGATCCTGTGCTTCGTGGGCCCCCCCGGGGTCGGCAAGACGTCGCTGGGCCAGTCGATCGCGCGGACCCTGGGGCGGCGCTTCGCCCGGATCTCGGTGGGAGGGGTGCGCGACGAGGCGGAGATCCGCGGCCACCGGCGCACCTACGTGGGCGCGATGCCCGGCACGATCGTGCGCGCCATCCGCGACGCCGGGGCCATGAACCCGGTGATCATGGTGGACGAGATCGACAAGATGGGCTCCGACTTCCGGGGCGACCCCGCCTCGGCGATGCTCGAGGTGCTGGACCCGGCCCAGAACGCGACCTACCGGGACCACTACCTCGACCTGCCCCTCGACCTGTCGCGGGTGCTGTTCCTGTGCACGGGGAACGTGCTCGACACGATCCCGCCCGCGCTGCTCGACCGGATGGAGGTGATCCGGCTCTCGGGCTACACCGAGGAGGAGAAGCTCCACATCGCCCGGCGCTTCCTCCTGCCCCGCCAGATCGCGGCGGCGGGGCTTCCCGAGGGGATGCTGGAGGTGACCGACGACGCCATCCGGACCGTGATCGGCGAGTACACCCGGGAGGCCGGGGTGCGGCAGCTCGAGCGCCGTCTGGGGGCGATCGCCCGGCGCATCGCGGTGCGGGTGGCCGAGGGGGACGAGGCCCCCGTGGTCGTGGACCCGTCGCTCGTCCGGGAGATCCTGGGGCCCGAGCGCATCCACAACGAGGTGAAGCGCCGCACGAGCGAGCCGGGGGTGGCCACCGGCCTCGCGGTGACCGGCGCCGGGGGCGAGATCCTCTTCGTCGAGGCCCAGGCCATGCCGGGCAGCGGGCGCCTGATCGTGACCGGACAGCTCGGAGACGTCATGAAGGAGTCGGCGCAGGCGGCCCTCTCGTTCGTCCGGGCCCGCGGCGTGGATCTCGGCCTCGAGCTGCCCGAGGACTTCTTCGCCACCCACGACATCCACCTGCACGTGCCCGCCGGGGCCGTGCCCAAGGACGGCCCGTCGGCCGGCGTGACGATGGCGACCGCGCTGGTGTCCGCCCTCTCCGGCCGCCCGGTGAGCGAGGACGTGGCCATGACCGGGGAGATCACGCTCACCGGCCAGGTGCTCCCGATCGGCGGCGTGAAGGAGAAGGTGCTCGCCGCCCACCGCGCGGGCATCGGGACGGTGGTGCTGCCGAAGCTGAACGAGGACCAGCTCGCCGACCTGCCGCCCGGCCTCTCCGACGAGATCCGCGTGGTCCTCGTCGATCGCATCGAGCAGGTGCTCGACGTGGCCCTGGAGGGTGCGCCGGCCGGCGCGGCGGGCCGGACCTGACCCCGGGAGCGGCGGGGCCCCGGCATCGGGCCGCGCCGGCGGGGCGCCGATGAGCCGCGCGCCCACACCGGCGTCCATCCAGCGGACCTACCTCCTGCTTCTGCTGGGCAACACGCTCGCGGCGTCGTTCATCTGGGGGATCAACACGATCTTCCTGCTGGACGCGGGGCTCTCCAACCTGGAGGCCTTCGCCGCGAACGCCTTCTTCACCGCCGGCATGGTCGTCTTCGAGATCCCCACGGGGGTCACCGCCGACACCGTGGGCCGCCGGGTCTCCTACCTGCTGGGCACCGTGACGCTGACCGTCACGACCCTGCTCTACGTCCTCCTCTGGAGCATCGAGGGGCCGTTCTGGGCGTGGGCCCTGGTGTCGGTGGGGCTCGGCCTGGGGTTCACCTTCTTCTCCGGGGCGGTGGAGGCCTGGCTGGTGGACGCCCTCAAGGCCACCGGCTTCGAGGGCAGCCTGGAGTCGGTGTTCGGGAAGGGCCAGGTGGTGGGCGGCGTGGCGATGCTGGTGGGGTCGGTCGCCGGCGGGGTCATCGCCCAGGTCACGAACCTCGGGGTGCCCTTCATCCTCCGGGCCATCGTGCTCGCGATCATGTTCGCCTTCGCCTTCGTGGTGATGCGCGACGTGGGCTTCACCCCGCGGCGGGGTGAGCGGCTGACGGTGGAGATGGGGCGGATCGCGGGCGCCTCGATCCAGTACGGCTGGCGGGTGCCGGCGGTGAAGTGGCTCATGGTGGCCTCGCCCTTCACGGCGGGCGTGGGCGTCTACTCGTTCTACGCCCTCCAGCCCTACCTTCTGGAGCTGTACGGCGACCCGAAGGCCTACGGCATCGCCGGGCTGGTGGCGGCGATCGTGGCCGGCGCGCAGATCGTGGGCGGCTTCGCCGCCCCCTGGATCCGGAGGCTGTTCCACCGGCGGACCTCCGCGCTCCTGGCCGCCGCCGCCGCGAGCTCCCTGACGCTGGCGCTGATCGGCGCGTTCGAGAACTTCTGGTCGGTGCTGGCGCTGATCGTGGTGTGGGGGCTGCTCTTCGCGGCCTCGATGCCCATCCGCCAGACGTACCTCAACGGGCTGATCCCGTCGGAGCAGCGGGCGACCATCCTGTCCTTCGACTCCATGCTCGGCTCGACCGGGGGCGTGGTCATCCAGCCGGGGCTGGGGCGCGCCGCGGACGTCGGCGGCTACGGGAGCTCGTACCTCATCGGAGGCGCCATCTCGGCCCTGGCGCTGCCCTTCATCCTCCTGTCGCGCCGGCAGAACGCGCCGGCCGACACCGTCGAGGGGATCACCGAGCCCCCGCGGGACGACGAGACCCCCATCGTCGCCACCCCGCCGGTCGCCGTGACGACGGTGAAGAGGGACTGCTGAGCGAACGTAAGCGGTGGCTGAGCGCCCGCTAAGCGCAACCCGCTTTACTCCCGCCATGAGGGCGACCCGCCGGTCCCGCACGATCCTCGCTACGGCGGCGTGCCTCGGCGCCGCCCTCGCGGCCCTCCCCTCCCTCGCCAGCGCGTCCTCGCCGCCCGGCGCCCTGGTGTCGTGTCCGGCCCCGCTGGAGTGCGGCGTCGTCTCGGTGCCCATCGACCACGCGGCGCCGGACGCGGGCCGGCTGGGGTTGGTGGTGTCGCGGCTGCGCGCCAAGCGCGGGCCCAGCGGCGGCGCGCTGCTGTTCCTCACCGGGGGCCCCGGTCAGGCGGGCCTGGCGCGGGTTGACCCGCGCGCGATGCTCCTGTTGCGCGACCTCTCCCTCAACCGCGAGGTGATCGCGGTGGACATGCGCGGCACCGGGCGCTCGGGCGCGCTCTCCTGCCCGAGCCTGAACGGCCCGGGCGCCGCGGCCGCCGTCGATCCGGCGGCCGTCGAGGCCGCGGTCGCCGGATGCGCCCGCGAGCTGGGCCCCACGCGCCGCTACTTCACCACCCAGCAGGCGATCGAGGACCTGGAGGCGATCCGCCGGGAGCTCGGCATCGAGCGGTGGGCGGTCGGGGGCGCCTCCTACGGGACGTACGTGGCGACCCGCTACGCGCGCACCCACCCCGAGCGCGTCGACCACCTGCTGCTGGACTCCCTCGTGCCGGTGGACGGGGTGAGCCCCACCGGCGCCGACAGCCTGGCCGCCACCGCCCGGATCCTCGGCGAGCTGTGCGCGCGCGGCGCGTGCCCGGGGATCTCGCGTGACCTGGCCGCCGACGTGGGGCGGCTGGAGAGGATCCTGAGCGTGCGTGCGATCCCGGGGACCGTGGTCGACCGGCGGGGCGTGGCATCGCGCCGCCCCTTCGGCGGACCGGGCCAGGAGGGCCTGGTCTACGCCGCGCTGCTCGACGGAGACCTCAGCAACGCGGCGCGGGCCTCGTTCCCGGCGGCCGTCCGCACGGCGCTCGACGGCGACGCCACCCTGATGTGGAGGATCCTGGGCGCCGGCGACGGCGCGTCCCGCCCGACGCAGCAGAGCGACGCAGCCTTCCTGGCGTCGGTCTGCCAGGACACGAACCTGCCCTGGCAGAGCGCGACTCCGATCGACGCCCGCCGGCGCGCGGGCGACGAGCAGGCGGTCGCGCTGAGCGCCGGGTCCGCGGGCCCGTTCTCGCCGTTCGCCGCGGCCCGGGTCAGCCCGAGCGTCCTCTGCCGTGGCTGGCCGGAGGCCGCGGAGGCCGCCATCCCGGCCGGGCCCCTGCCCGACATCCCCGTGCTGGTCCTCGCCGGCGGTGCGGACGTGCGCACCCCGCTCGAGGGCGCCGAGCGGCTGCGCGCGCAGAACCCGCGCGTCGAGGTCGTCGTCGCGCCGCACCGCGGGCACTCCGTCCTCAGCCGCGAGCTCTGCGCGGGCACCGCCGTCCGGCGGTTCTTCGCGGGAGACCCGGTGGGCCGCCCGTGCTCGGCCCTCGCGCGCCTCCGCCCCGTGCCGCTGCCGCCGTCCCGCCTGGCGGGGGTGCGCTCCGGCCCGGCGGGGGAGCGCGCCGCGCGGTCCCTCGTGGCGGCCGTGGCGGCGACCCTCGGCGACTTCCCCGCGACGGTCGCCTTCGCGCGTCCGACCTCCCTGGGCGCCCGGGCGACGGGATTGCGCGGAGGGTTCGTCGACCTCCGCCTCGGCGTGCTCGGCCTGAAGATGCTCTTCGACCGGTTCGAGTACGTGCCCGGCGTGCGCGTGTCGGGCGTCCTGACCCAGCCGGCCCTCCTCACCGTGGATCCCGTGGAGGGGCGGCTGGTGATCACGAGCCCCGCCGGCCGCGCCGTCGCCTCCATCGGCGCCGGAACGATCCGCCTGCGGCTGAACGGGGCGCGACCGATCGTCGCGCCGACGTCCTTCTCGCCCCTCTCCTAGTGGCCGGCCTCCGGGTTTCGGTCGAGCAGCTCGATGCGGTAGCCGTCGGGGTCGCGCAGGAAGCAGATGCGCGGGCCGCCGGGAAAGGCCGCGTAGGGCTCCTTCTCCGGCGTGATCCCGGCTTCCGCCAGCCGGGCGAGCTCGGCGTCGATGTCGTCGCCGCTGGCGGTGATCGCGATGTGCCCGTAGCCCTCGCCCAGGTCATAGGGCTCCGTGCGGCCGTCGTTCAGGGTCAGCTCGAGGCGGGCTCCGTCGCCGGGCAGCGCCAGGAAGATCACGGTGGCCGTGTCGCCGCCCACGCGGTTGCGGCCGCGCTCCTCGAAGCCGAGAGCTCCGTAGAACGCCAGCGAGCGCTCCTCGTCGAGCACCCGGATCATGGTGTGGATGAGCTCTGTGGGCACGGGGCCTCCCGGGGAGAGGGTGGGTCGAGGGTCGCCTCGATGCTACCGGCGGGTGGCGCCCACCGGCCGGGCGGGAATAGGGTCGGCGCTGATGAGGGTCCACAGGAAGCTGAGCTTCCTTCGCTGCTGCTCGCCCCCCGGCATCGTGACCGGCGTCGAGGCGCGGACCGGCGGCGGGAGCGGAGAGGTGTTCGTGGCCTGGAGTCCGCGGCCGCCCGGGGAGCGCGTGTTCGCGTACCGCGTCTACCGGCGCGTGCAGGCGGGCGTCTGGCGGCTGCTCGCCGACGTGACCGACCATGCGACCGACCCCGGCTTCCCCGGCAAGATCGTGCTGCTGGACCACCCCGAGAACTTCCCGGGCTTCAGCGACTTCGGTGGGTCCGGCGAGCGCACCTACGTCGTGACGGCGCTGGGCCGCTCGGGCCTCGAGAGCCAACCCTCGGCCCCGGTGGTGGGCAGCCCGCCGTAGGCCTCTCGGCCCGAGCTAGACGATCGCGATCTCCCCGGGCGAGATCACCGACCACGCCGCGATCGGACCGGCCTCGACCATCGCGGCGCCGAGCGCCTCGGCCGCCGCCAGGTGGGCGCCCGGTCGGTCGGAAGCCTCGACCTCCACGCTGAGCTCGACCGCGCCGGAGGCCAGGTCCGCGGACACCACCGGATCGACCAGGCCGGTCGCGCCCTCCAACAGCTCACCCAGCTCGGCCACCAGATCGGGCGTGGGATCGAAGCGCCCGAGAGCCCGGATCTCGATCTCGTACAGGGCCATCGCCGTCACTCCTCGTAGCCGTGTCGCCTGCAGCGTGCTCCGGATGCGCCGGATCGTCCGGGGGCTGCTCGGGGTGCTGGGAATGCGAACGACGAAGGCCCCATCCTCCGGCGCGTGGACGAGATGGTAGTTCCTCGCGGTCCGCTCGACACGCCATCCGGCTCGCACGAGCTCGCGGATGAGTTTCTCGATCTCCTTGCCCGCCACTCAGGCGACTCAAGCGCTGTCGGCCGACTCGGATCAGCACCGACTCGAGCCGGCCCGGTGACGGATAGCGGCGAGTCCGCGCTACAGCTTGGTCGAGCCCCTCGTCATCGCCCGCGCCACCTCGAGCAGGTCGGCGCCCTCCGCGTCCGGGTCGGGAAGCAGCCCGGTGCGGGTCACCTCGCGGCGGCCGACCCAGGCGACGCGCATGCCCACGGCGCGCGCTCCGCGCAGGTCCCACCAGTGGGCGGCGACCATGGTGGTCTCGGCGGGCTCGGCGCCGATGGCCGCGAGGCCGTGCCGGTAGACGCGCGCATCCGGCTTGAAGACGCCCACCTGGTCGGTGCCCACCACGTGCGCGAAACGATCGCGCAACCCGGCGGCGCGCAGGCCGCGCTCGGCGGTCTCGGTGGGGCTGTTGGTGAGGACGGCGAGGCTCAGGCCGCCCTGCGCGAGGAGATCGAGGGCGCGGGCCGCCTCGGGGAACGCCGGCATGGTCGCGGCGGCGGCCATGGCGGCCTCGACCTCGCCCGGGGGCCGGACGCGCGCCACGGCGGCGCGCAGCAGCTCGGGGAAGGGCCGGTACTCGCCCACGTGGTTGAGCGTCATGCCGGCGAGGATGGCCTCGTCCAGGGCGTCGGGGCCGATCGCCTCGGGATCGAGGAGCGTGCCGTTGAGGTCGAACACGGCCCAGGCCGTCATGGCGCGGGGAGCACCTCGACGATCGCGTTGTAGTCCGGCACGCCGCTCGCGTCCCGGTGCCCGGCCGCGATGAGCCGGTTGGACTCGGGGAAGTACATCTGGACGTTGCCGGGCCGCATCCGCGCGATGTGGGCCCGGGCGCGCACCTCCCCGGTCGCCGAGCGGACGAGGATGGCGTCGCCCTCGCGCACCCCCACGCGGGCCGCGTCCTCCGAGGAGATGAACAGGGCGTCGCGGTGCTGGCCCGTCAGGGGGTCGTGGCCGCGGAACACCATCGAGTTGAACTGCTTTCCCCGGCGCGTCGACATCAGCATGTGGCCCTCGGGGATCGAGCGCTCCGGGGGCTCGACGACGGCGAAGTGGGCCCGGCCGTCGGGGGTCGGGAACTCCCAGCCGTCGCAGAGACGCGGCCCGCCCCACTGCACCTGGTCGCCGGTCTTCGCGAGGGTCTCGATGCCCGCGTACATGGGGACGACCCGGGCGATCTCGTCGCGGATGGCCTGTCCGGACGTGATGTGGATGAGGTGCGCGCGGTCCGGGTCGACGCGCTCGGCGAGCTCGCTGAGGATCTCCCACTCGGTGCGGGCCTCCCCCACCTTGGGCCCGCGGATCTGAGGGCTGAAGGCGATGCGCCGCTCGGTGGTGGTCTCGGTGCCGCCGTCGCGCTGCTCGTAGCGGGTGGCGGCGGGCAGCAGCACCACGACCTCGCCCGGATCCACCAGCATCTGGGTGGTGACCACGATGTCCTGGTGCACGCGCACCGGCGCGCGGGCGAGGCGCTCGGCCACCAGCCCCGGGTCGGGCAGCACGTCGAGGAAGTTGCCGCCGCTCGAGTAGAGGACCTCGAGGCGGCCGTCGGCCGCGGCCTCGACCATCTCCTCCGCGCTCAGGCCGGGGGCGTCGGGCACGTCGAAGCCCCACTGCCGCGAGAGCTCGGCCGCCGACTCCGGGCTCACCGGCACCCCGCCCGGAAAGGCCGTGGCGTAGGCGCCCATCTCCGCGCCGCCCTGGACCCCGGAGTGCCCGCGGATGGGCATCAGGCCGGCGCCCGGACGGCCCACGTTGCCCCGCGCCAGCGCCAGGTTGACGACCGCGCGCACGTTCTGCGAGCCGAACGCGTGCTGGGTGAGGCCCATCGACCAGACGAAGATGGCGGAGTCGGCGGTCCCGTACATGGCGGCGAACCGCTCCATGTCGGACCGCGATGCGCCGGAGAGCCGCTCCAGCTCGTCGAACCCGAGGCCGTCGAGGGCGGCGGCGAGCTCGTCGAAGCCCGACGTGTGCTCCGCGATGAAGCGCTCGTCGAGGGCGCCGGTCGCGGCCAGCACCTTCATCACGCCGGCGATGAACGCGATGTCGCCGCCCACGTTCACCGAGAAGAACTCGTCGGTCATCCTGGTCCCGAACAGGGCGCTCTCGGGGTTGGAGGGCACCCAGTAGCGCTCGAGCCCGGGTTCGCGGTAGGGGTTGACCACCGCGACCCGCGTCCCCTTCCGGCGGGCGAGGTAGAGGTACTTCATGACCACCGGCTGTGCGTTGGCCACGTCCGAGCCGAACAGCACGATCAGGTCGGACCTCATGAGGTCGGTGTAGGAGATGGTCGTGGCGCCGGCGCCGACCATCGTCTTCAGGGCGGCCGTTGACGGCGCGTGGCAGACCCGGGCGGCGTTGTCGACGTTGTTGGAGCCGAGGAACCGCGCCACCTTTCCCGCCGTGTAGTAGACCTCGTTGGTGATGCCGCGGGCGGTCATGTAGAGGCCGAAGCGGTCCCCGCCCGCCGCCCGGATGCGCCCCGCCACCAGGTCGAGGGCCGCGTCCCACGTGACCCGCGAGAACCCCGGCTCGCCGGCGCGCCGCACCATCGGGTGGGCCAGGCGGCCCAGGTCGCGCAGCTCCGCGGCCGTCCGCCGCCGCAGCGGGCCCACGTCGGCCAGCAGCGAGTGGTCCATCGCGCCCATGGTGTTGAGCTTGAGCAGGCTGAGGCGGGTGGTGCAGAGGTGCACGCCGTCGATGGTCCAGTCGTGGAGCCCGGCGACTCCCAGCGCGCAGCCGTCGCAGACGCCCTTGCGCAGGATCCGGCTCGCGTAGGGCAGGGCGCGGCGGTTCTCCCACGCCACCCGCAGGATGTCGAGGTAGTGGTTGGGCTTCGTGAGGCCCAACCCGTTGGGACGGAGGCTGACCCACAGGTCCCGGCGCCGGGGGCGGGTGCGCGCCATCAGACCGGGATGCGGTCGCGGCCGGCGTAGATGTTGAAGCCGTCGCCGCGCAGGAATCCCACCAGCGTCATGCCGAAGCGCTCCGCCGCCTCGACGGCGAGGCTCGAGGGCGCCGACACGGCCGCCACGACGGGGATTCCCGCGACCGCCGCCTTCTGGACGATCTCGAACCCGGCGCGGCCCGAGACCATCAGCGCGCGGTCCGCGAGCGGCACCTCCCCGGCGAGCGCGGCCGCGCCCACCACCTTGTCCACCGCGTTGTGGCGCCCGACGTCCTCCCGCACGGTGAGCAGGAGGCCCTCGGCGTCGAACAGGCCCGCGGCGTGCAGGCCCCCGGTGGCGTCGAACACGCGCTGCGCGGCGCGCAGCCGGTCCGGCAGGGCGAGGACGGTCTCGCGGGAGATCCGGGGGCCGGCGGCCAGGGGGGCGCAGCGCACCTCCACCTCGTCGAGGCTGGCCTTGCCGCAGATCCCGCAGGCCGACGTCGCCGCGACGCGCCGGCTCTCGCCGATCGCGATCGCGCCGTCCGTGCGCACGGTCACCACGTTGTAGAGCTGGTCGCCCTCCACGTCGTCGCAGTAGGCGACCCGTCGCACCCGCCCGGGCTCGATCACGCCCTCGGTCACGAGGAAGCCCACGGCGAGCTCGAAGTCGTGGCCCGGGGTGCGCATGGTGACCGCCACCGAGCGGGGCTCGCCGGACATCGGGGCGACGCGGATCTCCATGGGCTCCTCGCCGGCGAGGCGGTCGCGCCGCTCGCGGCGGACGTCGCCCCGGACCGTCAGGACCGCGCGGTGCGGTGCGGCGGAGCTCATGACACGATCCGGCCGTGAGCCGCGAGCGCAACCTGAGCCTCGAGGAGGCGCTCGAGCGGGTCCGGCGGATCGCCCCGTCGCCGCCCGCCGAGGAGGTGCCGGTGCCGTCCGCCGCCGGCCGCACCCTGGCCGAGGACGTGCGGGCGGAGCGTGACCTGCCGCCGGCCGCGACCTCGGCCATGGACGGCTGGGCGGTGCGGGCGGCGGACACGCCGGGGGCCCTCGCGGCGACGGGCGAGAGCGTCGCCGGACAGCCCTCCGACCGGGCGCTCGAGCACGGCCAGGCCATGGAGATCTCGACCGGCGCGATCCTGCCCGAGGGCGCCGACGCGGTGGCGCGGCGCGAGGTGGTGAGCGTGGAGGGCTCCACGGTGCGACTCGAGGCCGCCGTCGCGCCCGGGCGTGACGTGCGCCGGCGCGGCGAGGTCATCAGGGCGGGGATGGTGCTGCACCCGGCCGGCCACCGGGTGGCCCCCCACGAGGTGGGCGGGCTCGGCGCGGTGGGCCGCGCCGGCGTGCTCTGCGCCCGGCGCATCCGGGTCGCCATCCTCTCCAGCGGCGAGGAGCTCGTTCCGCTGGGCGCGGCGGCCGGCCCCGCCCAGGTCCACGACTCGAGCCGCCACGGCCTGGCCGCCCAGGCGGAGGCCGCGGGCGCCCTCGTGACCGCCTCGATCGCCGTGGGCGACGACCTGGACCGGACGGCCGAGCTCGTCGCGGCGCTCCTCGACGCCGGCGGCGGCGGCCCGGACGTGCTGATCACCAACGGCGGTATCGGCCACGGGCCCCACGATCACGTGCGCGCCGCCCTCGAGCGGCTCGGGGTGGAGGAGGTCGTGCCGGGGGTCCGCGCCTCCACCATCCGCCCGACGGTGATCGGGGTCCGCGGGGACCAGGTGGTGCTGGGGCTCCCGGGGAACCCGGTCGCGGCCGCGGTGGCCCTCCACGTGCTGGGGCGGCCGGCGCTGGGCGCCCCCGAGGACTGGTGGCGCCGCGCGCCGCTGACGGTCGACGTGCCGAGCCGCCGCGGGCGGGCGGAGCTGGTGCGCTGCGTTGAGGGGCCCGAGGGCCTCACGCCCACGGCGGACCAGACCTCTCACGCGGTCACCTCGCTGGCCGGCGCGACCGCGCTGGCCTGGATCGCGGAGGACGTGGACGGGGTGGAGGCCGGCCGGCCGGTCCCGTTCTCCCGCATGGGCTGAGCCGCCCGCGCTCGCGCGGCGGCCAGGTCGGCGGGCGTGTCGAGGTCCGCCAGGCCGGCCAGCCGCGGGTCGGCGGCCGCCACCGCGGGGTCGGCCAGGAGCGCCGCCTCGTCGAGCCAGGCCACCCGGGCGCGATCGAGCAGCTCGCCCACGCGGCGGGCCGGCCCGTCGGCGAGCTCGCCCACCAGCGGCAGGAGCCCGATGCGGTACGCCGCCGCCAGCGGCTGCGGCCGGCCGGCGACGACGGGCACCGCCGCATCGACCCCGGGGACGAGCGCCCGCATGATCCGGGCGACGAGCGCCGGGTGCAGGAGCGGGAGGTCGACGGCGGCGACGAAGACGATGCCCACCTCGGCCGGGACGGCCCGCATGCCGGCGAGCATCGCCTCGAGCGGCCCCCGGTCGGGGCGGGCGTCCTCGGCCACCGCGACGCCGGCCGGGAGGGCCGGCAGCTCCTGGCCGGGCGCCCTCACGACGACCACCGGGCCGGTCGCCCGGCTCACGGCGTGGACGACCCGCTCGAGCAGGGTCGAGCCCCGCCATTCCAGGGCGGCCTTCGGGGTCCCCATCCGGGAGGAACGACCGCCGGCGAGGACGATTCCCGCTGTCCCCTTCATGGAGCGATCGTACCCGGTTGCCCGGAGAGCCCCTCAGAGGAGGAGGGCTCCGAGACTGTCGGCGAGCCAGTCGCAGTAGCGGTCCCGCGTCCAGCCCGGGTCCTGGGTGAGCAGACGATGCACGTCCGGGCTCGCCAGCGCCCACACCGTCTCGAGCGCGTCGTCCGGTGCGAGCCGGAGCGGCCCATTGGCCGCGAGGGCGTTGACGAGCCGTCCCAGGTTCGCACGCCGCTCGGCGTGCAGCCGGGTGAGGAGCTCGGTGAGCTCGGGATCGCCGCGAGAGGCGCCGGTGAGGATCGCGAAGATCGGCCCGACGCGCTCGAGTCGAAGGACGATGTCGGCCGCGAAGAGCCGCAGTTGCGCGCGTTGGTCGGTCGCCGAGGCGACGGCCTGAGGGCCGGGTTGCTCGAGCACGGGCGCCGGGTCACCGCCGCGGACAGCTCGGCGGACCAGCGTGCCGAGCAGGGTGCGCTTGTTCTGGAACCGGGCGTACACGGTCTCGGGCGAGACGCCGGCCTCCGCGGCGATCGCGGTGATCGACGCGCTCTCGAAGCCCCGCTCCTCGAAGAGCCTCGCGGCGGCGTCGAGTACCCGCTCCCGGGTCTGCTCCGCCTGCTCGCGGCGACGCTCGGAGCGGTAGCGGCGAGGTTGCTTGACATCTCCGGGCACCTCGTGGCACTGTAGCACGGTATTCAATACGGTAATACAGTATTGGAAGGAGCCGCCGTGCCGCCGAATCCCGAAGCAGTCGTGCGCCGGTTGATCGAGCAGGGCTTCAACGCGGGCAAGCTCGAGGTCGCCGACGAGCTCACCTCGCCCGAACTCGTCGAGCACCAGAACTTCGGCCCGAACCACGCGCCCGGAGCGGAGGGGGTGAGGGCCGTGATCGCGTCGCTACGACGAGCGTTCTCCGACTTCCACCTCGCGATCGAGGACCTCGCGGTTGACGGCGACACGGTGTGGTTGCGGATGGTCGCGACCGGCACGAACGACGGCTCCTTCATGGGCCATCCGCCGACAGGCCGCTCGATCCGCGCCGACGTCGTGGACGTGATCCGCGTGGAGGATGGCCGCATGGTCGAGCACTGGGGCGTCCCGGATCGCCTCGGGGTCCTCTTCCAGCTCGGGCACATTCGCCCGCCGGGCTCCGGCGCCTGAGCGCCCGTCGCCGCAGTCTACGAGCGGGGGGTGGCCTTCGAGCGCACCTCGAAGTTGCTGATGCCGAGGGGCTTCGGCGTGTAGTGCCCGTCCACCATCGGCCACACCCTCCACACGTGGGTGGCGCCGGGGATCAGCCGCCCGCGGGGAACCCGGACGTGGTTCGTCGTCGGGAAGACCGAGAGCACCTTGATGAGGCGCTTGCCGGACAACCGGAAGACCTGGACGTTGTAGAACTTCGCGTTCCTGAGCGCCCTCCAGCGCAGCACGGGCCGCGTGGACACGAGCTTGGCGCCCAGGCGCGGCCGCAGGCGCCGGGCGTTCTCGGGCGGCGGCAGCGCGGCCGCCCCCCCGGCACGGGCGGTGCCACCACCACGGGTGCCACCGTGGGCGGCACGAGCGGCGCGGGCGTGAGCGGGACGGTCGCGGGCCCGGTCACCGTGTAGTTGCGCGTCACCGTGACGACGTTCCCGGCCCGGTCGGTGGCCGTGACGCTGAACGACTGGGGGCCGGGCGTCGCCGTGGGGATCGGGGCGCCGTCGGGCACCGGGCCGACGCAGAGGCGCTCGTCGCACCGGTAGTGGGCCGCGACCGCCTGTCCCTGCGCGTACACCGCACCCTCCGCGGGGGAATCGATCTGCACCCTCGGCGGCGTGGTGTCCACGGCGAAGCGGCGGCGGGTGCAGATCGGGCCGGCGATCGTCGGTCTGGGTCGCGTAGAGCCGGTAGCGGTCGCCGTCGCCCAGCCCCGTGAGGGTGATCGTGAAGGGGGGGTCGCCCACGTTCTTCAGGTCGGCGTCGACCGGGGTCTCCGTCGTCATCCAGGAGGGCCCACCGGATCGGTGCGTCGGACGTTCCCGTGATCGTGTACGTCGGCGTCGTGGCCGCGTTCCACACGTCGTCGTCGCTGCCCGAGATCTTGGCGGTCCCGAGCGCGGGCGCGGCGCAGACCGCGCAGGCGACGGCGGCGAGGACGAGGGAGATCGTGGCGCGCATGGGTATCTCGGGGCCCCGATGACGGCGGGAGGGCGGGGCGAGCGGCCACAGGTTCTATCGCTTTACAAGTTCATAAACACCTGGACCGACGAGGGGGATTTCGCCATCGGGCGGCCAGCCTCCGGGAGGCGTCCCGGCCGGCGCGGCCCAGATTCATGGGCGATTCGCTCCCCCTACTTCTTCACCTCGAAGTTGCTGATGCCGAGGGGTTTCGCCGTGTAGCTGCCGTGCACCATGGGCCACACGCGCCAGACGTGGACGGCGCCGGGCATCAGCCGCCCCGCGGGGACGCGGACGTGGTTGGTGGCCGGGAAGATCGAGAGCACCTTCACGAAGCGCTTGCGGGCGAGCCGGAAGACCTGGACGTTGTAGAGCGTCGCGCCCCTGACCTTCTTCCAGCGCAGCAGGGGCTGGGTGGAGCCGACCGTGGCGCCGAGGCGCGGCCGCATGTCCTTCGCGTCGTCGGGCGAGGGCAGCACGGCGGGCTTCCGGGCCGAGGCCGGAGCGACGGCGGGCACGAGCGGGGCGGGCGTGAGCGGGATCGCGGCCCCCTGCACCGTGTAGTCGCGCCGCGCCGTGACGATGTTCCCGGCGGGGTCGGACGCCGTCACGACGAACGACTGCGGACCGGGCGACGCGGTCGGGACGAGGCCGCCATCGGGCACGGGACCCGCGCAGATGCTCTCGTCGCACGTGTAGTCGGCCTCGACGTCCTGGCCCTGGGCATACACGGCGCCCGGCGCGGGCGAGGCGATCTCCACCTTCGGCGGGGTGGTGTCCACCGCGAAGCGGCGCCGGGTCTTGTCGGGGTCGTGATCGCCGGTCTCCTTCGCGATCAGCCGGTAGCCCGTCCCGTCGCTCAGCCCGGGGAGGGGGACCGTGAGGGGGGAGTGGCCGGTGTTGTTCAGGTCGTCGGACCCGTCCGCGTCTCCGACGCGGAGGCTCCACTTGATCTCGACCCCGGGCGCGCTGCCCGTGATCGTGTAGGTCGGCGTGGTGGCGGCGTTCCATCGGACTTCGGGGATCAGCCTCCGATGAGGCTCATCGGCCGCCCGGTGTAGGTCCACTCCGGGTCGGCCATGCCGTGACCGGGGCCCTTGGCCAGCACCGCCTCGCGCACGATCCGCTCGATCTCGGCGTCACCGGCGCCGGCGCGCAGGGGCCCGCGCAGGTCGGTCTCGCTCTCGGCGAACAGGCACGTGCGCAGCTGGCCGTCGGCCGTCAGCCGCAGGCGGTCGCAGCTCGCGCAGAATGGCTCGGTCACCGACGAGACGAACTGCAGCTCACCGGCGCCGTCCGCGAAGCGCCAGCGGGTGGCGGGGGCGGCGGGCCGCTCGCGGTCGAGCGGCTCCAGGGGCCAGCGCGGGGTGATCATCGCGCGCAGCTCCTCGCCCGAGAGGACCGCGTCGCGCGTCCACGTGCGGGGGGCGTCGAGGGGCATGACCTCGATGAAGCGCACGACGTAGGGGCGGCGGCGCGCCAGCTCCGCCAGCGGCAGCACGTCGGGCTCGCTGACGCCGCGCAGGGCCACGGCGTTGACCTTGATCGGCCGCAGCGACTCGTGGCGCTCGCACGCCTCCAGGCCGGCGAGCGCCCGGTGCAGGTCGCGCCGGCGCGTGATCTGCTCGAAGCGGTCCGGGTCGAGCGAGTCGATGCTCACGTTCACGCGCCCGAGGCCGGCCGCCACGAGGTCGTCGATGCGGTCGGCCAGCAGCACGCCGTTGGTGGTGATGGACACCTCCCGGATCCCCGGCACCGCGGACATCCGCCCGACCAGGCTCGCGAGGCCCGCGCGGACCAGCGGCTCACCGCCCGTGACGCGGAGATCGGTGATGCCCAGGCGCGCCAGCAGGCGCACCACGCGCTCGAGCTCCTCGTCGCCGAGGAGCTCGTCGCGCTCCAGCCATTCCATCCCCTCCGCCGGCATGCAGTACCGGCAGCGGAGGTTGCAGCGGTCGGTGACCGAGAGGCGCAGCGACCGGTGCGTCCGTCCGAAGCCGTCGACGAGGGGCGGCGCGCTCATCGAGGGATTATCGCGCGAGCGCCTCCTCCACCGCCCGCTCCGTCAGGACCCGGACCAGGTGCCGGCGGAAGTCCGGGGTCGCCCAGGTGTCCCCCGGCGGGTCGGTGCCGTCGTCGGCCTTCTCGGCCGCGGCCTTCACCCCGTCGCGCGGGGCGCCCGCGAGGGCCGCCTCGGTCGCCGAGGCCCGAAGGGGGGTCTGGCCCATGTTGGTGAGCCCGATCCGGGCCCCCTGGATGGTGCCGTTGCCCTTTCCCACCACGGCGGCGACGCCGACCGTGGCCCAGTCGAGGGCGCGCTGATGGAACTTGAGGTAGCTCCAGCCGGCGTTCCCCACCTTGGGCACGCGGATCTCGGTGATGATCTCGTCCTCGCCGAGGGCCGTCTCGAAGAACCCCCGGAAGAAGTCCTTCGCCTCGATCGTGCGCTCGCCGCCGGCGCCCTGGACGACGATGACGGCGTCGAGCGCGAGGCAGACGGTGGGCAGGTCGGACGCGGGGTCGCCGTGTGCGAGCGACCCGCCGATGGTGCCGCGGTGGCGCACCTGGGGGTCGCCCACCAGGCCCGCCGTGTAGCTGATCAGCGGGCAGTGCTCCCGGGCCGTGGCGTCGCGGTTGAGGTCGTTGTGGCGCGTGAGCGCGCCGATGGCGAGGTGGGCCCCCGCGTCGGTCACGCCCCGCAGCTTGGAGAGGCGCCCGATGTCCACCAGCGTCCCGGGCCGCGCCAGCCGCAGCTTCATCAGCGGCAGCAGGCTGTGGCCGCCGGCCAGCAGCTTGGCGTCCTCCTTGGTGCGCAGCAGCTCGAGAGCGTGGTCGACCGACTCGGCCACCTCGTAGTCGAATCCGGCCGGGTTCATCGCGTCGCCTCCTGGATGGCGTTCCACACTCGCTCGGGGGTGGCCGGGCGCTCGACGTCGGTGACTCCCAGGTGGGAGAGGGCGTCCACGACGGCGTTGATGACCGCGGGCGGCGAGGCGATGGTGCCGGCCTCGCCGATGCCCTTCACCCCGAGCGGGTTCGTGGGGCTGGGGGTGCAGGTGCGGTGGAGCTCGAAGTTGGGCAGCTCGGGCGCCCCCGGCACCATGTAGCTCGTCATGGTGCCCTGCTGGAGGTTGCCCTCCTCGTCGTAGGTGGCCTCCTCGAAGAGGGCCTCGGCGATGCCCTGGGCGACGCCGCCGTGCACCTGGCCCTCGACCACGAGCGGGTTGATGACCACCCCGCAGTCGTCGACCGCGACGTAGCGGAGGATGTTGACGCTGCCGGTCTCGGTGTCGACCTGGACCACGCAGGCGTGGGCGCCGTTGGGCCACGAGAAGTTGGGCGGGTCGTAGAGGTGGGTTGCCGTGAGGCCCGGCTCCATGCCGTCGGGCAGGTCGTGGGCCGTCCAGGCGGCGAACGCGAGGGCCTTGATGTTGACCGACTTGTCCGTGCCCCGGACGGTGAAGTTGCCGCCCGAGAAGTCGAGGTCGTCCTCGCTGCACTCCAGCTGGTGGGCCGCGAGCGTGCGCGCCTTGGCGATGACCTTCTCGCCGGCGAAGTGCATCGCGACGCCCCCGACCGTGAGCGAGCGGCTGCCGTAGGTGTCCATGCCGAGCGGCACCACCTGCGTGTCGCCGTGCAGCACCTCGACGTCCTCGAAGCCGACGCCCAGCTGGTCCGCGACGATCTGGGAGAACGTGGTGACGTGCCCCTGGCCGTGGGGGGTGACCCCGATCAGCACCCTCACCGTGCCGGTGGGGAGCATCTCGATGGTCGCCGCGTCCCAGCCGCCGGCGACGTACTTGAGGGCGGCGAGCACCCGCGAGGGGGCCAGGCCGCACATCTCGGTCCAGCAGGAGAAGCCCACCCCGATCTGCTTGGTGGCCCCGCTCTGGCGGCGCTCGGCCTGCTGACGGCGCACGTCCTCGTAGCCGAGGGCCGCGATCATCGCGTCGTGGGTGAGCGGGTAGTCGCCCGAGTCGACCGTCAATCCGCTCGCGATGGTGAAGTTGGGGAAGCGGTCGGTCGGGATGTAGTTCTTGCGCCGCAGCTCGGCCGGATCCATCCCCAGCTCGCGCGCCAGGAGGTCCATCGTCCGCTCGACGGCGTAGGTGGCCTCGGGGCGCCCCGCTCCGCGGTAGGCGTCCGTGGGCGTGGTGTGGGTGTAGATGTTGGTGTACTCGAAGTCGTAGCCCTCGACGTCGTAGAGGCCTCCGTAGAGCCAGGCCGAGAGCATCTGGATGCCGGGGGTCACGATCTGGTGGTAGGCGCCGACCGCGCAGTAGACCGTCGCGCGCACGGCCTTCAGGTCGCCGTCGCGCGTGGCGGCCATCTCCATGTCGGTGTAGAGGTCGCGCCCGTGGATCGTGGCCACGTAGCCCTCCGAGCGCTCCTCCGTCCACTTGATCGGGCGGTTCAGCCGCCGCGCCAGGGCGAGGCAGATCGACTCCTCGGCGTACGTGTCGAGCTTCGACCCGAAGCCTCCGCCCACGTCCGGGGCCACAACGCGCAGCTTGGCCTCGGCGATGCCGCAGGTGATGGCCTGGGTGGTCCGCACGATGTGCGGGATCTGGCTCGCGGTGTACATCGTGTACTCGCCCATCGCCACGTTGGGCTCCACGACCACTCCTCGGGGCTCCATGGCGTTCGGGATGAGCCGCCGCAGCCGGAAGCGGTGCTTGATCTTCACGAGGTCGGGGTCGTCGAAGAAGGGCTTGGACGACTTGAAGGGAGCGGGCGAGTCGCCCTTCTCGAACCCCCAGACGCTCGACACGTTGGTGCCGAAGTCGTCGTGCACGAGCGGGGCGCCGTCCTCCATGGCGGCGAGCGGGTCGGTCACGGCCGGCAGCGGCTCCCAATCGACCTCGACCAGCTCGGCGGCGTCCTTGGCGAGGGAGCGGGTCTCGGCCACCACCACGGCGACGCCGTCGCCCGCGTGGCGCGCCTTGTCCTTGGCGAGGGGCCAGTGCTCGCTCATCTTGATGTCGTCGGTGACCGGCCAGGCGCAGACCAGGGGCGCCGCCCACTCGGAGGCCAGGTCGGCGCCGCTGAAGGCCGCCACGCAGCCCTCCATGGCGAGCGCCTTGGACACGTCCACGCCGTTGATCCGCGCGTGCGCGAAGGGGCTGCGCACGACGTGGGCCCACAGCATCCCGGGGACCGTGATGTCGTCGACGTAGCGGGACCGGCCGGTGATGAGCTCGGGGTCCTCCTTGCGGACCTGCGGGGTGCCGACCGACTTCTGCGGCTGCTCGGTGGTCGCCATCGCCGCCTCCTAGGAGCTCGCCACGGCCGCGACGGCCCTGACGATGTTGTGGTAGCCGGTGCACCGGCAGAGGTTGCCCTCGAGCCCGTGGCGGATCTCGTCCTCGGTCGGGCTGGGGTTCTCGTTCAGGAGGCCCACCGCCGCCATGATCATCCCCGGCGTGCAGTAGCCGCACTGGAGGCCGTGGTGCTCCTGGAAGGAGGTCTGCATCGGGTGCATCGCGCCGTTCGTGGCGAGGCCCTCGATGGTCGTGACCTCGGCCCCGTCGGCCTGGACGGCCAGCAGGGTGCACGACTTGACCGACTCCCCGTCGAGGTGGACCGTGCAGGTCCCGCACGAGGAGGTGTCACACCCCACGTTCGTGCCCGTCAGGCCCAGCCCCTCGCGCAGGAAGTAGATGAGCAGCTCGCGCTCCTCCACGTCCGCCTCGTGGCGTACGCCGTTGACCGTCACCGTGATGCGCTTCACGCCGCCTCCCCCCCCTTTCGGCCGTCTCGACGGCCGAAGACTCGTTTGATCGAAGCCACCAGGGCACCCACCAGCAGGGAGAACCCGGAGATCGGCTTCTGCACCTGCTCCACCGCCTTGGCGGTCTGCTCGGGCGACTCCGAGAGCCGGGCCTTGAGACAGTCCGCGAACTGGCCGACGAGCTTGTTGGACACGTCCTGCACCACGTTGGGCCGCCCGAGCTGGGCGGCCTGGCCGGAGAACCGCAGGTCGGTGGCCATCTCGACCCGGGTGCCGCCGCCGTCGAGGGCGATGAGCCGGGAGTCGACCGTGCCCTCGGCCCCGCCCTTGCCGCGCGTGTCGCGCCCGCTCACGCCGAGCTTCACCGCGTGGGCGTCGTCGTTCCGCTCGAGCAGGTTCACGTCGACCAGGAACTGCATCCCGACCGGGCCGAGCTTCACCCCCATCTCGGCCTTCCAGCTGCCCTCGTCGACGACCTCCTTGAGGTTCGCACCGGGCATGCAGGGCACGACGCGCTCGGGGTCGAGCATCAGAGCCATGGTCTGATCGGGTGACGCCGGTACCTCGAACGCGTGCTCCAGCTTCACGCCGCGGCTCCTCTCCGTCAGCTCCGCCCATCCTCCCGGCGGGAGGCCGCTCGCGTCAAACGTTGCAAGGGGGTTGCCGTCCGGCTGCGAGACGGGCATCGGCGTCGCGCATCAGATCGTCGATCGCCGCCCGCAGCTCCTCCACGCCGGCGTCGTCGGTGCGGCGCCGCGCCGGGCCGCTCATGTCCGGACGGGCGCGGCGGCCCGGTTCGCCACGGCGACGATCTGCGCGCCGATGGCGACCGCGACCTCCTCCGGGGTGCGCGACGCGATGGACAGGCCGATGGGAGCGTGGATGCGGTCGAGCTCCTCCTCGGCCACCCCGAGCTCCAGCAGGCGCTCGCGACGCCGCTCGGTGGTGCGGCGCGACCCCATCGCGCCGATGTAGCGCGCCGGGGTGGCGAGCGCGGCCCGCAGCGCGGGCACGTCGAACTTGTCGTCGTGCGTGAGCACGCAGATCGCGGTGCGCTCGTCCACCGGCGCGCGGGCCAGGAACTCGTGCGGCCACTCGATGACCAGCTCGTCGGCGTCGGGGAAGCGCTCGGGGGTCACGAAGATCGCGCGGGGGTCGCAGACGGTGACCCGGTACCCCAGGAAGCGCCCGACGGTGGCGAGCGACGAGGCGAAGTCGATGGCCCCGAAGACGTACATGGCCGGGCGCGGGACGAAGGAGGAGACGAACACCTCGTGGCCGCCGGCCTCCACGACCCCGCTCTCGCCGAGGGTCAGCAACGGGCGGGCGGCGGCCTCGACGTCGTCGGCGGGGTCGCCCGCGCGGGAGATCACGCGCGGCCCGCCCAGCGGCTCCCCGCCGACCGTCGTGAGGTAGGCCACGGGCCGCTCCTCGCGCACGGCGGCCGCGACCTGCACCACCGCCGCGGGGTCCATCGGCTCCACGAAGATGCTGACGTTGCCGCCACAGGGGAGCCCAACCTCGAAGGCCTCTTCGTCCACGATTCCGTAGGTCGCCATCCGCGCCGGCCCCCCGGCCAGGACCTCCTCGGCGTGGAGGTACACCGCCGGCTCCACGCAGCCGCCCGTGACCGACCCGGCGACCTCGCCGGTCTCGCTCACCGCCATCACGCTGCCCGGCTCCCGGGGGGCGGAGCGGTCGACCCCGACCACCGTGGCCAGCGCCGCGCGCACGCCGTCCCGGGCCCATCGCTCGAGCGTCGGAAGCACGTCGCGCACGCCAGTGACCTCCCGGGTGGTCGCCGGCCGGACAGCCGGCTCCGAACTTCGTCAATATACGCACGAACTGCGGAATCTGCCCATGCCGGCGGGGAGGATCGAGGGATGAGGTTCGAGGACGTCGACGCCCTCGAGGCGGCCCTCGCGGAGGAGTCGTACCTCGCCGATCGCGGCCTCGCCGTCTCGGTCTTCCTGGCCCTCACGCTCCGCCGGCCGCTGCTGCTGGAGGGCGAGCCCGGCGTGGGGAAGACCGAGGTCGCGCGGACCCTGGCGCGGGTGCTCGACGCCGAGCTCATCCGGCTCCAGTGCTACGAGGGAATCGACGCCGGCCAGGCCCTGTACGAGTGGGACTACTCGCGCCAGCTCCTCTACGCCCGGACCATCCAGGACGGCCAGCTCGACCCGTCCCGCCGCGCCGCCGAGCTCTACGGGCCCGAGTTCCTGGTGGAGCGGCCGCTGCTGCGCGCGGTGCGCGCGGGGGCCGGCGCGGTGCTGCTGGTGGACGAGCTGGACCGCGCCGACGAGGAGTTCGAGGCCTTCCTGCTCGAGGTGCTCGCCGACTCGGCCGTGACGATCCCCGAGATCGGCACCGTGACGGCCGAGCAGCCGCCCGTGGTGGTGCTGACCTCCAACCGCACCCGGGAGCTGCACGACGCCCTCAAGCGCCGGTGCCTCTACCACTGGATCGACTACCCCACCCTCGAGCGCGAGACGGCGATCATCCGCCTGCGGGCGCCCGAGGCGTCCGAGGCGCTCGCGCGGTCGGTGGCCGAGGTGGTGGCGCGGCTGCGGGAGATGGACCTCATCAAGCGGCCGGGCCCGGCCGAGGCCATCGACTGGAGCCGCGCGCTCGCGGCCCTCGGCATCGGGGCGGTCGATGCCGCGTCGGCCGGCGAGACCCTGGGCTGGGTGGTCAAGAACCGCGACGACCTCACGATGGTGCGCCGGGCGCTGCCGGAGCTGCTCGGGGGATGAGCGATCTCGCGATCCCCCTCGCGCTCGCGCACGGGCTGCGCGACGCGGGCGTGCCGGTGGGCACCGGGCGGATCCTGAGCTTCGCGCGGGCCGCCGAGTCGGTGGGCCCGGGCGACCTCTACTGGGCCGGTCGCGCGACGCTCATCTCACGCCGTGAGGACATCCCGGCGTTCGACCGGGCCTTCGAGGACGCCTTCGGCATCGTCGGGCCCCCCGAGCCCCCGTCCCAGCGGGTGGCCGACCGCATCCCCGGCGTCATCGCCCCCAGCGACCTGTCGGTGGCGGCGGGGCCCCGCGAGGAGGGCGACGAGACGAGCCTCGCGAGCTCGGTGGAGAGCCTGCGGCGCAAGAGCTTCGCGGACTGCACCGAGGCGGAGCTGGCGATGCTGGCACGCCTGATGGAGCGCCTGCGGCTGCGCGCGCCCGAGCGGCGCACGCGCCGGCGCCGGCCGGCGCGCTCGGGCGATCCCGACCTGCGGCGCACGCTGCGGCGCGCCATGCGCACCGGAGGCGAGCCGATCGAGCGCGCCTGGCGGCGCCGGAGGGTGCAGCGGCGGCGGCTGCTGCTGGTGCTGGACGTCTCCGGCTCGATGTCGGCCTACTCGCGCGCCCTCGCGATGTTCACCCACGCGGCCCTGCGCACGGGGCCCGACTGGGAGGCGTTCGCCTTCAGCACCCGGCTCACGCGGATGACCCGCGCGCTCTCGGGCTCCGATCCCGACGCCGCCTTCCGCGCCGCCTCGAGCGAGGTGACCGACTGGGACGGGGGCACGCGCATCGGAGACTCGCTGAAGCGCCTCATGGACGAGCACGGCCGCACGCGGGCGGTGCGGGGGGCCGTGTGCGTGATCCTCTCGGACGGCCTCGACGTGGGCGATCCGGCGCTGCTGGGCGAGCAGATGGAGCGCCTGGCGCGCCTGGCCCACCACGTGGTGTGGCTCAACCCCCTGAAGAGCAGCGACGCCTACGAGCCGCTCGCGCGCGGCATGGCGGCCGCCCTTCCCCACGTCGACGTGTTCCGCCCCGGCCACAACCTCCAGAGCCTGGAGGAGGTGGCCGACGTGATCGCCCGCCTCTAGGGCGTCGCGGCGCCGAAGCGCGCGCGCAGGAGCGCGTAGTCCTCGGGGGTGTCGATGTCGGCGGGCGCGCTCCCGCCCACCTCCACCAGCGCCGGCCGCTCCCCCCGCGCCGCGATCAGGCCGCGCGCGCCCGCGTCGCCCCGCCCCCGCGCCAGCTCGGGCCAGAGGGACCGGGCCAGCAGCACCGGATGACCCGGGACCCCGCCGTAGGACGCCCGCACCACCGGGGCCCGCCCCGCCGCGCCGATCACCGCCCGGATCGCGTCGGCCCGCACCTCGGGCTGGTCGCCCAGGAGCACGAGCGCCGCGGTGGCCCCCGGCGGCATCGCGCCGAGGGCGACGCCCAGCGACGTGGACTGCCCCTCCTCGTGACGCGGGTTCACGACCACCCGCGCGCCGGGCGGCAGGCGGAGGGCCGGGGCGATGCGGTCGGCCGCGTGACCCAGCACCACCACGACGTCGTCGACGCCCGCGGAGGCCGCGGCGTCCAGCACGTGCTGGAGCAGCGGGAGTCCGTCGAGCGGCAGGAGCTGCTTGGGGGTGCCGCCCATCCGCACGCCCCGGCCGGCGGCGAGCACGATTCCGCACACGCTCATCGCCCGCAGCCTGACGCATCGGCCCCGGCGGGGGCGTGGGGTAGTCTCGCCGGCCGATGAGCCTGCGGCTGACCGCCGGCGTGGCGGGCGGCCTGTGGGTGGGGGCCGCCGTGCTCGCCGCACACGAGCGCCGGCGCGCGCCGCACCCGGAGGCCGAGCGGCCCGCGGCGGACGGTCCGCTGGTGAGCGTGATCGTGCCCGCGCGCGACGAGGAGCGCGGCCTCGGGGCGGCCGTCGCCTCGCTGCGCGCGCTGGACTACCCCCGCGTCGAGGTGATCGTGGTCGACGACGAGTCGCGCGACGGCACGCTCGCGGCCGCCCGTGCCGCCGCGGGCGGCGATCCCCGCGTCAGGGTTCTCGCGGGCGAGGCGCTGCCCCCGGGCTGGGTGGGCAAGTCCTGGGCCTGCTGGCAGGCCGTCCGCGCGGCGCGCGGCGACTGGCTGCTGTTCACCGACGCCGACGTCATCCACGCCCCCGACTCCCTGGGACGCGCGCTGGCCATGGCGCGCCGCCTGGGCCGCGGCGGCGTCACCCTGTTCCCCACGATCGACTGCGAGGGGGCGCTCGAGCGGCTGGTGACCCCCGCCGCCGTGACCGCCATCGGCACCTTCGTGGCCCCCGGCCCCCTCGCCCGCTCGCGGCGGAGCCGGGTCGCCATCGCCGCGGGCGGCTACATCCTCGTGGAGCGCGGCGTGTACGAGGCGGCCGGAGGGCACGCGGCCATCCGGAGCCGGATGGTGGAGGACGTCTGCCTGGCCGAGGCCGTCAAGCGCGGCGGCCACCTCCTGGTGCCCATGCCCGCCGGGCGGCTGGCGCGCCTGCGGATGTACCACGGCGGCCGGGAGGTCTGGGACGGCTGGAGCAAGAACGCCTCCTTCGGGGCCGCCGGCAGCCCGGCGAAGGGTCTCGCCGGCGCCGGCGTCACCGTGGCGCTCGCCGTGATCCCCGTCGCCGCGGTGGTCCGGGGAGCGCTCACCGGCGACCGGCTCCTCGGGACCACCGGCGGCGCCGGCCTGCTGGCGACCGTGGCGCTGCAGCGCCTGGCGTCGCGGTCGGCCCATACGCCCGCGCGCTACGCGCCCACCCTGCCGCTGGGGATGGTGGTGCTCGCCGGCGCGGTCGCGCGGGGCTCGCTGGGACGGCTGGCGGGGCGGGGGCCCGAGTGGCGCGGGAGACGCTACCCGCTGGCGCGCTGAGGCCGGCGCCGCGGTGACCGGCCCATCAGCAGGTCCCGCGCGGCGTTGAGGGCCACGGTGAGGCCCTCCGCCTGGCCCTGGATCGCCGGGTGCAGGCCGGCCACCCGGTCGGGGTGGCAGCGGCTCACCTGCTCGCGGTAGGCGCGCTCCACCTCGTCCGGCGCGGCCCCCCGTGGGAGTCCCAGCAGCGCCGACGCCTCGGCCTCGGTGCGGGGCACCGCCACCTGGGCGGAGGCGGGGGCGGGCGGGGGCGGCGCCGGGCCCACCCGGCGGCGCCGGGCCCGGTCGGCGGCGACCCGGGCGCGCTCCTCCATCAGGGCGGCCCGCTCGGCGGCCAGGCGCTCGCGCTCCTCGGCGACCTCGCGCGCAAGCGAGATCAGGCGCCGGTCGCGGGTGGCGGGGTCCTCGCGCAGCGCCGCGAGCATGGCCTCCGGGTCGGGGTCGTCGGGGGCGTCGCCGGGAACGGTCCAGCCCGGACCCGCCTCTCCCCGGCGGACCGCGGACACGACCTCCGCCAGGGTGGAGTGGGCGCGATTGCCGAGCGCCGGGCCCTCGGAGGGCGCCAGGCGCACCAACCGCAGGGCGTCCCAGCCCGGCTCGGCCAGGAACGCCGCCGACGAGCGCCCGCCGAGCACCACGCGGCGCTCCGGGCGGGGCCGGTGGCCCAGCAGCGCGAACCGAGCCGGGTCGGGGTCGCCGCCGCGCAGGGCCGCGAGCTCGGCCTGCAGGTCGGCCAGGCGCCGGGCCACCTCGCGCCCGTCCGGTCCCTCGGCCGGCTCCCCCAGCGCGGCGGCGAGCGCCTCGTCGAGGCCCTCGGCCCCGGCGGACTGGCCGGCGGCCAGCACGCGCCACCACCGGGCCCAGGGGTCGCCGGCGGGCGCGCTCCGCAGGGCGGCGGCGGCGGCCTCCGGGTGGTCCAGCGACAGCAGCGTGGCCGCCAGGCCGGCCGCGGCCTGGGCCGAGTCGCCCAGCGCGGCGGAGGCCGCGAGCAGCGCCACCTGGCGCCAGCGGCTCTCGGTCCCGCGGGCGGGAGCGGGCCCCGCGGCGGCGATGAAGGGATCGGGCATCGGGTCAACCGTAGCCGTCCGGGGCTATGCTCGCCGGGTGAACCGGCTCGGCGGCGAGTCATCCCTCTACCTGCTCCAGCACGCCGACAACCCGGTCGACTGGTACCCGTGGGGCGACGAGGCGTTCGCCCGGGCCCGGGCCGAGGACCGGCCGGTCCTGCTGTCGATCGGCTACTCCTCGTGCCACTGGTGCCACGTGATGGCCCACGAGTCGTTCGAGGACGCGGACACCGCCGCGGTCATGAACGAGCTCTTCGTCAACGTGAAGGTCGACCGCGAGGAGCGCCCCGACGTGGACGCCCTCTACATGCAGGCCACGCTGTCGCTGGCCGGGCAGGGCGGCTGGCCGATGACGGTCTTCCTGACCCCCGACGCGCGGCCGTTCTACGCGGGCACCTACTTCCCGCGCACGGCGCGGGGGGGCCTGCCCGCCTTCCCCGACCTCTGCCGCGCCCTCGCCAACGCCTACCGCACGCGCCGCGACGACGTGGAGAGTCAGGCCGGGGAGGTCGCGCGGCGGCTCACGGCCGCGGCCGAGCGATCGCCCGCCGAGGGCCTCGACCGGCAGGTGCTGGAGGACGCCGTGGTGGGGCTGGCGCGCGTCTTCGACCCGGCCGAGGGGGGCTTCGGCGGGGCGCCCAAGTTCCCGCCCTCGCTGGCCCTCGAGTTCCTGGCCCGCCGCGTGTGGCGGCGCCCCGACGACCACCACTCCCGCGAGATGCTCGAGCTGACCCTGGGGAGGATGGCGGCCGGCGGCATCTACGACCAGGTGGGCGGAGGCTTCCACCGCTACAGCGTCGACGGCCACTGGCTCGTCCCCCACTTCGAGAAGATGCTCTACGACAACGCCCTGCTGGCCCGGGCGTACACGCTGGCCCATCGGCTGACCGCCTCGCCCGACCATCGCCGGGTGGCCGAGTCGACCCTGGACTACCTGATCCGGGAGATGCGGCTGCCGGGCGGCGGGTTCGCCGCGGCCCAGGACGCCGACTCGCCCGGCGGCGAGGGCGCCTTCTTCGTGTGGACGCCCCAGGAGCTGGCCGACCTGCTGTCGCCGGCCGAGGCCCGGGCGGTGACCCTGCGCTACGGGGTGACCCCCGAGGGGAACTTCGAGGGGAAGACGATCCTGCGCCTCGCGGCGTCGCTCGACGCCGTCTCGAGCGAGCTGGGGGAGGACGCCCGTCCGCTGCTGGCCTCGGCGCGCGCGAAGCTCTACGCCGCGCGCTCGCAACGCCCTGCGCCGGCCCGCGACGACAAGGTCATCGCGGCCTGGAACGGCCTGAGCGTGGCCGCGCTGGCCGAGGCCGGCGTGGCGTTCGGGCGCCCGGACTACCTGGACGCCGCCTCGGACACCGCCGCGTTCCTGCTCGACGCCCTGGTGGTGGACGGGCGCCTGCGCCGCGCGCACATGCAGGGCCGGGCCGCGCAGCTCGGGCAGCTCGACGACCACGCCGACCTCTGCCACGGCCTGCTGTGCCTGTACGACGCGACCTTCCACCCCCGGTGGCTCGCCGCCGCGCGGGAGCTCGCCGACCGGATGATCGAGCTGTTCGCCGATGACGAGGTGGGCGGCTTCTACTACTCCGGCTCCGACGGCGAGGCGCTCGTGGCGCGCACGCGCGACCTCGAGGACCATCCCACGCCCGCGGGCAACTCCCAGGCCGCCCACGTCCTGCTGCGGCTTGCCGAGATCACGGGCGACGCCGGGCTGGAGGAGCGGGCGCTGGGCGCTCTGCGGCTGGTGTCGGCCGACATGGCCCGCTTCCCCCAGGCGTTCGGGACCGCGCTGGTCGCGCTCGACCACCACCTGTCCGAGCGCCGCGAGGTGGCGATCGTGGGCCCCCGCGACGACGAGCGCACCCGGGCCCTGGTCGACGCCGCGCGCGCCGCCCGCGGCCCCTACGACACCCTCGCCGCCGGCGATCCGGACGACGCGGAGGCCCTCGCCGCCGCGCCGCTGCTGGACGGCCGGCCCCTGGTGGACGGGTCCCCCGCCGCCTACGTGTGCCGGCGTTTCGCCTGCCTGGCGCCCGTCGTGACAGCCCAGGAGCTCACGGCGGCACTCTCCCAGTAGCCTTCCGCGCCGGACAGCCGATGGAGGGGGCGAGGGTGAGTCGAGTCGGGATCAGGCGCGCGGCGCTGGCGCTGACGGTGACGGCGGCGGCGGGTGCGGCCGGGCTGGCGGGGCTCGCGATGGCGGCGAGCAGGCCGGCGGCGGTGCGGCCGCTGAGCGCGGAGGCCAACGAGCTGGCGTTCAACGTGACCAAGCTCAAGGCCCCCACCGGGCCGGTGCGGCTGGTGCTGACGAACAACTCGGACCTGGCCCACAACGTCGCGCTCCGCGGGCCCAAGCTCGCCAAGCCCCGGCTCGGGAAGATCGTGGGCAATGGGAAGAAGTCGGTGGTGTACTTCGCCAACCTGCCGCCGGGCAGGTACACCTTCTACTGCAGCGTCTTCGGCCACGAGGCCGGGGGCATGAAGGGCACCCTGACCGTCGCGAAGCGCGCGACCTGATCCCGGGGCGGGGGGGCCCGGGGCGCGGGGGAGCCGCTATCGTCCGGGCCGATGGCCGACCTGTCTGAGCTGACGACGATGATCGAGTCCGCGCTCCCCGGAGCGCAGGCGGAGATCGTCGACCAGGGGGGCGGGGATCACCTCGCCGCCACGGTGGTGGCCCCGCAGTTCACCGGCCTCTCGCGCCTGGAGCAGCACAAGCTCGTCTACGCGGCCGTGCAGAGCCGCCTCGACGACGGCAGCATCCACGCGCTCGCCCTGAGGACACGCGCACCGGAGGCGACATGAGCGACACCATGACCATGACCGACCAGGAGATCCTCGACCAGATCAAGGCCGAGGTGGCCGAGAACCGGGTGTTCCTCTACATGAAGGGCGTCCCGGAGATGCCCCGCTGCGGATTCTCGAACCAGGTCGTGCAGATCCTGAACCACCTCGGAGTGGAGTACGGCTCGCGCGACATCCTGGTGGACCCCCGCATCCGCCAGGTGCTGTCGGGCTGGTCCGACTGGCCCACGATCCCGCAGCTCTTCGTCGACGGGAAGCTCGTCGGCGGCTGCGACATCGTCACCGAGATGTTCCAGGACGGCGAGCTGAAGGAGCTGGTCGCGGCGTAGGGCGGGCGCGCCGTGGCGGTGAACGCGGTCTTCGCCGCCGACGAGCCGCTCGCGGAGCTCCACGCGCACCTCGGTGGCGGCGTCGACGCCGCCACCATGTGGGAGCTCGCCCACGAGCAGGGCATCAAGGTCCCGTACCGGGACTACTGGGAGTTCGCCTCGGCCACCAACGTCGGCGCGGGCACCGACGGCCTGGCGGGCCTCGACCGGATCTACCACCTCACCGAGCTGATCCAGAGCAGCCCGGAGGGGGTCTTCCGGGCCGTCCACGGGATGATCTCGGGCGGCTACCGGTCGCAGCGGATCACCACCCACGAGGTGCGGTTCAACCCGGCCAAGCGCAACCGGGGCGGCGAGCGCGACCTGGACGCCATCGTGATGGCCGCCGTGCACGGCATCGACCGGGCCTCGCTGGAGTATCCGGTCCGCGCGGGCCTGATCCTGATGATGGACCGTGCCTTCTCCCCCGAGCTGAACGCCGCCATCGTCGAGCGGGCCATCCGCTTCCGCGACCGCGGCGTGATCGCCGTCGACATCGGCGGGCCGCGTCCCCCCGGCACCTCGGCGCCCTACCCCTACCGCGACCTGGCCCCGCTGGTGGAGCGCGCCCGCGACGCCGGCCTGGGGGTCACGCTGCACGCCGGCGAGGAGGGCGTCAACGCGCCCGACCCGGGGCCCTTCATCGACGAGATGCGCCAGGTGCTGGACCTGGGCGTGGACCGCATCGGCCACGGGATCATCACCGCGATGGAGCCGCGCCTGCTCGAGCAGGCGCTCGAGCGCGGGGTGGTGCTCGAGGTCTGCCCCACCTCGAACGTGCGCACCGGGGCCGTGCGCGACGAGGAGCAGATGGCCGAGATCGTCTTCGGGCTCGAGGCGGCCGGCGTTCCGCTGGTGGTGGCCACCGACGGGCCGGAGATGATCGGGACCCGCCTGCGCACCGAGTACGCGCTGCTGGTGCGGCGGGGCGCGCTGTCGCGCGAGGGCGCGCGCGAGGCCAACGACCGCGCCCACGCCGTGAGCTTCATCTCCCGGCGCTGAGACGGCCGGCCTCGACCCACGGGGGTTGCCACGACGCCGCGGGGACGCGGAGAGGATCGTCCCGATGCGCCGGGTCTCCTCCCTGATCCTCGCCTCCGCCGCCGTCGCCGCCCTGGGCGCGGGGCTCGCGGTGGGCGCCGCCGGCGACACCACCCTCGTCTCCCTGACCTCGGCCGGCGCGCAGGTCCTGCTCTCGCCGCCGGCCCCGCGCGCCGTCTCCGCCGACGGCCGGTTCGTGGCGTTCACCTCGGCCTTCGCCTACACGAGCGTCCCCACCGGGGCCGTCGCTCAGCTCTTCGTGCGCGACCGGGTCGCCGGCACCACGATCCTCGCCTCGGCGAACGCGGCCGGCGCAGCGGCGGACAAGCGCCGTTGACACCGAGGACGTCGGGAACGTCCTGTTCGCGATCTCGGGCAACGGCCGCTACGTGGTGTTCGCGTCGAGTGGCGACCAACCTGACATCCGCTGGACACCGACACGAACAGGGACGTCTTCCGAAAGGACCTCGTCACCGGCGCCGTGGATCTGATCTCCCTGAACTCCGCCGGCCAGAAGGCCAATCTCGGCGGTCTTCGGTGACCCTGACGTCTCGTACGACGGCAACCGGGTCTCGTTCGGGATCGGCGACCGCGACCAACCTCTTCGCGGGCGTCGACGACAACCTCGCCTCCGACGTCGTGGTGCGCGACGTCGCCGCCGGTACCACCGTGCTGGCCGCCCAGAGCACCGCCGGGGTGCTGGCGAACGAGCACGACCGAGCGCTCGGCGATCTCGGCCGACGGCCGCGCGGTGGTCTTCGAGGCTCCGGCGGGCACCGACAACCTTGTGCCCGACGACACCGGGCGCCGCGCAACGACGCCATCGTGCGCAACCTCGTGGCGGGAACCACGACGGCCGCGAGCGATCCCACGAGGACCACCGGCTCGAGCTTCCCGGACATCTCCGGCGACGGCCGCTTCGTGGTCTTCGAGACCGGCGAGAAGTACGACGCCGTCAACCACGTCGCCGGCAACAACGTCTACCGGCGCGACATGACGACCGCGGCGGGCTTCACCCTTGCGTCGGCGCGCAACGGCATCGACACGGGGGGCGACACCGGCGGCGATCCGCCCGGCCATCTCGGCCGACGGGAGCCGGGTGTCGTTCACCTCCACCTCCATCGACCTGACCACTGCCGACGACGGCAACCTCGCCGTGGCCGACGTCTACGCGCGCGACATCGGCAGCAAGATCACCGCGCGCGCGAGCGCCGCGTCCGACGGGACCACGCAGAGCCTCACCGCTCCACGAGCACTCGGCGATCGCGCGGCGCGGGGAGCCTGGTGGCCTTCGTGACCCCGACGGCGCGGCGCCCACACGCGGCTCGTCCCGACCGACACCAACGCCCAGTCGCCGACGTCCTTGCCAAGGAGCTCGCGCCCGACCGACACCACCGGTCCGGCGATCCAGATCACCTCGACCACGCCGGTCGCGGGCGGCTCGGCCGTCGTCGTGACCGCGACGGACCCCTCGGGCGTCGGCTCGGTGATCGCCAACGGCGTGGCTCTGCGGCCGGGCGCCGGCGCGACCTTCTCGGGCACCACGACCATCGCCCACAACGGGCCCCTGAAGATCGAGGCGCGCGACGGATCCGGGAACGCGTCGACGCTGGTCGTGGTCCCCGCCACGGGGCCCGGCGGCGTGCCGACCTCGGTCACGCCCCCCAAGGTCACCCAGCTCCGGGCCAAGCTCGTGAAGGGCAGGATCGTGGTGAGCCTGCGCCTGAGCACCGCCGCGCGCGTGAAGGCGCAGCTCCTGCGCCGCACGGTCAAGGTGTTCAAGAAGGCCCCGAAGCGCCGCGTCGTCGTGCGCAACGTGGGGAAGGGCGTGACCAAGACCCTCGCCGCCGGGACGCGCACGATCACCGTGACGCCGCCGAAGCTCCGCAAGAAGGTGAAGTACACGGTGCGCCTGCGGGCGACCACCACGGCGGGCACGACGACGAAGACGGTGGGGATCACGGTGCCGGCGGCGCTGCCGCCTCGCGTCAAGCGCGGGGGCTGAGGGGAGCCCTCACCGGCGGGACGACGGTCGCGTGGCTCACCGTCGGCCGGCGCGCCTCTCCGGGCGGCGGCCCGTCGGGCGCGGCCCAGGGGATCGGGACGGGCCGCTCGATGGCCACCACCACCACGTCGTCGCGCAGGCTCTGGTCCTCGTGCCGGCGCGCCGCGTCGATGAGGCGACCGACCCGCATTTCCACGGCCGAGCGGCGCTCCGCGGCGAGCACGGCGCACGCGCGCTCCACGCCGAAGGTGTCGGCCCCCTGGCGCGCCTCGATGAGGCCGTCGGTGTAGAGGACGATCGTCCCGCCCGGAGGGAGGGAGGCGTGGGTGACCGGCCACTCGGCCTCGTCGAACACGCCGAGCAGCGGCCCGGTGACCAGCGGCTCCAGCGGCTGGCAGACCGTGGCCGTGAGGAAGAAGGGCGGTGGGTGCCCGGCCGGGGCGAAGGTGACCGAGCCCTTGGGGTCGATCAGCATGTAGATGATCGAGGCGAAGAGGCCCTCGGCCCGCTGCGCGGGACCGGCCATCTGGGCGTTGAGCGCCGCGAGCACGGCGGCCGGGTTCGGGTTCGCCGACACCAGGGTGCGCCAGCCGAAGCGCAGGCCCGCGGCCTGGGCCGCCGCGGGCGCCCCGTGGCCGGCCATGTCGCCCACCATCACGGCCAGGCGGCCGTCGGGCAGGACGACGGCGTCGTAGAAGTCCCCGCCGATCAGCAGCGCGCGCTCGGCCGGCTGATAGCGCGCCGCCAGGCGCAGGCCGCGGACGCTGGGCAGGCGCTCGGGCAGCAGGCCGCTCTGGACGGTCTCCCAGAGGGTGCGCTCGGTCTTCTGGGCGGCCTCGCGCCGGGCGGCGGCCGCCACCGCATCCCGCTCCTCGCGCACCTCGCGCTGCATGAGGTTGAAGCCCTCGACCAGCTCGGCAAGCTCGCGCACGCCCTCGCGGCTGACGGGCACGGGGTCGGTCAGCCGCCCGCGCGTGACGCGCCCGACGCCGGCCGACAGCAGCGCGATGGGACCACCGATCCGCCGCCAGAGCTGGCGCGACACGATGGCCACCATGATCAGCGCCAGGAGCGCCGCGACCACGATCGCCGCGAAGGTGAGCCGGCGGCGGCGGTCGTCGTCGGCCAGGCCCCGGGCGCGGATCTCCTCGATGCCCTGCGCCAGCCGCGCGTCCTCGGTCCGGAAGGCGGCGAAGCGGTTCTCGGAGAGGCCCTGGTCGATCCGCCGCCGCGCCTCCTCCGCGTGGCCCGTGCGCCGCAGGCGGATGAGCTCGACCGCCTCCGAGAAGAACAGGCGGGCCGTGCGGTCGACGGCGTCGGCCGAGGCGGCGAGGCTCGGCTCCTTGGCCACCAGGCGCTTCATGCGCTGGATCTCGCCCGGGTAGCGGTCGCGCGCGGCGAGGTAGGCCCGCAGGTCCTCGCCCCGGGCGAGGAGGATGTAGGCGCGGTTCGCGCTCTGGGCGCTGAGCAGGTCGATCAGGAGCTGATTGGCCGCCGTCTGGCGCTCCATCGCGCGCTGGGCCCCGTCACGGTAGTCGCGGGCGGTGTTGACCATTCCGAGCAGCGCCACCGCGATCAGCAGGGCCAGAACCATGCCGAGCGCCACGACGAGGCCGGACAGGACCCCCCGCAGGGAGCCCGGGCCTCTCGTCCGGCTCATCCTGCGGCCTCGATCGCGCCCCGCGGGCGCCCCCCGGGCCGGCGGTCAGGCACGCGCGGAGATTAGCTCAGTCCTCGGGGGGACCCTCCGCGACGAGACGGTTGATCTCGTCGAAGCTCCCCGGGCGCCCGATCACGACCAGGGTGTCGTCGGCCCGCAGAACCTCGTCGGGGTGCGGCGTGGCCAGGGAGCCGGACTCGCGCAGGATCGCGACGATCGTGGCGCCGGTGGTGGAGCGGATGCGGCAGGTGGCCACCGTGAGGCCCACCAGCGGGCTGGTGGGGGGCAGCTCGATCCACTCCATCACGAGGTCCTTGAGGGCGACCTCCAGGTCCTTGACGAGCTGCGGCCGGTAGACGACGCCCCCGAGGATCGCCGCGAGCTGGCGCGACTCCTCGTCGTTGAGCGTGATGACGTGGGGCTCCTCGTCGGCGTCGTGGTAGTGGTAGATCTCGCGCATCCCGTTGACGTGCACGACGGACGACAGCTTCTCCCCCCGCGCGGTGCGCAGGGTGAACTTGGTGCCCACGCCGGGAAGCCGGGTCTCTCGGACCTCGAGCACGCGGTCTCATCTCCTCGTTCTGGTTGGGGCGGGGCGGGGCGGGAACACCGCCCGTCCGATGCGCCGCGACTCCCTCATCAATACCACTCCGGCGACCGCCGTCGCCAGGACGAACAGGCCCGCGAAGGGCGCCACCAGGTCGCGGAAGTCGGCGTCGAGGGCTGCGCCGCCCGCGGCGAGCTGGGCCAGGATGATCGAGAACTCCCCCCGGGCGACCAGCGCCGCGCCCACGTTGGTGCTCTGGCGGCGGGTGAACCCGGTGGCCGTCCCGGCCAGGTAGCCGCCCACCATCTTGCCGACGATCGCCACCGGAACCGCCAGGACGAGCCAGACGAGCACGTCGCGGCTCACCGCGCCCAGGTCCACCTCCAGGCCGAAGGCGAAGAAGAAGATCGCCGCCGCGAAGTCGCGCAGGCCCAGGAGCTGCTGCTCGATCTGGTCGCGCACCTCGCTGCCGGACAGCAGCACCCCGGCCAGGAGCGCGCCGACCGCCTCGGAGAGCCCGGCCGCCTCGCCGATGGCGGCCCCTCCCAGCGCCACCGCCAGCCCCGCCAGCAGGATCTGCTCGCGGTCGAGCCGGGGGACGATGCGGTCGATGGCGTGGTGCGCCCAGCGGCCCACCAGCAGGAACGCGAACACGAAGAGCAGGGCCAGGCCCGCCGTGGCCGCGATCTCCCCGCCCCCCACCGAGTCCCCGCTGGCCAGGGCCGCGGCGATTCCCAGGAAGAGGGCGATCGCCAGGTCCTCGAACACCAGCACGCCCAGCACGAGGTCGGTCTCGTCGTCGCCCAGGCGCCGCATGTCGAACAGGGCCCGGGTGACGATGCCGCTGCTCGACACGTACACCAGGCCGCCCAGGAGCACCGCCTCGGGCACCGGTCCCAGCAGGATCACCCCCACCGCGAGGCCCAGCCCGCCGTTCAGGACCAGGTCGATCACGCCGCCCACCAGCACCAGCTTCCGGGCGGCCAGGATCCGGTCGAGGGAGAACTCCAGGCCCAGGAAGAACAGCAGCAGCACGATCCCGAGCCGGGCGAGGAGATCGGTGCCCGCGGAGGCCTCGATCACCGTGGGGAACCCCGGCGAGGGGCCCAGCAGGATTCCCGCGACGATGAAGACGGGGATCGCCGAGAGCCTCAGCCGCCCCGCCAGCACGCTCGCCGCCGCGAGCGTCACCAGCACCAGGGCGAGATCGCTGAACTCGAGCAGACGCGCCTTCGGTCGAGGGGCGGAGGCGCCCGGAGACTACTAGGGGGCGGTCGGGGCGCTTCCCACGATCTCGCCGATGTGCCGGACGCCCTCGCGGTCCATGCGGGCCAGGAGCCCCGCCGCGATCGAGCGCGCCGTGCCGGGGCCGCCGTACACGAGCCCGGTGTACACCTGCACCAGCGACGCGCCGGCCGCCAGCTTCTGCCAGGCGTCGTCGGCGTCGAACACGCCCCCCACCCCCACCACCACCAGCCGCCCGGCGGCCCGCTGGGCGACGCGGCGCACGAGGGCGGTGGAGCGCTCGCGCAGCGGCGCGCCCGACAGGCCGCCCTCGCGGCTGGTGAGCTCGGGAGGCGAGCGGAGCCCCTCGCGCGCGAGCGTGGTGTTGGAGACGATCACGCCGCCCAGGCCGCGGTCGAGGGCGAGGTCGACGGCGGCCTCGATCTGCTCGTCCGAGAGGTCCGGCGCCAGCTTCACCAGCACGGGGAGCCGCGCCGGGCCGCGGGAGCGGGTCATGTCGCGGTTGACCGTCTCCACGGCGTCCAGGATCTCGCCCAGCGGGCCGGTCTCCTGCAGATCGCGCAGGCCGGGGGTGTTGGGAGAGCTGACGTTGATCGCGATGTAGTCCGCATAGGGCCACAGGCGGGCCAGGCTGGCCGCGTAGTCGGCGGCCGCGCGCTCGGAGGGGACGACCCGCGACCGGCCGATGTTCACCCCCAGCGGGACGCGGTGCAGCAGGCCGCGGCGCTCCCAGGAGGCCAGCCGCTGGGCCGTGCCCACGGCGCCGTCGTTGTTGAACCCGAGCCGGTTGATGAGCGCCCGGTCCGCGGCCAGGCGGTGGATGCGCGGCCGGGGGTTGCCGGGCTGGCCGAGCGCGGTGACCGTGCCGATCTCCGCGAAGCCGAAGCCGAGGGCCGGCCAGGCCGGCACGGCCCGCGCGCGCTTGTCGAAGCCGGCGGCCAGCCCGATGGGGTTGGGGAAGCGCAGCCCGAAGAGCTGCTGCTCCAGCCGGCCCTCGCCGTCCGGTGGCCCGGGCAGGCGCGCCATCGCCGGCGCGACCCTGCTCAGCAGCGCCAGCGAGAGCTCGTGGGCGCGCTCGGGATCGAGGCGGAACAGGAGGGGGCGAAGGGCGGCCGCGTACACGCCGCCTCCGCTCCCCTCACCCGAAGTGGACTGGTCCATCCGTTGTGTCAACCCTCGCGCCGACCGCCGAGACCGCACCCGACCGACGCTGGCTGGTCCTGGTGCTGGTATGCATCGCGCGGTTCATGGTGGTGCTGGACGCCACCGCCGTCAACGTCGCCCTGCCGTCGATCCCGACCGACCTCGACTTTCTCGGTCAGCTCATGGGATGCGACCGGAGGGCGCGACGCCGGCCGCCGCCGCCTCGTCCTCCTGAAGCGCCGTCGCGAAGGCCGCCAGCCCCTCGAGCACGGCGCGGCGGCCGTCGTCGTCGAGCCGCTCGGCCAGGCCGCGCAGCCGCGCGCGCACCACCTCGCCGGCCTCCTCCGCCACGGCCCGGCCCTCGCCGGTCAGCGCCACCGGGCGGCGGCGGCGGTCGTCGCCGGGCACGGGCGTGGTGCGCTCGACCCACCCCGCCCGCTCCAGCGACTGCACCATGCGGGTGGCGGTGCTGACGGCGACGCCGGTCACCGCGGCCACCTCGGACACCGCCAGCGGTCCGTCGGCCAGGCTGAGCAGCGTGACGTGCTGAGGGGTGGTCAGCCGCTCGCCGGGCGTCGCGCCGTCGCGGCGGCGCTCCTGGCGGGCCAGGATCAGCGGCACGACCCGCGCCCGCAGGTCCGCGAGGGCCTCGACGACGGCGTCCAGATCGGTGCTGGTCAACGGTTGTATCCTGCAATCAATGGCGGCCGGGGCCCGAACGATGCCTGACGCGCGGGCGAGGGGCGAGCGCGTGCGGGCGCGCCCGGCGCTGACGCTCGGCGTCCTGGCGATCGCCAGCATCTCCTACGTCCTCCAGCAGACGCTGGTGGTCCCGGCGCTGCCGACCATCCAGAAGGACCTCAACACCACGAACACCTGGACGACGTGGGTCTTCACCGGCTTCCTGCTCACCTCGGCCGTCGCCACGCCGCTCCTCGGCAAGCTGGGCGACACGTACGGGAAGAAGCGGCTCCTGGTGATCGCCATGCTGATCTTCGCCGTCGGCACCGTCGCCGCGGCCCTGTCGGGCTCCATCGCCCTCCTGATCGCGGCGCGCGCGCTGCAGGGCGCGGCCGGCGCCATCTTCCCCCTGTCCTTCGGGATCATCCGCGACGAGTTCCCGCGCGATCGCGTGGGCATGGGCCTCGGGCTGCTGTCGGCAACCTTCGGGGTGGGGGGCGCGCTCGGGCTGGTGCTGAGCGGGGTGATCCTCGAGAGCCTGCCCTGGACCTGGCTCTTCTGGATCGGCGCCGTCCCGGTCTTCGCGGCCCTGATCCTCGTGTGGAGGCTCGTGCCCGAGTCGCCCATGCGGACGCCGTCGCGCCTCGACTGGCCCGGCGCGGCCACCCTGTCGGCCGGCCTCGTCGCCCTGCTCGTGGCCCTCAGCGAGGGAGAGAGCTGGGGCTGGACGAGCGCGCTCACCCTCGGCCTGGGCGTTGCCTCGATCGTCATCCTCGCCCTCTGGGTGCTCGTGGAGCTGCGCGTGCCCGAGCCGATGGTGCAGATCGGGATGATGCGGGACCGGGCGGTCTTCTGGACCAACATCGTCGCGCTCATCGCCGGCTTCGCCATGTTCGGCACCTACCTCCTCGTTCCCACCTTCGTGCAGATGGGCGCGGGCCTGCCGGCCGGGCTCGCGGCCGAGGTCTCGTACGGTTTCGGGGCCAGCGTGATCGTGGCCGGCCTCTACCTGCTCCCCTCGTCGGTGGTCATGCTGATCGTGGGGCCGATCGGGGGGATGCTCGAGCCGCGCGTCGGGGCGCGCCTCCTGACCGGCGTGGGCTGCGCGGTGCTCGGGCTCGGGGCCCTCGTGCTCGCGTTCGCGCATACCGCCGGCGCCGAGATCGTGGTGGCGATGTGCCTCGTGGGGGCCGGCGTGGGCCTGGTCTACGCGATGCTCGCCAAGCTGATCGTCGACTCCGTCTCGCCCGAGGTGACGGGCGTCGCGCTGGGCATGAACACGGTCATGCGCACGATCGGCGGGGTCGTCGGCGGCCAGGTGGGCGCGGCGATCCTCAGTGCGGTCACGATCGGCGGCTCCTCCGGGCTTCCGGCCGAGAACGCGTTCACCATCACCTTCCTGATCTCCGGCGTCGCCGCCTTCGTGGCCGTCGTCTGCACGTGGCGCATCCCGCGCCGCTCGCGCGACACGGCTCCCGTGCTCGGAGAGCTCGGCCGGCTCGAGACGGCGCCCGTCGGCGACTGACGAGCCCGGTGCTCCATACCGTCTAGGCGCCCGTGGTGGAGGCGATCACGTCCGGGGCGAGGGGCGGGGGCGGGGGCGGCACGTAGGGCACCACCTCGCGGAAGAGGCGCCGGCCCACCAGCATCACGAAGCCGGCGATGGAGATGGCCACCAGCGAGAAGATGAACAGCGTCGTGGTGAGCCCGATGGAGTCGCCCAGGTAGCCGAGCGCCACGGTGGGCACGGTGCCCAGGTAGGCGCACATGTAGAGCAGCGACATGAGCTTGCCGCGCTCCTGGATCGGGACGATCGTGCCGCAGATGACCGTGCCGCCGTAGAGGATGAAGCCGTTCATCACCCCGATTGCGGCCGCGGCGCCCACCACCAGCGCGACCGAGTTCACCTCCGCCGATGCCACGATCAGCAGGGACAGGAAGGACGAGGCGGTCGCCCCGATCATCACCGCGCGGCGCGGATCGAGCCCCCGGCCGATGAAGGGCGCGAGGCCGCCGAGGGACAGCGTGAGGAAGCCGATGGCGCCGACGAGCGCCAGGTTGTGGACCCCCAGGGTCTCGACCACGAAGATGGGCACCACGGACAGCAGCGTCCCCTCGATGAAGCTCATGAGGAACGTGGCCGGCGCGATGTAGGTGAGAAAGCCGAGCGCCTGCCCCTTCGGCACCCCGATGCGGATGCGGAAGGGCCCGGGCTTGGCCTTCCGGAGAAGGGTCTCGCTGGTCGTGGCGACGGCGACGATGCCGATGAGCATCAGGGCGATGTGGCCCCAGAAGGGGGTGTGGCGCGGCGCGGGCCCGTACTGGGCGGCGATGCCCGCGAGGCCCGGCCCGAGCCCGAAGCCGAGCCGGAAGAACACCCCGGCGAGGGCGGCCGCGAGGGCCTTGCTGCCGGCCCGCGCGTGGTCCACGACGAACGCCGAGCCCACGCCCAGGAAGCCGCCGATGGCCAGGCCCTGGAGCACCCGGCCCGCGAACAGCAGCGGCACCGACTCGGCCAGGGCGAACACCAGCGAGGCGAGCGTCATGACCGCCATCGACGGGAGCAGCAGCTTCTTCCGTCCCAGGCGGTCGGCCAGGTTCCCCGCGATGAGCATCGTGGGGCAGACCGTCACGGTGTAGGTGACGAACAGCAGGGTGGCCGTGGCGGTGGAGAGGCCGAAGTCGCGCTGGTACAGCGGCAGCAGCGGGGTGAGCGTGCTCGTCCCCATCGTGAGGACGAACAGCCCGATGAGGGCCTTCCACGAGCCGGAGGTCACGCGGGAAAAATACCAGACGGTGCAGTTCTGTAATCCTGTGGGCGATGGTAGCCTCGCCGCCGTGAGCGCGAACCCCGCCGAGATGGCCCCGGCACCGGCTCGCCGCGGGCGCCCCCGCTCGCCCGAGGTGGACGCCGCGATCCTGGACGCGGCCCTGCGGCTGCTGGCGGCCGAGGGCTACGCGCGCATGACCATGGACGGCGTCGTCGCCGAGGCCGGCGCGAGCAAGGCCGCGATCTACCTCCGCTACCGGAGCAAGGCCGACCTGGCGACCGCCGCGCTCGCCCGGCTGCGGGAGAGCGGCCGGCCGGAGCCCACCGGCGACCTGCGCGCCGACCTGACCGCGCAACTGCGGCAGCTGCGCGCCAACGCGGAGCGGGTATCCGCGATGGCCCTCGTCGGCACCTGCCTGACCGAGGAGCGGCACACGCCCGAGCTCCTCACGCTCTTCCGCGAGCGCACGCTGCAGCCCCGGCGCGCGCTGCTGCGCGAGATGCTCGGCGCGGCGCGCGAGTCGGGCCGGATCGACCCGGACGCGGACATCGACGCCGCGGTGGACCTGTTCATGGGCGCCTACCAGACGCGCTACCTCTCGGGCGAGCCCTTCGGCGAGCGGTGGGAGGAGCGGGCCGTGGACGCCCTGATGCGGGCCGTGGGCGGGTGACGCCGGGGTGAGCGACGCGCGGCTGGAGCGCCTGGCCGACCTCGCCGTGAGCGTGGGCGCGAACGTGCAGCCGGGTCAGGTGGTGGCGGTGAGCGGGCGCTCCGGGCAGGAGGACCTGGTCCGCGCGATCGCGGAATCCGCCTACCGCCGGGGCGCGCGCTACGTGGACCTGGGCTGGTTCGACCCGTACGTGAAGCTGGCGCGGCTGCGGCACGCGCCGGAGGACACCCTCGACTGGGTGCCGCCCTGGCTGGGCGAGCGTGCGACGACCCTCGGGCAGATGGCGGCGGCCGTCATCGCCCTGGCCGGCCCGACGGACCCGGGCCTCTACGACGACGTGGACCCCGCCCGCGCCGGACGCGACCGGCTGCCCTCGGTGCGCGAGGCGGTCGAGGTGGCCATGGCGGCCAAGGTCAACTGGACCGTGGTGCCCTGCCCCAACCCGGCCTGGGCCGCGCTGGTCCACCCGGACCTGGAGCCCGAGGCCGCGACCGAGCGGCTGTGGGAGCAGATCGCCCACGTCTGCCGGCTCGACGAGCCGGATCCGGCCGCCGCGTGGCGCGCCCGCGGCCAGGAGCTGGAGGCCTCGGCCCGGCGGCTCGACGCCCTGCGGCTCTCGGCCCTGCGCTTCGTGGGCCCGGGCACCGACCTGACGGTCGGGCTGCTGCCCGGCTCGCACTGGATCGGCGGCGGCGAGCACCGCCGCGACGGCCTGCCGCACCTGCCGAACATCCCCACCGAGGAGGTGTTCACAACCCCCGACCCGGAGCGGACCGAGGGCCACGTCACCTCCACGCGGCCGCTGGACGTGGGCGGGACGGTGGTGCGCGGCCTGCGGGTCCGCTTCGCCGGCGGCCGCGCCGTGGAGATCGACGCCGACGAGGGCGCCGGGGTGCTGCGCTCGCGCGCCGCGGTCGACGACGGCGCGTCGCGCCTGGGCGAGGTGGCGCTGGTGGACGGCAGCGGGCGCATCGGCCCGCTGGGCACCGTCTTCTACGACACCCTGCTCGACGAGAACGCCGCGAGCCACATCGCCCTGGGCGCCGGCTACCCGGTGGGCGCCGGTCCGGCCGACGCGGAGCGGATCAACCAGAGCGCGATCCACATCGACTTCATGATCGGCGACCCGGCCGTGACCGTGCTCGGCGTGGACTCCGAGGGACGCGAGTCGCCGGTGCTCGAGGGCGGCGCCTGGCGGGGGGCGGCGGCGGCCTCGGCCTAGTCCCCGCGCCGGCGCCGCTCGGACGGCGTCCTCAGTCGCGCGAGATCCGCTGGTAGCTGCGGATGGCCAGCGGGGCGCAGACCACGACGATCGCCACGATCCAGAGGAGGCTGTAGAGGATCGGGTGCTGGAGCGACCAGGGTGGATCCGACCCGAACCGCCCGGTCGGGTTCCCGAAGAGCTCGCGCAGCGACTCCGAGACGGTCGTGACCGGGTTCCACTCGGCGATCGTGCGCAGGACGCCCGGGAGCGTGTCGACGGGCACGAAGGTGCTCGCGATGAAGGTGATCGGGAAGATCGCCACGAAGGCGACGCCCTGGACGGCCTCGACGGAGGGCAGCAGCGACCCCAGCAGCACGCCGAGCCAGATGATCGCGAACGAGAAGGCGAACATCATCCCGTAGCCGCCCGCCGCCTCCCAGAACGACGTGTGGATCCGCCAGCCCACGATGAGGCCGCAGAGCGACATCAGGACGATCGGCAGCGTCGCCCGGATGAGGCTCGACACCGCGTGCCCGCCCAGGACCGAGGCGCGCGCCATGGGCAGCGAGCGGAACCGGTCGATGGCGCCGTTGCTGCGGTCGTAGGCGAGCGCGATCGCCACCCCGAACGCGCCGAACACGATCGTCTGGGCGAAGATCCCGCCCATCAGGAACTCCTGGTACCCGCCGCCCGGGACGTTGATCGCTCCGCCGAAGACGTAGGCGAAGAGCAGCACGAACATCACGGGCTGAAGGGTCACGTCGGCCAGCGCCTCGGGCTGGCGCCGCATGTGCAGCAGCCCGCGCCGAGCGACCACCCAGGTGTCGCCGAAGACGTTCCCCACGCGCTCGGCGGCCGGCGGGATGAGGGTGCTCATCGCGGCACCTCCTCCGGCTCCCTCTCCTCGATCGGCGCGCCGGTGAGGGTGAGGAACACGTCGTCGAGCGTCGGCCGGCGCAGGCCGATGTCGTCCACCTCGATCCCCTCGTCGGCGAGGGCGTCGGCGAGCCGCGAGACCGCGCGCGGGCCGTCCTCGCTCGGCGCCTGCACGCTGCGCTCCTCCTCGTCCACCGCCGGCTCCATGCCCGTGATGCGGGCCACGTGGCCCGCGACGATCCCGATCTGCGACGGGTCCACGACGGTGGCGAAGAGCTGCGCCCCGCCGACCTGGCTCTTCAGCGAGCGGGCGTCGCCGCGCGCGATGACGCGCCCGTGGTCGATGACCACGATGTCGTCCGCCAGGCGGTCGGCCTCGTCGAGGTACTGGGTCGTGAGGAGGATCGTCGCCCCCTCGTCCACCAGCGTCTCGAGCACCCCCCACAGCTCGACGCGCGCGCGAGGGTCGAGACCCGTCGTGGGCTCGTCCAGGAACAGGATCTCCGGGTGGGCCACCAGGGTCGCCGCCAGGTCGAGGCGCCGGCGCATCCCGCCGGAGTAGGTCTTGGCGAGGCGCCCGCCGGCCTCCTCGAGGGCGAACTGGGCGAGCAGCTCGTCGGCCCGCGCCTTCGCCGTGCGCCGGCCCAGGTGGTGCAGCTCGCCGATCATCACCAGGTTCTCGCGCCCGGTCAGCAGGCTGTCCACGGTCGCCTCCTGGGCCGCCAGGCCCAGCAGCCGGCGCACCGCCATCGGGTCCTGGTTGACGTCGATGCCCGCCACCCGGGCCGACCCGGAGTCGGCGGTCGAGAGCGTCGTGAGGATGCGCACCGCGGTCGTCTTGCCGGCGCCGTTGGGACCGAGGATCCCGCAGACGATCCCGCGCGGCACGTCGAAGCTCACACCGTCGAGGGCGACGGTCTCGCCGAAGCGCTTCACGAGGTTCTCCGCCAGGATGGCGACGTCTGCAGGCACGAACGCTCCGCGGGTGTCGTGGGGCACCGCTCGCGGGCGGCGACTGCTGTCCACCGAGGGTGCCATGCAAGACCCCTAACCGCCACCCGGCCCTGTGAAACCCCTCGCCGGCGGCGGGCGCGGCAGGATCCGCGAGCGTGTCCGTCAGACGACGTCGAGCCCCTCGTGCTCGACGACGAGCTCCTCGATGACCACCTCGCTCGATGAGGCGTCGAACGCCGAGAGCCGCCAGGCGCTCGGCCACGCGTGCACGACGTTGACCCGGAAGACCTCTGTTCCGTCCTCGTCGAGCAGCACCACCGATGCGTTCCGCCGCTGGACGTTCCCGTCGACGACCGACTTGATCCAGGACCACAGCTCGCGGTTGGCGGTGAGGCCTCGCTTCAGCACGATGGGCAGGTGCCGCGTGCGGCCCGGGATCTTCCTCGACGACGACATATCGTCCAGGGTCCGGTACTCGATGACGTTGATCTCGAGGCCGATCCCCGAGACCTCGGAGAAGTCGGCGACGGTGAGGCCGTCGATCTCGACGCGGAAGTTGAACGCTCGATACGGATCGTTGCGGCCGGTGGTGGGCACCAATCCCCCTTTGCCGTTGTCGGACGGGTTGCCGGCCGCGCAGGTCACGGCCGGCGCGGATCGACGCTATCTCAGCTCACCCCCGAAGCGTGTCCGGCACCGGCCACCCCCGGGCCGATCCACAACCCGCCCGGTTGACGCCCCTCGTCGCCGGGCGGCCGGCGCGGCATGATCCCTCGGAGGGCCGTTAGCTCAGCTGGTAGAGCAGGGGACTTTTAATCCCAAGGTCGCAGGTTCGATCCCTGCACGGCCCATCACGGCTCATGCGGGATCTCACGGTCCGCAGGGTAAGAGCATGGGGTTCTGGTCCTGCTGCCTCGGGCCGGATGCCGCTTCAGAGCCCCGATCACGGATCCCGTCGGTTGTTGCCACTTCTGTTGCCACCCTCCATCCTGCAGGGCCCGGGGTGCTGCTCCTGGCACGTTCTCGCTTGGATGGTGCGATCTCATCCTCCATCGGGCTGTTGCACTGTCGTTGCCACCTCCTGCGGGATGTCGGTGTCGAGCAATCAGGGGACCGCCCTGCTCTTGCCCGTTCGGGGGCGGCGTGGCACAATTGTGGCCACGATGACGACCGAGGCCCTGAGAACCGTAAGAGACCGGCTGTCCGAGTACGTCAACCGGGTGGAGCGCGAGCACGAACGCGTCGTGGTAACAAGAAACGGTCGGCCCGCGGCGGTCCTGATTAACCCGGAGGAGCTCGAGAGCCTCGAGGAGACCCTCTCGGTCCTCGGCGACAGCGACGCCGTGCGGGCACTGCGCGAGGCCCATGAGGCCATGGCGCGCGGGGACAGCGTCCGCGGCGTGGCGGCGGTCCGAGCGCTTCGCCCGCCGCGGAAGCGTTAGGACCTGCCCTTCGAACTCGTGGTCGCCGGGCCTGCGGCTCGGGCGATCAGCGACGATCTGCCGGAGCCGGTCGCCTGGGCGGTCATCGAGCTGATCACCGGCCCGCTGCTCGAGAGCCCTCAGCGCGTCGGCCGTGAGCTGCGCGACGAGCTCACCGGTATCTGGAGCGCCCGTCGTGGCGACTTCCGCGTCCTCTATCGAATCGACGATGCGCGCCATGAGGTCCACGTCCTTCGCATCGATCACCGCCGAGATGTGTACCGCACCTGAGCCGGCCCCCGGCGCCAGGGAGGAAGCTCCCTCCGCGGACGCGTGAGGACATGCCGTCGTGGGGGGACAGCCATCCACGCTGACCCGCAGGTTCCGGGTTCTCAGCCTCGCGCTCCGCGCGAACCTCGACGATCAGTCGGGCCGGGTTGAGGTCGGCAAGATGCTTCTGCAGGCGACGCCGCCAGCCGAAGGAGCGCCCGCGACCTGGAGTGGGGCACGACCTGCCGCTGCCAGCTCTTCAACGGGTGGCAACAGGGTGGCAACAAGACTCGCAGAGACGACACGAGACGGGGGCGCCGCGCCCGAGCCGAAATCGCGCTTGCGAACCGCGAATCACGAGACGACCCGAGGCAGACCGAGACCGCGCGCGGGTGCTCTCTTAATCCCAAGGTCGCAGGTTCGATCCCTGCACGGCCCATCCCTCAAGAGCCGTCAGCCGCTTCACTCCTTCCGGGGACTAGACAGCGCTTAGGTCGGGTCGGTCATAGTGGCCGGCGGTGTCGAGCACACGTCTGGCGCCCAGGATCAGGTCGAGGTCGCAGTCGGCGTACAGGATCTCCTCGCGATCATGCACTGGCCCGGCCAGGATGTTGCCCCAGGGGTCGCAGATCACGCTGCCACCCGTGAACTGGACCTCGGGGCAGCCGGCGAGCTCCTCGCGCAGCGGGAAGTCCTCGGGAAAGTCCGCGGTGCGGAGGTACTGCACGGCCGACAGGACGAATGCGCCCGCCTCGAAGGCGAACGTCCGCATCGCGGCCACCCAGATGTCGCGGTCATCGGCAGTGGGTGCCACGTAGAAGTCCACCCCCTCCTGGTGGAGGTGGCGACGGGCGGCGGGCATGAAGTTCTCCCAACAGATCAGCCCACCGAGGCGGCCGAATTCCGCGTGCACGACCCCCAGGTCGTCGCCCGGCCCCTGGCCCCAGAAGATGCGCTCGTGCATCGTCGGCACGAGCTTTCGGTGGCGGCGGGCCAGGCGGCCATCGGGCGCGAACCACAGGAGCGTGTTCCAGAGGGTGCCGGGGCGGCTGTCCTCGCGCTCGTTGACCCCGATCGCGACCCAGGCCTCGGCACGGCGCGCCGCGTCGCCGAGGGCGGCGGCGAGGGGCCCATCCGAGTCCACCGCGTTGTCCCAGATCCGGCGGTGCAGCTCGACCGAGCGCGGGGAGACGATGAGGCCGTAGTGATGCCCCCAGCATGAGCGGGGCATGATCGGGACAAAGCCCTCGGGCAGCGCGACCAGCTTCGCCCCGCCCGCCGCCGCCTCGGCGACCAGCGCGCAGGCCTTCTCCACCGAAGCCGGGCCGTCCAGCACGACGGGCGTCGCCTGCACCACCGCCACGCGGACCTTCATGGAGCGGCTCCTATCCTCGCGTCCGCGGGAGAACTGTCCCACAGGCCAGCGTCCGGAGCCAACGCCCGAGAGGGGCGACCGGGGGCGGCGACGGCGGTCCGAGCGCCTCGGGCGCGAAGCGCAGGGCCGCGACGCGCATGGCGGACTCCTCCTCAGATGCCGGGATCGCGTGGCTGTAATCGTTGAGCGTCATCCCGACGTCGCTGTGGCCCAGGCGCTCGCTGACGATCTTGGGGTGGACCCCTGCCTGGAGGGCGAGGGTGGCGTGGGTGTGGCGCAGATCGTCGAGGCGGATGGTTGGGAGCCCCGCCCTCGCGGACGCTCGCGCCGAACAGCCTCGACAGACGCTCGGGGTGCATCGGCTCACCGTCCTCGCGGGCGAAGATGAGGTCTTGGTCCTCATTGGCTCGGCCGAGGGCGAGTTTCTCCTGCGCCTGGCGCGTCCGGTGGGCCCGAGCGCCCACGGCGCGTTGATCAAGACGACGGCGTGGAAAGCCAGCTGCCCGAGGGCGGACTCGCCAGCAGCCGGGCCGGGCCCCACGCCGCGAAGGCCGTACCGGCCCGTCGCGCGATCCCGGGCACGCTGATCATCCCGACGATCGTCGCCCAGAGACACCCGGCGAGGTCACGCCCGCTTCGGCTCCTTCGTTACGCCGCGCGCGGTGCGGAGGCGACCTGCCGATCGAGTGAGGAGAGCAGCCGGCCGATCGTCTCGAGGGTGGGGTTCCCCTGGCCCCGCTCGAAGCGGCTGATCTCGCTCTGAGGGATTCCCGAGAGCTCGGCAAGACGGGTCTGGGTCATCTTCGCGGCACGCCGGGCGGTGACCAGCTCCACCGCGAAGGCGAAGTGCGCGTCGAGAGCGCGCAGGGCCTCGACGGCGGCGGGGCCGCTCGCCTCGGCTTCAGCCTCGATCTGGGCGAGGAGGTCGTCGAAGTCGTTCGCCATGCCCGGGACTATGGTTTAGATCACATAGAAGGTCAAGCGCCGCGCCGGCCCTCTCGGAAGGCGCGAAGACGCCGCCGGGCCTCCGCGATCTCGCGCTGCTGGCGGCGCGCCGACGGGTCCGCCCCCTTGTCGTAGCCGTGGAGCAGCAGCACAGTCGGTCGCCGTGGGCGTGGAAGAGGACCCGCAGCAGAACCTCCTCCGACCTCCCGGACGCCTGGGCCGGGTCGCGCCCCTCGAAGCGGTGGAGTAGCTCGGCGAGGTTGTAGCGCAGGCGGAACTCGCACAGCCCCTCGCCGAGCTGCTTGCACTCGACCCGATCGCCGCCCACCCGCCGAACCCCACAGGAATGCGCGAGCCTCCCCTGTTCGGAGGGGTCACCGCCTTGCCAGGTCCGCCGCGGTGTGAGTGGATTGTCCGGTGGGCCCAGCGCCGGGGACGTCGATCCCCCTGAGGCTGTTCCTCGCCGCCCCTCGCGGCTTCTGCGCCGGTGTCGTCCGCGCGATCGAGGCGGTCGAGCGGGCGCTCGACCTCTACGGACCTCCGGTCTACGTACGCCACGAGATCGTCCACAACCGCCACGTGCTCGACCGTCTCGTCCGCCGCGGCGCAATCTTCGTAGAGGACGAGAAGGACGTCCCGGAGGGGGCGCGGATCGTCTTCTCCGCGCACGGCGTGTCACCGCGTGTGCGAGCCGGGGCGGCGGCGCGCAGCCTGTCGGCAATTGACGCCACGTGCCCTCTTGTCACCAAGGTCCACGTGGAGGCGCGCCGGTTCGCCGAGCAGGGCTACACCGTCGCGCTGATCGGCCACGCGGGGCACCCGGAGACCGTTGGGACGATGGGTGAGGCGCCGGACGCCGTTCGCCTGGTCGAGACGGAGGACGACGTGACAACGCTCGCGGTCCGCGATCCCCGGCGCGTGGCGTTCGTGTGTCAGACGACGCTCTCCGCAGACGAGACCGGGGCGATCGTCTCCGCCCTGCGTCGGCGCTTCCCCGAGATCGTGGCCCCGAAGACGGAGGACCTCTGCTACGCGACGACGAACCGCCAGGCGGCGGTCAAGGTGCTCGCTCGCCGCACGCCGCTCGTCCTGGTGATCGGATCCCCCAACTCGTCCAACTCCCAACGCCTCGTGGAAACGGCTCGCCGCGTCGGCGCCGCCGCCCAGCTGATCGAGGACGCCGGGCGCATTGACCCGGAATGGGTGCGCACCGTGTCCGCGGTCGGGGTCACCGCCGGCGCAAGCACACCCGAGGATCTCGCCCTCGGCGTCGTGAACTGGTTCCGCGCCCGGGGTCCGGTCGTCGTCGAAGAGCTTGCCGCGCTTGGCGAAAGGGTGCGGTTCATGCTTCCCCGCGAACTGCGCCATGCACCGGGAGGGGCGCCGCGGTGAGTGCGCGGCGGTCGTCCGGCTCGCTGAGCCAGAGGGGCGAGACGGCGGCGCGCGCGTCAGCAGGACGTCCGTGATCTCGCTGCGTGCCTCCCGTCCGTTCGACTGTGACGTCGTCGTCGTCGGCGGCGGGCCCGCGGGCGCGTTGACGGCGGCGCATCTGAGCCGAGCGGGACTGAGCGTCTGGCTGCTCGACCAGAAGCGGTTCCCGCGCGACAAGGTCTGTGGGGACCTCGTCGGTCCCGTGGCCCTGGCCGAGCTTGCCGGCCTGGGCCTCGATTCTCGGCCGGAATGGGGGACGACCAACGTCGTCCGCTCCGCGGCGCTTGCCGTGAACGGAGACGTGCTCATCACCAGTTCGCTGCCTCAGGTCGGCGCAGGCCCGTCCTTCGGGCGCGTCGTGCCCCGGCTCGAGCTCGATGCATGGATCCTCGATGCCGCGCGCGCCGCGGGAGCGCGGCTGCTCGAGGGCCAGCGCGCGACGGCGATGGAGCATGTCGCGGGCGGCGTGTCCGTTACGGCCACAGAGGGGCGGTCCACGCGCCACGTACGGGCGCGGGTCGTCGTCGGCGCCGACGGATCCACCTCTCGCACCGCCGAGTGGCTGCGCGGGCGGGCCCTGGACAAGCAACGCCGCATGATTGCCGTGCGGGCTTACTACGACGGTGTCGAAGGACCTTCGGACCGAGCGGACCTCTACTTCTCCGAACTGTCCTTTCCGGGCTACTTCTGGATATTCCCGACGGGCGGGGGCCGCGCGAACGTGGGGATCGGAACGGTTCTCCGTACGGCGCCGCCATCGACCGATCACCTGCGCGACCTGCTCTTCGCACTGGTTCGCGAGGATCGGGCGGTGGCGCAACGGCTGGGCGCGGCGCGGCTCGACGGGAAAGTCGTCGGCTGGCCGCTCACCACCTTCGACCACCGCCTTCCGATCGTCGGCGACCGCATGGTGCTGGTCGGGGATGCCGCGGGGCTGATCAACCCCCTGAACGGCGAGGGAATCCAATACGCACTGCTCTCGGGGCGATGGGCCGCCCACGTCGTCGCCCAGGCCCTCCGCCGCGACGACTGCTCCGCGGCCTCGCTGAGCTCATATGCGCGGACCGTCGCCGACAGCCTGCGCTACGACATGGCGCTCGCGCAGATGATGGTCGAGCTGATTCGAAACCGGTCGCTCAACGTCGTCTGGCTGCGTTCTCTGCGAGTCCTCGCCGCCCGGGCCCGTGGGGATCCCGCCTACGCACGGACCGCGGGCGGAGTCCTGGCCGGCCTGCTGCCGGCGAGCGACCTGCTGTCCCGCCGCGTCCTCCTCGGCAGCTTGGAGCAGGCGGTGAGCATGTTCGATGTCGGCGATCTCCTCAGCGGCACGCACAGGTTGGTGCGCGACGGCCTCCATCACCCCGGCGCCATGCTCAGGTGGGCCGCCGGTCTTGCGCCCGCGGCGAGCGAGCTGGTGGCCTGCGCCGTCGGCCGGACCGTGGGTGATTCCGCCTCCGACCCGGCGTCGCTCGCGATCCGCCTGCCCGAGGGGCGGTGACGAAACCCCGCCGGCCGGGACGCCGAGGGCCACGGGGCTCGAGCACCGGACCGGGGGATGAGGCGGACCGGCGGGCGGCGGCCGCAGGGTGAGCCCGATGGCGAGGCCAGGTCATGACGCAGAGCTCGTCGCGCGCGTGTTGTCGCAGGCGCGCCGGGATGTGCTGGAGGAGCTCGAGCGGGTCTTCGCCCGGCGGCGCGGGACAGGCTATGGACCGCTCTACGACCTCCTGGCCGACTATCCATTCCGCGAGGGGAAGGGCGTTCGCCCCGCCATCTGCTTCGCAAGCTGCCGAGCGGTCGGCGGGCGCACCGAGCAGGCGCTCCTCTCTGCGAGCGCCCTCGAGCTCTTCCACAACGCGTTCCTCGTCCACGACGACATCGAGGACGCCTCCGAGTTCCGGCGCGGACGGGCCACGATGTTCAAGGAGCACGGGGCCCCGGTGGCAATCAACGTCGGCGACGCCACGAACGTTCTGGCCCTCGAGCTCCTTCTGGGTAACACGGCGACGCTCGGCGTCCGAAAGGCGCTGCTCGTGCTGCGCGAAGTGGAGCGAATGGCCCGAGAGTCGGCCGAGGGCCAGGCGATCGAGCTGGGCTGGATCGCCGAGGACCGCTTCGACCTGGAGGACCGGGACTACCTGCGCATGGCCTACAAGAAGACCTGCTGGTACACCGTGATCGCACCGCTGCGCGTCGGCGTCATCTGCGGCGCGCGTCCCGGCCCGGCCACCCCGATCGAAGGCGACCTCACCCCACTGATCGAGCTCGGGTTCCTTGCGGGCATCGCGTTTCAGATCCATGACGACCTCCTCAACCTCGAGGGCGATGAGAGGCTCTACGGGAAGGAGACGAGCGGCGACCTCTGGGAGGGCAAGCGGACGGTCATGCTCCTGCATTTCCTCCGCACCGCGGGGCAGCGGACCCGGCGGCGGGCACTTCGACTCCTGACGACCTCCCGCGCCCGGAAGTCCCCGGAGGACGTCGAGTGGCTGCTCGGGGCGATGACCGACGCCGGCTCTCTCGAGCACGCCCGGCGTCTGGCCGTCGAGTATTCCGAGCGGGCGATGGAGCTCGACGAGAGCGAACTGCCGATCCTCGGCGAAGACGGCGACGACCGGCGCTTCGTCCGTGAGATGCTCAGCTACGTGATCGAGCGGGCAAAGTAGAAGAGGGTGCGCATCGACAACGATCCCGGCGAAGGGGGGGGCGGTGCGTTCGCCGATCTCCTGCGCCTTCAGGCCGACTTCCAGGCGCGGCTGGCGGAGGAGACTCTCCGCTACCTGCGTTGACTGCAGGGCGCGGCTGCGCCTGGCGTGCCGGGCACGGTCCTCGTGCCGGACGGCGAGGTGGAGCTTCGGGGAACGGGAGCACCGGGGGGCTCGGTCGAGCTCCGCGTCGAGGTCGAGAACCGTCAGCGTGTGCACTGTGTCGTCAGCCCCATGCTGGCCCCCCTCGTGGCCGCGTCCGGGGTCACGTGGTTTCCCGCGGCAAACCCCGACTCCGCGTCCACATTGCTCCCTCCCGGGGAGTCGCGTCAGCTCACGATCCAGGTGCCCCTCCCGCCCGAGCTTCCGAGCGACGTCTACCGTGGCGCGCTCATTCTCCAGGGCTTCCGCGACGGCGGGATTCCCGTGGCCATCGCGGTCGAGACGCCGCGCACCGCCCCCAGGAAACAGCAGACGACCCGCCGCTCATCGAGCGGCCGCCCCCGCAAGCGAGGTCCGGAATGACTCCGCCCATGGGCCGGGTCCGTCTCGTTCGACGCACCTGAGGAGGCGGGCCGGAGCACGGCGACGCTCCTCGCCTCGCTCACCGCCCGGCTGGCGACGCTCCACCTGATCTCCGGCGCCGATGCGATCGGCTCCTTGGCGGCGGGCCTCGCGAGCCTCGGGCGCGAGGTGGCGGGCACCGCCGAGGGCGCCCAGCTCCGGCGCGCGCTCGAGAGGGGACGCGCCGGGACGAACGGCCCGGCCATGTGGTCGACGCTCCGGATCGACGATTGGGCCTCCTCGCTGCCGCCCAGCCCGGTGCTCGACGAGCTTCGGAACGACCTCGCCCTCCTGCTCGCCGACGACCTGGACCAGACCCTCGAGCTGCTCCCCATCCCCCCGGAGCCCGCCTCCGCCCGGAGCGCGATGGAGCCGGCGCCCGCGACGTTCGTGGACTTCACCCTCGGGCTCTGGGCCTTCTCGCTCGAGGTCGTGAGGGCCGTCGAGTCGATGACCGCGCCGACGATGGGCTCCGTGCCGCCGGTCGTGGATCCCGAGCGGCCTCCGCCCGAGGCCGGCGGCGAACTCCTTCGGTGATCATCGCCGATGGGCTCCGGCCGCCTGCGGCATTCGACCCCTCGGCCCCCGCCTATAAGGACTGGCTGCACCTCGTCGTGCTCGACCATCGCTCCGGCCTGGCGGGTCTGGTCAACGTCTCCCTGCACGGAGCGCCCGCGGACCCTCGCTCGAGGGCGGTCGGGACCGCCCTCGTCAACGTGCCGGGGGAGGGCTGGTTCGGGAACGTCGAGACGGGCGCCCTCAGCCGGGCGGTGATCGGACTGACCAGCATCGGCCTGGAGCAGGTGGCCGTCGCCGTCGATGGCCCGCGAGGGACGGTGCACGCGTCGGTGCGCCAGCCCGACGAGGGCCTCGGGCTCGATCTGGTCGCCGACGCTCTCGTGCGCCCCATGGCGCGGGAGCAGCCGCAGCCGCTGGGGTCGGGCTGGCTCGCCTGGTATGTCGTGCCGCGGCTCCGTGGCCGAGGACGGGTGTCGGTCGCCGGCCGCTCCTTCGACCTGGCGCAGGCGAGCATCTACTACGACCACAACTGGGGCCGCTGGCACTGGGGCCAGGACCTCGGCTGGGAGTGGGGATGCTTCCTCGCGCCGACCCCGGGACCGGCCTTCTTCCTGAGCCGCGTCAGCGACCGCGCCCACGGCGGCGGAACCCGGTTCCTGCACGTCGCCTATCCCGACGGGAGGCAGCGCACCTTTGCGGGGCCCGCCGTCGAGTGGACCCGGTCAGGCCGCCTCGAGACACCTCTCCGGCGTCTGCCGGGAGTCCTCGCTGCGCTCCACGCCGACATCGCCGCACCCCACCTCGATCGAGCCCTGCACGTGCGGGCGGATGACGGGACCGACCGGGTCGAGATCCGGTTCACCGCCGGAGCAGCCGCGCAGATCATCGCCGGAGACCCGGTCGAGCCTGGCTATGGCTTCATCCACGAGCTCGTGGGCGAGTTCGAGTTCGCCGCGTCCATCTGCGGGCGCGAGGATGCGGCGGCCGGCCTGGCGGTGGTCGAGCATGTCCGCTGACCCGTCCCCTCCCCGCGAGGGCGGGAGAACCCTCGGGGAGTACGTGAGCGCTTTGATCGCGGCGCTCGGGCGAGCCGACCCCGCGGCGCTCGCCCGCCTGAAACGGATCGTCGCGCACCGTCGCGCGCGAATCCGACTCGACGACGAGGCGGTGGAGGTCCGCTTCGTCTCGGAGGCGCTCGTGGTGGAGCCCGCCACCGGGCTCTCCCCGGTCGACGGAACGGGAGCCACCGATCGCGCCACCGTGTTCGACCTGATGGACGGCCACCTGGAGGTCAGCGATGCGATCTCGACCGGGCGCCTCGACGTCGTCGCGGAGGTCGACGCGGTCGCCGTCATGTTCACCGCGATCGAGATCCTGATCGACGCCTCGTCGCGGAGCCCAGAGCTGCAGGCCCTCGCGCGGGAGTTCCGGGAGCACTCGGGCGGTGAGCCGCCCGTGCGGGCGGTGCGCGGCCACCCCGGAGCCGTGCGACCCGCCGAGGGTGTCGCCACGCACGAGAGCGCACTGCTGGCCCGCCTCGACCTGCTTCCGGATGGCGACGATGCGCGGCCACTATCGGAACCGTCTTTGACCAGCCGTGCGGGGCGGTGGGAAGATCGCCCCAGTCGTCTCCAAGGAGAACCGCCATGAGCGTGAAGCTCCCGGACATCTTCGACGTCGCCGTGGACGTCGATCCGCTGGAGATCCAGAGTGTGGGCCCCGTCGGGCCCGTGACGGTGGCCGGGATTCCCGACACCTACCACCTCGACGTCCAGAACCTCCCGAGGATCCGGGTGGACTTGGCGCCGGTGACCCTGACCGTCAACCCTCTGGATCTCGGCATCCGGCTCGAGAAGATCCCCGACATCCGGGGGCACCTGCCGGCGGACTTTCGCGTGGGCTTTTCGCTGCTGGGTGTCGAGCTGGCGGGCGTTCGGCTCTGCGGCGAGGCGCAGGTCATCACGGAGCCGTACCGCCGAAACCCCTGCGAGGTCTGCGGCGGCGGTGAGCCATCTCCCGACGCGCCGCCGACTCTACGGGCCGCGCGGCGCGCCAAGCGGTAGCGCGGGTGGCCATCAGGAAGCGATCGGCCCGGGCCACGGCCAAGGTGCCCATGCGCGTATACGGGACGCCGCGCCGACTCGCGGGGCTCGTCTCGGCGCCCCACGACGCGCATGGCATCGAGGTGGACGTCGGGGGCGTCGCGGTCGAGTCCGCCTCGCTCCGGCCGCTCGGGGATCCGGACGCACCCGAGCGGGCCTGGCTGCGGCTTGTGCTGCCGGCGTTGACCCGGCCCGGGGAGTATCGGGGCACGATCCGGCTGGACGGGCGCGAGGAAGAGGTCGTTCTCAACGTCGAGCCCCGGATGCGACTGCGCCTGTCACCACGCCGGCTCGTGCTTCGAGGCCGGGCGGGTGAGCGGATCGCCGCGACGGTCCACGCCACCAACCTCGGCAACACCGACTGCGCCATTCGAGACGTGCACGGGCTCGGCCTGTTCGACGTCGAGGGGGCCGACCGAGCGTTCGGACGGACCTTTCGCAGTGGCGGCGACAAGGGAGGGCGGATGCTCGATCGACTCGTCGAGGAGCTGGCGGAGGGGCATGGCGGTCTCGCGAAGGTGAGCGTCGACGCGGGAGCCGGCGACCTCGGTCCCGGCGAGGCACGCGAGCTCGCCCTGACGATCCACCTGCCCGACGCGCTCCGCGCCGGGCGCGTCTACGAGGGTGTGTGGACGCTGGCGAACGTGAACTACATGCTCCGGGTCGAGGCCCTCGACGGCACGTCGAACGAGGAGGAGGCCACATGAGCGCGACGACCGAGCGGCGACTGGCCACGCAGGCGGCCGATGGGCTCGTCGGCCTGATGGACGCGACAATCAGGGTGGGTGAGGGCGTTCTCGACGCGCTTCAGGGTCGGCGCACGACCGGACTCGTCTCCGTGCTGCAGCGCGCGATGCCGAGGTTGCCGATGGCCGCGGACGGCTGCGGTTGCGACATCCCACCCCCGTGCTGGATGCCACGAGAGCTCGGAGAGGTCAGGAGCCGAGTGTGCGCCGGAGGGACCGTGACCCTGCGCGTGCGGGTGACGAACTGCGACGCCTCGCCGCGCAAGATCGCATTCGAGGCGCACCCGGCCTCGGCGGGAGTCACGATCGATCCACCCGCCCTCGCGCTCGAGCCGCTGGAGCGCCGCGTCGTGGTCGCCAGCCTCGCGATCCCGGCGACGGCCGGGATCGGCGAGGAGCGGGAGGCGCTGGTCTGGGTGCGGGGGTGCCGGGACCACGTGGTCCGCTGGACGGTCCGCGTGGCTTCCCGCGCCGGCGACTGCTGTCACGAGATCGACGTCGAGGATTGCCCGGATCTCGTCCACCACTGGTACGACCACTTCTACTGCGATCGGCCCTGCCCGGGCCGGGCAGGCTGAGGCTCCCCTGCCCGAACGCGACCACGTCGAGGAGGTCTGGCGCCGGGTCCTCCAGGCGAACCTTCGCTACTACGGGGCCGTCGGGCGCCTCAGCGTCGATTACGTGCGCGCGGTCGCGGGGGCGGTCGGCAGCCTGGGCGGCGACATCCTCGCCCCCACCATGAGGGCGACCCGGCCGGAGGCGCCCCGGACGACGTCGCCCGAAGCCGAGGGGAGCGCGCCGGAGCTCGTGCTCGAGGCGCCGGCCGGCGAGACCGCCTCGGGGGCGTTCGTCGTGGAGAACCTCCTGAGCGAGGGGATGTCGTCGCCGGTGGTCGCCTCGGGCTTCGCCGGCGCGAAGGGACACGAGCTTCGCCCGAAGCTGGCATTCGAGCCCGAGGTGGTCGTCCTCGCCGCAGGCGAACAGGTGCCGGTGCGGGTGGTGGCCACCATCGATGAGGCCCTGGAGATCGGCGTCGGCTACCAGGGAGAGATCACGGTGCCGGGCCTCGTGAGTCGCGGCCTCTCGATCGTCGTCCGCCGCCTCGCCTCGAAGGAGCCCACCGCGCCGCCCACCCCCGGACCGCGTCGCCGCTCCACCGCGTCGCCCCGCCCGAAGGCGAACGATGGCCCACGCCGCGCCCGCTGAAGCCATCGGGGGGGCGCTGCTGGCCGGCGCGATGTGGTCCTATGCGGCGTCGGTCCTGTACCCCACCCAGGCGCTCAAGCTGGCCGGGGTCCCCCTGTCGGGCGCGGTGCTCGGCGACGAGCCGGTCGGGCTGCCCCGGCGCGGCCTCGGTCCGCGCTTCTCGCGCCGGCACCCTCGACCGGTCCTCCTCGCGCGCGCGACGGAACACGACCACCTGGTCGAGGAGTTCGATCGGATGGCCGAGGCGTACTCGGGGTTCGTGCAGCCCTTCTCCCGGCCGATCTTCGACGAGGCGCTGGAGGTGCTCCGACGCTACATCGGTCCCGATGCCCGGGTGCTGGACACCGGCTGCGGACCGGGCCGGGAGCTCCAGCGCGTCGCCCGCCTCGTGCCGCAGGGTGAGGTCGTGGGGGTCGACCTGGCCGCGGGGATGGTGCAAAGCGCGCACCGGGCCGCCCGGGCGAAGGGGTTGGACCACTGCGCGTTCTTCCAGGCCGACGTGGGGCGGCTCCCGCGCACCTTCACGGGTGGCTTCGACCTGATCTACAACTGCCTCGCGCACCACCACTACCCGGAGCCGGCCGCGGCCGCCGCCTCTGTGCTGCGCTGCCTGCGACCCGGGGGCGTCTACTGCGTGGTCAACCCTGGTCCGGCGTGGTTCAACCGCATGAGCGCGGCGTTCGCGGCGAGGACCGATCCCGGCTGGATCGGGTTCCACACCCCCGAGGAGTTCCGCAGCCTGTTCGGGCACGCCGGATTCGCCCGCACCGCCTGGATCGAGCTGCTGCCCGGATTCGGCGTCGCGGTCGGCCAGAAGGCCGGGGGACCACTCCGGGCGCGGAACGACGCCTCGACTCAAGCCCGCCCCACCTGAGCATGGGACCCTTCCAGGCCGGCGCTCGACATCATCGTGCGCCGGGGTGGCAACATTCCGAAAGCGGGAATCGCGAGACCAGCCGAGCCACCCCGAGCGCTACGTCTGTGCCGACGGAGGCATGACGCCCACATGCGCCGGCGTTCGCGACTGTCACATGAGATGGGCCGGGACGATCACCACATCCGCGGGTGCACGTGCGCAGGATCCGTGCATTCCCTGACGGCGCATCGTGCGCGTTGAGGGATGGTCTGGGTGGAGGTTCGCCCATGTGGAGGGATGCGCACCCGGCGCCGCATCGGGTTCACTGGCGGCATCGGTGGACCATGTGGCTTCTGGTCGGCCTGGTGGCCGCCGCCGGCATCGCCGTCGGCATCGACCGAGCGTTCTTTTCGGAGCCGGCGCAGCTGTCGTGGCCGCCGAAGCCGTGCGTGGTGCAGGGGATCCAGGCCCGCTGCGGCACCTTCGTCGTCCCGGAGAACCGCACGAGGCCGAACGGGCGCACGATCGGGCTGCACGTGGTCGTCCTTCCTGCGTCGTTGAGGCCCGTGCGAAAGGACGCGGTCACCTATCTCGCCGGCGGACCGGGGGACGCCGCCACCGAGCAGGCGGTCGACCAGGGTTGGCAGTCGAGCGCGCTGAACACGTATCGCGACATGCTGCTCGTCAACCAGCGCGGTACCGGGCGATCGAACCCTCATGGCGGCGACGTGACCCAGTACGGGACGCGAATGGCGATGGACGACCTGGACGCGGTGCGGGACGCGCTCGGCTACCGGCAGCTCGACGTGATCGGCAGCTCCTACGGCGCGACCGCGGCGCAGGTCTACCTGAAGCTCCACCCGTCCTCGGTGCGCACGCTCATCCTCTTGGGCGGAACCGCGATCGACGTCTCCTTCTTCAGCCGGTACGCGCTCAACGCCCAGCACGCCCTCGACCATCTCGCGAGCCTCTGCGTGTCAGATCCCGGCTGCCGAAAGGCATTCCCCGGCTGGGAGCGCCGGTTCGGCGAGCTCGTGAAGGCGTGGAACGCCCACCCAGTCAACGGCATGACGGGTGACCAGCTCGCCTCCGTCGTCCACGGGATGCTGCTCGACCTGCAGAAGGCGGTCTCGATCCCGCTGGTCATCAGCCGCGCCGCGGAGGGCGACTACGCCCCGCTCGAGCAAGCGGGTTCAGGGGGGCTCGACGCCGACCTGAATCTCATGGGCTCGTCGATCTGGTGCAACGAGCCTTGGACCGGGCTCGATGCGACGGGGCCGTGGGGCACCGATTTCGACAGCTACACGACCGCCCGGATCGCGGCGTTCCGGCAGAGCTGCAGCTCCGTCCCGAAGCGCGCTGAGCCGCGCTCGCTGTGGACGCTCCCCACGGCCAGCTCGGTGCCTGTGCTCGCGTTCGTGGGCGGCGCCGATCCGCAGGACCCGGTCACGAACCTCTCCGACCTGAAGCAGCACTTCCCGGACAGCCGCACGGTGATTTTTCCTCACCTCGGGCACCAGTGGTCCGGCGTCAGCAGCTGCTTCGACCAGATCGTGACGGACTTCGTCGACCGCGGAAGCACCAGGGGCGCGGACACGACGGGCTGCGCCAGCGCGGTCGTGGTGCCGCCGTTCGAACTGACCGGCTGAACCAGACTGCCGAGAGATACATCCGGCCGTACCAGCGCCGGCTGCGCGACCGTCAGAAGCCCGAGGTTGACGCCGTCGGCTCGGTGGGCAGCGGGAGGTGCAGCCGCTCGTCGGCCAGGAGGCTGTGGACGAGCTGCGCCGCGATGGCGCCCCCTCCGACCGCGGAGGCCACGCGTTTCACCGAGGCATGCCGCACGTCTCCCGCCGCCAGCACTCCGGGCATGCTCGTCTCGAATTGGAGCGGCGGGCGCTCCAGCGGCCACTGACCGCCGTCGAGGAGCTCCGCGCCGGTGAGCAGGAATCCGTGCGCGTCTCTGGCGATGTCCGCGGGCAGCCAGTCGGTGTGGGGGCGGGCGCCGATCAACACGAAGAGGGCGTCGGCGGCGAACGTCTCCGCTTCGCCGGTGGCGCCGTTGCGGAGGACCAGGTGCTCGAGACCACCGTCGCCGCCGCCGCCGACCACCGTGGTGTCCGTGCGCGCCTCGACGTTCGGCGTCGCCCCGATCGCTCGAACGAGGTAGTGCGACATCCCGGTCCCGAGCGACCGCGCGCGCACGACGAGGGTGACGCGTCGCGCGTAGCGCGCGAGGTGCAGAGCCGCCTGCCCGGCCGAGTTTCCGCCCCCGGCGATGTAGACGTCCTTGCCGGTCAGCCCGGGAGCCTCCGAGACCGGACCGCCGTAGAAGACGCCCGCCCCGTGAAAGGCCTCCAGCGAGGGGACGTCCAGCCGGCGGTAGGTGGCGCCGGTGGCGAGGATCACCGCTCTGGCGCTGACGTGCCGCCCGTCCGCGAGCGAGACGCTGAGCCGGTCCCCGGGGCGGGTGAGGGCGGTTGCTCGATGCATCATCACGAAGCTCGCCCCGAAGACCAACGCCTGCTCGTAGGCCTGCTCGGCGAGCCGGCTCCCGCTGACGCCCTTCGGGAAGCCGAGGTAGTTCCGGATCAGGGAGCTCGACCGTGCCTGACCACCGATGCCGCCCTCGTCCACCACGAGAACGCGCAGTCCCTCGGAGGCGCTGTAGACGGCCGCCGACAACCCGGCCGGCCCCGCGCCGACGATGACGACGTCGAAGACGCGCTCATCGAGCCCCGCCGGGGCCCCTGCGGCCTCGGCGATCTGGGCGTTGGACGGGTCGCTCAGGATCCGGCCGTCGGGAAGCAGCATCAACGGCAGGCTCGCGTCGGTGCCCGCCCTGGCGAGCAGCTCGCGCCCCTCATCCGATTCCGCGAGGAAGAAGACGTGCGGGGCCGCACAGCGCTCGAAGGCCTCCCTCAGCTCATAGGCCCGGCCCGACCACGTCTCGGCGACGATCTGAACCGTCCGCGGAACGATGCGACGATCCCGTGCCCATTCGGCCAGGAAGCTCGACACGGCCTCGTGGAAGATCTCGTCGAGCGAGCCCACCGGTCTGGGCACGTAGTAGTCGATACGGCCAAGGGCCATCGAGTCGCGGATCGCGTCGGCGGTCGGCTGATCCGCCCAGACGTCCGGCGGCACCAACAGCGCCCTCTTGGCGTGCGAGTGAAGCTGACGCACCCGCTCGAGCAGGTGGCTGCCGGTTGCCCGCGAGAACGCCGTGGCCGCCAGCACCAGCGCCACCTCCTCGCCGGCCTTCGCGAGTCCCCTCAGCGTCCGCAGCGCCTCGTCCGGATCGGCGAGACACTCGACGCGATAATCGCGTGCGTATCGTTGGACGAGCTGGGTCTCGAGGGTCTCGAGGACCTCCCGATCCTCGTCGACCGCGATCAGGAGCGGTTGGCGCATCGTCCTGCCTACGCTAGCGCCCCGACCGTGCGAAGGGCGGGCTCATCGCGTCAGCGGAGCGTGGCTCACCGGCTCCGCCGCCTTCTGCTCCGGCCGTCGAACCGGCCTGGCGTGCCTCCCGGCGCGGGGGGGCCGTCAGGCGCTTGCTGTGATGGAACCTGTCAGAGCGCCGGTGCCTGCGATGCCCCCCCACGCGGCGTGCACGTGCCTCAGGGATCCGTCGGGCAGGCGGCAGGTGCCGTCGAAGGCGGCCCGCTGGGTCTGGGTCACCTGTCCCACGCACGTCTGGCCGCCGGGCAGGTACTCCAACTGCAGGGAGGTCTCCGTCGCGCCGATCGCGGAGACGAGGAGATCCGCCCGCACCAGCACCGCGGCGCCGCCGGTGCCGCGGCCCGCCAGCGAGACCAGGCCCTCGGTCTCGCCCCGCTGGACGCTGATCCGTCCGACGAGCTGATCGCGGAAGCCCAGCCCGGCGGGCACCACCCGGTGGTGACGGGGGACCGGGGCGATCGCGAGGGCCGCGAAGGCACCGACCACCGCGACGCCGATCCCGGCCGCGGCCGGCGCGCGCCAGCCGAGCGAGCGGAGCCGGGGCACGAAGCGGAAGGAGCAGACGGCGGCGACGGAGCCGATGGCGACCGCGTAGACGGCGACGAGCCACGGGGCCCGCGAGTCGGTCCCGGCGCCGATCCCGTGGATCGTCGCCCCGATCCAGATGGCGAAGTTGACGTAGTGGATGCGACGCCAGGTGCGGTACGGCAGTCGCGTGCGCAGGCGATTCGAGATCGCCACGGCGATCAGGAGCTCGGCGGCCACGATGCCGAGCCCGGTCCAGAGCGGTCGATACGTCGCAAGGAAGGGCACGGCGAGCTGCGCCGGGGAGAACGGCAGGAACGCGTCGATGGCGATGGTCGCCACGTGGAGCGCGACGAAGCTCCCGACGAGCAGGCTGCCGAAGCGGTGCACCTCGGTGACGGCGAACCGCGGCAGGAGGGGGACGGTGACCCTGCCCGCCAGCCCCACTCCGACGAGCACGACGGCGGTCAGCAGGAGATACGCGACGATCCCGGCGGCGCGCGCGGCGTACCAATCGACAGGGCTCGAGGTGAGGTGCACTCAGGCCTCGACGGTCACGTCGCGGAGCGCAGGGGTGCTGCGCTCATGACCCGCCGCTCTGCGCGACGGGGGCATCCTGCGTCGGCGCGAGCTGGCCCGAGCTGAACCCGCTCTGGGCGAGGGCCTCGACGAACGCCCGCGGCGGCTTCAGGGAATGCACCGCGCGGGCGTGACTCCGCTGGGTGCCCTGGACCGTCGGAATCGCGACGACGAAGACCGCGGCGGAGGCCACGGCGACGGCCGCCTTCGTGCGACGCGCACGACGCCTGGCCACGATCGTGACCGGCGTCCTCGTGACAGCTCTTGCCACCCGCCGATTAAAGCACCGACCTCGCGGCCGGCTCGACGGCAAGGGCATCCGTGTCAACGTTGAGCGTCACCACGCCGGCCGCCACCGCCTCGCGGACGTGGTGACGCGGGACATCGAGTGCTCGGCTCTCAGCGTCCCGCGGCCTGACCGCCGTCGATATGCACGGTCTCGCCGGTGACGAAGGTGGCCCGTTCGAGGTAGAGGATCCCGTCTGCGACGTCACCGATCTCCCCGATCCGGCCGAGCGGGTGAAGGGCGGCCATGTCCGCGTAGGACGCGGGGTCGTGCGCGGGGGTCCTGATGACCCCGAGAGCGACCGCGTTCACCCGCACGCCACGCGACGCGTACTCGGTCGCCAGCGAGCGGGTCACGGCGGCGAGCCCGCCCTTGGTGAGGGCCGCGAGGGCGGAGGGTCTCCGGCTGTCGGCGCGGTCGACGAGGCTCGTCGTGATGTTGACGACGTGGCCGCCGCCCTGCGAGACCATCTGACGGATGGCCAGCTGGGTGATGTGGAAGAAGCCGGCCAGGTTCACGGCCGTCACCGCCGCGTAATCGTCGGCTGTGTATTCCGTGAACGGCTTGCCGATGAAGAGCCCCGCGTTGTTGATCAGGCTGTCGATCCGCCCGAACCGGCCGAGGGCCCGCTCCACGACGTGCCGGGCAGTCTCGGCGTCGGCGATGTCGCCCTGGACCGTGAGGTAGTCGGCGTCGGCCGACGCCTCGATCGAGCGCGAGGTACCGACGACGGCGTACCCGGCGCGACGGTACGCGGCTGCCAGGCCGGCGCCGATGCCCTGCGAGGCGCCGGTGACGACCGCGACCTTCTTCGGCTCGGCGTCACCCGCGCTCATCCGATGGGGCGGGCCTCGTGAGACCACGCCGTCGGCATGCCGGCCGGTGGCTCCATCACGTCGCGGTGACGGGCTTCCTCGCCCAGCGATCCCATCCGTGGAAGGGCGCGAGGTCGCCCGACTCCCAGCGCTCGCGGAGCCCCGGCGTGCTCAGGTCCCAGTCGGGGCGGATCTCGCTCAGGACCACGCGGAGGTCGCGCCAGAGGTCATCGACCGACGGCCGCCCCCAGAACCAGTAGCCGTTGTAGATGCTGTGGATCACCAGCCCCGGCTTCAGCACGAGCGTGTGCGGGATCATCGGGTCGTTGTCGGGGTCGGTGTACTCCTGGATGTCGAGGTTCCTCTGGACGATCCGCCCGGGGTCCGACAGAAACGGCCACTGGGCGCCGACCGACGCGCGGAACTCCTGCAGCGCGTGGTGCTCGTCGGTCGCGATCGTGGCGATCTGCGTGTAGGCCACCGCGAGCTTCGGCTGGAACGCCGCCAGCTCGAGGTGCTGCTGATGCTCCTTCGGGCAGTAGTGGCCGCGCGCGAGGGTGAGGATCAGCGGATCCTCGCCCTGGATCTCGCTGAGCGCGCGGACGGTGCCCGTGTGGTCGGGCAGCGCGTAGTCCGGGAAGACGCCGCCGGGGACGATGTCGGAACGCATGGCACGAGCTCCTCTCGAATCGGGCGGGGGTCAGCGTGCCGCGGCCAGGTTCCGGGCCGTCACCGCGGTGGCACGACCTCCTTCCGCAGGTGTCGCAGAGCGAGGCTATGGCCCCGACCGCACGCCGGTCCACTGTGAAAGGCTTCGTCTCATGCCGTGGGTCCCAGAGCTGTTCTCGGCCCCGGTGCTGGAGCGGATTCGGAGCCAAGGACGCGACGCCCGAGCGGCTGCACCGGTGCCGTACTTCGCGGGCGTGAGGTCCGGCGAGACCGACGCGCTGGTACGGTCGTTCGCCGGCGAGCCGGAGCTCCACCACCCGATCCGTGGCCGCGTCAAGGGACGCCGCGCCTTCGAGCGGTTCGTGACCGAGACCAACGCCTGGCTGGTCGAGCGCAACGCCGCGGTCAGCGATGTGGAACGCATCATCACGCCACGGCGCGGGGTCGAGGAGACGGTGCTGACCCTCGATGGCGACCGGGGACGCATCGAGCTACCGGTGGCCGTCGTCGCCGACCGCGACGACGATGCGCGGATCATCGAGCTCCGCGTCTACTACAGCACGTGGCCACTGACCGGCCGCCATGCAAACCGCCCGTCGCTGCTTCAGCCGGACCCCGAGCTGCACGAGCCCGATGTCGTCGGCGAGTACCAGCGCGCACTGGAATACAACGTCGTCCGATGGGGCCGGACCGACCTGCCGCCCGAGGCCGGCCTCGCCGTCTACGTCCGCGGCACCACCGGCAAACTCGCCGCCGCCCGCATCTACGACGACGCCGACCCGCCGCTCGGTCCTTGACGGTAGTCCCAGGTCTTGTGCGGAACATAGGATCGGAAGACGGCGGATGCCATGCACGTCGGGGTCCGAACCGTTAACGCCGGCATTTCGTGTGGGAGGAGCAGGCCGACGAGTACGCCTCCCTGATCGCCGACCGGATCACGGGCGGGTACCGCGAGGCGGCGGCAGTGCGGCGACCGCGGCCGTGATGTCACCAGCAACCGACGGAGGTGGCGATGAGTTCGGGCAATGACCATGACGTGATCGTTCTCGGCGGCGGGGCGCCCGGCGAGCACTGCGCGGCGGCGCTGGCCGCACGCGGGCTGCGCGTCGCCATCGTCGAGCGAGAGCTGGTCGGCGGTGAGTGCTCGTACTGGGCCTGTATTCCGTCGAAGTCACTGCTGCGTCCGGGCGAGGCGGTGCAGGGCGCGCGCGAGGCCGGGGCGAGCGCGCGGATCGACGTTGAGGCCGCGCTGGCCTGGCGGGACTTCATGGTGTCGGGCTATTCCGACGCGGGCCAGGAGCGCTGGTTGGCGGACCGGGGCATCGATCTGCTGCGAGGCACGGGCCGGCTCGCGGGCACCGGCGTGGTGGAGGTCGAGGGTGTCCGGCACACCGCGGAGCACATCGTCGTGGCGACCGGCTCAGATCCGATCGTGCCTCCGATCCCTGGACTGCGTGAGCTCGAGGGGGTCTGGGGTACCCGCGAGGCGACGGGCATGAAGGCGGTCCCGCGCCGCCTGCTCGTGCTGGGTGGCGGGTCGGCAGGCGTCGAGATCGCCCAGATCGTGCGACGTCTCGGTGGCGAGGCGGTGCTCATCGAGCGCTCCGACCGCCTGCTTTCCCGCGAGGCTGCGCCGCTGGGCGAGGCGCTCGGCGAGGCCCTGCGCCGGGACGGAATCGAGCTGATGCTCGGGATGCAGGCGGCCGCCGCGCGGCGGGAGGGTGACGAGTACGTCCTGCAGCTCGATGGCGGTACGGACCTGCGCGGCGACCGGCTGCTCGTGGCAACCGGTCGGCGCCCGCGCGTCGAGGGGATCGGCCTCGAGACGGTGGGCGTCGAGGCCGACCCCAAGGGGATCCGGGTCAACGAGTACATGCGCGCGGGCGAGCGCCTCTGGGCGATCGGCGACGTCACCGGCATCTGGCCGCTCACCCACGTCGGCGAATACGAGGGCGACGTGGTCGCGGCGAACATCGCCGGCGATGCGCGGCCGGCGAACTACGAAGCCGTTCCACGGGTCACCTACACGGATCCGCAGGCGGCGGCGGTGGGCGCGGTCGAAGCGGAGTACAGCGCCAGCGCGCCCGTGTCAGAGGTGCCGAAGACCGCCACCTACACCCACGCCTACGCCGAATCCAACGGGTTCCTGACGCTGCTCAGCGACGGCGAGCGACTGACCGGCGCCTACGCGCTCGGGCCCGAGGCCGGTGAGTGGATGCAGCAGGCCACGCTTGCCATCCGCGCACACGTCCCGCTCGAGGTGCTGAGCGACACGATCCAGCCCTTCCCGAGCTTCTCGGGGATCTACGACGCGGCGGTGAGAGAGCTCCGAATGCAGATCGCGGACATGCCCCGGCCCGTCCGGCCGATGAACCCGCAGATGGCGAGCCTGTCGAGGTGAGGAGGACGGCATGACTCCCACAACCGCCGCGGTACGGCGCGAGCCGGAGCTGCTCGGACAGACCGTGGTCGTGATCGGCGGGAGCGCGGGCATCGGGCTCGAGACCGCCCGGCGAGCCCGCGCCGAGGGCGCCGACGTCATCCTCACCGGCCGCAACCCCGAACGCCTCGAGCAGGCGGCGCTCGAGCTCGGCGTGCCGCGCACCGCCGCCTTCGACGCCACCGATCCGGCGTCCGTGCAGGCGTTCTTCCAGGATCTCCCAACCCCGATCGACCACGTCATGGTCACCGCCGGCGCTCCCCACTACGCGCCTCCCCTCGAGATGACGCCGGAGGAGGCGCGAGGCGGCCTCACCGAGCACCTGCTGATCGCGCTCGAGGTGGCACGTGCCGCCGGCGGCAAGGTCAGGCCGCCCGGCTCCCTGGTGTTCATGGGCGGGACGGGCGCGCGCCGCCCACGAGTCGGCCTCGCCATCGCCTCGACGGCCACCGTCGCGCTCCCCACCCTCATCGCCAACCTCGCGCTCGAGCTCGCGCCGATCCGCGTCAACCTGATCGCCGCGGGCTTCGTCGACACCCCCCTCTCGGCATCGATCCTGGGCGACGACCTCGACAGGCGGCGCGACGAGCTCCGCGCCACGCTGCCCATCCGGCGCGTCGTCGGACCGGCCGACGTCGCCGCGCTGGCCGTTCACATCATGGCCAACACGGCACTCACCGGCGCGACGTACGACATCGACGGCGGCCAGCAGCTCGTCTCGTGATGAACACCGGACAACCCACGGAGGTCGAACATGAGCACCACGGATGCCGGCAGTGAACCCTCGGCCGGGACGCCCGGCGTGAAGCCGGGGGACGCGCGGCTCGAGGTTGTGGTTCTGCCCGTGTCCGACGTCGATCGGGCCAAGCGCTTCTACCAGGACCTGGGGTGGCGGCTGGACGCCGACCTGACCCCCACCGGCGAGGACTTCCGCGTCGTGCAGCTGACGCCTCCCGGGTCGCAGGCGTCGATCATCTTCGGCGCCGGGCTCACGTCGGCGGCGCCGGGCTCGCTCGAGGGCCTGATCCTGTCGGTCTACGACCTCGATGCGACCCGTGCCGAGCTGGTCGGGCGCGGCGTCGAGGTGAGCGAGGTGTGGCATGACGAGGGCGGCGTGTTCCACCACGCCGGGACGCGGGGACGGGTGCCCGGACCCGACCCCGAGGGCCGCTCGTACTCGTCGTGGGCGTCGTTCAGCGATCCGGACGGCAACGGCTGGCTGCTTCAGGAGATCAAGACCCGAATCCCGGGGCGGTGAACGATGGACATCGAGGCCCTGGCGGGACTGCTGCACGAGACGGCTGAGCATCACGACCCCTTCGAAAAGAGCTCCGCCCCGCACGATTGGTGGGACTGGTACGCCGCCTACATGACCGCGCGCCAGTCCGGCAGCACCCCGGACGAGGCATCCGCCTCGGCCGCGCGGTACATGAAGGAGGTCAAGCACGTTCTCCCCCGATGACCTCCAACGCCCCACGCCCCCCCCCGGCCGCGTGACCCGATGGTTTCGTCGACAGCGGCGGGCCGGGATGCTCACATCTCGAGCGTGACCTGGGTGAGCCGCAGGTGGTTCCCCGAGGGGTCGCGGAAGCCCGCGTCGATGCCGTAGGGTCGCTCCTCGGGCGTCTCGACGAACTCCACGCCGCGGGCGCTCAACTCCTCGTAGTCCGCCCGGCAGTCGTCCGTGGTGAGGAAGACGGTGCCGGCGAAGCCCTTGGCCATCAGGTCGCGCACCTGGCCGGCCGTGCCGTCGTCCATGACCGGCGGGCCGGGCACCGTGCATCAGCACGATCGAGACGTCCTCCTGGCCGGCGGGACCCACGGTGAGCCAGCGAAAGTCGCCCATCTCGGGGAGCGTCACGTCGGCGCGCACCTCCATGCCGACCTTCTCGGTGTAGAAGGCGAGAGCCTCGTCCTGGTCGTGGACCCAGAGCTGCGCGTTGGCGATCTTCATCGTGTCCCCCGTTCGTCGTTCGGAAATCGTGGAGGCGATGCTAGGCCGGTCGCGGCGCGGCGTCTTCTCGAAAAGTCCGGTGTCGCGGACGGCCATAGGCGCGGACGATGCAGGCCGGCACGCGGGCGAGGTCGGCGGCCGGCGGGAACGCCGCGCGGTAGGCCCGCGGAGACATCCCGTAGGTGCGCGTGAAGCTCGTCGTGAACGACCCGAGGCTGCTGAGGCCCACGCCCAGGCAGATGTCGGTGACCGACCGGTCCGTCGTGCGAAGGAGCGCCGCGGCCCGCTCGAGGCGGCGCGTCAGCAGGTAGGCGTGGGGGGTCTCGCCGAAGGCCCGGCGGAACTCGGCGCTGAAGTGGGCGCGGGAGAGGCCCGCGGCGCGGGCGAGGGCGTCGACGTCGAGCGGCTCGGCGTAGCGGCGGTCGGCGAGGTCGCGGGCGCGCAGAAGATGGCGGGCGGGGGGCACGACGGCCATGCGCGGATCATCGCGCCTCGCGCGGCGCCGGGCCAGCCGCGCACTCAACCGCACCCAGGCCGCTGAGAGGAGCGCCACTCGGGATCGAGGGCTCCTCGATGCGGCCGCCGCCCCGTCAGATGCGGAGCGGCTCGAGGACGGTGACCGCGATCCGGACACGCCCGACGCGGTGCTCGCCGAATCCGTCGTACACCGCGCCCAGGTGGGCGGCGAGCAGGTCGGCCACGTTGCGCTCATCCGGCGTGAAGTGGTCGAGGACGAGACACTCCAGATGGGTCTCCGTGGTCTGGGGGATCAGCGTCAGATCTCCCTCCAGCGTCATCGTGCGGGCGGTGAGCGTGGTGGCGGTCATCTCGCTCGACTCCTCAGGGTCGGGTACAACCGTGGGGACCACGCGGGAAGCGGGTCCCACGGACCACTTACGGGGGTGACTACGGTCCCGAGGGTACGAGCCGGGTACGCGCACGACCGTCGCCCGCACGACGCTCGAAGTGTCGTCACGACGACACAGCGGAGGCGGCTCGAGGACGGCGACCGCTCGGAGGCGTCACCGGCCGGGGATCACAACTTCGGGCGGTACACCTCGGCGACCGCGTCGGCGATGCGGCGCCAGTGGTCTGTGCGGGCCTCGGGCGACTGCTCGATCTGGATGCCGTTCCCGCCGGCGCTGAGCCGGTTCACGATGTTGCACGGATCGTCACCGCCGAGTCCCTCGTCGGGCCCGGCGATGCGCACCTTGATGCGCGAGCCGCGCGTCGCGCGCTCGAGGGCTGATTGGATCTCCAGCTTGAGCGGGTCGGGCGCCGTGCCGCCGATGAGGATCCCGGCCTGGTCGAACCCGTGGAAGGCGACGGCGTATGTGAAGCCTCGCGAGATCACCGATTCGAGGCGGGGGCCCGATCGCGGCAAGCCTCCGCGGATCGGCCGAGCAATGCTCGTGGTGGCTCGTGAGGTCCTCCTGCGAGGACCTGGCCCTCGTGATCGATGCGTCGAAGGTCGCCATCGGAGAGCTCGCGTCAGATGCGCCCCCGTCCCCACCCTCCGCTCAACGGACGCGAGGCAGTCATTCACTCAGCGACGGGGTCGCCCGTCAATGCTCGCCATCGCCTGGTGCTCCGTTGTCGGGCTGCTCGCGTACCTGTGGGCCAAGCGCCTGTTCAACCGCGACCCGACCCCCTGACGGGCAGCGGGCGTCGTCCTCCGCCTCGATCTCATCACGCTTGCTGAGACGCCGGACCGTGAATAGCCTCACCGAGTTCCGCGCCACTCGGATCACCGACCAAGAGGGAGTGGGAATGGATCACACGTCGACTCTTCGGCGCCTCTACGACCTGATCAACGCCCACGACATCGACGCCTTCGGAGAGTTCCTGGCCGACGACTTCGTCGAGCACGAGGAGCTTCCCGCGGGCGGTCCGACCAGGGACGGTGTCATGGACTTCTTCCGCATGCAGATCGCGGCGTTCCCCGATCTCGCGATGACGGTGGAGGACGTCGTGGACGGCGGAGACAAGCTCGTCGCCCGTGTGCGGTTCACGGGGACCCAGGAGGGTGAGTTCATGGGGATGCCCGCCACCGGGCGGACCGTCAACGTGAACGTGATCGACATCATGCGCTTCGCGGACGACGGCCTCGTTCACGAGCACTGGGGTGTGTTCGACGCGATGGCGATGATGCAGCAGCTCGGCGCCCTGCCCGGCTGAGCGCGGCTGGGAGAGCGTTGTCGCGTGGCGGCCGAGGTCGAGCAGCTCGAGCTGGACGCCGGCGGGCGGGTCGTCGCCATCAGCAACCCGGGCAAGGTGATGTTCCCGGAGCACGGCGAGACGAAGGCCGACCTCGCCCGGTACTACCTCGCCGTCGCCGAGCCGCTGATGCGCACCGTGCGCGACCGGCCGACGCTCCTGCAGCGCTTCCCCAACGGCGCCACCGGGCAGTCCTTCTTCCAGAAGCGCATCCCGCAGACGGCGCCGGAGTGGCTGCAGACGACGACGGTCTCGACGCCGAACGGAACGACCTCGCGGGCCATCGTGATGGCCGACATCGCGCACGTGGTGTGGGCGGCGAACCAGGGCTGCCTGGGGTTCCACCCCTGGCCGTACCGCGCATCGGCACCGGAGCAGACCGACGAGCTCCGCCTCGACCTCGACCCCTCCCCCGGTGTCACGTTCGAGATGGTGCGCGAGGCGGCCACCGAGGTGCGCGCGTTCATCGAGGAGCTCGGCGTCGTCGCCTTCCCCAAGACCACCGGGAACCGTGGCCTGCACCTGTACGTGCGCGTGGAGCCGGGGCGGGACTCGATCGCGGTGCGCCAGGCGGCGGTGTCGGTGGCCCGGGAGATGGAGCGCCGCCGCCCCGACCTGATCACCGGCGCCTGGTGGAAGGAGGAGCGCGGCGCGCGGGTGTTCATCGACTTCAACCAGAACGCCCCCCACAAGACGGTGTTCGGCGCCTGGTGCGTGCGCGCGCGCGTCGGCGCCCAGGTGTTGACCCCGTTCGCCTGGGACGAGCTGGCCGCCATCGTCCCGGACGAGCTGTCGATCCGGACCGTGCCGGCGCGCCTCGAGGATCTCGGAGATCCGTGGGCCGCGATCGACGATGCGCCGCAGTCGATCGAGCCGCTCCTCGAGCGCTACCGCGCCGACCTCGCCGCGGGCATCCCCGACAACCCGTGGCCGCCGGTGTACCCGAAGATGCCCGACGAGGCACCGCGGGTCGCCCCGAGCCGGGCCCGGAAGCCGCCCGTCACGGACGACTGACGACCGGCGCGCGCGGGCGCGCCCCAGTTGCTCAGGATGCCTGGGCGACCCTCCAGAGATCGTCCGCGCGGGCCAGGAAGTCGCCGGCGGTCTTCGCGTCCGGCGAGAAGGTGATGTCGAGCAGCATCTCGGAGGCCCCGACCGCGCGCACCGCGGCGATGTCCTCGCCGATCTGCTCCAGCGTGCCGGTGTAGATGAACCGCTCGCCGTCGATCGGCTTGTCGGTGATCTCCAGGTTGCCGCGGGCGATGAGCTCGAGCGCCTCGGGGTCGCGCCCGGCGTCCTTCGCCATCGACCGGATCTGGGCGAGCATGGGCGCGATCCCCTCGAGCGGGACCCCGACCGGCATCCAGCCGTCCGCGAAGCGCGCGACGCGGGCCATCGCCGCCGGCGTGTAGGCCGCCATGTAGATCGGCGGGTGCGGCGTCTGCACCGGCTTCGGGCCGATGACCGAGGGCGCGATCGTGAGGTGCTCCCCCTCGAACGAGACCGGGTCGGGGCTCCAGATGGCCTCGAGGGCCGCCAGGTTCTCGTCCGCGCGCCGGCCGCGCTCCTTCCACGGCACCCCCACGGCCTCGTACTCGTCCAGGGACCACCCCGTGCCGAAGCCCACCCGGAGGCGGCCCTTGGACAGCACGTCGATCGCCGTCAACTGCCGGGCGAGCAGGGTGGCGTTGTACCAGGGGATGTTGAGGACGCTGGTGCCGAGGGCGATCCGGCTGGTCTGGCCGGCCACGAAGGTCAGCGCCGAGAGCGGGTTGACCACCGTCTTATAGACGTCCGGGAGCACGCCGTCCGGTGAGGGGTAGGGGCTCTGGGGCTCGACCGGCCAGAGCAGGCGCTCGGTGACCCACAGGGAGTCCCAGCCGATCTCCTCGGCGTGTCGCGCAACGGCGGTGATGGCGTCCGGCCCGGCGGCGGGCCCCATCTGCGGCAGGAAGTATCCGAGGCGCATGGGCGCGGTCCTCCGGGTCGGATTCGTGGCCGCATCATAGGTGGCCGCTCCGCCCCGCGACCGATGCCGGCGGCGTGGGGCAGACTGCCCGGCATGGAGGAGGCGGAGATCCGGCGGCGGGTCGCCGAGGCGCGGGTCGCGCGGCTGGCGACGATCGAGGCGGACGGCCGCGCCCACCTCGTGCCGATCTGCTTCGCGGTCGCGGAGGAGCGCCTCTACAGCGCGGTCGACCAGAAGCCGAAGACCTCGCGCGACCTCCGGCGCCTGCGCAACCTCCGCGAGCGCCCCTTCGCCACGGTGCTCGTGGACCACTACGAGGAGGACTGGTCGCGCCTCTGGTGGGCCCGCCTCCGGGGGCCGGCCCGCATCCTGGACGGCGGCGAGGAGGCTCTCGGCGCGCTCGAGCTCCTGGGCGAGAAGTACCCCCAGTACCGGCGGGACCCGCCGGCCGGGCCGGTCGTCGCGGTGGATCTCGCCGAGTGGCGCACGTGGTCGGCGAGGGGCCCGTCGCCCGGCTGAGCCGCTCCGATCCCTCGCGGTTCAGCACGAGCCCCTCCCGCCGATCGATCTACTCCGGCCGGAACAGGGCCAGGGTGTTGCCGTCCGGGTCCTTGAACCACGCCGAGGTGCCGATGCCCGGGGTCGTCGCGATGCCCCCGACGGTCTTCAGGGCGGGAAAGTCGTACTCCTCGAACACGACGCCCCGTGCCGCCAGCTCCTTCACGTCGCCCTCGACGTCATCGGACCAGAAGCGAACCTGGGTGTGATCCGCCTTGTTGGGCGCCGGACGGCCGTAGACGAGCAGCGTCGTGCCGTCGCCGCACTCGAACAACAGATGGTTCGCGATCGTCTCCGGCGAAAGAGTCAACCCGACCTTGTTCTCATAGAAGTCCTGGCTTCGTGCGAGATCGGTGGAGCAGATGACCGCCGATGCCCTGTTCGCGCCTGCCATCGATGCCTCCCGGCCGCGTGTGCGGGGTCGAATGCTTGCCATGCCAACTTATACGGCCAGATACTTGGCATGTCAATCGTTCTGCCGTACGCTGGAGCCATGGCCGACGACGACCCCGACCGCTGGATGGGTGCCTGGCTGGCGCTCCTTCGCACGCAGGCACGCCTCTGGGACCAGCTCGAGGCCCAGATGCGCCGCGACCACGGCCTGACGATCGCCCGCTACGACGTGCTCGCCCAACTGGACTCCGCCGGCGGACGGCTCCGGCTGAGCGAGCTGGCCTCGTCGGTCGTGCTCTCACCGTCCGGGCTCTCGAAGCTGCTCGACCGCATGGAGACCTCGGAGCTGATCCGGCGAGAGCCCGATCCGCGCGACGCCCGCGCGACCTTCGCGGCGATGACCCCGCGGGGCCGGGCGCTGGTCAGGAAGGCGCGCCGGAGCCACCACGAGCTGCTGCAGCAGAGGTTCGGCGATGCGCTGGACGACCGCGATGTCGCCGACCTCACCCGGATCGTCGGGCGCATCGGCGCATCGCTCTCGAGTGGATGAGCCCCTCGCGTCAGCTGGGCGTGACGCGGGCGCCATGGCGACGTGGGCCCTCGACCTCGACGGCGTCCTCTGGCGCGGGGAGATGCCCATCCCGGGGGCGGCCGAGGCGGTCACCCGCTCGTGGACCCCTACGTGGCTCTCTGCCGAGGACAACATCCAGCTCGCCCACGGAGACGTATGGGTCGGCTCAGGGAGCTTCAAGCTCCCGTCAGACGCTCCCCTCGGTCGGTACGACGTCTATCTCACCTACCAGACGGCCGACGGCGTCTACCACGACGGGCTCTCCAATTCCTTCGACGTGACGGTTGACGGATCGCCCCTGCCGTTCGATATCGGGCCACCCACGGTGAACGGCACCGTGACCGCAGACCCGGCGCGTTCGCCATCGACGCCCGCTGCTCGATTCTTCCGGGCAGGATCAAGAGCACGACCGCCAGGATGAGGTTGATGCAGCGCGCCTCCCACAAGGGCTCCGCGTCCCACCGCCGGGCGGTGACGCGACAGGTGCGCGTGCTGGCCTCGCGTCGGGCCACCCAGCGGGCGACCTTCAAGGCCCTCTGCAGCTAGCGGCCCGCCGCCGTTAGATGCGCCCGGCGGGCAGACGGGAGAGCGCGAACGGGCTCGCGTCGACCGAGTGCGACCCGCCGTCCAGGATCATCTCGCTGATCATCCGCCCGGTGGCCGGGGCGTTGAGGATCCCCCACGATGCGTGCCCGGTGGCCAGGTACGCGCCCGGGACGCCGGGGACGGGGCCGATCAACGGGATCCCGTCCACCGTGAGGGGGCGGTAGCAGGCCGAGCGGGCGACCACCTCCGCCTCGCCCAGGGCGCTCGCGTGCACGCCGGCGATCCGGTGGAGCTCGTCGCAGGCGCCGTCGCTCGGCGCGATCGTGTCGGGGTCGTCCGGGAGGGCGTCGTGCTCGGGATGGCCGGCGACGTACACCGCCCCGCCGGGCCGCGGGTACATCTCGATCGTGCTCCGCCGGCCGTCGCGGTCGATGAACTCGCTGAACACGACCTGGGCCGGCACGTCGGCGCCCAGGACGATGCTGGCGCTCTTGGTCCCGAACACCTGCGGCAGGGCGACCCACCGCTGGGCCTGGCTGGTCCACGGCCCGAGGGCGAGCACGACGACGCCGGCCGGATGGACGGCGCCGTCGATGGAGACGCCGGTCACCGCGCCCGATGCCTCGTCCACGCTCAGCCCGTCGACGACGCCGGTCACCAATTCCGCGCCGCGGGCCACCGCCTCCTCGGCGAGCGTCCGCGTGAAGCCCAGCGGGTTCACCTGCGCGGTCGTCGCGGGGCCGCCGATCACCTCGTGGGCGACGACGTTGCCGTCCAGCCACCCCGGGTTCGGCAGGCGGCGGTAGCGCTCCAGGTCCCCCTCGTCGGCCGCCGCGGTCATGAGCGCGTCCGTGGGCCGGTAGCCGAGCCGCTCGGCCCCGAGCTCGTCGGCCAGCTGGCGGTGCAGGGCGAAGCTCGCCCGCGCCAGCTCATCGAGGGGCGTCCCTTCGTTCCAGTCGAGGGCAAGGAAGCCCGCGGCCTTGCCGGACGCCGCGGCTCCGGGACGGGCCCGGTCGACCATGAGCGGCCGCGCGCCGCGCTGGGTGAGGAAGTACGCGGCCGAGGCGCCGATGGCCCCCGCCCCGCAGATGATGATCCGGTCTGATGTGGTCACGGCTCTCGTGAACCTACCGCGGGCGGGCGTGGGAGACTGCCGCCCGTGGCGACGTGGGCCCTCGACCTGGACGGCGTCCTCTGGCGCGGGGAGATGCCCATCCCGGGGGCGGCCGAGGCGGTCGCCCGCCTGAGGACGCGCGTCGGGCGCGTCGTCTTCCTCACCAACAACTCCGGTCCGACGATCGCCGAGCACCTCGCGAAGCTGGACCGGATGGGCGTCGCGACCGCCCCTGAGGATCTCCTCACGTCCGCCCAGGCGGCGGCGACCATGCTCCCGCCGGGCTCCACCGCGCTGGCCTGCGCAGGCCCCGGCGTGCGCGAGGCGCTCGCGGCGCGGGGCGTGCGGATGGTGGAGGCGGGGCCCGCTGACGCGGTCGTGGTGGGGTGGCACCGCGAGTTCGACTTCTCGCGCCTGGCCCGCGCCGCCGACGCGGTTCGCGCCGGGGCCCGGCTCGTGGGCACCAACGAGGACGCCACCTTCCCGACGCCGGACGGCCTGCTCCCCGGTGCGGGCGCCCTCCTGGCCGCGGTGGCCTACGCCTCGGGCGCGACCCCCGAGGTCGCGGGCAAGCCCCACGCGCCGATGCGGCATCTCGTGGCGGAGCGGGTTGGATCCGTGGCGACGGTGGTCGGTGATCGGCCGTCCACCGACGGGGCGCTCGCCCGGGCCCTCGGCGCCCGGTTCGCGCTGGTCCTGAGCGGCGTCACGGGCGAGCGGGGGCTGGCCGGCCTCCAGCCGGCGCCCGACGAGGTGGCGCCCGACCTGGCGGCGCTGGTTCCGTAGGGCGCGGAGGTGGGTCCTCGCCGAGGTCCGCTGCGAAGAAGAGGAAGCGCCGGCCGCCCTCGGCGAAGTCGCGTTCGGGTTCGCGGACGAAGCCGGCCGAGGCGTAGAGCCTCTGGGCGGCGTGCATCGAGGTCTGCGTCCAGAGCAGCATGCGGCGGAGCCCCGCGGCCCGCGCGTGATCCATGGCCGCATCGACCAGGGCGCGCCCGACGCCCATGCGCCGGCATGCGCTCGCGGTCGCGAGGAGGTGCATCTCGGCCTCGTCGTCGCCGGCGAAGCGCCTCGCCGGAGAGGCCGGCAGCGCCACGATCACCATCCCGGCGAGGCCGGGCGGCTCGGTGAGCCATGCGCACAGGATCTCGCCGCGCGCCCGCACCGCGGCCGGCGCGAAGATCTCCGACGCGCGGTCCGGCGCCGTGAAGCCGGCGTCCACGTAGGCCTCGGTGAGGAGCCGCTTCAGGTCCGCGTCGGCCACGTCGCGGTCGCGCGTGCTCTGGATCCGGATCGCCACGGGCGCCAGGATAGGTCGCAACCGGGCGGCCTCGAGCGCGACCGGGCGCGCGAGCCTGCGCCGCCGCCTAGTCTTGAGGGACGGCCCACGGAACGGGAGGTGGCGCGATGGAGGGACGTCCCAGGGGGTTCTCGGGTGCCGACCGCGATCCCGACATCGAGACCAGCGACATCGGGGAGCTCGAGGACGAGGCCTTTCGCACGGTGGACGGCGCGCAGTCGGACGAGCCCGCGGACCCCGCCTTCCAGGCCGTGATCGAGGCGGGCGGCGGCGTGTCGGAGGGCTTCGAGCAGGCGGAGGCCGAGCTCGTGGACAACGCCACGGGCGACGACCTGGCGAGCCTGAAGCGCGTGCTGCGCGACGCCGGTGAGCCCGAGAAGGACGAGGACCGGGGCGTCTACGGAGAGGCCGACGAGGAGCACACCTCGGAGGGCGAGGCCTGAGGCCCGAACGGGTGAGGTGACCGTGGTGCAGGACGCGGGGCGTCGCGCCGACCGGATCCTCGCGCGGGTGCGGGAGATCCCCGCCGGGTTCGTGTGCACGTACGGCGACATCGAGCCGTCGGCGCCCCGCACGGTGGGGCGCGTGCTCGCGACGACGCACGACGGCGTGCCCTGGCACCGCGTCGTGCGGGCCGACGGCAGCGTCCCCAAGGGCGCCGTCCAGCTCGATCGGCTGCGGCGCGAGCGCGTGCCCATGCGCGGGGACCGGGTCGACCTGGCCGCCGCGCGGTTCCCCCCCGGCCCGCCCGGCGGAGCGCCCCTGCCCGGATCGCCGCGCGCGTCCCTGCCCGCCGCGATCCGGGCCGTCGCGGCCGCGGACCCGGTCATGGCCGACCTGGTCGACGCCGTGGGCCCCATCCGCCACCGGCCCCGCGACCCGGACGGCCACTTCGGCGCCCTGGTCCGCGCGATCGTGTTCCAGCAGCTCGCGGGGCCGGCCGCGAGGGCCATCCACCTGCGGGTCCGGGCGCTGGTCGACGGCCCGCTGACCCCCGAGGCGCTCCTCGCCGTCTCCGACGAGGACCTGCGGGCCGCCGGGCTGTCGGGCGCCAAGCTGGCCTCGCTGCGCGACCTCTCCGCGAAGGTCCTCGACGGGACCGTCGTGCTCGGCGGCGGCGCCCGCATCCCCGACGACGAGGTCATCGCGCGCTTGGTCACCGTTCGGGGCATCGGCCCCTGGACCGCGGAGATGTACCTCATGTTCGAGCTGCGCCGTCTCGACGTGTGGCCGGTGGGCGACCTCGGGGTGCGCCAGGGCTACGGCCTCGCCTGGAGCATCGACCCTCCCCCGATCCCGAGCCGCCTGCGCCCCCTGGGCGACCGCTTCCGGCCCTACCGCACCGTGGTGGCCCGCTACTGCTGGGCCGCGCTGGCGCTGGACCGCCGGGCGACCGACACGGATCTGCGCTGATCGCGCCCTTCAGGTCCGCTCGTCGATGCGGCGGTCGGCCCGTGACCGGGCCCGCGCGGTCACCCGGCGTCCCAGCCAGGCCCGCCGCCGGGCGATGAGGCGGTAGGCGGACGCGGTCGGACCGGGCAGCGCCGCCGCCAACCGGGCCAGCGGTCGCGCGCCGGGCAGCAACCCCAGCAGAGGCGCGGCGGCAGCGCCCCCGGAATAACACCGCCCCGCCGGCCCGACCAGATGCCATGACGCCATCCGGGCGGCGGGCTCCATCCCCGGGGTGAGCCCCTCGGCCTCAGGGGTCTGGAGCGCGACCGGGCGCACTCGCCGGCGCCGGTCCCACGCGAGCACCCTGCCCACGCACCAGCGGCAGAAGCCGCAGTCGGCGTCGTAGAGCAATGTCCATTCGGGCGTGCGATCGACGGATGATCCGGGGCTGGGAGGTGCGGGCAAATCCTAAGAAATATTGTATAGCGGCGCGGTCCAGACATAGAGTGACGTGCCTTTTCGTAGAGATTTCTCCCGGGGGCGGGCGGAGTGATTCCCCAGCGTCGGAAGGAACCGTCTCGGTCCCTTGACCATCGGACGAGCGCGCGCCGGCTCGTCGTCGCGCTGATCGCCCTCATGGCATTGGTCGCTCCCACCTCGGCGGGCGCCTTCAACATCGACCTCAACGTCCACGGCATCCCGCGGATCGCCTGCCGCGACCGGCCCCTGCCCGACGAGGCCATCTTTTGCGGACAGTGGGAGACCGATCAGCCCGTGGGCCCGCAGGCCACCTTCGAGCCCCTCGGCAAGATCACGCTCGACTCGATCTCCGATCCAGAAGCACGGGCCGTCGAGGGGAAGCCGTTCGGGGCGTTCAATTACACGAGCAAGTGCACCTCCCCCGACGCGCACAACTACGCCGGGACATATCGGGGCTCCGGGTCCACGACCGAGGACGCCGGCCGGATTCTCGCCTGCTCGCAGGGCACGACGCTCTACGGCACCTACCGCTCACAGGTGCCCGAGAACGCGGGCAACGCCTTCCCCGGGTCGGGCTTTCGAAGCGGCGAGTTCACGATCACCCACAACCTTGGCGGAGCCGCGGCGGCGTTCACGGGCACGATCCTGCAGCACTTCTCCGCGACCGTCCCCTGGACGGGCCGGTGCGTCTCGCCGACCTGCCAGGCCGAGCTCCCCGCTCAACCGCCGATCGTCGGGCCACCGCTCTTCCGCATCCGGGGTTTCAGCGCGCATCCCGAGGTCCGATCGGGGGCCGACGGCGTCACCCGCCGGATGGAGGTCGGATGGCTGGTCGGCGCCGGGGACCGCCTCACGGCGACTGGTTCCCAGCTCAAGGGAGACGGGGCCGTCATCCAGCTCGAGGCCATTCCGAGCGGGGCGGTCTTCGAGATCCAGGGCGCGGTCGTCGAGGACGCCCGCGGGAACAGCATCGTGGCGCCCGCGGTCTTCGTGGCCGCCCAGGTGCCCACCCTCCGTCAGGGTGACGCGACGGTCACGACGACGGGCTCACGGACGCAGGCGCGGAGCAGCGCACTCCAGGGCGTGGAGCTCTTGACGCCGGTGTCGGGGGTCTCCATGAGCGGGGGGGTCGCGCGCGTGACGCACGACCCACGGCGTCGCCTCACGACCGTGGGCAACATCCGGGGAAGCGTGTCCGTGACGCCCACCAACCCGGCGCTCCGAGGGCTGCGGCTGGCGCCCGGCCACGGCGTGGAGATCACGAAGAGCTCGATCAGCCCGCCCTTCGCCCTCGTGCCCGGCGGCTCGGGCGCGCCGGATCTGCGGTCCGTCATCCCCAGCCCCCGCACCCTGCGGGCCGGCCCGGCGATCGTCACGGCGCCCTCCCGCCTCTCGCTGCGGTCCCTGCGCGGCTCGAAGTGCGTGCGCGTCCTGGTCACGAGCGCCCGCCCCGCCCGCGTGCTGACCACGATCTTCAGCGGCAAGCGCAGCGTGCGCCTGTTCGGGCAGCGCCTCGTGGTCTTCGCGGGCGCCGGCCGCAAGTCCACCTGCATCCCGGTGCCCGCGCGGGCCCGCACGTTCGACGTGCGGACCCCCCTCCGCTTCGCCGTCGGCTACGCCCTCGGGGTCCGGGCGCGTTCCGGGGAGCGCCCCACACGGCCCGTGATCCGGCCGATCACGCTCGTGCCGTGAGCCTCGCGGCGGGCGCGACCGGCTGACGCGCCCCCGCGCGCGAGCCGCCGTCGCCGTCGGTCACCGCTCGAGCACGCGGTCGAGGACCGGCTTCACGTCGATGACGGGGGTCCCGTCGATGGCCTCCAGGTTCCGCACGCGGAGCCGGGCGCCGTCGATCGACACGATCTCCACGCGGTGCAGCCCGATCGGGTTCGGCCGGTCGGGGGAGCGGGTGCTGAAGACCCCCTCCTCGGGAGCGGCCGGGTCGCCGCGGGGATGCACCCGCAGCACGTCGCGGTGCGCCCGGTCGAGCCACGTCAGCACGATGATCTCGCTGCCGGGGCGCAGGTCGCGGAGCCCCTCGGCGACGCCCTCCTCGAAGGCGAGCCAGGCCTCGGGCGATCCCTCGTGGCCCTGCCTCGGGGCGGTCTCGCGGTCGCTCAGGGGAGACTCGACCCAGCCGATCGGCCGCAGCTCGCCGGGATGCCCGCGGGGCCGGCGTGCGCTCGTCGGTTCGGAGGTGTCGATTTCGCCGCTCCCCGTTCGTCTGTGAGGCGATCATCCCCCCTGAAGGAGGAACGATGAAGTACATGATGCTCATCCACCACGGTCCCGGCATCGGCGAGTACGAGAACCTCCCGGACGAGGAGAAGAAGGCGATCTACGGCGCGTGGAAGGCGATCAGCGACACCCCCGGCGTCAGCCCCGGCCTCCAGCTGGAGCCCCCCGAGACGGCGACCACCGTGCGGGTGCAGGACGGCGCGACGCTGATCACCGACGGCCCCTTCGCCGAGACCAAGGACGCGATCGGCGGCTACCTGGTGTTCGAGGCCGACGACCTCGACGCCGCGATCGAGCTGGCCGCGCGGATCCCGGCGGCCTCGCAGGGCGGCGCGATCGAGGTCCGCCCGATCGTGGAGTGGTAGAGGCGACCCTCGAGCGGGCCTTCCGCGACCAGTGGGGGCGCGTCGTCGCCGCGCTGATCGGCTTCCTCGGCGACTTCGACCTCGCCGAGGAGGCCGCGCAGGAGGCCTTCGCGATCGCCGCGGAGCGCTGGCCGCGGGACGGGGCACCGGCCAGCCCGGGCACCTGGCTCGTGACCACGGCGCGCAACCGGGCCATCGACCGCATCCGCCGCGATCGCGTGCTGGCGGCCAAGACCCGCCTGCTCGAGATCCCCGAGGCAGCCGAGGACATCGTGGACGAGACCACCTTCCCCGACGAGCGGCTGGAGCTCGTCTTCACCTGCTGCCACCCGGCGCTCGCCACCGACGCGCAGGTCGCTTTGACCCTGCGGACGCTCGGCGGCCTGACGACCGGCGAGATCGCCCGCGCCTTCCTGGTCCCCGAGCCGACGATGGCCCAGCGGCTGGTGCGCGCGAAGCGCAAGATCAGGGCCGCCGGGATCCCGTTCCGGGTGCCGCCCGACCACCTGCTGCCCGACCGGCTCGCCGCCGTGCTGGCGGTGGTCTACCTGATCTTCAACGAGGGCTACGCCGGCCGCGGCGACCTGGCCGCCGAGGCGATCCGGCTCGGGCGGGCCCTCGCCGAGCTGATGCCCGACGAGCCCGAGGCGCACGGCCTGCTGGCGCTGATGCTGCTGCACGACGCCCGCCGTGAGGCGCGGTTCCGGGACGGCGACCTGGTGCTGCTGGCCGACCAGGACCGCTCGCTCTGGGACGCCGCTGCAGATCGCCGAGGGGCGGGCGGCGCTCGACCGGGCGCTGGCCCTGCGCGGCCAGGGTCCGTACCTGCTGCAGGCGGCGATCGCGTCGCTGCACGCCGACGAGCCGCGCGACTGGCCCCAGATCGCGGCCCTCTACGGCGAGCTGGCCCGCATGACCGGCTCGCCGGTCGTCGAGCTGAACCGGGCCGTCGCGGTCGCCGAGGCGGATGGCCCCGCGGCGGGGCTCGCCATCGTCGAGCGCCTCTCCCTCCCCGACTACCGCTACCTCCACGCGACGCGGGGCGAGCTGCTGCGGCGGCTCGGTCGCACGGACGAGGCCCGCGACGCCTACCACCGCGCGCTGGCGCTGGCGCACGACGACGCCGAGCGGCGCCTCCTCGAGCGGCGGCTCGCGGAGCTCGCGTGACCTGATAGGGGGGCGTCGATGGGACCGGGCTCAGGGTTCTCTCAGCCCGCTCCGGAGGTCTTCCCACGTCGGTCGCCGACAGTGGACGCGCATGGCAATCGCCCCCGCCCTTCCACAGGAGCCCCGCCGATGACCACGACCGCCCGCCGGCCCGAGCGCCACGAGGGGCACCTGCGCGAGCGCACCGCCGCGATGGCGCGCGCCGCGCGCCGGGTCCACCCGGAGCTGGTCGGCCTGGTCGGCCTCGCGGCCCTCCTGAACCTGTGGGCGCTGACGCGCAACGGCTTCGCGAACACGTACTACTCGGCCGCCGTGCGCTCGATGAGCGCGAACTGGCACGACTTCCTCTACGGCTCGTTCGACGCCGGCGGGGTGATGACCGTCGACAAGCCGCCGCTCGCCCTGTGGATCCAGGCCCTCTCGGTGAAGGCGTTCGGCTTCCACTCGGCGAGCATCCTGGTGCCGCAGGCGCTGATGGGCGTGGTGGCCGTCGTGCTGGTCTACGACCTGACCCGCCGCCGCTGGGGCAGGATCGCCGGCTCGGTGGCCGGGCTGGCGCTGGCGACGACGCCGATCGTCGTGGCCGTCTCGCGCCACAACAACCCGGACGCGCTCCTGGTGCTGTGCTGCACCGCCGCGCTCTGGTTCACCCTGCGGGCACTGGAGGACGGGCGCACCCGGTGGCTGGTCTGGGCGGGGGTCTGCGTCGGCCTGGGCTTCGAGACGAAGATGGGCGCCGCGCTGCTGATCGTCCCCGGGCTCGCCGCCGCATGGATGTGGGTCGCCCCGCGCGGGCGGGTCGCGGCCCTCCGGTCGACGGCGGCCGCCGGCGCGGCGATGGTCGCGGTGGGCGGCGCCTGGCCGCTGCTGATGGCCCTCACGCCCGCGGCCGACCGGCCATGGATCTCGGGTACCAGCGACAACAGCATCTGGTCGCTCATCTGGGGCTACAACGGCCTGGGCCGGGTCGACGGCCAGGCGGGCGCGCCGACCGGCGCCGGGGGCGGCGGCGGAGGCGGCTTCTTCGGGGGCGGAACGGGTCCGTTCCGGCTCCTGAACGAGAGCCTCGGCGGCCAGGCGGGGTGGCTCCTGGGAGTGGCCGTGGTCGGCGGGATCGGCATCGCCGTCGCGAGCCGGCTGCGGCGCTCCGACCCACGGACCGGCTGGGTGATCGCCGCGGGGGGCGCCTTCGCGGTGACCGCGATCGCGTTCAGCTGGGCCAGCGGGATCTTCCACCCCTACTACGTGTCGCTCCTCGCGCCGTTCGCCGCCGCGCTGGTCGGCGGGACCGTGGGGCAGGTGATCCGCGACGCCCACCTCGCCCGGATCCTGGGGCCGCTCGCGGTGATGGGCGGCGTGGTGACCGAGCTCGTCGTGCTGCGCGACACGCCCGGCCAGCCCGGCTGGCTGGCGCCGCTCGTGGGTGTCGTGGGACTCGGCGCCGCCGGCGCGCTCGCCCTGGGCGACACGGACCGGATTCGCCGCACGGCCCTGGCCGCCGGCATCGGGGTCCTGATGATCGCCCCGGTGACATGGTCGTTCCAGACGCTCGGGCACGCGACCAGCGGCACGTTCCCCGCCGGAGGGCCGGAGACGGCCTCCCTGGGCGGCGGCCCGGGCGTCGGCATGCGCGCCGGCGGGATGATCCCGCCGGGCGGACCCACGCAGGCGGGCCCTCCCGGCATGGGCGGGACCGGCGCCGCGCCGGCGATCCCCGGCGGCGGAGGAGGCGGGGCGTTCGGCGGCGACTCGACCGCGCTCACGGAGGCCGCGGCCTATGCCGCGGCGAACGGCGGCGGCACCGTGGTCACCGCCAGCCAGTCGGGCGCCGCCGGCGCGATCATCGCGTCCGGCTCCGACGTCGCCGGTCTCGGCGGGTTCTCCGGCCGCGAGAGCCAGGTCACGGTGAGCTGGCTCGCGAACGCGGTCGGTAGCGGGAAGATCCGCTGGGTGATCGCCGGCTCCTCCGGCGCCGGCGGCGGGTTCGCCGACGGTCGGACGGGCGCGACCACGGCGCTGAACGCGGTCCAGAACGCCTGCGTGCTCCAGACCACCGTCGATTCGAGCGCGCCGGCGGGCCTCTACGACTGCCAGACGAGCGCCGCCGCGCTGGCCGCGATCGGGGAGGCGTCCGTCCTAGGCGGCCTCGCGCAGCTCCGCGGTGAGCTCGCGCATCTCGGAGAGGCGCCGCAACGCGGCCGCCTCGATCTGGCGCACCCGCTCGCGCGAGACGCCCATCGTCTTGGCGATGTCGGTGAGCGTCCGCGGCTCGTCGTCGCCCAGGCCGAAGCGCATGCGCAGCACCTCCGCGTCGCGCTCGGGCAGCTCGTCGAGCGCGTGCTCGAGGGCGTCGTTGCGCAGGCTGACCTGGAGCTCGGCGAGCGGGTCCTCGGCCGGAGCGGCCACGAGCTCACCGAGGGTCCCGTCGTCGTCCTCGCCCACCGGCCGGTCGAGGCTGGTCACCGCGCGGGGAAGGTCGCGCACCATGGCGACCCGCTCCTCCGGCAGCCGCGCCTCCCGCGCGATCTCGGCGACGGTCGGGTCCTGGAAGGTGCGGGCGAGGAGCTCGCGCTCGGCGCGCGACACCCTCTGCTGATGCTCGACGACGTGCACGGGCAGGCGGATTGTGCGGGACTGGTTGGCCAGCGCGCGCTGGATCGCCTGCTGGATCCAGAGGGTCGCGTAGGTCGAGAAGCGGAAGCCCCGGCGCCAGTCGAACTTCTCCACGGCCCGGATCAGGCCGAGGGTGCCCTCCTGGATGAGATCGAGCAGGGTGAGCTCGTTGCTCCGGTAGCGGCGCGCGATCGAGACGACCAGCCGCAGGTTCGAGTTGACCATGCGCTCCTTGGCGGCCGCATCGCCGGCCTCGACCCTGCGGGCGAGCTCCTTCTCCTCGGCCGCGGTGAGGAGCGGGTACCGGCTCACCTCGCGCAGGAAGAGGTTCATCGCGTCGGTGGTGGCCTCGGCGAGCTCGCCGTTCACCACCCGGGTGGGCTCGGTGACCTCGATCCTGCCGCAGTCGTCGGTCACGTCGAGGCCGCGCTCGCGGATCGCCGCGTACAGCTCCTCGATCTCCGCGTCGCCCATGTCGAGCGACTCGGCCAGCTCGGCCACCTGGCTCTGGTTGAGGCAGCCGCCCTCGGCCGCGGCCATCAGCGTCTCGAACTCGCTCGGCGTCTCGAACCCGCTGCCCATGCGCTCGTCTCCCCGTCGGCTCCGCGGAGCCAAGGTTCCCACAGCCGCCCGGTCCGCGTCTCGTCGCGAGGCCCGCTGCTCTAGTCTGACGCCCGGTCGGACGTGGCACGGGGAACCGACTGAGGGGAAGGCGTCGTGCGACTCACCAGCTTGGCTCGGGGCGGAGGGTGCGGCTGGAGCGGCGGCCTGCTGCTCGCCGTGGGGCCGGGGCGGAGGGACGGGTTGCGCCGCGAGCTCGCCGGTCGCGGGGTGCCCCACCGGGAGATCGGGCGGCTGACCGACGGACCCGCCGGCCGCATCGTCGTGACCGCGTGAGCCCGCCGGCCCCGTCACGCGGGTATCCGCCCTCCGATGCGGGCCGCCGGGCGCTCGAGCGGGTGCGCCGGTTCATCGCCGAGGAGGCCCTCCCGATGGTGGAGGAGGTCGAGGAGGAGATCGGGCCGACCGCCTTCGCGCTGGAGGCGGACGGCCGCCTGGCCGCGCCCATGATCGGGCTCAAGCGCCGGATGCAGCAGGCCTCGGCGAGCGCCGGCCTGTACTGCCCCCACCTTCCCGCGCCCGACGGCCTGGGCCTCGGCCTCGTGGACACCTTCTACATCCAGGAGGAGGTGTACCGGCACGGCCTGCGCGGGGTGCAGTGGATGCTCGCCTGGACCGACGGCCCGAGCCACCTGGTGGGCCACTGGAGCCCGGAGTCGCGCGAGCGCCACCTGGCCGGCTTCCTCGCCGGGCGCACCAGCGTGGCCTTCGCGCTCACCGAGCCGGGGGCCGGCTCGGACGCCCTCGCGCTCGAGACCTCCGCGCGCCGCGACGGCGAGGGCTGGGTGCTGAACGGGGTGAAGCACCTGATCACGGGGGCTCCGTTCGTGGAGCACGCGCAGGTGATCGCGCGCGTCGAGGGCGCCGAGCGCCGAGCGCTGACGGCCTTCCTGGTCCCCATGGACGCTCCCGGCGCCGCCCGGGGCCCGGTGCAGCAGACGATCATGGCCGACGGCCAGACCGGGCTGCTCGCGTTCACGGACGTGCGCCTGCCGCACAGCGCCCTGATGGGCGAGGAGGGCGCGGGCCTCGACCTCGTCTTCCTCTGGATCAACTGGGCGCGCAGCCGCCGGGGCGGGATGTGCTCGGGCCTCGCCGGCCACTGCCTCGACAAGTCCGTGCGCTACACCGCCGAGCGCCGGGCGTTCGGGCGGCCGATCGCCGACTTCGGGGCGGTCGCCGAGCGCCTGAGCGACGTCTACATGGACTGGCGGGCCATGCGGGCGCTCTCGCTGGAGATCCTGGCGCGCCTGGACGACGCCGGGCTGCTGGAGGGCGGTCCCGTGGGCGCGGCCGAGCGGCGGGACCTCTCGACGCTGAAGACCTGGTGCGACGAGGCCCTGATGCGCGTGTCGGACCGGGCGATCCAGGTGCACGGCGGGCGGGGCCTGCTGGCCGAGACCGGGCTCGAGCGCATCTACCGGGTCGCGCGCAACCTGCGCATCCCGGCCGGCACCACCGAGATCCAGCGGGCCATGATCGCCGAGAGCCTCACCGGGGGCGACCTGGCCGTCTAGGGCCGCAGGGGCTCGACGTCGGCCGGGAATCCCTGGGGCGACGGGACCGGGGTGGGGCGCGAGCCCAGGAAGAGCGGCCGGTCGGCGGCGTTCAGCAGCACGGGCATCACGTCCGGGCCCGTGAGGCGGCCGAGCAGTCCGTCCGCGCAGTCGAGCTCCCCGAAGCGCTCCACCCGGTCGGCCCGCACACCGGGCCCGGCCAGGAGGAACGGCACCGGATCCCCCGAGTGGATGACCTCGGGCGAGGTCGGCGTGGCGTGGTCGCCGGTGACGCAGACGATCGCGTCGGCGAAGCGGTCGCCGAGGCCCTCGAGCGCCGCATCGACGGCCTCGATCGTGCGTCGCTTCTCGGCCGGGTCCTTGGTGTGGCCGGCCTCGTCGGTGGCCTTGAGGTGGCAGAAGACGAAGGTGGCGCCCCCGTCGAGAGCCGTCCGGGCCAGGCCGAGCCGCTCGCGGAGGGCGGCCGCGGCGTCGGCGCCCTCGGCGCAGCGCACGAACCGCAGGCCCATGGTCGCCGCCAGCCCGGCGAGGAAGGGCGAGGCGGCGATCAGGACGCCGTCGAGGCCGTGGCGCGCGCGGAAGGAAGGGGCCTCCCGCGGGCGGCCCCACCACTTGAGCGTGACCGCCCCGAGGGGAGGCCGGTCGCGGCGGCGCCGCGCGGCGTTGACCGGGTGGCGCTCCAGGGCGCGCAGGGTGGCGCGGCTCCAGAGCTCGGCCGCGCGGGCCGTGGCCGCGGCCCCGGGCACCAGGGGCCGCGGGCGGAGCATCGGCAGGCGGTCGCGGAAGAACGGGTCCGTGTCGGTGACGGCGTCGTGGGCGCCGCCCGTGACGACCAGGACGCCCTCGCCCCTCTCCGGCACGAGCGGGCGCAGCTCCATCGCGAGCCCGCCGATCGTGCGCCGTGGGATGGCCCCCACCAGGTCCCCGGCGTCCCCGGCGTCGCCGGGACCGGCCCGGCCGGTCACCCAGATGGCGCCGTCGCGGCGCTCGGTGGTCCGGAGGGCCGCGTGGGCGAGCACCTCGCCGGCGGCCGGTGAATCGCCGTGTCCGCGGGCCTCGAGGACCGCGCGGCCGGGGAACTCGGCCGGTGGATAGCCCAGGATGGCCCAGTGCGCGACCTCGCTCGACGGCGCGCGGCCGGGGCCCAGCGGCAGGAGCAGGCCGGTGGAGCCGCGCGCGGCGAGGGCGTCCAGGTTGGGGGTGTGGGCCGCCTCGTTCGCCGTGCGCCCCCCGTGGTCGGGGTGCGCCCGGTCCCCGAGACCGTCAAGCAGCAGGACGAGGAGCGAGCGCATGGCCGGCGGGGAGGTCGTCGATGAAGCGGGCCACCGCGGGCGGCACCAGGCCGCGCCAGTCGCCCCCGTCCCGGATGGCCGCGCGAACCTGCTCCCCCGAGACCATCTTCCCCTCGGGCGCCTCGAGGACCTCGGTGCGATACCCGCGCGCCCGGAGGCGATCGAGCTTGGAGTTCCCCCAGGGGGAGAAGAGGCGGACGAAGTGGACCGCGTCCGGCGGGACGTAGTCGTCCCAGAGGTCCGGCTCGGTGACCGGGAAGGGGATGATGCGGATCCCCGCGATCCCGGCCGCCTCGGCCGCCGCGCCGATCATGAGGAGCCGCTCGGTGTAGGTGAGCGGGTTCGACTCGGGGAGGTGCCGCCGGGGATCGTCCTCCTCGGGCCTCACCGCCCGGCGGTCCGGGTTCGTGATGCCCACGAAGAGGTGCGCGCACCGCCCGGCCGCGGCCTCGAGGTACGCGAGGTGGCCGTTGTGCAGCGGCTGGAAGCGCCCGTGGACCATGCCGCGCGGGATCATCACTGAGCCGAGCCTAGGGGCCCACGGACGTCCCGTACTCGTCGTGCAGCCGCCACCACCGGTAGGGGGGCGTCTGCGGGCGGCCGGGCGGGGTGTCCTCCCACTCCTCCTGACGGCCGAGGGGGGTCAGGTCGAGGAACGTCCAGACGCTGCCGAGCGCCTCGACGCCACGGCCCTCGTGGCGTACGTGAGGAACACGCGATCGCCGTCGCGCAGGAAGACGTCGAGCGCAGGTGTCGCGCGCGTTGATGGGCCAGGGGGCTGACCTGGTCGGCGAACATCGAGCATCCTCGGCACGGCGTGCCGTCCGGCGGGAACCAGAAGTGGTAGACGAGCAGCTGCCGGCGGCCCCCGAAGAGGTCGGCCAGCGTGACGACGCCGCCGGGCCCCTCGAAGGCGTGGTCCGGGGCGAACTCGGTCATCGGCTGACGGCGGCGCTCGGCGGCCAGGGCGTCCCGGGCTCGGGTGGCCTCCTTCTCCCTCTCCAGCAGGGCCTCGTGGGAGCGCTGCCATTCCTCCTGGCTGACGATCGGCGGGAGCTCCATGCTGCCTCCTTCGTGGCGTCGCGGATGGCGGGATCCCGAGGAACGTGGCCGTGGAGCCAGGCCCCCTCGCCCCACTAATCTGCCAATCCAGCCATCCGGGAACCAACCCGGCTCGCCCGTCGTGTCACCATCCCGGTGTCACGTCCGCCCGAACCGAGAGGGACCGATGCCGCCATCCGTCGATGCCCCGGCCGCCCCGCGGTCGCTGAACAACTTCGTGGGAGGCTCGTGGGAACGGCCCGGCTCCGATGCCGCGCTCGTCTCCCGCAACCCCGCCACCGGTGAGGACCTGGCCCGGGTGCCGCTCTCGGTCACGGCCGACGTGGAGCGCGCCGTGGCGGCCGCCCGCGCCGCGCAGCCGGGCTGGGCGGCGACGCCGGTGCCGGCGCGCGCCCGGGCCCTGATGGACCTGCGCCAGGTGCTGGTGGCCCACAAGGACGAGCTCGCCCGCCTCGTGGCGACCGACATGGGCAAGACCGTGCCGGACGCCTTCGCGGAGGTGGGCCGCGGGATCGAGTCGGTCGAGGCGGCCATCGCCGCGCCGCACCTGCTGAAGGGTGAGGTGCTCGAGGGCGTCTCGCGCGGCATCGACGTGGAGAGCTTCAACCAGCCGGTCGGCGTCGTGGCCGCGATCACGCCGTTCAACTTCCCCGCCATGGTCCCGCTCTGGTTCATCCCCTACGCCATCGTCTGCGGCAACGCGATCGTGCTGAAGCCGTCGGAGCAGGACCCGCTGGCGCCCGAGCGCATCGTGGAGCTGATCGCCGGCATCGACGCCATCCCGCCCGGCGTGGTGAACCTGGTCCACGGGGCCCACGACGCCGTCAACGCCCTCCTCGACTCGGACGGCGTCGACGCCGTCTCGTTCGTGGGGTCGGCGACGGTCGCCCAGTACGTGGCGTCGCGGGCGATCGCCTCCGGCAAGCGCGTCCAGGCGCTCGGGGGCGCCAAGAACTCGATGATCGTGATGCCCGACGCGGACCCGGGCCTGATGGTCGGCGGGGTCTCCAGCTCGGCGTTCGGTGGCGCGGGCCAGCGCTGCCTGGCCGGGTCGGTGGTGGTGCTCGTGGGCACGACCGCGGAGCAGGACGCCGCGCTCGCGCGGATCGTTGACGGGGCCCGGGGGCTCCGCGTGGGGCCGGGGCTCGACGAGGCGACGGACGTCTGCCCGGTCGTGTCGCCGCAGGCGCGGGAGCGCCTCGAGGATGAGATCCGCACCGCCGCCGAGGGCGGCGCCCGGATCGTGCTCGACGGCCGCGGCGACGGCGGCCCGGGCGGCTGCGAGCTGGGCCCCACGATCCTCGACCTCACCGATCCGGAGGCGCGGGCCGGGCGCGAGGAGCTGTTCGGGCCGGTGCTCTCGGTCGTGCGCGTCCCCGACCTGGACGCGGCCATCGACTGGACCAACGGGTCGCGCTACGGGAACTCCGCCATCCTCTTCACCGCGTCGGGCGGCGCCGCCCAGCGGTTCCGCCAGCGCATCGAGTCGGGGATGCTCGGCGTCAACATCGGGGTGGCCGCCCCGGTCGCGTGGTTCCCGTTCTCCGGCTGGAAGGACTCCATGGTCGGCGACCTGCACGCCACCGGCCACGACGCGTTCACCTTCTACACCCGCCGAAAGGTGGTGACCACGCGATGGGCATGAGTCAGAGCCACGACGAGCTCCAGGCGCTCGCCCACGACCACCTGGTGCAGCAGTTCGCCCGCAACGGGGCCTTCGGCCCGGGCCTGGCCGAGCTGCCGGTGTACGTGCGGGGCGAGGGCTGCGAGGTCATCGACACCCGCGGCGTCCGTCATCTGGACGCGCTCTCCGGGATGTTCTGCATGCAGCTCGGCTACGACCACGGCGCGGAGATCGCCGAGGCGGCCGCGGAGCAGCTCGCGGCCATCCCGTACACCACCAACTGGTCGACCGCGACGCCCGCGGCCATCAACCTGGCCACCGAGCTCGCCGCGCGGGCGCCGGCGGGCATCACCCACTCCTTCTTCACCTGCGGGGGCTCGGAGTCGGTCGAGTCGGCCTGGAAGATCGCGCGTCAGCACTTCGTGCAGAGGGGCGAGCCGGCGCGGCACAAGGTCATCGCCCGGAAGATCGCCTACCACGGGGTCAACCTCGGGGCGCTCGCGATCTCGGGCGTCGACAGCTACAAGGCGCCGTTCGGCCCGCCCGCGCTCGAGGTGCGGCACGTCTCGAACACCAACCGCTACCGCCAGCCCGAGGGCGACGACGACGCCGCGTTCTGCGCGCGCCTGCTGGCGGAGATCGAGGCCGTGATCATCGAGGAGGGCCCGGAGACGATCGCGATGCTCACGGCGGAGCCGATCCAGAACGCGGGCGGGTGCTTCACGCCGCCGGCGGGCTACTGGCCGGGCCTGCGCGCGCTCGCCGACCGGTACGGGTTCCTGCTGCACGCCGACGAGGTGATCTCGGGCTTCGGGCGCCTCGGCGAGTACTTCGGGGTGACCCGCTACGACGGCGCCCCCGACGTCATCACGCTCGCCAAGGGGCTCACCTCCGGCCACATCCCGATGGGCGCCGTCATGCTCTCCCAGGGGATCGTCAACGTGCTGCGCGAGCCGGACTGCACGCTGATGCACGGCCTCACCTTCGGCGGTCACCCGGTCAGCGCGGCCGTCGCGCTGAAGTCCCTCGAGATCTACGAGCGCGAGGGCGTCCTGGAGGGCGTCCGGCGCAGGACGCCCCACCTCGAGGAGCTGATGCGCGGGCTGCTCGAGATCCCCGCGGTCGGCGACGTGCGCGGCGACGGCTTCTTCTGGGCGGCCGAGATCGTGGCCGACGAGGACGGGTCGCCGTTGACCGGCCCCGACAAGCTGCGCTTCGTGGGCGAGGTGATGCCGCGCCATCTGCGCGGGCAGCACCTCATCGCGCGGGGAGACGGCCGTGGCGACGTGGTCGTGCAGATCGCCCCGTCGCTGACCGCCGACGAGGCGGTCCTCGAGGAGATCGTGGCGCGCCTGGGCCGCGCGATCGAGGGTGCCGTCACCGAGATGCGGCTGCCCGTGACGAGCGGGGTGCGCTCCTGAGCCGGGGGCCCGCCGACGGCCCCTCCAGGAGCCGTGCCCGGCGACTACCCGCGGAGTGCGTGAGCGAGTAGGGCGGGCACTCGAAACGGGGAGGGCCGGAGGTAGAGCTCCGTCAGCGCGCGCCCGACGCCGACGGTGTTCCGGTTGCTCGGAAACCACACCGGCTTCGGAGAGATCCGGAATGGGCCCTCGAACACCGTCTTCTCGATCCCGTCGAGCAGGTACGTGTTGTGGGCGAAGCCCATCCCGCTCCCGGGGTCGTCGAGAGTGCTGCCCGGAAAGCCGCCCCAGGGAGTGCTCATCATCAGGTACGAGAGGCCGGCGAACTGGTTGATGCACACCGTTCCGAACCTCAGCCGCTCGACGGCCCGCTCGAGGGCTTCGCCCACCGGGCCGCCCGCCCGTTGACGGGGATGGACGACGATCGTCGTCGCCAGCGTTCCGGCGGTGCGCTCGTTCACGAACGTCGTCGCGGCGTCCAGGAAGCCCGCCGGATCGACCTCGTCGAGGCTCGTCTCGGCGGTGACGCAGACGAAGTTCTCCTGCTCGAACAGCTCCGGCCGGGTATCCGGGTCGGTATCGCGGAGGAGGGTGCTGGGGAGGTGGCCCGGCGCGGCCCCGGCCGGCTCGCCCACGAGCTCGACGAATCGCTGGATCGCCCCCGGGTAGAAGGCGGGGCGAGGAGGGACCGCGGCGAGGATGCCTCGAAGCGTCTCGAGGAAGAGCTCGCGCTGTCGCCATCCGCGCGAGGTCACGATCACCTTCGGGCAGACGCAGTTGAAGGATGCGTTGCTGAGGATCGACCCGGCCAGGTTCTCCGCCTGGAACCGCACCTCCTTGTCGGTCCACCGGCCGGGAACGACGATCCACGGAGTGACGTTGCCCAGCTCGGCGACGAGCCGCTTCTCGAGGCTCGGAGTCCCCTGCGCGCGCCCCTCGGGCGTCTCGCTTCCGTTCCCCCACACGATGCGGTCGAAGGTCGCGCGGGAGCCGGTCACGTGCACGAGGTCGACGCGCGGGTCGTGGGCCGCCACCGCACCGACCTCGGCGCCGCCTCTCACGATCCGGACGTAGCCGGGACGCACGAGTGGCCCGAGGGCCGTCTCGAGCAGCGGGGCGAGGCCATCGAAGTGCGGGTGCAGCTTCAGGGCGGTCGGCTGCCCCTCGGCGAGCACGTGCTGAATCGTGTCCGCCACCGCGATGCTCGACACGTTGCCGGCGCCGAGGACCAGGCTGACACCGGTTTCCGGGCGACGCAGGCTTCGGGCCGTGTGATCCGGCAGATCCCCCTCGAGGATCCCCTCCTCCATGACCACCTCCGCGCTGAAGCCCCTGAACGCGATCCCGTCGTACAGGCCCTTCACCGGCAGCACGGGAACCCTGAGGCGACCCCGCCGGTCCCGGTGCGGCGCACCCGGCAGGGGCGAGGTTCCGGTCCGGGCGAATCCCTCGAGCGAGGCGGCCAGCAGCTGGAGCTGGCGGGCGATCGCCATGGGGCCGGTGGCGAGCTCTTCGCCGATCCACGGGGAGTCCGCCTCCAGCCCCTTGGCGGCCGTCGTCGTTCGCGCCCACTCATCCGACACCTGCGCGACGCCCGTCAGGCACTGCCGGGCGAGTGCGGCCCGGGCCGCCGCCGTCGTCCCCGCGAGCCGCTGCGCGGCGAGGTGCAGCTCGTCGAGGGCCGCGTTCACATCCATCTCAACGGCGCTCACTCGCCGGAGGCGAACGCGGGGATCACGTCGGCGCCGTAGGCGTCGAGCGTCGCCTCTTTCGCGTCGTGCATCAGGTAGATCGCGAACTGGTCCATGCCGGCGTCGCGCAGCTCCCGCAGCTTGGCGATGTGCTCCCCGGCCGTCCCCAGGACGCAGAAGTGGTCGACGATCTCGTCCGGCACGAACAGCGTGTCCGGGTTGTCCGCGCGGCCGTGGTGGGCGTAGTCGTAGCTCTTGCGCGCCGCGATGTAGTCCGTGAGGGCGGCCGGGACGTCGCTGTGCGTTCCGTACCGCTCGACGATCTCGGCGACGTGGTTGCCCACCATCCCCCCGAACCACCGGCACTGGTCGCGCTGGTGGGCGCGGTCGTCGCCGACGTACGCGGGCGCGCACACCAGCACGGTGATCGCGTCGGGGTCGCGTCCCGCCGCCTCCGCCGCCGCGTGCACGCGCGCCAGCGTCCAGCGGAGGATCTCCGGCTGGGCCACCTGGAGCACGAAGCCGTCGGCGCAGCGGCCCACGACCTCGAGCGCCTTGGGGCCGTAGCCGGCCATCCAGACCTCGAGGCGCCCGTCGCGGACCCATGGGATGCGGACCTCGCCGCCGGCCGGGCTCGGGATCGCGCGCCCCTCGGCCAGCTCGCGGATCACGTGGATCGCGCGCTCGGTCTGGGCGAGCGTCGTGGGCTTCTCGCCCAGCACGCGGAGGGCGGAGTCACCGCGGCCGATGGCGCAGACGGTGCGGTTGCCGAACATGTCGTTGAGCGTCGCGAACACCGACGCGGTCACGCTCGGGTCCCGCGTGGCGGGGTTCGTCACCAGGGGCCCGACCATCATGCGCTCGGTCGAGGACAGGATCTGGGAGTGGATGACGTACGGCTCCTGCCACAGGATGTGGGAGTCGAACGTCCACGCGTGGGAGAAGCCGAGGCGCTCGGCGCGCTGGAAGAGCTCGATCAGGCGGCTCGCCGGCGGGTCCGTCTGCAGCGTCAGGCCGAAATCCATGGTGCGTCCTCGGTTGGGGTCGTCAGGGCCCGGCCCGGTCGGCCCAGGTCAGCGTGCGGAGCGCCAGCTCGTGCAGCGCGCGCACGGACAGCTCGAGGTCCGGGACGGCGGTGTCCTCGTCCTTGGTGTGGCTGACGCCGCCGATGCTGCGCACGAACAGCATCACCGCCGGGACCACGCGCGCCATCTCGGCGGCGTCGTGCAGGGGGCCGCTCGGCAGCCGCGGCGCAGCGCCGGTCAGCTCCTGAAGGACCCCCGCGGCGATCTCCACGAGCTCCGCGTCGAAGGCGACGGGCGCCTGGGCGAACTGCGGCGTCCACTCGACCTCGCAGCCCTCCTCGGCGGCGATCCGGCGAGACGCCTCGCGCGCCTCGCCGACCATCTCGGCGACCACCTCGGCGTCGAGCGCGCGCTGGTCGAGGGTCAGCTCGCAGAAGCCGTTGAAGGCGGTGACGATGCCCGGCGAGACCGTGACGGAGCCGACCGTGGCGCGCGTGTCCGGTCGCCGCAGGGCGCCCTCGCGGAACTCCAGGGCGCTGCGGGCGGCGGCGAGGAAGGCGTCGCGGCGGAGGTCCATGGGCGTGGACCCGGCGTGGGCGTGCGCCCCGCGGAAGCCGACGCGGTGGCGCTGGAGGCCGAAGATGCCCGTGACCACCCCGAGGGGGGCGTCGATGCGCTCGAGGACCGGCCCCTGCTCGATGTGGAGCTCGAGGTAGGCCGCGACATCGCGCAGCTCGGAGCGCGCCTCGAGCATGCGGTCGAGATCGACGCCGTGCGCGGCGAGCGCGTCCGGCAGCGCGACGCCGTCGCGGTCGCGCAGCGCGCGCAGCGTCTCCGGGTCGAGCGAGCCGGCGCAGGCGCTCGATCCGACCAGGCTGCGGCCGAAGCGGGCGCCCTCCTCGTCGGCCCAGTCCACGAGCCGCACGGTCAGCGGAGGCGTGGGGCCCTCCGCGATCGCGCGCAGCGCCTCGAGCGCCGCGACGACGTTCAGCGCGCCGTCGAGCCAGCCGCCGTCGGGCACCGAGTCGAGGTGGCCGCCCAGCACCACGCTGCGCTCGCTCTCGCCCGGAAGCCGTCCCCAGATGTTCCCGGCCGGGTCCGTGTGGACCTCGACGCCGGGGATCTCCGCCAGCCGCGCGCGGAGCCAGTCCTGCGCCACGAGCCATCGGTCGGTCCACGCCACGCGCTGGGCGCCGCCCTCGTCCCCCGTGAGCTGCGCCAGCTCGCGCAGCTGCCGGGGGACGAGCCGCTCGTCCAGCTGCTTCACGCGGCGACCGGGCGGCCGTGCGCGCCGAGCGCCCGCGGCACGAAGCGCCCCGATCCCGGCGGCGCGACCACCTCGCCGTCGTGGAACGCGAGGGCTCCGCGCACGTAGACGCGCTCGGGTCCGCCCACGACGCGGTGCCCCTCGTACGGCGAGTAGTCGTTGGCCCCGTGGCGGTTGGCGTGGCTGATCGTGGACGCCTGCTCGGGGTCCCACACCACGATGTCCGCCTCGGCGCCGGGTGCGATCAGCCCCTTGCGCGGCAACAGCCCGTGCACGTGGGCCTGGTTGGTGGACAGCACGGCGACGAAGCGCTCCGGCGAGATGCGCCCCGTGCGGACGCCGTTGGTCCACAGCAGCGCGGCTCGCTCCTCGACCCCGGGCATCCCGTTGGGGATCTTCGTGAAGTCGTCGCGGCCCATCTCCTTCTGGCCGGCGAAGTTGAACGAGCAGTGGTCCGACCCGACGAGCACCAGGTCGCCGTTGTGGAGCCGGCGCCACAGCGGCTCGTGGTTGCTCGCGTCGCGCAGGGGGGGCGAGCAGACGTACTTGGCCCCGTCGAAGTCGGGACGGGCGAGGTCGTCCTCGGTCAGCACGAGGTACTGGGGGCACGTCTCGGCGTGCACGGTGAGCCCGCGCACGTGTGCGCGCCGGATCTGGTCGGCCGCGTCGGCGCAGGTCACGTGCACCACCGCGAGCGGCGCGCCGGCGATCTCGGCGAGCCGGATGGCGCGCGAGGTCGCCTCCGCCTCGGCTCCCTCCGGCCGTGTGCGCGCGTGCCAGATGGGCTCCACATCGCCGCGGGCGAGCGCCTGCTGCTGCAGCTTCGCGATCACGTCGCCGTTCTCGGCGTGCACCATCACGAGCACGCCCGCGTCGCGGGAGATCTGCAGGATCTCGAGCAGGTCCTCGTCGTGCATGAAGAGGGACGTGCCCTTGTAGGCCATGAACACCTTGACGGTGCAGACGCCGCGCTCCGGCAGTGACGGGATCTCCGCCTTGACGGCCTCGGTGAGATCGCAGATCGCCACGTGCAGGCCGTAGTCGATGTGGGTCTTCAGGGCGGCCTTCGCCTGCCAGGTGTCGATGGCGTCACCCAGCCCGCGGCCCTCCTCCTGGAGCGCGAAGTCGACGATCGTGGTCGTGCCCCCGGCGACGGCCGCCGCCGTGCCGGAGTCCCAGTCGTCGGCCGTGATCGTGCCGCCGAAGGGCATGTCCATGTGCGTGTGCGCGTCGATGAAGCCCGGCATCACCAGACGCCCCGCGACGTCGACCGTCTCCGCCGCGTCATCGGGCACCGTCGTCCCGACCGCCGCGATGCGGCCGTCCCGGATCGCGATGTCGGCGTCGAACGTGCCCTCCGCGGTCACCACCGTCCCGCCGCGCAGATTCAGATCACCCATGCCGCACCTCTCCTCGTCCGCGGTGACGACAGCCTAGGGCTGGTCGGCCTTGGTTCGCAGCGTGCCCACGGTCCCCTGCGCGGCGGCGCTGCCGGCGCGTCCCCCACCGGGGCCGCGCAGCACCCAGGCGAACCCGACCGCGATCAGAGCCCCGGCGATCGGCCCGACGACGTACACCCAGTAGCTGGAGAAGTCGGCGATCGCCAGGTCGGGGCCGAACGAGCGCGCCGGGTTCATCGAGGCGCCGCTCACCGGGCTCGACCACAGTCCCGCCAGGATGATGTAGGCGCCGACACCGAGCGCGCCGAACACCCCGATGTTCTGGGCGCCCGAGGCCGTACCGAGGATGACGCTGACAAGGCCGACGGTGAGCACGAGCTCCATGAGCATCGCCTCGACGTCCGTGATCCCGGCGCCGGGCTCGGTCGCCCCCAGCTGACCCAGCTTGCCGAGGATCGCCCAGAGCAGCAGGCAGGCGAGGGTGGCCCCGACGAGCTGGACGAGGATGTACCCGGGCACGCGGCGCCACGGGAAGTCGCCGCGGGCGGCGAAGGCGATGCTGACGGCCGGGTTCAGGTGCGCACCCGAGACGGCGCCCATGAACAGGATGATCGCCATCACCATGAGCCCGGGCGCGGTGACCGCGGCGGCGCGGCTGATCGCGCCGTCCGACTGGGCGTTCACCACCGCGCCTCCGGCGCCCACCAGCACCAGGAAGAAGGTGCCGAGCAGCTCCGAGAAGAGGCGTCGCCACTCGTGCGCGGGGTTGTCGAAGTCCCAGCGCCCATGCACGATGCGGGCGGCCGGTTCGAGCGCGCGCAGCGCGCGTTCGCGGTCCTCCTCCTCCGTGATCCTCTCCGGGTCCCTCTGATCCCGCGTGTCCTCGTCCATCCTCTCGCTCCCTGCTCGTTTGGCGAGCTCGACCCTGCGCCAGGATGTCGCGGCGCCGGCGCCCGGGCATCATCCGGATCGGATGAGCGGGTCCAGCCTGCGATCAGCGGTTCCCCGGCCGCGCGAACCGGACCCGGAGCACGGACAGCATCCTGCGGCGCAGGAGTGGGACGCGGCTCGCCAGGGGCAGCAGGACGCCGTGGAGCGCGCCCCGGCCGCGCGGCGGCCGCAGCGCCCGCAGCCCGGCGACGCCGGGGAGCGCGGCGAGCCGGCGCTCCTCCCGGGCGTCCAGCCCCCACAGCCACGGCGGCGCCCGATAGCCGCCGGCGGTCGTCAGCGCGCCGCGCCGGCTCCGCTCGCTGAGCCACCGCGGGACCGCGTCGAAGACCAGCCCCGCCCCGGGCAGCCGCCGCGCGCAGGCGGCGATGAGCCCGTGCACCTCCTCCGGCTCGAGGTACATCAGCAGGCCCTGGGCCGTCACGAGGACGCCGCGCGAGGCGTCGACCTCGTCGATCCATCGCCTCGTCCAGCGCCGAGCACGCCAGGGATCGCCGGCGCGGTGAGCCCGGCAGCAGCCGGTCGCGCAGGGCCGTGGCCTGAGGCAGGTCCACGGTGAGCCACCGGACGCGCCCGTTGTCGAACGCGCCAGAACTGGGTCTCGAGCCCCTCGCCGAGCGCCACGACGGTCCCCTCGGGATGTCGGGCGAGGAACCGCCCGACCTCCTAGCGTCCACAGCAGCGTCTCCGGCACGCCCTCCAGCTCGGCCTGGATCGTCTCGCCCGCCATGGCCACCGAGGCTACCGAGGGAGGGCGGGTCCGCGCCGGGCCTCCGGGTCGGCTTGGTTCCGTAGTTCCCCGTGCCGTCTCGCGGAGGACACCCGATGACGCGTTCGTGGTGCCGCGAGAGGCTCGATCCATCTGAGCGGCGGAAGGGGGCGGAGTGGGCGACGAGGCGACGACCGAGAGCCCAGGGGGAGACGGGGCTCAGGGGGTGGTGCCGGGCCGAGCGCCGGGGCCACCGGAGCGGCGGCGCAGCTCGAGGTGATCCTCAACCTGTCGCGGTACCACCGGGAGCACGAGAAGTTCTACGCGCGCGCGCCGCTCGAGCGCGCGATCGAGCTGCAACGGGCCGCCCGGACCCTGACGACGCTCGCCGACCGCTGGAGCGCGGCGGCGCCCGGACAGGCCTCACCGGCCGGCGCGCGGTTCGCCGGGTGCGAGGACCTGAACGAGCCGGCGGCGATCCAGTCCGACGGGGTGCTGTTCATGGAGGGCGAGGGGGAGCCGGTCGAGCTCCTGCGACTGAAACGCGACCTCGGCGTCATCGCCGACGACTACGCGGCAACCGGCGCCTGGCTGGCGGAGGCGATGGAGGCGTCATGGGGGGCCGCCGCGCGACTGCGGCACCCGGGCCTCGCCGACCTGCTGGGCGAGCGCCACCGGATCATCGCCAACGACTGGCAGGCGGCCGGCCTGAGCACCCTGGTCAGCCGGCTCGCGCGCCGCGCGGTCGACCTGCTCGCGCCCCTCGACCTCGCGCCGGAGGGGGTCCGCGCCGACCTCGCCGGGCCGCGACTCCTGCCCGGCTACCTGTACTCGGCCGCCGAGCTCCTCGATCGCGCGGCCGATCTCGCCGCCGAGTCGGCGGGCCTGGTGCACGACAACGAGCGCCGCTGGCGGATCTTCCGGGCCCGCGTCGCGGCGATCGTCGCGGCCGGAGGCCCGCCGGACCTCCGAGGAGGATGAGGCAGGTGCGCTGACCGCTCCTTCAGATCCCCCCGCCGGGTCCGAGGAGCGCCTGGAGCTCGGCGACCTGCCTCTGGAGGCCTCCGCAGACCTGCTCGCAGAGGCGCAGGACCGACTCGTCGGCGATGCGGCAGCGGACGCGGTTGCCCTGCTTCTCGCGCTCCACGAGCCCGGCGCGCGCCAGCACGCCGACGTGCTTCGAGATGTTCTGCTGGCTCGCCCCCAGCCCGTCGGCCAGCTCCCCGATGGTCGCCTCCCCCCCGCGGAGCCGGTCGAGGATGCGGACGCGCATCGGCTCGCCGAGCACCCGGAAGCGCTCGGCGATCATCTCGGCGAGCGGCTCGGGAAGCGGATGCGGCATGGCCATGGGGTCGTCTCTTTCGGAGGGATCACCGAGCTCTCCGCGGAGAGCACAACCACTCAGGACGATAGTTGTCGGGAGCCTGAACGCCGCCTCGGGCGGGCCGAGGCGGGTCAGGCGCCGCCCTCCGGGACGGGGTACTCGGCGCCACACCACTCGCAGTGCGTCTCGCCCTCGACGGGCGCCGGCGGGGTGGAGCGGACCGGGGCCCTCGGCGGGGCCGGAGGCGGTCGCCGAGGAGCCGATGTCGTGTCGTACTCCGCCCCGCACCACTCGCAGTGGGTGATCTCGCCGGGTCCCCCGGCCTCGCCCGCGCCGCCATCGCTCACCGTGCCTCCCCTTGTCGTCGGCCGAGCCTCACTATCGCCGGTCGCGCGGGCGGCCGCGTCGTGGTTTTTCCGCGATGAGGCTGCGGCCAAGTCACAACTTGTCAACTTATTAGTTGTGGAGTAGCGTCCTTGCGACGGCCAGGGGGGAGATACGTGGCGATCCGGCAGCAGATATCCGTGGGGATGGCGCAGGTCATCGCCGAACGGTTCCATCTGCTCGCGGAGCCCACCAGGATCCGCATCCTCGACGCGCTCCGTGAGGGTCCGCTCACGGTCGGAACCCTCACGCGGCGGATCGGGACGTCGCAGCAGAACGTGTCCAAGCACCTCGGCATGCTGCATCGCGCCGGGATCGTGGCGCGTGAGAAGGACGGGACGCTGGTGCGCTACCGCATCGCGGACCACTCGGTGTTCGAGCTCTGTGAGGACGTGTGCGGTGGGATCAACCGCCACCTCGGCGAGCTCCGGTCGATGATGGAGGAGGGCGTCGCCGGATGAGCGCGCTCGGGCCCATCGGCCGCCTGGGCCGCTGGTCGGCGACCCGGGCGCGAATCGTGTTCATCGCGTGGGCCGTCGTCGTCGTCTGCCTGGGCGTCCTGGCGCCGCGGGTCGAGACCGCCCTGTCGGGAGCCGGCTGGGAGGACTCGGGCTCGCAGTCGGTCGCCGCGCGCGACCTCATCCAGCGCGACTTCGCGGGCAACGCGAGCTCCGGGCTGATGGTGGTCGTCCATTCGCCGGCCCTCACGACCGCCGATCCCGCATTCGCGTCGGCGATCGCGCGAAGCGAGTCCACCCTGCGCGCCGATCCGAGGGTGGCGTCGGTGAGCCCGCCCCAGAGGGGCGCGACGATCTCCGCCGACGGGCACACGGCCATCGTCATGGCCGGATCGGCGACGGACCCGATGGGCATGGTCCGGGCCGCAGACGACCTCAAGGGGCCGCTGCGCCGCGCGTCCACCGGCCAGGTGAGCGTCAATCTGACGGGCGCATCGGGGATGTGGTCCGACTTCAACACCGCCAATCGCGACGCGATGATGCGGTCCGAGCTCATCAGCTGGCCGGTCACCCTGGCGATCCTGGTGCTCGCCTTCGGGGCCCTGGTGGCCGCCGGTCTTCCGCTGCTGCTCACGATCCTCGGCCTCGCCTCCTCGGCCGGGGCGCTGTTCCTGGCCTCGCAGGTGTTCGAGGTCTCGATCTGGGCCATGAACTTCGCGCTGATGTTCGCCCTCGCCCTGGGCATCGACTACGCGCTGTTCATCGTCGTGCGCTTCCGCGGCGCCCTCTTCGGCTCCAAGCGCCCCGCGGTGGACGCGGTCGCCGAGACCATGGACACCGCCGGAAAGGCCGTTCTGTTCTCGGGGATCACCGTCCTGATCTCGCTGTCGGCGGTGATGCTGGTGCCGAGCCCCGCGTTCCGGTCGATGGCGCTCGGGATCATGATCTCGGTCGCCTTCATCCTGGCCGCCACGCTCACCCTGCTGCCGGCCGTGCTCGCGAAGCTCGGCCCGAGGGTGGACAGGTTCGCCCTTCCGTGGGCCCACAGTGGCGAGCACCGCTCCGCGCGCTTCGCCGCCTGGGCCGAGCGCCTGTGGCGCCGTCCGGTGCGGTACGGGCTCCCCGCCCTCCTGGCGCTGCTGGTGCTGGCGATCCCGGTCGTCGGCCTCTCCACCGGGATGCCGTCGATCAAGGTCGTCCCCTCGGGCGACTCCTCGCGCCAGGGGTACCAGCAGGTCTCGGCGGCCTTCGGGCCCGGGGCGCCGGGCACCCTCCAGCTGGTCGGGCCGGCCGCGAGCATGGGGGCGGCCGAGGCGATCGCGTCGGCCGATCCCGGCATCGCCCGGGCGCTGCCGCCCCAGGCGGGCGGCGAGGGCATGGCGCTCGTGCAGGCCGTCCCGCGCACCGGCCCGTCCGACTCGGCCACCGGAGCGACCATCGACCGGCTGAGGGCCCATCTGCCCTCCGGCGTGATGGTGGGCGGAGCGGCGGCGGAGAACCACGACCTGGCCGCGGTGCTCGCCACCTACACGCCCCTGGTGATCGGCGTCGTGCTCCTGCTGGGCTTCGTCCTGCTGATCGTCGCCCTGCAGGCCCCGGTGGTCGCCGCGATCGGAGTGCTCACGAGCCTGCTGGCCACCGGAGCCGCCTTCGGGGTCGCGCGCCTGATCTTCCAGGACGGCAACCTGTCGAGCCTGCTCGGCTTCGAGTCGCAGGGCTTCCTCGACGCATGGGGGCCGGTCTTCTTCTTCGCGATGATCTTCGCGATCTCGATGGACTACACGGTGTTCCTGCTGTCGTCCGCGAAGGAGCACTGGGACCGCTCGCATGACGCCAGAGAGGCGGCGGTCGGGGGAATGGCCCACTCGGGGCGGGTGATCCTCGCCGCCGGTGCGGTGATGGTCGCGGTGTTCTTCACGTTCGCCCTCTCCGGGCCGCTGCCGCCCAAGGAGATGGGCGTGATCCTCGGGGTCGCCGTGCTGCTGGACGCCCTGGTGGTGCGGCTGCTCCTGGTGCCGGTTGCGCTCCGGCTCGCCGGGCGGTGGGCCTGGTGGCGCCCCGAGTGGCTGCACCGCCTGCTTCCCGAGGTCCGGTTCGGCCACTGATGGCGATCGCTCAGACCGGCGAGCGGGCAGACCCGATGAGCGACTCCGCGCGGCGCGTGGACCTCCGCCGGGACGCCCCCGACGCCTACCGAGCGCTCGCGGCGCTCACCCGGGCGAGCACGCTCGATCACGGGCTCGCCGAGCTGGTGAAGGTGCGCGCCTCGCAGATCAACCGTTGCGCCTACTGCGTCGACCTGCACGTGGGGCTCGCCCTGAAGGCCGGCGAGCGCCAGCGGCGCCTGCACGCGCTGGCGGTGTGGCACGAGTCGCCGTTCTTCACCGAGCGCGAGCGGGCCGCCCTCGCCCTCACCGAGGCGCTCACGTTGATGTCTCAGGGCCCGGTTCCCGAGGAGGTCTCCGCGGACGCGGCCCGGCACTTCGCGGGTCCCGAGCTCAGCCAGCTCGTCGTGGTGATCACGGGGATCAACGCCTGGAACCGCGTGATGGTGGCCACCGGCGAGCAGCCGCCGCCGATCGACGCGTGACGGCGGCGAGCCGACGACCGCCGCCTGCACACCTGCCGTGCTCGAGGTCAGAACACCGTGGCCCAGTCGTCCCTGACGCTGACGACGGTCCAGCCGTCGCTGCCGGCCTTCTCGAGCGCCTGCTCCGAGCCGGTCGTGTAGTCGAACTCGCGCTCGCCGTCGTCGTGGAGCACGAGCAGGCGAAGGGACGGCTTGTCCGGATGCCGGGTGAAGTCGAGCATCGGGATGTCGCCGTTCGAGTTGCCGGCGGCGAGCAGCGGCCGGCGGCCGGTCCGGCTCCAGATGCGGATCGGCTTCTGAGGCCCGTCGTCGAGATAGTCGGCCTCGGCCTTCCGCGTGATCGTGCCGCCGCGGTCGTCGCTCGCGTAGTCGAACGCGCGTGGCGCTTCCGATGACCCGCTCGCGCGGGACGCCGTAGACCTCCTGGCTGATCGGCCGCATGAAGTCGCGGCCGCCGCCCGAGGCGATGTAGTTCGCGAACCCGTTGGCCTCGAGGTGGCCGAGCAACTCGACCATCGGCGCGTAGGCGCAGGCGAGGTACGGGCGGCCGAGGGTCGGGTGCTGCGTCGTCCGCAGAAAGGCGTCCGACTGGGCCTCGAACTCCTCGACGCTGATCCCGGAGTACGCGGCGAGCACGCCCGCGAGGAGCGTTCGCACGTTGGTGTCGTCGCCCGCGTAGTGCTCGGCGAGCACCCTCCCGAGCCAGCCGTAGTCGTGCTCGTACGCCGCCTTCCAGGGCTGGCGGTCACGCAGGTCGGGATCGGCCTCCGCCATCTCGAAGAGCCGGCGGAGGATGAAGTCGGCCTGGATCGGCAGCGGCTTCTCGCACCAGAGCGTGCCGTCGTTGTCGAAGGTGGCGACCCTCTCCGGCGCGGGGACGAACGAGTCGCCGGGCTCCGTCACCGATCGGACGAAGCCCAGGATCGCCTCCTTCGCGGGACCCGGGCGCCACGACGGCAGCGGGTCCACGACGCTCATCGCGATCTCCCTACTCCCGCATCAGCATCGTCTGGGCCTCGCGCTCCAGGTCGATGTACGGCTCGCCGCTGACGTCGACCGCCACGCGGCGGATCGTCCCGCCGGTGAAGTGCCACGGCTGCGCCCCCGGGTAGTCCTCGGTCACGCCGGCGCCTCCGTCGCGCCCGACGCAGAGGCCCTCGCCGGCGATCATGAACTTCCCGGGCTGGGTCTTGATGCGGCCCTCGCCCACCTTGACCTCGCCGTGCCAGAGGGAGAGCACCCCCACGGCGACGCCCGGCGGGTCCTCGCCCTCCTTGTCGAACGACGCCGAGAGGATCAGGTTCTCGCCGGTGGGGAGGTCCACGGTGGCCGCCACGTGCTGCTCGGCCATGCCGACGAAGTTGTAGACGTAGTGCAGCCGGTCGTCCTTGACGTACAGGGCGTGCCCGCCGAAGGGCGAGCCGTGCGCGAAGAGCACGCCCGCGGCTCCGGGGGCGGGCAGGTCCACGAGGGCACCGATCGCGAACGAGCGGTTGCGGACGTTGACCGCCTGCGACTCCGGGATCTCGGCCGTGTCGGGGAAGTAGATGTAGCGGTTGCGCGGCGGCGAGAGCACCGGGCGGGGGGTGATCATGATCTCGAGCGCCGAGCGGTCGTCGAGCGGGAAGGCGCCGTTGGCGCCCGCCTCCGAGAACCAGAGGTTGACGAGCTCGCGGACCTTCTCGGGGTGCTCGGCGGCCAGGTTGTGCAGCTCGGACCGGTCGACGTCGGTGTGGTACAGCTCCCACTCGTCGTCGTTGAAGTGGCCCCAGCCGGAGATCGTCGGGTGGTTGGTGACGGCCTTCCAGCCGTCGTGCCAGATCGCCCGGGAGCCGAGCATCGCGTAGAACTGGGTGCGGCGGGCCGTGGCCGCCGAGCCGTCGTCGAGCGCGTAGCGCATGCTGACGCCGTCGAAGTCGCTCTGCACGTGGCCCTTGATCGCGGCGGGCGGCTCGACGCCCAGCGCGTCCAGGATCGTGGGGACGATGTCGACCGCGTGGTGGTACTGCTCGCGGATCTCGCCGCGGGCGGTGATGCCGGCCGGCCACGAGATGATGCACGGGTCGCTGGTCCCGCCGTTGAACTCGTAGCGCTTCCACATCTTGAAGGGCGTGTTGAAGGCCATCGCCCAGCCGTTGGGGTAGTGGTTGTAGGTCCTCGTTCCGCCGAGCTCGTCGATGAGCGGCAGGTTGGCCTCGACGGTGTCCGGGATGCCGTTGGCGAACTTCATCTCGTTGACCGAGCCGTTCGGCCCGCCCTCCCCCGACGCGCCGTTGTCGGACACGAGCACCACCAGCGTGTTGTCGCGGTAGCCGAACTCCTCGAGGAAGCCCAGCAGGCGCCCGAGCTGGTCGTCGGCGTGCTCGAGGAAGCCCGCGTACACCTCGGCCATGCGGCAGAAGAGCGCCTTCTCCTCGTCGGACAGCGAGTCCCAGGGGCGGGTGACGTCCAGCATCGGGAACGGCTTGCCCTCGGGACCGGTGCGGGTCTCGTCGCCGATCGGGTTGATCGGCGGCAGCTCGGTGCCGGCGGGGATGAGGCCGAGCTCCACCTGGCGGGCGAGCGTCCGCTCGCGCATCGCCTCGTAGCCCATGTCGAAGCGACCTCGGTACTTGTCGATCCACTCCTTCGGCGCGTGGTGCGGCGCATGGCAGGCGCCGGGCGCGTAGTAGAGGAAGAACGGCTTCTCCGGCGCGATCGACTTCGCGTCACGGATGAACTCGATCGCCTTGTCGGTGAGGTCCACGGTCAGGTGGTAGCCCTCCTCCGGCGTGGCCGGCTGGTCCACGGGGTGGTTGTCGTAGACCAGGTCGGGATACCACTGGCTGGTCTCGGCGCCGAGGAAGCCGTACCAGCGCTCGAAGCCACGGCCCGTGGGCCAGTTGCGCCGCGTCGAGGCCAGGTTCATCTCGTCGTCGGGACAGAGGTGCCACTTGCCGACCATGTAGGTGTTCCAGCCCAGCTCGCCCAGGATCTCGGAGAGCGTGCCGTTCTCCGGCGGGATCGTGCCGCTGGCGTTGGGGAAGCCGATCGCGGCCTCCGTGATGCAGGCCATGCTGTTGCGCGTGTGGTTGCGCCCCGTCAGGAGGCACGAGCGCGTGGGCGAGCAGAGCGCCGTCGTGTGCCACTGGGTGTAGCGCACGCCCTCGGCGGCGAGGCGGTCGATGTTCGGGGTGTCGACGGGCCCGCCGTAACAGCCCAGCGCCGAGAAGCCCACGTCGTCGAGGACCACGTAGACGACGCTCGGCGCCCCCTCCGGAGCCTTCGGCGGCTCGAAGGGGGTCCAATCGGGCACGGAATCGCGGATGTCCACGTTGATCGTGCCCTTGAAGGGCGGGCTCATGAGCTCTCCTGTCGGTTTCCGGGCGGTACCTCGGCGGCTCGAGCGAGCCGGTGCCGCGCGCCCCCGGACCGGGGGCGCGCGGCGTCGGTTTCCTACCTGCGGCGCGCGACGCGTCGCGACGTGCGGCGCGCGACCCTGCGGCCTCCCATCATCGTGAGCCTCCTCTGGTGTGTGGTGTCGGGCGGGCTCATGCGGCCGCCCCGCGGTTCTCGATCTCGTGGGCCTGGGCGGCCTCCTCGGCGCTGACCAGCCCGATCCCGATCAGGTCGAGGGGGCTGATGAAGCCGTCCGAGATGCGAAAGCCGCCCGCGCGGGCGATCGCGTTTCGCAGCGGCACCGCCCAGTGGTGCTCGATCAGAAGGAGGGCCGCGGCCGAGTCGTTGGGGATGTCCTCGATGATGTCCCAGGCCTCGTCCTCGTCGAAGGCGCTGATGCCGTCGGCGGCCGCCTGGGCGCCGGCGAGCGCGCCCTCCTCCAGGCCCTCCTCGCCCTCGATCCCGAGGCCGATCAGGGCGCCGATCTTGCTGCCGAGCTCGATCGCCTCGTCCTTGGTGAGGTTGCTCAGGTGGAGCACCTCGATCTCGCCCTGGGCGTCCTTGTGCACCGCCAGCGCATCGATCACGCGCACGGTGTCGCTCTCGCGCAGGCGCTCGAGCTCCTCGATGATCTCGCCGTGGAAGTCGGGGTGCTCGAAGCCCAGCACGATCAGCTGGACGGGTCCGATGGCCATGTCTCGTCCTCTCTCTGTCGATGGGTCCGGCTAGGACGCCGCGAGCGCCTTCGCCTTCAGGGTGTCGTACTCGGACTGGGAGATCGCGCCGGAGTCGAGCAGCTCCTTGGCCTTCTCGATCTGGTGCGCGGGCGTGCTCCCGCCGGCCGCCGAGCGCACCTGGGAGTCGAACTGCGCCTGGGCGGCCTGGGCCTGCTGCTGGGCGCGCTCGCCCATGCCCCCGCCCTGGGTGATCAGGTAGAAGAACACGCCCAGGAACGGCAGGAAGATGACGAACAGGACCCAGAGGGTCTTCGCGCCCCCGCCGATGTCATGGCGCCGGAACAGGTCCGCGAAGACCGTGATCAGCAGCCAGAAGAAGAAGACCCAGGCGAAGAAGATGCAGATCGCCCAGAAGACGTCGAGAAACGACCAATCCATGTTGTTGACCCCCTTGGAGGGTTTCGTGCGTGTTCGCGAGGCGCCCCCGAGCCTCGCGCGTGTTGGGGAGCATCGCGGACGTCCCGGGGGCGGCGCATCGTCCCCAAGGGGCGAATTGCACTCTGGCCCCCCCGGCCCGTGTAACCAATCCGGCACGGTGCATGACACCTTCACCCCGTCGCACCGCGGCGGGTCGGGGTCGCCGATGGTGTGCCTGCACGGCTTCACCGACACGTGGCGTACGTGGGAGCTAGATCGTGGGCACCGCGGCCTGCGAAGCCGTGGGGCCGCTGATCGAGCTCGCTCTCCGCGAGGGCTGGAGCGTCGACGCCGAGCGGATCACCTGCCCGGTGCGCATCGTGTGGGGCACCGCCGACCGTCTGCTCGAGTGGCCGTCGTCCGCCGCGCGCTACCGCGACGACTGGCTGCCGCACGCGGACTGGATCGAGCTGGACGGCGTGGGCCACTGCCCCCAGCTCGACGTCCCGCGGGAGACGGCGGAGCTGATCACCGGCTTCACCGCTCGGTGAGGGTCCGTGGGGCCGCGTTTCCCGGTCGGCCGGCAGCGTCGTACACTTTCGCCATGACCACTCGCGATCGCCTTCACAAGCTGGTCGATGAGCTCCCCGACGACGCGACCGCGGAGGCCTTCGCCCTGATCTCGGACCTCGCCGGCCAGGATGACGGGCACCTCAGCGACGAGGAACTCGAGGCGCTGGACGAAGCGGACGAGGCGATCGAGGCCGGCGAGGTGCGACCTCTCGCGGAGGCGCGTCGAGAGCTCGGCCTCTGAGAGACCCGCTCGAGGTCCTCATCACCCGACCGGCGGAGCGCGATCTCGGTCGGCTCGATCCACCGGTTCGTCGACGTTTGGTCGCGGCAATCGACCGTCTCGCCTCGAACCCCGAAGGACCGGGGACCACAGCGCTTGTGGGGCGCGACGGACGGCGACTCCGGATCGGCGACTGGCGAGTGCTCTACCGGCTCGACTCAGAGGCACGGACGCTGACGATCCTTCGAGTCCTGCCTCGGGGCGGGCCTACCGCAAGTGAGGAGGCGCGACGGCGGCGCAGCCTGGGAGCGGTTCGCCGCGCCGTTCGCCTACTAGATGAGTGATTCCACGGACATCGCCGTGAAGACGGGGTTCGAGGCAGAGAGGTCGAAGTCGGCGGTGCTGAGTACCGCACCGCCGACCCGGAGGCCACGGTGGACGCCGACCTCGACACTCTCTGCATCGCCGTTTATTGCACGGCCGACGATCTCCTGCCCGCCGCCCCCGCCAACGCCCGGCGCATCGTCACCGATGCCGAGGTGGTCACGCTCTGTGTCGCCCAGGCGATCATGGGCGTCCCGTCGGATCGGCGCTTTCTCGCCCTGGCCCGGCGCCAGCTCGGGCACCTGTTCCCACGCCGCCCCGGTCAGGCCGGCTATCACAAGCGCCGACGCGCTCTGGCGGACACGATCGAGTGGCTCATCGAGGTCTTTGCGGGTCGCAGCCCGGGATCCGAGGACCAGCTTCTGCTCATCGACTCGACCCCGGTCGAGTGCGCCCGATCGGTCGAGACGGCTCGCCGCTCGGCCCTCGCCGATGCCGCCGACTACGGCGACAGCGCCAGCCACAGCCGCTTCTTCTGGGGCTTTCGGCTGCACGCCATCTTCGCCCCCGACGGCACGCCCAGGGCCCTGGCGCTCTGTAGCCCAAAGCGCGACGAGCGCGAGGTCGGCCTCGAGCTGCTGGGCCGCTTGGAGCGCCCGGGCGGGCAGATCCTCCTTGGCGACAAGGGCTATGCCGGGCGCGCCTTCGCCGAGGCGGTCGCCGACCTCAAGGCCACGATCGTGCGGCCCCGCCGGGCCGATGAGCCCGGACGCGGGCCGCACCTGGCCCCGATCCGCCAGCGCATCGAGTCGATCTTCTGGACCTGCAAGGACCTGCTCACCCTCGAGCGCCACGGGGCACGCACCCTGGCGGGGCTGCGCGAGCGCATCGCCCAGCGCTTCCTCGCCCTTGCCGCCGGCATCTGGCTCAACCACACGCTCGGGCGACCGAGCCGCTCGCTCGTGGCCTACGTGGCCTGAGCGCGTGGAATCACTCATCTAGACGTCGCGGACGCCCGAGACGACGAGGGCGACCGCGATCACCACCTGCAGGGCGGCGAGGAACTGCGTCGCGAGCGCCGAGGCGGGCTCGCGGGGAGGCGCCCAGGCGGCGATCGCGGCGACGGCGAGGGCGATCACCGCCGCGCCGAGCGCCTTCCCCGTCGCCGCGTCCGCTCCGGAGCTGACGGCCAGGCACGCCAGCGCCGGCGTGACGAGGATCGCGCCGAACGGTCCCGACGGCCGGGGCCACACGATCGTGCGCACGCCGGAGGCGGCGAGCACGATGCCGGCGGCGATGCGGAACGACTCCGGGCTGATCGCGAGCCAGTCGAGCAGGTCGTCCGCGAGGATCACGCCCACCGCGATGAGGGCGAAGCCGGCGATCAGCGCCACGGCCAGCGTCCGGGGGGCCGGGCGCTCGGCCCGGGAGGCGAGCGCGACGCGCCCGGCGTTGGTCGTCGCGAGGAACCCCGCGACCAGGAACGCGAAGCTCAATTGCGCTCGGCCCGGGTCGCGAGGAGCGCGGCGACGGCGTGCTGCTGGTCGTCCATCTGCGTGTAGCCGCCCGCGAACCAGGCCCCGCGCTCGCGGGGGTTCGCGTTGGCCGGGCCGACCTGCCGGTCCAGGAGGATGCCCGCCTCGCAGGTGCTGCGCTCCCCGAGCCGTTCGCGCAGGTCGGCGAGGCGCGGGTCCTCGCCCGAGAGCCGCCAGAGCGCGGCGGCGGCCTCGCCCATGGTGCCGAGCCCGGCGCCCGATTCCCGGTCCGGGTTGAGGACGCTTCCCTCGTGCTGGGACTCGAAGCGGATCGCGAAGCCGAAGGAGCCCGCGAGCCAGCGGCCGTAGGCGGCCTCGACGTCCGTCAGGCCGGCCGGCGCCAGTTCCGCGAGGCCGTACGCCGCCCAGTGATCCGGCTGGCGGACCGCGTAGCCCTCGACCCGGTCCCGGCGGGTGGCCAGGTAGCCGGCCACGCGGTGCGCGGGCCCCTCCCAGCCCTCCGCGGGGAAGGCCCCGCGCATGAGGGCGAGGGCGTAGAAGGCCTCGCCGGTCGAGAACTTCCCGAAGACGCCCGGGACGCTGCCCGTGCCGGGCCGCCAGTACTGGAGGATGCTCCCATCCGTCTGCTGCTGGGCGACCAGGAACCGGGTGAGCCGCCGGGCGAGGCCGTCGTAGCGCTCGTCGTGGGTCGCCTGCCGGCGGTGGATGAGCGCGGCGACGAGGAGCGCGTTGGCGCCCGCGTTCGCGTCCTCGCCGGCCGGGGCGAACGCGGTCCAGCCGTCGTGCCGGATGAGGTTGTGCCGGACGTACCGCAGCCCGGCGTCCGCGGGGCCGATGCGCCCGAGCCGGTACAGCACGTCAACCACCCCGGCGTGACGGGTGATGTCGTACGCCGGCGACACCTCGTCCCGGCTCGAGGTGTAGCCGTAGAGGAACCGGCCGTCGCTGCGCTGCCCCCGCACGAGCCATGCCGCCCCCTCGGCGATCCCGCGCTGGAGAGCGGGCCCGCTGACCGGCGGGCACGACTCCCCCGGCACGACCACCACGCGCAGGAGCGCCAGCCCGACCCCCCACACCAGGGCCTGGCGGATCAGCCACGGGCGATGCCGGCGCCACCCGGATCTCGCGCTCGCGGCCACCTCCGGGTCAGCGACCGGGCGGCGGCGGCGGGATCATGCTCACCGGCGGCGCGACGTCGGGCCAGACGAGCAGGACGCGGCAGGGCGCGTGGTCGACCACGAAGCGCGCCGCCGGGCCGAGGCTGCGCGGTCCCAGGTGCCCGCGGTCGCCGTCGCGCGACAGGACGAGCACGTCCATGCCCTCGGCGGCCGCCACCACCTCCCGCTCGATCCGGCCGCGGCGGGCCTCGAGCGTGGCCGGGCGCCCGAGCCGTGTCCCGGCCTCGGCGAGCAGATCCTTGGCGGCCTGCTCGGAGATGGCCCGCAGCGGCTCCCCCCCGCGTCGGGACGCGGCGGCCGGCGGCCGAGCAGGCCGTGCCGCGCTCCGGCCGCGACGCCCTCGGGCGCGACGTCGGCCACGTGCAGGATCGTGATCTCGGCGGCGGCGGGCAGGTAGGCGGCCGCCTCGGCGACGGTCACCTGCCACGTGTCCTCGACGATCCAGACCAGGGCGCGCATGGGTTCGATCAGACCTCCAGCGCCAACCATAGGAGCACGGTCGCCGCGACGAGCGCCGCCGGCACGGTGAGCGCGCCGAGGCGGAGGAACTCGCCGAGCTCGATGTCGGTGTCCTCGGCGCGAAGGACGCGGCGCCACAGCAGCGTCGCGAGCGACCCGACGTACGTGAGGTTGGGGCCGATGTTGACGCCGATCAGCACGGCGAGGATCGCCCCGTGACCGCCGGCCGCCGCCACGGGGACGAGCAGGAGCGTCGCCGGGAGGTTGTTGACCAGGTTGGCCAGGATCGCGCTCACCGCGGCGATCGCGAGCAGGTCGAGCAGCGAGTCGCCCGCGGGCAGCAGGTCGCCGACCGCCGACGCCAGGCCGTTGTCGCTCGCGGCCGCCACGATCACCCCGAGCCCGAGGACGAAGACCAGGAAGCCGGGCTCGGCGGCGCGGGCCAGGGCCGGCGCCGTGCCCCCCGCCGCGCGGGAGGCGAGCGCCGGAACGCTGATCGCCGCGGCCCCGGCGGCCGCGACCCACACCGGCTCGATCCCGAGGGGCGAGCTGAGCGCGAAGCCCGCCAGGGTGAGCCCGACCACGGCGAGCGCGAAGCGCGGCAGGTGCGGCCGCGGCGGCCGCGACTCGTCGTGGCGCGGACGGCGGAGATCGATCGCGAAGAACCGGCTGATGACGGCCCATTCCACGCCCACCGCCGCCACGGTCGGAAGTGCCATCAGCGCGCCGAAACGGGCGAACGACAGCCCGCTCTCGTGGAAGGCGAGGAGGTTGGTGAGGTTGGAGACGGGCAGCAGCAGCGAGGCCGAGTTGGCCAGGTGCGAGCAGGCGTAGACGTGCGGCGTGGGGCTCGTGCGCATCCGCGCGGCCGTGGCGAAGACGATCGGCGTGAGCAGCACCACGGTCGCGTCGAGGCTGAGCAGCGCCGTGATCACGGCGGCGGCGGCGAAGACGTAGGCCAGCAGGCGGCGCGGGCTTCCCCGCGCGCCGCGGGCCATGACGTCGCCGACGGCCGCGAACAGCCCCTCCCGCCGGCATCCCTCCGCGAGCACGAGCAGCGCCGCCAGGAAGCCGATCGTCGGCGCGAGGTCGCGCAGCGCGTCGCCGGCGGCCGATGCGCCGATCGCGCCCACGGCCACCAGGAGCAGGGCGCCGGCGCTTGCCACCACCGCCTCGGGCAGGTACCGCGGCCGGGCGACGGCCGCTCCCAGCGCCCCCGCCAGGGCCACCAGTGCCAGCGCGAGCGCCAGGCCGTCAGGCATGCCGCTCCCTCACGGCACGAGCTCGTCGCAGGGCCTCGGATGGAGCACGGTGACCGCACGGTCGCAGGTTTCGTGCGCCGGGCTGGCCGGGACCCGCGGGGACTGACACGATTGGCGACCGTGCGGTCGCGCGAGGGCAGCGGTCATGGAGGATGCGACGACGTGAGGAAGGGTGCCAACCGCCGCTCGGAGCGGTTCGGGCGGGACTGAGCAGGGCTTCCTCGCTCCGCACCGCATCACGCACCTCCGGGGGGACCCACGCCCTCCTTGCCGTGCCGACGTTCGGCTTCGCGCTGGCGGCCACGACGGTCGGCACCTACCTCCCGGTGCTCGTTGCCGACGAGGCCGGCTCGGCCACGGCGATCGCGGCGCTGATCGCGGTCGAGGGGGTGCTGGCCCTCTTCCTGCCGGTCGTGGTGGGCGCGCGCTCCGACCGGCTGCGCACGCGCATCGGGGGGCGGTTGCCGTTCGTCCTCGCCGGCGTTCCGGTGCTCGCGCTGGCGCTCGTGCTGCTGGGCTTCCAGGACGCGCCGGGCCCGGCGCTGGCGATCGTGATCGTGCTGTTCGCGGCCTACTACGTCGCGTACGAGCCCTACCGCGCCCTCTATCCCGACCTGGTGCCGCTCCGCGACGCCGGGCGGTCGCAGAGCGCCCAGGCGGTGGCCCGCGGGGTGGGGACCGCGCTCGCGCTGGTGGGCGGCGGGCTGCTGCTGGCGATCGGCGACCCGGTTCCGTTCGACGTGGCGGCGGGCGTCCTGGTGGTGACGATCGCGGCCTTCGTCTGGGTCCTGCTGCGCCGCGACTACGCGCTGCAGCAGGAGCCGGCCGACGCGATGGGAGCGCTCGAGGCCTTCCGGCGGGTGCGTCGCCTGCTCGCCGACCTGCCCGGGCTCCGGGCGTTCTTCCTGGCCAACGCGCTCTGGGAGGCCGCGCTCGCCGCCATCCGGACCTTCGTCGTCCTGTGGGTCACGGTCGGCCTGGGGCTCGGTGTGCTCGCGACGGCGGGCGTGATCGGGGGCGCGGGCGTGTGCGTGCTGGCGGGCGCCGCGGTGGCGGGGAGGCTGGCCGAGCGCTTCGGCACCCGCCGGGTCGTTCGGGCGACGGCGCTGACCTACGGCGTCCCCATGATCGTGCCCTTCCTCTCCAGCGACCCGCCGCTGCTCCTGCCGATGATCCCGCTCATCTCGGCGAGCGCGGGGGTGATGATGGCGCTGCCCTACGCGATCCTCATCCCGATGATGCCGCGGGCCGGCCACGGCCTGCTGACCGGCGTCTACAGCATGAGCCGGGGGGTCGGGATCGTGCTCGGCCCCCTCCTCGCCGCCGCCGCGATCCAGGCGCAGAATGCCCTGGGCACGCCCCTCGGGACGGTGGACTACTCGGCCCTCTGGCTCGTGGCGGGTCTCCTCTTGATCGCCAGCGTTCCGCTGCTCGGGAGCATGCGGAGGACGGACGGGCGATTTCCCTAACAGCGCGGGATTTCCACACAACCCCTTCGACAACGCTTACATCGCCCTCAGCCCGACCCCGGCCGGGCGGTGAGGAGGGCCCCGCGCCGACGCCGGCCGCGCGCGCGATCTCACCCGAGGTCCCTGCATCGAGGCGCTTTCCCGTCCGCCGGCCGCACGGCGGTCGGGGGCGTCGGAGCCGGCGCGGCGGCGGGCCCGCGCTCACCTTTTCGTCACAAAGGAGACCCTGGATCGGCCGGTGGCGCGCCGGGCGCCGATCGCGCGGTTGACCCGTCCGGAGGGCGGTGCGAGGTTCGGAGCCAGACGACCCCCGGCGCAGCATCCGACCGGCGTGCCCCAAGCTCTTCGCCCGTATCGGGACTGCGCGCTTCCCTCGTGAGAGGAGGTCGCAATGCGACGTGCCCTCGTCGCCGCCCTCGTGCTGTGCCCTGCCCTGCTTCTGCCCCAGGTGGCGGGCGCCCGGCCCAAGGTGGCTTCCGACGTGCCCTGCAAGGTGCCCGCGACGTTCGGCCGGATGTTCACGCGCCTGCCGGCCGCGCACTGGCCCGACGCCGAGCTCACCGCCCTCTCCGATGAGGTCATGGCGGACCAGGAGAAGGACGTCACGCCCGAAGGCCAGGTCGACGACGAGGAGAACGCCGACATCGACGCCGGCTACACCTACGCCGGCCAGCTGATCGACCACGACCTCACCCTCGACAACCGCCCGAACGACCTCACCACCCCGGTCGATCCCCGCACGCTCCCCAACGCGCGCACGCCGGCCTTCGACCTCGATTCGGTGTACGGCGGCGGCCCCACCGGATCACCGCAGCTCTACGCGGCCGACCGCATGCACCTGCTCCTGGGCGCACCGCTCACGGGAACGCCCGGCGATCCGGGGTCCGTGGACATGCCGCGGGACCCGGCGAGCGGCCAGGCCCTGTCCGGCGACCCCCGCGACGACGAGAACCGCATCGTCGCGGGCCTGCACACGATCATGCTGCGCTTCCACAACGAGTGGGTCGACCGCGTGAAGGCGCTGCACCCGGGCTGGGCGGCGTCGCAGATCTTCGCCGAGGCCCAGCGCCAGGTCCGCTGGCACTACCAGTGGGCGGTGCTGACCGACTTCCTCCCGACCATCGTGGGCAAGCCGGCGCTGTCCGCGGTCTTCCCGCGGGGCGTCCGCACCCCCCGGCTGTCGTACTACCGGCCCTGCGCGCAGGGCATGCCGGTGGAGTTCAGCGTGGCCGCGTATCGCTTCGGCCACTCGATGGTGCGGCCGATCTACCGCCTGAACGCCGCGATGCCCGAGCGGCTGCCGGTGTTCGCCTCGCTCAGCCCGGACGCGAACGACCTCGGCGGCTTCCGGCCCTCGCCGCCCGGCCTGTCCGTGGACTGGCGCTTCTTCTTCAACATGGAGCAGCCCCGCAGGGTGGGCTTCCCGCAGGCCTCGTACAAGATCGACAACTCGCTGGTGTTCCCCCTCAGCCTCCTGCCGAGCGGCGCGGCCGGCACCGGCCCCACCTCGCTCGCGGTGCGCAACCTCCTGCGCGGCCAGCAGGTGGGTCTCCCGAGCGGCCAGGCCGTCGCGCGGGCGATGGGCATCCGGCCGCTGCGGCCGGATCAGATCCTGGTCGGCAAGGCGACCGGCGAAGAGGCCGACGCGGAGCCGATCTCGGCGATCGCGCCCGACCTCGCCACGAGCACGCCGCTCTGGACCTACGTGCTCGCCGAGACCACGGCGACGGCCTACCCGGTGCGCGGCGGGAGGATCAGCGGCCCGGAGACGGCCCCGTTCCGCCTCGGTCCGGTGGGCGGGCGCATCGTGGCCGAGGTGTTCGCGGGCCTGATGCAGGCGGACCGCGGCTCGGTGCTCCACAACCCGGCGTTCCGCCCGAACGCCGCGATCGCCCCGGGCGGCCGGTTCGGCTTCAAGGACCTGATCGCCGCCACGACCTCGGACGCGCTCGCGAAGGCTCCGGGGACGACGACCCCGACGGGCGGCAGCGGCAGCGGCAGCGGCGGCGGCGGCGCCACGTCGCCTCGCCAGCCCCACCGGCAGCCACCGCACCGCTCGGACGCGTAGCTGGTAGCTCGTGTGCCGGCCTCTGAAGCCCCGCGCGAGCGGGGCTTCAGGCGGGCCCGGGCGGAGGACCGGTCGTGCCGCGCACGGCCAGGGTCGTCGGGAGCGCCGGCGCGGGCGGGAGCGGCTCACCGGCCATCAGCGCGAACAGGAGCCCGCCGGCCAGCTCGCCCATCGGAAGGTAGGGGACGAACACGCTGGTGAGCCGCAGCGCCTGCGAGCCGGTCAGGTCGTCGATCCCGGCGACCGAGAGTTCCCCCGGAACCTCGATGCGGAGCTGACGGGCGGCGTCGAGAGCGCCCCAGGCGAGCCGGTCGGTGAGTGCCAGGAGGGCGGTGGGGCGTGGGCGGGTCCCGAGCGCGACCCGGGCGGCCACCTCGCCGTTCGCCCGGGCGGGCCCCGCGGCCTCGTAGCTCACCAGCGCCGCCGTCCCCCATCCCTCGCGGGCGCCCTCCAGCCGCTCGCCCGTACCGGGTGGGCCGATGACGGCGAGCCGGGTGTGGCCCTGCCTCGCCAGGTGGCGCGCCACGGCAGCGGCTCCCTCGCCGAGGCTCGCGCGCACGCAGGGAACGCCCTCGGGCGCGGGCCCGCCCACGACCACCACCGGACCGCTTCCGCCCCAGGAGCGCGCGTCGCCGAGGACGACCACGCCATCGGCCGCGGGGTTGGAGCCGCCGGCCAGGACGAGCGCGTGCCCCGCGCGATCGCAGACCCGGGCCAGGCCGCGGGCCACGAAGACGTACGCGGGATCGGCCAGCAGCGCCTCGACCGGGCCCGCCGCGACCAGGGCGACCGCCCCGTGGCGGCCCAGCCGCAAGGCCCGCCCGGCGGCGTGCGGTCCGGGGTATCCGAGCGCGGCCGCGACAACCAGCACCCGCTCCCGCGTCGCGACGGCCACCCGATCGGGCCGATTGAAGGCGTAGGAGACGACGGCGATCGACACGCCGGCGGCGCGGGCCACGTCCCGGAGGGTGGGGGGCTTGCCGCTCATCTTGCTAAACGTTTAGCATGGCGGGCCCCATCCCCGCACCGGGTCCCGAGGAGATGTCATGGTCGAGCTCGCCGCGCCGCAGATGGTCGTCAACAGCCGCATGCTCTACACGAGCTGGATGCCGGCCGATCCCGAGGCCGCGGCGGCGCTGCTGCCCGCGGGTGGTCCGACGCCGGCCGGGCCCGTCTACATGAACCAGTACGTGGTCAACCGCGATGAGCAGACCTCCGGCTTCGGGGCCTACTCGCTGACCTACCTCGGGCTCGACATCGCCGGGATGATGGACCCCCAGGGGGTGATCCCGGCGCGGTACATCCTCTTCTACTTCAACTCGTCGGAGATCATGCGCGAGTACACGGTGCGCGAGTACGACCTGCCGGCCGTCCCCGGGGCGACGAGCGTGGAGGCTGCCGACGGCCGCGTGGTGGCCACGACCTCGCTGAACGACACCCCCGTGATCCGCACCGAGGCCGTCATCGGGCCGGACATCCTGATGACCTTCACCGGTCAGCTCACCTACGTGCGCCAGATGGCGGGCCGGTTCATGGCGGGCAACTTCCCCTTCATCGCCGATCTGGCCGACGGGTTCGAGGTGCGCTCGGTGGAGTTCCTGGACCCGAGCCATCCCGTCTACGCCCTCCGGCCGGCCGACCCGATCCAGGTGGTGGCGGAGGGCTCGTTCTACTCGCCGGACGACTCGTTCGTGTACCCCGGCGGCGTGCAGGAGGTGAGCTTCTGACCGCGCGCCCCGCGTGAGCGGGCCGTCACGACACCACCACCCCCGGCGCGAGGATCGCGGCCAGACCCGTCGCACCGCCGGGATCGCGAGGCCGTCATTGGGACCTCCCTACTACGGGCGTCGCGGGCGCGGCAAGGCCACCCCTCCGCTCGACGCGCTTCTTGCGGATCGAGCGGGTGGGTGGCCATGCCCCCGGCACCGGCCGGCTCGGCCTCCCTCGGGAGGCGGGTCAGCCCCGGGCCATCTCGGGAAGCGCGCCGACCTGCCGCAGCAGCCCGACGGTGTCCACGAGCTCCCACTCCTCCGCGATCCTCCCGTCGCGGCAGCGGCTGATCGTGATGCCGGTGAACTCGACGTCCCTGCCGGTCGGCGGCGCGCCCATCAGGGAGCCCGTGTGCGTGCCGCGGATCGTGTAGCGCGTCGCCACGTGGTCACCCTCCGTGAACTGCTGGTCGATCGTGATGCGGAGATCGGCGATGGCGCTCCGATACGCCTCGACCATCTCCCTGAGGCCTTCCACGCCGCGGATGTCCTCGGGGTGCAGGACGTAGTCCGGGCTGACGATCGCATCGAGCGCCTCGAAGTTCCCCTGTGACGCGTTCTCGAAGCAGCCCCGCACGGCTGCCTTGTTGTCCTCGCCGGTGCTCATCCCTCCGCCTCCTCCTCTCGGGTGTCGGGCCGCCGGCCCGCTCCTCGGTGGGAAGGATGTCTCCGGCCGACGCCCGGGCCATCGGTGGGATTACCTATCCGGCTACGGGTCCTTGGAGGGCTCGCGCGCCACGTACGCGGCCGCCTCGGTGCGGGTCCGCAGGTCCAGCTTCGAGAGGATGCTCGCGACGTGGTGCTCCGCGGTCCGCCGGCTGATGTACAGGCGCTCCCCGATCTGCGCGTTCGAGAGGCCCGCGGCCAGGAGGGACAGGACCTCCGTCTCCCGTCTGGTCAGCGCTCCGTGGCCTCTGGGCCTCCCGCGCCCCGCGGCGCCGAGCTCGCGGAGCAACCCGGCCGCCGCGTCGGCGTCGCGCGCCGCGCCCAGCCGCTCGAACGTGCCGAGCGCGAGCCGCGCCTCCGCGACCGCCGCGGCCTCCGTGCTCGACGCCAGTGCTCGGGCGAGCGCGAGCCGTGCCCACGCGGCCTCGAGCGGCAGGTCGAGGCCCGAGAAGCGCTCCAACGCGGCCTTCAGATGGGAGGGGGCTCGCTCGTCTCCCTCGGCCGCGAGCACCCGGCCGGCGGCGAAGTCGGCCGCGGCGCGCAGCCGCTCGTCCTCGCAGCCGGCGGCGAGCCCGGCGAGCCGGTCGAGCGCCTCCCTCGCGGCGGGGAGGTCGTGACGGGCGAGCTGGATGCCCACCATGAGGTCGAGCAGCGGTCCGCAGGCCGGATCGGACGGGTTCTCCCCCTCGAAACACAGACGCGCGAGATCCTCGGCCAGGGCGAGGTCGCCCCGCGCCAGCGCGATCGTCGCCAGTGACCTCCTGGCGGTCGGATGCCACTCGCTGCCCTCCAGCAGGCGCACCGCCTCCTCGAAGCGCCCCTGCCGCACGCGCAGCTCCGCGAGCCGGACGAGCGGAGAGATGCGCTCCGCGCGATAGCCGCTGTCGAACGCGTGCAGCGCGGCGAGAAGCTCCTCCTCCGCCTCGGCCCAGCGGCCGATCGCGATCAGGATCCCGCCGTAGTGACACCGGCAGGTCGGCGTGACGAAGTCGCTCCAGGCCACCAGGCGGTCGGCCGCCGACAGCCACTCCTCGGCGCGCCGGACGTCGGCGACGTGCTCGCAGGCGCTCAACAGCCGGCAGTAGATGTCACCGATCGTCCCGACCCCCACGACCTCGCCCCCGGAGATCGCGGCCATCGCCTCGTCGATGAGCCTCATCCCCTCGACGGGGCGTCCCGAGACCACGTACACCTGGCCCAGCAGGGCCAGCGCGTCGAACTCGAGGTCGGCGTCGCCGTACCGCCGGCCGATCGTGAGCGCCGCGACGGCGAGCCTCTCGCGCTCCGACACGTCGCGCGTGAACGGAGCGTGGTCGAGCGTGAGCCATCCGTGCGCCGCACATTCGTCCACCCCCTCGAGCAGGCGCCCGGCGCGCGCCATCCACCCGCTGGCGGCGGCCATGTTGCCCTGGACCGTGCCGTGGAGAAACGCCAGCCAGCGGGCCAGCTCGGCGGCCTCCGCCCGTTTGCCGCGCCGCCGGTACGCCGCGAACGCACGCTTCTTCAGCTCGATCGCCCGCTCGTACTGGCCCTGGAAGTGGGCCGCCTGACTCAGGCCGTCGAGCACCTCGGCGGTCTCGCCGAGCTCGCCGGCCCGCTCGAACAGGGAACGGGCGCCCTGCCAGTCGGCCACCGCCAGCGCGTCCCGCCCACTGCTCAGCAGGTCTTGGGCGGTCTCCGCCCCCATCGGAGCGATGATCCCACGACGAGCCGTCGTCCCGCGAGCGGCAAGGCGGCGGCTCCCTACAAACCGGGGCTCTGCATCATGATCGCGCCGTCGACGAAGACCGTCGTGCCCGTCATGTAGCCGGCTCCCGGGCTCGCGAGGAAGGCCACGACGCTGCCGACCTCCTCGGGCTGGGCCATGCGGCCCATCGGGATGTAGCCCTCCACCTTCTTCAGCGTCTCGGGGTCCATCTCCACCAGGTTGATCGGGGTGGCCACCGCGCCGGGCGCGACGCCGACCACGCGCACGCCGTGCGGCGCCAGCTCCACGCCGGCGGTGCGGGTGAGCATGCGGATCCCGCCCTTCGACAGGCAGTACGGCGTGTTGCCCGGCATCGGCCAGTCCTCGTGCACCGACGAGATGTTGATGATCACGCCCCCGTCGCCCTGGGCGACCATCTGTCGGGCGGCGATCTGGGTGCCGAAGAACGCGCTCTTCATGTTGATGGCGATCACGCGATCGAACTGCTCCTCGGTGCTGTCGAGGATCCCGGTGCGCGTCTCGATGCCGGCGTTGTTCACCATCACGTCGATCCGGCCGAAGCTCGACACGGCGGTGTCGACGAGCCGCTGAAGGTCCTCCACCTTGCTCACGTCGGCCTCCACGCCGACGGCCCGGTCGCCGAGGCCGGCCACCTGCTTCTCGAGATCCTCGGTGGCGTCGGGATGGGAGACGTAGTCGATGACGACGTTCGCCCCCTGCTCGGCGGCCGCGAGGACGATGGCCTTGCCGATGCCGCTGTTGCCGCCGGTCACGACGACGGACTTGCCGCTGAGGCTCATCGCCCGGGCTCCTTGGCTGAGGGTGTCCTTGTGATCATTCGGCGTCGTCACCCCAGTCGATGCGCGGGGTGTCGGTGCGGTCGAGCACCTGGTCCGCCCGGGTGGGCGAGAACTCGTCCCAGGCCCAGTCGATGAACGCCTCCACGCGGGTGCGCACGCCGGTCATGAGCGTGGCGTGGACGCCGAGCCACATCACGAAGGCCACCGTCCCGTGCACCTCGTGGCGGCGCCTGCCCACCTCGGCCACGGCCTCGTTGCGGCCGATCATTGCCATGATGCCCTTGTCCTTGTAGTGGAAGGGCTTGCGCTCCTTGCCCTCGATGTCGGCGAGGATGTTCTTCGCCGCCCACCGGCCCGACTGGAGAGCCACCGACCCGAGCTGCGGCAGGGGCGCGCCGTCGGGACCCGGGATGACCGCGATGTCGCCCAGGACGTAGACGCCGGGCAGCCCGTCGACCGTCAGGTCGGGCAGCACCGGCACCCGGCCGCCGGGCCCCGTGGCCAGGCCGCTCGCCTTCACCAGGGGCGAGGGGGCGATGCCCCCGGCCCAGATCACGCAGCGCGTCTCGATCGTGGTGCCGTCGGTCAGCTCCACGTGGCCCGGCCCGACCCCGGCCACCCCGGTCTCCAGCCGCATCTCCACGCCGTCGCGCTCCAGGACCTTGGCGGCGTACTCGTGGGCTCCCTCCGAGAACGGGCCCAGCACCGCGGATCCGTGCTCGACCATGATGATCCGGGCCGCGCCTGCGGGGAGGTCGGTGTACTCGGCGGCCATCGTGCGGTTCACCATCTCGGCCAGGGCGCCGGAGACCTCCGTGCCGGTGGCGCCCCCGCCCACCACCACGAAGTTGAGGGCGCCCTTCTCGATCAGCCCGGGGTCCCGGTCGGCCTCCTCGAACACCTCAAGGATGCGGCCCCGCAGCCGCTCGGCATCGTCGAGGGAGTAGAGCGGGAAGGAGTGGTCCGCCGCGCCCGGCGTGCGGAAGAACCTCGGCCCGCACCCGGCGGCGAGCACCAGGACGTCGCCCTCGTAGGTCTGCCCGTCCGTGGTGGTGACACTGTGGGCGGCGGGGTCGGCCGAGACGATCTCGGCCATCTTCACGTCCACCTTCGGGTGGGAGCGGAACAGGGGCCGCAGGGAGAACGCGACGTCGCCGCGGGTGAGCTGGGCGGTGGCGACCTGGTAGAGCAGCGGCTGGAACTGGTGGTAGTTGTTGCGGTCGATCAGGGTGATGCGGACCTTGTCGTGCTTGGTGAGCGCCCGCACGCAGCCGAGGCCGGCGAAGCCGCCGCCCACGACGATCACATGGGGATGCTCACGGTCGCTCACGGTCGCTCACGGTAGTCGTCGCTCGGCGGGGCCGCCCGGTCGAGCAGGTCCCCGAGGGTCATCGCCGTGTTGATGAGGGCCAGGTGGCTGAAGGCCTGCGGGAAGTTGCCGAGCTGCTCCCCGGTGGGCCCGATCTCCTCCGAGTAGAGGCCGAGGTGGTTGGCGTAGCTGTGCATCTTCTCGAAGACGATGCGCGCGTCCCGCAGGCGGCCCGAGCTCGCGAGCGCCTGGACGTACCAGAAGGTGCACATCGAGAACGTCCCCTCGCTGCCCCGCAGCCCATCGGGCGAGGCCGCGGGGTCGTAACGGTAGACCAGGCTGTCCGAGACCAGCACCTCGTCCATGGCCGCCAGGGTCGACTGCCACATCGGGTCGTTCGGGGCGACGAACCCGACCAGGGGCATCTTGAGCAGGGACGCGTCGAGCACGTCGGAGCCGTAGTGCTGGATGAAGGCCTTGGCCGAAGGGCTGAATCCCCGCTCCATGATCTGCCGGTAGATCGCGTCGCGCTCGGTGATCCAGCGCATCAGGTCGGCCGGCCGGCCGCGCGCCCGGGCCAGCCGGATCGCCCGGTCGAACGCCACCCACGCCATCAGGCGGCCGTAGACGAACTCCTGCGGCCCGCCGCGCGTCTCCCAGATGCCGGCCTCCCGGCCGTCCCAGTTCTCGCAGAGCCAGTCGATGGTGGCCGCGAGGTCGGTCCACGTCGCGTGGTCCAGCACCAGGCCGGCCTCGTCGGCCCGGGCCAGGGCATCGACCATCTCGCCGTAGATGTCGAGCTGCACCTGGTCGGCGGCGCCGTTGCCGACACGCACCGGGGCGGAGCCGCGGTAGCCCTCCATGTGGCCGAGCTCGTACTCGTCCAGGTCCGGCGAGCCGTCGACCCGGTACATGATCTGGAGCGGCCCCGCCACGTTCCCCGCCCGCTCCCGGATGCGGGCGCCGATCCAGCGGACGAACGCCGCCGCCTCCTCGGTGAAGCCCAGGTCGAGCAGCGCCGCGACCGAGAAGGAGCCGTCGCGGACCCAGGTGTAGCGGTAGTCCCAGTTGCGCTCGCCCCCGACCTGCTCGGGCAGGCCCGCGGTGGGCGCCGCCACCGGGGCGCCGGTGGGCTCGTAGATCATGAGCTTCAGGGTGATGGCCGATCGGTTGACCATGTCCCGCCAGCGGCCGCGGTAGGCGGAGCGCGCGAGCCAGCGCTTCCAGTAGTCCTCGGTCTCATTGAAGAGCGTCCACAGCTCGCGAGGCCTCGGGCGCCGGGGGGTCTTGCCCGAGCCCCCCGTCTCGAGCATCACCCCCGCCAGCTCCCCCTGGCCCAGCTCGATCACCGCCCGCACGCCGCGCCCGTCCCGGGTGGGCGTGAGGCCGTAGGCGTGCAGCGTGAGGGTCAGGTCGTCGGTGCGGAAGGAGGCGCCCTCCTCGGTGACCTCCAGCTCGTGGGGGTGCCGCCCGTAGTCGAAGCGCGGATCGCACTCCAGGACGAAGCTCATGCGGCCGCGCACCACGCGGACTGCGCGCACGATGCGCCGGCGGTCGGTCGCCTTCCCGCCTGGCGTGACCGGCATGAAGTCGACCAGCTCCCCCACGCCGTCCTCGCTCATGAAGCGGGTGACGAGGATCGCGCTGTCGGGGAAGTAGGCCTGCTTCACCACATGGTCGTCGCGCTCGGGCCCGATGCGGAACCGCCCGCCGCCCTTGGCGTCGAGCAGCGAGGCGAAGACGCTCGGCGAGTCGAAGCGCGGGGCGCAGAACCAGTCGATCGTTCCGTCGGTGCTGATCAGCGCGGCCGACTGGAGGTCGCCGATCAGGCCGTGGTCCGCGATGAGCGGGTAGTCGGGGTGGGGCACGGTGCGGGCTCCTGGTCGAGGGGCGTTGCGCTGCGCCCGTGAGCTTCTCATCCGGGCCGCGGGGCTGGCGAGCGTGCCCCCATCATGCCGATCGACGGGCGTGGCGCGCATGAGGCAGCATGACCCGGTGCCGGCCGTCGAGACGGTGGAGTTCGCCTCACAGGGAACGGTGCTCCGCGGCCGCCTCTACCACGGGCCCGCGCCGCGCCCGAGCGCCTGCGTCGTCATGACTCACGGCACGTCGGCGACGATCGGGATGGTCACGGACCGGTACGCCGAGGTCTTCCACGACGCCGGCCTGGCGGTGCTGCTGTACGACCACCACGGGTTCGGCGCGAGCGGCGGCGAGCCGCGGCAGGAGATCAACCCCTGGATCCAGGCGCGCGGATATCGCGACGCGCTCACCCACCTGTGCGCCCACCCGGGCATCGACCCCTCCCGCATCGCCCTCTGGGGCCACAGCTACAGCGCCGGCCACGCGCTGATCGTGGGCGCGGTCGATCCGCGGCCGGCCGCGGTCGTCGCCCAGGTGCCGGCCCTGGGCGCGGCGCCGCCCCCTCCGGATCCGGCCGGCGAGCTCTTCGCCGCCCTGGCCGCCACCCTCGAGGACGGCGACGTGCGGGGCACTCCGGAGACCACCACCGGCCCCCTGCCGGTCGTGTCCCCCGACCAGCTCGGCGCCCCCTCGCTGCTGACGCCGGTCTCGGCGTTCCGCTGGTTCATCGAGTACGGCGGCCGTCACGGGACCGGCTGGCAGAACCGCGCCACGCGCGCCATCCCCCCCACGCCGGCGCCCTACCACGCCGGCCTGGCCACCCCGCACCTCCGCGTGCCGCTGCTGGCCCTGATCGCGCCGGAGGACGAGATGGCCCACGCCGCGCCCGCCGTCGCGCGCGCCGCGGCCGCCGCCGCGGCCGGGGAGGTGGAGATCGTCGAGGTCGAGGGCGGGCACTTCGGCCTGCTCTGGCACCCCGGGCCGCTCTTCGACCAGGCCGTCGCGATCCAGCGCGACTTCCTGCTGCGCGTCCTGGCCTGACGGCTCAGGGGCGGTCGGCCGTCCACTGGCCGATTCGGAAGATCACGAACTCGGCGGGCTTGATCGGAGCGACGCCGACCAGGCAGACGAGCCTGCCGTTGTCGATGTCATTCTGCGTCATCGTCGATCGGTCGCACCGGACGAAGAACGCATCGTCGGGCCGGGCGCCCTGAAGGGCCCCGGCCCTCCACTCGCGCAGGAGGAAGTCCGACACCGCCCCCCGCACCCTGCTCCAGAGGGGCTCGTCGTTGGGCTCGAACACGGCCCATCGAGTGCCGCGATCGATCGATCGCTCCAGGTACGAGAGGTAGCGGCGCACGTTCACGTACTTCCACTCCGGGTCCGAGCTCGTCGTCCGGGCGCCCCAGACCCGGTACCCCCCGCCCTCGACGCGGCGCAGGCAGTTGACGCCGGCGAGGCCGAGGGCCTCCTCGTCGACCCTCGTCAGGGCCGGCTCGAGGCCGAGGGCCCCGACGACCTCCTCGTTCGCCGGAGCCCTCGACACCCCGCGCGTGAGGTCGTTGCGGGCGTAGACGCCGGCGACGAATCCGCTCGGCGGGAGCACCACCGGCGCACCGGAGGCCGGGTCGGCCACCCGCACCCAGGGGTGGTAGAGGGCCGCGTGCGCCGAGTCGATCCGGGCCCTCAGCGCGGTGACCTGCGATGCCGCCTGGCCGTCTCCGGCGTCGATCACGGCGATGCGGCCCATGCGCTCGGCGTGGCCGACCAGGGCCTGGATCGCGGAGAACGCCCGGTCGGCGCCGTATCCGGCCGTCGAGCCCGGAGCCGCGACGATCGAGATCTCGTCGACGTCCTCGAAGGCGGCGAGGGCCCTCGCGTAGGCGGTCGAGGGCGCTCCGGATCGCGATGGGGCCTCTGCGAAGACCCGGCTCACGTGGAGACGCCGCCCACCCTGGTCGAAGAAGGCGCGCGCCGCGTGCCACATGTGGTGGAGCCGCGGCGACCCCTCGTGGACGAGCGGCCGCCCGTCGCCGAAGCCGCGCTCGAACTCGGCGAGGCTGGTGATGACCTCGGTCCATCCGCCGAGCCGCCCGGAGCGCGTCGGCCCCACGAAGCCGGCCGTGGTCGTCGCGACGCCCTCGATCGGCCGGACCCCGGACGGGATCTCATCGACGAGGACGCCGGGGGAGCGAGGAGGCGTGCCGTCGTCCTCGGACACTCAGTCCTGCTTGGGCACCGGGGAGGAGTCGGCCAGGAAGAGCAGCGCGGCCCGCACGCGCCGGTCGACGGACTCGTCGGCCACGCGCAGCGACAGCTTCGCGAAGATCGCGTTCACGTGCTTCTCCACCGCCCGCTTGGTGAGCACCAGCTCGGCGGCGATCGCGGCGTTGCTCTTGCCCTGAGCGATCTCGCCCAGGATCTGACGCTCCCGGGGCGTCAGCGCCTGGAGCGGCGACCTGCGCGCCCGCATCCGGTCGCCGACCAGAGCCTCCACCACCGTCGGGTCGATGATCGAGCCGCCCTTCGCCACCTCCTGGATGGCGCCCACGAGCTGCCGCGGCTCGGCGAGGTGCTCCTTCAGCAGGTAGGCCCGCCCGCGCGAGCCGTCCTCCAGCAGCGCGAGCGCGTAGGCGACCTCGGCGTGGGCGCTGAGCACCACCACCCCCATCTCGGGATGCTCGCGCCGCATGCGGTGCGCCACCTCGAGGCCCTCGTCGGCGAGGGCCGGGGGCATGCGGATGTCGGTGACCACCACCTCGGGCGAGTGCCGCTCGATCGCCCGCAGCAGGTCGTCGCGGTCCCCGCAGGCGGCGAGCAGATCGACCTCGTCGCTCGGCTCGAGGATGCGGAGGATGCCCTCCCGCACGAGGAGATCGTCGTCCGCGATGACCACGCCGATCGCCATGGACGCGACGATACTCGCTGCGCACGGGCGGTTGCGCCAGGCGCACCACGGTGACGGCCGCGATGGTGCGCCGGGGGGCGCTGCCGTAGGTTTCGGGCGCAACTGCGGCCCTCGCGCGGGCCGTGCGTGCACATTTCCCAGACGGGCGGGCGCGGAGCGTCCGGAAGCGGGAGGGGTGGGCCCCTGCAGTCGGTCGAGAGGTTCCGGGGCGGATCCGGCAACGGGTGGGCCATGACGGGCTCCGTGCGGGCGGCGGAGGACCCGTCGGCGGACCGGCGGGCGCGCACCCTCTGGTGGGCCGCGCTCGCGACCGGCGGGTTCGCGCTCGCGCTGGGCATCGTCGTCGTCACGGCCGGGCTCGTGGGCGACCAGCTTCTGCATCCGGGCCTCGCGGGGGCGTTGCGCGCCGGCTGGATCGGCCTCTACGCCGGCGTGGGCGTCTACCTCGCCTGGCGGCGGCCCGCGTGGGGCCTCGGCGTGCTCATGACGACGGTGGCCGCCCTCACGGCGGTGGCCTGCCTGGACGCGTTCGCCGGCCAGGTCCCCTACACGGTGTCGCGCATCGTCACGATCGCCATCGTGCCGCTGGCGGCCCTGATGCTCATGACCTTCCCGGCGGGGCGGATCGGGAAGGACCGGGATCGGCGGCTCGTGCTGATCGCGGCCCCGCTGCTCGCCGCCATCGGGACGGCCTACCTGATGGTGGCCCCCACGGCCCCGTGGAGCCAGGCGGTCAGCCACTGCCGGGACGCGTGCTCGACGTCCGCCGTGCAGGTCGCGGACGCCCCCGGGGTGGCCCGGGGGCTGCTGGCGGCGCTCGCGGTGGTCGCCATCGTCTCGATCCTGGCGGCAGTCGTGGTGCTGCTGCGCGAGATCAGATCCGCGACCCCGGTGGCGAAGCGGACCCTGAAGCCGGTGGCGTGGCTCGCCATCGTCTGGGGCGCGCCGCTCAGCGTGGGGCTCGTGGCCCTCGCGATCGACCCCGGGCCCCAGCGCCTGTCGCCGTACCTGATCTCGACGGGGATCATCCGCGCCATCCTGCCGCTGGTCCTGCTGGGGGTCCTGCTCACCTCTGCCGTCCGGACTCGGGTCATCCAGGACGAGCTGCTGTCGCAGCTCGCCCGGGCACGGGACCCGGTCCAGGTGGAGAGCCTGATCGCGAGCGCCCTGAGTGATCCCTCCCTTCGCCTCGCCGTCCGGAACGGCGCCGGGTGGACCGACCTGGAGGGCCGGCCGCTGCCCGCGAACGGCGGCGGGGACCGGGGCTGGGTCGAGATGACGATCTCCGGCGTGGGCGCCGGGGCGCTCACGTTCGACCCCGCGCTCAGCACCCGGGGGGAGCGGATGCAGGCGATCGCCGCATTCGGCGCCGTCGCCCTCGAGCGCGCGCGCAGCGACGCCGAGCTGATGGCGGTGCGGCAGCGGCTGGTGGCGGTGGCGGAGGCCGAGCGGCGGCGCATCGAGCGCAGCCTGCACGACGGCGCCCAGCAGCACCTGGTGGGGATGATGGTCCGCATGGCGACGGCCCGTGAGGTGATGGCGGCCCGCCCCCAGATGGCGCAGGACATCCTCGGCGAGCTCGCGCTCGACCTCCAGCGCGCCCTGGACGAGCTGCGCGACCTCGCCCGCGGCCTCTACCCGGCGGTGCTCGTGGACCACGGCGTCGCCGAGGCCCTCCGCTCCGCGGCGCGGCACGCGCCGGTGCCGGTCGAGGTGGAGGCCGGGCCGGTCGGGCGCTTCGATCCGCAGCGGGAGGCGGCCGTCTACTTCTGCTGCGCCGAGGCGCTCCAGAACGCGCTCAAGCACGCGGGGGACGATCCCGGGATCCGCATGCGCCTCTGGCGCGACGAGGACGACGCCGTCGGCTTCGAGGTGTCCGACCGGGGCCGGGGCTTCGCCGGCGACCGACTCGCGACGGGCTCCGGCCTGGTGGGGATGCGCGACCGGGTCGAGGGGGTGGGCGGAACGCTCGGCATCGAGTCCGCCCCCGGGCGCGGGACCGTCGTGCGCGGCCGCGTCCCCGCGGGCTGACCGGCGCCCGCCCGGCCGCCGGGCGCACGCGCCCCCGGCGGTCGGCATGCGCGCACCCTCGCGCGCGCGCGCGCCCGTTGCTTGGCTACCGCCCTCACCCCCGACCTCGGAAGGGACGCGGTGGGCGACCCCTCGCCAGGAGTCTTCGTGACCGTCTTCGCCGACGAGTCACGGGCCGCGCTCGCCGACCGGGATCTCGCGAGGCTCGAGGCGGAGGGGCTGATCGCCCTGCTGGTGGTGGCGGTGGCCAGCCGCGACGTCACCGGGGAGGCCGCGTGGGACGTCCGCGGGCTCGCCGGGCGCCACCTCTCCACCCGCGCCGACATCATCGCCACGATGCTCGGGGTGGTCCTGCCGCCCGAGGTGATCGCGGCGGGGCTGGTGGCGGCCGCGGAGGGAGCCGGCGGGGAGACGGCCGCGCGCGACTTCACCGAGGCGTTCATGCGCGAGCTCAGCGCGGCGATCGAGCCCGGGAGCTCGATCCTCATCGCGGTCATCGACGACCGCTGGGTGACCGAGATGGAGCGCGGGCTGCGGGGCTATCACCGCCTGACCCAGCGGCACGCGTAGGGGCCCCGAGGCGAGGCCTTCTAGATGTCGTTGACCGTCAGGCCGAGGGCCAGCATCAGCTCGGGCGCGGCCGCCACCACCTTCGGCATCCCCACCTGCGGACCCACCGCCACCAGGACCCCCAGCACCTCCTCGGCGCTGACCCCGGCCTCGAGGGCGAAGGAAACCTGGGCGATGAAGGAGGCGGGCGGCGCGTCCAGAGCGATCAGGGCGGCGATCTTGACCAGGGCGTAGGCGCGGGGATCCAGCCCCGAGTCCTCCAGGTTCTCGCGCTGCACCCCCAGCAGCCCCTCGATCACCGAGGGCTCCCCCATCGAGAAGCCGCGCAGGGTGTCGGCCGTCTCCGTCTTGACCTCGGCCATGGGCGCCCACCTCCCACTCGGATCCCCGGGCGGTCGCGAGGTGCCGCCAGGGTCGGGGGTCAACTGAAGCGCCCCCCGCCCCCCGCCGCATCACCCCGATGGGACGAGGTTGGAAGGAGCCGGCGCGGTCAGGCTGATGGGGTAGGGTCCGGCGCCGCGACCACGGGGTGGCCCGGTCCCGGCCATCCGCGACCGGGGAGGGCGGCGGGTTGACGATCGTGCTGGGAGTCGTCCTCGTCGCGGTCATCGTGGCGAGCGCGGTCCTGGCGATCCTGCTCGTCCGCCGGCGGGTCCCCGCTCTCTGCGACGCCGCCGGCAGGCCGCTGTGAGCGACGCCGCCGCGCCGCCGCCCCTCGACCCGGCCGCGGTCCTTCGCAGCAGGGGGTTCGTGGCCCTCCTCGTCGTCTCGGCGATCGTGGGCGTGGTGATCTCGTACGTGGCCTGGGGGTTCCTGGAGGCCGTCCACTGGATCCAGGTCGGCGTGTACGACGATCTGCCCGGCACCATGGGCTTCGACAGCACGCCCGTCTGGTGGTCCCTGCCCGTCCTGGCCATCGCCGGGCTGATCACCGCCTTCGCCATCGTGCGGCTGCCGGGGAACGGCGGCCACGTGCCCGCCGAGGGGCTCCATGCCGGGCGGACCCTGCCGATCGACCTCCCCGGCGTCGTCCTGGCCGCCCTGGCCTCGATCGGCCTGGGGGCGGTGATCGGGCCGGAGGCTCCCCTCATCGCGCTGGGGGGCGGGCTGGCGCTCTTCCTCGCGAGCCTGGTGCGCCGGGACGCCCCGCCGCAGATGCTCATGGTGATCGCCGCGGCCGGGAGCTTCGCCGCTGTCGCGCTCATCTTCGGCTCACCGCTGATCGCCGCGGTGATCCTGATCGAGGCGACCGGCCTCGGAGGCCCGACGGTGCCGCTCATCCTCCTTCCCGGGCTGCTGGCCGCCGGCGTCGGATCGCTGGTCTACATCGGCATGCGGTCCTTCGCGGGGCTGAGCACCAGCGCCTATGCCCTGCAGCCCCTGTCGCTTCCGCCCTTCGACCACCCGAGCTGGTCCGACTTCGGCTGGACGATCGCGATGGGCGTCGCCGCGGCCCTCTTCGTCTACGTGGCGGTGCGGATGGGCAGGAAGATGCACGAGATCGTCATGTGGAGGCCGTTCGTGCTCCTGCCGCTCGCGGGCCTCGCCATCGCGGGGCTGGCGATCGGCTTCTCCGAATGGACCGGCCACGGCACCCAGGAGGTGCTCTTCTCCGGGCAGGACGCGCTGCCGGGCCTGGTCGACGACCCGGGCGCCTGGTCGGTTGGCTCGCTCGTGCTGCTGTTGCTCTTCAAGGGGGCGGGATGGGGCATCTCGCTCGGGAGCTTCCGGGGTGGTCCCACCTTCCCGGCCCTGTTCCTCGGCGCGGCCGCGGGGGTCGCCGCCTCGCACCTTCCGGGCCTCGCCCTCACCCCGGCGGTCGCCGTCGGCATGGGAGCCATGACGGCGTCCATGCTGAGGCTCCCGCTCTCGGCGATCGTGCTCGCGGTGCTGCTGACGTACCAGGGAGGCCTGGGGTCGTCGCCCCTCATCATCGTGGCGGTGGTGGTGGCCTACCTGGTCACCAACCTGCTCTCGCCGCAGGAGCCACCGGGGATGGCCGCCGCGGCCGCGGGGGCGCCCTCGACCGTCCCGCAACCGGAGGACGGTCCGTGACCGCGCTGGTGGATCTCGCCGCCCAGGCCTACCGGCAGGAGCGGGTCGGGTCGCCGCCGGCGGCCGCGAACCGGTCGAGCACGGGCTGCGGCGCCGGCACGAGCACGTGGTTGGTGATCAGGTAGTCCTGCATCACGAGTCTCGGTGGAGCGGTAGGCGAGCCCGCGCCGTACGCGACCACCGTCGACCGTGGGCCACCCGCCGACGTCCGGGAGGTCTTGGCGCTCAAAGACCCATGATCGCCGGGAGGCGGCCGGTCGCCACCGCCGCCTCCACCGCCGCGAAGTCGCGGTCGTTCTGGTCGGCGTAGGACTCCGCGAACGTCGCCAGCGCATGGTCGAAAACCTCACCGTTCCCGAGATAGGAGGCGATGGCGATGCGGTCGCCCGAGCGGGCGTGCGCGCGGGCGAGCGTCCAGCCGCACAGCTCGCCGTACATGGACAGCATGCTGGGAGTGATCGTCTCGACCTCGATCGATCGCTTCCAGTCCCAGAGCTGACGGACGTAGAAGTCGCGGGAGAGCCCGTCCATCGTCTCCTGCACGCGGCACCAGCCCAGGAAGATGTCGCTCGCCGCCTGCATCAGGCGCTGCCCCTCCACCACGCGCTGGCCCTGGTTGGGGTGCTCGCTGGGGCCGGCGTGGGGCTCGAGCACCGAGGGCTGGGCCTCCTTGACCTGGAGCACCAGCGGGTCCTGATCGTCGCGCCCCAGGAGGAGCACGATCCAGGCGCGCGTGCCCACGCTGCCCACGCCCACCACCTTGCGGGCCAGGTGGACGTAACGGTATCCGTCCAGCAGCCGCCGCCGGTCGCGCTGGAGCGTCTGGCGGTAGGCGGCGATGATCGCGGCGATGCCCGCCTCGATCTCCTGCCGGCCGCGCCCCTGCACGAGATCCTCGATCGGGACGATGAGCGGGGGGTCGGCGAGGATGCGCAGCTCGCCGTCAACGCGGTGGGTCAGGCGGGCCACGGCGCGCATGCTGTCCTTGGCGCGCGCCTTGGCGACATTCTTCTCGAAGGCCTTGGCCTCGCTCTTGGCGGCCTGGGCGCTCAGCCGCCTCTCGATCAACCCGATGTCGGCGCGGGCGTACCAGACCTCGAGGTCGCGCATCGAGGCGAAGTCGCGCATCGCCCGGCGGTATGAGGCGACCGTCCGGAGGAGGAGGGCCCTCCGCTCGGCATCCGACGCCCCCCGCGCGCGTGCCGCGATGGCGAAGCTGGCGGCGAAGCGCTTCACGTCCCACTCCCACGGGCCGGGCAGGGTCTCGTCGAAGTCGTTGACGCTGAAGACGAGGGCGCGCTCCGGGGATGCGAAGAACCCGAAGTTCGAGAGGTGCGCGTCCCCGCAGAGCTGAACCCGGACGCCGCTGGTCGGCGTGTCCGCCAGGTCGGCCGCCATCAGGGCGGCCGCGCCGCGATAGAAGGCGAAGGCTGACGTGAGCATGCGCCCATAGCGGATCGGCACCAGCTCGGGGACGCGGGCGGCGGCCTGCTCCTCGAGCACGTCCACGGGGTCGCGCCGGCCGGCGGCCGGCTCCCAGTCGGCGTGCCGGCGCCGCGGGGTCTCCGCGCGCGCCGCCCGGCCGCGCGCCCTTCGCTCGTCCACCGAAGGGTGCTGCCGCCGTGGGCGTGTCGTGCGCACGCCGGGCTCGTTCGTCGTGGTCGCCATCATCGCCTCCTCGCCCTCACCGCCCGGCACGCTAAGGGCGCGGCCCGGCTGCGGCATCCCCCGGATGGGGTGAAGCGGGCGGCGGGTCCCCGGGCGAATCCCCGCCCGTGCTCTTCAGGCGGATGGACATCTTCACGACGCGGACCGACGAGGACGCCGTCACGTTCAGCACGGCGCTGATCGCCAGCAGGATGAACCCGATGAACCCGATCTTGGGGATCCCGAGGATGAGCAGCGAGATGCGGTTGAGCAGGAAGCCCGGCGTCGACGCCACGCCGCTGAGGACGCCGGTGGTGACGCTCTGCTGGGCCTTCTCGCGGCGCGAGGCCGCGCGCGACGGGGCGCCCACCAGCCACGCCGGCACGGCGATGAACATGTAGATCTGCACGACCAGCATCGTGAGGAGGCCGAGCGTCAGCCAGCGGCCCTCGAGGAACAGCCAGACGGCCGCCTGGGCCGAGCCGGTGAGCAGCGCGACCCCGGAGACCAGTCGCCAGTGGCCGCGCGCCTGCCGGAACGCCTCGGCGATGCCGGTGCCCCCCTCGCCCGCCACCGTGAAGGCGAAGGTCGCGTTGCACCAGTACGAGATCTGGGCGACCACGAGCACGCCCCCGGCCACCACATCGGCGTAGACCGTGGGCAGGTCGTAGCCCGCGAAGACGTGCGCCTTGAGCTCCCGGGTCATGACCCAGATCCAGGCGGCGGGCGCCAGCTGGAGCAGGAGCAGCCGCCAGTTGCGGAGCAGGATGAGCACGCCCTCGAAGACGAGGGCGATGGTCGCGGCCGCGTAGGTGAGGGGCGCGAGCCAGCGCCGCGCCTCGCCCATGCGCTGGAGCTCCTCCTGCACCGTGGCGGAGTCGAGCCTGCGGGCGGCCTGCACGGCGCGAACCAGCGCGGCCCACGCGGACCGCGTTCGGTGCCGCCGCCGGCGTCGCCGGAGACGTCGCCGGAGACGTCCGGCGGAGGGCTCGTCCTGCCTGGGCGAGGAGGCCGGGATGGGAGCGCCTCGGCTCCGCCGCTCCCCTCAGCCCTCCAGGACGCGCTGCCTCTGCCGGGCGAACTCCTCGTCGCTGAGCACGCCGCGCTCGTGCTGGGCGCCGAGATCGACGAGCATGTTCAGCTTGACCTGCAGGGCCGGCGCGGGAAGGGAGGCCGGAGCGGGGGCCGAAGCCGCCGAGACCTGCCGCCCGGTCGCGTCGGCGCGACCGTGGTCGACCTGCATGCCCGCCCGGTACGCCACCCCACCGACCGCCGCCGCGCGCAGCAGCCTGCGCCGACGCATCACCCGCGCTCCCCTCAGCATCGTTCGCGCCTCCTCGGTGTCGTGATCCCGGCCCGCCCGGAGGATGCCGCTCAACGTGCCCGAACGAAAGCGCCCGCGCGCGCGCGGCGCATCACCCCGATGGGACGAGCCGGGCCGGCGCGCCCTCGTGCCGGCATCCCGCCGGGCGGGGATGCCGGCGCGCCCTCTTGTCTCGTGCTCGCCACGTGTGGGCGGGAGGGAGCCGGGTGGGAGGATCGGAGCGCCCGGCCGACACGCTGGGTAGGGTTTGCCCAACCCGATCCAGGTGTCCGCTGTGTCCTCTCGGAGAGCCACCTCCAGCACGTCCCGGCACGCTGCCGCCGCGGCCTCGACGGGATCGCGGGGCGCCCGCACCGCGATCCCGGACCCGCCGGCGGACGAGGTCGGTCGCGGCCCGCTGGTGCGCCGCCTGCTCGGCGCCTCCGGTGCGAGCCTGGTGCTGGTGTCCGCGCCGGCCGGCTACGGGAAGACCACCGTGCTGGCCCAGTGGGCGCGCGCCTTCGAGGGCGCGGTGCGGTGGCTCACGCTGGGGCCGGGCCATCGCGACCCGCGGCTGCTGCGCGACGACGTCCGCCGGGCGCTCGCCGACGCGCCCGCGCCCTTCCTGCTGGTGATGGACGATGCCGACGCCCTCGCCTCCCGCGAGGCGCTCGCGGTGGTGTCGGCGCTCGTCGCGGATCTGCCCGCCGGCGGCCAGGTCGCGCTGGGGTGCCGGGCCGACCCGGACCTGCTGCTCGGCCGGCGGCTGGTGGAGGGCGGCCTCGAGCGCGTGACGCGCGACGACCTCGCGTTCGGAGCCGAGGAGGCGGACGCCCTGATGGCGGGGGCCGGCGTCGCGCTGACGCCCGAGGCGCTGGACGGGATCCTGGCGCGGACCGAGGGCTGGCCCGCGGGGCTGCGCCTCGCCGCGCTGCGCCTGGGCGAGCTCAGCGATCCCTCGGCCGGCGTCCCCGGGTTCGCGGGCGACGACCGGCTGGTGGCCGGCTACCTGCGCGACGCCATGCTCGACGACCTCCCGCCCGAGACGCTCACGTTCCTCACGCGCACCTCGGTGCTCGACCGGCTGAGCGGCGAGTTGTGCGACGCCCTTCTCCAGGAGTCCGGGTCGGCGACGAGGCTGCTGGAGCTGGAGAGGTCCAACCTCCTGCTCGTCCCCCTCGACTCCCACGGGGAGGGCTACCGCTACCACCGCCTGCTGGCCGACCTGCTGCGCCGCGAGCTGCGCCGGCACGAGCCGGAACTCGTGCCGCAGCTGCACCGGCGCGCGAGCGAGTGGTCGTCGTCAACCGGCGACGAGGAGGCGGCCGTCCGCCACGCCGTGCTCGCCGGCGACACGCGGCGGGCCGCCGACCTGGTGTGGGCGAGCTTTCCCGCCCTCTTCACGCGCGGGCGCCTGGGCACGCTCCAGGGCTGGCTGGAGGGCTTCAGCATCGACCAGGTCGCGGCCAGCGCCACGCTGGCGCTCACCTCCGCCTGGTGCTCCACGGAGACCCGCGGCGACCTGGCCGCCCACTGCCTCTCCCTCGCCCAGCGAGCCGCGTGCCCCCCCTCGGACCCGGGCTCGCCCGACCCGATCGCCTCGGGCATCATGACGCTGCGGGCCGCGCTCGCGCGCGACGGGCTGGCGCAGATGGCGCGCGACGCCGCCGAGGGCTTCCGCATGGAGCCGGACGAGGGGCCCTGGCGCGCCTACTGCCGCTTCCTCGAGGGGGCCGCCCACCACCTGCGCGGCGACGCCCGGCGCGCCCGGGCGCTGCTGGAGGAGGGCGTCGAGCGGGCGGGGCGGGTGGCCCCGAGCGTCCACGCCCTCTGCCTGGCCCAGCTCGCGCTGCTGTCCCTGGAGGAGGGCTCCGCGGTGCGCGGCCTGATGCTGGCGCGCCGCGCGCGGGCCGTCGTGGAGGAGTGGGGCCTGCGCGCCTACGGCTCCTCGGCCCTGGTGTACGTCACGGGCGCCCTCGCGCTGGCGCTGTCGGACCGGAGCGACGAGGCCCGGGACAACCTGCTCGAGGCGCGCCGGGTCCTGTCGCAGACGTCCGAGGCCTCGGCGTGGTTCGCCGTCGAGGTCCGCGTCGTGCTGGCCCACGCGGGCATCGCGATCCACGAGGACGCGCTGGCCCGCGAGGCGCTCGCCGAGGCGGAGCGCCATCTGGGCCAGCTCACCGACGCCCCCAGCCTGCGCGATCAGTTCGAGCTGCTCAGCCGGCGGATCCAGCCGATGCCGGAGGCGGACCGCGCCTCCCTGTCGTCGATCACGGCCGCCGAGACGCGTGTCCTGCGACTGCTGCCCACGCACCATTCGTTCCGCGAGATCGGCGAGCTGCTGTTCCTCTCCCGGTTCACGGTGAAGAGCCACGCCCACTCCCTCTACCGGAAGCTCGGCGTCTCCTCGCGCAGCGAGGCGGTGGAGCGCTCGCGCCAGCTGAGACTCCTGGGCGGTCCGCCGGACTGACCGCACGGGCGTGGCGGCTGGTAGCGTCGCGGCGGCAATTCCGACGCGGACGGTGACGCGGTGAGCTTCAGCCGCTGGAGGCGACACGGGGACGCCGCGACGCCCGCGCCCGCCGGCGAGGCCGCGGAGGCCGACGCGGACGACGCGGAGCCCGCCATCGACCGTGAGCAGCTCGCCAACCTCTTCGAGGCGCCGGTGTGGCTGCGGCGGCTGGGGATCCAGGCCTGGCTCCTCGTGGGCATCGCCGTCCTGCTCGTGGGACTCGTCTGGATCCTCGGCCTCACCGCCACGATCGTGGTCCCGGTCGTCGCCGGCGGGGTCATCGCGGCCGTGGCGTCGCCGGGCGTGGCCGCCCTCCAGCGGCGCGGGGTGCCGCGCGTCGGCGGCGCCGCGCTGATCCTGCTCGGGCTGGTGGCGGTGGCCGTGCTGGTGATCGCCTTGGTCCTGGGCGGCATCGTGGCGCAGTCGTCCGAGATCGAGGCCTCCGCCTCGCACGCCCTCGACACCATCGAGGGCTGGCTGAACGACGCCGGCAGCGGCAGCGCCGGCACCGCGGGCGCCAAGCAGGACGTCTCCAGCGCGGTGACATCGTCCGGCGGGGCCCTGCTCCAGGGGGTCTCGAACGGGATCGACGAGCTCACCTCGCTCGCCTTCTTCCTCTCCTTCACCGCCTTCAGCCTCTTCTTCCTGCTGAAGGACGGGCCCACCATCCGGCGCTGGGCGAACCGCCACCTGGGCGTCCCGGTCCCGCTGGCGGACGTCATCACGGGACGGGTGGTCGAGTCGCTGCGGCACTACTTCCTCGGGGTCACGATCGTCGCGGCGTTCAACGGCGTCGTGGTGTGGCTGGGCGCGCTGATCCTGGGCGTGCCGCTGGCCGGCACGATCGGGATCGTCACCTTCGCCGCGGCCTACGTGCCGTTCGTGGGCGCCTTCGTCTCGGGCGCGTTCGCGGTCCTCCTGACCCTCGGCTCCCAGGGGACGACGGACGCGCTGATCATGATCGTGATCGTGGTGCTCGCGAACGGGCTGCTCCAGAACATGGTCCAGCCAGTGGCGTTCGGCGCGACCCTCGATCTGAACCCACTCGCCGTCCTGGTGCTCACCATCGGAGGCGGGTGCCTCTTCGGCATGGTCGGGATGATCCTCGCCGCGCCGCTGGCGTCCGCGGCCGTGCACGTGAGCCGCGACCTCGCGAGGGCGCGGGAGGACGTGCGCGCCTCCCCGCGCCCGGGGCTCGAGGGCGCCGAGGCCGAGCAGCCCACGACGGGCTGATGCGCGCCCGAGCGCCCGGGGTTCATCCCAAGTGGACGATGCGGCGGGCCGTTCCCGGGCGCTGTCATGGCACGGACGCCGCGCAGACCCGCCGGCGGGGAGCTCGGGGGTGCGGCGTGAAGGACGGCGGAGGTTCGGATCAGGCACACCGGCGCCCGGCCACGGCCCGCCGTCCTGACGGGCGCCGGCGATGACGGCGGCCGGGGATCCGGCCGCATCACCTGGCTGGGCCATTCGAGCGTCCTGGTCGACCTGGACGGCGTCCGGCTGCTCACCGATCCGCTCCTGGCGGCCCGCGTCGCGCACCTGCGGCGGGTGGTGCCCAAGCCCGCGGACCCCGCGGGCGTCAACGCCGTGCTGCTGTCGCACCTGCATCGCGACCACGCCCATCTGCCCTCCCTGCGCCGGGTCGCGCGCGGCCGGCTGGTGCTGGCGCCCGCCGGCTCGGCGGCGCTGCTCGCCCGGGCGGGGGCCGCGGAGGTGATCGAGATGGCGCCCGGGCGCCGGTCGCGAGTCGGCGCGCTGGAGGTGCGCGCGGTCCACGCCGAGCACGAGGGCCGGCGCGGCCCCGGGTCGCCCCCCGCCGCCGCGCTGGGCTACGTCGTCTCGGGCTCGCGCACGGTGTACTTCGCCGGTGACACCGACCTCTTCCCGGGAATGGCGGACATCGCCCCCGGCCTGGACGTGGCCCTCCTGCCCATCTGGGGCTGGGGCCCGACGCTCGGCGCCGGCCACCTCGATCCGCTCCGGGCGGCCGAGGCGCTCGTGATGCTGCGGCCCCGGCTGGCCATCCCGATCCACTGGGGCACCTACGCCCCGGCCGTGATGTTGAGGGCGTTCCGGAGGTCGTTCCTCGCGCGCCCGCCGCACGACTTCGTGCGCGCCGCGCGCCGGCTGGCGCCCGGCGTGCAGGTGCGCGTGCTGGCGCCGGGCGGGTCCACGGGGATGGTGCCGGCGTGACGCCGGGCGACCCGGGGCCGCCGGGCGGCCAGCGGCCGCGCTGGCCGCGCCTGGTGGGGCGCGCCCTGATCCTCCTGGCCATCAACGCCTTCGGGGTCTACATCGGGTCGCTGATCCTCCCCGGGATCGGGCTCGAGGGACCCGGCGCCCTGATCGGGGTCCTGCTGATCGCGCTGCTGAACGCCCTGTTGTACCCCACGCTCGCGCGCCTCGTGCTGCCCATCAGCGCCCTGACCCTGGGCCTCGGCAGCCTGGTGCTGAGCGGGGCGATGATCTGGCTCGCGGGGCAGATCAGCCCCGACTTCCGGGTCGACGGGATCGGCTGGGGGATCCTGCTCAGCATCGTTGTGACCGTGGTGAACATCATCGGGACGACGCTCCTCGGCATCGACGACGACAACCTCTACTGGAAGAACGTCGTCCGGAAGTCGGCCCGCGAGGAGGGCGTCGCTCCCACCGACGTGCCCGGAGTGCTCTTCCTCGAGATCGACGGCCTGGCCCACGACGTGCTCCAGCGGGCGATGCGCAACGGGCACGTGCCCAACCTCACCCGGTGGCTCGAGGAGGGCACCCACCGCCTCCTGCCCTGGGAGTGCGACTGGTCGAGCCAGACCGGCGCCAGCCAGGCCGGGCTCCTGCACGGCACCAACGAGGACATGCCGGCCTTCCGCTGGTTCGAGAAGGAGCGCGGCGTGGCCATGGTCTCCAACCACCCGAAGGACACCACCGAGATCCAGCGGCGCATCAGCGACGGCAACGGCCTGCTGGCCGGCGACGGGGTGAGCCGGGCCAACATGTTCTCGGGGGACGCCCCCCACACCCTGCTGACCCTCAGCAACGTCACCGAGCGCGGGCGCGGGAAGGTGGGTCACGACTACTACGCCTACTTCGCGAACCCCTACTCGCTCACGCGGACGATCGTGCTGACGGTGAACGACATGATCCGCGAGAAGTGGGCGTCGATCAGCGTGCGCCGCCGGGACGTGCGCCCGCGCGTCCACCGCGGCGGGCTCTATCCGCTGGTGCGCGCGTGGACGACCGTGATCCAGCGCGATCTCGCCGTGACGGCGCTGCTCTCGGACGTCTACGCGGGCCGGCCGGTGGGCTACTCGACCTTCGTCGGCTACGACGAGATCGCCCACCACTCCGGCATCGAGCGCCCGGAGACCCTGCGGGCCCTGGAGCAGCTCGACCAGCAGTTCCGCCGGCTCGAGCTGGCCACCGGCGACGCGCCCCGGCCCTACGAGCTCGTCGTGCTCTCCGACCACGGCCAGACCGACGGCACGCCCTTCCGCCAGCGCTCCGGGGAGAGCCTCGAGGACCTGGTGGACCGGCTGACCGATGAGGCAACCGTCGAGGCCTCCTCCCAGGGCGACGAGGGGTGGGGCATGCTCGGCGCGTCGGTGACCGAGGCGTCCGCCTCCGACGGCCACACGGCGAAGGCGCTGCGCAAGGCGACCCAGGGCAAGATGGACGAGGGCGCGGTCGCGGTGGGGCCGGAGGCCAAGAAGCGGCGCCGGCTCCTGCGGAGCCGGCGCGAGGCCCCTCCGGTCCCCGAGGTGCTGATCATGGCCTCGGGCTGCCTCGGGCTGGTCTACCTCACGAAGGAGCCCGGCCGGGCGAGCCTCGAGGCGATCAACCGCCGCCACCCGCGGCTCGTCCCGGGGCTGCTGGAGCACCCGGACATCGGCTTCCTGCTCGTGCGCTCGGAGGCCGACGGGTCGATGGTGATGAGCGCGAAGGGCACCCTCTTCCTCGACGACGAGCGCGTCGAGGGGGAGAACCCGCTCGCCGACTACGGGCCCAACGCCCTGCGGCACGTGCGGCGCACCGACGGCTTCCCGCACGTCGCGGACCTGATGATCAACGCCGCCTACGACCCCGAGCGCGGGATGGTGCCCGCGTTCGAGGAGTTCGTGGGCTCGCACGGCGGCATGGGCGGCACCCAGTCGCACCCGTTCGCTCTGGTCCCGCGCGACTTCGAGGTGCCCGACGAGCCGATCGTCGGCGCGGAGGCCATGCACCGCCTGATGAAGTCGTGGCTCGTCGGCGTGGGCCAGGACTCCGCCCCGGGCGCCGCGTCACCGGACGAGAGCGGCGGCTCCTGAGCTTTCCTTGGCGGGCTTCTCGTGGCCCCGGTCGTACACGACCGCGGTGTCGACGATCAGATCCTGGATCGACGCGTTCTTGGAGCTGACCGCCGCCCAGAGGATGCCGGGGGGGAAGACGAAGTAGAGCAGGGCGCGGACGATGGCGCGCGGGAGCTTGAGGTCGCCGCCGTCCTCGCGCAGCACGCGCAGGCCCAGGAAGATCATCCCGAGCGTGCGGCCGCCCAGCGTCCACCCGTGGACCATGTAGGAGGCGAGCACGAGCGCGGCGACGATGGATCCGTAGGGCGGCGGCGGAACCTCGACCTGGACCTTCTGGGTGAAGAGCGCCCGGATGACGGCCACGCCCCCGACGAGCACCATGTCGATCAGGACGACGACGATGAGATCGATCACCAGCGCCAGGAGGCGCGACACGACGCCCGCCCGGCCGGCCCGAGACGTCCCTACCGTCACGGCCTTCTCAACCGGCGCCGGCGGGGCGCCGGAGCGCCCGGTCCACCACCCGCGCCACGAGGCCGTCGGCGCGCATGGCCTGGTCCCGGACGGCGTCAACCGTGTCGCTGCCGATGCTCGCCGTCAACTCCCGGATCACCTCGCCGATGTCGATGCCCTCCATCGCCTCGTTGGCGAGGGCCCCGACGTCGAGCCGCTGGACGAGCGGGTCGAGGTCCACCTTCCCGAGCAGAGCGTTCAGGTCCACCCGGTTGAGGACCGCCTCGATGTCCACCTTGTCGATCACGCGCCCCACGTCGACCCGGTCGATGATCGCGTTGAGATCCAGCCGCTCCAGCGTGCCGTTCGCGATCCGCGCCGCGACCGACTCGGCGAGGTCGGCGGCCGCCTCGACGCGGCGGCGGGCGGCGGCGCGCCAGGCCGTGGGGGCGGGCGGCGGGCCGACGCTGCGCAGAGCCTGCCGTGGCGAGCCGTGGTCGCGCGGCCGGGCCCACTCGGTGCGCCCTCGTGCGGGCGGGGACGGAGGAGGCTCCGCGGCGGGGGAGCGGAGACACTCCAGCCCGGCAGCGAGCGCCGACTCGATCGTATCGGCCACGAGGCCCGCCGCACCCCGGAGGACCGAGGGGCCGGATCCGGCGGTTCCGGACGAGCCCCCCGGCGGCACCGCGCTCCCGGTCACGACGAGGCCGGCGGCGGGTGCTCGCGCATGATCTGGCGGCGGAGCGCCTCCACGCCCGCCACGATGAGCGCCACGATCACCAGCGTCCCCCAGATGCGCCGCGGGGCGCCGGTCGGCCCCCACCACAGGATGAGGAGGGCCACGACGAGGACGACGCCGTACACCACGGCCGGGTGCTGCCCCATCGCCGGGGCGAGCCGCTGCCGCAGCCACACCGCCGGGCGCGTGGAGCCGGAGAGCCACGCCCAGACCAGGCCCACGATCGCGATCGCCACCAGCCCCAGCGCCAGGTCGCCCAGCAGGCTCGTGCTGATGAGCCACACCTGCGTCCCCGCGGACTTGGTGGACGGGGACGTGAGCGCGTCCACGACGGCGTTGCCCGCCAGGCGCCGGACCAGCAGGAGCACGAGCCCCACCACGAGAATGCCGACCGCCGCCGCTCGCACGGCCTCCCGGCGGAACCCCTGGGCGAGGTACACCGCGATGACCAGGAGCGCCAGCACCAGGATCGCCAGGAACGGCGAGAGGACCTTGATCGTCTTCACGGCGTCCTGCGCGGCGCCGAGCTGCTTGGAGGTCATGATGGTGATCTTCCCGGCGTCCGGGCTCAGGTTGGTCTGGACCCCGAGCTGGTCCTCGAGGCGCATGATGAGGGGGGTGAGGTCGAGCACGACCTCGCCGTTCGCGGTGGTGACCCTGCCGCCCTGGTTCCCCTCCAGAACGTCCACCAGGCGCGTGTGGACCCGGCGGTTGACGTCCGCCCAGAGGGTCTGGACCGCCGGCCTCGCGAGGAGCCTCTCGGCGGAGTCGAAGGCCACGTTCCGCAATGCCCCCGCGATCGGCGCCGCGAGGGGCGCGAGCTGCGGCGGCAGGCGGCCCTCGAGCCTCTGCTGCACCTGGGGCCCGTCGAAGACCCCGTCGAACCAGGCGCGTCGCGATCGCGTCGCGCACCGCCGGCTGCTGGAGGAGCTCGCTGCTCGTGTCGACCCACTGGTTCGTGTCCAGCAGCTGCCGCTGCACCCAGATGGTGAGTGAGGACGCCAACGTCAGCACGCAGGCGATGGCGATGAGCGTGTAGGCCAGGCCCTTGCGCCGGCGCGGCGTGAGCCAGGAGTCCGCGCCCTCCGAATCGGCGCTGCGACCGTCCTTGTCCGCGGGACCAGCCACCCGTCCGCCCTCCCGGTTGCTCGCGGCGGCCGGAGTGGCCGCAGGGTCGATCAAAGCGGTCGCGGGGGGGAGCGGGCATCGCCCCTATGGGATGAAATCGCGGACCGAGCCCGGCGCGCAAGGGTTCATCCCATCCGGCCGATGCGGCCGCGAGCGGTCCTGTCCAACGTCCGTGCTCCGCGCGCCGCAACCCCGAACCGGAGGCATGATGGCCGTCCACGGCGTCAAGAAATCCCACGAGGCCGCGGCGCAGGCCGATATCTACGCCGCCGCCGACCCGTCGCAGCGGGTGCCCAAGTACCGGATCCCCGAGGGCGAATGGGACCCCCGCCACGCCCACGAGCTCATCCGGGACGAGCTGATGGTGGAGGGCAACTCCCGGCTCAACCTCGCGACCTTCACGCAGACCTCGCTCGAGCCCGAGGTCCGTCTGCTGATGGCCGAGACGTGCGACAAGAACCTGATCGACAAGGACGAGTACCCGCAGACGGCCGAGATCGAGCAGCGCTGCGTGAACATCCTCGCGGACCTCTGGAACGCCCCCGACGAGAGCGACGCCATCGGGACCTCGACGACCGGGTCCAGCGAGGCCTGCATGCTCGGAGGGATGGCCCTGCAGCGCCGGTGGCGCGCCCGCCGGCGGGCGCAGGCGAAGTCGACCGACAAGCCCAACATCATCATGGGCGCCAACGTCCAGGTCTGCTGGCACAAGTTCGCGCGCTACTGGGACGTGGAGCAGCGCCTCGTGCCGCTGGACAAGGGGCGCTACGCGATGAACGCCGCCGGCGCGGTCGCCCTGTGCGACGAGAACACCATCGGGGTGGTCCCGGTCCTCGGCTCCACCTTCACCGGCGAGTACGAGCCGGTCGCCGAGATCAGCGACGCGCTGGACGCGCTCCAGAAGGAGACGGGCCTCGACGTCCCGATCCACGTCGACGCGGCGAGCGGCGGCTTCGTGGCGCCGTTCATCCAGCCGGACCTGCTCTGGGACTTCCGGCTCCCGCGCGTCAAGTCCATCAACACCTCCGGGCACAAGTACGGGCTCGCGCCCCTCGGGGTGGGCTGGGTCGTGTGGCGCGACACCGCGGAGCTGCCCGAGGAGCTGATCTTCCGGGTCAACTACCTCGGCGGCGAGATGCCGACCTTCGGGATCAACTTCTCGCGGCCCGGCAGCCAGGTCGTGTGCCAGTACTACAACTTCCTGCGCCTCGGCCGGGAGGGCTACCGCAGGGTGCAGCAGGAAGCCCAGGACGTCGCCCTGCACCTCGCGGACCGGATCGAGGACATGGGTCCCTTCCGGATGATCACCCGTGGCACCGACCTGCCGCTGCTGTCGTGGTCGCTCGAGGACGGCGCCAACTTCACCCTGTTCGAGCTGTCGGACGCCCTGCGGCGCTACGGGTGGCAGGTGCCCGCGTACACGCTGCCGGCCCACCTCGACGACATGGCCATCTGCCGCATCGTGGTGCGGCAGGGCCTGAGCATGGACCTCTCGGACCTTCTGCTCAGCGACTTCCAGGAGGTGCTCGACCGGTTCGCCAAGGAGCCGGACCGCAGGCCCTCCGTGATCGAGGACGGCGGCTTCAGCCACACATAGGGTGAGCTCGCGGCCCTTCGCGGCGCACCCCGCGGACTGGCGCATCGTCGAGACCTGCGGCGCGGGGCCGTTCGTCTCCCGCGCCGTCTACGAGGACGCGCTCGGGCACCGGCACGAGTGGACCTCCCGGCGCCACCGGACGGGCCGCGGCCCGCGGCACCACGGGGCGGCGCTCGGGGTGTGGGTCGGCGTCCTGTTCATGATCGGGTCGGCCTGCTTCGCCCTGGCGTCGCTGCCCGGCTTCGCGTCGCGGGCGAACCCCACCGCGGTGGGCATCACCTTCGTTGTGGGGGCCGGGTTCTTCACCAGCGCGGCGGCGCTCCAGCACATCCAGACCCTGCGCGCGGAGCGCACGGTGGACCGGGCGGCCCCCGAGCCGCCGCGCCCCGCGTCGAGCTACCTCGTGGAGCCGCACCGCCTCGACTGGTGGGTGACCGCCGTGCAGTTCGTCGGGACCCTCTTCTTCAACATCACCACGATCGCCGCCCTCAACGACGCCCTCGACACGCAGGAGCAGATCCGCCGCGTCTGGGCGCCCGACGCGCTCGGATCGGTGTGCTTCCTGATCGCCAGCTACCTGGCGGTCGTGGAGGTCTGCCACCGGCGGTGGTGCGGCCACCGCCGCGACCGCGGCTGGCGGATCGCCTCCCTCAACCTCCTGGGCTCGGTCTTCTTCGGCCTCTCCGCCATCACCTCGTTCATCATCCCCGACACCGGCGAGATCGTGGACGCCGAGGCCACGAACGCCTTCACGTTCCTCGGCGCCGCGTGCTTCTTCGCCGGCGCCTGGCTGGTGGTGGCGGAGGCCCTCTCCGCCCGGCGGACGGGGCTCGCCGAGGGGGCCGGCGCGTAGGGTGCGCGGCATGTCTGCTGCGTCGCGCGCGGTGCCGGTGCCCGGCGGAGAGGTGCTCATGGGCACCGACGCGCCCGGGGGCTATCCGGCGGACGGGGAGGGCCCCGTCCACCCCGTGCGGCTGCGTCCGTTCCTCCTCGAGGCCCACACCGTCACCAACGCGCGCTTCGCGGAATTCGCGCAGGCCACCGGCCACGTGACCGACGCCGAGCGCTACGGCTGGTCGTTCGTCTTCGCGGGGCTGCTGCCCGACGACTTCCCGGAGACGCGCGCGGTGGTTCACGCGCCCTGGTGGCGGCAGGTCTTCGGAGCCGACTGGCGCCACCCCGAGGGACCACAGTCCGACGTCGCCGACCGCCCGGACCATCCGGTCGTGCACGTGTCGTGGAACGACGCCGTGGCCTACTGCGCGTGGGCCGGCGGGCGCCTTCCCACCGAGGCGGAGTGGGAGCACGCGGCGCGCGGCGGCCGGGCGGGGCAGCCCTTCCCCTGGGGCGCCGAGCTCGAGCCCGGCGGTGAGCACCGCATGAACGTCTTCCAGGGGACGTTCCCGGTCGAGAACACGATCGAGGACGGGTACGCCGGCACGGCGCCGGCCGGCGCGTTCCCGCCGAACGCCTTCGGCCTGCACGAGATGACGGGCAACGTCTGGGAATGGGTCGCCGACTGGTTCGACCCGGGCTACTACGCGGTGAGCCCGGCCGACGACCCGCGCGGGCCGGAGCGGGGCACCCACCGCGTGATGCGCGGGGGCTCCTACCTCTGCCACGCCTCCTACTGCAGCCGGTACCGCGTCGATGCCCGCAGCGCCAGCGAGCCCGACAGCTCCGCCGGCAACGTCGGCATGCGGGTCGCCTTCGACGTCGCCGAGGACGGGCCGGCGTGACGCCCCGGGCCGCTCAGCTCGACAGGATGCCGATCGCCTTGCCGATCAGGACGACCCCGAACACCAGCAGCAGGATGAACATGACGGTGGCGTTGTTGGCCGCCAGCCAGTCCTTCGCCTCCTCGAGGCGCGCGGCGGCGCCCTCGCCCCCGAGCAGCGAATAGACCACCGCCAGCGCCACGGTCACGCTTCCGATGAGCACGAAGACCACGAGCGCCACGACCTGCTGACCGGTGCCGAGACCCGCCTGCGCGATGGTCACGGCGGCGGCGATGACGAGCAGGAGGTTCTTCGGGTTCACCGCCGACAGCAGCACCCCGAGGCCGGCGGCCTTGACCGGGCTCAGGCCGTCCACGCCGGCCAGCCACTTCGGCATCTCGGGCTCCTCGCCGTGCTTCGGCCGCGACCGCCACTGGCGCAGCGACGCCAGCAGCAGGAGCACGCCCAGGATCAGCTGAACGACGCCGGCGGCCGTGGACGGCCCGTCCTGGTCGTGGAGGTCCCCGGCGTCGGAGAGGACGAGCACGACCGTCCCCAGGACCGCGAGCCCCACGACCCACCCCGCCAGGAAGGCGGGGCCGTTGGTGCGGGCCCGCGCCGAGAAGAGGATGAGGATGACCGCGATGATCGGCACCGGGCTGATCGCCACGACGATCGCGAGCGGAAGGATGTCGCCGATCACGCCGCCCATGAGCGGGCCTCCTCCGGTGGTCCGGGCTCAGGCCGTCGCCGGCCCGCGGCCATCATGCCCGAGGGACGAGGCGTCGGCGTCGGCCGCCCGCGCCGCCGCCACGGCGGCCCGGACCGTGGGGTGGACGTTCCCGGCGCCGATCACGTCGATCGGCCCCCGCCTCCCGGAGCGTCGTCTCCGCCGGCCCCTTCAGGCGGGTCATGAGAAGGGTCACGCCCTGCCGCTCCAGGTCGCCCACCAGCGTCACGAGGGCCTCGCTCCCGGTCGCGTCGATGGTCGCGATCGCCTCGGCGTCGAAGACCAGCCATCTCACCGGCGCCGCCGCGGCGGCGATGGCCTCGTGGACGCGGCCCGTCACGTAGTGCGCGTTGGCGAAGAAGAGCCGGTCGTCGAGCCGGTACACGACCACGCCGGGGGTCGTCTCGGCGCTCGGATGGAGCTGCACGTCGGCGTAGCGCCCCAGGTGCTCCACCCACCCCAGCACCGCGTCGTGCGGGCGGGCGCTGCGGCGCACCACGTCGATGAACGTGAGCAGCACGGCGAGCACCAGCGCCTCGAGCACCCCCCACAGCACGACACCCACGGCCGCGACCAGCGCGATGGCCAGCTCGACCGGGCTGATGCGGCGCAGGGCCCGCCACTCGGCGCCCTTCACCAGGCCGGCCGCGGCCACGAAGATGACGGCGCCCAGGCAGGCGCTCGGCAGGTACTTGATCGGCTCGGTCAGGAACAGCAGGATCAGCGCGATCGTCCCGGCCGCCACGAGCCCGGCCACCTGCGTGCGGGAACCGGCGCTCGCGTTCACCGCCGTGCGCGAGCCGCTGGCCGCCACGGGGTAGGCCTGGGTGATCCCGGCGGCGAGGTTGGCGACGCCCATCGCGGTCAGCTCGTTGCCCGAGTTCACGTGCTGGCCGGCGGCCCCGGCGAACGACCGCGCGATGAGCAGGGTGTCCGCGAAGGCCACGAGGAAGATGCCGGCGCCCGCCAGGGCGAGATCGCCGAAGTCGCCTCCGCCCAGGCCCGGCCACTCGAGGGCGGGCAGCCCCGACGGAACCGGGCCGATCGTGGACACGCCGTGGGCCGAGAGGTCGAGGGCGGCGGACGCGGCGATGCCGCCCACCACCACCACGAGCATCCAGGGGACCCGGGGGAGGACGCGGCGACCGCCGACCAGGAGGGCCGAGCGCCACGGCCGATACCGCGATGGTGGCCCCGCTGGCCTCGCCGAGGTCCGAGACGACGTCGCGAAGCTGGCCGAAGGCCCGGCTGGCGTCCACCGGGATGCCCAGCAGCTTGCCGAGCTGCCCCACCATGAGCACCAGCGCCACGCCGCTGATGTAGCCCAGCAGCACCGGGCGTGAGAAGTAGTCGGCGACCCACCCCAGGCGCAGCAGGCGCGCGAGCAGGAACAGCCCCCCGACGATCAGGGCGAGGGTGGCCGACAGCGCGGCGTACTCGGCCGACCCTCCCGCCGCCAGCGGGCTCACGGCCGCGAGCACCAGCAGCGAGGTGGCGCCCTCGGGCCCGATGATGAGCTGCCGCGACGACCCCAGGAGCGTGTAGGCGACGGCCGGCAGCAGCAGGGCGTAGAGCCCGGCGACGGGCGGCAGCCCGGCCTGCGCCGCGTATGCCATGCCGGCGGGGAGCGCCAGGGCGGCGACGGTCAGGCCGGCGAGGGCGTCCCGGCCGAAGCGTGCGGCCCCGGTAGGCGGGCAGGTGCTCCGAGACCGGGGCGACCCGCTGGACGAGCGGAGGGGGCGCCGCCGGCCGGAACGCCGGGCGGTCGGCGGGCCCCTCCCCTGGTGGCGCCACGGCGCGACCGGGCGACCGGGCGGCGGCCTCAGCCCTCGGGAACCCCGAGGATCTCCCGGATCCGGTCCAGCATCGCCCGCTCCCCCTTGCTGACCCGCACCGCCCCGATACCCAGGAACCCGCCCTCCTTGGCCGCCTCGGCGGCCGCCTCCGCGGCCTGGAGCAGCCACAGCCGGAAGCTCGCGGCCTCCTCGGGCGTGGCCTTCGCGGTCAGGATCGCGTTCACCGAGCCCAGCGCCTCCACGACCTGATTGCGGGCCGTGCGGCCGTGGATCCCGAGATCCTCCAGCGGCTTCCCGTGGGCGGACCTCGGCGTCCAGGTCCTTGGAGACGGCCACGAGCAGCTCGTCCTGGCTCGGGGGCGTCCTGGACACCTTCATGGCGGCCAGGGTCTCCTTGGTCAGCTCGAACGGCCCGCCCGGGTCGGCCAGCGAGATCGCCAGCCCGGCGACGAGCGGCGCCCGGCGCAGTGCAACCCACTCCTCGTCCGTGTAGTCCGCCTTGGTGGTCATCGGGGCTCCTTCGCCGGGTGATGACGCGCGCCTCCTGGCGCGACGTCCTGACGAGCTACTCCGGGTCGATGGCGCCGATTCAAGCGGCGCGGCCCCCGTCGCGGCATCGACCCGATGGGATGAACCCGTGCGCCCAGCCGGTTCTCAGCCGCTCAGCAGCAGGGGCAGCCCCACGATCAGGAAGACCAGGACCGCGAGGATGGCGAACGACAGCAGCACCAGCAGCCACACCCTGCGGGCGGGCGGCTCGGGGGGTACCGGGATCAGCGGTGTCGTGGGACCGCGGGCGGACCCGCCGATCCGGGCCCGCAGATCCTCCACGGTGGCGATGGAGCCGCTCAGCGCGTCGTCGATCGCGGCCCGCAGCACCGGGGGCTCCTCGGCGCCCTCGAGCAGCCGGCGCAGGATCCGTGCGACCGCCGCGCACGCGGGATGCTCGGCGCCCACCGAGTCCGGGGCGACCTCCACGAAGCGCGTCACGCGCACGTGCCCGTCGTTGGTCACGATGGCCGACCCCGGCACGATCGCGACCCGCTCCCGCGCCCCCCGCTGCACCGCCAGGCACGCGTCGAGCAGCTCGACCGCGTACTTCGCGGCCTCGGCCTCGGGCAGCGGCCCGCGCCGCCGGGCGAGCTGCTCCAGCGTCAGGCCGGCGATGAGCTCGCTGGCGACGTAGGCGACCCCGTCCGCGCTCTCGCCCTCGTCCAGCACCGGGACCGCCTGGGCGCAGTCGAACTGCACCGCCCCCATTCGGCGAGCCTCCCCGCGCAGCGCCGCCAGGGCCGCGGGATCGCGGGCGTCGACCACGCGCAGGGCCACCTCGCGGTCCAGCGGGCGGTCGCGGGCGATGAACACCCGGCTGGTCGGGTCGCCCCCCAGGTCGCGCACCAGCTCGTAGCGCGCGTTGACCACGTCGCCCACGCCCGGCGTCATGGGCGCCGGCTCCTCGGCGGATGGATGGGCGCGCGCGCCACCCCCCCAGCAAACGCCGATCGCGCGTCCGGCGCAATCCTCCGGACGGGATGAAACCGGGAGGATGCGGTCCCGGGGGCCCGAACCTTCGTCACTGGACCCATGACGACGCCCACGCCCCCCCGCCACCAGCCCCGCGACCGGGTGCGCTCCACCATGGAGAGGCGCCTCCACCTGGCGGTCACCGGCCGGCACGCCTTCCGCTACCTGGCCCTCGCGACCGCCGTCCTCGCGATCACGGTGGGCTGCGTCATGACCCTCGTCGACGGCAAGGACTTCCCCACCGTGGGCGACGGCCTCTGGTGGTCGATCCAGACGCTGAGCACCGTCGGCTACGGCGACATCGTGCCGACCAGCGCGTGGGGACGCCTTCTGGGCAGCGTCGTGATCATCGGCGGGGTCACCTTCATCGCGTTCCTCACGGCGAGCGTCACGTCCATGTTCATCGCGGCGGAGCAGGAGCGCCGGGAGACGGCCGAGCAACGGCAGGACAGCGCGGATGACGACGCCGTGCGGGCCGCGCTCGCGAGCATCGACGAGCGCCTCGCCGCGATCGAGGCCCGCCTGGCCGACCGGGGCAGCGGCTCCGGCCCGTCCTAGCCGCGTTCCCGCGAGGTTCCTGAAGGACTCCCGTCCAGGACCGACGTGACCCGTCCGCGCCTCCGCTACGCTCGCCCGCCCGCCTCTCCGAAGGGCACGCCCATGGCAAGCACCGAGCGCAGCGCCGTCGCGGACGGCTTCGACGAGACCGCCGCCGACTACGACGAGGTCGTCCGGCACAACATCGACGGCGCCCGGCGGCTGGTCGGGTCGATGCCCGAGGGCGACTACGCGACGGTGCTGGACGTCGGCTGCGGCACCGGCTTCGCGTCGCTCGCCATGGCGCGGCGCTTCGGCCCGGAGCGGATCACCGGCGTTGACCCGGCCCCCGGGATGCTCGACGAGTTCCGCGCCAAGATCGGCGGGCTGCCGGGCACCCGGATCGAGCTGATCGAGGCCGACGTGATGGCGATGCCCGTCCCCGCCGAGGCGTTCGACGCGGTCATCTGCTCGATGGCGTTCCACTGGTTCCCCGACAAGCCGGGCGCCATGGTGGCCATGGCCCGCACGCTGAAGCCGGGCGGGATCATCGCGATGCTCTGCTCCGGGCGCCGGGGCGAGGAGGAGTTCCGCCGGGTGCTGAGCACCGTCGTGCCGCCGGTGCCGCACTGGCTGGGGGCGTTCGACGTGGTGCAGCGCGACGAGCGCGAGATGGAGGACTACGTGGCCGGCGCCGGGCTTGAGCCCCTCGACATCTGGATGGAGTCGCGCATCCGGCGGGTCCCGGTCGAGCGCTACCTGGAGCGGATGCGCGTCGTCGCGGGGCACCTCCACGCCGACATGCCGCCGGACGAGCTCGCGGTGCTCGGCGAGCGCGTCGCCGCCGCCACCCGGGCCGCCGCCGGGCCGCGGGGCTTCGAGTACACGTTCACGAAGCTCTTCGCGATCGCGCGGAAGCCCGCCTGACACGTTCGGAGCCGGCCGCATCGTGGCCGGCTCCGTCGTGTGCGGTGCCCTTCTTCCCTCGGCCGTCCGTTTCTAAGCGGCCGGCGGGGGCTTGACGATGGCGGGGCCGAGCGGCGGGAAGGCCGGCCCGCCGAGGGACAGGTTCATCACGGTCCACGAGAGCCACATCCCGAGGCCCGCGAACACGAACGTGATGTAGCCGGCGGTGTGCAGCAGATTGCTGCTCACGGGCGTCTTCAGATAGGCGGCCGCGACGAAGCACAGCGCCACCACCACGAGACCGAAGATCGCCGTGTAGATGATCGGCAGGCGGATGCTCGCCAGGGTGAGGAAGAAGAAGAACGAGGCGAACGAGATGGCGAACACGGCCACGGTCCGCTGGACGTCGCCGGGAGGGATGGCGAACCAGTTGTGCAGGAGCGCGAGCACCAGGACCCCGTAGGCGAGCCAGAAACCACCGAATGTCCCCGCGAAGCACGCGACGAACGACTGCCCGGCCGACGCCGCCCAGGCCGTCGCGAGGAGGAGGAAGAGACCGGTGCACATGAGGACGACGGCGAGCGGTGCGCCGAGCGCCGCCGGCGAGACGTACTCGACGAGCTGGAATGCGAGGGCGATCGAGCCGATCGTGAAGACCGGCGCAGCGACCAGTTGGGGGTCGCCTGAGGCCATTGGGTCCTCCTAGGTCGAAGAGCGTCCCGCCCGGCGCGCCGCCGGGCGGGCGGGATGGCAGGGGTCGGGCTAGACGCCGGGCGGCTTCGGGAACCGGTGCCGCATCGTGTACTGGAATGGCGTGGCGAACATGAGGTCGCCGATGTCCTCCGGGCTGCGCTCGATCGTCTGGGTCCAGATCGTCTCGGCGCCCGGGATCACCAGGTCGAAGCTGAAGCTCATGAGCCCCAGGAGGTCCTTCACGGGAAGGAGGTTCCCGACGTTGTCCCAGGGGGTCGCCTGGAGGATCCAGCTGCGGATCGCGCCGGCGGAGGCCGTGCGGATCGACTCGGGCTTCAGCTGGAAGCGGTGCTGGCCGACGGTCTCGGGGCGGCCCATGCCGTTCGCCAGCTCCGGGGTCACCTCGGACGGGATGTAGGTGAGGTCCCACTTGGTGGACATGAGGTCCGGCTCGGTGGTGAGGCGGAGGTTCATGCGCCCGTAGGCCGGGTCGCCGTAGAAGGCGGGCTTCGCCGGGAGCTCGGCGTCGTCGTACCGGCCCGTCGCGGTGTGGATCAGGTACCCGCGCCGCTCCATGGTGAAGTTGAAGTAGTCGTTCCCGAACCCGCCGTAGCCGTCGTCGTCCTTGCCACCGTGCTCCTGGCAGACGATGTAGGCGATCTTCTTCGGGAACCCGAAGGGCTCGCGGCCGGCGGCGACGCCGGTCGCGGCGGTGAGCCACATGTACGGGTAGTAGCCGCCCTTGTAGGTCTTCCCCTCGGCGTTCTTGTGGCTCGCGGCGATCGTGACGCCGACCTCGCCGTAGGGGCCGACGCCGGTGTGCAGGTGGTTGACGTACCAGAACTCCACCACGTCGTCCTCGAGGTCGAGGCACTTCGGGAGGATCTCGCGCAGGTCGGCCTCGTCGGCACGGTAGAAGAACGCCGACCACCGGGAGTTCGTGTACGTGAGGGGGACGATGTCGTAGTCGAAGAGCGGGTCGGCGACCGCCTGGGAGATGATGTCCCGCTTGTCCCGGTCGAGGGGCAACGGCGGCGCGTCGCCCGAGTCGATCCATGGAGTGCTCCTGACCGTCAGCTCAGCCATCGCGTGCCTCTCTTGACGAGGGAATCCACCGGCTGGGCTTGATCCGACGGTACCCACCTCGGATATCGTCGGCCGAGGACCCGGCCGCGGCGTTTCGTTGAGGCGACGCTATGTACGGCACCGTTAGAGGTCGCACCGCCCGCACGCTGAGCGGCCGCGGCCGACCATCACAGCTTCGTTAGGGGCGCGGGCACACTCCCCATGCGCGCCCGCCCGATGATCACGGCGAAGCTCCGGCCCCCGCCGCCCGCCTCGGTGCTGATCGAGCGCCCGCGGGTGCAGGCCGCCCTCGAGCGCGCCGCCGACGGGCACCGGATGATCCTGCTGGTGGCCGGCGCCGGCACGGGCAAGACGACCGAGGCGGCCCGCTTCCTGGAGAGGCGCCGGGGCCGGACGGCGTGGCTGTCGGTGGACGCCTCCGACCGCGCGTCCGGCCGCTTCGTCAGCTACCTGGCCACGGCGCTCGGGAAGGTCGAGCCGGCGCTCCAGACGATGGTGCAGGAGCTGCTCGCCGACGGCATGCTGGCCGAGGACTGCGCGGCGCTCCTGGCGGAGCGGCTGGGCCAGGGGTGGACGATCGTGATCGACGACCTCCACCACCTGGAACCCGACGCCCAGGCGCTCGGGCCCCTCCGGACCTTCGTGCGCGGGCTCCCCGCCGACGCCCTGACGGTGCTGGTGTCGCGGCGCATCCCGAGCCTCGACCTGTCGAGTGAGCTGCTCCGCGGCAGCCTGAGCGGCGTCTTCGACGCCGACCTGGCGTTCGATCTCGACGAGACGCACGCCCTGCTGGAGGCGCGCCGGCTCCCCGGCGACGCCGAGGCCGTCTGGAGGGCCACCGGCGGCTGGGTCGCCGGCATCGTGTTCGAGGCGCTCCGGCGGCCGGAGGGATCCTCGGGCCTCCCGCTCGAGGAGGACCCGCTCTTCTCCTACCTCGGCGGAGAGATCCTCGAGAGCCTGCCGGCCCGCATCCGGCGCGCCCTGCTCCGGACGGCCGTGCTCGACACCGTCACGCCGCTGCGGCTCGAGCGGCTGCCCCGCGAGGAGCCGCCGGTGCTGCTCGACGAGCTCGCCCGCCTGCACCTGCCGGCGACCGCCGAGCCCGGGGTCCTGCGCTACCACCCGCAGTTCCGCGAGTTCCTCGAGCACCGCCTCACGAGGGAGATGCCCCGCGAGGTGCCCGCGCTCCTCCGGGAGTACGGCCGGCTGCTCGCGGAGGAGGGCTTCCGCGAGGAGGCCGTGGACGTGCTCCTGCGAAGCGGCCGGTCCGACGAGGCCGAGGAGCTGGCGGCGACCGTGGTCACCGATCTCCGCCGCCGCGGCGACTGGGGCAAGATCCTCGCCTGGACCGAGGCCCTCGGGGAGGGGGCGGCCCGGCGGCGGCCGATCCTCCGCGAGGTGCAGGTGCGCGCACTGCTCAACAGCCGGCGCCAGGAGGAGCTCGAGGACCTCGTCCACGAGATGCTCGCCGCGGGCGAGGTGGGGGAGCTGGTCGACTCGTCCCCGGACGTGGCCGCGTGGGCGGTGTGGGCCCTCCACGGCTCGGGCGAGTGGGCCAAGCTCGTGCCGCTGCTTCCGCCGCGCGGGAGGTCGCGGGTCGGCGAGGTGATGCGCTACATGCTGGTGTCCACGGTGGCGCGCGACGCGCCCGAGGACCTGGCCGAGTCGGCGCTCGGCCGCATGCACCCGCTGCACGTGGTCCTGCAGGAGGCGCTCTACTTCCAGGGGCGCTTCGACGCCACCAGCCGCCTGGCGGCGGTGGCGGCCACCTCGGGCGGGCCGGTCACGGCGGCCGTCGCGCAGGTGCACCGGGTGAACGTGCTGCGGGCCCGGGGCGAGACCGGGGCCGCGCGGCGGGTCCTCGAGTCGGTGCCCGCCAGCATCCGCACGTCGCGCTTCATCGAGTTCTGGCTCCACGCGGAGGCGGAGCTGTGCCTCGAGGAGGGCAGCGGCGAACGCGCGCTGGAGCTGATCCGCGCGGCCCGCGGCGTCTCGGCACGGCACGGGTGGAGAGTGGGCGACAGCGCGATCTTCGGCGCCGTGGAGGGGCGGATGCTGGTCCGGCTGGGGTATCCGGAGCTCGCCATCGAGGTCCTCGGGGAGGTTCGCGACTGGTGCGCCCAGCGGGGGCTCGCCTCCTTCCGGGAGTGGGCGGAGACCTGGCTCGGCGGCGCCCTGCTGATGCTCGACCGTCCGGCCGAGGAGGCCCGGGCGCTGCTGGAGCCGGCGGTCAACGCCATGCGCCGGGCCCGGCGCCACCTGGAGCTGCCCGCGGCCGCCGTCTTCCTCGCCGAGGCCGAGTGGCGGGACGGCCGCGAGGACGCCCACGACGCGGCGGCGGAGATCGCCTACGAGGCGGCCGAGCAGTGCGGGACCCTGCACCCCCTGATGACCGCACTCGAGCTGGCCCCCGGCGTGCTCGCGCGGCGGCTCGACTGCGAGGGCCCCGACAGCGAGCGCCGGTGGAGCGCGCTCGTGCCCCTGGTCCTCACCGAGACCGTGGCGCCCGAGACGGAGGGCGCGCGCCTTCGGGTCCACACGCTGGGCCCGCCGCTCCTCGAGCTCGACGGCGAGCCGCTGGCGAACGTCCCCCTGAAGGCCATCGAGCTCGCCGCGGAGATCGCCCGCTCGGGTCCCCCGGGGGTGCCCCGGAACCAGCTCATCGCCGCCCTCTTCGAGGGCAGCCGCGACGGGCCCAACTACCTGCGCCAGCTGGTCTTCCGGCTGCGCCGGGTGCTGCCCGGAGACCTGGAGCTGCGGTCCTCCGGGCGCCGGCTGGCGTGGAAGCCGGCCGAGCTGGTGGCGTCCGACGACGCCCTGCTCGAATCGCTCTACCGGCGGGCCCGCACCGAGGTCGTGCCGGCGCGGAACGAGACGCTGGCCGTGGCCCTCGACCTGGCCGAGCGGGGGCCGTACATGGAGGGGCTCGACGACGAGAGCGTGCGGGAGCGGCGGCGCATCCTGGGCGGCGTGGCGATGGACGTGCGCCTGGACTTCGCGCGGGCGATGCGGGCGGCCGGCCGGCCCGGCGAGGCGGTCCCCGCGCTCCAGGCGGCCATCGACGCCGACCCCTACCGCGAGGACGCGTGGCAGGAGCTCATGCGCATCCACGCGAGCCTGGAGGGACCCGCCTCGGTGGCCCGCGTCTTCCTGGACTGCCGCCGGTCGCTCAACGAGGTGGACCTCGAGCCCTCGGGGGAGACCCGCACGCTCCTGGAGCGCCTGCGCGGCTAATCCCGGGGCCGTCGCCCGACGACCGGATAACGCCCGTCCCGTGCCGCTCGCCTCGAGGCGCCGCGGCGAGTAACGCGCCCCGCATAGCGTGACGTCTCAGAGCGACGCATCCGTTCCCTGGACAGAGGCAGGCGCAGATGGCACAGACCTCGCAGATGGCAGTGACTCAGATCCCCGGCGCCGACACCGGAGAGGTCCCGCCTCCCCCCGTGAAGCGCCACGAGAAGACCGCGTTCATCGGCGGCCTCGCCGACCCGCTCTGGGACATCGACACCCTTCCGCTGACCTACACCAACTCCCGGTGGTCGGCGTTCTTCTACCGCGCCGACGAGAAGCACCTGCGGCGGGTGCTCCCCGACTGCATGGAGCTCGAGGACGACATCGTCGAGTTCTGGTACGTCAACCACAACAACACGATGATCGGCCCCTACGGGGAGATGGGCGTCACGATCGCCGCGAGCCACAAGGGCGGCGACGGCACGAACTACTACGGCGGCTACTACCCGTACATGTACCTCACCCAGGACGCCGGCATCGACGCCGGCCGGGTGCTCGGCTTCCCCAAGAAGGACGCCTTCATCCGCGTGCTCGAGCACGGCGGGGCGCCCGACGACGGGTACGGCGTGATGGACGGGAAGAACTACCAGTTCGACTACTTCTCGTTCCTCATGATCCGGCTGGGCTACGTCATGCACTCCACGACGGGCAGCTACGACGACGCCGAGCTCTCGGCGAAGCCCGCCTTCTACGGCAACACGGACTACGGGCGCCTCAACATGAAGGTGGTCACGAGCCCCGACGTCTCGCAGTCGGTGTGGCAGCTCGTCTACATGCCATCGATGGTCACCCAGGACCTCGCGACGGCCGTCGGGCGCCCGGAGACCGAGGGGACCCACCGCTTCCAGGTGAAGCCCGAGTCGATCCGCACGGCCAGCCCGGCCAGCTTCAACTGGTTCATGCAGGCCACGCCCTACGACAACCTGGGCTACGAGCTCCCGCCCAAGGAGATGATCGGGCTGATGACCTTCAGCTTCGACCTGATCATCCCCGCCGGCCAGGTCATCTGGACCGAGACGTACACCCGCGACGCGACGTGGGCCGGCGCGGCCAAGCCGTACCGGTACGGCCTGCGTCACCGCTTCCCGAAGCCGATCGGCCTCGGGGCGTAGGGGCCAGGGCGGCACGGAGGCGAGCGCTCACGACGCCGTGCCGCCCGCACCGCCCTCCGGGGACTGACACCCCCCGGAGGGCGGTGCCCCCGGCGCCGATCCCCGCGGGCGAGGTCCGCCCGGGCCTTGCCTTCGCCATGCGGGTCGCGGCAGGATCGCCAGTTGACAGGCGGCGACGGCTGACCGAGTAGGGGCGCTGGGATCATGTACGGGGTCGGCGGATGACCCGCGCCTGGGAGGGGGAAGCCGTTGCCCGCCATCACCGATCCCCCGCCGCCGGACGTCGCCGCGGAGCTGGTCGCCCTCGGCGACGCGCTCGATGCCACGGTTCCCGCGAAGCGGGTCAACCGGAACCTCCTGATCGCCACCTGGAACCTGCGCCACTTCGGCGCCGTCACCGAGAAGTGGCGCTCCGAGGACGGCGACGAGCCCAAGCGCGACCTCGGGTCCCTGCGCGACATCGCCGAGATCATCTCCCGCTTCGACGTGGTCGCCGTGCAGGAGGCGCAGGAGGACATCACGTGCCTGCGCTACGTGCTGCGCGTGCTCGGCGACGCGTGGGCGATGATCCTCACCGACGTCACGAAGGGGAGCGCCGGCAACAACGAGCGGCTGGCCTTCATCTTCGACACCCGGCGGGTGAAGCCGTCGGGCCTCGCCTGCGAGCTGGTGCTTCCGGACGAGTGGGCCGAGCACGTGGGCGACGACGTCTTCGCGCGCCAGTTCGCGCGCACCCCCTACGCGGTGAGCTTCCGGTCGGGGGGCCAGACCTTCATCCTGGTGACCCTCCACGTGCTCTACGGCTCCTCCTCGGGCGACCGGGTGCACGAGCTGAGGTGGCTGGCGCGGTGGATGGCCGCGTGGGCCGACCGGGTGCACGAGTACCGGCAGAACCTGATCGTCCTGGGCGACTTCAACATCGACCGCAAGGACGACCCCAACTGGCAGGCCTTCACGTCCACCGGCCTGCGGCCGCCGGCCGAGCTGGACGGGCTCACGCGCACGATCTTCGACGACCCCGCCCAGCCGGACAAGGCGAAGCACTTCGACCAGATCGCGTGGTTCTTCGAGGGTGAGGACTCGAAGCTCGAGCTCGACTACACGGGACACGCCGGGCGGTTCGACTTCGTGCCGGTGGCGCTGCCCGGGATGACCAAGGTCGAGCAGAGCTGGCGCATCTCGGACCACTACCCGCTGTGGGTCGAGTTCCAGATCCGGGTGCGCTGAGCGGGGTTGCGCCGCCCCGCGCGAGTGCGTTCAACTGGCCTTCCGCAGGTATCGCTCACACCGTCGAACGGACCGACCCGACAGACAGGGGGGCCGGCATGGCCCAGGCGGCTGACTTCGTTCGCATGTGCCTCGCCCAGCGGGGGGACCGCTACGTGTACGGGGCCGAGGTCCGGCTCGACGACCCCGACCCCGACGTCTTCGACTGCAGCGAGCTGGTGCAGTGGGCGTGCGCGAGGGTGGGGGTCCCCTTCCCCGACGGATCGCAGTTCCAGGAGGCGGCGTGCCGGAACGCGGGCCTCCTCATCCCGATCCCCCGCGGCGTGAAGACGCAGGGCGCCCTGCTGTTCCGCCACCGGCCGCCCGCGGCCCACGTGGCCGTCTCGCTCGGAAACGGCACCACGATCGAGGCGCGCGGCTCGGCGTACGGGGTCGGCTCGTGGGACGCCGTGCAGGGGCGCGACTGGACCGCCTCCGGCCTGATCCCCGGGCTGGTCTACGGCGTCCCCCCCGTCGGACCGGTCATCCACGAGGGGGGTGGCACCCTGGCCGCGGCGCCGCCCTGGCCCGGCCGCTTCCTGATGCGGCCGCCACCGATGCGGGGGCCCGACGTGCGCCAGTGGCAGCAGCAGATGAGGGCGCGCGGCTGGAAGGTCCGCGTCAACGCCATCTACGACAAGAAGGCCGAGGAGATCTGCCGTACCTTCCAGCAGGAGAAGGGCCTGCGCGTGGACGGCGTGGTCGGGGAGGACACCTGGCGGGCCGCCTGGCTCGCGCCCGTGACCTAGTGTCCCCGCCCGTGGCCGGAGACCTGCTCGACGAGGAGGAGCGGGAGGAGCGGAGGGAGTCGCGCTGGGAGGCGGCGCCGGCCGTCGTCGCGGTCATCGTCCTCCAGGCGGCGCTCGCGATCACCAGCCAGCGGCGCGAGTGGAAGCTCTGGGGCCTGCCCTGGTGGGTGTGGCTGATCCCGATCCTCCCGGAGACCGGCCTGCTCGTCGCGCTCGCGTGGAACCGGTCACGGAGGCGGCTGGAGCAGATCGGCCACCGGCGCACGGCCGCGCTCGCGTTGCTGGGCATCATCAGCCTCTCGAACGGCCTCCTGCTGATCGCGCTGATCGGGTCGCTCATCCGGGGCGAGCAGACCAGCGCCGGCGAGCTGTTGATGGAGGCGGGCGCGATCTGGGCCACGAACGTCATCTCGTTCGGGCTCTGGTACTGGGCCTTCGATCGCGGGGGCCCCGTGCGGCGGTTCGAGCCGGATCCGCCGGCGCCCGACTTCCAGTTCCCTCAGATGGAGAACCCGCAACTGGCCGCGCCGGGCTGGTACCCGCACCTCTTCGACTACATGTACGTCTCGTTCACGAACGCGGTCGCGTTCAGCCCGACCGACGCGATGCCCCTCAGCCGCCTGGCGAAGCGGATGATGCTGGTCGAGTCCGCGATCTCCGCGTTCACCGTGCTCCTCGTGGCCGCGCGGGCGGTCAACATCGTCGGCGGATAGGGGCGCCCTCGGCCGCCTCGCGGCCGGCCTCGGGCGCCCTCCGCGGGACCGCGACGGCCGGCGCCTACATCACCTCGAAGGTCTCGTAGACCTCCAGGCTGCCGCCGTTGGACAGGATCGGGCAGCCGGTCGCCAGCTTGGCCGCCGCGTCGATGCTGTCGGACGTGAGGATCGTGTAACCGGTCAGCGCCGAGGGCGCGCCGTCGCTGATCGTCCCGTCGCCGGCCACGCCCTTCGAGGGTCCGAACGGGTTGCCGGCGTCCACGACCGCCGCGCCCAGGTTCTGGAACCAGCCCCCCCACGCCGCCATCTGCGCGTCGCGCTCGGCGTCGGTCTCGGGCATGCGCCCGCCCTTGTATGCCAGTACGTAGGTCGCCATCTCGGTGCCTTTCGTTGGTGGGTCGGATCAGTCGGCCTCGGCCGGGGCCTGAACCCACGGGTCGGGGCCGGGGTCTCCTCCGGCGGCGAGGATCTCGAGCCGCGGGAGGTAGTGGTCCCATCCGCCGGCGTGGCCGTTGGCCGAGTCGCTCGGCAGGTTGCTGTGGACCAGCCGCACGATCGTGTGGTCGCCGTCGGGCACGAGGGTCACCTCGACGGTCGAGCCGCCGGGCGGCACGACGATGTCGCCGGACTCCCAGCCCCACGTGAAGACCAGCCGCTCCGGCGACGAGATCTCCACGAACTCGCCGAGCGCCACGTGCGCGCCGTCGACGTCGACCCGGTAGATGCCGCCGGGCCGGGGGTCGAGCTCGGCCGACGTGCCCATCCATCGCACCAGCAGCTCGGGGTCGGTGAAGAACGGGAAGATGGTGTCGGGGCGCGCACGGATCCGCACCTCGCGCGTGATGGCGCTCATGTCGGTGGAAATCATTCGCCTCTTTCTCTCTCGGCCTGCTCGGCGGCGACCTTCAGGCGATCCAGCCCGCCGGCCCAGAACTCATCGAGAAAGGTACGCAGCTCGGCGAGGCCCTCGGGCCGGACGCGGTACAGCCGCCGCGTGCCCTCGCGGCGCTCGCTGAGCAACCCGGCGCCCTTCAGCACGGTGAGGTGCTGGGACACCGCCGGACGGGTGATGTCGAAGTGCGAGGCGATCTCCCCCGCGCTCATCTCCTCGGAGCCCACGAGCCGGAGGATCGTGCGCCGGCGGGGCTCGGCGATCGCGCGGAGGGCGGCTTCCATGCGGCCGAGTATAAGCGTTCACTAACGTAAGTCGCAACTGACTCAGTTGGACGGGCCGGGGCCGGACGGCCACCCTCACGCGGGCCCGGTCAGGTACTCCTCGTCGGTGACGTGGTCGCCCCAGTGGGTGGCCACGCCGTCGTCGCCGTGCTCGTGGAACGCCAGGTGCGTCATGAACCACTCGGGGCCGGCCCCGTGCCAGTGCTCCTCGTCCGGCGCGAACTGAACCGTGTCGCCGGCGCGGATGACCTCCGGCGGGCCGCCCCGGCGCTGGGCGAGGCCCGTCCCCTCGGTCACGTGCAGCACCTGCCCCCGGGGATGACGGTGCCAGGCCGTGCGCGCGCCGGGGGCGAAGTGCACGCTCACCACGTGGAGCCGTGAGGGCTCGGGTGGCGCCGCGATGTCGTCGATCCACACCGTCCCGGTGAACCAGTCGGCCGGTCCCGGCTTGGTGGCCGGGCGCGTTCGGGTGATCTCCATGATCCGCCTCTCGTAGGTGAGCTTCAGGTCCGGGCGTAGAGCTCGATGTCCTCCTCGAACTCGCGCACCATCGCGCGCGTGAGGGTGGGGCGCACCGCCGCCGCCGCGGCCGCGAAGTCCTCGGTGGTCGCCGGGCGAGTCGGCGCCCTCGGCGAGGGCGCGCTCGAAGGCGGCCTGCGCGGCCTTGCGCACCGCGAACTCGATGTCGGCCGGCGTGAAGAGGTCGGTGGCCTCCACCAGCCGGGGCAGGTCGACCTCGACGGCCGTCACGGCCTGGATCAGCCGCCGCAGGAGCGCGTGGCGCGCCGGCGCGTCCGGCGGCCCGATGGGCAGCACGTAGTCGAAGCGCCCGGGGCGCAGCAGGGCGGAGTCGAGGTCGCGCACCGAGTTGGTCGCGCACACCAGCAGGCGGTCCTCGCGCGAGCGGAAGAGCGGGATGCCCTTCAGGAGCTCGTTCACGACGCCCTCCGTGTCGGGACGCTGGGCCCGGGCGCCGGCGATCTCGTCGACCTCGTCGATGAACAGCACGAGGTGCTCGATGCTCTGGACCTGGTCGAAGAACTCGCGCAGCGCCGCCGCCTGCCCGCCCTGCCCCCCGGCGGCCAGGCGGCTGGGGAAGATCTCGAGGAAGGGCCAGCCGAGCCGGCCGGCGACGGCCTTGGCGAAGGTGGTCTTCCCGGTGCCGGGAGGGCCGAACAGCACCACCGCCTTCGGGGGGGAGACGCCGTGCCGCGCCGCCAGGTCCGGCTCGGCCAGCGGCAGCACGACCCGGCGCTCGATGAGGGCCTTCGTGTCCTCCATCCCGGCCAGCTCGTCCCAGGCCGCGGCGTCGATGAGGCGGCCGCCCAGGGTGCTCAGCGCATCGAGGTCGGCCGGCCGCAGCGGCTCGCGCTTCTCGAAGTACTCCACGCCGGGCGTGAGCGTGTAGCCCTGGCGCAGGAAGGCCTCGTGGCCCACGCCCCCCTCGGGCAGGAGGGCCGCGATGCGCCGCACGCCCATCCGCAGCAGCCGCTCCTCCAGCGCGTGCAGCAGGGCCGACCCGATTCCCTCGCGACGGGCCGCCGGGTGGATGGCGATGCGCACGACCCAGGCCCGCTCGCCCGTGACCCGGGCCACGCAGGTCCCCACCACCCGGCCCTCGCTCACGGCGACGACGGCGGGCTCCCCGCTCCCGAGGGCCTCGATCACCTCGGCCACCACGAAGAGCGGCGCGTGGCCGCCCTCGGCCGAGGCGTTCCACACGCCCACCGCCTCGTCCAGGTCCGATGCGTCGAAGTCCCGGATGTGGGGCACGGCCATGGGCGATCTTAGGGGGCGGGGCCCTCGACGGAGCGACGAGCGTCCCTCGCCGGCTGGGCGCTTGGGCCCGGCGTCTTGCATCGGGCGAAGAGGGTGGGTTACGTTCCTCACGAGGGACGACGGACTGTCTCGCACCCGGCAGAGAGCGGGTTCTGACCCATGTGCCTGGCCATCCCCGGCCGGATCGTCGAGGTCGTCGACGAGCCCAATCGGCTCGCCGCGGTGGATGTGGCGGGGGTCGTGCGGAACGTGAACATCGGCCTCCTCGACGACGACGAGGACGGCGGCGCGCGACCCGGCGACTGGGTCCTGATCCACGTCGGCTTCGCCCTCTCGAAGGTCAACGAGGAGGAGGCGCTCGCCACCCGCAAGCTGCTGGAGGGGATGGGCGAGGACTACGAGCAGGAGCTCGAGGAGCTCCGCCAGAGCCTGATCGAGTGATCGGATGCTGATGTAGCCATGGCCACCGAGGGCCCTCCCACCTTCTGCTCCACCGACCATGGATGTGTCACCTGCGCGGACGAGGGGGTGGAGGTGCGGGTCGTCGGCTTGGGTGAGGACGGCCTGGTGGACTGCGTCGATCCCGCCGGCGTGCGGGGCGCGGTGGACGCCGCCCTGGTGGGGCCGGTGACGCCGGGGGATGCGCTGCTGGTCCACGCGGGCGTCGCGCTGGTCCGCCTCGAGCGCGCGGCGGTGGCGCCATGAGGTTCGTGGAGGAGTTCCGGGACCCCGGCCTGGGACGCGCCCTGGCCGGCGAGATCCTGTCGGCCGTCGAGCCCGGCCGCCACTACAAGGTGATGGAGGTGTGCGGCGGCCACACCCACTCGATCTACAAGTACGGGGTCGACGACCTCCTGCCGGCCAACGTGGAGCTGGTGCACGGCCCGGGGTGCCCGGTGTGCGTGATCCCGATGGGGCGTGTGGACGACGGCATCGCCATCGCCCGCGAGCCCGGGGTCATCTTCACCTGCTTCGGCGACATGATGCGCGTGCCGGGGGCCGAGGGCAGCCTGCTGGAGGCCAAGGCCGAGGGCGCCGACGTGCGGATGGTCTACTCGCCGCTCGACGCGCTGCGCATCGCGCGTGAGAACCCGGACCGCGAGGTGGTGTTCTTCGCGATCGGCTTCGAGACCACCGCCCCCTCCACCGCGCTCACGCTGAGGCGCGCCAAGGCCGAGGGCATCCGCAACTTCTCGTGCATGTGCAACCACGTGCTGATCGTGCCGCCGCTGCGGGCCCTGCTGGAGAGCCCGGACCTGCGCCTCGACGGCTTCGTGGGGCCGGGGCACGTCTCGACGGTGGTCGGCGCGCGGCCCTTCGAGTTCATCCCGGCCGACTACGGCAAGCCGGTGGTGATCGCCGGCTTCGAGCCGCTCGACATCCTCCAGGCGATCCACATGATCCTGCGCCAGCTCGCGGCGGGCCGCTGCGAGGTGGAGAACCAGTACACGCGGGTCGTCCCCTGGGAGGGCAACGCGACGGCGCTGGCGGTGCTGGCCGAGGTCTTCGCGCTGCGGCCGCACTTCGAGTGGCGCGGGCTGGGCTTCATCTCGCAGAGCGCCCTGCGCCTGTCCGACGCCTACGCGGACCTCGACGCCGAGCGGCGCTTCTCGGTGCCCGGCGTGCGCGTGGCCGACCCCAAGGCCTGCCAGTGCGGCGAGGTGCTGAAGGGCGTGATCAAGCCCTGGGAGTGCAAGGTCTTCGGCACGGCCTGCACGCCGGAGCGCCCGATCGGCACCTGCATGGTGTCCTCCGAGGGCGCCTGCGCGGCCTACTACAACTACGGCCGCTTCGCGCGCGAGCGGGAGGTCGTCTGAGTCATGGCCGAGCGCAGCGCCGTCTCCGACCGCGAGCAGGTGGTCCTCGACCGCATCGAGACGGCGCGCGCCAAGCGGGCGAGGTTCCGCGACCCGCGCATCACCATGGCCCACGGCGCGGGCGGCCGCGCGAGCCAGACGCTGATCGAGGGGATGCTGGTGCCCGCCCTCGGCGCGCCGGACCCGGCCGCCCTCGGCGACGCGGCGCTGCTGTCGGTGGGCGGCGCCGAGCTGGCGATCACCACCGACAGCTTCGTGGTGACGCCGCTGCGCTTCCCCGGCGGGTCGATCGGCGACCTGGCGGTCAACGGCACGGTGAACGACCTCGCCGTGGCCGGGGCCCGCCCCGTGGCGCTCACCCTGGCGCTCGTGCTGGAGGAGGGCCTGGCCGCCGAGGACCTGCGGGCCGAGGTCGACGCGATCGCCGCGGCCGCGGCCGCGGCCGGCGTGTCGGTGGTGGCCGGGGACACCAAGGTGGTGGAGCGCGGCCACGCGGACGGGATGTACGTCACCACGGCGGGCCTCGGGCACGTCGACCCGCGCGCGAGCCTGTCACCGGACGCGCTGCGGCCGGGCGACCGGATCCTGGTGTCCGGGCCCGTGGGCAGCCACGGCATGGCGATCATGCTGGCCCGTGGCGAGTTCGAGCTCGACGCGGACATCGTCTCCGACACGCGGTCGCTGTGGCCCATGGTCAACGCGATGATGGACGCCGCGGGGCCGGGGCTGCGCTGCCTGCGCGACGCGACCAGGGGCGGCGCGGCGTCGGTGCTGAACGAGCTGGCGCGCGCCTCCGGCGTGGCGATGATCGTGCGCGAGGGCGACGTCCCGGTGGAGCCGGCGGTGCGGGGAGCCGCCGAGATCCTGGGCATCGACCCCATGTACGTCGCGAACGAGGGGGTGCTGGTGGCCGCGGTCGCGCCCGAGGCGGCCGAGGCCGCCCTGGAGGCGATGCGGGCGACGCCGGGAGGCGAGCGCGCGAGCGAGATCGGAGAGGTGCGGACGGAACCACCCGGGATGGTGCTGGTGCAGACGGCCTTCGGGGGCAAGCGAGTGATGGACCAGCTCGTGGGCGACCCGCTGCCGCGGATCTGTTGAGTCGGGGAGGGAGCAGATGGGGACCGTTGAGTTCGTGCCGGGTCAGCACGAGAAGGAGGCCATCACCGCCCATGTGATCTGGATGACCTCGGGCCAGGGCTGTGACGGGGATTCCGTGGCGATGACCTCGGCGACGAACCCGTCGCTCGAGGACATCATCCTCGGGGTCATCCCCGGCATGCCCCGCGTGGTCATCCACACGCCGGTGCTCGCCTACGAGAACGGGGCCGAGTTCCTCCAGGCCTGGTACGACGCCGAGGCCGGCAAGCTCGACCCGTTCGTCCTGATCCTCGAGGGCTCCGTCCCGAACGAGAAGATCAACGGCGAGGGGCACTGGGCCGGGATCGGCGTCAACCCGGAGAACGGCCAGCCGATCACGACCAACGAATGGATCGACCGGCTCGCGCCGAAGGCCGCGGCCGTGGTCGCGATCGGGACGTGCGCCACCTACGGCGGCATCCCCGCGATGAAGAACAACCCGACCGGCGCGATGGGCCTGCCCGACTACCTCGGCTGGAACTTCAGGTCCACGGCCGGCCTCCCGATCGTCTGCATCCCGGGGTGCCCGGCGCAGCCGGACAACATGACCGAGGTGCTGCTCTACCTCGTGCTGCACCTCGGCGGCCTGGCGCCGGCGCCGGAGCTCGACGAGCAGCTCCGGCCGAAATGGCTCTTCGGGCGGACGGTGCGCGAGGGCTGCAACCGGGCCGGCTACACGGAGCAGGGCAACTTCGCGACCGAGTACGGCGACGACCCACGCTGCCTCGTCAAGCTCGGCTGCAAGGGCCCGGTCACCAAGTGCAACGTCCCGATCCGCGGTTGGGTGAACGGGATCGGCGGCTGCCCGAACGTCGGCGGGATCTGCATGGCGTGCACGATGCCCGGTTTCCCGGACAAGTTCATGCCCTTCATGGAGGAGGACGCCTACGGCGCCGTCGCGGCCCGGTTCACCCAGTTCACATACGGCCCGATCATTCGCCACTTCCGGCACCGGAACATCAACAAGAAGTACGACATCGAACCGGCCTGGCGGTCTCCGAAGCCGGAGCTGACGACCGGATACAGCCCGAGGAACTACGCGCGGGGGATGACGTCCCCGCCGAGGGAAGGAGCCTGAGATGGCGACGACCGAACGGACGGCCCAGGAGCGCCAGGTCGTCGTCAAGGAGATGTCGTGGGACCCGATCACCCGCATCGTCGGAAGCCTCGGGATCCACACGGAGATCGACTTCACGAACCAGCAGGTCCTCAAGTGCTACTCGACGTCGATGATCTTCCGCGGCTTCGACATCTTCATGAAGGGGATCGACCCGCGCGACGCCCATTTCATCACGAGCCGGATCTGCGGGATCTGCGGTGACAACCACGCCACCTGCTCGTGCCTGAACCAGAACATGGCCTACGGCGTCAAGCCGCCGAAGCTCGGCGACTACGCGTTCAACCTGGCCGAGTCCGCCGACTACATGTTCGACCACGCGATCTTCAACGACTGCATGGCGAACGTGGACTTCTGCGAGCAGATGGTCAAGGAGACCAACCCGAGCGTCCTCGCGAAGGCGGAGAAGACCTCGGCCGAGCACGCCTCGATCCACGGCTACCGGACGATCGCCGACATCATGCGGGCGCTCAACCCCTTCACCGGCGAGTTCTACCTCGAGACGCTGCACGTGGCCCGGTACACGCGCGAGATGTACTGCCTCTTCGGCGGGCGCCACACGCACCCCTCGACCATCATGCCGGGCGGCTGCAGCGCCAACATCACGCACCAGACGATGACCGACTACTACGTCCGCCTGATGCGCTACTTCGAGTACGTCAAGCGCACCGTGCCGATGCACGACGACCTCTACGACTTCTTCTACGACGCGCTCCCAGGCTACGAGAAGGTCGGCTATCGCGACACGAACCTCGTCTGCTGGGGCGCGTTCGACGATCCGGACGTCGTCGACTACGACTACCGGACGATGACCGCGTGGGGCAACCGGCGCTTCATCACCCCCGGGATCGCGATCAACGGCGAGCTCGTGACCACCGACCTCGTCGAGATCAACGGGATGATCAGGATCCTGCTCGGCAGCTCGTACTTCGACAGCTGGGAGAACGAGCGCACCTGGGTGACGGAGGACCCCCTCGGGAACCCGATCGACAAGGACCACCCCTGGAACAAGACGACGATCCCGAAGCCGCAGGCGCGCGACTTCACGGACAAGTACAGCTGGGTCACCTCGCCGCGGATCTACGACAAGCGGACCGGCACCTACGTGAGCTGCGACACCGGCGGCGGCCCGTTCGCGCGCCAGTGGGTGACCGCGAAGGCCGGCCTCGTCAACCTGGGCTACCTCAAGGCGACGGGCGAGAGCATCCTGATGACGCTGCCGAAGACGGCGAGCATGCCCGAGATGGAGCTCGAGTGGAAGGTGCCGCAGTGGTCGAACGCGATCGAGCGCGACCGGGCCCGCTCCTACCACCAGGCCTACTCGGCGCTGGTCGGCCTCTACAACCTCGAGAAGGCGCTGGTCGAGGTGCGGGCCGGCCGGACGAAGAGCTGGAAGAACTTCAAGGTGCCGGAGGAGGCCATCAGCGTCGGCTTCCACGAGGCGGCGCGCGGCGTCATCTCCCATCACATGGTGATCAGGGACGGGAAGATCGCGAACTACCAGCCCTACCCGCCGACGCCGTGGAACGCGAGCCCGCGTGACAGCCACGGCACCCCGGGCCCCTACGAGGACGCGGTGCAGAACACGCCGATCTTCGAGGAGAACGGGCCGGAGAACTTCAAGGGGATCGACATCATGCGGGCGGTGCGGAGCTTCGACCCGTGCCTTCCGTGCGGCGTGCACATGTACCTCGGCAAGGGCCGCGTCAAGAAGGTGCTCCACACGCCGACGGGAATGGGCTAGATGGCGGTCGCCCCGGCGCCCGCGCTCGAGCGGTTCCAGAACCTGATCGCGCGCCTCGACTCGATCGACGACGTCGAGGCGCGGGAGCTGGCCGAGGAGCTGGTCGGCACGATGCTCGAGCTCTACGGCGAGGGGCTGGAGCGGATCGTCCACGCCCTCGATGCGGCGCCCGAGGTCCGGGACGGCCTCGCGCGGGACGGCGTCGTCGCCTCCCTGCTCCTGATCCACGGCCTCTACCCGGTGCCGATCGCCGAACGGGTGGAGGCCGCGCTGGAGAGCGTGCGGCCGTACATGGAATCGCACGGCGGCGGCGTGGAGCTCGTCAGGCTCGAGGGCGGGATCGCCCACCTGCGCCTGCGCGGAAGCTGTGACGGCTGTCCCGCCTCGGCGTCGACGCTGGAGCTCGCCATCAGGGAGGCCCTCGACGAGGCCGCGCCGGACCTCGACGGGATCGAGGTCGAAGGCGTCGTGGAGGCGAAGCGGGCGAAACCGGTCCCGCTCTCGGGCACGACCGCCCCCGCGCCGGAGTCGGCCGTCCAGCCGAGATGGGTGGAGCTGGCGGGCGTCGCGGGGCTCGGGACCGGAGAGATGACGCAGGCGCAGGTGGGCGTCGTGCCGCTCCTCGTGGCGAACGTCGGCGGAACGCTGCTCGCCTACCGGAACGCCTGCGCCGGCTGCGGGGCGCCGCTCCACCGCGCCGAGCTGGACGGCGGTCTGCTCACCTGCGCGGGTTGCGGGCGCCGCTTCGAGCTGCCGCTCGCGGGTCGCGCGGTCGGGGAGGACCTCCAGCTCGCGCCGGTGCCGCTGCTCGAGGATGTCGGGCACGTCAGGGTCGCGGTCTCGTGATCGAGGGCAGCGCGATCCGTGAGCTGCGCCGCCTGGCCAATCGGAACATGGTGGACCGGCGGGTCGACGAGCCCCCCGCCGCGCCGGAGGAGCGCTGCGACCTCTGCGCGGTGTCGATCCCGGCCGACCACCGCCACATGCTCCACGTCGAGGAGCGGCGGATCGTCTGCACGTGCGAGACCTGCCGCGCGCTCTTCGCCGGCGACGGGCCGTACCGGCCGGCCGGCTCGCGAACGGCCTGGCTGGACGGGTTCGAGCTCTCGGATGAGCTGTGGGCGTCCTTTCGGATCCCGATCGGGCTGGTGTTCTTCTTCCGCAGCAGCACCGCCGGCGGTGTCGTCGCCATGTACCCGAGCCCGGCCGGGACCACCGAGAGCGAGCTCGACCTCGGCCCCTGGGACGCGCTCGTCGCCGCGAATCCCGTGCTGGAGGGGCTCGAGACCGACGTCGAGGCCGTGATCGTCAACCGGCTGGGCGGCGCGCGGCAGCACGCGATCGCCCCGATCGACGAGTGCTACCGGCTCGTCGGCCTCGTGCGGGTGAACTGGCAGGGGATCTCGGGCGGGCCGCAGATCGAGACCGCCGTGGCGGGCTTCTTCGCGGAGCTGCGGGAGAGGGCGGCGTGAGGGAGCAGCTCGACGAGGCCCCCGTCCTGCCGGCGCCCGCGCTGGATCTCGAGGTCGTCGGCGCCGCCGCGGCGCTGAACGTCGCGGCGCCGACGCTCCACTTCACGCTGCGTGCGGGCGAGCCCACCGGCCGCGAGGTGTACATGGTCGCCCTCTCGACCCTGATCCACATCGATCCCGGGCTCCGCTCCCACGACGACGAGACGCGTGAGCTCCTCGTCGATCTCTTCGGGGAGCCCGGGCGCTGGGCGGCCACGACGACGAGCATCGTCCTGACGCAGGTCAACGTGCTCGTCCCGTCCTTCACCGGCACGACCGAGTTCACCCTCCCGGTGGCGTGCAACTACGACCTCGAGGTGGCCTCGACGAAGTACTTCCACGCGCTGCCGGACGGGGAGGTCCCGCTCAGCTTCCACTTCAGCGGCCGGATCTTCTACCGCGGCGAGGACGGGCGGCTGCAGGTCGTGATGGTCCCCTGGGTCTCGGCGGCGTTCCGCCTGCCGGTGGCGACGTGGCGCCGGATGATCGACCGGCACTACCCGGGCGGCGGCTGGATCCGGGTGAACGAGGACACGCTGCGGCGGCTGCGGCTGCGCAAGGCCGAGAGCGGCCTTCCGACCTTCGACGCGGCCGTGACCGAGCTGCTCGGGGGTGCGGAGTGATCGAGGAGCTGGTCGACTCCCTGCTCCACGAGGGCTACGCCCTCTACCCCTACACGCCGGGAGCACACAAGAACGCGACCCCGACGCCCTTCGGGATCGTCTATCCGGCCGGCTACGAGTACGGGTTCGATCACCTCCGGCTGGAGTGCCTCGTCCGCGGCGAGGACCCGCGCATCGACGTCGAGGTGCGCTTCCTGCAGGCGAGCGGCGAACGACACCGGGCGGTCGAGCGGCGGGTCGGCGTCGGCGGGATCGACCTGCCGCCGCTGCAGGGCGACACCACGCTGGAGGTCGAGGTGGTGGAGCCCGGCCTCCACCGCGTGACGCTGGCGATCGTGAACCGGACGCCGTTCGCCGGCGGCACCCGCGCCGAGGCGCTCGAGCACTCCCTGATCTCGACCCACCCGCTGCTGCGCGTCCGCGGCGGCACGTTCGTCTCCCCGCTGGAGACCCCGCTGTGCGACAACGTCAACACGTGGCCCGTGCTCGCGGCTCCGGACGACACCGTCATGCTCGGCGCCGCGATCGTGCTGCCCGATCACCCCCAGCTCGCGCCCGAGAGCCGCGGGAGCCTCTTCGACGCGACCGAGATCGAGGAGGCGCTCCTGCTCCACGTGCACGCCCTCTCCGACGCGGAGCGCGAGGAGATCGCGGCGGGCGACCCGGCCGTGCGGGAGATGGTCGAGCGCGCGCTCGCCTCGACGCCCGAGGACATCGTCCGGCTGCACGGCCTGATGCGGCCGGCCGACCAGCCGCCCGTGCCGCCGCGGCCGCGCGAGAAGCCGGCGACCGAGCTCGAGACGACGATCGACGGGCGCACCTTCCGGCTCGGCGACCGGCTGGTGCTGCGGCTCGCGGGCCGGATCGACACCTACGACCGGATGCTCGACGGCCGCACGGCGACGCTCGAGCGGATCTACATCGACTACGACGACAGGGTTCATCTCGGGGTCACGATCGACGACGACCCGGGGCAGGAGCTGATGCGCGAGACGGGCCGCTTCCATTTCTTCTCCGCGGGCGAGGTCGAGCTCGCCGGCGGCGGCAAAGAGGACGGGGAGACGAGATGAGCGAGCAGGGGACGAGGGACGAGATGCCCCCCACGGTCGGCCACCGGAACATCCTCGTCGCGGCGGTGGGGAACCTCTGGCGCCGCGACGACGGCTTCGGCGGCGCCGTCGCCAAGCGCCTGCGGGAGCGCGAGCTTCCGCAGGGCGTCGAGGTGGCGGACTTCGGCACCGGCGGCCTCGACCTCGCCTACGAGGTGATGCGCGGCTACGACGCCCTGGTGCTCGTGGACATCAGCCGGCAGGGGGGCGACCCCGGGACGCTCTACGTGATGGAGGCCGACCCCGAGTCGATCGAGGCCGGGATCGAGGACGGCGACATGCTGGATCCGCACGACATGGATCCCCAGACCGTGCTGCGGTTCGTCAAGTCCGTGAACGGCTGGCCCGGCAGGGTGATCGTGGTCGCCTGTGAGCCGGCGGAGATCGAGGACTTCGGCATCGGGCTCTCCCCCGCCGTCGAGGCGGCCGTGGAGCAGGCGGTCGGGCTCGTCGCGGATACCCTCGACGAGCTGCGCGCGGCCTGATGCACGAGCTCTCGATCGCCGGCGCGATCGTCGCGACGGTGGAGCGGCACGCGGGCGGGAGAGCGGTCACGAGCGTCCGCGTCCGGGTCGGTCGTCTCCGGCAGGTGGTCCCGGATTCGCTCGAGTTCTGCTTCGGGATGGTCGCGCGCGAGTCCGTCTGCGAGGGCGCACGGCTCGAGATCGAGGTCGTCCCCGCGGTCCTGCGCTGCACCGGATGCGGGCACGAGTGGGAGATCCGGGAGCCGCCGTTCCGGTGCCCGGAGTGCGCGGGCGGCGACGTCGCGGCGGTGAGGGGCGAGGAGCTCGAGGTCGAGTCCATCGAGGTCGAGGAGGAGCAGCCGTGCACCGCACCCGGGTGAGGGTCGTCGAGTCCGCGCTCGACGCCAACGACACCATCGCGATGGCCAACCGCGCCGACTTCGACCGTGCCGGCGTGGCGGTGGTCAACCTGATGAGCGCGCCCGGGGCGGGCAAGACGACCCTGCTGGAGCGCGCGCTCCCCGGGCTCCCGGGCGTGCGGGTGGGCGTGCTCGAGGGCGACGTGGCCGGCAGCCTCGACGCCGACCGCCTCTCGCGGCTGCACGTGCCCGTGACCCAGCTCAACACGGATCAGGGGTTCGGCGGCGAGTGCCATCTCGACGCCAACATGGTGCGCTCGGCGCTGCCCGAGGTGCCCCTGGACGAGATCGACCTGCTCGTGATCGAGAACGTGGGCAACCTGGTGTGCCCGGCCGAGTTCCGGGTGGGCGAGGACGCCCGGGCGATGGTCTGCTCGATCACCGAGGGCGAGGACAAGCCGCTGAAGTACCCGCTCATGTTCCGCGCCTGCGAGCTGGTGATCATCAACAAGATCGACCTGCTGCCGCACCTCGACGTCGACCTCGGCCTGCTGCTCGGGAACATCGACGCGGTCAACCCGGACGTTCCGCGGCTGCTGACCAGCGCGCGCACCGGCGAGGGCGTCGACGCGCTGCGCGACTGGCTGGTGGGGGTGGCGGCCCGGGAGAGGGTCGCGACGTGAGCTCCTCGGCCCCCACCGCGGCCCTCGGGCGCCGGCTGGAGGGCCTGCTGGAGAGTCGCACGCTGGCGAACGAGCGCTTCTTCGGGGCCGAGGCGGGGCGCATCGCGCGCCTGTGCCACGCCATGGCGGAGCGGTTCGGCCGCGGCGGCCGGCTGATCGCCGTGGGGGGCTCGCCCGGCGCGCGCTCGGACGCCCGCCACGTGGCGGTGGAGTTCGTGCACCCCGTGATCGTGGGCAAGCGCGCGCTGCCGGCGATCGCGCTCACCGACCCCGGGGCCGCCGGCGCGCTGGCCGGGCTCGCCCGGCCCGAGGACGTGGTGATCGCGGTCGGCACGGACCGCCGCGACCCCGACGCGGAGGCGGCGCTCGCCGTGGCGACCGAGCGCGGCTGCCTCACGATCGCGCTCTGGGACGCCGGCGCGCGCTGGGAGCTGACCCCGCGGGAGGCCGACCCCTTCGTGCGCCAGGAGCTGGCCGAGACGCTCTACCACGTGCTCTGGGAGCTCGTGCACGTGTTCTTCGAGCACCGCGGCCTGCTGGAGGGCCGGGAGCCCCGGGCGTCCCACGACTCCGGCGGGTCCGCGTTCCTCTACCCCTTCCTGGCCGAGGAGCAGCACGACCTGGAGGCCGTCGTCGAGGACGTCCGCGCCTCGGTGCTGATGAAGGCCGAGGAGGTGGCCGCGCTGCGCGCTCAGACGCTGCTCGAGAACCGCGACGAGCTGGTGGCCGCCGCCGCCGGGCTGCGCGCGTGCTTCGAGGGCGGCGGGGCGCTGCTGGCGCTGGGCAACGGCGGCTCGGCGACCGACGCCCAGGATGCGGTGGCCGACCTGCGCGCGTCCCCGCAGGGCTGGCCGGCCCGCCCCGCGCTCGACCTGGCCGAGGACCCCTCCATCATCACCGCGATCGCCAACGACGTGGGCGTGGAGGCGATCTTCGCCCGCCAGGTCATCGCCCACGGCCGCCCCGGGGACGCCGTGCTCGCGCTCTCCACGAGCGGCAACTCGGGCAACGTCATCGCGGCCCTCGCCGAGGCGCGCCGCCGCGGGCTGCTCACGGTGGCGATGGTGGGCTATGACGGGGGGCGGGTGGCCCACGAGGGGCTGGCCGACCACGTGGTGGTGACCCGCTCGGAGCACATCCCCCGGATCCAGGAGGCCCAGGGGAGCGCCTGGCACGTCCTGAGGGAGCTCGTCGAGCACGCGGTGCCGTGACGGACCCCCGGCGTGTCCGCGTCCGGGTGGAGGGGGTGGTTCAGGGGGTCGGGTTCCGCCCGCACGTGCACCGGCTCGCCACCGACCTCGGCCTCGCGGGGTTCGTCCTGAACGACGCGGCCGGCGTGCTGCTCGAGGTGGAGGCGCCGCCCGCGGCGGTGGAGCGCTTCCTGGAGCGCCTGCGGGCCGAGGCGCCGCCCCTCGCCAGCATCGAGCGCCTCGTGCCCGAGGAGCTCGCCCCCATGGGCGAGCGGGGTTTCGCGATCCTCCTGAGCGACGGCGCCGGCGAGCCCTCCGCGGCCGTCGCGCCCGACGTCGCCACCTGCGCCGACTGCCTGGCCGAGCTGCGCGACCCGGCGGACCGCCGGCACCGCTACCCGTTCATCAACTGCACGGCCTGCGGCCCCCGGTACACGATCGTGACCGGCGTCCCCTACGACCGGGGCCGCACGACGATGGCGGGCTTCGCCATGTGCGACCTCTGCCGCGCCGAGTACGAGGACCCCTCGGACCGCCGCTTCCACGCCGAGCCGATCGCCTGCCCGGCCTGCGGCCCGTCGGCCCGCCTGGTGGACCCGGGCGGGGGCGCCGTCCCCGGTGACCCCGTGGCCGCGGCGGCGGCGGCCCTGCTCGGCGGCCGGATCGTGGCCGTGAAGGGCATCGGCGGCTTCCACCTGGCCTGCCTGGCCGGCGACGAGGAGGCCGTCGCGCGGCTGCGCGGCCGCAAGCGCCGCGAGGAGAAGCCCTTCGCGGTGATGGTCCCCGACGCCGCCGCGGCCCGGCTGCTCGTCAGGCTGAGCCCCGGGGAGGAGGAGCTGCTGGCCGGGCGCGAGCGCCCGATCGTGCTGGCGCGCCGGCGCGCCGCGGTGGCGGTCGCGCCGTCGGTGGCGCCGCGCTCGGCCGATCTCGGGGTGATGCTCCCCTACTCCCCGCTCCACCATCTGCTCCTGGGGGACGCCGGCGCCCCGCTGGTGATGACCAGCGGCAACCTCTCCGACGAGCCCATCGCGCACCGCGATGACGACGCCCGGGAGCGCCTGGGGTCGATCGCCGACCTGCTGCTGCTGCACGACCGCCCCATCCATACGCGCGTCGACGATTCGGTCGTGCGCGCGGTCCCCGGGCGGCGGCCCCTCCTGATGCGGCGGTCCCGCGGCTGGGTGCCGGCGAGCCTGGCGCTCCCGGTCCCGGCCGAGCGGCCGCTGCTGGCCTGCGGCGCGCAGCTCAAGAGCACGGCCTGCGTGGCCAAGGGGCGCCGCGCATGGGTGGGCCACCACATCGGCGATCTCGAGGATTGGGAGACGCTGCGCGCCTTCCGCGAGTCGGCCGGCCACCTGGAGCGCCTCTTCGCGGTGAGGCCGGAGGTGGTCGCCCACGACCTCCACCCGGGCTACCTCTCCACCGGCTACGCCCTCGAGCGCGAGGGGGTGGAGACGCTCGCGGTGCAACACCACCACGCCCATCTGGCGGCCTGCCTCGCCGAGTGGGGCGAGCAGGGCCCCGCCGTGGGGGCGATCCTCGACGGCACCGGCTACGGCACCGACGGCACGATCTGGGGCGGCGAGATCCTGGTGGGGGGCCTGCGGGACGCGCGGCGCGCCGCGCACCTGCGGCCGGTGCGCATGCCCGGCGGCGAGGCGGCCATCCGGGAGCCCTGGCGGATGGCGTGCGCCTGGCTGGCCGAGGCGAGCGGGGAACGCGAGCCGGCGATCCCCGCGGGCATCGCCGGCCGGGTCGCCCCCGAGACCTGGAGCGCGGTGGCGCGGGTGGCGGGCTCCGAGCGCTCGCCGCTCACCACCAGCGCGGGCCGCCTGCTCGACGCCGTCTCGGCCATCTGCGGCCTGCGCGCGCGGGTGACGTACGAGGGGCAGGCGGCGATCGAGCTGGAGGCCGCGTGCGCCCCGGACGCGCACGGCGCCTACCCCATGGACGGCCTGGACCCCCGCGAGGCGATCCTCGCCGCGGTCCGGGAGCTGGCGCTGGGGGTCGCGGTGGGCGTGGTGGCGGCGCGCGTCCACGACGGCCTCGCGGCCGCGGTGGCCGCGGCCTGCGAGCGGGCGGCGGAGGACGCGGGCACCGGCCTGGTCGTCCTCAGCGGCGGCGTCTTCCAGAACCGGCGGCTGCTGACCGTCACGGCGGCCCGGCTGGAGCGCGCCGGCCTGCGCGTGCTGATCCCGGAGCGCCTGCCGCCCAACGACGGCGGCATCTCCTACGGGCAGGCGGCCGTCGCGGCGATGGTAGTGGGTTCCGGCGAAAAGGTCGTGCACGTGTGACGCCGTCGACCATAGGGTCGTCGGGTAGGACGGATCCCACCCGGGGAAGGAGACGACGTGCGAAGCGACATCGAGTTCGATGCCGAGGGCGTGACTCTGAGGGGCTGGCACTACGTCCCCGACGGAGCGGCGGGGCCGGTCCCGACGATCGTGATGGCCCACGGCTTCTCCGCCGTCAAGGAGATGTACCTCGACCGGTTCGCGGAGGTGTTCGCCGCCGCCGGCCTGGGGGCGATCGTCTTCGACAACCGCAACTTCGGCGCGAGCGACGGCGAGCCCCGGCTGGAGATCGACCCCTGGGAGCAGGTCCGCGACTACCGCCACGCGATCAGCTACGCCTGCACGCTGCCCGAGGTCGATGCCGACCGCATCGGCATCTGGGGCTCCAGCTACTCGGGCGGGCACGTGCTGGTGGTCGGGGCCATGGACCGGCGGGTGAAGTGCGTGGCGTGCCAGGTGCCCCTCATCAGCGGCCATCGCAACGCCCGGCGCATCGTGAGATCGGACTTCATCGCCGCGGTGGGCGCGATGTTCGACGAGGATCGCGCCAACCGCTACGCGGGGCAGCCGCCGGCGATGATCCCGGTGGTGGACGAGGACCCCATGGCGCCCTCGTCCCTGCCGACCGCGGACTCCTACACCTGGTTCACCGAGACGGGCGCGACGCGTGCGCCCTCGTGGCGCAACGAGGTGACGCTCCGGAGCGTGGAGATGTTCTGGGAGTACGAGCCCGGGGCCTACATCCAGTACGTGTCGCCCACGCCGCTGCTCATGGTGGTGGCGGCCAAGGATCACCTGACCGTGTCCGACCTCGCGATCGAGGCCTTCGAGCAGGCGCGCGAGCCGAAGAAGCTGGTGATCCTGCCCGAGGGACACTTCGACGCCTACGTGGCGGCCTTCGACGATGCCTCCGGCGCGGCGGCGGGCTGGTTCACCGAGCACCTACTGGGAGCGTGAGCATGGCCACCAAGGACGTCCTGCACCACCACCTCGCCGCGTTGGGCGCGGGCGACGTTAACGAGATCCTGAAGGACTACACCGACGACTCGCTGCTGATCACGGCCGACGGGACGATCAGGGGCCTCGGGCCGCTGCGCGAGGCGTTCACGGCGTTCTTCGGAGGCCTCTTCGCGCCGGGGACCTACGAGTTCACGATGGACGCCGAGCACGTCGAGGGGGAGGTCGCCTTCATCACCTGGCACGCGGTGTGCGCGTCGTTCGACATCCCGCTCGGCGTCAACACCTTCGTGGTCCGCGACGGGAAGATCGCCGTCCAGACCTACGCGGCGAGGATGGACCCGAGGTAGGTCTCCTCAGACACCCACGTTGAGCGCGACGGTCAAGCCCGAGCCGACCGACCCGGTGACGGTGCCGAGCTGGGTCGAGTAGCCGTCGCTAGATGCTCGAGAAGCTCACGCGGCCGCCGGCGTCCGACTCCTGCACCCCGCGCAGGTAGTTCTCGTTCGCGATGGCCGGGGAGTAGAGCGAGTACTCGCCGTCCCGGCTGCAGTGCCACAGGTAGACGGCCGCGCCCTTCAGGGGCGTCCCGCCGGCGGAGACGTCGAGGACGGTGAGGGCGATCGCCAGCGGCACCCCGGCGGCCGTGCCCGAGGCCGAGCCGAAGCTCGAGGTGATGTCGCTGCGGACGATGCCGCTGTCGGTGAGCACGTTGACGCCGTTGGAGCCGTCGGCGGGGTACGGCCCGCCGGTCTCCTCGGGGATCTCGGCCGTCGTGCCGGCGGTCGTATCGGCCGCGGCGGTGGTGGAGCCCGAGGCGGATGAGCCCGCGGTGGTGGCCGCCGAGTCGCCGTACGACGTGCCGCAGCCCACGACGGTGGCCAGGCCGCCGATGGCCAGGAGCTGGAGGGCGCGGCGGCGGGTCATCAGGGTGGACACGTCGAAGGACAGCCCCCGGTCGTGGTCGTGACCGTCGTCCTCGCGCACGCCGTGGGTGCGTTCCGGTGTCATCTCGGCTCCTCGCTCACCTCGCGGATCCCCGCGGCTGGTCGTTGCGCTCCGGCCCGGCCACGATAGGCGCCGGGCCTGATGGCATTCGAAGAGCGCCCTGAGATCTTCCTGAGAGCGTTGCCGCGGCCCACGCCCGGCCCCTTCCCGGCCGTCCGTCACGGCAATCGCCGGCGCGGGATCGTAGAGTCGCGGGCGCATGGGCGTCATCGACGAGCTGATCCTCAACAACCACGAGTTCGCGCGCCGCCGCGATCACGGGCACATCGACGTCAACCCCGCGCGCCGGCTCGCGGTCGTCACCTGCATGGACTCGCGCCTGGACGTCTTCGCCGCCCTCGGCCTCGAGCTGGGCGAGGCGCACGTCATCCGCAACGCGGGCGGCGTGATCACGGACGACGTGATCCGGTCGCTCGCGCTCTCCCAGCTCCGCCTCGGCACCCGCGAGGTGCTGGTGATCCACCACACCGACTGCGGGCTGGAGAAGGTCACCGACGACAGCTTCCGCGCCGAGCTGCAGCAGCTCAGCGGGATGGCGCCGCCCTTCGCGATCGAGTCGTTCACCCACCGCGAGGAGAACCTGCGCCAGTCGATCCGGCGGGTTCGCTCCTCCCCCTTCATCCCGCACGGCGACGGTGTCCGGGGCTTCCTCTACGACGTCGACACCGGCCGGCTCACGGAGGTCCACCCCTAGCGTTACCGTCAGACGATCTCGGGGGTCGTCCAGCCTCGCGGGGAGCGGCAGCGCGCCGGAAGGCGCCGGCGGCGCCGGGCCCGCGGGGAGTCGCCGGCGGCCGCCGCGGCGCCGCGGACCCCTGCGAGGGCCTCCGCCGTCACGAGGTCGCGGCGCGCGCCCGGGCCGACGAACGACAGGGCGCGCAGGTCCAGCACGATGTCGGGGTGAACCGCGTCGCCGGCGCGATCGAGGGCCGCGATGACGACGGCGGCGGTCTCGAGGGCCAGGTCTCCCGACATGGCCAGCACCAGGTGACCGTCGCGTTCCTCGGTGCGCACCTGGAAGGGCTGGGCGCCACGATCGAGGGGCATCTCACGTCTCCGTGTCACGAACGAGGCAGAGACGCGGTCCCTCCGGGCGCCGCCATGAACGCTTCCGTGCCTCGCGGTGCGGATGGGCGCGGCTCAGACCGAAGGTGATCCGGGCAGCGGGATCACCTTACCCCCCGCTCCCGACGGCGGTCCAATCGAGTTCTCGAGGGCTATGTGGCCCGGAGATCCACCGCGACGTCGTACATCTCCACGGCCGCGCGCTTTCCCAGCCCCTCGCCCGGCGGGCTCATCGCGTTGAGGGTCGCGTCGCCCGTCGCGCGGTCGGCCTCCGTCTCGAACAGGGCGACCGCCATGGTCCGGCCCTTGTCGGGGTCGACCAGCAGGAGGAAGCCCTTGGCCGGGACACCCTCCGGCGGCCCGGAGGCGGACTCGGCGGCGATCGCGGCCGAGGCGGCCTCGATGGCCTCCGCCGTGCCGCCCTCCCACCTGACCACTCGTGCGTACATCGCGCTACCCCCATGTCTCGTGCTGCGGGCACTCTGAGACCCGACCCTCCCGCACACCGGGGCGAGAGCACAACCTCAGCGGGCCACGTCTCGCCCACGGCCTGCGATGTGTCGTCGATTACGCTCGACGGATGGACGTCCGCGACCGTGACCACGCGGCACAGGGGGCCGCCTGGCAGGCGATCGCCACACCGCTGCCGCTGGGCTTCCTCGCCCTGGCGGCGGGCACGCTCCTGTTGGCCGGCCTCCAGCTCGGGTGGGTCGAGCAGGCGGAGGGGGACCGGGTCGCCCTGATCATCCTCGCCTTCGTGGTCCCTCTTCAGGGCCTCGCGTCGATCCTCGGCTTCCTGACACAGGACGTCGGCGTCGGAACAGGGATGGGGATCCTGTCCGGGACGTGGGCCGCGACGGCGCTGGTGACGCTGGACCTGCCGCCGGGGCGCACGAGCGACGCCCTCGGCCTCTTCCTGGTCACGGCCGGCGCCGCGCTGCTGATCCCGGCGACCGTGGCCGCCTCGCAGGCGCTCGTCCCGGCGGCCGTCATGGCCACCGCGGCGGTGCGGTTCGCGCTCACCGGCGTCGCCGAGTTGACCGGCTCCGTGGCGTGGAGGCACGCCGCGGGCACCGTCGGGGTGATCCTCGCGGGCCTCGCGTTCTACGCGGCCGCCGCGCTGGCGCTCGAGGCCGCGGCCGGCCGCGCCGTGCTGCCGGTGCTGAGACCCGGCGGGGACGATGCCTGACCCCGCCCGCGGGGGACGCGTCCTCGTCGTCAACGCCGGGTCGACGGGGGTGAAGCTGAGCCTGGACGACGACGAGGGGCGCGCCACGCCCGTCGAGTCACCGCTAGACCCCGCCCTCGGCCAGCTCCGTGGCCGGCTGCGGCGCCCGCCGCCGGGCCGCGGTGGCCACGACCCCGAGGAGCGCGGCGATCACCGCCACCGCCACGGCGGCCTGGTAGCCGTCCATCACCGACTGGGGTGAGCTCCCCGGCCCGGCCGCGGCGGCGTTCACCGCCGTGACCACGGCCAGCACCAGCGCCCCGCCGAACTGGAACGAGGTGTTGACCAACCCGCCGGCGAGGCCCTGCTCGTGCGGCTGGATGCCGTTGGTGGCCGCGATGTTCAGCGGGCCGTAGGCCAGGGCGAAGCCGAAGCCGGCGAGCACCATCGTCGGGAAGATCGCCGCCCAGTAGCCCGAGTCCAGCCCGATGGGCAGGAAGAGGGCGTAGCCGATCGCGGCCGACGTGAGGCCCGCCACGATCAGCCGGCCGATCCCGAACCGCGCGACGAGCACGCCGATGCGCGGGGCGAGCAGCGCCACCAGCAGCCCGCCCGGGAAGATGGCGAGCCCGGTCTCGAGGGGCGTCCAGCCCCTCAGCTGCTGCATGTAGAGCGTCGCGATGAACTGGAAGCCGACCCACGACCCGAACAGGGCCATCGCCCCCAGGTTGGCGCGCACGAGGGGCGCCGAGCGCAGGATGCCCAGGCGCACCAGCGGGAAGGCCGAACGGCGCTCCACGGCGGTGAACACCCCGAACAGGGCCGCCGCCCCGGCGAACGAGACCAGCGTGCGCGCCGACGCCCAGCCCACGTCCGGCGCCTCGACCACGGTGTAGACGAGCAGGAGCATGCCGGCGGTGATGCTCACCGCGCCGGCGAGGTCGAACGAGCGGCGCCCGCCCTCCGGCGGCGCCGAGTCGGGCACCAGGCGGATCGCCGCGACCAGCACGGCGATGGCGACCGGCACCGGCAGCAGGAAGACCCACCGCCAGCCCACCTCGGTCAGCAGGCCGCCCACCACGAGTCCCAGGGAGAAGCCCGTGGCGCCCGTCGCCGTGTAGATCGAGAGGGCCTTGTTGCGCAGGGCGCCCTCGGAGAAGCTCGTCGTGATGATCGAGAGCCCGGCGGGCGCGGTGAAGGCCGCGCTCACGCCCTTGATGAAGCGCGTGGCGATCAGCAGCGAGCCATCGTCCACGAAGCCGCCGAGGGCCGAGGCCACGATGAAGACGCCGAGCGAGATGAGGAACATCCGGCGGCGCCCGAGGAGGTCGGCGGCCCGGCCGCCCAGCAGGAGGAATCCTCCGTAGCCGAGCACGTACGCGCTCACCACCCACTGAAGGGAGCTCGTGGACATGTGGAGGTCGGTGCGGATCGACGGCAGGGCGACGCCGACCATCGAGACGTCGAGCGCGTCCAGGAAGAGGGCGCCGCAGAGGGTGAGGAGGACGGCCCACGCGCGCCTGTCCAGGCGCGTGGAGCCCGCCTCGACCAGGGTCGAGTTCGGAGATCGCACGGTGTGTCCGCTCCTGGGAGAGAGTTTTCTTCCGGGGAACTGGCGGCCGCCGGGCTGACCCCGTATTGTTCGATGGGCACCGTACCTTATACTTCGATGGGCGTCAAACAATGATCCGGGGCGGACGATGAGCGCTCAGACGACGGACCAGGCCGATCTCGCCGAGGTCGACGTGGTCACCGTGCTCCAGGCGCTCTCGGACCCGGTGCGGCTGGAGATCGTGCGCCAGCTCGCGGCCTGCGACCCGGGCGGCTCGATGCCCTGCGGGCAGATCCAGCTCGAGGTGACGAAGTCCACGGCGAGCCACCACCTGAAGGCGCTGCGCTGCGCCGGGGTGATCGCCCAGCGCGACGAGGGCACGCGCCGCTACACGTGGCTGCGCCGCGACGACCTCGAGGAGCGCTTCCCCGGTCTGCTCGACGCCGTCCTGAAGGCCTCCGCCACGACGTGAGCGAGTTCGCGGCGACGACCCGCCCGGCGGAGGCCCGCCGGTCAGGGTGGTGATCGCCGGCCGTCCTGACGCTCCTCGCCCCGGGGCACGGGGCCGGCGCGGCTATCCTCGCGTCAACGGGAGGGGGGACGGGCCGGTGCACGTCGACCCCGGTACGGTCACGATCAACGCGGACACGGAGGGGGTCGGGACATGATGACGTGGATCGCGCGCCGCCTGCTGCTCATGCTCATCCCGCTGGTGTTCGCGTTCCTGCGGAGCCGGTGGGAGAAGCGGCGCGAGGCGAGTCGCGCATAGGAGCACCCGCGGGCCGGACGGCCCGCGGGTGCCCGATGCTCCTACGGGACGATCACCCCGCGCCCCTGGAGGCGTCCGCCCTCCAGGTCGTGGATCGCCGTGTTGATGTCGTCCAGTGAGTACTCGGACGCGTGGAGCGTGACCCGTCCCTGGCCGGCCATCACCATCAGCTCCGCCAGCTCGTTGTAGTTACCGACCAGGCTGCCCACGACGGCGATCTCGGCGAAGATCACGTCGATGGCCGGCACCTCGATCCGGCCGCCGTAGCCGACCACCCAGTAGGTCCCGCCCTTGCGGAGCATGTCGATGGACTGGGTGATCGCGTCGCCCTCTCCGACGAAGTCGATCACCGCGTGGGCGCCCTCCCCGCCGGTCAGCTCCTTGACGGCCTCCACCGGGTCCGTCTCGGACGCGTTCACCAGGTGGTGGGCCCCCAACGACCCGACGAGCTCGAGCGCCGCCGCCGAGCGATCGACGGCGATGATCTCCGTCGCGCAGAGCTCGCCCAGCACCTGGACCGCGATGTGGCCCAGCCCGCCCACGCCGATGATCGCGCAGCGGGTGCCCGGCGTGAGCCGCTTGGCCGCGCGCTTGGCCGCCCGGTAGGCGGTGATGCCGGCGTCCGCGTAGGGCGCGATCGCCTTGGGCTCGAGGCCCTCGGGCAGCTTGATGATCGCCCGCTCGCCGGTGTGGAGGTACTCCGCGAAGCCGCCGTTCTGCGTGATGCCCGGGAAGGCCAGGTTCGCGCAGTGCATGTCCTCGCCCGCCCGGCACGCCTGGCAGAGCCCGCAGGTGATCACCGGGTGGACGATCACCGCGTCGCCGGGCTTGACCGTCGTGACCCCGTCGCCCACCGCCTCCACCCATCCGGCGTTCTCGTGGCCGAGGATGTAGGGGAGCTCGACGTCGACCTTCTCCTTCCAGATGCCCTCGATGATGTGGAGGTCGGTGCGACAGAGACCCGCTCCGCCGACCTTCACGATCACGTCGGTGGCGCCGGTGATCTCGGGCGCCGGGGCGTTCTCGATCACGAGCTCCGAGTCGTACGCCGGGAGCAGTGCCGCCTTCATGCCACCACCTCCCGCCGCTGCCAGCTCTCCACCCCTGCCCCGCCGTCGTAGCGGGCGGCGAGCAGGCCGGAGCAGAACTCCGTGTTGGACTGCAGGCTGATCCGCACCAGGCGCGCCAGGCGGAGGTAGTCGTCGAGGCCGTCGGGCGCGAGGGGCGCGCCCTGGGCGTCGGTGAAGGCGAGCTCAGCCGGCCCCTCCCCCATGCCCAGGTCGCCGCGGCGGCGCAGGTACTCCGACCACTCCGAGGCCTCCACCCCCTCGGGCGGCGCCCCGTCGCCCAGGCGCAGGTCCGCCGCGCCGGCGTCCCCGAGCGCGAGCCGCACCGCCCGCAGCACCGGCTCCTGGCGAACGACGAACGCCTTCAGGCGGAACTTGCGGCGAAGCTCGTTCAGCTCGCCCTCGGCCTGATCCGGGAAGGCCTCCTGGAAGGAGAGGCCCGCCTGGATCGCCTCGCTGATCCGCTCGCCGGCGAAGTGGTCGACGAGATCGATGCGCACCCTCTCGGTGCCGGGCACCTGCCGCACCGCCTCGTGCGCGTCCCCCACCATCAGGTACGCGAAGTTGGGGGAGCACCAGTAGGTGGGCAGGCGCAGGGCGACGCGGACGTCGCCCTCGCCCACCTCCACCGATCGCACGAATTCGAGCTCCACCAGCGAGCGGTCCAGCTCGGGATCGATCACGCCGTCGATCGCCTCCCACACGGCGGCGGCGCTAACGGTCATGCCGTGACCTCCTTGGCCTGCGAGCCGGGCCCGGTCGCCGCCTTCTTGCCGAACTCGTCGGCCTTCAGACGCGCCCCGTGCTCGGCGGGGTCGATGTCGTAGAGCTTGCAGGCGTTCAGCCCGAGGATCTTCTGCTTGGCCTCGACCGACAGCGAGACGCCGGTCTCCGCGGTCGTCTGCTCAGGGAGGTCGAAGTCGACGAACTTCTCGATCAGCCACTTCGGGTGCCAGAGGGCGTAGTCGGAGGAGAACAGCAGCCGGTCCTCGCCCAGCCAGAAGAGGAGCTCGGCCATCACGTCGCCGAAGTACTTCGGCCGCGGGTGGATGAACGGCATCAGCACCGCGAGGCCGCCGTAGACGTTCGGCTCCTGCACGCCGATCCAGCAGAAGTCCTCGATCCGCGGCATGCCCACGTGCTCGACGATGAAGTTGAGGTCCGTGAAGTTGGTGGCGGCGTAGTCGACGTCGGCGACGTCGAAGCTGTCCTTGTCGAGCGGCCAGATCGTGGGCCCCTTGTGGACGTGGATGTTCTTCACGCCCAGCTCGACGCACTTCTCGAGGTACTTCTCCGTCCAGGGGTCCTTCAGGCTCCACCCGCGCGAGTCACCGTGCCATGACGCGGTGTAGAGCTTGACGCCCTTGATCCCGTACTTCTCCACCTTCTCCTCGAAGGCGGCGAGCCCCGCCTCCTCCTCGCGCGGGTCCCAGGCGCTGTTGAGGATGAAGCGGTCGGGGTGCTTGTCCTTCATCACCGCGTTCCGCTCGGTCGTGTTGAAGCCGTTCACGTAGAAGTCGGACAGGTAGGTGGACTGGAGGATCCCGATGTCGTCGTAACCGTCGACGAAGAGGTCCTGCATCATCGTCTCCTGGTCGTACTTCTCGTACTTCTCGCGCGGCCAGACGTATTCCGCGGGCGAGAGGCCCGAGTGGTAGTCGTAGAAGCACGAGATGAAGCCCGCGCCGTACTTGTTCTTCTGGTTCTCCGGGCTGCCATCCCAGTAGTGGAGGTGGGCGTCCACGACGAAGTACTCATCACCAGCGGCGCTGCGGTACACGAGGTCCTCCTGAAGCCGGAGCCGGGAGCCGAGCTTCCCGCCCCCCCGCGTGGCCGGGCCACCGCGCGGCGGGCGAATACTCCGGCATCCGGAGAACTGGCCTGATTCGGTCCTCCCGTCGTATGCTCGCGACGCTCGTTGCAAGGATGCGTCTTCCTGCGGGGGGGCTGTGACCGAGGGGGGCAGGGCCGGGATGCGCGGCGCCGCGCTGCGGGCGGCGGTCCTTGCCAGGGAGCCGGAGTCGAAGGACTCCCTCAGCTCGGTCAAGCGGGCCCTCGACGTGCTCGAGGCGATCGCCTCCTCCCCCCGGCCGGTCCCGGCCAAGGCGGTCGCGCAGCAGCTCGGCATCAGCCTCGGCACGAGCTACCGGGTGCTGCACACGCTCGAGGACGGAGGCTATGTCGTCCGCCTGGGCCACGGTTGCTTCGGCCTGGGCGGGAAGGTCACGTCGCTCTCCCGCCTCTTCCAGGAGAGCCTCGACGTGGTGCGGACCCTCCGGCCCGCCATCAAGCGCCTCGCGGTCGAGGCGGAGGAGGACACCTATCTCGCGCTCTTCCGGGGCGGAGAGATCGCGGTCGCGGAGGTGGTGGAGGGATCGAGAGGGATGCATGTGGAGGGGCTCGAGGTCGGATTCAGCCGCGTGGCGCATGGCACCGCGCTCGGCAAGGTGCTCCTGGCCGCATGCCCGGACGAGACGATCGACGACTACCTCGGGCAGCAGGAGCTCCAGGCCTTCACCCCGCACACGCTCGTGCGGCGCCGCGACATCAAGAGCAACCTGAACGCCGTGCGCGAGACGGGCGTGGGCTACGACCTCGAGGAGCTCGCGGTCGGCTGCTGCTGCGTCGCCGCGCCGGTGCGCGATGCCCGCGGGGCGGTGGTGGGATCGGTGGGTCTGTCGGCCCCGACCGATCGCTGGCGCCGGGAGGAGGCGCGCCTCACGCGGCTCTGCGTCTCCGCCGCCGCCCAGGCATCGAGGTCCCTCGCGCCCCCGGCACCGGTCTGATCCTCCGCCGGAGGGCGTTTGAGCATGGGCGGGCCGGGTAAGGCCAGGCGGCGGGGTCGGAACACCCCCGCAACACCGGACGAATGGAGAAGCGGGGCGCGGGGGGCGCGGGCTAGTGTGCTGCGCGGCCATGTCCTCGCCCACCGTCCGGGGACCCTGGTTTAGTACTCGGTCCCGTTCGAGATGGAGGGTGAGGGATGAGGGCGTTCACGCGCTGGGTTCTGGCGCACCGCAAGACCGTTTTCTTCAGCTGGCTGGTCATCTTCGTGGTGGCGGTGGCGTCAACGCAGTCGTCGGTCGACGCGCTGTCGGACCAGTTCGATCTGCCGGGACGCGAGAGCTCGGACGCCGCGAACCTCATCTACGCGAAGTACGGGAACGGGGGCCCGAGGGTCGGGGGGCCGCTCGTGCAGGTCGTGAAGCTCCCGGACGGCACCACGGTCGACTCGCCCGGGGTGAAGCAGCAGATCGGCGACGCCTTCGGGAAGGTCAGCGCGGCCGTGCCCGGCTCCCGGTCGGCCGACTACGCGAGCACCGGCGACCGGATGTTCGTCTCCAAGGACGGCAGCACCACCTTCGGCGTGATCTGGTACCCGCCCTCGACCGCGAACGCCTTCGATTCCGCGGGGCCGGCCCTGAAAGAGACCCGCGCGGCGGCGGCGGCGACCGAGGTCGCCGGGGCGCCGGTGCGCATCACGGGCATCGACGCCCTCGTCAGCGTCTCCAACGAGAGCAACGGCCCGAGCGTCCTGCTCGAGACCCTGGTCGGCGGCCTCGGCGCCCTGATCGTGCTGCTGTTCGTGTTCGGATCGCTGATGGCTTTCGTGCCGCTCCTGATGGCCGCCATCGCCATCCCCACCACCTTCCTGATCCTGTGGCCTCTCGCCGAGGCCACCCAGGTCTCGGTGGTGGTGCAGTTCCTGGTCTCGCTGATCGGCCTTGGCGTGGCGATCGACTACGCCCTGCTGATCGTGATGCGCTGGCGCGAGGAGCACGCCGGCGGGAAGGACAACCGCGAGTCGGTCGTGGAGGCCATGGAGCACGCCGGGAAGGCCGTCATCATCAGCGGCGTCGCGGTGGCCATCGGCCTGCTGGCGCTCGCGGTGCTGCCCGTGCCGTTCCTGCGCAGCATCGGCTACGGGGGCATGCTCATCCCCCTCGTCAGCGTGCTGGTGGGGATCACGCTCCTGCCGGTGGTGCTCGACTCCATCGGCCCCAAGCTCGACCGGGTGGGCTTCGGACGGCGCACGACGAACACCGGCCAGGGCTGGGTGCCCTGGGGACGCCTGGTCGTCCGCCGGCGCTGGGTGGTCGGCGCGATCGCGCTGGCGATCCTCGCCGTCTTCCTGATCCCGGTCGCGGACTTCTCCACCGGCACCCCGCGCGCGAGCGCGCTCGCCTCGACCGGCTCCGCACGGGCGGGTCTGGACGCGCTGGACAGCTCGGGCATCGGCGCCGGGGTCCTGTCGCCCTACGACGTCGCGGTCGTCGGCGGCGATGCCGCGGCCACCGCGAAGACGTTCGCCGGGGTCGACGGCGTGCGGGGCGCCGTCGCGCCGAGCTCGCCGGAGTGGCGGCGCGGCGACACCGCCGTCGTGAACGTCTTCCCCACCAACGAGGACGACAGCGCCACGGTCGGTCGGGTCCGGACGGCCGCCGAATCCCTGCCGGGCCAGATCCTGGTGGGCGGCGCCGTCCCCGGCAGCGCGGACTTCAACGATGCCGTCTACGGCAACTTCATCTGGGTGGCGCTGGTGATCATCGTGATCACCTACATCCTCCTGGCGAGGGTCTTCCGCTCCCTGGTGCTGCCGCTCAAGGCGATCATCTTCAACATCCTCTCGATCGGCGCGGTGTGGGGCTTCCTCGTCTGGGCCTGGCAGAAGGGCCACGGCTCGGGCGCGATCTTCGGTATCGAGCCCACCGGGGCGCTCACGGTGTGGATCCCGTTGATGATCTTCGCGTTCCTCTACGGCCTGTCGATGGACTACGAGGTCTTCATCCTCAGCCGCATGCGCGAGGAGTACGACCGCGACGGGTCGACCGAGCGGGCCGTGGTGGCCGGCATCGCCCGCACCGGGCGGCTGGTGACCGCCGGCTCCGTGATCCTGTTCCTGGCCTTCACCGCGCTGGCGGCGAGCCCCGGAACCGACATCAAGGTGTTCGCGACCGGCCTCGCCGTGGGCATCGTGCTCGACGCGACGGTCGTCCGGAGCATGCTCCTGCCGGCCTTCGTGGCGGTCCTCGGCCGGTGGAACTGGTGGATGCCGGTGTGGGCGGCGCGGATCCTCCGCATCGAGCCGTGCTACCCCGCCCCCGAGCAACGCGGTGACACGCCGCTGGAGCTGGAGCCGGCGGCCCGGCCGCCCGGTCCGCCCCAGCCCGCGAGCGGGGCCTAGCCCTCAGCCGAATGATCGCTCGCACGAGGAGGCTTTGATGGAGACGGCGATCGAAGTGAACGATCTGCGAGTGGTCCGGGGGGGCGCCACCGTCCTGCCCGGGCTGTCGCTGACGGTTCCGAGGGGGCGCGTGACCGGGCTGCTCGGCCCGAGCGGGTGCGGCAAGAGCACGCTGATGCGGGCGATCGTGGGCACCCAGATCGTGGCGTCGGGCGAGGTCACGGTCCTGGGGCTGCCGGCCGGAAGCCCGCCGCTGCGCCGGCGGGTGGGCTACGTGACCCAGGCGCCCTCGGTGTACGGGGACCTCACGGCCCGCGAGAACCTGCGCTACTTCGCGCGCGTGCTGGGCGCCCCCGAGACGCAGGTCGATCTCGCCCTCGACACGGTGGGGCTGCGCGCCCAGGCCGATCTGGTGGTGGGCCGGATGTCGGGAGGCCAGCGCTCACGGGTCTCGCTGGGGGTCGCGCTGATCGGGCGGCCCGACCTGCTGGTGCTGGACGAGCCCACCGTGGGCCTCGACCCGCTCCTGCGGCGCGAGCTGTGGGCCACCTTCCACGCCCTGGCCGAGCAGGGCACCACCGTCCTGGTGTCCAGCCACGTGATGGACGAGGCGGCCGAGTGCGAGCTGCTGCTGCTCATGCGCGAGGGTCGCCTGATGGCGGCCGAGACCCCCGACGAGGTTCGCCGGCGCACCGGCTGTGATGACCTCGGCGAGGCCTTCCTGCGCCTGGTCGAGACCGAGGTGAAGACGACGACCGAGACACCGGAGGTGGTCCGATGACGGCCCGCGTGACGTTCGCGACCGCCGCCCGCGTGCTGGCGCAGCTGCGCCGTGACCCGCGCACGCTGGCGCTGCTCCTGGTGGTGCCCTGCGTGCTGCTGACCATCCTGCGCTACGCGTTCGACGGCCAGCCGGAGACGTTCCAGCGCGTCGGGCCCCCCCTCATCGGGCTGGTGCCCTTCATCGTCATGTTCATCGTCGCCTCCATCGCCATGCTCCGCGAGCGCTCCTCGGGAACCCTCGAGCGGCTCATGAGCATGCCGGTGGGAAAGCTGGACCTGCTGACCGGCTACGCCCTGGCCTTCGGCCTCGTGGCCGTCGTGCAGACGGCGCTGCTCGCCGCGCTGTCGCTGGGGCCGCTGGACCTGAGCACCGCCCGCTCGCCGTGGATCCTCATCGCGATCGCGCTGGGCAACGCGCTCCTCGGGATGGCGCTGGGGCTGTTCGCGAGCGCCTTCGCGACCACCGAGTTCCAGGCCGTGCAGTTCATGCCCGCGATCGTGCTGCCGCAGCTCTTCCTGTGCGGCCTCTTCGTGGCGCGCGACGAGATGGCCGGATGGCTGGAGGGCATCTCCTACGCCCTGCCGCTCACCTACGCCTACGACGCGCTCGCGCGGGTCAGCGCTGACGGGGCGCTGGGATCGGAGTTCGTCCGGGACATCGTCGTCCTCGGCGGCGCCATCGTCGCGGCGCTGGCGCTCGGAGCGGCGACCCTGAGGAGAAGGACCGCCTAGACCGCGGCGAGCAACGCGGGAGCCACCTGCTTCTTGCGGCTCATCACGCCCGGCAGGTCGAGCACGCCATCGACGGCGGCGACGTCGAAGGCGCGCTCGACCAGCGCGGTGTCCCCCGCCACCAGCAGCTCGGTGCCCTTGGCCACGATGTCGGTGATCATCAGGGCGAAGAGGGCGTAGCCGGACTGCTCGCGGACGCGCTCGAGCTCGGCCAGCAGCTCCGGCCGGCGGCCCGCCAGGCGCCCGACGGTCTCGATCTGGGCGATGCTGATGCGCCGTCCCGCGCGCCCCTCGTACTCCTTGGAGTCGCGGCGCACGATCTCGGAGGCGGCGACGTCGCCGACATCCGACGTCGCCTCGAACATCTCGATGCCGAAGTCGTGGGCGTCCAGCTCGAGCAGCTCCTCCAGGTAGCGCACCACCTGACGGTCGCGCTCCGTGGCCGTCGGTGAGCTCAGGATGACCGTGTCCGAGAGCACCGCCGCGAGGAGCATCGTCGCCGTGGGACGGCGGGGCTCGCGTCCGTGCGAGCGGAAGCGCTCCACCACCAGGGTCGCGGTGCTGCCGACCGGGTCGAAGGTCGCGGCCACCGGGAACGTGGTCTCGATCGACCCGATGTGGTGGTGGTCGAGGATCTCCACGATGTGCGCCTGCTCCACGCCCCGCACGCTCTGGGCCTGCTCGCCGTGGTCCACCAGCAGCACGCGGCGCGGGCGCGGGTTGACCAGGTCGGCGCGGCTCACCAGCCCCACCGGCCGGCGGTCGTCGTCGATCGCGATCGCGGCGGCGTAGTTGACGTCCTTGATCCGCTCCGCGATGTCCGAGAGCAGGTCGTCGGGCTCCACGGTGAGGGGATCGCGGCTCATCACCTCGCGCACCGGCACCGACTGGGACACCATCCGGCCGGTCACGTAGGAGTCGAGCGGCGACAGCACGATGCCGGTACCCGTGCGGCGCGCCATCGCCAGCACCTCGTCGCTGGGCCGCTGGTCGTAGGGGGTCACGATCAGGGCGATGCCGATCTCGATCGCACGCCGCTGGGCGTCGGCGCGGGCTCCGATCAGCACGATGTCGTTGGGGCCCATCGTGGCGCCCATGCTGTTGACGTCCACGGTGACGGCCCACAGGCGGCCGTTGAGGGTGCGCTCGGGGCGCACCACAAGCTCGCCCCCGAGCACCTCCACGATCAGGTCCACCGACACCGGCCGGTCGGCGAAGCTCGACGGCTCCCCGGACTCCTTCACGTAGCGGCGGGCCAGGTCGCGGGCGGTGACCTGGCCGGCGATCGCCCCGTCGTCGTCCACGATCGGGATCAGGTCGAGGTCGCCCTTGGCCATCGCCAGACCCACGTCCCGCAGCGAGGCGTTGTGGTCGGCCGCCGCGAAGGTCGGCCGCATCACGTCGCGCGCCCGGAGCATGACGTGCTCGAGGAACACGGGGGCCTCCAGCCCCGCGCGCTCGAGCGCCCAGTCGGTCTGCGCGTTCAGGTCGCCCAGGCGCACCGCCACGTACTCCTCGCCCGGGTCGAGCCGCTGGCGCAGCTCGGCGTACCCGATGGCCGAGGCGATCGAGTCGGTGTCCGGGTTTCGGTGGCCGGTGACGTAGATGGTGGACATCGTCGGGCGCGATCCTTCCACACCGGCACCCGCCGCGGTGGGCTCAGACGGGGTAGAAGCGCCTCAGGGCGGCGCGGCTCTGGTCGATCGCGGCCCGCGCCTCGGCGGCGGCGCGCCGGTCGCGGTCGGCGTCCGGCGCGGGCCCGGGGTCGTCGAGCCAGCCGGGCGGCGGTGGCGGGCAGCCGGCGGCGACGGCCCTCGCGCGCCAGCTCTCGGGCACGTCGCGGCCCACCTCGGCGCCCGCCATCTCGGCCGCCAGCAGCGCCCACGCGCGCGGCGGGGCGGTGCAGGGGTCGTAGCCTCCGCCTCCCAGCGCCACCCACCGGCCCTCGCAGACCTCGTCGGCCAGCTCGCGCAGCCGGCGCCACAGGCGCGGGTAGAGCGGGATCGTGGTGAGCATGTGCGCCAGCGGGTCGGCGTGGTGGTGGTCGACGCCGTTCTGGCTCACGATCGCCTGCGGCGCGAAGGCCCGCACCACCGGCAGCACCACCTCGTTGACCGCCCGCTCGTAGACCTCGTCGCCGCAGAACGGCGGCAGGGCCACGTTGGCCGCGCTGCCCGGCGCCTCCGCCCCCCCGGTCTCGGCGGGGAAGCCCGTGCCGGGGAACAGGTGCCGCCCGGTCTCGTGCACCGACACCGTCAGCACGCGCGGGTCGTCGTAGTAGATCCACTGGGTGCCGTTGCCGTGGTGGACGTCCAGGTCGATGTAGGCGACCCGCTCGTATCCGGCGTCCAGGAACGTCTGCACCGCGATCGCCGTCTCGTTGTAGATCCCGAACCCCATCGCCTGGTTGGCGAGGCCGTGGTGGGCGCCGCCCGACGGCACCAGCGCGCGCCGGGCCTCGCCCGAGACGACCGCCTGCGCGCCCCGGGCGCAGGCCGAGCAGGCGCGCGCCGAGTCCTCGTGCATCCCCTCGTAGGCGTTGTTGTCGCCGCCGATGCCCCACTGGCGGGCCTCGGGCGCCGCGGCCAGGATCGGGTTCGCGCTGTAGCGGTGGACGGCGCGGATGAACGCGGGGGCGAACACGCGGGCCAGCGCCTCGTCGTCGAGCGGCGGCGGCCCCGGCTCCCGGCGCACGCCGGGCCGGTCGAGCAGCCCGGCCTCGGCGCAGAGGGCCACGGCGAGCTGGTGGCGGCGCGCGTCGGTGGGGTGGTCGCCGCCGAAGCGCATCCCCAGCGTGTCGTCGTGCACCACCAGCAGGTCGAGGGCGCCGGGCGCCGCCGGCACCTCAGGCCACCCGCTGCAGGCCCAGCTCCGACCACACCCGCCGCACGGGGCCCGTGCGGTTGAGCGTGTAGAGATGGATGCCGGGCGCCCCGGCAACGATCAGGCGCTCGCACAGGCCCGCGGCCACCTCGACGCCCACCGCGGCGACCGCGTCGGGGTCGCCCGCGATGGGCTCCAGGCGCCGCGACAGCTCGTCGGGGATCGCGGTCCCGTTCATGCCGGCCATGCGCGTGAGGCCGGCGACGCTCACGAAGGGCATCACCCCCGGCAGGACCGGCCGGTGGCACCCCAGGGCCGCCAGCTCGTCCCGCATCCGGGAGTAGTCGTTGACCCGGAAGAAGAACTGGGTGATGGCGAAGTCGGCCAGGCTCAGCTTGTCGGCCAGGTGGCGGCGGTCGCTGGCGCGGTCGGGCGAGCGCGGATGCAGCTCGGGGTGCGCGGCGACGCCCACCGCGAAGCCCGCCGGATGGGCCTTCACCAGCTCGACCAGCTCGATCGCGTGGCGGAAGTCGCCCGGCGCCGTTCCGTCCGGCGGCGGGTCCCCGCCCAGCGCGAGGATGTCGCGCACGCCGGCCTCGGCGTAGGCGTCGAGCAGCTCGGCCACCTCGGCGCGCGTGTGGCCGATGCAGGTGAGGTGGGGCATCGTGGGGAAGCCGAAGTCGGCGTTCATCCCCACCACCAGGTCGCGGGTGCGGTCGCGGGTGGATCCGAGCGCCCCGTAGGTGACCGACGCGAACGACGGGCCCAGGTCGGCGAAGTCGCCCAGGGACGCCCGGAAGCGGGCGTCGGCGTCGGGATCCCGGGGCGGGAAGAACTCCAGCGACCACGTCCGGCCGGCCGCGATCAGCTCGGCGATGCTCGTCATTGCGTGAAGGGTAGTGCGGGCGGGACGCTAGACGTCGCCGGAGAAGGTGTCGCAGGACGACACCTGGCCGCCCTCGAAGCCGCGCTTGAACCAGTCCATGCGCTGCGCGGAGCTGCCGTGGGTGAAGCTCTCCCGGTCGATGGAGCCCCCCGCCTGCTGCTGGAGGCGGTCGTCGCCCACGGCGGCGGCGGCGGTGAGACCCTCCTGCAGGTCCCCGTCCTCGAGCAGGTTGTTCTCGTAGGCGGAGTGCGCCCAGACGCCCGCCAGGCAGTCGGCCTGAAGCTCCTGGCGCACCGACAGCTCGTTGGCCCTGCCGGGGTCGCGGCGCTGCTCCTGGGCCACCTGGGCGGAGATGCCCAGCAGGTTCTGCACGTGATGGCCGAACTCGTGGGCGATCACGTAGGCCTGGGCGAAGTCGCCGGGGGCCCCGAAGCGGTCCCGCAGCTCCCGGAAGAACCCCAGGTCGAGATAGACCTTGAGGTCGGCCGGGCAGTAGAAGGGCCCGACGGCGGACGAGGCCGAGCCGCACCCGGTGCTGACCCCGCCGGTGAACAGCACGAGCACGGTGGGCTGGTACTGGCGGCCGGCGGCGGTGAAGGCCTTCGCCCACGAGGTCTGCACGTCGCGCACCACGAACGCCACGAAGGCCTTCAGGTTCGCGTCGGGATCGGGGCCGTTGGCGACGTCGTTCCCGGTGGCCGCGGGCTGCGCTGGAAGGCTCGGAGTGGGGATGCCGAACCCGGTGCCGCTCGACCCGCCCCCGAGGAAGACGAACAGCAGGGCCACGATGACGCCCACGATGCCGAGGCCGCCCGCGCCCTTCCCCATCGCCCCTCCCGGGAACTGCATGCCGCCCTGAGGGCTCTGGCCGCGGCGGTCCTCGAGCCCGGAGTCGTCCGTCCCGCTCCTGCGCCAGCGCATTCCGCCCCCCGGTCGAGCGCGCAGTCTAATGGCCGCCCCGCGGCGTCCGCACGCCGCCATACACTCGTTCCGTGCCCGGTCCCGATCCCGCGAGCCCGCTCGCCTCGGAGCCCGGCCTGGTCGGAGCGGCCCTCGCGCTGGGCGCCGGCGACGTCCCCGGATGGTCCGCGCGCGAGTCGGACCTGGTGCGCGATCTCGACCCGCCCGTGCCCGGCGCCGCGGCCCTGCGCGCGGTCCGGTCCCTCATCGACGACGGCGCCGATCCGCTGGGGGAGGCGTTCTGCCGGCTGCGCAGCCCCGAGCGGAGGCGCCCGGACGGGGCCACCTACACGCCGCCGGCCATCGTCGAGTCGATGGTCGCCTGGGCCGCGGACGCCGCCCCGCCGGCACGGGTCGTCGACCCGGGCGCGGGGTCGGGACGCTTCGCGGTGGCCGCCGGCCGCCGCTTCCCGCGGGCCCGGGTCGTGGCGGTGGAACTGGATCCCGTGGCGGCCATCTGCTGCCGCGGCCACCTGGCCGCGGCCGGGCTCGCCGGACGCGCCCGCGTGGAGGCCGTCGACTACCGGGCGCTCCCGCCGGAGGCCTCCAGCGAGGCCGCGGGCACGCTCTACCTGGGCAACCCGCCCTATGTGCGCCACCACCAGATCCCGCCCGCCTGGAAGGAGTGGCTCACGCTCACCGCGCGCGCGCACGGCCTCGAGGCGAGCCAGCTCGCCGGGCTCCACGTGCACTTCTTCCTGGCCACCGCGGTGCGGGCCCGGACGGGGGATCGCGGCGCCTTCATCACCTCCTCGGAATGGCTGGACACCAACTACGGGCGGCTCGTGCGGGAGCTGCTCCTGGGACGCATGGGCGGGGAGGCGGTGCACATCCTGGAGCCCACCGCGATGCCGTTCGGGGACGCGGCCGTGACCGGGGCGATCACCTGCTTCCACGTCGAGCGGCCGCCGGCCTCGGTGCGCTTCCGGCGGGTGCGGCACGCCGATGAGCTGGGCCCGCTGCGCGGCGGCGTGCCCGTGGACGCCGAGCGGCTGCGCGCGGCCCGGCGCTGGTCGCGGCTCACCCGCCCGGCGGCGGCGGTGCCCGAGGGCCACGTGCCGCTGGGCGAGATCTGCCGCGTCCACCGCGGGGCCGTCACGGGCAGCAACGCGACCTGGGTGGTCCGGCCAGGCGACACCGACCTTCCCCCCGAGGTCCTCTTCCCCGCGATCACGCGCGCGCGGGAGATCTTCGACGCCGGGCGCACCCTCGACTCCGCGCAGCACCTGCGCCTGGTGGTCGACCTGCCGGCGGAGCTCGACGGGTTCGCGGGCCCGGAGCTCCGGCGCATCCGGCGCTTCCTCACCCGCGCGCGGCGCCTGGGCGCCCACTCGGGCTACATCGCCCGCGCGCGGCGGGCGTGGTGGTCGGTGGGCCTGCGCGCTCCGGCGCCCATACTCGCCACCTACATGGCCCGGCGCCCCCCGGCGTTCACGCGCAACCTCGCCCAGGCGCGCCACATCAACATCGCCCACGGGCTGTACCCGTGCCGGGAGCTGCCCGAGCGGGCGATCGAGCGCCTGGTGGCCGCCCTGCGCGAGACCGTGACCGTGGACGGCGGCCGCACCTACGCCGGCGGCCTCACCAAGTTCGAGCCGCGCGAGATGGAACGCGTGCTGGTCCCCGGCCCCGAGCTGCTGCTCGCCGGTGAGGGGTGACCGTGGCCGTCGCCTTCGAGCCGCCACCGCGCTGGGGCCGGGAGGAGATCGAGGGCGACATCGCCCGGGCGGTCGAGAGCTTCCGCCGTGCGCGGTTCGAGGAGCCGCGCGACCTCTACGCGCGCTGGCTCGAGGAATGCCACGTGGCGGCCGAGGAGCTGATCGAGCTGACGGTCGACCTGACCCAGTTGGGCGAGCGGGCGGTGGAGGTGGTGCGCGAGCCGCGCCTCCTCCACGCCCTTCGCTTCCTCCCCGGCCCGTTCATCTCGGAGGCCGATCTGGCCGTGATCGCCGAGACCCGGCTGTCGGCGCGGGCGCTCAGCTCCCCCGACGCCGCGCGGCGGATCGTCAACTCGGTGCTCGCCGGCCTCGACCGGCGCCGCTTCGCCTGGCTGTCGGGCGGATGGGTGCCGAGCCCCGAGGAGCGCGACGCCGCGGCCCTCGCCACCGCCTCGCTGATGGCCACCGAGAAGGTGCGCACCTGGCGCCGCAACGCGGTGAAGAGCCTCCAGGAGGACTCGGTCGCCGAGGCGCTGCGGGGCGCCGGGTTCCGCGAGGTGCCCACCCGCAAGGCCATCCGCACGCTCGAGGACGCGCCCGGGCGGGGCGAGTTCTGCCGCGAGACGACCTTCGGAGGGCGCAAGGCCGACGTGCTGGTGGGACTCCCGGACCGGCGCCGCATGCCCATCGAGTGCAAGGTGTCGAACTCGGACATCAACTCGATCAAGCGGGTGCTCAACGACGCCGCCGCCAAGGCCACCACCTGGCTCGACGAGTTCGGCCACACCCAGGTCGTGCCCACGGCCGTCCTCGCCGGCGTCTTCAAGCCGGCGACCCTCGAGAGCGCTCAGGCGCGGGGGCTCACGCTGTTCTGGGCGCACCGGCTGGATGACCTGATCGCCTGGATCCGGCGGACGGGGGGCTAGCCGGGACGTCGGCATCGGCCGTCAGCGCCTCCAGGGTCAGCACGGCCTCGAAGGCCTCCACGCACCTCGGGCAGAACTGCGTGCCGCGATGCTCGAGCAGCTGGGCCAGCGCCGCCTCGTGCGACATCGCCCGCCGGTAGGGGCGCCGGGAGGTCATGGCGTCGTACGCGTCCACCACCGCGACCACCCGGGCCGCGAGCGGGATCGTCTCGCCGGCCAGGCCGTCGGGGTAGCCGCCTCCGTCCCAGCGCTCATGGTGGTGGCGCACGACGGGCACGCAGTCGCGAAGGCCGGCGACGCCCTCGATGATCCACGCGCCGGTCAGCGAGTGGCGACGCATCTCCGCGGCCTCGCGGTCGTCCAGCGGACCGGGCTTCGACAGCACCGCCTCGCTCGTGCCGATCTTGCCCACGTCGTGCAGCCGCGCCCCCTGGCGCAGGGTCTCCAGCTCGGCGGGGCTCATCCCGAGGACGCGCCCCACGGCCACCGAGCGCCGGGCCACGCGGGCAAGGTGCTCGTCGATCTCGGGGTCACGGACCTCGGCGGCGCGCGCGAGCGCCCCCAGCGTGTCCTCGAAGGAGACCTGCAGACGGCGGCTGTCGGCCTGCTCGCGGGCGAGCTGGCGCTCCATCGCGGTCACCAGGCGCCCCCCGATGGCCGAGAGCCCCGCGCCGGGCCGCTCGGACGGCGCCGGGAGCTCGTCCAGCCGCTCCGCCCAGCGCGCCGCGAGCGCCGGCTCGCGCTCGGCCAGGTAGGTGCCCACCCACCGCGCCGATGCGTGCGCCAGCCCCGGGTCGTAGCTCCAGACGGCATCGCACACGCGGTCGCGGGTGGGCACGCCGTCGATGTCGTGCTCCGGCAGGTCGCGCGCCACCAGCACGGCCGCGTGCGAGGCCCCGCCGTAGACCACCACCACCCAGTCGCGCCAGAAGGGATCCGAGGGGCCGACGCCCAGCATGGCCAGGCGATCGTCGATCCGGGTCGTCAACCCGCCCGCCGCGACGACGCACATGGCGCTCCCGTGGGCGATCGCCCGGTAGCGGGCGCGGTCGTGGGCGAAGAAGCGGGCGCGCTGGAAGCCCGCGAACACGAGCGGACGGTGCTCGGGCGACTCCAGCCCCCGATCCTCCATCGCGTGCGACAGGGCGATCAGGGTGCGCTTGCCGTAACGGCTGGTGCGGAGCCCCCAGAGGGGTCCGGCCAGCTCGAGCAGGGAATCGACCACGGTCTCCCATCGGCCCGGGGGTGGCCCACCTCGACCCCTGAGCCCTCAAGGACGCGCGGCCGGCGGACGACATCAGTGCCATGTGGAGGTTTTGGAGTTTTTTTCTCGCCCTCGTGGCGGGCGTGGCCCTTCTGCCGGCCCAGCCCGCGCGCGCGGCGGGCGACGCCCGCGCCACGCTGGTCGCCCGCGTGGTGGTTCCGGCGAGCGCCCGCGCGGCCCCGCGCCTCGGCGCCCGGCGCGTGATGCGCCTGACCGGGGTGGCCGAGTGGTCGCGGGGAGCCCAGTGGCTCATGGTCACCGGCCGCGCGCGCGACGACGCGGGGCGCGCCTGGGTCCGCGTGCAGCTTCCCATCCGGCCGAACGGCACCTCGGGGTGGGTGCCGCGGCGCTCGCTGCGCCTCACCGGCACGCGGGTGCGGTTCGAGGTCCACCTCGGATCGCGGCGGCTCGAGATCTGGCGCGGCTCCCGGCGCGTTGCCTCGTGGCCGGCCGGCATCGGGCGGGCGGGGACCCCGACGCCCGTCGGCCGCTACGCCATCCAGGACGCCGTGGTCACGGCGAACGCATGGCGCGGCATCTACGGCGACTTCACGGTCGCCCTCACCGCGCACTCGCCCACGCTGCGCACCTTCATGGGCGGCCAGGCGCTGATCGGCATCCACGGCGCGGGCGCCGGCGGCGCCGCGCGGGTCGGCCGCCCCTCCAGCAACGGCTGCGTCATCCTCGGCGCCTCGGAGCTGGCCCGCGCGGCCCACTACGCCCGGCCCGGCACCCCGGTGATCATCGACCGCTCCTGATCGGATCCGGGGTCCGCTCCGTATCCTGATCTCGTGATCCCGGTCACCCAGCGCTCGTGGGCGCTCGCGCTCGCCGGCGGGTGCGCGCTGTGGGCGGGCCTGGCCCTGGGGCGCAGCGAGCGCATGGCCGCCCTCATCGGCTCGACGCCCTCCGAGGTGCGCGCCCTGGGCATCCGCGACCTCGGCAGCGGCCTGCTGCTGGCCGTCTCGCCGGACGCCCGGCTGCCCATCGCCCTGAGGGTGGCCCTCGACGTTTCGGACGCGGCCCGCTACGGCCGCGGGCGACCGGCCGTGCTCGCGATGACGCTCGGCTTCGCCGGCCTCGGGGTCGCGGGACTCCTGGCCGGGCGAGGGTGATCGCCCTCCCCACCGGCGCGGCGATGCGCAGCACGGGCCCGGCCGGCGCGCTCGCGGTGGTGTGCGTCAACGGCGGCACCGGGAACCTGAACCCGGGCGACTGGAGCGCGTCGCTCGAGTGGCTCGTGCGGCGCCTGGCGCCCCGTCACCCGGACCTCGCCTTTCACGAGGTCCGCTACCGGGTCAAGTCCTGGAGGCGGCTCGACATGTGCATCGAGGACGCCCGCGCCGCGCTCGACGAGGTCGCGGGAGCGTCGGGCGGGCCGGTGCTGATGCTGGGCTTCTCGATGGGCGGCGGGGTCTCGATCGCGGTCGCGGGCCACCCGGCGGTGACGACCGTGGTGGGGCTGGCGCCCTGGATCCCCGAGCGCCTCCCCGTGGAGGGCATGCTCGGCCGGCGCCTCGCCGTCATCCAGGGATCCCTCGACGGCACGCTTCCCGGCGTCCCCGGGGTCCGCCCGCGCAGCTCGCGGGCGGGATACGAACGGGTGCGCGCGCTGGGGGTGGAGGCCGGCTACCGGCTCATTCGCGGCGCGGTCCACCCGATCGCCCTGCGCGGCCCCGGCGGCCGCCACGTCCCCGCCCCGCGGGCCCGCACCTGGGCCCGGCTGGTGGGCCACGAGCTGACCCGCTTCCGCGAAGAGAGTCAGGCCTGAGCGGCGGGGCGCGGCCTGCGGACCGCGCGGCGGGCGATGCGCTCGGCGTTGGGCACCTTCACGTTCCAGGCCAGGCCCGCGCGCTCCAGGGCGCGGATGGTCCACCAGCTCACGTCCACCTGCCGCCGTCCCAGGCCGTGGATGGCCGAGGCGGGGAACGCGTGGTGGTTGTTGTGCCAGCCCTCGCCGAAGGTGGGGACGGCGATCACCCAGTTGTTCCGGCTCTCGTCCTCGGTGTCGAACGCCCGCGTGCCGAAGGTGTGGCAGATGGAGTTGACGCTCCACGTCATGTGGTGGAACAGGAAGATCCGGATCAGCCCGCCCCACACCAGGCCGGTCAGGCCGCCCTGCCAGGTCGGGTCCACGGCGTAGCCGATGGCGAACGGGATGGCGAGCGTCAGGAACACCCAGAGCATGTAGAGGCGATCGACGCCGTGGATGAGCCGGTCGTCGTAGAGGTCGCGCCCGTAGCGGCGCCCGCGCTCCATGCCCTTGGTCGTCACCAGCCAGCCCATGTGCGCGTGGAAGAAGCCGGCCAGGCCGCCGAACAGCCCCTCGCGGCCGCCGTGCGGGGAGTGGGGGTCGCCCTCGCGGTCGGACAGGGCGTGGTGCTTGCGGTGGTCGGTCACCCACTGGGTCACCGGGCCCTGCACCGTCATGGAGCCCAGGATCGCCAGGAGCGCCCGGACGGCGGGCGTGGCCGCGAAGGCCCTGTGCGAGAAGAGGCGGTGGAAGCCCACCGTGATGCCCAGCCCGCAGGCGACGTACAGCACCACCAGGAGGATCAGGTCCACCGGTCGCACGGCCACCTCCCAGAGGAGGCCGATGGCCGCGAGGACGCCCAGCGGCGGCACGAGCACCGCCACCAGGGTGACGATTCGGCTGGGAAGACTTGTGCGGGGACGGACGGTCGCGATGGGCGGCCCGGTGGCCGCGGCCTCTGTCACGTGGTCGTGTCCTCCATCCGGGGGCAGGGTAGTCGGGGGCAGGCGTGAGCGCCCCCTCATCCGTGTACGAGGCTCAGCCGTATACGGATGAGGTGTCGGCGATCGCCACACATGGAGCGCGGCCGTGAGGGTGGCGGTCATCGGCACCGGCATCGCCGGGCTGGGGGCGGCCCATGCCCTCGCGCGGGTCCACGAGGTGGAGGTGTTCGAGCGCGACGCGCGGGCCGGAGGGCACGCCCACACCGTCGCCGTGCCGCGCGCGGGCGGCGGGGAGTTGGCGCTCGACACCGGGTTCCTGGTGCACAACGAGCACAACTACCCGCGGCTGTCGCGGCTGTTCCGCGAGCTGGGGGTTGCGGTCCAGGACTCGCGGATGTCCTTCTCGGTGGTCTGCGAGCGCCACGGGCTGGAGTACTCGGCGGTGCGCCTGTGGCGGCAGCCGCGCGCGCTGGTGCACCCCGGCTTCGCCGGCCTGCTCCGCGAGATCGTGCGCTTCCTGCGCACGGGGCAGGTCGCGCTCGAGGAGCGCCACGCGCGCAGCACGCTCGACGACTTCGTCCGCACCGAGGGCTACTCCCGCTCCTTCCGCGACCACTACCTGGTGCCGTTCGCGTCGGCGCTGTGGTCCACCGCGCCCGCGCAGACCCTCTCCTCGCCGGCCTCCTACGCGGTGCGCTTCTTCCAGAACCACGGTCTGCTGGGATTCCGCCGCCACACCTGGCGCACGGTGGTGGGCGGCAGCCGCCGCTACGTGGCCGCCATCACCGCGCCGCTGGGCGAGCGGCTGCGCCTGCGTGCCGAGGTGCGGGCCGTCACCCGCGACGCCGGCGGCGTGGAGGTGCGCACCGCCGACGACGGCGTGCATCGCTTCGACGCGGTCGTCATCGCCACGCACGCGCCCGAGGCGCTCGCGATGCTCGCCGACGCGGACGACCTCGAGCGCGCGGTGCTCGGTCCCTTCCGCACCACCCTCAACCGCACCGTGCTCCACACCGACCGCTCCGTGCTGCCCCGCCGGCGCTCCGGCTGGGCCGCCTGGAACTACCAGGTGGCCGACTGCCACGCCCCCTCGCTCCTGCCCACCGTGAGCTACCACCTCAATACGCTGCAGGCCCTCGACGAGCCGGAGCAGTACTGCGTGACGCTGAACCGCGACGAGCGTATCGCCGAGGATCGCGTGATCCGGCGGATGGACTACGCCCACCCGCTCTACAGCTTCGAGGCGCTGGCCGCGCAGGAGCGCCTGCCGTCGATCGACGGCCGCCGGCGCACGTGGTTCTGCGGCGCCTACCACGGCTTCGGGTTCCACGAGGACGGCCTCGCCTCGGGCCTGCGGGCCGCCCGCGAGCTGGGAGCCCCCTGGTGAGGTCGGCGCTCTACGAGGGCACCCTGCTGCACGTGCGCACCACGCCCGCGCGCAACGTCTTCCGCTATCGGGTGTGCTTCTACGCGCTCGACCTCGACGAGCTGCCCGAGCTCGATCGCCGCCTGCGCCTGTTCGGCTACAACCGGCGCAACGTCGTGACGTTCCGCGACGACGACCACCTGGGCCTCGCCGACCGGCCGGTCAAGCAGAACGTGCTCGCGTTCCTCGACGGGAACGGCATCGACCTGGCGGGCGGGCGCGTCGTGCTCGTCACCAACCTGCGCCTCCTGGGATACGTCTTCAACCCGGTCAGCTACTTCTACTGCTACGGCGCCGACGGCGCGCTGGCCGCGATCGTGGCGGAGGTGGGGAACACCTTCGGCGAGCGCCATCCCTACCTGCTGACCTCCCGCAACCAGGTCCAGAACGGCACCCGGCGCGTCTACGAGCACGCCAAGCGGATGCACGTCTCGCCGTTCTTCGGCATGGACCAGACCTATCGCTTCTCGTTCACCGAGCCGGGGGACCGGATCCACGCCGGGGTCGGCATCATCGAGAACGGCGCCCGGCCCTTCTGGGCCGAGCTCACCGGGCGCCGGCGGCCCCTCACCAACGCGTCGCTCGCACGGGCCCTGACCCGTTATCCGCTGATGTCCCAGCAGGTCATCGGCCTCATCCACTGGCAGGCGGTGAAGCTCGCGATGAAGAGGGTCCCGTTGCACCGAAAGCCGCGCTTCGCCCCGGGCGAAGGATCCTTGCGCGCTCACGCAACCTCCTGTCCGGCCGAGGGCTCGTTGCACGCTCACGCAACCTCGTCCGCGACCACAGGGTCGTTGCGGACTCATGCAAACACCTCTCCCACGGAGTCATCGTTGAGTGCTCACGCAACCGCCGCCCGCAACGGCGCGGCCCCGCCCGCCCGCCGCGAGCTGCGTCCGCTTCCCTCGGCGGTGCGCTCGCCGCTCACCCCGGCCGCCCGCCGCCTGGCGATGTGGGCGCTGGCCCACCCGGCGCGCGGCCGGGTGTCGGTGACCCTGCCGGACGGCAGCATCCACCGCGGCGGCGACCCCTCCACGGGGCCCGACGTGAATCTGATTGTGCGCTCACGCAACCTGTGGCGCCGGCTGGCCACGCGGGGGCGCCTGGCGCTCGGCGAGTCGTACGCCGCCGGCGACTGGCGCGCGGACGACCTGGTGGGGCTGCTCGAGATCCTGGCGGTCACGGCCGAGTTGGCCCGCACCAGCCGGCCGGGGCGGGTCTTCACCCGGGCCCTGCGGCATCGCCCGCGGCTGCCGGCCCGCTCCGACCTCCCGGGCGCCAGGCGCGACATCCAGTACCACTACGACCTGGGGAACGACCTCTACGAGCTGTTCCTCGACCCGTCGTGGACCTACTCGTGCGCGTTCTTCGAGCACCCCGAGATGACGCTGCGGGAGGCGCAGGAGGCCAAGCACCGCCGCATCTGCGAGAAGCTCGGCCTGGGGCCCGGCTCCCATGTGCTGGAGATCGGCTGCGGGTGGGGCGGGTTCGCGCTGCACGCGGCCGGCGAGTGGGGAGCGCGGGTGACGGGCGTGACCCTGTCCGAGGAGCAGGCCGCGCTGGCGCGCGAGCGCGTCGAGGCGGCCGGGCTGTCGGACCGGGTGGACATCCGCCTGCAGGACTACCGCACGCTCGAGGGGCGCTTCAGCCACATCGCCTCCATCGAGATGCTCGAGGCCATCGGCCACCGGGAGCTTCCCGTCTTCTTCCGCGCCTGCGACCGGCTGCTCGCGCCGGAGGGCATCGCGTGCATCCAGACGATCGCCGTGCCCGACCAGCGCTACGAGCGCTACCGGCGGGGCAACGACTGGATCCGGGAGTACGTCTTCCCGGGCGCCCTCATCCCGTCGCTGGAGGCGGTGAGCCGCGCGATGACCCGGTCGTCGGAGCTGATCGTGCACGGGGTCGAGAACATCGGCTTCCACTACTCCGAGACGCTCCGCCAGTGGCGCGAGCGCTTCCTGGCCAACCGCGAGGCGGTCCTCGCCCTGGGCTACGACGAGCGCTTCATCCGCACCTGGGAGTTCTACCTCGCGTTCTGCGAGGCGGGCTTCCGCACCCGGGCGCTCCACGACTACCAGCTCGTGCTGACCCGCCCGTTCAACCATCGCCTGCCGACCGAGCCGGTCGCGCGGGTGACCTTCTGAGCGTGGCCATGGACGGCGTGGTCGTGTGGGTCACCGGGGCCTCCTCGGGCATCGGCGCCGAGGTGGCCCGGGAGCTCGCGCGGCGCGGCGCGCGAGTGGCGGCGACGGCCCGCGGCGCGGACGCGCTCGCCGAGCTCGCCGCCGCCGACCCGCGCATCTCCGCCCACCCGGGCGACACCACCGACCCGGAGGCGATGACGCGCGTGGCCGCCGAGATCCGCGCCTCCGTGGGCCCCATCGACATCGCCCTGCTGAACGCGGGCACCTACCGCCCGGTGCGGCCGGAGGAGTTCACGGCGGAGGTCTTCCGGCCCCAGGTGGAGGTCAACATCATGGGCACGGTCAACTGCATCCAGGCCGTGCTGCCCGACATGCTCGCCCGCCGGTCGGGGCGCATCGCCGTGGTCGCCAGCGTCACCGGCTTCGCCGCGCTGCCGATGGCCTCCGCCTACGGGGCCACCAAGGCGTTCCTCATCAGCATGAGCGAGAGCCTGCGCGCGGACCTCGAGGGCGAGGGCACCGGGGTGAAGGTCACGGTCGTGGCGCCCGGCTTCGTGAAGACCCCGCTCACCGAGCACAACGACTTCGAGATGCCCTTCCTCATCGAGGCGCCCGAGGCCGCACGGATCATCGCCGACGGGCTCGAGCGCGGCGACGCCGAGATCGCGTTCCCCCGCCGGATGACCCTCGCGATGAAGGGGCTCGGGCGCTTCCTGCCCGGGCCGCTGCGCCGCCGCTATGTGGCGAGCGTGGCGCGCCGGCGGGTCCGCGACCGGGTGGCCGCGGGCTGAGCGGCCGTCAGGCGAGCGCGGCCCGCGCCGCGGCCTGCACCTTCTCCCCCAGAGTCGGATGCACGTGGGGGGCGTCGATCAGGGGATCGGCGCTGCCGGCCCGCATCGCCACCACCACCGGATGCACGAGGTCGGCGGCGTGGTAGGCCAGGATGTGCGCGCCCAGGATGCGGCGCGACGAGCGGTCGGCCACCACCTTCGCCAGTCCGCGCTCCTGCCCCCAGGCGCGGGCCTTGCCGCCGGCGAACTCCGACGTGCCCACCCCGACGTCGTGTCCGGCCTCCCGCGCCTTCGCCTCGGTGAGCCCCACCGACACCAGCTCGGGGTCGGTGAAGATCGTCTTCGGGCCCGGGTCGCGCTCGACGTCGTGGGCGTCGAGGCCCAGGGCGTTGCCGGCCGCCTCGCGGCCGAGCCGGCGCGCCACATGCGTGAACTGCCCGAACGGCGGCCCCAGGACGTCGCCGGCGGCGAAGTGGCCCGGCTGCGAGGTCTGCAGGCGGGCATCGACCGGGACCCCCCTCCGGTCACCCTCGATGCCGGCCGCGGCCAGGTGCAGCGACTCGACCGACGACCCGCGCCCGGCGCCCAGCAGCAGCGCGTCGCCGTCGAGGTCACGGGTGCGGCCCTCGTGGGTCACGCTCAGCCGCGGGCCCCCCGTCCGGCCGCGTGGACGCCCGCTCGATCACGGCGCCCACCATCAGCTCGATCCCCTCGCCCGCCAGCAGCTCGCCGAGGGCGCCGGCCACCTCGGGCTCGGCCTGCGGGAGCAGGCGGGGCGCCGACTCCACCAGCGTCACCCGCGCGCCCAGGCGCCCGAGCGCCTGACCCAGCTCCAGCCCGATCGCGCCCGCCCCGATCACCAGCAGCCGCTCGGGCAGCTCGCGCATCACCAGCACGTCGGCGCTCGTCAGATGCGGCGTCTCCGCGAGGCCGGGGATGGGGAGCACGACCGGCTCGGCGCCGGTCGCCACCACCACGCGCGGCGCACGAAGCGTCTCGCCGTTCACGGACACGACGCCCGCGTCGTCGAAGCGCGCCTCGCCGGTCACGATCCGGACCCCGGGCAGCGACTCGAGGTACGCGCGGGCGCCGGCCGCCCCCTTGTCCACGATCGCCTGGACCCGGCCGATGACGGCGCCCATGTCCACCTCGAACTCCGGCACCCGGATGCCGTACTCACCGGCGGTGCGCACCTCGTGGGCGATCTCGGCGCTGCGGATGAGCGCCTTGCTGGGGATGCACCCGCGCAGGGGGCAGGTGCCGCCCACCCGGTCCCGCTCGATCAGCGCCACGCTGGCCTCGGCCTCGGACGCCCGCGCGGCGGCGTTCATCCCCGCCATGCCCCCGCCGATCACGATCAGGTCGACGCTCGCCATCCCGCCGGACCCTACGGCCCCGGGCCGGACCCCGTGCCCCCGGCGCCCAGGTGGACCGATGGCCGCCGGGCTGGCTATCGTGTTCTCACCACGGAAAGGAGGTGGTCCTATTGCATAGCACCAGTGGAGGTGGCAGTAGCTAGGGGCGTGCCCCCTATGCGCAACGGCAGCTAGGGGGGTGTGCAAACGCGCCCCTCAGCCAGACCCCTGCTGCCACCGGGGCCCGGGATCGGCACACCGCCGTCCCGGGCCCTTCTGCTTTCCTGAGACTTCCTGGCCCCCATCGTCTAGCGGCCCAGGACACCGCCCTTTCAAGGCGGCGGCACGGGTTCGAATCCCGTTGGGGGCATCCTGCTCTCTGACCCCAGATCGCCTCACCGCTGGGACGGCCTGGAGCGCCCCGGTACGGGCTCACCGCTCCTGAGTGGGTGGGGTCACGAGCCGTCGGTCGTGTCCGTCGCGGGCGAGCCCTCGTACGGATCCCCTCCACGCCGTAGCCTGAGGGAATGACGGCTCTGTGGCGAGACGGCGGCGGCGACTGGGAACTTGCCGAGCCGGCCGGGGTGACACGCCGGAGCCTGCCGCCCGCTCATGAGCGCCCACGACGGCAGGAGCGACTCGGAGGGGAGGCACGCCGGCGACTCCTCCGAGCAGACGAGCGCGGAGGAGGTCGTCCTGTCGGCGCTCTCCGCACAGATCGGAGTCCCCTTGACCCCCACGAGGCTCCGGCTTCCCGGCGGTAGCCGCGTCGTCGTAGGCGGGGTCGCCGACGACCGGTCGGTCCTCGTCGAGGTGTTCGCGCAAGGGCGCCTCAAGGGCGGGCAGGTCCACAAGGCTGCCCGTGAGAGGGTGCGACCACGATGATGACGGCTGGGCGCCGCCGCGGCTCCGGGGGCGAGCCGTCGGTGCGCGCGGCCATCGCCCGGTTCGCGGTGGGAGGGCTCGTCGCGCTGGCCGTCCTCTCGGTGGCCGGTGCCCTGGTGCTGCGCAACGTCTCGGAGGACCAGGCGGTCAACGACGCGCGCCGCCTCGCCACCCTCGCCGGGCGCGGCGTGGTGGAGCCGGCGTTCACCGACGCGGCGCTGGCGGGCGACCCGGCCGCCCTGGCCCGGCTCGACGACGTGGTGCAGGAGCGCGTCCTCAGCGACGACATCGTCCGCGTCAAGATCTGGGCGCCCGACGGGCGCATCGCCTACTCCGACGAGCCGCGCCTCATCGGCCGCACCTACCCGCTGGGCGCCGACGAGCGCGCGGCGCTCGAGACGGGCGTCACCGACGCCGGGATCAGCAACCTCGCCAAGCCGGAGAACGTCTACGAGCGCGACAACGGGTCGCTGCTCGAGGTGTACCTGCCGATCCGGACCGAACACGGTCGTCAGGCCCTGTTCGAGCTCTACCGGCGCCAGAGCGCGATCGACGCGAGCGGCCGGCGCATCCTCAAGGCCGTCGCGCCGGTCGTCGTCGGCTCGCTGCTCCTGCTTTGGCTCATCCAGCTACCCATCGCCTGGCGCACCGCGCGGCGCCTGCGGGACGGGCTGCGGGAGCGCGAGCGGCTGCTCGAGGCCGCGCTCGAGTCGTCGTCGGTCGAGCGCCGTCGCGTGGCGGCCGACCTCCACGACGGCCCGGTCCAGGGCCTCGCCGGTCTCTCCTACGCCCTGGCGGCCGCCGCGGAGCGGGCGCCCCAGGGGACCGACCCGGCGACCGTGCAGGCGTTGCGCGACGGCGCCGACGCCGCGCGCGAGGGCATCCGCGGCCTGCGCGCCGCGGTGGTCGAGATCAACCCGGGGCGGCTGCACGACGCCGGCCTGGCGGCGGCCGTCGAGGACCTCGCCGCCGGCGTGCGGGCCCAGGGCACGGCGGTCGAGGTGGACGTGCCCGCCGACCTCGCCATCGCCCCGGCGTCCGAGGAGTTGCTCTACCGCGCGGCGGCAGAGGCCCTGCGCAACGTGGGGGCGCACGCCGGCGCCTCGTCGGTCGCGGTGCGCGTGACGCGCGACGACGGCCGCGCGCGGCTGACGGTCCGCGACGACGGCCGCGGCTTCGACGCCGCCACCCGGGCGCGCCGCCGCGACGGGGGCCACCTCGGCCTCGCCCTGGTCGAGGACCTTGCGGCCCACCTGGGGGGACACGCCGAGGTGCGCTCGTCGCCGGGCGCCGGAACGGCGGTCGAGGTCGAGGTGCCGGCGTGAGCGCGACCCCGGCGCGTGCGATCTTGCGCCCGTGATTCGCATCGTCCTCTGCGACGACCACGGCGTCGTGCGCGTGGGTCTCGCCAGCCTCATCGCCACCTTCGACGGGGTCGAGGTCGTGGCCACCGCCGCCGGCGCCGACGAGGCCGTGGCCGCGCTCGACGAGCACGGCGCCGACGTCGTGCTGATGGACCTCGAGATGCCCGGGCCGGACGGCATCGCCGCCACGCGGCGCATCCGCGAGGGCCACCCCGGCACGGCCGTCGTGATCCTCACCTCGTTCTCGGACCGCGCCCGGATTCTCGAGGCGCTCGAGGCGGGCGCGGTGGGCTACATGCTGAAGGACGCGACGCCCGCCGAGCTCGAGACCGGCATCCGCGCCGCTGCCCGGGGCGAGTCGCCCCTGCACCCGCGGGCCGCGAGCGCCCTGCTCGCCGGCTCGATGCGCCCCGCCCCGGCGACGGGCCTCTCCGTCCGCGAGCGCGAGGTGCTGGCCCTGGTGGCCGAGGGGCTGCCCAACAAGCTCATCGCCCGGCGCCTCGGCATCAGCGAGAAGACCGTCAAGGCGCACCTGACCAGCGTCTTCCGCACGATCGGCGTGGACGACCGGACCCAGGCGGCCATGTGGGCGGTGCGCAACGGCATCGGGCCCCCTGCGGGGTCCTAGGACCCAAGTCCCATTGCCCGTCCGGGCCCGGGCCGCGACCCTTCCGGGGATGCACGAGACCTCGCTCCGGCGGTGCGCCGCCGCCCTGCTCGCGGTCGCGGCCTGCGCGGCGATCTGGTCCGCGGCGTCGCCCGCCGACGCGCGCGGCGGCGGCGAGCGCACCGAGGTCCGCGTGTCGGGCCTCTGCGGGCGGGCGAGCACGGACCGCCTGCGGCTGCGCGGCGACGGCTCCGAGATCCGGGTGGACACGGAGATCCGCACCCGCCGCACCGGCGTCTGGCGCGTCACCGTACTGCACGAGCGGCGGATCGTCGCCCGCGCGCGGGTGCGCGCCACCCGCGAGGCCGGCGGCTTCCAGCACCGGGTGTCCGTGCCCGACTTCGCCGGCGCCGACGCCGTCCGCGTTCGCGCGGTCGCGCCCGGCGGCGAGACCTGCTCCGCCTCGGCCGTGCTGCCCGACGCCGCGGCCGGTCGTACGACCGATGTCCGATTGTGACCCGGACCGGGGCTCCGCCAGCCTGATGATCAGACGACGCCACCCGGGCGTCGAGATCCGAAGGAGCCACCATGTACCGAGGAACCCTGGCGATGATGGGCACCGCACTGGCCGCGGGCGTGCTGGTAGCCGCCCCGGTCGCGCTCGCCAAGAACGGCGCCGACGACCCGCCGGCCCAGGTGGCCGCGGACGACAGCACGGCGCGCGTCCCGGCCCCGGGCGCCGGCAGCGCCCTCTCGGGTGGCGGAGGCAACCGCACCGTGGTCCGCGTCGTGGGCACCTGCACGGACTCGAGTCGCGCCAAGCTGAAGCTGAAGCCCGACAACGGCCGCGTCGAGGTCGAGTTCGAGGTGGACGAGAACCGCAACGGCTCGAGGTGGGGCGTCACCCTGAAGCGCAACGGCGCCCGCGTCCTCAGCCGCTCCGCCGTGACCGGCCCCCCCAGCGGATCGTTCTCGGTCGACACCCGCATCGCCCCCGGCTCGCCGCGCACCACGGTCACCGCCGTCGCTCGCCGCGCCGCCACGGGCGAGGTCTGCCGGGCGACCGCCACGCTCTGAGGTCCGCCGGGCCGGGGGGGGAGCGCGGAGCCCCACCCCCGGCCGCGCGAGTCCTAATGGCTAGCCTCCCGCCCACCCGCTTCGGCCGAGGACTAAACGTTCGTTGAGGGTTCAGCCGGATCGGGCGGAAATAGGCTCGGACCCATTCCGAGCCAGTCGCTCGGAGCGTTTCCAAACGCGCGAGGCGGTTCGCGGATGTCGAGAGCGCGCGCGAGGCCGTCGGCCCGCGCGGAGGGTTGGAGCAAGCCGGACTCCCGCTGGGCCACGCGCGGCGCAGCCTCCCACGCCGTGATCGCGGAGCGCGGCCCCTGATGGCGGACGGCACCGATCGCCGGGGCGTGAGCTTCTCCAGCACGCCGTGGTCCCCGCCGGGCGCCAGAACCCCAACGACCTCGGGCGGGGATCCCGCCGCCGCCGACTCGCGGGCGGCACGTCGGAGCGGGAAGCCGAAGGCCCCACGGAAGCTGAAGCGGCAGTTCGGCTGCGAGCGGCGGACCGGGGCGCTCCCCGTCGTGGACCGGTACCCCGGTCGCGCCGAGCTGACGTGGGCGCGCACCCTGCTGCTCGTCACCCTGGCCGGCTTCGTCGTCTACCTGGTCGAGTGGGTGCGGGTCTACCGGGACCAGCACGGGCCGATCGGGATCATCGAGGCCTGGGTCTTCCTGGTCCTGATCGCCACGCTCACCGCGTCGGCCAGCGGCTACCTCATCGCCCGGCTGGGCTACATCTCCCGGATCAGAGCGCATCGCAGGACCCCGCGAAAGCTGATCGACGACGCCTTCGACCGGTACAACCCGACGGTCACGGTCATCGTGCCCTCGCTTCGCGAGGAGCCACGGGTGGTGCGCCAGACGCTCCTCTCGGCCGCGCTCCAGGAGTACCCCGGCATCCGGGTCACGCTCCTGATCGACGACCCCCCGGATCCGACGACGCCGGCGCAGACCAGGCTCCTGGACTCCGCGCGGGCGCTCCCGGGCGAGATCGACGCGCTCCTGCGCGCACCCCGGGCGCGCTTCGAGGCCGCGCTCAACGCCTTCGAGTCGACCGCCGGCTCGAGGGTCACGATCCCCCCCGCGGAGCTCGTGCGACTCGCCGAGACGTACGACGAGGCCGTCGCGTGGCTCCGCGAGACCGCCGACGGCGAGGAGGTCGTCGACCACACGGACGCGTTCCTCGTGGACGAGGTCTTCCGGCGGCTGGCCGACGACCTCGCGGCCGACGCCCAGGCGCTGCGGGAGGCCGCCGCGGACGGGGCCGAGCTCAGCGTCACGCGCGTGCGCCAGCTCTACCGCCGGCTCGCCTGGATCTTCCGGGCGGAGGTCACCTCGTTCGAGCGCAAGACCTTCGCGTCGCTCTCCCACGCGTCGAACAAGGCGACCAACCTGAACAGCTACATCGGGCTGATGGGCGCCCGCTACCGCATCTGCGACACGGCCGGCGGCAGGGTCCTCCTTCCGGTCAGCGGCGGAGAATCCGACCTCGACGTCCCCGACCCCGAGTACGTGCTCACGCTCGACGCCGACAGCATGCTGCTGCCGGAGTACTGCCTGCGTCTCGTCTCCTTCATGCAGCAACCCGAGAACGCCAGGATCGCGGTCGCGCAGACGCCGTACTCGGCGTACCGGGGCGCCCCGACCCGGCTCGAGCGCATCGCCGGCGCCACCACCGACGTCCAGCACATCGTCCACCAGGGGATGACCCGCTTCGGCGCGACCTCCTGGGTGGGGGCGAGCGCGGTGCTCCGGAAGACCGCACTGGACGACATCATGGTCGAGGAGGCGCACGAGGGCTTCACCGTCCGGCGGTACATCCAGAACCGCACGCTGACCGAGGACAGCGAGTCGACCCTCGACCTGCGCCTCCGCGGCTGGCAGCTCTACAACTACCCCGAGCGGCTCAGCTACAGCGCCACGCCGCCCGACTTCGGCGCGCTGTGCGTCCAGCGCGAGCGCTGGGCGAACGGCGGCCTCATCATCATGCCGAAGGTCTTCCAGATGATGCGCGCCCGCAAGCGGATCGGCGCGACGTTCCTCGAGGGGTTCCTCAGGCTGTCCTACCTGATGGGGGTCCTGTGGGCGGGTCTCGGCCTGGTGATCCTGCTCTTCTACCCGTTCGACGATTCGCTGGTCTCGGGGTGGGCGCTGATGGCCGCCCTCCCCTTCTTCCTCGCCCTCGCCACCGATCTGCGCCGGAACGGCTACCGGCGGCGCGACGTGCTGGGCGTCTACGGGCTCAACCTGATGCTGCTCCCGATCAACACGGTCGGCGCGCTGAAGTCGATCGCCCAGGCGATCGGCGGGCAGAAGGTGGTCTTCGCCCGCACCCCGAAGGTGCGCACGCGGACGGTTGCGCCCTTCTTCTACGTCGTGATCCCCTACGTGATCATCGTCTGGGCGTTCCTGACGCTCGCCGACGACATCGACAAGGGCAACTGGTGGCACGCCACGTTCGCCGCGCTGAACGGCGTGCTGGCCCTGTACGCGATGGTCGCGTACTACGGGCTGTGGCACTCGCTGTCCGACCTGCTCATCGACCTGCACGCGCGGATGTACACGTCGCGGCGTCCGGCTCCGCCCGCACGGGAGGCGCCCGACTGGGTCACGGTGCTGTACCACGGCTCACACGGGACGGCGCGGCCGGGTGAGGGGGCGGCGATGGCCGCGGCGCTCGCCGCCATCGACCAGGAGCCCGTGGGGCGTGGCGAGATCGCGTTCCGGACCGAGGCGCCCCTCGACGACATTCCGCGCGGCGTCCTGAACGGCAACGGCATCCCCACCGCGAACGGTCACGGCGGCGCCGGCGACGGCGCGCGAGCCGAGGCGCCCGCGCCGCGCGTTGACACCGGGCAGTTGGAGCGCGCGCTCGCGGACGCCCTCGCCGGGGCGATCAGCCAGCTGACACCCGGCTCGAGCCTCGCAATCAGACGACGGGGCGACGACTACCGGATCGAGATCCACCCGAGTTCCGACTCCGTCGTTCGTTCGTGACCCCCTTGTCGGCTCGGCGGCTCTCGCCGCTCCGCGTCCTGGTCGTCCTCGCGATCGTCGTCGGTCTGGTCGCGCTCGGCTACCTGGGGTGGCAGCGGGCGGACCGCGCCGTCGAGCGCATGACCGCCGGCCCGTCCGGCACCTGGTTCGCGCCCTACACGGACGTGACCCTCCAGCCGGCGTACGCGTTCGAGGACCCCGACACGGGCCCGGCGCCGACGACGGTGCTCGGCTTCGTGGTCCCCGACAGCCGCAGGCCGTGCACGCCGACGTGGGGCACGCAGTACGACCTCGACGGGGCCGCCAGTGAGCTCGACCTCGATCGACGCATCGCGCGGGTCCGGGAGCGCGGGGGTGACGTCATCATCTCGTTCGGCGGTGTCGTCAATTCCGAGCTCGCCGTCGCGTGCAGGAACCAGGCCTCCCTCACGAGCGCGTACCGCTCGGTCGTGAAGCGGTACGAGGCGAGCATGATCGATCTCGACATCGAGGGGGCCGCGCTCGACGACGCCGCGGCGAACATGCGGCGGGCCACCGCGATCCGAGCCCTCCAGAAGGAGGCGCCGTCCGATCGGCCGCTCCAGGTGTGGCTCACGCTGCCGGTCACTCCGGAGGGGCTGCTCTCGAACGGGGTCGGCCGCGTCGACGAGATGCTTCGGGCGGGGGTGGATCTCGCCGGCGTCAACCTCATGACGATGGACTTCGGCGCGAGCAAGCCGCAGGACATGAGCATGGGAGAGGCGACGAGGAGCGCGTTGCTCGCCGCCCACGCGCAGCTGGCCGCCGCCTATCGGCGGGCCGGCCTTCGGCTGAGCGCCGAGCAGCTCTGGGCGCGGCTCGGCGCCACACCGATGATCGGTCGCAACGACGTCCAGGGCGAGGTCTTCACGCTCGACGACGCGGCCTCCCTGGCGGGCTTTGCCGACGAGGTCGGTCTCGGTCGGGTCTCGGTCTGGTCGGCGAACCGCGACGCGCAGTGCGGTCCGCAGGACCGTGGCGACTGGCAGGTCCTGCCGACGTGCAGCGGGGTGGAGGAGCAGCCGCTCGCGTTCACGCGCACGCTTCTCGGACCGCTCGATGGGTCGCCCCCGGTCCGCACCCCGCCACCCCAGGGGCTGACGGAGGCCGATGGGCGGGCCGGAGACAACCCGCAGGCGAGCCCGTACCCCATCTGGCGCAGCGGTCGTGTGTACATGCAGGGGGAGAAGGTCGTCTGGCAGCGCACCGTCTACGAGGCGAAGTGGTGGACCCACGACGATCCCCCCGACCAGCGGGTCGCGAACGAGTGGGACACCCCGTGGCGGACCCTCGGCCCGGTGCTCCCGAGCGACGCGCGGGCCGCGAAGGCGGCCGACGCGGCGAGCCCGCCGCGCTGGTCCGCCGACGCGGTCTACCTGCGCGGCGATCGCGTCCGCCACGACGGCTTCCTCTACGAGGCGAAGTGGAGGACGCAGGCCGAGGAGCCCCAGCTCGCTCCGGATCTGCCGGACGCCTCCGCGTGGACGGCGGTCGGGCGCGCGGTCGAGGACCTGCCTCCGGTGTTCGAGAGCTACCCCGAGTGGCGACCGGCGACGTCGTACGCGCGTGGGGACCGGGTGAGCCTCGGCGCCTACGTCTACGAGGCGGAGCGCGCCAACCTGGACGCCCAGCCGGAGCCGGCCCCGGCGCAGCCGGGAGGCGCCGCCTGGAAGGTCGTCGGCACGAGGACGAATCCGGCACCGCAGGGGGGGACGGCCGGCTGAGGCGCCGTCCTCGGTGCGGCCCGAGCATCCCGGGGGGTCCGCGTTTCGGGGCACCGCCCTCCGTTCACGACCTACTCGGCCTGGATGGACCAGCCCTCGCCCGCCGGCTCAGGGGACGGCGGTGTCGCGTCCCTCACGGCCTGCCCCTCGCGCTCGCCCTCGACCGCAAGGGTCGCGGTCACGCTCAGGACGGCGATCGCCACCGGGATGGCGAACGGCACGATGAACAGCTGCATCCAGTCCCAGAGCGTGTTGCCCTGGAAGCCGGTCCAGTCCCACGGCACCGCGTAGCCGCAGACGACCACCGTGGCGAACACCGCCAGGATCGCGGCGGCCGTCAGCGCGTGGCGCCGCAGGTGGCGCCGCCGCGCCGTGAGCCAGAACGGCAGCAGAGCGACGGTGAACGGGAGCACGAGCAACTCGAGCCAATCCCACAAGCGGTTGTCCGAGAAGCCGGTCCACTCCCACCCCAGCCCGTAGCCGCCGTAGACCACGACGGCGAAGGCGACCGCGAGGGCCGCCAAGCCGAACAGCCACAGCTTTCCACGGCCGGAGGGACGCTGCCAGCGGCCCGCCACCCTCAGGACGAGTCGGTCGCGTGGACCGGCGGGCCGTCGGAGGCGAGGGCGGGCGGGTCCTAGATCGTGCCCCGGCGGGCGCGGGGGCGGACGGCGCTGGCCAGGACGTCCTCGGTGAAGGCCCCGGTCGCGCCCTGGCCGACGGCGTAGCGGTAGAGGGCGACCGCGAAGATCTGGCTGAGGGCGGTGCTGACGATCGCCCCGACGATGACGAGCACCACCGCCACGGCGATGAGGACCCCGAGGAGCACTCCGTTGCCGACCGCGTAGCCGATCCCGACCAGGGCGATCGCGGGGAGGAAGGTGAACAGCAGGACGATGCCGCCGATCGAGAACTGGCCGGTGACCTGCTCCCCCCAGCGCTCGCGGAAGATCCCGGCCGAACGGCGCAGGGTCTCGATCGGCCCCGTGTTCTCGAGGGCGATCACCGGGACCGCGAGGAAGGTGACCAGGCCCCACGCGACGGCGATGCCTCCGAGGATGAGGTCACCGACGGGGCCGAGGCGCTCCTGGAGCGCCCGGATGACGATGTTCACGCTCGCGATCATCAGCGCCCAGCCGGCGATGGCCGGCAGGCGCGTGCGTGCCACGGCCACACCGCTCGCGACGGTGGCGTCCTTCCCGTCGAGGACCTGTGCGGCCGCGCCGGCCAGGGCGACGTTGAAGAACACCGCGGCGTAGCTGACCAGGTAGATCCCGATGGCCGCGAGGATGACGGCGAGGACGTTGGAATTGTCGTTGAAGAGCAGGGCCGCCGGGAGCCCGAAGGCGGCGGCGAGCAGCAGGGCCGACGCGCCCCCGAGAACGGGGAAGGCCGCCAGCGAGCGGTCGGACCGCAGCACGCCCCAGCTCGTCTTGGTGAGCTCCCAGCCCCTTCGGATGCGTCCCACGCGCGGCATCGTCCCTCAACACGCCCGGCGATGGAAGAGGCGGCGGCGCGCATTTTCTCCCGGATGACGGGTCGCCCCGGGGTGCGCGAGGGGCCGAGGACTCCTTGCCGCGGCGGGTCGCGGCGGGGTTGAATCCGTGGAGGATTCGGCGATTGCGCCGGACACGGCCGAGGAGTCAGGCATGGATGTACGCCGGTTGCTTCCCCTGAGCGGAGTGGTGTTCGTGGTGCTCGCACTCATTGCGGTCATCGGCCTCGGCGGCGATACGCCGGCGAACGACGCGTCGGGGACCGAGGTCCTCTCGTACTACGACGCGCACTCGGTGCGACAGGCGGCCGCCGCCTTCGTGTTCGCGGTGTCGGTTCCGTTCCTCGTGTTCTTCGGCGTCAAGCTGGCGACCGCCTCGTGGCCCGAGGCCACGGACCGCCGGCCGGTGTGGCAGTACGTCCTCATCGCGGGCAGCGGCCTCGCGGGGGCGGCGCTGCTCGTGGCGGCATGGGCGCACTTCGCGCTGGCCGACGCCGGCGACAACAAGCTGTCCCCGGACACGCTCCAGGCGCTCAACGTGCTCGACGCCGATTCGTGGGTGCTCTTCAACAGCGCATTCGGGGTGATGTTGCTCGGCGCGGCGGGGTGTCTGATCCCGCGAGCAGGGCGCCACCGGTGGCTCGCATGGATCGCGCTCGTGCTGGGGATCCTCCTCTTCATCCCCTTCGCCGACTTCTTCGCGCTCATCCTCACGCTCATCTGGATGATCGTCGTGAGCATCATGCTGTTCCGCGGAGCGGGGATCCTCGGGGAAGCGCCGGCGCCGGCTCAGGCGAGGTAGCCGTCGAGCCAGGCGGACGCACGGACCCCTCGCAGAGCGGGTACGCGGCCGGCCGCAACCAGGTGACGCTCGCCTGAGAAAAGCGGCCGGGCCGGGCCGGGTGGCGCGGCTCCCTGCCAGCATGGCCGTATGGACACGCGACGGCTGGGAGCGGCCGGCCCCGAGGTCTCCGTCCTCGGCCTGGGGTGCATGGGGATGTCGGACCTCTACGGGCCGACCGACCGGGACGAGTGCATCGCCACGATCCACGCGGCCCTCGACGCGGGGATCGCCCTGCTCGACACGGGCGACTTCTACGGAATGGGCCACAACGAGATGCTCATCCGCGACGCCCTGCGGGGCAGGCCGCGCGACGAGGTCGCGATCAGCGTCAAGTTCGGGGGGCTCCGCGACCCGGCGAACCGCTGGGTGGGCAACGACAACCGGCCCCAGGCGGTGGGGAACTTCCTCGCCTACACGCTGCGCCGGCTCGGCGCGGACCACGTGGACGTGTACCGCCCGGCGCGGGTCGACCCGGCCGTGCCGATCGAGGAGACCGTCGGCGCCATCGCCCGCTGGGTCGAGGCCGGGTACGTGCGCCACATCGGCCTGTCGGAGGCCGGCGCGGACACGATCCGGCGGGCCGCGGCGGTCCACCCGATCAGCGACCTGCAGATCGAGTACTCGCTCATATCGCGCGGGATCGAGGATGAGATCCTCCCGGCCTGCCGCGAGCTCGGGATCGGCATCACGGCCTACGGGGTGCTCTCGCGCGGTCTCCTGAGCGGCCACTGGAGCGCCGACCGCGACCTGGGAGGCGGGGACTTCCGCGGGTTCAGCCCCCGCTTCCAGGGCGAGAACCTCGAGCACAACCTCGCGCTCGTCGAGACCCTGCGCGGCGTCGCCGAGGAGCGCGGCACGTCCGTGGCGCGGGTGGCGATCGCCTGGGTCGCGAGCCGCGGCGACGACATCGTGCCGCTCATCGGAGCGCGCCGGCGCGACCGCCTGTCCGAGGCGCTCGGGGCGCTCGACCTCGAGCTGGGCCCCGGCGACCTGGCCCGCATCGAGGATGCGGTACCGCCCGGGTCGGCCGCGGGCGAGCGCTACGCGCCCGCGCAGATGGAGATCCTGGACAGCGAACGGGGCTGACGGGCCCGGATCGTCCGGCCTCAGCCCTCCTCGTCCCCGGTCAGCGCCTCGGGCTCCGGTCGTGGCGGAACTGCTTTGATCGGCATCCCGCACCCTCCGAATGGGAGCCGGTCTTGAGAGCGAGCGTCTACCACGGGCCCCGCGACATCCGGGTGGAGGAGGTGCCGGACGCGACCCTGCGCGAGCCGACGGACGCCCTCGTGCGCGTCACCCACGCCTGCATCTGCGGGAGCGACCTCTGGCCCTACCGGGGCGACCTCGAGATCTACGGCCGCCCCGGGCGCACCGGCCACGAGTTCATGGGCATCGTCGAGGCCGTCGGCGCCGAGGTGCGGACGATCCGGCCCGGCCAGCAGGTGATCGCCCCCTTCGCCTTCTCGGACGGGACCTGCGACTACTGCCTCGCGGGCATTCAGACCTCCTGCCGTACCGGGGGCTACTGGGGCGGGAAGAACGACGGCGGCCAGGGCGAGGCCGTGCGCGCTCCGCTGGCGGACGGCACCCTCGTGCCCCTGCCCGGCGAGGTCGACCTCTCCGACCACCGCCTGGCCGCGGCGCTCGCCACCCTCACGGACGTGATGGGCACGGGCCATCACGGGGCCCTCTCGGCCGGGGTGGAGCCCGGGTCGACGGCGGTGGTCGTGGGCGACGGGGCCGTCGGCCTCTGCGCGGTGCTGGCCGCCCGCCGGCTGGGCGCCGACCGGATCATCTCGCTCGGCCACCACCCCGACCGGCTGGACATCGCCCGCCGCTTCGGCGCCACCGACGTGATCACCGAGCGCGGCGAGGAGGCGATCGAGCGGGTTCGGGAGCTCACCGACGGGGGGGCGGCCCACGTCCTCGAGTGCGTCGGCACCGCGGCGTCCTTCGCGACGGCGATCGGGTCCGCCCGCCCGGGCGGGGTGGTGGGCCACCTGGGCGTGCCGGCCGAGCCGGTCGACCTGCTGCGGGTGCACCAGCACAACGTGCGCCTGATCGGCGGGGTCGCCCCGGTGCGCGGCTACATCCCGGAGCTCCTGGACGACATCCTGGCGGGGCGACTCGACCCCTCCCCCGTCCTCGACGTGGCGATGGACCTCGACGACGTGCCCGCCGGCTACGCCGCCATGGACGAGCGGCGGGCCATCAAGGTGCTCGTGCGCATCGACGCGCCCTGACCCCGGAGGACTTGCCGCTCCGTCGCCCGCTGGGAGAGAGTCGCGCCCATCGTGAAGCGCGGCTCCGGCCGCCGAGATCAGGAGGTGCGGGGATGCCCATCGCGGTCACCCAGGACTGGGCCGAGGGCGGGAACAACACGCAGACCTACGACGCGGTCAACGAGCTGATGGGGGTGGCGGACGACCTGCCCGACGGGCTGATCTTCCACACCGCGGGGACGCTCGAGAACGGGGCGTTCCGGATCTTCGACGTCTGGGAGTCGCGCGAGCACTACCAGCGCTTCGAGAAGGACCGCCTGATGCCCGCGATCATGGAGGTGCTGGGCGCCGCCGCCGCCGACGCGCCGCCGCCCACCATGGCGATCTACGACCTCCACAGCCTCTTCAAGGGCTAGAAGGCCGCCCGCTCACGATGGTGCGCGCCTGATGGAGGTGAGCCGCGACCAGGCCTGGGCGACCCTCACGCGCTACACCGCCGGCGAATCGCTGCTTCGGCACGCGCTGGCGGTGGAGGCGTCGGTGCGCTTCTACGCGCGCCGCGACGGGGAGGACGAGGAGCTCTGGGGCTGCGTCGCCCTGCTCCACGACTTCGACTATGAGATCCACCCCACCCTCGACCAGCACCCTCAGGACGGCGCGCCGCTGCTGCGCGAGGAGGGATACCCCGAGGAGGTGATCGACGCGGTGCTGTCGCACGCCGACCACACCGGCGTGCCCCGCGACACGCCGCTGAAGCGCACCCTCTACGCCTGCGACGAGCTGTCGGGCTTCGTCCACGCCTGCGGGCTGGTGCGGCCCACCGGGCTCGAGGGGCTCACGCCGAAGTCGGTGCGCAAGAAGCTGAAGCAGCCGTCGTTCGCCGCGGGCGTGCACCGGGACGAGGTGTACGCGGGGGCCGAGCTGCTCGGCCTGGAGCTCGACGACCACATCGCCAACGTGGTGGCCGCCCTCCAGCCCATCGCGCCGGAGCTGGGGCTGGCCACGTCGTAGCGGGCACCCGGCCCGCGAGCGGCCGCTTCAGGGGATGTCCGCGCCGGCCAGGCCGGCCTCCACGTCGTCCCAGAACTCCTCCTCGAACCGCCGGCAGCGGCCGTCGGGCCCGAAGCTCACGATCCAGAGCTCCGTGAACCGCCGCGCCTCGGGCCGGTGGTACTGGACGTCCACCCGCACCACCCCGGTGTCGCCCTCGAACGCGATCGGCTCGCTGATCATCGTGAACTCCTCGTCCGGCGAGCGCTCGTCCTCCCAGAAGCGCCGGATCGCCTCCAGGCCCACGACGGGCTCGGCGAGCGGCGGCGGCACGTAGACCGCGTCCTCGTGGAACAGCTCCGCCAGGCCCTCGGTCCCGGGCGCCCGCCAGGCGCGCTCGTAGGAGTCAACCCAGCGCTGCAAGCCTCCGATGTCCACGCGCCGAAGCCTACGACGCCCGGCCCGGCCGCTGGTATCGTGCCTTCGCCGATGCGGTGCGGGCGGTTAGCTCAGCGGTAGAGCGCCTGCCTTACACGCAGGTGGCCGGCGGTTCGATCCCGTCACCGCCCACCTCCCCTCCGTCCGGCGCGCGTGGGGGTGTAGCTCAGATTGGTTAGAGCACCGGACTGTCAATCCGGAGGCCGCGGGTTCGAGTCCCGTCACTCCCGCTCCCGGGACCCCGCATGGCTGGCGGGGTTTCGCGGCCCGCGCCGGCGAGCGCACGAGCGCGAGGCCGGCCGGGGGTGAGCTGCGGCCCGGCCCGAGGGCAGCCATGCGGCCCACCGGGCTCTACGGGGCTGGTCCCCGCGTGTCGCTCATCCGCCGAGGGCGAGCTGGTCGGCCTAGAGGCCGGCGTGGTGCTCGTCGGTGGGCAGGCCGGCGTCGTTCCAGGCGGCGAACCCGCCTTTGAGGTTGGCGACCCTCTCGAACCCGAGCTCCTTCAGGGTGGCAGCGGCGAGCGCGCCGCGGCCGCCCGACCTGCAATAGACGATCACGCGGCTCCCCGTGTCCAGCTCGGGCTTGTGCCGGGGGCTTGCGGGATCGGCGACGAACTCCAGCAGGCCTCGGGGGACCTGGACGGCACCTTGGATGTGGTGCTCCCACTCAACCGGCTCGCGGACATCGAGGAATACGACCGGCCCGGTGGCGACCTCGGTGGAGGCCTCCTGCGGCGTGATCTGCTCGACCTGGGCCGTGGCATGGGCGAGCATCTGTGCGGCGCTTCTCATCATGCCTCTCCTTGTGCTGATCGGTGCTGCGGCTCGTCGTTGCGCGGCGCGCCGACCCACCGTCGGTGGTGGGCCGGCAAGTTCGCTCAGGTTCTCGGGCTATCCGAGCCGGGTGCCTTCGACCTCGAGCCCGCCGCCCTCGGGGAGCTTGCTCCAGCTCCGTCGCTGCCACTCCTCCTTGAGCACCTCGACGGCCGCCTGCTCCAGGAATTCCGGCGCCGCCCACTCGTCCACGTCGAAGTCGTTCTTGATGTAGCCGTGGCCGACCATGAAGTCCTTGCCGATCGTGACGCACCGCATGTTCTGCGCGCTCAGGCTCGGCACCATGTTGACGTCCTTGATGCCCTGGTAGGTGTCCTCGGCGTCCAGGTAGAACGTCTGCCGGTTGAGGATCGCTCCCGCGGCGCGCTTGTGCTCGTTCGCCCAGCGCCCGACCTTGATCATGGCCTTCATGTAGGCGATGACCAGCTCGGGGTGCTCCTCGGCCATCACGTCCGTGCAGGTGATGACGGCCGGGGTGTTGGCCACCTGGATCGTCCAGTCGGGGTACCTGGACAGGTCCTCGATCATCTTGAGCCGGCCGGTGGCCTCCTGGAGATGCTGGAAGACCTTGCTCTGGGTGTAGATCGCGTCCACTGCGCCGCTCAACAGCGCCGTCTCCAGCGGGCGGAAGGCCAGGTCGTGCTTGTGGTCGCGCCGCATCCACAGCTCGGACGGGTTGTTCATCGGCGGGGCGAGCATCTCGGGCTTGTCGTACCAGTCATCCGGGTACGGGAAGTCCACGAGCTCCACGTCGTCCATGGTCATGTCGTTGAGCTTGAGCATGTTCTCGATGCCCATGTGCTCCTGGATGCGCCACCAGTCGTTCTTGATGGTGTTGAGGCTCTTCGAGATGCCGATCTTCTTGCCCTTCAGGTCCTTCATCCGGAAGATCTCGTCGTCGGCGCGCACCACCATGCAGCCGCCCTCATAAACCCACGTCGCCCCCAGCAGAACGGTGCGACGGATGTCGGCGTGGACGTGGATCGGCGGGTAGAGGCCGCCGAAGCGGATCAGGTTGTCGAGGTTGTGGATGTAGTGCGGGTACCAGTTGTTCTCGGGTGCGTGGCGGAAGTAGGCGTACTCGACGCCGATCTTCTTGAACTCCTCACGGCACCACCCCAGCTCCTGGTCGACGTTGTTGGCCGACACCATCGGGCAGTTGGTGAACCACACCTCCTCCCAGTTCAAGGGCACCGTGGTTGAGACTCGTGGTTGCTCTGTCGTCGCCATGGCCGACGGTCCTCTTCTCGTTGAGTGGACGGGCGTCGCGCCTGGATCTTCGACGGCACGGTCTCCCGAACTCGCTGGGACCCGACGCTATGGCGCAACGTCCCGGTTGACATCCGCTCCGGACCCAGAGTGCGCTGCGGGAAACTACTCAGCCTCCCGCTCCTTGGCACTCCGTGGGCGGCGGGGCCTTCCCCGTTCGCCCCCTCACTGGGCGCGGCGTCCCGAATCGGGCCCGGTCGCCCGAGCGGCCCTGACAGGATGCCCCGGTGTTCTTCTCTCTCAGCAGCTGGGCCCTGGCCCTCATCCTGTTCGGCGTGGTCGTCGGCACCACCCTCCTCGGCCTCGTCGCGGGTCACCGCCTGCGCCGGAGGGGGGAGGGGCTTCGCGAGCCGTTCGGCGTCCTTCAGACGGCGACGCTCGGCATCGTCGCGCTGCTCCTGGCCTTCGGCCTGTCGCTCGCCATCGGACGGTACGAGGCGCGTCGCGCTGCCGTGGTTGACGAGGCCAACGCCATCGGAACGACCTATCTCCGAGCCCAGACGCTGGCCGAGCCGGCACGCACGCAATCGCTCGATCTGCTGCGGACGTACACCGACCTGGCGATTCGGAGCTCGCACGAGGTGCCGGGCAGCGCGGCGATCCGCAGGACGACCGCGGCCCAGGCGGCCCTCCAGCGCCGGCTCTGGAGCCTCGCGGGCCAGGCGCTCCACGACGCCCCGGTGGCGAGCGCCCCGCGCCTCTACGTGGACAGCCTCAACACGATGATCGACCAGCAGACGGTCCGCATCTCGGCGCTCAACAACCGCGTGCCGGGGACGGTCCTGCTGCTGGAGGTGGTCGCCGCGGCGGTCGCGCTCGGGCTGCTCGCGCTCTACCTCTCCCTCCTCAGCCGCGGGCCCGTGGCGGTGCTGCTCGCCGCGGCGCTCGTGACGATGCTGCTCTTCGTGACGTTCGATCTCGACCGCCCGACCCGGGGCCTGGTCAACGTCCCGGACACGGCGTTCACCTCCCTGAGGGCGTCGATGGCACTCCCGCCCGCCGCGGAATGAGCTGGCGGAAACCCGGGTCTCGCGCCGATGGCCCTCCTGCTGAGCGATGGCGCCCGACGGTTTCGGGGAGTAGAAGCAGGTGCATGCCTGAGCGCGGGACGCGCGCTGCTCCTCCCGAGTTGGTCCGCGAGCTCGCCGCCGAGGGCGCGGCACTGGCCGCCGCCCGGGAGATGGTGGAGAGCCTCGACGACCTCTCCCGGCCCGCGCGCGACGACCTGGCCCTGCTCATCACCGAGCTGGTGGGCAACAGCCTGCGCCACGCCGGCCTCGGCCCGGACGACGTCATCCGCGTGCGGATCTCCCGCCTGCGCGGCTCCGTGCGGGTGGAGGTCGCCGACGGCGGCCCGGGCTTCTCGGCGCGGCGCGAGCGCCCCGGGCGGATCCAGACCAGCGGGCGCGGCCTCTACCTCGTCGACCAGGTCGCCGATCGCTGGGGGGTCGAGCTCAAGGACGAGACGTGCGTCTGGTTCGAGCTGTGGATCGGCGACTCCCGCACGCGCCACCGGCTGCGGGCCCCGGATCACGTGGTCGCGCCCGCCGACCTCGGCATCCTGTCGGCGTCGCAGCTCAAGGAGTACCTGGGGGCCCTGACCCGCGACGAGCGCGCGGTGTCCGCCGAGCGCGGCGCCGTGCACCTGCGCATCCGCGAGGCCCGGGACGAGCTCGACCGGCGTGGGATGCCCGCGTAGCCAGGTCGCCCGCTCGATCGGAGGACGCCCCCACCACGCCCCCGGTGGGGCGCGCCGCAGCCCACCGGCTGCACCGCATCCGCCGGCGCCGCCGCGCGCTCGGCGCGCTGGGGGTGTTCGCGGTGCTCGGGCCGGGCCTGCTCGCCGGGCTGTCGGACGACGACCCCGCGGGGATCACCACCTACTCGATCCTGGGAGCCGACGACGGCTACCAGCTCCTGTGGGTGCTGGTGCTCTCGACGATCGCCCTGATCGTCTTCCACGAGCTCGCGGCGCGCACCGGCATCGTCACCGGCAAGGGGCTGATCCTGCTGGTGCGCGAGCACTACGGGCACCGGGCGTCGTTCCTCGCCGTGTCGGCGCTCGTCGTGGCGAACGTCGGCACGATCTGCGCCGAGCTGGCCGGCGTGGCCATCGGCGCCGACCTGCTCACCGGGGCCCCGCGCGCCGTCTCGATCCCGATCGCCGCCCTGGCGGTCTCGTGGCTGGTCCTCGGCAGCAGCTTCCACCGGGTCGAGCACGTGCTGCTCGCGCTCTGCGCCGTGTTCGTCTCCTACATCGGGGCGGGGATCCTCGCCCACCCGGACTGGCGCGCCGCCACGCGCGGGCTGGTGGTGCCGGAGATGCCGGCGTCCCGCGACGCCGTGCTCATCTCGGTGGCGACCCTCGGCACCACGCTGGCCCCGTGGGGCATCGCCTTCATGCAGAGCTACGCGGTGGACAAGCGCCTGACCGTGGCCGACCTGGGCTACGAGCGGGTGGACGTGATCAGCGGGGCCCTGCTCACCGGCATCATCGGCTTCTTCGTCGTCATCGCCTGCGCCGCCACGCTCCACCCGGCCGGCATCTCGATCGGGGACGGGGGTGACGCCGCCCGGGCGCTCGAGCCGCTGGCCGGATCCTCGGCCTCGCTGCTCTTCGGGCTCGGCATCCTCGGGGCGGCCCTCCTGGCGGCGGCCATCGTGCCGCTGTTCGACGGCGTACTCGGTGTGCGAGGCGGCCGGTCACCCTGCGGGCCTCGACCAGCGCCCGGCCCAGGCGCCGCTCTTCTACGGCTCGTTCCTGGTCGCGATGGCCGTCGCCGCGGGGATCGTCCTCGTCCCGGCCGTGCCCCTCGTCCCGGTGCTCTACCTCACCCAGGTCCTGAACGCGGTCCTGCTGCTGGCGATCCTCCCCTTCATGGTGCGCCTGGGCCGCGATCCCGAGGTGCTCGGCGCGCAGCACCTCACCAGGACCGGAGTGGTGGTCTGCGTCGTGTTCATCGTGGCCGTGGCGGTCGCCTGCGCGGTGCTCCTGGCGCTCAGCCTCGGCATCGGCTGAGCGGGCGGGGCCGGGCCGTCACGGCGCCCGGCCCGAGCGCCGCTCGCGGGGGCGCCTCCGGCCGGGTCTATGCTGCCCGGGTGCGATCGGGGCTGATGAACGGGCCGCTGTGGGTGACATCGGTTCGCATCGTCGCGATCCCGCCGCTGATGGTCTTCCTGCTGGTCCCGGAGATCCCCGGCGCGCGCTGGTGGGCGTTCGCGATCTTCCTGCTCGCGTGCCTCACCGACTCCATCGACGGGTGGCTCGCCCGCTCCGCCGGCAAGGTGACGGTGGCGGGGGCGTTCCTCGACACGCTGGCGGACAAGCTCCTGATCTCCGCCGTGCTGGTGTGCCTGGTGGACACCCACGAGGTGGCGGCGTGGATCGCGATGGTCATCATCGCCCGCGAGTTCGCGGTCACCGGGCTGCGGCTCGTGGCCGCGTCCGAGAACGTCATCATCTCCGCCGGCCGCTTCGGCAAGGCGAAGGCCCTCAGCCAGAACGTGGCCCTGGGAGCGATCATCGTCCCGGGCATCGGCGAGACGGCCCAGGACGTCCTGCTGGGAATCGCGCTGGTGCTGACGGTGCTGAGCGGGATCCACTACTTCCTGGTCGCCCGCTGGCGGATCTTCGCCACCAAGCGCACGCCGGGCCACGACGGGGTGGGGGTCGACCCGTGAACGCGGCCGCGGCGATCGTGATCGCCTACCTCCTGGGATCGATCCCGTTCGCCTACCTGGCGGGCCGGGCCAGGGGCATCGACCTGCGGAAGGTGGGCAGCGGCAACCTGGGGGCGGCCAACGTCTTCCGCACCCTGGGGCGCAGGATGGGCATCGCGGTGATGGCCGCCGACATCGGGAAGGGCGCCGCGGCGGTGCTGGTGGCGAAGGCGCTCACCGGGGCGCCCTGGCCGGCGGTCGCCGCCGGCGCCGCCATGGCCGGGCACATCTTCCCCGTGTGGCTGCACTTCAAGGGGGGCAAGGGCGTCGCGGTGGGGGCCGGGGCGCTCATCGCGCTGATGCCGCTGGCGGCCGCCATCCTGGTCGGCGCCTGGGCGCTCATCGTGGTCGCCACCCGGTACACCTCGGTCGCGAGCATGACGGGCGCGGTCCTCGCGGTACCCGTCGCCTGGGCGCTCGGATACCCCTGGTCGAGCATCGTGTTCGTGGCCCTCGCGGCCGTGGCCGTCCTGGCCCTGCACCGCGGGAACCTGAGGCGGCTGGTGCGCGGCCAGGAGCTGCGGATCGACCTCTGGAGAGCCCGCCGGGCCTGAGCCCTCACGGGAGGATCGCCAGATCCGCCGAGGGTTCGCGGAAGCCGTTTGACACCCTCAGGGGCCTGGTGGGAGTCTCGTGCCGATCGACACAACCTGACGGGGCCCGCGGCCGTCATGGATGCCGCGCGCCCCTCCGGACGACAGGAGGTCGGCGTGGCAACTCAGGCACCAACAGCGGACCGCGGGGGGTTCCTCGGTCCGAATGCCCACTGGCGCACCACCGTCTGGGGCGAGTATCTCAGCGAGTTTCTGGGCACCATGGTGCTCATCGCCTTCGGGTGCGGCGTCGTCGCCATGTACGTCGTCGGCCTTCCGGGATCCGGTCGAGGGGATGGGATCACCACGGACGGCGACTGGCTTCTCATCACCTTCGGCTGGGGCATGGCGGTCACCTTCGCCATCTACGTCGCCGGGGGCATCAGCGGCGCGCACATCAACCCGGCCGTGACGCTCGCCTTCGCCACCTTCCGCGGCTTCCCGTGGGCCAAGGTCCCCGGCTACATCATCGCCCAGATCCTGGGCGCGGTCGCCGGCGCGGCGATCGTCTACGCCAACTACCGCGACGCCATCCAGGCCCACGAGCTGGCGGCCCACCTCACCCGTGATGGAGCAAGCACCGTCGGGATATTCGTCACCGGCCCCGCGGGGTATTTCGGGAACTACTGGGGGCCGGTCGTCAGCGAGGTCACCGGCACCGCCTTCCTCATCCTCTTCGTCTTCGCGGTGGTCGACCTGATGAACCTGCCGCCCAAGGCCAACCTCGCGCCCCTCATCATCGGTCTTGCCGTGTTCGCCATCGGCATGTCCTACGGGGCGGACTCGGGCTACGCGATCAACCCGGCCCGTGACCTCGGGCCGCGCATCTTCGCCTGGCTCATGGGGTGGGGCAAGGCCGCCTTCCCCGGCGACACCGGAGGCGTACTGACCAGCTATTGGTGGGTGCCCGTCGTCGCGCCGTGTATCGGCGCGATCATCGGAGGGATCTTCTATGACCTCGGGATCTCCAACGTCCTGAAAGCGCGGCACACGCCGGACGCATCCGGCGTCGAGAGCCACGGCGAGGTCGTGGAGGAGGAGTGATGAAGAAGCTCATCAACGAGACCGACGCGGTGGTCTCGGAGGCGCTCCGCGGCTTCGAGGCGGCGCACGGCGACATCGTGCGGATCAACTACGACCCGATGTACATCGTTCGGGCCGACGCCCCGGTCTCCGGGAAGGTCGGCGTCCTGTCGGGGGGTGGCTCGGGGCATGAGCCGATGCACGGCGGCTTCGTGGGCATGGGAATGCTCGACGCCGCCTGCCCGGGGGAGGTCTTCACCTCCCCCACCCCCGACCAGATGTACGAGGCGACGAAGGCGGTCGACGGCGGGGCCGGCGTGCTGCACATCGTCAAGAACTACACCGGCGACGTGCTCAACTTCGAGATGGCCGCCGACCTCGCCCGGGCCGACGGCATCGAGGTGGAGGCCGTCGTCACGGACGACGACGTGGCCGTGCAGGACAGCACCTGGACGGCCGGCCGCCGCGGCGTGGGCGTCACCGTCCTCGCCGAGAAGATCGTGGGCGCGGCGGCCGAGGCGGGCCGTCCGCTCGCGGAGGTCGCCGGGCTGTGCGCGAGGGTGAACGCCGAGGGCCGCAGCATGGGCATGGCGCTCACGTCGTGCGTCGTGCCCGCCGCGGGCACGCCCACCTTCGAGCTGGGCGACGACGAGATGGAGATCGGAATCGGCATCCACGGCGAGCCCGGACGGGAGCGCGTGCCGCTCGCGTCCGCGCACGAGGTGGTGCAGATGCTCGCCAACCCCATCCTCGACGACCTGCCCTTCGCGTCGGGCGACAACGTCCTCGCCTTCGTCAACGGCATGGGAGGCACGCCGCAGATCGAGCTCTACATCGTCTACAACGAGCTGCGGATGCTCCTTGCGGAGCGCGGGGTCAACGTGACCCGCAGCCTCGTGGGCTCGTACATCACCTCGCTGGAGATGGCCGGGTGCTCGATCACGCTCCTGCGCCTCGACGACGAGCTCACGCGCCTGTGGGACGCGCCGGTTCGCACCGCCGGCCTGCGCTGGGGCGCATGAGCGACGCGGGGAGCCCCGACGGGCAGACCATCACCGCCGCCGAGGTCGCGCGCTGGATCCGCGACTTCGCGGCGGCGGTGGCCGAGCGCAAGGACGAGCTGACCAAGCTCGACCAGGCGATCGGCGACGGGGATCACGGCATCAACATGGATCGTGGGATGACGGCCGTCGTGGCCGCGCTCGACGGGTCGCAGCCGGACGATGTGCCGGCCCTGGCGAAGGCGGTCGCGATGACCCTCATCTCGAAGGTGGGCGGCGCGAGCGGCCCGCTCTACGGCACCCTGTTCCTGCAGTTCGGCTCGGCGGCGGGCCCGGAGCCCCTCACGCCGCTGGGCTGGGCGGGGTGCCTGGAGGCCGGCCTGGCCGGCGTGCGATCGAGGGGCAAGGCGGAGCCGGGCGACAAGACCATGGTGGACGCGCTCATCCCCGCCACCGAGGCCCTGCGGGGCGCTCTCGACGGGGGCGCGTCCTTCGCCGACGCGCTCGGGCGGGCGGCGGACGCGGCCGAGGAGGGCGCGATCGCCACGATCCCACTCGTCGCCCGAAAGGGCCGGGCGAGCTATCTCGGCGAGCGGAGCGCGGGGCACCAGGACCCGGGGGCGACCTCGAGTGCCCTCCTGGTGCGCTGCGCCGCGCTCGCGTGGAGCGACTGACAGCGATCAGATCGGAGGCCTGACGTGGCCACATACGCAGGGGCGATCGACCAGGGGACGACGAGCACCCGCTTCATGATCTTCGATCACGGCGGTCACGTCGTCTCGATCGCGCAGAAGGAGCACGAGCAGATCTATCCGAAGCCCGGTTGGGTCGAGCACGATCCGGCCGAGGTCTGGGCGCGCACCCAGGACGTGGTGGGCGAGGCGATCAAGTCCGCGGGCATCACCAAGGACGAGCTGGCCGCGATCGGGATCACCAACCAGCGCGAGACGGCGGTGGTGTGGGACAAGACGACCGGCAAGGCCGTCTACAACGCCATCGTCTGGCAGGACACCCGCACGGACCAGATCTGCAACAAGCTGATGGCCGACGGCGGCCAGGACCGCTTCCGGCCCAAGACCGGCCTGCCGATCGCCACCTACTTCTCCGGCCCCAAGGTTCGCTGGATCCTCGACAACGTCGAGGGCGCCGCGGCCCGTGCCGAATCGGGCGACCTGCTGTTCGGGAACATGGACACCTGGGTCATCTGGAACCTGACCGGGGGGACCAACGGCGGGCTCCACATCACCGACGTGACCAACGCGAGCCGGACCATGCTGATGGACCTCGCGACGTCCGACTGGGACGACGAGCTGCTGTCGGCCATCGGCGTGCCGCGCGCGATGCTGCCCGAGATCAAGGGGTCCAGCGAGGTGTACGGCGAGGCGACGCTCGCGTCGGTGCAGGGCGTCAAGGTGGCCGGCGACCTCGGCGACCAGCAGGCCGCGCTCTTCGGCCAGACCTGCTTCGCCATCGGTGAGGCGAAGAACACCTACGGCACCGGGAACTTCCTCCTGCTCAACACCGGCACCACGCCGGTGCCCTCGAAGAACGGGCTCATCACCACGGCCGGCTACCGGATCGGCAACGCGGACACCGTCTACGCGCTCGAGGGCTCGATCGCCATCACCGGGGCGCTCGTCCAGTGGCTGCGAGACAATCTCAAGATGATCAAGGCCGCGCCGGAGGTCGAGGAGCTGGCCATGACCGTCGAGAACAACGGCGGCGTGTACTTCGTGCCGGCGTTCTCGGGGCTCTTCGCCCCCTACTGGCGCAGCGACGCGCGCGGCGTCATCGCCGGGCTGACGCGCTACGTCAACGCCGGGCACATCGCCCGGGCGGTGCTCGAGGCGACGGCCTACCAGAGCCGCGAGGTGGTGGAGGCCATGAACGCCGACTCGGGCGTGGACCTCGAGTCGCTCAAGGTGGACGGCGGCATGGTCGCCAACGACCTGCTCATGCAGTTCCAGTCGGACATCCTCGACGTGGACGTCATCCGGCCCGCCGTGGCCGAGACCACCGCGCTCGGGGCCGCCTACGCCGCCGGCCTCGCGGTCGGCATGTGGGCGGAGGTCGAGGACCTCCGCGAGAACTGGGTGGAGGACAAGCGCTGGACCCCGTCGATGGACGCCACCCAGCGCGAGACCGAGTACCGCTTCTGGAAGAAGGCCGTGACCAAGTCGTTCGACTGGGTCGAGGACGAGGGCGGCGGCTGATCGAGACCCTCGAATGTGACGTCCTCGTCATCGGCGGCGGCGCGACCGGCCTCGGGGTCGTGCGCGACGCCGCCATGCGGGGCTTCCGCACGATCCTCGTCGAGCGGGTGGACCTCGGCCAGGGCACCACCGGGCGCTTCCACGGGCTTCTGCACTCCGGCGGGCGCTACGTGGTGAGCGATCCGCGGTCGGCCACCGAGTGCGCCGAGGAGAACGCCGTCCTGCGCCGCGTCGCCGCGGAGGCGATCGAGGACACGGGCGGCTTGTTCGTCACCACGCCGGCCGACGACCCCGACTACGCCGACCGGTTCGTCGCGGGCTGCGCCGCCACCGGCGTGCCGGTGCAGGAGATCCCGGTCGCCGAGGCCCTGGCGCGCGAGCCCCGGGTCAACCCGGGCATCTCGCGCGCGTTCGAGGTGGCCGACGCCTCGGTTGACGCCTGGAAGCTGCTGTGGGGCAACGCACGGTCGGCCCAGGAGCACGGCGCGCGCATCCTCACCTACCACTGGGTCACCGGGATCCTGCGCGACGGCGATCAGACCGTGGGCGCCGTGGCCCGGGACGACCGCGGCGCCGACGAGGTGCGCATCGAGGCCCCCTTCGTCATCAACGCCGGCGGGGTCTGGGCCGGCCAGATCGCCGACATGGCCGACTGCCCGGGCGTCACGGTGGTGCCGGGCAAGGGGATCATGGTCGCGATGAACCACCGGCTGGTCTCCACGGTGATCAACCGCTGCGAGCCGCCGGGCGACGGCGACATCCTGGTCCCGATCCGCACGGTCTGCGTCATCGGGACCACCGACTCGAAGACCGACAGCCCCGACAACCTCGACATCGACCACGGCGAGGTGCAGGAGATGCTCGACGCCGGCGAGGTCCTGGTGCCGGGCTTCCGCCGGGCCCGGGCGCTGCACGCCTGGAGCGGGGCGCGGCCGCTGTTCAAGGACGAGCGCGCCAGCGTCGATGACACCCGGCACATGAGCCGCGGCCTGGCCCTCGTGGACCACCTGGAGCGCGACGGCCTCCGGGGCTTCCTCACGATCACCGGCGGCAAGCTGACCACCTTCCGCCTGATGGCGAAGGTGGTCGTGGACGCCATGTGCGAGCAGCTCGGCGAGCCGCGGGAGTGCCGCACGGCGGTGGAGGTCCTTCCCGGGTCCGAGGACGGCGAGACCTACCAGCTCGCGTCGCGCCTGCGGTCCCGCGAGGCCGACATGGCCGACGACCAGCTCGTGTGCGAGTGCGAGCTGCTGCCCCGCCGCAGGATCGTGGACGCCGCCCGGCGGCGGCCGGGGATGAACCTGGACGACGTGCGGCGGGCCCTCCGGCTCGGGATGGGCCCCTGCCAGGGCGGCTTCTGCACCTACCGCGCCACCGGGATCCTGCACGGGCTGGGCGACGCCGATACCGAGCGCGCCGACGAGCTGCTGCTGATGTTCCTCCAGCACCGCTGGCAGGGCCTGGAGCCGATCCTCTACGGGGACCAGGTGCGCCAGGCGTGCCTCGACGACTGGATCTTCCAGGGGACCCTCGACGTGGAGCACCTGCCCGCCGGCGTGCCCGCGCTGCCGATATGAGCCGCGCGGTGGTGGTCGGCGCCGGCCTGGCCGGCCTGGTGGCCGGCATCCGGCTCGCCCAGGGCGGGATGGACGTGACCGTTGTGGCGAAGGGGGCCGGCAGCCTGCACCTGTCGCCGAGCACCATCGACGTGCTGGGCTACGCGCCCGACCGCGTGGACGAGCCCGGCCCGGCCGTCGCGCGCCTCGTGGACGAGCGCCCGGACCATCCCTATGCCCGCCTCGCCCCCGAGCCCCTGGCCGCGGCGCTCGCGTGGTTCCGCGAGCTGGTACCGGGGCTGCGCTACGCCGGCGACGCGGAGCGCAACCTCCTGCTGCCCACGGCCGTCGGGGTGGCCCGCCCCACGGCGCTCGCCCCCGCCGGCATCGCCGCGGGGGACCTCCGCGCGGGAGCGCGCTTCGCCGTGGTGGGGCTCCGCTCGATGAAGGACTTCTTCCCCTCGCTGGTGGCCGGCAACCTGCCCCACGCCGACCTGCCGGACGGAGCCCGCGTGGAGGCGCGGCCGCTGGAGATCACCACGTCCGCCCGGCCCGGCCGGGCCGATGTGGCGGGTCCGGTGCACGCCCGCGGCCTGGACGACCCGGCCCTGCGGCGGGCGCTCGCCGACGAGCTGCGCCCCCGGCTCGAGCCCGGCGAGACCGTGGCGCTGCCGGCGGTGGTGGGCCTGGAGCGTGCGGGCGAGGCGTGGGACGATCTGCAGGATCTGCTGGGGACGCCCGTCGTGGAGATCCCGACCCTGCCGCCCTCCGTGCCGGGCATGCGGCTGCAGAAGGCCCTGCTCGAGGCCCTGCGCGCCGCGGGCGGACGTCTCCTCTTGGGCCCGCCGGCGGTGGGCGTGGAGGGGGCCGGCGGGCGCGTGACGGGCCTGCGCGTGCGCGACGCGGCCCGGACCCGGGCGCTGCCGGCCGACGCCGTGGTGCTCGCCACGGGCGGCTTCGCGGCCGGGGGCATCGAGCTCGACTCGTACGGCGCCCTCACCGAGACGGTCGCCGGGCTGCCGGTGACCGGCCCCCCGCCCGGGGCGCCGCGCCTGAGCCCGACCCACCTCGACGACCAGCCGCTGATGCGCGCCGGCCTCACGGTGGACGAGAGCATGCGCCCGGTGAACGGGGACGGCGCCGCGGTGTGGGCCAACCTCCACGCGGCGGGGGCGCTCGTGGCCGGCGCCGAGCCCTGGCGCGAGAAGTCGGGTGAGGGAATCTCCATCGCCGGCGGCTATGCGGCGGCAACCGCGATCCTCGAGGAGCCATGAGCGAGACCGTCAAGGACCTGATGCGCGACTCGCTCGACCACTGCGTCAAGTGCACGATCTGCGAGACGTACTGCCCGGTGGCGGCCGTCACCCCGCTGTTCCCGGGCCCGAAGTACGTCGGCCCCCAGGCCGAGCGCTACCGGGGCACCGGCCCCTCGCCGGACGTGTCGCTGGACCTCTGCTCGAGCTGCGGCATCTGCACGCAGGTGTGCCCGCAGGGCGTGCACATCGCGGAGATCAACTCCCAGGCGCGCGCGGCCCTGAAGGCCGACAAGGGCATCCCCCTGCGCGACCGGCTGATCGCCCGGCCGACCCTCTCCGGCCGCCTCGGCACCCCGGTGGCCCCGATCGCCAACGCGGTCATGCGCAACCGACTCGCACGGACGCTCCAGGAGAAGTCGATCGGCATCCACCGCGCGGCGCCGGTGCCGAAATGGGCCGGGCGGACGCTGCAGACGTGGGCGCGCAAGCGCGGCATGCGCCGGCCACCGCAGGCCGAGGGCGTCGCCCGCACCGTCGTCTTCTTCCACGGCTGCAGCGCGAACTACTACGAGCCCGACCTCGGAGAGCGGGCCGTGGCGGTCCTGGAGCACAACGGGCTCGAGGTGATCGTCCCCAAGCAGGGCTGCTGCGGGCTGCCGCTGCAGAGCAACGGCATCTTCCCGGACGCCCGGAGGTACGTGCGGGCGCTGGCCGCGGCGCTCGCGCCCTACGCGCGGGCGGGCCACGACATCGTGGCCACGTCCACGAGCTGCGGCCTGATGCTGAAGCGCGAGGCCCACGAGATCCTGGGCGTCGAGGACGAGGACCTGGCCGTCGTGGGGAAGCGCGTCTACGACATCTGCGAGTACCTCGTGATGCTCCACGACCGCGGCGAGCTGCGCACCGACTTCTCCCCCGTCGACATGGCCGTGCCCTACCACGCCCCCTGCCAGCAGCGGGGCCACGGCATCGGCACGCCGGCCCTCGACCTGATGGCGATGGTGCCGGGCCTCGAGGCGCGCCAGGTGGACGCGGTGTGCTGCGGCGTGGCGGGGACCTACGGCCTGAAGGTGGAGAAGTACGACATCGCGATGGCCGTGGGCGAGCCCGTCTTCCGCCAGGTGCGCGAGTCGGGCGCCCAGCTGTCGGTGTGCGACTCCGAGACCTGCCGCTGGCAGATCTCCCACGCCACCGGGCTCCCCTCGGCCCACCCGATCGAGCTGCTGCACCGGGCCTACGGGCTCGGCTGACCGGGCGGGCGGCGCCGATGATCGGGCTCGTGATCGTCTCGCACAGCGCCCGGCTGGCGGAGGGGGTGGTCGAGCTCGCGCGCGAGATGGGGGGCGACGAGGTTCCCATCGAGGCGGCCGGCGGCCTCGACGACCCGGAGGGCGCCATCGGCACCGACGCCAAGCGCGTGATTGCGGCCATCGAGCGCGCGGACGCGGCCGGCGACGGCGCGCTGGTGCTGATGGACCTGGGCTCCGCCGTGATGAGCGCCGAGATCGCGCTCGAGTTCCTTCCGGACGATCAGCGCGAGCGCGTGCTCCTGTGCGAGGCCCCCCTGGTGGAGGGCGCCGTGGCCGCCGCGGCGGCGGCGCGGGCGGGGGGGTCGCTGGCGGAGGTGGCCGAGGAGGCCCGCCTCGGGCTGGCCGGCAAGCTGGCCCTCCTGGGCGTGGGCGGGACGGACGCCGCGCAGGCGCCCCCCGAGGCGTCCGGCGATGCGGGCGACTGGCTCAGCGTCACGGCGACCGTGGGCGGCGCGCACGGCCTCCACGCACGGCCCGCCGCCGCGGTGGTGCGCACCGTCGCGGGCCTCGACGCCGAGGTTCGCCTGGAGAACATGACCACGGGCCGGGGGCCCGCCCACGGGCGCAGCCTGACGGCCCTCTCCACCCTGGGGGCGCTGCGCGGCCACGAGGTGCGGATCCTCGCCCGCGGCCCCGACGCGCCGGCCGCCCTCGAGGCGGTGGCGGCCATCGTGAGCGAGCGGGAGGACGGCGGGGGCGCACCGGTGCTCCCCCTTCCCGAGGCGCCGGCGCCGGCGCCGGCCGCCGCCGCGCCACCCCCGGCCCCGGGCGACGAGCTGCACGGCGCGCCGGCCTCTCCGGGCCGCGCCGCGGGCCCGGCGCGGCCGGCCCGGCGGAGCGCCGCGCCCGTCCCCGAGGAGCCCGCCGGACCGCCCGGCGAGGAGCGCGCGGCCCTGCGCGCGGCGCTCGCGGCGGTGGGCGCCGAGCTGCGGGCGGCGCGCGACGCGGGCGCCGGGCGCGCCGGGGCGGAGACGGCGGAGATCCTCGACGCGCAGGCGATGTTCCTCGACGACGAGGACCTCGTGGGCGCGGCCGAGGGCGCCATCGCCGGCGGGCGGAGCGCCGCCGCGGCCTGGGACGGGACCGTGCGGTCGGCCGCCGAGGGCTACGAGGGCCTTGACGACGAGTACCTGCGGGCCCGGGCGGGCGACCTGCTGGAGGTTGGCCGGCGCGTGGTCGACCGGCTCACGGGCGCCGGTCCGTCGGGCCCGGCCGAGCCCGGCATCCTGGTGGCCGACGAGCTGGGCGCCGCCGAGGCCGCCACCCTCGACCCGCGGATCGTGACCGGCATCGCCACCGCCGGAGGCGGGCCCACGTCCCACGCGTCGATCATCGCCCGCACCCTCGGCGTGCCCGCGGTGGCGGGCCTCGGCCCGGCCGTGCTCGAGATCGGCGACGGGGTGCCGCTTCTCCTCGACGGCGACGCCGGTCTGCTCGTGGTGGACCCCGGCGCCGAGACGGCCGAGCGCTTCGCCGCGTCCCGCCGCGAGGACGAACGGCGCGAGGCCGCGGCGCGCGAGCGGGCCCACGAGCCGGCGGTCACGCACGACGGCCGGCACGTGGAGGTGGCCGCGAACATCGGGGGCCCGGACGACGCGGCCGAGGCCGTGGCGCGGGGCGCGGACGGGGTGGGCCTGATGCGCACCGAGTTCCTCTTCCTCGACCGCGCCACCGCGCCGGACGAGGAGGAGCAGCTGCGCGTCTACGGGGAGATCGGCGCGATCATGGGGGGCCGCCGCACCGTGCTTCGCACGCTCGACGCCGGCGCCGACAAGCCGCTCGCCTTCGCGCGGCTCGCCCCCGAGGAGAACCCGTTCCTGGGCGTGCGCGGCGTGCGGCTGTCGCTGGCCCGCCCCGAGCTGCTCGTGACCCAGCTGCGCGCGGTGCTGCGGGCAGCCGCCGTGACCCCGCTGTCGGTGATGTTCCCGATGGTCAGCGAGGTGGGCGAGCTGCGCGCGGCGGTCGCCCTCCTGGAGCGGGCCCGCGCGTCGCTGGCCGGTGACGGCCTGCCCGCCGGGCCGGTGGAGCTGGGCGTGATGATCGAGGTCCCGGCGGCCGCCCTCCGAGCCGGCACGCTCGCCGCCGAGGTCAACTTCCTGTCGATCGGCACCAACGACCTCGTGCAGTACACGATGGCCGCCGAGCGTGGCAACGGGGGCGTGGCGCGCCTCTCCGACCCCCTCCACCCCGCCGTGCTGCAGCTGGTCGACGGCGTGGTGACCGCGGCCCGGCCGCACGCCTGCCGGGTCGCGGTGTGCGGGGAGGCGGCGTCCGACCCTCAGGCCGTGCCCCTGCTCGTGGGCCTGGGCGTCAACGAGCTGAGCGTGGGGCCGCGCCGCGTGCCGCTGGTGAAGGCGTGGGTGCGGGAGCTCGACTCCGCGGCCGCCGGCGAGCTCGCGCGGCGCGCCCTGGAGCTGGAGGATGCCGCCGCCGTCCGCGCGCTGGCGGCGGCGTCCTCTTCCTGAGCCGCCTCCCCGCCTATGGGAGGAGGTGGATGGTCGTGTCCGAGACCGGGTTGTTGTTGCCCGGACGGTTCTTGTTGGTGCCGCTGCCGCGGGCGCCCTCGTAGGCGCCGGTGCCGCCGGTCACGGCGAACTGAGTCGTCGTCCCCGGGGCCTGGACCACGGATGCGCTCCCCGTGATGGTGCCGTCGGCGAGCAGATAGATCCCGTCGCAGAGCGTCACCGATCCGACGATCCTCTTCGTCGCCGTGAGGAAGCTGCACCGCGCCTGGAAGGTGCCGACCTTGGCGCCGGTGGCGTCCCGCACCGTGTTCTCGAACAGGATCCCGTCTCCGGGGCTGGGATTCGGGTGCTTCTTGGTCGCGAGGGGCGGCACGTCGGCGAACACGGTCCTGGCCGCGATCTGCCGCTCGACGAACGTCAGGGTGCGGTCGCCGGGCGCCTGGGCGCTGCCGCTGGTGACCGCGATGGCCGATGCCGTGGCAGCGGCCACGAGGCCGGCGCCGATGATGGTCGGGAGACGTCGCACGGGAGATCCTCCATCGTCGATTCCGGCGCTTCGGCCGGTCGCTGGAGACGCTATGCCCGGCGGCGCGCGACGGGCAACGGGCCCGCCGCGCGGCCGAGGCGGAGGGGCTAGGTTGCGCGGGTCCCATGGCCGACCCCCTTCTCATCACCGGCGCCGGCGGCTTCGTCGGCCGGGCCGTGCTCGACCGGCTGATCGCGGACGGCCGGACGGTCAGGGCGCTGACCCGCTCCGAGGCCTCGGCCGACGCGCTGCGCACGGCCGGTGCCGAGCCGGTGCGCGGGGACATCCTCGATCCGCCGTCGCTCGAGCGGGCGATGGCCGGCTGCGAGATCGTCTACCACGTGGCGGGGGTCAACGGCTTCTGCCTGCGCGACCCCGGCGAGCTCGACCGGGCGAACGTCGACGGCACCCGCAACGTGGTGCGCGCGGCGGGGGCGGCCGGTGTGCGGCGGGTGGTCTACACCTCCTCGGCCGCGGTCATCGGTGAGGAGGCGGGCACCGCCGGCACCGAGTGGTCGCCGCACCGCGGACGCTTCCTCTCGCGCTACGAGCGCTCCAAGTACGAGGCCGAGCGGGTCGCGCAGGCCACCGCCGGCGTGGCCGGCCTGGAGCTGGTGTGCGTCAACCCGGCGTCGGTGCAGGGGCCCGGGCGCACGCGCGGGACGGCGCGCATCCTCATCGACGCGCTCAACGGCAGGCTGCGGATGGTGGTCGACTCGCGCCTGTCGATCGTGGACATCGACGACTGCGCGCGCGGGCACCTGCTGGCCGAGGCCCGCGGCGTCCCCGGCGAGCGCTACCTGCTCTCGGGCGCGACCCTCACGGTGAGGGAGGCGGTCGCCCTGCTCGGCCGCATCGCCGGGCGCGAGGAGCACCCGCGGCGCCTGCCGCCCCCGGTGGCGATGGCGCTGGCCGGGGCCGTCGAGGGCGTGGCGCGCCTGCGCGGCCGGCGCCCGCCGGTGTGCCGGGAGATGGTGCGCACCATCCTTCACGGCCACCGCTACGACGGCTCGCGGGCGACGCGGGAGCTGGGGCTCGTCTACACGCCGATCGAGGAGTCGCTCCGGCGCGCCGCGGCGTGGTACGTGGCCGAGGGCCTCGTCACGCGGGAGCTCCCGGGGCTCTCGGGGCCGTGAAGGGCGACGGCGCCCGGATCGGCCGGAGGAGCGGGATCACCCGGGCGCGAAGGACCCCGGGGCCCACCTCGATCAGGCCCACGCCCGGCCGGCGGGCCTCGGCGGGCAGGCGGCGGCGATAGCGGCGGTAGGCCATGGCCCGGGGGTCGCGCCAGTCGAAGTCGGGGTCGTGCTCGGCCGAGAAGACGGCGCCGGGCGAGAACAGGAGCACGCCGCGCACCTCGCGGTGGATCGGCTCGTGGAGGTGGCCCACCACCACGCAGTCGGCCCCCGGGAAGCGGGCGCGCATGGTGCGCTCGAACCCCAGGCGCACGGGCCGCCCGGCCACCAGCGACACCGCGATCGCCGGCAGCTCCACCGACGCCCGCCGGTGCCCGTGGGTGAGGCCGATGCGCGCCCCTCCCACGCGCACCAGCACGTCGCGCGGCAGCTCGCGGTGTCCCCGGCGCGCGTCATGGTTGCCGCGCACGGCGACCACCGGCGCCACGGCGCGCAGCGCGTCGAGCACCGCCGGGTCGATGATGTCCCCCGCGTGCAGGATCAGGTCGAACGCCCGCGAGGACCTCGCAGACCTCGGCGGGCAGCTCGGGCAGGTTCTCGCCGACGTGCGTGTCGGCGACCACCCCGACGCGCACCGGGCCGGCGCGGCCGGTCAGAACCCCATGGCGTGGAACCCGGCATCGACGAACATCGTCTCGCCGGTGACGCTGGCCGACAACGGCGACGCCAGGAAGAGGGCGGCGTCGCCGACCTCGTCGGCCGTGATGTCGCGGCGCAGCGGCGCGCGCTCGGAGGCCTTGTCCGCCATCGAGCCGAAGCCGGGGATGCCGCGCGCGGCGAGCGTGCGCACCGGCCCGGCGGAGATCGCGTTCACCCGGATGCCCCCGTCCCCGAGGTCCCAGGCCAGGTAGCGCACGATCGACTCCAGCGCGGCCTTGGCGACGCCCATGACGTTGTAGCCGGGCACCGCGCGGTCGCCGGCGATGTACGAGAGCGTCATGATCGACCCGCCGCCGCGCGCGCGCATGTGGGGCTCCGCCTCGCGGGCCAGGGCGGCGAGCGAGTAGGCCGAGACGTCGAGGGCCAGGTGGAAGCCCTCGCGGCCGGTGTCCACGAAGCGCCCGCCCAGGTCCTCCGGGCGCGCGTAGGCCACCGCGTGGACCAGGATGTCCAGGCCGCCCAGCGCCTCGGCCGCGCCGGCGACGCCGGCGGCCACCTGGGCGTCGTCCTGCACGTCGAGCGGGAGCACGGTGTCGCAGCCCTGAAGCGTCGCCGCGAGCTTGCGGACGTCGCCCTCGGTGCGCTCACCCTGGTAGGTCAGCGCGAGCCGCGCCCCGGCGGCATCGAGCTTCCGCGCGATGGCCCACGCGATGCTGCGCTTGTTGGCCACGCCGACCACCAGGCCGGTCGTGCCGGCGAGGAGATCGGGCACGGCGGGACCGTACCATCCGGGCCGCCCGGGCTCGGCGCCACCGGGGCGGCCCGGCAGTACCATCGCCGGATGCGCCGAGCCCTCCTCGCCCTCGTGGCCTGCGCCGCCTTCCTCGGCGCGACCGGCACGGCGATGGCCCACCCCTACATCACCGCCAGCAGCCCGCCGGCGGGAGCCACCCTCGACTCGGCGCCCAGCCTGGTCACGATCAGCTTCAACGAGCCGGTCGAGCTGCTGCGCAGCCAGGACCTCGACGTCGTCGATTCCTCCGGGACCCCGGTCAGCTCGGGCCCGGGACGGGTCACCTCCGACAAGCGGGTGGTCGAGATCCCCCTGCGCCCCGCGCTGCCCGACGGCACCTACACGGTGCGCTACCAGATCCTCGGCGCCGACTCGCACGTGGTGCCGGGCCTCCTCGTCTTCGGCGTGGGCGGGCCGCCCGGCCAGCCGTACTTCTCGGGGAACGGATCGGGGGGGCCGTCGGAGACCGGCGTGTGGGGCACCAGCTCGCGCTTCCTCGAGATCGCCGGCCTGGGCGGGCTGCTGGGCCTGCTCGCCTTCCGGTGGCTCGTCTGGGCCCCGGCCCTCCGGCGCCCTCCCGGGGCGAGCGGGAGCGAGCGCGACGCGGTGCTGGCGTGGGGCCGCGACACCTTCTGGGTGGGCTTCGGCGTGCTGGCGGTGGCGGCGATGCTCGCCGAGGGCTACCTGCTGGTGGTGCAGAGCGCGACGGTGCTCGGCACGGGGGTCCTGAAGACCCTGGGCGACGCCACGGGCATCAGCCAGGTCCTGAGCGACACCCGGTTCGGATCGCTGGTGCAGCTGCGCGGGGCGCTGCTGTTCGCGCTCTTCGCGCTCGGGGCGTTCCAGTTCCTGCGCGAGTACGGCAACCAGAACGCCCCCCGGGCTCCCACGCCGGCCGGCTCGCGGGCGGTCGGCATCGCCATGGCGGCGCTCCTCCTGGCGGTCCTCGGAGGGATCGCGACCCAGGGGCACGCGCGCGTTGACTCGTTCCCGACCCTCCAGGTGGGCGCCCAGCTCCTGCACGTGGCGGCCGTCTCGGTGTGGATCGCGGGGCTGGCGCTGGTCGCGCTGGTGCACCTGCGCCTCCCGAGGATCGCGCCGGACGGGGGGCCGATCGTGGCGAAGGAGGTGCTCGCGCGGTTCTCGAAGGTCGCCCTGGTGGCCGTGGGGCTCGCCATCCTGACGGGCGTGATCCGGGCGGTGGGCGAGCTGAACGACCCGGCCGGCCTGTGGCAGACGGGCTTCGGGCGCAGCATCCTCTACAAGCTCGCCCTGCTCTGCCCCATCGCCTTCCTCGCGTTCTCCAACCGGCGCATCGTCACCGCGCTGCGGAGCGTGAAGCGCCCCAACCGGCCGACGCTCGTGCTGGTGCGGCGGATGGCCGAGGTCGAGCTGCTGCTGTCGCTGGCCATCGTGGTGGTCGCGTCGGTGCTCGCGGCCCAGACCCCCGGGATCTCGTAACGGGCGCCCCGGGCGGCCCCGGTCCATTAGTCTCGGATCGCACGCGGCGAGCGACGAAAGGCATCCCGAGTCATGAGCACCATCAGCCCCCCGCAGGGAGTCGAGGTCCTGGGTGAGGTCTCACCCGAGGGCGCGGAGATCCTCACCCCCGAGGCACTCGATCTCGTGGCGCGGCTCCATCGCACCTTCGAGCCCCGGCGGCGCGAGCTCCTGGCCGCGCGCGCGGTGCGGGCGGCGGCGCTGGACGCAGGGGGCACGCTCGACTTCCTTCCCGAGACGGCCCACATCCGGGAGGACAAGACCTGGCGGGTGGCCCCGGCTCCGGCCGACCTGCAGGACCGGCGCGTGGAGATCACCGGCCCGGTCGACCGCAAGATGATCATCAACGCGCTCAACTCCGGCGCCAAGGTGTTCATGTCCGACTTCGAGGACTCGAACACCCCCACCTGGGAGAACCTGATCCAGGGCCAGATCAACCTGCGCGACGCCGTCGACGGGACGATCTCCTTCAGCAACCCGGACGGCAAGGAGTACCGGCTCAACGACACCATCGCGACCCTGCTGGTGCGCCCGCGCGGCTGGCACCTGCCGGAGAAGCACGTGCTGGTCGACGGAGAGCCGGTCTCGGGCGGGATCTTCGACCTGGCGCTCTACACGCTCCACAACACCTCGGCCCTGCTGGCCAAGGGCTCGGGGCCGTACTTCTACCTGCCGAAGCTCGAGAGCCACCTCGAGGCGCGCCTCTGGAACGACATCTTCCTGATGATCCAGGAGTCGATGGGGCTCCCGCGGGGCACCATCCGCGCCACCGTCCTCATCGAGACGATCGTCGCCGCCTTCGAGATGGACGAGATCCTCTACGAGCTGCGCGAGCACTCGGCCGGGCTCAACTGCGGCCGCTGGGACTACATCTTCAGCGTCATCAAGAAGTTCCGCAGCCACCCGGACTTCGTGCTGGCGGACCGCGCCCTGGTGACGATGACGACCCATTTCATGCGGTCCTACTCGCTGCTGGCGATCAAGACCTGCCACGCCCGCGACGCCCACGCGATCGGCGGCATGGCGGCCCAGATCCCGATCAAGAACGACCCCGTCGCCAACGAGGAGGCGCTCGCGAAGGTGCGCGCCGACAAGGAGCGCGAGGCGAACGACGGCCACGACGGCACCTGGGTCGCCCACCCGGGGCTGGTGCCGATCGCCCTCGCGGCCTTCGACGCCGTCATGAAGGGCCCCAACCAGATCGATCGCAAGCGCGAGGACGTCAACATCACGGCGAAGGACCTGGTCACCTTCGTCCCCGAGGGCCCCATCAGCGAGGCCGGCCTCCGCACCAACGTCAGCGTGGGGGTGCAGTACCTGGGCGCCTGGCTCAACGGCATCGGCTGCGTGCCCATCAACAACCTGATGGAGGACGCCGCGACCGCCGAGATCTCCCGGAGCCAGGTGTGGCAGTGGATCCACAGCCCGCGGGGGGTTCTCGACGACGGCCGCAAGGTCGACCCCGACCTCTTCCGCACGATCCTCGCCGAGGAGCTGGAGAAGATCCACGGCGCGTATCCGGAGGGCCTCCACTCCTACTTCGACACGGCGTCGGTGCTGTTCGACCAGATCTCGACCTCCGACGACTTCGTCAACTTCCTGACGCTGCCCGCCTACCAGATGATCGACTGACGCCACGCCGCTGACGCTCCACCTCGTCCGGCACGGCATCGCGGAGGATGCCGGTCCCGCGACGGGCAACCGCGACGAGCCGCGCGCGCTCACCCCGCAGGGGGTCGAGCGCACGCGGGCCGCCGCGGCGGGGATGCGGGCCCTCGGCATCGCGCCCGGCCTCGTGCTCACCAGCCCGCTGGTGCGCTGCCGGCAGACGGCGGAGATCATCTGCGAGGCGCTGGGCGGCACCCCCGTGGAGGACCCGCGCCTCCGGCCGGGCATGCGCCTGGACGACCTCGAGGACGCCCTCCTCGAGCGCGCCGACGCGGACGTCCCGATGGTGTGCGGCCACGAGCCGGACCTGTCCCAGATCGTCGCCGAGCTCACCGGCGGGGGCGTGGTGGACTTCAAGAAGGGGAGCCTCGCCGTGCTGGACGTCGAGTCCCCGCGCGCCGGCCGGGGCCGCCTCCGCGCCCTCTACCCGCCGGCGGCCCTGCGCCTGCTGGGGGAGTAGGGCCTCACACCGGCCTCGCCGGCCTCGAGGCCGGCGCGGAGATCAGGCGGGGGGACCTACGCCGTGGCGGCGAAGATGATCCGCTCCCTGCGCACCTCGACCACGATCGCGCCCACCGCGCCGCCGGCCGCGGCCCACCTCAGGACGGCGTGGGCGCCCTTCTGCTGGAGCGGCGCCCAGCCGGACGCGACCGCGGCGATGCCGGCGTGCCGGTCGGCGGCCGCGTCCCGGCCGCGCGTGACGCCGCCGGCGTCCAGCCAGACGACGTCCTCGGCGTAACAGGCCGCCAGCGCGTCGCGATCGCGGGCCGCGCTCGCCGCCAGGGCGGCCTCCAGCACCGGTCTCGCGGCCACCTCGCGGTCGGCATCGCTCGGATGCCCGCCCGCCGCCATCACATCTGGGGCATGGGCTCGATCGAGCGTGCGAAGAGCGGGGTCAGCTCCTCGGAGAGCAGCGACGGCGCGGCGTCGACCAGGGAGGCGACGAGCTCCATCCGCTCCTCCTCCGCCTTCTCGCGCAGCGCCTCCCAGCCCTCGCGCTCGCTCTCGCGCTCGGGGGGCACGAGATCGGCCATCGTCATCGCCACCTTCTCGGCCACGCGCGGCGTGGAGAGCTGGTGGTGCGCGTCGACCAGCAGGATCAGGCGCACCCAGCCCACTCCCCCGTGCTCCTCCGCGTGCCGGCTCCACTCGGGCGAGACGTGCGGCCGGAGCCCCTCGAGGAGCTGGTTCCAGGCCTCCGGCGCGCTCACATCCGGGCCAGGAGCTCCGCCTTCTTGGCGGCGAACTCCTCGTCGGTGACCAGGCCCTCCTCGCGCAGCCTGGCGAGCTCCCGGATGAGCTGGGCCGGGGAGTCCGGCTCGAACGGCTGGCGCAGGCGGCTGATGCCGGGGGCCTCGCCCACGAGGCGCCCGACGTCGTCCACCGCCTGGCGCGCCTTGGTGCCGGCCGACTCGAAGGCGCGCGTCAGCTCCTGGAGCATGTCGCGCACCGCCTGCCGGATCTGTTCCTGGGGGTCGGCCACCCGGACAGCCTAATGCACGGGCCGCCGCTTGACCGGCCGCGGGGGCACGGTGGTACGGTGCCCAGTTGATGAACCCGGAAACGACCGTGCGGAGGGTGGACCGCTCGGAGCTCGCCCGGCTCGCGACCGAGGCACTCGAGCGCGTGGCGTGCGCCGCGGGACGGCAGCTCGACCGGCACGCCGGCGGCTACGGGCTGTCCGACGCGAAGCTGGAGGTCCTGGACGTCCTCTGCTGCCGTCAGGACCGGCGCGCCTGCCTCCACGCGCTCGGCGACGAGCTCGGGGTGACCCGTCCCAACGTGACCAAGCTCGTCAACGGGCTGGAGCGCACGGGGCTGGTGGAGCGGCTGCCGCACCCCAGCGACCGGCGCATGGTCCAGGCGCACGTCACCGAGCAGGGGATGGCCGTGGCGGCGGACGCCCTCCCGGGACGCAACGAGCTGGTGGAGCACCTGTGGGACGCGCTCGACGAGCGCGAGCTGGAGCTGCTCGTCACACTGCTGGACGCTGTCGCGGAGCGCACCGCCGAGCGGCGCGCCCCCGCGAAGGTCCCCTAGCGGTCAGCGATCGCGACGTAGTCGCGCTCGTCCGCGCCCACGTAGACCTGGCGCGGCCGCGAGATCTTCTGCTCCTTGTCGCCGATCAGCTCCCGCCACTGGGCGGCCCAGCCGGGGGTGCGGCCGATCGCGAACAGGACCGTGAACATGTCGGCCGGCATCCCGAGGGCCTCGTAGATCAGGCCGCTGTAGAAGTCCACGTTCGGGTAGAGCTTGCGCGCGACGAAGTACTCGTCCTGAAGCGCGATCTTCTCCAGCTCCACCGCGATGGCCAGGAGCGGGTTGACGCCCGTGACCTCGAAGACGTCGTCGCAGGCCTTCTTGATGATCGTCGCCCGCGGGTCGAAGTTCTTGTAGACCCGGTGGCCGAAGCCCATCAGGCGCTCCTCGCCCCCCTTGACCCCCTCGATGAAGGCCGGGATGTTGTCCACCGTCTGGATGCGGCGGAGCATCTGCAGCACGGCCTCGTTGGCGCCGCCGTGGAGCGGTCCGTAGAGGGCGCTGACGCCGGCCGCGACCGCCGAGTAGGGGTCCACCTGCGACGAGCCCACGCTGCGTACCGCGCTGGTCGAGCAGTTCTGCTCGTGATCGGCGTGGAGGATGAAGAGCACGTCGAGCGCCTTCACGATCCGCGGGTCCGGCGTGTACTTCGGGACGCCGGTGGTGAACAGCATCGAGAGGAAGTTCTCCGAGTAGGAGAGCTCGTTGTTCGGGTAGACGAACGGCTTGCCGGTGACGTGCCGGTACGCGAAGGCGCCCAGGGTGGGCATCTTCGCGATCAGGCGCACGATCTGCCGGTCGTTGGTCTCGGCGTCCGTGATGTCCTTGGCCTCGGGGTAGAACGTGCTCAGCATCCCGACGCTGGACTGGAGCATCCCCATGGGATGGGCGTCGTAGCGGAAGCCCTGCATGAACGTGCGCACGTTCTCGTGCACGAACGTGTGGTGGGTGATCTCGTGGACCCAGGCGTCGAGCTGGGGCTCGGTCGGCAGGTCGCCGTAGACCAGCAGGTAGGCGACCTCGAGGAACGAGCTGCTCGCGGCGAGCTGCTCGATGGGGTAGCCGCGATAGCGCAGGATGCCCTTGTCGCCGTCGAGGTAGGTGATCGCGCTCCGGCAGGACGCCGTGTTCATGAACGCGGGGTCGTAGGTCATGAGCCCGAAGTCGTCGTCGCCTACCTTGATCTGGCGAAGATCGGTGGCGCGGATCGTTCCATCCGCGATCGGGAGCTCATAGGTAGCACCCGTCCGGTTGTCGGTGATGCTCAGGGTCTCGGCGCCGGGCCCGTTCGAGACATCAGTGGTCGCCGTCGGCTGCTGCGTGGTCATTGAAGGCTGTCCCTTGACGCGGTTCCGCACCTACCGGTGCCGATTTCTTCCTCCGCGGATTCTAGTGACGCGGGGGCTCCCGCGACGTGCCATCCGGGGGGTTTGCCAGGACTGGTACCATCGCCCTGCCTGCGTACGCGCGGGCATTCGGCATTACGCCGCTTGACCCGGCCGCCGCACCTGGCGGCCCCACACAGACTTCTGGAGGACCCATTGGCCGAGCGCGAGAGCTCTCTCGCCGTGCTGGTCGACTTCGAGAACATGGCCCGACCCGGGGCCAAGGGACGAGGCGACTTCGACATCCATCTCGTGAACAACCGGCTCGCGGAGAAGGGCCGCGTGCTGGTGAAGCGCGCCTACGCGGACTGGAGCCGCTACCGCGACGCGCGCCACGAGCTGCAGAACGCCGGGCTGGGGCTCATCGAGATGCCCTCCGCCCGCGAGGGCGCCAAGAACCGCGCCGACATCCAGATGGCGGTCGACGCCATGGAGCTCGCCTACAGCCGCGAGCACGTCGACACCTTCGTCATCGTCTCCGGCGACAGCGACTTCACGCCCCTGGTGGGCAAGCTGCGCGAGCTCAACAAGCGCGTCATCGGGGTGGGCAACCGCGAGTCGGCGAGCGAGCTGCTGATCGCCAACTGCGACGAGTTCATCTTCTACGACCTCCTGGCCGCGCAGGCCGCCGGCTCGACGCCGCGCCGCTCGGGCGGAAGCGGCCTCAACCCGATGCAGCTCCTTCAGGAGACCCTCACCGCGCTCCAGCGCGAGGGCACCGAGTGGCCGCTCGCAAGCGTGGTCAAGGACTCCATGCGCCGCAAGTACCCCGCGTTCGACGAGAGCGAGCACGGCTTCTCCACGTTCTCGAAGTTCCTGGAGGAGGCCGCGACGGCCGGGATCGTGCGCATCGAGACCGACCCTCGCAGCGGGACCTACCGCGTGGAGCTGGCCGGCGGGGCGGCGCCTCCGCTTCCGCAGGCGGCGGCCGGCGCGCCGGCCGCCGAGCGCGCGGGCGACGAGGGCGACGGGCGCCGGCGACGGCGGCGCGGTGGGCGGCGCTCCGACCCCGCGACCACCGAGCCGGTGGCGGGCGACGAGACCGACGGCGAGGCCGAGGTGTTCGAGGTCGTCATCACGCCCACGCCCGACGTGGACCTGGGCACGCTGCCGCCGCTCGACGAGCCGATCTCCTACGAGGACATGATCATGCTCGGCCCGGAGGTGGGCGAGGACGTGCCCGAGCTGGCCGAGGTCAGCGACGTGGGGGACGACGACGAGCCGCCCTCGCGCAGCTCGCGCCGCCGGCGCCGCCGCGCGGCGTCCGACCCGGAGCCCACCGTCGCCGACCTCGAGCCCCTCGACCCGTCCGAGGTCGCGGAGCCGGTCGTGTCCGAGGAGCCGGGCGTCCTTCCGGAGGAGGTCGCCGCCGAGCCCGTCGCCGAGGACGACGAGGCCGCCCCGCGCCGCCGTCGCCGTCGCCGCGTCACCGCGGCCGACGACGAGGCCCCGGCCGAGGCCCCGGTCGAGCCTGCCGCCGCCGCGCCGGAGCCGCCGCCCGCGGCCGAGGAGGCGCCCGCCGTCCCCGGCAGGCGCCGCGTGCGTCGCCGTGCCACGGCCGGCGCGGAGGCCGAGGCCGTTCCGGCGGCCGAGGCCGTGCTCGAGGCCCCGCCGCCGGCCGAGGCCGACGGTGACGAGGCTCCGAAGCCGAAGCGGCGCACCCGCAAGGCCGCGCCGAAGGCCGACGAGGAGGTCGACGCTCCGTCGGCCGAGACCGCGGCCGAGGCGGACGCCGAGGAGGCCCCCAAGCCCAAGCGCCGCACCCGCAAGGCCGCGCCGAAGGCCGACGCGGAGGTCGAGGCCGCTCCGTCGGCCGAGATCGCGGCCGAGGCGGACGCCGAGGAGGCCCCCAAGCCCAAGCGCCGCACCCGTCGGGCGGCTCCCAAGGCGGAGCCGGTGGGCACGGGCTCCGAGAGCTGACAGAGGTTCCGGGGAGGCCCGTCGGGCCTCCCCGAGACGCGTGATCGTCAGACGACCTCCACCGGCTCCTCGGCGATCTGCTCGCCCTCGGGAGCGGACCGGGTGATGTGGAAGGCCCGGATCTCGGGCGCGTCGCGGTCGGCGATCGACACGATCAGGTAGAGCGTCTCGGCGAAGAACGCCAGGTCCACGTCGGTGCGGGAGGGGTAGGCCGCCGAGCGGGTATGGGAGTGGTAGATCGCCACCAGGTCGTCGCCGGCCGCGTCGATCTCGTTCATGATCCGGAGCTGCTCCTGCGGGTCCATGACGTACATGAACGGGCTCGCCTCGGTGTTGGCCGCGCGGTGGACGACGGCGGCGTGGGAGCCCAGGCCCGAGATCATCCCGCAGCACTCGTTGGGCAGGTCGGCGATCGCGTGGGCGACCAGCTCCTGCGCCAGGGCACGCGGCAACTTCAACTGCTACCAGAAGATCCCGTTGTCGAGGGTCTCCTCGACGTCGTCGACGTCGCTCGTCCAGATGCCGGCCGACAGGTACTTCCAGCCCCCGTCGCAGACGATGCCGACGATCGTGCCCCGGGTCATCCGCTCGGCCATGCGCGCGCAGGTGTGGATGACCGCGCCCGACGACACGCCCGCGAAGATGCCCTCCTCGTCGGCGAGGCGCCGCGTCATGACGATGGAGTCGCGGTTGGAGACCAGCAGCTTCCGGTCGAGACGGGCGAGGTCGAGGATGGGCGGCACGAAGCCGTCGTCCAGGCTGCGCAGGCCGCTCACCGGGTCGCCCTGAAGGGGCTCGCACGCGATGATCTTGATGTCGGCGCGGTGCTCCTTGAGGCGCTGGGAGGAGCCCATCAGCGTCCCCCCCGTGCCCAGCCCGGCCACGAAGACGTCGATCTCCGGGCAGTCGCGCACGATCTCCGCCGCCGTGCCCTCGTAGTGGGCGCGCGGGTTGGCCGGGTTGCCGTACTGGAAGGGCATGAACAGGCCGTTCTCGGCCGAGAGGCGCGTGGCCACCTCGACCGCGCCGTTCGACCCGTACTCCCCGTCCGTGGGGATGATCTCGGCCCCGTAGAGGGTGAGCAGCTGCCGGCGCTCGGCCGTGACGTTCTCCGGCATCACGGCCACCAGCTTGTAGCCGCGCACCCGGCAGATCATGGCCAGCGAGATGCCGGTGTTGCCCGAGGTGGGCTCCATGATCGTGTCGCCCGGCCGGATGGCCCCGCGGGCCTCGGCGTCCTCGATCATGGAGAGGGCGGTGCGGTCCTTGATCGAGCCGGTGGGGTTCATGCTCTCGAGCTTCGCCAGGATCCGGACGTCCGGGTTGGGCGAGATGCGCTTCAGCTCGACCAGCGGCGTGTTGCCGATGGTGGCGACCAGATCGGGCGACACCGCCGCCGGGGGCGGCGCCAGGCCGATGCTCACCGGCCGCCCCCGGCCATCGCCGGGAGGATCAGGAGCGTGTCGTCCTCGGACACCTCGGTGTCGAGCCACGACATCAGCCGCACATCCTCGTCGTTGAGGTAGACGTTCACGAACTTGTGCAGCTCGCCGTCGTCCGACTGGAGCCGCGACCGCACCTCGGGGTGCTTCTCGTAGAGGGCGTCGAGCACCTCGCTGACGGTGGAGCCCGAGACCTGGATCTCGCGCTCCCCCCCGGTGGCCTGACGCAGCACCGGGGGGATGCGGATCAGGCTCACGCCCCCGCGGCCGCCACGGAGTGGCCGCCGACGCCGGCGCACCAGGCGTCGTAGTCGCGGAACTCCAGGTGCGCGTTGGGGCCGCAGGCGGGGCAGTCCGGATCGCGCCGCACCTTGAGCTCGGTGAAGGTCATCGCGAGGGCGTCGTAGATCAGCAGGCGGCCGGCGAGGGTGTCGCCGATGCCGAGCAGGACCTTGATCGCCTCGTTGGCCTGGATGCCGCCCATCACCCCGCAGAGGACGCCGAGCACGCCGGCCTCCCCGCAGGAGGGCGCCATGTCGGGCGGCGGCGGCTCCGGGAAGAGGCAGCGGTAGCAGGGCCCCTCGTAGGGCAGGAACACCGACGCGTGCCCCTCGAAGCGCAGGATGCTCGCGTGGATGAGCGGCTTGCGGGCCATGAGCGACGCGTCATTGAGCAGGTAGCGCGTGGGGAAGTTGTCCGCGCCGTCCACGATCACGTCGTAGTCCGCGATCAGGTCGAGCACGTTCTCCCTGTCCACCCGGAACGGATGCACGTTGACCGCGACGTCGGGGTTGAGCGCCTCGATCGCGATCCGCGCCGACTCGCCCTTGAGCATGCCCAGGCGGTCGGTGGTGTGGATGATCTGCCGCTGGAGGTTGCTGGCGTCCACGACGTCGTCGTCCACCAGTCCGAGGGTGCCCACCCCGGCCGCGGCCAGATAGAGGGCCGCCGGAGATCCGAGGCCGCCGGCCCCGATGAGGAGCGCGCGGCTGCCGAGCAGGTCGAGCTGGCCCTGCTCGCCGATCTCGGGGATGAGCGTGTGCCGGCTGTACCGCGAGCGCTGCTCGGGCGTGAGGGTGCGCGGGACGTCCCAGTCCTGGCCGCTCTGCTTCCAGCGCGCGAACCCCCCGGCGAGGCTCGAGACGTTCTCGTAGCCCATCTCCTGGAGCGTCGTGCCGGCCAGCAGCGACCGGTTCCCCGCGGCGCAGCTGATCACGATCTCCTGGCCGGGCGCCGCGACGCCGGCGATGCGGCTCTCGAGGTTGCCGCGCGGGATGTGCACCGAGCCGGGGATGTGGCCCTCGTCCCACTCGAACTGCTCGCGGACGTCCACGACGAGCGGGGCGTCGCCGGCCGCGCGCCGGGCCGCCAGGTCGGCGACCTGAACCTCCGGCACTTGCTCGCGAGCCTTCGCGAGGAGATCCTGATAGCTGCGCGCCATGACATCTCCCTGAGGGATCCGGTAACCGGCGATTCTACGCGGTGATTCTACCTTTTCCCGTCCCCAGGCGGTCCACCCGGCGGGCCGACGGGCCAAAGCTTCAAGAAGTGTAGTGAGGTCCGCGAGGAGAATGCCCGGGTGACGACCATCCGCCCACGCCTTGCGAAGAGCGCCTTCGCGAACATCGACGGGCGCGCCCGGTGCCCCACCGAGGACTGCTGGGGCGACCTGCTCCTGATCCCGACGGGAGCCGCCGACGAGCAGGGAATTCCCTCGTTCCAGCCCTTCACCGCATGCCCCCTCTGCGGCCAGGCGTTCGACCTCGAGCAGGACGTGAGCGACCGCGACCTCTTCCTGCGGATCTCCTGGTTGCGGGCCAACCCGCACGAGGCCGGGGAGGAGGCGCGGTGACCGGGCAGGCGCCGCTCTCCCACGCGGTCGGCCGCTTCGTCGTGGGCGTGGCCGTGGCCGCGGCGGCCGGCACGGCGACCTTCCTGATCATGGTCCAGGGGTCCTTCCACAAGGGCTACACGGACCTCGACTTCAACCACACGCTCGGCACCGCGGTGAGGGGCACGACGCTGCGCGAGACGCAGGCCCGGGCCGCCCTCGGGCTGGTGGGCGACTCGGCGGGCCCGGTCGGGCTCTACGCCGGGCTGATCGGCGCCGCGGTCCTCCTGACCGTCTACGGCCTCGTGATCCGCCGCCTCGAGCGCCACTGGGTGCTCACGGGCCTGGGCCTGGGCGTGGTCACCTTCCTCGTGATCGGCCTCGCGTACGGGCCGATCGCCGACGCGCGTCAGGACGAGTTCCCGGTTGGGCTCTTCGGCGTCGATGCCGGGGGCTTCACGGTGGTGGTACTGGGACTGTCGGCGCTGGGGTTCGGGCTGGTCGCCGCCCGCTGCTTCGACCTCATCCTGAGCCCCGCCTGGTGGTCGCCGCCGGAGGCGGAGGCCGAGGTTGAACGAGGTGGCGGCGATCACCGGCGTGGACGAGCGCGGCTCACTCGAACTCCCCGAAGAGGGGGGCGAAGAGGGCGGCGTGCGCGCCTGAGGTGAGGCCGAGGCGCTCGGGCGGGACGGCCGCGCGCAGGTCCTCGTAGCTGTCGAACAGGCGGTCCGGGGCGATCTCCCGCATCACCGCCCGCTCGGCGCCGCGCGGGGCGCCGGCGTGGCGGAGGGCCGCGTGCACGTCGCTTCCGGCGATGGGGCGCCCGCCCGGCATCGGTCGACCGTAGCGCCTCTAACGCCGCCGTCGGAACGTCTCCTGGGGGGCCGACAGCGGCGTCGCCCCTGGCGCCCGTGGATCCATTGCCGCTTGTAAACCGACGACGGCTGGAGCGGGTCCGGCGGCGAGGCGCGTCCCGCGGGCGCCTACAGTACGCGGATGACCAGCACCGCCCCCGCCGTGGCCGCGGCGCGCCCCGACGGGACGGAGATGGACCGGGGCGGGCTCGCGATGCTGGCCTCGGGGCACTTCGTGATCGACGCCACCGTGGGCGCCGTGCCGGCGCTGCTCCCCGTCTTCACGACCCTGTACGCCCTGTCGGACCTCCAGGCGAGCATGATCCTCGGGGTCTCCCTGCTCATGTCCTCGGCCATCCAGCCGTTCTTCGGCCTGCTGGCCGACCGCCGTCCCACCTTCGTGTTCCTGTGGGGCGGCGTGGCCGTGGCCACCGCCGGGCTCGCGCTGGCGGGGCTGGCGGGCGGCTACGTCGGCGTGCTCGGCTGCGTGGTGGCGTCGGGGCTCGGCATCGCCGCGTTCCACCCCGAGGCCGGGCGGGTGGCGAACCAGATCTCGGGCGGGCGCTCGGCCACCGGGCTCGCGTGGTTCATGGTGGGCGGCAACGCCGGCTTCGCGGTGGGCCCGCTCCTGGTGGCCCTGTCCCTCCCGCTGCTCGACGAGCGCGCCACCCTCACCTTCCTGCTGCCCGGCGCCGTCGTGGCGGCGTGGCTCCACCACGAGCGCGCGCGGCTGGCGGTGCCCCTGGTGCCGCGCACCACCCGCGACGGCGTGACGGCCGTGGCGAGCGCCGCCCACCGCCGGGCGCTCGCGCTGCTGCTGGTGGTGACCAGCCTGCGCACCTGGACCATGTTCTGCCTGCTCGCCCTGGTGCCGCTGCTCCTCGCCAACGAGCGCGGCTTCTCGGATCAGGCGGCCGGCTTCGCGGTGGTGGCCTTCGCCGCGGCCGGCGCCGTGGGCACCCTCGCCGGCGCCGCGCTGGCCGAGCGGGTCGGGGGGCGTCGTATGCTGCTCTGGAGCATGCCGCTCGTGAGCCCGCTCATCGCGCTCTTCCTCCTGGACGAGGGGCCGGCCGGGCTCGTCGCCTTCGCCGTGACGGGGGCGGTCCTGATGGCCTCCTTCTCGGTCACCGTCGCCATGGGCCAGGCCTACCTCCCCCACCGCCTGGCGCTGGCGGCGGGCCTCATGATCGGCTTCGGGGCGATCGGCTCGGCGCCCCCGGGGCTCGCCCTCTTCGGGGCGATCGCCGACGCCGCCGGGCGCGAGGCGGCGATCTGGGGCATCGCGGCGCTGCCGCTCCTGGCCGCCGCGCTCGCCGTGTTCCTGCCGGAGCGCGGGGGCGGGCGGGTGGCGTGAGCGCCCCCCGCACCCCACCTCCGGGCGACGACCTCTTCGCGGCCGCGGTCGAGGGGCGCCTGTCGCAGACCAGGCCGCTGGCCGCGCGGGTGCGTCCCGAGACGCTGGACGAGGTGGTGGGCCAGGCGGCCCTCCTCGGGCCGGGCGGGGCCCTGCGCGAGGCGATCGCGGGCGACCGGGTGCCGTCGATGATCCTCTACGGGCCGCCCGGCAGCGGGAAGACCACGCTGGCGCGCGTCGTGGCCGGCGCGACGTCGGCCGCCTTCGAGGAGCTCTCGGCCGTGTCGGCCACCGTCGCCGACGTGCGGGCCGTGATGACCCGGGCGCGCGACCGGCTGGCGGCCGGCACCCGGACGGTGCTCTTCCTCGACGAGATCCACCGCTTCAACCGGGCGCAGCAGGACGCCCTGCTGCCCGCGGTCGAGGACGGGCTCCTGACCCTCATCGGGGCGACCACCCAGAACCCCTGGTACGAGGTGAACGCGGCACTGGTGTCGCGGATGCGCGTCTGGGTGCTGGAGGCGCTGGACGCCGACGAGATCGGCAGCGTGGTCGACCGGGCGCTCGCCGATCCGCGCGGGCTCGCCGGGCGGGTGCGCCTGGGCGCGGAGGCCCGGGCGGCGATCGTCGCGCGCGCCGGCGGCGACGCGCGCGGGGCGCTCAACCTGCTGGAGGCCGCGGCGGCGGGGACGCCGGACGGCGGGGAGGTCCCCCTCGAGGCCGTCCAGTCGGCGGCCGGCGGCCGGGCGGTCGTGTACGACCGCGCCGGCGACGCGCACTACGACACGATCTCGGCCTTCATCAAGAGCCTGCGCGGCAGCGATCCGGACGCGGCCATCTACTACCTGGCCGTGATGCTGAGCGGGGGCGAGGACCCGAAGTTCATCGCGCGCCGGCTCATCGTCGCCGCCAGCGAGGACGTCGGGAACGCCGACCCGCCGCGCGCTGGAGGTGGCGGTGGCGGCCGGTCGCGCGGTGGAGTTCGTGGGCCTGCCGGAGGCGCGGATCTCCCTGGCCCAGGCCACGACCTACATCGCGCTCGCGCCCAAGTCGAACGCGTCCTACCGGGCGATCGGCGAGGCGCTGGAGCGCGTGGAGCGCGACGGCGCGCAGCGGCCGCCGATCGCGCTGCGCGACTCCAGCCGCGCCAACGCCCGCAACCTCGGCCACGGCACGGGCTACGCGTATCCGCACGACCACCCCGACGCGGTGCTCGACGAGTCGCTGATGCCCGAGGGGCTCGAGGACGTGACCTTCTACCACCCCACCGACCGGGGCCCGGAGGGGGAGCTCGCGGAGCGCCTGCGCCGCCTGCGCGCGCGCCTGACCGACGAGGAGCAGCCCTTCTAGACCGAGGGGAGGGCCCGGTGGACCTGTTCTCGGGGGAGCACCTGGCGGTCCTGCTGGTCACGGCCCTCGCCTGCCTGGGGTCGGGCCTGGCGGCGCGGCGGGCGCCCGAGGCGGCCTGGGTGGATCTCGCCGGTCGCGGCCTGGCCGTGGTGCTCGTGGTCAACGAGATCGTCTTCTACGTCCTGCTCGCGCGCGACCAGGGCCTCTCCGCCCGCACCGACCTGCCCCTGGAGCTGACCAACGCCGCGACCATCGCGGCGGTGATCGCGCTCTGGCGGCCGAGCCCGCTGGCGTTCGAGCTCACGTACTTCTGGGCGTTCAGCGCGACCGTGCAGGCGCTCCTGACCCCGGACCTGCGCCACGGCTTCCCCGACTACCGCTGGTGGTGGTTCGTGATCGCCCACGGGGGGGTCATGGTGGCCGCGGTGTTCCTCGCCTGGGGCCGGCGGCGCACGCCACGGCCGGGCGCGGTCGCGCGGGTCTTCGCGTGGAGCGTGGGGGTGGCCGTCCTCGCCGCGATCGGGACGCTGGCCACCGGCGGCAACTACATGTTCCTGCGCCATCCTCCGCGGCAGGACAGCCTGCTCGACCTGATGGGCCCCTGGCCCTGGTACATCCCCGCGGCCGCGGCTCTCGCCCTGGCGCTGTTCTGGCTCCTCGACCGCCCGTTCGACGGACGGCGCGCGCAGGGGTCCGCGGGCTAGGCTTGTCGGATGCCCGACCGGCCCGCCGCGCTCGCCGAGCGACTGGACAGCGACCAGAAGGACGCCATGCGCGCGGGCGAGAAGCTGCGCCTCGGCACGATCCGGCGGGCCCGCGCCGCGCTGAAGAACGCCGAGATCGAGGCCCGGGGCGACCTGAGCGACGAGGCCGCGGCGCGCGTACTGCGCGGGCTGGTCAAGCAGCACCGCGAGTCGATCGAGCAGTTCACGGCCGGAGGGCGGGCCGACCTGGTCGAGCAGGAGTCGCAGGAGCTGGCCGTGCTCGAGGCCTATCTGCCGGCCCAGATGGACGAGGGTGCCGTCACCGCCATCGTGGCCGAGGTGATCGCGGCCGAGGGCGCCACCGGCCCCGGGGACCTGGGACGGGTGATGAAGGCCGCCATGCCCCGCATGGGCGGGCGCGCCGACGGGAAGGACGTGAGAGCGATCGCGCAACGCCTGCTGGAGGGAGACCGATGAGCACCATGCCGCCCATGCCACCCGGTCAGGGGGGGCCCGGGGGACCGCTCCCCGAGGAGCCGCCGGGGGCCCCGGCGTCCGCGGTCGGGGGAGGCACGCACACCCCGTCCGACGCGATGACGCGCTACGACGCCGACAAGGACGCCTACCACTGCTCCTACGGCATCCCGAGCCCCGCGCTCGCGGTGCTCGACCCCGAGCGCGAGCTGATCGTGCGGGTCGACCGCACCAACTTCCGCGTGGTGGGGTTCTCGATCCCCAACTTCACCGAATGGCACAAGAAGCACGGGGACGCGGAGGGTCACTTCGAGGTCGACCTGCCCGAGGTCTGGCCGATGGAGCAGACCGACACCAGCGGCTCCAGCGCCTCCTGGTAGGTCTCAGGGGGCGGGAGCGGCGGTGAGCGCGAGGGCCGCCGCGGCCGCCACCTGAGGCCGCGGGCCGATGGGCTGGGTCGTGCCCTGGGGCTGCGGCAGCCCGGTGGCCACCAGGCGCGCCCGCACGACCGCGGGCGTCAGGGGCGCGCGCCCCGCGGCCTCCACGACCCCCTGGAGCACCGCGACGGCGCCGGCGACCGTGGCCGCGGCGGCGGAGGTGCCGTCGAAGCACGAGGTGTAGGCGCGGTCGCCCGGCGGGCTCCAGCCCTCGCCGTAGCCGGCGGTCACGACCGCCTCTCCGTAGCCCTGAACGTCCACGCGGCGCCCGAAGTTGGACCGGACCCCGGTTCGCAGGTCGCCGCTCACCGACACGGCGGAGCCGCCCGCGCCCACCATCAGCGCGCCGGAGGAGCCCGCCTCGCCGGCCGTGACGCCCAGCCACGGGCTCCCCAGGGAGCCGAGGTCGATGCCCTCGTTGCCGGCCGGCTCGACCACCACGATCCCGGCGGCCGTGGCGGCCGCGATGACGTCGCGCGAGAGGGGATCGGCCTCCACCGGCGCCAGCACGAGGCGCCGGACCGCGGGGGAGGGGTCGGAGTCGACCAGGATCTGCTGCTCGACCAGCAGGACGTCGCCCGGGCGGAGCCCGGCGGCCGCGTCGGCGATCGCGGCCGGGAGCTCGTAGTCGCCGCTCTGCGAGAACGGGGAGCGCGGCCGCAGCGCCGCGGCGGGGGCGAGCCCGCTCACGCCACGGCCGTCGTCGGCGGCGCCGAGCAGGGCCAGCACGGCGGTGCCGTGCTCCTTCGCGAGGAAGGTCGGGTCGAGCCCCCCGGCGGGCGCCACGGGAGCGGGCAGCGAGCGCGCGGCCAGCTCCTCGTGACCCGGGCGCCAGTCGTACTCGACGTCCGCGATCGTCACCCCCGCGCCGGCGGCGCCGGGCGGCATCGCGAGCCCGGCGCGGTGGTCCTGGAACGGGGTCAGGTCCGGCGTGGGCGCGCCGGCGGTCACGAGCGGCCAGCCCCCCGGCGGGGGAATCCGGCAGATGGAGGGGGGCGGCGCCAGGCGCGCGGCGACGCGCACGGCGATGCCCGGGCGGGCGTCGAGGGCCCGGGCGAGCCGCCGGGCGCCGGCCGCGCTCGTCGCCGGCACGCGGTACCAGCGGCGCAGGGCGGGCAGGGGATGGCCGGCCCGCCGCTCCAGCAGGCGCACCACGCCCGGGGCCAGCGCGGGCCGCGCCGCCGGCCCGAGCCGCTCCGCCGCGGCGCCCGGGGCCACCCGCGCGAGCACCGACGGGCGGGCCTGGGCCGAGGCCGTGAGGACGAGCGCGAGGAGGGTCGCGGCGAGGGCCGCGGCCGGCAGGCGTGGGCACCGCACGGCACTAGGATGCCCGTCGGGTGGACGCGGGCAAAATCGGCCGGGACGGGGGCGCGGTGGGCGAGCACGATCTGAGCGATCTCGAGCGTGAGCGCGTGGCCCCCTACGTCACGGACACCACCGGAACGGTCTTCGCCCTCACCAACCTGCCCGAGGTGGTCAAGGGCGCGCTCTTCGCGCGCTACTCGCGCAGCCCCAAGTCGCTCCGGCGCCTGCTGCTGGACGAGTTCATCACCGCCGGCGAGCGGGAGGCGGGGGCCGGGCCGGCCGCCGTGGGCGAGGCGCGCGCCGAGGCCCTCTACGAGCGCGTGCTCGCGGAATACGGCGACGACTCGGTGGCCCAGCTCGGCGGCGCCCACGTGGCGGTGGAGGGCGCGTCCAACCTGCTCACCAAGGTGCTCCAGTGGGGCCGCCTGGCGAGCTACCTCGAGCAGTTGACGCGCTACATCCCCTACTCCGATCGCCCCGGCGGCCGGTTCCGGTACCACCGCCCCGCGGCGGTGATGGAGCATCCCGAGCACGGCCCCGCCTACGCGGCGACGCTCGACGGTGCCTTCGAGGGCTACGCCGAGCTGCTGCCGCGGCTGGTCGAGCACGTGGGGGCCCGGGTGCCGGAGGATCCGGCGGTGCCCGCCGCCGCCCGCGACCGGGCGGTGCGCGCCGCAGCCCTCGACCTGCTGCGCGGGCTGCTGCCGGCCGCCACGACGGCCAACGTGGGCATCTTCGGGTCCGGCCAGGCCTACGAGGCGATGCTCATCCGGATGGGCGCGCACCCGCTGCCCGAGGCGCGGGAGTGCGCCGCGTCCCTGCTTCGCGAGCTGCGCAAGGTCATCCCGGCGTTCCTGACCCGCGTCGACCGCCCGGACCGGGGCGTGGCCCACGGGGCCTACCTGCGCGCGGGCGAGGCCACCGCGGCCGAGCTGGCCGCCGGCCTGCTGCTGCCCTCCGCCGACCGCGAGGACGGGCCGGCGGTGCGCCTCGTGGACTTCGACCCGGACGGCGAGGCCCGCGTCCTGGCGCAGGCCCTGTGGCCCGCCAGCGGACGGGACCTGGGCGAGGTGCGGCAGCGCGTCGCGGCGCTCGAGCCCGACCGGCGCGAGGCCGCGCTCGCGGCGTGGGCCGGCCGGCGCGGCGACCGGCGCCAGCGCCCGGGGCGGGCGCTCGAGGCCACGGTCTACGCGTTCGAGGTGGTCTGCGACTACGGCGCCTACCGCGACCTCCAGCGCCACCGGATGCTGAGCCTCCAGGCCCAGCCGCTCACACCCGCGTTGGGGTACGCGGTTCCCGACGAGGTCGCCGCGGCCGGCGCCGGCGACGCCTACGCGGCCGTGCAGGAATCCTGCACCGAGCTCTATGACCGCCTGGTGACCGACATGCCGGTCGAGGCCTCGTACGCCGTGACCCTCGCCCACCGGATCCGGTTCACGATGACCATGAACGCGCGCGAGGCCATGCACCTGATCGAGCTGCGCAGCCAGCCGCAGGGCCACGAGTCGTACCGGTGGGTGGCGCGCGAGATGCACCGCCTGATCCGGGACGAGGCGGGCCACCGCGCGATCGCCGCGATGATGACCTTCGTGGACACGAGCGACCCGGCGGCCGGGCGCCTGGCGGCGGAGCGGCGCCTGGAGGAGCGGCGGGCGCGGCGCTGAGCGGGCGGCGCGAGGAGCACCAAAGATGGGTCGAACGCCTCAGGACGCGCAGGCGCACCGCATCTAGTGTCCTGAGTCACTAATTACATGGCAGTTCCCGGCTGCATCTCATCGCGATACAGCGTCCTCGACTCCCACAATATTCCCGATATTGCGGGAGATCTGCGTCCTTGTCTCGCGGGAGATTCGCTCGGGAACTGCATACGAACTAGCGACTCACGACACTAGCCTGCCGCCACAATCGGACGAAGGAGGCGACCCAGATGCCGAAGGTCTCGAGGGACGGCGCGAGACACGGCGGAGAGTTCGGCCCGGTGACGGACCGGTCCGACCAGCTGGAGGGCTACACGGTGAACTTCACGTCGTTCCGCGAGGACATCGACGCGACCCCGCTCATGACGGGGCTTCCCGACGACCGCTGCCAGTGCCCGCACTGGGGCTACGTCCTCAGCGGCCGGATGACCTTCCGCTTCGCCGATCGCGAGGAGGTGTTCGAGGCCGGCGACGCCTTCTACACGCCGCCCGGCCACGTCCCGGTGAAGCACCAGCCCGGCACCGAGGTCGTGATGTTCAGCCCCGCCGAGGAGCTGCGCGCGACCGAGGCGGTCATGATGAAGAACATGCAGGCGATGCAGGTCGGCTGAGCGGTTCAGGCGGCGATGCCCGCGGGGGGGAACTCCTCCTCGGGCAGGAGGCCGTGCTGCATCGCGAACAGGCCCGCCGCGGCGCGGCCCGAGGCGTTGATCTTCCCGTAGATGTGCTCGGCGTGGTTGGCGACCGTCTTCGGGGAGATCACGAGCCGCTCGGCGATCTCCCTGTTGGAGAGTCCCCGCGCGAGGAGCCTCAGGACATCGACCTCGCGCCGCGTCAGCCCCGCCGGGCCCTCTCGGCGCCGCGCCACGCGGTGGCCGGCGGCGCCGAGCACCGCCTCGACGGCGTCGGCGTCGTGGCGGCCCGCCCGGACGTCGGCCCGCAGCTCGGCCGCGGCCTCCTGGGCGGAGCGCTCGAGGCGGTGGGGTCGCGCCTCGCGCATCGCCTGATAGGCGTCCGCGGCGGCGAGGATGCGCGCCTCGCGGGAGATCCCGGCGCCGGAGAGCCCGTGCGGGTAGCCCGAGCCGTCGAGGCGCTCCCGGTGCTGCACGGCGATCCGGGCGACGGGCGCGAGGGCCTCGGACTGGCGCAGCATGCGATCGGTCAGGTAGGGCTGAAGGCGCACGCGCTCCCACTCGCCGGCGCCGAGCGCTCCGCGCTTGTCCAGGATGGCGTTCGAGACCCCGAGCCGGCCGAGGCCGTGCACCAGCCCGGCGCGGCGCAGTCGTCGCACGTCGGCCTCGCCCAGCCCCGAGCCTGCGCCCGCCTGCGCGGCGAGATCGGAGACCGCCCGTCCATGCCCCAGGAAGTAGGGCGACTTCAGGTCGACGAAGCCGGCGATCGCCAGGAGCGCCGCGTCGAGGCGGTCGCCCGCCAGCACGACGGCGAGCGCCGGCTCGGCCCCGATCACGGCGTCCCACACCCCGATCGTGTCGAGACCGGACAGGATGACGTCGGCCTCGGCCTCCACCAGGTCGGCCAGCGCCGGGTCGAAGTCCCCGCCGCGCCGCTCGCGCGCGAGCTGCCTCGCGGCCTCCACCCCTCCCATGCGGTTCGCGACCTCGACGAACTCGGCGACCTGCGCGAGGCGGGACGCGAGCGGGACCCCCTCGCCCTCGAGGTCGCCCGGCCAGCCGCGTCCGTCCCAGCGCTCGTATGCCGCGCCGACGGCCTCCACGACATCGTCCGGCAGGGAGAGCTGCTCCGCCATCGTTCGCGCGATGGCCGCATGGTGGGCGACCATGTCGTCGACCTCGCGGTGCCCGGAGAGCGCGAACTCGAGCCCGAGCCGGAATCGGTGGAGCGGCGGGTGCCCGGAGCCGATGAACCGCATCGCCGTGGCGGTCATCCGCAGGCTCCTGGGCTCGTGGTCGTACTTGATCGACTTCACGGCGATGTCGTCGCCGAACCACTTGGCCTGCTCGTGGGCGTCGGAGTGGCAGCCGACGTTGATGAGCAGGGCGGTGTAGTAGACGACCGCGCGCTGCTCGTCGTCGAGCCCCATCCCCTCGGCGAGCCGCAGGGCGATCAGGCACTGCCGCAGGACGTGCTCCATCGGCTGCCCGAAGCCGAGGTCGATGCCGAGCGAGAGCGCGGCCACGAGCTCCGCCAGCCGAACCTGCGCGCGATCGATCTCGCTGCCGGCCACTGCGCGTGCCATGTCGCCGGAAACGATAGGCCCCGCCGCAGGGCGGGCGCTACATTGGTGCCATGGCCGACCCGCCGCGCAGCAACCGCCTCGGCGGGATGGCCCTCGCCAACGGCCTCCTGGTGCACGGGCCGCGCCACTGGGCCGCCGCCGTGCGGGGGGACGACGGCCGGCTGATCGTGGCCTCGGGCCGCAAGCGCCTGCTCGGCGCCGGCCCGCTCGCCGACGTTCCGCTCGTCCGCGGGCTCGTGCGCCTGGGCGAGGCGTTCGCGGTGCTCCCCTCGGTGCGGCGCGGCCTGCCGCAGGCCCGCTTCGCGATGGAGGACCGGCGCGCGATCGTGGCCGCCGTGGGCGCGTCGGCGGTCGCCGCCCTGGCCCGGCGCCGGCTGCGGTCCGTGCTCGCCCAGGAGGCCGTGGGCGCCGTGGCGGGCCTGGCCCCCGCGTTGGTGACGCTCCGCGGGTCGCGGGCGGCCGTGTGGCACGCGGTGGAGCACAAGAGCATCGCCGCGTACGAGGCCGGAGGCGAGGACGAGGTGGCGCAGGCGGCCGACCACGCCAAGGAGCACGACCGCTGCGGCAGCAACCTGATCCTCCCGCTGCTGGTCTCCACCACCATCGGGAACACCATCGCGCGCAAGCTGCTGCGGCGGCGCGCCATCGGGGGGCGGTCGGTCGTGGCCGCCCTCAGCATCGGCTGCGCGGTGGAGGTGTTCGCGTTCTCGGCGCGCCGCCCCGGGCACCCCGTCTCGCGGGTCGTGCACGGCGTGGGCCACGCGATGCAGTCGGGCTTCGCCACGCGGGAGCCCAGCGAGAGCGATCTGCTCGTGGGGCGGGCGGCCATGGAGGCCCTGCTCCGGGCCGAGGCGGCCGACCCGGCGACCGCCGGCTGATTGAGCGTCACGGTGACGGTCGTCGCCCCGGCGGCGCCGGCGGCGGCCTGGGCCCGATGGACCGACTTCGCCGGGTGGCCCGCGTGGAACCCGCACTGCGAGAGCGCGCGCCTCGACGGGCCCCTTGCCCCGGGCACGCCGCTCGACCTCCATCTCCGGCATCCCCGGGGACGCGACTTCTACACGCGGCCCGTGCTGACGACCGTGGACCCCGAGCGGGAGATCGCCTGGGAGGCGCGGGCGCTGGGGCTTCGGGCCATCACGCGCACCCTGTTCGAGCCCGAGCCCGACGGCACGCGGTTGACGATCGACGCGCGCGCGGAGGGCCCGATGGCCTTCACCTACCGGATGACGCTGACCGAGCGGGCTCAGGCTCTAATCTACGTCGCCATGCTCGACGCCCTCACCGACACGCTGCGCGCGTGAGAGCACGGATCGCGCTGGCGGGGCTGGTCGCCTCGCTGGCGGTGGCGGCGCCCGCCGCGGCTCACGTGGACGTGCTGCCCGCCCAGGTGGAGCAGGGGAAGGCGCTGGAGCTGACCGTGCGGGTGCCCACCGAGCGCAACCTCCCCACCACGGCCGTGCACGTGCAGTTCCCCAGCCAGGTCACGGTCTACAGCTTCGGCGAGCCCCCCCGGGGCTGGACCGTGAAGCCCCAGCTGGCCACCGACGGGCGCCTTCGCGGCGTGACCTTCCAGGGCGGGACGATCCCCGTCGGCCGGTACGCGGACTTCACGATGCTGGCGACGCCGTTCCAGACCGGCACGGTGCTGTGGAAGGTGCTCCAGACGTACCAGGACGGCCAGGTGAAGCCGTGGACCGGGACGCCCGTGGCGGAGGGCGGCAGCTCCCAGGAGACCGGGCCGGGATCGCCGGGTCCGGCGTCGCAGATGGAGATCGTGCCGGCCGGCACCGTGGTGTCGGGCGTGCCGGCGCCCTCCGCCACCGGCGGTGGCGACGGCGACTCCGGCGCCGGGATCTGGCTGGGCGTCATCGCGATCGGCATCTCGGCCCTCGCGGCCGTGGGCGTGGGCCTGCTGTGGTTGACCCGCCCGGCGCGGCTGCCGGAGGACGACGAGGAGACGCGATGAGGACCGAGCGGCGCACGCGGCTGGACCCCGCCACCTTCCAGCTGCCCGTCGAGAAGATGCGCGACGGCTACTACAGCGACGCCTACTTCACGTTCACCCGGGAGGTGCTCGAGAGCGACGCCCACCGCCCCGACGTCCTGATGCAGGTCTTCCAGCGCGAGCGCTCGGTGCTGGGAGGGGTGGACGAGGCGCTGGCCATCCTGAAGCTCTGCTCCGGCCGGCGGCTGCCGGACGGCGGCTGGGAGGAGGGCTGGGACCGCCTCGAGGTGTGGGCGCTGCACGACGGGGACGCCATCGAGCCCTGGGAGACCGTCCTCACCATCCAGGGCGACTACAGCCTGTTCGCCCACCTCGAGACGCTCTACCTCGGGGTGCTCGCCCGCCGGACGCTCATCGGGCGGAACGTGCGCGGCGTGGTCGAGGCCGCGCGCGGGAAGCCGATCCTCTACTTCCCGGCCCGGTTCGACCACTGGCAGGTGCAGACCGGCGACGGCTGGGCCGCGCACATCGCCGGGGCCATCGGCGTCTCCACGGACGCCCAGGCCTCGTGGTGGGGCGGGAAGGGGATGGGGACCGTCCCGCACGGCCTGATCGCCGCGTACGGGGGCGACACCGCGCTCGCCGCCCGGAAGTTCGCCGACCGCTTCGCCGACGAGCTGCACGTGACCGTGCTGGTGGACTTCGAGAACGACTCGGTGCGCACCGCCCTCGAGGTCGCCGACGCCCTCGGCCCGCGGCTGTGGGGCGTGCGGCTGGACACCTCCAGCACGATGGTCGACCGCTCGCTGTGGCACGAGCTGGGCCGCTTCCGCCCCACCGGTGTGGTGCCGGAGCTGGTCTGGAAGGTGCGGCGGGCCCTCGACAACGCCGGCCACCGCGCCGTGCGCATCGTGGCCTCGGGCGGGTTCGACGCCCAGCGCATCCGGGAGTTCGAGGAGGCCGCGGTCCCCGTGGACGCCTACGGGGTGGGCACCTCGCTGCTCGACGGACGGAACGACTACACGGCCGACGTCGTGCGCGTGGAGGGCGTGCCGTGCGCGAAGGTCGGCCGCGATGAGCAGCACAACCCGCGCCTGGAGCGGGTGGTCTAGCCGCCGTGCTCGGCCCGCTCCACCACGTGGGCTACGTCGTGGCCGACCTCGATCGGGGGCTCGCCCGGCTCGAGCGCTCGCTGGGCCTGACGCCCGTGCTCCGCGAGGTCATGGACGAGCAGGGCGTGGAGGCCGTGCTCTGCGGCGAGGAGGGCGGCCAGGTGGAGCTGATCGCGCCGCTGGATTCCGAGAGCGCCATCGCGCGCTTCATGGAGGCGCGCGGCGAGGGCTTCCACCACGTGGCGTTCGCCGTTCCCGACCTGGAGGCCGCGCTCGCCGACCTGCGCTCGCGCGGCGCCGAGCTGATCGACGCGCGCCCCCGGCGGGGCCTGGGCGGGCACATGGTCGCGTTCGTGCACCCCCGCTCGGGCCTCGGCGTGCTGACCGAGCTGGTGCAGGCCGGCCCCACCGGTCACCGGTAGACTCGCCGGCGTGGCGACGCGGAGACTGGAGCTGGGGTTCGAGGGCGGCACCGTCCTGCGCCTCACCGTCGAGGAGGCGGTGAGCGACGAGTTCACGACCTCCCTGAGCGGCGGCGCCTCCTCCTGGCGCTCGATCCCCTCCGAGGAGGGCGTCTTCTGGATCAACCCCGGCGAGCTCGTCTACGTGCGCCTGCCGCCGGGCGAGGCCCCCGGGCGGGTGGGCTTCGGCGACACGTAGGGCGTCGCATCGGTGGACCTCGGCCTGGTGGGACGGGCCAACGCGGGGAAGACCGCTCTCTTCAGCCTGGTGACCGGGGTGGATGCGGAGATCGCTCCGTACCCGTTCACCACCCGGGAGCCGGCCCGCGCGATGGCCGACGTGCCGGATCCCCGCCTCGACGCCATCGCCGACGCGCAGGACATCCCCCGCCGCGTGCCGGCCCAGGTGCAGGTGGTGGACATCGCCGGGCTGGCCGCCGGCGCCGGATCCGGTGAGGGCCTCGGCGGGGCCGCCCTGGGGCAGCTGCGTCAGGTCGACGCCCTCGTGCACGTGGTGCGGGCCTTCGCCAACGCCGAGGTCCCGCACCCGGAGGAGCGCATCGACCCCCTCGCCGACGCGGAGGCCATCGACCTGGAGCTCGCCGTCGCCGACCGCGAGCAGGTCGAGCGCCGGCTGGAGCGCGTGCGCAAGGGCGCGCGCGCCGGCGAGGGCGGGGCGGCGGCCGAGCTGGCGGCGCTCGAGGTCCTGGCGGCCGAGCTCGACGCCGGCCGCCCCGCCCGGCTGGCCCCCGACGAGGCCGCCCGGGCGGTGGCCGCCGAGATGGGCCTCCTGACGGCCAAGCCGGTGCTCTACCTGGCGAACACCGACGACGACCTGACGCCCCCGGAGGGGCTCGCCGCCCACGCCGCGGCCCAGGGCGCCGAGGCGCTCGCCCTGCCGGTGGGGATGGAGCTGGAGCTGGCGGCGATGGAGCCGGGGGAGGCCGCCGAGCTGGCGCGGGACCTGGAGCTGGGCGACGTGCGCGGCGCCGACGCGGTGGTGGCGGCCGGCTACCGGCTGCTGGAGCTGGTCACGTTCTTCACCGGCTCCGGGCCGCCCGAGGCGCGCGCCTGGCCCGTGCGACGCGGCACGAACGCCGCCGAGGCCGCCGGCCGGATCCACTCCGACATGGAGCGCGGGTTCATCCGCGCCGAGGTCATCGCCTGGGACGACCTGGTGGCGGCCGGGTCGTTCAGCAGGGCGCGCGAGTCGGCCCAGGTGCGGATGGAGGGGCGGGACTACATCGTCCGGGAGGGCGACGTCCTGCAGATCCGCTTCAACGTGTGACGGAGCGGATGCCGGCCTCTTGCGGGCCGGCATGCGCGCCCGGACCGGCGCACCGGCTCCGCCGGGGCGGGCGCCGGAAAGGGCAGATCGACCCCCACGCTGACTCAACCCGGCGCGACCCCGACGTAGCGTGATCGTGGGCGGATGAGGCGCTCGTCGGCCCATGCCTCGCGCGCGTGGGCCACCCAGCCGGCCGAGCGGCCGAGGGCGAAGAGCGCGAACGCGCCCCCGGGCGGCAGGCCGCGCGCCCGCGCCAGCGCGGCGAGGCCGAGGTCGAGGGTGGGCTGAAGGCCCAGCTCCTCGCGCGCCAGGGTGACGAGGTCGTCGACCCCGCCGGCCGGGCCCGCCCGGGCCAGCAGCTCGGCGCCGCGCGGGTCGCCGTCCGGGTAGAGGGGGTGGCCGAACCCGGGCAGCTCGGACCCGTCGCCCATCGCCCGGTCGGCGGCCGCGCGGGCTCCGTCGCGGTCGACCTGGTCGAGCAGGTCCTCGACGCGCTCGAGCAGGCCGCCGTGGCGCCGGCCGCGCAGCGCGCAGAGGGCGGCGAGCAGGACGTGCTCGAGTCGGGCGTCCGCCGATGCCACGCACCGGGCCGTGAACGAGCTGACGTTGAGCTCGTGGTCGGCGCACAGCACGAGCGCGGCCCGGAGGTCGTCGTGGGCGTCCGTGCGCCATCCCCGCGCCAGGCGCTCGGCCAGCGTGCCGTCGCCCCGCGCCCCGGCGGCGGCGAACAGGCCCTCCACCGCCCGGCCCGCGGCGCGCAGCGTCGCCGCCGGCCGCGAGCCCAGGGTCACGAGCGTGCGGTCGGCCGCGGCCACCAGGTGCTCGCACAGCCGTGTGGCGATCGGAACCTCCGCCGGGCCCGGGTCCACGCCGGAGGCCCCGTCGCCGGTGAAGAGCCCGGCGGCATCGTGCTCGTCGCCGGTCCAGAGCAGCGCGGCGACCTGCTCGAAACCGGCCGAGCGGGAGAGCGCCACCGCGTCGCGGCCCCGGTAGGAGAGGCGGCCGTCCCGGATGAGCGTGAGCGCGGAGTCGAGCAGCGGCAGGCCCCAGTGGAGCGACCCGAGGGCGGCCATCTCACGGTCGCGATTGCGCTCGCGGCGGCCGCGGAACTCGTCCAGGGCCCCGCGCGGATAGCGGCGCGCACGGCTCGGGCCGGGGCCGGGCTCCGACGCGACGAGGCCGCGGCTGACGTAGGCGTAGAGCGTGGCGCGGGACACGCCGAGGTGCTCGGCGGCCTCCTCGGCGGTGAGCAGGTCGGCGTCGGCCATTGGTTGATGATACTCGTCAAGATTGACAGTCGTCCAGATGGCGTCCTACGGTCGGGTCATGGACATCGACACGATCACCGACCCCGAGGCGCCGGAGCTGTTCCCGGCCGCCTTCCCCCCGGACGGATTCCCCCGCTACGACTGGACCGAGAGGCCCGACGAGCTTCCCGTGGCGGCCTGGACCACCGAGACCACCCACCGCGACGGCCAGCAGGGCGGCCTGCCGCTGACGGTCGAGGCGGGCGTGCGCCTGTACGACCTCATGTGCGCGTTCACGGGTCGCAGCGGCGCCGTCCGCCAGGCCGAGTTCTTCGTCTACCGGCCGGCCGACCGCCGGATGCTGGAGGCGGCACTCGAGCGCCACCGCGGAGGAGCCCCGGTGGAGCCGACCACCTGGATCCGCGCGACCCGGCGCGACGCCGACCTGGTGCGCACCATCGGCGTGCGCGAGACCGGGATGCTCGCCTCGGCGAGCGACTACCACACCTTCCACAAGTTCCGGCCGGGCGGCCGCCGCCAGGCCGCGGGCACCTATCTGGACGCCGTGCGGGCCGTGCTCGACGCCGGCCTGCGGCCGCGCCTCCATCTGGAGGACGCCACGCGCGCGCCCGAGGAGTTCGTGCTTCCGTTCGCCGAGGCGGTCATGGCGGCGGCCGAGGGCCACGGGCGCGAGATGAGGCCCAAGTTCCGCGTGTGCGACACGATGGGCCTCGGCCTCCCCCTCGACGGCGTGGCCGCGCCGCGCTCGGTCCCCCGCTGGATCCGCCGGCTGCGGCGGCTCGGGGTGGCGCCCGAGGACCTCGAGTTCCATCCGCACAACGACACCCACCTGGTGGTGGCCAACTGCCTCGCCGCGATCCAGGCCGGCTGCGCCGTGGTCAACGGCACGCTGCTCGGCACGGGCGAGCGCACGGGCAACGCCCCGCTCGAGGCCGTCGTGCTGCACGTCATCGGCATGGGCCTGATGGGCCACCCGCTGCCGGACTTCACGGCGCTCAACGACATGGCCCGCGAGCTGGAGGAGCTGGGACGGCCGCTGGCCGCGACCTACCCGCTGTACGGGCGGGACGCCCACCGCACGCGCGCGGGCATCCACGCCGATGGCCTGAACAAGTTCTGGTGGATGTACGCGCCCTTCGACGTGCCCCGCCTGCTCGGACGGCCGCTGGAGGTGAGCCTCACGGCCGACTCGGGCCTCGCGGGGCTGATCTTCGTGGTGCGCCAGCACACCGGCCGCGAGCTCGCGAAGGACGATCCGGAGCTCCTGCGGGTGCACGCCGAGCTGGCCCGTCAGTTCGAGGGGGGCCGCCAGAGCGCCGTCGAATGGGAGGAGGTGCGCGACCTGCTGGAGGCCGGCGCGGACGATCGGTCCCCGGTGCCCGGCGCTGTGTAGTCTGGCGACCGTCTCTCGCCCCGCGCAGCCCGTTCCCGGCGCGCTTGACGTCGTGGCGCGACCCGGCCTACCGTCGGGCCGGTCGATCCCCCAGGTGAGGGTGACCGTTGCGTGTCGCTGGCCTTTTTCTGATTCTCATCGCGGCGCTCGCCCTCCCCGCGGCGCTCGCGCTCGGTGAGGAGCCGGGGTACCAGGCCCCGCCGGCGGCGGCGAATCCGGCCGGGGTGGGAAGCCCCGACGCCGCCGGCGACCCGACCGTCATCGGGGGTGGCCCGCCCGCCGCCGTCGTGCCGAAACGACGCACCGCCACGGTGCGGACGTGCGTCCTCCAGGGCCGCGTGCGCACCTGCCGGTTCCATCGCGGGGTGACCATCGCGAAGACGTGCGTCACGCGGCCCGGCAAGAGGGTCCGGTGCACCGCGGGCACCGCCACCACGGGCCGCACGCGCGGCGGCTTCGAGCAGGCGCCGGGGCTCGCCGTGGGCCGGTCCTACCTTCACGACCGGTCGATCAACCGGGCGCCCTTCGACGGCTGGTGCTCCGGGGCGCTGATCGGCCCCGGGCTCTTCCTGACGGCCGCGCACTGCCTCTACGACAACGGGCCGCGCAAGCGGGGCTTCTCGGCCGCCGACATGACCGTGATCCTCGGCAACACGATCGACTCCCGGGGCCGTCCCACGAGCAGCCACGGCGTCTGGAACGTCATCCAGAACTACGTCCCGCTGGGGTGGCAGCAGGGGGACCGCGGGCTCGACTGGGGCATCCAGGTCATCGCCCCCGACTCGCGCGGGCGTTACCCCGGCCAGTTCACCGGCACGTTCGCGGCCCACGCGGGCATCACGCTCGACCCCGGCGCCCGGATCCACGTGGACGGCTATCCCGCCGCGGGCATCTTCCACACGCCCACCCACTACTTCGGATCCGACCAGTACTCCTACGACGCTCCCTTCGACGGCACGGGGTCGTGGCAGGAGGGCACGCCCGAGAACGGCCTCGACTCGGGCACCTGGGTCTACTTCCCCTCCGACATGACCGGCGGGTCGTCGGGCGCTCCCGTGCTCACCCGCTTCGCCGACGGCACCTGGGGGATCTTCGGCGTGGTCAACCGGGGCGTGGACACCCACGCGCAGAACCGCAAGAACTTCGTCGGCCGCTCCCAGATGTCGATCATGCTCGACGACCGGTTCGTCAGCTTCTTCAACTCGGTCGTCGGGCTCGTGCGCGCCATGCCGCGCGGGCGTGGGGCCGCGGGGCCGTTCGAGGTGCACCGCACCACCCGCGCCATGGCGGTCGGCGGGCGCTGAGCCACCCCCTCCGGGGGGAGGGGGTGGGGGAGGGGTCAGGCGTGCGCGCTCGGCGCTACCGCTTCTTCTGGACGGTGATCGTGGTCGTGGCCTTGTCCGTGGGCCCGCCCGTGGCCAGGCGCGTCACCCGGAGGGTGTAGTTGCCGACCTTGGGCTTCTGGATGCGGAAGAACGCGAAGGTCTTGCCGCGCACGAGCCGCACCGACTTGCCGATGCTGCGCTTCAGGATCTTCCCGCCCGGCTGCGTGAGCTGGAGGCCGTACTTGCCCACCCCGAAGCTCACGAAGAACGTCGCCTGCCGCTGACCCTTCTTGACCGTCCGGGTGAACAGGCGCGACTGCCCGATCGTGAAGGTGCTGGTGCGCTTCAGGAGCGTCGTGGCGCCGGAGCTCTTGCCGCGGCACTGGAAGTAGAGGTTCTCCAGCTGCGTGTTCGAGGGCGTGCTGGCGAAGACCCCGCCGGTGTCCGAGGCGATCCGCTTCAGGCGCGCCGTGTCGGCCGGGGCGAAGCCCGAGCCCAGCTGCACCACGCAGATCGGCCACGTGCGGCCGGTGCCGTTGAAGGCGAACCGCAGGTGGGCGTTGTTGTAGTCGCCGTTGTTCGCGCCGTCCGTGAGGAAGATCGCCGCCTTCGGGACCGACGGATTGACCGGGTCGGCGGCGAGGGTGTTGAAGGCCGCGGCCAGCCCCTCGTTGTAGTTGGTGCCGCCGGCGTTGACGATCCTCTTGCGCGCCAGGGCCTTCAGCGGGCCCTTGGTTGCCTCGCCGGCGATCGTCGTCCGCGGGAAGATCTCGCTGGCCTTGTCGTCGAAGGCGGTGGCCATGACGCGGTCGCCCTGCCCGGCCAGGTCGACCAGGAGCTGCACCGCGTCGCGCCGGCGGAAGTTCGGATCGCTGCTGGACATGCTGCCGGAGATGTTGACGATCGCCGCGAGGTCGCTCACCCCGGTGGGCGGGTTGGGGTTGACGACCTTCCCGGCCACCAGCGTCGCGAGCGGCCGCGTCACCGTCACGCCGTTGAGCGTGAACGTCAGGTTGAGGGGCCCGTTGTAGCCGGCGGCGGGCGCGTTGACCGGGACGACGTCGGCGTCCTCGGACGTCCCCGCCACCGTGCCGTCGGACAGGGACGTGCTGATGCCGGTCGCCGAGAACGGCAACGGCACGTGGAGATACGTGACGCCGCCGGGCGGGGAGAGCACCTGGCCGCGCTCCGGCCAGGCGTTCCCGGTGGCCGGCACGAGGGCGCTCGCGACGAAGCTCGACGAGCAGAACGACGCGGCGTCGAGCAGCACGTTCTGCACCGCGCCGTCGTTGATCGCGGGTGAGGTGAACGTGAGGCTCCCCGCGCCGGAGGGCTTGCAGGAGTCGAAGAGGGTGGCGTTCAGGGTGAACGGCGGGGTGCTGCCGGTGAGACCCGCGGTGGTGATCCGGAAGTCCCCGTTCGCGTCGCTCGTCGCGGAATCGGCGAACCCGCCGACGGAGTCCCGGGCCGTCACGCTGATGCCGGACAGCGGCAGGCCGCCCGCGTTGGCGACCTTGCCGGTGATGTCGGCGTGGGCCGTGCCGACGGCGCAGAGCGCGATGGCCCCCGCGAGCACCGTTGAGCGCCGCGCGAGTCGTCGCGAGGCGGGAGTGCGTTTCATCGGGAGGTTCCCCCTTGTGGATGTCCGCTCGGGGAGGCGTCAGGAGAGATCATCGGACGCCGAGCGTCGCCACCGTATCCCGCACCCCGTGCGGTCTCGACCCGACCAACGGGGGGTTTCGGCGCCCGGAAGCCGCCCTATCCGGTGATATCGGCCGTTCCGGGTCCCTCGAGCCGTGACTTGACCGACGTCTCGAGCTGGTTCGCGCGCCACAGCGCCAGCGCCTCGGCGCTCGCCGCGCCCGGCTGCTGGCCGGCCGGCGGCCCGTGGTGCCAGTCGACGGCGTGCAGCAGCTCGGCGCGGCGCACCGGCGTGAGGCCGGTCGCGCGCGCCGCGTCGCCCACGATCTCGTGGCCGATCGCGAGGTGCCCCAGCAGGCGGCCCTCGTCGGTGAGCTCGAACGTGGCGCCCAGCCGGAATGCGCGGGCGTGCCCGATGTCGTGCACCAGCGCCGCGGCCAGCAGCAGGTCGGAGTCGAGCCGCGGGTGCCACACGGTCAGCGTCTGCGCCACCGAGGCCACGCCCACCGTGTGCTCCACCAGGCCGCCCATGTAGGCGTGGTGGCCGGAGCGCGTGCACGGCATGCTGCGCCAGGCCCGCGCCAGATCGGCGTCGCCGGTCAGGGCGTCCAGGAGCCGCCGGAGGTCCGGGTCGGCCACCTCGTCCGCCAGGTGCAGCACGAAGCCGAACAGCTCGTCGGGGTCGCGGTGGCTGCGGGGCAGCAGGTCCTCGGCCCGCGCCTCGTCGCCCGCCGGGCGCAGGTGGCTCACCACCACCCGGGGGCGTCCGTCGCGCTCGGTGACGCGCCCGGTCACCCGCACACGGTCGCCCTCCTCGAACTGGTCCGCGAAGTAGTCCGGCTCGTCGAACACGACGGCCGGCACCGCCCCGCTGGCGTCGGCCAGCGTCAGCGCCAGGAAGGGCTTGCCCTGCCGGGACAGCCGCCGCTCCTTGCGCCGGACGGCGTAGACGCCCTCGAGGGCGGCGCCGGACTCGATCGCCGAGAGCAGCGTCATCGGTCCTGCGCCGGGCAGATGAGGGCGAAGTCGCACGAGCGGCACCCCCACGACGGGCGCGGCTCGAAGCGCTCCTCGGCGATGCCCTCGGCCGCCTCGCGCACCATGTCCTGGGCGATCGCGAGCTCGGCCGCCTCGGGGTGGACACCGCGCGAGTCGCCGTCGAGCACGTGGACGACCGTGGCCCCGCGGGGCTCGATGCCCCAGGAGGCCCGGGCGCCGGCCAGGTACAGGCGCATCACCAGGTCGTCGTCGTCGCCGCGCGCACCGGGCGGGGGCGGCCTGCCGGTCTTGTAGTCCACGAGCTGGTGCCCGCCCGCCGGGTGGGCGTCCACGCGGTCGACGCGCCCGTGCACCCGGTGCGGGCCGACGACGAGCGTGAACTCGCGCTCCACCGCCACCGGGCGGACGCGGCTGCGGGTCAGCCGCTCGTGGTAGGCCGGCAGGGCCTCGCCCGCCGCGGGCCAGCGCCTGGCGCCCCTCGGCGCCGTCGGCCACCCCCTCGCGCCGCAGCGCGCCGGCGAACCGCCGCACGAGCCGCTCGCCGTCCCCCCCGGTGCCGCCCGGGCGATAGTGCGCCTCGAGGGCCGCGTGGGCCGCGACCCCGATCGCCCGCGCCGGGCCCGGTCGCACCGGCACCCGGTCGACCATCGCGAACCGGTAGCGCAGGGGGCACGTGCGGTAGGCCTCCACGGCGCTGGGGCTGAGCTCCAGGCCCGGCCGGGCGGGCCGCGCGACGACGTGGACGGCCCGCGGCGCGGGGGCCGGGCGCAGCGCCGCGGCGCGGGCCTGGATGAGGTCCCGGGCCGCCTCCTCGGCCGCGGCGACGCGGGCGGGGGCGTCCCCCTCCCCGGAGGCGATCGCCGACGCCGCGCGCAGCGAGGCCTGCTCGAAGGCGGCATGACGCCCCGCGATGCCCGCCAGCAGGGCGCGCTCGGGCGCCTCGCCCACGTCCTCCAGCTCGGCGCCCGTCGCCGCGCGGGCCTCCTCGAAGAAGGGCGAGGGCGCCTGCGGGATGCCGGCCGCGTTGACCCCGAAGGCGGCGAGCACCAGGTGGCGCCGGGCGCGGGTCATCGCCACGTAGGCCAGCCGACGGGTCTCGGCCACGTGGGCGTCCCGGCCCCGCGGCAGCACCTCGGGCAGCAGGGCGTCCGGGATGTTGACGCCGCCGCGATCGGAGCCGGGGAAGCTCGAGCGGACCATCCCGATGACGAAGACCGCGTCGAACTCGAGGCCCTTCGCCTGGTGGACCGTCATCACCTGAACCCCGGCGCGCTCGGGCGGGGCGACGGACTCGCCCCGGAAGCCGATCTCGGCGAGCCCGGCGAGCCGGGCGGCCAGGCCGCGGGAGTCGAGGGCCGGCTCGGCCTCGGCGATCTCGCGCGCCAGCCGCTCCAGCGCTCCCAGCCCGGCGAGCCGCGCCGCGCCCTCGCCGCCCCCGGCCGCGACCGCCTCCCGGCGGAGGCCGGAGACGTCGATGACCGCGTTCAGCGCGTCCGCCGGCGGCAGCGCGGCGGCGGCGCGGCCGGCCTCCTCCAGCGCGGCCACGAGCGCGCCGGCTCCGGCCTGCCGGGCGACCCCGGCGAGCGCCCCGGCCACCGGGACGCCGCGGGCCGCGGCGCCCGACACCGCGTCGGCCGCCGCCGTCCAGGGCAGGTCGAGGCGCCGGTCGGAGGCGAGCCGCAGGTGCGCCTGGGCGTCGGACGGATCGGCCGCGGCGCGCAGCCAGGCCACCGCCGCGCGCACCTCGCGCCGCTCGAAGAGCCCGAACCCCCCGCGCACCTGATGGGGGATCCCGGCGCGCTCGAGCGCCTCGGTGACCGGCCGCGCCTCGAGGCGCACCGCCCGCATCAGCACCGCCTGCTCCTCGAGCGGAACCCCCTCCCCGGCCAGCCGCCGGATCTCCCCCGCCACGGCGCGGGCCTGCCCGTCGGGGTCGGGCGCCCGCCAGAAGCGGGGCGCCGGCCCGTCCGCCCCCGGGAGCGCGGCGATGGTCTTGGCCGCGCGGTCGGGGATCGGCAGCACCACGGCCGCCGCCGCGTCCAGGATCGGCTGGGTGGAGCGGTGGTTGACCTCCAGGCGCAGCTCGGCCGCATCCGGGAACCGGCGGCGGAAGTCGGCGATGTTCTTCGACGACGCCCCGCGGAAGCGGTAGATGCCCTGGTCGTCGTCGCCCACCACCACGAGGCTCGCCGCGTCCCCGGCCAGCAGGTAGAGGAGCTCGGCCTGAGCGTGGTTGGTGTCCTGGAACTCGTCCACCAGCACGTGGCGGGCCGCCGCACGGGCGGCCTCCCGCCGGTCGGGGTGGCCCCTCAGCAACTCCAGGGCGCGGACGATCGAGAGGCCGAAGTCCTCGCGCCCCTCCTCCTCGAGCCACCGGTCGTGGGTCTCGAGCACCCGCGCGATCTCCACCTCGCGGCGCGCGCGGTGGGCGGCCGAGCGCGAGCCCGCCGAGCGCTCCGACTCCTCCGCCCAGAGCCGGTACTGCCCGGGGCTGACGAGCTGGTCGCGGCACTTGTCAACGCGCTCGACGAGGTCCGCCACGAGACGGGCCCGGTCGCCGCGCAGGTCGTGGACGCGCAGGTCGAGCTCGTCCATGCGGTCGAGAAGCATGAGCATGCGGTCCTCGGTCCGCGCGACCGCCGCGTCCGGCAGCAGCCCGCGCTCCACCCCGTGGACGCGGGCCAGCTCCCGCGCGAACGCGTGGAACGTGGTGACCCGGAGCGTCTCGTGGCTGCCGCCGATGAGGCCCTCGGCGCGCGCGCGCAGCTCCACGGCGGCCTCGCGCGTGAAGGTGAGGGCCAGGATCTCGGCGGGGGAGGCGCCCTGCTCGACGAGCCACGCCAGGCGGTGGCAGAGCACCCGCGTCTTGCCGGCGCCGGCGCCCGCGAGCACGATCGCAGGGCCGCCGGGATGGGTGACGGCGGCGCGTTGCTCGGGGGTCAGGTCGTCCAGCACGGACCGGTCATGGTAGGTCCGCGACCGGACGTCCCCTCGGGTAGCATCGCCCTCCGTGGCCGACGTCCGCCCCTTCCGCGCGCTCCGGTACGCCGCGGCGGCCGGCCCCCTCTCGAACCTGGTCTCGCCGCCGTACGACGTCATCTCCCCGGAGGAGCGGCGCGCGTACCTCGCGGCCAGCCCCTACAACTCCGTGCGCCTGATCCTGCCCGAGGTCGACTACCAGGACGTGGCCGGGATGATCGCGTCCTGGCTCGACCAGGGCGTCCTGGGGCGGGAGGACGCGCCCTGCATGATCGCGTGGACGCAGTCGTTCACCCTCGGCGACGGGGTCCCGCGCGAGCGGCGCACGATCCTGGGGGTGGTCGGCCTGGAGCCCTACGAGGCCCGCGTGGTGCGGCGCCACGAGCGGACCCACGAGGGGCCGAAGGCCGACCGGCTGCGCCTGACGCGCGCGGTGCGCGCGAACCTGTCCCCGATCTTCGGCCTCTACCCCGATCCCGAGGGAGCCGCGTGGGCGGCGGCCGCGGCGGCCGGGGCGCCGGAGGCCGAGGTGACCGACCACGACGGGACGGTCCACCGCTTCTGGACGATCGACGACCCCGCGGCCCACGCCGGCGTGGCCGAGGCGCTGCGCGAGCGCTGGATCCTGATCGCCGACGGCCACCACCGATACGAGACCGCCCTCGCCTACCGGGACGAGCGGAGGGCCGAGGGCGCCGGCACGGGGCCGCACGACCGCGTGCTGATGGGGCTCACGGCGCTCGACGACGACGGCCTCGTGGTGCTGCCCACACATCGCCTCCTGACCCGGTGGCCCGAGGGCGCGGACCGCGCGTTCCGCTCCCGGCCCGTCGAGGGGCTCGACGGCCTGCTGTCCGCGCTGGCCGAGGCGCCCGAGGACGCCCCCGCCCTGGGGCTGCTGCTGCCCTCCGGCGCGCGCCTGCTGACCGGGGCGGCCCGGAGGGACGCCACGCCGGGGGAGCGGCTGGACGTGGCCGTGATCGAGAGCGAGATCCTCCTGCCCCACCTCGGCGCCGACCAGGCGGCCCTGAGCCACGAGGGCGTGCTGACCTACGCCAAGGACGCGGCCGACGCCGCCCGCCAGGTGGTGACCGGCGCGGCCGCCGCGGCCCTCATCCTGCGGCCCATCCCCAAGGCCGCGGTGGCCGCGGTGGCCGAGGCCGACGAGACGATGCCGCAGAAGTCCACCTACTTCTTCCCGAAGCTCCTGACCGGCGTGGCCTTCCACTCGCTGGTCGATGCGTAGCGCGGAGGGCCCGAGCGCCGAGTCCGAGCTCTGGCTCGAGACCTTCCGCCGGGCATGCGACCGGATCGCGGGCCGGCTGCGCGACCTTGCCCCGCGGGAGCGCGGCGAGCCGTGCGGCCGCGGGGCGGGCGGTGACATCACGGCGCGCGTCGACCGCATGGCGGAGGACATCGTGGTGGAGGAGCTCGAGGCGCTGGGGCGCCCTCTCACGCTGGTGAGCGAGGAGCTGGGGGAGCGCGCGATCGCCGGCGGAGGCCCGCCGGTGGTGGTGCTGGACCCCATCGACGGCAGCGTCAACGCGATCCGGGGGCTGCCGATCTTCTCCACGTCGATCGCGCTGGCGGACGGGCGGACGATGGGGGACGTGCTCCTCGGGCTGGTGCGCGACCACGGGACCGGCGAGGAGTTCACGGCCGAGCGCGGCGGCGGCGCCTGGCTCGACGGCCGCCCGATGGGGCCGCCGGCGCCGGCCGGCGGCCCGATGGAGCTCCTGCTGCTCGAGGGCGCCGACCCGGGCCGGGTCAGCGTCGCCGCGCGGGCGCTCGACGGGCACGTCCGCCGCCTGCGCGCGCTGGGATCCCTGGCGCTGTCGCTGTGCCACGTCGCGGCCGGTCGCGCCGAGGCGATGGCCGGGCTGGGCGGCGGACGGGCGGTGGACGTGGCCGCGGCCCAGCTCGTGGCGCACGAGGCCGGGATGACGGTGGGACTGCCCGAGCCCGACGATCGCCCCGGGGTGCCGCTCGACGTGACCACCCGCTTCCGGGCGCTGGCCGCCCACGACCCCGCCACCCTGGCGCTGCTGCTCGAGGCCCTCGGCTAGCCATCAGGAGGGGACGCGCAGGGCGAGGAGCGACCTGCTCACGGTGAGCCCGGGCTTCGGGCCGCCGAGCGCCTGGTAGACCGTGCGGCCGATGCCCACCACGGCCACCCCGTGCCGGGGCTTCGGGCTGCGCGGCAGGCTGCGCCAGCGTCCCGACTCGGGGTCGTAGGCGTCCACCTCGCGGATCGTGCCCTCGGGCGCCTCGCCGCCCATCGTCACGACCTTGCCGGCGGCCGTCGTGGCGGCGTTGCCGCCGCGGCGCGTGGGCGCGTTGGGCAGCCGCGACCAGTGCCGGGCCACGGTGTCGTACACGTCGGCGTGGTTCGTGTTGCTGTCCAGGCCGGAGGTGCGCCCGCCCACGGCGTAGATCCGGCCGTGCAGCGCGGTCACGCCCAGGTGCTCCCGCGGCACGGGGAGGCCGCGGAACGCGCTCCAGCGGAGCGTGCGCAGGTCGAGGTAGAGCGAGGAGCGCACCAGCCCGGAGGGCCCGACGCCGCCGATCACGTACAGCCGGTTGCGCACGATCGCCGCGCCCCCGGCCGCCCGCCCCTCGGGCAGCGGCGGGAGGGCATGCCAGCGGCGGTCGTAGAGCACCCAGGCCCGCCGCGAGATCTCGTCGGAGGTGGACGCGCGCCGGTAGCCGCCGGCCACGTAGAGCCGGTCGCGGCGGGTCGCGGCCACGGCGTGGTGCACGGGCTCGGGCAGGTCGGGAAGGCGGAGCCAGCGCTCGCGGTTCGGGTCGTAGAGGTCCACGCGCGCCGAGGCCGCGCCGTCGGCCGTGAGGCCGCCCGCGACGACCACCCGCCCCTCCAGCGCCGCGCCCGCCACCTCGGTGCGCGCCTGGGGCGCGTCGGGGAGCTCCCGCCACGCCGGGGCGGACTCCGCGCAGCCCGCCAACAGCACCAGCGACAGCAGCGCGATGAGCGGGTGACGCGCCACGCCTCCAGCGTACTATCCGACGCGGATCGCTCGACCAGGAGGGGTCGGTGGCATTCCTGCGCAAGCGCGGCATCAGCGACGAGGAGCGCCGGCGCCTCCCCCCGGGCAGCACCTCGTGCGCGACTTCCCCGTCCTGCACACCGGATCGGTTCCCTACCGCGAGGCTCCCCCCGACTGGGACCTCCGCATCTGGGGCGGGGTGGAGAGCGAGCGCCGCTGGAGCCTCGACGAGTTCCGGGCGCTGCCGACCGTGACCGTCACCACCGACATCCACTGCGTCACGAGCTGGAGCAAGCTCGACACGCGGTGGGAGGGCGTCGCCCTGTGGCCGCTGCTGCAGGAGCTGGGCGTGATGCCGGGCGTGAGCCACGTCGTCGCCCACTCCGAGCAGGGCTACACGGCGAACGTGCCCCTCGAGCGCCTGGCGGCGGGTGACGTGCTGCTCGCCCACCGCTTCGACGGGGAGGAGCTGGAGCCTCAGCACGGCGGCCCGCTGCGCCTCCTGGTGCCCAGCCTCTACTTCTGGAAGAGCGCGAAGTGGCTCCGGGGCCTGGAGCTGCTCGACCACGACGCGCCGGGGTTCTGGGAGCGGCTCGGCTACTCGAACACGGCCGACCCCTGGAAGGAGGAGCGCTACGGCTTCTGAGCCCGACGGCCCGGCGTACGAGATGCCACCGCGGCCGGGTGAGGGGCCCATCGAGGGCCAGCTCGTGCTGGGCGAGGACCCGGAGACGCCGCGGCGCCCGGATCCGCCCGAGCCCTTCGAGTCTCCCGAGGAGGAGCGCTTCCGCCGGAGCCTCGAGCGCGTGACCTGGATCGTCGGCCGATCGCTGATGATCGGGATCCCCACCTTCTTCCTGGCCCTCTGGCTGCTGCTTCCGGCCTGGGAGTACGTGCGCGGGCTCGGAGGGGTGATGATCGCGTTCCTCGCGGCCGCGGGGGCGGCCTGGGCGTTCCAGCGGTGGGGCGGCCGGCGGCGCCGGCCGCCCCCGCGCCCCGCGCCGCGCGCGCCGGGATCCGCGGCGGCGCGCCCGGGGGCGGGGCGGCTGCTGGCGCTGGGGCTGGCGCTGCTGGCCCTGGCCTACGTCGTCTTCGTGATCGTCATGAGCCGGAGCGGCGCGTGATCACCTACGACCAGGCCCGTCAGTACGGCAAGACCTACGTCGGCGCCCTGAATACGGGGCCCGAGAGCTACGCGGCGCTCTTCGCCGAGGATGCGGAGGTGCAGGTGGGAGGCGCCGACGCGGACCCGGCCGGCGTGCTCGCGGTGACCCCCCCGGGGCGCTCGGCCTTCCGCCGCGCACGGCTCGAGCCGCCGGCGGTGGTGCTGACCGTGCGGGTCCGCGACCGCGCCGCGGAGAGCGTGGACGACCAGGAGCACCGCCTCACCCTGGACGACGCGGGGCGCATCTCGCGGCTGGAGGCGTAGGGTCCTCGCGATGAGCCCCTTGATCCCGATGGTGGTGGAGCAGACCTCACGGGGCGAGCGCGCCTTCGACATCTACTCGCGCCTGCTCAACGAGCGGATCGTCTTCCTCGGGACGCCGGTGGACGATCAGATCGCGAACCTGATCGTGGCCCAGCTCCTGCACCTGGAGAGCGAGGACCCCGACAAGGACATCTCGCTGTACATCAACTCGCCCGGCGGCTCGGTCTACGCCGGCCTGGCGATCTACGACACGATGCAGTTCATCAAGCCCGACATCGCGACGATCTGCTGCGGGGTGGCCATGAGCATGGGCGCCACGCTCCTCGCGGCCGGAGCACCGGGCAAGCGGATGGCCCTTCCCAACGCCCGGATCCTCATCCACCAGCTCTCCGGCGGCTTCAGCGGCCAGGCGACCGACATCGAGATCCAGGCGCGCGAGGCGCTCGACACCCGGCGCCGGCTGGACGAGATCCTGGCCAAGCACACCGGCCAGCCGTTCGAGCGGATCACCAGCGACACCGACCGCGACTTCTTCATGACCAGCGACCAGGCGCGCGAGTACGGCATCATCGACCAGGTGATCCACACCCATTGATCGGTGCGTCCGGGATCCCCCGGACGGGTCTTGACCGGCGTCTCGACGAGTGCAACCCTCGTTGCACGGGAGAGGTCACCGAGCTTCGAACGGGACCGGTGGCCGGAATCCCGATCTGCAGCGTCGGACCGGAACGTGGACCGCATGCAGCGCCACCAGCCGAAGGTGAGCACCGCACCCACTGACTCGAGAGCCGGCCTCACGCGGCCGGACATCCGAGCGGGGGCACGTATGTGCCGAGAGCGGGCTCAGCTCATGCGCTGGACCGGGCGCCCGGACCACCGGTTCGGTTCCCTGGCCCCTGTTGACCCCGAGGAGCGCGTGGGCCCTTGCGGGATGACGGGGGGACGACCCGACCATCGCGGCGAAGCACTCGTCGGCACGGACGAGCTGGCCGCGGGGAGGTGACGCCTTTGGATGCAGCGATGAAGGGCGGATCCACCGGCTGACACGGCGCGGGGGGTTCGCCCGAAACCCACCCACAACGATCCGGCGGGCCCGCGCCGGGATCGCCCGTCAGGGCGAGGCGCGCGGAGACCGGAGAACCCGAGGACGTCGGGGCCGCCGTTCCACCGCAGGGGACCGGGAACGGCGGCCCCACGCGTTCCCCGGACACTAGGAGGGAAGCTCGGTGATCTCGACGGTCACGGTCATCTCCTCCGTGACCGGTCCGAGGTAGCTGCCCTTCAACGGGGGCACGTCGCTGTAGTCGCGCCCGGTCGCGAGGCGCACGTAGCGCTCGTGCCGCGGGGCGGGGTGGGTGGGGTCGAGCTCGACCCAGCCCAGCCCGGGGATGGCGGCCTCCACCCACGCGTGGCTCTCGCCCGGGCCCTCGCTGCCGGGCTGGTAGAGCCAGCCGCTCACGTAGCGCGCGGCCAGGCCGTGGCGCCGGGAGACGGCGATCATCAGATGCGCCATGTCCTGGCACACGCCGCGGCCCACCGCGACCACCTCCTCCACGGGCGTGTCCACCTGGGTCGCGCCGCGCGTGTAGACGATGGTTGAGTTGATGGCGCCCTCCAGGGCGCGCGCCCAGGCCAGCACCCCCTCCTCCCGGTCGATGCCGAGGGCGTCCGCGAAGTCGCCGATGGGCCGCGTCCACCGCACGTGGGGCGAGCCGGCCAGGAACTCGGCCATCGAGTCGAGGTACTCGGGGTCCGCGACGGCGGCGAAGCCGATCCCCCAGACGGAGGTGGGCAGCGCCGCGGGCGGGCGCGTGACCACGACCGCCTCCGACTCCACCACCAGCGACTCGTGCGGATCCACGAGCTGGAACCAGCGCACGTCGTTGCCGTACACGTCGCGGTGCCCGAACAGCTCCGCGCCCGGCTCGATGCGCACGTGCGCCCATTCGACCTGCTGGCGCCCGTTGTCGGAGGGGCTCAGGCGGATCTCGTTGACGCTCTCGCCGACCGTGCCGGCGTAGCGGATCTCAGTTTTGTGCTTGGCGTGAAGCCTGGGCACGCTGTCCCACGGGAGCGCGTTCGTACGCCGGGATGAAGCAGGACTCGCCCAGCGCGGTGTCGATGGACTCGCAGCGGGCGAGCAGGCGGTCGAGCAGGTCCCCCACCTCGGGGCCGCCCCACGGCCGGCGCGCGGCCGACTCGGTCATGTCGCGGGCCGTGCGGGCCAGCAGCAGCGGCGCCGGGTCGGGCGCCATCGCGTCGACCGCCACCAGGTCCTCGATCGCCGACTCGACCTCCGAGAGGCAGAAGGCCACCGACCGGGGAAAGCGCGGATCGAGCATGAGGAACCGGCTGATCGACTCGGGCGACAGGGCGGCGGCGTCCACCTGGAGGTAGGCCTCGTGGGCCGACGCGTCGCCCAGCAGCGCCCGCCAGCCGTGCAGGTCGAGGGCGTCGGTGACCGAGCCCTCCGCGCTCGCGAGGTGCCGGGCGCGCACGAGCCGGGCCGAGCGCTCGGCGCGCTCCAGGAAGCGGCCCAGGCGCATGAACTGCCAGCCCTCGTCGCGGCGCATCGACTGCTCCACCAGGCCCAGGATGAGGTGGCCGGAGCGCCGCACCGCGCGGCAGAAGGGGTACACGCCGTCGCGGCCGACCCGCTCGGGGGGCCAGTCGGCCAGCTCCAGCCAGGCGTCGTTGATGCCCTCCCACACGTCGCTGGGCAGCCGGTCCCGCACGCTGCGCGCGTTCTCGCGGGCGCGGTTGAGGCACGCGATGATGCTGTCCGGGTTGTCGCGGCCGAAGGTGAGGAACCAGGGCACGCTGCGCTCGTCCGCGCGGCGATGGGTGTCGAGGAAGCCCTCCAGATCCCCGGCGATGCTCACCAGCGGCTCCCACACCAGGCGGCCGCCCGCCCCGTTCGAGGCGTTGCCCTCGAGCGCCGCGGCCTGGCTCACCTCCAGCAGGCGGGCGAAGCTCTCGGCGCGCTCCAGGTCGCGCGCGGTCCAATAGAGCGTCTGGGCGACGCGTGCGAGCATCAGCGTCCCGCGTCGCTCAGGACCCAGGTGTCCTTGCTGCCGCCGCCCTGGGAGGAGTTGACCACCAGCGATCCGTCGCGCAGCGCGACCCGCGTCAGGCCGCCGGGCACGACCACGGGGCGCTCGCCATAGACCACGAACGGGCGCAGGTCCACGTGCCGGGCGCGGAAGCGGTCGCCCACCAGCACCGGCGCCCGCGAGAGCCGGATCGTCTCCTGGGCGATGTAGCCGCGCGGGTTGTCGCGCACCCGCTCGGCGAACTTCTCGCGCTCCCCCGGCGTGGCGTGGGGGCCGATGAGCATCCCGTAGCCGCCGGCGCCGTCCACCGCCTTCACCACCAGGGTGTCGAGGTTGGCGAGGACGTGCTCGCGGTCCTCCTCACGCTCGAGCAGGTAGGTGCGCACCTGCTCCAGCAGGGGCTCCTCGCCGAGGAAGTACCGGATGATGTCGTGCACGTACGCGTAGATGGCCTTGTCGTCGGCCACGCCGGTCCCGATGGCGTTGCACACCGCGACCCGGCCCTCCCGCACCACCTGCATGAGCCCGGCCACGCCGAGCAGCGAGTCGGAGCGCAGGCCCGCCGGGTCGAGGAAGCCGTCGTCGATGCGCCGGTAGATCACGTCCACCCGCTCGCGGCCCGCGGTGGTGCGCAGGTACACGCGCCGGTCGCGCACGGTCAGGTCGCGCCCCTCCACCAGGGCCACGCCCATCTGCTGGGCCAGGAAGGCGTGCTCGTAGTAGGCGGCGTTCGCCGGCCCGGGGGTGAGGACCACCACCAGGGGCGACTCGCGTCCCTCCGGGGCGGCCGCCATCAGCGCGGACAGCAGCAGGAAGGGCGCGTGGCCGACCGGCTCGACGTGGTGGTCGCCGAAGGCCTCCGGGAAGGCGCGGCGCATGAAGGCCCGGTTCTGGATGACGTACGACAGGCCGGAGGGGCAGCGCAGGTTGTCCTCCAGCACCCGCCAGGTCCCGTCGTCGTCGCGGACGAGGTCGATGCCCGACACGTGCACGTACCGCCCGAGCGGCGGCTCCACCCCGGCCATCGCCCGCACGTAGCCCTCGCAGGTGGACACGAGCGCGTTGGGCACGACGCCGTCGGCGATCGACCGGCGGTCGCCGTAGAGATCCCCCACGAAGAGGTCGAGGGCCCGGACGCGCTGCGCGAGCCCGGCCTCGAGGCGCTCCCACTCGTTCGCGGGGATGAGGCGCGGGAGCAGGTCGAAGGGGAACGGCTGCTCACGCCCCCCGTGGTCGAACGTGATCCCCTGGCTCAGGTAGGCCTGGTCCACCAGCGCGCTGCGGGCGGCGAAGGCCGAGGGGCGCAGCGTGCTGAGGCCCGAATAGAGGCGCCGGTACTCCTCCCGCGGGCGATCCGGGGCCTCGAACATCTCGTCGAAGAACCCGTTCGACGGCGTAGTCCGTGAAGAGCGGCACGGCGAATCCCCCCTCTCATCGCCTCGGACGGGGACGCTAACAGGGGCCCCCATCGGCTCCCCTTGGCCCGGGGGCCAAACCCGTGGCCCGCTCATGTTCCGCGGGGAGGGCGCGCGCGACCCACACCGCGACGAGGACCACCAGCACCGCCGCGATGGCCATCGTCGCGCCGAAGGGCAGCACGGCGCTGCTGCCGGCGCCCAGCAGGGGGCCGAGGGCGTAGCCCAGCGCGAAGACCACCGTCATCACCGCCGAGCTGAGCCCGTAGCGCCCGGCCATCCCCGCCTCGTCCACCGCCTCCACCAGCAGCGGCCCGCTCGGGGCGCCCATGCACGCCATGCCGGCCCCCACCGCCGCGAACGCCAGCGCCACGACGACCGGCGGCCCCACGGCCATCAGCGGCAGGCCGGCCGCCATGAGGGCGCCTCCCACCAGCAGGGGCGCGCGGCGGCCGCGCTTGTCGGACACCCACCCGGCCAGGGGCACCAGGGCGAAGTACGCCACGAGCCCGGCGGAGAACACCAGCCCGATGCCGAGCGACGACAGGTCGAGGCGGTGGGCCAGGTTGAGCGGCAGCAGCGGCTCCACCAGCGCGAGCACGGCGGCCACCGAGGCGAGCGACCAGAAGGCGACGCGCGCCTTGGGGACCACCGCCAGCCGCCGCAGCGCGGGCGCCAGGCGCGGCAGCTCGGCGGAGGAGTGCCGCCGCGTCTCGGGCATGGCGAGCGCCGGGATGACGGCGATCGCCGGCAGGATCGCGCCCAGGGCGAAGGCGGCGTCGGTGCCCACGGTGTCGATCAGCGCCCCGCCCACCAGCGGGCCGATCAGGCCGATGCCCCCGCCGGCCGTCTCGGCCAGGCCCATGCGGAAGCCGAGCTGGTCGACCGGGGTGATGTCGGAGATCGCGGCCAGGCCGGCCGTCCACACCAGGCCCGCGGCGAGGCCCTGCACCAGGCGGGCCAGCGCCAGCGTGGCGACGCCCACCGAGAGGGCGAAGGCCAGGGTGGCCGCCGCCAGGAGGACGGCGGCGATGATCATGGCGGGCCGCCGGCCGGCGCGCTCCACGAAGCCCACGCTCCCGAGCGCCGTGATGAGCTGGCCCACCGGGAAGGCCGCGAAGATGAGGGCGGCCACGGTGGTCGAGAAGCCGTACCGGTCGGCGAACTCCGGCAGCGCCGGGACGACCATGGTGAACAGGACCGTGTCCACCGCGATGAGGCCCGTCGCGGTCCAGAAGACGAGCGCGCGGCGCCTGTGGTCGAGGGAACCCGGCACGCGGTTCGATCCTACGGGTCGACGACGACGGGGCCCGTGCGGGCCCCGTCGCGAGACGCCGGTCGATGACGACCCGGCTACATTCCCATGCCGCCCATGTCGGGCATCCCGCCGCCGCCGCCCTCCTCGGGCTTGTCGACCACCACGCACTCCGTGGTGATGATGTTCTTGGCGATCGAGGCGGCGTTCTGAAGCGCCGAGCGCGTGACCATGGCCGGGTCGATGATGCCCTCCTTGACCAGGTCCACGTACTCGCCGGTGTCGACGTTGAGGCCGACCCCGGGCTTCTTGTCCTTGACGACGCCGACCACGACGCTGCCCTCCAGGCCGGCGTTCTCGGCGAGCTGGCGAAGCGGCTCCTCGAGCGCGCGGCGCACGATCGCGGCTCCGGTGGCCTCGTCGCCGGTCAGCTTCAGGTCGTCGAGCGCGCCGATGGAGTTGATCAGCACCACGCCCCCGCCGGGGACGATGCCCTCCTCGAGGGCGGCGCGGGTCGCCTGGAGCGCGTCCTCCACGCGGTGCTTCTTCTCCTTCATCTCGGTCTCGGTGGCCGCGCCGACCTTCACCACGGCGACCCCGCCGGCGAGCTTGGCCAGGCGCTCCTGGAGCTTCTCGCGGTCGAAGTCCGAGTCGGTGGTCTCGATCTCGGCCTTGATCTGCTTGATGCGGCCCTTGATCTCCTCACTCGATCCGGCGCCGTCGATGATCGTCGTGGTGTCCTTGGCGATCACGATCTTGCGCGACCGGCCGAGCTGGCTGATCTGGGCGTTGGCGAGCTTGAGGCCCATCTCCTCGGCGATCACCTCGCCGCCGGACAGGATGGCGATGTCCTCGAGCATCCGCTTGCGCCGGTCGCCGAAGCCGGGGGCCTTCACGGCGATGCCGGTGAAGGTGCCGCGCAGCTTGTTGACGATCAGGGTCGCGAGCGCCTCGCCCTCGACGTCCTCGGCGATGATCAGGAGCGGCCGGCCCTGGCCGATCACCTGCTCGAGCAGCGGCAGGATGTCCTGCACCGAGCTGATCTTGCCGCCGTGGATGAGGATGTAGGGGTCATCCAGGACGGCCTCCATGCGGTCCTGGTCGGTGACCATGTAGGGGCTCATGTAGCCCCGGTCGAACTGCATGCCCTCGGTGAACTCCAGCTCCATCCCGAAGGTCTGGCCCTCCTCGACGTTCACCACGCCGTCCTTGCCGACCTTCTCGATGGCGTCGGAGATGACGTCGCCCACCGCGCGGTCGCGCGACGAGATCGCGGCGACCCGGGCGATGTCCTCCTTGCCCGAGACCTCCTTGGCCTGCTTGCCGATCTCCCCGACCACGACGTCCACCGCGGCCTCGATGCCGCGCTTCAACCCCATGGGGTTGGCGCCGGCGGCCACGTTCTTCAGGCCCTCGCGCACGATGGCCTGGGCCAGGAGCGTGGCGGTGGTGGTTCCATCGCCCGCGACGTCGTTGGTGGCCGTGGCCACCTCGCGCACGAGCTGGGCGCCCTGGTTCTCGAAGGGGTCCTCGACCTCGATCTCGCGGGCGATCGTGACCCCGTCGTTGGTGATCGTGGGGGCCCCGAACTTCTTGTCGAGGACCACGTAGCGGCCCTTCGGCCCGAGGGTCACCTTGACGGCGTCGGCCAGGGTGTTGACCCCGCGCTCGAGCGCCCGCCGGGCGTCCTCGTCGAACTTGATCAGCTTCGGCACGTTCAGACCGCCTTCGCAAGAATGTCGGACTCGCGGAGGATCAGAAGATCCTCGCCGTCCACTGTCACCTCGGTGCCGCCGTACTTGGAGTAGATGACCTCGTCGCCCGTGGCGACCAGCGGCGGAATCCGCTTCCCGTCCTCGAACCGGCCGGCGCCGACGGCGAGGACCTTGCCCCGCTGAGGCTTCTCGGCCGCGGTGTCGGGAAGGACGATCCCGCTTGCGGTCACCTGCTCCGCCTCGATGGACCGGACGACCACACGGTCACCCAAGGGTTGCAAGTTCACAGCTCTTCCCCCGTTATTGGCACTCAATGGTTGTGAGTGCCAAGAGTAGCCAGCGGGGGTGGTCGGGTTCAAGCTCGGTATGGCCCCTCGCGGGGCGGGTTCCCTACTTCAGCGAGGGGAACTCGATGATCTCGGAGAAGTGGATCACCGAGACCGTGTCGTCCAGCGCCACCTCGCGCGAGTAGATGTGCGAGAGGAAGTGGAGGGTGTCCTCCACCAGGCGGAACTCGGGGTTGTCGCGCTCGATCTCGCGCTGCGTGAGCTCGCGGACCGGCTTGACGTCGACCTCGTCGATGATGGCCGTGAAGATCCGCTGGCGGGGTCCGTGGCGATGGCCCACCGTGACCCACACGAGCTGTCCCTTGCGGTACTTGTGGGACTTGTCGCCCAGCCGGATGGTGGCCGTCTTGCGTCCCTTGCGAAGCTGGTCGACGAAGAGCGGGGAGTAGAAGTTCAGGGCGTACACGGGCTGCCTCGCAACACGGAGAGGGGCGTAAGGGGCGCGGAGGCCCGTCGGGGCTCTTCCTTCGCCCCGGCGCCGGGGTCACCTTCCGAGCGCAGCCAGGCGAGCGCGCCCTCCATGACGCGCCGCTCGCCCGGGTAGCTGAGGGCGCCCGGAGCGTCGTCGACCGGCACGAAGCGCACCCCCTCCACCTCACCGTCGTGCCGCGCCGGCGAGCCCGATCGGTAGAGGAAGAGGTAGAAGGCCACGCGCTTCGCGATGCGCGCCCGCTGGATGCGCGACCAGTAGAAGTAGGAGATCTCCTCCAGCGGAGCGATCATCGCGCCGCTCAGGCCGGTCTCCTCGCGGGTCTCCCGCTGGGCCGCCTCGGCGGGCTCCTCGCCCTCCTCGATGTGCCCCTTGGGAAGGGCGAGCACGCCGCCGCCTCGCAGCGAGATCAGGGCGACGAGAAGCGACTGGCCCAGGGGGACGAGCAGCACCCCGCCGGCCGACCGCTCATTCAGTACCCGGGCCACGGCCGGGCCCGTCCCGCGCGCGGGCGCGTGCGCCGAGCGCCTCCCATGGCGCTCACGCCACGCGGTGCCGGGTGGAGCGGGATCCGGCGGTGCCTACTTGCCGCCGAAGAGGCGCTTGAGGAAGCCCATCAGGCCGCCCCCGCCCTCGGAGGCCGTCGCCGCGCCCGCCGCCACCGGCTGCTCGGTCCCGGCCCCGCCGTTGGCGGCGCTGGTCTCGGCCGACGGGGTGCCGCCGTCCCCGACCCACTTGTCGAGGGCCTCCCAGCCGGTCTTGCCGCCGCCGGCCGGAGCCGCATCGGCGGCGGGTGCCCCGGAGCCGGAGCCGACCCACTTGTCGAGGGCCTCCCAGCCGGTCTTTCCGCTCGGAGCAGCCGCGGCCGGCCGCGGGGCCGCGCCGGAGCCGGAGTCGCCGACCCACTTGTCGAGCGCTTCCCAGCCGGTCTTTCCGCTCGGAGCCGCCGACGCCGCGGCCGCGGGGGCCGCGCCGGAGCCAGGGTCACCGACCCACTTGTCGAGCGCCTCCCAGCCGGTCTTTCCGCTCGGAGCCGCCGCGGCCTCGGCCGCGGGAGCCGCCGCGGCGGCGGGCCCGGAGCCCGACCCGGAGCCGACCCACTTCTCGAGCGCCTCCCAGCCGGTCTTTCCGCCGCCGGCCGGAGCCGACCCCTCGGCCGCCGGTGCCTCGCCGGACCCGGAGCCGACCCACTTGTCCAGGGCCTCCCAGCCCGTCTTCTGCGCGCCACCCGCGATGGGGGGCGGGAAACGGCGAGGACGACTCATGAAACTCCTCCAGCGGGATTGGGCGCACTCAGTGGCCGCGGCTTGTGCCGCGCCGCTCGAACTTACGGGGTGGCCGCGGGCCGGGTCAAGGCGAGTGCACGACTCCGGCCCGCAATTCAGGGGAGTTCGTGCAGCATCCGGCGGTAGCTGTCGAGCCGCTCCGGGCTCACGACCCTCGCCACGGCGCAGCCGGCGTCCCCGTCGTGAGCGCACCCGCGGAAGCGGCAGCCGGGGGCGGCGGCGGCGATCTCCGGGAAGCCGGCCTCCAGATCGGCGCGATCCATCCGCGGGAGGTGGAACGTGCGGACACCGGCCGTGTTGACCACCGCGCCCCCGCCGGGGAGGGGGATCAGGCGCGGGTCGCTGGTGGTGTGCCGCCCGGTGCCCTTCTTGGCGCTCACCGCCCCGGTCGCGCGGGGCACGCCGGTGAGCCCGCTGGTGAGCGTCGACTTCCCCACCCCCGAGTGGCCCACCAGGGCGGCCGTCCTCCCGCCGATGAGCGCCCGCGTCTGCTCGAGCAGCTCGGGGCTCTTCGCGGAGCCCAGCAGCGTGGGATACCCCACGCCGCGGTACCGGTCGAGGATCGCGCCGAGGTCCGCCTCGTCGTGCGGGAGGTCGGCCTTCGTGACGATGATCGCCGACCCGAGGTCGCCGAGCTCGCCGGCCACCAGGTACCGGTCGATCAGGCGCGGGTGCAGCGGCGGCGTGGTCGCCGAGGCGACCACCAGGAGCAGATCCGCATTGGCGAACAGCACGCGGGGGCGGCGCTCGGTGCCGTCGCCGCGCTGGAGCATGGTCGTCCGGGGCCGGATCGCCACCACCGCCGGCTCGTCGCCCTCGCGCACCCGCAGCTCCACCCGGTCGCCGGCCACCGGCGGCCCGCCGGCGATCTGCGGGACGATGCGGGCCTCCCGCTCCTCCCCGCCCACCCACACCGCCGCGGTGGGCCCGGACACCCGCAGCACGACGCCGTCGTGGCGCTCCCCCGCGGCGTCGGCCGGGCTCACGTCGGAGCCGGCGCCGCCTGGAGCAGCTCGTCCGCGACGAACAGCGAGTGGAGAGGGGCTCCGTCGAGCGCCGCCTCAGCGGCCTCCCGCCCCCCCTCGCCACGATCGATCACCACGAGGGCGGCCACCACGACCCCGCCCGCCTGCCGCGCCTTCTCCACCGCCGTCACCAGGGACCCGCCGCTGGTGAGGACGTCGTCGATCACCGCCACCGGGGTCCCCTCCTCGATGAACGGCCCCTCGATCCACTGCTGGAGGCCGTGCTTCTTGGCCTCCTTGCGCACGAAGAAGCCGGTCACCCGCTCCCCGCGCGCCCAGGCCGCCGCGCTCACCGCGCACACCAGGGGGTCGGCGCCCAGCGTGAGGCCGCCCACCGCGCGCGGCGCCGCCGGTGCGAGGGCCGCCCAGGCCAGCTCGCCGGCCAGGGCCGCGCCCTCGGGATCGAGCAGCACCTGGCGGGCGTCGAAGTACCACGAGGCGCGGCGGCCGGACGACAACACGACCGACTCGCGCACGAGGGCGCGCTCGCGCAGCAGATGCGCCAGGCGGGCGGAGGCGTCGGCCGAGGCGGGCACCCCGGTAGCCTAGTGGGCGAGCGGGCCGTCGCCGACCGACGGCGCACACCATCCCGAGGTGCCGGCAATGATCGACGTCACTCCCGAGGCGACCCCCAACCCGAACGCGGTGAAGTTCACGCTGGACCGCCCGGTGGTCGAGGGGCGCAGCCAGACATTCCGTGCGGGGTCGGATCCGGCCGAGTCGCCGCTGGGCGCGCGGCTGTTCGCACTCGACGGCGTCACCAACGTGTTCATGGTCTCCAACTTCGTGAGCGTCACGAAGGAGGACGACGCCGACTGGAACGAGCTCGTGCCGCTGATCATCGACGAGCTGCAGGCCCACTTCGGTGAGGCGTCATGAGCCCCACCGGAGTCCTCTTCTCGTATGCGATCGGCGCGATCTTCACGATCGGCGGCCTGCTGTTCCTGATCGCCCTGGACGACAACCGGTTCCTCTACGGCATCCCCTATCTGCTCATGGGCCTTGTGATCCTGGGCGGGGTGGCCGCCAGCCAGCGGCGCGTGAAGCGCCGGCAGGGCGGCGGCGGGGGCCGGTCGCCCGAGCCCCCCTCGCGCAGCCCCTACTAGGCCGAGGGCACCGGGGGCAGGCCGGCCAGCTCGGCGGCGGCCTTGTCGAGGGCCTCCTGGGGCAGCTCGAAGTCGCTCATCTCGCCGGACAGGAACGCGTCGTACGCGGCCATGTCGAAGTTCCCGTGGCCGCAGAGGTTGAAGAGGATCGTGCGCTCGACGCCCTCCTCGCGGGCCCGGTCGACCTCCTCGGCCACGGCCCGCAGCGCGTGCGAGGGCTCGGGGGCGGGGATGATGCCCTCGGCGCGCGCGAAGCGCACGGCCTCCGCGAAGCACTCGCTCTGGTGGTAGGCGCGCGGCTCCACGAGGCCCGTGTGCACCAGGTGGGACACGAGCGGCGCCATCCCGTGGTACCGGAGACCGCCCGAGTGGATCGCCGGCGGCACGAAGCCGTGCCCCAGCGAGTACATGGCCAGCAGGGGGGCCATCTTCGCCGTGTCGCCGAAGTCGTAGCCGTAGTGGCCGCGGGTGAGGGTGGGGCACGCCGCGGGCTCGGCGGCCACGATGCGGATGTCCTTGCCCGCCGCCTTCTCGGCCAGGAAGGGGAACGCCAGCCCCGCGAAGTTCGAGCCGCCGCCGACGCAGCCGATGATGACGTCGGGCTCGGCGCCGGCCTGGGCGAGCTGCTCGCGCGCCTCCTGGCCGACCACCGTCTGGTGCAGCAGGACGTGGTTGAGAACGCTGCCGAGCGCGTACTTGGTGTCGTCGCGCGTGGCCGCGTCCTCCACGGCCTCGCTGATCGCGATGCCCAGGCTGCCGGTGCTGGACGGGTCGGCCTCGAGGATCCCGCGGCCGGCCGACGTGTCGGGGGAGGGGCTCGGCACGACCTCGCCCCCCCAGGTGCGGATCATCGAGCGCCGGTAGGGCTTCTGGTCGTACGAGGCCCGCACCATGTAGACCTTGCACTCGAGGGCGAAGAGCTCGCAGGCGAACGCGAGCGCCGAGCCCCACTGGCCGGCGCCGGTCTCGGTGGCGAGGCGGGTGACCCCCTCCTCGCGGTTGTAGAACGCCTGGGGCACCGAGGTGTTCGGCTTGTGGCTCCCGGCCGGGCTCACCCCCTCGTACTTGTAGAAGATGCGGCAGGTGGTGCCGAGCGCCTGCTCCAGGCCGAGGGCGCGGTAGAGCGGGGTGGGCCGCCACATCGAGTAGATCTCGCGCACGGGGTCCGGGATGGGCACCCAGCGGTCGCCCGAGACCTCCTGCAGGATGAGCGCCATCGGAAACAGCGGCGCCAGGTCGTCCGGGCCCACGGGCTGACCCGTGCCCGGGTGCAGGGCCGGCGGGGGCAGCGACGGCAGGTCGGCCGTGACGTTGTACCACTGACGCGGGATCGCGTCCTCGGCGAGGAGGTAACGGCGCTGGGCCACCGGGGGGCCTCTTTCTCTCTAGGGGCTGGGCTTCGAGCCTATCCTCCGCCGGGGCGGGGCGGCGGCGCGCGCGGGCAGCCAGAGGGTGAAGGTGGAGCCCGCGCCGAGCCGGCTCTCCACGCTCACCCGCCCGCCCAGCAGGGTGGCCAGCCGCTTGACGATGGAGAGGCCCAGGCCCGAGCCGCCGAGGTCGCGATCGCGGCCGGACTGGACCCGGTAGAGGCGGTCGAAGATGTAGGGCAGGTGCTCCGGCGCGATGCCGCGGCCGGTGTCCGTGACCGCGATGCCCGCCATGCCGTCCTCGGAGAGCGTGGCGAGCCGCACCGAGCCGCCCGGGCCGGTCGCCGCGAGCGCGTTGGCGATGAGGTTGGTGAGGATCGTCTCCACGTGCACCGGGTCGGCGAGGGCCGTGCGCGGCTCGCTCGGGCCCTCGAGGGTGACCCCCCTCACGTGGGCGTCGAGCTCCAGGCGCGCCATGGCGGCGCGCGCGGCCTGGGCGAGGTCGACCGGCTCGGAGCGCACCGGGGGATCCAGGTCGAGCCACGTCAGCTCCTGGAGGTCGCGCACCAGGTCGCGCAGGCGGGCGGCCTCCGCGCGGATGAATCCCACCGACTCGGCGCGATCCTCGGGGCTCGCCGCCGTGCCGTCGGCCAGGGCGGTGGCGAAGCCCTCGATCGCCGTGACCGGGGTGCGCAGCTCGTGGGCGATGTCGGCCAGGAACTCCCGCTGGCGGGCGTCGGCCGCCTCCAGGCGGGCCGTCATGCGGTTGAACGCCTGTCCCAGCCGCCCGAGCTCGTCGTCGGTCTGCTCCACGCGGACGTCGAGATGCCCCTGCGCGACGGCCTCGGCGCTGTCGGCCAGGTTCGCCACCGACCGGCGCAGGCGCCGCGCCACGTCGCCCGAGAGCAGCCAGATCAGGACGCCGACACCCACGAGGCCCAGGGCCGTGATGGCGTAGGCGCCCCAGTCGCCGAACACGCCGGCCGTGGGGTCGGGCCGCTCCAGGAGCACCGTGACGTCCCCGCGCCGGGCGGTCGCGCTGGCCTCCAGGTTCGAGACCGGAAGGTTCCAGTAGATGACCGCGCCGGCCGCCGTGACGACCATGCGCGTGTCGCCGATGAAGTCGTCGGCCTGCCGGGCGACGCGGTACTGGTCGGTCGGGCCGGCCCGCTGGACCGCCTTCGCGATCGAGTCGGCCTGCACCTGGAGGGTCTTCTCCACCTCCGCGCGCGAGCGGGAGTTGACGTAGGTGCCGAGGGTGAGCTGCGCCAGGACGAACACGACCACCAGCGCAACGCTGATGGCCAGGGCGATCCGCGCCCGGATGCTGCGCGGCCGCAGCATGGCCAGGAGGGCGCCGATCCTCACGCCACCGGCTCCAGCTTGTAGCCCACACCGCGCACCGCGACGATCCCGATGTCCTCGCCGAGCTTGCGCCGCAGGTTGGCCACGTGGACGTCCACCGTCTTGCCGCCGACGCCCGACTGGTAGCCCCAGACCTTCTCCAGCAGGCGCTCCCGCGTGTAGACCACCCGTGGGTGGGCGGCCAGCTCGGCCAGGAGGTCGAACTCCAGGCGCGTGAGGTCCACCTCGCGCTCGCCCACCGTCACCCGCCGGCCGGTGGGCTCGATCTCGGCCGGGCCCGCCCGCAGCACCCGGTGGGGGTCCGGCGGGGCCGACACGCGCCGCATGACCGCGCGCACCCGCGCGACCACCTCCGCCGGCGAGAAGGGCTTGACCACGTAGTCGTCGGCGCCCAGCTCGAGGCCCGTGACGCGGTGGGCCTCGTCCCCGCGCGCGGTGATCATGATCACCGGCACGTTCGAGATCTCCTCCAGCCGGCGGCAGACCTCGAAGCCGTCCATCCCGGGCAGCATCAGGTCGAGCAGCACGAGGTCGATCCCGCCGCGGCGGACCTGGTCGATCCCGGCCTCGCCATCCGCCGCCTCGGCCACCGTGAAGCCCGCGTCCGTGAGGTACAGGCGCAGCAGCCGGCGGATCGCCCGCTCGTCGTCCACCACCAGGACGTGGCCTCGGCTCGCCATCCGCCGGGATTCTAGAGCGACCGGGGCCCCGGCTTGAATCGCCCCGGGGCGGGCCCTAGCGTTTCAGCCCGTCCCCGAGCGGGACGGCGCGGCGGGATAGCTCAGTTGGTAGAGCACACGACTGAAAATCGTGGTGTCCCCAGTTCGAGTCTGGGTCCCGCCATTCTCTGGTTCCGCACGACCGCGCCGCTCTCAGGTGGTCACGGGCCCGTCGTCGGGGAGGAGGGCCTCTCCTCGTGGCCTGGCGTGGGGGCGGGGGTGGGCAGGACCTCCGGGCATGTCAGCACCTCGTCGAGCGTCGCCTCACGGTATGCGTCGCGGGAGCCGGGGAGGAACGCGGCGATGTGGCCGGAGACCCGGACGGTCGCGTTGGGGAAGGGCAGGAACTCGACCACCTCGCGGCGCTCGGGGAACGAGTAGCCCTCATCGCTCACGCGCTCGGCGAGGGGGCGATGCAGCGTGGCCGCGTAGAAGGTCGCGCCGTCGCTGGCCATCTCCTCGGTGATGGTGGAGCCGGTGGGCCACGAGCGATCGGTGAAGACGGCCACCACGGCGACACGGCCGTCCCGCATCTGGCAGGAGGCCTCGAGGTCGACGTTCGTCGCCATCGCGAGCGACGGGGCCGCCAGAGCCGCGGCGGCGGCCAGGGCGACCGTCGCGGCGAGGGCCGCGCGGCGGTTGCGGTGCATCTCCGTCCCTTCCACGTGAATCCGTCCCTTGTCGTTCTCCACCGAGCGTTGCGGGCCTTCGCCGGCAGCGCATCCGATGCGGGTCGTAGCTGACCACGCCGGCGGGGTCCGCCGCCACTGCAATCGGATCTCTCTAGTGCGCCAGCAGGGCCTTCATGACGACGATCACGAGCCCGAGGCACAGGTTGACCGCGATCGCCACGATGGTTCCGGTTCGCCCGAGCTGCTGGACGACGGCGTAGCGGGCGCCCTGGACGCCCAGCGTCACCACCCCGATGGCCAGCGCCAGCCACACCGCCGCCGTCTCGCCGAGGACGCCGATGGCCGCCAGCACCAGCGCCGCGATCGGCAGCCCGGCCGCCGCGGGAATCGCCCACTCGCGCCGGGCGATGGCGCCCATCTCCCCCCGGGTGAGCGGCCGGCCCCGCTCGATGCTCTCGGCCAGGACATGGGAGTACAGGTGCGCGGCCCAGAGGACCAGCACCGTCACCGCGACGACGATCGCCAGCCGCCAGGTGTCCGTGTTCGAGCCCTGGTAGCCGGCCGTCACGGTGGCCATCACGATGATCGTCCCGTAGACGGTCCCCGCGATGCCGCTGACGGGCCCGAAGAACAGGCGCCTGGCGCGTCCCTGGCTCATCGGTGCGATTCTGCCGCCTTCGGGGCGGGCGCGGGCCGAGCGATTCCAAGTACGAAGGAGGGCGTCATGTTCCAGAACATCCTGGTGGCGGTCGATGGGTCGCCGCACGCCGATCAGGCGCTCACGGAGGCGATCGACCTGGCCGCCTCCGAGCACGCCCGGCTGACGCTGTTCACGGCGATCGCTCCCGGGGCTCTCGGCTACTCCGGCAGCGGCGAGGGCGTCGTCGTCGCCATCGAGGCGGCGGAGGGCGAGGCGACGACGATCCTTCACGACGCCCGCGCCCGGGTCCCCGATCACGTGCCCGTGGCCACCGTGGTGAGCAGCGAGCCCGCGATGTCCGCCCTGATCCACCAGATCACGGACGGCCATCACGACCTCGTCGTCATGGGCTCGCGCGGCCACGGAGCGGTCCGCTCGGCGCTGCTCGGCAGCGTCAGCCAGCACGTCCTGCACCACAGCCCGGTTCCCGTCCTGGTCGTCCACGCCCGGCAGCCGACCCAGCCCGAGTCCACCGCGCCCGCGGCGGACGGAGCGTCCGAGCCGGGCTGACTCCGATCGGCCCGCGGGATGGGATCCGGTCGTCAGATCAACGCGAGGCCATGGCCGACGGGCAGACGGTCGACCTCTCGGCCTTCTGATCCGGTGCCGGTCAGTCCGCTCCCGGACGGGCCGGCTCGGAGGGCCCCGGCTCGCCGGGGGCGCCGGACGCCGGCCCCGGCTCCTTCAGCTCGACGAAGACCACGTGCGTGTCGGTGGCGCCGATGTTCTCGCCGGTATGGCTCTGGGCGTCGAGCCAGCGAACCTGGCCCGGCTCCAGGGTGACGTCGCGCACCCGGCCGGCGATGGTGAGGCGGCGCTCGAAGCCGCTCAGGGTGAGCATCACGCTGTCGGGATGTCCGTGGGGACGCGTTCGGGCCCCCGGGCTATCGCGGTACTCCAGCACCCTCACGCGGTCGTTCTCGAAGACGACGGAGTACTTGTCCGGGTCGGTGTCGATCGGGTCTCTCATATCGGCCATGGCGGGATGCTCCCATCGCTCCCCGGCTCGGGCAATCACCGCGCCGGTCCGCATGGCCCGAACCGGCTCACTCGGGTCGATCCTCGCCGAATTTCGCGCGGTCGCGGGGCCACTCGGCTCTCCCCCGGGGTCTGAGCCGGGAGGCACGCCCCTCAAGTCGCTCCCCGGGGGGCCGATGAGTAACCACCAGCGACAAAGGGGTGTGCGAACACGTGGGCATCTCCGAAGCGCCACAACCACTTTCTGGAGGATCCACATGTTCAACCGGCTTCGGAGCCGGATCCGGAGTCACGATGGATTCACCCTCATCGAGCTCCTGGTCGTCGTGCTCATCATCGGTATCCTCGCGGCAATCGCGATCCCGCAGTTCATCGGGCAGAAGGACAAGGCCAACAGCGCGGCCGCGACCGCACTCGTGCGTGACGCCACCGTCGCCATGGAGTCGTCCTACACGGACACCCAGCTCTACCCCGCCAGTCCGGCCGCCGCGGTGACGGCCCTCACGGCCATCAACCCCTCGATCGCCTACAAGGCGACGACCCCGAGCGCCGCCCCGATCCCGAAGAACGAGGTCGTCATCCTGACCTCGACCACCACGACCTACAGCCTCTCGGCGACGTCCGGCTCCAAGACCTACACGCTCGACCACGCCGCCAACGGCACGGTCACCCGTACCTGCGGCACCGGCTGCACCTGGTAGGGCCGCTCAGGCTCCCTCGCGCATCACCGGCAGGACTCTCTCAACGCCCCGGGCTCATCCCCCGGGGCGTTGCGCTGTCGGGCCCCTCAAGTCGTGCCGCCGGCGGCCGATGAGGCACCACCGGCGGCAGAGATGCGAGCAGACGGGGTGGGCATCTCGGGCGCGCAACAACCACCCGACGGAGAGATCTCATGTCCAACCGGCTTCGGAGCCGGGCCCGGGGTCAGGAGGGCTTCACCCTCCTCGAGATCCTGGTCGTCGTGCTCATCATCGGCATCCTCGCCGCCGTCGCGATCCCGCAGTTCCTGGGGCAGAAGGACAAGGCCAACGTCGCGGCCGGCGTCTCCCTGGTGCGCGACGCCACGGTGGCCATGGAGTCGTCGTACAACGCCACCCAGTCCTATCCGGCCACCCCGGCGGCGGCGGTGACGGCCCTCGCGGCCATCAACCCCGCGATCGCCTTCAAGGCGACCACGGCCAGCTCCCCGGCCCCGAGGAACGAGGTCGTCGTCCTGACCTCGACGAGCAACTCGTACAGCCTGGCGGCGACGTCCGGCTCCAAGACCTACACCCTCGACCACGCGGCCGACGGCACGGTCACCCGCACCTGCGGCACGGGCTGCACCTGGTAGGGCCGCCGGGCCGGGCAGCGCGCGGCAGCCGCAGGACCTCGCGCCGGGCGGGGCGCCCCCTCCCCTGTGGTCAAGTAACCCGGAGTGGAGGCCGACGACCAAGGGGATGGCCCCTCGGCGCATTCTCACTCTCGTGCTCCCACTGCTGCTGCTCGTGGCCACGATCCTGGCGACCGCTGCCGCCTGGAGGTACGAGAGCGACGAGTCACGAAGGAACGCGGGAACGGAGGCGGGGCAGGCGGCCGCGGCCCTGCAGGTGAGCCTGGACTCGGCGGCCGGGCAGGTGGGGAGCCTCGCGGGCCTCTTCGACGCCTCGTCCCAGGTCACCGGGGCGGAGTTCGCCACCTTCAGCCGGCGGCTCGTGGGCGCGGGTGGCCTGAGCGTCGTCAGCTGGATCGAGCGGGTGCCGCGGGCGCGGCGGGCGGCCTTCGAGCGCCGGGCCGGACACCCGATCGTCGCGGCCCTCGCCGGCGCGCCGCCCGTCGCTGCGCCGGCACGCCCCGTGAGCTACCCCATCACCTACGCGGCCACCGCGGACGGCGTGCCGGTGACCCTCGGCCTCGACGTCGGCCTCGAGGGGTCACGACGGGCCACCCTCGAGGCGGCCGCCCGGTCGGGGACGCCCCAGACGACGCCGCCCGTCACCCTCCTCACCAGCGCCCAGCGCGGGATCGTGATCTACGAGGCGGTCTACGATCACGGGGCGCCGACGGCCTCGCCGGCCCAGCGGCTGGCCGCGCTGCGCGGCTACGTCTCGGGCGTCTATCTCCTCGACACGCTTTTCGACGAGGCCGCCTCCCAGCTGCCCGATCGGTCCCGCTGGCAGGTGAGCATCGGATCCGCGGTCGTCCGGAGCCCGGGGGGCGCCGGTGAGCCGCCGAGCGGGGTCGTCGAGTCCTTCGCGTTCGCGGGCCGCCGCTGGTCGGTGGCGGTCGCCGCCCCGGGGACGAACTGGGGTCCCCCGCTGACCTTCCTCCTCTCCGGCCTCGCGATCACCGTTCTGGCGCTCGCCCTCGCCCTGGCACTCGGCCGGCGTGAGCGGTTCGCGCGGCGGGCGGTGGCCGCGGCCACCGGGGAGCTCGCGGCGAGCGAGGACCGCTACCGCTCGGTCATCTCGACCATGTCGGATGGCGTCCTCCTGTTCGGCCCCTCCGGCGAGATCGCGGCCTTCAACCCCGCCGCCGAGGACATGATGGGGCTGTCGGGCGACCAGATGATGGGTCGCGATCCCACCGACCGGCGCTGGCGCACCGTGCACGAGGACGGCGCGTTCATGCCCCGCGAGGAGCGTCCATCCCGGGTCACCAGGCGCACGGGGCGCCCCGTGCGCGGGGCGATCATGGGGATCCACAAGCCGGATGGCGAGCTGACGTGGGTCTCGGTCTCGACCAGCATCCTGGCGGGTGGGGATCCGGGAGCGCCGACGGTCGTCGCGTGCCTCGCCGACATCACGATCCGCGTGCGCGCGGAGCGCGAGCACGCCGCCCTCCGCCGGGTCGCCACGCGCGTGGCCGACGACTCGGCCCCCTCGTCGGTCTTCGAGCTCGTGGCCCAGGAGGCCGCGGGCCTGCTGGGCGCCGACGCCGCCGAGGTCGTGCGGTTCGAGGTGGAGGAGCGGGTGGCCGTGATCGAGGGCGCCTGGGCCCGTGAGGGACAGCGGACCGCGGAGGCGGGAACCCGGCGGGCGCTCGTCGGCGAGAGCGCGGGCGGGCGGGCGGCCGCGGCTCCCATCACCGTCGGCGACCGGCTCTGGGGGGAGATCGTGGTCAGCTCCGCGCGCCCGGAGCCGCTGCCGGCCGGCGCCGAGGAGCAGCTTCAGCGCTTCGGAGAGCTGCTGACCCTGGCGATCGTCTCCGCCGACGCCCGCGCGCAGCTCGACCGGCTGGCCTCGACCGACCACCTCACCGGCCTCTGGAACCGGCGGGCCTTCGAGGGGCACCTGGGCGCCGAGGTCGAGCGGGCGGCTCGCCACTCGCGGCCGATGAGCCTGCTCGTGATCGACGTGGACCGCTTCAAGCACATCAACGACACCCACGGCCACCCCGTGGGCGACCGGGTGCTGGTGGAGATCGCCGCGAGGCTGCGCGCGGCCTCCCGCGCCGGTGACATCGTGGCGCGGATCGGCGGCGAGGAGTTCGCGTCGATCCTCCCCGAGACCGACGCCGAGGGCGCCCTCGTGGCCGCCGAGCGCCTGCGGGCCGCGATCACCGAGCGGGCCTTCCCCGAGGTCGGCTCGCTGACGGTGTCGGCGGGCATCTGCGACCTCGCGGACGCCCCCGACGCGGCCGAGCTCTTCCGCCTGGCCGACGTTGCGCTGTACCGGGCGAAGGCCGAGGGACGCGACCGGGCCGTTCGCTACGCGCCCGAGCGCCAGGCGCTGCTGCTCCCGCACGCCTAGCGTCCGGCCCCGACCGCGGTGCGGACGGCCGGGGCGACGACCGTGCCGAGCAGCTCGATGGCGTGCATGACCTGACCGTGGGGCAGCGTCCCCACGCCCACCTGCGCCAGGAAGCGGCGATTTCCGAAGAGCTCGTGCTGGAAGAGGATCTTCTCGATGACCTCGGAGGGGCTCCCCACCACCAGCGACCCGCGCGGCTCGCGCATGCCGTCGTACTGCTCGCGGGTCATGGGCGACCAGCCCCGCTCGCGCCCGATGCGGTTCATGGCGGCCGCGTAGGACGGGTAGAGCTCGTCGGCCGCCCGCTTGGACGTGTCGGCCAGGTAGACGTGCTCGTTGAGGCCCACGGGGAGCTCCTCGGGGTCGTATCCGGCCTCGCGCGCCGCGTCGCGGTAGAGGCGGATGAGCGGGACGAACCGCTCGGGCATGCCCCCGATGATCGCGAGCGCCAGGGGAAGGCCGAGGACGCCCGCCCGCACGACCGAGTTGGGGGTGCCGCCCACCGCCAGCCACACCGGCAGAGGATCCTGGAGCGGCCGCGGATAGACCCCGCGGTCGTCCAGGGACGGGCGGTGGTGCCCCGTCCAGGTCACGCGCTCGGCGTCGCGCAGGCGCAGCAGCAGGTCGAGCTTCTCGGCGAAGAGCTCGTCGTAGAGGTCGAGGTCGAACCCGAAGAGCGGGAACGACTCGATGAACGACCCGCGCCCGACCATGATCTCGGCGCGCCCGCCCGAGAGCAGGTCGAGGGTGGCGAAGTCCTGGAAGACGCGCACCGGGTCGTCGGAGCTCAGCACCGTCACCGCGCTGGTGAGGCGGATCCGAACCGTGCGCTCGGCCGCCGCGGCGAGCACCACGGCCGGCGACGAGACGGCGAAGTCGGGCCGGTGGTGCTCGCCGACGCCGTAGACCTCGAGCCCCACCTGGTCGGCGAGCTCGATCTCGTCGATCAGGTCGCGCAGCCGGCGCTCGGGGCTCACCACGATCCCGGTCCGCGGATCCGGAGCGGTGTCCGCGAACGAGTAGACGCCGATCTCCACGCCGCGAAGCCTACGGGGAGGCGGGTCCGCGCCACCCCCCGGTAGGCTGGCCTCAGTGGCCCGGCTGCAGCACACCGCCGTCACCTTCCCTCCCGGGAAGGAGGGCGCGATCACCGACTTCTACGGGGTGACCCTCGCGCTGCCGCCCGCCCCGGTGCCCCCCGAGGTGTCCCACCTGGGCTGGATCTGGTTCGCCACCGACGACCGTGCGGTGGAGCTGCACTTCATCCCGAGCGACATCCCACCCGATCCGGCGCGCCAGCACCACTTCTGCCTGGAGGTGGACGACCTGGCGGCCGTGCGCGAGCGCCTGGAACGGGCCGGCGCGACGGTGAGCGACGCCGGCCACCGCATCCTCGACCGCGAGCGCCTGTTCGTGCGCGACCCGGTCGGCAACCTGGTGGAGATCATCCAGTACCTGCCGGCGCGCTGAGCGCCGGGCGGGCGGTCAGTTGAGGTAGCCCTCGACGGTCCCCTCGTCGCGCGCGCTGGCCTCGTCCGGGTCGCGGCCGAACTCCCGCAGGGCCCGGCGCTGGCGCAGCAGGTCCCAGAACCGGTCGAGGCCCACCTGGACCTCCTTGAGGCGGGCGTGGTCGGCCTCGCTCAGCTCGCCCCCGTCGCCCTTCTCGAGCAGCCGGTGCTCCTCGGCCACCAGCTCCTCGATGCGCCCCATGACGTCCTGGTCGTCCATCGCCCCTCCTCCTGGCCGGCGCGCCCGTCGGCGCGGTCGCGGTCAACGTTAGCCCCCCGGCACGGCGGGGGCCGCGCGGATCGCGTAGAACCCTCGGAATGAGCACCGCCGCATCGCCTGCCGTCGTACCCGGAGAGGTGCGTTACGCGTCGGCGGCGGGCCGCTGGGTGCTCCTGGCGACGGTGCTGGGGTCGGGGATGGCCCTCCTCGACTCCACGGTGGTCAACGTGGCGCTGCCCACCATCGGGGAGGACCTGGACGCCGGGCTCAGCGGGCTCCAGTGGACGGTCAACGCGTACGCGCTGACCCTCGCGGGCCTGCTGCTGCTGGGCGGATCGCTGGGCGACCGCTTCGGGCGGCGGCGGCTCTTCGTGTCGGGCGTGGTCTGGTTCGCCGTGGCCTCCGGGCTGTGCGCCCTCGCCCCCTCGATCGAGGCGCTGATCGCCGCGCGGGCGCTCCAGGGGGTGGGCGCGGCCCTGCTCACGCCGGGGAGCCTCGCCCTGATCGAGGCCAGCTTCCGGCGGGAGGATCGCGGGGCGGCGATCGGGGCGTGGTCGGGGCTGGGCGGCGTGGCCGCGGCGATCGGGCCGTTCCTGGGCGGCTGGCTCGTGCAGGCCGTCTCGTGGCGGCTGATCTTCCTCATCAACCTGCCGATGGCCGCGGTGGTGCTGTGGGCGGCCGCCCGTCACGTGCCCGAGTCGAGCAACCCGAGGGCGGCGCGCCGGCTCGACCTGGCCGGGGCCTCGCTCGCCGCGCTGGGGCTCGCGGGCATCACCTATGCGCTCACCGAGGGCCCGTCCGGCGGCTGGACGCAGCCCGCCACCATGATCCTCGGCGGCGCCGGCCTGATCCTGCTCGCCGGCTTCGTCCTGGTGGAGATGCACAGCCCGCACCCAATGGTGCCGCTCGGCATCTTCTCGTCGCGCCTGTTCACGGCGGCCAACATCGTGACCCTGGTGGTCTACGCGGCGATCGGCGGGGCGTTCTTCCTGCTCCCGATCCAGCTCCAGGTGGTGACGGGCTACAGCCCGCTGGAGGCGGGGGCGGCGCTCTTCCCGCTCACGCTCGTGATGCTGCTGCTGTCGGCGCGCGCGGGCCGGCTGGCGCAGCGGATCGGCCCCCGGATCCCGATGACGGTGGGTCCGCTGGTGGCCGCCGTGGGCCTGCTCCTGATGATGCGGGTGGGCCCGGATGCGAGCTACGTGACCGACATCCTGCCGGCGCTCCTCGTCTTCGCCCTCGGCCTGTCGATCGTGGTCGCCCCCCTCACCGCCACCGTGCTCGGGGCCGCCAGCGAGGAGAATGCCGGGGTGGCCTCCGCCATCAACACCGACGTGGCCCGCGTCGCGAGCCTGCTGGCCGTGGCCGTGATCCCCGTGGCGGCCGGGATCAGCGGCGCCGACTACCTGGTCCCCTCGTCGTTCGACGACGGCTTCGACACCGGCGTCATGATCAGCGCCGCGCTCTGCGCCTTCGGAGGGCTGCTGGCATTCGCCACCATCCGGACGGAGGACGCCAGGTCCTGCAAGGTCGAGCCGGTGACGTACTGTCCCCTCACGGGCCCGTCGGTCCACCTGCCCGAGGCCGCGGGGGTGAGCGTGCCATGAGCGAGCAGAAGCCCGTGATCCTGCGCATCGACGACGACCCCGGCGTGTCGCGGGCAGTCCAGCGCGACCTGCGCCGGCAGTACGGCGAGGGCTTCCGGTGGAACTCCGACAAGCGCCACCTGCTCGACCTGGTGCGGGCGATCGCGCGGCGCGTCTCACGTCCCGGAGCGGCGGGTCGTTCTCATGGTGAGCGTCCCGATTCCAAGGAGAACCCATGACCGGAGCCTGGGCCACGATCGACACGCCGGTGGGAGAGCTCGTGCTCGAGGGCGACGAGCGCGGCGTCACGGCGCTCCACCTCCCCAACCTGCGGCCGGCGCTCGATCCGGCCCGGCGCGACCCGGAGGCGCTGGCCGTCGCGGTGGGCCAGGTGGAGGAGTACTTCGCCGGATCGCGGCGCGCCTTCGACCTCCCGCTCGCCCCGGCCGGCGGGGGCTTCTTCCTGCGGGTCTGGCAGGAGACGAGCGCGATCCCCTACGGCGAGACCAGCACCTACGGCGAGATCGCCCGGGCGGTCGGCCATCCGGACGGCGCCCGCGGGGTGGGCCGCGCGATGGCGCGCAACCCCATCCCGATCATCGTCCCGTGCCACCGGGTGGTGGGATCGAACGGCGCGCTGGTGGGCTACGGCGGGGGCCTGGAGCGCAAGCGGCTGCTGCTCGACCTGGAGGCCGGGCGCCTCCAGGAGTCAATCTGGTGAGCGGCTGACGACCACCTCGGCGCCCGGGACGGCGCCGATCCGGGCCGCCGCGTCCCCGCCGCTGGCCGCCACCGCCACCATCCCGTGGCTGTCGAGGTAGACCAGGAGGGCGCCGGGGGGGACGTCGGCGAACGTGCGGGCGACCGTCGCGAGGTGGCGCCCCCGCCCGGCGTCCACCTCCACGCGGTCCCCGATCGCGAGGACCGCGGCGTCGAGGTCCGCGGCGCCGGCCATGAGCTGCACGTTGCCGAAGCGGTCGGAGCCCATGGCCGCGGCCGTGAGCCGTCCGGGCGCGGCGTGGGATGCGGGCAGCTCCGGCAGGCGCAGGCCGCCGGGATCGGCCGGCGTGCCGAGCTCGGACAGCCGCGCGCCGCCGGCGAGCCGGGCGGCGGCGGGCGCCAGGACGTCCCGCCCGTGGAAGGTGGCCGCCGTTCCGGGCGGGGGCTCGAGGGCGACGGCGGCCCGGGCGCCGAGCGCGAGGGCGGCCGGGCCCAGCAGCCCGTTGTCGGGTCCCACCAGGAAGCCGCCCCCGCCCAGGGCCACCGCCGCCATGGGACGCGAGGTCCCCACCCCCGGGTCGACCACCGCCAGGTGGACGGCGGCGGGAAGCAGCGGCGCCATCCGCGCCAGCACCAGCGCGCCCATCCGGATGTCCCCGGGCGGGATGTCGTGGGCCAGGTCGAGGCGCTCGGCCTCCGGGCACCGGGCCGCGACGACCGCGTGCAGGGCGCCCACGTGCTCGCTGCCCGGCCCGTAGTCGGTGAGCAGCGCGACCAGCGGGCGCACGGCGATCACCCCACGGGCGCGCCCGCGTCGGCCAGCAGCGCCGACACCAGGCCCGGGATCGTGTGCTCGGCGGCCTCCGCGTGGACCTCGATCCCCTCCTCGCGGGCGGTCGCGCTGGTGACGGGGCCGATCGAGATCACGCGGGGGCCGGACGCGGAAGCCAGGCGCCCCCGATCCGCATCGCTCAGCAGCCCCAGGTAGGCGCGCACCGTGGAGGAGGCCGTGAAGGTCAGGTAGTCGGCCTCCAGGGAGGCCTCGACGTCGGCCGGGTCGGCGGCCTCGGCCACCGACTCGTAGAGCTCCAGCTCGTCGACCCGCGCGCCCCGGTCGCGCAGGCCCTCCACGAGCGCGGGCCGCGAGCCCCGGGCGCGCGCGACCAGCGCCCGCACCCCGGCCATGGGCCGGTCCGCGAGCGCCTCCAGCACGCCCTCGGCCAGGAAGCGCTCCGGCACGATGTCGGCCCGGACGCCGTGCGCGGCGAGCCGCTCGGCCGTCGCCGGGCCGATGGCCACCACGGTCGCGTCCGGCGCCAGCGCCCGCGCGTCGAGGCCGCGGTCGGCGATCCGCTCGAACAGCGCATCGACCCCGTTCACGCTGGTCAGCACCACCAGCCCGTAGGCGCCCAGGCGCGCGCAGGCGTCGCTGATCCCCGGCCCGTCGGGCAGCGGGACGATGCGGATGGCGGGCAGCTCGACCACCGCCGCGCCCAGCTCGCGCAACCGGTCCGACAGCTCGCTGGCCTGGGCGCGGGCGCGCGTGACCACCACGCTCCGGCCGGAGAGGAGCCGCCGCTCGCGCCATCCGATCTCGTCGGCCAGGGCGGCGACCGGCCCCACCACGACGACGGCCGGCGAGCCGACCCCCTCCTCGCGAGCGCGGTCGGCGATCGTCCCCAGGGTGGCCAGGACGGACCGCTGACGGGAGGTGGTGCCCCACTGCACGGCCGCGGCGGGCTCGTCGACCGGGCGGCCGCCGGCCACCAGCGCCTCCGCGATCGCCGCCAGGCGGCCCATGCCCATGAGCACGACGATCGTCCCGGGCGCGCGGGCGAGCGCCGCCCAATCGGTCTGCTCCGAGGGCTTGGCCGGATCCTCGTGCCCGGTCACGACGGTGAACGAGGTGGCCACCCCGCGATGGGTCACCGGCACGCCCGCGTAGGCGGGGGCCGCGATCGCGCTGGTGATGCCGGGGACCACCACGAACGGGACACCCGCCGCGGCGAGCGCCTGCGCCTCCTCGCCGCCCCGGCCGAACACGAACGGGTCGCCGCCCTTCAGCCGCACCACGCGCCGCCCGGCGGCGCCGTGCTCCACCAGCGCGGCGTTGATCTCGTCCTGGCTCATCGCGGCCCGCCCGGGGGCCTTGCCGGCGTCGAGCAGCAGGGCGTCGGCGCCGCAGAGCCCCAGCAGCTCCTCGGTGCCGAGTCGGTCGTGCACCACCACGTCCGCCCGCTCCAGCGCATCGCGGCCCGCGACCGTGATCAGCCCGGGATCGCCCGGTCCGGCGCCCACCAGGTGCACGACGCCGGTCACCGGCGCACCGCCGACAGCGCGCCCGCGACCTCGTGCGCGAGGCCCTCGGGATCGCCGGCCGGGCCGGATCGCACCGCCCGCTCGCCGCGCGTCCCGTCGGCGGATCCCACGAAGGCCGTCAGGCGCAGCCCTCCATCCACGGGCTCGCAGAGGGCCCCCACCGGGGCCAGGCATCCCCCTCCCACGGCCGAGAGGAACGCGCGCTCGGCCCGCAGGCAGGAGTGGGCGGCGGCATCGTCGAGCACCGACACGGCCCGGGCCACGGCGGCGTCGCCGGCGCGCCCCTCCACGGCGAGCAGGCCCTGGCCCGGGGCGGGGGTCGACAGATCGATGGAGAGGGGCTCGGCGCCCGCGGGCGACAGGCCCAGCCGCCGCAGGCCCGCGGCGGCCAGCACCAGGGCCTCGGCGTCGCCGCGCGCGAGCTTGCCGAGCCGGGTCCCCACGTTTCCCCGGATCGGCACGACGACGAGGCCGGGGCGGGCCGCGAGGATCTGGGCGGCGCGGCGCGGGCTGCCGGTGGCCACGCGGGCGCCCTCCGGCAGCGCCGCGAGGCCGCCCGGCGGGCCCACCAGGACGTCGCGCGGATCCTCGCGCGCCGGCACCGCGAGCACGGCCAGGCCCTCGGGCAGCTCGGCCGGCAGGTCCTTGGCGGAGTGGACGGCCAGGTGGGCGCGCCCGGCGATGAGCGCCTCCTCCAGCTCCTTGACGAAGAGGCCCTTGTCGGGAGCCTCGCCGGTGCCCGCGGCGCTCCAGCGGTCGCCCGTCGTGGTGAGGGGGAGCAGCTCGGTCTCGTGCCCCGCGGCGCGGAGCGCGGTGGCCACGAGCTCGGTCTGGGCGAGCGCCAGCGGCGACCGGCGCGTGGCCAGGATCAGGCGCACCGCATCGCCCCGCCGGAGACGGTCAGGGACCGGTGGGAGCCTCGAGGCCGAAGAGGTGGCGCAGGCTCTCCAGGTGCCGGAGGTCGTCCCCGTCGATGGCCGCCGCCCGCATCCGGACCGTGGGCTCGTGCAGGAGCTTGTTGACGATGCCCTTGGTGAGCCCCTCGAGCCGCTCGCGATCGGCGGGCGACAGATCGTCCCACTGCCCCTCCATCCGCCCGAGCTCGGCGCGGCGGATCTCCTCGGCGCGGGCTCGCAGCGACGAGATCGCCGGCCCGGCGGCCAGCCCGCGCCGCCAGGCGGCGAAGCCCTGGACCGCGCCCAGGACGAAGCCCTCGCCGCGCTCGGCCTCCAGGCGCCGGCCGTTGAGGTTGGCCTCCACGACCCGCTCGAGGTCGTCGATGTCGAACAGGCAGACGCCCTCCAGCTCGGCCGCCGACGCCTCGACGTCGCGCGGCACCGCGATGTCCACGATCACCATGGGACGGCCGGCGCGCGCCGTCACCACCGGCTCGAGGTCGGCGCGGCGCAGGACGGCGTGCGGCGCGTCGGTGGAGGAGATGACGATGTCGGCCGCCTCGAGCTCCTGCGCCAGCCGGTCGAAGCCGACGCCCCGGCCCCCGACCCGGGCGGCCAGCTCGCGCGCCGTGCCCACGGTGCGGTTGGCCACGACCACCTCGCGGACCTGGTGGCGCACCAGCGCCAGGGCGGTCGCCTCGGCCATCTTCCCGGCGCCGATCACCAGCACCGAGCATCCCGGCAGGTCGTCCAGCACCTCCTCGGCCAGCTCAACGGCCACCGCCGACACCGAGGTCGGCCCCGCGGCGATGCGCGTCTCGGTGCGCACCTGCTTGCCCACCTCCAGCGCCTGGCGGAACAGCCGGTTGAGCATCGGGCCCGAGGTCTCCTCCTCGGTGGCGAGGTCCCATGCCGCGCGCACCTGGCCCTGGATCTCGCTCTCCCCCACCACCATCGAGTCGAGGCTGGAGGCCACCCGGAAGAGCTGCGCCGCCGCGCGTTCGTCGCGCAGCAGGTAGCGGGCGCAGGCCAGCTCGTCCGGGGAGATCTGGGAGTGGGTCACCAGGCTGCGCGCCACGACGTCCTCGGCCGCGCCGGGATCGACGGCGGCGGCGTAGATCTCGGTGCGGTTGCAGGTGGAGAGCGCGACCACCTCGGTCACGGACTCCTCCTCGCGCAGCTCCCGAAGGAGGGCGCGCATGCCCTCGTCGGTCAGAGCGGCCTTCTCGCGCTGCTCCACCGGAGCGGTCTTGTGGGAGAGGCCCAGGACCAGGAGCGTCACGCCGGCACCCCGATCTCGAGCACCATCCGCGCCAGCTCGCGGGCGCCGTCCTCGTCGCCCTCGGCGAGACGTCGCACCACGTCGGTCCCCATCAGCCGCTCCACCGCGTCCCGGCGGCCGGGCATGTCGGGGTAGCGGTCCTTGAGCTCGTCGCGCAGGTCGCGCAGCAGGGCCGTGAGGCTGCCCCACTCGGGCCCGTAGGCCGCCTCGAGCTGCCGGCGGATGTGCTTGGCCACCACCGGGCTGGCGCCCCCCGTGGACACGGCCAGGGCCAGCTCCCCGCGCCGCACGATGGACGGCACGATGAAGTTGCAGAGCGGCGGCACGTTGACGATGTTGCAGAGGAGGTTCCGGGCCTCGGCGTCCTGCCACACCATGCGGTTGATCGCGTCGAGGTTGGTGGCCGCGATGACCAGGAAGCAGTCGTTCAGGTCCTCGGGCCGGTAGGCGCGCCGGTGGACCTCGGCGACGGCGCCCCGGCCCGCCATCTCCTCCAGCCCGGTGCTCAGGCGGGGCGACACCAGGCGCACGACGGCGCCGTGGTCGAGCAGCTTCTCGACCTTCTCGGTCGCCACCGGGCCCCCGCCCACGACCAGGCAGCGCCGGCCCTCGAGGTCGACGAACATGGGGTAGAAGACCTTGCCGGGCCCCGCGGGGCGGCCGGGGGCGACGCGGCTGCCGCTCATGGCCGGACCGCCCTGGCGTCGCTCGGGGAGAGGTCCTCGGCGACCTCCGGATCGCCGCTCTCGGGCGCCACCTTGCGGTCCACCAGCCGCGCGAGCAGCTCCGCCTCGCGCGCCATCCGCCCGGCCTTCATGCCGATGGCGACGACGTACATCACCAGGGCGAAGAGGACCACCCCGTAGGCGGCGACCACGTACTTGGCACCCTCGCTCACGAGAGCGCGGCCTCGAGGCCCCGCTTCGCCCGGCGCAGGGCCTTGTCGGCGCGGCGCTGGATGAGCTCGAGCTGCAGGACCGTGAGGAACACGCCGATCACCGCGAGCTGGCTGACCACGAACCAGACGAGCATCGTGTCCGGCATGTTGGCGCCCCTCTGGGTGAACACGACGGGGTGCACGAACGAGCGGGCCACCCGCACCGAGTAGAACGACAGCGGCACCGAGGCGAAGGCCGCGATGGCGTAGATCGCCGAGTAGCGGAAGCGCCGCTCGCCTTCGGCCGACGACCGCAGCACGAAGTAGGCCGCGTAGAGCAGGAGCACGATCAGGAAGGTCACCAGCCGCGGGTCGCTCCAGACCCACCAGGTGCCCCACGAGGCCTTGGCCCAGATCGAGCCGGTGATCACCACCAGCACCGCCATGCCCAGCCCGATGCCGACCGAGACGGACGAGACCTCGTCGTAGCGCTCCTCGCGGGAGCGCAGGTAGAGGATCGCGGCCACGCACCCCACGCCGAACGCCAGCATCGAGGTGACGGCGATCGCGACGTGGAAGTAGAAGATCTTCTGGATGATCCCCTGGTCGGCGTCCTCGGGGGCCACGAAGAAGACTCCAAAAACGGCAAGGGCCGTAAGTGCCGCGGTGACCGTGCCGGTGATCGCCAGGAGCCGGGCAGGACGCGCGTCAGTCATCGAAGACATGGTCGTACGTCGCGTAGGCCACAAGCCCGAAGATTACCGCATAGACCCCCAGGAACAGGCAATAGCCCCGGTACTCCGCCAGGTCGTTCGTCCCTGCTGAGACCGCATGAGTCGCGCCCGCGGCGGCGATCACCACGGGCAGCAGCGAGGGCAGGAGGAGCACCGGGAGGAGCAGCTCGCGGGCCCGCGCGAAGAGCGAAAGGCAGGCGAAGAGGGAGCCCAGGAGCGCGATGCCGACGTCGGCCAGCAGGCACACAACGGCGATCAGCGCGAGGTCGGCGGGAACCGATCCCTTCAGGAAGAACACGGCCAGCAGCGGCACCGCCACGATCTCGACCGCCACCAGGTAGCCGATGATCGCCCCGGCCTTCGCCACCATCAGGACGAGGCGCGGCACGGGCGCCACGAGGATCCCGTCGAGCACCCGCTGCTCGCGCTCGGGGACCCACGAGCGCCCCACCCCGAGCACGGCGGTGAGCGCCAGCGTGGCCCACAGGATGCCCCCGGCGAAGGGGCTGAGGTCGTCCTGGCGCGAGCCGAAGGCGAACTGGAAGATCACCATCGCCACGATCGCGAAGAGGACCATCGCCACCACGGTGTCGCGCGTCCGGAGCTCGAGGCGCAGGTCCTTCAGCAGCAGGGCGCGCAGCTGACGCCGCCAGCTCGGGTTGGCGGCGCTCACGCGACCAGCTCCTCGTACCGCGCGCGGAACGCGGCCCCGTCCTCCGACCCGGTGGGCTCGGACAGGACCGCGCGCCCGGCGCGGAGCACCAGCACCCGCTGCGCCAGGTCCACCCCGCGCTCCACCTCGTGGGTCACGATGACCACCCCGCGGTCGCGGCGCGCCTCGGCGAGCACGCCGTCCAGGAGCCGCGCGCCGGCCACGTCGAGCCCGGCGTAGGGCTCGTCCAGCAGGAGCAGGCTCGGCTCGTGGAGGAGGGTGCGCGCCAGGCCCAGGCGCTGGGCCATGCCGCGACTGAACCCCCGCACGGGGTCGTAGGAGCGGGCGAGGAGGTCGACCCGGTCGAGCGCGTCGTCGATGCGCTCGCCGGGCTCCGACAGGCCGTAGAGGTCGGCGTAGAGCTCCAGGTTCTGACGCGCCGTCAGGTCGAGGTAGACGAGCGGGTCGTGGCCGAGGTAGCCGATCTCCGCGCGCGCCGCGCCGGCGCCGTCGGGGCAGACGTGGCCGGCGACGGCGAGGGCGCCCTCGTCGGGCCGCAGCAGGGTGGCGAGCATGCGCAGCAGGGTGCTCTTGCCCGCCCCGTTCGGACCCAGCACCGCGAGGCACTCTCCGGCGGCGAGCCGGACGTCAACGCGATCGACCGCCCGGCGCTCGCCGAAGCGCTTGACCAGGCCGTCGGCCCGGACGAGCTCCGTCCGCCCTACAGCGTCACCGCGGCCAGGACGAAGGCCAGGAACACCACCGCCAGGAGGCCGTTCGACTGCGCGAAGGCGGCGGGGACCCGCTCGAGGTCGCCCCCCGCGACGATCGTGTTCTCGTACAGCAGCACGAGCGCGCAGACGCCCACGCCGACCATGTAGATGGGGCCCGCGCCGGCGGCGATCCCGGCGGCCACCAGGAGGGCGACCGCGGCGAGGTGCAGACCGCGGGTGAACCACAGCGCCCGCGCGGGCCCGAAGCGGGCCGGGACCGAGTAGATGCCGTTGGCGCGGTCGAAGTCCACGTCGAGCAGCGCGTAGGTGATGTCGAAGCCCGCGATCCAGGCGGCCACGCCGAGCCCGAGCAGGATCGGGGCCGGCGCCAGGTCGCCCGTCACCGCCAGCCACGCCCCCATCGGGGCGAGGCCGATCGTGAGGCCGAGCGCCAGGTGGCACAGCCAGGTGAAGCGCTTGGTGTAGGGGTAGAGCACGAACGCGGCCACGGGGATGGGCCACAGCACCCAGGTCTCCTCCGGAAGCTGGGAGACGGCCAGCAGGAGGACCGCCAGGCTGACGACGCAGAAGCCGATCACCTGGGTCCGCAGCAGCCGCCCCGAGGGCAGCTCGCGCCCGGCGGTGCGGGGGTTGCGCGCGTCGATCTCGGCGTCCTCCAGGCGGTTGAGGGCCATCGCCAGGCTGCGGGCGCCCACCATCGCAAGGGTGATCCACCCCAGCAGGGCCGCGCGGGGAACCTCCATCCGGGCCAGGATCGCCGCGGAGAACGCGAAGGGCAGCGCGAACATCGTGTGCGAGAAGCGCACCAGCCCCAGCAGAGCCGGGAGGAGCCCGAGCCCCGCGGCCGGCTGCGCCGCCCCTTGGGAGGTGGTCACGCAGGCAGCTTACCCGCCCGGCGGCGGGCCTCCCGTGTCGTAGGCACCGTTTCGGAAGCGGGCGTAGGATCGTGCGATGGGGACGTCGCGGAGGTTGTGGAAGGTCGCCCACCGGGGCGCGTCGGCCGAGCGGCCGGAGAACACCCCCGCCGCCTTCGAGCTGGCGATCGCCCAGGGCGCCGACGTGGTGGAGTGCGATGTCCGGCGGACCTCGGACGGCGCGCTGCTGATCCTCCACGACGCGGAGGTCGACCGCACGACCTCCGGGACGGGGCCCCTGAGGGAGATGTCGGCCGTGGCCGCGCGCGCCCTGGACGCCGGTGACGGGCAGGCGATCCCCACGCTGGCCGAGATGCTCGACCTGGCCCGCGGCCGCGTGCGCGTGAACGTCGACATCAAGGAGACCGACATCGTGGCCGCCACGGTCCAGGCCGTGCGCGACGCCGGGATGCGGGAGGCGGTGACCTTCATCTCGTTCCTCCCCGAGGTGTGGGAGGAGCTCGAGCAGCTCACGCCGGAGAGCCCCCGCATCCACCTCGTCGACTCCGCCGCGGCGCTCGCGAGCCTCGCGATGGGGGACGCCGTGAGCCAGTCGGTCGCCGCCGGCGTGGGCGTGCCCTACGAGCTGGTGAACGAGGGGATGGTCGACCACATGCACCGCCACGGGTTCGCCGTCTTCGCGTGGACCGTGGACGACCCGGACGAGATGCGGCGCCTGATCGAGTGCGACGTCAACGGCATCGTCACCAACCGACCCGCCGCCCTGGCCGACGTGCTGCAGGCCGTGCGCGCCTCGGAGGTCGGGACAACCTAGGGCGCCCGGGAGGGCCTGCCGTGCTTGTGGGGCGATCGCATGAGATCGACGCCATCCACGGCCTCATCGGGGACGCGCGCGCCGGCCGCGGGCGGGCCCTGGTCCTCCGCGGGGCGCCCGGGATCGGCAAGAGCGCCCTCCTGGAGGTGGCGCGGCGGGTGGGGCGGGAGGGGGGCCTGCGCATCCTCGCCGCCCGGGGCGTCGAGTCGGAGTCCCGGCTCGCCTTCGCGGCCCTGGGCGACGTGCTGCGGCCCGTGCTCGCCAGGATCGACCAGATCCCCGACCCCCAGCGGGCCGCGCTCCGGGCGGCGCTCGCCCTGGGCCCCCCGGCGGCGTCCGACCGGTACGCCGCCTACGCCGCCACCCTGAGCCTGCTGGGCGCCGTCGCCGCCGACGGCCCGGTTCTGATCCTCATCGACGACGGCCACTGGGTGGACCCGCCGAGCCGGGAGGCGCTGGTCTTCTGCGCGCGCCGGATCGCGGACGAGCCCATCGCGATGCTCGTCACGTCGCGGGAGCAGCCGCCCGAGCGGCTTCCCATGCCCGAGGTCGAGAACCTCGAGCTCCCCCCGCTCGGCGAGGAGGACTCGATGGCCCTGCTGGAGGCCGTGACGGCCTCCCAGCCGCTGGCCCCGGCGGTCGCGCGCGAGATCCTCGACATGGCCGGCGGGAACCCGCTCGCGCTCATCGAGCTGCCCGCCGCCCTGAGTGGCGGCGAGCGTGCCGGCGGGGTCCCGCTGCCGCGGCCCCTGCGGCCCGGCGAGGCCGTCGTCGAGGCCTACCGCCGCCGCGTGGAGAGCCTCGACCCCGGCGCCCGGCGGGCGCTGGGCGTGGCCGCGGTCGGCGACGGCGCGCCCACCGGGGCGATCGTCGGGGCCGTCGAGCGCCTGGGCGGCGACACCGGGGACCTCGTGGCCGCCGAGGCGGCCGGGTTCCTCACCCTGGACGGAGACGTCGCGCGCCTGCGCCACCCGCTCCTGCGGCCGATCGCGCTCGAGCTGATGGAGCCCGCCGAGCGCCGCGACGCCCACCGGGCGCTGGCGGAGACCCTCGACCGCGACCGGGACGTCGAGCAGCGCGCCTGGCACCTGGCCGAGGCGGCCGTCGGCCCCGACGACGTCGTGGCCGCGGCGCTCGAGGCCGCGGCGACGCGCGCCGCCGCGCGCACCGGGTACGCGACGGCCGCGACCTTCCTGGCGCGGGCGGCCACCGTCGCGGCGGATCCGCTGCGGTCGGGCCGGGACCTGCTGAGGGCCGCCCGGCTCGCGATGGCCGCCGGGGACGCGGCTCGCGGATCGGCCCTGCTCGAGCGGCTCTGGGAGTCGGGGCCCGACCCGTCGGTGCGCGCCGAGACGGCCCACCTCCGCGGTCTGGTCACGCTCATGACCACGAGCACCGACGACGCCTACGACCTCCTCCTGCGCGAGGCCCGGACGGCGCGCGGCTCGGATCCGGTCGTCGCCGCCGAGATGCTGGCCACGGCGGGCCTGTCGCGGACCATGGCGGGCCACGGTCACGAGTCGCTGCGCTGCATGCAGGAGGCGCACCGGATCCTGATCGCGAGCGACGAGGCGTCGCCCTACGTGGCCGTCCTGCTGGCGAGCGCCCTCACCGTGGCCGGCCGGGCGCGGGAGGCGCGGGAGGCCTTCGCCGCCCTCGACGCCTTCCTCGACGAGATCGATCCGCTGACCCCGCTGGGGCAGAGCCTGGTGGTGTCGCTCAGGCCCACGACCTGGCTGGGCGACTTCGAGCGCGGCGGGCGGTATCTCGACAGATGGGTCGGCCGCGCGCGCGAGTCGGGCTCGCTGGCCTTCCTCGGTCCCCCCCAGGCCTTCGGCGCCGAGCTGGACTTCCGGCGCGGTCGCTGGCCGGACGCCGAGGCCCGGGCCCAGGACGCGGTGCGGGCGCTCGAGGAGACCGGCCAGCGCGGATCCCTGGGCTTCGCGCTCATCACCCTGGCCACGATCGAGGCGGCGCTCGGGCGGGCCGACGACTGCCGGGCCAACGTGCGCCGCGCATCGGAGTTGGCCGACGAGCTGGGGCTGGGGTCGATCGCGACCTATCGCGGCTTCGCGCTGGGGCTGCTGGAGCAGGGCCTCGGCCGGCCGGCCGCGGCCGTGGCCCACCTCGAGCCGCTGGTCGAGATCACCCGCGACGCCGGATTCGAGGAGCCCGCCATCGTGATGTGGCGGCCGGATCTCGTGGAGGCCTACGCACGGCTGGGCCAGCCCGCGAGCGCGCGCCGCGCGCTCGCCACCCTGGCCGTGCAGGCGGAACGCACCGGGGGGAGGTGGGCGCGCGCGGCCAGCTCCCGGTGCCGCGGCCTGATCGACGACGACATCGACCGGCACTTCGGCGAGGCGCTCACGCTGCACGAGGGGCTGCCCATGCCCTTCGAGCGGGCGCGGACGGAGCTGCTCTACGGCGCGCGGCTTCGGCGTGCGGGGCGGCGCGCGGAGGCGCGGGCGCAGCTCGGCCGGGCGCTCACCACGTTCCAGGAGCTGGGCGCCGTGCCGTGGGCGGCGCAGGCGCGCGAGGAGATCGCGGCCAGCGGGATGCCCCTCCGCCCCGGGAGCCGGGTCCGCCCCTCCGGCGAGCTCTCGGCGCGGGAGCTCCAGGTGGCGCACGCCGTGGCGCGAGGGGTCACCAATCGCGAGGCCGCGGCGCGCCTGTTCCTGTCCGAGAAGACCATCGAGCGCCACCTGAGCAGCGTGTACCGCAAGCTCGGCGTGCGCTCGCGCGCCCAGCTGGTGCGCCGCTTCGCCCGCGACGACGACGCCCCCCGCGGGCCCGATGGCGGGTGAGCTATCCCGCCAGCGCCGGCGCCGCGCCGATCATGAGCAGCGTGTCCCAGTACACGCGCTCCAGGACGATCCCCTCCGGGCCGAGCGTGAAGATGGACACCCCGTGGAGGTCGACCGGCTCGCCGTCGGCGATCCAGTCGCCCCAGTCCTCGAGGTGGGTCCCGGTGAGGCGCCACTCGGTCCAGACCCGGTCGTCGCTGCCCTCGCTGAGGGCCACGACGTTGACGCGCAGGTCCGGCACCGATCGCATGAAGTCGGCGATCGCGGACGCCACCTCGGCGCGGCCGGAGAAGCGCGGGAAGGGGTCGCCGCTCAGGTGCGAGGGCGCGAACACCAGCCAGAGCCGCTCGCCCCGGGGCGCGAAGCACTCGCCGCACCCCGCGGGGTCGTGCTCGTTCCAGGCGTTCGACGTAGCGCGCCACCTGGCCCGTGAGCATCATGGCGCTCGGCCCGCGTCGAACCGTCCGGGGCCGGCTTCGGGCCGGGCCAGCAGCCGGTTGAGGGAGTCGATCTGGAGCGTCCGGAGGAAACGCTCGCGGGCGGCGCGGTAGTCCTCCCACCCCGGTGGCGTCGCCGGGACGGCGCTCTCGGCCTCTCGGTTCCACGGGGTGGAGGGGGGTCTGCGGGGTGGCTCCATGCCAGCCTCCTGGGTTCGCTCACCCCCGACCCTAGGAGAGGGCGCCCGCGACGCGCATGAGGGGAATCCCTCTCTTACGGGACCCCCGTTCCCGCGTAACATGCCGCGCGGCCCGTCGCCAGGCCCCAGAACTGGTCGCCGTAGTCGAAGTGCCACCACTCCTCGAGGTAGGCCGTGAAGCCCTGGGCGCTCATGGCCCAGTAGAGCGTTCGCCGTAGGTCGCGCGTCGGCCCCGGCGTTCCCTCGAGGGCCCGCGCGGCGGCCTCGGGGACGAAGGCGTCGAAGCCCGTTCCGAGCTCGAGCGCCCGGCCCTCCCCGTCGCCCAGGGTGACGTTGACCGCGCCCCCGGTGAGGTGCGGCGGGGGCGCCGAGAGCGTGCGCGAGGGCGGGGTGACGTACCGCGAGGCGGCCGCCTCGAGCGCCTCGGCGGGCCAGTCGGCGTGGATCATCGCCAGCTCCTCCAGGTAGGCGTGGTACAGGGCGGCCTGGGTCTCGATGGTGCGGTAGCCGTCCCACACCACCAGCGACCGGCCGTCGGGGAGACCGCTCGCGGCGGCGGCCAGCCGGTGCGCCACCCCCTCGCGCACCCACCCGCGGGGGACCGCCCCGGGCAGCCCCATGGCGTGGTACCGCGGGTCGTCGTGGACCCGCCGGCCGATGTCCGCCACCGGCACCAGGGCCTCCTCCACCGGCTCGATCGGCACATCGCGCCACCCGTTCGTGGCCGCGAGGGGCGGGATCGGCCCCGGCACGCCGGTCAGGGCCCCGTCCACTGCGCGGCCTCCACGTGCGGGCCCGGGTCGGCCCCGGCCGCGATGGCGATGAAGGGCTCCACGAGGCTGGACGGGTGGGGAACGGTGGCGGGATCCTCATCCGGATAGGCCGCCGCGCGCATGGCGGTGCGGGCGGGCCCGGGGTTGACGGCCACGCACCGGATGGCGCGGTCCGCCAGCTCCTCCCGCAGCATCCCCGTGATGCCGTCGAGGGCGAGCTTGGAGATGCTGTAGGCGCCCCACGTGGCCCGGCCGGCGGCGCCCGAGGTGACGTTCACGATCGCCCCCCCGTGGGACATGGCCGGCAGCACGCACTGGATCAGCGCCAGGGCACCGGTCACGTTCACGGCCATGACGCGCTCCCAGAGGTCGAGCGGGTAGCCGGCCAGCGGCCGGCGCTCGCCCAGCAGGCCGGCGTTGTTGACCAGGACGTCCACGCGCCCCAGCACCGCGAGGGCCTCCGCGGCGGCGGCGCGGACGGCCGCCCGGTCGCCCAGGTCCAGCGCGAGCGCGTGCGCCGCGCCGCCCGTCTCACGGACCTTCCCGGCCAGGGCGTCGAGGTGCTCGCGCCGGGTGGCGGTCACCACCAGCCGCGCCCCCTCCGCCGCGAACGCCTCGGCCACCGCGCGTCCCACCCCCCGCGACGCACCGGTCACGATCGCCCGGTGGCCCGCGAGCCGTCCGCTCAGGGGGGGGGCCCGGCCGGGTCGAGCTGCTGGCGGTCGTTCACCGGCACCTGGGGGGTCGGGGGAGGCGCCGGGCGCGGCGGGCTCTCCGCGTTCGTGCCGGCCGCCGACGCGATGTACGCGGCGACGTTCTCCAGATCCTGGCCCTGCACCAGCTTCCGCGGCATCGGCGGCTGGGCGATGGTGACCCACTCCTTGACCAGGCCGGAGAACTGCTGCTCGCTCATGCCCACCTGCCGCGAGGCGCGGAAGGCGTCGTCCAGGTTGGGGCCGATGTTCGCCGGGGGCTTCCCGGAGTCGGCCAGCGTGTGGCAGCTCGAGCAGAGGTTGGAGAACGTCACCTTGCCGGCCGCGATGTCCGGGGTGGCGCCGTCGCCCCCGCAGGCCGTGAGACCCAGCGAGCCGAGGCCGAGGGCCAGCGCCGCCGCGATGCCGGCGCGCCACCGTGATCCGATGAGGCCGGTCATATGAGGTAGACGAGCACGAAGAGCAGCACCCAGACCACGTCGACGAAGTGCCAGTAGAAGCTGCCCGCCTGGAGCGGCGTGGCCCACGTGGGGCTGAAGTCGTTCGCCCTGACCACCCGGATGTAGCAGAGGGTGAGGATCGTGAGGCCCACGAACACGTGGAGCCCGTGCGTGCCGGTGAGGATGAAGAACGTCGACCCGAACGCCCCGTCCTGCGGCGTGAAGTCCAGGTGGATGTACTCGTTGATCTGGATGATCAGGAACGTCGCGCCGAGGAAGATCGTGACCAGGAGCCCGCGCGCGAGCCCCTTGCGGTCGCCATGGCGCAGGCGGTGCTCCGCCCACCAGATGGTGAAGCTCGACGAGACCAGGATCGCGGTGTTGACCCCCGTGATCAGCTTGGGCAGCTCGAACGGCTGGCCCTGGGCGTTCACGGGCGGCCACTGGTCGGCGATGTTGAACCGGACGAAGAAGTAGGCCGTGAAGAGCGAGCCGAAGAGCATCACCTCGGAGCCGATGAAGAAGATCATCGACAGCACGCCCTTGCTGATCTGGGACCCCCGCGAGGGCGGGGGCACGACCGTCTGGCCGACGGTCACCGGGGGCTCGGTGGTGGCCAACCGACTAGCTTCCGGCCGGCGAGGTGGGGGCTTCGGCGTCGACCACGACGCGCTCGACCGCGGCGGCGCCCGCCGCCGCCTGGACCGTCGCGAGGGTCTCGTCGGAGTCGAGGCGGCTGCCCCGGGTGGCGATGACCAGGATCGTCTCGGCCGAGTACGCCTCCCTCGCCACGCGGGCGGCCGCGGCGGCGTCGCCGTCGAGCACCTCGCCCCGGGCGTGGACCCCGCTCGCCTGGAGCGCGTCGATGGCCGCACGGACCCGCTCGGCGGTGGCCACGCGCAGCGCCTCGGCGTCGTCGGTCCAGCCCGGGCCCTCCAGGGCCATCGGCGCGAGCAGGACAACGCCGATCGGGCCGCGGTCGGCGCGCTCGTGCAGCGCCTTCGAGAGGCCCTCTCCACCCAGCGCCTCGTCGGCGATGACGGCGACCTGGGTCACGCCCGCGCGGGCCAGGGGCTCCCGGGCCTCCTCGGCCCGCACGACCACGCGGGTGACGCCGAGATGGGTGGACTTCCGGAGGCGGTCCAGGACGTCGTCGGCCATCCACGCGGAGCTGCCGGTCGGGTAGGTGGCGAGGATGACCTCGTAGACCTCCTCGTCCCGGAGCACGGCCTCGACGGCGTCGAACGGGTCGCCCGGGACCGACAGGCCGCTGGCATCGAGGCCGGCCTCCGCCAGGACCGACAGGGCCGCCTGGAGCCGCCGCTCGGCGGCCTCCCCGTCACCGCCCTCGGTGGGTACGGCGATCGTGAAGCGCCAGAAGCCCTCGTGGGCCCGCCGCCGGATCTCGTCGATGAGGGTGCTCGAGGCCACGGTCTGGTTGGCGATGACCAGGATCGTGCGCTTCTCGGTCTCGGTGAGCTCCCCGCCGATCTCCTCGGGCGCGAACACCACGGCGTGGCGCGCGCCGGGCACGCCGTACTGGTACGGGCCGCCGACCACCTGGGGGGTCGCCTCGAAGTTGAAGAGCGACGGGGGCGAGGAGACCAGCCACTCCAGCGTGCGCCCGCGCCACGGGTTCCACGGGGCGATCGGACCGCTCCGCCACGAGGTGATCATGTTGTAGAAGAAGATCAGGACCCCGATGGTCATGATCACCGAGGCGGCGCTGATGACCTGGTTCAGGGTCTCGAAGCGCTGGTCGTAGGAGGCCACGCGGCGCGGCATGCCCTGCAGGCCCAGCCAGTGCATCGGCAGGAACGTGGCGTTGAAGCCCACGAACAGCACCCAGAAGGTGATCTGGCCGAGCCGCTCGTTGTACATCCGCCCGGTCATCTTCGGGAACCAGTAGTGGATGCCCGCGAAGATGGTGAAGAGGCTGCCGCCGACGAAGACGTAGTGGATGTGCGCCACGACGAAGTACGTGTCGGTGACCTGGATGTCCACCGGGATCGTGCCCAGCATCACGCCCGAGAGGCCGCCGATCACGAACGTGCAGAGGAACCCCATCGCGAAGAGCATGGGGGTCTTGAGGTGGATCTTCCCCCCCCAGAGGGTGCCCAGCCACGAGAACACCTTCACGCCGGTGGGGATGGCGATGATGATGGTGGTGATCATCATCGGCACGCGCAGCCACGGGGCCATGCCGCTCACGAACATGTGGTGCGCCCAGACGCCGAATCCCAGCACCGCGATGGCGACCGTCGAGAACGCCAGCGCGCGGTAGCCGAAGATCGGCTTGCGCGAGAAGGTGGCGATGACCTCGCTGATGATCCCGAAGCCGGGCAGCATCATGATGTAGACGGCCGGGTGCGAGTAGAACCAGAAGACGTGCTGGTACATGATCACGTCGCCGCCCTGGGTGGGGTCGAAGAAGTTCGTCCCCATGACGCGGTCGAAGAGCGTCATGAACTGCGAGCCGGCGATGAACGGCGTGCCGAAGACCACGAGCGCCGACGTCGTGGCGTTGGCCCAGACCAGGAGCGGCATGCGCCACACGGTCATGCCCGGGGCGCGCATGGTGAAGATGGTCACCAGGAAGTTGATCGCCGTGGCGATCGAGCTCGCGCCGGCGAACTGGACGCCGACCTCGAACAGCGTCTGTCCGGTGCCGCCCTGGGTGGAGAGCGGGACGTAGGCGGTCCAGCCGGTGGCGAAGGCCCCGAAGAGCGGGCTGATCGCCATCATCAGGCCGCCCGGGATGAGCATCCAGACCGAGAGGGCGTTCAGGCGCGGGAACGCCATGTCCTTCGCCCCGATCATGATCGGGAGGATGTAGTTGGCGAGGCCCGCGAACGCGGGGATGACGAACAGGAAGATCATCAGCGTCGCGTGGACGCTGAACAGCCCGTTGTAGGTCTGCTGGTTCCCGAGCGTCTGCCCGGGGGTGGCCAGCTCGGTCCGCACCAGCTCGGCGAAGATGCCGCCGATCACGAAGAAGAAGAAGACGATCACCAGGTACTGCGTCCCGATGACCTTGTGGTCGGTGTTGACCTTGAAGTAGTCGCGCCAGCTCTGCGCGCCGTGCATCGAGTGGTCCTCGTAGTCCACTCGGCGCCCGGTCATCCACTTCCACCACCAGTCGAAGCAGCCGATCCCGATCAGGAAGCACACCGACCCGAGGAACGCGGCGACGGTCGTGTAGACCTCGGGCTCCCACGTCGGGGTCATCCCGAAGAGGCTCCGCAGCAGCCAGACGAGGGCGAACGAGAAGAGGACGCCCCCGACGCTCCAGAGGACGCAGCGCTTCCACCAGTAGGACAGCGGGCGCGGGTCCATGTGGTGGACGTGCCCGCCGGGGGGGCTGGGTGCGTGGGCTGCGGTGGTGGCCATGGTCTCCGACTACCTCGGGGTGCGCGTCACGGCGTCGTGGCGGGGGCGGTGGAGGTCGGGGCGGGGGCGGGCGTTGACGACTGGGCGGACTGGGCGGCGACGTCCCTCTGGGCCTGGGCGTACCAGGCGTCGTAGGCGGAGGGTTGCATGACGATCACACGCGCGCGCATGACCCCGTGACCCGCGCCGCAGAGCTCCGCGCAGATCACCTGGTACGTCCCGACCTTGTCGGGGTTCACGATCACCTGCGTGGTGATGCCCGGGACCACGTCCTCCTTCACCCGGAATTGCGCGACGTAGAAGTCGTGGATGACGTCCTTCGAGCGCATCTTCAGCTCCACCTGCCGGCCCAGCGGCAGCCGAAGGTCGCCCGAGGCGACCTGGCCCCCGGGGTACGTGAAGCTCCAGACGAACTGCTCGGCGGTGACGTTGACCACCATCCGGTCGCTGGCCAGGGCCTCGTTGTCGGAGAGGACGAGGTAGGCCCAGACGGCCATCACGGCGAGCAGGATCGCCGGCACCACGGTCCAGGCGATCTCGAGCCGGGTGTTGCCGTGGATCGGCGGCCCGTCGCTCTCGTCCCCGGGCTTGGCGCGGAAGCGGAAGGCCGAGTAGATCAGGAACGTCATCACGATCGTGAAGATCACGATCGACGCCCAGACCACGAACCAGAAGAGGGTGTCGGTCCTCTCGGCCTGCCGCGCGCCCTGCGCCGGGAGCCAGTCGATGAGGAGGGCCACCGCCGCCGATGCGCCCCCGATCACGACCGCCAGAACGAGCAGGGGGACGGTGTGACGACTCCTCAGCACGGCGGCAAGCTATCACTTGGAAACCCCGCGGAGCGAGCCCGTCCCGAGGGTCACACGTCCCCCGCCAGCGGTGTTCCGGCCCCACCGCGGGCCGGGCGGACGGGGCGCGATCGTGGGCATGATGACCCGGCACCCGCGGAGGCCGCTCCGGCCCACCGTTCCCCGCACCCAGGAGGAGGAACCGCGATGGACGTGCGCACCCTTCAGAAGCCGCTCAAGGACGGCTACCGCGCCGATCCGGACAGCTCCCGGATCACGCTGACCGCGTCCGGCGTCCCCACGGGCGTCCCGGTCTCCTGCTCGATCGAGGTCGGTCGGGCCATCCAGGCGGCCGAGGCCCACACCGGCGTGGGCGGGCCCGGCGGGGCGGCCTGCTCCGGGGACCTGCTGCTGGGGGCGCTCGCGGCCTGCGCGCAGATCACCTGCCAGATGGTGGCCGCCGCGATGGAGATCCCGGTCGAGCGGATCGGGGTGACCGTGGAGGGCGACCTCGACCTCCAGGGGACGCTGGGCACCCGCCGCGACGTTCCCGTGGGCTTCGAGGAGATCCGGGTCCGCTTCGATATCGAGGCGCCGGGCGTGGATGGGGAGACGCTGCGGTCGCTGGCCGAGAAGACCGAGCGATACTGCGTCGTCATGCAGACCCTGGTCACGCCGCCGCGGCTGGTGACCGACTGGGCCTGACGGTCCAGGCGGCCCCCGCCACGCAGATCGCGAAGAGCACCGCCCCCAGCACGAGCGGGGTGGCCACGCCGGCGTGCTGGAAGAGCAGCGTGGCCACCACCGGCCCGGCGATCCGGGCCGCGCCGCCCACCGAGGCCGTCAGCCCGAGCACGGACCCCTGCTCCCGCTCGCCCGAGGCCAGGGAGATGAGGGCCGTGGTGGTGGAGAACACCAGCCCCGAGGCCACGGCCAGGAGGGCCAGCCCCACCAGCAGGAGCCACAGGCTCTCGGAGACCGCGACGACGAGCAGCGCCACCGACGTGCCCGCCAGCCCCGCGAGCATCACCCGGGACTCCCCGCCGCGCTCCACCAGCTTCCCCACCAGCACCCCCTGGGACAGCGCCGCCAGCACGCCGATGTAGGTGAACAGGAGCCCCATCTCCACCTGCCCGTACTCGAAGCGGTGCTCGCCGAAGAGGGCGAAGGTGGACTCCATCCCCACGAAGGCGAAGGTGGCGATGAACGACACCGCCAGGAGCGGGCCCAGCTCGCGGCGCGAGAACGCCCGGCGCAGCAGGCCGAGCCGCGGGGCCGGCGCCGCCGGTGCGCCGGCGCGCCGCGACTCGGGCAGGCGCCGGTAGGCGATCAGCAGGTTCGTCGCCGCCAGGGCCGCGGCGACGAAGAACGGCAGGCGCCGGTCGACCACCGAGCAGAGCGCCCCGAGGGCGGGGCCCAGCATGAAGCCGATCCCGAACGCCGCACCGATCAGGCCCATGCCCCGGGCCCGGTCACGCGGCCCGGTCACGTCGGCCACGTAGGCCTGGGCGGCGGCGTAGGACGCTCCGGCGACCCCCTGGAGGATGCGGGCCAGGAACAGCACCAGCAGGGTCCCGGCGACCCCGATGAGGAGCGCGGCCACCGCGCTGCCGGCGAGCGAGGCCATGATCACCGGGCGGCGGCCGTAGCGGTCGGACAGGCGCCCCCAGACCGGGGCGAAGATCAGCTGCATGACGGCGTACGAGGCGGTCAGCAGGCCGATCTGAGTGGGCGACGCTCCGAACGTCTCGGCCCAGAGGGGCAGGATCGGCAGGACGATCCCGAACCCGATGAGGTCGATGACGACCGTCGTGAAGACGATCCCGAGCGGCGAGAGGAGGAACGCCGGCCCACGCGCCCGGCCGGGGGTCTCGCGCCCCATCGGGGATCAGGCCGCGTCGATGACGAGGGCCAGGAAGATCAGCGCGAGGTAGATGAGGGAGTAGTGGAAGGTCGCCCGCGCCCAGCCGATGCCCTCGTCCCGCGCCAGCAGGGCCGCGAGCCCCAGGAAGACGGCGCCCAGGACGAGGGCCGCCGCCGAGGTAGAACGGCCCGGCCGCGCCCGACGCGACCGGGAGGAGCGAGACCGCCACCATGACGACGCTCCAGAGCAGGATGAGCCGCTTGGTCTCCCCCTCGCCCCGCACCACCGGCAGCATCGGCACGCCCGCCGCGGCGTAGTCGCGCTTCAGCATCAGCGCCAATGCCCAGAAGTGGGGAGGGGTCCAGTAGAAGACGATGGCGAAGAGCAGCCAGGCGGTGAGGCTCAGATCGCCGGTCACGGCCGCCCAGCCCACCAGCGGCGGCACCGCCCCGGCCGAGCCGCCGATGACGATGTTGTGCACCGTCGTGCGCTTGAGCCAGAGCGTGTACACGCCCACGTAGAGGGCCAGCCCGAGCAGGGCCAGCGCGGCGGCCAGCCAGTTCGCCATGGTCCCGAGCACGAGCGCGCTCAGCACGCCGAGGCCGATCCCGAAGGCCAGCGCGCGCCCGGGCGCCACCCGCCCGGCCACCACCGGCCGCGTCGTCGTGCGCGCCATGCGCCCGTCGATGTCGCGGTCGATGTAGTGGTTGATCGCGTTCGCGCCGCCCGCGGCCAGGTAGCCGCCGACGAGGGTCCACACGAGCAGCCAGCCGTCCGGCACCCCGCCGGCCGCCACGAACATGGCGCCGGCCGTGGTGACGAGCAGCAGGGAGATGACGCGCGGCTTGGTGAGCCGGACGTAGTCGGCCGCGACCGCCAGGGGGCGCGCGGCCGCGCGGGGCGCCAGGGCGCCGGTGCTCACGAGCCCGCCGTGACCGCGAGCGCGATGAGCGCCGCCAGAAGGACGACGGGCACCACCACCCAGAGGGCCTCCAGTGAGCGTCGCCCGGGGGTGTCCTCCGCATCGCGGGCCTGCCGCGCGAGCCGCAGGATGCCCACGGTGGCGGGCAGCGCCAGGGCGATGATCAGCGCCAGGGAGAGGATGCGCAGCGTCATGTGACCCGGCCGTTCACCGCGCCCGAGCATAGCCCGCCCACCCGCGCGGCGGCGGGGACGGACGTCCCCCCGGGTTTGACGGGAGCGGTCCGGTGGGCTGAGGTGTCGTGGTGCCCACCGCCGACGCCCTCGTGCTGGGAGGAGGCCCCGCGGGCCTGGGGGCCGCTCTCGCGCTCGCCCGCGGCGGGGCCGACGTGATGCTCGTGGAGGAGAACGGGGTGCCCGGCGGGCTCTGCGTCACCCGCGAGCGCGACGGCTTCCGCTACGACCTGGGGGGCCACATCCCGTTCGTCGACGGGCCGGGCCGGCGCGAGTGGCTGGAGCAGCTTCTGGGCGGCGACCTGCGCTGGGTGGACCGCCCGGTGTCCTGCGTCCGCGAGGGTCGGGTGGTGCGCGGCCGCTACCTCGACCAGCGTCCCGACACGCCCGAGCCGCCGGCCCCGCGGGACGTGTCGGCCGCCGGCGAGCTGGGCTGGCGCTTCGGCGGCGCCTTCGTCAACCGGGTGATGCGGCCGTACCTGGAGAAGGCCGACGGGCTCCCGCTCGAGCGCATCCCCGGCGAGCGGGCGCTGCGGCTGCTGGAGGACCAGGCGGCGCCCGACGGGTTCCTGTTCCCCGCCCACGGCATCGGCCAGCTGATGGACGTGATGGCGGCGGCGGCGCGCGCCGAGGGCGCACAGGTGCGCCTGCGGTCGCGGGTGCGCACCCTCCAGGTGCCCCAGGGGCGCATGAGCGGGGCGCTGGTGGAGGCCGCCGACGGCACCTGGGAGGTCCGCGCCGAGCACGCGGTCGTGGCGCTCCCGCCGAGCACGGCCGCCCGGCTGCTGGACCCGGCCCCTCCGGGGGGCACGACCCGCCCCGTCCGCATGCGCGCCGTCTCCATCGTGTACCTGGCGCTCCCCCGCGAGCGCCTCACGCTCGAGCCGTGGATCCAGGTGGACGACCCCCGGGTGCCGTTCGCGCGGGCCTTCGAGCCGGTCAACTGGAGCCCGGCGCTGGCCCCCCCGGGGCGCACGGTGATCGGGCTGGAGTGCTACTGCCGCCCCGACGACGGGGATCCCGTGTGGGGCCTCGCCGACGAGCGGCTGGGGGAGTGGTGCGCGGCGTCCCTGCGCGATCCCCTGGGCTGGCTGGACGACCCCGCGGAGGCCGCCCTGCTCGAGGTGGTGCGCCTGCCCCGGGCCTACCCCGAGGCCGACGTCGGGCAGGTGCCGGCCGTGCGGGCGCCCGCCCTCTGGCTGGACGGCCTGGAGGGGGTGCACGTGGCGCCCGGCGCCGCCGTCATCGAGGCGATCGAGGCCGGCGAGCGCGCGGCGAAGGCGATCCTCTCCGAGGTCCGGTAGCCTCGGCCGATGGCCAGGCTTGCGGCTCCCGGGCTGCGAAGCGGGTTCGAGGAGATCCTCGACGCCGGGCGCGTCATCGATCATCCCCTGGAGCGCCGGATCTACGGCCGGGACGGATCGATCGCCGAGGGTGACTGCGGCCTGGTCGTGCTGCCCGAGACCACCGCCGAGGTGGCCGCCTGCATGCGCCTCGCGGCCGAGCTGGGCGTGCCCGTGGTTCCCCGCGGGTCCGGCACCGGCCTGTGCGGCGGCGCGGTCCCCCTCGACGGCGCCATCGTGCTGTCGGTCGCCCGGATGAACCGCATCCTCGACGTCAACCCGGCGGTGCCCTGCGCGCGGGTGGAGCCCGGGGTCCTGAACCTCGACCTGTCGGTGGCGGTGCGCCACCTGGGGCTGCACTACGCGCCCGACCCCTCCAGCCAGCAGGCCTGCTCGATCGGCGGCAACGTCGCCACCAACGCCGGCGGGCCGCACTGCCTGGCGTCCGGGGTCACCTCTCAGCACGTCCTCGGCATGGAGATCGTGCTCGGGGACGGCGAGGTCCTGCGCCTGGGCGGCACCGCCCCCGACCCGCCCGGGTACGACCTGCGGGGGTTCGTGGTGGGCGGCGAGGGCACGCTCGGCGTGGTCACCGAGGTGCTCGTGCGCCTCACCCGCACCCCCGCCGAGGTGCGCACGATGCTGCTCGACTTCCCCACGGTGCGCGACGCGGGCGAGGCCGTGGGCGGGATCATCGAGGCCGGCGTCATCCCCGCGGCGATGGAGATGATGGACCGCCGCATGACGAGGGCCGTGGAGGCGTTCGTGCACGCCGACCTGCCGGTCGATGCGGCGGCGGTCCTCCTGGTGGAGGTCAACGGCACGCCCGCCGAGGTCGCCTCGCACACCGCGGTGGTCGAGGCCGTGGGGGCCGAGCACCGTGCCGGCCGGGTGCGCGTGGCCCGCGACGCCGCCGAGGCCGCGCTCTTCTGGAAGGCGCGCAAGAGCGCGTTCGGCGCCGTGGCGCGGGTCGCCCCGAACTACTACCTCCACGACTGCGTGGTGCCGCGCACCCGCCTGGTGGAGGTGCTCGAGGAGATCGAGCGGATCGCGGAGCGCCACGACCTGATCGTGATGAACGTGTTCCACGCCGGCGACGGCAACCTGCACCCGCTGATCGCCTTCGACCGGCGCGACGCCGAGCAGGTGGAGCGCGTCCACGCGGCCGGCGAGGACATCATCCACGCCTGCGTGGCGGTGGGCGGGGTGCTCTCGGGCGAGCACGGCATCGGGCTGGAGAAGCGCGACTACATGCCGCTGACGTTCTCCGCCGTGGACCTCGACGCCCAGGCCCGCGCGCGCGACGCCTTCGACCCCGAGGGCCGCCTCAACCCCGACAAGGTGCTGCCCCTGGGCAGCCGCTGCGGGGAGCTCATGCTGGACGCCGGGTCGCTGCCGCCCGGCACCTGGCTGTGACGGCCGTGCTGTCGCCCTCGACGCCCCAGGAGCTCGCCGGCGCGCTCGCGCAGGCGAGCCGGGAGCGCGCGAGCGTGACCGTGGTGGGCGGCGGCACCCGCTCGCGCCGGGGCCGCCCGTCCCCGGCCGCGGACCGCGAGGTGCGCACCGCCGGGCTGCGCGCCGTGGTCGCCCACGAGCCGGCCGACCTCACGGTGACCGTGGAGGGCGGCCTGCCCGTGGTGGAGCTCGCCGACCTGGCCGCGAGCGCGGGCCAGTGCTGGCCCCAGGCCGAGGTGCGCCCCGGATCGACCGTCGGCGGCGTCCTGGCGGCGGCGGCAAGCGGGCGGCGGCGCCTGCGCTCGGGGGCGGTGCGCGACTCGCTGCTCCAGGTGGTGATCGCCACCGGCGACGGGCGGCTGGTCACGGCCGGCGGGCGCACGGTGAAGGGCGTCTCGGGCTTCGACCTCTGCCGGCTGTCGGTGGGGGCGCTGGGCACGCTGGGGGTGATCGTCCAGGCGACCCTGAAGCTCTGGCCCCTCCCCGCAGAGCAGGGCTGGTTCGGGATGGAGGGACCGCTCGACCAGCGGCTCGCGGTCGCCGAGCGGGCCCTGACCGGCCCCGGAAGGCCCGCCTCGGTGCTGCTCGCGCCGGGCCGGGTGGCGGTGGAGCTGGCGGGCCCGGCGGCCGACGTCCGGCCGCCCGACGGCATGGCCCGGCTCTCCGAGGCCCCCGGCGCCCCCGACGGCCGGGGCGTCGTCGAGGCGGGCGTCCCGCCCCCGCGCCTCGGCGAGCTGGCCAAGCGCCTGGAGGGCGCCGGCCTCGCCTACGAGGCTCGGCTCGGGGTGGGCACCTGCCTGGTCGCGGTGGAGCGGCCCGCCGACGTCGAGCGCGTGCGGGCCTGGGCCCTCGAGCTGGGAGGGCACGCGGTGGTCATCGACGGCCCCGACGACCTCCGGGCCGATCCCTGGGGACCCGAGCCGGCCGGCGTCCACCTGATGAGGCGGCTGCGCGACGCGTTCGACCCCGCCGGCATCCTCAACCCGGGGATGGTGCCGTGGGCCTGACCTCGAACTGGGACCCCTCGCTCCCCGCGCCGGCGGAGGAGGACGTCGTGAAGTGCGTGGCGTGCGGGCTCTGCCTGCCGCACTGCCCCACCTTCCGCCTCACCGGCCGCGAGACGGCCTCGCCCCGCGGCCGCATCGCCGCCATGCGCGCGGTGGAGGAGGGGCACGCCGAGGTCAACGCCTCGTTCACCACGATGATGGACGAGTGCCTCGCCTGCCGCGCCTGCGAGGCGGCGTGCCCCAGCGGCGTCCCCTTCGGCCGCATGATCGAGGCGGCGCGCGCGCAGGCCGAGCCCACCCGGGCCGTGTCCACGCGCGGGGTCAAGCGCCTGGGCCTCGCCGGCGTGCTGCCGCACCGGCACCTGGTGATGGGGGCCGGCTGGATGATGGGCGCGGCGCGCGCGCTGCGGCTCGACCGCCTGGCGCCCGCGGCCCAGCGGGCCACCACCCCGCCGGTGAGCCTGCGCGAGCTGGGGGAGCCGATCCCCCGGTCGCTGGGGTCCGGGCCTCCGGCCAAGGTGCTGTCCGGCTGCGTCATGGACGTGGCCTTCCGCCCCGCCCAGCGGGCGACCATGCGGGCGGTGGCCGCCGCCGGCTTCCGGGCCGAGCGCACGCCGGCCGGCGCCTGCTGTGGAGCCCTCGCCATGCACTACGGCCAGCCCGAGGCCGCCAGGCGGATGGCCCGCGAGCGCATCGCCGAGCTCGAGGACGCCGAGATGATCGTGGTCAACGCCTCCGGTTGCAGCGCCCACGTGAAGGCCTACGGCGAGCTGCTGGCCGACGACCCGGTGTGGGCGCGGCGCGCGGAGCGGGTGGCCGAGCGCACGCGGGACCTCATCGAGCTCGTCCTGCCCCCGGTCAACCGCGGCCTGGGCACCGTGGCGGTCCACGACGCCTGCCACCACCTGCACGCCCAGCGCATCGAGCCGCGCGCCATGCTGCGGGCCGCCGGCGCGAGCTGCGTCGAGGTGGGCGACGCCGGTCGCTGCTGCGGGGCGGCCGGCCTCTACAGCGTGCTCCAGCCGGAGATGTCCGGACAGCTGCGGCGCCAGAAGGCCGAGGCGATCGCGGCCACCGGCGCCCCGGTCGTGGCCGTGGGCAACCCGGGGTGCGCGATCCAGATCGCCGCCGGCCTGCGCGAGATCGGTTCGAGCGTCGAGATCAGGCACCCCGCCGAGCTGGTCGCCCCGGGCCCGTAGGCCTTCCCGCCTACTTCACGACCAGATCGGTGTACATGCCGCCGGCGAAGTGGCCCGGCAGGTTGCAGAGCAGGACGTACTTGCCCGCCGGCAGCGTGACCGTGAGCTTCCCGTTTGCGCCCGGCTCGACGTCGGGCACCTCGCCCTCGGTGCCGACCTCGTCCGCCGTGCCGTCGGGCTGACGGAGGGAGGCCGCGCCCCCCGGCGCGGAGACGACCACCATCTCGTGCACGACGAATCCCTTGTTGGCCACGATGAACGTGGTCTTGCCGGCCGGCACCTGGGCCGGCGCCGCGCTCATCGAGAACTCCTGGGGTTTCCCCATCAGGACGGCCACCTTCGTCGCCGCGGCGGGAGCGGTGGTGGCCGGGGTCGTGGGGGCGGTGGTCGCCGTGGCCTCGCTGGTGCTCGGCGCGGTCGTGACGGCGCTCGGGGTGGAGGTGCTCGAGGCGGCGCTGTTGGAGCTTCCCCCGCAGGCCGCGACGGTGAGCGACAGCGCCGCAAGGCCTGCGGTCGCGGTCACGAGGGTCAGGTGGCGACGCATGTCGGACTCCTCAATTCGATCTGGCGAGCCGGCCGCGGGGCCGGAACCACCGGTCGTCACGAACCCTGCCGCCCCGTTTCCGGCGGGCATCCGGGTCGTGCCGCGCAGCGCCTGCGGCATTGCCGCAGCCCGGCCCGCCTCACCCGCCGCCGCCGGGGATGGCCGGCGAGCGCTGGAGGGTGGCCCGCCATCCGCGCGCGAGGGCCTGCTTCTGGGCGTCGGACATGCTCGCCGAGCGATGGATCACGGTGTAGTAGCTCGGCGGCATGTCGCCGCCCAGGATCGCCTCGACCACGTCGGAGGCCGCGTCCTGGGGCCGGTTCCATTCGGAGACGTTCAGGGTGGATCGCCCCCCGTCGAACGTCGTTCTGGACCAACCACGAGACCGGCGCGATGTCGCTGTACAGGGGCCATTTCGTCAGGTTGGAGTGGCAGTCGCCGCACGACACCATGAACTGTGCGCGCGTCTGCGGACTGTCCCAGGACGGCTCGGCGGTGACCGGCGGGTTGGTGTGGTCGCGGCCGTAGGGGACGAGCTGGATCAGGCCGAAGAGCGCGACCGCGCCGAGCCCGGTCCACAGAGCGACCCTCCGCCACCCGGCCCGGCGCAGCCGGCCCGTCGATGGCCCGTCGTGCTCTCTGCCGTTCTGCATCGAGACACCCCTCCGATGTCGAGGTCGTGGGCCCGGGGTCAGCGGCCGCCGGAGACGCTGTCCGCCCACCCCCGAGGCGGCATCGGGGTCGCGCCGAGGAGCGCCTGCGGCATTGCCGCAGCGGACCCGGCCCCGGGGCTAGGAGAGGACGTCCACCGGCGTCCCCGGGGGGACGGTCCTGGCGAGCGTGATGGCCGCGGAGTTCGGGAACCGCACGCAGCCGTGGCTGACCGCCTGGCCGAGCAGGTTGGGCAGGCTCGTGCCGTGCAGCGCCACCCGCCCGTCGCCGCCGTCGAAGTCCGACAGGTGCAGCGAGTGCGCCGTGAGGGTGAGGATGTAGGGCCCGAAGAAGCCGTTCGGCCTGGTCTGCTTGACGATCTCGCTGATCGCGAACCGGCCGGTCGGGGTGGGGTTGACCGACGTCCCCACGGCGACGGTCCAGCGGTCGATGACCTTGCCCTTGCGCAGCAGCTCGGCGCGGCGCGCGCCCAGGCTCACCGTGATCCGGTAGGGCGTGCGCTTCACCTGGACGGCCTCCGCCGGGATCCATCCCGCGGCGTCGTTCGGGCGGCTGGGCAGCCGCACCCGGTACCAGACCCGTCCGCGGGAGTCCCTGCTCGCGTTCAGGACCAGCAGCACCTGGGGACCGCCGTTGTAGGGCGCCTGCGCGGAGAGCTTGCCGGTCTGCTTGGCGCTGTCCTTCGGCGCCGACCGGGTGTGCACCGGGAGGAGCACGCGCGCGGTCCAGGCCTCGGTGGTGGTGGGACGGCTCGCCACCGGCACCACGGGGCTCGCCGCCGTGGCGGTGCCCGCGGCGATCGCGCACGCGGCGGCCGCGCCGGCGACCCAGAGGGTCACCGGCCTCGAACGCCGACCCATCAACCCGTCACGCCTCCGGCCCGCACGATCGGCTTCGGGCCCAGCACGCGCGTGGTGGTGGAATCACGCTTGGGCGGCAGGCCGTCGGCGGTCACGGTGGCCGTGTTGCGGATCGTCCCCGTGGCGGTCGGGCTCACCCGCACCGGCACGTGCAGGACGCGCAGGGCTCCCGGCGCCATGTCGCCGATGCGCCAGGTGATGACTCCGTTGCGGATCGTCGCGCCCCTGGGGACGCTCACCAGCGTGAGCGACACCGGCAGCAGGTCGGTCACCTCGACGTTGTGCGCGGTGAACTTGCTGCGGTTGCGGACGGCGATGGAGTAGGTGAACGTCGATCCGCGCTCGGCCGTGGCCGGGCCGGACTTGTTGATGCGGATGTCCGGCCGCGGGACGCCCGCGATGCCCGCGCCCCCGCTGTTCAGGCCGAAGTTGTTGTTCGGGCTCCCCTGGCCCGAGGTGATCTTGATGCCGCCGATCGTGCGCGGCGTGGTGGCGGTGAGGCCGCCGGGGACCTGCATCCCCACCGTGTAGGTGCCGGGCAGGAGGTTGGGGAAGCTGTAGCTGCCGTCGCTGCCGGAGCGCGTGTCCTGCGCCGCGACGGTGATGCCGCCGGGGCGCGTGCCGCCCAGGTCCAGGCGCACGCCGGGGCGCCCGACCTCGCCGGCGTCGCGGATGCCGTTGCCGTTGGTGTCGATGTAGACCACGCCGCTGATCGGGGCGGGCCGCACGTTGCCGGCGGTGAAGGTGCCGGTGCCGCCGGTCGGAACCGTGACGGTCCCCGTCGCCGGCGTGATCGGCGCCCACATCGGGTCGACGACCTCGGCCACCTGCCAGGGGCCGGCGGGGACGCTGGGGATGGTGACGGTGCCGTCGCTTCCGGTCACGGCGACGCTGGGGTTTCCCTGCGGGTTCGTGAGACGGAAGACCCAGCCGGGCACGCCCGGCTCACCCGCCTGCCGCACCCCGTCGCCGTTGACGTCCTCGAACTTCACGAGCTGGAGCGTCCCGAGGCTGTCGGCGACGTCGAAGACCACGAGCGCCGAGGCCTCGATCGAGGCGGGGGGGGGAAGCGAGTAGAAATCGACCGTCGCCCGGTACCGGCCGACGGGTGCGCCCACGGTCGGGGAGAACTGGAGCTTCCCGATCGCGGGACTCGGCTGGCCGGCCACGTTCTGGGCCTGCTGCTGCGCGATCAGCCCGCTCGGGTCCAATACCGTCGCGACGACGCGGTCCGCGATCGACTCGTAGGTGATCGCGAACTCGACCTGCTCCGTCCCGGCGCCGCGCTGGATGGCCTGGGGCGGCGCCGGCGCGCGGTTGAGGCTGATGCCGACGGCCGACGCGACCGCGGGGATCGCCAGCAACACAAGGGTCGCGAGGAGTCCCGCCCGCAACATCCCGCCTCGAGCCTTGCGTCTCATGTGCCGAACCTTCCCGTCGCCGCGCGCCGCCATGCGCTTTTCATTCCACGCCGCGCAGATTGAAGCGCCGAGGCCGCCGCGTGAAGGCCGCCGGGGCACTCAAAGCTGCCATAACCTCCACCTGCAACGTTGCAGATGGGGTTTCAGGTTCGGAGCGGCTCGCAAGTCTGTCGCCCCGGACAGCGCCGGAGCACCGTCACGCGCGGCCGGCCGGCCCGCCACGACAGGGCCAGCAGCACCGAGGCCGCGTTGTTGGAGACCCGGCTCTCGCGCAGCAGGCCGCTCTCGTTCACGCGGTGCACCAGCGAGTAGCGGCCGGGGGGCAGGCCGGTGAGGCGCAGGCTCTGTCCCTCCAGGTAGGCGGCGTAGTCGTCGCCGAACCCGACGGAGATCCCCTCGGTCACGCCCAGGAGCCGCGGGGCGCCGAGACCGCAGGAGCTGCGGAACACCTCGCGGGCCGGGGCGGCGGGAAGTGAGGCGTCGGCCACGTAGCGGTCGCCCAGGCAGAAGCCGCTCTTGCGATCGCGCGCCACCACCGCGCGGTCGCCCTCGCGCACGAGGCGGTAGCGCTGGAACGGCGAGAGGTGCCAGTGCGAGTGGTCCGGCGAGGTCACGTACCGCAGGCGGCCCGCCCCCGGGTACTCGACCGACCCGCCGCCGGTCAGGCGCACCACCTGGCGGGCCTCCATCACCGGCTCGGCGCGGCTCGGCCGCGCGCCGCGCACGATCAGCGGGCCGTCGCCGACGTTGCGCACCGCAGAGCGGAAGCCCAGGACGTACACGACCCCGGCGTCGCCGCGAACGGCCCGCACCCCCAGGTCGCGCGGGACCTCCTGCTCCAGGTCGGGGAGCCGCTCCGCCGCGGCGGCCGTCCCGGCCGCCAGGGCGAGGACCGCCGCGGCCACGGCGAGGGCCAGGACCCGGGGCGCGGCGACCCCTACCGGGCGGGCGCGGCGCGCGCCGGCGCGTCGCGGCGGCGGGGCCGCGACAGCGCCCCCAGGGCGGCCGCCAGCGCCAGGAGGACCAGCGCGAGCCCCGCCACCCACACCGTCAGCTCGCGGAGCACCGGCGTCGGGGTCACGATCGAGCCGATGTCGGCGAACACCGCCTGGAGGTCGGCCGAGGTGGTGCTCTGGGCGAAGATCCCGCCCGTGCGGGTGGCCATGGACGACAGCGTCTCCGCGGGGAGCGGCTGATCGGGCCGGCCGGGGTCGTTCCCGAGCAGGATGGTGTAGACGGGGACGCCGGCCGCGGACGCCTGCTCGGCCGCCGCGTCGGGGCTCGTCGCGCGCCGGATGGAGTTGGCGCCGTCGGTCAGCACCAGCACCCGGCCCGGCGAGTCGGAGGGGTCGGCGGGCGGCTGGTCCGCGATCGCGCCGGAGCTCGAGAGGGCGCCGAGCGCGACGGACACGGCCTCGCCCAGCGCCGTGCCCTCGCGGGTCTCGCCCAGCCGGTCGAGGGCCGTCCCGATCTTCGTGCGGTCGGTCGTCGGCGCGAGCACCACCGAGGCCCGGTCCGCGAAGGTCACGAGCCCGAAGGCGGTGCCCGAGGGCGCGTCGGCCACCAGTCGGCGGGCGGCGTCCACCGCGGCGGCGAGGCGGTTGGGCTGGAGGTCGGTGGCGAGCATCGACTTCGACTCGTCGAGCGTGATCATCACCGTGCTGTGCTTCTGCTGCTCCGTCGCGTCCATCGAGGGCCGCGCCATCGCGACCACGGCGGCGGTCGCCGCCAGGAGCGCCATGACGGCGGCGGAGGCGCGCAGCGTGCGGGTGCGGCGCGAGGGCTGCACGCTCATCACCCGCGCGTCGGACCACTCGGCGGCCGCCCGGCGGGAGGACCGACGCCAGGCCAGGAGCCCCGCGGCGAGGAGCGGGAGCAGGAGGAGGGCCCACAGCCACATCGGCGACTGGAAGGTCATGACAGCCGCGGCCCCATCCGCCACGCCGCCACGCCGGCCAGGACCAGCAGCGCGGCCGCGATGCCGGCGGGCCAGGCGGTCACCTCGGAGCGCACGCGCTCGGTGCCGATGAAGGACCCCAGGCGCTGGTACACCTGGCGCACCGACTCGGCGTCCTCGCTCTTGTAGGCGGAGCCCCCGGTGATGTCGGCGATCTCCTTCAGCTCCTGCTGGTCGGGGGGCACGGGCTGCCCGTTGGGGAGGACCCCGTCGGCGGTGCCGAGGGCGACCGTGTAGATCGGGACCCCCGCCCGCTTGGCGTCAACGGCGGCCTGCTGCGGAGCGATGCCCACCGTCGTCGCCCCGTCGGAGAGCACCACGATGCGCGCCGACTCGAGCGGCCGGCCCTCGCCGCCGGCGTTCTGCGCGGTGCGGATCGCGTCGAGCGAGGTGAGGACCGCCTCGCCGATGGCGGTCGCGCCGTCGGGCGTCAGCCCGTCGATGGCCCGCCGCAGGGCCGCCCGGTCGGTGGTGGGGGCCACGAGCAGGTTCGCCTGCCCCGAGAAGCTCACCAGGCCCACCTGGAACTGGCGCGGCACCTCGTCGGCGAAGGTCAGGGCGGCGTCCTGGGCGGCGCGCAGGCGATAGGGCGCCACGTCGTCGGCGGCCATCGAGCCCGAGACGTCCACGGCCAGCACGATCGTGGCGCGCTCCCGCGGGACCGCGCGCATGACCTCGGGGCGGGAGAGCGAGAAGGCGAGCCCGGCGAGGGCCAGCAGGGCCAGCGCGAGCGGAAGGTGGCGGCGGGCGCGCGGCCCGGGAGAGGCGGCCTCGATGATGTCGAGGTCGGGGTGCGGGATCCCCGCGGACGGCCGGCGCCGGCGCCACCAGAGCACGGCGGCGAGCGCCAGCGGCACCGCCAGCAGGCCGAGCAGGAAGAGCGGCTGCTGGAAGGTCACGCGGACGCGACCCGGCGGCGGCGGACGGGACGGTCGAGGGTGCGGGCCAGCGGCAGCAGCCAGTCCTCCCCGGTGCTCACGATGGCGTGGCGGGCACCGGCACGGGCCAGCAGGGCCGCGCGTGTGCGGTCGGCCGACTCCACCGCGGCGGCGAAGCGCTCGCGGAAGCGCGGATCGGCCGTGTCGACCAGCCGGCGGCGGCCGGTCTCGAGGTCGCGCAGCTCCACCGGTCCCACGCGCGGCAGGTCGCGCTCGCGCCGGTCGCGCACCTCGATGGCGATGATCTCGTGCGTGCGGCTGAGGCCTCCGAGCGCGTGCTCGAGGCCCGGCTGGAGCGGGAAGTCGGAGATGATCACCACGGCGCCGCGGTGGCGCGCGATGCGGCCCAGCGATGAGATGGCGCGGGTCAGGTCGGTGCGCGCGCCGGGGGCCCCGGGCTCGAGGGCCGGCAGGCGGTCCACGGCCGCGAGCGCCGCGACCAGGCCGCGGCGATCCGCGCGCGGCGGGCGCACCAGGTCGAGGTCGCCCCCGCGGGTGGCCACCACGCCCAGCCGGTCACCGCGGCGGCGCATCACCACGCCCACGCCCCCGAGCACCTCGCGGGCGAGCTCGAGCTTGGTGCGCACCTCGCTGCCGTAGGCCATCGAGGGCGAGCAGTCGAACGAGGGCCCAGGCCGTCAGCACGGGCTCGATCTCGGGCACGCGCACCATCGGCTCGCCCACGCGGGCGCTCAGCGGCCAGTCGACCCAGCGCACGTCGTCGCCGTCCTCGTACGCCCGGGTGAGGCTGGGCTCGCCGCCCGGCCCCGGCCGGCGCCCGCGCCGCTCGCCCTGCAGCAGCCCGTCGAGCCGCCGGGCGATGCGCAGCTCGACCCGCCGCAGCAGCGCCTCGGGCGAGGGCCGGCGGTCAGGCGACGGAGCGGCCACTGCCCAGATCCACCGCCGGCTTCGGGATGGCGTCGACGATCGCGTCGAGCACCTGGTCCGGCTTGACGTCGGCCGCGAGGGCCTCGTACGAGAGCACGATCCGGTGGCGCAGCACATCGTGGGCCAGGCTGTGGACGTCCTCGGGCATGGCGTAGGTGCGCCCCCGGATGACGGCCAGGGCCCGGGCGCCCCGCACCAGGGCGAGCGACGCGCGGGGCGAGCCGCCGAGGTCCAGGTAGGGCTCCAGGTCCGACAGGCCCTCGGAGGCCGGGTCGCGGGTGGCGTTGACCAGCCGCACCGCGTACGCCCGCACCCGGTGGTCCACGAAGACCGCGTCGGCGGTCTGCTGCAGCTCGGTGATCTGCTCGGCGTCGAGCAGGCGCCGCGCCTTCGGCGGATCGGAGGCCATCCGCCGGACGATCTCCTCCTCGTCGGCGACGCTCGGGTAGCCCACCACCAGCTTCATCGCGAATCGGTCCACCTGGGCCTCGGGCAGCGGGTACACGCCCTCGCTCTCGATCGGGTTCTGGGTGGCGAGCACGAAGAACGGCTGGGGCGTGGGGTGCGTCTCGCCGGCGATGCTCGCGTGGCCCTCGGCCATGACCTCGAGGAGCGCGGACTGCACCTTGGCGGGCGCGCGGTTGATCTCGTCCGCGAGCACGAAGTTGGCGAACACCGGGCCGAGCCGGGTGGTGAAGTCGCCGTTGCGGTCGAGCACCTGGCCGCCCACCACGTCCGAGGGGACCAGGTCGGGGGTGAACTGGATGCGGGTGAACTTGCCGCCGCACACGCGCGCGACGGTCTCGAGCGTGAGCGTCTTCGCCAGCCCCGGGACGCCCTCGAGGAGGACGTGCCCGCGCGCCAGCAGCGACACGAGCACCCGGTCGAGCAGGCGGTCCTGGCCCACCACCACCCGGCGCAGCTCGTAGAGCACCGCCTCCATGCGCTCGCGCGGCGAGGCCGACGGGCTCGGGACGAGGGCCGGCTCGGTGCCGGTGCGGTCGTCGTATGGGTCCATCGGCGTCGTCGTCTCCTTGGGATCGCTCATGGGATGTCGCTCACCATCGCGGCCACGCGGCTCGCCGGGATGGCGAAGCCGATGCCCACGTTGCCGGGGATCGGGGCGAGGATGGAGGACGGGATGCCCACCAGCCGCCCGCGCAGGTCGAAGAGGCCGCCCCCGGAGTTGCCGGGGTTGATGGGCGCGTCGATCTGGATCATCGGGATGCCCTGGTCGTTGGTGCGGCCGATGGTGCTCACGACGCCGGCCGTGACGGTGCCCTGGAGGCCGAAGGGGCTTCCGATGGCGAACACCTTCTCGCCCAGGCGCAGGCCGCCGTCGGGCTCCTCGGCCAGCTCGGCCCCGCGGCCCACCGGGGTCTGCGGACGCAGGATCGCGAGGTCCTGGCGGTCGTCGGCCTTCACGATGTCGGCGGCCACGCGGTGCTCGTCGGCCGTCAGGATCGTCACGGAGGTGGCGCCGCGGACGACGTGCTGGTTGGTCACGATCAGGCCGGAGGGGGCGAGGATGACCCCGCTGCCCTGGCTCCCCACGTCGGTCTGCACCTGCACCACGGTCGGGGAGACGCGGGACACCGCGTTCGACAGGTCGTCCTGGTTGAAGCTCGTGATGGACGACTGGGGCGACGAGGTTGTCGCGGCCACGTCCGCCGCGGCCGGCGGGGAGTCGCCGCCGGTGATCAGGCTCGCCGAGACGCCCCCCACGGCGCCCGCCGCGAGGAGGGCGACCCCGAGGGCGACCAGCCGGCCCGTCCCGCGGGGTCCGCGCGGGCCGCGCGGGCGTCCCGGCGCGGCCGGGGGCTCGGGAGCCCGCGGCGGCGCGCCCGAGCCCGCCAGGGGCGGCAGCGCGGCGGCGGGCGGCGCGGGGCTCAGCGGCGGAAGCCCCGGCCCGCGCTCCGGGCGCGGGCCCAGCGGGGGGAGCTCCTCGGTGCGGGCACGCGGATCGAGGGGCGGCAGGTCGGCGCTCACGACAGAGGTTGTATCGCGCATCCGCCGGGCGGGCGTTAGCTGACTCTTAAGGATCGAGGGGGTGAGGGAGCGAACGATGGCCCTCGTGAGCGGGGCCATCGTGCGCGCCCGGACCGCCTTCCGGCGGGCCTCCCCGCCTCGATCACGTCCGGTCAACGCGGGAACGACGGGAGCGCACCTCGGCGACCCGGTCGCTCAGCTCGTCGGCCAGGCCGGCGCGCGCCGCCGCGCGCGCGCACTTCACGCGCAGGCGGTCCAGGCGCGCGCGTCCGTCCTCGTCCAGCTCCCCGGCGGCCGAGGCCTCCTCCAGCGCCGCCGTACGGGCGGCGAGGGTGCGAACCAGCCCCCAGAGCTGATCGGCGACGACCTGCGATCGATCATCGCCGAGGACGCTCACGCCTCCGGAGCCTCGGGGGGTGCGGGCGACGCGCCCTCCGCCCCGTTGCCGGAGCGCGAGCGCCGGCGCCGCCGCCGGCGGCGGCGGGCCGGAACGGCTCCCTCGGCGGCCGGCGCGGGCGTCTCGCCGTCGCGCCGGTCCTCGGCGCGGCGCTGGGGCGCCTCGGCGCTCGCCGCGGGAGCGCCCTCGGGCCCCGCGGTGCGCAGGCGCCGGCGCCGGCGGCGGCGGGGACGGGCCGTGGTGCCATCCTCGCCGGCCGCCCGGCGGCGCTGCTCTCCCACGCCCACCACCTCGGGCTCCGGCAGCCGCGGGAAGCGGGCCCGCAGCGCGTTCCAGGCCCGCCGGGACAACAGGGCCTTCGGCTGCATCGCGCCCACCGCGGCCCGCAGCGCCCGGCGCGCGTCCGCGCTCGAGAAGTCGATCGCGTCGAGGAGCCCGCGCAGCTGGGCCCACCCCCCGGCCGTCGCCGCCGCGCGGCCCGCCAGGCGCAGGTGCTCGCTGCGGGCGGGGACGTCGCCGGGGCCGAGCATCACGACCAGGCGGGCGGCCTGACCCAGCCGCAGCGCGGGATCGCCGTCCTCGGGCGGGGGGATCGGCTCGGGCGGGGGCTCTCCGGCCGCCCGCAGCCACAGCCCGATGAGCGCCAGCTCGCCGCCGTTCGAGATCAGGTGATGCGCCTCCCAGGCGGCGATCCGGGCGACCTCCTGGTTGCGCCCGGGCCGGGTGCCGTCGGCGAGCCCGCGGGACACGTCCCAGGCCCAGCTCGGGGCCCAGGAAGAGGCCTCGTCCAGGGCCGACCAGCGCCGGCGGCGGTCGCCCGAGCGCCCGAGCTGCTCCAGCGTCGCCAACCGCTCCCAGTGGCCCGACTGGTCGGCGTGCCACCACAGGGCCCGCAGCCGCTCGCGCGAGGTCATCCGCACCCGGTCGAGCACCTGGCGCGGCACGCTGTCGGGCAGGGCGCGGCGCAGGTCGGGCTGCACCAGCAGGGCCGTGGCCCACGTCCGCCAGAGGGGTTGGTCGGCGCCGTCGTGCAGGCGCCGGGCCACGAGCCCGGTGAGGGCCCACCACGGGACCGCGGCCAGGGGGTCCACGCCGCCGGCGATGCGGTCCAGCAGCTCGTCCACGGTCACGTCCGCGGCGGCGGCCTCGACCCACTCCTCCATGAGCGTGTCCGGCAGCAGCGACGGATCCGCCTTGCGCCACCCGCCGTCGGCCAGCCCCGCGGCGATGAGCCCCGGCGCGGCGGCCGGGTTGACCAGCTTGGCCGACTCGCCCTCGCGCTCGGACAGGAGCGCGGCGGCCTTCGCCAGCTTGCTGCGCTCGCCGCTCTCGGGCGGGCCCGCGACGCGACCGAGCGGCTTGTACCAGCCGAGCCCGAAGACCTCGTGGCTGGTCTGGACGCCCATCGGGTCGCCCACCGGGAGGAACTCCACGGAGACGGCCTCCTTGCCGGGCGCGGGGCGCATCACGCGTCCCAGGCGCTGCACGAAGACGCGTTCGGAGGTGGTGGGCGCGAGGTGCATCACCACCGAGGCGCGGGTCTCGTCCCAGCCCTCGGTGAGGAGGTCGGCGTTGCAGAGCACGTCGATGCGCTCGGAGCCGAAGTCGAACAGCACCCGCTGCAGCTCACGGGCGGGGGTCTGGCCCGAGACGGCGGCGGCGCGCACCCCCCGCTCGGTCATCTCGTCGGCGAGCGCGTGGGCCTGGGCGACGGTGGCGGTGTAGGCCACGCCCGCCATCGACAGGGGCTGGAAGTGCTCGACCCACACCTCGGCGCAGGCCCGGTGCCACAGGGCCCGGTCGAGGGCGCGCCCCAGGCTGGCCTGGTCGAAGTCGCCGCGCACCTTGGCCACGTCGGAGAGGTCCACCGCCCGCTCGACGCGCAGCGAGCGCAGCGGGCAGAGGATGCCGCGCTCGATCGCGGAGAGGCGGTCGAGGGTGGCCGCGACCGGGCCGAAGACCTGCTCCACGTGCCCGGTGGTGGTCGCGCCCGTGGCGGTGAAGCCCACGGCGACCGCGTTGGTCGCCCGGTCCAGCAGGCGCCGCGTCTGCGCGCCCAGGGTGGCGTGCGCCTCGTCGCAGATCAGGAGGGTGACCGAGTCCCAGTCCATCCGCTCCTGATGCCGCAGCGCCGCCTGGTAGGTGCAGATGCTCACGCCGGGGCGCCCGGCCGACTCGGGCCCCTCCGGATGGGTGGGGATCGACGGGAAGTGCCGCGCGAGCGCGGCGGCCGTCTGGTCGGCGAGGTTGCGCCGGGGCACCAGCACCAGGGTGCTGCCGCCGAGCGCCTGGGCCAGGGCGAGGAACATGATCGTCTTGCCCGAGCCGGTCGGGGCGTCCACCCAGGTGCGGGTGACGCCGTGGGCGAGGCGGCCCGCCAGCTCGTCGAGCGCCTCGATCTGGTGGTCGCGCAGAACCACGTCCGGCCACGCGGCCGACGGGTCGGTGAGCGCGCGCGCGAGTGCCTCGCCGGGCGCGATCGCGGCATTACGTTCGGTCGTGGAGGGCAATCCGTCGGGCATCTCGTGCGACCTCAGGGCAGGCGGGGCTACCAGGGGCCGTGGTCCGGCGAGTGGAGTCGCGAACCGCTCGGGGTCGTCCTCGGGACGGCGTGGGTGCCACTCTCCGAAGACGACGGCCAGCGCGGGCAGGCGCGACCGGACGGCACTGTATCACCGGGTACGGACCGCTTCACGCGTGTTGACCGCCTGAGCCGATAGCGTTTCACCCGCGGATGGCCACGGATCCCAACACCGTCACCGAGCATCGCCCGCCCGGGGGGCGGGCGTGGGCGCGTCCGGCGGCGCTCGTCGTGGCCTGTCTCATCATCGGATTCGTCGGCGGATGGGTGCTGCGCGGAGACGACGGGCCGACCACGGTGCTGGAGGCGAGCACCCCGGCGGCCGGAGCGGGATCCGGCTCCGGCGCGGCGGCGACGACGGCGCAGGGCACGACCACCGCTCCGGCGGCCGGGACCACCGCGGCCGCGCCTCCCGCCGCCCCGCCGGACCGCTCCCAGGTGAGCCTCGTCGTCCTCAACGGCACCGACACCGCCGGGCTCGCGGGCGACACCGCCGCCCAGGCCGAGAGCTTCGGCTACAAGGGCGTCACCGCCGCCAACGCCCCGGCGGGCACGACCGGGCCCTCGGTCGTGTACTACCGCGAGGGCCAGAGAGCCGCCGCGGAACGCGTCGCGACGGACCTCGAATTCGACCAGGTGCGCCAGCTTCCCGGCTCCGGCGCGCTCTCCGCGGCGGCTCCCAAGGGGGCTGAGGTGGTGGTCGTTCTCGGACCCGGTTAACACCCCGGCCCGGAGCGGCCCGGCCATCGGGGTCCGGGTGCCGCAGTACGGCTCGTCCTGGGAGGGCATCCGGGCGTTCGCCCGGCGCGCCGAGCGGCGGGGCTTCGCGGGGCTCTGGGTGAACGACCACCTCCAGTCGCCGGGGCGGATGAAGGACGAGCCGGCGTTCGACGCCCTGGTGACGCTGTCCGCGCTTGCGGCGCTCACCGAGCGGCCCCGCCTGGGGGTGGCGGTGCTCTCCGCCAGCTACCGGCCGGCCCCGCTGGCCGCCAAGATGGCCACGATCCTGGACGTGGTCTCCGGAGGCCGCCTGGTGGTGGGCCTGGGGGCCGGCTCGGACGTGCCCGAGCACCGCGCCTACGGCGTCCCGTTCGCGCCCCCCCGCGAGCGCACCGAGGCCCTGCGCGACGCGCTGGAGGTGATGAGCGCGATGTTCGCGCACCCGGAGGGCGCGGACGTGCCCGGAACCCTCGCCGGGGCGCCGAACCAGCCCCCGCCGGTCCAGCCGGGCGGCCCGCCGATCTGGCTCGCCGCCCACCGCCCACGGCTGCTGCGGCTCGCCGGCGAGCGCGCCGGCGGCATCGTGGCGGCCTTCGCCGGGCCCGATGAGGTGGGGCGCCGCCTGGCCGTGGCCGAGGAGGCCCGCCTCGCGGCCGGGCGGCCGCCGCTCGCCTGCGCGCTCTACACGTTCGCCCTGCCGGTCTCGTCCGAGCGCGAGGCCCACGCCTGGCTGAGAGGGGAGGCGGCCGCCCTGGGCACCACGCCCGCCGGGCTGCTGCGCTGGCTGCGCGGCACGGGCATCGTCGGCCCGCCCGGCGAGGTGCGCGAGACCCTGGCGGCGCACGGCGGCGCCGGGGTCACCGACGCGGTGCTGGTCCTCCCCTCGCGGGTGCCCCTGGAGGCCCTCGACGCGCTCGCCGAGGCGACCCTGCCCGCGGCCCCGCCGCCCTCGCCGGCGCCCGCGGCGCGCGGGCGCGCCGATGACAACCTGGTGGGCCTGATCGTCGAGCGGCACGCCGAGGGGGGGCTGGCCGACCACCCGGCCGCGGTCGACGACGACGGCGCCTGGAGCTTCGCCGACCTGTCGGCCGCCTCGGCGCGCGCCGCCGGCGCCCTGGCGGAGGCCGGGGTGCGCCGCGGCGACCGGGTGGCCGTGGCCCTGCGCGACGGCCGCCCGTGGCTCGCGGCGTTCCTCGGCGCCGCGCGGCTCGGCGCGGTGCCGGTGCCCCTCGACCCGAGGGCCGGCGGGGAGCGCCTCGCCGGGATCCTGGACGACTGCGAGCCCGCCGCCCTCGTGGGCGATCGCGAGGCCGCCGTCCCCGGCGTGCGGCTGGTGGAGCCGGAGGCGCTGGACGACGGCGAGCCCCGGCCGGTGCGGCCGGTCCACCCCGAGGACCTCGGCTACCTCATGTACTCGTCGGGATCGACGGGCCGCCCCAAGGGCGCGATGCACGCGCACCAGGACCTGCGCGCGGGCATCGAGACCTACGCCCGGGAGGTGCTCGCCCTGACCCCGGGGGACCGCTGCCATTCGATGGCGCGGCTGTTCACCTCACTCGGCTTCGGCAACGGCTTCTTCCGCGTCCTCGGCAGCGGCGCCACGGCGGTCCTCTCGTCCGGAACCCTGCCCACGCCACGCTCGGTTCTGGGCACCCTCGAGCGCCACGGGGTGACCGTGCTGACGGCCGTGCCCACCTTCTGGTCGCAGCTCGCCCGGTTCCTCGAGCGCCATCCCGACGCCGGCGCCCTCACCCGGGTGCGGCTGGCCGTCTCCTCCGGCGACAGCCTGCCGCCCTCGGTGGCCGACCGGCTGCGGCAGGCGACGGGGATCGACCTGATCGAGGGGCTGGGCTGCTCCGAGTGCTCGAACATCGTCATCTCGACCCGGCTCGGCGAGCGGCTCCCGGGCACGGTCGGACGCGCGGTGGAGGGCGTGGAGATCCGGCTCGCCGACGCGGAGGGCGCTCCGGTGGCGCCCGGGGAGCCGGGGCGCCTCTGGATCCGCAGCCCCTCCAACACCACCGGCTACTGGCGTCGCGTGGCCGAGACCCGCGAGCTGGTGTACGGCCCGTGGCTGCGCATGGGCGACGTGCTGTCCCAGGTGGACGGCGTCTACCGGCACCTCGGCCGATCGGACGACCTCTTCAAGGTTGACGCGCGGTGGGTGAGCCCGGCCGAGGTGGAGGCGGCGATCCTGACCCACCCGGCCGTGGCCGAGGCCGCGGTCGTGGGCCTGCCGGGGCCCGACGGGCTCACCCGCCCCGCGGCCTTCGTGGTGCTGGCGCCCGACGCCGGCGGCGCCGCGGACGATCTCGCCGGCCGGCTCCGCCGGCACGTGGCCCGCGCGCTCGAGCCCCACAAGGCGCCTCAGAGCGTGACGGTGCTGGAGGAGCTCCCGCGCGTGCCCTCGGGCAAGATCGACCGCCGCAGGCTCCGAGAGGGCTGAGCCGGCCGGACGGCCGCGCGCTCAGGCCGGGAGGCCGCGGAGGAAGTCGAGCATCAGCTCGTTGACCCGGTCGGGCACCTCCTCCTGCACCCAGTGGCTCACCCCGGGCAGGCGCTCCACGCGCAGCGGGCCGGTGACCGTGGCGGCCGACCGCTCCAGCAGCACGGGGTCCATGTAGGTGTCGGCCTCGCCCCAGATGATCATGGTGGGGGCGGGGATCGGCGGCGGGTCGGGCGGCTCGCGCAGCCATGCGGACGGGGGCATGTTGGCCCGGTACCAGTTGAGCGCCGCGGTCAGGGCGCCGTCGCGTCCGAGCGACTCGGTCAGGAGCGCACGCTCCTCGGGGGGGAACGCCCCCGGCGCGGCGTCGTCGAAGACGAAGTCGCGCAGGTTGGCCCAGTCGTTCGCGGAGAGCCAGGCCTCGGCCACGCCGGCGAACTGGAACAGCAGCATGTACCAGCTCTTGGCGCGCTGGCGCCCGTCCTCCACCCGCAGGCGGGCCGACACGGCCGGCTGCGGGGCGTTCAGGATCGTCAGCGAGCGGACGCGCTCGGGCATCCGCCCGGCGATCCCCCAGGCGAGGCCGCCGCCCCAGTCGTGGCCCACCAGGTGCACGCTCTCGTGGCCGAGGGCGCCGATGAGCCCCACGACGTCGCCGGCCAGCTTGGGCGCGGCGTAGTCCTCCACCGCCGGCGGCCGGTCCGAGCCGCCGTAGCCGCGAAGGTCCGGGGCGATCGCGCGGTACCCCGCCCCGGCGAGCGCGTTGACCTGGTGCCTCCAGCAGCGCGCGAGCTCGGGGAAGCCGTGGAGCATCAGCACCGGCTCGCCGTCGGCGTCGCCCGCCTCGGTCACGGCGAGGCGCACCTCGCCCACATCCACGCGCCGCACGGCCATGCCGCGGATGCTACTCAGCGAGGGTCGATCGAGCTCAGCTCGCCGTCCGCCAGCACCACGCGGCAGAGGGCGTCCACGGCCGCCGGCGAGAACTGCCGTCCCGCGTTGCGGCGCACCTCATCCAGCGCGTCCTCGGAGGAGAGCTGCGAGGCGTACAGCCGCGGGCTGGTCATGGCGTCCCAGGCGTCGGCGACGGCGATGAAGCAGGCGCCCGCCGGGATCTCGTCGCCGGCGAGCCCGTCCGGGTAGCCGCCGCCGTCCCACCGCTCGTGGTGCCCCCGGATCCAGGAGAGCTGGGTCTCGTTCAGGACGCCGGCCGCCATCCGCTCGCCCAGCTCCACGTGCAGCGCGATGCGGGCGCGCTCGTCGTCGGAGAGCGGGCCGGCCTTCAGCAGGACGTCGTCGCTGGCGCCGATCTTGCCCACGTCGTGGAGCAGCGCCGCCTGCCGCAGGGAGCGCGCGTCCTCCGGGCTCCACCCGGCCGCGACGGCGATCCGCTCGGCCAGCCGCGCGACGCCCTCCGAGTGCCGCCGCTCCTGGGGGTCGCGGGCGTCGGCCGCGAGCACGAGCGCCTCCAGCGCGGCGAGGGCCGGGCCGGGATCGCTGCCCGAGCGGAGCGCGCCGGCGCTCGCGGCGACCTCGGACGAGTAGCGGAAGGTGACGTCGCGGCCGTGCGACTTGGCCAGATAGAGGGCCTCGTCGGCGAAGCGATAGAGCTCGACCGCGCTCCCCGCGGCGCCGAGGTCGGAGACGCCGGCCGAGATCGTCAGCCGGCCCACCCCCCCGAGCTGCAGTGACGCCACCGACGCCCGGGCGCGCTCGGCGACCCCGAAGGCGGCGATGTCGTCGGTCTCGGGCATGAGCCACGCGAACTCCTCGCCGCCCACCCGCGCGAGCACGTCGCCGCTGCGCACGTGGGTCGAGAGGCGGCCGGCCACCTCGCACAGCACGCGGTCGCCCACCTGGTGGCCGTGGCTGTCGTTGACGCGCTTGAAGTGGTCGAGGTCCATCACGGCGAGGGCGAGCGGACGGCCGTGCCGCTGGGCGCGCGCCACCTCGTCGTCCAGGCGCTCGTGGAAGACGCGGTGGTTCGCGAGGCCCGTGAGCGGGTCGCTGGAGGCCTGCGCCGCCAGCTCGCGGCGCGCCTGGGCGTTCTCGATCGCCAGCTGCACGGTCTCGGCCACGCGGTCCAGGCGCTCCCCGGCGTCGGGCGCGAACCCGCCGGCGCCGACGTCCACCGCGGACACGGCGCCCCAGCGCCGGCCGTTGACCAGGACCGGGACGCTCACCGTGGGGCCCGCGACGTCCGGCGGCAGCGACCGCGCCGACTCGGGCCAGGCCCCCGCGACGACCTCCGACCCGGCATCGTTGACGCAGGTCACCAGGCCGATCCGGGCACCCGCCAGCGACGCGGCCTCCTTCGCCGCCATGGCCATGACCTGGTCGAGCGGTGTGTCGGCCGCGACGGCCATGGCCAGGCGGCGCAGGGCGCGCTGCTCCGCGGCGTGCCGGCGCCCATGGTGCCCGGTGACGACGGACAGGGCCGCCACCGCCCGGGCCCGGCGAGGGCGGGAGGCCCGCGCGAGGGCGCGCAGGGCATGGGGACGCTTCAGGGTCACCTGGACAACTTCGGCCGATGGTCCCCAAAGGATGAGCCCGGTCTCATCGCCGGCCGCCGGCCGGGCGCGGCCCCTACGCGACGACGGCTACATGCCGCGGATCAGCCGCTGGTCCTTGTCGGACTCGAGCGCGCTCAGGTAGGAGACCACCGCGTCCGGGTCGGTCTCCTTGAGGGCCTGGATGGAGACCCGGGTGCGACGGTGCCACCAGCGGAGCTCGTCGAGGCTCGGCGGGTCGCCCGATCGCAGGGCGGCCGCGAGCACCTTGCCCTCCGCCACGAGACCCAGGGAGTCGACCCCGCTCGAGTCGAAGGGGCCGCGCTCGAGCAGGCGGTAGGCGACCTCGCAGTCGTGGGCGTGCTCGTCCATGCGGCGCTGGAGCAGGCCCATCCGTCCCCCGTCCCTCGATGTCCGGCCATCAGCCTAGGCCTCCTCCGGGGGCGCGTCGTCCCCCGTCCGGGGAGTTCGCCGCCTCACGGGGGCCGCGGGGGTCGGCCAGCCTCAGGCCCCCGACGCGGTGATCGCCGTCGCCCAGGGCCCGGAAGGCGGGGACGACCTCGGAGGTGACGAGGCCGGTCGACGCCGTCGCGCGGGCGACGATCGGCCAGAGGCGCGAGATCTCGTTCGACCGAGTTGACCATCGTCACGACGATCGGCGCGTGGCGGCGGATGGAGAGGAAGCGGTCGCCGTGCTGGTCGCCGTCGTCCGAGTACCCCATCGCTCCCCGCAGGGCCGTGGCTCCGGCGGCGTTCGCCTCGCGAAGGCGGCGGATGAGCTGGCTGTAGAGCGGCAGGCCCTCCCAGCGCGCCTGCTCTCCGCAGAAGACCATGACGCGCTGCCACAGCGCGAGGCCGTCCTCGTCGTGGGCGGGAGGAGCAGGCAGCTCGGCCGGAACGCGCCCGTCGCGCCGCACCACCCGGACCCGCTCCAGCGTGATCACGTGGCGGCCCGCGAGCGCCCGCAGCCGCGGGAGGACGTCGGCCATCCGCTCCCAGGGGCCCACGCTCACGACCAGCGCGGGCACCCCGTCGTTGTGCGAGAAGAACCTGGCCGCTCGGCGCTCGCCCAGGATCGTCCCGTCGACGCCGGGCAGCGCGGTCGCCCCGGGCAGTCCCGCCGTCCTCAGCGCATCCACCGTCGCGGCCACCACCGGCCGGGCGCCGCGCGCCTCCCCGCGCCCGCAGTAGATCGTGACCTTGGCGTCCTCCGAGCCGTCGCCGAAGAGGTCGTCGGCGAGCTGGCGGCCGGGCAGCGCGATGCGCTCGAGCGTGATGAGGCCGCCTCCGACGATGGCCTGGATCTCGGGCAGCAGACGCGTCACCCGCGGCGCGTAGTCCACCGCGACGGCCATCAGAGGGAGGTCCTCGGAGAGGGTGAGCAGCCGGGTCGTCCGCAGCCGGTGCTTGATCCCGAAGCCCTCGATGCCCCGCAGGAGCGCCGACGCGAGCACCTCGGCCGCGGCCAGGCGATCCATCAGGGCGCCCGACAGCAGCCCGCCGTGAACGCGATCGCGCTCGCCGAAGTAGACGCTCAGCTTGAGCCCCTCGGTGCTCACGGCGGGAAGCGTAGGCCCCGGCCGTGACCGGTGAGTGCGAGAAGCCGATCGAAGGGGAATAGGATCGCGCCCGTACCGCTCAGCGTGATGGAGTTCGCGCCGAACCGTGCCCCCAAGGGCGCTGATGACTCCTACCGGCACTCGTCGGGATTCGTCATGACACATGGGGGTGGCGTCAATGGGTTCGAGTCTGTTCGGCTCCGGCTTCGAGGCGGTCGTGCTCGAGGTGCTCTCGCACCCGCGCTACCGGGGCGACTACATGCCGGTCTGGCGGATCGCCGACGCCGGCGCGCTGCCGCTGCACCCCGTCGCCATCCACTGGTCCCTGAAGCGCCTGGAGCGGCAGGGGCGGGTCGAGCACCGGCGGCTCGCCACGGGGCGGATCGAATGGAGGACGCTGGTACGCTCTGACGGTTCGTGAAGGTGCGCGATGGAGTTCGCGCAAAACCGCGCCCCCGGCGCTGATGACTCCTATCCCGTCCGTTCGGGGTGGTCGACGACATCAACCGCAGGGGGTCATCAATGGGTTCGCTCGCGCTCGCAACGCTGCTCGCCGCCGCCGTGCTGCTGGCCAGCATGGTCTCGGTGCGCGCCGGGGTCTCGGTCGCGATCCTCGAGCTGCTGGCCGGGGTCGTCATCGGCAGCGTCTTCGGCGCCGAGCCGCAGCAGTGGCTCGTCTTCATCGCCGGCTTCGCCGGGGTGGTGCTGACCTTCCTGGCGGGGGCCGAGGTCGACGTCGACCTCCTGCGCCGGGAGTGGAGGCCGTCGCTGGCGATCGGGCTCGCCTCGTTCACGGCGCCCTTCCTGGCGGCGATGGCGGCCGCGTACTGGTTGCTCGATTGGACCGGGAGGGCGAGCGCGATCGCGGGCATCGCGCTGTCCACCACCTCGCTCGCCGTGGTCTACGCGGTGCTGGTGGAGTCGGGGCTCAACCGGGTTCGGCTCGGAAAGCTGCTGATGTCGGCGACCTTCGTCACCGACTTCGCGACGGCGACGGCCCTGTCACTGCTCTTCATCCGCCCGAACACCTGGTTCGCCGCATTCCTCGCGATGGCGATCGTCCTGATCGTCGCGATGCCTCGGATCGCGCCGGCCTTCTTCCGCCGCTTCGGCGACCGGGTGATCGAGCCGGAGATCAAGCTGGTCTTCGCGGCGCTGCTGCTGCTGATGTGGCTGGGCGACCGGTCGGGCGGCCAGGCCGTGCTGCCGGCCTTCGTGCTCGGGCTGGTGATGGCCCGCCACTATCAGAGCCACCGGCAGGAGCAGGAGCGCCTGCGCGTCGTGGCCTTCGCATTCCTGACGCCGCTCTTCTTCGTCCGCGGCGGCATGGCCGTGTCGCTGTCGGCGGTCTGGACCAGCCTCGGCGCCCTGGGCATCCTGGTGGCCGCGAAGATGCTCCCGAAGATGCTCGCCGTGTATCCGCTCGCCCGGCGCACCATGACGGGGCCCGGGGAGGCGTGGTTCGGGACCCTCCTCATGAGCACGGGGCTGACCTTCGGAACCATCTCCTCGCTCTACGGCCTGAACGCGGGAATCATCGACCGTACGCAGTTCTCGCTGCTCCTCACCGTCGTGGTGGGCTCCGCGGTGATCCCGACGCTGATCGCTCAGCGCTGGTTCGCCCCACGCCACGCCCTGCGGGTCCCTGAGCGTGCGCCGGAGGGCGTCCCCGAGCCGGCCGAGGCGGTCCGCTGAACCGGCGTCGGCATCCTGGTGGCCGTCGTCGTCGGGTGCCCCCGCGACCTCCTAGTGCAACAGCGCGAAGGCGTGCGTCCATTCGTTGCGGAGGAAGCCCGGGATGCACCAGAGGATGCAGAGGGGCTCGATCGCGCGGGCGGCCTCGGCCGTGCCCATGTCCGCCACGTCCCAGCCGAACTGGTCGAGGATCTCGGTCGCCGTCGCCCTGGCCGGCTCGTCGTCGCCGCAGATGAACATCGTCGGCCGGCCGGCGGCGAAGTCGGGGTTGACCATGCGCGCGCTGCCGACCGAGTTGAAGGCCTTCACGAACCGGGCGTCCGGGAACTCGCGCTGAAGGCGCTCCATCAGCGAGTCGTCGAGGTCCGTGAAGAAGCTCAGCACGCCGTTGGCCGGAGGCGCCTCGGCGATGGGGTTCGTCGTGTCGAGCACCGGCTTGCCCGCGAGGTTGGCCGGATCCGCGGCGCGGAGGACGTCCGCCGCGGCGCTGCCCTTGGCCGCCAGGACCACGACCTCGCCGAAGCTCGCGGCGTCGGAGAACGAGCCCACGCGGCCGCCCGGATTCTGCGCCGCCCACTCCTCGAGCTTGGACGCGTCGCGCGTCCCCAGCGTCACCTCGTGGCCGTGCGCCAGGAAGCCCGTCCCCAGCGTCTGGGCCACCTGACCCGATCCCAGGATCCCCACCTTCATCGCCGGCTCCTTTTCGATGAGCGCCCCGGGGGCGGCGGCCCACCGGGGACCGGCACGGTCTACCACGACGCGTGCCCGGCGGGCCCGTCGCGATCGGGCTCTCTCACCGTGGTGCCCCGTCCACGGCCGACGCCCCCGGCGGGAACCTCTGACTCAAGTCGGCCTGCCCGGATCCCGATGAAGAGGTGACATCCGAGCGCCGGAACGACTCGACGCTCTCCAGCTCCGCCACCCGAGACGGGAGACCACCATGCTCAACCGGCTTCGGAGCCGGCGCCGGAGTCAGGAGGGTTTCACCCTCATCGAGCTCCTGGTCGTCGTGCTCATCATCGGCATTCTCGCCGCCATCGCGATCCCGCAGTTCATCGGCCAGAAGGACAAGGCCAACGTGGCCGCCGCGACCGCCCTGGTGCGCGATGCGACGGTCGCCATGGAGTCGTCCTACACCGACACCCAGACCTACCCGGCCACCCCGGCCGCCGCCGTGACCGCCCTCGCCGCGATCAACCCCTCGATCGCCTGGAAGGCCTCCACGGCCAGCGCCACCCCCCCCAAGAACGAGGTCGTCGTCGTGGCCTCGACCCCGACCACCTACACCCTGACGGCGTCGTCCGGCTCCAAGACCTACACGCTCGACCACGCCGCCAACGGCACGGTCACCCGTACCTGCGGCACCGGCTGCACCTGGTAGATCAAGCGGGTTCCCTCGCAGCGTGACGGGCCGCTGAAGGTGCGCCCGCTGACGAGGAACGCCCCCCGGCACCTCCTGTGGGGAGGGGTGCCGGGGGCGGAGCGTACCCTGGTTCTCAGACCAGGCCGAGCTTCACCATCTGGTCGATGAACACCCGGGTGGCGATCTCCTGCGCCGCCTTCTCGGTCGCGGCCTTGACCGTGAGGGTCACGCCGATCACGCGCCGGCGCACGAGGGTCCCCACGGCCGGCTCCAGCGACTCGGGGCACCCGTCCAGGGCGCCCAACAGGTTGGCCAGGTGCTCGGGGTCGTCCCAGCCCACGGCCGCCTCGACCGTGACGGTGTGGGCGATCCCGTGGGCCAGCACCTCGAGCGCCTTCAACTCGGCGGCCTCGATGCCCGCGCTCCGCGGTGGGGGGGTGAACGGGCCGTGCTGGAGCGCCAGGGCGATGGCGATGCCCTCGGCCGACAGCGCGCGATTGGCCTGGTGGGGGAACACGTTGATCCCCTCGGCCCGGCCCCTCATGTAGGCCTCGGCGATCTGGCGGGTGAGCAGCCTGGCCTTCGCGGGCCCGAGATCGAGCTCCTGCAAGCTGCGCTCGAAGATCGGCCGCAGCGCATCGGCCGCACCTCGCTCGAGGTCGCCGGTGCTCCTCACCATCGGGCCCGGCTCGAGCGGACGGACGCGATCGCACGCACCGCTGGTCCTGGCAGCATTCTTCCCCACCCCTTCTTCTGATCGCCCCTGGCATGGCGACTGTGTGCGGCACTATCGGCACCCGGTCGCTTCGGCAAAACCCCCCGCCCGGGGGGTCTTTCACCTCGACGCCCAGAGCCGAGGGCCCCGTCGATGAACAGGTCACTCGGCCGAGCGTTACAGCCCGGCCCGGCCCGGCCGATACCTGGATTCTTCCGCACGGGGTTCGCGCAACGAAAGGAACTTCCGTGCTCCGCCGCCCCTCCTCTTCGAGCGTGATCGCGACGGTCGCTCTGGTCTTCGCCGTCGGCGGCACCGCCTTCGCCGGGGCACAGACCCTTCTGACCGGCGAGGACGTGCAGAACGGTTCACTGACAGGGCAGGACATCCGCGACGGATCGTTACGCGCCGCCGACTTCAGACCGGCGGATCTCCCGTTGCTGAAGCCGGCCCGTCGTGCGCGGGTGACCAGGCGGGTGATCGTCCGGGGCTCCCGGGGCCCCAAGGGCGACACCGGCGCCCCCGGCGCTGTGGGTCCCACCGGAGCACCGGCAGCGCTTCCCTCGGTCTCGGCCACCGGGCCCGACGCGCCGGGCTACGCCGATGGCTCGCCGCTTGTGAGCGTCTCACTGCCCACAGCGGGGACATGGCTCCTGCTCGCCCGATTCGACGCCAGCAACACCGGCGCCAGTAGCGACTATCTGAACTGCGCATTCCAGGTCGGCGCCGTCCAAGCAGGTGCCTCGGGTGCCCAGGTCGACCCAGGGGCGACGAGCAACGCAAGCCCGGTCACCGTGCTCAGGATCGACGACCCCCAGCAGGCCTCTCTGACGTGCGGGGGAAGCGGCGTCACCACGTTCGACATCGCGAACGTCAGCATGACCGCGGTGAGGCTCGCCTGACATCCCGACCGGCGAGGCCCCGGTCCTGCACCGATGCTCCGGCGAGCCCTGCGGCGACGGTCTCAGCCCGTCGGAGCGATCGCGATGACGGGGATGATCCGGCTCGTCCCCTCCTGGTACTTCCCGAGCGTCGGGTGCCATCGGACCTCCTCGGCGAAGAGGCGATCGCGCTCGTCGCCGCTGAGGACCGTCGCGACGCCCGACGTCGTTTCGCTGCCGACCTCGACGGTCACCTCGGGGTTGGCGACCAGGTTGTGGTACCAGTCGGGGTTGGTCCGCGCGCCCCCGTTCGCCGCGAAGATCACGAGCCGCTCGCCGTCGCGCAGGTAGCCGAGCGGATTCACCCGCTCGCGGCCGGTCCGGGCGCCGGTCGTGTGCAGCAGCAGGAGCGGGGTGCCCTCGAACATGCCGCCCACGCTGCCCCCATTGGCCCGGAACTCGTCGATGAGCCGGGCGTTGAAATCGCTCGCCATGCTCGCTCCTCCGTCGCCTCGTCGGGCCAGCGTACGCACTTGGACCGCGACGCAGCCCGGGAACCCAGGAGGGCCACGGGCACGCCGACGGGAATGCCCTGCCGAGTCGGGCGTCCTTGGATGTAGGAACCGCGGCCCAACAGCGAACAGGAGGAGTCGTGAGCCACGGCAAGCAGGACATCCGCGACGAGAAAGGCGGCGACGGCCCGACCGACCCGCTCGAGCCGGAGCGCAATTCCGAGCGACGCCCGGCCGCAGCCCGAGCGCTGATCGCCGCCGTGCTCGCCCGGGTCAGCTACGCCAACGTCACCGCCACCCTGGCGTTGTTCGTCGCGCTGGGCGGCACGGCAACCGCCGCCACGCTGGCGCGCGACAGCGTCGGGTCGGTGCAGATCCGGGCCGACGCGGTCCGCTCACCGGAGATCCAGGCCGACGCGGTCCGCTCACCGGAGATCCGCGCGGACGCCGTCCGCAGCTCGGAGATCCGCGACGAGAGCATCCGCCTTGCCGATATCGCGCCCAGCACCCGCACCGCGCTCGACGCGCCCCGCCTGCGACTCGCCGAGGACGTCGAAGCCGACGTCCCGACCTGCAGCGGCCCCCTGACGGCCTGCCCGAACCTGCTGTCGGTCGTGTTGCCCTCGAAGAACTGGCTGGTCCAGGCCAAGTTCACCATGCGCAACAACGGAAATCCCCAGACTCTGGGAACCGTGTGCGCCCTCGTCCAGAGCGACACCACCGTGCTCGATGACGTGCTGATGGAATCCCTGGACGTGCGCTTTCGCGCCGGCAGCAGCGAGGCCGTCGCGCTGAGTGACGTGGTGACCGGAGTGCCCAACGACACGAGGGTCGCGCTGCGCTGCACCGAGGGGTCGTCCGAACATCTCGTGGTGGACGACATCAAGATCACGGCGCTGGAGGTGGGGACCGTCACGGGGTAGACGCCGGGGCGCCGCCCCCGGGCGACCCCCCGCCGGCGGCGACGAGCTCCGCCACCAGCCGGTCCAGCTCGGGCACCTCGGCCCGCAGGCTGGGAAGGTTGACGACGATCCCCTCCTGGGTGCTGCGGGCGAGGACCACCACGGCCTCCTCGTCCGGCGAGGGGTTCTCCTCACGGTGCGGCACGAAGGGGGGCACGTAGATGTAGTCGCCGGGCCCGGTCTCGATGCGCCGCTCGGCTCCGTCCTCGAGGAAGACGAAGACCGGGTGCCCGGAGACCACGTAGATCCCCGTCTCGGCCTCGCCATGGTGGTGGTCGGCCGAGCGCATGCCGGGGGCCACGTGGTTCTTGCCCATCCAGATCCTGCGCGAGCCGCTCAGCCGGCCCGAGATCGCCTCGTAGCGGCGCATGCCGGGGGTCTGGGCGGTGTCCTCGCTCAGACCGTCCGCGTGCGTGTGCTTGAGCGCGCGGTGCCAGGCCGCGGTCCCGGCGTCGATCGGCGACTGGTCGGACATGGCTCCCGTCTGGCTGCCGGCCGGGTTCAGCCTAACCGCGGGAGCGCGCCGAAGCGAAGCGCGCGGCCCTCTGTCGCGACGAGAATCCGCACCTCGCCGAGAGGCTCTCAGGGGCGCGCGGGCGGGCGGGGTTCCAGCCCGACTGCGCGACGCATCCTCGGCACCCGCGCCAGCACGAGGGTGGCGGCGAGGGCACTCGCCAGCGCCACGGCCGCCACGACCAGGGCAAGCGTCAGCGGGGAGGGAGGGTGCCCCACGAAGGTGGCGAAGACCGCGCCGGCAAGGGCGAGCAGGGCGCCCGTCATCCCGGCGGCGAGCGAGGCGCCGAGCGCGAGGCGGCGCGCAAGGGAACTCCGGCCGCTCATGACGGCACGCGAGCGCCCGAGGCGGCGAGAGCATCGCCTCGTCGCCATGCACGGACACCCGCCCACCCCCAGGAGCGAGCCGCCACCCCCGACCCCCCTCCCCCCGCATGATCGGTCCGCTGTGCGCGGGCCGGACAGCTTGGCGACGAGGGTGTCGAGCCCGGCCGGTGCCGCTTCACGCCTCGCGCCCGGGCCGGGGCTCCAGGACCACGACGGGGGTGGTGGTCCTCCGCGCGGCGTAGGCGTCGAGGTCCTTCGAGACGCCCTCCCACCTGGCCCACAGGCGGGACCGCTCCTCCCCGTCCGACTCGCGGGCGGCGACCTCGCGTGTCGAGCCCCCGGGCAGGTCCACGATGGCGTCCGGGCGCGCCTGCAGGTTGAGCCACCATGCGGGTGCCGGCTCCGCCCAGCCGTTCATCGCCATGAGGACCAGGTCCGGACCGTCCTCCAGGTAGGCGAGGATCGCCCTTCGCTCCGCCCCCGAGCGGCGCCCGGTCGTCCGGAGCCGGAGCATCCCCCAGCGGGCCGCCGTCGGGCGCCGCAGGCCGACGCGGCCGCGGGTGACCGAGTAGAGGGCACGATGGACGACCCACGCGGAGCGGATGAACCAGCGTGGCGGGAGTCGCGGGGACGGTCGCTCGGCGGGCACGACCTGAGCGTGGCGCCTGCGTCGGGCGGTGACAACCTCTTGCGATCCCAGAGGCGCTCGCAGCACCGGTTCCGCGGCCTTCGTCAGGTCGCGCTGGAGACGACGTCCGCCGCCGCAACCAGAGCGGAGAGGAGCGCTCCCATCGTGCGCGCCTCCACGACCTCGACCGGGACCGCGTAGCCCGCGAGCGCGAGGGCCAGCTCCTCGGCGTCCGGTCCCCGCCGCGAAGGGCGCGCCCGCAGCAGGTACAGACGCCTCGGGTAGGCCAGGGCGCCCCGCCAGCCGTGCTCGTACTCGATGACCCGGCCCCAGAGCGCGACCTGCCCGATGAGGGCGGCCTTGTCCCCGCGAATCAGGCTGATGCGCCCCAGGTAGCGCAGGGCCAGCTCGGGGCTGCGCGCCGCATAGATGCCGCACGTACAGCCCTCGCCCGGAGCCTCGTGCGCCTCGATGGGAACGACGCGGCCGACCACCCCGAAGCGGGCACGATTGGCGCAGGCGGCCACGAGCCGCTGCCCCGGGGGCCAGCGGCTCGGGTAGACCCTGCTGCGCAGCATGAGGCCGTCCCCGTGCTCGACCGCCGCCCACGTCCGCCAGCCGATCAGCGGGGCGGCGTAGTCAGGGGCCAGACTCACGGCGTCGGTGCTGCGGGGGGCGCCTCGCGAGTTGGCTCGGGGACCGGCTCCGGCGGCGGCTCCCTGGGCACGGGATCCTCGAGCGGCTCGACGATGTGGGTCCGCACCGGTCGCCCGATCTCCATCGCGCGCTCCCCTCCCCTCGGCCACCCGAGCGCCCCAGCCACGGGCTCGAGCAGCTCGTGGGCCAAGTGTAGACCGCGGCGGCCGGGAACCATCCAGGGCCCGGCCCATGCCCCCGGCAGGAATCGAACCTGCGACACCAGGTTTAGGAAACCTGTGCTCTATCCACTGAGCTACGAGGGCGCCGTCGGCCCAGGATAGCCCGGGATCACCCCTGCGGGCGGGCGCCTCCGGGGTGCTCCGCGGGCACGATCCTGGTGATGATCGGGCTCGTGCGCCGGCGCCGGCGGCGTCCGCGCCACCCGATGCGCCAGCGCTCGGAGAGGCTCCGGTCGGTCACCTTCAGGCTCACGCCGCTGAGGGGGCCCGAGACGATGCGGACGACGGTCACGCCGTCCACCTTCGCGCCGGGGCCCGGCGGTCCTTCTCAGGCGGTCAGGCGGCGACCCCGTCGCCGAGGTACGGCAGCCACGACTTCGGCTGCCGCGGGGCGGCGACGGAGATGAAGATGTCGGAACGCGGGGCGCGCGGGCGGGTGCGCGGGTGCATGTCGATCTCGGCGGGCAGCCGGTTGCCCTTGCGCAGGTTGCACGGCGCGCAGGAGGTGACCACGTTGTCCCACGACGAGCGGCCGCCGCGGGAGCGCGGCACCACGTGGTCCATGGTCAGGTGGGAGCCCGCGCCGCAGTACTGGCAGGCGTATCCGTCGCGCGCGAACACGGCCCGCCGCGAGATCTTGCGCGACTCGTGGCGCGGGATGCGCACGAAGTAGACGAGCCGGATCACCAGCGGGTAGGCGTGCGCCTGCGTGGCGCTGCGCAGCTTGCGGGCGGCGCGCTCGAGCACCTCGGCCTTGTTCTTGAGGACCAGGACGACCGCGCGCTGAAGCGAGCACACGTTGATGGGCTCGTAGGTGGCGTTGAGCACGAGAACCTGCTGGGCCATCGGCTCCTCGACGGTCGCGTGGGAGTGGGCCGTTGGTGTCGGCGCCACCCGTCACCGAGCCCGACGGGAAGTTTAGCCAGACGCGCCACCGGCCGGGTAGGAGCCCAGGAACGTCACCTTCGCGACCCTCTGCTGCTCGATCGCGGTGATCGCGGCGTCGACCGGCAGATCACGCGCCCGGCTGCCCTCGATGTCGATGTAGAAGATGTAGCGGCCGAGGCCGGTCTTGGTGGGCCGGCTCTCGAGCTTGCTCAGGTTGACCGCGCGCATGGCGAACTCCTGGAGGATCGCCAGCAGCGCGCCCGGGCGGTCGCGCTCGAGCGCGCACACGATCGAGGTGCGGAACCGCCCGGCGCCGACGGCCGCGACGGGCTCACGGCCGAGCAGCACGAAGCGGGTGGAGTTGTCCTCGGTGTCCTCGATGTCCCGGGCGATCACCCGGCACCCGTAGAGCTCGGCCGCGCGCAGCGTGCTGATGGCCGCCCACGGCTCGTCGGAGCCGCTCACGGTGCGCACCGCGTCGGCCGTGGAGTTCGCCGCCACGATCTCGGCCTGGGGGGCGTTCGCGCGCAGCCAGTGCTGGCACTGGGCCGTGGCGTGCGGGTGGGACAGCACGCGGGTCAGGTCGGCGGGGGCCAGGGTGCGCCTGGAGATCAGGTGATGGCGGATCGGCTGGATCACCTCGGCGCGGATGTGCAGCGCCGACGTCCCCGGCCACGAGCTGGTCGAGGGTCTGGTTCACCGATCCCTCGATGGAGTTCTCGATGGGCACCAGCACCTCGGGCACCTCGCCCGCGCGCACGGCGCGGAAGCAGTCGACCACCGAGGGGAAGGCCACGGCCTCCAGCTCCGCGTCGCGGCCGGCCGAGCTCGAGCAGGGCCTCCTCGGCGAACGTCCCCGGCGGCCCGAGGTAGCCGACCCTCACGAGCCGGGCGGATCGGCGGGCGGGGGGTCGATCTCGCCCGTGGGCTGCGGCTCGCGCTCGGGGGGCGCCTCGCCGGCCGGGGGGATCGGGCGGCGGCGGCGCCGGCCGGCCGAGGGCCAGGGCCACGGCGCGCTCCTCCTCGGGCGACAGGCGCTGGCCGGGCGTTCCCTCGACCAGTTCCTTGAGGTACACGCGCGCGTGGTCGCGGGCGTGAAGGGAGGTCACCACCGCGCCGCTGTGGTTGCCGTCGAGCAGCGCGATCGACCACGACTGCTGCCCGCCCATGTCGCGATACGCGTCGTAGCGCACCATCCCCTGGAAGCGCAGGGTGGTGAGCAGGCTCTGCTCGGTGACCTCGCCCTGGCGCTCCACCAGGCTCTGCAGGTCGCGCAGGCCGTCCTCCAGCCGGCCCATGGCGCGCTGCAGCACGGCCTGGCGGTCGATGAGCCCCTCGGTCGCCCCGTCGGGCAGCAGGACCTTCTGGGCCGCCCGGGTGCGGCGCACCGAGATCCAGAGGAGTACGACGCCCACCAGCGCGATCACCCCGGGGACGCCCGCGGCGACCGCGACCCAGACGTTGACCTCCATCAGAGGGTGATCTTGACCGGGTAGTCGGCCGCGTTGTTCTCCGTGCTGCTCTCGCCGGAGACCGGCTGGATCTCGACGTGGAGCGTGCCCTGCTCACCGTAGACCGGCGCCGTGGGCCCGGGGATCTCGACCGTGGTGCTCTTGCCCACCCCCAGCGACGCGATCGACGCCTGCTTCGAGTCGGGCTGGTTGGGCGTGTCCGGGTAGGAGAGGGTCGCCGTGACCACGATGTTGGACTCGTCGAAGTCGCCCCCGTTCTCCACGGTGACGCGCCACTTGAGTTCGCCTCCGCCCTGGACGCTGGTGGGCGACCCCGGCGTCAGGCGCGTCTCCGACGGAAGCGCCTCGGTGGACACCAGGGAGGTGCCGCGCAGCGTGCCGCTCGCGCCGCCGCCCGACGCCGTCGTGTGGCGCTTCAGGTTGGGCAGGAGGGTCCGCGCGCCCTCGTTGCTGGCGAGCGCCGGGTTGGGGAGGAAGGGCTGCGCCTTGGGCACCGGCGTGCCGGTGAAGTTGTCCTTGTCCAGCGCCTGGGCGGCCGGGCCGGCGAACGAGTCCTGGTAGATCACGTCGCTCGCCAGGAAGCGCTGCATGGACCCCGCGATGCTGTTGGCCTGGAAGTCGACGTCGTTGCGCTGAAGGATGGTCGGCAGGTTCGCGGCGAGGGTGCTGAGGCCCGTGACCCGGTACTCGAGCGTCGTGACGAAGCTGTTCTGGGCGTCGTTGAGAGAGCCCGGTGGGTCGAGCGTCTCCGCCTGGTCCACCAGGCCGCCGGCCTGCTGCGAGAGGGCCTGGATCTTCTGGCGCAGCACGGGAGGCTGGTCGCCGCGCGGGTTGGCCATCACCTGGCGCAGCTGCTGGCCCTGCTGGGCCGAGTCGTTCACCAGCTTCGCCACGCCGTTGATGTACGAGGTGTACTGGTCCTCGAGCTGGTTCCGCTGGCAGTCGCGCACCACGAGCGTGATGACCAGGATGAGGATCGCCGCGAAGGCGATCAGCAGGATGAGGCGGCCGCGCGGCCTCTGCAGCACCGCCGCGGCGCCTCCGCCGCTGGAGCCGCTCCGCGGCGCGCGGCGCGGGGGCCGGCCGCCTCCTGCGCTCCCCCGGCGGGAGGATCTCGACGAGGAGCGGGGCGGCGGCGGCTCCGCGGCGGGGTCGTCGTCGAGGTGGTCGAAGTCGTCGTCCTCGGGGGGCGGCTCGCTCGAGGCGAAGCGGCGCAGGCCCGACCGCGGCACCTCGCCGGTGCTCGCCGTGTCCTCGACGTCCTCGGCCTCGCGATCGCGGCGCGAGAAGCCCCGGCGGCGCTTCGGCGGTTCGCCGGGGTCGGGTGGATCGTCCGCGAAGGCGGCATCGAAGTCGGGGCGGTCGTCGTCGTAGTCGGCCACGGCTACCCGCGAGTGGATGGTCGGGAGAGGGCGGTCCGCACCGGGTGGGGGAAGCGGGGTGGAGGTGGGCGAGGGGGGACTCGAACCCCCAAGCTCATGCGAGCACTAGACCCTGAACCTAGCGTGTCTACCAATTCCACCACTCGCCCAGGCATTCCTGCCGGTCAGGGATGGCGGATGCTACCACGGGCCTCCGCATCGACCGGCCCGCGCAGGGATGGGCGCGCGAGTCGTGGAAGATGCCCATTCGTGACCTCGCGCGCCACATCCGAGCGGACCGTTCTGGGCCGCTATCTCCTCGGCCCCACCATCGGCCGCGGCGCGACCGCCGTGGTGCGCAGGGCCCGCGACCTGGTCACCGGCGACGACGTCGCGGTCAAGTCCGTGCCGGCCGATCCCGACCTCGCCCCGCGCGTGCGGGCCGAGGTCCGCGCGGCCCAGCGCCTGGACCATCCCGGCGTGGTGGCCCTGCTCGACTGGGGGGAGGACGACGAGAGCCTCCACCTCGTGTGGGAGCTCGTGGACGGACCCTCCCTGCTCGAGGTGCTGCGCGGGCCGCGCCGCCTCGACGCCACCCAGGTCGTCCGCATCGGCGCCGAGGTGCTGTCCGCCCTCGGGCACGCGCACCGGGCCGGGGTGGTGCACCGCGACGTGAAGCCGGCGAACATCCTGATCGGGAAACGGGGCCGCGCCCTGCTCTCCGACTTCGGGGTGGCGCGCCTGTCGGGGGAGGCCGGGCTGACGCTCACGGGGTCGGTCGTCGGCACCGTCGCCTACATGGCTCCCGAGCAGGCCCGCGGGGAGCCGGCCGGGCCGGCGTCCGACGTCTACTCGGCCTGCCTCGTCCTCTACGAGGGCCTGACCGGGTCGAACCCCGTCTCCGCGCCGTCGCCGGCGGTCACCGCGCGCCGGGCCGCCTCGGGCGCGGTGCCGCCCCTCTCCCGCGCCCGCCCGGACCTGCCCCCGCGGCTGTGCCGCGCGGTCGACGCGGGCCTGCGCCACGACCCGGCCGGCCGGCCGGGCGCCGTGGCGCTCGCCGACGAGCTGGAGGGGGTCCTCTCCGGGTCGCTCTCGGCCCGCGCCCGGGCGCGCCGGATGCTGCCCCCGCTGGCGAGCGCCGTGGGCGGCGGGGCGCTCGCGGCCGTGGCCCTCTGGACGGCGGGCGGGCGGCTGGCCGAGTCGGGCGCGGCGCAGTGGCAGGAGCCGGGGCCGCGGGCCGCGGCGATCGGCCTCACCGCCCTCGCCTTCGCGTGGCGGCCGCGCGGCGCGCTGCTGGCGAGCATCGTGGCCGGATCGGCGCTCGTGGGCCTGGTGAGCCCCGGCGCGGCGATCGTGCTGGGCGCGATCGCCCTGGTGACGCTCGCCATCGGCTGGCACACGGGGCGGCTCACGCTGCTCCCGGCCGCCTGCCCGCTGCTCTTCGCCCTCGGGCTGGGGCCCCTCTACGCGGCCGTGGCGGGACTGGTGCCGCGCTGGCGGGACCGGCTGTGGGTCGCGACGGCCGGCGTCGTGGCGACGCTCGTGTGGCAGGTCGCCGCCGGAGCCGACGGCCTGATGGCCGGCGGCGGTCACGTGGCGCCCGGGGTGGAGACCCTGGACGGCGAGTCCTCGCCGCTCGTCGCGGCGCGGCGCCTGTGGGATCCGCTCGCCGCGCACCCCGAGGCCCTGCTCCAGGCGGTGGCGATGGTGGTGGGCGCCATGTGCGTGCCCCTGGTGCTGCGCGCCCGTCCCGGCCGGCCGCGCGCGGTGGCGGCGGCGGTGTGGGTGGTGCTCGTGGCGGGGTCGATGGTCGCGGTGGCCACGGCGGGGGTGACCGCCCTCGGCGCCGTCGTGCCCGCCGGGCTGGTCGTGGTCGCGTGGGCCCTCCGGCCCTGGCGGGTCCTGCGGCGGCGCGCCCCCGCGAGGGCGTCCGCTACCCTGCGCAGTCCGACCGCATGAGCCTCCTGCGCAACATCGAGCAGAAGATCGAGGGCCTCTTCGAGCGCGGCTTCCGGCGGGCGTTCCGGAGCAGCCTGCAACCCGTCGAGCTCGCCCGCAAGCTCGGGCGCGAGATGGAGGAGCACAAGACCATCTCGGTCTCCCGGGTCTACGTGCCGAACGAGTACACGGTCTACCTGGCGCCCCCCGACCGCGAGAGCTTCGCCTCGTACGAGCAGTCGCTGGTGACCGAGCTGGCCGCCTACCTCGAATCGCACGCGCGCAGCAACGGCCTGTCGCTGGTGGCGCCGGCGGTGGTCACGCTGACCACCGACGAGGACCTGCGCGCGGGCGAGTTCGGCATCGCCTGCCGCATGGCCGACGCCCCGCCCGCCGAGGAGGCCGAGGCCGACGGCGCCGGACCCGTCGCCGAGAGCCCGCCGCCGCCGGTCCCCGCTCCCGCGCCCCCCCCTCCGCCGGCGCGGCCCTACCAGCCCCTCGAGGGCGTGAGCGGGACCCAGGTCATCTCCGCCGCCGACGCCGCCGGCGCCGGCCTGACGGAGGAGGTCCTGACCCTGGTGATCGGGCCCGCGCGCCACCGCCTCACCAAGCGCGTATCCACCCTGGGCCGCAGCCGCGACTGCGACATCGTGCTGGCCGACCCCAATGCCAGCCGCGTGCACGCGGAGGTGCGCCACATCGGCATGGACTACTTCCTGGTGGACATGGGGAGCACCAACGGCACGGAGGTGAACGGCGAGATCGTGAAGCGGCACGCGCTGGCGGACGGCGACACGGTCGTGATCGGGACGACCGAGATGGCCGTGGAGCTGCGATCGGCGGCGGGGACGTGACCGAGACAGGCCTCATCGTCGCGGAGGTCGTGTTCCTGGTGCTGCTGTACGCCTTCGTCTGGACCGTGGTGCGCAGCGCCGGCCGCCAGCTCCGTCCCAACGCGCCGCCGCCGCACGCCCCCGAGCCGCCGCCCGCCGCCTCGCCGGCCGCCCCGCCGGCGCCCGAAACGTCCGCGCCCGCCGTCCCGGCCGCGGTCGCCGCGTCCGCGCCGCCGCCCGTCGAGACGCCCCCTCCGCCGGACATCCCTCCGCCCGTCGTGGTGCCGCCCCGGGAGACCGACGACGAGCGCCTCAACCTCGCGCTCAACATCGACCCGCGCCTCGTCGTGGAGAGCTCGCCCGACCTCGAGGAGGGACGGGTCATCCCGCTGGAGGTCGGCATCACGATCGGCCGGTCCGACGGCGCCGACCTGTCGATCGTCGACGCCTTCGTCTCCCACATGCACGCGCGCATCCTGCGCCGTGGGTCGTACCACTACGTCGAGGATCTCGGATCGACCAACGGCACCTTCCTGAACGACCTGCGCGTGGAGCACGACGCTCAGCTCAAGGTGCACGACTCGCTGAGGATCGGCCAGACGACCCTCCGCTACGAGGAGTAGGGACCTGGGCACGGAGGCGACTCCGGGCGGCCGGCTCGCGCTGGTCGAGCTGGCCCATCTCTCGGACACGGGCCGCGTGCGCCGCCACAACGAGGACCGCTCCCTGGCGCGGCCGGCCGTGCTCGCGGTGGCGGACGGCATGGGCGGCGCGCTCGCCGGTGAGGTGGCCGCGCAGGTGGCCGTGGAGGCCGTGGCCGGGCTCTCCGCGCCGGTCACCGCGGACGACGTGCGCCGCGCGCTCCAGGAGGCCAACCGGGCCATCCGCCGGATGGCGGCCGAGGACCCCGACAAGGCCGGGATGGGGACCACCCTCACCACGGCGCTGCTCGCGGACGACCGCCTCGACGTGGTGCACGTGGGCGACTCGCGCGCCTATCTCTGGCGCGACGGCGAGCTGCGCCAGCTCACCGAGGACCACTCGGTCGTGGCCGAGCTGGTGCGGCGGGGGAGCCTGTCGGCCGAGGACGCCGAGCATCATCCGCACCGCAACGTGATCACGCGGGCGCTCGGCGCCGAGCCCGAGGTGGTGGCCGACACGGTCTCGGAGCCCCTGCGCGACGGCGACGTCGTCCTGCTGTGCAGCGACGGGCTCTCGTCCTACGTCCCCCAGCGGGACATCGCGGCCGCGCTGGCCGGGGCGGGCAGCCTGCGCGAGGCGGCCGCGGCGCTGGTGGAGCGCGCCAACGCCGCCGGGGGCACGGACAACGTGACCGTGGTCCTGGCGCGCGCGGGGCCGGCGCCGGCGCAGGGCGGCGGCACCGCGGAGTCGGAGCTCCCGGGCGCCGGGGACGCCGCGCCCCGGACCGCCGAGATGCGCGTGCTGGGAGGCGTGCACGGGCATGCCGGCATGGAGCACGACGGCCCCGCCGCCCGCCCGCCCCGGGTGCTGGAGCCCGTCCCCCGGCGGCGCTCGCGCGTGCGCGGCGTCCTGGTCGGCGTGGTCGTGGCGCTGGTGGCCGCCGCCGGAATCCTCGCCTGGGTCGCGAGCCGCAACTACACGCTCGAGGAGGCGCCCGACGGCACCGTCCGCGTGATGCACGGGCTGCCGGTGTCGGTGGCGGGCCTCGACCTGGAGGCGCCCTGGCAGGACACCGGCGTCCCGGCCGCCGCCGTGCGGGCCGAGCAGCCCGACGTCTTCTCGTCGTCCTGGACCCAGGGCCAGGGCGACGCCGTGCGGCGGGCCGTCGACCTCGTGTGGCGCTACGGCCTCCCCGCCGTCCCGGCCATCCAGCCGCCGCCCGTGCGCCCTCCCGCGCCGGCCGCCGGTGCGTCGACCCCCCAGACCTCCGCTCCGTGACGCTCCGCACGCGCGAGCTGGGATTCCTGATCCCGGCGGCCCTGCTGGGCCTGGTGGGCATGGCCTCGGTGGCCACCGCCCGCACCGAGCAGCTCGACCTGGGGCCTGTGCCGGGGGCCGCCGGGGTGGTGCTGGTGTTTCTCGCGATGCACGCCGCGCTCCGTTTCCGGGCCCCCCAGGCCGACCCCTACCTGCTCCCCACGGTGGGCGTGCTCGTGGCGATCGGGCTGGTCGAGCTGGACCGCATCAGCCCGGCGCTCGCCGCCGACCAGGCGGTGTGGGTGGCGGTGGGCGGCGCGGTCTTCATCGCGGTCCTGCTGCTGCTGCCCGACCACCGGGTGCTGGAGCGCTACCGCTACCTGATCGGCCTCACCGGGGTGGGCCTGCTGGTGATCACGATGATCTTCGGCACCCGGATCAACGGGGCGAAGCTGTGGATCGACATCGGCGGCGGCCAGACCGTGCAGCTCGGCGAGGTCTCGAAGGTGCTGATCGTGATCTTCCTGGCCGCCTACCTGCGCGACAAACGGGAGCTGCTGGCCATCCCCACGCGCCGGGTGATGGGCGTGCCGGTGCCGCCCATGGCCGCGCTCGGCCCGGTGCTGCTCTTCCTGGTCGCGGCGCTCGCCCTGGTGGTGATCCTGAACGACTTCGGCACCGCCCTGCTCTTCCTGGGCGTCTTCCTGGCGATGATCTACCTGGCCACCGGGCGGGTGGCCTACACGGGCTTCGGGCTGGCCCTGTTCCTGGCGGGGTCGGCGGTCGTCTACACGGTCGTCCCGCGGATCCAGGACCGCGTTCAGAACTGGCTCGACCCCTTCGGCGACGAGCGCGGGCAGGGCTTCCAGCTCGTCCAGTCTCTGTACGCGATGGCCGAGGGCGGCGTGGTGGGTCCCGGCCTGGGCAAGGGCTTCCTGGTGCGCGAGGACGGCTCGCCGGTGGTCCCGCTGCTGCAGACCGACTTCATGTTCTCCGCGGTGGCCACGGAGCTGGGCTACGTGGGCGGGGTGGGGCTCCTGCTGGGGTTCCTCGTGCTCATCCAGCGCGGGTTCGTCATCGCGTCGGGGGCGACCGACGGCTTCTCCAAGCTCCTGGCCGGGGGGCTGACGGTGACGCTCGGCCTTCAGGCCATCCTCATCATCGGCGGCGTCATCCGGCTCATCCCCCTCACCGGGGTGACCCTGCCGTTCATGAGCTACGGGGGCTCCAGCGTGGTGACCAACTTCGGGATCATCGCCCTGCTGCTGGTCATCAGCCACCGCTCGCGGGCGGGGGCGCCCCCGCCGCGCCGACGACGACGCGCCGCGCCCGAGGACGACGATGAATAGGTCCATCCGCCGCCTCTACCTCACGCTGGCCGGAGGGTTCGCCCTGCTCCTGCTGATGCTCGGCTACTGGCAGGTGGTCGACGCCTCCCAGCTGCGCGACCGCCCGGGCAACCCCCAGACGCTCCAGGCCGAAAAGCTCATCGACCGCGGCAAGATCATCTCCGCCGACGGGCAGGTGCTGGCCACAACGCGGGCGCGCCGGGTGAACGGCCAGAAGGTCTACGAGCGGGTCTACCCGCACGGCACCCTGGCCCCGCACGTGGTGGGCTACAGCTCCGAGCGCGAGGGCAAGACCGGCATCGAGGCGACCTACAACCGGTACCTCACGGGCAGCTTCGGCACCGAGCCCCTGCTCCAGCGGCTGAACCTGAAGGAGAAGGCCGGGGCCGACGTGCGCCTGTCGCTGGACACGCGGGTGCAGAAGGTGGCCGAGGAGGCCCTGGGCGACCAGCGCGGCGCGGTGGTGGCGATCGACCCGCGCACCGGCCAGGTGATCGCGATGGCGTCCAACCCCGGCTTCGACCTCTCGAAGGTGGCGACGGGCTTCTCGCAGATCGCCTCGCAGCAGGGCTCGCCCCTCCTGAACCGCGCGGTGCAGGGCCGCTACCCGCCCGGCTCGACCTTTAAGGTGGTCACGGCGACCTCCGCCCTCGACAGCGGGGAGTACACGCCCGACACCGAGTTCCCGGGGGGATCCGTGTACGAGACCCCCGGCGGGCCGATCCGCAACTTCGGAAACCAGAGCTTCGGGCCGCACACCCTCACCACGGCGCTGACCCACTCGATCAACACCACCTTCGCGACAATCGGCGACGCGCTCGGCCCCGAGCGGCTGGGCGCCACCATGAGCGCGTTCGGCTTCGGCACGCGGCCGCCGATCGACCTGCCCGACGTGGAGGTCTCGGGCCGGCGGAGCGCCGACAACAAGATCCTCCCCAACGACCAGCAGGGCGAGGACACGGCGCGCATCGCGATCGGGCAGGAGCAGCTCACGGTGACCCCGCTCCAGATGGCGATGGTGGCCGGGGCGATCGCCAACGGCGGCAAGCTGATGGCGCCGCGCCTGATGGAGAGCATCACGGACCGCGGCGGCTCGGTGGTGCAGCGCTCCGACCCGCAGGAGATCGGCCAGGTGACCAGCCCGGAGAACGCGGCCGCGATGACCAGGATGATGGAGGACGTGGTGCGCGAGGGCACGGGCACGGCCGCGGCCCTGTCGAGCACCGGGGTCACCGTGGCCGGCAAGACCGGCACCGCCGAGACCGCCGACCCCGAGAAGAACCAGGCCTGGTTCATCGGCTTCGCGCCGTCCGAGGACCCGCGGGTCGCGGTGGCGGTCGTGGTGGAGGACACCCCGAGCGAGGGCGGCACCGTGGCGGCGCCGATCGCCGCCCAGGTGATGCGCGCCGCCCTCGAGGCGAAGCACCCGTGAGCCTTCAGCCCGGGGACCTCGTGGGGGACCGCTACGAGCTCGGCCGCCAGCTCGGCGCCGGCGGGATGGCGCGCGTCTTCCTCGCCCACGACCGGCTTCTCGACCGCCAGGTGGCGGTCAAGGTGCTGTCGGACCCCTACGCGTCCGACCCCCAGTTCGTGGAGCGCTTCCGGCGCGAGGCGTCGGCCGCCGCCGGGCTCAACCACCCGAACATCGTGGCGGTGTACGACCGCGGCGAGGCCGACGGCAGCTACTACATCGTCATGGAGTACATGTCCGGACCCGACCTGAAGCGGGTCATCCGGGCCCGGGCGCCCCTGCCGCCCCTCGAGGCGATCGACTACGCCCAGCAGATCCTGGCGGCGCTCGGCGCGGCCCATCGCCGCGACGTGATCCACCGCGACGTGAAGCCGCAGAACGTGCTGGTGGCGGAGGACGGCCACCTGAAGGTGACCGACTTCGGCATCGCGCGGGCCGGCGCGGACGGGGGCATGACCGAGGCGGGGTCGGTGATCGGCACGGCCCAGTACCTCTCGCCCGAGCAGGCGCGCGGCGACGAGGTCACCGCCGCCAGCGATTGCTACGCGGTGGGGATCGTGCTCTACGAGATGCTCACCGGGCGGGTGCCGTTCGACGGCGAGCGCGCGGTGACCGTGGCCATGAAGCAGATCAACGACCCGCCCACCCCGCCGCGGGTGCTGGAGGGCGCGATCCCGCTCGTGCTCGAGGACGTGGTCCTGCGGTCGCTGGCCAAGCGGCCGTCGGAGCGCTACCGGACGGCCGAGGAGATGAGCCTCGCGCTGGGCGAGGCCCGCGCCGCCATCGAGAGCGGCGACCCCACCCGCGTGCTGCCGGCCGCGAGTCCGCCCACCGCGCAGACCCGGGTGGCCGATCCGGTCACGGGCCAGACGCGCGTCGCGCCGCCGCCCCCTCCCCAGCCCCCGGCGGCCCGGCGACGCCGGCGCTGGCCGATCGTCGTGGGCGTCATCGTGCTGCTGGCGATCGTGGCCGCGGTGGCCGTCGCGCTCCTCTCGGGCGGCGGCGGCACGCCCGTCACGGTGCCCCCGGTCGCCGGGCGGACCGCCGCCGAGGCCGACCAGATCCTGCGCGACGCGGGCCTCGACGTGAGCCAGCAATCGGTGCAGAACGACCAGGTCCCGGTCGGCACCGCCATCCGCACCGATCCGGCCGCCGGCCAGCAGGTGAGCAAGGGCGACACCGTCGTGCTCGTGGTCAGCGGCGGCCCCGGCCAGACGGCCGTTCCGGACGTCACGGGCGAGCAGGAGGACGCCGCCCGCGCGGACCTGGCGCGCGCCGATTTCAAGGTGAAGGTCACGCAGCAGGCCAGCGACAACGTGACCCAGGGGGTCGTGATCAGCCAGGACCCCGCGGGCGACAAGCAGGCCACCCGCGGCAGCACGGTCACCATCGTGGTCTCGAGCGGCCCGGCGAACCTCCAGGTGCCCGACGTCCGGCGCCGCCCGCAGAGCGAGGCCGAGCAGCTCCTCACCGACCGGGGATTCACGGTCGGGAACGTCAGCACCACGCCGAGCACCTCGTTCGCCCCCGGCATCGTGGTGCGCCAGGACCCGGCGCCCAACGCCTCGCGGCCGAAGGGCACGCCGGTCAACATCACCGTCGCCGTCGCCCCCGCCAACGTCCCGGTCCCGAACGTGATCGGCAACAGCGCCCAGGATGCCAAGTTCAAGCTCGAGCAGGCGGGCTTCCGGGTCACCAGCGACACCGCCGACTCCCCCGCGCCGGCGGGCACGGTCATCGACACGAGCCCCTCCGTGGGCACCTCGGTGGCTCCGGGCAGCACGGTCGTGATCACCGTCAGCAACGGCCCGACCGGAAGCACCTCCGGCGCCGGGGGGGCCCTCCCCTCGCCGGGCGGCTCCACGGGATGAGCCGTCGCCTCGCCGTGCTGATGGGCGGCCGCAGCAGCGAGCACGAGGTGTCGCTCGCCTCGGCCGCGGCGGTGGTGGCCGCCCTGGACCCCGAGCGCTACGAGGTGATCCCGGTGGTCATCGCGCGCGACGGCGGCTGGAGCGTCGAGGGCGAGCCCGTGGCGGTGGTCCCCGGCCCCCTCGGCGAGCCCCTGCTCATCTCGCTGGACGGCGGCGCCGCGCGCCCGCTCGACGCGGTCTTCCCGGTCCTGCACGGCCCGCACGGCGAGGACGGGCGGGTTCAGGGGGCGCTGGAGACGGCCGGGGTGCCCTACGTGGGCGCCGGCGTCACCGCGTCGGCGCTGGCGATGGACAAGGCCCTCTTCAAGGTCTTCCTGCGCGACGCCGGCATCCCCACGCCCGAGCACTGCACCGTGACCGTGGACGAGTGGGCCGCCGATCCCGAGGGCGCGCGGGCGCGGGTGGCCGCGACGGTGGGCTACCCGGCGTTCTGCAAGCCGGCGCGCCTGGGGTCCAGCGTGGGCATCAGCCCCGTCCCGACCCCGGCCGACCTCGACGCCTCCCTGGAGCTGGCCTTCGCCCACGACCCCAAGGCGCTCGTGGAGCGGGCGATCGCGGGACGGGAGGTGGAGGTGGGGGTGCTGGGCGGAGCCGAGCCCGTCGTCTCGCCGGTTGGCGAGGTGCTCTACGACGCCGACTGGTACGACTACGACACCAAGTACGAGGCGGGACGGATGCGCCTGGAGGTCCCGGCCGACCTCCCGGCGGAGGTCTCCGAGCGCGCCCGCGACCTGGCCCTGCGCGCCTTCACCGCCGTCGAGTGCGCGGGGCTGGCACGGATCGACTTCTTCGTGGCCGAGGGCGGCGAGGTGCTGCTGTCGGAGCTCAACACGCTGCCGGGCTTCACGCCGACGAGCGTCTACGCCTCGCTGATGGAGGCCGGCGGCATCGGCTACGCCGACCTGGTGGACCGCCTGATCGAGCTCGCGCTCGCGCGGGCGGCGGACGAACGGCGCTTCCTGGGATGAGCACGATCCGCGTGGGGGTCGTGGCCGACACCCACGTCGGCGAGTTCCTGGACGAGCTGCCCGAGACGGTCCTGGAGGCGCTCGACGGCTGCGCGCTCATCCTGCACGCCGGCGACCTCAGCGTCCCCTCGGTCCTGACCGACCTGGACCGGGTGGCGCCGGTCGTCGCGGTGCGGGGCGATCACGACCGCCTGGACGGGCTCGCCCTGCCGGAGACGGCGGTGGTCGCGGTGGGCGGCCACCGCATCGGCGTGGTCCACGGCGTGCGCCGCAAGCTGGTGGACGCATCGATCATCACCGCCGGGGTGCTCGCCGGCCGCGACGTGCGCTACCGCGCCGGGCTGCACCGGGCGCTCGCCCGCCGCCTGGGGCCCGTGGACTGCGTCGTGTACGGCCACTGGCACGAGCCGTCCTGCGGCCGTGTGGACGGCACGCTGCTGTTCTCGCCGGGGGCCGTCTGCCCGTGGGGCAGCCTCGAGGGGGCGGCGGCGCCCCGCACCGGCCTCGCCGGGGTGGAGGATCGCGCCGTGCGGCGGTTCCGCTGGCAGCTCGGGCCGGACGCGATGAGGCCCTCGGTCGGCATGCTGCAGGTGGGCTCGGGGGGCATCCGGCCCGTCACCATCCCCTTGCCGGCGAGGAGCGCCGAATGAGCGAGCTCGATCCCACCCACCTCTGGACCCGCGTCGTGGCCGACCTGGCCTTCCGCGACGCCCTCATCGAGGACCCCCTGCGCGCGCTGGCCGGGGCGGGCGACGTGCGCGCGTCGGCCGAGCAGGTGCGGCAGCTCGAGGAGATGGATCGCGACGAGCGGGCCGAGATGGTGACCGAGGTCGTGCGCGAGGTGCACTCGCGGGGATTCCAGGCGCGATTCGGTCGCCTCGGCGACGACGGGCGGTTGGGCGGACCCGACGAGTGAGTAGGGTGCCGCCGATGGCGGATCCCGGCTGGGGTGACGAGGGCACCACCACGATCCGGGCCGGCCTCGCGCTCGGCGCGGCGGCCGGCGTGCTCGCCGCCATCGCCCCGAGGTGGGACCTGGTCGAGGGGATCTCGCGCGACGCCCCGGGGGTGACCAAGGTGATCGGGGCCGACGGGTTCGTGGGCGGGTTCGGCGTGCTGATCGTCATCCTGCTCGTGGCCGCCGTCTTCGTGCCGCGCCTGTGGCTCTGGCTCGCGGGGCTCGGCGTGACGACCGGGCTCGCGGGCGCCTGCGGGCTGGTGGTGATCAGCGGCCGCACCTCGAGCGACCTCGACCCCGATGGCGACGTCAGCCTCCTCGCCGGCGGCCGCCTCCTCACGTTGGCCTTCTGGGTGGCGATGGTGGCGGTGGCGGTGATGCTGGTCGGCTTCCGCAAGATGGCCCTGGCGCCCCGCCCGGCCGAGGAGGGCGCGGTCGCGGACGACGAGGACGAGGAGGACGCCCCGGCCCCCACCCCGAGCGGGCGCGCCCGGCCCAAGCCCGGCTCGGGCAAGGCCTCGCTCGCGTTCGCGCTCGGGATCGGGGGCTTCATCATCGTCATCGGCTCGTCGCTCGCCGTGGCGCTGGGGACGCTCTCCCTGGGGGACATCCGCGCCTCCGGGGGCGTCCTGCCCGGGCGGGGGCTTGCCATCGCCGCCGTGGTGCTCGGTCTCGTCGCGCTCTCTCTGCTCGTGGCGCTCGTCGGAGTGGGGACGCTGGCGGCGACGCCGAGTAGCTGAACCCAAGAGGTTCGCAACCGCAGCGCCTTCCTGGGAGGATGGCGCGCTCGTGCGGAAGACGTGCCCCTCCGTCCGACGGCGGCTCATCATGGCCGTGGTCGGCGCACTGCTCGCGACGACGCCCGCTCTGGCCGGCGCGGCCGACCCTCCCCTCCTCTACCTCCCCCGCGACGCCGCCCAGGCGGTCCACGACGCCGTGGGCGGGGGAACGCTGCGGCAGGCCCCGATCCTCCCGGACGCGCGCTGGCCGGCGGCGCGCACGGTCGGCAAGGTGACGGGCCGGGACCTGGCGGGCGCCGGCGCGGGCACGATCGCCTCCCGGCTGCGCGCCGGCTGGCGCCAGCCGGCGGTGGGCGGGCTGGTGGCGGTGGACGAGGTGACCCCCGGCCAGTGGACGCCGGCGGGGGCGGCGGCCCTGGCCGCGGCGATGGACCAGCTCGGGGGCGACGCCCGGCGGGTGATCTTCTACGCCTCCCCCTCCCTGGTGGAGCGGGTGGGCCGCACCGACCCGCGACGGCCGCTCGACCCCACCCTGGCCGGCCTGGTCGATGCCATGAGCCGGGGACGCGCCACCTACCTGCTCACCTTCCGGGGGGACCTGTCGGCCTTCCCCGCGCGCGAGATGGCGACGCATCCCACCCGCTGGCTCGCCCGCTGGCCCGCGGGACGGGGCGAGCTGCGCCTGATGCTGGGGGTGGACGGGGGCATCGGCCAGGGTGAGCTGTGGGCGCGGGCGCGCTCGACCGCGGCCGGCCGCGAGATGCTGGCCAACGGCCCGGCCGCGTACGGGCTGCACGACGCCGCGGGCGGGCGGGCGTGGGCCCAGCAGTACCGCAGCTTCCTCGCGAGCCCCACCGTGTCGGTGACGGGCGGCGACTACCCGGTGCCGACGCCCGGCGGGCTGACCCTGACGGCGGCCGGGGCGGGCAGGGTGCGCCTGGCCATCACCCGGGCCGGGCGCGCCGTCGTCACGGTCGCCCCGGTCGCCGGCGGCAGGCTGCGGGCCATCCGCAAGCTCACCGGACCCACCGGGGGCAGCCTCGTGATCCGCCTCCCCACCGACACACGCCCCGGCCTCTACCGCGTGACCGCGATCCTGATCGGCGACGGCCTGCGGGACCGCGCCAGCGTGATCGTGCGCATCAGGCGGTAGCCTCGGCCCCATGGCGGGCTGGAGCGAGGTGGAGGGGGAGGCGCCGGAGCTCGCCGCGCGGGCGCGCGGCTACTTCGACCTGTTCGTCCACAAGACGATCGCCACCCTGCGGCGCGACGGCTCGCCGCGCATCAGCGGCATCGAGATGGAGTTCATCGACGGCGACATCTGGCTGGGGAGCATGTGGGGCGCCGTCAAGGCGCTCGACCTGCGCCGCGACCCCCGCTTCGCCCTGCACAGCGGGTCGGTGAGCCCGCCGGAGTGGCACGGCGACGCGAAGATCGCCGGGCGGGTCGAGGAGATCACCGACGCCGAGGTGATCCTGCGCATCAACGGCGAGCGCGCCCCCGCCGGCCCGTCCCACCTCTTCCGGGCGGACATCCTGGAGCTGTCGGTGATCGAGCTGGGAGACCCCCCGGACCACATGGTCATCGACTCCTGGCACCCGGAGCGGGGGCTCACGCACCGGCGCCGCTAGCGGGACGGCGCCGCCCGGCGGGCCCGGGGATGCGCGCGGTCGAAGTCCTCGCGCAGGTGGGCCGCGGTGACGTGGGTGTAGATCTCGGTCGTCACCGGCGATGCGTGGCCCAGATGAGCCTGCACGTAGCGGATGTCCACACCCGACTGGATCAGGTGCGTGCCGCAGGAGTGCCGCAGCGCGTGCGGGAACACGCGCGCCCCGTCGGCGCGCAGCCCGGCCCGGTCGGCCACGTTGACCACGATCCGCCAGACGGCCCCGCGCCCGAGGCGCCGGCCGCGGGTGCTCAGGAAGACCGCGTCGGCGTCGCGGTGGCGCGCCTGCTCGGCGCGGGGGTGGCGGTCGCGGGCTCGCAGCTCGGGGCGCCCCACCGCGAGGTAGGAGCGCAGGCTCGCGAGGGCCTCGCGCGGCACGGCCACGGCCCGGCGGCGCCCGCCCTTGCCCTCGACGAGCAGGAACGGGTCGTCGGCGTCGTCGAGGTGGCACGCCGACAGGTTCGAGCCCGGCCGCCTCGCTCGCCCGGAGGCCGCAGCCGTAGAGCACCTCGACGAGCGCGGCGGTGCGCGCGCCGAGCGGCCCCGGCCGGAGCGCGACCTCGCACATCCGCCGCACCGCGGCGGGCGACAGGGCCACCACCTCGCGACCGAGGGCCTCCTGACCCCCCTCGCCCGCGGCCGCCGGCGGGCGGAGCTCGCGCACCGGGCTCTCCAGGCCGAAGGCACGGGCCCACCAGCGGCAGAACGCGCGTGCGGCCGCCACCCGGCGACGCCGGGTGGAGAGGCGTCCCGGCAGCCCGTCGCGCCACCGCTGCCACCAGTCGAGCGGGATCGCGGCGAGCTGGTGGGCGGCACCGCGGGCGGCCGGATCGTCCTCGATCCCGAACCCCGGCCCCCCCGCGCCGGGCGCCTCGGCGCCCAGGGCCGAGACCAGGGCGGCCAGGTCGCGCGCGTACGCGGCGCGCGTGTTGGCGTTCTCGCGGGTGGCGAGGAAGGCGCTCACCAGGCGCGCCAGGCCACCGGGGTCCACCGGGGCGCTCATCCGCGCGGATGGCCGCGGCGCAGGGCGGCCTGCATCGACCTCGTCGTCACGGCGGTGTAGCGCTGCGTGGTCGCGAGGCTGGCGTGCCCGAGCACCTCCTGCACCACCCGCAGGTGGGCGCCGCCGACGCCGCCCGGCCCCTCCAGCAGGTGGGTGCCCGCCGCGTGGCGCAGCAGGTGCGGGCCGCCCGCGCGCCCCGATGCGCGGAGCGCCCGGGCGACCACGCGGTAGATCGTGGAGCCGTCGAGCGGCCGCCCGGAGCGCGACACGAAGACGGGCGCCCGCGCCGCCGGCCCCGGGGCCAGCCCGGACACGAGCCGGGGGCGGCCGTCGGCGAGCCACGCGCGCAGGGCGGCCACCGCCGGCTCGGTGAGCGGCACGGTTCGCGCCCGCCCCCCCTTGCCCACCACGCGCAGCGAGTCGTGCTCGAAGTCGAGCCCCGCGAGCACCAGGTCGCAGGCCTCCTGGCGTCGCAGGCCGCTGCCGTACAGGACCTCCATGAGCGCCCGGTCGCGCAGCGCCAGGGCGTGCGCCGTGGGCGTGGCGTGCTGCCCTCCGGCGCCGCCGACGCCCTCCACGAGCGCGGCGGCGTCGGCCTGGGAGAGGCGGGGCACCGGGGGCGGCGAGGCCCGCGGGCGATCGACCAGGTCGGCCGGCGAGCGTCCCGGGGGATGGTGCGGGCCCAGCCACTCGCGCAGCGCCGTCACCGCGCGGGCCCGCGTGGCCGGCGCCCACTCCAGCCCGCGGAACGCGGCCTCGATGGAGGAGGCGGTCACGGCCTCCGGGCCGGGCACCCCCCGCTCGCGCAGCCAGCCGGCCACCCGGCGGGCGTCCTTCGCGTAGGCGGCGCGGGTGCGCGGGCCCAGGCGGCGCCCCCGCCCGCCCTGCGCCGCCAGGCGCACGTCCAGCTCACGCAGGCTCTCGTCCCAGGTGGTCACGTCACTGCGAGTTCGGCGTACCCCGCAGCCGCACCTCCCCCACCCCCGCCCAGTAGCCGCCCTTCCCGTCGGGCACGAGCGAGGTGAGCCACAGGACGTACGAGGCCGAGGCCGCGGCCCGGGTCAGCGGGATCACCTGCCGCCCGCCGGTCAGCGTGCCCTGGGCGAGGGTCTGCCGCTCGATCCCGCTTCCCGGCCCGAGAACCTCGAAATGGGCCCCCGGCGTGGGGGAGTCGATCACCATCTCGGTGGCCACCGCCGGGGCCGGCAGCGCCAGCGAGAGCCCCACCCCCTTCTTCAGGCCCCCGAGCTCCGGGGAGTCCTGGTAGTTCTCGGTGTACCAGGCGGTCGACGGATCGCCGTCGCTCGCGAGCGGGAGCAGGTCGGGCCGCTCGCGGCCGTCGCCGAGCGGATCGAAGTCGGTCACCGACGACAACGTCAGGGGTGCGGCGGCCACGGCCGGCGGGGTCGATCCCCCGCCGCCGGGGCCGAGGACCACGATCGCCGCGATCCCGGCCACGGCGGCGAGCGCGACGAGCGAGCCGATCCACACGGCCCGGCGCCGGCCCGGGCGGCGCCGGCGCTGGGTGTCGCCGTCGAGGACGGGCATCACCGCCGTGCCCCCGCTCTCCGGCTCCTCCTCGGAGAGCAGGGCCTCGACGAAGGAGGCGGCGTCGGGGTAGCGGTCGGCGGGCTCCTTGGCCGCGGCCCGCTGGGCCGTGGCGGCCAGCCAGCCGGGGACCGCCGGGGCGAGGGCGCGGGGGTCGGGCAGGGGCTCCGAGCACTGGCGCATGGCCACGGCGACGAAGCCCTCGCCCGGGAACGGCAGCCGGCCGGTCAGGCACTCGTAGAGCACGATCCCGAGGGAGTAGACGTCCGTGCGCGCGTTGACGGGGCGCCCGTCCGCCTGCTCCGGCGAGAGGTAGTCCGCGCTCCCCACGAGCATGTCCGTCCGCGTGAGGCCCGGCTCCCCGTTGGCCTCCATCAGGCGCGCGATGCCGAAGTCGGTGAGCTTGACGCCGCCGTCGCGGGTGAGCAGCACGTTCTGGGCCTTGATGTCGCGGTGGACCACCCCCTGGGCGTGCGCGTAGGCGAGGGCCCGGCCCACCTCCACGCAGATGCGCACCGCCTCCTCGGGGGGCAGCGCGCCCTCGCGGCGCACGAGGCTCTTCAGGTTCTCGCCGTCCACCAGCTCCATCACGAGGTAGGGGCCGTCGGCGTCCTCGCCGCGGTCGAGCAGGCGCACCAGGTTCGGGTGGGAGAGGCGCGCCACCAGCATGGCCTCCCGGCGGAAGCGCTCGGCGTGCTCCTCGTCGGCGATCAGACCGGGGTGCAGCCGCTTGACCGCCACGGGCCGCCCCAGCACGGTGTCCGTCGCCCGCCACACCGAGGCCATCCCTCCACGGCCGATCAGCTCGTCCAGCCGGTAGCGCTCCCCCTGGATCGGAGCGGTCACGGCCGTTCGCCGTCGGCGTGCGCCATCGTCACCGGCGGAGGATACCGCCGTCACCGGCTCCGGCCGGCCCCGAAGGGGTGGGCTAGACTGGCGGGGTGCCGGCGCCCCAGACCGTCCTGATCGTGGAGGACGACGAGGCGATCTCCGACTCGATCGCCTACGCACTCGAGCGCGCGGGCTTCCGCACGCTCCGGGCCGGCGACGGCGGCCATGGCCTGCGGCTCTTCCGCCAGCAGCGCCCAGACCTCGTGATCCTCGACCTGATGCTGCCCCAGGTGGACGGCTGGCGGGTGGCCGAGGAGGTGCGCCGGGAGGACCCGCGTGTGCCGGTCATCGTCTGCAGCGCGCGCACGAGCGAGTTCGACCGGGTCCACGGCCTCGAGATGGGTGCCGACGACTACGTGACCAAGCCCTTCTCCATGAAAGAGTTGCTCGCCCGCGTGCAGGCGCACCTGCGGCGGGTGGAGTCGCACCGCGGCCAGCCCGGCGGTGAGTCGATCGAGGTCGCCGGACTGCTGATCGACCCCGAGCAGGTTCAGGCCTTCGTGGACGGACGGTCGGTCGGCTTCACCCCCCGCGAGTTCGAGGTGCTCTACGCCCTGGCGCACGCCGAGGGCAAGCCCGTGCCGCGGGAGCGCGTCTATCGCGAGGTCTGGGGCTACGAGATGATCCGCGGTGACCGGTCGGTTGACGTCTTCGTGCGAAAGGTGCGCCAGAAGCTCACCGCGGCGCGCCCGGACATGACCTACGTCCAGACCCACTACGGGGTCGGCTACCGCTTCGAGCCCGCCGCCGTGGGCTCCTCGGCCGCGGAGGCGTAGGCCCTCACGGAGGCGGGCCGGAACCCGGTCCGCCGGTGCTAGCCTTCCGCGGGCTCGAGACCCCGGGGGGGATGCCCGAGCGGCCAAAGGGAGCGGTCTGTAAAACCGCCGGCTACGCCTACGCAGGTTCGAATCCTGCTCCCCCCATTCATCGCGTTCCGGCGGTGAGGCCCGCGGCGCCCGCGCCGCTTGCCCGGGGTCCGGAAGCGGCCATAGGGTCGCGAGCACGGCAACGCATCAGGGAGGCCGTCATGGCTGAGCTCGAGGTAAGGAACCCCGACCAGGCCGATGAGACCCGCCCATTCGTGGACAAGGGTCGGGTCGAGATCGTGAAGCTGGCCGGCGGAACGGTCGGGCGCGGGACGTTCGAGCCGGGATGGCGCTGGTCGGAGCACGTGAAGCCGATCGCCGGCACCGAGAGCTGCCAGGCGCCGCACATGGGCTACTGCGTCTCCGGCCGAATGGTCGTGCGGATGGACGACGGGACCGAGAAGGAGATCGGCCCGGGCGACGTGCATCGTCATCCCCCCGGGTCACGACGCGTGGGTCGTGGGCGATGAGCCCTGCGTCCAGGTCGACTTCACCGGCATGGAGATGTACGCCAAGAAGGCCTGACCATCACGGCACCCCGCGCCCCCGGCTCAGACCGAGGTGCGCGCCTCCTCCGAGATGGCGGCGGGATCGCGCGCGGGGGACCTCGGCGTGCTCCCCCACCTCGATGCTGCGCACTCGCCCCCCGCCGGCCTCGATGTCACGGATCGCCGTGGCGACGGCTGATCCGAGGTCGCGGCCGCTGACGACGACCTCGTGCTCTCCCGAGGCGGTCGCGATCCGCAGGTGGGCCTCGATCCCGGCCGGGCGCGCCCGCGCCAGGATCGGCTGGAGCCCGGCGGCGAGGACGTCGAGCACGATCAGCGCCAAGAGGATCCGGGCCGAGGCCTCGTTGTCGATCTCGGCCCAGACGATGACCGCGATCATCCCGGTGACCACCACGGCCAGGATCGTCGAGGCCACGAACAGGAGCCGGACGATGCGCTGACCGGAGTCCCGCGGGAGCAGCAGGAGCGCCGAGATCTGGGCGCCGGCCACGGCCGCCACGGCGACGGTGCCCGCCGCCTTGCCGAGCGTCAGGGGCGGGTCGTCCATCCAGTTGACGGCCAGGGCGAGTGCGGCGCCGGCCGCGGCGAGCGTGAACATCGCCGGCGCGAGGACCCGCCCGCGCCCCTCGTCGAGCAGCATCGTCGCCGGCAGGACGACCACCCCGTACCCCGCGAGAAGCGCGGTGGTACGAAGGATGCGGCCCTCCAGGGCACCTGAGGTGCCGAACAGGAGGATCACGACCGCGATCAGCGCGGAGACGGTGAGCAGCGCGGCGACCGCCAGCAGGAGGCCGCGCCGTCGACTGAGCCGCCTCGCCCGCCGTGACCGCATGGCTCGCATTCCCGGATGGTCGGCGCCGATCCGGCGCCTATGCATCCGGACCACTACGGACCCCCGTGCGGTCGACTACGCGTCCTATGCCCCCCGGCGCGCGGGGACGAGCACCTGCGCGGCGGCCCGCGTGGCCACCGCGACGGCGCCCAGGATGGCCAGGGCGGCCAGGGCCAGGTGCGTCCCCGCCAGGCCCAGGCCGGCCGCGAGGCACGCGCCCGCGGCGGCGCCCGCGCACGCGGCGAGCGCCCAGGCGGCGCCCGCGGCCAGGCCCACCGCCGGCGCCAGCTCCGGGGGCGAGGCGGCGGCCAGCGCGCGGTTGACCAGGATGCCCAGGGACGCGCCGGCGGCGAGGCTGAGCGCGTAGGCGCTCGCGGCCCCCAGCGAGCCGTGCGCGGAGTAGGCGGCGAGGGAGGCGGAGGCCTGCACGGCGAGGACCGTCGTCAGGACCGTCCCCGGCCGGGCGCGGCCCGCCAGCCGCAGCACCAGCGGGCGGCCGAGCCGCATGGCGGCGAAGCCGGCCAGCAGCGCCGGAACGAGCGCGCCGCGCAGGCCCACGCCGTCGCGCAGCCACACGATCAGGACCGTCGCCTGCGCCGCCCCGACGGCGGTGCTCCAGGCTCCCGTCACGACGATCCGGCGCAGCAGGGGGTCGTCGGCCACCACCCGGGCGGCCGCCGCCAGCGAGCGCCACAGCGGAGAATCGTGCGGACGCAGGTCGATGTCGGGGTGGTGGTGGACCGCGACCAGCGAGGCCGCCGCGGCCAGGACGCCGCCCAGCGCGACCGCCCCGTGCGGACCCGCCAGGAGCCCCACCAGCAGGGCTCCCGCCAGCCCCGCCGCCGTCCCGCCGCCGAAGCGGGCGGTGAGGTCGGCGTGGGCCGTGATGCGGCGCTCGGGGTGGGTCAGGTGGTGCAGCACGTCGGCGGTCGCCCCGTCGAAGGTCGCCCGGGCGGCGCCGACCACGGCGACGCAGGCCACCACCGCGCCCACCCCGACCTCCGGCGAGGCCAGCTCGCACGCCAGCACCGCCGCCGCCAGGACCAGCGGGGCGCCCGACAGCAGCGCGCGGCGGGACACCCGGCCCGCCGCCCAGGCGGCCAGGGGGGTGGCCACCGCCGTCGGGGCGAGCCCGGCCACGATCGCCGCCGCCGCGCCGGCCGCACCCGCCCCCATCGCCGCGAGCCAGATCCCGCCCACGGTCGCCGCCGCCACGGCAGCCGCGAACAACCGCTGCGTCCGCCAGAGGCGCAGCCGCTCCCGGGCCGTGTCGGCCTGCGTGTGATGTGTGACGAAGTCCTGGGCCATGACGCACCACGGCCGGCCCCGGGAATCCGGGACCGGCCGATACGTTCACGATAGGCCAGGTCGGCCGGAGATGCCCCGGTCCGGGTCCGGGGCCCCCCTTCCGCCCGCGCGCGGCCCTTCGGTAGACTCGGAACCTCGCCCAGTTAGCTCAGCCGGTAGAGCACTTCCATGGTAAGGAAGGGGTCAGCGGTTCGAATCCGCTACTGGGCTCTCGCGATGCCCTGTTCGGCCCGGGCGGAGTAGCTCAGCTGGTTAGAGCAGCGGAATCATAATCCGCGTGTCGGGGGTTCGAGTCCCTCCTCCGCTACCTGCAAGAAGCCCCGCTCCGGCGGGGCTTTCGCGTTCGGAGAGGCGCGGGCTACTCGTCGCGGTGCCGCTCCTCCTCGCGCGGTCCCGAGCGCAGGGCCCTGAGCGCCGACCGGAACCCGTGGATGACGGCCACCGGCACCGTCGCGGCCGCGGGCGGGTGGCGGGGGGTCGCGATCTCCCGCACCGACGCCGGCAGCGAGGGGACGGGCTCGGGGCTCGAGGTCTCGTCCTCGGGCGGCGGGGGCGGCGGGGCCGCCTCTCCGGCCGCCGCGACCGCGGCCTGGAGCTCGGTCTGAGCGCGCCGGCGGGCCGACCAGAACTCGTCCGGCGACCGGGGCTCCTCGCGCGGCGGCACGCGGCTGCGAAGGGCCCGGGCGGTGGCGTCGAGCTGGGCCTCGTCGGGACGGATCCGGGCCGCCAGGGCGTCGCTGCCCGGGTCGCGTCGCGGACGCGGAGCCGCTGAAGGTGGTGCCGCCGCGGGCGGCGGCGGCTCCACCAGCGTGATGTCCGGGAGCTCATCCAGGGAGGGGGGTGCACTCGGCTCGAGGTCGTCCCCCAGCCCCGGGAGCGGGTCATGGCGCCCGCCGGCGCCGTTGGGCGTGTCGATGAGGGTGATGTCGGGCAGCGGGGGAGCCGTGTCGTCGTCGTGCACGCGCGGCCGGGGGGCGGGCGCGCCCGGGGCCGCCTCGACGAGCGTGATGTCGGGCGGCGGCGGGGGCGGGGGCGGTGCGGCGGGCTCGGCGCGCGGGGCCTCAGCGACGGGAGACGCGGCCGGGTCGGCCGGGGGGGCGGGCGTCGGGGGGGTCTGGGTGATGTCGGGCTGGGACACGGGAGGGGCCTCCGGGGGGCTGATCCGGGCGTTCACGGCATCGAGGCCGGGGTCGCCCCCGCGCGGCCGGACGCGCGCGTCGATGGCGGCCACTCCGGCGCGGCCGTCCGGGGCCGGCCGGGAGCCGCGCCACGGCGGGATGGGGGGCTCGGAGTTGCGCAGCCAGCGGCGGCGGAGCGCCCGGCCGCCCACCAGGGCCCCCGCCAGCAGGAACGCGGCGGCGATGATCAGGACGAGGGTCGTCGAGTCGCCGGAGGAGTCGTTGGCCGGCGCGGGCGCCGGAGGCGTCGCCTCACGGGAGGACGGGGCGGCGGGCTCGCTCGTCGCGGGCGGCGCCGGAGACCGGGGTGCGGTCTCGACGGCGTCGAGGGGGAACCGCTCGGTGAGCACCTCCGGGTTGGGCGCGGGACGGTCCTGTGCGACCGCCGCGGGGACCCACAGGGCGAGACCCAGCCCCGCGACCACGGCGCCCGCCGCGATCCTGCGGCCGAGAGCGGCGCCCACGGAGTGCTGGTGCTGGGCAAGCGGCATCATCCGGTCACACGATCGTCAGAGGCGTCCCCACCGGCATCAGCCGGGCGAGCCTCAGTATGTCGTCGTTGCGCAGGCGGATGCAGCCGTGGGAGACGCGCCCCGGCAGGATCTGCGGCTGATCGGTGCCGTGGATGCCGATGAAGCCCCCGGCCGGCCAGTCGGTGAGGGCCGGCGACCGCGCGCTCGTTCCGAAGGCGATCGGCCCGTAGGCCGGGCTCCGGTACCGGGTGAGCCGGTTCCGCACGTAGAACTCCCCGGCCGGCGTCGGCGCCCGGGCGGTCCCCACCCCCACCGGGGCCGTCATCACGACCCGGCCGCCCCGGGTGAGGGTGAGGGTCTCCGCGGCGCGGTCCACCACGAGTCGGGTGTCCACGGACACGTAGCCACCCGCGGCGTCGCGCGGGATCCAGCCGGTCGCACCGGCCGGCAGCGCGGGGAGGCGCGCCCTCAGCCAGACCCGGCCCGCCGCGTCGGTGGTCCGCCCGATGACCAGGACGAGGTTGGTGGTGCCCTCGGGGGTGCGCGCCTCGACCGGCGCGACCTCGGCCGATCCCGCGCGGGGGCGCTCGGTCGCCACGACGGCTCGCCGCACCGGCGCCCACACCGCCGTGTGGGCCTGGTCGGGCAGCGGCTGCGGATCCGGGATCGTGAGGCCGGACGCGGCGGGCGGGGGCAGGGCGGTCGCACCGGGGAGCGCGGTCGCCGGGGCGGCGGACGTGCCCTCCTGGCGGTGGACGAGGCCGGCCCCGGCGACGGCGCCGGCCAGCACCGCGACGGTGATCCCCGCGGCGACCCGTCGGCGCCGGCCCGCTCCGCGCACCGCTCCCGCTCACCCGGTGAAGGGGGGTGCGGACTGCGAGGTGGTCACCGGGCGGGGGCGCGTGAAGCCGGTCCCGGCCACCAGCCGCTTGGCCTCGCTGTCGGCGATCGGGTCGTCGAGGGCCGCGACCGCCGGCTGGACCCCCGCGATATAGCGGATCCAGGCGGCGTGCCGCGCCTCGACCGTGTGGATCGAGGCCGCCGCCGAGATGTAGGCGGGCGTGGTGATACGCGTGAGCTGCTGCTTGTAGGCCGCGGTGCCGAGGTCCTCGAAGGCGACCGCCGTGCGCAGGAAGGTGTCGTCGTCCTCCGTCGCGCCCCGGAAGTCGAAGAGGGGTCCGTGCGTGGCCGCCGGCCCGAGGGCGTGCTGCAGCGCCGTCACGTGGGCGCGCTCGACCGCCCCGATCTTGGTCGCGGCCTCCGCGCCGACCGCGTCGAGGGCCTTCAGGCGCTCGGCCTCGGTGTAGAACGCGGCCTGCAGATACTCGAGGGTCAGCGCGAAGTTGAGGATGTCGATGTCGGCCTGCCGGGCCTCCTTCGCGAGCGCCGCGGCGGGCAGACCGGCGGCGGCGGCGGCCCCGGCCGCGCCCGCCAGGAAGGTGCGGCGCGACACCCGGTGCGCCGCCTCGGCGACGGCGCCCGAGGGGTCGATCGCGTCGAGGTCGATGCCGGGCCCGCTCACGGAGCGCCCCCCCGCACGAGCCCGGTGGCCTCCAGGGCGCGGGCGACCTCCGAGGCCGGTCGCCCCTGGTTGACGGCCTCGGATGCCGGCTCCCGGCCCTCGACCGCGCGCACCCAGGCGGCGTGGCGCGCGTTGACCGACACCACCCGCGCGCTCTCGGCCCGCGCCCGCGGGGTGAGGTTGGCGACCTGGCCGTTGAAGGCGTCCACGGCCAGATCCTCGATGGCGGCCGCCGCCGTGGCGAACGACCCGGGGTCGGTCGTCGCGTCCCCGAACGTGAACGGGGGCGGGCTCTGCGCATTCGCCCCCAGGAGCATGCGCAGGGTGTCCACGTGCACCCGCTCGTGCCCGCGGGCGACCTGCGCGAACGTCAGGAGGTCGCCGTCGAGCGCCCCCTTGTCGAGGGCCTCCTCGTAGAGCGCGAGCTGGACGTGCTCCAGCCCGAGCAGGACGTTCAGGATGCGGGTGTCCTGCTCCGCCGACGGCACGGCGCCCGCGAGCCGGGAGAGCCCCGCCACGGCGCCGGCGGCCGCGAGCAGCGCGCCGCCCCCGAGGAGAGCCCCGCGCAGGACCTCCGATCGGCGCAGATCCCGACGGTGCTCCATCGCCCTCCCCGTCCTGGTGGGTTGCCGCGTCGCCCGGCCGGCGCGGGACGCACCGGCAGGTATCTCGAAGTCGGGCACCCCGATCCACTATGCGAAAGACCAGCGTTTTGCTGACCCATCGGGTTGACCCGCCGTAACCGCCCCGCCTAGAGCGCGGTCTGCACCAGGATGGGGCCCTCGGGGACGGTTCGGCTGGTGCGGGGCTGCGCCGTCACGGCGAGCCCGTCGGCCCCCGCGAGGCCGACGGCCACGCCCTGGGCCTCCGCCGGCCCGGTCGTCTCGAAGAGGCCGGCCGAGCGGGCCCTGCCGTCCTTCAGCACCCAGAGCTGGTAGGCCTCACCGGGGTCGAGGGCGGGGAGCCGGCTGAGCCGCATCACCGCGGTGTCCTCATCCGGGACGAAGATCATCCGGCCGGTCACGCCCGGGGCCGCGGCGGTGCCGCTCACCGGCAGCGAGGCCACCACCGGCCCCCGACCACCACCGTCGTCCCTCACCTGAAGGGTGATGTTCCACGCCAGGAGCAGCGCGGCGACGGCCGCGACCACGGCGAGCGCCGGCCAGGGACGGAGCCCCGGGAGCCGGCGGGCCCGGCGGGGCCGCGGGGCGCGGGCGGGCGCCGGCCGGGCCGCCGACTCCTCGCGCTCGGCACGCTCGGCCGCCTCGGCGCGCACGATGCTCATGATCGAGTCCCTCAGCGCCGGCGGCGCCTCCTCCTGGGGCACGGACACCGCCAGGATCCCGGCGGCGCCCCGCAGCCCGGCGAGGTCCTCGCGGCAGATCGCGCACTCGGCGGCGTGCGCCTCGACGCGGGCGATCTCCGCGGGCTCGGCGGCGCCGAGGGCCACCGGGGCCAGGAGATCGCGCAGGTTGTCGTGCTCGTTCGTCATGCCGTCACGATCCCGGCGTCGCCCATGCCACGGCGCAGCCGCTCCAGGCCGAGCCGCATCCGGCTCTTCACGGTCCCCAGCGGCAGCTCCAGCATCTGGGAGATCTCCTGGTGGGTGAAACCCCCGTAGTACGCGAGCCGCAGCACCTCGAACTGCTCGCTCGGCAGCTCGCGCAGCTCGTCCCGGACCGTCCCGGCCAGGGCGCGGCCGATGGCCACGTCGGCGGCGTCCGGCTCCTCGGGCCGGCGCAGCTCCATCTGCTCGAGCGCGTCCTGGCGGCGCGACATGGCGCCAAGGGTCCGGAGCCGGTTGACGCCCCGGTTGTGCAGGATCGAGAGCATCCAGTTGCGCACGCTCCCACGGGCCGAGGCGTAGCGGGCGGCGCCGCGCCAGACCGCCAGGAAGGCATCCTGCACCAGATCCTCGGCGAGCTGCCGGTCGCCCAGCAGCCGGAACGCCAGCGAGTAGGCGACGCGGGAGTGGCGCTCGTAGATGACCTCGAACGCCCCGGCGTCCCCCCGCTCGATGAGCGTGAGCAGGTCCTCGTCGGCGAGGCGCGTGAGCTCGGCGGGGAGTTGGTCGCCCATTCCCTGCACAGTACGACGCCGAACACCCCCCGGATCACCGGGGGGAGGAGCGATCGCTAGAGGCGCCAGCGCCGCGCGGTGATCGCGGCGACGACCTCGTCCTGGCTCACGGGGCGGCGGTAGCGGCGGGCGCCGCCGGCGGGCGCGACCCCCAGGTGGAGGTCGATCATCGCGGCCGGCATGCCCTCCTCGGCGAGCTCCGCGGCGTTCGCGTAGCGCAGCGCCAGCGGGTGGACGCGCTTGTGGATCCCGGCCTTGCGCGCAAGGCGCGGCAGCAGCTCGCGAACATAGGCCGCCTTCAGCGGCTCGCCGGCCAGGGTGCAGAAGAGCGTCCGGTTGACCGGGACGTGCCGCTCCGCGCGGCGCTCGAGCCACGCGGCGATGAGATCGCGCGTCGGCGCGTCGAGCCCGGTCACGCGCGGGCGTCCGCCCTTGCGCGCCGGGACGTTGACGGTCCCGGCCTCGAGGTTGACGTCGCGGATCGTCAGCGCGAGCACCTCGCCGGGGCGGAGCCCGGAGCGGTACATGACGGCCACCAGCGCCCGGTTGCGGAGGCCGGTCGCCGCCCGCCCCGAGCTGGCACGGATGAGCGCACGGGCCTCGTGCGGCACGAGAAGCTCGTCGGGTGCCGGTCCGGTGTCGTCCGGCGCACGCACAGGCGTGGGGAGCGCGGGTCGATCAGGGTCCTCGTCCATGCGCTCGATCCTCGTTTCAGGGAATGTCCTCATCGTTTCCGTGCTCGCCTCCGTGCGGTTTGCGGGATTACACTTTTTTGTAGGTTAGCCTTTGTAAACGAGGGACGCCTGCGGTGTCAACCGCTGGTTTCTGAAGGGACCCGCGGAATTGGCCATCCCTCGACCGAGGCGCGGGGTCGCTCGCCCGGGAGGCCTTCGCAAGAAGGGACGGCTCGGCGGGCGGCCCGGAGGCCGCCGCGCTCAGCGCCCGGCCAGCCGGCGGGCGGTGGCCACGAGGTCGCCGCGGGCCCGCACCGCGCGGTCACGGGCGGCGGCGCTCCAGGCGCCGGCCTCGGCCGTGCTCCGGCGGCACTCGGCGATCATCGCCGCGACCTCGCCGGGTGCGGCGGAGCCGAGCTGGCGGCGGGCGAGCACGCAGGCGGCGGGATCGAGCGCGTCGGCGAGCGCCGCCTCGGAGATCGCCACCGGCCCTCCTCCCGCGGCCTCGGCCGCGGCCGAGAGGCGCTCGGGGGTGAGGGCGGCGGGCGACAGGCCCTCCTCCACCAGCTCACGCACGGCCCGGCCGACCACGTGGTGCGCGGTGCGGTAGTCGAGCCCGGCCTCCACCGCCAGGGCGTCGGCCACGTCGGCGGCGGCGGTGAAGCCGTCGCGCGCCGCCCGCTCCCAACGCTCGGCGTGGATCTCGAGACCCGCCACGACCTCGGCGGACAGGCGCGTCACGGCCACGGCCTGCTCCAGCAGCCTCGGCACGGCCCCGTTCAGCAGGTGGAAGTGGTCCGTGCGGGCCGAGCCGGTGTGCAGGGTGGTCAGCAGGCCGGCCAGGTCGCCGGACGCGATGCCCGCCTGGGTGCGCATCACGGCCAGGGCGTAGGGGTTGCGCTTCTGGGGCATCAGGGCGCTGGCGCGGCTGTGGCGGTCGGCCAGGCTGACGGCCGCGAACTCCTGGCTGGCAAGAATCTCGAGATCCTGGCCGATCTGCGAACCGTGGGTCGCGGCGGTCGCGATCGCGGCGACCAGCTCCACGTAGCCGTCGGCCTGCCACATGGCGTCCTTCGTGTGCGTCACCACGCCGGCGCAGCCGAGCAGCTCGGCGAGGCGCGCCCGGTCGAGGGGCCAGCGGGACCCCGCGCTGCCGCCGGCGCCGGCGACGCCCAGGTCGAGCCAGCCGTGGACGGCCCGCAGGCGTCCGGCGTCGCGCAGGGCGGGATAGGCGTAGGCCAGGAGCAGGTGCCCGATCGTGGTCGGCTGGGCCGGCTGGAGGTAGGTGTAGTCGGCCGCCAGGTCGTCGGCGTGGCGCTCGGCAAGATCCACCAGCGCGGTCGCCAGATCGAGCTGGGCGTCGTGCAGGTCGAGGGTCCCCGCGCGGGCGGTGAGGCGCAGCGCCACCCGGAACGCCTCGCGCCGCGCCCGCCCCGCGCTGAGCCAGCCCGCGGCCGACGCGCCCACGCGCGCCTGCAGCGCGCGCTCGCGCGAGTTGAACGCGTCGCCCAGCTCCGGGCGCCAGGGGAAGTCGGCCGGGGCGATCTCGTGCAGGTCGAGCAGGCCGCCCAGCAGCGCATGGGCCTCGTCGCCCACCACGCCGCCCCCCTCCACGAGCGCCACGGCATGCGCCAGATCGGCCAGCGAGAGCCACGGGGCCAGGCGCGGGGCGTCCGCGATCTCGTGGGCGTAACCGGATGCCACGAGCTCCGCCGCGGGTCCTCCCTCGAGGCGCCCGCCGGCGCCGAGATAGTCCTCGTTCACGCGCCGAATCGTAGACGGCGGCGGCCCGGGTTGACATCGCGCCCACTGGTGACGATGCTACCCCGGCTTATCGGCCAGATAAGCAGCGCTGATTAGTGCCTTCTCATCGCTGAATTCTGCCGGTTCGTCCAAACGGCACCGCGCCCCCCTCGCGGCCACGAGGAGGGCGCGACTTTCACCCGCTTGGCCCCTGTCCGACCAAGGAGTGTGGATTGATCCTACGTCACAAACTCAAGGTCCTCGCCCCCCTCATCGCCCTCGTCGCCGCCCTCGGCTTCGTGGCGGGCTGCGGTGGCGACGACAGCTCGTCCTCCGGCAGCGGCACCGCCGCGAGCGGCGGTGGCTCGGAGCTCACGATCGTGGGCTACTCGGTGGCGCGCGAGGTCAACGCCGACCTCATCAAGGCCTTCCAGGCGACCCCGGCCGGCGATGGCGTGACGTTCAAGGAGTCCTATGCCGCCTCCGGTGAGCAGAGCCGGGCGGTCGAGGCCGGCCTCAAGGCCGACTACGTCGTCTTCTCGCTCGAGCCGGACATGACGCGCCTCGTGGACGCCGGCCTGGTTGACCCCGGCTGGAACGCCGGCCCCAACAAGGGCATGGTCAGCGACTCGGTCGTGGTCTTCATCACCCGCAAGGGCAACCCCAAGGGCATCACGACCTGGGACGACCTCACGAAGGACGGGGTGCAGGTCATCACCCCCAACCCCTTCACCTCGGGCGCCGCGCAGTGGAACATCGTCGCGGCCTACCAGTCGCAGATCGACCAGGGCAAGACCCACGACCAGGCCCTGCAGTACATCGACGCGCTGTTCAAGAACGTGCCCGTGCAGCCGGCCAGCGGCCGCGAGGCCCTGCAGGTCTTCGACTCCGGCCAGGGCGACGTCCTCCTCTCGTACGAGAACGAGGCCATCGCCGCGAAGGCCGCCGGCGAGAACATCGACTACACCGTCCCCGACCAGAACCTCCTGATCGAGAACCCGGCCGCCGTGGTGAACACGGGCAACGTCGCGAAGGCGACGGCCTACCTGGACTTCGTGAACTCGGCCGCCGGCCAGAAGATCTTCGGGGAGCACGGGTACCGCCCGGTCAACAAGGCCGTCGCGAAGGAGTTCAACTTCCCCCAGCCGGCGCAGCTCTCGACGATCGCCGACCTGGGCGGCTGGAAGAAGGTGAAGAGCGAGTTCTTCGATCCGGAGAACGGCACCATCACCAAGATCTTCCAGGGTCAGGGAATTGCCACTGAGTAACAGCATCACCGCGCGCCTGCCGCGCGTTCCGTTCCCCGAGCGAGCGGGGCGCCTCGGCGCCCCGCTCGGCATCGGCGTGGCGGTGATCTACATGAGCCTGATCGTCCTGATCCCGTTCGCGGCGCTGATCAACGGCGCCTTCGACAACGGGTGGGACGGCTTCTGGACCGCCATCACCAACGAGCGCGCCCTCACGGCCCTGAAGCTCACCGTGGGGGTGTCGCTGGTGGTGGTGGCCATCAACGCCGTGATGGGCACGATCATCGCGTGGGTGCTGGTGCGCGACCGCTTCTTCGGCCGCACCGTCGTCAACTCGCTGATCGACCTGCCCTTCGCCCTGCCCACCATCGTCGCCGGCGTGGTCCTGCTGGCCATGTACGGGCCCGACAGCCCCGTCGGAGTCAACATCGCCTTCACCAGGACCGGCGTGTGCGTCGCCCTGCTGCTCGTGACGCTGCCGTTCGTGGTGAGGTCGGTGCAACCCGTCCTGCTCGAGCTGGACCGCGAGATGGAGGAGGCGGCCGCCTCGCTCGGCGCCACCCCTCCGACCATCTTCCGGCGCATCATCCTGCCCAACCTGATCCCCGCCATGCTCGGCGGCATCGGGCTCGCGTTCGCCCGGGCGCTCGGGGAGTTCGGCTCCCTGGTGCTCATCGCCGGCACCCTCGACACCAAGGTCTCGTCGCTCTACATCATCGAGCTGATCGAGGGCGACAAGCCGAGCTCGGCCGCGGCCGTCTCGGTGACGCTGCTGGTGATCTCGCTGCTGTCCCTGATGCTGCTGGCGTTCCTCGAGAGCTGGTGGTCGCGCCATGCCCGCCGTTAGCCCACAGGCCGCGGCCACGGCGAGCCGCATCGGGCTGCGCACGATCGCGCTGGCCTACCTCACGGTGCTGCTGATCGCGCCGCTCGCGCTGGTCTTCTACCGCGCCTTCGAGCATGGCTTCGGCACCTTCTGGACGGCGGTCACCAGCCCCGCCGCCCTGCACGCGCTGTGGCTCACGGTGCTCATCACGGCCATCGTGGTGCCGCTGAACGCGATCTTCGGCGTCCTCGCGGCCCTCATCCTGGTGCGCCGGCGCGTGCCGGCGCGCTCCTTCGTGAGCGCGCTCATCGACCTGCCGCTGGCCCTGTCGCCGGTGGTGGTGGGCCTCTGCATCATCCTCGTCTGGGGCCCGAACGACTGGCTGGGCCAATACGCGTCGGACGCCGGCATCCAGGTCATCTTCGCGCTGCCCGGGATGATCCTGGCCACCATCTTCGTCTGCCTGCCCTTCGTCGTGCGGGAGGTGGTGCCGGTCCTGCGCGAGGTGGGGACCGACCAGGAGGAGGCGGCCTCCACCCTGGGCGCCAGCGGGTGGCAGACCTTCTGGCGCATCACGCTCCCCGCCATCCGGTGGGGCGTCATCTACGGCGTCATCCTGACCACCGCGCGGGCGCTCGGCGAATACGGCGCCGTCGCGGTGGTGTCCAGCCGCGTCTCGGGCGACACCGAGACGCTCACCCTCTTCGTGAAGGGCCAGTACGACCAGCTCGGCTCGGACGCGCAGGTCGGCGCCTACGGCGCCTCCGTCGTCCTCCTCATGCTCGCGGTGATCGTGGTCGTCGGCATGAACCTGCTCAACCGCAAAGGAGGCTCCCGTGGCGATCACGGTGTCTAACGTGAACAAGCGGTTCGGGGACTTCCTGGCCCTGGACGACGTGAGCCTCGAGGTGGCGGGCGGGTCGCTCACGGCGCTGCTCGGCCCGTCGGGGTCCGGCAAGTCAACCCTCCTGCGGGTGATCGCGGGCCTCGAGGTGCCCGACAGCGGGACCGTGGTCATCTCGGGCGAGGACGCGACCAACGTGCCGGTGCGCAAGCGCGGGGTGGGCTTCGTGTTCCAGCACTACGCCGCCTTCAAGCACATGACCGTGCGCGACAACGTGGGCTTCGGCCTGCGCATCCGCAAGCGCTCGAAGGCGGAGACCCGCGACCGGGTGGACGAGCTCATCTCGCTGGTGCAGCTCGAGGGCATGGCGGACCGCTACCCGAGCCAGCTCTCGGGCGGCCAGCGCCAGCGCATGGCCCTCGCCAGGGCGCTCGCCGTGGAGCCGAAGGTGCTGCTGCTGGACGAGCCCTTCGGCGCGCTCGATGCCCGCGTGCGCAAGGAGCTGCGCATCTGGCTGCGGCGCCTGCATGAGGAGGTCCACCAGACCACGGTGCTGGTCACGCACGACCAGGAGGAGGCCATGGAGGTGGCCGACCGGATCGCCGTCATGGACAAGGGCGCCATCCAGCAGGTCGGCTCTCCCCGTGAGGTCTACGAGCACCCGGTCAACCGCTTCGTGATGACCTTCGTGGGCCCCACCACCCGCATGGGCGAGGCCTACGTGCGGCCCCACGACCTCGAGCTGCGCGCCGAGCCCAACGGCACCACCTCGCTGGCCACCGTCCAGCGGTTGGTCCACCTGGGCTTCGAGGTGCGCGTGGAGCTGGAGCGCGAGGACGGCGCCCCGATCTCCGCGCAGGTCACCCGCGAGGAGGCCGACACCCTGGCCCTGGAGCCCGGATCGACCGTCTACGTGCGGCCCACCAAGGAGAGGCTCTTCACGGAGGCCGGCTGGGGGATCTCGTGCTCTTGTTCCGAAAGTCGTATTGATTTCAATGCGACTTTCGGAGAGGGTGGGTCCATGCCCCGCGCCGCCGTCTCGATCGTCCTCTCCGAGCAGGAGGAGGCCGATCTGAGGCGCGTCGTGCGGGCGCCGACCACCCCCCAGCAGGCGGTCTTCGGGCGCGCATCGTGCTGCGCGCGGCCGACGGGGCCACCAACCGCGAGATCGCGCGCGAGCTCGGTACCACCGAGGTCGCGGTCGGGCGCTGGCGCGCCAAGTTCGCCCGCGATGGCCTGGCCGGTCTTGCGGATCGCCCGCGCTCCGGGCGCCCGCGCACGTCGACGAGGAGACCGTCAAGCGGGTGATCGCCAAGACCCTGGAGCGCCCCCCAGCCGGCGAGTCGCACTGGAGCGTGCGCCGGCTGGCCGAGGAGACCGGGGTGGCGCCGGCCAGCGTCCACCGGATCTGGCGAGCGCATCGCCTGCGGCCCCACCAGACGCGCACCTTCAAGTACTCCAGCGACCCCGAGCTCGAGGCCAAGGTGATCGACATCTGTGGCCTCTACCTCGACCCGCCCGAGGGGGCCCTGGTGCTGTGCGTGGACGAGAAGACCCAGATCCAGGCCCTCGATCGCACCCAGCCGATCCTGCCCCTGCGCCCGGGCCTTCCCGAGGGCCGCACCCACGACTACCGCCGCCACGGCACCACCTCGCTCTACGCGGCGCTCGAGATCGCCACCGGCCAGGTCCTCACCGAGTGTCACCCGCGCCACCGCGCCGAGGAGTTCCTCAGCTTCTGCCGGCGCATCGTGGCCGAGCACCCCGCCGGCGAGCTGCACATCGTGCTCGACAACTCCTCCACCCACTCGACCCCCGAGGTCAATCGCTGGCTGGCGCGCCACCGGCGCGTCCACTTTCACTTCACGCCCAAGGGCGCGTCGTGGATGAACCTGGTCGAGAGCTGGTTCTCGATCCTCACCCGCCGCAGCGTGCGCCGCGGCAGCTTCGCCTCGGTCGCCGAGCTCGTCGCGGCGATCGAGAGCTTCGTCGCCGCCTACAACGAGCGCGCCCAGCCCTTCGTCTGGACCAAGCCTGCCGAGACGGTCCTCGCCGGCGCCGTCAAACACAACACGACTTCTGAGACGGAGCACTA
>CAVXDY010000006.1:0-182033 GCA_963760715.1 Miltoncostaeaceae bacterium | reverse complement strand
TCAAACTCCACCGAAGGGCTCCCCGGGGTGGTGCGCGTCGAGGAGCTCGCGGGCTCGGCGGCCTCGCCCGGGTTCAGATCCCGCGTGCGGCCTTGGAGTGGTAGAGCGCAGTATCGGCGCGGGCGATCAGTGATTCGAGGGTGTCGTCGGCGGTGACCTCGGCGAGCCCGGCGCTGATCGAAGCGCCGGGGTGAAGCGTCGTGAAGGCGCGCTGGATCTCGACGATGCGCTCCGACGCCACCCCAAGGGTCACGTCCGACACGGCGCAGACGAACTCGTCGCCGCCCCAGCGCACCGCGACGTCGTAGGAGCGCAGCGTCGAAGTAATGGCCTCGGCGACTTCGCGCAGGAGCGCGTCGCCGCCGGCGTGCCCGTGTTTGTCGTTCACGGCCTTCAGCGCGTTGACGTCGATGAGGGCGACGACTAGGGATCGCCCCAGCCGCCGGGAACGGCGGATCTCGTGGGTCAGGGCCAGCTCCCCCGCCCCGCGCCGGAAGACGCGGGTCAGGTCGTCCAGGTCGGCGTAGCGGCGGTCCGCCGCCGCCCGTTCGCGGTCCGCCGCCGCCGCCTCACGGTCGGATCTCGCCGCCATCCGCTCCCGCGCTGACTCTCTCCGGAAGGACGCGCCGAGGGCCCGGGCCCCTCTGAGCGCAATCATCGAGTCGTCCAGGGTGCCGGTCACGACGGCGTGGCGCTCCCTCGCAACGGCCGCGTTGTCGCGCGCGCTCGCGGCCCCCTCGCGCGCCTGGGCGGTACGATCGCGAGCGGCGGCGGTGAGATCCCGCACCCAGGCCACTTCATCGCGTTGGGCGGCCGCGGCCAGCCGCTGGCCGGTCGTCCTCGACCGTCCGGCCGCCGTGGACTCGCGCTCCTGACTGGTCTCGTCGCGCTCGACGCGCGACGCCTCGTACGCCTGGTCGGCCGAGTCGGCCCCGTTGGCATGGCAGCGCTCCCAGTCGGCCGCGGCCTGGTCACGGTCCGACGCGTGCTGGTCTCGATCGGCCAGCGCCTGATCGGCATCGGACGCCGCCTGGTCGGCATCCGAGCTCGTCTGATCGGAATCGGCCTGCGTCTGATCCAGGTCGGCCGCCGTCTGGTCGCCGTCCAGCTGGGACCGAGCCTCCACCTCGCGCTGCAGCTCGTCCCCGGCTCCGCCCTGTGGCCCGTTTCCCGGCTCGTGTAGGTACGAGGCGCCTATGGCCCGGCCTCCTCGACGGCCGTGAGGCTCTGATCGAGCCCGTCACGCGACCAATCGACGACGAGCGGATCGAACTGCGCCCCCCTGAAGGCCGGACCATCCGCGCCGGACGCAAAGCGCGAGAGCGGGAGCTCCGGCACATCCATGTCTGCCATGACCGCCAGAATCGCGGACTCCGTTCCAAAGAACAGGCGCCGCCGGGGCCTCGGGCAACCGGTCCGCGGCAAGCCTCGCGACTTTCGGACCGCTTGAGAGAGAAAAACTTCAACCCGGACGGTAGGCCCTCTCAGCCCGTGGCGCAAACCCGTCTAGATCGGGAGGGGGCCGAGGAATCACGCCGAGAAGTGACCCGCCGGCTCGGCCGACACCGGGCCAGCCGCGGGGTGCATCAGGGCTCGACGTGCTCGGAAACCGCGCGCAGGAGATCCTCGATGCACCGGCGCTGGTTGACGGTGAGACGATCGAGACGCGCCCAGGCAAGGTCCGCGCCGATTCTGGGAAGGTCCGCGGCCAAGCGGGCGAGCTCGCGCAGGGCGCCCTCCTCTTCCCAGCGCCCGAGAGGTGGGTCGGGCGTCACGGTGAGTCGTCTCGAGCCGCCAGGTCCTGACGCAGACGGGCGAGCTCGTCCCCGGCCGCCACCAGATCGCTGCTCAGCGAGCGCACGAGGCCGACGAGATCCCGAACGTCGGTGGCCCAGGGCTCGGGGGCATCGGCCGCTCGCGCGAGCGGCCGCTCGAGGTTGAGCAGGAGCCGCGCCTCGTCCTGCATCTCGCGCTGAATCTCAGCAACCCGCTCGGCGTGCTTGGGAAAGGGGGTTGCGACGAGCTTGCGCCTCTTGATCAGCATCCACTTGCGGTGGCCGGGCAACCGGGTTCACCTCTTCCGGGGAGAGGAAGTTGACGCTCCCACGCCCGCCCGGCCCGATGCATCCCTCGCCTGGGCAGGGTGGCCACCCGCCTGGCGCCTCCATCCGACCAGGCCCGTTCGACAGCGCCATCGACCCGCGAGGCCAATAGCCCGAGCTCGTTCGCCCTGCAGCCGAGCGCGCCGCTCGGGCGGGCCCTGGCCCGAGGTCGAGCGGTCGAAGACTCCCGGAGGGGCGCCCTCCTCTTCCCAGCGGTCGAGGAGCGGGTTGGTCATCCGCGCCGCTCCCAGCGGAGCTGGCGCTGGCAGTCGTCCTCGTACCTGCCGGGCGGCCATGACACCTCCCAGAGATCCGGAGCGAACTCCTCCAGCGGGCCCGGCTCGGTCAGTCGGGACATCCACAGGTAGACGCCGAAGTAGTCCGCCCGCCCGCTCCCTCCCCGGATGAGGCCGGCGACGGCCCACTCGGAGATGCCCGCCCGATCGCAGTCCGCCGCGACCTGGGCGGCGGCCTCGGCGCGCAGCCACCCCACCTGCTCGTCGACGACGTATACGCCGACCGCGTTCGGGTCGGAGGGATTGGCGGGATCTCGACGCAGACGGACATGGACGGGCACGAGGTAGCCCTCGCGGCAGACCGGCCCGCAGAGCTTCGCGAAGGCGTGCTGGTAGTGACTCTCGCGGACGACGTTGCGCGGGCACTCCCAGCCGAGCCAGGCGCCCGACTGCCAGCCGGCCGCCGTGTTGGCCGGGGTGGCCTGCGCGCGACGGAAGCGATCGAGAAGGCCCATCGTGCGCTACCTCGTCGCGGGCGGGCCCGGCGGTGTGCCCTGCAGAGCCTCCAGGCGCTCCCGGTACTCCTCGGCGCCGATCTCGCCGCGGGCCAGCCGCTCTCCCAGAATCGCCTCGGGAGTCTCAGGGCCGATGGGCGGCGGCTCGGATCCCCGCGTGCCCTGCGTGCCGCGCCAGGCAAGGAACACCCCCCAGGCCACCAGGGCGAGGAAGGCCAGCATCATCAGGCTCATCACCAGCCAGGAGCCCCACCCCCAACCGCCGTTGCCGCTGTCCCACATCACCGCGGGCTCCAATCCCAAGAGGCCGAGTGGAGCCAGCGTCGATCAGGACTCGGCCGGTGGCATCAGGGTTTCTCCGGTTGACGGTTGCGGATTGCCTCCCCGGAAGGGGCGGGGGTGGTGGGTCAACGGAAACGGGGGCAGACCACTGCTACCACGCTCGCTTTTCCTCACAGGGCGGGATAGCGTCGCCGCAGCCACCCCTGACCTATGGCTGCGCTGGTTCGCCCGACTTCCGTGGCCTTCCGGCATGAGTGACGGGACCGACAGGAAGACCGGGGATTAGTGGCCACCGATGAGCGGACCGCCCTGGACTCCGGTGCGATGAAGCCGACAAGAGTCTGCGCAGTTCCGCGTCGGGGTTTGCTCGCTCTGGCCGCGACCGCGTGCGCCGCCCTGCTGTGGTCCGCCCCGGTCGCCCACGGCACCATCGACCCGAACCTGAATCTCGAGACCGGCAGCGTCCTCTGGACGGGCACGATCCACCACGTCCGCACCGACGCGCTGTCCACCGGGGGGTTTCAGAAATGGGACACGACGATCACCGTTGACAGGCAAGGCGCACGGGCGACGACCACGTTCTCGACCCAGTACACCGTGAACGTGGACTGCGCGGGCGGGACCGCGACGGACACCCTGATCGGCACCGGAAGCTACTCGGGACCGGTCAAACGTGAACGCATCAGCGCCGGGTGGTTCAACGGTCAGTACGACATCCGCTTCATCGTGCCGCAGGGGACCGAGACCCTCACCAGCACTGGCCCTTGCGCCGCCGCTCCTCACAGCGGGCCGTGGTCCGACTCCGGTTTCGACACCCCCGGCGACGTGGGCTTCGACGACGAGGACCCCTTGTTCGGGGGGCCCGCGGGGCTGATCGCGCTCGTCTTCGATCACACCCTTCGGGTCAACTCCACCACCTTCCAGGATCAGGTTGACCTCTCGATGTGCGGCGAGCCGAGCGGCACGTCCTGGGTTGACGGAGGGCCCTTCACCAAGCGCCTGGGAGCCCGTTTCCCGCAGAGCCGAGACGTCGCGGATCTGAGCAATCCCTTCCGCGGCCACGTCCAGTCGTTCCTGGCCTCCCTGGCCCACGCGAAGCGTGGGACGACCCATTCCATCCATACCCCGAATGCCCCGATCGTGCCCCTCATCACCACCACGCTCCGACCTGACGAGCGGGCGTGGCTCATGAACACGGCCTACCGGGTAGCGGGCGGCTGGCAGAAGTTCCGCCCCCAGAATCCTCCCGTCACGGCCCAGAGCAAGGCGAACCTCGGCGTCGAGGAACCCGGGGACGTCAAGCCCTATCCGCACGGCGGCATCGAGCACGTCCCGATCTGCTGGCTGCACCAGGACGCGAACGGGAATCCGGATGTTCCGGCGTCCAAGAAGGCAGCCACCCAGATGAAGCAGGCGTTCCAGATTGCGGCGTTCGGGGCGGCCTACCCCTCCAACCATTCGCACGGGCGGGCCATCGACTGGAACTTCGCGTGGCCGCGCACCGTCTCGATTCGCGATGGCGCGGGGCACTGGGTGACGATTGCGGCTGGAAACAGCACGACAAGCCACCCGATGTGGGCCCTGGGCCAGAGCTTCGGCGTCCTGAAGCAGCAGACCGGCGACCCGCCACACTGGTCGGTCAACGGGCACTAAAGTGCTCCGCTCCAGAACCTGCGTTGTGTTGACGGCCCCAGCCCCCCGCGCGGTCGACGGCCGGGGTGCGGCCTGCCGGCTCAGCCGGGCGCCCCCACCAGGTGATGATCGGGTGGGGCAGGCAGGAATACGTGATCCGGGGGGTTCGGGGTCCGCCGGAGGAATACGTGATCCGGGGGGTTCGGGGTCCGCCGGTGGCGCAGCTCCGGGGCGCACGGTGAAATCACACCTTAGAGCCCGGCGATGATCGCCCAGCAGACGAGGGCGCCGCAGACGCTGCTCCATCGCCCGTAGCCCTTGTAGATCTTCGCGGCGAGGTCCTTCTGCTGGTCGAGGGTCATGGTGCTGGCGTCGATCTGGGGGTCGGAGACGTTGCGGACGATCACGTAGGAGGGCGCGGCGGCCCCGAGCTGGGCGCAGACCATGCCAAGGACGGCGTCGCCCATCTCGGAGAGGTCGCCCTTGCCCTGGAGCCCGTAGGTGTTGGCGGTGTTGTCGAAGCCAAAGAAGTCGGTCGTGAGGATGCCTTCGTTGCGACTTGCGGCGGTGAAGATCCGCGGCGGCCTGGTGTTGGTCGCCGGGAGCATCTTGGCGTTCGCCTTGAAGAGCGATCTCGCGGTCGTGAACTTCCCGCGGTGGGGGTTTCGGGGCGAGGAGAACGCCTCGCCGTCGAGCTTTGTGAAGGCGCGTTGGCAGTCGAACTCGGCGAAGCGGCTGACGATGACGTCGCCGACCTCGAAATCGGGGCCGATCCCGCCGCCGGTGCCGGTGCTGATCACGAGCCTCGGCTGGGTCTCCTGGATCATCTGGGCCCAGAGGCGGGCGTTTGGGAGCTTCGGCCCGTCCTGGGACATGTGGGAGTCGGACTTGACGAGCGTGACCGCGCGCGCGCCGATGGTGGTGGTCCAGTAGGTGCCGAGCCGCCCGTACTGGCGCGCGGGCGACCGGGCGAGCATGTCCTTCGAGATCTCCTCGTAGTTGTGGGCGTAGTGCTTCCACTGGTCGCGGCTGTCAAAGCCCGGGGTGAGGACGCGGCTGAGGGCGTGCCCCTCGTCCACCGTCCAGGTGACGAGGAGGACGTCGGCCCTGGGGAGCGGCTCGCCCTCGGGCTCTGGGCCGGGCGTTGGCTCGAGGCCGGCGGGCCACTCGATGTCCACATACTTCGAGAGGCCGTCGGGGGCTCTTGTGGCCGCTGCGCGAAACTCCGCTCCGGCGGGGCCCTCGGAGTCGAAGTCGATGAGCTCGCGAGCGAGCTGCCGGTCGCTCGCGGGGGTCTTACCCGGCGCGAGGGCTTCGGGCATGGCGCGCCGTTCCGGGATCGTCATCCCGAGATTCTGCTCGGCCCATTCTCTACCGACGGGGGGCATCGTGGATCTCTTCCGGCAGGATTAGTACGGACTCTTTCGCGTCTGACGCGCGCGAGCAACAGTCCCGACCCGCGCTCGCGTCGCTCTCCCGCCCCGATTGGCCGTGTTGTCGCGACGACCAAGTGAGCGGGCTGGGTTCGACGGAGACTCCCCAAGCCAGGATGATGCGTCCTGGAGGAAGGAGCCCCACCACGACGGCTGCCCCGAGGAAGTACCCCGACGAGCTACGTGAGCGCGCTGTGCGCCTCGTCTTCGAGTCCGGGGCTCCACTCTCGGACTCGAGCCCAACCTGAAATCGAGCCCCTGGGACACCGCCGGCGGCGTTGGCCCTCGTCGTCCCCGGACGTGTGCTGCGAGCACGGATCGGCAGATGTCGTCGTGCCCGCCTTGCCTCAGCTGGTCGCCGAGAAGGAGGTGGAGCGTGATCTACGTCGGGTTGGACGTGCATCGCGACTACCGCGAGGTCGCGATCGCCGAGGATGGCCAGGTGTGCTCGGGCGGGCGCATCGCCACGACGCCCGAAGTGCTCGAGTCCTGGGCACGCGAGGTGGGAGACACGGCCACGGTCGCGCTCGAATCGACCGCCGCCGTCCTCGCGATCGCCCGCGTCATCGAGCCCCACGTCGCACAGGTGGTGCTCGCCGATCCCACGGCCATGCGCGGCGCCGCGCAGGGCGGGGCAAAGACCGATCGCATCGACGTCGCTCTACACGCGCGCCTTCTGGCGAGCGGCTTCCTGGCCGAGGTGTGGGCGCCTGACGAGCCTAGGAGAGCGCGCGTGGTCAAGCGGTATCCACGCTAAGCGAGGAGGACGGCGCTCCCCGGGACCGCTGCTACCCTCGTGAGACAATTTCGGGGTCGGCCCACGCGGTCGCCTCGGGCTCGTCCGGTGCCGATCAGAGGCGAGTCGATCCAGGCGGGCGGGAGCTCGGTGAACAAGTTCCTCAAGGGCGCGGCGTTCCCGATCCTGATCGTCATCCTGCTGGTGTTCGTCGCCCAGCGCCTCGTGGTCTCCGATGGGACCTCCACCCCTGCGCCGACGTTCAACCAGTTCCTTCAGGAAATCGACGACGGCCAGGTCAAGCAGGCCACGATCAAGGTCCAGAACAACGAGGTCGATGTCGTCCTCGACAACGGCCGGCGCTTCACCACCGGCTACCCGCAGGAGTACGCGGACACCCTCACCGGGGACCTGCGCCACGCGGACGTGCCCTTCCAGGTGAAGGGCATCCCGGGCTCGCCGTGGTGGTCGGCGCTGATCTGGCTCGCCCCGTTCGTCCTGTTCATCGGGTTCTGGATCTTCCTGATGAACCGCATGCAGGGTGGCGGCTCCAAGCTGATGAGCTTCGGCAAGTCGCGCGCCAAGCGGATGGCCGCCGATTCCCCGAAGACGACCTTCAAGGACGTGGCGGGCGCCGACGAGGCCGTCGAGGAGCTGCACGAGATCAAGGAGTTCCTCGAGAACCCGAAGAAGTTCCAGGCCCTCGGCGCGCGCATCCCCAAGGGGGTGCTCCTCTTCGGCCCGCCGGGGACCGGCAAGACCCTGCTCGCGCGGGCCGTAGCCGGCGAGGCCGGCGTGCCCTTCTTCTCGATCTCGGGCTCCGATTTCGTCGAGATGTTCGTCGGCGTCGGCGCATCCAGAGTGCGCGACCTCTTCGAGCAGGCAAAGCAGTCGAGCCCCTGCATCATCTTCATCGACGAGATCGACGCGGTCGGGCGCCACCGCGGCGCGGGCATCGGCGGTGGCAACGACGAGCGCGAGCAGACGCTGAACCAGCTGCTCGTCGAGATGGACGGGTTCGAGGCGAAGGACAACATCATCCTGATCGCGGCCACGAACCGTCCGGACATCCTCGATCCGGCCCTCCTGCGGCCCGGCCGCTTCGACCGCCAGATCGTGGTCGACCGGCCCGACCGCGATGGGCGCGCCCAGATCCTCCGCGTGCACACCAAGGGCAAGCCGATCGCCAAGGAGATCGACCTCGCCGTGCTCGCGGGCCAGACCCCGGGCTTCACGGGCGCCGACCTCGCGAACCTGGTCAACGAGGCCGCCCTCCTCGCCGCCCGCAAGGGCAAGCGCGTGATCGAGCAGACGGAGCTCGAGGAGGGGATCATGCGGGTGATCGCCGGCCCCGAGAAGAAGAGCCGGCTGCTCTCCGAGAAGGAGCGCGTCGTCACCGCCTACCACGAGATGGGCCACGCCCTGGTGGGCCACTTCCTCCCCGACGCCGACCCCGTCCACAAGATCTCGGTGGTCAGCCGCGGTCAGGCGCTCGGGTACACCATCTCGATGCCGCTCGAGGACAAGTTCCTCACCACCCGCGCGCAGCTCGAGGACCAGATGGCGATGACGCTCGGCGGCCGGGCCGCCGAGGAGCTGGTGTTCGACGAGATCACCACCGGGGCCGCCAACGACCTCGAGAAGGTCACCTCGACGGCCAAGCAGATGACGATGCGCTTCGGGATGTCCGAGAAGCTGGGGCCTCGCGTCCTCGGCCACAACCACGGCGCGCCCTTCCTGGGCCGGGACATGCACTCGGAGCCCGACTACTCCGACGACCTCGCCCGGACGATCGACTCCGAGATCCGGCGGATCATCGAGGAGGCCCACCAGCGCGCCCGGGACATCCTGGTCGAGCACCGGGCCGATCTGGAGACCCTCTCCCAGATCCTCCTGAAGCGCGAGACGATCGAGCGCGAGGAGTTCCTCGGCCTGCTGGCCGGTGGGTCGGAGGCGGAGGTCTTCGCCGCGCGCGATGCCAAGGTCGCCCGCGCCGCCGCCCAGATCGGGCGCAGCGCCGGCACCGATACCGCCAAGCCCAAGCGCCTTCCCTACCCCTCCGCCGGGGAGCCCCTACCCGAGGGGTAGGCGTCGCCTGCGCGACAGCTGATCGTTCCGTCCGGGTCTCCCGAGGGAGTTGGGGTGCTTTCGCCTCACGCCCATCAAGGAGGCCCTGGAGTTGGACTCCAACGGGCGCTGCGCGGTGAACCGCTCGACGGTCCCGGTCCGGACCGCCTAATCGAGAGCGTCAGCTACACGCACGTCGGGTAGGCGACCCGGGAACGGTCCCGTCCGTGGGTCAGCGGGTCTGGACGCTCACCACGTTGTACGAGGCGTCGACGTAGACGGTCACCAGCGAGCCGTCCGCCTTCGTCATGTGGGCCTCGTACTTCGCGTTTCCGTCGGCGTCGGTCTCCACGCGCACCACCGTCGCGCCGGGCACCTTGGCCGTCGCGGCCTTGGTCACCGCGGTGAGCGCGTCGCCCGTGAGCGGGGTCTCGTCGCTGCGCTGACCGCCCCAGCCCTGGGGAGACCCGTGCGGAGCCGTGCCCTGCGTAGCCGGGGCCGTCGTGGTGGTCGCGGCGGCCGAGGTGACGGCGGTTCCGCTGGCGGCCGAGGCGATGCCGAAGCCGCCGACTGCGAGGCCGATCGAGAGCGCGGCCACCGCGGCTGCGCGTCGCATGCGGGCGGGGCGTCGTACGTCGGTCACGATTGTTCTCCCTGGTCGGTGTCGCGTCACCCGGAACCGGGTGCTCAACCAGCCTGGACGGCCCGCATAAGACCAGGGCGTGAGGAACCTAAGAGTCTGCTCGGAGCGGCCTCAGACGCGCGAGTCGCCTAGCCAGAGGATCGTGCCGGCCGACCGCATCGGCCAAGAGGAACACTCGCACCTGTGTCTCCTCCCGCTTGACCAGCGCGTGGGCGAGGCGCAGGCCGTTGTACGCGCGCTCGGTCCCGTAGGGCGGATCGCTCAAGGACGACGAGGATCCTCACCGGTTGCGGCGACGGCATTCAGCGGGCGGCGATGGCCGTGATCGCCGACGCCGGCTGGCCCCGGGACCACGCGGTACCGGCGACCCAGAGGCTGCTCGCCGCGGTGAGGCCCGCGACGATCGCGATCGCCGCCCCGCTGCCGAGGGCGTCGGCCACGAATCCGGCCAGGAGGGCGCCCAGCACGAATACGAAGTCGCGCCAGAAGCGATACACCCCGACGACCGGCGCTCGCTCGCTCGGGGTGACCGCGTCTGACACCGCCGCGATGAGGGTCGGGTAGACCAGTGCCGTCCCGATGCCGAGGAGGACGGCCGCCGCCGCGGCGGCGGCAATCGCCCCGCCCTCGGCCGCCAGGAGCGCCAGCGCGCCAGCCTGGATCAGCATCCCCGCGACGATCAGTGGCTTGTGCCCGTCCTGGTCCGAGAGCCACCCGGTGGCGATCTGACCGACCCCCCAGACTGCCGGGTAGAGCGCTGCGATGACGCCGATCTCCCCGGTCGTTGCACCGTGAGCGGCCAGGTAGAGGGGGACCAGACCCCAGGCGAGCGCGTCGTTCAGGTTGTTGACGAGCCCGGCCCGCGAGCAGGCGCGCAGCACCGGGCTGCGAACGCTCGCCTCCGCGAACGCCCGGCGAAGGGGCAGGTGGCGGGCGACACCGTGGTCGCGCTGCTCGAGGGCGACGTGGGCCGCGGTGTCGCGCACGAAGCGGCCCGGCGACTCGACACCACGGACCTCGAGGAGCGCGTCAAGGACGTGTACCGCGAGGTCGCCGAGGAGCCTCACAAGGACTTCCACTTCGAGACCGGCCGGCCCCTGGCCGAGCGTCTCGGCTACCCGCCAACCGACCTCCCGGCGCAGCCGGCGAGATCGCCCGGGCGGTGAAGCGCGCAGACATGGAGGACCGTCTTCGCCTGCCGCGCGATCCCCGAGCCGCCTGGAAGCCGCCCTATCTGCGCGCGCTGGAGCTGCTCGATCGAGACGGGGCCCACCCGTGAACGCCCCAGATTCACGCCTCCCACCGGAGCGCCAGAACGCGGGCCCGCGTTCGCGGGACCGAGCCCGCGTCGATGAGCGCCTCGGCCTCGAGTTCGGGTCGGGTCACGACTTCGACGATCCCCGCCAAGAGTGGCGCCGGCTCTTCGCGGAACTACTGCGCACCCATCCTCTTCATGGGCGCCGTCTCCGGTGCTCACCTGAACCCCGCCGTCGCGCTCGCCCTCTCTCTGCGGGGAGCATTCCCGTGGCGACGCGTGCCCGGGTACATCATCGTCCAGCGTCGCGCCCCTACACCTCGCGCCCGGAGGGCCAGGAGCCGCGAGTCAGGACCAGGCCAGTGCCCCGCGGCCATACCCCCGAGGATCGGCGGCACAGTTGCATCAGGTATGATGCCCACCGTCCATGTTGACGTTGCGAGCAGCGCGGGGGCCGGACTACTACGAGCGGGCCGAGTTCGCCGCCGACGACTACTACGCCGAGCGCGGTCAGGTTCGCGGCACCTGGGCGGGCTGCGGAGCTGCGGCGCTCGGCCTGACCGGCGCGTCCGAGGAGGGCGCTCTTGGAGTGCTGCTCGACGGGCGTGACCCGGCGAGCGGCGGCGTGCTGGCCGGCACGGCTCGCCGCGCCGGAGGCAACGTCGGCTTCGACCTCACTTTCGCAGCGCCCAAGAGCGTCAGCGTCCTTGCCGCCGTCGGCGACGAGCCGGTCCGTCGCGCGGTGCTCGACGCGCGCGCCGCTGGGGTCGATGCCGCCCTCAACTACCTGGAGCGCCATGCCTGCTTCGTGCGCCGTGGGCGCAACGGCGTCTCGGTGCTGCCGGCGGACGGATTCGTCGGCGCGGTCTACGTCCACGAGATGGCCCGCTCGGGCGATCCGCACCTCCACGCCCATCTCGTGATCGCCAACCGGGTGCGCGGACCCGACGGGCGCTGGAGCGCCCCGGACATGCGCCCGGTCTACGCGCACGCCAAGACCGCGGGCACGATCGCCGACGCCGTCATGCGCGCCGAGCTGACCCGCTCGCTCGGCGTCGAATGGGGGCCGGTGGTGAACGGCATCGCCGAGCTCGCCGCGGTGCCCGCGTCGGTGCGCGAGCACTTCTCGGCGCGTCACGCCGAGATCGTCGAGGAGGCGCTCGCCCGTGGGCTCACCTCGCGTGCCGGGATCGCCGCCATCCAGCGGGAGACGCGCGATCGAAAGCGTTCGATCGCGCGCGAGGAGGCCGTCGCCGGCTGGCGGGCGCGCGCCGCCGAGCACGGCTTCGGGGCCCGGGAGCTGCGCGACGCACTCGGGCGAGCACGGCCCGTGACTCGGCCCGACTACACCGAGCGCCTGCGAGCGCAGGCCGCGCGCATGCTCGGACCCGAGGGCCTGACGCGCCAGAGCTCCACCTTCACCCGCCGCGAGGTGATCCAGGCGCTCGGCGAGGTCCACCCCGAGGGCGCGCCCGCCGGGCGTCTCGAGGCGCTGGCCGATCAGTTCCTCGCCGAGCGCTGCGTCGCGCTCACCCGCGAGGACGGCGACGCGCCTCGCAGTTGGCGCGAGCCGCTCTTCACCACACAGGACATGCTCCGAACCGAGGTCCGGCTCGTCGACGCCGCCACCGGTCGGGACCCCGGGGCGCCGATCGACGCCGAACCGGAAGCGATCGAGGCGGTAATCGCTGCGCGGCCGACCCTTGGCGCGGACCAGGCCGCCGCGGTGCGCCACCTGTGCGGCGGCGAGGCGCGCGTGCGGGTCATGGAGGCGCGCGCCGGCTCGGGCAAGACGTTCACCCTGTCGGCTGTTCGCGACGCCTACGAGCGCTCCGGTGTCCGGGTGATCGGGGTCGCCTGGCAGGGCCAGGCGGCCGACCTGCTCCGGCGCGAGGCCGGGATCGAGTCGCAGACCGCCGCGCTCCTGCTGCGCCGGATCGAGCGCGGAGAAAGCGCCATCCCGGCGCGCGGGCTGATCGTCGTCGACGAGGCGTCGGCGATGCCGACCCGCGCCCTCCAGCGCCTCGTCCACGCGGCCGCCTGGCGCTCGGCGCGCGTGGTGCTCGTCGGGGACCGCGCCCAGCTCCCGGCGATCGAGGCGGGCGGCGGCTTCGCCGCGCTCGCCGACCGGCTCGGGGCGGTCGCGCTGACCGAGAACCGCCGCCAGGCGAGCGAGCTGCAGCGCTGCATCGCCGCCCATCTTGCCGAGGGCCGCGCCGCCGACGCGGTCGCGCTGCTCTCGGAATCCGGGCGCCTCCAGCGCTTCGAGGACGCGCGCGAGGCCCGCGCCGCGCTGGTGAAGGCATGGGCCGAGGCGGAGCGGGAGTCGCCCGGGCGCAGCCTGATGCTCGCGCACGACCGCCACGACGTCGCCGAGCTGAACCGGCTCGCGCGCGAGTCGCGCGAGGCCCGGGGGCTCCTGTCGGAACGGCGGCTCGTCGCCGGCGGCAGCGAGTGGGCGATCGGCGATCGCCTCGTCTGCCGCCGAAACGACTACGGCCTCGGCGTGCGCAACGGCACCGGCGGGACGGTCGTGCGGATGGACCCTCTCGGCGAGCACCTCGACGTGTTCACCGACCACGGCGAGATCGTGCGCCTGCCGGCCGGCTACCTGGGCCACGCCCGCCACGGTTATGCCCTCACCGGCCACGTCTCGCAGGGGGGGTCGGTCGACCGGACCTTCGTCCTCGCGAGTCTTGATCGCGGCGGAGCCGAGTGGGCCTACGTCGCCGCATCGCGTCAGCGCCACGACCTCCAGGTGTTCGTGGTCCACCACGATGCCGGGGAGATCGAGACGGCCCTGGCGCGGGCCTGGTCGCGCTCCCAGGGTAAGTCGCTCGCCCTCGACCTGGTCGCGCCGGAGCGTCGCGATGCGGTGATGAGAGCGGTGCGGGCCGATGTCGATGGCGCGACGCCCGAGCGGCTGCTGGCCCTCTCCGAGGAGCTGCGCGCAGAGCGCGAGGCGGCGCAGGAGCGCCTGCGAGCGACGGCTGACGAGCGGATGCGCCGAGTCGAGGCGACCCGGAGGCTTGAGCTCGCCGAGTCAGGGCTGAAGGAGGCGCGGACTCGGTACGAGCGCCTCGCCGAGCAGCTGGAGCGCACGCCAGCCTGGCGCCGACGCGACCGCGCCGAGCTGCGCGCCGACCTCGCGCGGGCAGGCAGGGACTTCGGGCACCACCGGGCCGAACTCCGGAGCGCACGCGGCGACTTGGACCGGGTCGGCCCGGGAGACGACGTCGGCGAGCGTGCCCAGCGGCTCGGCGCTCAGCTGGACCGAGTCGAGGAGCGGCTCGCGCCGTGGCGTGGGCCGGTCGATCCCGATCGCGCGCAGGGGATCGAGGATCGTTCGCGAAACGCTCCCGGCCGCGGTCTTGGCCGGGAGCGGTAGCCGACCGGGCCGTCTGGCACCCTGGGGCCACGGTGACACCGAGGACCTCCATAGATGGCGCCGGACAAGCCTGACGCCGTACTGACGCCACTGCCGCCGCGCCGGCTGACCGGGAGCGAGTCGGTCGCCGCCGGCCGGGCACAGGTGCTCGACTTCTGACGATGGGCCTTCAGCGACCTGCGCGACAACACTGTCCGCGGCGTCCTGGCCGAGTGGATCGTCGGGCTTGCGTTGGGCTGCGTTGACGGCGTGCGCTCGGCCTGGGCCAACCACGATCTGCTGTGCGGTGACATCGCGGTCGAGGTCAAGGCGGGCGCCTACCTGCAGGCCTGGCCGACGAGGCGTCACTCGCGCATCACATTCGGGCACCTGTCGGGCCGCGCCTGGGACGAGGAGACCGGCGTGTACGGCGAGGCCCGCAGCTACCGCGCCGACGTCTACGTCTTCGCCGTGCAGACCGCGCGCGAACACGCGGCCTTCGACCCTCTGGACATCTCCCAGTGGGCCTTCTGGGTCGCTCCTCGTGCGGCGGTGGAGGGCCTGGGCTTCCGCTCGCTCTCGCTCGCGACCGTTCAGACGATCTGCCCAGGCTCGTTCAGCTGCGATGACCTCGGCCCGGCGGTCGAGCGCGCCGCGGGCCGCTCGGCTCGGCCTGGCTAGCGATGGCACGCACACTCGTCGCCGGTGGTCGATGAAGACGCCGGCAATGGCCGTACGATCGCTTGGAGCGCCCACGACGATGAGTTCTCGTCTCGCGATCGGTCAGCACACCGCAGAAGGAAGGAGAGCCCGATGTCGAGCCTAAGGGTGGACCTCATCACGATCATCGTCGATCGCTCCGGCCCGACGGTCTGAAGCCATGCTGATCTACTCGATGAGCGTCTCGGTGGACGGCTTCATCGCCGACCGCGAGGGCGCGTTCGGGTGGACGGTCCCTAGCGACGAGCTGTTTCGCTTTCACACTCGCGCAGGTACGCGAGCTCGGCGGCTATCTCCTCGGCCGCAGGCTCTACGAGACGATGCTGGTGTGGGAGACGGATCCGTCGCTGCGCGACGACGAGCTCGGGGCCGCGTTCGCCGACGTCTGGTGCGCGATCCCGAAGGTCGTCTTCAGCCGCACGCTCGACAGCGTCCAGGGCAACGCCCGGCTCGCCGAGGCGTCGGTGGCCGAGGAGGCCGCTGCGGCGCTCGACGCGACCGACAAGGACGTCTCGATCGGCGGCGCCGGCCTGGCCGCGGCGGCGATCGAGCTCGGCCTTGTCGACGAGCTGCGCATGTTCCGCAATCCGGTCGTCGTCGGTGGCGGCACGCCGTTCCTGCCGCCGGTCACCGAAGACGTCCCGCTCGACCTGATCGAGACCAGGACGTTCGGCTCGCGCGTGATCTACGAGCGCTACGGGCGCGCCCGCGATGAGTCGGACTGACACCGCCATCCGAGTCATCAGCGCCCCGCCGGACAGGGTGTACGCCGCGCTGACCGACCGTGACGCGCTTGCTGTGTGGCTACCGCCGGACGGGATGACCGGGGACGAATCACCGCCGATACCGCGACGCGAGTGGACGCTCGACATCCCGCTGGAGGACTGATCGAGCCGGTCCACGCTAGGTCCGCGCGGCGATGCTGGTTCGAGAGTGGGTCGCTCGGCGGGCGCAATGGCTGAGCGCCGGTTCCAGGCGGTGTACTACCGAGCCGCCGACGGCAGCCAGCCCGTGGACGACTTCATCGAGGGCCTCGATGCTCGGGCGCAGGCCGTTCTCGATCAGCAGATCGAGCGACTCAACCTGCTCGGACCGGCCCGGCCGCACCTTCCGTTCCCGCACAGCTCGCAGATTGAGGGCGAGCTTCGCGAGCTGCGCTGCCACTTCGGCTCGTCGCTCTACCGGGTGCTCTACCGCCGCTCGGGCAACCTGATCGTGCTGCTTCACATGTTCAGGAAGGACACCGGCCAGGTGCCCGAGCGTGAGATCGCGATCGCCCGGGCGCGGTTCGACGACTTCCGGGCGCGCATGGACGCCCCGCGGCGCCGTCCGCCGCGCGCGGCCGGACGTGATGCCCCGTAGCATCGCACTTATCAAGTCTGATAAGCTCACGGCCGATTCAAGGAGGGTCAATGCCCCGCACGAGCGCCACCCACAGCCCCATCGGAGACCGCGTCGACGGCGGCGGCCGGCGGCGCCGGCGAAGCGCCGAGTACCAGCGCGAGCGAGCGCGCCTCGATCCTTTCGAGGCCATCGCCCGCCAGGTGATCCTGCGCCGCGGTGAACTCGGGCTGACCCAGAAGGAGCTCGCCGAGCGCGTCGGAACCAGTCACTCGGCGATCTCGCGCCTCGAGAGCGGCCAGCACCGCGCCTCGATTACGACGCTCGAGCGGGTGGGTGAGGCCCTGGGTCTCCGGCTTGTCGTCAGCTTGGAGCTCGCGCCGGCCTGATCCCCCACAGCCGGCCGCCCGGATCGCTAGACAGTCCACTGTGGTCAGTCGCATACTGTACGAGTGGATTCGGGACTCGCCACCACCCCCGCCGTACGGCAGTCTTGGGTCCGTGGCCGAGCCAGCGCAGCCAGTCCTGACGATCGACGAGGTCGCCGACTGGCTTGGCATGCACCGCAACTCCGTCCACCGAGCCGCCCGACAGGGGCGCCTCCCGGCCCGAAGAGTGGGCAAGGAGTGGAGGTTCCTCGCCGAGGCCGTCGCCGCCCGCTGGACGCCGGGACGCCGGCTTCGCGGAGCATCCGAGGTCAGCGTCTCCGGGCCAGCCTTCCCCGAGTCGCCGATCGAGCTGTCGGCCTTCGAGGCCGCCGAGTTTCTCCGCGTCGAGCCGAACACGATCTACCACGAGGCAGCCGCGAATCGCCTTCCGGCCTGGAAGGAGGGGCACGAGTGGCGCACCACGGCCTCGGCCCTTCGCGAGTACCTCACCTCGGACCCCGATCCATCCGGCCGCTACGTGCGCGGCGGGGGCTCCTCGACGAAATAGCGCCGCGATGGTGAGGCACCGCCGCCAGCCGCCGCCTCTCGCCGAGACGCAGCACTACCGGGTGAAGGCGGTCGAGCAGACGCTCGCGGTCCTCGATCTGCTCGCCGAGCGGCCCGAGCTGTCGCTCCCCGAGATCGCCGAGCACATCGGCCTCGCCACCCCGAACGCCCACAAGCTCGTGCTCCACCTGCAGGCCGCCGGACTGGTCGAGACCGGATACGTGGACAAGCGCTATCGGCTGGGTGCACGGCGGCTGTCGGAGCTGACCGAGCGCGCGATCTCGCAGCGAAGCGACTGGGAGGCCTTCCGCGCGAGCGTCGAGGCGCTTCGCGATCTGGTCGGCCTGCCGGGCCTCATCGCAAAGCTCGTCGGCGGACGGGCGGTGTTCGTCGAGCAGGTGCGCGGGCCCTCAGAGGCGGCCGGGCGCGCCTTCCCCGCCCACGCCACCGCCCTCGGCAAGGCGCTGCTCGCGGAGTCGCCGCCCTCCGTGCTCGACGAGGTGGTGCTCGACGCCTGGAGCGCGAGGACGCTCACCGACCGCGCCCGGCTGGAGGAGGACCTGGCGCTCACCCGGGAGCGCGGCTGGGCCCTGGAGGACGGAGAGCTCGATCTCTCGCGTCGCTCGATCGGCGTGGCGGTTCGCGATCACCGCGGGGTGGCGGTGGCCGCGATCGGGATCGGCCACCACGCGAAGCACCTGCCCGACGATCGCCTGGACGAGCTGGCCGAGGTGGTGATCGGGCAGGCACAGGACATCGCCGGCGCCCTCGGCGGGGCGCTCGGAGCGCTCGTGGTGCCGCGCCTCGAGATCCGCGTGATCGGGGCCATGGAGCCCCCCGTGCCGCCGATCGCGCGCACGGACACGCCGGAGGGTCGTCGCCGGCCGCGGCGGGCGGCGGCGCGCGCCGACGAGAGCGATGGCGAGCGCTGACGCCGGCGGGCTGCTGCCGCTGAACGATGCGGCGGCGATGCTCGGGATGTCCCGGCGAACGCTGGATCGCCGGATCGCGGCGGGGGAGATCGCGGTGTTCCGCGACCGGCGGATCGTGGCCGTCCCGGCGACGGAGATCGCGCGGTACGTCGCTGCGCACGTCGCCCGGGCCGCATCGGCGGGTCGCCGGCGCTCGCGCCCGGCGCCCGTGCTGGCGCCGGGCGAGCGTCTCTGGGACTGATCGGCCGACGAACGTCATGCGCTCCGCGCGCCGCCTCGTCATAGCGTCGTCCGCGAGGAGATCGTGATCCGACGCGGCGAGGGAGGGGAGATGGGAAGGCATTCGGGCATCGAGGAGCGGCGCCGGGCGGGCGGTACGAGCTACCGGGCGCGGGTTCGCAAGCGCGACGTGATGGTCAGCCGGACCTTCACGACGCTCTCGGCGGCCCTCGCCTGGAGGGCGGAGGCGCTGGAGGGGATCGTCGATCGCGGGGTCCTGCCGCCGCCGCCGCCCCCACCGCCGCGGCGGGTGGCCACGGTTGCCGATGCCGCCCGATCGCTCGCCCGCGGGATGGTCAGCGGGGCCGTCCGGACGAAGACGGGCACGCCGTACAAGCCGTCGGTCGTGCGCAAGTACGAGGAGCAGCTCCGCACCCTGATCGTGCCCGCGATCGGCGGCGTGCCGGTCGGGGCGCTGACGCGCGGGGACGTTCAGCGGCTGCTCGATGGCATCGCCGCCGAGCGCACGCCCGAGCATGCCCGCAAGGCCCTCGTGGCGCTGCGCGTGGCCCTGCGGGTGGCCGAGCGCGATGGCATGCTGGAGCCGGGTGCGAACCCGTGCTCCGGGGTCCGGGCGCCCGCCGACCAGCGGATCGAGCGGGCCGCCCGGATCCTCACACCCCAGGAGGTGAGCGGGATCCTGGAGGCCGCGGCGATCGACGACGCGCGCCTCGGGCGCTCGTTCGGTGCGCCGCTCCTCGCCCTGCTGTTCGGCACCGGCCTGCGCCTCGGCGAGGCCCTCGCGCTGCCGTGGGGCAGCGAGGGGCTCGACCTGGATGCGGGCGTCGCGAGGGTGCGCCGGTCGCTCGACCGGGTGCGCGATAAGGACACCGGCACCTTCGCCTTCGTGCCCCCGAAGACCCGCACGAGCCGGCGCGAGGTGCCCGTCCGGCCCAGCGACGTGGCGATGCTGAAGCGCCACCGGCTCGCGTCGGGGCGGCCCCGCGACGGGGAGCTGGTGTTCGCCGACGAGCGGGGCCGGGCGCTCACCCCGAACGGTCGTCCGCGGCACGCGTTCACGCGCGCGGTCCGCGCCGCCGGGCTCGGTGACCCGGCCCCGAAGCTCCACGACCTGCGCCACGCCTACGCCACCGCGCTGCTCGCCGCGGGCCTCACCGTGCACGCCGTGGCGGAGCTCCTCGGGCACTCCTCGCCGGCCCTGGTCATGGCCCGCTACGGACACGCCTACGCCGGCGAGAAGGCGGCCTCTGCGATGGCGCTGGAGCGATTCTGCGCCGACTTCTCGTAGCTCCGCCGGGGCCAATCCGGGGCCAATCGGGGGCCAAAACGGCGATCGGCGGCGATCGGTGACTTTTCGTGTCAGCCGGTGGCGGGCACAAAAAACCCCGCCTGAGCAGGGTTTTCGTTGTCCCACGTTGAGTAGCGCATACGGGATTTGAACCCGTGTTACCGCCGTGAGAGGGCGGCGTCCTAGGCCCCTAGACGAATGCGCCACGGCCCATCAGTTCACCCGCCTCGGATGAGGTGAGAGCTGGGGGAGGAGGATTCGAACCCCCGCTACCGGGGCCAGAACCCGGCGTCCTACCGCTAGACGATCCCCCACCGGACGGGCTCCGGCGATCGTACCAAACGGCCCCGGGCGCTCAACCGGCTATTCGGCGGCCCCCGGCGAGGCGGCCCAGTCGTCGTAGAGGGCGGCGTAGCGGCCGCCCTGGTCGAGCAGCTCGGCGTGGTTCCCCTGCTCCACGATGCGCCCGTCCTCGAGCACCACGATGCGGTCGGCGTCGCGGATCGTGGAGAGGCGGTGGGCGATGATGATCGCGGTGCGCCCGGCGAGGAGGGTGTCGAGGGCCTCGTCGATGAGGTGCTCGGCGCGGAGGTCCACCGACGAGGTGGCCTCGTCCAGGATCAGCAGCCGCGGGTCGGCCACCAGGGCGCGCGCGAACGAGATGAGCTGGCGCTGGCCGGCCGACAGCCCCGAGCCGCGCTCGGTGACCCGCGCGTCGAAGCCGTCGGGCAGCGCCTCGATGAAGCCGGTGGCGCCCACCGCGTCGGCCGCCGCGCGGATCTCGGCGTCGGTGGCGTCGGGACGCCCGAACGACAGGTTCTCCGCGATGGTGCCCGTGAAGAGATGACCCTCCTGGGGGACGATGGCGAGCTGGTCGCGCAGGGAGCGCACCGAGACGTCGCGCAGATCGTGGCCGTCGATCAGCACGCGCCCCTCCAGCGGGTCGTAGAAGCGCGCCATCAGCTTGGCCAGGGTGGACTTCCCGGCTCCCGTGGAGCCCACGAGGGCCACGGTCTCGCCGGGGGAGATCTCGAGGTTCACGTCGTGCAGCACCGGCTGGCGGCCGTAGGAGAACGTGACGCCCTGGAGCGCGATGGCCCCGGCGATGGGGGGCAGGGCCGGCGCGTGCGGGTCGTCCACCAGCTCGGGCTCGGTGTCGAGCACGCCGAAGATCTTCTCCAGGGCGGCCATGGCCGACTGGAAGGTGTTGTAGAGCTGCGACAGCTGCTGGATCGGGTCGAAGAAGCTGGCCAGGTAGCCGATGAAGGCCACCATCACGCCGACGCTGAGGTCCTGGTCGAGCACCCGGGTCGCGCCGAAGTAGAGGATGATCGCCGTGCCGATCCCCGAGAGCAGCTCGACGCCCGGGAAGTAGGCGCCGGAGAGGCGGATCGTGGCCATGTTGGCCTCGCGGTACTCCTCGTTCACCCGCCGGAAGAGCTCGCGGGAGGGCTCCTGGCGGCCGAAGCCCTGCACCACGCGCATCCCCGAGAGCGTCTCCTGGAGGGTGGAGAGCACGTCGGCCACGCGCTCGCGGGTGCGCCGGTAGGCGCGGGTGGAGTAGATGCGGAACAGCGTCGTCCCCACCGCGAGCGCCGGGAAGATCACGAAGGTCAGGAGGGCGAGCTCCCAGTCGTAGACGAACAGGATCGCCGTGACCCCGATGAAGGTGAGCCCGTTGATGACCAGCGAGGTCGCCCCGTCGGTGACGAGCTGGTCGAGCGCCTCGATGTCGCTCGTCAACCGGCTCACCGAACGTCCGGTGGGGGTCCGCTCGTGGTAGCCCAGCTCCAGCCGCATGAGGTGCCGGAAGGTGTCGGTGCGCAGGTCCAGCAGCACCCGCTCCCCCACCCAGCTGGCGAGGTAGCTCTGCCAGTAGCTGGCGGTCCAGCCGACCAGTCCGGCCACCACGAGCACCAGGACGGTGAGCAGCAGGACGCCCTTGTCGTGCGCCTGGATGCCGTGGTCGATGCCGATCTGCGCCAGCGCCGGCACCGAGAGGATGCAGGCGGTGACCACCACCATCAGGAACACCGTCAGGCCGGCCCGCGCGGCATAGGGGCGGAAGTAGGGCAGGAGCCGCCGCAGCTTCCTCCGGGCCACGGGCGGCGGGGCCGGCTGCGCCCGGTCGAGGGTGGGGGAGGCCGTGCTCACACGTCCCTCGCGATCAGGTCGGGCCGGGCCAGGCCGCCCTCGTGGATCTCGCGGTAGAGGTCGCTGGTCGCGTGCAGCTCCTCGTGGGTGCCCCGCGCGACGACGCGGCCCTCCTCCAGCACCACCAGCTCGTCGGCCAGGAAGAGGGTCGAGAGGCGATGGGCGATGACGATCGTCGTGCGCCCCTTCATGACCGCCCGCAGGGCGGCCTGGATCTCGCGCTCGGTGGACGCGTCGACCGACGCCGTGGCCTCGTCAAGGATGAGCACCCGCGGGTCGGTGATGAGCGCCCGGGCGAGGGCGATGCGCTGGCGCTGGCCGCCGGACAGCGTGAAGCCCCGCTCGCCCACCAGCGTCTCGAACCCGTCGGGAAGCGAGTCGATGAAGCCCTCGGCCTGGGCCATCCGCGCCGCGGCCCGCACCTCCTCGTCGGTGGCCTCGGGGCGCCCGTAGGCGATGTTCTCCCGGACGCTGGTGCTGAAGAGGAAGGGGTTCTGGGGCACCACGCCCACCGCTCGGCGCAGGTCGTTGAGGCGCAGGTCCCGCACGTCGACGCCGTCCACCCGCACGCTTCCATCGGCCACGTCGTAGAACCGGGGGATGAGCTGGGTCAGGGTGGTCTTCCCCGAGCCCGTCGGCCCGATGAGGGCGATCGTGCGCCCGCCCGGCACGTCGAGGTCGATGCGCTCGAGCACCGGCGGCCCCCCCGGGTAGGCGAACGAGACCCCCTCCAGCCGCACCGCCCCGGGACCCGCGGGCAGCGGCCGCGCCCCGTCGGCCTCACGCACCTCCGGGACCGAGTCGAGCACCTCGAAGAGGCGCGTCCCGCCGGCCACGGCGCGCTGGGCCTGCCCCACCAGCACCCCCAGCGAGCGGAAGGGCGCCATGAGCATGCTGAGGTAGAGGAAGAAGGTGACGAACTCGCCCAGGCTCATGTCCCCGTCGATCGCCTGGATGCCCCCGTAGGCCAGCACGACGCACAGCCCGAGCGTGGGCAGGAAGCCCATGAGCGGCTGGTACCAGGCCGCCAGGCGGGCGGCGTCCATGCTGCGGTCGAAGGCCCGCGTCGCGGTGAGCCCGAACCGCTCGGTGCGGTCGTCCTCGCGCCCGAAGGCCTTGATCACCCGGATGCCGACCGCGCTCTCCTCGGCCATCTCCGACACCTCGCCGACCCGCTGCTGCACGTCGATGAGGATCGGGTTGGAGCGCCGGCTGTAGCGCCAGGCCACCACGAGCAGCGCGGGGCCGACCAGCAGCGCCAGCAGGGCCAGGCTCCAGTTCAGCCACAGCATGAGGCCGGTCACGATGATCAGCGTGAAGGCCTGCATGAAGATGAAGATCAGGCCGTAGCCCAGGAAGAAGCGCACCGTCTGCAGGTCGCTGGTGGCGCGCGACATGAGCTGGCCGACCGGCATGCGGTCGAAGTAGGAGAGGGACATCCGCTGGAGGTGGGCGAACAGGATCCCCCTCAGGTCGAACTCCACCCCCAGGCTGATCTGGCCCGACACCACCCGCCGCACGATGTTGAAGACCGCCCGCAGCAGCACGATCCCGACGACCGTCCACACGAGCGGCACGAGCGCGCTCCGGTCTCCGCCGTTGAGCACGTCGTCGATCACCCGGCCGGTCAGGTATGGCAAGGTGATGGAGCACGCCATCACCCCCGCGGCGCCGGCCGCGGTGATTGCGACCTTGCCCCGATACGGGCCCAGGAAGCGCAGAAGTCGGAGCAGGACGGCCAAAGTGATTCACTGGTGAACGATAGAGAAGGCCAGGATGGCGCACAAGGACGCGCCGCGGTGCTCGAGGCGGGCCTGCCGGCCGCGCCCCGGGCCCCCCTCGCCTACGCGGTGCCGAACGTCAGCGAGGGGCGCCACCCGGCCACGGTAGCGGCGCTCGTGGACGCCTGCCGCCTGCCGGGGGTGCGGGTGCTCGACGTCCACTCCGACCCGGACCACGACCGCAGCGTCATCACCCTCGCCGGCGAGCCGCTGGCCCTTCAGGACGCGCTCGTCTCCCTGGCCGGGGAGTCCATCGACCGGATCGACCTGCGCCGCCACCACGGCGTCCACCCCCGCGTGGGAGCGCTCGACGTGGCGCCGGTCGTGGCCCTCACCGACGAGGACATCCCGCTGGCCTCCGAGATCGCCACGGGCCTCTGCGAGCGGCTCGCGGCCGAGCTCAACCTGCCCGTCTTCCGCTACGGGGCGATCGCGACCAACCCCGACCGCGCGGCGCCCCGCGACTTCCGGGGCGGGGGAGTGGAGGCGCTCGAGCGCGCGATCGCCGACGGGACCATGGTCCCGGACTGCGGTCCCCACCGGCTGCACCCGTCCGCCGGCGCGGTGCTCGTGGGGGTGCGGCCGCCCCTGATCGCCCTCAACGTCTGGCTGCCCCACGGCTCGCTCACCGAGGCCCGCACCATCGCCGCGCGCGTTCGCGAGTCCGGGGGCGGTCTTCGCGGCGTCCGCGCCCTGGGCCTCTACCTTCCGGGGGCGGGAATGGCGCAGGTGTCGATGAACCTCGAGGACTATCGCGTCACGCCTCCCGCGGTGGCCATCGCCGCCGTGCGCGACGAGGCCGGGCGCCTGGGCGTCGAGGCGGGCCCCACCGAGCTGGTGGGCCTCGTCCCGCAATCGGCGCTGCGCGGGGGACCCACCCCCTCGGCCATGGGGATCCAGGGCTTCCGCCCGGGGCAGGTGCTCGACCTGCTGGTTCCGGGGCTGGCCCGGGGCCTCCAGGCCGCCTGATGGCCAAGCGCAAGCGCCGCAAGGCGGCCGGGCCGCCGCCGGCCCACAGCCCGCGCCGCGAGGCGCTCGCCGCCCCGGGGGCGCCCGAGGCGAAGCCCAAGCGCCGGCAGGGCGAGCCGGTGCAGTCCGGGATGCGGGCCATCGCGCTCCGGGCGGGGATCGTGGCCGCGATCTTCTACCCCTACCTGATCTACGTGGTGGGCGAGTCCCCGGGAATCGCCTTCGTGATCAGCATCCTCGCCTTCGGGCTGATGCTCCCCCTGGGGATGCTCATCGACCGCTTCCGCTACCGGCGGCAGATGCGCAAGTTCGAGGAGAGGCGCGCGGAGCGGTCGCCGGGACGACGGTGAGCGAGCCGCCCCGCCGGCTGGCCGCCCCTCGGGGCACCCACGACGTGCTGCCCGCGGACGCCGCCGTGCGCCAGCGCGTCATCGACGTGGCCCGCGACGCGTTCGCCCGCTACGGGTACCGCCGCATCGTGACGCCCACCTTCGAGGAGACGGCGCTCTTCGTGCGCGGCGTGGGCACGAGCACCGACATCGTGCGCAAGGAGATGTACACCTTCGAGGACCAGGGCGGCACGAGCCTCACCCTGCGGCCCGAGGGGACCGCGCCGGTGGTCCGGGCGTTCGTGCAGCACGGCATGCACAAGCTGCCGCTGCCCGTGAAGCTCTGGTACCTCGCGCCGATGTTCCGGTACGAGCGGCCCCAGGCGGGCCGCTTCCGCGAGCACTGGCAGATCGGGGCGGAGGCCATCGGCAGCCACGATCCGATGCTCGACGTGGAGGTGATCGCCCTCCTCGACGCCATCTACCGGCGCCTGGGGCTCGGGGGGCTGCGACTGCGCGTGGGGAGCATGGGGGACGCCGGGAGCCGGGGCCCCTACCGGGCGCGCCTGGTGGAGTACCTCGAGCGGCACCGCTCCTCGCTGGGCGCGGACGGGGAGGAGCGCATGCGCGACAACCCGCTGCGCCTGTTCGACACCAAGGACGCCGGCGTGGCGGAGGTGATGGCCGAGGCCCCGAAGCTGCTCGACCACCTCTCGCCGGCCGCGCAGGAGCACCGCGAGCGGGTGCTCGACGGGCTCGAGCGCCTGGGCATCGCGCACGAGGAGGACCCGAGCCTGGTGCGCGGCTTCGACTACTACACCATGACCGTCTTCGAGTTCTCCAGCGACCGCCTGGGGGCCCAGAGCGCGGTGGGCGGGGGAGGGCGCTACGACGGCCTCGTCGAGCTTCTGGGCGGGCCGCCGGCGCCGGGCATCGGCTTCGGGGCCGGCATCGAGCGCATCGCCCTGGCCCTCGGCGCAGGCGAGGACGGGGACGCCCCGGCGGAGATCGACTGCTACCTGATGGTGCCCGACCCGGAGCTGCGACCGGCGATGCTCCCGGTGATCGAGCGCCTGCGCGCGGCGGGGCTGCGCTGCGAGAGCGACCTGCGCGGGGCGCGCGGCCTCAAGGCCATGATGCGGCACGCGGCATCGCTGGGCGCCCGGCGCGCGGTGATCGTGGGGCCGCGCGAGCACGAGCGGGGGGTGGCGACGGTGCGCGACATGGAGAGCGGCGAGCAGACCGAGGTGCCCCTGGGCGACCTGGTGGAGGCGCTGTCGTCGTGAGCCCGCTGATCGGATCCGCCCGCTACCGCACGCACACCTGCGCCGGTGCCGCCGGCGCCGAGGGGGGCCGCGCGCGCGTGGCGGGCTGGGTCCACCGCCGCCGCGACCACGGGGGCGTGGTCTTCATCGACCTGCGCGACCGCTCGGGGATCCTTCAGCTCGTGTTCCACCCCGAGGGCGCCGGCGCCGCCGCCCATGCCGCGGCCGGGGAGCTGAGCCCGGAGGACGTGGTGAGCGTGGAGGGGGAGGTCGTGGCCCGCTCGCCCGAGACCGTCAACGAGGGTATCCCCACCGGCCGCGTCGAGCTGCGGGCCGAGGTCCTCGACATGCTGTCCGAGGCCGACCCGCTGCCGTTCTCCGTGGAGGACGAGACCCAGGAGGCCTCCGAGGAGCTGCGGCTGACCTACCGCTACCTCGACATCCGCCGCCCCCGCCGCCAGCGGGCCCTGGAGATGCGCGCGGGCGTGGTCCGGGCGATGCGCCGGGTGCTCGACGCCGAGGGGTTCCTCGAGGTCGAGACCCCCGTGCTCACCCGCTCGACGCCCGAGGGCGCGCGCGACTTCCTGGTGCCCAGCCGCCTCCAGCGCGGCTCCTGGTACGCGCTGCCCCAGAGCCCGCAGCTCTTCAAGCAGCTGCTGATGGTGGGCGGCCTGGAGCGCTACTACCAGATCGTCCGCTGCTTCCGGGACGAGGACCTGCGCGCCGACCGCCAGCCGGAGTTCACCCAGCTCGACGTGGAGGCGTCCTTCATCGAGCCGGAGGATCTCCAGGAGCTGATCGAGCGGGTCCTGGTGGAGTCGTTCGCGGTCGCCGGGATCCCGCTGACCACCCCGTTTCCGCGCCTGACCCACGCGGAGGTCATGCGCCGCTTCGGCACCGATCGCCCCGACATGCGCTTCGGCCTGGAGATCCTGGACTGGACCGCGCGGGCGGGCGCCTCGGGCTTCGGGGTCCTGGAGGGGGCGATCGCCGCGGGCGGCGTGGTGCGCGGCCTGGTGGTGCCGGGCGCCGGCGCGGGGGTGAGCCGGAGGGTGGGCGACGAGCTGATGGAGGAGGCGCGCGAGCTGGGCGCGAAGGGCCTGGTGTGGGCGGTCGTCGAGGACGACGGCACGCTGCGCTCCCCGGTGGCGAGGTTCCTCGACGGACTGGCGGACGACCTCGGCGCGTCGCCCGGGGACCTGATCCTGCTGGTCGCCGACCGGGAGGCCGTGGCACAGGCCGTGCTGGGCGGGCTGCGCGTGCGCCTGGCCGAGCGGCACGGGCTGGTGCCGGAGGGGGCCTGGGCGCCCCTGTGGGTCGTCGACTTCCCGCTCGTGGCCTGGAATGAGGGCGAGGGCCGGTGGGACTCGGTGCACCACCCCTTCACGGCGCCGCGTCCGCAGGATCTCGGGCGCCTCGAGGAGGACCCCGGGTCGGTGCTGTCACAGGCCTATGACGTGGTCGTCAACGGCCTGGAGATCGGCGGGGGCAGCATCCGTATCCACGACCCCGAGGTCCAGGCGCGCGCGTTCGCGGTCATCGGCATGGACGCCGAGGAGGCCGAGGCCCGCTTCGGCTTCCTGCTGCGCGCCCTGCGCCTGGGGGCGCCGCCGCACGGCGGGATCGCCTTCGGCCTCGACCGCATCGTGATGCTGCTGGCCGGGGAGCGCTCCATCCGGGACGTGATGGCCTTCCCGAAGACGGCCACCGGGTCGGATCCCCTCACCGGAGCGCCCGCCCCGGTGGCGGAGGCGCAGCTGCGCGAGCTCGGGGTGCGGTCCGTCCCGTAGCGCGAGACGCGGTTGCGCGGTCGCGGTTCTTTGTGCCCCGAGACACCCGCGTCCCTTCCGGAAGGGCCCGCCGATGGATAGAACCCCGGTGCGAGGGACCGGCCACGCCCGCTCCCAATGGAGGACCCAGCCGTGACGAAGACCACCCCGCGCCGACGGGTGACACTGGCGACCGCCGCCGCGATCGCCCTCATGGCATGTGTGCCGGCCCTCGCCCAGGCGAAGACGAGCCACGCGCCGGCCCCCGGAGCCGCTCTGGCGGACGGCATCGCCGTGGGGCCCGACGGCAACGTCTGGTACACCGAGTTCCACTCCCTGCGCATCGGCCGCGTGACGCCGACCGGGAAGATCCAGCGCTTCGGCGTGACCAGCCGCGGCCCGGCCGCCATCACGGCGGGCCCGGACGGCGCCCTCTGGTTCACCGAGTTCGGCGACCGGATCGGCCGGATCACCACGGCGGGGAAGATCACCGAGCTGCCGGTGCCGTTCGGCAACTACCGCGGCATCACGACCGGCCCCGACGGCCGCCTGTGGTTCGTCGACAAGGACGGCGACAAGGTGGTGGCGATGACCACCGCCGGCGTCGTGAGCGTGATCCCGCTTCAGATGGGGAGCACCCCGCAGGAGATCGTCACGGGTCCCGACGGCAACCTGTGGGTCACGCTCCACAGCCGCCAGGCCATCGCCCGCATCACCCCGGCCGGCCAGGTCACCGAGTTCCCGCTGCCCTCCGGCGGCGGCAACCCCGCCGGGATCACCGTCGGCCCGGACGGGGCCCTGTGGTTCTCGGAGAACATCGCCGCCCGGGTGGGGCGCATCACCACGGCCGGCGTCGTGACGGAGATCCCGGTGCCGGGGGCGCCGCGCGGAGCCTGGGGCATCACCACGGGTCCCGACGGCGCCCTCTGGATCGCCGAGGAGGGCGCGAACCGCATCGGCCGCATGACCACGGCCGGCTCGTTCTCGGAGATCGCGGTCCCCACGCCTGGGGCCAAGCCGATCAAGATCGTCTCCGGTCCGTCCGGCGTCCTGTGGTTCACCGAGAACGGGCGCGACCGCATCGGCCAGGTCGGCCCCGCCACGATCGCCTCGGGCATCAGCCCGATCCGCGAGTTCACCTACGACGCCACGCCGCCGACCGCGAAGCTCACGATGGGGCCCTCGGCGGCCGGCGTGCTGCCGCTGCGGGTCCGCTGCTCGGAGAGGTGCTCGGTGCTGGCCGAGCTCGTGGCCGCGCCGGCGCTGGCGCGCAAGCTCGGCGTGGCCGGGGCGCAGACCCCCGTCGTGATCGGATCAACGACGAAGGGGCTGGCGCTCACCCGCGCCCTGTCCGTGCGGCCGACGAAGGCCTCGGTCCGCCGGCGCCTCGTCGCGCGCGGCCGCTCCTCGCTGCTCCTGGTGCTGACGGTCCGCGACGGCCAGCAGAACCCGACCATCATCCGCAAGGCGGTCCACATCTAAGAGGGCCGCCGGAAGGCCTCTGCGTGATGACGCCCCTGAGCGACCCCGAGAGCCTCCGCGCGCCAGAAGCCGTCTGAGCCCGGCCCGTGAGAGATGGGCTGGGCAACGATCGTGGCGGTTCCTCTCGGTCCTCGCGGCTATGCGAGGGGACTGCAGTGAAGCGTCGCCGTGGATCTGCCACGATGCGCGCGTGTTCATCGAGCGAGTGACCGCTCCCCGCGAAGAGTTCGAGCTGTGGGACGCGCGGCTTCGAATGGTCACAGAGCCGCCGCCGGCTCTGGTTGTGTCGGTCGCGTGGGAGTCAGACGGTGAGGTGACGTGCATCAACGTTTGGGACTCACCTGAGGCAATCGCTGACTTCTTTCTCGAGCGGGTGCGACCTTTCGTCGAGGCCGAGGGCCCGCCGGCGAACAAGCCTCAACGACTTGGCCACGCAGTCCGAGCTTACGTTCGGCCGGGCGGCTGACCGCCCGGGAGCCCCCGCAAAGGACCGCCGGTACTCCACGCCCACAGCCGCGTCCGAAGTTCCACGACGAGCGGGACATCCTCGCGCAACCCAGCTCGGGGAGCAGACCGTGAACGGGAAGTAGTCCCCGCTAGGCGAGTCCGCCGGTCCGACCGATGCAGTCACCGCCACGCTGAAGTGAGTGCCGTCATTGGGGCGGAGCGACGGGGTGTCCCCATCAATATCGAGGGATCTCAGCTCAGCTCGCGGGCAGCGAGCTGAGACGCCCGCGGTCCCACGGCCAGTCGCCGGTGGCTATGTCCTCCCGAAGAGGCGGCGGGCGTCGTGGCGCAGCTCGTCGGCCAGGGTCACGCGGGCCTCGACGCGGCCCGCGGCTCCCCAATCGACGCGCACCAACCGGCGCTCCTCCAGCTCCCCCAGTGCGGCCATCACCTGGAGGAGCCCGGAGCGGTCGTCGTCGAGGCCGAGCTCGGTCGCGACGGGGGCGAGCGGCATGGTGACCTCGCCGTCGTCCGTGGCGCCCTCCTCGAGCCACCGCATCACCAGAAGCATCTCGAGCCGCTGCCCGGTCTCGTCACAGGACACGCGGCCAGGGTACCGCGCCCCGGCCGCGCGGTGGGGCGGGCGGGTCAGGCGGCGGCGGGCCGCTCGGAGTCCACCCGCTCGGTCACCAGCAGGGGCCCGGCGTGCGTCGCGAGCTGGATGACGTGGTGGGTCGCGGTGGTGCCGGCCGCGGTCACCACCACGCCCGAGAGGCGGCCCGTGAGAGTGTCCAGGCAGGCGTCGAGCACCGCCTGCTGGGCCGGCGTGAGCGAGGCCAGATGGGGTGAGAGCGTGTACGCGGGCGGCGGGGCCGGAATGAGCACCGATGCTCCCGGGGGTGGGGTGGGGCCGAACCTCGCACCGCTGGTTCGGGCGTGGTCGCGACCTGGATCACCTCCCTCATCGGCAGTTACGGATCCGCGTCAAGGCGCGGGGTCGCGCGAGCCTCCCGGGAGGACTAGACTCGCCGCACACCCTGCCTTGTGCGCGACCGGCTCATTCTCTTGAGCCAACACGAAAGATCAGGGAAGCGGCGTCGGGTCCCGCAGCGTCTTGTCGGTCCGCCTGCCTCCCCACCTGCTAAAGCAGGTTCAAGTCACCAGTCGGAGCGGCAAGGCGGGGTCACAAACCGGGCGATGCTAGCCTGCCGCGGTGCCGCCGTACCCCCGTGAGGCGATGCGCCACCTGGCGTCCCCCGTCGGCGCGGGCGCGATGGAGGACCCCGACGCGGTCGGCGAGTCGGGCAGCGGGAGCTGCGGCGACATGGTCCGCGTCTTCCTGCGCGTGCGGGCCGGGCGGGTGCGCGACGCGCGCTTCCAGGCCTTCGGGTGCGGCGCGCTCACCGCGGCCGCGAGCGCGGCCTGCGCCCGTCTGGCGGGCGCGAGCGTCGAGACGGCGCTGATGCTCTCGGCGCATGATCTCGACCGCGATCTGGGGGGCCTGGGCCCGGCCCGCCGCCACGGTCCCGAGACGGTCGAGGACGCCGTGGCGCGGGCGCTCGAGGCGTGGCACTCGGAGCGCCTGGGCTCGGCCGGCGTGCCGCTGCGGGGCGACCGCGTGGCCGTCGCGATGAGCGGGGGCGTCGACAGCGCCGTGGCCGCGATGCTGCTGCGCGACGCGGGCCTCGACGTCGTGGGCGTGACGATGCGCCTCTGGCACGATCCCGGCGCCGCCGCGGCCGAGCGCTCGTGCTGCTCGCCGGAGACCGTGCGGCTGGCGCGGGCCAGCGCACGGGCCCTCGGCATCCCCCACCTGACCCTCGACGTCGCCGAGCCCTTCCGCGCGGTCGTGGTGGAGGACTTCATCGAGGGCTACCGGGACGGGCGCACCCCGAACCCCTGCGTCACCTGCAACGGCCGCCTGCGCTTCCGCGCTCTGGCGGACGCCGCCGCGCTGCTGGGCGCGCGCCTCCTGTCAACCGGTCACTACGCCCGCGTGGAGGTCGCGCTCGGGGGGGCGCCGGCGCTCGCGCGTGCGGCCGACCGGGACAAGGACCAGAGCTACATGCTCTCGATGCTCGACCGCGCCACGCTCGACCGGGTCGTCTTCCCCCTGGGGGACCTGCGCAAGGACGACGTGCGCGAGCGCGCCCGCGCCGCCGCCCTGCCCGCCGCCGACGCGGTGGAGAGCCAGGAGGTCTGCTTCGTGGGGGAGGGGGGCTACGGGCCCTTCCTCGAGCGCTCCGCGGGCCTCGCCCCGAGCCCGGGGCCGATCGAGGACGAGGCCGGCCGGCGCCTGGGGACGCACCGGGGCTACTGGCTCTTCACCGTTGGCCAGCGGCGGGGGATCGGCATCCCCGGCGCCGAACCCCTCTACGTGCTCGCCACCGACCCCGTGCGCAACGCCGTGACCGTGGGGCCCCGCGAGAGCCTGGCCACCCGCGAGCTCCTGCTCGACCCCGTCCGGGTGCACCTTCCCCTGGACGGCGCGCCGCTCGAGGTGAGGGTCCGGTACCGGGGCCGGGCGCTGCCGGGCCGGGCCCGCGCGGAGGCCTCCGGCCTGCGCGTGAGCCTCGACGAGCCGGCCGACGGCGCGGCCGCCGGCCAGACCGCCGCGCTCTACCGGGATCATCAGCTCGTCGCCGCGGGTACGATCGCACCCAGCCGATCGCGGCACAGTCGTCTATCCGAGGGGAAGCACTAGTGGACTGGTCCGATGTCCTGAAGCTCGCGCTCTCGATCTTCCTGATCGCAACCGGGCTCGGGCTCGCGTACCTGTTCCTCCGCATGGCGGGGGTGTTCGGCCGTCTCGGCGTCTCGGTCACCCGGCTCACCGACGAGGTGGTGCCGATCCTGAACAAGACCCAGACGACGGTCGACGGCGTCAACCTGGAGCTGGCCCGCGTGGACGAGATCATGAAGACGGCCGTCGGGGCGACCAAGGGCGCCGAGAAGACCGTCCAGACCGTCTCGAGCGCCGTCACGACCCCGGTGCGCAAGCTGACCGGCCTGGCCGCGGGAGCCCGCGAGGCCGTCGCGACGCTGCGCGCGCGCCGTGCCGCCGACGCGGCGGACCGTCCCGGCCCGCCTCCGCCCCCGAAGGAGCCGGCGGCGGGCCCGTCGCCCCTGCCGCCTCCGGTCGATCTGCCGCCTCCGGTCGCGACCCCGCCGCCGCCGTCCGAGGCCGGCGACGCCTCGGCCCGGCACGACTCGCCCTACTAGCGTGTCGCGCCTCGTCAAGCTGGGAGCCCTGGCCGGGGTCATCGGCTGGCTCGCCTCCATCGGCGCGCTCGACCCGCGGCTCTGGAGGGACACCATCGCCCGGGAGCGCAAGCGTATCCCGGAGCAGCTGAAGGAGGCGATCGCCGCCGGCAAGCGGGCCGCGGCGGAGGCCGAGGAGGACATCGATCGCGAGGTGCGCGAGGCGTTCCGCCCGCCCGGCGGCAGCCGGTAGCCGACGGCTACACTCGGCCGTCGTATGACGACCAGTGAGATACGACGCGCCTTCCGCGACTACTTCGTCGAGCGCGGCCATCTGGCCATCCCGTCGTCGTCGCTCGTGCCCTATGAGGACGACCCGTCGCTGCTGCTCACGGTCGCCGGGATGCAGCCCCTGAAGTCATACTTCCTGGGCGACGCGGAGCCGCCCGCGCGGCGCATGACGAGCTGCCAGAAGTGCTTCCGGACGGTCGACATCGACGAGGTGGGGCACACGGCCCGCCACCTGACGTTCTTCGAGATGCTCGGCAACTTCTCGATCGGGGACTACTTCAAGGACGACGCGATCCGGTTCGGCTGGGAGTTCTCCACCGAGGTGCTGGGCCTCGACCCGGACCGCATCTGGATCACGGTCTTCGAGGGGATGGAGGGCGTGCCCGCCGATGACGAGGCCGTGGAACGGTGGGTGGAGGTGGGCGTGCCGCGCGAGAGGATCCAGGCGCTCGGGGAGTCCGAGAACTTCTGGAAGGTCGGCCCCACCGGGCCCTGCGGCCCCAACACCGAGCTCTACCTGGATCGCGGCCCCGAGTTCGGCCCCGACGGCGGGCCGGCGGTCGGCGGCGACCGCTTCCTGGAGTTCTGGAACCTGGTCTTCATGCAGTACGACCGCGCGGCCGACGGCACGCTGTCGCCCCTCCCGGCCAAGAACATCGACACCGGGGCGGGCCTCGAGCGGATGGCGGTGCTGCTGCAGGGCGTGGGCTCGGTCTTCGACACCGACGCCTTCCGCCCGCTGATCGCCGTCGCCGAGCGGGCCTCGGGCCGCCCGTACGGGGTGGCGCCCCGCGACGATCGCGCCCTGAGGGTGCTCGCCGACCACGGCCGCGCGATGACCTTCCTGGCCGCCGACGGCATCCGGCCCGGGAACGAGGGGCGCGACTACATCCTGCGCCGCATCGTCCGGCGGGCGGTGAGCGAGGCCGCGCACCTGGGGCTGGAGCCGGGGTTCGTGGCGGAGCTCTCCGAGCCGGTCGTCGAGTCCTGGGGGGAGGTGTACCCGGAGCTGCGCGAGCACGCCTCCGAGGTGCGGGACGTCCTGGGCGCCGAGGCCGAGCAGTTCGCCCGCACGCTCGCCCAGGGCCGCCGCCGGCTGGACGAGGTCGTGCAGCTCTCGGGCACGAGCGGCCGGGTGAGCAGCGAGGACGCGTTCCGGCTGCACGACACGTTCGGCTTCCCGCTCGACCTGACCGTCGAGGCGGCCCAGGACGCCGGGCTCGAGGTGGATGTGGAGGGCTTCGACCGGCTCATGGAGGAGCAGCGCATCCGCTCGCGGGCCGGTGACGGCGGGGGCGCCGACGGCGAGGCCGTGGCCGCGCGGGCCGCGTCGCTGGCCCGGGCCTCGGCGGCCACCGAGTTCGCGGGATGGGACCGCACGACCCTGGACACCCGGGTCACCGCGGTCAACGAGCTGGGGAACGGCCAGGCGCTGCTGAAGCTGGAGCGCTCGCCCTTCTACGCGGAGGGCGGCGGCCAGGTGTCCGACGTGGGGGAGATCGCGGGGCAGGGCGGCCGCGCCGTCGTGGAGGGCGCCTACCGGGTCGGCGACGACCAGGTGCTGCGCGTGCGCCTCGCCGAGGGGCACCTCCCCGTGGGCTCCGACGTGACCGCCCAGGTGGACGAGTCCCGCCGGCGCAAGACCCAGGCCAACCACACGGCCACGCACGTGCTGAACTGGGCGCTCCGCGAGACGCTGGGCCCGGGCGTCCGCCAGGCCGGGTCGTACGTGGGCCCCGACAAGCTCCGCTTCGACTTCACGCACAAGGGGCGGGTGCCCCCGGAGACGCTCGAGGAGATCGAGCGGATGGTCAACGCCCGCGTGGCCGAGGACCAGCCGGTCAGCTGGGAGATCGTGGGCCGCGACGAGGCCGCCGAGCAGGGCGCCATCGGCCTCTTCGAGGAGAAGTACGGGGAGCGCGTGCGCGTGCTCTCCACCGGCGACTTCTCGAAGGAGCTCTGCGGGGGCACCCACGTCTCGCGCACGGGCGAGATCGGGCCGTTCACGATCACCGGCGAGGCGTCGTCGAGCGCCGGCGCGCGTCGCATCGAGGCCCTCACCGGACCCGCCGCCGTGGAGTGGCTGCGCGACCGCGAGCGCCGCCTGCTGGCCGATCTCGCCCAGCGCGATGAGCGCATCCGGGGCCTGGAGGCCGAGCTGCGCCGGGCCAAGTCGGGCCGGGCGGACGTGAGCGCGATCGTGGAGTCGGCCGTGGAGGCGGGGCCCGTGCGGGCCGTATCGGCGCAGGTGGAGGCGATCGACATGGACGAGCTGCTCGCGATCTCCGACCGCGTGAAGCAGGGCCTGGGCGATGGGGCCGCCGTCGTGCTGGGCGCCGCGGCCGACGGCAAGGCCATGCTCGTCGCCAACCTCGCCCCGGGAGCCGTGGAGGCCGGGCTCTCGGCCGGCGCGGTGATCCGCGAGGTGGCCCCGATCGTGGGTGGCGGTGGAGGGGGCAAGGAGGCCATGGCGCGCGCCGGCGGAAAGGACCCCGCCAAGCTCCCGGAGGCGCTCGACGCCGCCCGCGAGCTCCTGCTGGCGGCGCGGGGGGCGTGAAGGTCCTGGCCCTGGATCACGGGCCGGCCCGCACCGGGGTGGCGGTGAGCGACCCGACGGGCACCATCGCGCGGCCGCTGCCGGCCATCCGGCGGGTCAACTCGCCGGCCGGCCTCCGGGAGCTGGACGGCCTGATCGCGCGGGAGCGGCCCGAGGCGATCGTGGTGGGCGAGCCCCGGTCGCTGTCGGGGGAGCGGGGAGAGCAGGCGAGGGCGGCGGCGGGGTTCGCGGGCCGGCTGCGGGCGCGGGTGGAGGTGCCGGTGGAGCTGTGGGACGAGCGGCTGACCACCGTCGAGGCGTCGCGGCGATCCCGGGAGTCGGGATCCCGGGCCGACCTCGACAGCCTCGCGGCCTGCGTCCTTCTCGAGGCCTACCTGGCGGGTCGCCGGTGACGGCCGGCTCGCGCCGCCCCCCGGCGTCCTCGGGCCGGTCCGACCGGCGCCACGGCCGCGGCGACCGCGGTCCCCGGCGCCGGCGCACGCTGCTGTGGCTGCTCCTGATCGTGGTGATGATCGCCGCGGCGGGCCTCGCCCTCGCCCGCAACGCGTCGAACGACAAGACGACCCGGGGGGCCGCCGACAGCACCTCGGTCCCGGTGCAGCGGCTTCTCATCCGCGAGGGCCTGCGGCGCGAGGACGTGGCCCGGCTGCTCGATCAGGAGACCTCGATCTCCGGCGACCGCTACCTGGCCCTCACCGGCCCCGGGGCGCGCGGACGGGCCCTCGCGGGCACCCGCCGCCCGACCTCGCTCGAGGGCTTCCTGTTCCCCGCGACGTACGACATCACCAGCGGCACCACGGCGGCGCAGCTGGTGGACGAGCAGCTGCAGGCCTACCAGGACAACACCGCCGACGTGAACTACCGCTACGCCGCCGCCCGGAACCTCACGAAGTACGACGTCCTGACCATCGCGTCGATGATCGAGCGCGAGGTGGCGGTGGCCAGCGAGCGTCCCCTGGTCGCGAGCGTGATCTACAACCGGCTGCACGCCGGAATGCGGCTCGACATCGACGCGACCGTCCAGTACGCGATCGGCCAGTGGAAGAAGGACCTGACCGCGGCCGACCTGGCGACCGACAGCCCCTACAACACCCGCCGCTTCGGCGGCCTGCCGCCGGGGCCCATCGCCAGCCCGGGCAAGGACAGCATCCGTGCCGCGGCGCACCCCGCGCCGACGCAGTACCTCTACTACGTGGCCCGGAACGACGGCAGCGGCCGCCACTACTTCTCGCGCACCCCGGCCCAGTTCGAGGCCGACGTGGCCCGCTCCCAGGCCAACGGCGGACACTAGGTGGCCGCGATCGACGCGCGGACACGGATCGCGGGGATCATCGGGTGGCCCGTGGACCACTCGCTGTCGCCGGCGATGCACAACGCGGCCTTCGAGGCGCTGGGCCTGAACTGGGCCTACGCGGCCTTCCCGGTCCACCCCGACCGGGTGGGGGAGGCCGTGCGCGGGCTGGCGGCGGCCGGGTGCGGGGGCCTGAACGTCACGATCCCCCACAAGCAGGCGGTGATCGGGCTCTGCTCGTCCACCTCGAGCGCCGTGGACGCGATCGGCGCCGCGAACACCCTCGTGCCCGACGGCGAGGGCGGCTTTCGTGCCGACAACACCGATGCCGCCGGCTTCCTGCGGGCCCTCGACGAGCAGGCGGCGCTCGATCTGGCCGGCCGGGACGCCCTGGTGATCGGCGGCGGGGGGGCGGCCCGGGCCGTCATCTTCGCCCTGCGCGAGCGGGGCGCCCGCGTTCGCGTGGCCAACCGCACGGCCGCGCGGGCGGCGGAGTTGGGGGACCCGGTCCCCTTCGTGCGCGACGCGCTCGACATCATGGCCGGCCAGTCGGCGCTGGTCGTCAACGCCACCAGCCTCGGCCTGCACGGAGACGCTCCGCCCGATGAGCTCCCGCTCGCCGGGCTCGGACCGGGCCAGGTCGTCGTGGACGTGGTCTACCGGCCGGGAGGGACCCCCTGGCTCGCGGCGGCGGCCGCCCGCGGGGCGCGGCCGGTGGACGGGCTGGGGATGCTGCTGCACCAGGGCGCCGCGGCCTTCACCCAGTGGACGGGGCGCGAACCCCCGATCGAGCTGATGCGCGCCGCCCTCGCCCGGACCGGTTAGCCGGACGCGGGTCCGGCCCGGTGGCCTCGCCGGTCAATCATCGGCCAGGAGAGGGACTGCTCGTGGGTTGCCGGGCCCCCGTGCTCCGGCCCTACGGGGCGTGAAGCCGGCTGCCCTGACCCCTTCGTTCCATGATCCGAACACGCGCTGGACGGTGTTCACATACGGCCAGCACCCATCCAGCTCGAAGCGTTCCGCGATGTCCTTGCGCCCCTGCTTTCGGGCCATCGAAGGGCTCCAGTCCCGGGCACCGGGGGGGTTTCCGTAGGTCTCGTTCCATGCCTGGATGCGCTCGATCAGATCGTCCCTCGTCCAGAAGCTCTCAGCCCCGCCCTGAGCGTGGTCGCCGTGGCTCGGCGCCCTCTCCGGCCGATTGCCGTCCGGGGAGCCGGCGTCCTCGCGCGGCTCCACCTTCAGCGCCGGCTCCCACGACACGCCGTCCTCCGCGCGGGACGTGGAGCGCTCGAGTCTCCCCGGTCTCGAGCCCCGAGAGCGCGGCGGGGTCGATCGACCCGTTCAGGGGCCCGTGCCGGGTTGACGTTCCGTCGGCCGGGGCGCCCTCGAGCGCGAAGGAGGGGCTCGGGGTCACCGGATCCTGCCACCGGTCGGGCGGGAAGGCGAGGGCGTCGGCGTCCTGCTCACCCTCCACGGCGCCCGCCGCGGGAGGGGGCAGCGGGAACAGGTCCTCGGAGGGGCTGTGCGTGACGTCGAAGGCGACCTCGTCGTCGACAACGGCGGCGGCACCCTCCTCGTCGGCCAGCTCGAGCCAACCGGGCCCGGCCGGCTCCGCCCCGTTCTCGACGGGAGCGGCCCATCCGGGGGTGGCGCTGAGGTCGTCGGCGCTCTCCGCCGGGAGAGGCGCCGAAGGGGCCTCGGCGACCGGCTCCAGCCCGTCGTCCGGCACTCCGCCGGAGATCACGAGGTCATCCTCGGCGACCAGGAGCCCGGCCTCCGAGCTCGGGTCCTCCCAGCTCATGTTAACCTCGCCCGGCAGGTACCAGCCGGGTTCCGTGATGATGCTTCCGAGACCGTCGTCCGGGTTGGTCGTGGCCTCGAGCTCGAGGCCCTGGATCTCGCCGGTGTCCTGGCCCGGGTCGCCCTCCGCGGCGTCCGGATCCTCGGTGCCGTCCCCGGCCCCGTCATCGGTGTCGTCGCCTTCGTCCAGATCCCCGGTCCCGGCCCACGAGTCCGCCTCCTCCTGGTCCTCGTGGACCGGCATCAGCGTGGCCACGGCCTCGGTCCACGCGGTCCTCAGGGAGACGATCGAGGCCTCCTCGTCATCCGTGGCCGCGGGCCCGGCGACGGGCTCCGAAGTCTCCCCGGGAGTCTCCTCGGGAGTCTCCTCGGAGACGACCTCGTCGCCGGCTCCGGAGCGGCGCCGGCGCATGATGACCAGCGCCACGGCGGCCAGCACGATTGCGAGAAGGGCGATGTTGATCGCGGTGATCACTGGTGTCTCGCTTCAATCGGGGGGGTGTGCGGAAGGACCGGGGAGCGCGGACGGGGGGCCGGCTCCGATGGTCCTGCCGGGCCCACCCTTGCGGCCATTCCTGTCATCGGGCCGGGGGCCTCGGACTTGAGCCCCTGGGCACCGCTCCACGGCGCCGTGGGACCGGGCGGATCAGGGGACGAAGGGTCCTCGCCCGGGCCACGCCCACTAGCGGCTGATCTCTGCTCGGACCACCCTGATCGCCGACAGGGAGGGGGCGATGTCCTCCGCCCGGTTCAGGAGCACGAGTGCCCGGGCGGGGTGGGCCGCGGCCTCCGAGTGCGCCCGCGCGACGAGGCCCTTCGCGATCTCCACCCCGTAGAGGCGGGCGCGCACCCCGGCGTCGCGGAACGGGACGAGCGCGAGCATCCTCGCGCGGCCCTGGCCGTACCGTCCGGCCTCCGCCAGGGCGGACGCCGCGAGGTAGCTCTCGGTGAGCCGGACCCGGTGGCGGAGGATTCGGGCGCGCGCGGCGAGGCCGGCGTCGGCCGTCAGCGCGGCGGGGTCGATCGCGCCCAGGATCCGGCGCGCGGAATCGGTGTCGTCCCGGGCGGCGGCGGCGTCCACCTTTCGCAGGGACGCGATGACCTCCGAGCGCCCGCGCGCGCTCAACGCGGCCGGCGCGCTCACCGCGGCCGGTGTCGCCTCGGCGGCCGGGGTCGCGGTTCCGGGCTCGTCCTTCGCCGCGTTCCACGCGACGACCGCCGCCAGAAGGATCCCCACGGCCCCGGCTCCCGCGCCCGCCATCAGCGCCCATCGCCGGTTGCTGCGGGACGGTGGCCGGGGGGCCGCGGGTTGCGAGGGGGGAGCGCTCTGCGCCGGCTCCGGGTGGAGCCCGCTCGCCCCCGGCTGCGGGTCGAAGTCGACGGGACCGTCCGCCAGGTCGGGTGCCGAAGAGGCCTCGACGGCCAGGGCCGGCTCCTCGGCGAGCTGGTCGGAGGAGGTCACGCGGTCCGCCTCGGCAGCCAGGAGGCCGGTCTCGGCCCCCAGGCTCTCCCAGGTCATGTCGTTCCGGCCCGGCTCCGGGTCGAAGCCCCCGGCACCCTCCGCCAGGAGGGGTGGGGAGGAGCCCGGGCCCGGTTCGCCGCTCAACTCTCCGGCGGCGGTCGCGAGGTCCATCTCGGGGGCCAGGCGCCCGGTCTCGGTGCTCGGCCCCTCCCAGCTCATGTCGACCTCACCCGGCAGGTACCAGCCGGGGTCCGTGATGATCTCCGCGAACCCGTCGTCGGGCCGGGTCGTGGCCCCGGGCTCGCCGCGGGGATCGAGCCCCGCGATCTCGCCGGCGTACCCGTTCCGCTCGCCGCCCCGGGCGTCCGGGTACTCGGCCTCGGCCTCCCCCTGGTCCTCGCGGACCGGCGTCAGCGTGGCCGCGGCCTCGGCCCACACGTGCTTCGAGAAGACGTCGCCCTCAATCTCGGCCGCCGGCCCGGCGACGGGCGCCGAAGTCTCCTCGGAGACGACCTCGTCGCCGGCTCCGGAGCGGCGCCGGCGCATGATGACCAGCGCCACGGCGGCCAGCACGACTGCGAGAAGGGCGATGTTGATCGCGGTGATCACTGGTGTCTCGCTTCAATCGGGGGGGTGTGCGGAAGGACCGGGAAGCGCGAACGGGGGGCCGGATGGGCCCCCCGCAGGCGTGCGTTCGATGGAGCGCCTACCAGGTGCAGCCGGTGCCGCAGGTACGGGTGACCGTGCCGTTGGCGGCGTGGTCGAGCGTGTAGGTCTTGGAGCCGGACGACGCCGTCAGGGTGTAGGTGGTCGGGGTCGAGGCCACGATGACGACCTCGTTCTTGGGGGGGGTGGCGCTGGCCGTGGAGGCCTTCCAGGCGATCGAGGGGTTGATCGCGGCGAGGGCGGTCACGGCGGCGGCCGGGGTGGCCGGGTAGGTCTGGGTGTCGGTGTAGGACGACTCCATGGCGACCGTCGCATCGCGCACCAGGGCGGTCGCGGCGGCCACGTTGGCCTTGTCCTTCTGGCCGATGAACTGCGGGATCGCGATGGCGGCGAGAATGCCGATGATGAGCACGACGACCAGGAGCTCGATGAGGGTGAAACCCTCCTGATTCCGGCGTCGGCTCCGAAGCCGATTGAGCATGGGGAACCTCCGTCAGGGCAGTGGTTTCCGCGCGCAATGAGCTTCGATCTGTCCTGCTGAGCTCACTATTCGCGGCCAATTCCGTCATCGGGCGGAGGGCCACGGACTTGAGCGTTTGGGCACCCTTTCTTGGTGCTTGGGAGCCGGCAGGATCAGGGGACGAGGGGAGCCCCGGTCGACGTCGTCGTCGTGCCCGTGGTGGGCGTCGTGACGGTCGTGGGGACGGTCGCCGGGACGGTCGTGGCGGGGACCACCGTGGTCGCCGCCGCGCTGTCCGCCACGAGCGGCTTGAACACGTTGGCCGGGGTCCCGAAGGTCCCGTACGCGTGGTAGCGCCCGTCGGCCGGGTTGGGTGCGGTCACCCCGAGCGCCGAGAGGCCGCTGGGCGTGGCGGCGACCTGCGCGGCGATCAGCGCCGTCGCGTCCGTCGGGGTCGTCGTGGAGGCCGCCCCGCTCGACCCACCGCCGCCGCCGCAGCCGGCGGCGAGCAGCGTGAGCCCGGCGAGGGTGGCGGCCAGGGTGGCGTGTCCGCGGTTCATGGCGTGGCCGTCCCGGTCGGGGTGATCGCGGCCGCTGCGGCGTCCGCGGCGGTCGGTCCGCTGGAGATGGCGATGAGGTTCAGGACGGCGGTGACGTCGCCGGGGCGGGCGCCCTCCTCGTCGAACGAGATGTCGGCCTTCGCGAGGGTGAAGAGGCGTCCGCCCACCCGGAGCGTCTTGGCGCCGGTCACCCTCACCATGTTCTCCACGCGGTAGAGGAAGTCGTCGACCTCGAAGAAGCTGCCCGACACGTCGAGGGTGAGCGGGTTCCCGGCGACGCCGTTGACCGTCACCGCGTCGGCGCCCGTGATGGCGGTGATCGTGACCCCCGACCGGACGGCGGTCCGCTGGAGCTCCACCACGGCCTCGGGGATGCGCGGCAGGGGCGGCGTCGCCTTCGACAGCCGCAGGGTGCGCGCGGTGCGGGTGGCCCTGCTCACGCGGGTTGCGCTGGTCTGCGCCAGCTCCGCGCGGGCGCTGGCGAGCTGCGATTGGACGGATTCCAGCTCGGTGCGGGCCGTCTTGGCGTCGGCGCCCGCGGGCTTGATGGCGAACCACCACCCGGCGAACAGGACGATGCCCGCGGCGAGCACGAGGAGCATGATGCGGTCGCGCTGCGTGAGCCTCATGGGGTGGTCGCTCCGGTCGTGACGGGGGTCGTGGTCTCGAGCGGCGTGAGGATCGTGAAGTGGACGACGTTGCGACCCGACTTCAACTCGACCTTGCTGCTCATGAGCTTCGGCTCGCCCAGGCCCGGGACGCCCGCGACGCGGGCCATCAGGCGGGCCACCTGGGTGTGGGAGAAGGTGAAGCCGTCGAGGGTGAGGGAGGCGGCGCTGGTGGCCGCGACACCCGTGGCGGCGGGGGCCGCCGCGCCGGCGGCGGTCCCGACGGCCGCGTCGAGCACGATGTCGCCGTACCAGACGCTCCGCGGGGTCACGGTGGACACGCGGCGCAGCAGGCGCTCGCCGTCGGTGCGGGCGAGCGCCGCTCCCGCGACGAAGGTGTCGCCGCTGGCGAGGGACGCGGCGCCCCTGCCGTCGGCGGTGCGCTTCTGCAGCTCCGCCTCGACCTGGTCGCGCTCGGTCTGCGCCGTCGTGAGCGCCGCCTGGGCGTCGTTCGCGTCGGCGTGCGTCGAGTAGCCCCAGTAGCCGAGGACTCCCACGAGCGCGACGGCGCCGACCACGGCCACCTGGCGGCGGGTGGGCTGGAAGGAGCGCCCGCGCTCCTTGGCCGGCAGGAGGTTGACGGTCGTCATCGGGAGGCCTCCTCGGTCAGGGCGAGGCCGAGGGCCACGTCGGCGTAGGCCGCGAGATCGGGCCCGACGCCGCCGCGGTCGGCGATGTTGGACAGGGGGTCGCCCACCAGGACCGGGATGCTCAGGGCCTGCTGGAGGTAGCGGTCCAGGCCGGCGCAGAGCGAGGTGCCGCCGGCGAGCACGATGCGCTCGATCGGCCGCGCGCTGGGCTGGGAGCGGTAGAAGTCGAGCGAGCGCCGAACCTCGTCCACCAGCGGCCGGGCGCCGAAGGCGAGGGCGCGGCGGACCTCGCGGACCTTGTCGGCGCTCCAGCCTTCGGGAATGTCGCCCAGGAGGCCGCAGGCCACCTTCAGGGCCTCGGCCTCGAGCATGGAGAGGTCGGTGCCGCGCGCGATGGCCGCGGTGAGCTCCGAGCCGGCGAACGGGACCAGGCGGACGAACTCGCACTGGCGGTTGACCGACACCACGACGTTGGTGTGGGAGTTGCCCACGTGGCACACCACCTGGGCCTGCGCGGCCCGCTCGGGGTCGGGCGCCGCGGGCGGCAGGAGCGCGCGCATCAGGGCGAAGGCCTCGAGGTCCACGCCCGCGGGCCGGAGCCCCGCGCCGTGCATGGCGTGCATCAGGCGGTCGATCATCTCGCGCTGGGCGGCCACCACGATCACGCGCTGCTGGTCGGTCGGGTCGCCCTCGAGGGCGGGCAGGGGCTGGAAGTCGAGGATCGCCTCGTGGAGGGGGATCGGCATGACCTCGCCGGCCTCGAACTCGACCGCGGCACGGAGCTCCCCGGCGTTGTCCATGCGGGGCATCTCCAGGGTGCGCACCGAGACCTGGGAGTTGGCGACCCCCAGGCGCACGCGCCCGCGGGGGAGGCGCTCCTCACGCCACATGCGCTTGATCTCGGTCGCGACGGCATCGGCGTCGATCAGCTGGCCGTCGTCGACGAGACCCTCGGGCAGGGGCCGCACCGCGGTGCGGCCGACGGAGTAGCCGCCGCGGCCGCGCTTGAGCTGCGCCGCCTTCAGCGAGCTCGATCCGATGTCGAGGGCCACCGCGTCGCGGGGTGCTCCGAATGAGGCCATCACGCCACCTGTCCTTGGTACCAGTCGATGAGGGCGTGGCCCCAGACGAGGGCCACCAGCGCTCCGGCCGAGAGAAAGGGTCCGAAGGGAACGGCCGTGCGGCGCGCGGCGGCGCCGCGAACCGCGAGCAGGGCGAGGCCGATCAGGGCGCCCGCGGCGAACGCGGCGGCCAGGGCCGGCACAACGGCCGAGCCGAGCACCGCGCCCAGGAGAAGGCCGAGCTTCACGTCGCCCATGCCCATGCCGCCGGGGCGGATCACGCCGATCAGAAGGAGGAAGCCGGCCGCGCCCAGCGCGCTCGCCACCGGGACCCACCAACGACCGGGATCCGCCAGCACCGCGCAGGCGAGCCCGGCGATCGCCGCGGGCAGCACCACGATGTCGGGGATGAGCTTGTGGCGCAGGTCGATGACCACGACGGGCACCAGGGCCACGAGCAGGATCGCCACCGACAGGCCGCGCCAGGTGGGCCCGAAGGCCACGATGGCGGCGGCCGCGAGCGCCGCGGTGGTGAGCTCGATGGCCGCGTAGCGGGCGTCCACCCGCGCACCGCAGCCGCGGCAGCGGCCCCGGAGGCCGATCCAGGAGAGCACCGGCACCATCTCGAGGGGGGTCAGGGTGCGCTCGCACGCGTCGCACGAGGAGCGCGGCGCCACGAGCGAGCGCCCGGCCGGCCAGCGCTCGATGAGGACCGTGAAGAACGATCCGAGGGCGAGGCCGATCACCGCGGCGAGGGCCGGGGCGAGCCAGATGGGGGAGGCCAGGGAGCTCATGCCGCGTGTCCTATCGGCGCCCGCGGCGCCGACCTGAGCGGATGCGCGTCAGGCATACCGCCGCGCTCCCGCGTACCGGGAGGCGTAGCCCGGCTCGAGCAGCGACGACACCTTCACGACGTCCCCGGTGTGGGGGGCGTGCACGAACTGGCCGTTGCCGAGGTAGAGCCCCTCGTGGCCGATATAGCCCGAGGAGTCGGCGAAGAAGACGGCGTCGCCGGCCTGGAGGCCGGACGGGGGGATGGAGGTGCCCACGCGGGCCTGGGCGTCCGCCACGCGCGGAAGGGAGATGCCGTGCTGCGCGTAGAGGTAGTGGACGAGGCCGCTGCAGTCGAACCCGGTCTGCGGGCTCTCGCCGCCCCACACGTAGGGCTGGCCCAGGTAGGTGAGCGCCTGGGCGGCGACCTCGGTGCCGATGGGCGACCCGACCGGGCCGGGAGCAAGCGACGGCGAGGAGGTGAAGACCGACGAGGCCGGGTCCCCGCCCATCTCGGCGTAGTAGCGGCTCACGTTGCGGGTCCAGTTGGAGTTCAGGTTGCCCGGGTCGTTGACCGCGCCCATGGGGGCCCACGTGCCGCTGATCTGGCCGATCGTGACCTTGCCCGCGCCCAGGTAGATGGGGCCGGCCAGGTTGTTGGCCGCGGCCGCGATGGCCTCCCCCCAGGACCCATAGACGCGGCCCGGGCCCATCCCGAACGGGTTGTGGATGAGCTGCGAGGGACCGTAGGTGCCGAAGCTGGTCTCGGCGCCGGAGATGGCGACGAGCATGCGGGGGTCGAGGCCCACCTGGCCCGCGCTCGCCACGAAGGCGGCGCCGGAGCCGGCGAGGGGGCTTCCCTTGCCGGCCAGGTAGGCGTCGAGGGCGGCGGCGTCGACTCCGCTCGTGGCGGCGGGGGCGGCCGGGAACGAGGCGAACTCGTGGATGCCCTGGGTGGTCGCCGTCGCGGTGCCGAAGGCGTTCGAGGCCTTGGGCACCAGCGTCGCGGCGGACGCGGCGGCGGCGGCCTGGGCGGCCGCAGTCGCGGCGGCCTGGGCGGCGGCCGCCTTGGCCGCGGCGATGGCCTCCTTGATCTTCACGTTCTCCAGGTCGATGAGCCGCGACTTGCTCCGCTCGAGGTCGCGGCCGGAGCCGATGGCCGCGGCCTGGGCCGAGCCCGTGTCGCTCTCGGCGCGCGTGCGCACCTGGGCGAGCTGGGCGGAGGTGCGCTCGATCTGGTTCTGGACGTCGGCGAGGGTCTCGGCGAAGGCGGCGGGGATGGGCGCCAGGGCGAGGATCGCCAGGGTGGTGACCACGAACGGCGTGTGACGGCGGCGGCGTTTCATTCCACCGGGCTCATCGGCGCGGGGGTGCGGGACTTGAGCCGTGTGCGCGCCCCTCATGGTCTGCCCGGGCGATGCCGATGGGCAGAACATGATCGAGCTGCCGGCCCTCCTTGCGCACCTCGTCGACGTCGGCGGGAGCGACCTGCACCTCAAGGTCCCGAGCCCCCCGGTGGTGCGCGTGGACGGGCAGCTGCAGAGGGTGCCCGACCAACCCCCGGTGGGCCGTGGCGACACCGAGCGCATCCTGGACGAGCTGCTCGTCGACCGCCCCGGTAAGAAGACCGAGTTCGAGCACGCGCGCGAGGTGGACTTCTCCTACTCGTGCCCGGGCGTCGGGCGCTTCCGTGTGAGCGCCTTCCGGCAGCGCGGCTCGATCAGCATGGCCCTGCGGTTCGTGCCGGCCTCGGTGCCGGAGCTCGAGGACCTCGGCCTGCCCGAGATCGTCGCCCGGCTGGCCGACGAGGAGCGCGGCATCGTCCTCGTGACCGGGGCCACGGGCTCCGGGAAGAGCACCACCCTCGCCGCGATGATCGACCGCATCAACCGCGTGTCGAGCAAGCACGTCGTGACCGTGGAGGACCCCATCGAGGTGCTCCACAGCGACCGCCTCTCGATCATCAACCAGCGCGAGGTCGGGACCGACACGGGCACCTTCGAGGACGCCCTGCGCCGCGTCCTGCGGCAGGACCCCGACGTGATCATGATCGGGGAGATCCGCGACCTCTCCACCGTGGAGACGGCGCTGAACGCGGCCGAGACGGGCCATCTGGTGCTCTCCACCATGCACACCGTGGACGCCACCGAGACCGTGAACCGCACGGTCGGCTTCTTCCCCCAGCACCAGCAGAGGCAGGTCCGGGCGATGCTCGCCGCCACGCTGAAGGGCGTGATCTCGCAGCGGCTGGTCCGGCGCGCCGACGGCTCGGGGCGAGTGGCGGCCGTCGAGGTGCTCGTCATGACCGGTCGCGCCGAGGAGATGATCCTGAACCCCGACGAGACCGGGCGCCTGAGCGAGGTCATCCACGAGGGCGCCTACTACGGGATGCAGACCTTCGACCAGGCGCTCCTGGCTCACGTCCAGGCCGGGCGGGTCACGGCGGAGGACGCCCTGCGCGCGGCCAACCGCCCACAGGATCTGAGGCTGATGCTCGCCCAGGCCGGCCCGCCGGCCGCCCGGCCGGCGCAGCTCACGCCCTCACGGGCCACGGAGCTCCAGCCCTCCCAGGGCTGAGACCGCCTTTCCATGCCCCGCCTCTCCCGCCTCCGCTCCCGGCTCCGGCCCTCCGACGCCCAGGGCGGCTTCTCGCTGATCGAGGTGCTGGTGTCGATCATGGTCCTGGCCATCGTGGCCGGCGGCCTGGCCGCCGGCCTCACCGCCACCAGCGCGGCGCTCGGGCGGTCCAAGGCCGACGCCATCGCCGACAAGCTCGCCTCGAGCGAGATCGAGGTGGTCCGGCGCATGTCGTACGACGACGTCGGGACCGTGGGCGGCAACCCGGTCGGGCTCCTGGTGGCCGACCGCAACGTGACCCGCGACGGGGCGACCTTCCGCGTTCAGGACGACGTCGTGTACGTGGACAACCCCGCCCCGGGCGCCTCGCAGACGCGCATCGACTACAAGAGCGTCCAGGTGATCGTGACCCCGGTCGTCGCCGGCTCGAAGTCGGTCACCCAGACGACCCTGGTCGCTCCCCCCACCTACGCCTCGATCGCCGGCAAGGCCGCGATCACGGTGAGCACCACCGACAAGATCACCGGCGCGCCGATCGCCGGCTCCGCCATCACCGTCACCGGCGGGCCCAGCCCCACCGTGACCGATGTGACCGACGCCACCGGCAACGCCGTCATCGCCGGCCTGACGCCCAACACGAGCACGAGCCAGAAGTACGCGGTCGCCATCTCCCAGCCGGGCTACGTCGTCACGAACCCGGCGAGCGATCTGACGAGCAACCTCGTCGCGGCCGCGACCTTCCCCATCGCGGCGCTCCTGGTGAAGCCGGTGCGGCTCGAGGTGAGCCTCCTCCAGGGGGTCACCGCCGTCCCGATCACGGAGGCCGCGACCGTGACGATCACGTCGCCCACCGGGGTCCAGTCCGCGCTCACCGGGACCGGCGTGTTCGGCTTCGACAACCAGATCCCGAACGCCTCCACCGACTACACGCTCTCGGTCGCCACCACGTGCGCCGGCTTCGTCTCCAGCAGCGTGCGGCTGAACCCGACGGGCTACCCGACGACCACGACCCAGACCCGGTCGGTCACCGGGTTCAGCAGCGGCAACATCGTCGTGACCGTTCTGAAGAACAGCAACAGCGCCGTGATCCCGGGCGCCACCGTGACCGTCACGGGTGGCGACGCCGGCCTCACCGGCACCCAGGCCGTCCGCACCACCGACGCGACCGGCAAGGCCACGGTCTGCGTGCCCCCGACGACGTCGGTCGCCTACACGGTCAAGGCGGCCGCCACCGGCTTCACGGCCAAGACGACGACGACCAAGCCGCTCGCCGCGGGCGGCACCACCAACCTGACCATCAAGCTCTGATGACGATGCGCCTCCGCCGGTTGCCCGCGGCGCGCCAGGGGGGCTTCACCCTCGTCGAGCTCCTCATCGCCATGGTCCTCGTGGGCGTCGTCGCCACCGCCGTGTACGCCTCGTTCATCTCCGGCGTGGAGGCCTCGTCGAGCCGCGACCTCCAGGCGCGGACCCAGAACAGCGCCCGCGGGGCGATCGACGAGTTCACGCGCGACGTGCGCCAGGCCGTCAGCCCGGACGGGATCATCCCCCCGGTCGCCGCGGCCCCCACCGCCACCAGCATCGAGCTCTGGGTCGACAACAACCGCTCGCTCACGGCGACCACCGCGACCCCGGTGCGGGTGCGCTACAGCCTCTCGGGCACCAACTTCGTCCGGCAGACCCTGAGCGGCACCACCTGGTTCGACGGAGGAGGTCCTCGCCTCGGGCGTCGCCAACGGATCGACCGCCCTCTTCACCTCGGTCGACATCAACGGCGCCGCGACGGTGATTCCCGGTGCCGTCGCCACCATCTCGCTCCGGCTGATCCTCGGAGATCGCGCCGGGCGGGCCACCACGACCACGGAGCTCCAGGCCGATGCCACGCTCAGGAACCGTTTTGCGTAGGCCCGGCCAGTCCGGGCAGAGCCTGATCCTGGTCCTCGTGACCTGCAGCATCCTCGCGGTGCTGGTGGGTGCCGTCGTGCGCCAGTCGCAGGGCACCACCAGCGGCACGGCCCGCGACGCGCGCGGCGACGTGGCGCTCCAGGCGGCCGACGCCGGCGCCAGCCGGTACGTGTCGCGCCTGGTGACCGATCCGCTGTACTGGAGCCACTACGTCGACCAGGCGGAGGACACGCGCCTGGACCCGACCGACGGCAACAGGGCCTACCCGCCGGGCTCGGCGTGGCCGGCCGGCAAGACCACCTGGACCTACTCGACCAACTCGTGGACCGACATCCAGCCGGCCACGGACCGCTTCGGGAAGGCCCAGTACCGGCTGCGCATCACCCCCCCGAGCAACAGCGACGTGGTGACCATCCGGTCCGTCGGCCGCACCCTGGGATCCGGCGCCAACATTCGCACGCGCGCGGTGCAGGTCCAGGTGCGCCCGGGCTCGCTGGCCGACTTCCAGGCCCTGTCCAACACGTCGATCAGCTACGGCGCCACGGCGACCACCACCGGGAAGATCTACTCCGCGGTCAACGTCACCCACGACGGCACGGCCAAGGGGACGGTCTACGCCCTGAACCGCGTCAGCGGCAACTCGAGCTTCCAGGGCGGCAGGTACGACAGCACGACCAACCCCACGACGGCGCAGCTCTATCCCTCGGGCGTCCCGTTCAGCCAGTTCACCGACGACCTGGCCGACATCAAGACCACCGCCACGGCCCAGGGCAACCTGTTCAACGACGCCACCGCCAAGGGCTGGCTGGTGCAGTTCACCGCCGCCGGCCAGGCGAACATCTGGAGGATCACGTCGGGCACCTCCGCGGGCCTCGCCTCGGCGCTCCCCACCTTCACGACGGCCGAGTGCAACTCGTCCGCGACCTACTGCAGGACCATCAACAACTTCAGCGTCATGTGGTTCGTGCAGCCCGTGGTGATCGGGTCGGGCACCAACCCCTGCGGCACCGGGGCGCTCGACTCCGTGGTCAACGGGCGCGTCACGATCGGCACCGCCGACGACGTCTACGTGGGCGGCAACATCTCCTACCAGACGAGCGGCGACGACACCCTCGGCCTCATCGCCACCAGCGACCTCATCATCCCGGACTACGCGCCCTCCACGATGACGTGGCGCGCCGCCACGCTGGCGCAGACCGGGCAGTGGAAGACGAACGGCAGCAGCGGCAGCAAGACCAGCATGACCTTCACCGGCTCGCAGGCGATGTACAACGGCGGCTCCGCCCCGATGTTCAACAGCCGCTTCTACAACTACGACGACACCCTCGTGTACCAGCGCCCGCCGCTCTTCCCCACCATCGAGGGCACCTGGGAGACGGTCTACTGGCGCGAGGTCGACCCGACCGCCGCGTAGGCCGCCGGCGCCTCGAGCTCGGGGCCGGCCAGCTGGTCGAGTGAGGCCTCGAGCGCGCTGACGCAGACGGGGTCGAACGCCGTTCCGGCGCCCTCCCAGAGGATCCTCATGGCGTCGGGGATGTCCATCGGGCCGCGATAGGGGCGGTCGGCGATGAGGGCCTCGAACACGTCGGCCACCGTGAGGCACCGCGTGAGGCGGGAGAGGGCCTCTCCGCCCAGGCCCCGGTGATAGCCCCTGCCGTCGAGGCGCTCGTGGTGCGAGGCGGCCGGCTCGACGATGTCGGCGAAGGCCGCCGTGCCCGACAGGATCCGCTGGCTGTAGTGCGGGTGCATCCGCACCTGCGCGAACTCGGCGGCGGTGAGCCGCTCGGGCTTGTCGAGGATCGCGTTCGAGAGCCCGAGCTTGCCCACGTCGTGCAGCAGGCCCGCGCGCCGCAGCGTCCGGAGCGCCGCCGGGTCGAGACCGAGCCGGCCTCCGATGGCCACGGCGAACCGCGCGACGCGCGTCGAGTGGCGGGCGGTGTAGGGGGACTTGGCGTCGATGACGTCCCCGAAGGCCTCCGCGATGCGGTCGAGCCGGCTCTCGTCGGCCATGGCCGGGGTGCCGTCGGAGTCGTCGGCGAGGACGGCCTCGACAACCGCCCCCTCCCTCATGCGGGGCCAGAGGGGGTCGTCGTCGGCGATCGACAGGTAGGCGTCGGCCACGCGCGGGTCGAACCAGCGCCCGCGCCGGGCTCTGACGACCTCGGCGGCGGCGGCCCAGCCGTCCGCGGAGTGGAAGATCTCGGCCGTCTGGGCGAGGCCGGCGATCCGGGCGAGCATCGGGATCTCATCGCCGGTCATGCCCTCGGGCTTGCCGCTCCCGTCCCAGTGCTCGTCCAGGGCGCGCACCGCGGCGGCGGCCTCGGGCGGGCATCCGAGCATCGCCACCACCCGCGCCCCGCGGTCGCAGCGCGTCTCGACGATCTCGTGGCCCTCGGCGGCGAACCCGCGGATCGCCCGCAGGAGCTGCCCGGCCCGGGCGAAGGGGGAGGCGTCGGGCGCGGTGGCGTGGACCATGAAGCCCAGCACCTCGCCCCGGTTGGTCCAGTCGACGCGCTTGAAGTCGCGCTTCAGCGCCAGGTCGTCCGCCGCGAACAGCTCGGTCATGCGGGCCGCGGCGCTCGAGCAGCCGGCGTCCTTCAGGAGGAGGGCGTAGAGGAGGGGGACGCGGGCGTCGGCCTCGATGCCGAGCCGGCGGGCCACCTCGAGGCCGATGACGCAGCTGCGCTGGGCGTGCCCCACGGGCTGCCCCTCGGTCAGGTCGAGGGCCCGCGACAGGGCCGCGATGACCTCGGAGAGGCGGTACTCGGAGCCCTCGACCGGGGCAGGCGGCGTCGCGGGGTGCGGCATACCGTCCCATCGGCCTCACGGAGGCGGCTCTTGATCCCCCGGCCCCGTCGCCGAGGGGCGCGCTCAGCCCGGCTCGCCGAGCAGCGCCTCCAGGCGCTCGAGGTCCCGGGGAAGCTGGCGGGCGATCAGCGGGGCCACGGCCCCGCCCGCCATGCGCCGCACCCCGCGCAGGTGGATCTCGACGGTCACGGTCACGCGGGTCGCCGTTTCCCCCTCGGGCGCGAAGGCCACGCTGATCCGTCCGTTCCCCCGCTTGGTGTCGGCCTCCTCCACCCACAGCCGCTCCGGCTCGAAGGCGACGACCTCCACCCCGTAGGTCCCGAGGCCCGTGGTCGTCTCGCGCCAGTGGGTGCCGACCCCGGCCGGGCCGTCGGTGATCATCTCGACCCGCTGCGTGTGCTCCTGCCACCGCGGCCGGTTCGCCGGGTGCGCCATGAAGTCGAAGACGGTCGCGACGGGGTGGCTCAGGGTCTTCTCGACCTCGACGTGGACCGGCGGCACCCCGGCACTCTACGCGGGCGTCAGACGGCCGATGCCGGGTTGACGGCACGGAGCTCGACGTACGGGTTCACGGCGCCCCGGCCCGCCGGGTGCATCTCGAAGTGCAGGTGGAAGACCCCGCCGCGGGCGTCCCCCGTGCGGCCCACCGCGCCCAGCCGTTCTCCCGCCGCCACGCGCGTGCCGGGAGCGATCCCCGGCGCGATCGAGCTCAGGTGGGCGTAGTAGTACCCGGTCCCGGCGTCGTCGCGCAGCCACAGCCAGATGCCGCCGAGGCCCTGCTCGCGCCGGGTCAGGCGCTCGACGACCCCGGAGGCCACCGCCACGACCGGCGCCCCGCGCGGGGCGATCACGTCGATGCCCTCGTGCGGGCCCTGGTGGCGGGGAGCCCCGAAGTCGTTCTGGAACGAGTGGGGGGCCTGCACCGGGAAGACCTCCAGGTGCCGTGCACGCGACGCCCCGAGACGGCGCAGCAGCTTGGCGTCCACGGCGCCGTTCACCCGCACCCCCAAGCGGCGCTGCAGGCGCGCCACGGCCAGCCGCGTGCGCGGGCCGAAGGCGCCGTCCACGCTGACCTTGAACCCGCTCCGCCGCAGGCCGGCCTGAAGGCGGCGCACACCGGGCCCCTGATCTCCCAGCGAGAGCAGGGTGGTCGCCGGAGGCGATGGGGGCAGGCCCGGCGACGGCCGTCCGGTTCGCAGCCGGGCGAGCAGCCGGGCGTCCGCAACCCCCGTGCGGGGCAGGCCCAGGCGCCGCTGCGCGCGGCGCACCGCGTCGCGGGTGAGGGGGCCGAAGCCGCCGTCCACGGCGATGGCGATGCCGGACCTGCGCAACGCCCGCTGGAGGGCGCACACCCGCGGGCCGAAGGCCCCCAGCCGCAGCGCCCCTCCGCGAGCGGTGGTCGGTCCGGGCAGGTCGCACACCGACAGGCCCATCCACCACATCAGCGGGCGGTCCACGATCCCGTTCACCCGCAGTCCGGAGCGCCGCTGGAGCCGGGCCACCGCGCGCCGGGTCCCGCCGCCGAACCGGCCGTCCACCCGGACCCGGAGGCCGCGCCGGCGCAGCTCGCGTTGAAGGGCCCGCACCGCGGGACCGTGCGAGCCCACCATGAGCACCCCCGCCTCGGCGCGCGGCGAGGGGCGGACGGCCTCGGCCGGGGCGGAGGAGGCGTGGATGAGGACCGAGGCGACGGCGACGGCGACCAGGGCGGCCGGGGCCGATCGCTGGAGGCGGCGGCGCTGCATGCGCCCGGCGGTCTTCGCCGGAGCGCCCTCGGACCCTGCCGTCCGGTGTCGCGGACGGTCAGCCCGAGAGACGGAAGCGGTAGTGGGTGACCGACGGCGAGGCGATGACGCGCTCGGGCTCGAGCCCGGCGCACCGGCCCTCCAGGTCGTCGAACAGCCGCTCCCCGGCGCCCAGCAGCAGCGGGACGACGTGGATCTCCATCTCATCGATCAGCCCCGCGCGGAGGTACTGCCGGGCGACGTCGGCGCCCCCGCCCAGCGCCACGTCGCGGCCGCCGGCCGCATCCTTGGCCCGCTCGAGCGCGGCCTCGACGCCGTCCGTGACGAAGTGGAAGGTCGTCCCCCCCTGCATCTCGAGCGGCTCGCGCGGGTGGTGCGTGATCACGAAGACCGGCGTGTGGAAGGGGGGATCCTCGCCCCACCACCCGGTCCAGGGGTCGTCCCCCCAGGGACCCTCCCCACCGCCGAACATGTGCCGGCCCATGACGGTCGCCCCGATGTTCTCGACCCACTCCGCCATGACGTCGTCGTCCGGGCCGGTCGCGCCGCCCTCCATTCCGTGAGGCTCCCGCCAGCTCCTCAGCGCGAAAACCCACTCGTGGAGGCCGCCGCCGCCCTCGCCGAGCGGGTTCTCCACGCTCTGGTTGGGCCCGGCGACGTAGCCGTTGACGGACATCGTGATCGTGAACCGGAACCGAGCCATCGCGCCTCCTCGTCGTGGCCTCGGAACATACGACCACGCGGGGCGGCGAGACTCATCGCCAGCCGGATCTCCCTACTTCACCAGGTCGTAGATCTTGAAGAGCGGGAGGTACATCGCGATGACGACCAGCCCGACGATCGCGCCGACGGCGAGCATCATGATCGGCTCGAGGATCGAGGTGAGCGACTTCACGGTCGCGGCGACCTCGTCGTCGTAGAAGTCGGCCACCTTCTGGAGCATCCCGTCGAGGTTGCCGGTCTCCTCGCCCACGGCGAGCATCTGGGTGACCATGGAGGGGAAGACGCCGACCGACGCGAGGGGGCCGGCGAGCTGCTCGCCCTGGCGCACCCGCTCGGCGACGTCGCCCATGGGGTCGGAGATGACCCGGTTGCCCGAGGCCCGCGCGGTGATGTCGAGCGCCTGGAGGATCGGGACGCCCGAGGCCGTCAGGGTGCCCAGGGTGCGGGCGAAGCGGGCGACGGCGATCTTGCGCACCATGTCCCCGATCTTCATGGGGAAGCGCAGCTTGATCGTGTCCCAGATCAATCCGCCCGAGTCCGAGCGCCGCCACTTGCGGAAGGCGAAGACGATCACGAACGGGGCGAGGAACACGACGTACCAGTAGCTGCGCATCAGGTCCGACGCGGTGATCATCGCCTGCGTCAGGGCCGGCAGCTTGCCGCCGAGGTCCGAGTACATGTTGGCGAAGACCGGGATGACGAACATCACCATCGCGATGAGCATCAGGACGGCGAAACCGCCGATCAGCGAGGGGTACATCATCGCGCTCTTGACCGTCCGCCGGAGGTTGTCGTCCTTCTCCAGCTGGTTGGCCACGCGCTCCAGCACCACGTCGAGGTTGCCGCTGCTCTCGCCGGCGCTCACCATCGACACGAACATCTCGTTGAACACGCGGGGGTGCCTGGCCATCGCCTGCGACAGCGCCAGGCCGGCCTCGACGTCCATCCTCACCGCGATGATCGCGCGCTTCAGGGGCTTGGAGCTGGTCTGCTCCTCCAGCACGTGCAGGGCGCGGAGGATGTTGAGGCCGCTCGAGACCATGGTCGCGAGCTGCCGCGACATGACGGCGAGCTCGCGGCCCCGGACCGGGGTGAGGCGCTCGAACAGCTCCTCCACGCTCGGGGCGTCGCTCTTCTCCTCGAGGTCGATGACCATGAGGCCGCGGAGGCGCAGCTGCGCCGCGACGGCCGCCTTCGACTCGGCCGACAGCTCGCCGGAGGTCGTCCGGCCGCCCCGGTCGCGGGCCTTGTACGTGTAGGTGAGGGTGCTCATGACGCCACCCGGACCCGACCGAGGAGGCGGGCGAGCTCTTCCTCGTTGGTCGCGCGCTCGGCGGCGTCCTTCTGGCTGATCATGCCGGTGCGCACCAGGGCGGCGAGCGAGGCGTCGAGCGACTGCATGCCGTACTGGGCCCCGGTCTGGATGGCCGAGTAGATCTGGTGGGTCTTGCCCTCGCGGATCAGGTTGCGGACGCCGGGCGTGGGCATGAGGACCTCGCACACGACCACCCGGCCGCCCGCGACCGTGGGCACGAGCTGCTGACAGCAGATGCCCTCGAGGGCGTTGGCCAGCATCACCCGCACCTGCTGCTGCTGGTAGGGGAAGACGTTGACGACGCGGTCGATCGTCTGGGGGGCGTCCGAGGTGTGCAGGGTGGCGAACACGAGGTGGCCGGTCTCGGCCGCGGTGAGGGCGATCTGGATCGTCTCCAGGTCGCGCATCTCGCCGACCATGATCACGTCGGGGTCCTGGCGCAGCGCGCTCCGCAGTGCCGCGGGGAAGCTCCGCGTGTCGGCGCCCACCTCCCGCTGGTTCACCATCGAGCGCTTGCTCGAGTGCAGGAACTCGATGGGATCCTCGACGGTCATGATGTGGCAGCTGCGCGACTCGTTGATCTCGTCGATGATCGAGGCGAGCGTGGTGCTCTTGCCGGAGCCGGTCGGACCGGTGACGAGCACGAGGCCACGGTGCTTGGTCGCCCAGACGTGCAGGGAGGAGGGGAGCCCGAGCTCCTCGAGCGGCTTGATGACGGTGGGCACGACGCGCAGCGCGGCCGCCATGGTCCCGCGCTGGAAGTAGGCGTTCACGCGGAATCGGGCGGCGCCGGGCACGGCGTAGCTGAAGTCGATCTCGAGATCGGTCTCGAGCCGCTTGCGCTGATCCTCGGTCAGGATTCCGTAGATCAGCTCGCGGGTGTCCGTGGAGGTCAGGACGGGGCCCTTTATCGCCTGGAGGCGCCCGTTCAGGCGCATCAGGGGAGGGGTGCCCGCGGTGATGTGGAGGTCGCTGGCGCCGCTGCGCAGCACGATGTTGATGAGATCGGCCAGATCGACCATGGCGGTCCTTTGCTGGGATGCGACGCCGCGTGCGCCGTCGGGAGTGGTATCGGCAGGTCGCGCCCCGTCCTAAGCGACGGTGCGCGCCAGTTCCTCGAGCGATGTGTGGCCCGCGAGCGCCTTGCCCAGGCCGTCCTCGGCCAGCGTCCTCATGCCCTCGGCGCGCGCCTGCTTGGCGATCTCGTCCGCCGACGCGCCGGCCACGGCCAGGCGCTTCAGGCGCTCGCTCATCACGAGCATCTCGTAGACGCCGAGGCGCCCCCGGTAGCCCGTTCCGCGGCACCGGTTGCAGCCCACGGGCGTGTAGATCGGGACCGGGTCGCGCAGGCCGGGGGGCAGGTTCGCCCCGGGCACCGCGTGGCGCAGGTCCTCGAGCGAGATCGCGCCCTCCTGGCGACAGTCGCTGCACAGGCGCCGCGCGAGCCGCTGAGCGAGTACACCCACGACGGCGCTGGACGAGAGGAAGGGCTCCACGCCCATCTCCGTCAGCCGGGTGAGCGCGCCGGCGGCGTCGTTGGTGTGGAGCGTGGCCAGCACGAGGTGGCCCGTGAGCGCCGACTCGACGGCGATCTGGGCCGTCTCGCGGTCGCGGATCTCCCCGATCATGATCACGTCGGGGTCGCAGCGCAGGATCGAGCGCAGGCCCGCGGCGAAGCTCAGGCCGGCCTTGGGGTTCACCTGCATCTGGTTGACCCCGACCATCCGGTACTCGACCGGGTCCTCGACCGTGATGATGTTGCGGGCGGGGGTGTTGATCTGGTTGAGGGTGCCGTAGAGGGTGGTCGACTTTCCCGAGCCGGTGGGGCCGGTCACCAGCACCGCGCCGTAGGGGCGCCGGTAGCAGCGCTCGAAGCGCTCCAGCACCTCGGGCGTGAAGCCCAGCTCGCCCAGCTGCAGGGGCACGTTGCTCTTGTCCAGCACCCGGATGACAACCTTCTCACCGTGCACGGTGGGCAGGCAGGCGACGCGCAGGTCGGTCGAGCGCCCGGCGATGGTGAGGCCGATGCGGCCGTCCTGGGGCATCCGGCGCTCGGCGATGTCGAGGTCGGCCATGATCTTGATCCGGCTGACCACGCCTCCCGAGATGCGGCTCGGCACGGCGGTCGCCTGGCGAAGGACGCCGTCGACCCGGTAGCGCACGATCATCTGGCGGGCCTGGGGCTCGAAATGGATGTCGGAGGCGCCCTCCTCCACCGCGCGGGTGATGACCGAGTTCACGAAGCGCACCACCGGCGCCTGGTTGACCGCGTTGTCGAGGTCCAGGGCGCGGACGCCGTCGTCGGCGCGCGCCTCCTCCGCCAGGTCCTCCACGACCTCGTCCACCTCGCGCGTCTCGCGGAGCACCGAGGCGATGTCCTCGGGCAGGGCGAGCACGGGGCGGATGTCGCGCCGGGTGACCATGCGCAGGTCGTCGATCGCCAGGACATTGAGGGGATCGGCCATCGCCACCACGAGCGTGCCGTCGGGGTCGAGGCCCACGGGGACTGCGGAGTAGCGGCGCGCCGAGCGGTCGTCGATCAGGTGGGCCACGCTCGGGTTGACGCCGTCCGCGAGGCTCTGGAAGTCCACCCCCATGCGCTGGGCGATCGCTCGCGAGACCTGGTCGCGGGACAGGCGCCCGTCGCTCACCAGGAGATCGCCCAGGCGGCGCCCGTCGGCCTTCTGGCGGGCCAGCACGTCCTGGAGCTCCTCGGCCGTGAGCAGGCCCATGCTCACCAGCACCTCGCCCAGGGGCGCGGAGCGGGACACGGACACGCGCTCCTGGCGCGCAGTCGGGGCTGGGGTGATGGGTGGGGTCGAGGACATGTGGAGGATCCTTCTCGTGGAAAGTCACCGCACCCATCGGCCGTGGAGGCGGTTACTTGAGCGGCCCCGGTCCTCACATCGGGCCCCCCGCTGCCGAGAAACGGGAGGTGACCCGACGCTTCGAGATCGAGGAGTACGCGTGAGAAAGCCCCCCATGCGTCGCGTTCTCGCGGCCGTCGCCCTCGCGGCGGCGATCGCGGGGACGACCGCCTGTGGATCCGGCGGCGACGGCTCCCCGGCCCCGGTCGCCCAGGCGCCCGCCACCACGGCGAAGGCCGTCGAGGTGGTCGCCCCGGTGGCCGTGGGCCAGAAGCTCGTCCCCGGCAAGGGCACACCGGAGGCCGTGGCGCGGGCGCTCAAGTCGGGCGACACCGTCCTGATCGCGTTCCTGGCCGACGGCCCGGCCGAGGACAGCGCCGTGCGCGCGTCGCTCGGGCAGATCAAGGACTCCCGCGACGTCCGCAAGTTCGTGTTCAACAACTCGGGCGAGGGCGCGGGCGACCTGGTGGACTCGCTGAGCGTGGTCGAGACCCCGACCGTCGCCGTCGTGGGCCCGAGGGGCCGGGTCAACAGCCGCTGGGTCGGGCTGGTTGACACGGGAATGATGCGTCAGGCGATCGCCGACGCCGAGGCCGGCTGACCCTGTCCGTGGCCCCGGCCGGCCGGCGGGGCCGGCGGGCGGTGGACCCCTGGCCGCCATCGGCGGGTAGGGTCCCCGGGGATGGCGGCCGACGATCGTAGTCAGCGGCGCGAGCGGTTCATGCGCGAGCTGGCCACCCGAGACCTGTACGAGTGGTTCGGGATCCCGCACGACGCCGGCGACGAGGCCATCCGCGAGGCGGCCGAGCGCAAGCGACGCGAGCTGAGCACCACGCCCATGCCGCAGAAGAAGCGCTCGATGGAGCGGGCCTTCTGCGACCAGGGCGAGAAGGCGCTCCTCCGGCCGGACGTGCGCCGCGAGTACGACTCCCTGCTGAAGGGCGGCTCCGCCGTGGGGACCGGCGCCGAGCGCACCGCGGCCCGCAACGTTGCCGAGCGTGAGGCCCGGCTCAAGGCGGCGCGCGAGCGGATCCAGCACTACGGAGCCGACGACGCCCGCATGGCGCCGGGCGCGGCGACCCTGCTGGCGTCGGCCGACGTCCGCACGGAGCTCCAGGCCGAGCGGTCGGCCGCGGGTGGGATCGACTCCGCCGAGCAGGCGCTGCGCACCGCGCGCCAGGCGCGGGCGACGGGCCGCTACACGCGGGCCCTCGCCCACGCCGAGCGCGCCCATCAGCTCGATCCGTCGCCGGGCGCCCTGACGGTGCTGGCCGGAGCGCGCCGCGACGTGGGCGACCTGTCGGGCAGCGAGAGCGCGGTGCGCGAGAGCCTGCGCCTGCTGCCGACCGCGCGCGAGAACGCCCCGGGGTGGATCGCCCTCAGCGCCACCCTGCGCGCCCGAGGCGACCTGGAGGGGGCGGCCCAGGCGGCGCTGCGCGTGATCGAGGAGGACGACGAGGACGCCTACGGCTGGCGCGCCCTCGCGATGGCCCTCGCGGACCAGGGCGAGGCCCTGCGCGCGGGGGACGCCTGGGAGCGCTCGGCCCGCCTGGGCCTCGACGTTCCCGGCGCCCTGGCCGGGCTCCAGCAGCTCCGCAAGGACTCGCTGGCCCGGGGTGAGCGCCTCCCGGCGGCCGACGTCGAGGCCCGCATCTCCCGCCTCCGGGAGCGGTAGCCTGCGCCGGGTACCCCATCGAACCCAGGAGGAGCGCCGGTGGACATCGACATCGGGAAGATCACCGACGAGGCCAAGAAGATCATCGACGAGCGCGGCGGCGTCGACGCCCTGAAGGAGGACGCGGGCGAGCTGAAGGACATCGTCGAGGGCGAGGGGAGCGCCACCGACAAGGCGAAGGCCGCGGTGGAGGCGATCAAGGACCCCGGCGCTCCGGGCGAGGACCCCCCGAAGGCGACCTAGGCCCGAACCGCTCCGGCGCACCTCCGGGCCGGCGACCCGGGCCGCTCAGGAGGTGCGCAGCTCCCCGGCCGGGAGGTCGTCCGGGAGCGGGATCTCCTGTGGGGGACGCCCCTCGGTCTCGTCCCAATCGGTGTACGCGAGCCCGTCGCGGCCGTTGTGCTCGCCGGCGCCGCCCAGCGCCAGCACCAGGCACACCTCGGGGCCCCGGTTCACCAGCTGCCGCCGCAGCTCGGGCCCCACGCGCAGCAGGTCGCCCTCCACGAGGTCGTGCTCCTCGCGCTCGACCGCCACCGTGAGCCGGCCCTTCAGCACCAGGTAGACCTCCTCCTGGTTCGCGTGGCGGTGGATGCGGCTGCGCTCCCCGGGGGCGAGGCGCATCTGGTTCATGCCGAAGCTCGAGACGCCCAGCGCCCGGCGCAGGGAGACGAACCGCTCGGTGGTGGCGGGATCGAGTCGCGCCACGCTGAAGCCGGACTCCACGGTGCGAGAATACCGGCGATGAACCCCCGCGCGCTGCCCCACCGCGCCGGCGACGGCCACCACCACCGGCCGTGAACTCACTCCGAGGGTTCATCGACGCGCTCCAGGCGTTCGGTGAGCGCCTCGCCGCCGTGCACTGGGGTCTCCTGGCGCTGGCGATCGGGCTCGGCTTCCTGAACCTGGCCCTGCGCTCGCGCGCCTGGCAGCAGATCCTCCGGGCCGCGATGCCCGGCGAGCGGATCCGGTACCGCACGGCCCTCGGGGCCTACTGCGCGGGCGTCGGGGTCAACGCCATCGTCCCGGCGCGCGCCGGCGACATCGTGAAGATGTTCCTGATCGTCCGGTCGAACCCGCGGGCGCGCTACGCCACCCTCACCGGCACCCTGGTGGCGGAGACCCTGTTCGACTTCGCGGTGGCCGGCGGCCTTCTGGTCTGGGTGCTGCTGGCGGGCGTCCTTCCCGGCGTGCGCTTCCCCGACCTGCCCGCGTTCGAGCTGTCGGCCGCCGTGCGCCACCCGTGGTACGCGCTGCTGATCGTCGCCGCGCTGGTCCTCGTGGGGGTGCTCCTCGGCCGGCGGGTCCGGCACTTCTGGCGCCAGTTCGGCCAGGGCCTCGCGATCGTTCGCACGCCGGGCCGCTACCTGCGGTCCGTCGTCAGCTACCAGGCCCTGGGGTGGTGCTGCCGGGTGGGCGCGGCGTACGCCTTCCTCGAGGCCTTCGGGGTTCCCGGGAGCCTGCGGAACGCGCTCATCGTGCAGGTGGCGGGGAGCCTCGGCAGCCTGCTGCCCGCGACGCCCGGGGGGCTCGGCCCGAAGCAGGCCCTCCTCGTGGTGATGCTGGCCGGCGAGGCGGGACGCACCAGCGTCCTGGCCTTCAGCGCCGGGATGGAGCTGTCGCTGCTGGTCGCCAACGTCGCCCTGGGCGCGGTCTGCCTGGCCGTCATGGTGCGCCACCTGCACCTCCGGCGCGCGATCGCGGAGGCACGGGCGGGGGGGACGAGCGCCGCCTCCGCGGAGCCCCCGGCGCCCTAGGCGGGAACGGAGGGGCGGCCCGGGCCGGCGTTCAGGGCCCGCGCGATGTCGCTCAGCGACAGCAGGCCCAAGAGGCGCGGGCCGTCCAGCACCAGGCCGTGCGCCGCGTTCGCGGCCCGCAGGACGGCGACCGCGTCCATCACGTCCTGGTCCTCCCGCAGCTCGGGCACCCGCTCGAGCGGGGTCATCAGGTCGGCCACGCGGGTGGCGGGCCATTGGTCGCGCGCGACCTCCGCCAGGCGCCGCAGCTCCAGGAGGCCCACGATGCGGCCGTCCGCCTCCTCGACGGGATAGGCCTCGTGGCGGTGGTCCCACACGGTCTGCTCCACGAAGCGGTCCAGCGGGAGGTCGGCCGGGGCCGTGACCGGGTCGCGCACCAGCACGTCGCCCACCCGCGCGGCCGGCGCGGCCCGGGGCGGGGTCAGCATCCGGGCCTCCGCGCCGCCGGCCTGGAACACGAACCAGCCGATGATGGCGAGCCAGATCCCGTTGAACTGGGCGCCGCCGAAGACGAACATCGCGACTCCGAGCCCGATCAGCCCGATCGCGAGGGCGCGGCTCACGGCCGCCGCGATGCGGGTGGCGGAGTAGACGTCGTCCCTCCACTGCCAGAGCGCCGCGCGCAGGATGCGGCCGCCGTCCAGGGGAAGGGCCGGCAGGAGGTTGAACAGCAGCAGCAGGATGTTGGTGGCGCCCAGGTACGCGCAGACCCCGTCGATCGGCTCCGGCAGCCCGGGGACCCTCGTGATGCCGAGGAAGCCGGCGCCCAGGGCGAGCGACACCAGGGGCCCGGCGGCGGCGATCCGGAACTCGGCGCCGGCCGTGGGGAACATCCCCGTGAACCGCGCCACGCCCCCGAACAGCCAGAGGGTGATGCCGTCGATCGTCATCCCGTCGCGGGTCGCCCGCACCGCGTGACCCAGCTCGTGCAGCAGGATCGACGCGAAGAAGCCCAGCGCGGTGACGACCGCCATCACGAAGTAGGTGTTGTCGCTGAGGCCCGGGTTGCTGTCGGGGAACCACGAGGAGCTCAGGGTCCAGATGAAGAACGCCAGCAGGAGCAGCACGCTCCAGTTGACGCCGACCTTGATGCCGAAGATCCGGCCGAGTGGGAAGCTGTCGTTCACGGCTTCAGTGTGAACCTAACGGTGGGCAGGATCCAAGAGGCCGAGGAGGGCGGCGCACGCGCGGCTGACCGGGACGGGCACGCGCAGCCGCTCGCCCTCCCGCGCGACGGCGCCCACCAGGGCGGCGCTCTCCAGCGGCTGCCCGGAGACCAGGTCGAACAGCGTGGACGAGCCGCCGTCGCGCGGGAGGCGCGTGCGGGCGTCGGCGATGTACGCCTCGGCCGCGTCGTCGGGCACCGGCACGTCGAGGGCGTGGGCCACCGCCACCACCTCGTGGCCGAGCGCGAGCATCAGCTCCACGGCCGCCTGATCGGAGAAGACCCGTCCCACGTTCGCCCGCCCGAGTGCGGTGACGGTGTTGAGGGAGGCGTTCGCCACCAGCTTGGTCCAGAGCGCCACCTCCGGGCGCTCGTCCACGCGCGTCGGCACGCCGATCGCGGCGCCCACCGCCGCCAGCGCCTCGCCGGCCGGTCCCGGTCCCCCGCCGGCCAGCAGGTCGCGGAGCCGCCCGGTGGCCGGGTCGCGGCTCGGCCGGCGCACCACGTGGTCGGGCGCGATCCGCTGGCAGCCCAGGTAGACGGCCACGCCGCCCACGACGGCGCCGGGGCAGGCCTCGGCGAGGATCTCGGGGTTCCCCACGCCGTTCTGCAGCGACAGCACCACCGCCCCCGGGGCGAGCGCCGGGGCCAGCATCCGGCCCGCGCCCTCGGTGTCGAAGCTCTTCACGCACACGAGGGCCAGGTCCACCGACGCCGCCTCGGGCGGGCCCTCGATGACGGCGAGCCGCACCTCCCGCTCAGCGCCGTCGTCGACCAGCCGCATCGGGGCCGAGCGGAGCGCCGCCAGAGTCCTGTCCCGGGCCACCACCGTCACGGGCCAGCCGGCCTCCGTGAGCCGCGCGGCCACGAAACCCCCGATGGCTCCCGGGCCGACCACGAGGGTGCGTGGCGCGGCCGGGGCGGGCGCCTCAGACGTCGAGCCCGAGCTGCCCGTGGGCAATCGGGGGGATGTCCTGCCGCGGCTCGGCGTCCTTGGCCGCGTCCTGGGCGAGCTGGTCGGCCCGCTCGTTCTGGGGATGGCCGGCGTGGCCGGGCACGAGCACCGGGCGCACACGGTGGTGGCGCGCGAGCTCGGTGATCATGCGCTCCCAGAGGTCACGGTTCGCCACCGGCTGCCGGCTCGCGGTGCGCCAGCCCTTGCGCCTCCAGCCGTCCAGCCAGCCCTTGCCGATGGCGTTCGCGAGGTAGCTGGAGTCGGTCACCAGCTCCACGTCGGACCCCTCCGGCGCCGCCTGGAGCCCCTCGAGCGCCGCCATCAGCTCCATCCGGTTGTTCGTGGTGGGGAACTCCCCGCCGGTGAGGATGGTCTCGGCCCCGTCCGCGCCGATCAGGATCGCCGCCCATCCGCCGCGGGCGTCGTCGGTGCCGTTGCCGGAGCAGGCTCCGTCGGTGACGAGGGTGAAGGTCTCGGGCATGACTCGTTGCTACCTTAGCCGTCGAAGGAGGGGGGATGCCGATGGCCGACGGATCCGACGTCGGGCAGGGGTTCGACCGCAGCGCGGCGGACTACGACGATCTGCTCCGGCGAAACCGGTCCGGCGCCGAGCGCCTGGTGGCGTCGCTGCCGCCGGGGCCCTACGCGCGCGTGCTCGACGTGGGCTGCGGCACCGGCTTCGTCACGGAGGCCATGGTGAGCCGGTTCGGGACCGTCTCGGTGACGGGCGTCGACCCCTCGGAGGGGATGCTCGGGCGGTTCCGCGAGAAGCTCGACGGGCTGGGCGTGGAGGCCGACCTGCACGTGGCGGGCGTCCACGAGATGCCGGTCCCCGACGACGCCTACGACGCGGTCGTCAGCGGGATGGCGTTCCACTGGTTCCCGGAGAAGCCGGACGCCGTGAAGGCAATGGCGCGCCGGCTGCGCGCCGGCGGTGTCTTGGGCATCCTCGCCTCGGGCCGCGGCACCGACGAGGAGCTGCGCCTGGTGCTCTCCGAGATCGACCCGCCCGTGCCGCCGTCCTGGGTGGAGGTCTTCGACCTCGTCCACCGCGACGTCGAGGAGCTGGCGACCTACATGCAGGACGCCGGTCTGGAGGTCCTCGACGTGTGGGAGGAGCGGCGCGTCCGCCGGGTGTCGCCCGAGGCGTACCTCGCTCGTATCGGCGCGGTCGCGAGCCACCTGTCGGCGGGGCTCGACCCGGCCGAGGCCGAGGCCCACAACGCTCGCGTGGTGGAGGCGGTCACCCGGGCCTCGGGACCGGACGGCTTCCGGTTCACCTTCGTCAAGCTCTACGGGGTCGCGCGCCGCCCCGGCTGACGTCGCGGGGGAGGGACCGTGTCGTGATCCGGCACGCCCTCGGCGTCCCCCCGTCACATCCCTGATGACGCCCGCCGGCCGGGCCCTGCCACGGTTGCCGGGATGTTCCTCCGCCGCCGCCATCCGCCGTGAGCACCGCCGTCTGGGCCGCGCTCGCCGGCGTCCTCGGGGTCGCCGCCGGCGGGGTGTCGACCGCGATCGCGTGGCGCTGGCCGCGCTCCCAGCCGCTGGTCCGCGGCCGGGCCCGGTGCGGGGCATGCCGGGAGTCGCTTGCGCCCTCACGAGCTGATCCCGCTGCTCTCGTTCCTCGTCCTGCGCGGGCGCTGCCGGGCCTGCCGGTGCCGCATCCCGGCCGCGTACCCCGGCATGGAACTCGGCAGCGGCGTCCTCGCTGCCACGGCCGTCCTCGGGCTGGGCGCGGGCTGGCGCGGCCTCGCGGGGGCGATGCTCGGGGTGAGCCTGGTGCCGGTGGTGGCGGTCAACCTGACGCACCGCCTGATCCCCGACCTGGTGGTCGCCCCGGCCGCCCTCGCGGCGGCGGCCGCGGGCGTCGCCGGCGATCCCGGCCGCTGGTGGGTGCCGCTGGCCGGCGCGGCCGGTGGCGCGGCCGCGCTGCTGGCGCTGTCGCTCGCGCACCCCGAGGGGATGGGGCTCGGCGACGTCAAGCTGGCCGGCCTCCTCGGGGCCGCGCTGGGCCTGGCCGTCATCCCGGCGCTCCTGGTGGCGTTCGCCGCGGGCGCGGTGGCCGGAGCCGTCCTGCTGGTGCGCTTCGGGAGGCGGGCCCGGTCCATCGGCATCCCGTTCGCCCCGTTCCTGGCCGGCGGAGGCCTGGTGGGCCTGTGGGCCGGGCCGCAGATGCTCGCCTGGTACGCCGGGGTCCTCGTGTGAGCCGGTGCCCCGGCTCGCTGGTCCGTATGCCGTTCCCGGCAATCTCCCGCGTGACGAGGACGCAGATCCCCGCGATACCGGGAGAGTGCTCGGGGCCCTTACTCGCCGCCCACCGGCTCCGGGGTCACACCCGCCAGCAGCGCGGCGTATCGGCCGCCCCGCTCGATCAGCTCGTCGTGCGAGCCGCGCTCCACGACCTGCCCCGCGTCGAGGACCACGATCTGGTCGGCGTCGCGCACCGTGGAGAGCCGATGGGCGATCGCGATCACGGTCCGCCCCTCGCCCAGGCGCTCGAGGGCCTCCTGCACGGCCCGCTCGGTCTCGGTGTCGAGGGCGCTCGTGGCCTCGTCGAGGACCAGGATCGGGGGGTTGCGCAGCACCGTTCGCGCGATCGCGATGCGCTGCTTCTCGCCTCCGGAGAACCGGGAGCCGCGCTCTCCGACGACCGTGTCATAGCCCTCCGGGAGAGAGGCGATCACCCCGTGGATCTGCGCCGCGCGCGCGGCGGCCTCCACCTCCTCGTCGGTCGCCTCGGGCCGGGCGAAGCGGATGTTCTCCCGCACCGTGGCGTGGATCAGGTAGGTCTCCTGGGAGACGACGCCGACGGTGTCGGCCAGGGAGGCGAACGACACGTCCCGCACGTCGATCCCGTCGATGGTCACGCGGCCCTCGGTCGCGTCGTAGAGGCGCGCGACCAGGTAGCCCAGGGTCGTCTTGCCCGACCCGGTCTCCCCGATGATCGCGGTCATGGTCCCGGGCGGGGTGGTCAGCGACACCCCCCGCAGCGTCCACCGGTCGTGGTCGTAGCGGAAGGACACGTTCTCGAGTGAGACCTCGCCCAGCAGCGCGCTGCGGTCGAGGACGATGGGGTCGGGACGCTCGTGGATGTCCACGGGCAGGTCGAGGTACTCGAAGATCCGGTCGAAGAGCGCCAGCGACGTCTGAACGTCGATCTGCACGTTCAGCAGCGACATGATCGGGCGGAACAGGCGCGCCTGCAGGGTGGTGAAGGCGACCACGGTCCCGATCGTCACGGCCTGCCCGGACCAGCTCTGACCGGCGAGCCAGTAGACGGCCGCGGGCATGATCGCGAACGTCGTCCCGATGGACGCCATCATCCAGCGGCCGGCCATCCGCTGGCGCACCTCGAGGTCGGCGAGCCGCTCCGACTCGCCCTGGAATCGCTCGGCCAGCGCCTCGGAGCGGCCCGTGGTCTTGCCGAGCAGGATCCCCGACACCGACAGCGACTCCTGGACGATGCTCGACATGTCGGCGATCGTCCGCTGGCGGGTCGTGGTGATCTCCCTGCGCTGGGAGCCGACCCTCCGGGTGAGCAGGATGAAGAACGGCAGCAGGCCCAGCGAGAAGACCGCCAGGCGCCAGTCCAGGGCGAACATGGCCACGATGCTCGCGAGCACCGTGGTGGCGTTGGAGACGATGGAGGTGGCCGTCGAGGTCACCACGCTCTGGACGCCGCCGATGTCGCTGGCGATCCGGGCCTGGACCTCGCCGGTGCGGGTGCGCGTGAAGAACGCCAGCGACAGGCGCTGCAGGTGGCGGTACACGGCCGAGCGCAGGTCGTGCATCACCCTCTGGCCGACCTGGTTGGAGAGCAGCGTCTGGTAGACGCCCAGGATCCCCGTCACGACGGAGATCGCGATCATGCCGCCCACGAGGACCGTCAGCAGCAGGTTGTCCCGCTCGGGCAGCGCGGTGTCGAGGATCGCCTTCAGGAGGAAGGGCGAGATGATGTCGAGGCCGGCCGACAGGACGATCAGCGACAGCACCGCCGCGAGGCGCATCCCGTAGGGGCGGAAGAGCCGCATCACCCGGCGCAGGTTCGCCCGGCGCACGTCCGGGTCCGCGGGCCGCTCGGGCGGGGTCTCGACCGCCCAGGGGCCGCCGTGGGTGCTCATGGCCTCTCCATGACCGAAGGGGATACCACGCGTCCCCCTTCCGGGGTCCGCGCGGCCGGATCAGCCCGGCGCCGGCCCCCGGCCCCGGTCCAGCGTCACCAGGGGCGGCGAGACGAGCCGGTCCCCGGCCCTCTGGGCCACGGTGTCGGCCAGCCAGTGGGTGGCGGTCTCGTCCTGGAAGGCGTCGGCGTCGACGATCGCGATCAGGCGGGTGAGCCCCGCGTCCCGCTCACGGCGCACCATCCGCGGGCAGGCCTCCCATGGACCGCCGGCGCCGGCCACCCCGCCGGCCACCTCCGCCACGATGCCCTCCACCGCCTCGGGGTCGCGGGTGAGCATCTCCACCCGGTAGTGGCGCCGGCCCTCGGGGTACACGCGGATGGCGTTGATCTGGCCGTTGGGAACGGTCATGCGCTCGGCGCCGGGGCCCAGCAGGACCGTCGTGCGCAGGCCGAGCGAGTGGACCCGCCCGGTGTAGCCGCTCGGCTCCAGGCGCACCACGTCGCCCACCCCGTACTGATCCTCGAACAGGATGAAGAAGCCCGCGATCACGTCGAACAGGAGTCGCTGCGAGGCGAAGCCGATGACGATGACCACGAGCGCCCCGCCGCCCACCGCACCGACGTCCCCACCGCCCGCCAGGGCGGCCGCGACCGCGATCGCCGCGGCCACGAGGATCACGTACCGGATTCCGGTGGCGAGGGCCGAGATCGCCGTCTGGCGCTGGCGCGCGCGGGCCCCGTGCGCCTTGGCGGCGCGCCTCGCCATCCGGGTCATGAGCAGGCTGGCCATCCACAGCAGGAGGACGGCCCCGAGCAGGATCAGGGCGACCAGGCCGAGGCGGCCGGCCCACTCCGGAAGGCCCAGTGCGGCGGGCGCGAACGGCACGGGCGCGATCATAGACGCGCCCCCGGCCGGTCAGCGCGGCCGGATCAGGCCTCGTCGTCCACCGTGAACGCCTGCACGCCCACGATGGCGAACACCCGCACGCCCGGCATCTCCCACACGTAGCCGTCCTCGGGGCGCAGGCGCCGCACCGTCACCCGGCCCGCGTCGGCGTGGCCGGCGATGACGGACGCCCGATCGGACGACATCCGGCTCCGCAGGTCCTCGAGGTGCCGCATCGCCTCGGCCGTCTCGCGCGCGGTGAGGGCCACCGGCGGCGACGGGGCGCCGTGCGTGGATCGCTCGCGCCAGCGGTCGAGGGCGGAGCTGAGGGCGGGGTCGTCGTCGGGACGCCGCGCCGTGGGCCGCGGAGGGGCTCCGGGCCCCGCCGTCGGGGAGATCTCGCCGCGCCGGGCGGCATCGCGCCGGAGCCCGCTCAGGAGCCTCAGGGTGGCCAGCGCCTCCCGTGCGTTGCGCAGAAGCCCCACCGACCCACCTCCTCGCGCATGCCGTCGTGGCTCGCAGGGGGAACACTGCCACGGCCGGGGCCGACTAGACTGGATGGTCGTGGCCCTGACCTACCGCACAGCCGGGGAGTCCCATGGCCCGGCGCTCTTCGCGGTGGTCGAGGGGCTTCCGGCCGGGCTGGCCCTGACGCCGGACGACATCGACACCGACCTCGCGCGCCGGCAGCTCGGCTACGGGCGCGGCGGCCGGATGAAGATCGAGCGCGACCGCGTCCAGGTGAAGAGCGGCCTGCGGCACGGGCTCACCATCGGCAGCCCGCTCACGCTGGAGATCCCGAACCTCGACTTCCCCAACTGGTCCGCCGACCGGATGGCGGTCTGGGAGCCCGAGGCGGAGGTGGAGCCGATCACGCTCCCGCGGCCCGGGCACGCCGACCTGGCGGGGATGCTCAAGTACGGCACGGACGACCTGCGGCCGATCCTGGAGCGGGCGAGCGCGCGCGAGACCGCGGCCCGCGTGGCCGCGGGCGGCGTGGCCAAGGCGCTGCTGCGCCGCGTACGGCACCCAGATCCGCAGCCACGTGGTGCGCATCGGCCCGGAGGCCGCGCCCCTGCGCGACGACGTGACCCTCGACGACTTCGAGGGCGTCGACGAGAGCCCGGTGCGCTGCCTCGACGAGGGTGCCTCCGCGCGCATGAAGGCCGCCATCAAGGCGGCCGGCCAGAACCACGACACGCTCGGCGGCGTCTTCGAGGTCTGGGCCTTCGACCCGCTTCCCGGGCTGGGGTCGCACGTGAGCGGCGACGCGCGCCTCGACGGCCGCCTGGGCCAGGCCCTTCTGGGCATCCAGGCCATCAAGGGGGTCGAGCTGGGCGCCGGCTTCGAGCTGGGCACGGTCCCCGGCAGCCAGGCGCACGACGAGATCTTCCACTCCGAGGAGCGGGGCTACTTCCGGCGCACGAACCGCTCCGGGGGCCTCGAGGGCGGGATGACCCACGGCGGCCCGCTCGTGGTGCGGGCCGTGATGAAGCCCATCAGCACGCTGACGCGGCCGCTGGCGTCGGTGGACACGGCCACCAAGGAGCCCAGGAAGGCGTTCAAGGAGCGCTCCGACATCTGCGCCGTCCCCGCGGCGGCGGTGATCGCCGAGGCGGCGGTGGCGTTCGTGCTGGCGCAGGCCCTGCTCGAGAAGTTCGGCGGCGACTCCATGGGGCACCTGGACGCGGCCATCGCGCACTACCGCGCGGAGATCGCCCGCTGACGTGGCGCGCTGGCTGCTGTTGACCGGCTTCATGGGCGCGGGGAAGTCCACCGTCGGGCGGCGGGTGGCCACCCGTCTGCGGCGCCCGTTCGTGGACGTGGACGCCGAGCTGGCGCAGCGGGCGGGCATGCCGATCGCCGAGATCTTCTCCCGGCGCGGCGAGCTGTGGTTCCGGCGCCACGAGGAGACGGCCATCCGCGAGCTCCTCGCCGGCGAGCCGGGGGTGATGGCGCTGGGCGGCGGCGCCCTCGAGAGCGCGCGGACGCGCTCGCTGGTGGGCCGCACGGCCGACGTGGTGTGGCTGCGGGCGAGCGTCGACGTGGCCTGGGCGCGGGTGAAGGACTCCGACCGGCCCCTGGCCGACGACCGCGACCGCTTCGGGCGGCGGGCGGCGGCCCGCGAGGAGGCCTACCGCGAGGTGGCCAACCTGGAGGTCGACGCCGACGGGCCCGCCGACGAGGTGGCCGCCCGGGTCGCGGCCTGGGCGCAGCGCGGCGCGGCGGAGGCCACCCGGTGAGGGCTCCGGCCCCCGCTCCCACCCGCTGGGCCGAGATCGGCGAGGCCCGCTTCCCGATCCATCTCGGCTCGGGGGTCCTCGACCGCCTGGGCGAGCTCTGGGCCGAGCGGGCCGCCGGGTCGAGCGTGATGCTCGTGAGCGACGGCAACATCGCGGGGCTCGCGCGGCGGGCGCGCGCGGCGCTGCAGGAGGGCGGCTTCCGCGTCATCAGCGCGACCGTCCCGCCCGGCGAGGGCTCCAAGAGCCTGGCCCAGGTGGAGCGCCTCACGCGTCTGGCGGCCGAGGCCGGGCTCCGGCGCGGCGACGCCGTGGCCGCCCTGGGCGGGGGCGTGGTGGGGGACCTGGTGGGCTTCGTCGCGGCGTCGTACCAGCGCGGCGTCCGTCTGATCCAGGTGCCCACGACGCTCCTGGCGATGGTCGACTCGGCCATCGGCGGAAAGACGGGCGTGGACCTGCCCGAGGGCAAGAACTACGTCGGCGCGATCTGGCAGCCCGCGCTCGTGGTGATGGACACCGACGCGCTGGCCACGCTGTCGCCGCGCGAGCTGGCCTGCGGCTTCGCCGAGATCGTCAAGTACGGGCTGCTCGAGGGCCCGGAGCTGTTCGAGCGGGTCGACGCGTGGCCCGCGCTGCCCGGCCCGCACGCCGAGCTGGTGGACCTCATCCGCCGCTGCATCGACCACAAGCTGGTCGTGGTGGCGGCCGACGAGCGGGACCTGGGGGAGCGGGCCTCCCTCAACCTCGGGCACACCGTCGGGCACGGCATCGAGGCCGCCGCGGGCTACCGCTACCGCCACGGCGAGGCCATCTCGCTCGGCCTCCTCGCGGCGCTGCGGCTGTCGGAGGGCGCGGCCGGCCTCGCTCCGTCCTGGAGACCCCGCGTGGCGGAGATCCTCGCGCGGCACGACCTGCCCACGCGCCTCGAGCCCGACGTGTCCACCTCGGCCATCCTGGAGGCGATGGGACGGGACAAGAAGTCCGAGGCGGACGCCCTCAACATGGTCATGATCGGAGCGCCCGGGGACGTGCGCCTGCGGATGAGCCCGCCCTGGGACGCGATCGCGGCCGCGGTCGAGGAGCTGCGCGGATGACCGCGGTCCCGGCGCGCATCGCCCTGCTCCACGGGCCCAACCTCAACATGCTGGGGCGTCGCCCCTCCGAGCACTACGGCACCCTGACCCTGGGCGAGCTGGAGCAGCGGGTGCGCGAGTGGGGGAGGGAGCGGGGCATGGCCGTGGCGGCGTTCCAGACCAACCACGAGGGGGCGTTCCTGGAGCACGTGCACGGCCTGGCCGGCCTGGTGGACGGGGCCGTCGTGAACCCCGGCGCGTGGACCCACTACCAGTGGTCGATCCGCGACGCGCTCGAATTGCTGGAGGCGCCGTTCGTCGAGGTCCACCTCTCCGACATCGAGGCCCGCGAGCCCCATCGGCGCCAGTCGGTGGTGCGCGACATCGCGGCGGCGGCGATCTGGGGGAAGGGCCCCGAGGGCTACCGCGAGGCCCTCGACCGGCTCGCGGAGATCCTGCGATGAGCGCCGCCGCGGGCCCCGAGGTCGCGCGACGCGGCCGGCTGCTCGCCGCGCTCGAGGAGCGCGGCCTGGGCGCCCTGATCGTCACCGACCTCGCCAACGTGCGCTATCTGACGGGCTACGTCGGCAGCAACGGCATCGCCGTCCTCGGACGGGAGGGGGGCGTGCTGCTGACCGACTCCCGCTACGCCGTCAGCGCCCGCGAGCAGGTGAGCGGCGTCGAGGTCGTGGTGGGCTCGCGCGACCTGCTGGCCGACGTCGCCGCGCGCGCGCCGCACGCGGCGGACGGCGGGCGGATCGGCGTCGAGGCGGAGAACCTCACCCTCGCCCGCCACGAGCGGCTGCTGGAGCGGATGGACGGGATCGCGATCGAGCCCACCCGCGGGATCGTGGAGGACCTGCGGATCGTGAAGGAGCCCGGGGAGATCGAGGCGATGCGCCGCGCCGCCGCCGTGGTCGACCGGGCGCTCGAGCGCGTCCTCCGGGGGGGCATCGTGGGGCGCAGCGAGCGCGACGTCGCCTTCGCGCTCCACGGGGCCATGCTCGAGGAGGGCGCCGAGGAGCCCAGCTTCCCCACGATCGTGGGCGCCGGGCCCAACGGCGCGCGGCCGCACGGGGTTCCCGGGCCCGACCCGATCCCTCGGGACACGCTGGTCATCATCGACCTGGGCGCCGTCGTCGAGGGCTACTGCTCCGACATGACCCGCACCGTCGCAACCGGCCCGCTGCCCGCCCGTGTCGAGGAGATCTACCGCGTCTGCCTCGACGCCCAGGAGGCGGCGGTCGCGGCCGCCCGCGGCGGGATGACGGCGGCCGAGCTCGACGCCGTGGCGCGGACGCGCATCGCCGAGGCGGGCTACGGTGAGCACTTCGGCCACGGTCTCGGTCACGGCGTGGGGCTGCGCGTCCACGAGCGTCCCGGCGTGCGCCCGGAGGGCACCGAGATGCTGGGCGCCGGCATGGCCGTCACCATCGAGCCCGGGATCTACCTGGAGGGCGAGGCCGGCGTCCGCATCGAGGACCTGGTCGTGCTCTCGGAGGACGGCTGCGATGTGCTCTCCACGTCGCCGAAGGACCTGAGGATCGTCGAGTGAGGGGGCAGGGGTGATCACGACCAACGACCTGAAGAACGGCTACGTGCTCGACATCGACGGAGAGCTCGTCAGCGTCGTGCAGTTCCAGCACGTCAAGCCGGGCAAGGGCGGCGCCTTCGTGCGCACCAAGCTCAAGAGCCTCACGAGCGGCGCGGTGGTGGAGAAGACCTTCCGCGCGGGCGAGAAGGTCGAGCGGGTGACCACCGAGAGCCGCACCATGCAGTTCCTCTACCGCGACGGGGACGAGCTGCACCTCATGGACAACTCGACCTACGAGCAGCTCTCCGTGCCGGCCTCCGCGGTCGAGAACGACGACCTGCTCGCGCCGAACACGGACGTGCAGGTGCTCTTCGTGCGCGACAGCCCGCTGCGCGTCGAGCTCCCCACCTTCGTGGAGCTCGCCGTGACGCGGACCGACCCCGGGGTGAAGGGCGACACGGTCTCCAACGTGACCAAGCCCGCCCAGCTCGAGACCGGCGCGACGGTCAACGTGCCCCTGTTCGTGAACGAGGGCGACCGGCTGCGCATCGACACCCGCTCCCGCGAGTACTCCGCCCGAGCGTGACGCGCGCCGGTAGCCTGGCACCCGGACCAGCGAAGGGAGATCAGTGACGCCCCCAACCGAGGCCGTCGGCTACGTCGATGCGACCCTGCGCGACCTCGCCCCGTTCCCCTGGGGCACGGCCGTGGGGACCGACGACCTGGCCGCGGCGGCGGCGGCGCTGGCCGAGGTGGGGGCCCGTGTGCTGGAGGCCCTGGACGCGCGCTGCGCGCGGGCGGCCCTCGAGGCCCGCTCGGAGAGCCCCTGGGACCGGCTCCGCGCCGTCCTGCGCGAGACCGGCACGACGCCGGTGGGCGTGGTCATCGGCGCCCGCAACCTGTGGGGCGACCGCCCCCTGGGCGCGGACGTGGTGCGCCGCTTCGTGCTGTGCGCGGTGGAGAGCGGGGCCTCCCGCGTGCGCGCGACCGACCCCCTGAACGACCCGGCCAGCCTGGAGCCCGTCGCGCGGGCCTGCGAGGAGGCGGCGGCCGACTTCGTCCCCACCCTCATCGTGGGGCCCTCCCCGCCCGCCGGCGACCCGCGGTGGCTGCAGGAGGCGCGGGAGCTCGGCGCCCTCCCCGGGGCCACCGCGATCTGCGTCTCCGACGGCGCCGGGCACCTGGCGCCGGCCGCCCTGGGGTCGCTCGTGCAGCAGGTGGGCGCCGCGACGGGCCTGCCCGTGGAGGTGCAGGTGCAGGCGCCCGGGGGCCTCGCGCCGCTGTCGGCCACGGCCGCCGTGGTGGGGGGCGCCTCCGCCGTGCAGGCCTCGGCGGGCCCGGTGGCCCTGGTCTCGGCCCGCCCCTCGGCGGAGACGCTCCGGGCGGCCCTGGTCGGCGGCCCCCGGGCCTTCGAGTGCAACGCCGCTGCCCTGGACCGGGCGGCGCGCGTGGTGGGGCCCATGCTCCCGGCCGACCGCCTGCGCCAGGCCGCGGCCGCCGTGTTCGGGCCCGCGGTGGCCGTTCCGCCGGCGCTCGAGGCCGGGCTCATCTCGCGCCTCGGCCGCCTGGGCCTCTCCCGCAGCCTGGTGGCGGTGGCCACCGAGTCGGCCGCCGTGGCGCGCGACGTGGGCGGCGCCACCCTGGCCTACCCGCTGGGTGCCGCGATCCTGGCCCAGGCCGCCCGCCACGTCATCGACGGCCGCCGCTGGGGGGAGATGGAGCCGGAGCTGGTGCAGCTCGTCCTGGGACGCGCCGGGCGCCTGCGCGGTCCGGTGGCCGACGACGTGCTCGAGGCCTGCCGGGCCGCCGACCCGGGCCCGCCGCCGCTGCGCGACCTGACGGCCGTGGCCGAGGAGGCCCCGCCCGGGCTCTCCGAGGAGGACCTCGTGCTGTGGGCCATGTTCGCCGAGACCACCGAGCAGGTGGTGGCCCGGCGGCGGTCGCTCGGAGTCGAGGCGGCCAGCCGTCCCGGCCAGCCCGCCATCGACCGCGACCTCCTGGACACGCTGGTCGACGTGGTGGAGGCCTCGAACGAGGCCGAGGTCAGCGTCGAGATCTCCGGGGCCCGCGTCACCGTGCGCCGGGCGTCCCCCGTGGCCGCCGAGGCCTCGCCCGGCGCCTCGGGGGGCACCCCGGCCGCCGCCGAGGACGACGACGGGCTGATCAAGGTGATCAGCCCGATGGTGGGCACGTTCTACCGCCGCCCCTCCCCGGACCAGCCGGTGTTCGTGGAGGAGGGGCAGCGCGTCGCCGTGGGCGACACGCTGTGCCTGATCGAGGCGATGAAGCTCTTCAACGAGATCCTGGCCGAGCACGACGGCGTCGTCCGGACCATCTGCCTCGAGGACGCGGGGGCCGCCGAGTACGGCCAGCTCCTCTTCCTGATCGACCCGTCGACCTGACACCGGCGCCGTGAAGCTGCTCGTTGCGAACCGGGGCGAGATCGCGGTGCGGATCATCCGGTCCGCGCGCGAGCTCGGCATCCCCACGGTCGCCGTCTACTCCACGGCCGACGCCGAGACCCTGGGCGTCGACCTGGCCGACGAGGCCGTGTGCATCGGGCCTCCCCCGGCCCGCGACTCCTACCTCAACATCTCCAACGTCCTCGCCGCGGCCGAGATCACCGGGTGCGACGCCGTCCACCCCGGCTACGGCTTCCTCAGCGAGAGTCCCGCGTTCGCCCGCGCGTGCGCCGACAACTCGATCACCTTCGTGGGGCCCTCGCCCGAGGTGATGGAGCGGATGGGAGACAAGATCGCCGCCAAGGCCGCCGCGCGCGAGGCCGGGCTTCCCGTGCTGGGGGGCTCGGACGGCCCGGTCGACGATGTCCAGGCCGCACTGGCCGCCGCCGACCTGGCGGGCTACCCGGTGCTGCTGAAGGCCGCCGCGGGGGGCGGGGGCAAGGGCATGCGCCGGGTCGACCGCCCCGCCGACCTGCCGGCCGCGTTCGAGGTGGCCCAGCGCGAGGCCGAGGCCGCCTTCAGCGACGGCGGGCTCTACGTCGAGCGCATGCTGGAGGGGGCCCGCCACGTGGAGATCCAGGTCCTGGCCGACGGCCTGGGCGGGGTTCTGGTGTGCGGCGACCGGGAGTGCTCCATCCAGCGCCGCCACCAGAAGCTCGTCGAGGAGGCCCCCGCGCCGCACCTTCCCGCGGCCACGCGCACCGCCATGCAGGAGGCCGCCCTGCGGGCCGTCAAGGCATGGGAGTACCGCAGCGCCGGCACCCTCGAGTTCCTGGTCGACGCGCAGGGTGACTTCTTCTTCCTGGAGCTCAACGCGCGCCTGCAGGTGGAGCACCCCGTGACGGAGCTGGTGACGGGACTCGACCTGGTGGCCGAGCAGCTCCAGGTGGCGGCCGGCGGCCTGCTCTCGCGCACCGGGGTGGTCGAGGCCAACGGCCACGCCATCGAGTGCCGCATCAACGCCGAGGACCCCTACCGCGACTTCCGCCCGGGCGCCGGGCGCCTCGACGACTTCCGCATCGCGCAGGGCCCGGGCATCCGGGTGGACACCCACTGCGAGCCGGGCGAGCTGGTGCCGCCGCACTACGACAGCCTGCTCGGCAAGCTCTGCGTGTGGGCCACCGACCGCCCCCGGGCCATCGCGCGCCTGCGCCGGGCCCTCGACGAGACCTCGGTCACCGGCATCCCCACCACGCTGCCGCTGCTGTGGGACATCGCCATGGACGCGCCCTTCGTGGAGGGGCGGTACACGACGGCCTACCTCACCGAGCGCGCCGCCTTCCTGCCCTCGCTGGGTCAGGACCCGGGACGGTGAGCGCCGAGCGCGAGGGGGGCCGGCGGGCGGCGCGGCGGGAGGCCGTCATCCTGCTCTACCAGCACGACGTGACCGGGCTCGGAACGGAGGAGCTGGAGGTCAACGCCGAGCGCGAGGGCGCCTCGGTCGACCCCTTCACCCGGGCGCTCGTGGAGGGGGTGGCGTCCGACACCGCTACCCTCGACGGGATGATCACCGAGGCCGCCGAGGGCTGGACCGCCGAGCGCTTGGCGCCCCTCGAGCGCAACATCCTGCGCGTGGCGATCCACGAGCTCCTGGACTGGCCGGAGATCCCCGCGGCCGTCTCGATCGACGAGGCCGTGGAGCTGGCCAAGCGCTACTGCCAGCCCGCGGCGCCGGCCCTGGTCAACGGCATCCTGGGGCGGATCGCCGCCGAGCAGGCGGGGGTGACGCCGTGACCGACCCGGGCCAGGCCGACCGCGACTGGCTCGAGGGCGCGGCGGCCCGGCTGCGGGAGCTGGCCGGCCTCCTGGCGGATCCCGGTCTGGCGCCGCAGGAGCTGAGCGCCCTGGCCGAGGAGGCGGGCGCCCTGTCGGCCGAGATCGGGGAGCGGCTTCCCCGGGCGCTGCGCTCCGCTCCGCGGGAGGGCTGACGCTGGCGCGCGAGGACGACCCCCTCGACCCCCGCGTGCAGGTCGTGGTGCGCCCGCCCAGCGACCCTGCCGCGGCCGGCCACGAGGAGCTGCAGGGCATCGGCAGCGGCGACGACCGCCCGCCCATGGCCGAGCTCGCCGGCCGGCCGTGGCTCACCCAGGCCCAGGCGGCCCGCGGCGCCGAGCTCGAGACGATCGGCCTGACCCTCTACGCCGGGCACCCCGAGCTGTCGCTGGTCAACCTGCCGACGGCGTTCATCGAGGCGGGCGTGCGCCTGCTGAAGGAGCTGGGCACCTACGTCCTCGCCGGGGGCGTCCTGGAGCAGGGCGACATCCTCCAGATGCGCCACGACCTGCCCTTCCTGATCGGGGTCGCCGAGGTGCCCGCCGAGGGCGCGGGGGGCTCGGCCCTGCGTGTCGTGCTCCTGGCGTAGCGACTACGCTGCCGCGAGATGAAGCGGGGCAAGATCACGTCGTGGTTGATGGACATGGACGGCGTGCTCGTGCACGAGGAGCAGGCCATCCCCGGCGCGGCCGGGTTCGTGGCGCGTCTGCGCGAGCTGGGAATCCCGTTCCTGCTGCTCACCAACAACTCCATCTACACCGCCCGGGACCTGACGGCCCGGCTCCGCGCCAGCGGGCTCGACGTGCCGGAGGAGGCGGTCTGGACCTCGGCGCTCGCCACGGCGGACTTCCTCCAGAAGCAGCGCCCCGGCGGATCGGCGTTCGTCATCGGTGAGGCCGGCCTGACCACGGCGCTGCACGACGCCGGGTACACGCTCACCGAGCGCTCGCCGGACTACGTCGTGCTGGGCGAGACGCGCAGCTACAGCTTCGAGCGCATCACCCGGGCCATCCGCCTGGTGGTGGACGGCGCCCGCTTCATCGCCACGAACCCCGACCCCACCGGGGCGAACCCCGCCGGCCCCGTCCCGGCGACGGGCTCGGTCGCGGCCCTCATCAGCCGGGCCTCCGGCGTGGAGCCGTACTACGTCGGGAAGCCCAACCCGCTGATGATGCGGTCCGCGCTGAACGCCATCGACGCCCACTCGGAGAGCACCGCGATGGTGGGCGACCGCATGGACACCGACATCGTCGCCGGGCTCGAGGCCGGGCTCGAGACGATCCTGGTGTTCACCGGCGTCACCTCGCCCGGCACGGTCGAGCGGTTCCCGTACCGGCCGTCCCGCATGGTCGATTCGATCGCCGACCTCGTGGACGAGCTGGGCTAGCGCACTCCGGCCCGGGCGTCACCCCACGGGCTCCGCCGCCGCGAACGCCGGCCGGGCCATCAGCGCCTCTCCCAGGGCGTGCAGCCGGGGGAGCGGCGTCAGGTCCAGGCCGGTCTGGGTCGCCCGGTGCAGCACCGGCGCCAGGGCGCAGTCGGCGATCGTGAACCGGCCGAGCACCGCGCCGGTGGGCTCCACGAGGGCGTCCAGCACCTCGAGCGTCGGCCGGATCTCGCCCGCGACGCGGGCGGCGCCCTCGGGGTCGCGCGGCACCGCGTCCCGGCCCCCCTTCCCGGGCGCGTACCCGAGGGCCAGCCGCTCGTGGCGGAAGAAGGCCGGCCGGAAGCCGGTGGCGAAGCGGTCCAGGAACTCGTCCACGCGGGCCCGCTCGCGGGGGGCGGCGGGGAAGAGGTCGTCCCGCCCCTCGCGGTCCGCGAGATACCTCAGGATCGCCTGCGACTCGGCCAGGACGAAACCGTCGTCCACGAGCGCCGGGACCCCGCCCACCGGGTTCAGCGCGACGTACTCGGCCGGGCGCGGGCGGCTCAGCGGGACGGTGCGGCGCTCGTAGGGCAGGCCGAGCTCCGCGAGCAGGAAGCGGACCTTGAGCGCGTTCGACGACGTCGGGTTGTCGTAGAGGACCAGGCCGGGCATCGACCCGGATCGTAGTGTCCCCGGCCCCGGCCCGGAAGGCGGGTGTGCGGACCCCCCTCTGACATAGACTGCCCCCATGCCCGTGCCCGACGGTCGTTACCCGCTCCTCACCGGCCTCGACGCGCCGACCGACCTGCACCGGATGAGCGACGCGCAGCTCGAGGCGCTCGCGGGCGAGATGCGCGAGGCGATCATCGACACGGTGTCGCAGACCGGCGGCCACCTCGGGGCGAGCCTGGGGACCGTGGAGCTCACGATCGCCCTCCACGCGGAGCTCGAGTCCCCCCGCGACCGCATCGTCTGGGACGTGGGCCACCAGGCCTACGGCCACAAGCTCCTCACCGGCCGCCTCGCGGGGTTCCCCACCCTCCGCCAGTACGGCGGCATCAGCGGGTTCCTGCGCCGGGTGGAGAGCGAGCACGACATCATGGGCGCCGGCCACGCCAGCACCTCGATCAGCTACGCCACGGGGCTCGCCGAGGCCCAGCGCCAGTCCGGCCGGGACGACGCCCGCGTGCTCTGCGTCATCGGCGACGGCGCCCTCACCGGCGGCATGGCCTACGAGGGCCTGAACCAGGCGGGCGCGCTCGGCTCGCCGATCACGGTGGTGCTGAACGACAACGGCATGAGCATCTCCGAGAACGTGGGGGCACTCTCCAAGCTCTTCCAGCGGGCGCGGGTCGATCCCACGCTGAAGCGCATGCGGGAGGAGGTCGAGAAGGGGCTCTCGCGCCTTCCCGGGGGCAGCGAGCTGGGCGGGCACATCCGCGACGCCACCAAGTCGCTGTGGTTCGTGCCGGGGGCGCTCTTCGAGGCGCTCGGCTTCGCGTACCTCGGCCCCATCGACGGGCACGACATCAGCGAGGTGCGCAGGGCCGTGCGCAGCACGCTCGACATGGACCGCCCGGTCGTGGTCCACGTGAAGACCGTGAAGGGCCGCGGCTATGCGCCGGCGGAGGCCGACGGCGAGGCCATGCACGGCATGACCCCCTTCGTCATCGAGAGCGGGAAGGCCGCCAAGAAGTCGCCCGGCCCGCCCAACTACACCGACGTCTTCGGGCACGCGCTGGTGGCCGAGGCCGAGCGCGACCCGCGGGTGGTCGGCATCACCGCCGCGATGCTCAAGGGCACGGGGATGCAGCACATGAAGGCCCGGTTCCCCGAGCGCACGTACGACGTGGGGATCGCCGAGCAGCACGCCGTGGTGTTCGCCTGCGGGCTGGCCATCGCCGGCTACCGCCCGGTGTGCGCCATCTACTCCACGTTCCTGCAGCGCGCGTTCGACCCGATCGTGCACGACGCGGCCATCCAGAACCTGCCGGTCGTGTTCGCGATCGACCGCGGCGGGCTGGTGGGCGACGACGGCCCCACCCACCACGGCGTCTTCGACCTGGCCTACCTCCGGGCGATCCCCGGGCTCACGATCATGGCGCCCATGGACGAGGCCGAGCTCGTGGACATGCTCCACACGGCGCTGCGGCTCGAGGGCCCGGTGGCGTTCCGGTATCCGCGCGGGGCGGGCCTGGGCGTCGCGATGCCGTCGCGGCCCCGGATGGTGGAGATCGGCCGGGCGCAGGTGCTGGAGGCCGGCGAGACGGTCGCCCTGGTGGGCTACGGCTACGGCGCCGTCATCGCCCGCGAGGCCGCCGAGGGGGTCGCCGAGGCCCTCGGGGCCCGCCCGACCGTGGTCAACGCGCGGTTCTGCAAGCCCATCGACGCCACGCTGATGCGCCAGCTCGCCGAGCGGCACCGGCTCGTGGTGACGATCGAGGACCACGCCCAGCTCGCCGGCTTCGGCAGCGCGGTGCTGGAGTCCCTGGAGGGCGCCCCGGCGCGGGTGCTCCGGCTGGGGATCCCCGACCGCTTCGTCGACCACGGCCAGCGCGGCAAGCTGCTCGACGAGGTGGGCCTCTCGCCCGCCCAGGTGGCCGCCCGGATCATCGAGGCGCTGCGCTCGCCCCCGCGCCTGCTCGCCGCGGGGAGCTGAACGGGGGCCTCCGAAAGCCGGGCTATCATCGCCGATGTGGCCCGGTCTCGACTCGATGTGGCTCTGGTGGAGCGGGGACTCTTCCCGTCGCGTGCCCGCGCCCAGGCCGCGGTCATGGCGGGGCTCGTCCACGTCGACGGACGGCCGGCGGACAAGCCGGGATCGCCCGTGGCCGCGGGCGCCGAGCTGGCCGTGGCGCCGGGGGCCGACTACGTCTCGCGCGGGGGCATCAAGCTCGCCAACGCCCTGGAGGCCCTCGGGGTCGACGTGACGGGGGCCTCGGCGCTCGACCTGGGCGCCTCCACGGGGGGCTTCACCGACTGCCTGCTGCGCCGCGGCGCCGAGCGGGTCATCGCCCTCGACGTGGGATACGGGCAGCTCGACTGGCGGTTGCGCCAGGATCCACGGGTGCATGTCATGGAGCGCACCAATGCGCGGTACCTGCGCCCGGACGCCCTGTCGTACCCGCCCGACCTGGTCACGTGTGACCTCTCCTTCATCTCGGTCGGCACGGTCTGGGGCGCCGTGACCCCCTGTCTCGCCACGGGATGGCGCGCCATGGTGATGGTGAAGCCGCAGTTCGAGGTGGGGCGCGACCGGGTGGGCTCCGGCGGGGTCGTGCGCGACCCGGAGGCCCGCGAGGACGCGGTGCGGGGGGTCGTCGAGGTCATCGAGGCGGAGGGAGGGCGAATCCTGGGGACGGCCGACTCGGGGCTGCCCGGCCCGAAGGGCAACCGCGAGACGTTCGTGCTCGCGGCCGACGCCGGCGTGGCGGCATGAGCGCCGAGCCCGCGCACGGCAGCGGGGTCCCGATCTCGATCGAGGAGTCCGGCCGTCAGGTCAAGCGCGTGCTGCTCCTCACCCACCGCGGGCCGGAGGTGACCGAATCGGCGCTGCCGACCGTCGTCTCGATCCTCCAGGAGGCCGGCGTGGAGGTGCTGGTTCCGGCCGGAGAGGTGGTCAAGCACCGCATCCTCGCGCCGTTCTCGTCCAGCGACGGCATGCGCCTGCGCCCGGGCGGCGAGGACCTGATCCTGGTGCTCGGCGGGGACGGCAGCATCCTGCGGGCGCTTGCGCGTGAGGCCGGCTCCGGGGCGCCGGTGATCGGCGTCAACTTCGGGCGGGTCGGCTTCCTGGCCTCGATCGAGCGCGAGACCCTGGAGCGCGACCTGCGCCGCGCCCTGGCGGGCCAGTTCCTGGTGCTGGGGCTCCCCTCGCTCAAGGCCGAGTGGAGCGACGGCGAGGTGCAGGCGGTCAACGACCTGGCCCTCTTCCGGGGCGGGGAGTCGCGCATCGCCGACCTCACCTATGCGGTCGACGGCGAGCTGGTGGCCACGGTCCGCTGCGACGGGCTGGTGTGCAGCACGCCCGTGGGCTCCACGGCGTACAACCTCGCCGCCGGCGGGCCCACGGTCTCGTGGCGCGTGCGCTGCTTCGTGATCTCGTTCATCGCCCTCCACCACCTGGACAGCCGCCCGTTGGTGATCGGCGCCGAGGAGCAGCTCACCGTCACCAACAGCGCCCTGGTGGGCGACTGCGACATCCAGGCCGACGGCCAGCGCATCGGGGCGCTCCGCCCGGGCCGCTCGGTGACCATCGGCCTGGGCGGGTCGGAGGTGCACCTGGCCACCTTCCCCGAGGCCTCGTTCTTCCGGCGCTACCGGGAGAAGTTCGGCCGGCCGTGATCCGGTCGCTCGAGGTCCGCGACCTGGTCGTGATCGAGCACGCCGAGCTGGCCCCGCCGGCGGGCCTGACCGCGATCACCGGCGAGACGGGGGCGGGGAAGACCGTGCTCGCACAGGCGCTCGGCCTCCTGGCCGGCGCGCCCGCCGACGCGGCGGCGGTGCGGCCCGGGGCCCGCCACGCGCTGGTCCAGGCGACCCTGGCGGTGCCGGACGGGTTCTGGGACCGCCTGGAGGACGACGACCCCGCGCTCGCGCTGCGTGAGCTCGCCGACCACGAGAGCGAGGTGGTCCTCGCCCGCCGCGTTCCGGCCGAGGGGCGCGCCCGCGCCCTCATCGACGGGCAGGCCGCGCCCCGGGAGGCCGTCGCGGCGCTGGCGCGGGCCCTGGTGCGGTTCTCCGCCCAGCACGAGCACCGGCGCCTCGTGAGCCCGGCGAGCCAGCTCTCGGTGCTCGACGCCTTCGCCGGGCCGGCCGCGGTCACCAGTGCCGAGCGCCTGTCGTCGCTGCGCCGCCGCCTGCGGGGCCTCGGCCGGGCCCTCACGGCCGCGCGGGCCCGGCGCGACGCCGCCGAGCGCGAGCGGGCCGACCTGGAGGAGCTGGTCGCGGCGGTCGACGCCGCCGGGATCAGCGTCGAGGAGGAGGAGGCCCTGCGCGCCGAGCGCGAGCGGCTGCGCCACGCGGAGGGTCTCGCGGCGGCGGCCTCGGCCGCGGCCGAGGCCCTGTCGCCGGGCGACGGCGACGCGGGCGCCGTGGACGCCGTCGGCGGAGCGGCGCGGGCCCTGGAGCCGCTGGTCCCGGTCAACGCCGCGCTCGACGCCCCGCACGCCGAGCTGGTGGCGGCCGAGGCGTCGCTGCAGGAGGCCGCCGTGGCCCTGCGGGCCTACCTGGAGGATCTCGACGCCGAGCCGGGCCGGCTCGACCAGGTGGAGGAGCGCCTCGACGTGTACAGCCGGCTGGGCCGCCGCCACGGGCCCGGCGCGGAGGCCGTCCTGGCCCGCGCCGCGGAGGCGCGCGAGATCCTGCACGGCCTGGACGAGGGCGCCGGCGAGCTGCTCGCGCTCGCCGACGAGCGCTCGGCGGCGCTCGAGGAGGCCACGGCGCTGGCGGCCGAGCTGCGGGAGGCGCGGGCCGAGGCCGCGCCCCGCCTGGCCGAGGCGGTTCAGGGCGAGCTGGCCGACCTGGCCATGGAGCGCGCCGAGCTGCGCATCGAGCTGGTGGAGGACGACGGCGAGCCGCCCGACGACTCGTGCGTCATCTGGCTGCGCGCCAACCCCGGCATGCCCGAGGCGCCGCTGGCCGCCACCGCCTCGGGGGGCGAGCTGTCCCGCGTCCTGCTGGCCCTTCACGGCGTGGCCGCCGGCTCGGACGAGGCCACCTGGGTGCTGGACGAGGTCGACGCCGGGATCGGGGGCGTCACCGCGGGCGCGGTCGGCGCCCGGCTGCGGGCGCTCGCCGCGGGCCGCCAGGTGATCGTGATCACCCACCTCCCCCAGGTGGCGGCGATGGCGGACGCCCACTACCGCCTCGTGAAGGCCCTCGGGCCGGGGGGCCTGGCCACCACCCGCATCGAGCCGGTCGCGGGAGAGGAGCTGCTGGACGAGCTCTGCCGCATGCTGGGGTCCGCCCCCGACGACGCGACGGCGCGCCGCCACGCGGAGGAGCTGCTGGCGCGCCGGCGGTAGGGGAGGTGCCACCCGCCGAAGCCGCACGGAGCGGACGTCCCCCTCGTGCCCTCCGAGGGGGGAGCTATCCTTGGCGAGGTCGTCGGGCGATGGGAGGGCATGTGGCTGAGACGCCGGTGAAGTACGTCTTCGTGACCGGGGGCGTGGTGTCGGGTCTCGGCAAGGGGATCTCCGCCGCGTCGCTGGGGACCCTGCTGAAGGCCCGCGGGGTGAGGGTGTCGCTGCAGAAGTGCGACCCCTACCTCAACGTCGACCCCGGGACCATGAGCCCGTTCCAGCACGGCGAGGTCTTCGTCACCGAGGACGGCGCCGAGACGGACCTGGACCTCGGGCACTACGAGCGCTTCACCGACGAGAGCCTCACCCGCATCTCCAACGTCACGACCGGCGCCGTGTACGACGCGGTGATCAAGAAGGAGCGCCGCGGCGACTTCCTGGGCGCCACGATCCAGGTCATCCCGCACGTCACGGACGAGATCAAGGCCCGCATCCGCCAGGCGGCGGCCAGCTCGAACGCCGAGGTCGTCATCGTCGAGGTGGGGGGGACCGTGGGCGACATCGAGTCGCTGCCGTTCCTCGAGGCCATCCGGCAGCTCCGCAACGACGTCGGCCGCGAGAACGTCTGCTTCGTCCACGTCACGCTGGTGCCGTATCTCGACTCGGTGGGCGAGCTCAAGACCAAGACCACGCAGCACTCGGTCAACGAGCTCCGGCGCATCGGTATCGAGCCGGACGTGCTCGTGCTGCGCTCGGACCGCGCCCTCACGGACGACATCCGCCAGAAGATCGCCCTGTACGGCGGCATCCCGCTGGACGCGGTCATCTCGGCCGTCGACGCCCGCGACATCTACGAGGTCCCGCTCAACCTCGAGGCCGAGGGGTTCGCGCGGGTGGTCTGCCAGCGGCTGGGCCGCGAGACGCCCCCGCCCGACCTCAACGACTGGCGCCGCCTCGTGGACCGCATCGACGCGTGCGAGGGCCGGGTGCGCATCGCCCTGGTCGGCAAGTACGTCCAGCTCCACGACGCCTACCTCTCGGTGGCGGAGGCCCTGAAGCACGCCTCCATCCACCACGGCGTCGAGCTCGACATCGACTGGGTCGACGCCGAGTCGCGGGACCTGCACGAGCGGCTCGCCCTGGCGGACGGGCTCCTCGTGCCGGGCGGGTTCGGCGGTCGCGGCATCGAGGGGAAGATCGAGGCGGCCCGCCACGCGCGGGAGAACGAGGTCCCGTACCTCGGGATCTGCCTCGGCATGCAGATCGCGGTCATCGAGTTCGCGCGGCACGTGTGCGGCATGGACGGGGCCAACTCCACCGAGTTCGACCTCGAGACGCCCTTCGCGGTCATCGACCTCCTGCCCGAGCAGCGCGCGATCGAGGAGCGTGGGGGCACCATGCGGCTGGGCGCCGATCCGGTGCACCTCATCCCCGGCACCCGCGCACGCGCCGCCTACGGCGACCAGGACGTCATCTACGAGCGCCACCGCCACCGCTACGAGGTCAACCCCTCGATGCACGAGCAGCTCCAGGCGGCGGGCCTCGTGTTCAGCGGGCGGTCGCCCAACGGGCGCCTGGTCGAGGTCGTCGAGCTGCCCGACCACCCCTGGTTCTGCGCGTCCCAGTTCCACCCCGAGTTCAAGAGCCGGCCCACGCGCCCGCAGCCGCTCTTCCGGGAGTTCGTCGGCGCTGCGGCAGCGCTGGCGCGCTCCCGCGGCCGCAGCCAGGAGCGCGAGCCGGCGTCGCTCGGCGGGTGAGCGAGGCCGATCTGGCGGGGCTGCCGCCGGTGGCCCGGCTGATGGCGCGGCTGTGCGAGATCCCCTCGCCCTCGCGCGAGGAGGGGCCGGTCGCCGAGGTCGTGAGGTCGGCGCTGCGCGGTCTCGGGGCCGAGGTGACCGAGGACGGCGCGGCGGCCGCGCTCCCGGCCGGGTGCGGCAACATCCTTGCCCGGTTCGCCCCCACCGCCGAGGGGGGTGTGCCCATCGTCTTCGCCGCCCACCTCGACACGGTCCCGGTGACCGGCCCGATCGAGGTGGAGGTCGTGGACGGCCACCTCACCAACCGCCACGAGGCCATCCTCGGGGGCGACGACAAGTCCGCCGTGGCGGTCCTGCTGGAGGCGATGCGCCGGGTGGGCGAGGAGGGGCGCCCCCACTCCGGCGTCGAGCTGCTCTTCACCCCGTGCGAGGAGATCGGGCTGCGCGGGGCCGACGCCTTCGACCCGACGACGCTCGCGGCGCGCTTCGGCTTCGTCTACGACCACGCCGGGCCGCTGGGCGACGTGGTCTCGGCGGCGCCCTCGCTCCACCGCATCCACGCCACCTTCATCGGGCGCGCCGCGCACGCCGGGATCGCACCCGAGGACGGCCGCAGCGCGGTGCTGGCCGCCGCGCGGGCGATCTCCCGGATGCCGCTGGGGCGGATCGACGCCGAGACCACGGCCAACGTGGGAACCGTGAACGGCGGCGAGGCGACCAACGTCGTCCCCGCCCGCTGCACGCTCACGGCGGAGGCCCGGAGCCGCGACGAGCAGTCGCTGGCGCGCCAGCTCACGGCCATGCTGGACGCCCTCACCTGGGCCGCCAGCGAGTGCGAGGTGGACCTCGAGACGCGGGTGGAGCGGGAGTTCACGGCCTACCGCCTGGGCGAGGGGGACCCGCAGGTGCGGATGGCCCTGGAGGTGCTGTCGGGCCTCGGCTACCGGCCTCGGCTGGTGCCGAGCGGCGGCGGGTCCGACGTCAACGCCCTCCTGCGAAACGGCTTCCCGGCGGTCAACCTCTGCAACGGGATGATCGACATCCACACGGCCGACGAGCGGATCGCGGTCGACAGCCTGGAGCGGATGCTCGACGTCACCCTCGGCCTGATCGACGCCGCGCGCCGCTCCTCGTGACCGAGCGCAGCGGCGCCCTCGGCCCGCCGATCCGCAGCGAGCTCATCCACCAGGGCACGATCGTCAACCTCCGGGCGTCCGACTACCGACGCCCCGACGGCACGATCGTCCACCGCGAGGTGATGGACCATCCGGGGGCGGTCGTGATCGTGCCGGTGGAGGACGACCACGTGCTGATGGTGCTCCAGCCGCGCGAGGCGGTGCAGGAGTACACGCTGGAGCTGCCCGCCGGGAAGCTCGACCGCCCGGGCGAGGACCCGCGGGAGTGCGCCCGGCGGGAGCTTGCCGAGGAGGTCGGGCGCGCGGCCGGCGCCTGGCGCGACCTGGGCGGCTTCTACACCGCGCCGGCGATCCTGACCGAGTTCATCCACTGCTTCCTGGCGACCGACCTCTCGCCCGTGGCCTCTCCGCCCGCCGAGGAGGACGAGTCGATCGAGGTCGTGCGCTGGCCCCTCGTGGACCTGGAGGTCGCCATCGACAAGGCCCGCGACGCCAAGACGCTGATCGGCCTGATGCGCCTGGAGCGGGAGCTGCGCGCCCGCTGATCGGGACCCCTGACGGAGGCGTCAGGGCTTCGATTGCCGCGGGATCGCTCGCTTCTCGCCGGCAGGGGAGTAGCGTCCGGCGCGTGGACGACGACGAGATCCGCTCCGTGGTGAAGCGTCTGTCACGACCTCATCCCTCCGGGGGCGAGGTCATCGAGCGCGCCGCCATCCTCGCGGCGGGTGGTGATTTCCAGGCCATTCTGGCCTGGATCGCCGCCCACGACGGGCAGGCGGAGGCGGCGCTGCCGACGGCCGGCAAGGGTGGCCTGCACGGCTCGCGGCTCGAGTACCGCATCGGCGGCGAGGGCCCGACGCCGCTCCGCTTCGTGCTTCCGGCGGGCGCGCTGGCCTGACGCCGGGCGGGCCCCGCGCACCCGCGGTCGCCAGGCGCCGGCGATGGGGCGGGCGCCGCGGCCAAGGCTAACCCGTCGGTCCACTCAGGGCGACGCGGCGACGACGTCCGGGGTGCCGGTTAGCGTCCCGCGCCCATGTCATCCGCACAGGGCTATCCCCGCTGGCAGACGGCGCCCCCGACGCTGCCGCACGTCGAGCGACAGAAGGCCGTCCGGGACGCCCATGCGCCCCGGGACCCCCTCGCCGCCGACCCGGCGGCCCGCCGCGTCTATCGGCTGCGCCCTCCGGCCTCCGCGGCGCCGGTCTCCGAGCGCCTCCGGGCGATGCTCGACGCCGAGCAGCTCGCGGCGGTCGAGGGCGCCCGCGGACGGTCGCTGGTGCTGGCCTCGGCGGGCTCGGGCAAGACCCGCACGATCGTGGCCACGCTCGCCCACCTGGTGGAGAGCGGGACGCCCGCCGAGCGGATCATGCTGGTCACCTTCACGCGCCGGGCGGCCCGCGAGATGGTCGATCGCGCGGCCCGCATGGCGGGCTCCGACCTGTCGCGGGTCACGGCCGGCACGTTCCACTCGGTCTGCCAGCGCCTGCTGCGCCGGTACGGGCCGCTGCTGGGCCTTCCGGCGGCGTTCACGGTGCTCGACGCCGAGGACCAGGCGGACGTGGTCGCCATGGCCCGCGACGCCGTGCTGGCGGGGCGGGAGCGGCGGCCGGCGCTGCCGCGACCCTCGGCGATCGTGGGGCTGGCGTCCCTGGCCGCCGAGAGCGGCCGCTCGCTGGCCGACGTGGTGGCCGACCGCAACCCCCGCCTCGGTGACCGCGTCGAGGACCTCGAGGCCATCGTGGCCGGCTACGAGGAGCGCAAGCGCGCGATGGCCGCCGTCGACTACGCGGACCTGCTGGTGCTGACCCTTCGGCTTCTGGACGAGCACCCCCGCGTGCGGGAGCGGCTGTCCACGCTCTACGCCTGGGTGCTGGTGGACGAGCTGCACGACGTCAACCCGGTGCAGGCGCGGCTGGTCGAGGCGATCGCCGGCGACGGGGGGAACCTGGTCGCGGTGGCCGACCCGGACCAGTCGATCTACTCCTGGCGCGGGGCCGACCCGGGCGTGGTGGACCGGTTCGCGGCGGCCCCGGGCGCGCGCGTCTTCCCCCTCCAGACCAACTACCGGTCGAGCCCCGAGGTAGTCGCGCTGGCCCAGGCCACCCTGCCGGCCGGAAACCCCTACGAGAAGCGCCTTCGAGCGCACCGGCCGCCCTCGGGCGTGGCGCCGGTCGTGGCGCACCTGGCCTCGGTGCCCGACGAGGCCCGGTTCGTGGTGCAGCGCATCGCCGACCTCATCACCTCCGGGCGCGCGCCTGGGGAGGTGGCCGTCCTCTACCGGGCGCATCACCACTCGGTCGACCTCCAGCTCGGCCTGACCGAGGCCGGCGTCGAGTTCGAGCTCTTCTCCGGAGCGCGGTTCGTCGAGAGCGCCCACGTCAAGGACGTGCTGGCGTTCTGCCGGCTGCGCCACAACCCGCGCGACGCGCTCGCGTGGCACCGGGCGATGCGGCTCTTCGACCGGGTGGGGGAGGCGGTGGCGTCGCGGGTCTGGAGCGAGATCGGCGCCGCCCCGGACCCCCTGGCGGCCGCTGCGGCGCTCGCGCCCTCCGGGCCCGGGCGGGTGGGGGTCACGCGCTTCCGGGACGTGGTCCGCCGCCTGGCCGGCCTCGCGCGCCCCGAGGAGATGGTGCTGCTGGTCGCGCGCAGCGACTGGTACCGGGACCACCTCCAGACGACGTTCGCCAACTGGCGCGACCGGGAGGGCGACCTGGCGCGGCTGGCCGAGCTCGCCGCCCGCGCGGCGAGCCTCGAGCGCTTCCTCGCGGACCTGCAGCTCGCGGAGCGGGTGGAGGCCGACGAGGACGTGTCCGGCCCGGCCCGCCGGGTGACACTCTCGACGGTCCACCAGGCGAAGGGCCTGGAGTGGCCGGTGGTGTTCGTGCTCCAGGTGGAGCCGGGCTCGTTCCCGTCGGGCTGGGCGGTCAGCGAGGGGAACCTGGCCGAGGAGGAGCGCCTCTTCTACGTCGCGGTCACGCGCGCCGCCGACGAGCTCTACCTGTGCCGGCCCATCGCCGCCCGGCGGCCCTGGGACACGGGCCCCGACGCGGTGGTCATCAACTCGGGCCAGGGGTTCCTCGACCGGGACCTGGCCGGCGTGGTGGAGGAGTGGTCGGTGCGCTGAGCCGGTGCCCGGGTACCCTCAACTCATGATCGTCTCCCGGCGCGAGGAGGGCCTGCTGCTGGTGCGCCAGGTGGACCATCAGGACCAGTGCGCCGCGATGGCCGAGGCCTGGGGGAACGACGACTTCGCGCTCCCCGAGCCGTACGGGCCGGTCGTGGAGGCGGCGCGCGCGCACGACGAGGGCTGGCGGGCGTGGGAGCGCGCCCCCACGGTGACCGCCGCCGGAAGCCCGACGGACTTCGTCGAGATCGACCGGCCCACGCACGTGCGGCTGTACGCGGAGGGCATCCGGCAGGCGTGCGCCCTGGGGGACCGGGTGGGCCTCCTGGTGAGCATGCACGGCCAGGGCCTGTACGACGGGCGCCGCGGCCTCGACCCCGGCCCGCCGCCGCCGCGCGCCGAGCGCGAGCCGCAGGTGCGGGCGTTCCTGGCGCGGCAGGACGAGCTGCAGCAGCGCCTGCGCGCGCGGATCGGCGGAGACGGGCTCGACGCCTGGGCCTGGGCCGCGTACCGCCTGCTCCAGACCTGGGACCTGCTCAGCCTCTACCTCACCTGGCGCGCCCTCCCGGCCGGCCGCGAGATGACCCTGCCCCAGGTCCCGCGCCGGATCGGCGACCCGGGGGTCACGCTCTCCCTGCGCCCTGACGGCCCGCGCGGGTGCCTCTGCGCGCCGTGGCCCTTCCGGGAGGCCGCCGTGGAGCTCCCCGTCCCCGCCCGGCTGGTGGAGGACCGCCCCTACGAGGACGGGTCCGACCTGCGGCGCGCAATCGATGCCGCGCCGCGGATCGGGCTCGCGTTCACGGTGCGCCCGGGGTGACCCGCGCGCACGCCTCGCTCAGCTCGCCTCGCTCAGCTCGCCTCGTACTTGAAGGAGAGGTCCAGGCGGGCGCGGTAGCTCTCGACCTTCCCGTCCGATCCGATGGTGACGTCCAGCTTGCTCACCTCGGCGACTCGGAGGTCCCGGAGCGATCCGCTCGCGGTCGCGACCGCCGTGGCGGCCGCATCCTCCCACGACGTGTCGCTGGTGCCGATGACCTCGATCACGCGGTAGACGCTGCCCATTTCATGGGTCCTTTCCGAACGGGATACGTACGAATCCACACTACCTTCCGTGGCGTCAGATCCGCACGGAGCCCTCATCCCGCAGACGCGCCAGGGTGAGGGCCACGCGTCCCCTCAGCGAGGGACCCACCGGGAAGGCGACCCGCCCCCGCTCCGGCGTCCCGATGGACATCGCGGCCTCCGGATCCGCCATGCGGAGGGCGGTGTAGGCGCAGCAGATCGCGTCGAGCCGGGCCGCGTCGTCCAGGACGCGCCAGTCGTCTCCATCGGCGTCCGGCGCCCATCCGCCGAGGTCGATCACCTCCGCCAGCAGGCGCCACGCCGGCAGGAGCCCGGCCGCCCGGGCCCGGCCGGCGCCCTTGGGGCGGTACACCGGGGCCCGCAGGCCGAGCCACGCGGCCCGGTACGCGGCCAGGCCGGGCGGCGGCGAGCCCGGGGGATGGTCGCGCTCCCACGCGATCTGGCGCAGGACCAGGTCGGGCAGGGCCTCGTGCACCTCGCGCCCGGCCGCGGCCAGCCGCGGCGCGAGGGCCACCCCGCGGGCGCCGCCGTGAAGCTGCTCCAGGCGGCGGCGCGACACCGGGAAGGCCGGGACGTCGCACCAGGCCAGGACGCGCTCCACGTCCCGCTGCCCCGTCTCGTCGGGAACGGCCAGCGGGGCGTCGATCGCGAGGACGCCGGGCCCGGTGCCGATCCGGGCGACCAGGTCGTCGTCGCCGTCGGCGAGGTCGAGGGCCGTCAGGCGCCCCTCGGGGTCCAGCCGGGCCACCGCGGAGTGGCGCCCCGAGCCCACCAGGCCGAGCGTCTGGAGCAGGTGCACTCCGATGGCCTCGGGCATCGGCCAACCCTAGCCGTGGCCCGTCCCGCGGCGGGACCCGGCTGGACGAGGGGGACGAAAGCCCACTACTCTGCGGCGATGCCCTCCGCGCCCACCGGCGTTTCCCCCATGGGAGCGATGCCGTGAGCACGATTCTGCTGCTGGTCATCGCCCTGGTGGCGCCCTGGGCGGTGCACCTGGCGCCTCCGCGGCAGCGCCCGCTCGCGCTCGTGGGCGTCGTGGCCGTGCTCCTGCTCTATGGCATCTTCGTCGAGAACCCGCTCCTGCAGTGGGAGCTGTGGGCCGGTCTGGCCGCCGGCATCCTGACGGTGCTGTTCCTGTCCGGGGGAGTCGGGAGCCGCGGAGGACGCTCGGGCGGCGGATCGCGCGCCGACCGCCAGCGGGCCCGCCTCGAGGACTCCGGCGACCACCCCACGGGCGAGTTCTAGAACCGCTCCCCGACGGGCCCCGCGACCCGGTGGATCAGGGGTCGGCGCGCACCAGGTGCTGGGCGATGAGCTGGTCGGCGCGCTGGGGCTCCTCCAGCAGGACCAGGCCGCGGCGCAGGGCCTTGACGCCCCCGGCGCGGTCGTTGCTGCCCAGCAGGGCGATGCCCAGCGGCAGGAACCCGTCCGCGTAGCGCGGATCGAGCGTGACGGCCGCCTGCGCCGCGGTGACGGCCTCGGGGGTGCGCCCGCCACGGAGCAGCGCGTAGGCCAGGAACCCCTGTGCCGCCGGGTCGCCGGGATCGTCCGCGGCCGCCGCGGTGAAGGCGACGATGGAGGGCCCGGTCTTGCCGAGCCCGGACAGCGCGAGGCCGCGCCCGAACTCGGCCGCCCCCATGGTCGGGTCCTTCGTGCGGGCCCGGTTGTAGGCGCCCAGCGCGGGCTTCCACTTGCTCTCCTTGGCCAGGAGGTCGCCCAGGAGGAGCTGACCCGGCGCGGACGCGCGCCAGCTCGCGGGCCACGCGTCGATGAGCGCCTGCGCCGGCGCGGTCTTGCCGGCGTCCAGGAGCTGCCGGGCGCGCGCGTCGGCGAGCGCGATGCTCTTCGGGTCGCGGGCGACCGCCACGCTCAGGGACTTCGCGTAGTCGGCGACGGGCTCCCAGTCCGGCTTGGGCTCCATCGTCACCGACAGCGGCTGGCCGGCGCGCACGAGCTCCACGGGAACCGCCTTCTGCGCGGGCAGCGCCCGCAGGGCCACGGCGAACGCCCCGGGCGTGCCGACGCTCTTGCCGGCGATCTTGGTGATGACGTCGCCGCGGCGGATCCCCGCGGTCGCCGCCGCGCCCTTGGGACCCACGACGGCGACGAGCTGGCCCGGGACCGTGGTCCCGGCCTGGCGGCGGAAGGCGCTCCACAGGGGAACGGTGTAGGCGTCGAAGAGCCCCCGCGGCGGGGTGAGGCGCAGCTTGAAGGTCTTCTCCAGCACGGGCGAGGTGCGCCCCTGCGCGTCCGTGGCCTGCAGCCGCAGCTTGTACGCCCCGGGCACGAGCTGGAACCCCGAGCTGTCGACGCCCTCCACCCGGAAATAGGCGCGTCCGGCCTGCCGCGGCCGCGCGTCCGTGACCGTCTGGACGATCTTGCCGTCGCGGCCGGCGACGATCTGGACCATCAGCTTCGAGGGCGTGGCCAGGCGCACGCCGACCAGGAAGCGCGCGTGCCCCTGCTGGGCCGAGATCACGTTCGGCAGGCGCAGCGAGTCGAGGGCCGGGGGCCCGGCCGGAGCGGTGGGCGCCGTCGTGGCCGGCTGAGGGGCCGGCTGCTGCGCGGTTGCGACCGTTGCGCCGGCGGCGGCCAGGATCAGGCCGGCCGCGACGGCCGAGAGGAGGCGGGGCACCGCGCGACCCTACCAGCGCGGCCCGCGCGCACCGTCCCACGCGGTCACCGCGACGGACGCCCCCCGGAGTAGAGTCCCCGGCCGCATGGTCGCGTCCCTCGCCCCCCTTGAGGTGATCGAGCGAAGCCGGCGCGGGGACCCCGTGGACGCCGCGAGCGTGGAGTCCTTCGTTGGCTCGTGGCTCGACGGCACGGCCGACGACGCGCAGATGGCCGCCTGGTGCATGGTGGCGTGCCTGAGCGGCCTGCCCCGCCCCGGCGTCGAGGGCCTCACGCGCGCGCTGATCGCCTCCGGGCAGCGCCTGGAGCTGGCGTCGCTCGCGCCGACCGGCGACATGCACTCCACCGGCGGGGTGGGGGACCCGGTGACCCTCGTGGCCGCGCCGCTGGCGGCGTCCCTGGGGGTGCGGGTCGCCACGATGAGCGGCCGCGGGCAGGCCCACACCGGAGGCACGATCGACAAGCTGGAGGCGATCCCCGGATACGAGGCCGATCTTCCCCTGAAGCGCTTCGTGCGCCAGGTGCGGGACTCGGGGATCGCCGTCGTCTCCCAGGCCGCGAGCCTGACCCCCGGCGAGGAGCGCCTGCTCGCGTTGCGGGACGCCACCGGGACGGTCCCCTCCGCGGGTCTCATCGCCGCCTCGATCATGAGCAGGAAGCTCGCGGGCGGTGCGGGGGCCATCGTGCTCGACGTCAAGGCCGGGAGCGGGGCGTTCTTCCCGGACGTGGCGAGCGCCCGCGCGGCCGCCGAGCTCATGGCGGCGCTCGCCGAGCCCTGGGGGCGGCCGGTCCGGTGGCTGGTGACCGCGATGGACCAGCCCCTCGGGCGGTGCGTGGGTAACGCGCTGGAGGTCGGGGAGGCGGCCGAGGTGCTGCGCGGCGGCGGGCCGCCCGACGTCCGCGACCTGGCGGTCCTGGTGGCGGCCCGGCTGGCCGAGGCGGCCGGAATGGCCGAGGAGGGCGAGGGGTTCGAGCGGGCATCCGAGGCGCTGAACTCGGGCGCCGCGCTGGTGGCGGCCGAGCGCTGGGTGGAGGCGCAGGGAGGGGATCCCGAGGTCTGGAGCGACCCGAGCCTGCTCCCGTCGGTCACCGAGCGGCACGAGGTGGCCGCCCCGTCGTCCGGCTGGATGAGCGCCATCGAGGCGCGGGGCGTGGGGGAGGCGGCCCGCTGGCTCGGGGCGGGTCGGCTGCACCCCGATCAGGCGATCGACCACGCGGTGGGGATCGAGCTGCTCGCCAAGGTGGGCGACCGGGTGGAGGCCGGCCGGCCCGTGGCCCGAATCCACGCCCGCGACGGCCAGGCGGCCGAGCGCGCCGGGGAGATGGTGAGGGCCTGCCTGGGGATCTCCGAGGAGCCGGTCGAGGCTCCGTCGCTGGTGCTGGCGGAGGGACGCGGCGGTGCCGGAGCTTCCTGAGGTCGAGACGATCCGGCGCCAGCTCGCCGAGCGCATCCCCGGCCGGTCGTTCGCGGCCGTGGAGGTGCACGATCCCAAGCTGGTGAGCCCCGAGGACCCCGCGGCCTTCGTCGCGCGGGTCGCCGGGCAGCGCGTGCGCTCGGTGGACCGGCGCGGCAAGTACCTGCTGGTGGAGCTCGAGTCGGGCGACACCCTGGCCGTGCACCTGCGGATGACCGGGCGCCTGCACTGGCGCCCCGGGCCCTCGGACGAGGAGGAGCGGTTCCTGCGCGCCCGCTTCGACCTCGACGACGGCAGCACGCTCACCTTCGGCGACATGCGCCGGTTCGGGCGGGCGTGGATCGTGCCCGCGGGGCTCCCGGATCGCGACGGGTACTGGACCGCCCGGGTCGGCGTCGAGCCCCTGTCGCCGCGGTTCACCGCCCGCGTCCTCGGGGACCTCCTCGAGGGCCGCCGCGGGCCCATCAAGGCGGTGCTCCTGAACCAGGCGCTGGTGGCGGGCCTGGGGAACATGTACGTGGACGAGGCCCTGTTCCAGGCGCGCATCCACCCCGAGCGCCCGGCGGGCTCCCTCGACGCGGACGAGATCCGCCGGCTCCACCGTGCCATCCGCGATCGCCTCGCGGCGGCCGTGGCGGCCGGGGGCGCCTCCATCGACAGCTACCGCGACTCGCTCGGGGAGAAGGGCTCGATGCAGGACCTCCTGCGCGTCCACCTGCACGCCGGCGAGCCCTGCCCGCGCTGCGGCACCACCATCCGCAAGACCCGCGTGGCCCAGCGCGGGACCTACTGGTGCCCCCGCTGCCAGGAGGCCCCGCCCCCGTGGTGAGCGCCGTGACGGGCGTGCGCGTGGGCCACTGGACCGACGCCGCGGCCGGCACCGGCTGCACCGTGGTGATCCCCCCGCCGGGAACGGTGGGGGCGGTCGAGGTGCGGGGCGGCGGCCCGGCGACCCGCGAGACGGAGCTGCTCGCGCCGCAGGCCTCGGTCCACGCCGTCACGGCGCTCCTCCTGACCGGCGGGAGCGCCTTCGGCCTGGATTCCGCCTCGGGCGTCATGCGCTGGTGCGAGGAGCAGGGACTGGGGCACGACACCGGCGTGGCCCGGGTGCCGATCGTGCCGGCGGCGTGCATCTACGACCTGGGCGTCACCGGCAACGCCCGGCGCCCCGGGCCGGACGACGGCTACGCGGCGTGCCGGGCGGCGCGGGAGGAGCCCCACGCGGTGGGGAGCGTCGGGGCCGGCACCGGCGCCACGGTGGGCAAGCTGAGGGGGCGGCCCGGGTGGTGCAAGGGGGGGCTCGGGGCGGGCGTGCGACGGCTGTACGACGGGGTGACGGTGGCCGCGCTGGCCGTGGTGAACGCGTGGGGCGACGTGCTCGACGAGCGCGGGGAGGTCCTCGCCGGGGCCTTCGACCCCGAGGACGGGTTCGTGGGAGCGGCCGGCCGGGTCATCGATTTCCCGCCCGAGCACCCGCGGCTGGCGGCGCCGGGCAGCACCACCCTGGTGTGCGTGGTCACCGACGGCGCCCTCGACCGCGCCCAGGCCGGGATCGCCGCGCGGATGGCCCATGCGGGGCTCGCCCGGGCCGTGTCCCCCTGTCACACGCCGCTCGACGGCGACGTGGTCTTCTGCCTGGCGACCGGCGCGGCGCCGGCCAGCCCGTTCGCGGTGGGGGTCGCGGCCGCCGAGGCCACGTCGGCCGCGATCCGCGACGCGGTGCGACGGGCGACGTCCGTTCGGGGGGTTCCGACCGCCGCGGACCGTTCCGCGGGCCACCCCCGCTAGCATCCCGCCGGTCCCGCGAGGGGCGACCGACCGCCATGCCCGACATCACCGCGCCCATCGTCAACTTCGCCACCGACCAGGTCGGGTCGTACGGCGTGCTGGCGGTGTTCCTGCTGATGATCCTCGAGAGCGCCTGCATCCCGGTGCCGAGCGAGGCGATCATGCTCTACGGCGGGTTCCTCGTCGGCCAGGGCCAGGAGAGCCTCTGGCTGATGGTGGCCGCCGGCGTCGCGGGCAACGTCATCGGGTCGTGGATCGCCTACGGGGTGGGCCGGTACAAGGGCCGGGAGTGGGCCCTTCGGTGGCACTGGCTGCACATCACGCCCAAGCGCCTCGACAACGCGGACCGGTGGTTCCAGCGCAACGGGGACTGGGCGGTGCTCCTGTCGCGATGCATCCCGATCGTCCGCACCTTCATCTCGCTGCCCGCCGGCATCGCCCGGATGCCCTTCTGGCGCTTCACGATCCTCACGCTGCTGGGCTGCATCCCCTGGGTCCTGGCCCTGACGCTCGGCGGCCGCGCCGTGGGGGACAACTGGGATCACCTGCAGAAGCAGCTCCACGTGGTCGACTACGCGCTCATCCTGGCGATCGTCGCGGGGGGCGTCTGGCTGGTGGTCCGGCACCGCCGCCGGCGGCGGCAGGCCGGGACGGGCATCTCGCCGGCGGCCGCGTCCGACGACCCCCCCGCCGCGGGCTGAGGACGGCCGTGGACCCGGAGGCCATGAAGCGGTTCGCGGTGGAGCGCGTGGAGGCGCTCTTCAACCGCGGCGAGCTGGACCGGGTCGAGGAGTTCGTGACCGAGGACTTCGTCAACCACGAGGCCTGGCCGGGCGAGGACCCCGGGTACGAGGGCTTCCGGCTGCGGCTGCGCCGGCTCCGCGAGGCGATCCCCGACATCCACATGGAGGTCGAGGACGTGATCGCCGAGGGCGACACCGTCGCCTACCGGGCCACGCTCTCGGGCACCCACCGGGGCGAGCTGATGGGCATGGCGCCCACGGGCCGCGCCTTCCGCGTGCAGCACATGCACTGGCTGAGGATGCGCGACGGACGGTCCTCGGAGCACTGGGCCGTCCGCGACGACCTCGGGATGCTCCAGCAGCTCGGGATCATCCCGGCGCCGCGGGGCGCGCCCACCCCCGGGGGATCCGGCTAGGCGACCCCGAGGAGCGGGTCGAGATCGCCGTCGGCGTCGAGCCGGCGCAGCTCGTCATACCCGCCGATCGGCGTGTCGTCCACCAGGACCTGGGGCACCGTGTACCGCCCCGTGAGGTCCACCAGGTCCTGACGGGCCCGGATGTCGCTGGGCGCGAAGGCGACCTCCTCGTACTCCACGCCCTTCGCCGCCAGAAGCCTCTTCGCCCGCGTGCAGAAGGAGCACGGCTCGCTGGTGAAGATGCGGATTCTGGGCTTTCTCACACAGCGATCGTAGACCCGCCGTGGGGCCCCCGCCCCCGGCGGTCCGGCGGCGCTGCCATGATCGAATTGTGGCGAGCTACGACACCCCGGCCGTGGTGCTGCGCACCATCCGCTACTCGGAGGCCGACGTGGTGCTGGCGCTCTACACGCGCGAGCGCGGCCGGGCGTCGGCCATCGCCAAGGGGGCGCGGCGCACCACGTCGCGCCTCGGGGGCCGCCTCCAGCCGGGGGTCCTCCTGGACCTGTCCGTGCACGTGGGGCGTGGCGACCTGGGCACCGTGCGCGCGGCCTCGGTGCTCGACGCCCACGCCGGCCTCTGGGTGGCCGGGCACCGCCTCCAGTCGGCCGGGTGCATCCTCGAGACCGTCATGCGCGTCATGCCCGAGGAGGAGGCGAACGAGGAGGCGTGGCACCTGCTGTGCCGGGTGCTGTCGCTGCTCGCCCGCGCGCCTGCGCCGCCCGGCCCGGCGCGGCTCGACCCCCTGGTGCTGGGATGCCAGGCGAAGCTGCTGGTGGTGAGCGGGCTCCTGCCGCTGCTCGCCCGCTGCGCCCGCTGCGGGGGCGGCCCGCCGTTCACGGCCTTCTCGGCCGCCGCCGGGGGGGCGGTGTGCGCCGGCTGCGCCTCCGGCGCCGATCCGGTGGACGAGCGCGACCTCGCCGCGCTCGGGGCCCTGGTGGGCCGGCCGCTGGCGGAGGCCTCCGACGCCCTGCCCCCCGCGAGCGCCTCCGGCGTGGAGCGCCTGATCGGGCTGGTCCTCCAGGAGCACCTGGGCGTGCGCCTGCGCTCCGCATCCCCCCTCTGACACTCGGTGGGAGCGTGCTGACAGGGCAGGCGTGCCCCCGATGCGGAGCGGCCGCGGCATCCCGGCAGCGGTTCTGCGCGGATTGTGGTGCACCGCTCGTCCACCCCGCGCCGAAGCCGGGCGGCTCCGGCCCCGAGGGCGAGCGCAAGCATGTCTCCGCCCTGTTCTGCGACATCGTCGGGTCGGTCTCCATCGCCGAGGTGCTCGGTCCGGAGCAGATGCACGAGCTGGTGAGCAGCTTCTTCGAGCTGTCGCTCGAGGAGGTTCACCGGTACGGCGGGAGGATCGACAAGTTCATGGGCGACGGTTTCATGGCCCTCGTCGGGGTACCCGCGGCACACGAGGACCACGCTCGCCGGGCGGTGATGGCCGCGATCGGCATCCGTGACCGGATCGCCGCCGGGCAGCTGACCGCCGACGGTTTGCGCCCGCGGATCGAGGTCCGCATCGGGGTCAACAGCGGCCTTGCGGTTGTGGGTGCTCTCGGCGATCACGACCACGCTGCCGCTACCGCCATCGGAGACACCATCAACGTCGCCGCGCGGCTCGAGGGCCTCGCTGAGCCCGGACAGATCCTGATCGGGGACACGACCGAGCGGGCGGTCCGTCGATGGGTCCGAACGGCGTTCGTGGGCCGTCTGGGCGTGCGTGGCCGCGCCGACCCCGTCGGAGCGCACCAGGTGGTGGCCTTGGCCTCGGACACGGCCTCACGACCGCACCGCCACCGCCCGGAGGCCGGCGTCAGCCGGTTCGTCGGCCGTCGATCGGAGATCGCCGCCCTGCAGCGCTTGGTCGCCCAGGCGCAGAAGGGAGCGGGACAGGTCGTCGGGCTCGTCGCGGAGCCGGGCATCGGCAAGACCCGGCTCATCAGCGAGCTGCGGGCGTCGCTCTCGGGTGAGAGTCTCACCATGGTCGAGGGTCGCTGCGTCTCGTACAGCCAGTCCGTCCCATGGGTGCCGATCCTCGACATCGTCCGGGCCGTCTGCCGGATTCGCGAGGACGAGGACCCGGTGGCGGTTGCCGAGAAGGTCGACCGGCACGTCGCCGAGCTCGGTATCGAGGATGACGCTGCGGCCTTCGTGCTGAACCTCCTCGGCCTTCCCGAGGCGCAATCCCGGCTCGCCCGCCTCAGCTCCGAGAGCCTCCGGGCACGCACCCTGGACGCTCTTCTGGCGCTCCTCCTCACCGTCGCGCGGCGCGAGCCGACGGTCGTGATCGTCGAGGACCTCCACTGGATCGATCGGGCGTCCGAGGATCTCCTCGCTCTGCTGATGGAGGCGGCACCGACCACGTCCATCGTCCTGATCGCTTCGTGGCGCCCGAGCTACGACGCTCGTTGGCTTCGCGGGCCGCACACGTCGCGCATCACGGTTCCCCCCCTGGTGGACGTCGAGGCCCTGGAGATCGCGCGCGCCGCCCTCGCCGGCGACGGCCCGCCCGACGAGGGTCTGGTTGCGACGGTGATCGAGCGGGCCGAGGGGAATCCGTTCTTCATCGAGGAACTGGCCCGGGGCCTTCGCGAGCGGGGCGGGAAGGGCACCGAGGTGCCCGGGACCATTTACGACATCCTCGCGGCGCGTGTGGATGCGCTTCCCCACGAGACCCGCGGCGTCCTGCAGACCGCGTCGGTCCTCGGACGCGAGTTCACGCCGGCGCTGCTCGCGGAGATGAGCGCGGACCACGTGGATCTGGCGGCCCACCTCGACGAGCTCCGAGGACGCGGGTTCATCGCGGAGCGCGAGGGGACCGATGGAGGGTTATTGGTCTTCGAGCACGCGCTGACGCAGGAGGTGGCCTACGACGAACTGCTGACCGCCCGGCGCCGCAGCCTGCACGAGTCGGCGGGCGCCGCGCTCGAGCGCCTCTACGCCGGGCGAACGGATGAGGCCTATGACCGGCTCGCCTACCACTGGTCGCGGACCGATCGGCCCGAGAAGGCCGTCCACTACCTGGAGCGCTTCGCGGACCGGGCGGCCCGGACGTACGCGAATGCGGAGGCCGCTTCGGCCCTGCGAGACGCCCTGACACACGTCGATCGGCTGCCCGCGGACATCGGAGGCCGCCGCCGGGTCGAGCTCGTCATCCGCCTCGTCGGCTCGCTCTACTTCCTGGGCCGTTTCGGCGAGAGCCTCGACGCTCTGCGGCGGGTCGAGCCGGACATCGATGGCATCGGGGACGACCGGCTCTCCGGGCGCTTTCACGTCTGGATGGGACACACGTGCAGCCACGCCGGTGACGGGGATCCCGCAGCCTCGGTTCAGCGGGCCCTCACGCACGCCGTTCGCGTTCAGGATCACGAGACGATCGGCAAGGCCTACTACGTGCTGGCGCGCGAGGGGTTCTGGCTCGGCCGTCTCGCGGAGGGCGCGGAACGAGGTGGCCAGGCCGTGGAGGCCCTTCTGAGAACGGACGACTGGTGGTGGCTCGCCCATTCGTTCTGTCAGCGATCCGGGAACCTCTGCAACCTGGGGCGGTTCGCGGAGGCCCTCGCCAACCTCGGCGCGGCCCAGGAGATCGGAAGGGCGCACGACGACACCAGGATCCTCAGCTACACCGCTTGGAACTCCGGCTGGATCAAGGCGACGCGCGGTGACGCCGAGGCGGCGATCCTCGACTGCCGCGAGAGCCTGGAGGCCTCGCCCGACGCGCTGAACAGCGCGTTCAGTCAGGGCTGCCTCGGGTTCGCGTACCGGGAGCGGGGCGACCACGCCGAGTCGATCGAGCATCTCCAACTCGCCCTCGCATTCCTCGAGGAGCACGGGTACTCGCGCATGGTGGCGTGGTTCAGCGGGTGGCTGGGCGAGGCGCACCTCCGCGAGGGCGATCTCGAGCGATCGGCCGCGATCGCCGATGGCGCGCTCGGCCTTGCGCGGGAACTTCGGTATCCGTGGGGCATCGCGTTGGCGCGGCGAGTGCTCGGACGGACCGCCCTCGCGCGCGGTGACCTGGGCGACGCGCGGGTGCTGCTGGACGGCTCGCTCCTGGATCTCGACCGCATGGAGGCGCGATTCGACGCCGGGTGCGTCATGTACTCGCTGGCCGAAGTGGCACGCCTCCGGGGGGACGAGGCGGATGCCCGTGATCTGCTCGAGCGCTGTCGATCGCGCTTCGAGGAGCTCGGGGTGCCTGGTTACCTCGAGCGGTTGGAGCGCCTCGGCGCACCCTGAACGCCCCGGCCGCGCTTAGACATCGGCAGAAGCACCTGGAAGCGGGTGTCTCCGGGCTAGGACTCCACGCACACCCGTTCCCAGCGGCCCGGGTCGAGCGCCTGATCGGCCTGGTCCTCGAGGAGCATCTCGGGGTGCGCCTGCGCTCCGCATCCCCCCTCTGAGGGGCCGCGCCCCCCGTACGGGGGATCGTCGGGGTCCTGGGGTCACGACCTAGCCCAATGGCTAGGTGGATCGTGACGATCATCACCTATCCCCCCGAATCGACGGATTCGCCGATCGGCGGACCACACATGGCTGCACAAGGGGGTTGGATCACATGAAGCAGATCTCGCACAGGACGACGACCGGATGGGCGCGGGCGCGATGGTGGGTGGTCATCCCGGCGGTGCTCCTGGTGGGCGCGGCGCTGGCGGTGACCATCGACCACGCCGCGACGCCCGCGTCGGCGACGGCGGCGAAGGGGAAGCCCGAGCACGACGGGAAGAAGGGGACGCCCGGCCACGGCGGGGGGAAGCACGGCTCGCCGGTCGCCTCCTCCAGCGCCAGGTGGGGGCTGATCGGACGCAACACGATCGGCACGGCCTATGCGCAGCCGCGGACGGGACCCTGGGGGAGCGCCCTCCAGGAGAGCGACCCGCCCTCGGGCGTCGGGAGCCTGCAGATCATCGTCGGCGACGGGACGCAGAAGGTCGCCTACGGCAACCAGAACGACTTCTACACCACGCGCCTGAACGCGGTGAGCACGCTGACCTACTGGGTCTACCGGGACATCGACGCTCCGGCGCCGACCTTCCCCGGCGTGTCCTTCGAGGTCCTCAATCCCACCGCCGTGGTCACGTACACGTCGCTCGTGTACGTGCCGCCTGCCGTCGTTCCGACGCCGCCCGCGATGGTGTGGAGGAAGCTGGACGCGCTCGCGGGAGCGCACTGGTTCTTCACCAACGGCGCGCTCGCGGCGAGCAGCGGGTGCAACCAGGCCACCTTCTGCACTCTCACCCAGGCGGCGGCGGCCCTGACCAACCCGGGCTACCGCATCCTCTCGCTGGCGGTTTCGAAGGGTCGTGACGACGCCTTCAACGGCGCCGTGGACGCCCTCCAGATGAACGGGACCGTCTACGACTTCGAGCCCCAGGGCGTGGTCGAGCGAAAGGCCTCGTAGGCCCATCCCCCGCACCACCCGCCGGAACCTGGATCGGCGGGTGGTGCCGGGGAGGTGTCGCTCAGACGATCGGCAGCAGTACCTGGAAGCGGGTGTCTCCGGGCTCGGACTCCAGGCGCAGCTCGCCGTGGTGACGCACCACGATGCGCTGGGCGATGTCGAGCCCGAGGCCGGTGCCCTGGTCGACGGGCTTCGTGGTGAAGAAGGCATCGAAGATGCGGGCCTGAAGGTCGGCGGGGACCCCCGGCCCGTCGTCACCGATCTCCACGCACACCCGCTCGCCGTGCCGGCGGGTCCGGATGGTGATCCGGCCGCCGGGGGCGACCGCATCGATCGCGTTGTCGATCAGGTTCGTCCAGACCTGGTTGAGCTCCGAGCCCGACGCCTCGACGCCCGGCAGCTCGGGGTCGAGGTCGCGCACGATCTCGAGCTGCTTCGCCCGGACCTGGTGGGCGAGGAGCGAGAGGGTGCTCTCGAGCCCCTCGTGGATGTCCACGGTCTGGCGCGGCGCCTGGTCGAGGTACGAGTAGGTCCTCACGGCCCCGACGAGGTTGGCGATGCGCGTCGTGGCCTCCTCCAGCTCGGCCAGCACGACGCGCGCGCCGGCGCAGGCTCCCACGAAGCGCAGGCCGGCGGCGAGGTCGTCGTCGCCGACTCCCGCGGCGACGCGATCGACCCAGTCGGCCCCGAGCCGCGCCCCGGTGAGCGCCGAGGCGATCGGGAAGGGGTCGGAGACGCCGCGCCGCGCCAGCATCTCCGCGAGCTCCTCCTCGCGATCGCTCGCGGCGAGCGGGTCGAGGCGCTCGCCCGCCAGCGCCTGCTCGGCGCCCGCCGCGCCGAGGGAGGCGAGCGCGGCGAGCTGCTCCGCGGGGGCGCCGGCGCCGGCGATCTCGGCGAAGGCGGCCTGTCGCTGCCGCTCGTACTCCCGCAGGGTCGCGACCCCCCGGGCGGCGGCGGCGGCGGGGTTGTTCAGCTCGTGCGCGAGCCCGGCCGCGAGCTTGCCCACGGCGAGCAGCTTCTCGCGGTCACGCTCGACCCCCTTGACGGCGCCGCTCACCGACTCGATCGCGGGGAGGAACCCGCGGAGCAGCGGGGGGTGCGTGAAGGCGAGCATGCGGAGCTCCTCGCCGTCCAGCTCGAAGAGGACCGTCTCGGCCACCGCGCAGGTGCTCCCGCGGTAGGGGGTGTCCGTGAGCAGGGCCATGGCGCCCAGGAAGCCGCCCGGCCCGTGGCTGATCATCAGCACCTGCTCGCCGGCGACCTCCCGCGTCGTCTCCAGCCGCCCATCGAGGACGAGGTGGAAGGCCACGGCGCGGTCGCCCTCGCGGAACAGGTACTCACCCTCGGCGAGGCGGCGCTCGCGCCCGGCCCCCGCGAGCCGCGCGAGGTCCTCGTCGCCCAGGCTCTCCAGGATCGGCATCTGCCGCAGGCGGTCGACGTTCATCGCGTCCCCGGGGTCAGCATCCCGCCGAGGTACTGGTGCACGAGCTGCACGGCCATCGAGCCCTCGCCGACGGCCGAGGCCACGCGCTTGATCGACTGGTCGCGCACGTCACCGGCCACGAAGACGCCGGGCAGGCTGGTCTCGAGGGGGTAGGGATCGCGCTCCTGGCGCCAGCGGTGGCGTCCCTCGATCCGCCGGACGCCGGCGCCGGACACGATGAACCCCGCCGCGTCCCGGGCGACGGTGTCGCCGAGCCAGTCGGTCTGGGGCTGCGCGCCGATGAAGACGAACGCCGCCGCCGCGGACATGCGCGTCTCCTCACCGTCCACGGCGACCGTGAGCTCCTCCAGCCGGCCCTCCCCGGAGGCCGCCGTGACCACGGCGCGCGTCACGACCTCCACGTTCGGCAGCGCGTCGATCCGCTCGATCAGGTAGCGGGACATGCTCTTCTCGAGCCCCTCGGCCCGGCACAGGACCACCACCCGGCGCGCCCGGGTGGCGAGGTCCACGACCGCCTGCCCGGCGGAATTCGCCGCGCCCACGACCACCACGTCCTCGCCCTCGACGGCGGCGGCCTCGGCGGGCGCCGCGCCGTAGTAGACGCCCGAGCCGGTGAGGGCCTCCACCCCGGGGGCCTCCAGCCGCGAGTAGTGCACCCCCGTCGCGACGAGGACGCTGTGGCAGCCGATCTCCGCGCCGCCGTCGAGCGTGACGACCCGCGACGGCCCGTTCTCGCGGATGGAGAGCACCTCGCGGGCGGTGAGCATCTCCGCGCCCAGGCGCAGCGCCTGGGCCGTCGCGCGCCGGGCGAGGTCGGCGCCGCTGACGCCGGACGGAAACCCGAGGTAGTTCTCGATCCGCGAGCTCTGGCCCGCCTGCCCGCCCGCCGCGTGGCGCTCCACCAGGAGCGTGCGCAGGCCCTCGGACGCTCCGTAGACCGCCGCGGCCAGCCCGGCCGGCCCGCCGCCGAGGATGACGAGGTCGTAGAAGGGGAGCTCCGCCGCCGTGTGGAGGCCGATCCTGGCGGCGATCTCGCCCTGTGAGGGCCGCACCAGCGTCTCGCCGTCCTCGAACACCAGCACCGGGAGCTCCGTGTCGTCCAGCCCGGCCGCGGTCATCAGCCGGCGCGCCTCGGGGTCCGCGATGTCGAGCCAGCGGTACGGGACGCCGTTCCGGGCGACGAAGTCGCGGGCGGCGTGCGACTCCGCGGAGAACCGGTGTCCCACGAGCCGCAGGCCCGGCTCGGAGAGCCGCGCGGCCGAGTCCGCCTCCCAGTCCTCCAGGAGGTCGTCGAGCACGGGGTACAGCCGCGCCTCGGGGGGGCTCCAGGGCTTCATCAGGTAGTGGTCGAGGCGCAGCTCGTTGATCGCCCGGATCGCGGCCTCGGTGTCCGCGTACGCCGTGAGCAGCACGCGCTTGGCCTGCGGGATCATCTTCAGCGCCCTGGCCAGGAACTCGACGCCGCTCATCCCGGGCATGCGCTGGTCGGCGACCAGGAGCGCGACGGGCTCGCCGCGGCGGACGACCTGCTCCACCAGGCCGAGGGCCGCCTCGCCGGAGTCCGCCAGCAGGACCCGGTGGCGCGACCCGTACCGGTGCTTCAGGTCGCGCTCGATCGCGCGGCCGACCGCCGGGTCGTCGTCGACCGCCAGGATGACCGCGCGAACCGCCGTGGGGGTCGCCATCGGGCAGAACCTAGTGGATCCCACCACGGGCACGTTTCCCCGCGGCGCGAATCACCCGCTAAGGGGATCACACCGGCGGTGGTCCTGTCGGGAGGGCCGTCAGGCGCTCGGCGGCCCGCGCGATCGCCGCGTTGACCCGCTCATTCACTGATCCGTCGAGGGAACTCCCTCGCGCCCACGGCCTCTTTCCTCCAGCGCCGCGGCAGAGGTACGCTCGCCGCGCTCGCGATGAGGAGACCAGACATGCGTCGTACGGCCGTGGTGATGATCTCGCTGGCGGCGCTCGGTGGCGCAGCGGCCTGCGGCGGCGACTCGGACAGCGCCGACACGCCGTCGCCGTCCCACGACCAGGCGCACGCATCGAAGTTCAGACGGGCGTCCGTCCTCCTCGGCCGCTATTGCCTCAAGGACCCCTACGACGGGATCGAGCGTGCAGAGGCCGACGCGGCGCTCGACACACTGATCGGGATCGCGAAGGAGTACCCGGACGAGGAATACATCCCGGCTGTCAGCTACCGCGAGTGGCTCACGAACCCCGGGATCGACGACCTCAGGGCGTGCGATCCGGTCTTCACCGGCAAGCTGGATCAGGCCGTCGCTGAGCTCAACTAGGGCGCGCGCCTGGCGCTCGTGGTGGTGATGCTCCGCGGCTTGGCCCAAGGGGCGCTGAGCCCCCGACTCCGTGGGCTCGTTCTTCGAGCCGGCCTCCCCGGGTCAAGACTGGCCGGCACGCGCAAGCCCCCAATCACCCGGGGTGAAACCGCCCCCGGGGTGATGACCGCTCACCCCTCACGCCGAAATGGTGGCGACCGACCGGAGAACGCGGAGCGGAGGGCGCGGATGGCGGGGTCGTATCGCATCACCGTGAAGGGCGTGATGAGCGAGCGGTTCTGCCGCGGCCTCGGCGCCGTCCCCCATCCGGCGGGCTCCGGGCGTACCGTGCTGGAGGGCGATCTGCCCGACGGCGGGAGGCTCGGCGACGTGCTCGCCCGGCTCGACAATCTCGGCCTCGAGGTGCTCGAGGTCCGCACGCCGCCCGCGGCGCCTGACGGAAAGGACGAATGATGGAACGCCTCGCCTCACTCGCAACGCGACGGCCCTGGAGGGTCATCGCACTGACCGTCGTGTTCCTCGCGATCTCCGTCGTCGTCGGCGGATCGCTCACGTCCAGCCTCACCTCGGGTGGATTCGAGGACAAGGGCGCCGAGTTCTACAAGGCCCGCCAGAGCCTGGAGGCCGCCACCGGGGCCACTCCCCAGCCGGGCCTCGTGGCGCTGGTGGAGCCCGGCAGCGACGTGCGCACCGGCGAGGGCAGGGCCGCCGTCCAGCGGACCGCCGCGACGGTGGCCAAGAACCCCGACGTCGCGCAGGTCGTCACCGCCTTCAACGGCGGCGGCGACGCACTGATCTCGAAGGACGGTCGCTCCTCCTACCTGGTGGCCTTCTTCAAGCCCATCGGCGACGACGCCGTCGGCGACGCGGCCTCCCGCATCGAGGACTCCCTGGCGAACGACCCGCAGGTGCGCCTGGGCGGCGCCGCCGTGGTCGGGCAGCACGTGGGAACCATCATCGGGCAGGATCTCGCGCGGGCGGAGATGATCGCGTTCCCGATCATCTTCCTGCTGTCGCTGTGGGTCTTCCGCGGCGTGATCGCCGCCCTGCTGCCGCCGCTGATGGGCGCCGTGGTGATCTTCGGGGGCTTCCTCGGCCTCGGGATCTTCAACGAGGCAATGACCCTCTCGATCTACGCCCTCAACCTCGTCATCGGCCTGAGCCTGGGCCTCGCGATCGACTACAGCCTTCTCATCGTCTCCCGCTACCGGGAGGAGATGGCCGCCACCGGGCCCGGCCGCGACGCCCTCCTGCGCACCCTGCGCACCGCGGGCAGGAGCGTGCTGTTCAGCGCGGCCACGGTGGCCGCCGCGCTCGCGGGCCTGATGCTCTTCCCGCAGCGCTTCCTCTTCTCGATGGGCGTCGGCGGCGTGATCGTGGCCGTCGTCGCCGCCACGGTCGCCCTCGTGGTGCTGCCGGCGGTGCTGGCGCTGCTGGGCAAGCGCATCAACTCGCTCGCGCCGAAGTCCTGGCGCAGCCGCAGCGAGCACGCCGACGAGGAGATCACGTCGGGGTTCTGGTACCGGCTGTCCCAGGCGGTCATGCGCCGGCCCGCCCTCGTGGCCATCGTCACCTCGGCCGCGCTCATCATCGTCGCGCTGCCGGCGCTGGGCATCAACTTCAACACCGTGGACGCCCGCGTCCTGCCGACGAGCGAGGCCCCGCGCCAGGTCGCGGACATCCTCGAGCACGACTTCCCGCAGGATCGCAGCGAGCCGATCTTCCTCGCCATCGACGCCCCGCGGGGGCCGGATGCGCAGGCGCAGCTCACGAAGTACGCCGCGACCCTGGGCGGGCTGCCGTCCGTGAACGCCGTCACGCCGCCGCAGCCGGTGGGCCCGAGCACGTGGCGCATCGACGTCATCTCCCAGGACCGCGCCCTCTCGGACGCGAGCCAGACGCTGGTCAAGGACATCCGCGCCACTCCGGCGCCCTACCCGGTCGAGGTCGGGGGAGTGGCGGCGAGCTTCGTGGACCAGAAGGCCAGCCTGGCGGCGCACCTTCCGTGGGCGATCACCGTCGTGGCGCTGGCCACCATCATCGCGCTCTTCCTGATGACCGGCTCGGTGGTGCTGCCGATCAAGGCCGTGATCATGAACATGCTCACCCTCGGCGCCACCCTCGGGCTGATGGTGTGGATCTTCCAGGACGACCACCTCACGGGGCTCCTCGGCTACACGAGCACCGGGGCCCTGGACCTGACCCAGCCGATCCTGCTGGGGGCGATGGTCTTCGGGCTCTCCACCGACTACGCGGTCTTCCTGCTCTCGCGGATCAAGGAGGCGCACGACCACGGGGCCTCGAACTCGGACTCGGTGGCGCTCGGCATGCAGCGCACGGGCCGGATCATCACCGCGGCGGCACTGCTCTTCGCCGTCGCCATCGGCGCCTTCGCGACCTCCCAGATCGGGCTGATCAAGGAGCTCGGCGTGGGGACCGCGCTGGCGGTGCTCATCGACGCCACCATCATCCGGGCGCTGCTCGTGCCCTCCCTGATGGCGCTGCTCGGGGACTGGAATTGGTGGGCCCCACGACCGCTGCGCCGCTTCCACGACCGGTTCGGCATCAGCGAGACCGACCCGGACCCGGCGCGCGTGTAGGCGCTCCCCGACCCCGTTGACCCTCTCCCGGCGGCTGATGGATGCTGCCGCCGGAAGAGGGGAGACCGGGGATGTGGGAGCGAGTGAGGCGCCGCGTGACGTTCGCCAACGCCCTCGCGGTGCTGGCGTTGTTCGTCGCGCTCGGCGGCACGGGGTACGCGGCGGTGCAGGTCACCGGCGACGACGTGCGCGACGGCTCGCTCACCGGAGCCGACATCCGCGACGGGTCCCTGGGCGCCGCGGACCTGGCGGCCGGGGTCGGGGCCGGGCTCAAGACCGCCGACCAGAGGGCCCGCGGCCCGCGCGGGCCCCGCGGCTTCCGGGGCAATCGGGGCCGTCCCGGCGCGGCCGGGCCCACGGGGGCGACCGGCGCCACGGGGGCCCCCGGGCCCCCCGGCACGGCGGCGGGCTACGCGCACGTGAACGGCGACGGCACGGTCGACCTCGCCCACTCCAAGAACGTCACGGGCGCCAACGTGGCCGTCCAGGGGTCAACGTACTGCTTCCGCGGCCTGGCGTTCGCGTTCGGAACCATCGGCGCGACGCCCGACCTTGCCGACGGCGGCACGAACGCCACGGCCGCGATCGGGTCCGTGGGCGACTGCAACCCGGTGGCCGGGACCCAGGCCGCCGTGTCCAGCGCCAACGGCCACGCGTTCTACGTGGTGTTCAACTGATCCCGGGGCGTGCGGGAGAGCGGCTCAGGAGCCCCCGCTCCCGCGCCCGCGCCACGGCCTCCGCGCGGGTGGCCACGCCGAGCTTCCGGTAGATCGAGCGGGTCTGGGTCTTGATCGTGTTGTGGGAGACGTAGAGCTCCGAGGCGATCTCGCGGGCCGACTCCAGCCCGGCGAGCCGGCGCAGCACGGCGAGCTCGCGGTCGGTCAGCTCGCCCTCCCCGCCGGCCGTGCCCGGGGAGGAGCGGGGCAGGGCCTCCTCCAGGGCCAGCAGGCGCTCGGTCAGGTGCCCCGGATCCGGGGCCGAGCCCAGCAGGGCGCGCGCGTCGCGGGCGGCGGCGGCGGCCGCCTCGGTGTCGTCGCGCGCCAGCGCCACCTCCCCCTGCGCCAGCACCGAGAACGCGATCTCCGTGGGCGCCCGGCCGCGCCGGACCAGCTCGACGCCCCGCAGGGCCTCCCGCCAGGCCCCGTCCAGGTCGCCGCGGGCGGCGAGGATCTGGGCGAGGACGGTGTGGCCTCCGGCGGCGTGGGGGAACTCGGCGTGGCGCTCCTCCTCGGCGAGGCGCAGGGCCTCGCGGGCGCGCCGCTCGGCGGAGTCGATGCGGCCCCGCCGCAGGTCGTAGTCGGCCAGGTGGCACTCGGCCACCAGGGCCGGCGCCCAGGCGCGCGACCGCCGGCCGGCGTCGACCGCCTCCTCCAGGACCGGGGCCGCCGCGTCCAGCTCCCCGCAGGCGTGGAGGGCGATGCCGAGGGCCAGGCTGCTGACCGCCCGCTCCCACGACGCCGGCGAGGCCGGCAGCGAGCACGCCGCCCGGCCCAGCTCCACCGCCAGTCCCGCGTCGCCGGCCAGGAGGCGCTCGAGCGATCGGGCGGCGGCCCGGCTGGCCGCGAGCGCGGGGTCGATCTCCTGGCCGCCGAGCGCCCGCTCCACGGCGGCGAGGCCGGCCGCCGCATCGTCCGGACGGCCCAGGTTGATGGCGATCCAGACGCCCGCCAGGCAGAGGCGCGGGTCGCCGTCCACCATGCCGCCCGGCAGCAGCGCGAGCCACCGCTCGATGGTGCCGGTGTAGCCCAGGCTCATGGTCTCCGTCCAGTGCTGGGCGATCAGGTCGGCGGCTCCGTCGAGGTCGCCCGCGGCGGCGCGATGGTGGATCGCCTCGTCCACGGAGCCGGTCTCCAGATACCAGCCGGCCGCGCGGCGATGCAGCTCCGGCAGCTCGCCCGGCGCGCTCAGGGCCAGCTCGTGCTGGAGGAGCTCGCCGAAGAGGTGGTGGTAGCGATACCACTCGCGGCGGCTGTCCAGGGGCACCAGGAAGAGGTTCGACCGCTCGAGCTCGGCCAGGGTGCGCCCCGCGTCGGCCGTCCCCGCCACCGCGTCACACAGGGGCCCCGTGAGCCGCCCCAGGATCGAGGTGCGCAGCAGGAACAACCGGCGCTCCGGGGGCTGGTGGTCGAGCACCTCGGCGGCGAGGTAGTCCACCACCAGCCGGTCGTCGCCCGCGAAGGCGTCGATGAACGCCGGCGCGTCCGCCCGGTCGCGCATCGACAGGCCTGCGAGATAGAGGCCGGCGGCCCAGCCCTCGGTGCGCAGACGCAGGGCGGCCACCTCGGCATCCTCGAGGGCGTGTCCCATCACGCCGCCGAGGAGGGCGGCGGCCTCGTCGTCGTCGAAGCGCAGGTCGGACGCGCGCAGCTCGGTCAGCTCGCCGCGCGCCCGCAGCCGGGGGACGCCGATCGGCGGCTCCGAGCGGGAGGCCATCACCAGGTGCAGGCGCTCGGGCAGGTGAGACACCACGAACTCCAGCGAACGGTGCACCGCCGGGTGTGAGATGAGGTGGTAGTCGTCGAGCGCCAGCACCGCCGGGTCCGGCAGCTCCGCGGCCGCGTTGAGGAGCGCCGACAGGCCGGCCTCGAAGGTGTCGTCCGAGGCTGCGAGCGCCCCCACGTGCTGATCGTCCAGCCGCGCGCCCGCGCGCCGCAGCGCCTCGGCCACGTAGCGCCAGAACCGCGCCGGGTCGTTGTCGGCCGCGTCGAGGGCGACCCACCCGGCCCCCCCCGGTCGCCCGGCGAGCCAGTCGCCGACCACCGTGGTCTTTCCCCACCCGGCCGGGGCGGTGACGAGCGTCAGACGCCCCTGGGCACCGCGCTCGAGCCGGTCGCTGAGCCCCGGGCGCGGCACCACGCCGGCCCGCCGCTCGGGCGGCCGGAGCTTGGTCTCGAGCAGGGGAGTCCCCACATCCACGGCCATGCCCCGTATTGAGGCCCCTCGGGCCGGGAGGGTCAAGCGCATCGGCCGCGCGGATCGGCCGGATACACTGCCCGGACGTGGAGGGACCCAGCTTCCAAGAGGTGATCGCGCGCCTGGCCGGCTACTGGGCCGACCACGGATGCCTCGTCACGACCCCGTACCACACCGAGGTCGGCGCCGGCACGTTCAACCCGGCCACCCTGCTGCGAAGCCTGGGCCCCGACCCCTGGCGCGTCGCCTACATCGAGCCGTCCATCCGCCCCACCGATGGCCGCTACGGCGAGAACCCCTTCCGCCTCCAGCACTACTTCCAGTACCAGGTGCTGCTGAAGCCCTCGCCCGACGACGTCCAGGACCTCTACCTCGACTCGCTGCGCGCCCTCGGCATCCGGCCCGAGGAGCACGACATCCGCTTCGTGGAGGACGACTGGGAGGGCCCGACGCTCGGCGCCTGGGGGCTCGGATGGGAGGTCTGGATGGACGGGATGGAGATCACCCAGTTCACCTACTTCCAGCAGGCCGGCGGCATCGACCTGACCCCGATCTCGGTGGAGCTCACCTACGGCCTCGAGCGGATCGCCATGTACCTCCAGGGGGTGCGCTCGGTGTACGACCTCGAGTGGGGTCACGGCGTCACGTACGGCGACCTCTACCAGCGCAACGAGGCCCAGTGGAGCCGCTACAACTTCGAGGTCGCCGACACCGACGCCCTGTTCGCCTCGTTCGCCCAATACGAGCGCGAGTGCGCGCGGTGCCTGGAGGAGGGCCTGGTGCTGCCGGCCTACGACCAGGTGCTGAAGTGCAGCCACGCCTTCAACCTGCTGGACGCCCGCGGCGTGATCAGCGTCACCGAGCGCGGCGCCTACATCTGGCGCGTGCGGGCGCTGGCGGCCCGGTGCGCCCGGGCCTACCTCGAGATGACCGCCCCCGCCGAGGATCCCGTACGTGCCTGACCTCCTGATCGAGGTCGGCTGCGAGGAGCTGCCCTCGACCGCCTGCCACGAGATCGTGGAGCAGGCCCCGGGGATCGTCGCCTCCTCGCTGGCCGCCCTCGGCCTGGAGGGGGGCCCCCTCACGGTGTCGGTGGCGCCGCGCCGGTTCGCGGTGCACGCGCCCGGCCTTCCCGACGGCACGGCCCCCGGCGCCCAGGAGGTGCGCGGCCCGTCGGTGGAGGCGGCCTTCGGTCCCGATGGCGCCCCCACCAAGGCCGCGCAGGGCTTCGCCCGCGGCCAGGGCGTGGCGGTGGAGGACCTGGTCGTGCGCGAGCAGCGGGGCCGCGCCTTCGTGTTCGCGGAGCGTCAGACGGACGGGCGGCCCCTGGACGAGCTGGTGCCCGAGGTGGCCGAGCGCCTGGTGTCCGGCCTGCGCTTCTCCAAGACCATGCGCTGGGGCGACGGGACGGGCCTGCGCTTCTCCCGGCCGGTGCGCTGGATCGTGGCCAAGGTCAACGAGCGCACCGTGCCCTTCGAGCTGCACGGCCTCAGGGCGGGGGACGTGAGCCAGGGGCACCGCTTCCTGGGCGGCCCGGCGACGATCGGCTCGGCGTCCGGCTACGACGCCGCCCTGCGGGCCGTGGCCGTGGTCGCGAGCCACGACGACCGGCGGGCCCAGATCGTGGCCGGCCTCGACGCGGCCGCCACCCAGATGGGCGGCTCCTGGCGCGATCCCCTCGGCGTGCTGGAGGAGGTCGTGTTCCTGGTGGAGTGGCCCAGCGTGATCGCCGGGCGCATCGACCAGCGCCACATGGAGCTCCCGCCGCGGGTGCTGGTGACGGCCATGCAGGGCCACCAGCGGTACTTCCCGCTCGAGGACGCGCAGGGCCGCCTCCTTCCGCTCTTCCTGTCGGTGTCCAACGGCGATCCGGCGCACGCGGAGGTCATCGGCCGCGGCAACGAGGACGTGCTCGACGCACGCCTGCAGGACGCCGCCTTCAGCTTCGAGGTCGACCGGGAGGCGGGGCTCGCCGCACTCGACGCCCGCCTCGACACGATCGTGTTCCACAAGCGCCTGGGCACCATGGCCGACAAGCGCGAGCGCCTGCGGGCCGGGGTCGCGGACCTGGCCGCCCGCCTCGGTGCCGACCCGGCGACGGCCGCGACCGCCGGACAGGCCGCGCGGTGGGCCAAGGCCGATCAGGGCGCCGTGCTGGTGGCTGAGTTCAGCGACCTCCAGGGCTACGTGGCCGCCGAGTACGCGCGCCGCGAGGGCATCGACGCCGCCGTGGCCACGGCCATCGAGGAGCAGTACCTGCCGCTCGGGGCCGACTCCCCGGCGCCGCAGACCGAGGCCGGGGCGCTGGTGGCCGCCGCGGAGAAGGTCGACAACCTCGTCGGAGCGTTCGCCGTGGACGAGGCCCCCACCGGGTCGAAGGACCCCTACGGCCTGCGCCGCGCCGCGGCCGGGCTGGTCCGGATCGCCCTGGAGCGGGGGTGGGACATCGACCACGACCCGGTGCTCGAGCAGGCCTACGCCCGCCTGACCGACCAGGGCGCCGACCTCTCGGTGGCGAACGGCGACACCGTCGCCGCGATCGACGCCTTCCTCGCGGACCGCCTCGTCTACCTGCTCGGCACCGAGGGCGTGGGGGCCGAGGCCGTCGGGGCCGCCATGGGCGCGGGCCTGGGGAGCATGGCCGCCGCGGCGGCCTGGGCCCGGGCGATCGAGGCCGAGCGCGCGACGCCCCGCTTCCAGGCCGCATGGACCGCCGCGACCCGCCTCTCGCGCATCTCGCGCCAGGCGCCCGGCGAGGACGTGACGCCGGCGCCCCCGGACGACGATGCCGGGGAGACGGCCCTGCGCGAGGCGATCGCGGACGCCGAGGCGCCGATCGAGGGGGCCCGGCGGGCGCGCGACCTGGGACCCGCCCTCGATGCGGCCGGGGCGCTGGCCGCCGCGGTGGACCGGTTCTTCGTGGATGTCCTTGTCAACGCAGACGATCCTGGGGTGCGGGCCCGGAGGTACGGGCTGGTGCGCGAGGCGGCCGGGCTCCTTCGGGGCGTCGCCGATTTCGATCGGATCACCGATGGAGGGGGAGCGCGGTGAGCAGCACGAGCGTGAGCACCAAGCGGGTGTACGACTTCTCGGAGGGCTCGCGGGAGATGCGCGACCTGCTGGGTGGCAAGGGCGCCAACGTCGCGGAGATGACGCGCCTGGGGCTCCCCGTGCCCAAGGGCTTCACGATCACCACCAGGACGTGCATGGACTACCTCGACGGTGGTCACGCCTTTCCGGCCGGCCTGGACGAGGAGGTATCCGAGCACCTCGCCACGCTCGAGGAGGTCGTCGGCAAGCGCCTCGGCGACTCGGAGAACCCGCTCCTGGTATCGGTGCGCAGCGGGGCCAAGTTCTCGATGCCCGGGATGATGGACACGGTCCTCAACCTCGGCCTGAACGACGAGAGCGTCGAGGGACTCGCGGCCCGCACGAGCAACCCGCGCTTCGCCTACGACTCGTACCGCCGCTTCATCCAGATGTTCGGCGACGTGGTCGCCGAGGTGAAGAAGGAGCACTTCGAGAGCGCCCTCTCGGCCATGAAGGCCGCGCGCGGCGTCGAGCAGGACGTCGAGCTCACCGCCGACGATCTCCGTGAGCTGGTCCAGACCTTCAAGGGCATCTATCGCGAGCACCGCGGCGAGGACTTCCCGCAGGAGCCGCGCGCCCAGCTCGACGCCGCCATCCGCGCGGTCTTCGAGTCGTGGGACAACCGCCGCGCCCGCGACTACCGGCGCCTCAACCGCATCGACCACGAGCTGGGCACCGCGGTCAACGTGCAGCAGATGGTGTTCGGCAACACCGGCTCGAACTCGGGCACGGGCGTCGCGTTCACCCGCAGCAACGTCACCGGCGAGAAGTCCGAGCCCTTCGGCGACTTCCTCATCAACGCCCAGGGCGAGGACGTCGTGGCCGGCATCCGCACCCCGCGCGCGCTCGCCGAGCTGAAGGACGAGCTGCCCGAGGCGTTCGCCCAGCTGATCTCGACGATGGACATGCTGGAGCGCACGTACCGCAACATGCAGGACGTCGAGTTCACCATCGAGGACGGCGCGCTCTACATGCTCCAGACCCGCAACGGCAAGCGCAGCGCGCAGGCCATGGTGCGCATCGCCGTCAACATGGTCGCCGAGGGGCTCGTGAGCGAGGACGAGGCGCTTCTGTCGCTGGTCAACCCCGACCAGGTGCGCCAGCTCCTGCTGCCCCAGCTCGATCTGATCGCCGCCCCCGAGCCGCTCGCCCGGGGCGTCGCCGCCTCGCCGGGCGCCGCGACCGGCGCGGTCGTCTTCACCGCCGACGAGGCGGAGCGGCTCGGCCTGGCGGGCGAGCCGGTGATCCTGGTGCGCGACGAGACCACGCCCGACGACTTCCACGGGATGGTCGCGGCCCAGGGCATCCTCACGGCGCGCGGCGGCAAGACGAGCCACGCGGCCATCGTCGCCGTGGGCATGGGCAAGCCGGCCGTCTGCGGGGTGACGGCCATCCGCTTCGCCGACGACGGCTCCATCTCGATCGGCCCGCAGGTGTTCCGCGAGGGCGATCGGGTCACGATCGACGGCACGAGCGGCACCGTCTTCGCGGGCGACGCACCGCTGCTGCCGCCCGACCCGAGCAACCCGTCCCTGGTCACGATCCTCGGATGGGCCGACCGCGCCCGCACCCTGTCGGTGCGCGCCAACGCCGACACGCCCGAGGACGCCGCCCGTGCCCGGGAGTTCGGCGCCGAGGGCATCGGCCTCTGCCGCACCGAGCACATGTTCCAGGGCGAGGATCGCCTGCCGATCGTGCAGAGCATGATCATGGCCGAGGACGCCGCCGACCGGGTGCAGCACCTCCACAAGCTGCGCGCCTTTCAGCAGAGCGACTTCGCGGGGATCTTCCGGGCCATGGCCGGCCTGCCGGTGACCATCCGCCTGCTCGATCCGCCGCTCCACGAGTTCCTGCCCGACCTGGTCCAGCTCTCCGAGCGCGTGGCGGTCGCGCGCGCGACGGGGGTGGACGACCCCGAGGCCGTCGAGCATCTCGCCGTGGTCCAGCGGCTCCACGAGGTCAACCCGATGCTCGGCACCCGCGGCTGCCGCCTCGGCATCGAGTGGCCCGACGTCTACCGCATGCAGGTCGCCGCCATCATGAACGCCGCCTGCACCGTCAAGGCCGAGAGCGGGGACGCGCCGGAGGTCGAGATCATGATCCCGCTGGTCTGCTTCGAGGAGGAGCTGCGGATCATGCGCGACCAGGTCGTCAACGTGGCGGAGACCGTGCTCCGCGAGCGCGGGATTGCGGTGGAGTACACCGTGGGCACGATGATCGAGTTGCCGCGGGCGGCCCTGCGCGCCTCCGAGATCGCCACCCAGGCGGACTTCTTCTCGTTCGGCACGAACGACCTCACCCAGACGACGCTCGGCTTCAGCCGCGACGACGCCGAAACGAAGTTCCTGGCCCACTACCTGGCCAACAACATCATCGCGTTCAACCCCTTCGAGACGATCGATCAGGACGGCGTGGGCAAGCTGGTCGAGATGGCCGTGGCCGACGCCCGGGCCGAGAAGCCCACCATCAAGCTGGGGATCTGCGGGGAGCACGGCGGCGACCCGGCCTCGGTGATGTTCTTCCACCGGGCGGGCCTCGACTACGTGTCGTGCTCGCCCTTCCGGGTCCAGACGGCCCGCATCGCCGCGGGCCGCGCGGCGCTGGGGGCGTAGATGGGGGCCGGCGGGCAGCGGTTCGAGCTCGCCGGCCTGGGCGACCTGATGGAGCTGCTGGCCGAGGGCTGGCGCATCGAGCACATGCACTACGCCGACCGGTCGGCGGGCTCGGGCCCTCCGGCGGCGTTCTTCGACCTCGGCCGGGGAGCGGGGGAGCAGCGCTCCGTCTACGTCCCCGACGACGGCCGGGCCTACTCCCACCGCTCGCTGGTGCTGCTCTTCTCGGAGAGCCCCCACATCTGGAAGCACCGCACCGCCGGGGCCATCGCCGACGTCGACGCCCCCGAGTCGCCGCTCCTCGAGGACTGGGGCGTCGTGGCCGAGCCCTTCCCGCAGGCGCTCTCCTTCGGGCCGGCGAGCCTGCGCGGCGTCGTGCCGGTGAACCAGGTGCAGTCGATCGACGGCCTCGACATCGCCCTCGTGGCCCTGGAGCGCCACGAGGGCGGCGCCCGGCTGCGCTACATGTGCCACGCCTCCGGGGTTCAGACGCGGCGGGACATGCGGGTTCTGGACGTGATCGCGGTCGACGACGGCGCGCGGCGATACCGGGTGGCGCCCATCGACAGCCAGTCCGAGGGCAACCGCCTCGAGGGCGCCTTCGCCCTCGCGCCGGCGATCCCGTTGCAGGCCCGGCGGCTCACGCTCACCATCGGCACCGTCCGGGAGGAGGGCGGGCAGCGCGAGCGGCTGTCCGGTCCGTGGGTGTTCCCGATCCCGCTCGCGCCCAAGGCCCCATGAGCCTCGAGCCGCCGCTCGGGCCCCGGGCGGCCCGCGCGGCCGCCGCGGTGCGCGACCGGCCCGAGGACCCCGATCCCTTTCGCACCGCGTTCCAGCGCGACCGCGACCGGATCCTTCACACCACCTCGTTCCGGCGCCTGAAGCACAAGACGCAGGTCTTCGTGGCCCCGGCGGGCGACCACTACCGCACCCGCCTGACCCACACCCTCGAGGTGTCGGCCCTCTCGCGCACCGTCGCCCGGGCCCTCCGGCTCAACGAGGATCTGGTCGAGGCCATCGCCATGGGCCACGACCTGGGACACGCCCCCTTCGGGCACGCGGGGGAGGCCGCCCTCGACGCCCTGCTGCGCGAGCGCCACGGCCGCCGCTTCGAGCACAACGTCCAGAGCCTGCGCGTGGTGGAGGTGCTGGAGCGGGACGGGGCGGGGCTCAACCTGACCCGCGAGGTGCGCGACGGCATCCTCAACCACACCGGGAGCGGCCGGCCGGCCACGCTCGAGGGCCAGATCGTGCGCCTGCTGGATCGCGTGGCCTACGTGAACCACGACATCGAGGACGCCCTGCGGGCGGGCGTCATCGGCCCCGGCGACCTCCCGGCCGAGGACGTCGCGATCCTCGGCGCCGGCACCTCGGAGCGGCTCACGACCCTCGTGGGGGACGTCGTCGACGCCACCGGCGAGGGCGACGAGATCCGCCAGTCGCCGGAGATCGGCACGGCCTTCCTCCGCCTGCGCCGCTTCATGTTCCAGAGGGTCTACCTGGCGCCCCCCGCCAGCGACGAGGCCGATCGGGCGGGCAACGTCGTGCAGGCCCTCTTCCGGCATTTCCACGACCGGCCCGACCTGATGCCGCCCTCCTCGGAGCCCGACCCGGTGACCCGGACCACGGACTTCGTGGCCGGCATGACCGACCGCTACGCCCTGCGCGTCTATCGCGAGGCGTTCATGCCCCGGGAGGGGCCTCTGTAGCCGGAGGGGTAGGCTCAGGGGATGGGCCTTCAGCTTCCGTTCCTGCCGAGAGGGTCGGACGCCATCGATCTGGCGGTCGATCTGGGCACCGCGAACACCCTCGTCTACCTCCGCGGGCAGGGAATCGTCCTGACCGAGCCCTCGGTGGTCGCGGTGGAGGAGCGAACGGGCGAGGTGGTGGCCGTGGGCGCGCTGGCGCGGCGGATGCTGGGGCGCACACCGGCCACCATCACCGCGACGCGGCCGCTGCGCGACGGGGTCATCCACGACATCGGGGTGACCCAGCAGATGCTGCGGCACTTCATCGCCCGCGCGCTCGACGGCCGGCGTGGGCGGCCGCGGGTGATGGTGTGCGTGCCCTCCGGCCTCACCCCGCTCGAGCGCCGTGCCGTGCTGGAGGCGGCGGACGAGGCCGGCGCGCGCGAGGCCCTGCTCATCGCGGAGCCCATGGCGGCGGCGATCGGCACCGGCCTGCCGGTCGGCGAGCCGGTCGGGCAGCTCATCGTGGACATGGGCGGCGGCACCACCGAGGTCGCGGTCATCGCGCTCGGGGGCATCGTGACCTCGCGGTCGATCCGGGTCGGCGGCGACGCCCTGGACGAGGCGATCGCCACCCACATCCGCCGCGAGTACAACTTCCAGATCGGCCTCCAGACCGCCGAGGACCTGAAGTTCCGCGTCGGATCCGCCTACCCGGGGGCGGTGGACGCGCCGACCGAGGTGCGTGGGCGCGACGTCACGCTGGGCATCGCGCGCAGCGTGATGCTCGATCCGGAGGTGATGCGCGTGGTGCTCGAGCCGATCATCGGGCAGGTGGTCGTGGCGATCGTCGAGACCCTGTCGGAGACGCCGCCCGAGCTGGCGGCGGACGTCATGGCCAACGGCCTCATGCTGGCGGGCGGCGGGGCGCTGCTGCCGGGCCTGGACGAGCGGCTCCGGCGCGACACCGGCCTGGCGGTGCACGTCGCCGACTCCCCCCTGACATGCGTCGCGCTGGGCGCCGGGATGGCGCTGGAGCCCATCCGGAACTCGCGGCGGAGCTCGGCGATCACCGTCCCGCGGTGACCGCCGGGCCCCGTCGCCTCACTCGGCGGCGACCACCCCGACCGGGCAGCTCACGCCGGTGCCGCCCAGGCCGCAGTAGCCGTTCGGCACCTTCGACAGGTACTGCTGGTGGTAGTCCTCGGCGTAGTAGAACGGCGGCGCGTCGACGATCTCGGTGGTGATCTCCCCGAGCCCGGCCGCCGTGAGGCGCTCCTGGTACGCGTCGCGAGACGCCTCTGCGGCCGCGCGCTGGGCGTCCGAGAAGACGTAGATCCCCGAGCGGTACTGCGTCCCCACGTCGTTGCCCTGGCGCATGCCCTGGGTGGGGTCGTGGCCCTCCCAGAACAGCTTCAGCATCGCCTCGTAGCTCGTGAGGGCGGGGTCGAACACGACCAGGACCACCTCGTTGTGCCCGGTGCGCGCCGAGCAGACCTCGTCGTAGGTCGGGTTCGGCGTATGGCCGCCGGCGTAGCCCACCGCGGTGGTGAACACGCCCGGGGCCTGCCAGAAGATCTTCTCGGCGCCCCAGAAGCAGCCCATGCCCACGATCATCTGCTCGAGGCCCTCCGGGAAGGGCGGCTCGAGGGGGGTTCCGAGCACGTCGTGGCGGGCGGGAACCCGCATCGGCTGGTCGCGTCCGGGCAGCGCCTCGTCGGGGGTCGGGATGCGGGTCTTCGTCCTGGAGAAGAGCGGCACGGCGGGTCCTTCCGAGAGTGTGTGCGTCCATCGATGAGGATAGCGCCGCGTCCCCTTTGCGCCCCTCGTATCCTTACGGGCGATCCCGTGCCGCTGATCTCTCCCGAGAGCGTCGAGTCCGTCCGCCAGGGGGCAGACCTGGTGGAGCTGGTGCGCGGCCGGGTGGACCTGGTGCGGCGGGGCGGGCGCTGGTGGGGGAGGTGCCCCTTCCACGACGAGCGCACCCCCTCGTTCAGCCTGCTCCCACCGGATTTCCGCCGCTACTACTGCCACGGTTGCGGCGCCACCGGGGACGCGATCAGCTGGATGCGCGAGCGCGAGGGGTCGGCGACCTTCGCCGAGGCCGTGGAGGGCCTCGCCGAGCGCTTCGGCATCCCGCTGCGGTTCGAGGAGGAGACGCCCGTCAACGCGGCGCGGCGCGAGGCCGCCGAGCGGCGGCGGCGCCTGCTCGATCGCGCGGCGGCCTTCTACTCGGAGTACCTCTGGCGGGCGGGCGAGGCCGCCCCCGCCCGGGAGTACCTGGCGGGCCGGGGCTTCGACGAGGCGCTCGTGAGGCGGTTCAACATCGGGTACGCCCCCGGCGCCGGGGCCGTCCTCTCGGGGCGGGCCATCCGGGAGGGCTTCTCGCGGGCGGAGCTGGTCGAGGCCGGCCTGGCGCGGCTGCGCGGCGGCCAGGCCGCCGACTTCTTCGCATCGCGCATCGTGTTCCCGATCGCCGACGGGCAGGGGCGCGTGCAGGGGTTCGGGGCGCGCACCCTGGACCCGGCCGAGCGCGCCAAGTACGTCAACTCCCCCGAGGGCGAGCACTTCCGCAAGCGGACCCTGCTCTTCGGGCTCGCCGAGGCCCGCACGGCGGCCGCGAAGAAGGGCTACTTCGTCGTGGCCGAGGGCTACACCGACGTGATGGGCCTGGTCGCGTCCGGCGTGGAGGCGGCCGTGGCCTGCATGGGCACCTCGCTGACCTCGGAGCAGCTCAAGCTCCTGCGCCGGTACGCGGGAGAGGTGCGCCTGTCGTTCGACGGCGACCGCGCCGGGGAGCAGGCCGCGTGGCGCACGGTGGAGGCCGCCCGGGGCATCACCCTCTCCCTTTCGGCCGTCCGGCTGCCGTCCGGGCTCGATCCGGGCGACCTGGCCGGGGACGAGGAGGGTCGCCGGGCGCTAAAGGTTGCTGTGGACTCTTCCGAACCTCTGGTAACTTCCCTCATCCGTTCGCGCGTGGCGCGTGCGGGCCGGTCTCCCAGGGATCGGGCGCAGGCCTTGGAGGAGATTGCGCAGCTCCTTCGCCGGTTCCCGGATGATTCCATGGAGAAGGACGAAGGAGTTCGCTTGGCGGCAGGGCTTCTCCAGCTGTCCCAGGGTGTTCAGGAACGCCTTCGCACGTCGTCGCGCCAGTCGGCTCCGGCCGGCGCCGTGCTGCCCCCGCGCGAGGCGCCGGCGCAGGAGGTGCGCGAGCGCCGCTTCCTGGCCATGGCCGTCGCGCTGCCCACGGCCGCGGGCGACTACCTGCAGAGCCTGCCGCCGGACGCCTTCGAGGTGCCGGAGCACCGCACCGCCCACGAGCTGCTGCGGTCCGGCGCCGTCGACCTGGACGCGTGGCCGGAGGAGCTCGGCGCGCTCGTCCTGGGCCTGAGGCTCGACCTGGCGGGCACGCGGGTGACGGAGGAGGAGCTGCGGGAGGCCGCCCTTCGCCTGGAGCTCCCGATGCTCGAGCGCCGCGCCGCCCAGATGCGCGCGGCGGGCGACGACGCGGGCTGGCTCGAGGCCCAGGAGCTGGCGCGCAGGGTACGCGCCGCCCTGCGGGGGGACGGATGAGCACCGAGGTCTCGGTCACGGCGCTCGACGAGGTCCGGGAGCTGATCGCCGAGGGGCAGGAGCTGGGAGCGGTACCCCTGTCGCGCCTGGCCGACGTGGTCGAGGCGGCGGACCTCTCCGAGGAGCAGCAGGAGCGCCTGCTGCAGGTGCTGGCGGAGCTCAACATCGAGCTCCTGGGCGAGGGCTCGGAACCGGGCCCCATCAACGGCGCCGGGCCCCGGCTCGACCTCTCCGTCAAGTCGCACTCCAACGACCCCGTCCGGATGTACCTGCGCGAGATCGGCCGGGTACCGCTGCTGACGGCGGCGCAGGAGGTCTCCCTCGCGAAGCGCATCGAGCGCCGCGACATGGCCGCCAAGGCCTCGCTCATCGAGGCCAACCTCCGCCTCGTGGTCTCGGTGGCCAAGCGGTACGTGGGCCGCGGACTCGCCTTCCTCGATCTCATCCAGGAGGGGAACCTGGGCCTCATCCGGGCGGTCGAGAAGTTCGACTACCGCAAGGGCTACAAGTTCTCCACCTACGCGACCTGGTGGATCCGGCAGGCCATCACCCGGGCCATCGCCGACCAGGCCCGCACGATCCGCGTCCCCGTGCACATGGTCGAGACGATCAACCGGCTCTCCCGCGTCCAGCGCCAGCTCCTCCAGGATCTGGGGCGCGAGCCCACCATCGCGGAGCTGGCGAAGGAGCTCGAGGTCACCCCGGACCGCGTGCGCGAGATCCAGAAGGTGGCCCAGGAGCCGGTCTCGCTCGAGACCCCGGTGGGCGAGGACGAGGACTCCGAGCTCGGCGACCTGATCGAGGACGGCCAGATCCAGAGCCCCAGCGACGCGGTCGCGCTGCTGCTGCGCCGCGAGGAGCTCGAGGACGTCCTCAACCAGCTCACCCACCGCGAGCGCAAGGTGCTGGAGCTGCGGTTCGGCCTCCGCGGAGAGGAGCCCCGCACCCTGGAGGAGGTGGGGCAGCGCTTCGGCGTGACCCGCGAGCGCATCCGCCAGATCGAGGCGAAGACCCTCAGCAAGCTCCAGACCTTCCGCGACACCCAGCGGCTGCGGGAGTTCCTCGACTAGAGGGCCCGCGGGGGAGGCGGGGCTCAGGCGGCCTCGGGCGGAGCGATCAGGGCGGAAGCGGCGGCGCGGCGCGTGGAGCCGGCGACCTCCAGGGCGCAGCGCGCCGAGAGGGTCAGCTGCCCGGCCTCGGGCTCGGGGCGGCGCGGGGCCGGCCCGAGCCACACGATGCGGGGAGCCGGGCCGAGCATGGCCGCCCGCTGACCCCACGCGAGCAGCCGCGCCAGGGCGAGCGCGCCGGCGCTCACGGCCTCGGGCCGCCCGCGCGCGGCCACGTAGGAGCGATGGGCCGCGAGGCACGCGGTCAGGGTCAGCCCGTCGGGAGCGCCCTCGTGATCCAGGTCAAGCTCCACGAGGGTCGCCTCGACCTCGCCCTCGGCGCCCTCCGGGGGGCGCGTCAGCGCGGGGGCGAGGCGGACGAGCTGCTCGCAGAGGCCCATCCCGATGGCCTCGGCCGCGACGCGCAGCTCGGGCTCGATCGCGGCCGTTCGCTCGGCGTGGGCGTCGGAGAGCCGAAGGCCCACGCGAAGAGCCCCGTCGCTAGGTGGCGGGCGGCGGAGGCGGGGCCGCGTCGCCGGCGGGGGGCGCCTCGGTGAAGACGAACTCGTCGGGCTCGCCGCCCAGCCGGTCCTTCACGAGCCAGTAGGCGAGGCCCGCCAAGCCGATCAGCAGCAGGAGCTTCTTCATGTGGTTCTGCCTTTCGTGCCCTCGTGCGGAAGGTCAGAGGCTATCGCATGGGTCAGCCGTCTCCCGCGACCGAGAGGAGCACCTTCCCCACCGTCTCGTCGCTGCCCACGGCCCGATGCGCCTCCGCCGCCTCCGCGAGCGGCAGGACGCGGTCGATCACCGGCCGGAGACGGCCGTCGGCCAGGCGCGGCGCCAGCCACGGAGCCAGATCGCCCGCGAGGTCGGCCTTCTCCTCGAGCGTGCGGGAGCGGAGGGTGCTGGCGAAGATCGAGGCCTGCGCGGGCAAGAGGGCCGACAGGTCCACCTCAACCTTCGTGCCGCCGACCATGCCCACGAGCGAGATGCGCCCCAGGCGGGCCAGCGCGCGCACGTTCTCGTTCCAGTACGCGGCACCCACCAGGTCCAGGATCACGTTCGCGCCGCGCCCGTCCGTGGCCTCGCGCACCGCGTCGGCGAACCGCCCGTCGCGGGCCACCACGGCCAGGGCGCCGAGGTCCCGCACCGGCTCGGCCTTCGCGGGAGAGCGCACGGTCCCGATGACGGAGGCATGCATCTCCCGGGCCATCTGGATCGCCGCCGTGCCCACCCCGCTGGCGGCCGCGTGGACGAGGAGGGTCTCGCCGGGCGCGAGCCGGGTCAGGCGGCGCAGCGACTGCCATGCGGTGAGGAAGACCTCGGGGACGGCGGCCGCACTCACCAGGCTCATGCCCACCGGCACCGGCATGAGCTGTCCGGCGGGCACCGCGACGCGCTCGGCGTAACCGCCGCCGGCCAGCAGGGCCATGGCGCGGTCGCCGACGGCCCAGCCCTCCACGCCCTGGCCCACCTCGGCCACGGTCCCGGCGGCCTCCAGGCCCGGAAGCGGGCTCGCGCCGGGCGGGGGAGGGTAACGGCCCTCGCGCTGCATCAGGTCGGCGCGATTGACGGCCGTGGCGGCGACCTCGAGCACCACCTCGCCCCGGGCGGGGCGGGGATCGTCCACCGTCCTCAGCTCGAGCACCTCGGGCCCGCCGGGCCGCGTGATCACGATCGCCTTCACGCCGCCGAGCCTACGCGGCCGGCGCGGCCAGGAACCCGCCCAGGACGGCCGAGAGCTCCTCGTGGGCATCCCAGAACAGCATGTGGCCGGCGTCGATGCCGTGCTCGCGCAGGCGATCGCCCAGGTCGCGGCGCAGCGCGGCCCGCAGCGCGCCGGTGACGTAGCCGTCGCGCAGCGCCGGCACCAGCAGCACCTTGCCGGGGTAGCCGGCGAGCGAGGGCGCGGGGCGCGCCATCTCGCTCCAGGCCGTGATCGCCGCGGGGCGGGAGAAGCGCAGGCGCACGCGGCCGTCCGGGTCCTCGGCCAGGAACGTGTCGAGGTCCTCGTCGACCGTGCCGGCGGCGTGCGCCGGGCGCAGGGCGCGGCGGGCCTCCCGGGCCTCCTCCCGGTCGGCCCATCCCTCGTCGTGGCGCACCGTCTCGGCCTGGCGCGCCGCCCACGCGGGCTCCACGGCGACCGCCGGGTCGAGCAGGGCCAGCCGATCGACGCGATCGGGCGCCGCGCCGGCGAGCAGGATGCCCAGCAGGCCTCCGAAGGAGTGGCCCACCACGCTCGCCCGCGCGATGCCGGCGGCGTCGAGCGTGTCAACCAGATCGGCCACGTGGACGTCGGCCCCCCAGGGCGGGTCCCACGTGGACCACCCGTGGCCCCGCAGGTCGGGGGCCAGCACCCGATGGCCCGGCAGGCCCTCCTCGGCCAGCCGCCGGTAGCGCGCGCCGGTGTTGGTGACCCCGTGCACGACGAGCACCGCGGGGGCCTCGGGGGGTCCCCAGGAGTGGGTGTGGAGGCCGCTCACCGCGATCCTCGTGCGCTCGCGGAGAACAGGACCGCATAGTTGCGAAAGCCAACAAAAACCACCGAAACGTCCCCCTCAAACGGTTGATTCCCCTGTGCGGACGGTCAGTTGCCGGGTCTGAAGTATCTGTGGGCAAACTGGCCCGGGACCAGACATCGACCCAGGGATCGGGACCGGATGACAGTGCCGAACGGGCAGGGCGTCTCGCGAGGGAAGTTCATCGCGGGGGCGGCGGGTGCCGTCGGCATCCTGTCCGCCGGAGGGCTCGTGGGCACCGAGTTGCTCTCCGGGCAGGGCAACCCGACCACGCTCGAGGACGCGACCCCCCTCGCGCTCGCGCTGGCGCTCGAGAAGCTGCAGGCCGCGTTCTACGCGGAGGCCGTCTCGGCCGGGGCCCTCGACGGCGAGCTCCTGGCCTTCGCCACCACCGCGCGCGACCACGAGGTCCAGCACGTCGATCTGCTCGCTCCGCTCGTCACCAAGAAGTCCGATGAGCCCCAGTACGACTTCGGCGGCGACACCACCGATCCCCACGCCTTCGGCGAGAGCGCGGCGAAGCTCGAGGATCTCGCCGTCTCGGCCTACAACGGCCTCATCCCGGGCCTCTCCGAACGCGGCCTGGCCGTGACCAGCCGCATCGTCTCGGTCGACGCCCGCCACGCCGCGTGGGTCCGCGCCATCATGGGCCGGGACCCCGCCGCGGCGGCCACCGACCAGGCGCTCGACGCCGATCAGGTGGTCAAGCGCATCCAGGCCACCGGGTACCTGCGGGACGCGACGCCGTGAGCGACGACCTCGACCTCTCGACCCTCGACCGCGACGGGGCCCTGCGCGACGCGGCCGCGGCGCTTCCCGCGTCCACCCGCCGGAGCTTCCTCGCCACGGCCGGCATCGGGGCGGGCGCCGCCCTCCTCGGCGGGCTCGGCCTGGTCGCCGGCGCGAGCGCGCAGACCAACAGCGACGTGAGCATCCTCAACTACGCGCTCACCCTCGAGTACGTGCAGGCGACCTTCTACACCGAGGCCGAGCACATGGGCGCCCTGAAGGGCGTCGCGGCCCGTGCGGCCGCGCAGATCGGATCGGTCGAGCGCGCCCACGTGGCGGCCCTGCGCAGCGCCCTCGGCTCGAAGGCCGTCGGCCGCCCGTCCTTCGACTTCGGCAACACGGTCACCGACGGGGACGCGTTCCTGCGCACCGCCGTCGCGTTCGAGGACCTCGCGACCGCCGCCTACAAGGGCCAGCTCCCCAACCTCCAGGCCCAGGCCTACCTGGCCGCCGCCCTGTCCATCCACTCCGTGGAGGCGCGGCATGCGGCCTGGATCCGCTTCCTCGCCGGCCAGACCCCCGCCGCGAACGCGGTGGACCTGCCCATCTCCCGCCCCGAGGCCGAGAAGATCGTGGCCTCGACCGGCTTCATCGTGGCCGCCCCGGCCACAGCCTCGCGGCGCTCGCCGCGCTTCACCGGGTAGAGGAGGGCGGGCGAACGCTCCGTCGTGCTGAGACGGGCTGTCATCCTCGCGATCGTCTCGTGCTGCGCACTCGCGGCGGGGTGCGTGGGCGTCGTCGTGGCGGCGGTGGCGTCGATGACCGGGTCGCGCACGGAGGCCGCCTCCGTGCCCATCCTGCCCAGCACGGCGGGCATCTCGAAGCCGCCCCGCCCGGCGTTCAGGATCCCCGGGCCCAAGCGCCTCGACTCGTCGGACATCACGGCCCGCTGGGCCTCGCTCACCCGCACGAGCGCGATCTACCGGGCACCCTCGACCGACGCCCGCCCGCTGGGCCGCGTGGGGGGGGTCACGCCCGAGGGCACGGTGAACGTCGTTCTGATCAAGGCCTACCACCAGGACGAGGCCGGTCGGACATGGGTGCAGGTGCAGATCCCGGGCAAGGGCTCGGCACCGATGGGCTGGCTCCCGGCGGAGGTGCTCAACCCGGGCGGCGTCTCACGGGCCCGCGTGGTGGTCAACCGGGAGCGGCTGACCCTCACCTACACCCGCGCCGGCAAGGTCCTGATGACCGCCCCGATCGGTATCGGGCGGGCGGACTCGCCCACGCCGAAGGGGAGCTTCTACATCCGCAACAAGCTCACCCGCTACGCGAGCGCCTGGTACGGGCCGCTGGCCTTCGGCACCAGCGCCCAGTCGGAGCTCAGCGATTGGCCGGCGGGTGGGTTCATCGGGATCCACGGCACGAACCGCCCGGAGCTGCTGCCGGGCGCGGTCTCGCACGGATGCATCCGCATGAGGAACCAGGACATCCTTCGCCTCGGGCGCATGCTGCGCGTGGGAACGCCCGTGGTGATCGTCTAGGAGCGCTTCTTCGATGAGACCCACCACCCCCGGAATCCTGCTTCTCCTGCTCTTTCTGACGGCTCTCGCGGCCCCCGTGGCCGCCGTGGGCCAGGCCACGGGCCCCGAGGCCCTCTGGAACGCGTACCCGCTCGATCAGGCGACCACCACCCCCGCTCCCGCGACGGGCACGCCGCCCGCGGTCGCGACGCCGGCTCCCGCGAGGCCGCGGGCCGCGGCTCCGAAGCCCTCCGGCGGCGGCGGGATCCCGATGTGGGCGGTCATCGCCGGGGCGTTCGCCGTGCTCGTCGTGGGCGGCGGCGTCGCCATCTTCACCCTCGCCCGGCTGCGGGAGCGCCGACGGCCGCCGGCCGCCGCCCACACGGCACAGGTGCCGGACGCGCCGGTGGCTCCCGAGCCCGATCCCGCGCCCGTGGCGGCCCCCGTCGCGGTCGCCGCCGCGCCCGCGCCCACCCGTGCCGCCGAGCCGGTCGCGCGGCCGGCTCCCCCCGAGCCCGCGCCCGCCGCTCCCGCGCCCACGGTCGCGGCCGCGGCGCCCGTGACCACCCGAGCCACGACGGCGGAGGCCGGCGACGTCGTCACGGCCGACGACCTCGAGCTCGCCGAGTTGGCGGCCGAGTACCTGTGGACGGTGGCCACCGGAAGCCGCCGCCCGGTCGTCAACCTGGCCGCCCGGCGCTTCCTCCGGGTCGGCCGGGCCCGGGAGATGCTGAGCCGCGCCCGCGCCCGCGGCATCCTCACGGGCGCCGGCCGGGGACGGCCCGGGGGGGCGCTCACCGAGAAGGGCCGCCGCATCCTGGAGGCGGGATCGCGCTCCACGGGCGCGCCCACCTGGCAGGAGGGAGCCGTCCCACCGGCCGCCGCGCCCCGCGAGGCCGCGCCGGCCCCGCCCACGCACCTCCGCCTGGCGGAGGGCGACGAGGAGGGCCGTGGGTCCCTGTCGGCGAGCGCGGCGTCGGTGGAGGGCGACACGACGGGCCGCACGTTCACGGTCCTGGAGGGCGGGGCGCGCAACCTCCCGTGACGCCCCTCAGATCGCGCGGAGCAGGCCTCCGTCCACGGCCAGGGCGGCGCCCGTGACGTAGGACGCGCGGTCGCTGCACAGGAATGCGGCGACCGCCGCGATCTCCTCGGGTCTGCCGACGCGCGCGGCGGGCACCGCCCCCCGGGCGGACGCCTCCGCCGCCTCCGCCGAGCCGGCGAGCGAGATCAGCCGTTCGGTCAGGATCCGGCCCGGCAGCACCGTGTTCAGCGTGACGCCGTCGCCGGCCACATCGCGGGCGAGGGTCTTGAAGGCCGCGAGGGCCGCGGAGCGCTCCGCGTTCGAGAGGACGAGGAAGGGGAGGGGCTCGCGGACCGTCGTGGAGCCCACGTTCAGGATCCGCCCCCATCCGCGCTCGCGCATCCCGGGCAGCACCGCGCGCACCAGGGCCATCGGAGCGAGCACGAGCGAGCGGTGGGCCGCCTCCCAGTCGTCCCGCGAGAACGCCAGCGGGTCCGGTCCCGCCGGCGGCCCGCCCGTATTGCACACGAGCACCTCGACCGGTCCCCCCAGGGCCTCCTCCACGGACGCGACCAGGGCCGGGGCGCCGTCGAGGTCCGCGCTGTCCCACACGAGCCCGACGGCGCCGACCTCGTCGGCCGCCGCGGCGATCCGGTCCTGAGACCGGGACGTGGCCGCCACGCGGGCGCCCTCCGCCACGAGCGCGGCGGCGATGGCCCGCCCGATGCCCGCCGACGCCCCGGTCACCAGGGCGACCCGTCCCTCCAGGCCGAGGTCCACGGGGGCAATCTACCTCGGCCGGATGAGCCCGCGGGCTCATCCCCGGGGCCCAGGTGTCGATGTGATGACCATGAGGAAGCGTCTCGCCCTCGCGCTGGTGCCGCTGGTCGCGGGCCTCGGCCTGGCCGGATGCGGCGCCGACACGCCGGTGGGACAGGTCGAGCGGGTGCAGCAGTCGACCCAGAAGGCCCGGGCCGCGGCCGCCGCCTCCTGGCAGGAGTGCGAGGCCCTGAACGCCGCGGCGCTCCAGCAGGACCCCGCCGACGCCGGCGCGGCCCGGCCGCCGGTCGACTGCGGCCCCCCGCCCGCCCCCTAGCCCTTCGGCCGGCCGGGTTCCCGGCGCGCCGCTACAGGCCGGTTTGCGCTTTGAGGCGGCCGCTGCTGACGGCGGCGGCGATGGCCGCGTAGTCGAGCTCGTTCTGCTCCGCGTAGAGCTCGGCGAAGTCGGCCATCGCCCGGTCGAAGACGTCGCTGGAGCCGAGATAGCTGCCGATCGCCACCGCGTCGCCCGATCGCGCGTGCCCGCGCGCCAGCACCTGTCCGCAGATCTCGGCGTACGCCGTGAGCTCGGACGGCAGCATGCCCTCGATGATGACCGAGCCCTTCTGGTCCCAGAGCTGACGGACGTAGAAGTCCCGCGTGACGCCGTCGAGACCCTCCACGCCCTGCCAGCCGAGCATGACGTCGCTGGCCGCCTGCATCAGGCGCTGGCCCTCCACGACACGCTGGCCGTGGTTCGCGTACCTGCTCCTGCCGAGGAACGGCTCGAGCACCGAGGCCTGCGCCTCCTTGAGCTGGAGGAACAGGGGATCGCCGTTGTCGTGGCCGATCATGAGCACGATCCAGGCGCGGGTGCCGACGCTGCCGACGCCGACCACCTTGCGGGCGGCGTGCGCGTAGTGGAAGCGCTCCAGCAGGTGCCGCCGGTCGCCCGTCAGGGTGCGCCGGTAGGAGCGCAGCACGCCGCGTGCGAACGCCTCGATCTCCTTCTGCTGCGCCCCGCCGGCGAGCTCCTCGATCGGCACCACGAGCGGCGGGTCGCTGATGATGCGCGGCTGCCCGTCGACCATCGTCGTCAGCTTGTCGAAGGCGCGCATGCTGTCCTTCGCGCGCGTCTTGGCGAGGTTCTTGTCCATCAGCTTGCGGCGCTTCGCGCTCGCCCTGCTCTCGAACTGCTCGACGATCTCGTCCACGTCGATGCGCGAGTACCACAGATCGAGGGTCCTCAGCTCCGCGAGCCGGTGCATCGACTCGCGATAGGACCGCGTCACGGCGATGTTGACGCCGCGGCGGGTCTTGCCGTCGAAGCCCAGATCACGCCCGGCGACCGCGAAGCTCGCGACCAGGCGCTTGAGGTCCCATTCGAACGGCCCCGGCAGCGTCTCGTCGAAGTCGTTGACGTCGAACGCCAGCCGCCGGTCGGGCGCGGCGAAGGCCCCGAAGTTCGACAGGTGGGCGTCCCCGCACAGCTGCGTGTGCAGCCCCGTTCGCGGTGCTCCGGCGAGGTCCGACGCCATCAGATACGCCGCGCCGCGATAGAACGTGAACGGCGAGACCAGCATCCGCCCGTAGCGGATCGGCACGAGCTCGGGCACCCGGGTGGCCGCCTGCTCCTCCAGGAGGTTGACCGGATCGCGTCGCCCGGGCGGGGGCGCCCATTCTCCGTGCACCCGGCGCGGGATCTCCGCGCGCGCCGCCTTGCCCCGCGCCGCGCGCTCCGCCACTGAGAAATGCGCGACCTGCCGGTCGGGCGGGCTCGCCGTCGCTGCCTTGGTAGTCATGGGTCTCCTTGGGCCGTGCCGCCTCGCCGGGTCGTCGCGCATCGCGACGACGACCATGATCCACCCGCGGGGCCGGCGCCGGCATCGTCCGATCGGGATGACCCTGCCCCTGGGGCAACTCGCCCGACCAGGACATGGAGGTCGGCGGCGTGCCGCGGGCTCTCCAGGACGCCCGCCTGTGCTCGCGCACTCCCCGGGCGACGATCAGCCGCGCGTCTTCCCATCGGGTCGCACGATCGCCCCCCACCGCTCGGCCCGTCGGGCCGCCGACGCATTGCGAGACACGGAACGCCCCAGAGCGGCGCCCCGATCGTGTACCTGGCCAGGGCCCTCCCGTCGGGCATAGGTTGGCGCCAACCAACCGAGGGAGAGCAGGCTTATGCGACGACTGTTTCGGGGTCATGCCGGGATGGTGCTGGTGTTCGTGCTCGGGCTTGGCATCGCCACCGCCGCGACCGCCGGCGCGTCGAGCCTCATCACCGGTGGTCAGATCAAGGACGGGACGATCAAGGCGAAGGATCTCTCCAAGGGCCTGCGCAAGCGGATCAAGAGCGGGAGCGCCGGGCCTTCCGGTCCCAGCGGCCCCGCGGGCGCTCAGGGCCCCCCCGGTCCGACGGTCGCCGGCTTTGCCACCAAGACCACCAGCGTGAGCCTGAATCCGCCCGGCAGTGAAGTCCGCATCATGTCGCTGTCGGCCGACGGTGGCGGGTCCGTCCGGATGCCGTTCGCCGGACGGATCTTCGCGACCGGACGGGTGCTTGCGGGCACGACGAACGGCGGGGCCGGACGCGTCTTTTGCGGGTTCGTCCTCGGACCCAGCGGAGCGGGTTTCGGGGGGGACGGCATCGTGGACGTCCCGGGGACCACCAACGCCGTTGGCACGGTCCCGATCGTCGGCTCGGTCGCGGTTTCGGCGGGGACCTATGACGTGAGCATTCAGTGCCTGCTGAACGGTCCCGGCGCCCTCAGCACATTCACCGGCGACATGGTCGTCTGGGGAATCCCCGGCTAGAGAGCGATCACCAGAACCCGGGAGTCATGCGCCCACCGCTCGAACTGCCTGAGCGGTGGGCGCAAGCCACCTCGAGGCCCATTACGCCAAGACCCGCGATGGGGACGGTGGGAGTCGAACCCACACCCGGGATAGCCCGGAGCGGTGTTTGAGACCGCCGCGTCTGCCGTTCCGCCACGTCCCCTCGGGTGGGCCAGTCTAGCCCCGCCCGACGCCGGCCCCTCACGAGCCGGCGGGCTCCAAGACGACGATGGGGATCCGCCGCGTGGTCTTCGCCTGGTACTTGTCGTAGTCGGGCCAGATGCCGGTCATGCGGGACCAGAGCTCCTCGCGGCGGGCGCCCTCGACGGTGCTCGCCCGGGCCGGCATCTCGTCGCCGAGGACCTGGATCGTCACGTCCGGGTCATCGGAGAGGTTGAGGTACCAGGCGGGGTGCTTCGGGGTGCCGCCCTTGGAGGCCACGACCACGTAGGAGTCGCCGTCGCGGCCGTAGATCAGCGCCGTGCGGCGCAGCTTTCCGCTCTGGCGTCCGCGGGTGGTGAGCAGGAGCGTGGGGACGCCCCTCCACAGGTGCCCGTCGGCGCCGTCGCTCGCCAGGTAGCGCGCCGTGTGCTCGGCAACCCAGTCGGTGGTGGGGGGGAGGGGCTCCTCGGCGGGGCTCACGCCCCGCGCTCTCCCACCTGCGGCACGCGGCGGGCGAGGCCCTCGGCCTGGGCCACCTCGATCACCTTCTCCGAGACCGCGGTGGCGACCCTGCGGTTGAACACGCTCGGGATGATGTAGTCCTCGTTCAGCTCGTCGTCGGCGATGCAGTCGGCGATCGCCTGCGCGGCGGCCACCTTCATCGCCTCGCTGATCTGCGTCGCGCGACAGGCGAGGGCGCCCTTGAAGATGCCCGGGAACGCCAGCACGTTGTTGATCTGGTTCGGATAGTCGGAGCGCCCGGTGGCCATCACGCGGACGTAGGGCGCGGCGATCTCGGGCATGATCTCGGGCGTCGGGTTGGCCATGGCGAACACGATCGGGTCCTTCGCCATCGTCTTCAGCTGCTCGACCTTGAACGTGCCGGGGCCCGAGAGGCCGAGGAAGAGGTTGGCGCCCTTGACCGCCTCGGTCAGGCCGCCGCGGATCCCCTCGGGGTTGGTGTTGTCGGCGTACCAGTCCTTCATGAAGTTCATGTTCTCGGTGCGGCCCTTGTAGATCGCGCCCTTCGAGTCGCAGCCGATGATGTTCTGGACGCCGGCGTTCATCAGGATCTTCGAGCAGGCGACGCCCGAGGCGCCGACCCCGCTCACCACGACCTTCAGGTTCTCGATCCTCTCGCCGGTCATCTTCAGCGAATTGAGCAGCGCCGCGAGCACCACGACGGCGGTGCCGTGCTGGTCGTCGTGGAAGACGGGGATGTCCAGCATCTCCTTGAGCCGGTCCTCCACCTCGAAGCACACGGGCGCGGCGATGTCCTCGAGGTTGATGCCGCCCCAGGCGGGCGCGATCGCGGCGATCGTCTTGATGAGGACCTCGGGGTCCTTCGAGTCGATGCAGATGGGGTAGGAGTTGACGCCGCCGAACTCCTTGAAGAGCATCGACTTGCCCTCCATGACCGGCATGCCCGCGGCCGCCCCGATGTCGCCGAGCCCGAGCACGGCGGTGCCGTTGGTGATCACCGCGACCATGTTGCGCTTGAGCGTCAGGTCGAAGGCCTTCAGGTTGTCCTCGGAGATCGCCTTGCAGACCCGGGCCACGCCGGGCATGTAGGCGATCGAGAGGTCGTCGCGGGTCTCGAAGGGCACGCGGGTCGTCATCTCGATCTTGCCGCCCTGGTGCATCCGGAAGGTGCGGTCGATCGATGAGATGACGCGGACCCCGTCGAGGCTCCCCGCCGCCGCGGCGATGGACTCGGCGTGCTCCGGGTCGCCGGCGTTGACCACGATCTCGCGTACCACGGACCCGTGCCCGGCCCCCACCAGGTCGATGGCCCCGATGTCGCCGCCCACCTCACCGATGGCGGTGGTGAGCTGGCCGAGCAGGTCGGTCTGCGCGGGGTCCATCTCGACGCGGAGGGTGATGCTGTACTGGGCACTCGGGGTGACGGCCAACGTGGGCTCCTTGAGGGGCGGGGGACGTCCGCAGCTTACCGAGCGCTCCGGGTGCCGGGCTATCCTGAGGGCGTGTCGCAGACCCTCGAGGCGCCGCTGCTCCTGATCGACGGCCACAGCCTCGCGTACCGGGCGTTCTTCGCCCTCCCGGACTCCATCGCCACCGACGAGGGCTTCCCCACCAACGCCCTCTACGGCCTCGCCGCGATGATGATGAAGATGCTCGCCGAGGAGCGGCCGGGCCGCGTCGTGGTGGCCTGGGATGCCCCGGGCAAGACCTTCCGCCACGAGGAGGAGCCCACCTACAAGGCGAACCGCCAGACCACCCCCGACCTCTTCCGCGAGCAGTCGGCGCACTTCCGGCCGCTGATGTCCGCGTTCGGCTTCACCAACATCGATCTGCCGGGGTACGAGGCCGACGACGTCATCGGGACCCTGGCCCGGCGGGCCGAGCGCGCGGGGGAGCCGGTGGTGATCCTGACGGGCGATCGCGACGCCTTCCAGCTCGTGAGCGACCGCGTGAGCGTCATGGCCACGGGCCGCGGGGTCACCGACACCACCCAGTACACCCCCGACGCGGTGCGCGAGCGGTACGGCATCGGCCCCGAGCTGATGACCGACTTCCGCGGCATGGTGGGCGACCCCAGCGACAACCTGCCCGGGGTCCCGGGCATCGGCGAGAAGGGGGCCTCGCAGCTCCTCCAGAAGTACGGGAGCCTCGACGAGATCCTGGCCCACGCGTCCGAGCAGACGCCCAAGCGCGGCGAGGCGCTGACGGCCCACGCCGACGCGGCCCGCAGGACCCGCCGGCTCGCCGTCATCGACACCGAGGCGCCGGTCGACCTCGACCTCGACGACGTCCCCCCGCTCGACTTCGGGCCCGAGCGGATGAACGCGCTGCGCGAGCTGTTCGAGCGGTTCCAGTTCGGGAGCCTGCTGCGCCGGCTCGAGGAGCTCTCCGACGACGGCACCATGGTCCCGGCGCCGCCGCCCGCGGCCACCACCATCGCGGTCAGCTCGGCGCCCGCGGCGCCCGAGGACCTGCCCATGCGGCTTGCGGGGGCCGAGCGCGTGGCCCTCGCCCTCTCCGAGGACGGCTGGGCGGCTCTCGCGACCGGCGACGAAGCGGCCGTCGGCACGTGGACCGAGCGGACCGGCCCGGCCCTGGCCCAGGCCCTCTCCGGCTTCGAGGTGGTGTGCCACGACGCGAAGTCGGTGGTGCGCGCGACCGGTGAGGCGCTGCACCCCGTGCACGACACGATGATCGCGGCCTACCTCCTGGAGCCGCGCCGGCGCGGCTACCCGCTCGACGAGCTCGCGGCCGACGCCGGCATCGGCGCGGAGGGCGCCGAGGAGCCCGCCGCCATCGCCGCCGCCCTGGTGCGGGAGCTGAGCGTGCGCCAGGAGGAGGCCCTGCGGCGCGAGGGGCTGGAGCCGCTCTACCGCGACATCGAGCTGCCGGTGACCCGGGTGCTGGCGGCGATGGAGGCCGCCGGCGTGCGCCTCGACGTCCACCGCCTGGGCGAGATCGCGGCGCGGGTGCGCGACCGGGCCGACGAGCTGCGCGACCAGATCTGGGACCTGGCCGGCGGCGAGTTCGTGATCGACTCCCCCAAGCAGCTCGGCCAGGTGCTCTTCGAGCGGCTCGGCCTGCCCACCTTCCGCAAGGGCAAGACCGGGTGGAGCACCGACCGCAAGGTGCTCCAGCTCCTGGAGGACAAGCACCCGATCGTGCGCCTCATCGGGCAGTACCGCGAGCTGACCAAGCTCGACAACACCTACCTGTCGGCGCTGCCCGACCTGCTGGGCGAGGACGGCCGCCTGCACACCACCTTCAACCAGACGGTCGCCGAGACCGGGCGCCTGTCGTCCACCAACCCCAACCTGCAGAACATCCCGGTGCGCACGCCGCTGGGCCGGGAGATCCGCGGGGCGTTCGTGGCCGAGGACGGCCACCGGCTGGTGAGCTGCGACTACAGCCAGGTGGAGCTGCGCATCCTGGCCCACTGCTCGGGCGAGCCGGCGCTGGCCGAAGCCTTCCGGCGCGGCGAGGACGTGCACCGCGCCACCGCCGCCGAGGTCTTCGGGATGGCGCCCGCCGACGTTGACCGCGACACCCGCGACCGCGCCAAGGCCGTCAACTTCGGGATCGTCTACGGCATCAGCGACTTCGGACTGTCCGAGCAGCTGAACATCCCGCGCGCCGACGCGCGGGCCTACATCGACACCTACCTCGCCCGGTACCCGCGGGTGCGCAACTTCATCGACACCACGATCGCGGCGGCGGCGCAGGACGGTTACGTCACCACGCTGCTCGGCCGGCGCCGGCCCATCCCCGAGCTGGGGGGCCGCACGGTGCAGCAGCGCCAGCTCGGCGAGCGCCTGGCCGTGAACACGGTCATCCAGGGGAGCGCGGCCGACATCATCAAGGCGGCGATGGTGCGGGCCCACGCGGCGCTGGAGGAGCAGGGCCTGCGGACGCGGATCATCCTCCAGATCCACGACGAGCTGCTGCTCGAGGCGCCGGAGGAGGAGGTCGCCCGCGCGTCGGCGCTCGTGCGCCGGGCGATGGTGTCGGCCTACCCGCTCGACCCGCCGCTGGCGGTGGACACGGGCGTGGGGGAGACCTGGCTGGACGCCAAGTCGTGACGACTCGCGGCCACGCCGCCAGGCGGGGGCGCGATCGACGCTCGGCGACCGCGACCTCGGCGCGGTCGTCGTGACCCCCGAGGAGGCGTACCGGGTGCTGCAGGTCGATCCGGCCGCCTGCCGTCCTGTGATCGACGCCGCCTTCGGCGTCCTGCGGGAGATCTGCCTGCGCGACGACGCCGACGACGCGCCGGCCCGGCTGGCCGAGCTGAGCCGCGCGCACCGCATCGCCACGGACGGCGCCGTCTCGCCCACGGGGGAGAGCCACCGGTGATGCCGGATGTGCCCGCCGTCCACCCCCTCCAGCCCCGCTTCGCGCAGGCCATCACCGGGGTGCTGTGCCTGGAGGCGATCCTGTTCGACACCCCCGCGGCGGTGGCCGTGGCGCTGGTGCTGGTGCTGCTGAACCTCCTGGTGCCGCGCTGGTCGCCGGTCGCGTGGGTCTTCCGCCGCATCGCGCGGCCGCCGGGCGACCTGGAGCCCGTGGCCCCGGTGCGCTTCGCGCAGGCGCTCGCCGTGGGCTTCCTCGTCGTCGGGCTCGTGCTCCTGGCGGTCGGCGCCGGACCGGCGGGGTGGATTCTCGTGGGGCTCGTGGCGGCGATCGCCCTCTTCTCGGCGATCTCGGGCATCTGCGTGGGGTGCGAGATCTACCGCCTCCTGCGGGCCCGCCGCGGCGGGGCGCCCGCCGACGTCCGCGAGGACCTCGGGCTCACCGGCGACGGCCCCTGGCTGGTGGTCCTGACGGCGCCCGGCTGCGGCCGCTGCGAGCCGGTGGCCCGTGAGCTGGAGCGGGTGGCCGGCGGCCGCGAGGTGCACCGGGTGAGCCTGCGCGAGCATCCGCGGGCGGGGTCGCTGCCCGTGCGCAGCGTGCCCGCGGCGCTGGCGGTGGCGCGGGACGGCACCCTTCAGGCGGCCCGCGCGGGACGCCTCGAACGCCCCGAGCTGATGGAGGTTCTGGGAGCTCTCTGAGCCCGCTGTCCCGCCAGGCGAGGCGCCTATCACCCCCGGCGGCACGGGTCTATACTCGTCGGCCACCCGGACCTCCGGCGCCCTGCGCCGTGCCCGAGATCATTTTGCGTGCAAACCAGGACAATCCCCACCATGACCACTGACCACCACGAGCTGACCACCACCGAGGTCGACGAGCTGCCCACCGCCGATGTGGAGGAGCCCGCTCTCGAGACCGAAACGGTGGCGGTCGACCTCGACAGCCCCGTCCGCACGCTCGACGGCCCCGAGTACATCGAGGTCGACGGCGTCCAGGTGCCGAACTACGACCTGACCATCCCGATCTTCTCGGAGGGGGACGTGGTCACCGGGAGGGTGGTCAGGGTCGACAAGGACGAGGTCCTGGTGGACATCGGCTACAAGAGCGAGGGCGTGATCCCGCTCCCCGAGCTGTCGATCCGCAAGAGCGTCAAGCCCGAGGACGAGGTCAGCCTGGGCGAGATGATCGATGCGCTCGTGATGCAGAAGGAGGATCCCGACGGCCGGCTGATCCTCTCCAAGAAGCGCGCCCGCTTCGAGAAGGCGTGGAAGCGCATCGAGGCCGCGGCCGCCGCGGGCGAGAACGTGGAGGGCACGGTCATCGAGGTCGTCAAGGGCGGCCTGATCCTCGACCTGGGCGTCCGCGGGTTCCTGCCCGCCTCGCTGGTTGACATCCGCCGGGTGCAGGACCTCGACGAGTTCCTCGGCCGCAAGCTCGAGTGCAAGGTCATCGAGCTGAACCGGAACCGGAACAACGTGGTGCTCTCCCGCCGGGCCGTGCTCGAGGACGAGCGGCGCGAGGTGCGCCAGAAGATCCTCGACGAGCTCCAGCCGGGCGAGGTGGTGGAGGGCGTCATCTCCAACATCGTCGAGTTCGGGGCCTTCGTGGACCTCGACGGCATCGACGGCCTGATCCACATCTCCGAGCTCTCGTGGAGCCACGTCAACCACCCCTCGGAGATCCTCCAGATCGGCGAGAATGTGAAGGTCAAGGTCCTCGACATCGACCGCGACCGCCAGCGCATCTCCCTGGGCCTGAAGCAGACCCAGGCCGACCCGTGGCAGAGCGTCATCGAGAGCTACCAGGTCAACGACGTGGTGGAGGGCAAGGTCACCAAGGTCGTCACGTTCGGCGCCTTCGTCGAGATCCACCCCGGCGTGGAGGGTCTGGTCCACATCTCCGAGCTCGCGGCACACCACGTGGAGAACCCGCGCGAGGTGGTCAACCAGGGCGACGTCCTCGCCGTGCGTGTCATCGAGATCGACGCCGACCGGCGCCGGCTCTCGCTGAGCCTGAAGCGGGTGGCCGACAGCGACGAGATCCAGCACCACCTGCCCGACGAGATCCGCCTGGCTCCGGTGATCCCCGACCCCGACGCGGGCGAGCCCTTCGCCGCCGAGCCCCTGGACGACGGCGCGGAGGCGCCGGCGGCCGAGGCGGCCCCGGTGGACGAGGAGATCGCGGCGGAGGAGATGGTGGCCGAGGGCGCTCCCGCGGACGCGGCGGAGGTCGAGGAGGCGCCCGTCGAGGAGCTGTTCGAGGCCCCGCAGGAGGAGCTGCTCGCGCAGGAGGCCCCCGCCGAGGAGCTCGCGGAGGCTCCGGCGGAGGAGCTGGTCGAGGCCCCGCAGGAGGAGCTGCTCGCGCAGGAGGCCCCCGAGGAGGAGCTCGTGGTCACCGATGAGGAGCCCGCCGAGGAGCTGGTCGCCGGGGAGACGGCCGCCACCGAGGCCCCCGCCCCGCCCGAGGAGGCGGAGGAGCCCGACGCCGACTGATGGCCGAGGGGCCCGCGCGAGCGGGCCCCTCTGCATCGCCCTCAGCGGCGGGATCGGCGCGGGGAAGTCGGAGGCGCTTGCGGCGTTCGCATCGTGCGGCGCGGCGGTGCTGTCGAGCGACACCGTGGTGCACGCCCTCTACGAGGAGCCGGAGGTGCTCGCCGCCGTCCGGGGGCGCTTCGGCGCGGACGTCGTCACGGCGTCGGGCGCCGTCGACCGTCCCCTGCTGGGATCGCGGGCGTTCGCCGAGGAGGGGGGCGTCGCCTTCCTGGAGGAGCTGCTCTTCCCGCTCATCGAGCACCGCCGCAGGAACTGGATCGCGCACCAACGGTCCCTGCGGCCCCCGCCCCCGCTGCTGGTGTGCGAGGTGCCGTTGCTGTTCGAGGCCGGGGCCGAGAGGGCGTTCGACGCGTCGCTCGTGGTCACCGCCCCCGAGGGCGTCCGCCGCCGCCGGGTCGAGGCCCGCGGCCAGGACTTCGCGGGGCGGGCGGCGCGCCAGCTGCCCGAGGAGGAGAAGGTGTCCCGTGCCGACCGTGCCTACGTCAACGACGATGACCTGGACGCGCTGAGGGCCTGGGTCGCCGACCGGTTCGCGGAGTACGCTGACCGGCCTTGTGATGCGCCGTTCGCCAGCCCGTGAGCAGGCCCGCCCGGCCCCCGGAGCCACCCGGGCGGGCCCCCGCCGCCGCCGTCGCCGGATGGGGCTGCTGCTGGCGCTGGTGGCGCTGGCCGGCCTCGGGGCCGCGTGGTACCAGGTCCACCAGACCATGCCCGGGTGGTACGCGCGGCTGTGGTACCCGCTGGAGTACGAGGACGCGATCCGGGCGGAGTCGGCCCGCAACGATCTCGACCCGGCGCTGGTGGCCGCGGTCATCAACACGGAGAGCGGGTTCGTGCCGGACTCCCGCTCGAAGGAGGGCGCCGTCGGGCTCATGCAGCTCCTGCCCGACACGGCGACGTTCGTGAGCCGGCTGCCCGACCGGCCCAGCCCCGCCCCCGACCGGCTGGAGGTGCCCGAGGTGAACATCGCCTACGGGGCCCGCTACCTGCGCTACCTGCTCGAGCGCCATCACGGCGACCTCGGCCTCGCGCTGGCCGCGTACAACGGGGGCGAGTCGAACCTGCAGGACTGGATCGAGCAGGCACGCGCCGAGGGGCACGAGCTGAGCGTCCCCGACGACATCCCCTTCGCCGAGACGCGCGGCTTCGTCACGAAGGTGCGCGACGCGATCCCGATCTACCGGAGGGCCTACGGCGACCGCCTGCCGCGATCCCCCTCGGAGGCGCCGGCCGGCTGAGCCCGGCCTACCCGGTGGGCTCGCGGATCTCCATCTCGGTGACCAGCCCGCCGGAGAGCCGGTAGGCGTGCACGACGCGGCCCGTGGCGATGACGGTGCCGCAGAGGTCGCGGACGACCTGGTCGACGAGCACGGCCACGCGTCCGTCGGGCTCGACCGAGATGTTCACGGGCTCGACATGCGGGTCGATGGCCGCCCACTGGCGCGTCCAGTAGTCGCGCACGGCCTCGTGCCCGTGCACGTGACCGCCCTCCCACCCGTTGGGCCACGCCACGTCGGGCGCCATCCCCGCCAGCGCGCCGTCGATGTCCCGGTCGTTGAAGGCCCCGTAGAGAGCCGGCAGGCGCTCGGCGGGGTCCTCGCCCGGCGTGCTCACGCCGGGCGCTCGATCAGCTCGATGGGCACGAGAGCCTCCGCGGTCGGATCGCCCGTCCAGCGTACGACAGGGCGCGCGAGGCGAGCCCGGAATTGGGTCAGCCGGCGAGGCCTGGGGCGGCTTCGCCGGCTGTTTGGCGAGGCCCCGCGTCCCGGTCGCGGGGCCTGGATGCTCTCGGGGCCCCTCCGTCTCGCCCCGATTGCAAGGAGCACGATATGACGGGCCGCGGGGCCGCTCTTTGGCCCTGGCGACCAAGATCCGGGCGCATATTTTGGACCTGCGGGCCGGGCCTGCGGGCGGACGGCGACTCCGTTGCACGCGGCGCTAGGCTCACCATGTGAGCTCGACGACCTTCGAGGTCTCCCAGGCCTACCAGCCCACGGGGGACCAGCCCCAGGCGATCCGCGAGCTCTCGGCCGGGCTGCGGCGCGGCGACCCCTTCCAGACGCTGCTCGGGGTCACGGGCTCGGGCAAGACCTTCACGATGGCGCGCGTCATCGCCGACGTCGCGCGGCCGGCGCTGGTGATCGCCCACAACAAGACCCTGGCGGCTCAGCTCTGCAACGAGTTCCGTGAGCTTCTGCCGAAGGCGGCGGTCGAGTACTTCGTCAGCTACTACGACTACTACCAGCCCGAGGCCTACATCGCGGCGACGGACACCTACATCGAGAAGGACTCGTCGATCAACGACGAGATCGACCGCCTCCGCCACTCGGCCACGGCGGCCCTGCTGGCCCGGCGCGACGTCGTGATCGTGGCGTCGGTGAGCTGCATCTACGGCGTCGGCTCGCCGGAGATCTACCGCGATCGGGTGGTGCTCCTGACGGTGGGGGAGGAGTACCCGCGCGAGCGCATCTTCCGCCGCCTGGTGGAGACCCAGTACCAGCGCAACGACACGGTGCTGGAGCGGGGGCGCTTCCGGGTGCGCGGGGACACGCTCGAGGTGCAACCCGCCGACTCGGAGACGGCCCACCGCATCTCGATGTTCGGCGACGAGGTGGAGAGCATCACGGAGTACGACCCGCTGACGGGCGAGGTGTACGGCGAGCTCCAGCACCTCGCCATCTACCCCGCGACCCACTACGTGACGCCGCCCGAGACGATCGACCGGTCGCTGCGGGACATCCGGGACGAGCTCGAGCAGCAGGTCGCCCTTTTCGAATCGGCCGGGAAGCTGGTGGAGGCCCACCGGCTGCGCCAGCGCACCGAGTACGACATGGAGATGATCCGGGAGCTGGGGTTCTGCTCGGGCATCGAGAACTACTCGCGCATCCTCGACGGGCGGCGGCCCGGCGAGCCGCCCCACACGCTGCTCGACTTCTTCCCGGACGACTTCCTCTGCTTCATCGACGAGTCCCACAACACGATGGGTCAGCTGCGCGGCATGTACGAGGGCGACCGCTCCCGCAAGCTGGCGCTGATCGACGCGGGGTTCCGCCTCCCGTCGGCCCTCGACAACCGGCCCCTCCAGCTCCCCGAGTTCCTCGAGCGGGTGCCCCAGATCGTCTTCGTCTCGGCCACGCCGGGGGAGTTCGAGCAGCGCTCGTCGGCGCACGTGGTGGAGCAGATCATCCGGCCGACCGGCCTGGTCGACCCCGAGGTGGAGGTGCGGCCCACCCACCACCAGATCGACGACCTGCTCGGCGAGATCAGCGCGCGGGCCGAGCGCGGCGAGCGGGCCCTTGTCACCACGCTCACCAAGAAGATGGCCGAGGACCTCACCGAGTACCTGGTCGAGGCGGGCGTCAAGGCGCGCTACCTGCACTCGGAGATCGACACGCTGGAGCGCATCCGGATCGTGCGGTCGCTGCGCCTGGGGGACTTCGACGTGCTGGTGGGCGTCAACCTGCTGCGCGAGGGGCTCGACCTGCCCGAGGTCACCCTGGTGGCGATCCTCGACGCCGACAAGGAGGGGTTCCTGCGCGGGAACACCTCGCTGGTCCAGACCATCGGACGCGCCGCCCGCAACGTGGACGGACGGGTGATCATGTACGCGGACCGCGAGACCGAGGCCATGCGCACCGCGATCGGCGAGACCAACCGGCGGCGTGAGATCCAGGTCGCCTACAACGTGGAGCACGGCATCACGCCCGCCTCCATCAGAAAGGGCGTGTCGGACATCGTGCAGCTGCTGGGGCTCACCGACTCCCCGGCGCCGACGCGCCGCCGGCGCGGCGAGGTCAACGCCCTCGCCGGGGTGGCGCCCGCAGGAGATCGAGCGCATGATCGTGGAGCGCGAGCAGGAGATGTTCATCGCCGCCGAGGAGCTCCGCTTCGAGCTGGCGGCGCGGCTGCGCGACGAGATCGCCGACCTGAGGCGCGAGCTGCTGGAGCGGGCCGCGGCCGGCGACGAGGGCGACGAGGACGCGGCCGCGCCTCCGCCGCCCCGCCGGCCCAACGCGGCGCCGGTGCCGCGCACGTCCGCCCGGCGCGCGGCGCGCGGGGGACGCCGCCGGTGACGAGCGGCTCCGACCCCCGCGACGTGCCGTTCCGGTCGCTGGCCGCGCCGGGGTTGGAGGAGGACGACCTGTTCGTGGCGCTCAACGGCCTGCCCGTGCCGAGCCCGTTCTGGGGCGAGGGGCGGCCCTGGGCGGCGCGGGACGCCGACGACCGGCCCTGGGACGAGGACGCCGAGCGCAGGCGCCGCCACGAGGAGCTCCTGCGCAAATGGGATCGGCCGCCGGGGGCCCCGTGACCGAAACCGTGAACGGCGCCTTCCCGATCGTTCCCTATGCCGACGCCCGTGCCGGCATCGCGTGGCTGGAGCGGGCCTTCGGGGCCGAGGTCACGGGGCTTTACCCACCGGAGGCCGACCAGATCCTGGTGCACGCCGAGGTGCGTGTGGGAACCGGCATCGTCATGCCGAGCGACACCCGGCGCGCCGCCGAGAGCCCCTTCGCCCGCTCCGGGCCGGTGGCGCTGTACGTGGTGGTCGAGGATCCCGACGCCCTGTACGCGAGCGCGGTCGCGGCGGGGGCCGAGATCGTGCGCGAGCTGACCGACCAGGACTACGGCTCACGGGAGTTCGCGGCCCGCGACCCGGACGGCAACCTCTGGAGCTTCGGTACGTACAAGCCCGGAGGCCCGTAGGACTTGCGGCTCAGTCGGTTTCGAGGGCTGCGACCGCCGCCGCGGTGAGGTTGACCGAGCACCCGAACAGGCCCGGCTTGACCTCGAAGAACTGGGCCAGCGACTGGAGCCGCTTCTGGCGCCGCCTCTTCTCGATCAGCGCGAAGATGTTCTCATCGCGGCGAAGGGCGCTGGCGAAGCGGCCCAGCAGGCGTGAGATCTTGGAAGGCTCGACCTCCGAGAACCAGAGGATCGCCCAGGGGTGCTCCCTTGGATCGAACTCCGCAAAGCTCGTTTCGATCACCAGCAGAAAGGGGTCGGGAGACTTCGTCATCTTGTCGGATAACGCGGGATCCCACCCCTCCTTGTAGAGGACCTCTTCAATCGTCTTCTTCGCGGCGGAGTCGTAGGGCATCGCCAGGAGCCCGGCCTCGCCGATGTCCTCCCCGAACGCGGAGGCGTGCTTCCGCAGCTCCGTCCAGACCGCATCCTCATATCGGTGCCAGCTGCAGAGCAGGAAGAGGTAGCGGTAGTCCCCGATGTTCACGTTCCGGAAGGTGGACGTCCGCATATCCCCACCGGCCATGGGAGCCCGGAACCTGCGGTGGATGCTCGCGGCGGTCATGGGGCCGCCGCTACCAGGCGTCCCACCGGGCGAAGCTCTCCAGGGGCACGCGCGGGCCGGGCCGGAAGTCCGTCCCCACCGTGTGGGCGAGCGGGATCAGCGCCACCTGGGAGACCTCCTCGTAGGGGATCCCCAGGACCTCGGCGGCCTCGCGCTCGTAGAAGAGGTGGATCGTGGTCCAGGCGGTGCCGAGCCCGCGGGCCCGGGCGGCGAGCATGAAGCTCCAGACGGCCGGTAGCACCGAGCCCCAGGCCGAGGCCTGGACGACCTGGGGCTTGTCCTCGGTGCGCCCCGCGTGGCAGGCCATCACGTGCACGGGGACCTCGGCGAGGTGGTCGGCCAGATAGCCGGCCGAGCGGCCGATGCGCCGCTGCTGGTCGCGCCTCTCGGGGTCGGGGTCGCGGCGCGGCGCCTCTCCCAGCACGCCCTCCGCCCGGTACCGGTCCCACGCCCGGCGGTAGATGTCCCCCAGGGCCCTCCGGCGCTCCGGGTCGGTGACGACCACGAACGTCGCCCCCTGCCGGTTCCCGCCGCTCGGCGCCTGCTGCGCCAGCCGCAGGCACTCCTCGATCAGCTCGCGCTCGACCGGCCGGCTCAGGTCGAGGCGGCGCCGCACGCTGCGGGTGGTGGACAGCAGCTCGTCGGAGGTCAGCTCCAGCACGGGCGGATCATGCCAGGCCGCCGAGCTTCGGCTAGGCGATCCCGGGGCGCTTGCGGCGCGAGCGGCGGCGCCCGCCCAGGCGGGGGAGGGTGAGCGCGTAGACCGTGGCGGCGGCCACCTCGACGCCGGCGCGGATGCGCCGGCGGGGGGCCAGGCGCCGAGGCGCCCGGGCCGGGGCGCCGCCGTCATCGTGCACCGGAACGGCCTGGGGCAGCGCCACGGGCGCGACCGGAAGGGGGGCGCCGACGGGGACGCGCGACGTGGGGAGCGCGTCCGCGCGGGCGGGCAGGCGGCGCCCGCCTCCGGCGACCCCGCCCAGGATCTCCTCGATCTCCGCGCGGTCGAGCTGCTCGCGGGCAAGCAGCGCCGCGCCCAGCGCGTCGAGCTCGTCGCGGTGGTCGCCCAGGAGCGCGATGGCGTCCGCGTAGGCGTCGTCAACCATGCGCCCGATCTCCTCGTCGATCGTCCTCCGGACCTCGGCGGACAGCGGGATGCTCTGCGGGCTCGAGGGGGCGACGATCTGCCCGACCCGGGGCGAGAAGCCCAGGCGCTCCACGGCCTGCCGGGCCATGCCGTTGACCTGCTCGAGGTCGTTGGCGGCCCCCGAGGAGATCATCCCGAAGCGGATCTGCTCCGCGGCGCGCCCGGCCATCGCCACGACCATCCGCTCGTGCAGGTGCTGCTGCGAGGTGAGGGCGCGGTCCTCGCTGCCGTAGAGGGCCAGGCCGCCGGCGTCGCCGCGGGCGAGGATGGTCACGCGCTGGGCCTTCTGGTGGGCGGGGCAGAGCTCGGCGGCCAGGACGTGCCCGGCCTCGTGCCACGCGATGACCTCGAGCTCGCCGTCGGCGATGCCGCGGTCGGCCCGGCGGGGGCCGGCCACGCTGCGCAGCATGCCCTCGTCGAGGTCCTCGGCGAGGATCGTCTCCCGGCCCGCCCGCGCGGCCATGATGGCGGCCTCGTTGACCATGTTGGCCAGGTCGGCGCCGGCGAACCCGGCGGTCACCCGGGCGAGCCCCGCGAGCGCGGCGGGATCGGCGATCGGCATGTGCTTGGAGTGGAGGCCGAGGATGGCCAGCCGGCCGGCCTGGGCGGGCAGGCCCACCTGGACGCGCCGGTCGAAGCGGCCGGGACGCAGGAGGGCGGGGTCCAGCATGTCCAGGCGGTTGGTGGCCGCGATCACCACGATCCGCTCGCGCGCCCCGAAGCCGTCCAGCTCCACCAGGAGCTGGTTGAGCGTGCCCTCGCGCTCCGAGTCGGCGCCGGTGGCGCCCTGCCCGCGGGCGCGCCCGATGGCGTCGATCTCGTCGAAGAAGATGATGGCGCCGGTCTCGTTCTTGCGGGCCTGGGCGAACAGGTCCCGCACCCGCGAGGCGCCCACGCCGACGTAGGTGTCCACGAAGTCGGATCCCGACAGCGCGAAGAAGGGCACGCCGGCCTCGCCCGCCACGGCCTTCGCCAGAAGGGTCTTCCCGGTACCCGGCGGGCCGTGCAGGATCGCGCCGTGCGGCATCCGGGCCCCCACCTTGCCGAAGCGCTCGGGCTCGCGCAGGAACATGACGATCTCCTGGAGCTCCTCCACCGCCTCGTCGCAGCCGGCCACGTCGGCGAAGCGGACGGGCGGCGGCACCACGACCTGGGCGCTCTTGCGGATGGAGCCGTGACCCGAGGCGCCGCCGCGGCGCCCGATGCCCCGGCCCTGGGGGTTGCGGCCCCGGATGAGCATCATCCCGCCGAACAGGAACGCGGCGATCAGGGCGATGCCGAGCGGTATCGCCAGGAACCGCATGATGCCGCCCGAGGCGGTGGACGCGGCCGTGGCCGCCGGGGCGAGCACCGCCACGCCGTCGTCGCGCAGCGCGGCGGCGAGGTCGAAGGCCCCGGGCAGGGCGCGGCTGGTGGAGGGCGTCCGGGTCGCGGGAACGGCGGCGGTGCCGAAGTCCTTGCCGGCCCGGGGACGGGGGATCCGGGCGGCGATGACGTGGCCGTTGCGGTCAACGGCGGCCACCCAGTAGGCGGACGTGTCCACCACGGCGGCGTTCAGGCGGCGCGCGTCGGCGGCGCCGACGAGCTCGCGGTAGCTCACGACGGCGGCCGCCTGGTCGCCCAGGGGCTCCACCACCGTGGCCGGGACCTGCGGCGCGGGCTCGGCCGCCATGCCGGGGCCGGCGGCGATCAGCGCCAGGACGACCGCGAGGAGCGCCGCGACGATCGCGCGCCGGAGGGCCGAGCGGGTCAGGCGTGCTGAGTGGAGACGAATGGCCGGGGGATCCTCGTCAGGGACGGCGGCGGACTGCCCCGGCGACCATCTCGCCCGGGGGTCACATCTGAACGCTCAATCGGCAGGACGCGAGTCCTCTTGAGCCGCGGGGACCCGCTCGCCGCCGAACAGGTGATAGCACCGTTTCTGACGGTAGGGCGACTCCCCGGGGGGACGTATGTCCCACGAGCCAAGCGCTCGGCCGGGCGGTCCGCCCTCGGGCCAAATGTTCACCGAGGGACCCACGGCGGACGCGCCGACCCCCTCACTACACTTGACCGGTGACTGAGCCGCGCCCCTCCGCCGCATCCGCGATCCGCGTGGTGGGGGCCCGCGAGCACAACCTGGTGGACGTCTCGGTCAACATCCCGCGCGACCGGCTGTCGGTGATCACGGGGCTGTCCGGGAGCGGGAAGTCGAGCCTCGCCTTCGACACGCTCTACGCCGAGGGGCAGCGGCGCTACGTGGAGAGCCTGTCGGCCTACGCGCGCCAGTTCCTGGGCCAGATGGACAAGCCGGACGTCGATCACATCGAGGGCCTGTCCCCGGCGATCTCGATCGACCAGAAGACCACCAGCCGCAACCCGCGCTCCACGGTGGCGACCGTCACCGAGGTCTACGACTACCTGCGGTTGCTCTACGCGCGCGTCGGCCAGCCCCACTGCCCGGTGTGCGGCCGGCCCATCTCCGGGCAGAGCGTGGAGCAGATCGCCGACCAGGTGCTGGGGCTGCCGGAGGGCGCCCGGTTCCTGGTGCTGGCGCCCCTGGTGCGCGACCGCAAGGGGGAGCACCGCGACGTGCTCGACCAGGTGCGGGCCGAGGGCTTCACCCGCGTGGCGGTGGATGGCGAGACCTACGTGCTCGACGAGGTCCCGGCGCTGGACAAGAAGTTCGCCCACACCGTCGAGGTGGTGGTCGACCGCCTGGTGATGCGCGACGACCTCCGGCGCCGGCTCACCGACAGCCTGGAGACCGCGACCCGGCTGGCCGACGGCCTGGTGCGCATCGAGGTCCTGGGCGAGGACGGCCGGTCGTTCACCTACTCCGAGCGCTTCGCCTGCCCGGAGCACGGCGCGTCGCTCCCCGAGCTGGCGCCGCGGACCTTCTCGTTCAACTCCCCCCACGGCGCGTGCCCCACCTGCACCGGGCTGGGGTTCACCCTCGAGGTCGATCCCGAGATGGTGGTCAACCCGGAGCGCACCCTCCGCGAGGGAGCGCTGCTGCCGTGGACCGACCGCACCACCGACTACTACGACCTGCTGCTGGGCGTGATCGCCACGACGCACACGATCGACCTCGACACGGTCTGGCGCGCGTTGCCCCAGCGGCACCGCGACCTCATGCTCAACGGCCCCAGGGGGGGGCGCGAGCGCGTGTTCCTGGGGCGCAGGCGCAAGGGGGGCGGCAGCTGGGGCTGGTTCGAGGGCGTCCTTCCGCAGCTGCGGCGCCAGCACGCCACCTCGATGTCGCACGCGATGCGGGAGTCGGTGGAGCAGTTCATGTCGCTGCGGCCCTGCCCGGCCTGCGGTGGCGCCCGGCTGCGCCCGGAGAGCCTCGCGGTCACCGTCAGCGGCCGGAACATCCACGAGGTCTGCCTGCTGTCGGTGTCCGACGCGGTGGCCTTCTTCGGATCGCTGGAGCTGACCGACACCCAGGCGCTCATCGGCGCGCGCGTGATCCAGGAGATCAACGAGCGGCTGCGGTTCCTCGACGACGTGGGCGTCGGCTACCTCACCCTCGCCCGCGCCGCCGGGACGCTGTCGGGCGGCGAGGCCCAGCGGATCCGGCTGGCCACCCAGATCGGGTCGGGCCTCGTGGGCGTGCTCTACATCCTCGACGAGCCCTCCATCGGGCTGCACCAACGCGACAACCGGAAGCTGATCGCCACCCTGGAGCGCCTCCGCGACCAGGGCAACACCGTGCTGGTGGTCGAGCACGACGAGGAGATGATCCGCAGCGCCGACCACGTCATCGACATGGGCCCGGGCGCGGGCCAGCACGGCGGCCGTGTGGTGGCCGAGGGGACGGTCGCCGACATCGAGGCCGAGCCGGCGTCGGTGACCGGGGCGTTCCTGTCGGGCCGGCGCGGCGTGGAGGTCCCGGCCGTCCGGCGCGCGGCGCGGGGATGGCTCACCGTGGAGGGCGCGCGCCAGAACAACCTGCGCGGCGTCGATGTGGGCTTCCCGGTCGGCGCCCTCACCTGCGTCACCGGCGTGTCCGGCTCGGGGAAGAGCACGCTGGTCAACGAGACGCTGCTGAAGGCGCTCTCCGGGCGGCTCAGCCGGCGACCCACGCGCCCCGGCGCCCACGACCGGATCGAGGGGCTGGAGCACTTCGACAAGGTCATCGACATCGACCAGTCGCCCATCGGCCGGACGCCGCGGAGCAACCCGGCCACCTACACCGGCCTCTTCGACCACATCCGCCGGCTCTTCTCCATGACCCAGGAGGCGCGGTCGCGCGGGTACTCGCCCGGGCGCTTCAGCTTCAACGTCAAGGGCGGGCGCTGCGAGGCCTGCAAGGGCGACGGCACGATCACCATCGAGATGCACTTCCTTCCCGACGTCTACGTGCCCTGCGAGGTGTGCGGCGGCAAGCGCTACAACCGCGAGACGCTCACCGTGCGCTACGGCGGCCGCACCATCCACGAGGTGCTCGAGATGAGCGTGGAGGAGGCCGTCGAGGCGTTCGCGGCGGTGCCGCGCATCCACCGCCGCCTCCGGACGCTGCACGACGTGGGGCTCGACTACGTGCGCCTGGGCCAGCCGGCCACCACGCTCTCGGGAGGCGAGGCTCAGCGCGTCAAGCTCGCCACGGAGCTGTCGAAGGTGGCCACGGGCCGGACGCTCTACGTGCTGGACGAGCCCACCACGGGCCTCCACTTCGCCGACATCGAGAAGCTGCTCGAGGTCCTTCAGCGCCTCGTGGAGCAGGGCAACACCGTGGTGGTCATCGAGCACAACCTCGACGTCGTCAAGTCCGCGGACTGGGTCATCGACCTGGGACCCGAGGGCGGCGCGGCGGGCGGCTCCCTGATCGCCGCCGGCACCCCGGAGGAGGTGGCCGCCACCCCCGGGTCGCACACCGGCGAGTACCTGCGGCCGGTCCTGCTCGGCCGCGCGTCGCCCCTCGAGCGCCGGCGGGCGCTCGCGGCGACGGGGTGAGCGCCGGGACGCGCGCGCACCGGCGCGGGTAGCCCCCCTCTCCCGTGCCGGCGGTCGTGCTGGGCCTGGCCTCGGGCCTCTCCTGGGGCGTGGCCGACTTCTTCGGCGGCCTCGCCAGCCGGCGGGCGGCCGCCATCGCCGTGGTGGCCATCACCCAGTCGGCCGGTCTGGTGGTGGCGGTGGTGGCGATCGCCGCCACCACGACCGGGCCGCCCCCGTGGGACCAGCTCCTGTTCGGACTCGCCGCGGGGGCGATCGGCGCGGCCGGGCTCGTGGCCTTCTACCGCGGCCTCGCCGTGGGGTCGATGACCCTCGTCGCCCCGATCAGCGCCCTGGGGGCGCTCGTGCCGGTGACCGTCAACCTCGCGACGGGCCGGGACCCGGGCCCCGTGGTGCTCGCGGGGATGGCCGTCGCGCTCGCGGGCGCCTGCCTGGCGGCGGCGGCCCCCGGCCCCGCCGTGCGGCGCGGTCTGGGCCTCGCCGCGCTCGCGGCCCTGGGGTTCGGCGGCTTCTTCACCCTCTTCGCGCACGCGGCCGAGGACAGCCCCCTCTGGGCGCTGGGATCGGCGCGGATCGCCTCGGTGCCGCTGGCGCTCGCGGCCGTGGGCGTCGTGGGCGCGACCCTCCGGGTCCCCGGGCGGACGCTGGCGCTGGTGCTGGGGGCGGGGGTGCTCGAGGCCGCGGCCAACCTGATGTACGCGGCGGGCACCCGGGAGGGCCTCACCAGCGTCGTGGCGGTGCTGGGGTCGCTCTACCCCGTGACCACGGTCGCCCTGGCGAGCGTCGTGCTGGGCGAGCGCCTCGGCCGGCTCCAGGCCGCCGGCGCGGCGCTCGCCCTGCTGGGGGTGGTGCTGATCGCCGCGGGCTGACGGCTCCGGTCAGCTGCCCCCGTGCTTCTCGACCGTGGCGCCGGAGGACGGCGACACCATGTACCACTCCGCGCCGAAGTGGTCGATGCCCTCGCCGTTCGTGTCCCCCGGCGCCATGTCACCGGCGAAGTAGTAGAGGGGGTGGCCCGCGTAGGTGACCTGCATCGTGCCGCCGGCGCGCGTGGTGGTGCCGAGCCACGAGGCCTTCGCCGCCCCGCCGGCCGTGGGCGCTCCGCCGGTCGTCAGCGGCGGCCACGCGCCGGCGCAGGCGCCCGAGCACGTGCTCGCCGTGCCGGTGTCCTTCTCGAAGAGGTAGAGGGTGCGCCCGTCCGGCCCCACGAGGAAGGTCCCGAGGTCACCGCTCGCCGTGGAGACCTTGGCCGCCGTCGCCGTCGCCGGCGGGGTGCTCGCCGACCCCCCGTACGCGCCGCCGCCGCTCGAGGCCGCGGTGGTGGCCGCCGAGGTGGCGGGAGCCGCGGCCTGGTAGGCGTTGGACCCGCACCCGGCGGCCAGCGCGACCGCCGCCAGCGCGAGCGGGATGATGAGCAACCACTTCCTCATGAGGTCCTCCCTCGTGGATTTCTCGACACCCTGAGGACGCCTGGGGGCGCGGATCCTTCCCCCCGGTGGTCGCGGGGCACCCGCCGCGGGGGCGGTGCTACGGTCGGCCGATCGACGCCCTCGCCTCCATCGACGACGCCGCCCCCGACGAGGCCGACGCCCTCGACGCGTACTCGCGCGCGGTCACGTCGGTCGCCCGCACGCTCGGGCCCTCGGTCGCCAGCCTGCGCGTCTCCCGCCCGGACGGCCGCGGAGGGCGCGGCGAGGGCAGCGGCAGCGGCGTGGTCATCACGCCGGACGGCTTCATCCTCACCTCGGCCCACGTGGTCGAGGGCGCCTCGGGGGGACGCTTGCGCGCGCGCCTGGTCGACGGCCGCGACCTGGCGCTCACGCTGGTGGGAGCCGACGCGCTCTCGGACCTGGCGGTGCTGCGCGCCGACGGCGGCGACCTGCCGGCGGCCACCCTGGGCGACGCCGACCGCCTCGTCGTGGGGCAGCTCGTGGTCGCCATCGGCAACCCCCTGGGCTTCGCCGGGTCCGTCACCGCCGGGGTCGTGTCGGCGCTCGGGCGCTCCCTTCCCGTCGGCCGCGGACGGGCCCGCCGGGTCGTGGAGGACGTCATCCAGACCGACGCCGCCCTGAACCCGGGCAACTCCGGCGGTGCGCTGGCGGACAGCCGCGCGCGCGTGGTGGGCGTCAACACCGCCGTGGCGGGCGTGGGGCTCGGGCTCGCCGTGCCCGTCAACGCCACCACCCGGGGAATCGTCGCGGCCCTCATGGGCGAGGGGCGCGTGCGGCGCGCCTACGTGGGCATCGCCGGCGGTCAGCGGCCCCTGCCGCCCCGCGTCGCCGCGGAGCTGGGGCGCGAGGCCGGCATCGAGGTGGTCGAGGTCGTGGCGGACAGCCCGGCCGAGCGCGCCGGGCTGCGGCCCGAGGACCTGATCGTGGAGGTCGACGGCCGCGAGGTGTCCGACGTGGGCGACCTGCAGCGGCTGATGGGCGCGGAGCGCATCGGCCGCTCGGTGGAGCTCGGGGTCGTGCGCGACGGGCGCCGCATGCCCCTCGCGATCGAGCCGGTCGAGCTGACCGAGTAGCCGGCCCGCAGGAAGCGGGAGGCCGGGTCGGCGGCGCCGGGCGGGACGTACACTCCGGCCGGTGAGCCCCGAGGAGATCGACCGGCTGTACGCGCTCCTGCGGGTGCCGAGCATCAGCGCCGTCGCCTCCCATTCCCCCGACATGCGGCGGGCGGCCGACCTCGTCGCGGAGGAGGTGCGCCGGGCCGGCGGCGCCGCGGAGGTCCGCACCACGACCGGCCACCCGCTGGTCGTGGGGGAGGTACCCGCCAGCTCGGGGGATCCGGAGGCGCCCCGGGTGGTGCTGTACGGGCACTACGACGTTCAGCCGCCCGGCCCCGGCGAGCTGTGGACGACGCCGCCGTTCGAGCCCACGGTGCGCGACGGCGCCCTCTACGCGCGGGGCGCGAGCGACGACAAGGGCAACCTCTTCATGCTGCTCGCCGCCGTGCAGCGGCTGGCGGCGGAGGGACGGCTGCCGGTGCGCGCCGCGTTCGTCGTGGAGGGAGAGGAGGAGAGCGGCGGCACCTCCGCGCTCGACCACCTGCAGGCCGACGCCGAGCCCGCGGCCGCCGTGATCATCTTCGACAGCGTGATGATCGGCCCCGGGCGCCCCACGATCTGCACCGGCGTCCGCGGCCTGGTGTACCGCCGCGTGCGCGTGCGCACGGCGAGCACCGACGCGCACAGCGGGCTCTACGGCGGCGCGGCCCTGAACGCCGCCCACGCCCTCATGACCATTCTGGGCGCGGTGGTCCCGCGCGAGGGGCGCCTGCCCGAGGCGCTGTACGCGGGGGTCGCCCCGGCCGGCGCCGTCGAGGTGGCGGCCTGGGGCGAGCTGCCGAGCGGGGCGGAGGCGCTCGCCACCGCCGGCCTGCGGGCGGCCGATGCCGGGGCGGCCGACGGCTTCTACATGCGCACGCTGGCCTCGCCCTCCCTCGACGTCCACGGAATCGCCTGCGGCGAGCCGGACGCGGTGAAGACCAGCATCCCCGGCGAGGCCCAGGCCACCCTTTCGGTGCGGCTCGCTCCGGGCCAGGACGCCGAGACCGTGGCCGCCTCCCTCGACGGGCTGCTCCGCACGGCGGCCCCGGCGGGCGCGGAGATCGAGATCGAGGACCTCAACATCGCCCTCCCCGCGGCCCTCGATCCGGAGCAGCCGGCCCTCGTCGCCGCCGCCGAGGGCATGGAGCGCGCGACCGGCTGGCGCCCGGCGCCGGTGCGCCTGGGCGGGACGCTCCCGGTGGTGGCCGTGCTGGCCGCGAAGGGGATCCCGACGATCCTCACGGGCTTCGGCCTGCCCGACGACGCGATCCACGCCCCCGACGAGCACCTGCGGTACGAGTACCTGGAGATCGGGACCCGGGCCGCGATGGAGATCCTCCTCGGGCTGGGTGGCTTGACGACCCCCTGAGCCCCCTGGGCCCGAGGCCGGCTGTCCCGGGGTTGTGCTACTTTCGTCGCACAATGTCGAGCGTGGGAACCCGGGAGCTTCGCAACAACACCGCCGACCTGCTCAGGCGGGTCGGGGCGGGCGAGCGCGTGACCGTGACGGTGCGCGGTGTTCCCGTCGCCGCGCTGGTGCCCATCGAGCAGCGCCGTCGCCGCTGGCTCCCGACGGAGGAGCTCTTGCGCCGCCTCGAGAGGGTCCGCGCCGATCCCGGGCTGCGCGACGACCTCGCGCGGCTGGCCGGAGAGACGACGGACGACCTCGAGCCGCCCGGGTGAGCACGCCCGAGCGGGGGCTGTTCGACACGAGCGTCCTGATCGCGTCGGAGTCGTCGCGTCCCCTGAAGCTCGCCGCGCTGCCCGCCACCGCGGCCGTGTCGGCCGTCACCGTCGCCGAGCTTCACCTCGGTGTCCTCGCCGCCGCCGACGATGAGATCCGGGCGCGGCGGCTCGCCACCCTCGAAGGGATCTCGGACATCGAGGTGATCCCGATCGACGAGGCGGTCGCCGCGTCGTGGGCCCTCCTTCGCCTGCGGATCGCGACGCTCGGCCGCCGCCTGAACGTCAACGATCTGTGGATCGCGGCGACGTCCGTGACGCACGGTCTGCCGATCGTCACCCAGGACGCGGACTTCGATCCGATCGCGGGTGTGTCCGGCGTCGTGGTCATCCGCGTCTGAACGCGTCGGCAGCGGTACGCTTAGGTGTCGGCGGTGTCGCCGTGTTCCGAGTCGATCGAAGGGGGCCAGATGGCGGAGCTTTGGGGCGGGGAGACCCGCAAGGCGGTGGAGAACTTCCCCGTATCCGGCGAGCGCGTGCCGCTGCCGGTCGTGCGGTGGCTGGGCCGGATCAAGGGCGCCGCGGCGCGGGTCAACGCCGACCTGGGGCTCCTCGACGCGGAGCTGGCCGGGCGCATCGCCGCCGCCGCGGACGCGGTGGCGGCCGGCGAGCACGACGACCAGTTCCCGATCGACGTCTTCCAGACCGGCTCGGGCACCTCGTCGAACATGAACGCCAACGAGGTCATCGCCAACCTCGCCGGCGACGGAGCGCACGCGAACGACCACGTCAACATGGGCCAGAGCTCGAACGACGTGTTCCCGTCGGCCGTGCACGCCGCCGCGCTCCAGGAGATCTCCGAGGGACTCCTTCCCGCGCTCGACCACCTGGGCGACGCGCTCGCCGCGAAGGCGGTGGAGTTCGCCGACCTGGTGAAGGCCGGCCGCACGCACCTGATGGACGCCGTGCCGGTGACGCTGGGCCAGGAGTTCGCGGGCTACGCCGCCCAGATCCGCCAGGGGCGCGACCGGGTCGCCGACACCACCGTCCGCCTGGGGCAGCTGCCCCTCGGAGGCACCGCCACCGGCACCGGCCTGAACACGCACCGCGAGTTCGCCGAGCGCGTGCGTGCCCTGCTGGCCGAGGACACCGGCCTGCCCATCTCGGCCCCGGCCGATCCGTTCGAGGCACAGGGCGCCCGCGACGCGCTGGTCGAGGTGTCCGGCGCGCTCAAGGTGGTCGCGGTCTCCCTCACCAAGATCGCCAACGACATCGCCCTCATGGGCAGCGGCCCGCGCTGCGGCCTGGGCGAGATCTTCCTCCCCGAGCTGCAGAAGGGGTCGTCGATCATGCCCGGGAAGGTCAACCCGGTCCTCCCCGAGGTGGTCCTTCAGGTGTCCGCCCAGGTCATCGGCAACGACACGGCCATCACCATCGGCGGGATGCAGGGGAACTTCGAGCTGAACGTGCGGATCCCGCTCCTCGCGCGCAACCTGCTGGGCTCGATCCACCTCCTCACCACCTCGACGCGCCTCTTCGCCGACAGGTGCGTCTCGGGCATCGAGCCGAACCGGGAGCGGCTGCAGGAGCTGGCCGAGGGGACGCTGGCGATGGCCACCGCCCTCAACCCGTTCATCGGGTACGACCGGGCGGCGGCGATCGTGAAGGAGGCGACGGCCTCGGGACGCCAGCTCCGCGAGGTGGCCCGGGAGCACGGCGTCGAGGAGTCGGTGCTCGAGGAGGCCCTCAACCTCCGGGTCATGGCGGCCGGAAGCTCCGCCTAGTCGGCCATGTCCGCGCGTGCGAAGACGCGGGTCGGGACGAGCCGCACCAGCAGCTCGCCCGGCACCGCGTTGCGGCGGCCGAACTCCTCCGCCCGGCCCGCGCCCATGTAGCGGCCGGCGATCCGGGTCGCCCACTCGAGCTTGGCGGCCGGCTCGTCGCTGATCTCGCACACCCCGTCCACGAGCACGAACGAGAAAGGCGGGGTCTCGTCGTCCACCGCGATCGAGGCGCGGGGGTCGCGCACCAGGTTGCGGCCCTTGGCCGTGCCGGCGCCGGTGTTGAAGATCACGTCGTCGCCGTCGAGCGCGAACCAGATCGGGGCGACGTGGGGGCGCCCGTCGGCCCGGACGGTGGCCAGCTTGGCCGTCCGCGTCCCGTGCATGAGGAACGCCCGGCGCTCCTCGTCGCTCATCCGGCGGCTCATCCGGCCTTGCGCGCCTCCGTGTCGGCGGCCCCGCGCACGTCGGCGGCGAACGCCTGCGCGGCCTCGACGACGATCGCGAACACGTTGGCGCGCGGCTTGACGAAGCGCGGCGTGTCCGGGAGCTGGCCGACGAGGTCGGTGGAGACGAGCACCTGGCCGTCGCACTCGGGGCCCGCCGCGATGCCGATCGTGGGGCAGGCGACCTCGGCGGTGATGCGGGTGGCGAGCTCGGCGGGAACCGCCTCGATCACGATCGCGTAGCACCCGGCCTCGTCGAGGGCGCGGGCCTCGCCGGCGATGCGGTCGGCCTCGTGCGGGGTGGTGCCCTCGCGGCGATACACCTCGGCCGTCTGCGGCAGGAGCCCCACGTGGCCCATCACCGGGATCCCGTCGGCGATGATCGCGCGCACCTGGTCGATGAGGCCGCCCTCGAGCTTCACCGAGTCCGCGCCGGCCTCCACCAGGACCCGGGCGCTCCTCACCGCCTCCCCGGCGTCGCGGTACGTCCCGGCCGTGAGGTCCGCGCAGACGTGGGTCGCCTGGACCCCGTTGCGCACCGCCCGCACGTGGTGGGCCATCATCTCCAGGCTCACCGCGCGCGTGCTGCCGTAGCCGAGCTCCACCTCGCCCATGCTGTCGCCCACCAGGAGGATGTCGAGCCCCGCGGCGTCCAGCGCCAGCGCCGTCGGGTAGTCGTAGGCGGTCAGCATCGCGAGGCGGCGGCCGCCCTTGCGGGCGCGCAGCTCGGCGGCGGTCGGAGCGGTCTCGATCATCGGTTCTCCCGGGAGGTGGGCGCGCCCGCGTAGCTCAGGTCCCCGTCGGGGACCGCGGCGGGTTGGATCGTGCTCGTCCGCGTGGTGCGGTGCAGGTGCACGTTGTCGATGAGGCGGGCCGGACCCACGCGGGCGGCCACGGCGAGCAGGGCGGGCCCCTCCAGGGAGGCGAGGCGCGCGAACGTCCCGGGATCGACCACGGCCGCGTACTCCAGGGAGCAGCGCGGCTCCGCCTCGATCACGGCCCGGACGGCGGCCTCGATGCGCGCGGCGTGGGTCTCGCCGTCGGCCACGAGGGCCGCCCCGGCGGCGAGACCGCGCGAGAGGGCCGTGGCGGCGCGGCGATCGTCCGGGTCGAGGTAGGCGTTGCGGCTGCTCATGGCGAGCCCGTCCGGCTCGCGCACGATCGGCCCCAGCACCAGTTCGATGTCGTCCAGGTGGAGATCGCGCATCAGCCGCCGCACGACCGCCGCCTGCTGGGCGTCCTTCCGGCCGAAGACCGCCCGATCGGGGCGCACCGCGAGCAGCAGCTTCGCGACCACCGTGGCCACCCCGTCGAAGTGGCCGGGCCGGGCGGCGCCCTCCAGCCCCAGGGACGGCCCCGCCACCGAGATCCGCGTGGCGAAGCCGGGCGGGTAGACCTCGTCCACCCCGGGCGCGAAGACCACGACCACGCCCTCCTCCGCCGCGAGGGCGAGGTCGCGCTCCTCGTCACGGGGATAGCGCGAGAGATCCTCGCCCTCGGCGAACTGCGCCGGGTTGACGAACAGCGTCATCACGACCGCGTGGTCGTCCTCGGCGGCGAGCCGGATCAACGACAGGTGCCCCTCGTGGAGGGCCCCCATCGTCGGCACCACCGCGATGGGCCGGCCGGCCGCGCGCACCGGCGCCAGCGCGGCGCGCAGCGCCGCGACGGTGCGAACGACCTTCACGAGGCCACCGTGAGAATGGGGGGGAACCGGGAACACCACATCGGACGACCTTCCCGCGCGCCAGGGCATGCGGCCGTGGCCGGAACCGTGTCCCGGACCGCTCCCCGACGCGCTGTACTCCAACTCCCAGGACGGGATGCCGGGTTCACGCGAAAGGCGCACGCAGCATACCGCCGCGGCCCGCGGGGCGACAACCGCGAGGCATTCCGGCCGACGGGGCGGATAGCCTGACATCGATGTCGGACCGGGACGAGCGCGCCGCCCAGCTCGAGGCGTACCACCAGGAGCACGTGGTCTCGTGCGTGCGCTGCGCGCTCAGCGAGGGGCGCACCCAGGTGGTGGTGGGCAACGGCGACCCCGACGCCGCGGTGATGTTCGTGGGGGAGGCCCCCGGCTACCACGAGGACGCGCGCGGCCTGCCCTTCGTGGGCCAGGCGGGCAAGCTGCTCGACTCGCTGCTGGAGGGCATCGGGATGTCCCGCGACGACGTCTTCGTCGCCAACGTCCTCAAGTGCCGGCCTCCGGGCAACCGGGATCCGCTGCCCGAGGAGATCCGCTCCTGTGAGCCGCACCTGTTCCGCCAGATCGCGCTCATCCGGCCCACCCTGGTGTGCACGCTGGGGAACTTCGCCACGAAGCTCCTCTCCGGGCGCCCCGACGGCATCTCGCGGGTGCACGGCCACGAGCTGCCGCTGCAGATCGGCGGCCATCCGGTGCTGCTGTACCCGCTCTACCACCCGGCCGCGGCGCTCTACACGCGGGCGATGCTCAGCACCCTCCAGGAGGACTTCGCCCGCATCCCGGAGCTCCTGGCCGCCGAGCCGCTCCCGGCCCGGCCCGAGGTCCCGGACGACCTGGAGGCCGTCGGAGCGCCGGCCGCCGGCGCGGCGCGGCCCGAGCCCGCCGACGAGCAGCTCGGCCTCTTCTGACGCCCCTGAGCTGGGAGAGCGCCGGGCCCGGAGAGACCGGCGACCTGGGCGCCGCCCTGGCCGCGATGCTCGAGCCGGGCGACCTCGTGTTCCTGCGCGGCGAGCTCGGGGCGGGCAAGACCACGCTGGTGAGGGCCGTCGCACGGGGCCTGGGGGTGGAGGGCCCCGTCACGAGCCCGACCTTCACGGTCGCCCAGCGCTACGAGGGGCGCGTGCCGGTGGCGCACGTGGACGCGTACCGGCTGGCCGGTCCGGACGACGAGGAGGCGGAGCTCCTGCGGAGCGCCCTCGCCGACGACGCGGTGGGCTTCGTGGAGTGGCCGGACGCGATCTCCGCCGCCCTCCCGGCCCCGCGTCTGGAGGTGGAACTGCGGCACCGGGGCGGGGATCGGCGGCTGGTACTGTTGGACGCCGCAGGCTCCGAGACCCGCTCCGATCTTGGCCGCGTGATCGATGATCTTCGCGCTCGATACCTCCACCGCGAGCCCGAGCCTGGCCCTCGTTCGGGGGCATGACCCCATCGCCGAGCTCTGGCTGGCGCCGGAGCCCGGATCCGGGCGGCGGGTGCTGGAGGCGGGCCACGGGATGCTCGTGGCGGCCGGGCTCGGGGTGGCGGCGATCGAGTCCATCGTGGTCGGCGTGGGGCCCGGCGGGTTCACGGGGCTGCGCATCGGGCTCGCGACGGCGCTCGGCCTGGGTCAGGCCCTGCGCGTGCCCGTGACCGGCGCCTCGTCGCTGGAGGGGCTCGCGCTGTCGATCCTCGACTCCGCCCCGGACGCCGAGATCGTGGCGCCCGTGCTCGACGCCCGCCGGCGCGAGCTGTTCGCCGCCGCCTACGCCCGCCGGCCCGGGGGCGTCCTGCGCGAGCTGATTCCCCCCTCCGCGCGCTCGGCCGCGGACCTGGCCGCCGAGCTGGCCGGTCTCGGCGGGACCGTGTGGCTGGGCGGCGACGGCGTGGAGGCCGGCGGCGAGGCGCTGCTCGTGCCGGGCCTGCGCGCGCTGCCGCCGGGCTCGCCGGGGAACCGCCCGCGCGCGGCGGCCCTGGTGCGGAGGGTCGCCGACGGGGCCGGCCTGCCGGCGCGGCCCGTCTACGCCCGGCTGCCCGACGCCGAGGTCAACCGCCGCATCGCCCTCGCCGCCCGGGGAGCGGCGTGATGGCACGGGCCCGCAGGGCGCCGGCGAGGCCCCGGACGACCGTCCGGGAGATGCGGCCGAGCGACGTCCCCCAGGTCGTCGCCATCGAGACGGCGACCTCCGCGACACCCTGGTCGCGCGCGATGTTTCTCTCCGAGCTCGGCCGGCACGGTACCCTCGACCTCGTCGCGGTCCAGTCGGGGGACGTTCTCGGGTACGTGATGGTGTCGCGGTACGCCGACGTGTGGCACATCCTCAACCTCTGCGTCCACGCCCCGCAGCGCGGTCAGGGCCTCGGCGCGCGCCTGCTGGACGAGCTGTTCGTGAGGGCGGGGAAGAGGGCTCACCTGGGGTTCACGCTCGAGGTGAGGGTGTCGAACGACGTGGCCATCCGCCTCTACCGGCGCAAGGGCTTCCTGGAGCACGGGGTGCGCCCCGGCTATTACTCGGACAACGGAGAGGACGCGCTCATCATGTGGCGCAGCGGCGAGCCGGAGGACGTGGCGTTCGAGTGAGCGCCGATCCGCCGATCCTGGCGATCGAGACGTCCTGTGACGAGACCGCCGCCGCCGTGGTCATCGGACGCGCGATCGCGTCGAGCATCGTGGCCTCCCAGGCCGAGCTGCACGCGCCCTACGGCGGGGTGGTGCCCGAGGTGGCCGCGCGCCACCACCTGGGAACGGTCAACGCGGTGGTCGACCGGGCGCTCGAGGAGGCCGGCCTGACCCTCGACGAGGTGGGCCTGGTGGCCGTGACCCAGCGGCCCGGCCTGATCGGGGCCCTGCTGGTGGGCGTGGCCACGGCCAAGGCACTGGCCTACGGCGCCGGGAAGCCCCTGGCCATGGTCGACCACCTCCACGGGCACATCGCCGCCGTGCGGCTGGATCCGGTGGCCCTCGACCCGCCCTTCGTGAGCCTGGTCGCATCGGGCGGGCACACGCGCCTCGACCTGGTGGAGGACTACGCCGCCCCCCGCCTGCTGGGGCAGACCATCGACGACGCGGCCGGCGAGGCCATCGACAAGGGCGCCCGGCTCCTCGGCCTGGGCTATCCCGGGGGGCCCGCGCTGGAGCGCCTGGCGGGCGGGGGCGACCGGACGGCGCACCGGTTCCCGGTGGGGCTGGAGGGCCGGACGGGGCACGACTTCTCGTTCGCCGGGGTCAAGACGGCGCTCCTCTACGCCGTGCGGGAGCTGGGGGACGACCTGGAGCCGCACCGGGCGGACCTGGCGGCGTCCTATCAGGAGGCCGTCGTGCGACCGCTGGCGGACCGGCTGATCGACGCCGCGCTCGAGCACGGCGTCCCGGCGGTGGCGCTGGGGGGCGGGGTGGCCGCCAACGGGCGCCTGCGGGAGCTGGTGGCCCAGGGCGCCGAGCGGGCCGGGCTCGTCATGGCGGTGCCCGACGTGTCTCTCTGCACCGACAACGCCGCCATGATCGGCGCCGCGGCCCTCTTCGCGGAGCACATCCCGTGGCCCGACTACCTGGGCGTCGACGCCATGGCCACCGCCCCGCCCGGGGGCATCGCCGCATGAGGACGATCCCGCGCGCGGCGCTCATCGCGGCCGGCGCCGTCCTGCTCACCGCGCCCGCCGCCATGGCGGCCACGGCCGACCCGACGGCCGCCCGCGCGCAGGCCCTCGACGCGGCGGCGGGGTGGCGCGACGTGCTCGAGGCGCACCGGGCGCCGCTGCTCCCCACGCCCAGCGACACCGAGTCGGCCATCCTGGTGCTCTCCGGCCCGGCCGCGTCGGCGGCGCCCCCCGGGGACCGCGCCCGGGCGGCCGCCGCGGTGGAGGAGCGCCAGCGCCGCCTGGTGCCGGTGCTCGAGAGCCTCGGCGCGACGGTCACCTTCCGCTACCGGGTGCTCATCGACGCCGTCGCCGTGCGCGTGCCGGCCGGACGGCTCGAGGCCCTCGCCGCCCTGCCGGAGGTGACCGCGGTCGTGCCCGTCTCGTTCCTCGCGCCCGCCCAGGTCGCCGGGGGCGCCCCCCAGGGCGTCGCCCCGGCCGACGCCGCGCCGCCGCCACCGCCCGCCGCCGGGGGCCACCCGCTCCACGTGGCCCTGATCGACGCCGGTATCGACCCCTCGCACCCCTGGCTCGGCGGGGGGATGGGGCCCACGTTCCCCATCATCGGCGGGGCCGACCTCGTGGACGGCGACGACGACCCGCGCGCGACCGGCCCGATGGACGCCCACGGCACCGAGATGGCGAGCCTGCTGCTGCGGTCGCCGGCCCTCGCCGGGCTGCCGCCCGACCGGGTGCCGCGGCTGCTGGCCTACCGGGTGGTGGCGCCGGAGCCGGTGGGGGGCCGCCTGCGCCCGCTCGCCCGCAGCGACCGGGTGCTGGCGGCCCTCGAGCGCGCCGTGGATCCCGACGGCGACGGCGCCACGGGCGACGGCGCGGAGGTGATCCTGCTGGGCGTGGCGGGCGCCTTCGAGGGCGGCGGCGTGGACCCCGTCGCGCGGGCCGTGGCCGCGGCGGACCGGGTGGGGGCGACGGTGGTGGCGCCGGCGGGCAACGACGGCCCCACCTTCGCGCGGCCCGGCTCGGTGGGCGAGCCGGCGGCCGCCCCGACGGTCATCGCCGTGGGCGGCGTGTCCGCCGGCCGGACGCCCCGCCTGGCCGACATCGAGGCCCGGGTGGGGCCCGCGGCCGCGCGCCTTGGTCCGCTGCCCCTGATGGGCCCCGACCCGGCCGCTCAGCCCCTGCCCCTCGTGATCCTGCGCAGCCCCGCCGGGCTGGCCTCGGGCGACGCGCCCGAGGACTACCGGGACGCCGCGGGCGCCAGCCGGGTGCGCGGCGCCCTCGCCGTCGTGGCCCGGGGCGGGGGCAGCATCGCGGACAAGGCGGCGCAGGCCGCCGCGGCGGGCGCGGCCGCGCTGGCCGTGTGGGACGAGGGCGGGCCCTCGAGCTTCCCGGCCGTCGCGGGTGACGCGGGCATGGCCATCCCGGTCGTGGGCCTCGGCTCACGCCAGGGCGCGGCCCTCGCGCACCTGGCCGGGCTGGAGCCCGGCTTCACGGTGGCCCTGCGGCCACGGCCCGTGCTCCCGGCGCCGGTCGAGGTCGCGTCGTTCTCCTCCTGGGGCCCCACCGTGGACGGGCGCCAGAAGCCCGACCTGGTGGCTCCGGCGGTGGCGCAGCCCGCGGCGTGGCCCGGGGCCGGGCCGGGCGGCGAGCCGCTCACCGAGACCCTCACCGGCACCAGCGCCGCCGCGGCGAGCGTGGCGGCGCTCGCCGTGCGGCTTCGCGTGGACCGCCCCGACCTGGGGCCGCGGGCCGTGCACTCCCTGCTGCTGCAGGCCGCCCGGCCCCTGCCGGGGGTCGCCTGGCAGCGCCAGGGCGCCGGCCTGGCCGAGGCGCCCGGGTCCCCGGCGCTGCGGGTGGAGCCGCCGATCGTGGCGACCCGGGCCCGGCGGGGCGGGGCCCGGGCCACGATCGTCCTGGCGGACCTGACCGGCGCGACGGGCCGCTATCGCGTGAGCCTTGCGACGGCCGCCGGCGACACGCCGCTCACCGGCGCGGCGGTGCCCGCCGGGGGCCGGGCCAGGCTGGTGCTGCGCCTGCCGGCGCGGGCCGAGAGCGGGCGCCTCGTGGTGCGCGACACCGCCTCGGGCGCCGTCGCCGCGGTCGCCCTGCTCGCCCCCTCGCGCCCCGCGAGGACGCCTCCCGACGCGCTCGGGCGCCCGCAGGTGCGCCTGTCGGCGGGCCTCGCCGAGGTCCTGCTGCGGCTGGGGACGCGGCGGCGCGTGGACGCGCGGGTGCGCGGCGCCGACGTCCACCGGGTGCGCCTGGCGCTGTTGCCGGTGGCCGGCGGCGCGCCGGTCCCGGTGGCCGGGGCCAAGGAGGAGGGGTCGTGGCCCGCGGGCACCTACCGCTTCCTGGTGGCCCGGCGGGGCGGGAGCGGGCTCGACGTGGCGCCCGGGGCCTACCGCCTGCGCGTGACCGCCCGCGGCCCCGACGGCCGCCCGCTCCGCACCGTGAGCCGCCGCTTCACCCTGAGATAACCCCCAGAAACGCCTGGGATCTGCGCCGATCCGCACTTGCGGTCGTGCCGTCTCGGGCCGTAACTTACGGCGGAATGTCACAAAGTCCCGCCGAGGGAGCCCGGCCCCATGGCCACTGATCGTCTCACCCTCGGAGTCGCCGCACGGCTCTCCCGCTATCTCCAGGTGCTGACGCAGGCCAAGAAGATGGGAAAGACCAGCATCTCCTCGCAGGCGATCTCCGAGTACACGAACGTCAACCCCACCCAGATCCGCCGCGACCTGTCGGGGTTCGGCAAGTTCGGAAAGCGCGGGGTCGGCTACGACATCGACTCGCTGATCGAGCAGATCCGCAAGATCCTGCGGACCTCGGGTCAGCACAACATCGCCCTCTTCGGCGCCGGGAACCTCGGACAGGCCATCGCCACGTCCGGCGTCTTCGCCGACCACGGCTTCCGCATCTCGGCGATCTTCGACGTCGATCCGGCCCGGGTGGGCAGCCGCCTCGGCGACCTCACGGTGCGCCACTACGACGAGCTCAACGAGGTGGTGGCGGCCGACGGCGTGATGGTCGGCGTCCTCGCCGTGCCGGGCAGCGCGGCCCAGTCGGTGGCCGACGACCTCGTGGCGGCCGGGGTCAAGATCATCTTCAACTACTCCGACGCCCTGCTCAGCGTGCCCTCGGACGTGACCGTCCACACGTCGAGCCCGGCCGTGGAGCTGCTCTACGCCCTCTACTTCTACCTGACCTGATCGCGCCGGACGGGCCCGGGGGAGGGGCGCGGACCCGTTGCTATATTCGCCCCGGATGCCCGATGGCCACCCACCTGGCGGCGAGATCCTCGACGGCGTCCGCGAGCGTTTCGACCGGTTGACCGACTTCACGGTGGGAATCGAGGAGGAGTACCAGATCCTCGACCCGGCGACCCTGGCCCTCACCAACCGCTACGAGGACATGGTCGAGGCGGCCGACGAGCCGATGCGGGAGCGCCTCGCGGGCGAGCTCATCGCGAGCGAGATCGAGTACCGCACCCGCAAGCACGTCGCCTTCGCCGACGCCGCCCGCGACCTGGTCGAGGGCCGTCTCGCCACGCTCGCGCTGGCCGACCGGCTGGGTCTGGCGCTGGGCATCACGGGCGTGCACCCCTTCAGCCCCTGGACCGAGCAGCGGATCATCGACACGCCCCACTACCGGCGGGTGGCGGAGGAGCTGGGCTACATCGCCTGGACCAACAACACGTGGGCCCTCCACCTGCACGCCGGCGTCCAGGGCGCCGACCGCGCCGTGGCGATCTCGACCGCCATGCGCAGCGTCCTGCCCGAGCTGCTCGCCCTGTCGGCCAACAGCGCGATCTTCGGCGGCCGTGCCACCCGCCTGCACTCCACGCGGGTCCAGGTGTTCACCAAGAGCTTTCCGCGCTGCGGCATCCCCGACGCCTATGCGAACTGGGACGAGTACGCCGGCCTGGTGGAGCTGCTGGCACGCACCGGCTCGATCGTGGAGAGCACCCAGATCTGGTGGAGCGTGCGCCCGGCCCACGCGTTCGGCACCATCGAGGTGCGCATGTGCGACGGGCAGACCGAGATGAGCGAGGCCCTCGCCGTCGCCGCGCTGACCCTGGCCTGCATCGCGGCCTTCGCCGCCGAGCGGGACGCCGGCGGCGCGCTCCCGGCCCACCCGCGCGCGCTGATCGAGGAGAACGTCTGGCGCGCCGAGCGCTACGGGCTGGAGGGCCGCCTGATCGACCTCGACCGCGGCGAGGAGCGGTCCACGCGGGAGGCCGTCATGGCCCTGCTCGAGTGGTCGGCCCCGGTGCACGAGCCGCTCGGGCTCACCCCGTTCCTCGCGGGCGTCCCGGCCATGCTCGAGAACGGCAACGGCGCGATGCGCCAGCTCGCGCGCCTGGCCGAGCTGGGCGACGTCCGCGCCGTGCACGCCGAGGTGGTGGATCGCACGCGCCGCTCGGCCGAGGAGGTCCTGCGGATGGCGACGGCGAGCGCGGCATGAGCACCGGCGAGCCACCGCCCACCCCCGAGGAGCTGGCGGCGATGCTGGCCGAGCGCCTGGCGCGCACGCCCGTGCGCGACGTGCTGCTGCAGAGCATGGCGACCTTCATCGACATGGCCGGGATCCGCCTGGGCATGGGCCCGACGGGCGACGACGCGCGCGATCTGACCCAGGCCCGGCAGGCCATCGAGACCCTGCGGGCGCTGCTCGGCGTGGCCGAGCAGGAGCTCGGCGCCGCCCAGGTGCGGCCCTTCCGGGAGCCGCTCGCGGTGCTCCAGATGGCCTACGCCCAGGCCGTCGAGGGACCGGGCGGCGAGGGGGCGGGGGAGGACGGCCCCGCGGGTCCCTCCGGCGGGCCGCCGCCGGATCCGCCGCCCCCGCCCGCGGGCGACGATCCCGCCAGCCGCCTGTGGGTGCCGCCGGGCGCCCGCCGGGGAGGCCCGCCGAGCTAGGTCGTCCGCACGCGCCGTCCGGGGCCGTGTGGTAGAAATCCGCCGCCGGTCGGCCATCTCGCGATGGCCCCCGGCAGGTCCCGGAGCGTTCGTCGGGCAGTGCGACGCGCTCGTCGTGAACCCGATCTCGGAGGCAGCACTTGGCCGACTTCCTGTCGGACAACACAACATGGCTCGCGGTGGTACTCGGCCTGATCGCCGTCGCCTACGGCATCGGGCTGACGTTCTACCTCCTCAAGCAGCCGGCCGGTGACGAACGGATGCGTGAGATCGCCGCCGCCATCCAGGAGGGCGCTCAGGCCTACCTGAAGCGCCAGTACACGATCATCGCCGGCGTCGCGGTCGTCCTCTTCGTCCTCATCGGCGTCCTCGGCTCGACGGTGGACTCGTCGCTCCTGGGCTGGAAGGCGGCCATCGGCTTCCTCATCGGCGCCACGGCGTCGGCCTCCGCCGGATTCATCGGGATGAACGTCTCGGTGCGGACCAACGTGCGCACCGCCGAGGCCGCCAAGGGCGGCCTGGGCAAGGCCCTCGGAATCGCCTTCAAGGGCGGCTCCGTGACGGGCCTTCTGGTGGTGGGCCTGGGCCTCGTGTCCGTGGCCGGCTACTTCCTCATCCTGGGTCAGGACGCCGCGGACGTGAAGCCCCTCGTGGGCCTCGCCTTCGGAGGCAGCCTGATCAGCGTCTTCGCCCGTCTGGGCGGCGGCATCTTCACCAAGGGCGCCGACGTCGGCGCCGACCTCGTCGGGAAGGTCGAGGCCGGGATCCCCGAGGACGACCCGCGCAACCCGGCGGTCATCGCCGACAACGTGGGCGACAACGTGGGCGACTGCGCGGGCATGGCGGCCGACCTCTTCGAGACCTACGCGGTGACCACGGTCGCCGTCATGTTCCTCGGCTCGCTCTTCTTCACCAGCGCGGGAGGATTCGACCAGCAGAACGTGCTGGTCTACCCGCTCGCCCTGGGCGGGGTGTCGATCATCGCCTCGATCGTCGGCACCTGGTTCGTGCGGCTGGGCCGCAACAACTCGGTCACCGGCGCGCTCTACACGGGCCTCGGGGTGGCGGCGATCCTCGCGATCCTCGGCTTCCTGCCGGTGACCTACTGGCTGATGGACGGTGCCCAGAACGCCGGCACGGCGGGGCACCCCGCGGGCGAGTGGATGGACTACTTCTGGTGCGCGGTCATCGGCATCGGGGTGACGATGGCGCTGGTGGCGATCACCGAGTACTTCACGGGCACGCTCTGGCCGCCGGTCAGGAAGATCGCCGCGGCCTCCGAGACCGGGCACGCGACGAACATCATCGCCGGCCTCGCCGTGAGCCTGAAGTCCACGGCCCTCCCCGTGATCGTCATCGCCGGCGCCATCGCCGGCAGCTACGAGCTGGGCGGCTACTACGGCATCGGCGTCGCCGTGATGGCGATGCTGTCCCTGACCGGCGTGGTGGTGGCGCTCGACGCGTTCGGGCCGATCACGGACAACGCCGGCGGCATCGCCGAGATGGCGGAGCTCCCCGAGGGCGTGCGGGCGATCACCGACCCGCTCGATGCGGTGGGCAACACGACCAAGGCCGTCACCAAGGGGTACGCCATCGGGTCCGCCGGCCTCGCGGCCGTGGTCCTGTTCGTCTCCTACGTGGAGGAGCTGAGCAACACCCTCCGCCAGTCGGGCAACGACGTGGTCGTCAACTTCAACCTCGAGAACCCGTTCACGGTCGTCGGCCTCTTCATCGGCGGCCTGATGCCGTTCCTCTTCGCCTCGTTCTCGATGGAGGCGGTCGGCCGCGCCGGCGGGCAGGTGGTGGAGGAGGTGCGCCGCCAGTTCCGCGAGAAGCCGGGGATCATGGAGGGCACCGAACGGCCCGACTACGCGCGATGCGTGCGCATCGTGACCGCGTCGGCGCAGCGGGAGATGCTCATCCCGGCCGCGATCCCGATCGTCTTCCCGATCATCACCGCGTTCATCTTCGGCGTGAACAACGGCCGCGAGATGCTGGGCGGGCTGCTGCTCGGCGTGATCGTCACGGGCATCTTCGTGGCGATCTCCATGACCTCCGGCGGAGGCGCATGGGACAACGCCAAGAAGCTGATCGAGGACGGGCACTACGGCGGGAAGGGATCCGAGGCCCACAAGGCCTCGATCACCGGCGACACGGTCGGCGACCCCTACAAGGACACCGCCGGCCCCGCCATCAACCCGATGATCAAGGTCGCCAACATCGTGGCGCTCCTGATCATCCCCTTCCTGGACTGAGTCCACCGGAGGGAGAGGGGAAACGGGGGCGCCGTCCGACCGGCGCCCCCGTCGTTTGCGGGCGGGCTCGCGGACGAGGGGGAAGGGTTCGGCCGCGAGGCCCGGTCGGACCCCCTACCAGTCGGCGCCGGTGATGGTGCCCTCCTCGGGGGCGATGGCGACGACGGAGACCGGCAGGCCGGCGCGGCGCAGCATGGCGCGCGCCTCGGAGATGTGCCGCTCGTGCGACGCCGACGCGGCCACGAGCGCCACCCGCGGCTCGACCGCGCCCTGACGCGACAGCCGGCGCAGGCGGGTCACCGTGGGGCGGCGCACCAGCGTCTCGGGGAGCTCCACCTCGAAGCAGATCGCGGGGCGGTCGGACCCGCGCTCGCACAGGACGTCGGGCGGGCGGCCGGCCGTGGCGGGCGGCGGCCGGAACCCCCGCGCCCCCACGGCGCTCACGGCCCAGGGGGTGCGGTCGGCCAGGTCGCGGGCCAGAGCGCTGACCCCGATGTCGTGCTGGGCGAGCCGACGGCGGAAATCGGCCAGCCAGGCGTCGTACGTGTCCAACGGCTTCCCGATGCGGCGGAGGACGTGTCGAGGCGACGCTAACCGCGGCCTCGGACGGCCTCGGGGGCGCGGCGGCCACTCCGATGCACCACGCGGGTGGACACGTCGCCGCTCCGTGCGGAGAATGGACCCATGCCGGACTCCCAACGGCCCGACGGCTACGACCCCGATCGCTGGGACGCGGCCTTCATCATCGCGCGCGACGGTCCGCGCGAGCTCGAGGACGGGGTCACCCGCCGGACGCTCGCCTCGCTCAACAACGGGTGGCTGGCGCGGGGCGGCATGCTGCGCCTGCACCACGACCACCTGTCGTTCACGCCCACGCCGATGGAGCGCCTGCTCTTCGCCCGCACCGTGCGCATCGATTTCGCCGCGATCACCGAGGTCCAGCGCCACCCCGAGCGCGAAGGTGACATCCTCCCCGGTGGCCTGGCGCCGCGAATGCGCCTGCTCACCGAGGCGAGGAGCTACGACTTCCTGTTCCCGTCGGGCCTCGACGACTGGATCAACTCACTGAGGGAGCGCCGTCGCGTATGGGAGAACCGCCAGCGATTCGAATGAGCCGGGTGCGCTCGCGATGAGCCCTCGCGAGAAGACGAAGAAGAACAATCGCCTGCCCCGGGTGCCGCACGCCAAGAAGCCGCAACCGGATGAGCGGGTCCTCAAGAGCACCGGCGCCGACCTCCAGAACGGGTGGCTGGCGCGCCACGGTCAGCTGTCCCTCACCGAGGAGCGGCTGGTCTTCGTCCCGACCATCCTCGACACGCTGATGCGCGCGAAGCGGCGCGAGATCCTCCTGGACGACCTCAGCGAGATCGAGCGCTTCCCCCTGCGCCCCACCGAGGCCCCGCTGGGGGGCCGGCGCCCCCGGATGCTGCTCCACACGCCCGACTGCGTGTACGAGTTCATGGTCGGCGACCTCGACGGATGGATCGACGTGTTCGAGCTCGTCTACCGCAGGCGCCGGCGGGCCGGCAGGGAGGACACGCCGCGCATCACGCGGGAGGACTACGTCAACGTGCTGTTGGAGGACTGAGCCGCCTTCGACCCCGACTCGGCTAAACTCCCCAGAGACGATGGTTTTCGGGGGTATCGAGTGATCACGATCACCGAGAAGAGCCGGTCCGCGGTGATCGCGCTCACCGAGCTGGCCCAGCGCGGGTCCGCGGGGCCCGTTCCCATCCTGGAGGTGGCCGAGCGCCGCGGGATCCCGCTGCACTTCCTGGAGCAGCTCTTCGTGGGCCTGCGCCGGGCCGGGATCCTCCAGAGCCAGCGCGGGGTGAAGGGCGGCTACTCCTTCCGGCGTCCGCCCTCGCAGGTGAGCGTGCTCGAGGTGGTGGAGACGGTGGACGGGCGCCTCAGCTCCCCGGCCGACCCCGACGGGGCGGGCGAGGAGGCCGGGTCGGTGTGGTCCGAGGCGCGCGCGACGCTCGCGGAGCTGCTCTCCAGCCTCACGATCGCCGACATGGTCGAGCGCGAGGCGCGCCTCCAGAGCGCGCCGATGTTCCACATCTAGGAGAAGTAGCCGTCCTAGCAGGGGATTTCGTCTCGCCCCGAGCGCCGTGGGCCAATCGTGGGCCAATCAGCCCTCGGCCGCGGCCTCCAGGAAGGCCTCGAGCCGGTCGCCGGCGAGGCTGCGCTCGGCCGGCAGGGCGTGGCCGTACCGCTTGATGACGAGCGTCGGGTCGGCGTGTCCGAGCAGCTCCGCCACGGCGTGCACGGTGAGGCCGCTGGCGAGCCACCAGGCGGCCGCCGAGTGGCGCAGGGAGTGGATGGTCGGCAGGGGCGCCGCGAGGCCCGCACGCAGCCGCACGCGCTCCCAGGGCGGCCGCGGATCGAAGGCGAAGACCCGCTCGCCGTCGCCCGGGCGCCCGACGGCGAGGCGGTACTCCCGAAGACGTGCCGCGACCCGGGCGCCGACCGGGACGGTCCGAGCCTCACCGCTCTTCGTTGGCCCGACCTCCTGCAGGCGGAGGTCGAAGCTTCCGGCGATAGGAGCCCGACGGAGGCCTGTGCATCCCGCCGCACGGCTGACTGCGCTCTCGTCTGGTGAGCGGTCACCATTGCGCGCGCGCGACCCGCCGGGGCTGCGGGACCCCATATCTAGAGAGGGGTCCCCGGGGCCCTCGCTTCTTGCCTGCTAAGGGGCCGGTTCCACCGCTTCTCTCCGGTCGGCATGGGGCAGCATTTGGGGGCATATTGCCCCACGATTGCCCCATGTGCGACGCCGATAGCCTCCCCGTCCCTGTGCTGCTAGAGATCGCGAGCAGGCGCTCACGTCCGCCGCTCGCGCTGGGGTACCGGCCTGAAATGGGCAGTCGCCGCTGCGACGGTGGTTGGGGCCGCAGCAACCGTCGTGGTGCGATTGCGGCGTTCGGATAGATCCGATCGAGCAGAGCGGCGAGCTGCCGGCGAAGGGCAGCCTGATCGGCCGACGCGTCGGGATCTACACCCGCAAGCGCGTTGAGGCGGACTACTTCGACGCACCAAGAGACTTCCGAGATATCGATGCCTACGAGCCGGCCGAGTTGCAGGTCGCGGGAACTGTCCGCCACCTGTGGACCGACTCGGACGGCGACGACCGACGGAAACCCGCCAAGGGCGATCTCAACGCATGGGGGCCTGCGGCGACCGCGCGGCCGAGGATTTGCCCGGATGACGCCACCGGTGCCGATGAGCACGCCGCCCCTTGGGTTCGCGGACGATCAGCAGTCGAGTTCACGCGCGTAGCCGGCGCGCACGAGCGCCTCGGCGTGCGGGGCGCGTACAAGGTACGGCCTCCCCGCCGGGCACGACCAGGACCCGGCCCTGTCCTCGACCGTCGCGTCACGATCCACCATGACCAGGATCCGTTCGGAAGAGGCCGGGGCAGCAATCGCCCCATCCTGGCGGCGTGGTCCGCGCGGGCGGCCCGGGCGCGGGGGACTCGCCTGGCGCCGCTCGAGTGCGGCCCGGTGGTAAAGGCGGCCGAGAGGCGTCTGCTGGTAGGGCAGATCGCCTCGCTCGCCGAGTCGGGCGACGTGCCGGGCGCTGACGCCCAGGATTTCCGCGGCCTCGCGCGCGCATACGCGCGCGCGTAAGGTGCCCAGTGACCGCAGAAGGAGACTCCGCTGTAGCCGCCCCGATCTCGCGGCGGACCTTCTCCCCGGAGCCGTTCTGACCGCCGTCGGGCTCGTCGCCCTGATGCTCATCTCGAGCGTCGTGATGGAGCCGCGGGTTGACCTGTACGCCCGGGACTACGGCGGGTACGGAGTGATGCTGGCGATCTAGCTCTGGATCGCATTCAGCTCAGCCGTGATCGTCGCTGCCGCCAGCATCTCCCCGGCGCTCGCCGACCGGCGCGACCTGCGGTGTGCTCGCGGGCGAGGATGAGTCCCGTATCGAGGTTCCGGGGCCTCGCACGGCCTGGCGGCCGAGCGTTGGGCGCCGCCGAAGACGAGGAGCGAGACGCCGACGCCGAGCAGCGACCCGGCGACGACGTCCGACAGCCAGTGCACCTGGAGGTACGTCCGGCTCCAGGCCATGCCGGCGATTCCCAGGGCGGCGACCGTCCACCACAGCACCCGCCTCGACCCCGGTGCGGTGAACAGCAGCATCAGCGCGATGCAGGTGACCCGGCGTAGGCCGCGTGACCGGAGGGGAAGGAGGCGCCCGTCGGATGGACGAGGCCGTCGGGCGGGCGGGGGCGCTCGACGAGGTGCTTGAGCACGGTCGAGAGCAGCGGCGTCAGGCTCTCGGCGACGGCGAACGTGAGGAGCGCGAGCCAGCGACGCGCGACGAGGAGGACGATCCCGATCGCGGCGAGGGTCAGTGCACGCAGGAGGCCGTGGCCGAGGGCGTTGAACGCGAGGGCGATCTCCTTGAGTGCCGGCGTCTGGATGTCCTGCATCGCCTCCGACCAGGCGCGGTCGACGGCGAACGGCTCCGCCGGCACGACGAGTGCCATGAGCGCGACGAGCGCGAGCAGCGCAGCGCCGATCAGAAGCGCGCGCTCCGGGTGCGTGAGGAACCACTCGTGTCTCGCGGTCGCCGATCGGGGCGGCAGGGACATCGGCTTCGTCCGGCCGTGCTCAGCGTCGCGCGGTCGCGATGCCCCAGAGCTCGCGGAGCGTCGAGCCGCTGAGGCTCGGACGCACAGCCGCGGGCGAGAGCCCGACCGCGGACGGCGGGAGGAGGACGCGCAGGGCCGACGGTGAGATCGTGAAGCGGAGCGGCGGGTCGAGGACGACGGACTCGCCGTCGATGCCGGCTGCGACGGGGGAGCCGGAGTCGACCTGGAAGCTGTCGGCCGACCACTCGGCCCAGCCGTCGAACCTACCGATCTGCCGGAGCGCCTCGAGCGAGACGAGCTTGGCGGCCTCGGCCGCGCCCTTGATCTCGATCGCGACGATCCCGAGCTTCCCGGTGTCCAGGCGCGGCCGCGAGCCGGAGCCGACGAGGCCGTCGAGCACGTACGGGTTGTTCGAGACGAGGAGCAGCTGGGCGGAGCGCTGCTCGTCGCCGTCGGGCCCGGCGAAGCGCAGGTCGAACGGCGTGGCCCGCGGGCCGAGCAGCTCGGGCAGCATCTGCTCGACCGTCTCCCGCTTGGCGTCGCGGTAGGCCTCGGACTGGACGATCTCGGCGTAGACGCCGAGCGAGACGTTGTTCACGAAGATCCGGTCGTTCACGAACGCGAGGTCGATCGGGTGCTCGATCCCCGAGTCGAACGCGTCGAGCGCGCCGACGACGTCGTCGCGGTCGAGCCCGAGGTCGAGGGCGAGGTGATTACGCGTCCCCGCGGGGACGCACACGTAGGCGACGTCGTGCTCCATCGCGACCTGTGCGACGAGCGCCTGCGACCCGTCGCCGCCGGCCATCCCGATCACCTCGGCCGAGTCGGCCGCCTCGCGCGCGAGAGTCCGCAGATCGTCGTCCGGGCCGAGCAGGACCGGCTCGATGCCGCGCCGCTTCGCCTCCGCGACGAGCTCGAAGCGCTCGACCTTGCCGCCGCCCGACCTCGGGTTCATCAGCAGCACGGCCTTGCGCGGGCCGTGCGGCCGTGGGCGCTTCGCGGGCGGAGCGGTCGCGGCCGACTGCTGCCGCCTGGACTCGCGGATCGCCGTCCGGGTAGCCCAGGCGAAGACGAGGCCCGCGACGACGAAGATCACGAGCTCGTCGACCGCGCCGCGCGCGATCATCGCGACCGCGGCGCCGACGAGGGCGGCAACCGCCACGACTGCGGCGACGGGGCGGATCGCTCCGCGCCGCGTGACCGCCGTCCAGCCGGCGGCAGCTGCAACGGCCAGCGCCGCGAGCACGATCAGCAGCGTGACCCAGTTCCTGACGACGAGCAACACGAGCGCGGCGACCACGGCGACCCCGGCCATTAGTGCCAGCCACGCCGCGAGACGTCCCGTGCCTCGTCCGACCGTCATGTGCTCGCCTGCGCTCACCGTTCAAACCTCGTGTCCGGGCCCGGGGCGCGCATCACAGGAAGAGGACGGCAGGAGCCATGAGGCCGTGCTCACGGGTCATCCTCCGAACCGCGTGGCTTGGCGGCTCTCAGTCTCCAGGAGGGTCGGATGAGCAACGTCCTGCGACTATAGTCGTCGGTGGTGGCGAAGCTGCGGCAACGGGTGTCGGCGGTGCCCGGGCTGCGGCTCATCTCGTCGTATCAGGTGGGCTGGCTCCGGAGCGATCTCGTCGCCGGGCTCGTCCTGGCGACGCTGCTCGTGCCGCAGGGAATGGCCTACGCGGAGCTCGCGGGGCTGCCGCCGATCACCGGGCTCTACACGTCGATCCTCTGCCTCGTCCGGGTATGCGGTCTTCGGGCCGTCGCGGATCCTCGTGCTCGGGCCGGACTCGTCGCTCGGCCCGATGATCGCCGCCACGATCCTCCCGCTGATGGGAGCCGGCGGCGACCCGCAGCGTGCGGTCGCGCTCGCGTCGATGCTCGCGCTCCTCGTCGGTGCGATCACGGTCTCGGCGGCGTCGCCCGGCTCGGCTTCGTCGCCGACCTGCTCTCGAAGCCGACCATGATCGGCTACATGAACGGGCTGGCGCTGACGATCCTGGTCGGCCAGCTGCCGAAGCTGTTCGGCTTCTCGGTCGACGCCGACGGCTTCATCGCCGAGCTGAAGGGGTTCGTCGACGGTGTCGCCGACGGGGAGACGGTGCCGGCGGCGCTCGCGGTCGGCGCTGCTCGGCCTCGTCGTGATCTTCGCTCCTGCAGCGAGCGCTGCCGAAGGTGCCGGGCGTGCTCGTCGCCGTGGTGCTCTCGATCGTGGCGGCCAGCCTCTTCCAGCTCGCGGAGCACGGCGTGAAGCTCGTCGGCACGCTGCCGCAGGGGTTCCCGCCCTTGACGCTCCCCGACGTCGGGCTGCCGATCTTCCCGCTCTGCTCGGCGCGGCGGTGGGCATCGCGCTCGTCGCGCTGGCCGACACGATCGCGACCGCCTCGGCGTTCGCCGACCGGACCGGGCAGGACGTTCAACGGAACCAGGAGATGGTCGGGATCGGCGCCGCGAACATCGCCGCCGGGCTCTTCCAGGGCTTCCCCGTGAGCACGAGCGGCTCGCGCACGGCCGTCGCCGAGCAGGCGGGTGCGAAGACGCAGCTCACCGGCAGGTCGTGGGCGCCCTCGCGATCACGCTGATGCTCCTGCTCGTACCGGGACTGCTGCGGAACCTGCCCCAGCCGACGCTCGCGGCCGTCGTGATCGCCGCCTCGCTCTCGCTCGCCGACCTCCCCGGCACGATGCGGCTCTGGCGGCAGCGCCGGACCGAGTTCGCCGTCTCGATCGCAGCGTTCCTCGGCGTCGTCGCTGCTCGGCGTGCTCCACGGTATCGCGGTCGCGGTGGCCGCTATCGCGTCGCCGACGCGTTCCGGCGCGCGTGGTGGCCGTACCAGGCGGTGCTCGGACGCGTCGCCGGCCTCCCCGGCTACCACGACCTCCGCAGCTACCCCGACGCCGAGCTGCTCCCCGGCCTCGTCCTCTTCCGCTTCGACGCGCCGCTCTTCTTCGCCAACGCCGGCACGTTCCGCGAGCAGATCCGCAGGCTCGCCGCCGCCGACCCGCGCCCGACCTGGATCGTCGTCGCCGCCGAGCCGATCACCGACGTCGACACGACCGCCGCGGACATGCTCGAGGACCTCGACGACGCGATCAACGCGAAGGGCGTCTCGC
>CAVXDY010000005.1:0-151410 GCA_963760715.1 Miltoncostaeaceae bacterium | reverse complement strand
CCCTCTCACGGCGGTAACACGGGTTCAAATCCCGTATGCGCTACCTGTTGGAAAGCCCTGCTCCGGCGGGGCTTTCTCGTTCCTCACTCCGTCTACCGCGGCGACGGTGGCCCACGTCGTGCGCGCAGAAGCCGAACCGCCCCCCGGCGGTCCGCGCGCGGCGGCGGCCGGGCGCGGCCGCTGGATCGCCGGCCCCATCGGGCAGGGCTTGTTGCCCGCCGAGCACCCGCGGTCATAGCCTGGCCCCCCACCGGCGCAAGGCGCCGGAATCAGCGATGGAGGAACCAATGCGACGTCTTCCGACCATCATCGGCGCCGGTCTCGTGGCTGCGGCCACGGCATCGGCCATCGCGGTCACCAGCGGCAGTGCCCAGGCGCCGGGGGAGCGCACGCTCACGTTCGTCGAGCGGGACACCAACACCTTCGTCCTGGCGGACGTCCCGCCGCTGGCCGGCAAGCACGGCGGCCCCAGCAAGGGGGACACGATCCTCTTCAAGAACATCGTGCTCGACGCGACGGGCGCGACCAAGCTCGGCAGCTTCGAGGCTCGCTGCACCTTCCTTCGGGCCACCAAGAACTTCGATGGCTCGCGGGCGGTCTGCGACGCGGCCTACACACTTGGCGACGGCATGATCACCGCCTCGACGGTGACGACCTTCGGCAACAAGGTCACCTTCGCCGTCACCGGCGGCACCGGCGCCTACGAGGGCGCCCGCGGCAGCGGCACGAACACCAGCCGTCCCGGCAACAACAACCCCCTCTCGGACACGGTCATCCACCTGCTCCCGTAGTGGGCAGCGGTTCACCGTCGGGGCGCGGCGCCCGGGGCGACCGAGGACGATGGTCGCCCCGGGTCGGTTCGCGGCCGCCTCCAGGTGGTTCGCCGCAGGCCATCAGCTCGTCACCCCGACTCTGTCAGCGCCCCGTCGTCACCCGGACGACGGGCACTTGCCCTGCTTGTAGGCGGCGTAGTCGGCCGGCGGGAGGACCCAGCGCCATCGGCCGTTGAGCCTGACCGCGTGCGTGGTGGCGGTCGTCACGCCGTCATCGGAGGTGACCTGGACGGAGACCGCCGTCGAGGGAGTCGCCTTACCCGCGACCTCGATCGTGTCGGCGTACGTCTCGAGGATCGTGAACTTCTGCAGGTCGAAGCCGTCGTTGCTCTGGCACACCATGTAGCGAGCGCGGCTGACGACGGCCTGATCGGCGGGATGGAGCGTGTCCCACAACCGACCGGCCTGGCCGCGGGAGAACTGCGTGGTGATCTGGCTCATGAAGTCGCCGGCCGACTGGCTGCCGCCGCCGCCCCCTCCTCCTCCTCCGCCGCCTCCTCCGCCCCCGCAGCCGCTCGCGACGGCGACGACCAGTGCCGCGGCGGCGAGCGCCGCTCCGGGCCTGCCCGCGAGCGCGCGGGTGGTGGCGTTCAGTGCCATGGGAACCTTCCTGCCTCTGTTGTGATGACGAGCCGTGGCCGAGAGCGCTCCCGAGCCAGGGGGAGGCGGCCGATCACGACGGGCCGGCCGAGATGCGGGATGAGCAGGGCCGCGACGTCGGGGAACGAGGCGAGATGTGCCCTCGCCTCGTCTTCCTCCGCGATCGCGAGCGCGGTGGCGTGGGCCTCGGCGTCGATGGCGCTCGGCGCCGTGACGGTGACCGCGAGCGGGCCGGCGGCTGCGGGCGTGCCGGACGCGGGATCGATGAGATGGTGGAGCCGCCCGCCGGGGCCGAACCGCCGCGCGTCGCGCCCCGACGTGGCAACACCCCCGCCGGTCAGCTCGAGGGTTCCGGCCGGCCGATCGGGCGTTCGGGGGTCTGCGATGTCCACGCGCCACGGACCACCCTCAGGCGGGCTGCCCGAGACCGCGATGTCGCCGCCCATGTCGACGAGCCCTCCCGTCAGCGCGGGGCAGGCCGCGCGCATCGCCCGCTGCGCGCGGGTCGCGGCGAAGCCCTTGCCGATCCCCCCCAGGTCCACCGCGGCGCCGCGCTCGACGCGGGCCCTCCCCGAGAGCGGATCGACCTCGAAGCGCGCGCCGGCGTGCCAGTCCTCGAGGGGCGTGGCAGCCCTTTCGGTGAGCAGCTCGAAGGAGCGGTCGTATCCGGTGGCGGCGAGTGCCGGGAGGATCGTCGGGTCGAACCTACCGAGCGTGTCCGTCCGCGCACGCAGCGCCTCGGACAGGGCGTCGATGAGCCGCTCGTCCACCGCCACCCACGCTCCGCCGGCGTCGTTCAGGCGTGACAGATCGCTGCGGGCGTCGAACCGCGAGAGCGCGCGTTCGCAGAGCGCGATCTCGCGCCGCGCGGCGTCGATGGCGACGCCTGCATCGGCCGCCTCACGCGGCCCCACCGCAGCGGCGACGGCGCAGATCGTGCCCATCGCGCGAAATGTCTCGCGCCGCAGGGGAGGCGTCATGCCTGAGCCGGGGTGCGGCGCGGCTCCGGCGGCGTGGACGGGACCGCCGCGGGTGCGGGCGCCGGCGGCCGGGCGGAGGCTCGCCGGCCACCGGAGCGCGGCATCAGGATGCGCGCGTAGACGAGCCATACGACCGGGGCCGCCAAGGCTCCGGCGATGATCAGGCCCCGTGCTCCGGTGAGGTCGCTGCCCACGTTGATCGCGTGGTAGAGGGCGATCGCGAAAGCCGCGAAGCTGGCGTAGTGGATCAGTCGCCAGCGTCTCTGACCGATACGGCGACGGAGGCGGAAGGAGACCGCCAGGGCGAGCATGAGCCATGCGGTCAGGATTCCCGCCGCGACCGGCACGGGCCGCCACGGCGCCGCGCCGGGCACGAGCACGCCGACGGGCCCGAAGCCGATGACCGGGTCGAGCGCCAGTGCCCCCATGTGCAGGACGAGCATCGCCAGGGCGGTCCACGCGATCGTCTGGTGCCAGCCGAACAGCAGCTTGCCGCGTCGGTTGCCGAGCAGCTTGGTGCTGAGGGCGAGGCCGAGCGTGACCGAGATCGTGAGGAGGGCGAAGGCGACGAGGCCGGCGGCACGCGCGACGAGCCACGCCACGGGGACCCCCGCCGCCAGGGTGAAGATCATCCCGCGCCGACCGGCGAGGTCCGGGTCGTGGCATGTGACGTGGAGGCGCCCCCCTTCACGACGACGAGGTTGCTCGTGCCGTTCTTGCCCTTGACGACGACGGCTGCCGGGATCGGCTGCGGCGATGCCGCCGGCTGCGGGCGTGTCCAGGCCAGAACGGCGAGCACGGTGAAGAGCGCCCAGGTCGCCAGGACCGTTGCCCAGAGGGCGCGCACGTCAGTCTCCCGGCTCGACGCGCCGCGGCGCCGGCGCCGGGGCCGCGGGCGTGAGGACCTGGCCGACCGCCGGCGTCGTGGGCGCGGCGGGGGCGCTGCGCGTCAGGCCGGCGATGGCTGCGGCCCCGGTCAGCGCCGTCGCCGCCAGGACCGCTGCCAACGCGAACAACTCGCGACGGCTCGCCGCCCCTGCACCTGCCCGATCGTGTGCGTCCGCGGCCACGGTCGTCCTCCCGATCGCTCGCCTGGATCCGCCGGCGCGGCCGGCGTGAGCCCTTCACCGGTGATGATCCCCGCTCCCTGAGGAAGCGATATCGGCGGCGGCCCCCATCCCCGATGCGGCTTTCCCACACGGACATCGGAGTCCGCACCGACGCGGTGGACCACCGAAGGCGCTCTTGTTCGGGCATGAGTGATGTCGTCGTCGTGGGGAACGGAGTCTCCGGCTACGCGTGCGCCGCACGCCTCGCCGAGCAGGGCGTGCCCGTCACGATGGTCGGACCGGGTCTGCCGCACGATCGCCCACCGCTCTCCAAGCGCGCGCTCACCACCGGCCGCGTGCCGCTGCTCGCCGACGCGGTCAAACTCGCCGAGCGGGGCATCGTGCACGTCGATGGAGTCGTGGCCGCGTGCGACGTCGATCTCCGTCGTCTCGTCGTGAGCCCTTCGGCCGGGGGCGACCCGCTCGAGATCGAGGCCCCGGCGCTGGTCTGGGCGACCGGCCTTCGCTACCCGAAGCCGCCGGTTCGCGGAATCGAGCAGGCGGAGGAGAACACCACCGGCGCGGGGCTCGCCTCACTCGTCCAGCGACTGAGCCTCCCGCACCGGCGCGTCGTGGTGGTGGGCGCAGGCCTCATCGGGACGGAGACCGCCGCGACGCTCGCCGCAGCGCACCGCGTGACGCTGCTGGACATGCTCGACCGGCCACTCGCACGCTTCCTTCCACGAGTCTCCGACGCCGCCCGCGCCACGCTGGACCGGCTCGGCGTCCGCTTCCTCGGCTCGTGCGGGATCGACGGCGTCGACTTCGACGCCACGGGCACCGTCGTGCGAACGTCAACCCATGGCGACCTCCACTGCGACGTCGTCGTCTCTGCGGCCGGCTTCGGCTCGAGCCTCCCGCCCGAGCTCGCGGACCCCGGGCGGAGGGCGCTGACCCTCGCGGCCGACGAGCGCCTCCGCGTGATCGGCCACGAGGGTCTCTGGGCGTGCGGGGACTGCGTCTCCTTCCCGCATCCGCGATGGGGCCGCATCGGCATCCCCCATTGGGATCACGCGCTCTGGAGCGGCCGCCACGCGGCCGACTCGATCATGGGCGCGACCACGGCGTACGTGCGAGAGCCCTACTTCTTCAGCGACATCGGCCCGCTCCGTATCCAGCAGGTCGGCGTCGCGGACGCGGCGGCCGAGTGGCACGAGGAGGACGGGCTCATCGTCGGTCGCGACGCACACGGCACGCCGGCGTGCGTTCTGCTGCTCGACGCCCCCGCACGGCTGCGCCAGGCGCGGGAGCTCGTCGCCTCCGCCGTGCATCGATGACCATCACCCCACCACGCCCGAGGAGGGCCCCATCATGCTCGTACACCTGATCGTCGATCCGGACGCCTGCATCGGCTCCGGGGAATGCGTGGCGCTCGACCCGGAGGCCGTCGAACTGGACGAGCACGGCATCGCCCGTGTCCTCGTCGCCGAGATCGACGAGGGGCGCGCGAAGGAGCTCTGCGACACCTGTCCCGTGGGTGCGCTCTCGATCACGAGGTCCTGATGGGCTCCAGCACCCGTCTCGTCCGGATGGAGGCCGAAGCGGAGGGCGGTGCGTAGGGGTCGGTGAGGGCGGTCTCCGATTCCCTCCCGGCGGCCCATCTCACCCGCGGTGAAGCGGGATAAGCTTGCGGTTCAGCGGCTTTTCGAGGAGGCCGGAGGGGTGGCAGCGACCCGCGCGCGTATGCCGACCGCGCCCGAGACGGCGGCGAGCCGTTGAGCGCCACGCTCCGGGATGAGCTGGCCGAGGCGATCGCCAAGGGTCAGGTCGTCATCGTCGTCGGCGCGGGGGTCTCCATGGCCGCGACCGGCGCCGAGCCGGTGGCCGGCTGGGGCGGGCTCCTCGAGGACGGGGTCGATCGGGCCGTGGAGCTGGGCCTCAGCGCAGACGACGCCAAGACCTACCGTGACCTGATCCGGTCCCAGAAGGTGGGCATGATGGTGTCCGGCGCCGGCCTCGTGACCGATGCCCTCGGGGGCCCCGAGAGCGGCGAGTACAGGAGCTGGCTGAGGGGGACCGTCGGGAGCCTCGCGTGCCGGAACCGCGAGCTGATCGAGGCCCTCGCGGATCTCGGCGCGCTGATCGCGACCACCAACTACGACGGCCTCCTCGAGGAGGTGACGCAGCTTCGGCCGGTGACGTGGAGACACCCCGGAGACGTCCAGAGGGTGCTGCAGGGGGACGAGCGGCGGATCATCCACCTGCACGGCCACTGGGAGGAGCCCGAGTCGGTCGTGCTCGGCATCGGCTCCTACGGACAAGTGATGCAGGCGGACGCGCCCCAGGAGATCCAGCAGGCCCTGACGGTGGTCAAGAAGCTCGTGTTCGTCGGCTGCGGCGAGGGCCTCAAGGACCCCAACTTTGCGGCCCTGCGGTTGTTCCTGCGCAAGTTCCAGGAAAGCGAAAGCCGGCACTATCGCCTCTGCACCGACGGGGAGGCCGAGGCGCTCCGCCACGAGCACCAGGGCGAGCCGATCAGGGTTCTCCCGTACGGCGAGGGCCATGGGGATCTGCTGCCGTTCCTCCGGGAGCTTCGACCGCTGGGGCAGGCTGCCGAGGAGGGGATCGCCGCCCCCACCGCAGCGACCGCCGAGCCCCCGGCCATGGGCACGGCGCACGACGTCCCGCCGCCGCCGCCCGACTATCTCGACCGGCCCGAGGATCTCGACCGAATTCGGACGGAGCTGCTCGGAGATTCCCCGATCGTGGCGATCACCGGGGTCACCGGACCGGGCGGAGCACCCCGGAAGGGGGTCGGGAGGCGGGTCCTCGCAGCCCAGCTCGCTCACGACGAGCAGGTGCTCCGGACCTTTGTTAACGGGGTCTATTGGGTCGAGCTCGGGTCCGGCGACATCCACGCCGCCCGGAGGCGTCTCGCCGGACGACTGGGCATCCAGGTGGCTGAGAACGATCCCGCGGCGGACGATCGTCTCAAGGACGACCTTCGCAAGGCCCTGGCCGAGCGCCGGTGCCTCGTCGTGCTGGAGGACGTTCTGACCGGGGGGGCCCTCCAGGCCCTCGACGTGACCGGTCTGAAGGGGCGGACGCTGTGCACGACCATCCACCGCTCCATCCTCGGCGGCTTCCGGGCGGCGGTCGTCGAGATCGACGTGCTCGGACCGGAGGCGGCCGTGAGGCTTCTCGAGAAGGCGGCCGGGCGCAGGGCGGGCGGGTCGGAGCCGGACTGGGCGCCGGGCGACGTCGAGCGGATCCTCACCGCCACGGACCGGCTGCCTCAGGCCCTCGCCCTCGTCGGCGCGGCCATCGGCAAGGGGGGACGCACCTGCGCGGCGGTGGCGGACGATCTCGCGAGCGGCAGGTTCCTCGGTGGCGGGGACTATGCGGGGGCCTTCGCGGCCATGCGGGTCGCCCTCGACGCCCTCCCGGAGGACGACGCCCGAAGGTACCGGCAGCTGGCGATCTTCCGGGAGGACGAGCCGATCCCCCGGATCGCCCTCGAGACGCTCTGGAGGCGGGGGCCCGATGACGTGCAGGCGCTCGTCGAGACCCTGGCGAAGTGGAATCTCGTCACGATCCAGGCGACGGCATCCGATGCCCAGAACACGCCGAAGCCCGCCGACATTCGCGTCAAACAGGCGCTGCTCCTGCTGCTGGCCGACGATCTCATGGAGAACCACGGCCGGCTGCTCGAGGCCTACGCGTGCCGGTGCTCCTCGAAGGGTGACTGGGCGACCCTGCCGGACGACGACCTCTACATCTGGGACCACCTCGTCCACCACATGCACGGCGCACGCGATCCCGAGGCTCTTCAGGCCGTCGCCCGCGATGTCGGCTTCCTCGCCGTCCACGCCCACCTCTCCGGACCTCACGCGGTGGAGCGGGACCTCGCCACCGCCGCCGGGTTCCTGCCCGAGGACAGGGCGATCGCCTGGCTCGACCGCTTTCTCGAGACCTCGGGCCATCTGCTGGCCGGCCACCCCGACCTGGCCACGCTCGCCGCCAGCCTGCGCCTGATGCTGCTGGACGCTCCCGAGGGCATCGACGCCGGCCGGCTGGAGTCCCTCTCCCTGCTGCCGCCGCTCCACCTTCGCCCGCTCTGGCGCCGCCCCCGCCTGCTCGGCGCCCTCGTGCGCGAGGCCTGCCTGTACGAGACGGCCATCAACGCGCTCGCGTTCTCGGTCGACGGGCGCCTCGCCTCCGGGGGCAGCAAGGGGATCCTCCGGATCTGGGACTCGGAGCTGCTGGGGCAGCCGACCGAGATCCCCACGGGTGTGGGAGCGATCAGGGCCCTCGCCTTCGCGCCCGACGGACGCGCGATCGTCACCGGCGGGTCCGATGGCAGCGTGCGGATCTGGGACATCGGGGCCCGCACACACGACGCGCTCGCCGACCACGGCGACGCCTCGGTGTGCTCGGTCGCCATCTCCCCCGACGGTTCTCAGGTGGCGTCGTGCGCCGACGACGGCAGCGTGCGGACCTCCCGCGTCGGCGGCGGGCCCGCGCCGGCGGTCCCCGGCGACGGCGCCAAGCCGGCCACGGCCGTCGCCTACTCCCCCAGGGGCGACGTCCTTGCCCTGGGGGGGGACCAGGGCCGGGTGCGGATCTGGAACCTGGCGGAGGAGCGGGAGACGATGGCCCGCGACGTCGGAACCGAGGCGGTCACGTCGATCACGTTCTCGCCGGACGGCGACCTCCTGGCCTTCGGGGAGCAGTACGCGGGCGTCGGGATGTGGGACCTCGCGGGCGGCCGGGAGCCGGTGATCCTGGCGGGCCCCGACACCTCGGTGATGGCCGTCGCGTTCTCGCCCACGGGAGAGCCCCTGCGGCTCGCCTCGGGCAGCGACGATGGCAGCGTCCGGCTCTGGCAGCCGCACGGTGACCGGGAGCCGACCACCGTCATGCGCGACGCGAGCAGCCCGATCAGGGCCGTCGCCTTCTCACCCGCGGGGGACCGGCTTGCCTCCGGCGACGTTGACGGCAGGGTGCGGATCTGGGACGTCGCCGAAGCCGAGACCGGGCAGCCCCTGGACGAGGAGATGAGCAGCGTCAGCGCCATCGCGATGTCCCCCGACGGGCAGCTGGTCGCGACCGGCGGCGACGACGGTCAGGTGCGGATACGCGAGGCGGACGACGGGCGCCCCGCGCGAGCGCCGCTGGAGGCCGGCGCGGGGGCCAAGATCGGCGCCCTCGCGTTCTCCGCCGACAGCGACCACCTGGCCTGGAGCGGCGGCGGGGGAACGGTGCACGTCTGGGGCCGCCAGGACGGCAGCGGCGTCCTCTCGCTCCGGTCGCCGCGGTCGGTGCGGGCCGTCGCCGTCTCCCCGGATGGAGGCCGCGTCGCCGCGGCGTGCGCCGACGGGTGCGTCAGGATCTGGGAGATGCAGGGCGATCCGGAGCCGAGGGAGCTCGTGCCGAAGCGCAAGCGCCCCGCCCTGGCCGTCGCCTTCTCCGCCGACGGCCGGCGGGTGTTCTCGGCCGGCCAGGATGGGCCGATCATGTGCTGGGAGGTGGAGGACCCACGCGACGGCGTCGCGCTGGTCGATCCCGGGGACCAGGTCAACGTCATCGCCTGCTCGCCACAGGAGGCCCGCATCGCCTTCGGCTGCGAGGACGGGCGCATCGGCCTGCTTGACGAGCGCGCCGGGGACGCTCCGCACTACCTCGAGGGTCACGCGGACGACGTGAACGCCCTCGCCTTCTCCAGCGACGGAAGCCTTCTCGCCTCCGCCGCCACCGACGGGAGCGCCCACATGCTCGAGCTCTCCAGCGGGGAGCTGCTCCTGCAGGCCGACGCCGGCGTGCTCGGGCTCGGCCTCGCCTGGACGGGGGGCCGGCGCGACGACTGGACCGGCAGCCGCGTCGCCCTCCTCCTCGACGGCGCGGTGCTCCTCGCCGAGATGGTCGACCGTCGCTGATGGCCGACGGGCGATCCTCCTCCGGACCGGCCCCGGCCCCCGGCGACGTCTTCGTGGGGCGCCACGACCTCTTCGAGACCCTCGCCATGAGCCCGCCCCAGGATGAGGCGAGGATCGTCGACCTCCACGGGGTCCCGGGAAGCGGGAAGACGACGTTCCTGCGGCACGTCCGCCACCGGCTCCCCGAGGTGCGGCCGACGGCCGTGTTCAGCATCGCGGTGAGCGAGTCGGACGGGCGCGGGGCGAGTCCCGCCGACGAGTCGGCGCTCGCGCTCTCCCCGGCGTACGCCCGCTTCCGCGAGGTGCTGTCCAAGCTCGTCCGCGACATCGTCAAGCTCGAGGAGGACGCGGGGCGGAACGTGGGACGCGCCGTGCGGAACCTGGGCGACATCACGACGGCGCTCGCGAATGCGGCGAGCGAGGCCGCTCATCTCACCGACGACGCGGGGCCCGGCATCGTGCAGTCCCAGACCGATCTCGCGCAGATCTTCGCCGACTGCTACCCCCTCGTGCTGGGAGACCGACCGGCCCTCGTGATCGTCGACAACTTCGATCACGTCGCGACGGGCGCCCTCGGCCCGTGGCTCCTCGACGTCGTCCGGCGCCTTCCGGGCACCGTCACCGTGGTCGCGCGGACCCCGGCCGCTCCGGCGGTGCTGAGCCCGCCCGAGGCCGAGGTGATCGAGCGCCAGGTTCCGCCCCTCACCGGGGACGACATCCGGGAGATGCTGGAGACCTGCCTCCCTGGGGCCGCCGTCACCGACGAGCTGCTCGGCGTGGTCGAGCGACTCAGCCACGGGAACGCGGCGGACGTCGCCCAGGCCGTCCTCAGGATGCAGCAGCTCGAGGGCCCGCTGGAGCCGTCGGTCGTCGAGGCGCGCCTGGCGGACCCGGGCCCGGTGAGCGGCGCGGCGGCGGGGGCCCCGGCGGGGGTCCGGGCCCTCGTCCCCCCCGACCTCGAGCCGGTCGTGAAGGGCTGCTGCGTGCTGCGCAGCTTCGACGCCGGGTTGCTCGAGGAGTTCCTCGACCGCCGGCCCGGCGAGGGGGCCGATCTGATCGCCGGGCTCCAGCGGAACCTGCTGATCGAGGAGGACGAGGCGGATCCCCGGGACTCGCGTTTCTTCCGGCTCGACGCCCTCACCCGCGAGCGGTTCGCGAACGAGTTCGCGAGGAACGACCTCGCCGGCTGGCAGCGGGCCAATCAGCGGGCGGCCGCCCAGATGAGCGCGTGGCTGGCCGGCTACGAGGAGCGCGCCGGCGACGACCAGGTGGCCTACGGCGCCTGGTACCGCTACGAGCGGCCGGACTGGCAGGCGGGGGCCCGCGACTGGCTCCACTACGAGGCCCGTGGCGCCGACACCCCGGCGGCCCGAAAGCGCAGCCGGGCGCGCTTCGCCCATCAGTTCTTCGACGCGTTCTTCTGGTGGGGCTGCTACGTCCCGTTCCCCTTCATCTCGGACCTCCTGGACGACTGGGAGAGGACGCAGGACGACGCCGAGTTCACGTCCCGCCTCAGGACGTTCGTGGCCGAGTATCCGACCGGGTATCGCAAGGACTCCCGGCCGGAGCGCTGGGAGAGCGTCTTCCAATCCCTCCTCGGGGTGCGTCGCCTCTGCGGGCTCCCCCCGAGCGCGGCCAAGCTCGACGGGGATCAGCGGCACGTCGGCGCCCTGATCCAGATCTTCCTCGCTCACACGTACCGCTACCGCGCCACGGCGGACGACGCGGAACGCGCGAGGCGGTACGGCCAGGCGGCCGGGTACTACGACGCGGCCGTGGACCTTCTCCGGCAGGAGGGGCGAGGGGAATGGGGCATCGCCTGGGCCCTCTTCGAGCGTGCCGAGCTGCACGCCGAGCACGGCGGCGCGCAGGCGCGCGAGGACTGGCGCGAGTCGGCCGGGCTCGTCCCCGACCTGGGCGACGACGAGCTGGCGGCCAACCTGCACCGGCTCGCCGCGGACGTCCGCTGGCCCGACGCGCCGGCCGATGCGTTCGCCCCCCACGGACGCGCGGTGCTCCACGCCTATTTCTTCCAGGCCCGCAACCAGAGCGCTCCCGACGCCTACACGCGGGACTTCTACTGCGAGCAGGTCGATCGGGCCGTTGACCGCCTGATCGACCACGCGGGAGCGGGTGGCGACCTGGGGGAGGCCGTGGACCGGCTCCGGGCCCCGTTCCCCTGGATGAGCGCCGTGGACGCCGGCGAGGTCGCGCGCCGATGCGCGGAGGACGACCGCCCGGCGCTGCGCTCCCTGCTGCCCGAGCCGCCGCGCGCAGAGGAGCTCCTGCACGAGACGTCGGCCTTCATGGAGGAGTGGGGGACGCGCATCGAGGAGCTGGGCAATCCGGACGCGACGGTCGAGGAATCGGCGTGGTGAACGCGGCGCTCCGCCCGATGACCGTCGAGGACCTTCCCGCGGTCTACCGCCTGGGACTGCTCTGCTACGACGTGCTCGACAAGCCCTACAACTACTGGACGGTGAACGAGGTCGCGGATCACCTCGAGAACGAGCCGGGGCTCTGCTTCGTCGCCGACCACGACGGAGAGGTCGTCGGCTTCGCGCTGGCGGCCGAGAGCTACGAGGTGCTCGAGGACACCGGGCATCTCGAGTGGATCGCGGTGGCGCCCGGCCACCGGGGCGAGGGGCTCGCGACCCGGCTGATCGCGGCGGTGGTCGAGGCGCTGACCGCCCGCGGACGGGCGGAGGTGGTCGCCGACGTGTCCAGCGACAACCCCGCGTCCGCCGCCCTCTTCCGGCGCGCCGGCTTCGAGGAGGGCATCTCGGTCACGTTCTTCCGGCGACGTCTCGGCTGAGCGGGCCGGCGCGCGCCGGCCCGCTGCGCCTCACCCGCCCGAGGCGGTGGCGCGCAGGAGCTCGGCCTGGAAGGCGCGCAGCTCGGGCCCGGGCGCCGCTCCGAGCTCCTCGCGCAGCAGGCCACGGAGGTCCTCGTAGGCGCGCAGGGCCTCCGCGGTGTTTCCCCGGGCCACCAGGATCCGCATCAGCAGGAGCTGCCCCTGCTCACGAAAGGGAGCGCCGGCCACCAGCTCGCGCGCCGCCCGCTCCCCCACCGGCAGCTCACCGCCGCCGATGCCCAGGGCACAGGCGCTGTAGCACTCGAGGGCGTCCAGGCGGATCTCCTCGAGGCGCCGTCGCCACTCGTCGGCCCAGGGGGCGTCCACCTCCGGCAGGAAGGTGCGCCGCGCGACGGCGAGTGCGGCGAGGCTCGGTCCCCAGACGCTGGTCCACGCCTCGCGGGCGACGGCCGACTCGGCGCGGTGGATCGACTCCTCGGCGGCCTCGAGGTCCACCCAGGCGCCGGGCTCGAGGCACAGGCGGATCTCACTCCTCCCCTCCAGGGTCCCCTCCCCCAGCGCCCGGCGCATGCCCGACAGGAGGGCGCTCAGGGCCGAGTCGGCGCTCGCCGGGGCCCGGTCCGGCCAGAGCGCCTCCATCAGCGCGTCGCGGGTGTGGGCGCGGTGGCGGTTGGCCGCCAGGTAGCCGAACAGGGCGCGCCCCTGACGGCCCGGGAGGGCCTCCTGCACCGGGTGGCCGTCGATCTCGGCGACCAGCCGGCCGCACAGCTGGATGCGCGTCGTGCGTCCCAAGATTTCCCCAAGCAGAAGTGCGCCGTAGCCTAAGGCCCGAGAGTCAGCGTGGTCACGACATGAAAGCGAGGAGCCATGGCCAAGGTAATCACCTGCCTGTGCGGGTTCATCGGTGGCGGTGACACCGCCGATCAGGCGGCCGACGTGATCGAGGCGCACATGCGCGTGGATCACCCCGAGCTCGTCGGGAAGATCGAGCGCAGCGACCTCCTCGCCATGGCCCAGGAGGCGTAGCCGCCACGGCGGCGCGCCTCCGCCGACAAGGAGACCCGATGTCCCTCACCCGAACGCAGATCGAGGCGCCGCCCGGACCGTTCGTTGACGCCGACTGGCTGGAGGCCCATCTCGGCCGGCCGGGCCTGCGCGTGCTCGACGTGCGGGGGCGCCACATGAGCTCCCCCAAGCCCCACGCCAAGCGCGCCGAGTACGGCGCCTCCCACATCCCCGGGGCCGTCCTGGCGGATTGGGAGCACGACCTCATCGACGCCGGCGACCCCGTCCCCTACCAGGTGGCCGGGCCCGAGGACTTCGCTCGCCAGGCCGAGCGCCTCGGCGTGGGCGACGGCGATCTCGTCGTGACCTACGACGACTACTACGGCATCTTCGCCGCCCGCGTGGCCTGGGCGTTCCGCTTCTACGGCGCCGAGGCGCGCGTGCTCGACGGGGGCTGGCCCACCTGGTTCGAGGAGGGCCGCCCCGTCACGAGCGCGACGCCCGAGGATCCCGGGGCGTCCTTCACCCCGCGCCCCCGGCCGCGGCTCCGCCTGACGCTCGCCGACCTCGAGGACGCGCGGGCGCGCGGGGCGACCGTGATCGACGCCCGGCCGCGCCACCTCTACCTCGGCGAGGAGGGCGCGCCCGGAACCGGCCACATCCCCGGCGCGCTCTGTCTCCCCTACCCCGAGCTGGTCGACGGGTCCGCCGGCCTCGTGGCGGCGCCGGCCGCCATCCGGCGCCTCCTGCGCGGCGCCGGCCTCGATCCGGAGCGCCCTCCGGCGGAGGTCGTCGTGACCTGTGGGAGCGGCGTGTCCGCCACGCTCGCCCTCGTCGCCCTGGAGTCGGTGGGCATCAACGGAGCCGGGGTCTACGACGGCGCGTTCAACGAATGGAGCGCCGACCCGGCGCGGCCCGTCGCCTACGGGGCGGCGGCCTGAACCGGGGAACGTGATCGGCCGAGCCGCCGGGCTCGGTCGATCAGATCACGTCCCCGAGCGCCTCGCGTGCGCGGTCGGCGTACCAGGTTGACCCCAGCTCCTCGAACAGCGCCTCGGCGCGCCCCAGGTGCTCGGGGTCGCGGAGCCGCAGTCCGGCGTCGAGCTCGGTCATCGCCGCCTCGTAGGGCGCTCCCTGGGATTCCGCGACCTCCAGGCTGCGTCGCCACGAACGCCGGGCCGCGCGCTGCCGTCCGCGCAGCCATTCGATGTTGCCGCGGACGCGGCGGGCGCCCGGCACGCCCTCCGGCGCCACCTTGCTGCGCTTCGCCGCGGTCTTGGCCGCCGCCCGCGCCCTGCCGAGCGCCTCCTCCGATCCCTGCTCGGCCAGGTGCAGGAACACGTCCGCGCCGGCGATCGCGGCGTTCACCGGTTGGAAGCCGCGGAACCCGTGCCGGACGACGATCGCCTCGCTCTCCTCGGCGGCGGCGACCGCATGGTCGAGCCTGCCCAGCCGCAGATGGCAGAGCGCCGCATCGGCGACCGCCCGCAGGCCGGAAAAGGGTGAGGGCACGGGACGATAGAGCTCGATCGCCTCGAGATAGAGCTCGAGGGCGGGGGCGAAGTGGCCGCGGCGGAGGAGCACCGCGGCCCGGGTGTGGAGCGCGTACCCGAGCAGCAGGGGATCGGAGGCGTCCCTGGCGACCCGCTCGATCTCATCGCACACCGCACGGCACTCGTCGAAGCGGCTCTGCTGCAGGAGCACGTAGGCCTTCATGGTCGCGCTCGAGCCCCACGCCCGCAGCGCCCCGGCCTCCCAGGACAGGCGCTCCGCCTCGGCGAAGCCGTCGAGCGCGACGCTCCAGTGGCCGCGCAGGTGCTCGCCCATCGACGCGACCAACAGCGCGTCACCCATGGCGAGCGGGTCCCCGAGCTCCCCGGCGAGCGCCCGCGACCGTTCCCGGTATCCGCGCGCGGCGCGATCGAGCGGGACGTGGGCCACCATGAGGCCGACCGCGGCCGAGCCGTAGACCATCCCTCGGGTGATGCCCCGTCGCTCGGAGAGGTTCAGCAGGAGGAGGGAGTCGAGGGTGAAGCGCCGAGGATCGCCTTGGTGGTCGATCCAGCAGAGCGCCCCGTACACACCACAGCGCTCCCAGTCCGCCGGACCGGACGAGCGGTCCCGGCGGTGGCCGGCGAACGGCCGCCCGAGCACCTGGCGCGCGAGCTCCCGAACGAACGCCCGGCCCACCCCCCGCTGGGATTGCGGGTAGCTCGCGCCGAGCAGATCGAGGGCGCGGTACAGGTGCTCCCTCGCATCCTCGTGCCGGCCGAGACGGAAGAGCGCCTCGCCCATCCTGCGCTCGAGCGAAGCGTGCTCGACGGGCTCCCAGCGGTCGCCGAAGACCTGGGCATGGGTCTCGAGGGCCCGCCGGTAGTAGCCGAGCGCCTCGGCGTTGGCGGCGATCCGGCCGGCCTCGTCCGCCGCCTTCAGGAGGTACTCGTGGGCCTTGGGCCAGTCCTCGGCCTGCCCGTAGTGATGGGCGAGGAGCCCGTAGAACTCGTCGAGGCGCTCGGGGAAGAGCCGCTCGATGCACTCGCCCACGCGCCGGTGGAGCTCGAGGCGGCGCTGACGAAGGATGCTGCCGTACGTGGCCTCCTGCACCAGAGCGTGCGTGAAGAGGTACTCCAGCTCCGGCAGCCGCTGACGCTCCCGGATCAGCTCGATCCGCAGCAGCTCGCCCAGCTCCTCGTCGAGCTCGATGCCCGCGGCGACGATCGCCTCGAGCACCCTGCGCAGGAAGCTCCGCCCCACCACCGACGCGACCTTCAGGACCTCCTTGACGTCCTCCTCCAGCCGGTCGATTCGGGCCAGGATGACCCCCTCGACCGTCTCCGGGACGGCCATGGCGCCGGCGCCCCCCGCCGCGCGCCACCGAACGATCTCCTCGAGGAAGAACGGGTTCCCCTCGGCGCGCTCGAGGAGGCGGTCGCTCTCGGCGTCCGTGATCACTCCGGGACCCACGAGCCCGTGCAACAGCTCCCCGCTCTCGTCGCGGGTGAGCGGGGAGAGGGCGATCTCGGCGAGGATCTCCGGATGAGCGCCCTCCCCGAAGCCGCGCAGGCGCTCGAGCGGCCCCTCGCCGTCGGGCCGGCTGACGCACACGATCAGAAGGGGGACCTCGCGCACGAGCGGCAGCAGGTGCTCGATGAGCTCGGTGGACGACTCGTCGATCCAGTGGAGGTCCTCGATCACCAGCGCCACCGGGCCCTCCCTCGCCAGACGCTCGAAGAGCCGCCGGACGCTCAGGAGGATCTGCTGGCCCATGGCCCCGCCGTCGAGGTAGCGCACGCGCTCGGCGAGCTCGCCGGTCACCTCGAGTCCGAGCAGCGAGGCGAGATAGGGAAGCACCTCGGCCGAATCGTCCCCGAAGAGGGGCCGCACCTGCGCCTCGAGCTTGGCCAGGCTCTCGGGCTCACCGTCGTCATCCAGGATCCCGCAGAGGCCTCGCAGCGCCTCGAGGAAGGGCCAGTAGGCGATCTCCCGGCCGAAGGAGAGCGTGCGCCCTTCGAGCCACCGCACCGGCGCGGAATCCGGGCGTCCGCGGACCTCGGCGACCAGCCGCGACTTCCCCACGCCGGCCTCGCCGCTCACCAGCGCCAGGGAACCCCGGCCGGCTCGCAGGCGCTCGATGAGCCCGCCGAGCTGCTCCACCTCCCGACCCCGGCCGACCAGCCGCGGGCCGGAGCCCCCGGGCCGGCCGCTCGGCCTGCCGAGGTCGCGGACCCGCAGGAGCCGGTGGACGAGGACGGGCTCCGAGCGCCCCTTGACGAGGCGCTCGCCGAGCGGCTCGGCCTCGATCGAGCGCCCGGCGGCACGGAACGTTCAACTCGCTGAGGACGATGCTGCCCGGTTCGGCCACGGCCTGCAGCCGTGACGCGAGGTTGATCGTGTCGCCGATCGCCGTGTAGTCCATCCGCAGCGAGTCCCCGATCCGGCCCACCACGACCTCGCCGCTGTTCAGGCCCATCCTCACCCGCACGATCCGCTCGGAGCCGCGGATCGGGATCGGGTCGGCGCGGAGCGTCGCGGCGATGTCCCAGGCCGCGAGGACGGCCCGGTGGGCGTGGTCCTCGTGGGTCAGCGGGGCGCCGAAGAGGGCGAGGAAGCCGTCGCCCAGGAACTGGGTCACCGTCCCCTCGTAGCGGTGGACCACGGCCAGCGATCGGGTGAAGAACTCCTCGACGAGGGCGGCCATCGCCTCGGCCCCGATGCGCTCGGCCGTCGCGGTGGAGTCGACGATGTCGCAGAACAGGGCGGTGACGGTCTTGCGCTCGCCCTCGAGCGCGCTGCGCGACGCGAGGATCCGCTCCGCCAGATGGGAGGGCACAGAGGCCCGCGCCTGGCCCCCGCCGCCGATGTCGGACATCGTCCCCTCCACCCCAGCGGCCGCGGCCTGTCGCGGCCGACCGTCGTTACGAAAGCCGCCGATCGCCGCCAGCGTCAAGTGGTCCCGGATTGCGAAACGCTCGCCCGGGCGGGCGGAGCGTGGGAGGGTTGCCGGCGAGCCCGGCGGACGATGTAGAGAGGAGACCTCGTGGCCGGCTACAGGATCGTTCCCGTCGCCGCGGTGCCGGATCGGGCGGCGGAGGTGGGCATGGATCCCGATCACTTCGAGATCCGGTTCCTGCGGGAGGCCCTGGCCCTCGAGAACTTCGCCGTCAGCTTCGAGCGGTTCGGCGCCGGGTGGCGACCCGCGCGCGGGCATCGCCACACCGTTCAGGAGGAGGTCTTCTTCCTCGTCTCGGGTCGCGCCCAGGCCAAGCTCGACGACGAGGTGATCGACCTCGAGCCCTGGACCGCCGTGCGCGTCCCCCCCGAGATCGCCCGGGCGTTCCGCGCCGCCGGCGATGAGGACGCCGTCTTCGTGACGATCGGAGCCCCGCAGGCCGGGATGGACGACATCGAGTTCCTCCCGGACTTCTGGATCGACTGACTAACTAACTAGAGGCGCGCGCGGGTCTGGGCGGCGTACCACCCGAGGCCGGCCGCCTCGAACTCACCGGCGGCGCGCTCGACGAGGTCCGGGTCCTCCCGCACGACGCCGAGGGCGCGGAGGACGAAGGGCTCGAGGTAGAGGCACGGCCGGTCCATCCGCCGGGCCTCGTCCTCCACCTGGGCGCCTGCGCCGATGGCCGCCAGGCCGTCCAGGTGCGCCGCCATCGAGCTCAGGTAGAACCAGTTCGTCCGGCGCACCGCGGGCTTGCCCAGCAGAGCCTCGACGGCCGCGAGGTCGTCTCGCTCGAGGGCCAGCCGCAGCAGCGGCGTGTCGACCACGGTCCCGAAGCCGGCGAAGCTGTGCGCCCCTGCCTCCCGCTCAAGGCGGCGGGCCTCGTCCTCGTCGTCGAGGTGGACGCACGCGAGCGCGCACACGAGGAGCGTGCGCTGGTTCCGCAGGCAGGGCGTCGCGCCGTTCGCCCGAACGGCGTCCTCCACCAGGTGGCGTCGTTCCCGTGCGGACGACCAGTCGCCCATGACCTCGTCCATCTCGACGTCCACCGAGACCCCGTGCAGGCGGTGGTGCGGAGACAGGCCGCGCGTGACCTCCCCGTGGAGGGCCGCGTGGCGGCGGGCCTCGTCGAAGCGGCAGCGAGCGACCGCTGGGGCGATGGCCCCCGCGTAGATGTCGGACTGATGGTCCGGGTCGGTGATCTCGGCCACCAGCCGGAGGCGGCGGCCGTACCACTGGGCCGCGGCGTCGTAGTCTCCCTGCGCGAACGCCCGGAGTGCCTGGGCGTCGTAGGCGTAGGAGCGGAGCCCCGCATCGCCGAGACCCTCGGCGATGCGGATCGCCTCGCTCGCCAGCTCCTCGCGCTTCTCGTAGTCCGAGTAGCAGCGGGCGATGAGGGCCTTCGCCCGCGCCTCGCTGGTCGGCCGGGCGAGGTCGAGCGCCCGGTCGATCCAGCCCCCCACGAGGGCGGCCTCGGGGGCCACCGTCCACATCCCGGCGCGGACGAGCGTCTGAAACGCGAGCTCGGAGTAGAGGTCGGCGATCGTGGAGTCCTCGTCCGCGAGCTCGATCGCCCGCTCCATGGCGGCGGAGAAGGCCGCACCGTCGAAGTAGAGGGCGTTGGCGTGGGCGATCTCCTGCCAGAGCTCCGACCGCACCGACGGGCTCGTCTCGAGCTCGACCGCCCGGTGGAGCAGGGCCAGCGCCTCCTGGATGTCGTACCGACCCACCGCCAGGGCCGCGGCCCGGCGCAGCCAGACGCCGGCTCGCTCCTCGACGCGGCGGAGCTCCGCATCCTCGGCCCGCCAGGCCAGGTCCACGTCCTCCGGCCGGACGGCCTGGGAGTAATGATGGGCGAGGAGCGCCGCGTACTCGTCGCGTCCGTGCCCCGCCAGCTCGAGCCACGCGCCGAAGCGCGCATGGAGCCGCGCCCGCCGCGCCTTCGGCAGGCTCCCGTAGGCGACATCCCGGGTGAGCGCGTGCGTGATCGCGAACTCGCGCTCGCCCGCGATCGACGACCGCTCCCGGTGGCGCACGAACTCGCGCTCCTCCAGGAGGTCGAAGTCCGGCTCCACACCCTCGAGCAGCGCCCGGACCGGACCCGACCAGAAGGTGCGCCCGATCACCGCGGCCGCCTGCAGCCCGCCCTTCTCGGGCCGCTCGAGCCGGTCGATGCGAGCGGCCAGAACGGCCTGCACCGTGTCGGGGACGACGACGTCGCCCGGCGAGCCGTGCGCGCTCTGATCACTCAGCGCCCGCAGGAGCTCCTCGACGAAGAACGGGTTCCCCTCCGCGCGCAGGACGACGGCCTCCCGCAGGCTTTCGGGGAGCCCATCCGGAAGGAGCTCGTCGATCAGGCGGGACGCGTGCGAGGGGGAAAGGGGCTCCAGCCGGAGCGTCTCGGCGTCGGCCCCACGTCCCCACTCCGGATGACGGTGCATGAACTCCGGCCGGGCGGTACCGAGCAACAGCAGCGGCCCTCGGACGTTCGACCGCGCGGCGTCCAGCAGGCCGATGAGGGCGTCCTCGGCCCAGTGGAGGTCCTCCACGAGCACGACGGCAGGCCTCTCCGTGACGAGCTCCTCCAGGAAGCCGACCCAGGCCTGACGCAGCCGGTCCTGGGCGGCCAGGGGGTGGAGATCGGGCGGAGCCTCCATCCCCAGCGTCAGGCCGAGGATCTCGCGCCCGGCCAGCCGATGGCGCACGGTCTCCACCGGATCGCTCTGCAGCAGCCCGAAGTGCTGGCGGACGATGTCCCCCAACGGCTTGTAGGTGATCCCCGTGCCCACGGAGCTGCAGCGGCCGACCCGCCGGAGCGGTCGCGGCGACCGCCCCTCGAGTCCTCGCCAGAGGTGCTGGACGAGCGTCGTCTTGCCCACGCCCGCGTCGCTGACGATCGTGACGAGCCGGGGGCTCGCATCGTCGACGACGCGCCGGTATGCCAAGTGGAGCGCCTCGACCTCCGCCTCGCGACCGACGAACACGCGACCGAGCCTCCGCGGTCCGGTCGACGACAGCGCGCCGATCAGCCGGTGGCACACGACCCCGCCGGCCTTCCCCTTCGCCTCGATCGTGCGCGGCTCGCCGAGCTCGAAGGCCCCCCGGGCGGCCGCGACGGTGCGAGCGCCGACCAGGATCTCACCCGGCTGCGCGGCCGCCTCCAGCCGCGCCGCCATGTTCACGGCGTCGCCCGTGACGAAGGATCCGCTCTCGCGCTCGCCACCCACGACGACCTCGCCGGTGTTGACGCCGATGCGCAGCGAGAGGGCGCCGTCGAAGACCTCTTTCAGCCGTCTCCGCATCGCGAGGGCGGTGTGCAGCGCGCGCTCCGCGTGATCCTCCTGAGCGGCCGGAGCGCCGAAGACCGCCATGACGGCATCGCCGATGAACTTGTCGACCGTGCCGCCGCCGGCCACGACCTCGTCGGCCATGGCGTCGTAGAACCGCGTGAGCATGGCGCGCGTGCGCTCCGGGTCCTCCGCGTCGGCCAGCCGTGTCGAGCCGACGAGGTCGGCGAAGAGGACCGTGGCGAGCTTCCGCTCGTCGCCGAGCGCGACCGGCTGTGCGACGGGATGAGCGCATGCGGGGCAGAAGCGCGCACCCGCCGGGATCGAGGCCCGGCAACTGGCGCAGGTCCCCATCGAGTGAGTCGTCGCGGCCGAGGGGCCCTAGAGACCGAGGTCGATGGCGCCGACCAGGACGGCCACGACGAGGGCCACCACGACCAGCACCGCCAGCACGAGGGGCCACCGGCGCGGGCGCCGCACGCCGGCCTGGCGCGGCGTGGTGCGCGTGGCGCTGAGCTCCACCTGCCGGGGGCGCACCGAGGTGTTGTGTCCGGGCTCGCCGTTGACGGGCAGGTCGCGCACGGGCTGCGGGACGGCCACGCCGAGGTGCGAGGCGTACGCGCGCACGAATCCGTTGACGTAGGCGGGATCGGGCAGCGACTCGTAGCGCCCGTCCTCGATCGCCACCAGGTAGCGCTCGCGGATCCGCGTCGCCGCGGCACAGTCGGCGATCTCCAAACCCTGGCGCATGCGGGCCTCGCGCAGCCGTGCGCCGATCGCGGGCCGCTCCTCCACGGGGCGCAGACTACGCGCCTCGGCGTGCCGCGTCATCCCGGGGGCGGGATGCGTCATGCTTACCCGGAGGGTGAGCGCCGACGACGACCACTACCGGGCGCTCGACGTGGCGCACGATGCCGGCACGGAGGAGATCCGCGCCGCCTGGCGCCTGCTGCTGGTGGCGTACCACCCGGACCGCTTCCGCGACCCCGAGCAGCGCCGGCGCGCCGAGGAGATCACCAAGCGGGCCAACGCCGCGTGGCAGACGCTGGGCGATCCGGAACGGCGGCGCCGGTACGACCGCATCCACGACCACGCCCCGGCCCCGCCCGCGCCGGCGCCCCGTGACAGGGAGCTGCCCTGTCCCAGCTGCGCCACCCGGTGCCGCACCCCCGACGCCGGAGGCCGCACCGTGCATCTCGTGTGCCCGGCCTGCGGCGAGTCGTTCCCCGCGATGATCGGTGCCCGGTTCCTGGGCCGCCCCCGGCTCCAGAAGCGCTGGCTGGGACTGCACTACGAGGGCCTGTTCCGGGACGAGGACGGGGACGTCAGCTCGGTGAGCTTCCGGCGCCTCCCGCAGGAGCTTGCCCTGAGCGACGGCGAGCTCGCCTCCATCGTGTTCCACCCGCGCCGCGCCCGTCCCGTGTACGTGATCCTGCACGGGACGACCCTCGACATGGGCTGGCGGGTGGGGTGACCGGTCAGCGGGCGGTGACGCTGATGCGCGTGCTCCTGGGAGCGCCGCCGATCGGCTGGGCGCTCACCCGGTAGGCGAGACCCGGCCGGAGGCGGCGCACCACGGTCCGGGGCAGGCGAACGGCGGTCCGGCCGGACCGGAGCCGGCTGACGAACCGCGAGGAGGGGCCCGTCCCCGCGATGGGGCGGACCCGGAACACCACGCGCGCCGTGCGCGTGAGCCGCACCCTCAGCACCGGCCGGGTCCCGAGCCGGACGACCGTGGGAGTGCTCAGCGTCACCCGCGGAGCCGGCCTCAGGACGACCCATCGGGCGGGGCCCGGCGCGGTGTTGCCGGCCACGTCGAGGGCGATGACCCGCCAGGAGTGGCGGCCGGCGGCGAGGCGCACGCGCGCGCCCGTCGCGGTGGGGCCGACGCTCGTGGCCGCCCCGTCCACCTCGAGGCGGTAGCCCGCCAGCCCGCTGAGGTCGTCGCTCGCGGCGCGCCAGGTGAACGCCACCGGGCCCAGGGTTCGTTCGGCGCCGGCCGCCGGGGTCAGCGGAACGGGCGCGACCGGAGGCGTGCTGTCGACCAGCAGGGTCCGGGGCGCGGACGCGCTCTCGTTGCCGAAGCCGTCGACCGCCACCACGGCCCACGTGTGGCTGCCCTCGTCGAGATCGTCCTCGGGGACGGCCGATGTGCTCCCGGCGTCCGCCGTGGCCACGGTCTCGTCGTCCACGCGCAGGTCGTACCCGGTCAGGCCGCTCTGGGCGTCCGCCGCCGCGGTCCAGCTGAAGGCGGGCCGCGCCAGGGGGGTGATGGTGCCGTCCGCCGGGTGAGCGAGGCCGGGGCGCTCGGCGCGGTCACGTCCGGCACCCCGGTCGCGGCGATCCGCAGCGCGCCGTCCAGGTTCAGGCGGCGCCCGGTCACGGTGGTCGTCGCCAGTGACGCGATGGGGTCTCCCCCGTCCTCGATCGCCGTGACCACCTGCCAGGGAGCCAGGTCCGGGTTCACGCCCAGCACGGCGGCCGCGGCCCCGGTGACGTGCGGCGCGGCCATCGAGGTCCCGCTGAGGTAGCCGTACGCGCTCCCGGGGAGGGTGCTCAGGACGTGGTTGCCGGGGGCGCCCAGGTCCACCTGCGCCCGGCCGCGGTTGGAGAACGAGGCGAGGCCGTCGGACTGCGTGGTGGCGGCGACCGAGAGGAGCGTCGTCGCGGGGCAGTTGGCCGGCCAGAAGGCGGAGGCGTCGTTGTCGGTCCCGTCGTTCCCGGCGGCGGCCACGACCACCACGCCCTCCGCGCCGGCCTCCGCGATCGCGTCGCACAGGGCCGGGGCGTACTCGGTGCTGCCGAAGGAGGCGTTGATGACACGGGCGCCCATGACGACGGCGTAGTGGATGGCCTCCACGGCGTCCGACGTGTACCCGCCGTCGGGGCCGATGAACTTGACGGGCATGATGCGGGCGTTGTCGGCCACGCCGGCCACGCCGACGCCGTTGTCGCGCCGCGCGGCGATCGAGCCGGCCACGTGCGTGCCGTGCATGTCGTCGGCCTCGCCGTCGCCGTTCGCATCGCCGGCGTCGTAGACGCTCGCATCCCCGTGGTAGAAGTCCCACCCGGTGACGTCGTCGACCAGGCCGTTCGCGTCGTCATCCACGCCGTTGCCCGCGATTTCTCCCGGGTTGTGCCACACCCTCGAGGCGAGGTCCGGATGGCTCACGTCCACGCCGGTGTCGATGACGGCCACGGTCACCGGAGCCGCTCCGGCCGCCCGGGTCCAGCCGGCGGGGGCGGCGATCTGGGGCAGGGCCCACTGGCCGCCCACCTGGGGATCGTTGGTGATCGCCACCGGATGCATCCTCACGTCGAGCTGCACCGCCCCCGCGGCAGCCACGTCGTCCAGCAGGCCGCGCGCGGCCGCGAGGGTGACGGGCTCGTCCAGGCGGTAGGCCCGCCATCCGGCCATCAGGGGCCGCACGGCCTCGGCGTCGAGGGCGTGGCTCACCTCCGCCCGCTCGGCGACGTCGGCGCCCGCCTCCACCCGCACGAGCACGGTGGTGCCCGACGGGGCCGGCTGGGCAGCCGCGGGCCCCGCGCCGAGCCCGGCGGCGATGCCGACGGCACAGGCCGCGCCGAGGGCGCGGCTCACGCACGAACTGGTGACCGACGGCCTCCCTGCCCGGTTGACGTCTCATCGTGCTATCGGCAGACCGGGCCCCCGGGGGGAGGCCCGGGGGTCCGCGACCGCCCCGCGGACGCGCCTCAGACGGAGAGGTGCGCCTGGAAGAAGGCCTGGATGGCCTCGCGGCCACCCGCGGTCGCCGCCGAGGCGAAGGCCGCCGCGAGGGTCGGGGACTCACCATCGGTGACGCGCACGACCTGCGCGTCGAGCGCGTGCCAGCCGAGCTCGGCCAGCTCGATCTCGATCCTCACCTGGGCCGCGGACGGGAAGTCGGCCCCCGCGAGCAGCACACCGCCGTCGGTGAGGTCGAGCTCGTCGGCCTCGAGGAGCACCCCGCCCTCGCTGAGGTTGATGGCCTGGGCGTTGACCACGGTGCCCCCGAAGAGCACCCGCGCGGGCAGGCTGACGTCGGCCCGCTGGTGCGCCCGCCGCTCGTCGTGCCCGGTCGTCTCGGCCATGAGGCTCCTCGTCGCGCGTATCACGAACCGCACGCAGGGTAGCGGAGGATCGGCGTTTCGCGTCATTTTTCCAGGGGCAGCCGCCTTTCGAAGACGATCCGGTCGGCGCCGGGTCCCAGGTACCCGGGGGCGATCCGCCCGTGGAATCCCAGCCGCTCGTGGAAGCGCCGGGAGGCGGCGCGGTCGGGCGCGGCGAGGGCCCGCACCCGCGTGCACCCCGCCGCGTGCGCCCGCCCGCAGAACTCCCGGTAGAGCCGCTCACCGGCTCCCGTGCCCCGCCAGGCCGGGTCCACGACGTGCATGTGGACGTAGGCGAGGTCCGGCTCGGCCGCGCTCACCAGCCCCAGCAGGAAGCCGGCCGGCCGCCCCTCGCGATCCTCGAGCCAGACGCCCCACGGCCCGAGCTGATCGAAGAAGAGGCGATGCATGACCAGCCCGACCGGGTGGCCGAACCACCCCTCCACCACGTCGCGGGCGGGCCCGTAGTCGTCACCGCGCAGCGGGCGCGCCGTGAGCCCGGCCGCGGCCCTCCGGCCCTCCGTCAGACCGCCGGCGTGGCGGCCGAGCGGGCGACGTAGTCCTCCAGCAGCAGGAGGTTCGCCTCGCCCGCGCGCCGCGTCACCTGGAGCAGCTCGGTCATGGTGGCCACCTCCTCCACCTGCTCGGTCACGAACCACTGGAGGAACGCCTGCGTGGCGTGATCCTTGTGGCCGATCGCCAGGTCGACGAGGTCGTTGATGTGCCCGGTGACCGAGACCTCCCAGTCGAGGCTCGCCTGGACCGCGTCCTCGGCGCTCTCGAAGTCGGCCTTCGGCGCCGTGAGGCCCGGGATCGCGACGCGACCGCCCGCGTCCTGGATGTAGGTCAGGAACTTCATCGCGTGCGCGTGCTCCTCGGCGGCCTGCGCGGCGAAGAACCGGTGCAGCTCCGGGAGGCCCTCCGCGTCGAACCAGCTCGACACGGACAGGTACTGCAGGTGCGCCTCCAGCTCCCGGCCCATCTGGGCGTTCAGGGCTTCGGCGACGGCGTTCTCGATCGGCATCGGACTCCTCCCGAGGGGAGGGCGCAGTCTATCGGCGCCTCGACGTTCGGGGGATGGAACTCGCCGGGCCCCCGGGTAGTGTCCCCGGCGCCGTCGTCACCCCTGGAGGCTCCCGATGCCGCTCGTCAATCGCCGGTCGCTGGCCGGACTCTGCGCCGCCGGCGCGATCGTGCTCGCGGCCGGCTGCGGCGGCGGGGGCGGCGGATCGAACGCCCTGAGCGCGAGCGAGTTCCGCAGCCAGGCGGACGCGATCTGCCAGACCTCGAAGGACACGATCGCGGCCCTCACCGCACCCACCGTCGCCAGCACCAACGCGCAGGTCTCGGCCTTCCTCGCGGCCGGCCTCAAGGCCAGCGACGCGCAGATCGCCCAGCTGCGCGCGCTGGATCCGCCGTCCGATCTCGCGCCCACCGTGAACCAGGCCCTCGGCCTGCTCGAGCAGCGGCAGACGCGCATCCGCGCCGTCGCCGGCCGCGTGGCCGCCGGTGAGGACTTCACCAAGGTCATCGCGCAGGAGAACGCCCAGATCACCAGCCTCAACGATCGGGCGGACGCCAAGGCGCGCGAGCTGGGCCTCACGGTGTGCGGCACGGACAACAACGACTCGGGCACCTCGGCCACGACCTCGACCGGAACGACGGCGACCGCCCCCACCGCGACCGGCGGGGCGACGTCCGCCCAGGTCACGAACGATCTCAAGGCGGCGCAGGCCGCCCTGGTGGGCGTGAGCACGACCCTTCAGGGCGCGAACGGAAGCTCACTGAACGATCTGAAGGCAGTGGTCCCGGACGCGCGGAAGGCGCTGACCGACTTCGACGCGGCCGTCGCCAAGCTCGCCAACGACACCGCGCCGAACGCCGCCCTGGAGAAGGTACGCGCCGCGGTGGTCACCGCCGGGCCGAAGGTGAGCGATGTGCTCGGGCGCCTGCTCGACGCCATCGAGAACGGAGACGAGGCCGCCGCCGCGGCGCTCGTGCCCGAGGCTCAGAAGGTCTTCGGGGAGCTGCAGACGGCGCTCGCGAGCTAGCGGCGTCCGCCCCCCGGGGGGAGGCGCCCACCGGGGGGCGGGCGGTCGCGCCGGGCCTTCTCCGAGCGGGAGGCCCCGACGATGAAGGCCGTCGCCAGCAGCCCCCAGAAGACGCCGTAGGCGAAGCCGCGGCCGAGCGGCTGGGCGAGCAGGGCGACGTGGATCCACCACAGGACCAGGATCGCCACGGGGGCCACGATGGCGACCTGGACGGCGATGTGCAGGTCCTCCCAGCGACGGAGCCAGGCGGGGGGCGGTCGGCGGGGCGGCGTGCTCACCCGGTGGACGATACGCCGCCGCGGCGCGGCCCTCGCGCGGTGCCTAGAGTGCGCGCGTGAGCCCGACGTCCCCGCACTGGCCCGCGTTCGCCGAGTGGATGGGCACCCTCTCGGACCTCTCCGGCACGCAGATGCTGCTGGGCTGGGATCGCGAGACCCTGATGCCGCCGGCCGGGGCCGAGTGGCGCGCCCGTCAGATGGGCACGCTGGCCACCCTCAACCACCGCGAGATCGTGCGCGAGGACATGGGCGACGTCCTGGAGCAGCTCGCCGGCGATCCGGGCCTGGACGACGACTCCCGGGCGATGGTGCGCCTGGTGCGGCACGACCGGGACCGCGCCGTCCGCGTCCCCGAGGCGCTCGTGCGGGAGATCACCGAGACCTGCTCGCGGTGCGTCGGCGCGTGGGCCGAGGCGCGGCGCGCGAACGACTACGCCGCCTACGCCGCCCCGCTCCGCCAGGTGGTGCGCCTGAAGCGCCAGGAGGCCGAGGCCATCGGCATCGGGGACGAGGCCTACGACGCCCTGCTGGACGCGTACGAGCCGGGCGCGCGCGCCGCCGACCTGGAGCCGGTCTTCGCCGACCTGCGCGAGCGGCTGACCCCCCTCGTGGAGCTGGCCACCGACCGCGACCCGCCGGCCCTCCCCGACCGCGATTGGGACGAGGGCTCCCAGATGGAGCTGGCCCACGAGATCGCGCGCATGGTGGGCTTCGACGAGAGGGCCGGCGTCATCGCCAGGTCGGTCCACCCCTTCACCTCCTCCCCGCACCGCGGGGACGTTCGGTTCAGCACCCGCCTCACGCGGGAGAGCCCCCTGGGCAACATCAGCGCCGTTCTGCACGAGCTGGGGCACGCCCTCTACGAGCAGGGCTTCCCCGGCGAGGCGGCCCGCACCGCCGTGTACGACGCTCCGTCCCTCGGCGCGCACGAGTCGCAGTCGCGGTTCTGGGAGAACCAGATCGGCCACACCCGGGCCTTCTGGGAGACCCTTGAGCCGACCCTGCGGGGGCTCTTCCCGGACGCGATGGCCGGCATCGACGCGGGGCTGCTGCACCGGGCCGCGCGGGTCGTGCGGCCCTCCCTCATCCGCGTGGAGGCCGACGAGGTCACCTACAACCTGCACATCGTCCTCCGCTTCGAGATCGAGCTCGCCCTCGTGCGCGGCGACCTCGACGTGGACGACCTGCCCCAGGCCTTCTCCGACGGGATGGATCGCCTGCTGGGAATCCGCCCGCCCACCGACGCGCTGGGGGCGATGCAGGACATCCACTGGGCCGACGGCCTGTTCGGCTACTTCCCCACCTACACGCTCGGGAACCTCTACGCCTCGCAGCTCGCCGAGGCCGCCGAGCGCGACCTGGGCCCGATCGAGGAGGCCGTGGCGGAGGGGCGGCTCGCCGATCTCCTCGGCTTCATGCGTGACCGGGTCCACCGGCACGGCGCGCGCTTCCCCACGTCCGAGCTGATGCGCCGCGCGACCGGGGTCGAGCTGAGCTCGGACGCCCTGGTGCGCCACCTCGAGCGCTCCTACGCGCCGGCCTGACGCCTGACCGGCCCGCCGGGCGCGGGCATCACCCCCGGCGGGGGGCCGCCGCCCTCGGTCCCCGGCTGGAGCGGGCCGCCGGCGTCCTGACCGCGCGGGGCCGCGCCAGCACCTCACGCGCGCGGACCGCGGTGCCCACGATGCCCGCCTCGTTGAGCAGCGTGGCGGCCACCACCGGCGGGCGCACGTTCAGCAGCCCGAGGAACTTGTCGGCCCGCCGGGAGATGCCTCCGCCCAGGATGATCAGGTCCGGCCAGACGAGCTGGTCCACGCGGTTGAGGTACTCGTCCAGCAGCGGCGCCCACTCCCTGATCGACTGGCCGTGTCGCTCCCGCGCTCCGGCCGAGGCGCGCCGCTCGGCGTCCTTGCCCCGGATCTCGATGTGGCCGAGCTCCATGTTCGGCACGAGCGCCCCGTCGAGGAACAGGGCCGACCCGATCCCGCTGCCCAGGGTGAGCATCAGCACGACGCCCTTGACGTCCTTCCCGGCGCCGAAGCGGATCTCGGCGAGACCGGCCGCGTCGGCGTCGTTGAGGACGACGCAGGTGCGGCCGATGGCCTCCGTGAACCGCTCCGCGGCCTTCACGCCGATCCAGGCGGGATCGATGTTGGCCGCCGTCATCGCGGTGCCGTCGACGAGCGCGGAGGGCAGGCCGATGCCGACGGGGCCCTCGTCCGGGCCGAGCTCGGCGACGACCCCGGCGGTCGCCTCGACCACGGCGTCGGGGACGGCGGGCTGCGGCGTCTCCACGCGGATCCTGTCCCCGATCAGGACCCCGCGACGCGGGTCCACCACCCCCGCCTTGATTCCGCTGCCGCCGATGTCCACGCCGATCAGGCCCGTCGTCATCGCGGAATGTCCTCGCTGTCGTAGGTGACCAGTGACACCACGTCGTACCCCCGCAGGGCATCCCGTCCCGAGAGGAAGGTCAGCTCGACGATCACGGCGACCCCCACCACCACGCCGCCGAGCTCCTCCACCAGCCCGCAGGCCGCGCGCGCCGTGCCGCCGGTGGCCAGGAGGTCGTCGTGGATCAGCACCTTCTGCCCGGGGTGCACGGCGTCGGAGTGGGCCTCGAGGGTGTCCATTCCGTACTCGAGCTCGTAGTCGCGGCCGATGCGGACCCCCGGCAGCTTGTCGCGCTTGCGGGCGGCGGCGAAGCCGATCCCCAGCGACTGCGCGATCGCCCCGCCCAGGATGAAGCCGCGCGCCTCGATCCCCAGCACCACCTCGGGCCGGCGGAGCCGGCTCCAGTCGGCGAGCCGGTCCACGCAGGCCGTCAGGCCCGGGCCGCTCTGGAACACCGGCATGAGGTCGTAGAAGAGCACTCCCGGCCGAGGATGGTCCGCGATCCGGCGCACGCTTCCGTCGATGTCGAAGGCGGAGATCCCCATCCCGCCCTATGCGCTCGCGACCTGGCGCAGCTCGGAGATGAGCATCAGGTGCCGCATGTGCGAGGCGAGCGCCGCCAGCGCCTCCAGGGACTCGAGGGCCTCGCGGCGACGCTCCGGGTTGCGCGAGCGCAGGCCCACGGTCAGGAGCTGCTGGAGCAGGCCGGCCTCGCGCTCGGCGGCCATGCGGAAGATGCGCAGGTGGCGGGCCTCGACGCCGTAGGCCGACAGCTCCAGCGCGGTCTGCACCACCTCGCGGTCCGTCTCGTCGTAGCCCGCAGCGTCCTCCCCACCGACCAGCCCGTACTCCGACAGGGCCCGCAACAGCGCCACGGGGGCCCCGGTCGTGGCCAGGATCTCCTCGGCGGAGTAGCGGCGGGTGGGCGCCGGCTCGGCCAGCTGGGCACGCTTGAGCTGCTTGGCCTGGTTGGCCACGCTGAACGCGCCGGTGGTCGACGACTCCAGCTCCTGGCGGATCACCCGGAGCGGCAGGAACTCGTCGCGCTGGAGGCGCAGGATGGTGCGCAGCCGCTCGACCTCGAGGGGGCTGTAGAGCCGGTAGCCGCCCGCCGTGCGCTTGGGCGAGATCAGCTTGCGGTCCTCGAGGTAGCGGATCTTCGAGATCGAGATCGAGGGGAAGTCCGCCTGCAGCAGCTCGCAGACGGCGCCGATCGTCAGCGCGTCGCCGGTTCGCGCGATCTCATCGCCCAGGGGGAGGGACGGCTGGGTCAACCGGCCAGGAAGGTGAGCCGGAACTTGCCGATCTGCAGCTCGTCGCCGTCCTCGAGCAGCTCCTCGTCGTCGATGCGGCGGCGGTTGACGTAGGTGCCGTTGAGGCTGCCCAGGTCGCGCAGCGCCGTGCCCGACCCCTGCCGGGTGATGACCGCGTGGTTGCGCGACACCGTGACGTCGTCCAGGAAGACGTCCGCCCGCGGCTCGCGCCCGATGGTCACCTCGTCGTGATCGATCGGGAAGATCGTGCCGGGGGGCCCGCCCGAGCGCACGGCCAGCGTCGGGCCGTCGATGGCCGGGCCCTGCCAGGCCCCGGTCTCGGCCGCCTCGTCGCTGATCGCGAGGGGCCCGGTGATCTCACCGGTGCCCTGGTTCTCCACGATCAGCAGCGCTCCGCAGCGCCCGCAGTACTTGTGGGCCTCGCTCTGATGGAACCCGCACTCGGGGCAGTACATCCCGACTCCCCGCGCCGACCCGGCCGCGCTCGCTCAGTCGCCCTCGAGCCGGTCCAGGTCGGGAAGCCGCCCGGCCAGGATCCGGCTGAGCGCCTCGACGTCCACCACCGACAGCTCGCCCTCGTCGCGCCCCTTGAGGCGGGCCACCATCTCCGACTTCAGGAGCTCGATGCGCCCGTGGAGCAGACGCCGGTGCATCGAGACCTCACGCTCCTCCTCGACGAGGAGGCGGATCTTGTCCTTCAACTCGGCATCCGTGAGCTGGGCGAGATCGGGCTGGGCTTCCATCGGGGGCTCCCTCATCCGGTAGGACGAGGGATCATAGCGGCAGGAGCGCAAACCCTCAGGGCCGGGTCGAGGGAAAGTCCCGCGCCCGGAGCCGCGCGGCCGCCACCCTCGAGTAGTTGACCAGGGTCGCGAGCGCGAGCGCCACGGCGGCCCAGAAGATCGCGTCCACCCAGGCCTCGTCGAGCCAGATCGCGCCGCCGGCGCCCACCATGGTCAGGGCGGAGGAGACCTTCCCGGCGAGGTCGACCCTCATCTCGATGCCGTGGCGCAGGAGGGCGGCGAAGCCGCCGATCACGATCAGCTCGCGGGCGATCAGCACGGCGGGGCCCCAGGCGGCGATGCGGTCGAGCAGCAGCAGGCCGACCAGGGCCACCAGGACCAGCAGGCGATCGGCCAGCGGATCGGCGATGCGGCCGAAGCGGCTCTCGGCCCCCAGGCGCCGGGCCAGGTAGCCGTCGAGGAGGTCCGAGACCCCGAGGACGGCGAAGATGGCGGCCGCGAGGCCCGACGTGGGCCCCTCGGCGGTGATCAGCACCGCCAGCAGGACCGGGAGCCCCGCGAGGCGGCCGATCGTGATGGCGTTCGGCAGCCAGAGGAGCCGCGCGCCGCTGTGGGGAGATGTCCGGCCCATGCCTGCCCTGCGATCGGGGCGAGAGGATTTGAACCTCCGACCGCCCGGCCCCCAGCCGGGTGCGCTACCAGGCTGCGCCACGCCCCGAGAGGGACGACTTTACCGCAGGGCCACCGGGGACACTAGGATGCGCGACCGATGCCGCCGCCCCCCGTGCTCACCCCCCGCGACCAGGACTTCGCGCAGTGGTACCAGGAGGTGGTCGCCAAGGCGGAGCTGGCCGAGAACGGCCCGGCCCGCGGGACGATGGTCATCCGGCCCTACGGCTTCGGCCTGTGGGAGCGGATGCAGGCCGACATGGACGCCCGCATCAAGGCCTGCGGGGCCGAGAACGTCTACATGCCCCTGTTCATCCCGGAGTCGTACCTGCGCCGTGAGGCGGAGCACGTGGAGGGCTTCAGCCCTGAGCTGGCCGTGGTGACCGTCGCGGGCGGCAAGCCGCTGGAGGAGCCCCTGGTCGTGCGCCCCACCTCGGAGACGCTCTTCGGCGAGTTCATGGCGAAGTGGATCCAGTCGTACCGCGACCTGCCGCTGCTGCTGAACCAGTGGGCCAACGTCGTGCGCTGGGAGCTGCGCCCCCGGATCTTCCTGCGCACCACCGAGTTCCTGTGGCAGGAGGGGCACACGGCCCACGCCACGCGCGAGGACGCCGCGGCCTACGCCCGGCGGATCCTGCTCGACGTGTACCGGGCCTTCATGGTGGAGACGCTCGCCGTCCCGGTGTTCGTGGGCGTGAAGACGGCGCGCGAGCGCTTCGCCGGGGCGGTCAACACGATGGCGTGCGAGGCCGTCATGGGCGACGGCAAGGCCCTCCAGATGGGCACGAGCCACGAGCTGGGCCAGAACTTCGCGAGGGCCTTCGGCGTCGACTACCTGGCCGACACCGGCACCCTGGAGCACTGCTGGACCACCTCGTGGGGCACCTCCACCCGCATGGTCGGCGGGCTGATCATGTGCCACGGTGACGACGCCGGCCTGCGCGTGCCGCCGAGGGCGGCCCACGTGCAGGTGGTGGTGCTGGTGGTGCGCGACGAGGAGGGCGTGGCCGACGAGGCCCGCCGGATCGCCGCCGAGCTGTCGGCGGCGGGCATCCGGACCCGCGTGGACGACCAGACGGCGACGGGCTTCGGCCGGCGGGTGACCGACTGGGAGCTGAAGGGCGTTCCGGTGCGGGTGGAGATCGGCCCCCGCGACCTGAAGGAGGGCGTCGTCACCGTCGTGCGGCGCGACGCGCGCGGCAAGGAGCCCGTGCCCGCCGCGGGCATCGTGGGCGCCGTGGGCGAGTTGCTGGAGGCCGTGCAGGCCGGCCTGCTGGCGGAGGCCGAGGCCTTCCGCGACGCCCGCACCGCGACCGTGGCGACCATCGAGGACGCCGTCGAGGCCGGGAGGACCGGGTTCGCGCGGATCCCGTGGGAGGCGGTCGGGGACGAGGGCGAGGACCGGCTCGCCGAGCACGGCATCACGGTCCGCTGCCTGCAGCGCCCGGACGGCGGCGTCCCCGACGACCTCGAGGGGCCCCTCGTGGCGGTGGTCGCCCGGGCCTACTGAGCGGCGGCCGCGGCCGCGCCGGCGCGCGGGTAGTGCGCCTCCACGTACTCCTCGACCATGGCGATGAAGTCCTCGGCCAGCGTGGGGCCCTCGAGGGTGCGCGCCTTCTCGCCGTCCACGTACACGGGGGCCCGGGGCTGCTCGCCGGTCCCCGGCAGGCTGATGCCGATGTCGGCCGCGCGGCTCTCCCCCGGGCCGTTGACGATGCAGCCCATGACCGCCACCTTCAGACCGGCCACGCCGGGACGCTCCGAGCGCCACTCCACCATGCGCCGCTCCAGATGCCACTCGATCGTCTGGGCCAGCTCCTGGAACACCGTGCTCGTCGTGCGCCCGCAGCCCGGGCAGGCCGTCACCTCGGGGCGGAAGCGGCGCAGGCCCAGGCTCTGGAGCAGCTCCCGGCACACGCGCACCTCGATGGTCCGGTCGCCGCCCGGCTCCGGCGTGAGGCTGGCGCGGATGGTGTCGCCGATCCCGTCCTGCAGCAGGATCGCGAGGGCCGCGGTCGTCGACACGATGCCCTTGCTGCCCATCCCCGCCTCGGTCAGGCCCAGGTGCAGCGGGTACTCGCAGCGGGCGGCCAGGTCGCGGTAGACGGCCACCATGTCCTGGAGCCGGCTCGTCTTGCACGACAGGATGATCCGGTCGGGGGCGAGGCCCAGCTCCTCCGCGGCGGCGGCCGAGCGGAGGGCGCTCTCGGCCATCGCCCGGCGCACCACGGCGTCGGCGCCGAGGGGCTCGGCCCGCCTCCCGTTCTCGTCCATCAGCTCGTCGAGCAGCTCCGGGTCGAGCGAGCCGCCGTTGACCCCGATGCGGACCGGCTTCGCATGGTCGATGGCCGCCTGCACCATGGTCGCGAAGTTGGAGTCGTGGCGGGCGCCGCGCCCCACGTTGCCCGGGTTGATGCGGTACTTGGCGAGGGCGTCGGCGCAGTCCGGGAACTCGCGCAGCAGCGTGTGGCCGTTGTAGTGGAAGTCCCCGATCAGCGGGGTGTCGAGGCCGTGCTGGTCGCGCAGGCGGTCGCGGATCTCGGTGACCCGCGCCGCGGCGGCGCGGTTGTTGACCGTGATGCGCACCACCTCGGAGCCCGCCTCGGCGAGCTCGGCCACCTGCCGGGCGGTGCCCTCGGCGTCGGCCGTGTCGGTGTTGGTCATCGACTGCACCACGACGGGCGCCCCGCCGCCGAGGTTGACGCCCCCGATGCGCGCGAGGTGGCTGGTGCGGCGGGGCGCGGAGCTCATGGGCTGAACTCTAGGACGGACTAGCGCCCGATGTCGTTGAGGGTGCCGTCGCGGATCAGCGAGATGTCGTTCTGGATTGCGATGAAGAACACCACCAGGATCAGCGCCATCCCCACGAACGAGGCCTTCTCGAAGGTGCCGCGGGGCAGCGCCGATCCCCTGAGGCGCTCGATGGCCGCGAACAGGATGTGCCCCCCGTCGAGGGGCAGGAACGGCAGCAGGTTGAACACGCCGAGCGCCAGGCTGATGAGCGCGGCGATCTGGAGGATGCGGATCGCCCCCTGGTTGGCGACCTTGTTGAACACGGCGCCGACCCCCACGACGCTGTTCACCTGGCTCCGGGCCTGCGAGCTCACGAACAGGCGGCCCAGGGCCGAGACCGAGGCCTTGATCACCTCCCCGGTGAGCTGGCCGCCCTTCTGCAGGCCCTCGAAGAAGCCGTACCTGGTCGAGTACTGCGGCTGGTAGAAGCTGAAGCCGAGCCGCCCGATCCGGCGACCGCCGTCCGTGACGACCGCGGTGGTGGTCGTCTTCTCGAAGCGATTCCCGTCGCGCGTGAAGACCACCGTCACCGGCCGGCCCGGCTTGCTCTGCAGCTCCTTCTGGACCGCGAGTACGCCGGCGATGCCGGTGGCGGGGACGCCGTTGACCGACACCAGCCGGTCCCCGGCCGTCAGGCCGATCGACTTCGCGGGCGTGTTCGGCGTCACGAACCCGATCTGGCTCGTGGGGTCACCGAGGGTGGGGGCGCCGATCCAGAAGATGACGGCGAAGAGGACGAAGGCCAGCACGATGTTCACGGCCGGGCCGGCGAAGATGGTGAGGAACTTCCGGGTGAAGGTGGCGTTGCAGTAGGCGCGCGGCTTCACCTCCTCCGGGAGCTCCTCCTCCCGCGTCATCCCGCTGATCTTCACGTAGCCACCGAGCGGGAGCCAGCCGATGCCGTATTCCGTCTCGCCGCGGGTGAACGACCAGATCGGCCTGCCCATGAAGATCATGAACCGCTCCACGCGCATGCCGCAGAGCTTGGCGACCACCATGTGGCCCGCCTCGTGCACGACCACCAGGCCCATCAGGATCCCGACGAAGAGGGCGATGTTCACGCGGGCACCGCCAGGGACCGGTCGATGGCGGCCTCGGCGGCCACCCGTGCCCGGGCGTCGGCGTCGAGCACGGCTTCGAGCGTGTCCGCCGGCCGCGCCGGCACGGCCTCGAGCGCGGCCTCGACCACCCGGGGGATGTCCAGGAAGCCGACCCGCTCGGCCAGGAACCCGGCCACGGCGACCTCGTTGGCGGCGTTCAGGACGGTGGGTGCGGTGCCGCCGGCCCGCCCCGCCTCCCGCGCGAGCGGCAGGCACCGGAAGGCGTCCTCGTCGGGCGCCTCGAAGTCCAGGCGGCGTCCCACCAGGTCCATCGGAGCGCCCGTGGGGGGCGCCTCGGGGTGCCTCAGGGCGTAGCCGATGGGCACGCGCATGTCGGGGGGCCCGCAGTGGGCCAGCAGGCTGCCGTCGTCCAGGCGGACCATGGCGTGGACCATCGACTGCGGATGCACCACCACCTCGATCCGGTCGTAGCCGAGCCCGAACAGGTGATGGGCCTCGATCACCTCCAGGCCCTTGTTCATGAGCGTCGCCGAGTCGATCGTGATCTTCGCGCCCATCGTCCAGGTGGGATGCCGCAGCGCGTCGGCGGGCGTCACGGCCCGCAGCTCGTCGGCGGCCCGCCCCCGGAACGGCCCCCCGGACGCGGTCAGGATCCCCGCCGTCACCCGCTCCGGCGGCACGCCCGCCATGAGCTGGAACATGGCCGAGTGCTCGGAGTCGACCGGCACCAGCGCGGCGCCGGTGCGCGCCCGCGCGGCCGCGACGAGGTCGCCGCCGGCCACCAGGCTCTCCTTGTTGGCGAGCGCCACGGGAACCCCGCGGTCGAGGGCCGCCAGCGTCGGCCGCAGGCCCGCCGCGCCCACGAGGGCGTTCAGGACCAGGTCGGGCTGCGCGGCGTCGATGAGCGCCGCGAGGCCGGGGTCGTGCGGCACGGTCCCGCCGCCGGCCGCGCAGGCGGTGTGGCGCACGCCGTGGGCCGCCGCCTGGGCCTCCATCTCGGCCAGGCTCCCGCGGCAGGCGAGCCCGCAGGCCTCCAGATCGCCGGCCGCCCGGATGACCTCGAGGGCCTGGACCCCGATGGATCCGGTGGACCCCAGCACGAGTACGCGTGTCACCGAGCGAGTGTAGCGAGGCGCCCGCGGACCCCGTCCGGGGCCCGTCCGGTCCCCGCGGGCGTACCGTCGTGGTCCGTGCTGATCCTCATCGTCGTGGCGTTCGTCGCCGGCGTCGTGACCGCCCTCTCGCCCTGCGTGCTCCCGGCGCTCCCGGTGGTGCTGGCGGGCTCGGCCGGAGGCGGCGCGCGCCGCGTGGTGGGCATCGCGGCGGGCTTCGTCGCGTCGTTCGTGATCTTCACGCTCGCGCTCACCATGGCCCTCCGCAACCTGGGCCTGAGCCCGGACGTCCTGCGGGACCTGGCCATCGCGGCCCTGATCGCGTTCGGGGTCGCGCTGGTGGTGCCCGCGCTCGGCGACGGCATGGCACGGGCCCTCGCGCCCGTCGCCCGGCTGGGCGAGCGCATCCCGCGCACGCGCTCGGGGCTGGCCGGCGGCCTTCTGGTGGGAGTGGCCCTGGGGCTGGTGTGGACGCCCTGCGCGGGGCCGGTCTTCGCCGCCATCGCCGCCGTCGCGGCCACCGGCGAGGCCGGCCCGCGGGCCTTCGCCACCCTCACGGCGTACGCCCTGGGCGCGATCCTCCCGCTGTGCATCATCGCCGCGGGGGGGCAGCGCCTGGTGAGCCGGCTGCGCGGGCGGGCGGGGGCGGCGGCGCGCCCGGCCCTCGGCGTCCTGATGGTCGCCGCGGGCGTGGTGCTGCTGCTGGGCCTCGATACGCGGCTGACCACGGCCCTGGTCCAGGACGTGCCCGGGTACACGAGCTCCCTCCAGGCCCTCGAGCGGACCTCGGCGGTCGATCACGAGCTCGCCGGCCTGCGCATCCGCGGGGCGGCGACCGACATCCCGCCGTTCCTGGCCGCGGCCCGCGGGACCAGGCCCGAGGGGGGGCCCACCGACCTCGGCCTGCCGGACGCCGGGCCCGCCCCCGAGCTGCGCGGCATCTCGGCGACCTTCAACACCGGCGGCGCCCCGCTCACGATCTCCGAGCTGCGCGGCCGGGTGGTGCTGCTCGACTTCTGGACCTACTCCTGCATCAACTGCCTGCGGACGATCCCCTTCCTGGAGGCCCTGGACGAGCGCTACCGCGACGCCGGCCTGACGGTGGTGGGGGTGCACACGCCCGAGTTCCTCTTCGAGGCCGATCCCGGGAACGTGGGGCGGGCCGTGCGCGACCTGGGCATCCGATATCCGGTGGTCCTCGACCCGAAGTACGCGACCTGGGACGCCTACGGCACGCGCTACTGGCCCACCACGTATCTGATCGACCGCAACGGGGAGGTGCGCGACCTGCACGTGGGCGAGGGCGACGACGCCCGCACCGAGGCGCTGGTGCGGCGCGCCCTGGCGGTGCCGGCCGGCAGCCCGGACGCCGCGGCCGTGACTGGCGACGCAGCGCCCGGGCACGCCGCGATCACCCCCGAGACCTACGTGGGAGCCGCCCGGATCCAGCGGCTCGCGCCGGGTCAGGCGCTCCGGCCGGGCCGGGCCGCCTACCGCGCTCCGGCCACCCTCCCGCCGGACCACGTCGCCCTGGACGGCGACTGGACCGTGGGCGCGGAGGCGGACCAGGCCGGCCGGCACGCCGCCCTCGAGCTGAGCTTCACCGCCAGGGACGTCTACCTGGTGCTGGACGGGGCGGGCGGGCGGCGGGTGGGCAGGGTGCTGCTGGACGGCCGTGCGCCCACGGCCCGCGAGGCCGGGCGCGACCTGGGGCCGGGAGGGAGGCTGGTCGTGACCGGCCCCCGCCTGTACCGGCTGCTGGAGCTTCCCCGGCCCTCCCACGGGCGCGTGCGCATCGAGCTCGCGCCGGGCACGCGCGCCTACTCCTTCACGTTCGGCTGAGGCCGGGCTCCACGAGGGTCTGGGCCGTCTCACAGAAGGCCGTGACAAGGCTGACACAGGCGTCGATGTCACCGGGATGGCAGGTCTCGACGACCTGGTGGATGTACCGCGTGGGGATCGAGACGCACCCGGCCGGCGCGCCCTCGCCGCCCAGCGCCAGCTCGCGGGTGTCGGTGCTGCCGCGCGTCATCACCTCGAGCTGGTGCGGGATGGCGCGCTCCCCGGCCACCGCGACCAGGTGCTCCACGACCCGCCGGGGGACGATCGTCCCCGCGTCGTAGACCTTGACGGCCGCGCCCGCGCCGAGGGCGGTGATGCGCTCGTGGGGCTTGGCGTCGGCGACGTCGTTCGCCAGCGTGGTGTCGATGGCCAGGCCGATGTCGGGCCGCACGCGGGAGGTGGCCACGCGGGCGCCCCGCAGGCCCACCTCCTCCTGCACGCTGGCCACCGCGACCACCTCGCAGTCGTGCTCTCCCAGCGCCCGCAGCGCCTCGATCATCACGTAGAGCCCCGCCCGGTTGTCGAGGCTCTTGCAGGTGACGAGGTCGCCCAGCCGCGCCAGGGTCCGCTCGCGCGTGACCACATCCCCGGGGCGCACCAGCTCGCGCACCCGATCGACCGGGAGCCCCACGTCGACCAGGTAGTCCTCGAGCTTCGGGGCGCGGCGCTTGTCGGCGTCGGACATCAGGTGCACGGGCTTGGACCCCATCACCCCCACGAGGTCCTCCCGGCCGTGGACCACCACGCGCTGGGCGGTGAGGGTCTTCGGGTCGAAGCCGCCCAGGGTGATCAGGCGCAGGAATCCCGCGTCGTCGACGTGCGTCACCATGAACCCGATCTCGTCCATGTGGGCCGACAGCATCAGCCGCGGCCCGCCCCGGCCCGGCCGGAGGGCGACGAGGTTCCCGAGCGGGTCGACGGAGACCTCCGCGGCGAGCGGCTCCAGCTCGCGCCGCACCACCCGCCGGATGTGCTCCTCGCGACCGGACGGGCCGGGGGTCTCGCACAGCTCGCTCAGCAGCTCCAGGTTCATCCGGTCAGTAGACCACCCAGACGGTCACGAAGTAGGCGGCCACCGCGGCGAACAGCAGGCCGTCGAAGCGGTCGAGCACCCCGCCGTGACCCAGCAGCAGGCGCCCCGAGTCCTTCGCGCCGGCGTCCCGCTTCAGCACCGACTCGAAGAGGTCCCCCAGGAATGCCGCCAGCGAGATGACCAGGCCCAGCAGCAGCGACTCCCAGCCCCCGAGCCAGTCCATGTAGAGCCCGGCCACCCACACCGCGAGGATCGCCGACGCGCCGCCGATGAGCGCCCCCTCCACCGTCTTCTTCTGCGAGGTGCGCGGCGCGATCGGGATGCGGCCCCACATGCGGCCGCCCAGATACGAGGCGGTGTCGAACACCCACACGCCGACCAGCACGTTGGCCACGGCGCCCGCGCCGTCGGGAAGCTCCCGCAGCGCCACGAGGATCCCCATCGGGAGGCCCAGGTAGACGACGCCCATGAGGGTCGTGGCCATGCGCGTGGTGATGTCGTCGCGACGGGACAGGATCAGGGCGGCGACGGCCACCAGGGCGAGCGCGAGGCCGAGGCCGGCCAGGATGCCGCGCTCCGCGTCGTCCGAGCCGTAGGCGAGCGCCACGATCAGGAGCGTGCCGAGGTACCCCGCCCACCGCAGCGGCCGCGCGGCCGCGGTCAGGCTGTAGAGCTCGTACAGCCCCAGCACCGCGACCAGGGCGGCCGCGAACGCGAACAGCGGGCCGCCCAGCGCCACCGCCGCGATGGCGAGGGCGATGCCGGGGACCGCCACGAGCACGCGGCTCGAGAGGGACCCGGTCGTCACCGCCCGCCGAACCGGCGGTGCCGGCCCGCGTAGTCGGCGAGGGCGAGATCCAGGTCCTCGGGCCCGAAGTCGGGCCACAGGCGGTCCGAGAAGTGCATCTCGGCGTAGGCGCACTGCCAGAGCAGGAAGTTCGACAGGCGCTGCTCGCCGCTGGTGCGGATGAGCAGCTCGGGGTCGCGCAGGTCGGGGGCGTAGAGGTGACGGGCGAACTCCTCCTCGCCCGCGTCGGGCCCGCTCTCGGCCGCGAACCGCCGCGCGGCGTCCACGATCTCCCGCCGGCCGCCGTAGTTCATGGCCACGAAGAGGCGCAGGCGGTCGTTGCCCGCCGTGGTCGCCTCGGCCTGGGCGATCTTGGCGCGCAGCTCGTCGTCGAGCTCGTCGCAGCGCCCGATGAAGCGGATGCTCACCCGCTCCTCGTTCAGCTCGGGCACCTCCCGGTCGATCAGCTCGCAGAACAGGCCCATCAGGTCCCCGACCTCGTCGTCGGGGCGCGACCAGTTCTCGGTGGAGAACGAGAAGACCGTGAGGTCCTTGATTCCCGTATCGGCCGCGGCCCGCACCACGCGCTTCAGGGCCCGCGCCCCGGCGCGGTGCCCGGCGCCCACGGGCAGGTGCCGCTCGCGCGCCCAGCGCCCGTTGCCGTCCATGATGATGGCCACGGACTCGGGCACCTCGCCGCCCCGGCGCACGGGCTCGGGGCGGACGGAGCGGCCCAGCCCGAGGGCGGTCCGCGCCGTGCGCAGGCGGGTGAGCAGGGCCACTAGTGTCTTGAGTCGCTAGTCCGTATGCAGTTCCCGAGCGAATCTCCCGCGAGACAAGGACGCAGATCTCCCGCAATATCGGGAATATTGCGGGAGTCGAGGACGCCGTATCGCGATGAGATGCAGCCGGGAACTGCCGCGTTATTAGCGACTCGGGACACTAAACCTCGAGGATCTCGGCCTCTTTGCGGCCCATCAGGTCGTCGATCTGCTTGATCTCGGAATCGGTGAGCTTCTGGACGTCGTCCTGCGCCCTCGCGAGCTCGTCGCGCGACAGGTCGCCGTCCTTCTCGGCCCGTTTCAGCTCGTTGAGGACGTCGCGCCGCACGTTCCGCACCGCCACGCGGGCCTCCTCGGCCATCTTGTGGATCAGCCGCACCAGCTCCTTGCGGCGCTCCTCCGTGAGCTGCGGCACCGGCAGGCGGATGATCTTGCCGTCGTTGTTGGGCGTGAGCCCCAGGTCCGACTCCATGATCGCCCGCTCCACCGACGCCATGATGCTGGGGTCGTAGGGCTGCACGGTCAGCAGCCGCGCCTCGGGCGCGTGGATCGTGGCGAGCTGGTTGAGCGGGGTCTTGGTGCCGTAGGCGTCCACGGACACCCGGTCGAGCAGGGCCGTCGACGCCCGCCCCGTGCGCACCGAGTTGAACTCGCCGCCCAGCGCGGCGACCGCGCCCTCCATGCGGCGCCGGGCGTCCTTCAGCCGGTCGTCCATCTCCGCCATCACGGCCTCCTCATTCGGTGACCACCATGGTGCCGACCCGCTCGCCGTCGAGCAGCCGGCCGATGTTGCGCTCATCGTTCATGTTGAACACGAAGATGGGCAACCCGTTGTCCATGCAGAGGGTGAGGGCGGTGGTGTCCATCACCTTCAGCCCGCGCTCGATCGCCTCCATGTGGCTGATGCGCGGGATGAGCCGGGCGTCGGGCACCACGCGCGGATCGGCGTCGAGCACGCCCTCGACGGCGTTCTTGGCCATCAGGATGCACTCGGCCCCGATCTCCAGCGCCCGGAGCGCCGCGGCCGTGTCGGTCGTGAAGAACGGGTTCCCGGTGCCGCCCGCGAAGATCACGACCCTCCCCTTCTCGAGGTGGCGGATCGCCCGGCGGCGGATGTACGGCTCGGCCACCTCCTGCATGGTGATGGCCGACTGCACCCGGGTCGTGAGGCCCAGCTTCTCCAGCGCGTCCTGGATCGCGAGCGCGTTGAGCACCGTGGCGATCATGCCCATGTAGTCGGCCGTCGCGCGATCCATGCCGATGGCCATGCCCTTCAGGCCGCGATAGATGTTCCCGCCGCCGACGACGATCGCCACCTCCACCCCGCGCTGGACCGCGGCGTTCACCTGCCGGGCCACGACCGCGATGCGCCCGGGGTCGATGCCGTAGGGCTCGTCGCCCATCAGCGCCTCGCCCGAGAGCTTCAGCACCACCCGTCGGAAGACCGCCCCGCTCCCGGGAGCGGGGCGGGCATCGTCGGCGGGCTCGCCGCTACTGGCCAAGCTCGAAGAGGGCGAATCGCCGGATGGTGACGTTCTCCCCCACGCTCGCGGCGATCTCCGCGCGGAGCCGCTCCACGGTGCGCGGCTTCTTCTCGCCCTGGTCGCGGACGAACTCCTGCTCGAGCAGGCAGATCGAGCGCAGGTGCTTGGCCAGCTTGCCCTCGACGGCCTTCGCCCGCGCGTGCTCGGGCACGTCCTCGGCCTGGGCCTCGTAGATCGCGCGCTCGGCGGCGATGTAGTCCTCCGGCACGTCCTCGGCGCTCAGGAAGAGCGGCTTCAGGGCGGCGATGTGAAGGGCGACGTCGTGCACGAACGCCGCGAACTCGTCGGTGCGCGCCACGAAGTCGGTCTCGCAGTTGACCTCGACCAGCACGCCCACGCGGCCACCCGCGTGGATGTAGCTGTTGACCAGCCCCTCGTTGGCGGCCCGGCCGGCGCGCTTGGCGGCGTCGGCGAGGCCCTTGGTGCGGAGGGACGCGGTGGCGGCCTCGAGGTCGCCGCCGGCCTCCTCCAGGGCCCGCTTGCAGTCCATCATTCCCGCGCCGGTCTTCTCGCGCAGCTCCTTGACCAGCGCGGCGGGGACGGTGGTGCTCACGGCTACGCCTCCGAGGGGGTGGTGACCGGCGGAGCGGCCTCGGGCTCGGGCTCGGCCTCGGGCTCGGGCTCGGCCTCGGCCTCGGGCGCCGGGATCTCGGCGGCGGGCGGCGCCTCCTCGACGGGGGCGGGAGCCTCCGCCGGGGGTGCGGGCGCCTCCACTGCCGGTGCCGGGGCCTCCGCGGCGGGCGCCGGCGTCTCGACGGGGGCCTCGACGGGCGGCGCCTCGGCGACGGGCTCCTCAGCGGCGGGCTCCTCAGCGGCGGGCTCCTCGGCGCCGGCCTCGCCGGGCACCGGCACGCCGGAGCCGGGCAGCGCGCCCTTACCCTCGATCACGGCCTCGGCGAGGGCGCCGAGGATCAGGTTGCACGCCCGGATGGCGTCGTCGTTGCCGGGGATGACGTAGGTGACCTCGTCGGGGTCGCAGTTGGTGTTGACCAGACCGATCACCGACAGGCCGAGGCGGTTCGCCTCGCGCACGCCGATCGCCTCCTTCTTCAGGTTGACGATCACCACCGCGTCGGGCAGCCGCTGCATGTCGGCCACGCCGCCCAGGTTGGTCTCGAGCTTCGTCAACTCCCCCTCGCGGGCCAGGCGCTCGCGGGTGGGGAGCAGCTCGAGCTGCTTCTCCTTCTTCTGGTTGCGCAGCTCGTGCAGGCGCCGGATGCGCTGGGAGATCGTCCCCCAGTTGGTCAGGAGGCCGCCGAGCCAGCGGTGCGACACGTACGGCATCCCGCACCGGCGGGCCTGCTCCTGGATGGAGTCCTGGCACTGCTTCTTGGTGCCCACGAAGAGCACCGTGCCGCCGCGCTCGGAGATGGCGCGCACGACGTCGCAGGCCTGCTCCAGCAGGACGATCGTCTGCTGGAGGTCGATGATGTAGATGCCGCCGCGCTCACCGAAGATGTAGCGCTTCATCTTCGGGTTCCAGCGGCGGGTCTGGTGTCCGAAATGCACTCCGGACTCCAGAAGCTGCTTCATGGTGACGGTTGGCACGCGTGGCTCCTCACTGCGATCGGTTCGGGAAGGGCGGTTCGCCGGCGCGTGCCGATGGGACCCGGGGCGGGGCGCAGTTGCGCCGAACGCCCGGGCACCGTCCATCGGGGTGCGTGCCGGGGAGGGGTCAGGTGATGGTGCGGAAGGGCATCTTAGCGTGCGCCCGCCGGCGCGCGGCCGGGGCCCCCGCCGCGCCGGGCCCGGTCGAGGGCGGCCGCGAGGTCCGCCGGGAGCGGGCTCTCGACGTCGATCGGCTCCCCCGTCTCGGGATGGGGGAAGGCCAGCCGGGCGGCGTGGAGGAACTGGCGCTCCAGGCCCAGCGTCTCCTCGCGGCGGCCGTAGACGCGATCGCCCACCACCGGATGCCCCACCGACTCCAGGTGCACCCGGATCTGGTGGGTGCGCCCGGTCTCGAGACGGGCCTCGAGCAGGGAGAAGCGGCCCAGCTCCTCCAGGCGCCGCAGGTGGGTCACCGAGGGCCGCCCCTCGGCCGCGGTCACCGACATCCGGGTGCGGTGGCGGCGGTCGCGGCCCACGGGGCGGTCGATCGTGAGGGCGGGGGGGGCGGCCCCGTGCACGAGCGCCACGTAGCGGCGGTCCACCTCGCGATCGCGCAGCAGCCGCTGGAGGCGGCGGTGGGCGCGCGGCGAGCGGGCCACCACCAGCAGCCCCGAGGTGTCGCGGTCGAGCCGGTGCACGATGCCCGGCCGCACCGGATCGTCCCCGCCCGCGATGGCGTGGCCGAGAAGGCCGTGGACGAGCGTGCCGTCGCCGTGGCCGGAGCTCGGATGGACGACCATCCCGGCGGGCTTGTCCACCACGAGCAGGTGCTCGTCCTCGTAGCGCACCACGAGCGGCAGGTCCTCGGGCACGAGCACCGATGGCGCGGGTGGCGCGGGGCGCACCTCGAGCTCCTCCCCCTCCGCCAGGATGTGGCGCTTGGGACGCGGGAGCCCGTCCACGAGCACCCGGCCGCCCTCGATGAGCCGCTGGGCCTCGGCGCGGCTCTCCACGGCCTCGAGGCCGCCCACCGCGGCGTCCAGGCGGCGCCCCGCCAGGCCGGGGCCCACCGTCAGGCGCACGGCCGGAGGCCCGTCAGCCGGGGTGCGGATCGTCCTCCTCGGTCTCTTTCATCAACCCGAGCACGATCAGGACGGCCCCCACGGTGATGCAGCAGTCGGCCACGTTGAACGCGGGCCAGCGAGCCGGGTCGAGGAAGTCCGTGACCTCGCCGTGGGCGAGCCGGTCGATCAGGTTCCCCAGGCTGCCTCCCACCAGCAGGCCGGCGCCGGCGGCGACGGTGTCGTTGCGCGCCACCAGCCCCGCGAGCGCCACCGCGATCGCGCACAGCGCCGCCACCGTGAGGATGGCGACCGCCCCCTGACGGCCCGGGAAGAGCCCGAAGGCGATCCCCTGGTTGGTGACCCGGGAGATGTTGAACCCGGGGAAGACCTCGATCGTGTCGTGCGGCTCGACGTTCCCGCGCACGATCGCCTTCGTGATCTGGTCGGCCACGAGGGCGAAGGCGGCCAGGGCCCCGAACCGCCACCACCGCGCCTTCGTCTGGCGCCGCCGGCGGCGCGCGATGGCCCGCTGAAGAGCCTCGCGGGTGCTGGAGGCCGCCGCGCTCACGCGGCCTCGAGCCCCGCGCCCAGCGCCGCCAGGCGACGCGCGATGGCGCGCGGATCGCCGTCCAGCTCCACGAGCTTGCGCGCGCCGCCGGATCCGCGCCGGATGCGGGCCGCCGAGGTCCGCACCCCGGCCAGCTCCGCGAGGTACGCGCACAGGGCGGCGTTCGACTGGCCCTTGTGCGGGGCGGCGGCGATCTGGACGCGCAGGGCGCCGTCCTGCAGGCCCACGGCGCGGGTGGCCCGCGAGCGGGGCACCGCCTTGACCGCCACGGTCACGCCGCCATCGCGCAGCGTCAGCCAGTCGGGGAGGGGGTTCACGGGGTGGGGGGTCAGAAGCTGTCCAGGAGCGTGAGGATGAGGGTTCTCAGGATGTACAGCACCAGCAGCGCCACGATCGGCGACAGGTCGAACATCCCGAGCGGCGGGATCAGCCGCCGGAAGAAGCCCAGGAACCACTCCGTGCTCTGGTGAACGAAGTCCCAGAAGGCACGCGCCCAGCGCGACCCTGGCGCCACCGGCAGGAACGAAAGCAGGATGCGGATGAAGATCACGATGATGAACACCGTGAAGAGTGCGTTGACGTAGGTCTTGAGCTGATCCACCGGGGTGTTCTACAGCTCGGTGGCGCGGCGCGCGGCCGTGACCACCGCGTCCGCCACGTGGGCGCGCACGGCGCCGCGCTCGAGCACCGCCAGGCCGGCGATGGTCGTGCCCGCGGGCGAGCTGACCCGCTGCCGCAGCAGGGCCGGATCGGTTCCGTCGGCCAGCAGGGCCGCCGTTCCGGCCACGACGGCGGCCGTGAGCTGCCGGGCCTGCGGGCGGGTGAGGCCGGCCGTCACGCCGCCCTCCTCGAGCCCCTCGGCCACCAGGGCGAGGAGCCCGGGCCCGCTGCCCGCCAGGGCCGTGGCCGCCGGGAAGAGGGACTCGGGCAGCGTCATCAACGTCCCGAGGGAGCGCAGCACCCGCAGCAGCTCCGCCTCGACGGCGTCGTCGAGGCCGCGGGTGGCGAGCACCACCACGCCCGCTCCGTGGCGCACCGCCAGGTTGGGCATCGTCCGGGCCAGGCCGGCCCCGGGGATCGCCGCCCCCAGGCGGTCGAGGTCCCAGCCCGCGATGACCGAGAGGATCACCGCCCCCGGGCGCGTCGCCGCCCGCACCTGCTCCAGGGCCGCGGGAGCGTCCTTGGGCTTGACCGCCAGGCACACCAGGTCGGCGCTCGCGGCCTCCGCCACGGAGGCGGGACGCCCGCCGACGTCCGCGATCGCGGCCTCGACGGCCGCCGGGACGGCATCGGCGACCTCCAGGCGGTCGGCCAGCGCCCGGTCGCCGCGCACGAGGCCGGCCGCGAAGGCCCTGCCCATCGCTCCGGCGCCCACGAGCCCCACCCGGGCGGGCCAGTCGCTCACACCGCTGCCCGGATCGCTCAGTACTGGTTGAAGAAGCCCTTCTCCAGCAGGCGCGCCCGCTCCTCCGCCGAGACCTCAACGTTCTGAGGGGTCAGCATGAAGACCTTGTCGGCGACGCGCTGCATGCCGCCGTCGAGGGCGTAGGTGAGGCCGCTGGAGAAGTCGATGAGCCGCTTGGCGAGGTCGGTCTCGGCGCTCTGGAGGTTGAGGATGACCGGGACGGCCGCCTTGAACTTGTCCGCGATCTGCTGGGCGTCGTTGAAGCTCTTGGGCACCACGAGGTGCACCTCCGACGTGCGGGGGCGGCTGTCGACCGAGCGCATCGGGTTCGGGCGCCCGCGCTGGGGTTCGTCGGCGAAGATGTCGTCGAAGTCGGGATCGCGGCGGCGCGGCCCCAGCCGGCGCACGTTGGGACGCTCGCGGTACGAGCGCTCGAGGTCGTCGTGCGCGGGCGACTGGCGGTCGCGCTCGCGCTCGTGGCGCCGCTCGACCTCCTCGTCGTAGTCCTCGTCGTAGTCGTCCGCCTCGTCGGCCATGCCGAAGTAGACGAGCGTGCGGTGCCACATGTCGCTGACGGCCATCTAGCCCCTCGGGGTGGGAGTACGGACACGATCGAGCAGCCCGCGTCCCACGCGGACCATGGTGGCGCCCTCCTCGGCGGCCACGCGGTAATCCTGGCTCGTGCCCATCGACAGATCGGCGAAATCGTGGCGTCCCGACCACTGGGAGGCAAGGTCCTCGGCCTGTCGCCGCACGGCGGCGAAGTACGGCCGGCTGAGCTCCGCATCCGCGTGCTGCGGGGGCATCGCCATCAAGCCACCGATCACCAGGTCGGGATGGACCGAAACGTCCTCAACGAACGCCCCAATTCGAGCGGGCACGATACCACCTTTGTTTTCCTCCTCGGCGACGTTCACTTCGACGAGCACCCGAGTCGGACCTTCCGCCCGCCGGGCGATCTCGGCGGCGAGCTCCACGGAGTCGAGCGAGTGGAGCAGGCGCACGGCCGGCATCACGTGCTTGACCTTGCGCCGCTGGAGCTGGCCGATGAAGTCGAAGGTCAGCCGGCCCCCCGCCAGCGCCCGCCGGGCCTGGAGGTCCTGGAGCGTGTTCTCGCCCACCACCTCCACCCCGGCCTCGATGAGCGTGGGGGTCTCGTCCGAGGCGATGTACTTGCCCGCGAGCACGAGCTGAACCGAGCCCGCGGGACGGCCGGACACGGCGGCCGCGGCGTCCAGCTCCTCGCGCACCTCCCCCAGAACCGCGCGCAGGCGGTCGTGACGGATCATCAGGCCGTCGCCCACGTCACCCCTCCCTGGCGCCCGCAGGCGCTCCCGTCCCGCCGGTACGAGTAGAAGCGCTCCGGCTCGCAGCTCGTGCAGGCCGTCACCACCTGCACCGCCGACGGGTCGAGGCCCGCCTCCACCAGCGCGGCGCGGGCGGCGGCGGCCAGGTCGACCGCGGGCGACCGCACCACCGCCTCTCCGAACGCGCTCGCGAAGGCCTCGCGCACCTCGGCCGACACCGGGTAGCAGCACGGCCCGACCCCCGGGCCCACGGCGGCGCCCAGGCGCTCCGGCCTCCCGAGCGCCCGCACGGCCGCGGCGAGCACGCCGCCCACCAGGCCGCGCCAGCCGGCGTGGGCCGCGGCGACGGCGGGCTCGTCGCGGCGCCAGAGCAGCACGGGCAGGCAGTCCGCGCCCAGCACCACCACGCCGAGCCCGGGGCGCCGCGTCGCCAGGCCGTCGCCCTCCGGCCAGCCGCGGAGGGCGCCGGTGAACAGGCCCGGACGGCTGGGCGCGTCGAGGGTGCGCACCTGGGCGCCGTGCACCTGGCGGCCCAGGCTGACCCCCTCGGCGTCGAGCCCGAGCGCGTCGCACAAGAGGCGGCGGTTGCGCCGCACGGCATCGTCGGCGTCGTCGCGGTCCGAGCCCAGGTTGAGCCCCGCGAAGGGCCCCTCGCTGACGCCGCCGCGGCGGGTCGTGAAGACCGCCCGTGCCGGCGCACCGGTCTCGATCTCGATCACCTCGGGCGCGGTCACGCCTCGCCCTTGGCCAGGCGGAGGGCCAACGCGAGCTGCTCGTCGGCGCCGCCCACCCGGCCGTCGAGCACCGCGGCGCGCACCGCGGCCAGGGCCCGCCCGATCTCGGGCCCGGGCGGCACCCCGGCCGCCACCAGGTCGGCCCCGCGCACGGCGGCGTCGCGGTCGCGGTCGCCGCTCCACCACCCGGCGACGGCCTCGGCGCCGGCCGCCAGCGCACCCACGGCCGCGGCCGGCGGGCTCGCGCGCAGGAGCGCGTCGACCTCGGAGGGCGCCGCGGCCGAGGCCAGCCGGTCGGCGAGCGCCGCCCCGGCGGCCGCCTCGCGGGCCAGGGCGCGACCCCACCCGGGCAGCGCCGCCCCGTCCACCGCCTCGGCCGTCACCACTCCGCCCAGGCGCAGCGCCCACCGGGGCAGGTCCGGCGCGCCGGGGCGGGCGGCGGCGGCGTCGAGCTCGGTGAGGGCGGCCTGCGGATCCGGGCTCACCCACGGCACTCCCAGGGCTGCCAGCAGCTCGAGCGCACCCGCCGGCGACGGCTCATCCAGCAGCCGCTGGAGCTCGGAGCCCACACGGGCGCTCCCGAGGTCCAGCCCCGGCGCCGCGGCCCGCGCGGCGGCCTCGGTCTCCGGAGCCAGCGCGAACCCCAGCCGCGCCGCGTATCGCGCCGCCCGCACCAGCCGGCTGGGATCCTCCGCGAACCCGTCGGGGCGCAGCAGGCGGATGAGCCCCGCCTCGAGGTCCGGCGCCCCGCCGTACGGGTCCACCAGCTCCCCCACCCGGGCGCCGGACAACCGCAGGGCCATCGCGTTGACGGTGAAGTCGCGCCGCGCGAGGTCGTCGGCGAGGGTCCCCGGGGACACCGACGGAAGGGCGCCCGGCGCGGCGTAGGCCTCCCGGCGCGCCGACACCAGGTCCACCCGGCCGCCGTGCGGGGCCTCGATGCTGGCGGTCCCGAAGCGGGGATGGCTCACCACGCGGCCCCCCAGCGCCCGGCCCAGCCGCTCGGCCAGGAGGCGCGCGTCGCCCTCCACCACCAGGTCGATCTCGGGCCCGGGCGGCAGCCCCAGGAGGGCGTCGCGCACGGCCCCGCCGACGGCGCTGACCTCGCCGCTGAGCGCCGGCGCGATGCGGCGCGCCACGGGATGCGCGGCGAGGCCGGCGGCGGCCCGCTCGGCGGGCGCTCTAGGATCCCGGGAGTGGCCTACGACCCGGTCTCCCGCAAGCTGTCCTCGGTCGCGCCGGTCGCCCCGGAGCTGGTCGAGGCCTTCGAGCGCTTCGAGCACCTGACGCTCACCGAGCTCCAGGAGGGATTCGCCGCGGCGGACGCGCGCTTCCGGGCCTGGACGCGCGATCCGGCCAACGCCGGACGGCCGATCACCGAGGCCCCCGACTACCTCGACCGCATCGCCCTCGACAGCCTCCTCGAGCGGCGCACCTGGGCGGAGTAACCCGCCCGCGGCATCCGGAGCGCACGCCCTCACCCGGTCGTGGGGACGATCGCGATCGCCTCGATCTCGACCCGCGCGCCCAGCGGCAGCGCCAGCACCCCGACCGTCGCCCGGGCGGGGGCGTGCCCCGAGAACGCGTGGCCGTAGACCTCGTTCATCGCGGGGAAGTCGCCCGGCAGGTCGATCAGGTACACCGTGGTCTTGACGACGTGCTCCAGGCCGGCGCCGGCCGCGGCCAGCACCGCCGCGACGTGCCGCAGCGCCAGGGCGGTCTGCTCGTGGACGTCGCCGTCCACCAGCGCCCCGGTCACGGGGTCGATCCCGATCTGCCCGGACACGAAGACCACCTCGCCCGGCGTCGCGGCGACGGCCTGGCTGTAGGGGGCGCCGGCCACGGGGGCGGGCGCGGCGTCGGTCCGGATGCTCCTCACGGAGCGCAGACTAGCGGCGCACCGGGACGCCGGCGCCGGCCATCGCCTCCTTGACCTCGGCGATCGAGTAGACGCCGTCGTGGAAGACCGAGGCGGCGAGCACCGCGTCGACCCGCCCCTCCGACACCGCCTGGGCGAAGTGCTCCAGGCGCCCGGCGCCCCCGGAGGCGATCACGGGGACGGGCGCCGCATCGGCCACGGCCGCGAGCAGCTCGACGTCGAAGCCGTCCTGGGTGCCGTCGCGATCCATGCTCGTGACCAGCAGCTCCCCCGCTCCCCGCCCGGCGGCCTCCGCGGCCCAGGCGACGGCCTCCCGGCCCGTGGGCAGGCGCCCGCCGTTCAGGAAGACCTCCCAGCCCGAGCCGTCCTCGCGCCTCTTGGCGTCGATGGCCACCACCACGCACTGGGCGCCGAACCGGGCGGACGCCCGCTCGATGAGGGCGGGATCGCGGACGGCGGCGGAGTTCAGGGAGACCTTGTCGGCGCCGGCGGCCAGCACCGCTCGGATGTCCTCCTCCGAGCGCAGCCCGCCCCCGATGGTGAACGGGATGAAGACCTGCTCGGCCGTCCGCCGGGCGAGCTCCACGATGGTGTCGCGCTCCTCGTGGCTTGCCGTGATGTCGAGGAACACGAGCTCGTCGGCGCCCTCGCGGTCGTACCGGGCGGCGAGCTCCACCGGATCGCCCGCGTCCCGCAGGCCCACGAAGTTGACCCCCTTGACCACCCGGCCCGCGTTGACGTCGAGGCACGGGATGACCCGGATCACGAGGGACTCCGCGCCCCGAGCTGCTCCAGAGCCTCGGTCACCGTGAAGCGGCCCTCGTAGAGCGCCCGGCCCACGATCACCCCGCTCAGGTTCTCGAGCTTCAGCTCGCCCAGGCGCCGCAGGTCGTCGAGCGAGGAGATCCCGCCGGAGGCGATCACGTCGAGCGGCCGCACCGCCCTGGCCAGCCGGCGAAGCGCCGTCGTGTTGGGCCCGCCGAGCGTACCGTCGCGGCCGATGTCCGTGTAGAGCAGATGGCGCACGCCGGTGGAGATCAGCTCCTCGGCGACCTGCACGGCGTCGCGGTCCGACACCTGCGTCCACCCGTGCGTGGCCACCTTTCCCTGGCGGGCGTCGAGCGCGACCACCAGGCGGTCCCCGAGGCGGTCGATGGCCCAATCGAGCAGGTCCCGGTCCTCGAGGACCGCGGTGCCGACCACGAGCCGGTCGGCGCCCGTGGCGAGCGCCGTCTCGATGGCCGGCCGCGAGCGCAGCCCGCCGCCGAGGTGGACCGTGCCGGGGAAGGCGGCGGCGATGGTCGCGACCAGCGCGGCGTGGACGGGCTCGCCCTCCCGGGCCCCGTCGAGATCGACCACGTGGAGGGACTCGGCGCCCTGCTCGGCGAAGGCCCGCGCCTGGGCCACCGGGTCGTCGCTGAAGACCGTCGAACTGGTCGAAGTCGCCCTGGCGCAGGCGCACCGCCTGGCCGCCCTTGAGGTCGATCGCCGGGTAGAGCGTGATCACGAGTGCGAGACGACCCCGGCCCGCACCGCGGCGAGCCAGCGTGAGAGCAGCCCGAGGCCGGCGACGCTCGACTTCTCGGGGTGGAACTGCACGCCCAGGACGCCCTCGCGCCCCGCGGCCGCGCAGAACTCCACCCCGTGGGCGGCGCGGCCCATCACCAGCCGCTCGTCCTCAGGCTCGCAGGCGTAGGAGTGCACGAAGTAGTAGGTGGAGTCGGCCGGCGCGCCGGCCCCGGGGGCCAGCGGCGCGTCCGCGGCCCAGCGGACCTCGCTCCATCCGATGTGGGGCAGCTTGAGGTCGGTGCGCAGGCGCCGCACCGGCCCGGGGAGGAGGCCGATCCCGGCCGCCCCGGGGCTCTCCTCGCTCTCCTCGAACAGCAGCTGCAGGCCCAGGCAGATGCCGAGCACCGGCAGGCCGGCGTCGGCGGCGCCCCGGATGGCCCCGTCGAGGCCGCGGGCGCGGATGCGGCGCATGGCCTCGCCGAAGTGTCCCACCCCCGGGAGCACCACGGCGTCCGCGCCCTCCACGCCGGCGGGCTCGCCCACGACGCGCACGTCGGCCCCCAGCAGCTCCAGAGCCTTGGTGGCGCTGCGGAGGTTGCTCATCTCGTAGTCCAGCACCGCCAGGCGGGGTCTCACAGCGTGCCCTTGGTCGATGGGATCCCCGACACCCGGGGGTTGCGCGCCACGGCGACCGCGAGGGCGCGCGCGAGCGCCTTGAAGCTGGCCTCGATGGCGTGGTGGGCGTTCCCGGGCACGATCAGGCGGAGGTGGAGCGTGAGCCCGCAGTGGTTGGCGAGCGCCCGCATGAACTCCTCGAGCAGCTCGGTCTCGAAACCGCCGATCACCCCGTCCGGGAGCGGCACGTCGATGGCCGCGAACGGGCGCCCCGAGAGGTCGATCGCCGCCTGCGCGAGGCACTCGTCCATCGGGACCAGGGCCGAGCCGTAGCGCTCGATGCCCGACCGGTCGCCGAGCGCCTTCGAGAGCGCCTGGCCCAGGGTGATGCCCACGTCCTCCACGGTGTGGTGGCTGCCGGTCTCGAGGTCGCCGGCGGCCTGCACCTCGATGTCGATGAGCGAGTGGCGGGCCAGCAGGGTGAGCATGTGGTCGAAGAAGCCCACGCCGGTCGACACCGTGGCCGTCCCGGTGCCGTCCAGCTCCACGCGGACCCGCACGTCCGTCTCCCCGGTCCTCCGGCGCGCCTCGGCCGAGCGGCTCACGGCCGCCTCCGGGCCTCGGCCGATCGCCGGTGCATGGGGAAGCCCTCGGCATCGGCGAGCGCCGCCAGGTGCGGCGTGAGCGCCTCGACGGCCTCGTCGGTCATGTTGACCACGGACATCCTCCGCAGGAACGTTGTGGGTCCGAGGGCCGACGCGTGGCGCGCGGCGCCCCCGGTTGGCAGGACGTGGTTGGAGCCCGCGACGTAGTCGCCGAAGGCGGTTGCGCAGTTCCTTCCGACGAAGACCGCCCCGGCACGTGTGATGTGCGAGGCGATCGCCTGGGGGTCGCGGGTCGCGATCTCCAGGTGCTCCGGCGCGAACGACTCGGCCAACTCGACCGCCAGGGGCATGCTGGCACACTCCACGAGCGTGATCGGTCCCACGGCCTCCGGCAGATCCGCCAAAGCCGCCGCCACGGCCGCGATCACCTCGGGGTCGTCGCTGGCCAGCACCGCCGGCGAGTCGGCCCCGTGCTCGGCCTGGGCCAGCAGGTCGAGCGCCATGGCGACCGGATCGGCGGAGTCGTCGGCGATGATCATCACCTCGCTGGGACCGGCGAGCCCGTCGATGCCCACCAGGCCCACCACGCGGCGCTTCGCCTCCTGGACCCAGGGGCTCCCGGGGCCGCAGATCACCGCCACCGGGGCGATCGTGGCCGTCCCGTAGGCGAGCGCCCCGATCGCGCTCGCGCCGCCCGCGGCGTAGACCTCGTCAACGCCGAGCAACCCGGCGGTGGCCAGGATCACGGGCGCCGGGCGGCCGTCCGGCCCCGGGGGGCTGGCGACGGCGATGCGCGGGACGCCGGCGACCTGTGCCGGCACGACCGTCATCACGAGGGAGGCCGGGTAGGGCGCGCGGCCGCCGGGCACGTAGCAACCCGCCGCATCGACCGCCAGGCGCCGCACGGTCACGCTCTGGCCGTACGGGAGCGTGACGTGCCGGTCGTCCGGGAGCAGGGCCTCGGCCACGGCCCGCACCTGGGACGCGGACGCGACGATCGCCGCCCGCAGGTCGGGGTCCAGGCCGTCGAGCGCCGCCTGGATGGCCGCCGGCGTCACGCGCAGGCGGTCGTGCGTGAAGTCGGGGCAGTCGAACCGGCGCGCGTGCTCCACCAGCGCGTCGTCGCCGCGGGAGCGCACCTCCTCGAGCGTCTGCGCGACGCTCGCCTCGACACCGCTCACGTCCGACTCGGGCCGCAGCGTGTGGGCGATGGCCTGGGCGCCTCCGGCGCGCAGGCGGAGGCGGCGCGGCTGCGTGCTCACGAGGCCGGCCTCATTCCCCCGACCACCCGGTCGACCTCCTCGGCCCGCAGGGTCTGGCTCACGCGGTTGGCGATCAGCCGGGCCGAGGAGCGGAAGATCTCCTCCCGCTCCACCAGGCCGTTCTCGCGCAGGGTGCGCCCGGTGGCGACCAGGTCGACGATCCCGTGCGCCAGGCCCACCAGGGGCGCGAGCTCCACCGAGCCGTTGACCTTCACCACCTCCGCCTGCCGGCCGGTTGCCGTGAAGTGGGCCGTGGCGGTGGCCGGGTACTTGGTGGCCACGCGCACGATTCCCAGGTGCTCCAGCGCCCCGGGGGTGGGATCGTCCCCGTCGCGGGTGGCGTAGACCATGCGGCAGTCGCCGAATCGCAGGTCGAGCAGCTCGTACACGTCGGGGCCGCGCTCCCGCAAGACGTCGGCGCCCACGATGCCGAGGTCGGCCGCGCCGCTCTCCACGTAGGTCGTCACGTCGCTCGGCCGGGTGGTGACGAAGGTGGTGCCGTCGGCGCCCTCCACCACCAGGCGGCGGCCGGCGGCGCGCAGCGGCTGCACGTCGAGGCCGGCGCGGGCGAGCGCCTCGACCGCGCCCTCGAAGAGGGCCCCCAGCGGCACGCAGATCCTCAGGCCCGGGATGGCAGCTCCTCCTCCAGCCGCTCACAGGCCAGGCGCTCCCCGGTGAGGCGGTCGAGCACCGCGTAGCCCCCGTCCTCCGGACGCGCCACATAGCGCCAGGCGTCGGCGGCGGCGAGCCCCTCGGGGTCGGGATCGTCGGCCGCAAGCGCGACGACGGGCAGCCCGGCGGCGCGGATCGCGGCGGCCACGGCCGGCGCGCGGTCGAGCCCTCCCACCAGCACCACGCCGTCCCGCGGCGGCGTCGGCGGCGGGGCGGCCTCCATCACGGCGCGGTGGAGCAGGTCGAGCGCGATCGCGAAGCCCACGGCGGGACGCGCCCGGCCGAAGCGCTCCCCCAGGCCGTCGTAGCGCCCGCCCATGGCGACCGGCGCTCCCACCCCGGGCGCGTAGGCCTCGAAGACGATGCCCGAGTAGTACGGCCAGTCGCGGCGCACGCCCAGGTCGATCAGCACCGGGTCGGCGACGCCGTGATCCGCCAGCAGTCCCAGCAGGTCCCGCAGCCGCCCGCAGGCCCCCGCCGCGGCGGGCACGGTGCCGGAGATCCGCTCCAGCAGCTCGGCCCCGCCCCGCAGGCCGGGCAGCTCCATCACCAGGGCGCCGGCCGGTCCGTCGGGGACGGCGGCGCGCGCGAGCCGCCGCCACTCGACGAAGTTCCGCGACGCGAGGGCGGCGCCCAGCGCGGCGCGCGCCCCGGCCTCGATGCCCACGCCGTCCAGGACCGCGGATGTGAGCGAGACGTCCCCCACCCCCACGCGGAAGCCCCCGAGCCCGGCGGCGCGCAGGCTCTCCACCAGCAGCGCCAGCACCTCCGCGTCGGCCCCGGGGCCGTCGGCGCCCACCAGCTCGATGCCCGCCTGCCGCTCCTCGGACGGGCGCGGGCGGCCGGACGGCGGCGGACGGAAGGCCCGGGCAAGGTAGGACACGCGCACCGGGCCCGGGTGGTCGGCCATCCGGGTGGCCACCAGACGCGCCACCGGGATGGTCAGGTCCGGCCGCAGCACCAGGACCCGCCCGGCGTCGTCGAAGAGCCGGAAGGCCTCGCGCAGCCCCCCCTCCTGGGCGCGGTCGATGACCTCGGCGAACTCCAGCACCGGCGTCATCACCTCGCGGTAGCCGAACGCGCCGAACCGGCCGCGCACGGCCGCCTCGATGGCCCGCAGCTCCTGGGCCTCGACCGCCAGCACGTCCTTCCCGCCGGCGGGGAGCGCGGCCGGGGGCGGCGCGCTACTCACGGACGCGCTCGATATCGGCGCCCACGTCCTGGAGCCGCTCGTCGATGCGCTCGTAGCCGCGGTCGATCTGGCCCACGTTGCCGATCGTGCTGACCCCGCTCGCCGCCAGGCTCGCGATGAGCATCGCCATCCCGGCGCGGATGTCGGGGCTCTCCAGGCGCTCCCCGTAGAGCTGGGACGGCCCGCTCACCACGGCGCGGTGGGGGTCGCAGAGCACGATCCGGGCGCCCATCGACACCAGCTTGTCCACGAAGAAGAGCCGGTTCTCGAACATCTTCTCGAAGATCATCACCGTGCCGTGGGTCTGGGTGGCCACGGCCGTGGCGATGCTGGTGAGGTCGGCGGGGAAGGCCGGCCAGATGCCGTCGTTGACCTTCGGGATGGCGTCGCCCTCGTCGGCCACGACCCGGAGGTCCTGGTCGGACGGAACGCGCAGCGCGTCTCCGTCCATCTCCACCCGGATGCCCAGGCGCGCGAACGTCAGGTTGATCATGCGCAGATCCTCGGCGCGCACGTCCACGATCGTGAGGTCCGAGCCGGTGATCGCACCCAGCCCGATGAACGAGGCGATCTCGATGTGGTCCGGACCGATGCGGAAGCGGCCGCCGCGCAGCCGGTCCACCCCGTCCACGATCAGCCGGTTGGTGCCGATGCCCTCGATGCGCGCGCCCAGGGTCACGAGGAACCGCGCCAGGTCCTGCACGTGGGGCTCGCAGGCCGCGTTCCACACCAGCGTCCGCCCGGGGGCCAGCACCGCCGCCATGAGGGCGTTCTCGGTCGCGGTGACCGAGGCCTCGTCCAGGAAGATCTCGGCACCGCGCAGGCCCGAGTGGCTCAACCGGTAGCTGCGATCGACCACGCAGGTGGCGCCGAGGCCCCGGAAGGCCAGCAGGTGCGTGTCCACCCGGCGCCGGCCGATGAAGTCGCCGCCGGCGAGCGGCAGCTCCACCTCCCCGCAGCGCGCGAGCAGCGGCCCGGCCAGCAGCAGCGACGCACGCAGGCGGCGGCAGAGGTCGGGGTCGAGCTGGGTCGTGCGCACCCGGTCGGCGCGCAGCGCGAGCGAGTTGGGGCCCTCGTCGCGCACGCTCACCCCGAGGTCGTCGAGGAGCGCGAGCATGACGTGCACGTCGAGGATGTCGGGCACGTTCTCGAGCACGACCTCCTCGTCGGTCAGCAAGCAGGCGGCCAGGATGGGGAGGGCCGCGTTCTTGTTGCCGCTCGGGACGATCGTGCCGGAGAGGGCGCGGCCGCCCCGGATGACCAGCCTGTCCTGACTCACGTGGGTGGACGCTAGCAGCAGGTCCGCACCCCCTGGTTTGCGCCGCCGTGGTGGCGGTCGGTATAACGGCGGGGGATGCGGCTGCTTCGGATGATGCCGGGGTACGGCGAGACGCTGATCGTCGAAGGGGACCCCCGCCTCGACGCCGAGCGCGAGGCGCTCGTGGCGGAGTTCCGGCGACAGCTCGAGGAGGGCATGTGGGCCGCCGTGCCCGTGGCCGACGCGCGCACCGGCCGCCGCGAGGCGCTGCTCGTGACGAGCTTCGAGGAGATCCCGGCCGACGCCGAGCGGGTCCTGTTCTGGCCGCGCGCCGCCGGCGGGGCGCCGGCCTAGGGCGATGGGAGGCGTCGGGGTCGTCCTGCTGGTGGTGACCCTGGCGGCTCTCGCGGCGGTCATGCGGCGCCCCGCGGGCGGCGGGTGGGTCCGGCGCACGGGACGCGCCCCCGCGCCGTCCTGGATCACCGAGCCGCCGGTCGCCCCGGCGGAGGCCGAGCGCCGGTCCCTCGAGCTGCTGCGGTCCGTCGTGAACCCCGACGAGTGGAGGATGTACCGCGAGCTGGGCTTCATCTGCGTCACCGGGCGCCGGGCCGCCCGCGGCGCCCCGGGCCGGACCGGTCCCCCGCGGTACCGCTACCTCATCTACCCGCACCTCCCGGTGGTGGCGCTGCTGCCCCGCTCGATGGCGCCGGTCCGCGAGTACTGCGTCCAGTTCCCCGACCGGCTCGCCGGGGAGACGCCGCTCCTGCCCGAGGGCGACGACGTGCTCGCCAAGTGGATGACCCTGCGCGCCGACGAGGACCGGCTGCTCTCCTACGCCAACGTGGCCGGCGCGGGCTGCCAGGTGCCGCTGAGCCGCATCGAGCGCGATCTGAAGCGCCTCGAGCGCTGGGAGGCGCGCGGCGGCGGTCAGAACGGCGGGTCGGGCTCCTTCGCGGCGCCGCCGGCGGGCCCCGGGCCCAGCTCGTCGGCCGTGAGCTCCTCGATCCGCTTCTGAGCGGCCGCCAGCCGCTCACGGCAGGCGGCGAGGTAGCCCTGGCCCTGCTCGAACAGGGCGACCGCCTCCTCCAGGCCCACCTCGCCCCCCTCGAGCCGCGCCACCACCTCGTCCAGACGCCGCAGGGCCTCCTCGAAGGTGGGCGGCGGCTCGGCGGGCCCGGTGCCGCTCACGTCCCGGCCCTCGCGTCCAGGAGCCCGTCGCGCATCTCGATGGACAGGGCGTCCCCCGGGCGGACGCCGGCGACGGACGCGACCACCCGCCCGTCGTCCGCCGCGCGCACGATGGCATACCCGCGCGCCACGGTCCGCCGGGGAGAGAGCAGCGCCAGAAGGGCCTCCGCGCGCTCCACGCGCCCGGCGGCGGCCTGCGCGCGCGCGGTGGCGGCCCGGCGCAGGCCCGCCCCGGCCCCGTCCAGGCCGGAGGCGGCGCGCGCGGACACCCGCCCCAGGGCGGGGCCCAGCCGCGGCGCCAGCCGCTCGACGCGGTCGCGGGCGAGGTCCCCGCGCCCGCGCAGGGCGCGCGCGAGATCGGCCGACCGGCGGCCGAGCGCCTCGGCCGCGCGGGCGCGCTCGCGCCCGAGGCCGCGCCGCAGGGCGGCGCCGTGGTCACCAAGCCGCACCTCCAGCGCCTCCAGGCTCGGCAGCACGGCCGCGGCGGCGGCGCTGGGAGTCAACACCCGCAGGTCGGCCACGTCGTCGCACAGCGTCACGTCGCGCTCGTGGCCCACGGCCGAGACCACCGGCGTCGTGGCCGAGGCCACCGCCCGGCAGACCGGCTCGCTGTTGAAGGCCATCAGGTCCTCGAGCGACCCGCCCCCGCGCGCGATCACGATCACATCGACGTCCTCGCGGGCGTCCAGGTGGGCCAGCGCGCGCACGATCGCCGCCGGCGCCGCCTCGCCCTGCACCGGCACGCCCACCACCAGCACGTCGGCCCGCGGGAAGCGGGCGAGCGCGTTCGTGAGGAAGTCGTCCCGCGCGGCGCCGTCCGGGCTCGTCACCAGGCCGACCCTCCGGGGCAGGAGCGGGACCGGCCGGCGGCGGCCGGGGTCGAGCAGGCCCTCGGCGCCGAGCCTGCGCCGCAGCTCCTCGACCTGGGCGCGCAGCAGCCCCTCCCCCGCGAGCTCGAGGCGCTCCACCCGCATCGTGATCGCGCCGCGGGCGCTCCAGAACTCGATCCGCCCGTAGGCCTGCACGAGCGTGCCGTCGCGCGGCTTGTGGGCCAGGCGGTCGTAGACGACCCCGTTCATGGTGGCGTCGAGCGTCGTGGCGCCGCGCAGCCGGAAGTACATCTGGCCGCGCCCCGGGCGCAGGTCCTGCACCTCGGCCTCGAGCCAGAACGACCGGAGGCCCTCGAACATCGACGCCAGGCGGGCGCTGACCTCCTCCACGGAGAAGACCCGGCGGCTGCCGACGAGCTTCACGGGATCAGGGCGTTCACGACCTCGGCGGCCCTGGCGCCGCTCGAGATCGCCCCCTCCACCGAGGGGTGCCGGGTGAGATCGCCCGCCAGGACCAGGTTCTCGAGGGCCGTGCGCGGTCCGGGCAGGTTGCGGCGCACCCCCGGCAGCGGCCGGAACTGCGCGAAGGGGTGCTCGTAGACGCCGATCGGCCGCGCGAGGCCCGTCCAGTCGTAGCCGGGCGCCCAGCGCCGCACGAGCGCCTCCACGGCGTCCACGAGGCCATCGGCCGGGCCGCCGCCGGTCGTGACGCTGGTGGCCAGCAGGATGTGCGGTCCCTCCACCACCCCGGGACGCGTGATGTTGGTCGTCTGGCACAGCAGGTTGACCCGCGGCTGCTCCTCGGACGCCGGATCGGCGTTCAGCAGGATGGTCCGACCGCGGTACAGGGGCGTCCGCAGCTCGAAGGCGGCGCCCACCGACGAGGCGGCCTCGGTCGGCAGGCGGCCCGCGGCGGCCGGGTCGAGGGGGGTCAGCAGCGCGCGCGCGGCGGGGGCCTCGACGGCCAGCACGACCTGGCGGGCGCTCAGCCTCCGCCCGTCCTCCATGAGCACGGCCTGCACCCGGCGGCCCGGGGCGTCGGGCTCGAGCGCCGCCGCCCGGACCCCCAGCTCGACCATCCCCCCGGCCTGGCGGATGGCCGCCGTGGTCCACTCCGCCACCATCCCGAGCCCGTCGCTCGGGATCACCGCCGGGCCCCGCGCCAGCATGGCCAGCAGGAACCGGAAGTATCCGGCGTCGGCCGAGAGGCTCCGGTCCAGGAGGACGACCCCGAACAGGGGCCGGAAGAAGCGCTCGACCGCCTCATCCGAGAACCCCCGCTCCCGCAGGAAGTCCTCGGTCGAACCGGCGTCCTCGCCGTCGTCGAGCAGCGATTGCGGCGGTCGCGCGGCCACCTCGACGGCCAGGCGCATCAGCTTGGCCCGGTCCGGCGGGGCCAGCCCGGTGAAGCCGGCGACCGCCAGCCGGGAGGTGCCCAGCCGGTGCGTCCCCGACCCGTCGACGAACACCGCCCCGCCCCCGACGGGGCGCAGATCGCGCCGGGGGATCCCGATCGCGCGCAGCAGGGCCCTGGTGCGCGGGTAGGCGCGGAACAGCACCTGGAAGCCGCGGTCCACCGGGCGTCCGCGGTGCCACACGGTGCGCGCGCGGCCGCCGGGCGCCTCCTCGGCCTCCACCACGTGCACGGAGCGCCCCGCGCGCGCCAGATCGTGCGCGCAGGACAGTCCCGCCAGGCCGCCCCCCACGACGACGCAGTCAAGCCCCTGCGCCCGCCCTCCGGATCCCGTCATCGTCGCGCGATGGTACAGACGGCCACCGCCGTCATAGGGTTCCCGCCAATGGCGAATCGCACCGCAATCGTCGTCGTCGCCGGGGTCGGGGACGAGGGTTCGGGAGAGGGCGCCGAGCGCATCGTGGAGGGTCTCCTGCGCCACGGGGGGTGGTCGGCCGGAGAGGAGGTGACCGAGTGGTACCCGGTCGCCGGCGACATCCTCGACGCGACCGACCACGAGGCGCGGGCCCGCAGCGCGCGGCGCTTCACGGTCCACCGCCCGGCCGGCGGCCAGGAACCGCCCGAGGTGGACGTGTACGAGTTCTGGTGGGCCGACCTCTCCCGCTTCCCCGCCGCCCTGCGCTCGTTCGTGGCGGCCTTCCTCGGCCTGTTCCTGGACATGCCCGCCATCGCCCGGGCCGCCCTCCTCGGAGGCCTCGCCATCGGGCGATCGTCCGTCCCGCCGGTCGCGAAGGGGCCCCAGGAGACCAGCGTGGGCATGCGCAGCCGGCTCGCCGCGTCGCGCCTCCTCGGGATCGTGGGCTGGCTGTGCGCGGTGCCGATCATGATCACCACCTTTCTGGCGCTCGCCCTCGTCGGGCTGATGACGCTGGCGCTCTACCTGCGCTCGCTCGGCGCGCCGCTGCTGGGATGGTGCCTCGCGATCGCCGCCGGCGGCCTCATCGTCTGCGTCGCCTCGGTGATGGCCGCGCACCGCTACCAGCGCTCGGGTCGCGCCTACGCGGTGCCACTGACGGCACTCGCGCTGGGCGCCGCCGTGGCCCTGGTGGTCTGGCGGATCGCGGACCGCGGAGGTCGCCCGGACCTCGCTCTGGGCGATGCCGTGGTGGCCACGGTGGCGTTCCCGTTCCGGATCCTCTGGCTCACGCTCCTCCTGCTCACCACGCTCGCCGTCGTCTCCCTGCTGGTGAGGATGGCGCGTGTGTGGCTGGGCGACCGGCCCGAGGCCGGGCCGGCCTGGCGCAGCAGCGTCACCGCCGTCTTCGCGGCCACGGCCGCCCCCCTCGGCGTCGCGGTGCTGCTCGCCGTGATCAGCGCCGGCGTCGGCGCGGCCAGCCAGCCGCTCACCGACAAGGCCGCGTTCACCTCCGGCGCCCCCGGGGCGGTGTCCGTTCCCGCCCAGGTGCCGTGGTGCCTCAGCGGCCCGCGCGACTGGAGCCCCTCGTCTCGCGACTGCCCCGACACCGTCGAGCCGGGCGAGGTCGTCGCGGCGCACGACACCCCGGTGCTGACCGCCTACGCGTGGGGCGTCGTGATCCTGGGCCAGTCCCTCGCGCCGCTGGTGGTGGCGGTGGCGGCCGCCGCGGCTGCGATGGTCGTGCTGCTGCTCGGCATGGCTCTGGCGTTCACCGCCGGGCGCGGGGAGGCCCCCGAGCAGCGGACGGCCGGCCGGCTCACCGCCGTCCTCGCGCTCCAGGACCGCACGCTCGGCCCCGTGCTGATGGTGCTGGTGCCCGTGGCCGCGTACCTCAGCGCGGCGACCTGGGTCGGCGTGCTCCTGGCCTTCGCCGCCGGCGCCGGCAGCGACATCCTGAACCGCTTCGCCGCCTCGGCCGCCGTCCTCGCGGGTGGCGTCGCCGCCGCGATCATCGCCGCGCGCCTCCTGGGGGTCTCGCCGGGCGCCCTCGCCGGCGGCGGACGGGCGAGCGAGCTCCTGCGCTCGATCCTCGACCGCCCCTACGACGTCGCCACCTACCTGCGCGAGAATCCGACCCCGCGGTGGGCCCGGCCCATCAACACCCCGCGGTCACGGATGCTGGCGCGCTTCTCGGCCCTCCTGGAGCACATCTCCCGGGGTGGCGCGCGCGGGCCGGCGGCCGCCTACGACCGGGTGATCATCGCCGCGCACAGCCAGGGGACCGTCCTCGCGGTCACCCTCCTGCACGAGCCCCCGGACGGCCTGCCCGCGGACGTCCGGCTCATCACCTTCGGCTGTCCGCTCCGCCAGCTCTACCGCCTCCGCCTCCCCCGCCAGTTCGGCTGGCTCTCGGCGATGCGCGCCACGCCGTGGCGCTACCTCGACCGGACCCGGAGCCACCTTCGCGAATGGGTCAACCTCGCGGCCCCCGGCGACCCCATCGGGCGCACCGTGTTCGACCCCCCGCCCAGGCCCTGGGTCGTGGCCACGGCGACGCATCCCACCACCGATCCCTCCTTCACCCTCACCGAGCAGACGCTCCCGGGCGGGGGCCACAGCGTCTACTGGAGCCACCCCTCCCTGTACCGCGCCATCGGGCGGATGCTCGGCTGAATCACCCGAGCCGCGCTCCGATGGCCCGGCGCGCCATCCCGAAGACCCGGGGGTCCCCGCGCAGCAGGAAGACGCCGTTGGCCTCGGCGAGCATGGCGTTGACCTCGAAGACGAGCTGCTCCGGGTCGAGGGACCGGTCGAGCTGGCCGAGCTCCTGGGCCCGCAGGACGGAGCCCTCCAGCAGCGCGACCCACCCGTCGTAGACCTCGGCGATGCGATCCCGCAGCGGGCCGGGCCGGGTGTCGAGCTCGGCCGCGGCGGAGGCGAAGAAGCACCCGCCCGGGAAGACGCCCCGCTCCACGTGGTCGAGGAACCGCTCGCAGAGCTCTGTCAGGCGCGGAAGCCCCTCGGGCTCGGCCAGCGACGGGTCGAGCACCTCGGTGCGGAAGACGTCCTCGGCGGCATCGATGGTCGCGAGCTGCAGCTCCTCCTTCGAGCCGAAGTGCGCGAAGAGGCCGCTCTTGCTCATCCCCGTGGTCTGGGCCAGGCGCCCGAGCGAGATCCCGTCGAGCCCCTCCACGGTGGCCAGCCGGGTCGCCGCCTCGAGGATGGCGTGCCGGGTCCGCTCGCCGTCCGCCCGCCGCCTGCGCTCCACACCCTCGACCCGCGCCACCCTGGTCTCCCCTGTCCGTGGCCACCCGCCTTGACAACTTAGCACGACCGTGCGTACTCTCTCGACGTCACTTAGAACGACCGATCGTGCTTACTACGAGGAGGTACTCACATGGCGACCACCACGACCCCGGACCTGCGGGCGATCAAGGCCCGGCAGCAGCAGACTTGGGCGAGCGGCGACTACTCGAGGGTCGGGGCGAGCATCCCGATCATCTCGGAGCTGCTCTGCGACTCGGCCGACCTGCGCGCGGGCTGGCGGGTGCTCGACGTCGCCGGCGGCAGCGGCAACACGGCCCTCGCCGCCGCGCGCTGCGGCTGCGACGTCGTCTCCACCGACTACGTGCCCTCGCTCCTCGCCCGCGCGGGCGAGCGGGCCGCGGCGGAGGGGCTCGACCTCGAGCTGATCGAGGCCGACGCCGAGGCGCTTCCCTTCCCCGACGCGTCCTTCGACGCGGTCCTGTCGGTCGTGGGCGTGATGTTCGCGCCGGATCACGAGCGCACGGCGTCCGAGCTCCTGCGCGTCTGCCGGCCCGCCGGGACCATCGCCCTGGCCAACTGGACGCCCGACGGCTTCATCGGACAGCTGTTCGCCACGGTCGGCCGGCGCGTGCCGCCCCCGCCCGGGCTCACGCCGCCGCCCCTGTGGGGCACCGAGGAGCACGTGCGCGGGCTCCTGGGAGATGGCGTCAGCGATCTCCGGCTCACGCGCCGGACCTACACCTTCCGCTTCCTCTCGCCGATCCACTTCGTGGAGTTCTTCCGCGAGCACTACGGCCCCACGCTGAAGGCCTTCGCGGGCCTCGACGAGGCGGGGCGCCGCGCCCTGACGGACGACATCGCCGATCTCGTCCGCCGCTTCGACCGGCTCGGCGGGGACGGCCCGGTGGCCATTCCGGCCGAGTACCTCGAGGTCGTCGCCACCCGCACCTGAGGCGGACGTCCTTCAACGGCGCACGCCCGCGCCGGCGCATGAAACACCGAAAGCCGCGGCATGCATCCGCGGCTTTCGCATATCAATCCCGGCGGCGACCTACTCTCCCGCGGGCCTTCGCCCGGAGTACCATCGGCGCTGAGGGACTTAACGACTCTGTTCGGAATGGGAAGAGGTGTCTCCCCCTCGCTAAGACCACCGGGAACCCTCGAGGGATCGTACCCTCAAGACTGCATAGCGGCGTTCAGCGTGCTCTTATTAGTCAAGCCCTCGGCGGATTAGTACTGGTCTGCTGAACGCATTGCTGCGCTTACACATCCAGCCTATCAACCAGGTGGTCTACCTGGGGCCTTACCCCCTCGAAGGGGTGGGAGATCTCATCTCGAGGTGGGCTTCCCGCTTAGATGCTTTCAGCGGTTATCCCGTCCAGACGTAGCTAGCCAGCAGTGCCGTTGGCACGACAACTGATACACCAGAGGTCTGTTCATCCCGGTCCTCTCGTACTGGGGACGACTCCCCTCAAATCTCCAGCGCCCACCGCAGATAGGGACCGAACTGTCTCACGACGTTCTGAACCCAGCTCGCGTACCGCTTTAATGGGCGAACAGCCCAACCCTTGGGACCAACTCCAGCCCCAGGATGCGACGAGCCGACATCGAGGTGCCAAACCCTCCCGTCGATGTGGACTCTTGGGGAGGATAAGCCTGTTATCCCCGGAGTACCTTTTATCCGTTGAGCGACGGCAATTCCACTCTCTACCGCCGGATCACTAAGGCCTACTTTCGTACCTGCTCGACCTGTCAGTCTCGCAGTCAAGCTCCCTTATGCCTTTACACTCTACGCACGATTTCCAACCGTGCTGAGGGAACCTTTGCGCGCCTCCGTTACAATTTGGGAGGCGACCGCCCCAGTCAAACTGCCCACCTGACACTGTCCGAGAGCCGGATCACGGTCTCCCGTTAGAAGCCCAGAACACCCAGGGTGGTATCCCAAGGTTGGCTCCACGGCAGCTGACGCCACCGCTTCACAGCCTCCCACCTATCCTGGACAGGATGTCCCAAACACCAATATCAAGCTGCAGTAAAGGTTCACGGGGTCTTTCCGTCTTGCGGCGGGTAATCGGCATCTTCACCGATACTACAATTTCACCGAGTCCCTCGTTGAGACAGCGCCCAACTCGTTACGCCATTCGTGCAGGTCGGAACTTACCCGACAAGGAATTTCGCTACCTTAGGACCGTTATAGTTACGGCCGCCGTTTACCGGGGCTTGGTTTCAAAGCTTCGCCCGAAGGCTGACCTCTCCACTTGACCTTCCGGCACCGGGCAGGCGTCAGCCCCTATACGTCGTCTTACGACTTCGCAGAGACCTGTGTTTTTGGTAAACAGTCGGTTGGGCCAATTCTCTGCGGCCCCCTCGAGCTCGCGGCGCGAAGCCGGTCACTCTACCGGGGCGTCCCTTCTCCCGAAGTTACGGGACAATTTTGCCGAGTTCCTTAACGAGGGTTCTCTCGATCACCTCGGTATGCTCTACCTGCCCACCTGTGTCGGTTTTGGTACGGGCGCGTTTCCACTCCCTAGAGGCTTTTCTCGGAGGCATGGAATCGACGACTTGCCGGCTTACGCCGACCGACATCCCCTCTCGGAGTATGTGGACCCCGGATTTTCCTGGGGTCCCTCCTACCGGGTTGTCCGTGGACTACCAACGCCACGGTTCGCCTATCCTTCCCCGTCCCCCCATCGGTGATAGCGCGGAAGACGCGGTACAGGAATATCAACCTGTTGTCCATCGCCTACGCCTGTCGGCCTCGGCTTAGGTCCCGACTAACCCTGAGCAGATTAGCTTTACTCAGGAAACCTTGGGCATACGGTGGAGGAGTTTCTCACTCCTCTTTCGTTACTTATACCGGCATTCTCACTTCCCCACGCTCCACGGCAGGCTTACCGCCGCCGCTTCACTGCCCGGGGAACGCTCTCCTACCGCGCCGTCCGAAGACGACACCCACAGCTTCGGGGGCTGGCTTGAGCCCCGTTACATTATCCGCGCACGAACACTTGACCAGTGAGCTATTACGCACTCCTTAGACGAATGGCTGCCTCTAAGCCAACATCCTGGTTGTCTGTGCGTTCGCACAACGTTTTCCACTTAGCCAGCGCTTAGGGCCCTTAGCTGGTGGTCTGGGCTGTTTCCCTTTCGACAACGAAGCTTATCCCCCGCTGTCTGACTCCCCTGCTCTGGAGTCGTGGCATTCAGAGTTTATATGACTTCGGTAACCTGGTAGGGCCCCTAGGCCAAACAGTGCTTTACAACCACGACTGAACGCAGGAGGCTATACCAAAATATATTTCGGAGAGAACCAGATATCACCGAGTTTGATTAGCCTTTCACTCCGATCCACAGGTCATCCCCGCCGTTTTCAACCGACGTGGGTTCGGTCCTCCACGAGGTCTTACCCCCGCTTCAACCTGCCCATGGATAGATCACTCGGTTTCGGGTCTGCCGCGTCCGACTAAAGCGCCCTATTCAGACTCGCTTTCGCTACGGCTTCGATTCACTTAACCTTGCCGGACACGAGCAACTCGCCGGTTCGTTATGCAAAAAGCACGCAGTCACAGGCACAAGGCCTGCTCCTACCGCTTGTAGGCGCGCGGTTTCAGGTACTATTTCACTCCCCTCCCGGGGTACTTTTCACCTTTCCCTCACGGTACTAGTTCGCTATCGGTCGTCAGAGAGTACTTAGCCTTGCGGGGTGGTCCCCGCAGATTCCGACCGGGTTTCCCGTGCCCGGCCGTACTCAGGTGGTGACGAGGGAGGGCGTGAGCTTTGACCTACGGGGCTCTTACCCTTTGTAGCCAGCCGTTCCAAGCTGCTCGGCTAGCTCACGCCTTTGTAACTCCCCGACCGGACTGCGGCCCGGTCATGTCACTCCTACAACCCCGAAATGGGCTAGGCCCGCAGGCATGGCACCCATTCGGTTTGGGCTGATCCCTTTTCGCTCGCCACTACTCAGGGAGTCGATTTTTCTTTCCTTTCCTCCGGCTACTGAGATGTGTCACTTCGCCGGCTTACCCTCCACCGCCCTATGTGTTCAGGCGGGGATACGCGCGCATTACCACGCGTGGGTTTCCCCATTCGGAAATCCGCGGGTCAAAGGCTGTTCAGCGCCTCACCGCGGCTTATCGCAGCCGTCCACGTCCTTCATCGGCTTCTGACGCCAAGGCATCCACCGCGCGCCCTTAATATCTTGACTAGATATGTAGAGCACACCTACTGCCGCTATGCAGTTTTCAAGGTACGAACGGCCCCGGGCGCCGCTGCCGGCGTGGGGCTCCGTGGAGGCGACCGAACGCCCGACCGAGGCCGGGCGCGATCCCTCAAGACTGAACAGCACTGCCCTCGAGCCTGATCCCGTGCGCCATGAACCCCAGTGATGTGAATGAGGAACGCGCGGGGGGACTGCGAGGACGCCAGGTCGTCGACATTCGTTCTAGGGCCGGCTCTCCCGGCTCGTGACCGGGGGAGCTCAACGGACCGATGCTGCAGGTCCGGAGCCCTGGTGGTGCAGAGCACCACTCCCTAGAAAGGAGGTGATCCAGCCGCAGCTTCCGCTACGGCTACCTTGTTACGACTTCACCCCAATCGCTGACCCCACCTTCGACGGCTGCCTCCCTTGCGGGTTAGCCCACCGGCTTCGGGTGTTGCCAACTTTCGTGGTGTGACGGGCGGTGTGTACAAGGCCCGGGAACGTATTCACCGCGACGTTGCTGATTCGCGATTACTAGCAACTCCGACTTCATGGAGGCGAGTTTCAGCCTCCAATCCGAACTGGGACCGGCTTTATGAGATTCGCTCCACCTCGCGGCTTTGCAGCTCTTTGTACCGGCCATTGTAGCACGTGTGTAGCCCTGGACATAAGGGGCATGATGACTTGACGTCGTCCCCACCTTCCTCCGGTTTGTCACCGGCAGTATCCCATGAGTCCTCGGCCGAACCGTTAGCAACATGGGACAGGGGTTGCGCTCGTTGCGGGACTTAACCCAACATCTCACGACACGAGCTGACGACAGCCATGCACCACCTGTGACCGCGCTCCGAAGAGGGACCCTGTTTCCAGGGTTTACACGGACATGTCAAGCCCAGGTAAGGTTCTTCGCGTTGCGTCGAATTAAACCACATGCTCCGCTGCTTGTGCGGGCCCCCGTCAATTCCTTTGAGTTTTAGCCTTGCGGCCGTACTCCCCAGGCGGGGCACTTAATGCGTTAGCTTCGACACGGGCGGAGTCGACACCGCCCACATCTAGTGCCCATCGTTTACGGCGTGGACTACCAGGGTATCTAATCCTGTTCGCTCCCCACGCTTTCGCGTCTCAGCGTCAGTACCGTTCCAGAGAGCCGCCTTCGCCACCGGTGTTCTTCCTAATATCTGCGCATTTCACCGCTACACTAGGAATTCCGCTCTCCCCTCCCGGACTCAAGCGAGGCAGTATCCAGTGCAGGCTTGGGGTTGAGCCCCAAGGTTTCACACCGGACTTACCAAGCCGCCTACACGCGCTTTACGCCCAATGATTCCGGACAACGCTCGCCCCCTACGTATTACCGCGGCTGCTGGCACGTAGTTAGCCGGGGCTTCTTCTGGGGGTACCGTCACCCCGTGGGCTATTAACCCCGGAAGCTTCGTCCCCCCTGAAAGAGGTTTACAACCCGAAGGCCGTCTTCCCTCACGCGGCGTTGCTGCGTCAGGCTTCCGCCCATTGCGCAAGATTCCCCACTGCTGCCTCCCGTAGGAGTCTGGGCCGTGTCTCAGTCCCAGTGTGGCTGATCGTCCTCTCAGACCAGCTACGCATCGTCGCCTTGGTGAGCCGTTACCTCACCAACAAGCTAATGCGCCGCGGGCCCATCCCAGGGCGGAGGCCGAAGCTACCATTTCCCGTCGCGCCTTGAGGCACGACGAATCATGCGGTATTAGCCCGAGTTTCCTCGGGTTGTCCCGCTCCCTAGGGCAGGTTGCCCACGTGTTACTCACCCGTTCGCCGCTGTACTCACTCCCGAAGGAGCTTTCTCGCTCGACTTGCATGTGTTAAGCACGCCGCCAGCGTTCGTCCTGAGCCAGGATCAAACTCTCCGTGAAGAAACTCGGAGATAACCCGACCCCGAGGGGCCGAGAGATCCGAATGCTTGTCCCCTCGTACGGCGCGGCTCGCGCCGGACCGCAGAGGTGACGGGGTTCATGTCAAACCTGGCCATCGTGGCCGCGGGACGAGTCCCGGGCCAAAATGCATGCTGTTCAGTTTTCAAGGATCGCGGCGACCGCAAGCGCGGCCGGCCAATCGACCCGATCTCCACCTTCGCGGCCCCCGAATCCTCGGAGGCTCCCAGCGCGGGCGCAAAAAGCGCTCCCTACGCGGGCGTCTCCATGGGCGGGAGGTCGAAGAGGTGGTGTCTCAATCGAGTCCTATCCGTCGACGGGGCGGATGCCCCCCCGAACAGTCGCGGGAGTATAGCGCGGCCGAGGAGCCAGTCAAGGTTCCGGGCGGGCCCCCGGACCCCCCTCCGACGGGGCGTCGGAGGCGAGGGCCAGACGGGCGAACCGTCGCTTTCCGGCCCGGATCACGCGCCCCTGCAGGGCGTTTGCGTCGAGGTCGAGCTCGTGCACCGGCTCGCCGTCCAGGCTCACCCCGCCGCCGGCGATCAGACGCCGCGCCTCGCTGCGGGAGGCCACCCCCAGCCGGTCGGCCAGGAGGGCGGGCAGGTGCACCGGCCCGTCCCCGTCCAGCAGGATCGTGGGCATCTCCTCCGGCGCCCGGTGGTCGCGGACCGTGCGGTTGAAGTGGGCCTCGGCCTCCGCTCCGGCCCCGTCGCCATGGAAGCGGTCGGCGACGAGGCGCCCGAGGCGGCGCTTGTCCTCCACGGCGGGGCCCGTGGGGGGCGGCTCGCCCGGCGCGAGGAGCCGGTACCACTCGGGAAGCACGTCATCGGAGATCCGCATCGTGCGGCCGAATTGCTCGGCGGGCGGATCCGCCACGCCGATCTGGTTGCCCAGCGACTTGCTCATCTTCTGGGCGCCGTCGATGCCCGACAGGATCGGCATCGTCATGACCACCTGGGGCTCCTGGCCGTACTGGGCCTGCACCTCGCGGCCGAGCATCAGGTTGAAGAGCTGGTCGGTGCCCCCGAGCTCCACGTCCGCGTCCACCATCACCGAGTCGTAGGCCTGCATCAGCGGGTAGAGCAGCTCGAGCACCGAGACCGGCTGGTTGGCGGCCATCCGCTCGCCGAAGTCGTTGCGGCGCAGGATCTGGTTGACCGTGGCCGAGCCGGCGAGGCGGAAGACGTCCTCCAGGCCCATCGCGGCGAACCACTCGCCGTTGGCCCGGATCTCGGTGCGATCGGGGTCCAGGATGCGGAAGGCCTGCTCGCGATAGGTCGTCGCGTTGAGCTCGATGTCGGCCGCGCCGAGCATGGGCCGCGTGGAGCTGCGGCCGCTGGGATCGCCCACACGGGCGGTCCAGTCGCCGATGATGAGCACCGCCAGGTGCCCGGCGTCCTGGAACTCGCGCAGCTTGCCGAGCACCACCGTGTGCCCCAGGTGGATGTCGGGCGACGTGGGGTCGACGCCGAACTTCACCCGGAGCGGCCGGCCCCGTGCGAGCTTGGCCTCGAGCTCCCCGGGCGGGAGGCAGTCCACCGAGCGCTCGGCCAGGCGCGCGGCGTCCGCGCTCACCCGCGGCCCGCCGGGAAGGGCCGCGAGAGGAACGGCGAGCCGCGCATCCCGAAGCGCCAGGGCCGCTCGGCCGCCCGCGTGATGCCGATGCGGGTGCCGCACACCACGTCCACGGGGCCGTCCGGGGCGTGCAGCGCAAGGCGACCGCCCTCGGCCACCGCCGAGATCCCGTCGAGGCTCCCGTCCACCCCGAGGGCCGCGCAGAGGCGCCCGGGACCGGCGCACAGGAGCCGGTCGGGGCGGTCGTCGCGGCGCTCGCGCATGGCCGGCAGGCCGTGGGTGGGCGCGAGGGCGCGAAGGAGCACCGCCGCCCCGCGGCCCTCGGGCTCGCAGACCAGGTTGGCGCACCAGTGGATGCCGTAGCTGCGGTAGACGTACAGGTGGCCGGGAGGGCCGAACATGATCGCCGCCCGGCCGCGCGGGCCGCGGAAGCTGTGCGAGGCGGGATCGTCCTGCTGGTAGCGCTCCGTCTCCACGATCACGCCGCCGACCCCGTCGAGCAGGAGGAGGCACCCGATGAGGCCGGGCGCGACCCGCTCGACGTCGCGGGCGAAGAAGTCGGCGCCCAGGCGCAGGCCCGCGACGGCGGGCCGGCCGGCGGCCGGGGCCGCGCTCACCACGAGGACACCGCCGCCCGGGCCTCGTCGAGCTCGTCCAGGACCGCGGCGCGCGCGGTCCCGCCCGGGACGGCCTTGGTCTCGACCGAGGCCTCGGCCGTCAGCTCCGGCAGATCGACCCCCTCGAGGCCCGCCGCGGCGACCTCGCGCTCGCTCGCGTCCTCCAGGCCCACCCCGGCCTCGAGGCAGGCGCGCACCAGCCGTCCGACGGCCTCGTGGGCCCGCCGGAACGGCCAGCCCAGACGGACGAGGTGGTCGGCGAGGTCGGTCGCGGCAAGGAACCCGCCCGACGCCGCGGCTCCCATCCGGTCGGCGCGGAAGGACGCGGTGGCGATCATCCCCGACATCGCCGGGAGCAGGAGCTCCAGGGTGTCCACGGCGTCGAACAGGTAGACCTTGTCCTCCTGGAGATCCTTGTTGTAGGCCAGCGGCAGGCCGGTCAGGACCCCCAGCAGCCCCGACAGCCCGGCCGTGAGGCGCGGAGCCTTGGCCCGCGCGAGCTCGGCGGCGTCGGGATTCTTCTTCTGGGGCAGCATCGAGGACCCCGACGTGTAGGCGTCGTCCAGCTCGACGAAGCCGCTCTCCTCGGCGGCCCAGGTCACGATCTCGGCGCCGAGGCGCGACAGGTGGACCCCGAGCTGGGCGGCGAAGTGCAGGTAATCGACCAGGGCGTCGCGGCTCCCCACCGCGTCGAGGCTGTTGGGCGTGGGCCGCTCGAACCCGAGGGCCGTCGCCACCGCGGCCCGGTCGACCGGGAACCCGACGCCCGCCAGCGCCCCGGAGCCGAGCGGGCACTCGGCGGTGGCGGCGATGACGTGGCCGAGGCGCGTGCGGTCGCGCCCCAGCATCCACACGTAGGCGAGGAGGTGGTGGGCGAGCCGCACCGGCTGGGCCCGCTGGGAGTGCGTGTAGCCGGGCAGGAGGGTGTCGACGTGGACCTCGGCCTGGCGCACCAGCGCCTCGGCCATCTCGCGCAGCAGCCCCCGCTGGGCCTCGCAGCGGTCGCGCAGGTAGAGCAGCGTGTCGGTGATGACCTGGTCGTTGCGGCTGCGGGCGGTGTGGAGCCGGCGGCCCGCGTCGCCGACCAGCTCGATCAGGCGCCGCTCGACGGCGGTGTGGATGTCCTCGTCGCCGGCCCGGAAGGCGAAGTCGCCCGCGCCGAGCTCACCCGCGATCCGCGCGAGGCCGGCGTCGATCTCATCGGCGTCCTGCGAGGCGATGATCCCCTGGGCGGCCAGCATCCGGGCGTGGGCGCGGGAGCCCGCGACGTCGAACGGCCACAGCCGCCGGTCCACCGCGAGCGAGGAGTTGAGGCGGTCGAACGCCTCGGCCGAGCCGGCCGCGAAGCGGCCGCCCCAGAGGCGGCCCTCGGAGCTCATCGCCCCGCCGGCGCCCCGGTCTCGGCCGACCGGCGGCGCCGGGCGCCGACCGCCTCGGACAGCGCCGCGCAGACCCGATCCACCTGCGCCTCGGTCATCTCGGGGAAGAAGGGCAGGGCGATCGTGGACGCGCTGATCGCCTCGGTGACCGGGAACTCACCCGGCCCGTGGCCGTGCGCCTCCCGGTAGTAGGGCTGGAGGTGGATGCAGGGCAGGTAGGGCTTCGCCGAGACGCCCTCGGCCTCGAGGTCGCCGATCACCGCATCGCGGTCGACGTCGGGGTCGAGGCGGGGCGCGTAGACGAACCAGGAGCGCCGCTGCGGGCCCTCGTACATCGGGGTGACGCCCTCGATCTCGCGCACGCGGCCCTGGTACCAGCCGGCCACGCGGGCGCGGGCGGCCATCATGTCGCCGAGCCGCTCGAGCTGGGCCACGCCGATGGCCGAGTGGACGTCGGACAGGCGGTAGTTGAAGCCCAGGCGCGAGTGGACCAGCCAGGCGCCGTCGTCGGACCGGCCCTGGTTGCGCAGGCTGGAGAGCACGCTCGCCAGCTTCGGGTCGTCGGTGAGCACCACGCCGCCCTCGGCCGTCGTGAGCTGCTTGTTGGCGTAGAAGCCGTAGACGGCGGGGTGGCCGAACGTGCCGAGCTTGCGGCCGTCGTAGTCGCCGTCGATGGTCTGGCACGCGTCCTCCACCCGCGCCAGCCCGTGCCGCTCGGCGATCTCCACCAGGGCGGGCACCTCGGCCGGGTAGCCGAAGATGTCCACGATCAGGATGGCCCGGGTGCGCGGCGTGATCGCGGCCTCGACCGCGGCGGGGTCCATGTTGAACGTCAGCGGATCGACCTCGGCGAACACCGGCGTGGCCCCGGTGAAGAGGATCGCGTTGGCCGAGGCGACGAACGAGAAGGACGACGTGACCACCTCGTCGCCCGGCCCCAGCCCGAGCGCGTGCAGGCACAGGTGCAGGCCCGCGGTGCCGCTCGAGACGGCCACCGCGTGAGCCACCCCGAGCCGCTCGGCCCAGGCGCGCTCGAACCGCGGGCCCATCGGGCCCAGCGACAGCTGCCCCGAGCGGAGCACCTCGTCCACCAGCTGGCGCTCACGATCGCCGATGACCGGCTTGGCGAGCGGGATGCGCTCCAGGGTCACGCGGTGGGGGTGCGCGCGCGGGCGGCCCGCCGCACGCCGTGCTCGAGGCTGTCGAGCAGGGCCTCCCACGAGGCCTCGATGACGTTCTCGCTCACCCCGATGGTGCCCCAGGTGTCGCGGCCGTCGCTGGAGTCGAGCAGGACGCGGGTGGCCGCGCCGGTGCCCTTGGTCTCGTCCAGGATGCGCACCTTGTAGTTGACCAGGTGGATGTCGGCCAGCTCGGGCACCCGGGCGACGAGGGCCTGGCGCAGGGCGCTGTCCAGGGCGTTGACGGGCCCGTTGCCCTCGGCCGTGGCCACCAGGCGCTCGCCCCGGTGGAAGATCTTGACCGTGGCCTCGGTCTCGACGCGGCCGTCGGCGCGCTTCTCGGTGATCACGCGGAAGCTCTCGAGCACGAAGAGGGGCTCGTAGATGCCGGTCTCGCGCTCCAGCAGCAGCTCGAAGGAGCCGTCGGCCACCTCGAAGTGGTAGCCCTGGTGCTCCAGATCCTTGAGGCGCGCGAGGATGCCCGGAACGCGCTGCGGGTCCTCCTCCACGTCCATGCCGAGCTCGCGCGCCTTGGCGACGATCGTCCCGCGGCCCGACAGCTCGGACACCAGCACCCGCCGCTCGTTGCCCACCCGCGCCGGATCGATGTGCTCGTACGTGCGGGCGTCGGCGTTCATGCCCTGGACGTGCATCCCGCCCTTGTGGGCGAACGCGTTCTTGCCCACGTACGGGGCCCAGGAGTCGGGCTGGAGGTTGGCCGTCTCGGCGACGAAGTTGCTGAAGGCCGTGAGCTCCTCGAGCCGCTCGGGGTCGAGGGTCTCGAACCCCATCTTCAGCGTCAGGGTGGGGATGATGGAGATGAGGTTGGCGTTGCCGCAGCGCTCGCCGTAGCCGTTGATCGTGCCCTGGACCAGGCGCGCGCCCTCCTCCACCGCGGCCAGGCTGTTGGCCACCCCGCACTCGGCGTCGTTGTGGGTGTGGATGCCCAGGCCCACCCCGGGCAGGGCGGCGCGCAGGTCGCGCATCACCGCGGCGACACGCGTGGGCAGGGTGGCGCCGTTGGTGTCGCAGGGCGTGATCCACGTGGCCCCGCCCGCCTCGGCCGCCCGCAGGCACAGCAGCGCGTACTCCGGATGGGCGTCGTAGGCGTCGAAGAAGTGCTCGGCGTCGTAGATCACCTCCTTGCCCTGGGAGACCAGGAAGGCGATCGACTCCTCGATCATCGCCAGGTTCTCCTCGGGAGTGACCCGCGTGACCTTCTGGATGTGAAGGTCCCAGGTCTTTCCGACGAGGGTGACGACGGGCGCGAAGCTCTCGGCCAGGCCCCGGATGGCCGGGTCCTCGTGGGCCGGGACGCCCCGCCGGCGCGTCATCCCGAAGGCGGCGAGGCGGGCGGCGCCCAGGTCCTCGCGCTCGAGGCGCCCGAAGAGCTCGCCGTACTTGGGGTTGCTGGCGGGGAAGCCCGCCTCGATGTAGTCGACGCCGAACGCCGCAAGCCTCAGGGCCAGGGAGAGCTGCTCGCCCACGGACAGCGACAGGCCCTCGCGCTGCATCCCGTCGCGCAGGGTGGTGTCGTAGATGCGGACCCGCTCGCTCATGTGGCGGACGTGCTCGCGGCCGGCGCGGGCGCCGTCGCCGCGACGTAGTCGAGCCACTCGGCCGAGCGCGGGTCGCGGCCCTCCGTGGCGGCGAAGAAGCGCTCCTGAAGCGCCCGCGTCACCGGCCCGGGGGCGCCCAGGTCGTGATCGTCGACCTCGATGACCGGGCAGACCTCGGCCGCGGTGCCGGTGATGAACACCTCGTCGGCGTGGTAGAGCTCGCCGCGGGCGACCTCGCGCTCCAGCACCGGGATGCCCTCGTCGGCGGCCAGGGAGATGATGCTGGCGCGGGTGATGCCCTCGAGGATCGAGGCGTGGACCGGCGGCGTGATCAGGGTCCCGTCGCGCACGAGGAACAGGTTCTCCCCCGAGCCGTCCGCGACGTACCCGGCCTCGTTCAGGAGGATGGCCTCCTGGTAGCCGGCCTTGTGGGTCTCGATCTTGGCGAGGATGGAGTTGAGGTACTGGCCGCCGGCCTTGGCCGTGGCCGGGATCGTGCTCGAGCCGATCCGGCGCCAGCTCGACACCTTGGCGCGGATGCCCGTGCGCAGGCCGTCCTCGCCGAGGTAGGCGCCCCACTCCCAGGCGGCCACCGCGACGTCCACCGGCGCCTCCAGGGGGAACAGGCCCATCGTGCCGTAGCCGCGCATGGCGATCGGCCGGATGTAGCAGGCCCCGAGGCCGTTGGCCGCGATGACCTGGTGGATCGCCGAGCGGAGCTCCTCCCGGGAGTACGGGAGCGGCATGTGGTACATCTCGGCCGAGCGCTCGAGGCGCGCCAGGTGGTCGCCGAGACGGAAGACCGCGGTCCCCCCGTCCGCATCGTACGAGCGGATGCCCTCGAAGACCGTGGTGCCGTAGTGGAGGCCGTGCGAGAGCACGTGCACCTTCGCGTCGGCCCAGTTGACGAGCACGCCGTTCATCCAGATCTTCTCGGCTTCCTGCATGCGGAGGGTTCCTTCGGGCGGGGTGGAGACGACTAGATTACCGGGCCGCTCCAGGACCGGAGGGTGGGCGCGGGCGGCGCGACGCCGGGCCGTACCCCCGGCGGTAGACCATGACGGTGCGGACGAAGGTGATCACGACGACGCCGTCCTGGTTGTAGCCGGTGCTCCGGACGGTGACGATGCCCGCCTCCGCACGCGAGCCGGAGGGGCGCGCGGCCAGCACCTCGGACTCGGAGTAGACGGTGTCGCCCTCGAACACCGGGTGGGGCAGCCGCACCTCCTCCCAGCCCAGGTTGGCGATGACGTTCTCGGACACGTCCGACACGCTCTGGCCGGTCACGAGGGCCAGCGTGAAGGTGGAGTCGACCAGCGGCCGGCCGAACTCGGTGCCCGCCGAGTAGTGGCGGTCCACGTGGATCGGGGCGTTGTTCTGGGTGAGGAGGCTGAACCAGGCGTTGTTGACGTCCAGCACCGTGCGGCCGAGCCGGTGGACGTAGACGTCGCCCACGACGAAGTCCTCGAAGAAGCGGCCCTGCCAGCCCGGCACCTCGGGCATCAGGCCGTCCCCAGCGCGGCCAGCAGCAGGTCGCCCACCTGCCGGGTGCCCGCGTCGCCGCCCAGGTCCGGGGTGCGCAGGCCCGCGGCGAGCACGGCGTCCACCGCGGCGTCGATGCGGTCGGCCGCCTCGGGGGCCTCCAGCGAGTAGCGCAGCATCATCGCCGCCGACAGGCAGGTGGCGATCGGGTTGGCGATCCCCCGGCCGGCGATGTCCGGGGCCGAGCCGTGCACCGGCTCGTACATGCCCAGCGTCCCGCGGCCCAGGCTGGCGGACGGCAGCATTCCGATGGAGCCCGTGATCTGGGCGGCCTCGTCGCTGAGGATGTCGCCGAACAGGTTCTCGGTGATGATCACGTCGAAATCGGCCGGGCGGCTCAGCAGCTGCATGGCCGCATTGTCCACCAGCATGTGCTCCAGCTCGATCTCCGGGAAGCCGGCCGCCGTGATGATGACCTGCTCCCGCCACAGGCGCGACGTCTCCAGCACGTTGGCCTTGTCCACCGAGGTCACCTTCCCCCGCCGGCCGCCGGCCGCGCGGAAGCCCCATTCGGCCAGCCGCGCCACCTCCTCGCGCGTGTAGACGCAGGTGTCGAAGGCCCGATCGGCCTCGCGGCCGCGCTCGCCGAAGTAGAGCCCGCCGGTGAGCTCGCGCACGACGAGGAGATCGGTGCCCTCGATCCGCTCGCGGCGCAGGGGGCTCGCGTCGTAGAGCGCCGGCCAGGGGCGCACGGGGCGCAGGTTGGCGTACAGGCCGAGGCCGCCCCGGAGGCCCAGCAGCCCCTGCTCCGGGCGCGGCCTGTCGGGGTCGGTCGTGTCCCAGCGGGGGCCGCCCACCGCGCCGAGCAGCACGGCGTCGGAGCCGCGGCACGCCTCGAGCACCTCGTCGGTGAGCGCCGTGCCGTGGGCGTCGATCGAGATGCCGCCCACCAGGTGGTCGTGCCAGTCGACCACGAGGCCGTGGTCCGGAGCGATCGCGTCGACGACCCGGCGCGCCTCGGCCACCACCTCGGGACCGATCCCGTCCCCCGCCAGCACCGCCACCGACACCTCAGGCACCCCGGTCCTCCCCGCTCGACGCCGCGACGGGCGGGGAGGTTAGTGGACCGGCGGCGCCGCGCGCGGCTACTTGTGGAGCGGCCCCCGGGTGACGCCGGCCGACCCGTTCGGCCGGGCGCCCTCGAGGAAGGGCGTCGTGACCGGGCCCTCCCGCTCCCGGGTCGCCTCGTAGAGGGAGATCTCGTCCTCGTGGGCGAGCGTGAGGGCGATGTCGTCCCAGCCGTTCAGCAGACGCTCCCGCACCACCGGGTCGACGGCGAAGGGGATCTCGCGCCCGCCCGGGACCACCACCACCTGCCGCTCCAGGTCGACCGCCAGCGTCATGCCGGGCTCGCCCATGGCCTCGTCGAGCAGGGTGCGCACCTCGTCCTCGTGCAGCTCGACCGGAAGGAGGCCGATCTTGTGGCAGTTGGTGCGGAAGATGTCCGCGAAGCTCGGGGCGATCACGACCCGGAAGCCGTGGTCCTCCAGCGCCCACGGCGCGTGCTCGCGCGAGGAGCCGCAGCCGAAGTTACGGCCCGCCACCAGGATCGACGCGCCGGCGTACTCCGGGCGGTCGAGCGGGAAGCCCTCCTCCCCCCTCCAGTCGCTGAAGAGGAACTCACCGAACCCCGTTCGCTCGATGCGCTTCAGGAACTGCTTCGGGATGATCTGATCGGTGTTGACGTCGGACCGGTCCAGGGGGCACACGACGCCCTCGACGCGCACGAAGGGCCGCATCAGCTCACCTCCGCCAGGTCGGCGTCGAAGCTCCGCACATCCACCAGGTGCCCGGCGATGGCGGCTGCCGCGGCCATCGGGGGGCTGACCAGATGGGTGCGCCCGCCCTTTCCCTGGCGTCCCTCGAAGTTGCGGTTGCTGGTCGAGGCGCAGCGCTCGCCCGGCTGGAGGACGTCGTCGTTCATCGCCAGGCACATCGAGCAGCCGGCGTCGCGCCATTCGAAGCCCGCCGCCCGGAACACCTCGTCGAGGCCCTCGGCCTCGGCCTCGGCCTTCACCCGCATCGAGCCGGGCACGACCAGCGCCCGCATGCCGGCGGCGACGCGCCTGCCGCGCACCACCGACGCCGCCGCCCGCAGGTCCGAGAGGCGCCCGTTGGTGCACGAGCCGATGAAGACCGCGTCGAGGGCGATGTCCTCGATGGCCTCCCCGCCGTCCAGCCCCATGTACTCCAGCGCCCGCCGGACCCCGTCGCGGTCGGCCGGGTCGTCGTAGTCGTCAGGGGTGGGCACCCGGCCGGTCACCGGGGCGACCATGCCGGGGTTCGTGCCCCAGCTGACCTGCGGCGCGAGGGTCGAGGCGTTGACGTGGACCTCGGTGTCGAAGAACGCGTCCCAGTCGCTGGGCAGCTCGCGCCAGGCCTCGACCGCGGCCGCGAAGTCCGCCGGCGCGCCGGGCCGCCCCTCGATCCAGGCGAAGGTGGTGTCGTCGGGCGCGATCATCCCCGCCCGCCCGCCGCCCTCGATGGACATGTTGCAGACCGTCATGCGGCCCTCCATCGACAGCGCGCGGATCGCGGCCCCGGCGTACTCGATGACGTACCCCTGGGCGCCGGCCACGCCGATCTGGCCGATGGTGCCGAGGATGAGGTCCTTGGCGCCCACGCCGAGGCCGGTCTCGCCCTCGATGTTGATCCGCATGGTCCGCGGAGGCGCCTGGGTGAGGGTCTGCGTGGCCAGGACGTGCTCGACCTCGCTCGTGCCGATGCCGAACGCGAGCGCGCCGAACGCCCCGTGGGTGGAGGTGTGGCTGTCGCCGCAGACGATCGTCATCCCCGGCTGCGTGACCCCCATCTCCGGGCCGATCACGTGGACGATGCCCTGGCGGGCGCTGCGCAGCGAGAAGAGCGGGATGCCGAACTCGGCGCAGTTGCGCTCCAGCGCCGCGACCTGGGCGGCCGAGAGCGGGTCGGTGATGCCGCCCTCGCGGCCGATGGTCGGGACGTTGTGGTCGACCGTGGCGAGGGTGCGGTCCGGCCGGCGCACGCGCCGGCCCAGCATCCGCAGGCCGTCGAAGGCCTGCGCAGAGGTGACCTCGTGCACGAGGTGGAGGTCGACGAAGAGGATCGCCTCGCCGTGCTCGTCGGCGGGGCGCACCTCGTGGGCGTCCCAGACCTTGTGGAACAGCGTCCGGCCCATCACACACCCCCCGCCGCGATGCGCTCGCCGTGGTCCGCGTGGCGGCTGGCGTTCACGGCCCGCACGTAGGCGATCGCGCTGGCCTCGAGGACGTCGGTCGAGACCGAGGTCCCCGCCACGCGCCGCCCGCCGATGTCACAGACCACGCGCGCCTCGCCCAGGGCGTCGCGGCCGCTGGTGACCGCCGACACCTGGTACTCGAGCAGCACGCCGGTGCTGCCGGCCGCCGCGTCGATGGCCTTCATCAGCGCGTCCACCGGCCCGTCGCCGACGGCCTCGGCCTCGTGCCGGTTCCCGTCCGTGTCGCGAACCACCACGCGCGCCCGGGGCTCGTCGCCCGTGCCGCCCACGAAGTGGAGCTCCTCCAGCTCGAGCCCCTCGCCCTCGGCCTCGACGCGCATCTCGTCGTGGACGATGGCCTCCAGATCGGCCGCCGAGACCTGGCCCTTCCGGTCGGCGACCTCCTTGAACCGGGTGAACGCCTGGGCCAGCTCGTCGCGGTCCAGCTCGTAGCCCAGCTCCACCAGCGCGGTGCCCAGGGCATGCCGGCCCGAGTGCTTGCCCAGCACGATCTCGCTCTGGGCCAGGCCCACCGAGGCGTAGTCCATGATCTCGTAGGTCAGCGGGTTGCTGAGCATGCCGTGCTGGTGGATGCCGGCCTCGTGGGCGAAGGCGTTGCGGCCCACGATCGCCTTGTTCGGCTGCACCGCGTACCCGGTCATGCGGCTGACCATCTTGCTGGTGCGCATGATCTCCGGGGTGACGATGCCGCACCAGAGACCGCCCAGCGCGTCGGCCCGCGTGCGCAGGATCATCGCGAGCTCCTCGACGCTGGCGTTGCCGGCCCGCTCGCCGATGCCGTTGATGCAGCCCTCGATCTGGCGGGCCCCCACCTGGACGCCGGCCAGCGAGTTGGCGACCGCGAGCCCCAGGTCGTCGTGGCAGTGGACCGACAGGACCACGTCGCGCAGCTCCGGGCACCGGTCGTAGAGGTCCACCAGGAACCCCTGGAACTCGGTGGGCATGGTGTAGCCGACGGTGTCGGGGATGTTGATGGTGGTCGCGCCCTCGGCGATGGCCGCCGCCACCACCTCGGCCACGAAGGCCGGGTCGGAGCGCGTGGCGTCCTCGCAGGAGAACTCCACGTCGTCGACCATGGATCGAGCAAGGCGGACCGAGTTGAACGGCGGCGGCGAGCACCTGCGACCGGTCCATCTTCAGCTTGTAGGTGAGGTGGATGTCGCTGGTGGCGATGAACGTGTGGATCCGCGGGTGCTGCGCGTCGCGCACCGCCTCGCCCGCCACCGTGACGTCGCGCTCGTTGGCGCGCGACAGGGCGGCCACGATGAGCCCCTCGGTCTCGAGGGCCACCGCGCGGGTCGCCTCGAAGTCGCCGGGCGAGCTGATGGGGAAGCCGGCCTCGATCACGTCGACGCCGAGGCGGGCGAGCTGCTGGGCGATCTCGACCTTCTCACGCGTGTTGAGGGCGATGCGGGGCGCCTGCTCGCCGTCGCGGAGCGTCGTGTCGAAGATCATGACCCGCTGGGCGGGGTCCTGCTGTGCGGGGGGGGTGTCGGAGGCGGTCACGGAGGGGTCTCCTCTCGAGTGGGCTTCGAGGCTGCGATGGCCCGGCGCATCCGGGCGTGGGTGTCGGCAAGCTCCCCCTAGCGGGGGAGGAGCCCACGAAGCCGAAGGAGACCGCGCGGCGGGACGACGGGGTGCGCGGAGTCCACGAACATGGAGAGCAGGATACCGATGGGCGCCGGAGCGGGCAAACCCCCGCGCCGTTCCATCCCCCCGTGACGCGCGGCCCCGAATTCCCTGCGCTTTGACATGCGTCCGCTAGCCTCCCGCCGGTGCGCCGGGCCCCTCTGCTTCTCGCGCTGGTCGCCGGCGCCCTTGTCGCGCTCCCGGCACTCGCGCCGTCGTCCGCCGAGGCGGCCCCGACCCTGGCCCAGGTGGGCACGTTCGCGCGCCCCGTCAACGTCGTGGCGCCGCCGCGCGACACGCGCGACGTGTACGTGGTCGAGCGCGGGGGAACCGTGCGGCTGCTGGTCAACGGGGTGCGGCGCGGCACCCCGTTCCTGGACATCCGCAACCTGGTGCAGACCTCCGACGCCAAGGAGGACGAGCGCGGCCTGCTGTCGATCGCGTTCGCCCCGGACTACGCCCAGAGCGGGCGCTTCTACGCCTACTACACCTCCAAGAAGCCGCCGGCCGCGCGGCCGGGGGACGTGGTCATCGACGAGTTCCACCGCAGCGCCGCCAACCCGGAGGTGGCCGACCCGGCCACCCGGCGCACCCTCGTCGCCATCGCCCACGACGACTTCCAGAACCACAACGGCGGGCAGCTCGCCTTCGGGCCGGACGGCATGCTGTGGGCCGGCACCGGGGACGGCGGCGGCGGCGGCGACCCCCTGGGCAGCGGACAGAACGTGGGAAGCATGCTGGGCAAGATCCTGCGGCTGGACGTGCGGCCCGGCGCGGCACTCGCTCCGGCGGACAACCCGTTCGGCCCCGCCGGGCCGGAGGCCTGGGCCATCGGGTTCCGCAACCCGTTCCGCTTCTCGTTCGACCGGCTCACCGGGGATCTGGCCATCGGGGACGTGGGCCAGGAGGACATCGAGGAGATCGACTTCGTCACGCGGGCGGCCGGCCTGGGACGCGGCGGCAACTTCGGCTGGAACATCCTGGAGGGGAGCAACCGCTACGGCGCCGGGCGGCCGGCGCGGCCCGACGAGCTGCCGGCCAACTACGTCGCCCCGGTCATCGAGCACACCCACTCGTCCGGCTGGTGCTCGATCATCGGCGGCTACGTCGTGCGCGACGCGGCCCTGCCCGACCTCTACGGGCGCTACGTCTACGGCGACTACTGCCGGGGCGAGATCTGGTCGGCCGCCCTCGGCCCGTCCGGGGCCGCCGGCGACGCCTCGACCGGGCTTCACGTGTCCGGGCTCAGCTCCCTCGGGGAGGACGGCTGCGGCCGGGTCTACGCGACGTCCATCGACGGGCCGGTCTACCGGCTGGCGACGACGGGCGTGTGCGCGGGGCCGGCGCCGGTGCCCTTCCCGGCCATCGACGGCCCCACCGGCAGGCCGGGCGCGGTCGGGCGGCCGAGGGTCAAGCTCCGGGTCGTGCAGCGCCAGAAGGTGCTGCGCGCCGGCTACGTCCTGCTCGCCCCGCGCTGCGACAAGATCTGCCGCGTCACGGCCACGGGCAACCTCCTGCTGGGCAAGGGCAACGAGCCCGAGCTGCAGCGCGTGCGGCGGACGCTCGCCGCGCACGCCCGGGTCTCGCTCAAGGTGCCCGTCCCCCTGCCGGCGCGCCGCCAGCTGCGAGCCCGGCTCGCCGCGCACCCGCTGGTGCTGGCCCGCATGACGGTGACCGCGACCGGCGTCACGGGCAAGCGGCGCGTCGTGCGAACCCTGGTGATCATCGCGCGATGACGACCGCCCCGGGCGAACCCCCCCGGACGGCGCATTGACGTGGGCGCCGGGCTGTAGGACCGTCGCGCCCATGACCCGATCCCGGCGAGTCCCCCTGCCCCTGGCCGCCCTCGGGGCGCTCCTCCTCCTCGCGTCGGCCGCCCTGTGGGCGCCACGGCCCGCCGCGGCGGCGCTGACGGCCGGCTCGATCCGGATCGTGGACCGCCCGGCCTCGGTGCGGGTGATCGTCCACTTCCGCGGCGGGCGCCTGACCGGCCTGGCGAACCAGGTGGACGCGATCGACCCGGACATCAGCGACGGCCGCGCCGTCGTGCGCGTGAACGCGCCCGGGATCCGCACCAGCGCCCCCGCCGCCGCGCGCGCCGGCGTGGTGGTGCAGATCGCCCGTCGCGGCGGGCACATCGTGGTGCTGCTGGACGAGCGCCCGGGGTCGGCGGGGCGGTTCAAGTTCGTGTCCTACCGGACCTCGGTGCCGCGCAACGTCCTGGTGATCGACCTGTGGAAGGCCACCACGCGCCGGGCGGCGACCATCCGCGACGACGGCTGCCTGCGGATCACCCACTGGAGCGGCGGGAGCGGGAGGATCTCGGCGCGCGGCCGGGAGCTGACGCCGCTCTTCGAGCACGGGCTGGTCATGTCGCTCCGCCTGGAGGGCGCCGGGGGCGCGACGCTCGCGCTGACGCCGGTCACCGCCCGCGAGGGAACCTTCCGCCCGGACTTCTCGGGCTACTCCGTCCCCGGGCGCTGGAGCGGGACCCTCCACCCGTCCGTGTCCGGCCGCACCCGGGCGATGCTGGAGGCGTGGTCGAGCTCGGCCAAGGACGGCTCGCTGGAGTGCCTGGTGCAGGTCCCGGTGGTCGTCAGGCCCTGACCCCGCGCGGCCGCCTCCCCGGCGAGTGCGACGGGGGGATCAGGCCGCGAGGATCGCGACCTGGTAGCGGGCGATCGCCGCGTCCCGGGTCACGATCGTCAGCCCCTCGAGCTGGGCCTGCGCGACGAGCATCCGGTCGAACGGGTCTGCGTGAATTCGGGGGAGCTCCGCCGCTCGCACCGTGTGCTCGACCAGGACGGGAAGCGGGAGGAACGCGTTCTGCCGGATCTCCCGGAGGAGGTCCTCGGGGCCCCCTTCGAGTCGGCCCCGCGCTCGCTTGATCGCGATCTCCCAGGTGGTTCCCGCGCCCACCCAGACCTCGTTCGCGTCATCCTCGATCGCGGTCTCCGCCGCCTTCGCCAGGCCCTCGCCGGCGATCCACCACAGGAACGCGTGGGCGTCGAGGAGGAGCCTCAGCTCGGGCCCTCGCCCCGGAACGGCGCGGCGATGTCCTCGGGGAGCGGGTCGTCGAAGTCGTCGTGGATGACGATGCGACCCCTCCAGCGCCCCGGCACCCGCCTGCCCGCGGTCTCCCGATAGGCGACGAGCCGGGCCACCGGCCGGCCGGCCCTGGCGATGACGATCTCCTCGCCTCCCGCCGCACGCTCGACGAGCCGCGAGAGCTGGGTCTTGGCCTCATGCATGTTGACGTGCGCCATGGACCCAGGATAGTGACCGGGCTAAGTCGGGTCCAGTCGTGGCGGCCCGGCGAGCCGGCTCGGGTTCACCGGATGATGATCCGCGGGAGGATCACCCGCGGGGGCGGCACGTAGGGACGATGAGGCGGAAGGTGGGGCTCGGACGGCGGCAGGTGCGGGTACGGATCCGAGGGCGGAAGGTGCGGGACCGGCTCGTCATCCGGCAGGGAGATCGGGGGCAGCGATCCGTTGGGTGACGGGAAGTCGGGAAGGTCGTCGGCGGGGGCCACGGGTGGGTCCACGTCGAGGGTGACCACCTCCGTCCCGCCGGCGGCGGGAGTCCCCCCGGCCGTCCCCGCGGGGACGCCGGCGTCCGTGCTCTCCGAGCCACATCCCGCGAGCCCGATCGCGATGGCCAGGCATCCGAGGCCCGTCACGAGCAATCGGCGCCAGTCGTCTCCTGAGGTTCGAGCCATGGACTGGAACGTAGGGCGGCCTCTCGGGAGGCGAAACCACCCCTGGGTGGCGCCCGGCCTCACCTGCGGGGACCGCCCCTACTCCACGTCGAGGGTGACGAACCAGGCCTGCTCGAAGGCCTCGATGGCCTCGATCTCGGCCGCCACGGCGGGCGGCACCGGGGAGTCGAGCGAGACGGCCATCACCGCGACGCCGTCGGCGCGCGAGCGGGAGACGGCCATCGAGGCGATGTTGATCTGCGCCTGGCCCAGGATCGTCCCGACGCGCCCGATCTGCCCCGGGACGTCGAGGTACCGGAAGATCCCCATGTGGGGCGCGAGCTCGATCTCGATGTCCCGGTCGAAGGCCGACACCAGGCGCGGGCGCGAGGTGATCCCCACGGTCGTGCCGCCGAGGCTGACCGACCCCGTCCGAAGGGAGAGCCGGTTGGTGTAGTCGCGGGCCCGCGGGGTGGAGGTCTCGTTCCACTCGATGCCGCGCTCGGCGGCGAGCGACCCGGCGTTGACGAGGTTGACCGCCTCCTCCACGTGCCCGGAGAGCACGCCGGTGAGCACCGCCGACGTGAGGATGCGGGTGTCGAGCGCCGCGAGGCCGCCCTCGTAGATGATCTGCAGGGGCGACACCGCGCCGCCGCTCATCACGCTGGCGAGGCGGCCGAGCTGGCGGGCCAGGGGAAGGAAGGGGCCGATGACCTCGGCGACCTCGGCCGCGAGCGCGGGGATGTTGACGGCCGAGGTGACGACGCCGCCGGTGAGGGCGGCGGCCACCTGCTCGGCGACCACCACGCCGGCGCGGTCCTGGGCCTCGGAGGTGGAGGCGCCCAGGTGCGGCGTCACGACGACCCCCGGCAGCCCGAAGAGCGGGCTCTCGGTGACCGGCTCCTCGGGGAAGACGTCGATGGCCGCGCCCGCCAGCCGGCCGCTGCCGAGGGCCTCCAGGAGGGCCTCCTGGTCGACCACGTCGCCGCGCGCGGCGTTGATGAGGCGGGCCCCGGGCTTCATGGCCGCGAACGCCTCGCGTCCCACGAAGCCGCGCGTATCGTCGGTGGACGCGAGGTGCAGGGTGATGAAGTCGCTCACCCGGTAGAGGGCCTCGGGCGTGTCCGCCTTCTCGACGCCCAGCTCCCGGTAGCGGCCCTCCGTCACGAAGGGGTCGTAGGCCACGACCACCATCCCGAGGCCCTTCGCGCGCTCGGCGACCATCTGCCCGATGCGGCCGAAGCCCAGCACGCCGAGGGTCTTGCCGGTGACCTCGATGCCGCCGAACCTCGAGCGCTCCCAGCGCCCCTGCACCAGGCTCGCGTGGGCCTGGGGGATGTTCCGCGCCTGCGACACCATCAGGGCGATGGCGTGCTCGGCCGCCGACAGGGCGTTGGACCCGGCCGCGTTGCAGACGACGATGCCCCGGCGGGTGGCCGCCGCGACGTTGACGTTGTCGACGCCGGTGCCGGCGCGGCCCACCACCTTGAGCCGGTCCGCGCGGGCGATCAGCTCGGCCGTGACCTTGGTCGCGCTGCGCACCACCAGGGCGTCGTAGTCGCCGATGCGCTCGGCGAGCTGCTCCGGGGTCCAGTCCAGGCCGAGGTCGACGCGGAACCGGTCCGACAGGAGCTGGACGCCCGCCTCCGCGATCTTCTCGCACACGAGCACGCGCAGGTCGGCGCGGGCCAGCATCCCGGCCGGGGAGACGGGGGTCGCCACGCCTAGACGGCTCGGGTCTCGGCGAGCACGCGCTGGGCGGCCGCCACGCCCGACCCCAGCTCGACCGGCAGGCCGAGCTCCTGGAGCACCAGCTCCAGGGCGGCGATCGTCGTGACGATGTCGCGGAAGTCGAAGTACCCGCAGTGGCCGATGCGCGCGATCTTCCCGGAGAGTCGCCCCTGACCGCCGGCGATCTCCACCCCGTAGCGGGTCTTCATGAGGCCGGGGATGGCCTTGCCGTCCACGCCCTCGGGGACGAGGAAGGCCGTGACCACGTTGGCCTCCGGGTTCTCCGGGCCGAGCAGCGACAGGCCGCACGCCTGCACCGCGGCGCGGCACATCCGCCCGAGCACCCGGTGGCGGTCGAACACCGCCGGAAGGCCCTCGACCTCCATCAGCTCGAGCGCGGCCTGGAGCTGGAGGACCAGCGTCACCGCCGGCGTGAAGGGGCTGCGCGAGCCGCCCTTGCGGGTGCGCTCCCAATCGAGGTAGAAGCCGCCCGGCCCGAGCTCGGCGGAGCGCTCGATCGCCCGCGCGTTCGCGGCCACGAAGGCCAGGCCGGGGGGCGTCATGAGCCCCTTCTGCGAGCCGGAGACGACCACGTCGATCCCCCACCGGTCCATGGGGAGGTCCACCACGCCGAGGCCCGACACGGCGTCGGCCACCAGGATGCGGTCGCCGGCCGCCTCGCGCAGCGCGGGCAGGTCCGAGACGACGCCGGTGGAGGTCTCGCTCTGGGTCACGAAGACCACCTCGATCCCCGGCTCGCCCTCGAGCGCCCCCGCCACCGCCGCCGGGTCGATCGGCCGCCCCCACTCGCCCTCGATGTGGAGCGCGTCGATGCCGTAGTCCGCGCAGATCGATGCCCACCGGTTGCCGAAGTTGCCGCACGAGGCCACGAGCACGCGCTGGCCCGGGCGGGCCAGGTTGACCACGGCCGAATCCATGGCCCCGCTGCCCGACGCCCCGAACACCAGCACGTCGCCCTCGGTCTGGAAGACCCTGCCCAGGCGCGCGACGACGTCGTCCCAGGCGGCGATGAACTCGCCCGACCGCGAGTAGAGGATCGGGCGCACGGCCGCCGCCGTCACCTCGGGCGGCAGCGGCGTCGGCCCCGGCGTCATCAGGGTGCTCTTCAGCGCGCCGACCGTGGCCGGCGCCGTCACGCCGTGGGTGCCCGTGCGGGTGGCCACCCTCAGAACTCGGTGTCGATCCAGCTCATCATGCCGCGCAGGCGCTTGCCGACCTGCTCGACCTGGTGGTCGGCGTCGCGGCGGGCGATGGCGTTGAACGACGGCCGGCCCACCAGGTTCTCGGTGAGCCACTCCTTGGCGAACTGCCCGGTCTGGATCTCCGCGAGGATCGCGCGCATCTCGGCGCGCGTGTCCTCGGTGATGATGCGGCGCCCGCGGGTGAGGTCGCCGTACTCGGCGGTGTTGGAGATGGAGTAGCGCATCCCGCTGATGCCCTTCTCGTAGATGAGGTCCACGATCAGCTTCAGCTCGTGGCAGCACTCGAAGTAGGCCAGGTCCGGGTTGTAGCCCGCGTTGACCAGCGTGTCGAACGCCGCGCGCACCAGCTCGGTGAGCCCGCCGCACAGCACGACCTGCTCGCCGAAGAGGTCGGTCTCGGTCTCCTCCGCGAAGGTGGTCTCGATGACGCCCCCGCGCGTGCAGCCGATGCCCTTGGCGTAGGCCAGCCCGAGCTGCATGGCCGAGCCGCTCGCGTCCTGGGCCACCGCCAGCAGCGCCGGCACGCCGGCGCCCTCCGTATAGGTGCGCCGCACCAGGTGACCGGGCCCCTTCGGGGCGACCATGAAGACGTCCACGCCCTCGGGCGGGACGATCTGGCCGAAGTGGATCGAGAAGCCGTGCGCGAACAGCAGGGCGTCCCCCGGCGCCAGTCCGGGGGCGATGTCGCGCCGGAAGAGCTCGCCCTGAAGCTCGTCGGGGGCGAGGATCATGATCAGGTCGCCCCTGGCGGCGGCCTCGCCCGGCGGCAGCACCTCCAGGCCCTCCTGCCGCGCGGCCTCGACCGACGCCGACCCGGGGCGCAGGCCCACCATCACGCTCACCCCCGAGTCGCGCAGGTTGAGCGCGTGGGCGTGGCCCTGGCTGCCGTAGCCGATCACGGCCACGGTCTTACCGCTGAGCAGGTCGAGGTCGGCGTCGGCGTCGTAATACATCGGCACGGGTGCGCTCCGGGGCGGAGGAGGACGGGGGAGGTGGGCGGGGTGAGTCGGAGGGCCGGCGGGCGGGCTAGGTGATCGAGGCGCCGCGCCCGAGCGCGACCACCCCGGTCTTGACCAGCTCGATGAGCCCGAACGGCCGGAGGAGCTGCTCGAGATTGAGCAGCTCGTCGGTCTCCCCCGTCGCCTGGATGGTGAGCGAATCGGGGGTGACGTCGATGATGCGCGCGTCGAAGATCTCGACGAGCTGGATGACCTCGCTGCGCGTGGTGGCGTCGGCCTTCACCTTCACCAGCGCGAGCTCCCGGGCGACCATGTTCTCGGGGTCGAGGTCGCGGATCTTGATGATGTTGATGAGCTTGTCGAGCTGCTTGGTCATCTGCTCGACCGGGAAGCGGGTCGTGTTGACCGTGATGGTCATGCGCGAGCGCTCCTCGTCCTCCGTGGGGCTGACGGCGAGGGAGTCGATGTTGAAGCCGCGGCGCGTGAACAGGCCGGCGACGCGGGAGAGGACCCCGGGCTTGTTCTCCACCAGGACCGAGAGGGTGTGCTTCACGGCCGCGGAGCATACCCGACGACCTCCGTTTCCCCTGCGACGTCGAGACGAGGGTCTATCCTCGGCGTGTGGAGGGGCGACTCCTGGTGGTCGAGGACGACCCGCAGGTGCGGGTCATGTTGTCGAGGGCCCTCGGGCACGAGGGCTTCGACGTGTCGGCGGCACCCGACGCGGCCGGCTGCATGGCCGAGCTGCGCTCGACCCGGCCCGACCTCGTGCTCCTCGACCTGCTGCTGCCGGACCTGGACGGCCTGGAGCTGTGCCGGCGCCTGCGCCGGGCCGGCGACCGGGTGCCCATCCTGATGCTCACCGCCCGCGACACGATCTCCGACCGCGTGGACGGGCTCGAGGCCGGCGCCGACGACTACCTGGTGAAGCCGTTCTCCACGGCTGAGCTGGTGGCCCGGGTGCGGGCGCTGCTGCGCCGCGCGCGCGACCGCTCCCCCGGCACCGCGCGCCGCTACGGAGACCTCGTGCTCGACTCCTCCACCCACGAGGTGAGGCGGGGCGAGCGGGTCCTGCGGCTGACGCGGCGGGAGTTCGACCTCCTGGCGCTGTTCATCGACAACCCCGGCACCGTGATGCCCCGCGACCGCCTGCTGACGGACGCCTGGGGCTTCCAGTCGGCCGTGGAGACCAACTCGGTGGACGTGTACGTGGGATACCTGCGGCGCAAGCTCGAGGGGGGAGGCGAGCCCCGGCTGATCCACACCGTGCGCGGTGTGGGCTACGTGCTGCGCGAGGAGCGTGGCGCCGCGGGATGAAGCTCCAGACCCGCATCGCGCTGTCGGCGGCCGCGGCGGTGCTGGCGGCGGTGGCCCTGTTCGCCGTCGGGGCGTACTACCTGATCTCGCAGCGGGCCTACGACCGCCTCGACCGGTCGCTGTCCACCACGGCCGACCGCGTGGCCCAGGAGCTCCAGGCCCCGGACCTGGGCGACCGCGACTTCGCGGCGCCCCCCTCCCCCGGCTCGCCGGCGCAACCCGCGCCGGACCCCAGCCCCAACCCCGCCGGCACCCGCGTGCAGGTGGACCCGCAGGGCCGCTTGGTTCCCGGCGGCCCGCGGACGGTGGTGCTCGACGGCGAGCGCTACCGCCTGCTGGTGCGCTCGCTGGGCACCGGCGCCGACGGCGGACGCCGCAGCGTGGCCGTGGCGCGGCCGCTGACCGACGTCGAGCAGACCCTCGACGAGGTCGCGCTGGGGCTGGGGCTGGCGGCGGTCGTGGCCGCCCTGATCGCCACGAGCCTCGTGCTGCTGATCGTGCGCGGGGCCCTGCGCCCGCTGGGCCAGGCCCAGCGGGCCGCCGAGACCGTGGCCGAGAGCCAGGACCCGTCCCTGCGCGTGCCCGAGGGGCGCAACGACGAGATCGGCGGGCTGGCCCGCAGCATGAACCGCATGCTCGCCCGGCTGGAGGACGCCCAGGGGCGCCTGCGCGCGACGCTGAGCCGCCAGCGGCGCTTCGCCGCCGACGCGTCCCACGAGATGCGCACGCCGCTCACCGCCCTGCGCGGGAACATCGAGATGCTGGAGCGCCACGACCTGCCCCCCGGCGAGCGCGCCGCGATGCTCGACGACATGGCGATCTCGGTGGAGCGGATGGACCGCCTGGTGGAGGGGCTCCTGGGGCTCGCCCGCATCGACGGGGTGCCCGGGCAGGCGGAGACCGTGGACCTGGGCGAGATGGTCAGCGAGATCGCCACCCGCGAGGAGTGCAACGGCGTGGAGCCGGGCGTCGCGGTGACCGCCGACCGCGCCGCGCTGCGCGGCATGCTGGTGAACCTGATCGACAACGGCCGGCGCCACGGCGGGCGGGTGACGGTGGCCGTGAGCGCCGAGGACGGGCAGGCCGTGGTGGAGGTGGCCGACGACGGGCCCGGCATCTCCGGCGAGGACCGCGAGCGGATCTTCGACCGCTTCTACCGGGCCCCCGGGCGGCGCGGCACGCCGGGCGCCGGCCTGGGCCTGCCGATCGCCCGCGCGACCGCCGAGCGGTGGGGCGGCACCCTGAGGCTGCTGCCCGGCGACGGGACCCGGTTCGAGGTGCGGCTCCCGCTGGATGGAGGCACGGCATGACGGGCGGCGACGAGAAAGGCGGCGGCCCGCGCGCCGGATGCGCGAGCTAGTCGCGCAGAAGCCTCACCTCGACGCCGATCCGCAGCTCGGCCCACGAGCGATCGGCCGTGAGAACCGGACGGTCGAGGCGGATGGGCGCAGGCTTGCGATGAGCGGAGCCTCTTGGGGCTGGAGGGGCGCGATCGCTCCTGATCCGATGGCCGCCGCCTTGACGTGCGAGCTCCCACCCTCGTCGAGCAGTTACGCCCTGATCGCCTTGGCGTCGGGACCATCCGGCCGCTCACTCGTCCTCGCGCCGTGCCTCTTCGCGCCGTTCGGCGATCAGCTCATCGACGAGGCTTCGACCCGGGAACTCGTCCTTGAGAAACCCGCGGAAGCGGGCCGCGACCTGGCGACCGGTGACGAGCCGGACGTCGCCGTCGGCCCCGACGGTCCACACCAGTCGGTCGCCGTCCTCGAGCGCAAGCCGCTCGCGTATCGCCCGCGGAAGGACGACCCGTCCCCGGGCCCCGACGCGCGTGATGTATCGCTCAGTGGGCATGGGGACGAATGTCGCACGCTCGAGCCGCTCCCACAAACCGCTCTCAGCCCGCGGCCTTCTCCCGCACCAGCTCGCCGATCCGGGCGGGGTCGGCCCGGCCGCCCGAGGCCTTCATCGCCTGGCCCACGAAGTACCCCACGACCTTGTCCTTGCCGCCACGCAGCTGCTCGGCCTGGGCGGGGTTCTCCGCCAGCAGCCGCTCGACCAGGGCGACCAGCTCCCCCTCGTCGGAGATCTGGCCGAGCCCGCGCTCCTCGACCACGGCCCGCGGCTCGGAGCCGGTGCGGGCGACGTCGGCCAGCACCTCCTTGGCCAGCGTGGTCGACAGGGTCCGGTCCTCCACGAGCCCGATCAGCTCGGCCAGGCGCTCCGGGGTGACGCGGCTGTCCCACGGCTCCTGGCCCAGCTCGCGCAGCTGGGCGCGCAGCTCGCCGCGCACCCAGTTCGCCGCCGTCTTGGGATCCACCCGCGACGCGACCGCCTCGAAGTAGGCCGCGAGCTCCGGCGTCTCGGAGAGCACCTCGGCGTCCTCGTAGGTGAGGCCCAGGTCCCGCATCCAGCGCCGGCGCACGTTGACCGGCAGCTCGGGCAGCTCGGCGCGCAGCTCCTCCACCCAGGCCGGATCGGGCGCCAGCGGCACCAGGTCGGGCTCGGGGAAGTACCGGTAGTCGTGGGCCTCCTCCTTGCTGCGCAGGGAGTGGATCTCACCCGTGTCGGGATCGAAGTGGAGGGTCTCCTGGCTCACCGTCCCGCCGCCCTCCAGCAGCGCGGTCTGGCGGGCGATCTCCGCGTCGATGCCCCGCTCGAGGAACCGGAAGCTGTTCATGTTCTTCAGCTCGGTCTTGGTGCCGAGGCCGGTCGAGCCCGCGGGGCGCACGCTGACGTTGGCATCGGCGCGCAGCGAGCCCTCCTCCATGTTGCAGTCGCTCACGTCCAGGCGGCGCAGGGTCTGACGCAGCTGTCGCAGGAAGGCGCCGGCGTCCGACGCCGAGCGCAGGTCGGGCTCGGTGACGATCTCGAGCAGCGGGGTGCCGCCCCGGTTGAAGTCGACGCCCGAGCTCTCGGCGCCGGCGCGCCGGCCGTCGGCGCCCGCGTGCACCAGCTTGGCCGCGTCCTCCTCGAGGTGCGCCCGCGTGATCCCCACCTCGATCTCCCCGTCCGGGAGGAGCACGGTGAAGCGGCCGCCCACGCACAGGGGCTCGTCGTACTGGGAGATCTGGTACGCCTTCGAGAGGTCCGGATAGAAGTAGTTCTTGCGGTGGAACTCCGACTCCGGGGCGATCTCGCACCCCAGCGCCAGCCCCGCCAGGATCGCCAGCCGGATCGCCTCGCGGTTGGTCACCGGCAGTGCGCCCGGGTGGGCCAGGCAGATCGGGCAGGTGTGGGTGTTGGGCGGGTCGCCGAAGCTCAGCTCGCACCCGCAGAACATCTTGGTGCGCGTGGAGAGCTGGACGTGGATCTCCAGCCCGATCACCGGCTCCCAGGCGGTCGCGGCGCTACTCACAGGACCCCCGGGGGGCGGGCGTCGAAGCCGATCGCCTGCTCCAGGGCGTGGGCGGCCGCCAGCAGCCGGTTCTCGGCGAAGGCCGGCGCCGCGATCTGGAGTCCCACCGGCAGCCCGTCGGAGAGGCCGCAGGGGATGGAGACCGAGGGCAGGCCGGCGAGGCTCACGGGGATGGTGCAGATGTCCGAGAGGTACATCGCCAGCGGATCGGCCACACGCTCGCCCAGCCGGAAGGCCACCGTGGGCGAGGTCGGCGACAGCAGCAGGTCCACCCGCTCGAAGGCGGCCGCGAAGTCGCGCCGGATGAGGGTCCGCACCTTCTGCGCGCGCAGGTAGTAGGCGTCGTAGTAGCCGGAGGCGAGCGCGAAGGTGCCGAGCATGATGCGCCGCTTGACCTCCGGGCCGAACAGGTCGCCGCGCGTGCCCTCGTACTGCTCCAGCACGTCGGCGGCGCCCTCGAAGCGGGGGCCGTAGCGGATGCCGTCGAAGCGCGCGAGGTTGGACGAGCACTCGGCCGGGGCGATCAGGTAGTAGGTGGCGATGCCGTGATCACTGGTCGGCAGGCTCACCCGCTCGACCGAGGCGCCCAGCTCCTCCGCCAGAACCAGCGCGCGCTCCACCGCGTCGCGCACTCCGGGCTCGACCCCCTCCCCCATCAACTCGTCCACAACGCCCACGCGGAGCCCGCGCAGGTCCGTGGCCTCGGGGATCGCGATGGGCTCGGGCCATTCCAGGGAGGTCGAGTCCAGGGGGTCGTGGCCGACCAGGTGGGACAGCAGCAGCGCGGCGTCGCGCACCGTGCGCGCGAGCGGGCCGACCTGGTCGAGCGATGACGCGAAGGCGATGAGGCCGTACCGCGAGACCGCGCCGTAGGTCGGCTTCAGGCCGACGATGCCGCAGAGGGCGGCCGGCTGGCGGATCGATCCGCCGGTGTCGCTGCCCAGGGCGAAGGGCGCCTGGAAGGCCGCCACCGCGGCCGCCGAGCCGCCGCTCGAGCCCCCGGGCACGCGATCGGTGCCCCAGGGGTTGCGGGTCACCTGATAGGCGGAGTTCTCCGTGCTCGACCCCATGGCGAACTCGTCCATGTTGGTCTTCCCGACCACCACGGCCCCGGCGCGCTCGAGCCGCTCGACGCACGTGGCCGTGTAGACCGGCCGGAAGCCCTCCAGGATCCGGGACGCGGCCGTCGTGGTGAGGTCGCGCGTGGAGAGGGCGTCCTTGATGGCGATCGGGAGGCCCCCGAGGGGCGGCCGCTCCGGCATCGCGTCGATCTCGCGGGCGCGCGATCGCGCGCCCTCGGCGTCCACGGCGAGGAACGATCCCCAGCGGTCGTCCTCCACGCGCGCAAGGGCGGCGTCGACCAGCTCGAGCGAGCTGACCCGGCCGGCGTGCAGCGCCCGTGCGCCCTCCTCCGCGGTGAGCTCGTGAAGCGCCGGGCTCACTCGAACTTCGGGACCGCGAAGCGGCCCTCGACGACCTCGGCGGCCTCGCGCAGCGCCTCCTCGACCGGCAGGCTCGGACGCGGCAAGTCGTCGCGCAGGACGTTCTGCTGCTCCACGACGTGGGTCGTGGGGGGCACGTCGTCGAGGGCCAGCGCCTGGATGCGGTCGATGTGCTCGAGGATCCCGGAGAGCTCGATCAGCATGCGCCGCTCCTCGTCGTCGTCGAGGTGCAGCCGCGCCAGGCGGGCGACGTGGCGGACGGTGGCGTCGTCGATCACGCGCCGGATCGTACCGGGAACCCCTCGGCCGAGAGCCCCAAGACTCGCCCTTCGCCTAGGCGACCGCACGCCGGGGCGCCCCTAGGGTGACTCGGGGAACGGTCCCCCGGCCGCTCCGACGACGAGGTGGGTGAGACCCCTGAGGCAGGATCGCGTCACGCCGCACAGGTCACTGGTCACCCGCGCCCGGCGCCTCGTCCGCCGGCGCTGGATGTTCCTGGTGGCCTTCCCGCTGGTGGGCCTGCTCGCCGCCTATGGCCTGAGCGCCAGCCATCAGGACCGGTACGAGTCGTCTGCGAAGCTGCTGCTGCACGACCAGACGGCCGGCGGCGCCCCCGCCGACGCGGCCGGCGGCTCCTCGGCCGCCGCCTCCTCTCGCGAGACCGCCACCAACGTCGACCTCGTCTCGTCCGACGAGGTGGCGCTGCGGGTGTACACCGCGGTCCGGCCGCCCATGACCCTCGACGCGTTCCTGGACACCGTGCGCATCGCGTCGAAGGGCGACTCCGAGCTGGTGACCATCACCGCGCGCGAGACGGATTCCGCCCTCGCGGCGCGCATCGCCAACGCCTGGGCCGACCAGTACCGCGCGTTCCGGCGCGAGGCCGACGACGCCCGCGCCGCAGCCGCGACGAGCATCGTGGACCAGCGCCTGGCGGCCCTCCCGCCCGACCGGCTGGCGGGCGCCGAGGGCCAGGGGCTGCGACGCCAGCGCGACGAGCTGGCGGTGGCCGCCTCGCTTCAGCGGGCCAACGTCGAGGTGGCGCAGCGCGCGCGCGAGGCGACCGGTCCGGTGTCGCCCCGGCCGCTGCGCGCCGCCCTCATCGGCGGCCTGGTCGGGCTCGCCATCGCCCTGGTCCTCGCGCTGCTGGCGCAGCGCCTCGACCGCCGGGTGCCCGACGCCGACGCGGCCGCCGCGCTGCACGGCCTGCCGCTGCTGGGGCAGATCCCGAAGGCCGCGGCGCTCGCCACGCCGGGCCGCACGGCGGGTGGAGAGCCCTCGCTCCCTCCCCTCGCCACCGGCGAGACGGACGCCTTCCGGGTCCTGCGCACGAGCATCTCGTACCCGGACGTGGAGAGCAGGATCGGCTCGGTCCTCATCACCAGCGCCGTGAGCGGGGAGGGCAAGACGACCGTGGCGCTGAACCTGGCGCGCGCCTACGCGGAGTCGGGCGCGCGGACCCTCCTCATCGAGGGGGACCTGCGCCGGCCGGTCCTGTCCGAGCGGCTGTCCCTGGCGGCCGCGCCGGGCCTGGCCGACGTGCTGCGCTCCGAGGCCACCCTCGAGTCGGCCACCCGGCGGGTCGCCCTCGATCCCGCCGGCGGCTCCGGGCGCGGAGCGCACCTCGACATCGTCGTCGCCGGCGCCGCCGCGTCGAACCCGCAGACGCTGCTCGAGGGCAAACGGATGTCGCGCATCCTGGAGGGGCTCGAGGACCGCTACGACATGGTCGTGGTGGACGGCGCGCCGGGCCTCGGGGTGAGCGACGCCGCGCCGCTGATGCGCGAGGTGGGGGCGGTCCTCGTGGTGAGCCGGGTGGGCCGCACCCAGATCCACGAGTCGCAGGCCCTGCGCGACCGCCTGGAGCTGCTCGGCGTGCGGCCTCTCGGGGTGGTGGCCAACGGGGTCTCGCGCCGGGCCGGCCACTACTCGGCGCGCGAGGTGGCGCCCCTCCCGGGCTGAGCCCGCCCCGCCCTCAGGCGGGCGGCGGGAGGCTGACCAGCACGGCCACGCTCACCATGAGCGCGGCCGCGAGCACGAGCTCGGCGCGCACGCTCACCCGCAGGGCCGCGCTCGCCCCCCGATCGGTCTCGGCGAGCCCGAGCGCCGCCCGCTCGAGGCGGGGATGGACCACCATCCGGTTGTAGGCCCCCGCGCACAGCATGACCGCGAAGAGCCCCAGCTTGACCAGCAGGGCGCGGCCGTAGCCCGTGTCCACCAGGTCGGCCGCCGAGCCGAGCTCGGCGAGGGCCCGGTAGACGCCGGTGACCACCAGGACCCCCACCGCGACGAGCGCCAGCGCCGAGAACCGCACGACCACCCCCGCCCCCAGGCGAACGCGGTCGCCGGTCCCGAGGGCGCGCGTGGCGGGGATGGCGAGGACCGCCAGCCCCACGAGGCCGCCGAGCCACGCCGCCGTGGCCAGGCCGTGGAGCCCGTCGATGACGATGTTCACGGTGCGGTCGGCGCCGGTCGAGGCATGACCGGCCCACGAGATGGCCATGAGCGCCACGGCGGGCGGGAGCCCCAGCGCGACGGCCCGGCCGGCGCCCGCCGGGGGCGATGGACCGCGCGACCGGATCGCCAGCGCGGCGATCACCGCGGCCGCCAGCGCCGCAAGCTGAACCCACCACGCGGCGCCGGCGCGCGTGTCGCCGAGCAGGGTCCCGAGCTCTCCCGGGCCGGCCCGCAGACCGCGCAGCAGGGCGACCGGCAGCAGGATCAGGCCGGCGGCGCCCACCGCCACGAACGACCACCAGGCGATCCACCACCCGGCCGACGCCCCCTCGAGGGCGGCGCCGGCCCGGGCCCGGAAGGCCTCCGCGGCCTCGCGCCGCTCTGCCGGCGCGGAGACCCCGCCGCCGAGGACCGCGGGCGCGACCACCGCGGCGGACAGAACCACGAGCCCCAGCAGGGCGATCGGGGCCAGCAGCACCAGGAGCCGCGCGAGCACGGGCAGCGGGCCGGCGCCGCCCCGCACCGGAGACGGGCCCGGCGCGCCCGCGGCCGCGCCGACGGCGATCGATCCTCCGGTGGGATGCCCGTCCTGGGAGAGGACGCGCCAGGTGATGCGCGCGGTGCCCGGAGCGCGCAGCGGCGCCACGATGGCCCGCGCGTCGCGGGGATCGCGGCGGGCGGGTCCCGACACCAGCCGTCCGCCGGCCGTGCGGGCCTCGAGGCGCAGGAACGCCGTCTCCACGGGCGCCGAGAGCACCAGGCGCACCGCGTCGGGCCGCCTCTCGACCGCCACCGGGTCCGCGTGCGCGAGGGCGGCGGCGGGGGCGGCGAGGCCCGCGATCGCGACGAGCCCGAGGGCGAGCCACGGTGGCGGGCGCACGGCGGCGACGCTAGCAGCCGGGCGCGCCCGAGGGCGCGGCGCCTAGCTCAACAACGTATGTGCCACGACCAGCAGGAGGGAGACGAGGACGAAGCTGCCGACGGCGAGGCGGGTGGCGCTGCGGACGACCATCGTGGCTCCCGGGGAGGCGGGTGAGCTGGGGTGTGACTCCCTTCGGCAGGACGCCGCCCCGACTTGATCCCCCGAACGGGTGATCAGCGCCGGGGCGGGCCCCCGGCCAGGTCGTAGAGCTCCGCGCGCGACACTCCGAGGGACGAGATCACGGCCGTGCGGCCGTCCTCGGTCCAGGTGACCGCGGTCCGCCCGTCCACGTCCACGCTGTAGAGCAGGATGCCCCGGCGGCCCGTGCGGCGGGCGCCGTCCGGCGGGCCGAGGGGCGGCCCCGCCAGCACCGTCTGCCCCACACGGCGCCCGGCCCGCTCCCAGATGGCGGTGGCCGCGTCGCGCCCGTCGACGCGGTCCTCCCGCGAGCCCACCGCCATCCATCCGGCGGCAGTGGCGAGATGGCCGAACGTGACCCCCTCGGCGCCGGCGTCCGGCGGGGCGGCCGGCGGAGCCTCCTCCCCCAGTTCCTGGAGCCGGACGATCTCGGTGACGACACGGGTGGAGTCGGTCCCCTCGGGCAGCGCGAAGGCCACGGCGACGCCGATCGCCACGAGGATGACGGCGAGCCCGGCGAACAGCCCGATGCGGCCGGAGGCGTCGGGGTCCGGCGCGGGGCCGCCGCCGGAGGCGGGGTCGTCGGGCCGCGGCATCGGGGGAGTCTGACACCGCCGCCGGCCGGGCCGGCGGGGCTACGATGGCCGCGATGCGGTCGCTGCGACGCCTGCGCACCCCCACCGCCTTCGCCCGGCTCACGCTGGTGGCGCTGGCCATGCTGTGGGTGATCGTTCCGAGCGGCGCGGTCGTGCGCCTGACGGCCTCGGGCCTGGGCTGCCCCGACTGGCCCCTGTGCGACGGGGGCGTGGTCCCCGCCGTCGCCGGCCACGCGATGATCGAGTACAGCAACCGCGCCCTGTCGGGGCTCGTGGTGGCCGTCGCCGCCGTGACCTGGATCGTCTCCCGCGGGCTCGTCGGCGCACCCCCCGGGCTGCGCCGCTGGTCGGCCGCGATCCTGCTGACCTCGGCCGGCCAGATCCCGCTGGGCGCGATCACGGTCCTCTCGGGGCTCCACCCGCTGGCCGTGGGCTCCCACTTCCTGCTGTCCATGGCGGCGCTGGCGAGCGGCACGTTCCTCGCGCTGTCCGCCCACGACTGGGTCCGGGGCCGCGAGCGTGCGTGGGACCCCCGCCGCGGCCCGCTGGCCGTCGCGGTGGCCGTCGCCGCGGGGGGCGTGCTGGCCACGGGCGTCGTGGTCACCGCCGCCGGCCCGCACTCGGGGGACGACGACGTCATCCGCCGCTGGGGCGACCTCCTGCTCGCCGTGCGCGTGCACGTGCGGATGGCGGTCGTCTTCGCGATCCTCGCGGCCGTGCTGGTGGCGTGGGTCTGGCGGGAGGGCGGCGTCGAGCGCCTCACCGGCCGCCTGACCGCGCTCGCCCTTCCCCTGGTGGCGCTGCAGATCGGGATCGGGGAGTACCAGTACCGCCACGGGCTCCCGTGGGAGGTGGTGGTGATTCACGTGACCACCGCCGCCCTCGTGTGGGCCGTGATCCTGGGGGCCTGCCGCGGGGTGGCCCGCCCGGCCCGCGGGCCCGATCACCTCAGCCGGGACGACACCCTCTGGCAGGGGACGCAGCGAACGGCGTCCGGCAGCGCGCGAAGCCGTCCCTCCGGGATCTCGGCGCCGCAGTCCACGCAGATCCCGTAGGTCCCCTCCTCGATCGCGGCGAGGGCGGCACGCAGGCGGGCCTCGCGCTCCTTCCAGCGCAGCTGCTCGCGCAGGTCGCGCTCCCGGAGGTCGGCGTCGGTCGCGGCCTCGGCGGGGTGGTGGTGGGCGTCGCCGCGCTCCTCGCCGTCGCGGGCCAGGTCGCGCTTCTCGAGCGCGGACACGACCTCCTCGCGAAGGCGCAGCAGCCGCTCCGCGTGATCCTCGAGACGCGCCTTCTCCTTGGGCATCGGACGATGGTAGCGAGCCCCCGGCCCCGGGCCCAGGCGTGCCGGGAAACGAGCGCGCTAGCCTCCGCGGGCTGCAGCGACGGGGGAGGTGACCGGATGCCCGAGGGCTCCGGAGCGAACGGCCTCGCGGTCGAGGCCGAGGGGCTCGAGCGGCTCTTCAAGGGGGACATCCGGGCGGTGGACGGGGTGGACCTGGCCGTGGCGCGGGGCGAGGTGTACGGCTTCCTCGGGCCGAACGGCGCCGGCAAGAGCACCTGCGTGCGGATGCTGTGCACCCTCCTGCGGCCCACCGGGGGACGCGCGCTGGTGGCGGGCCACGACGTGGTGCGCGACGCGGGCGCGGTGCGCCGCAGCATCGGCGTCGCCCTGCAGGACGCGGCGATCGACCCCTACATGACCGGGCGCGAGCTCCTCCACCTCCAGGCGGTCCTGCACGGGTTCCCGCGGCCCCGGGGCCGCCGGCGGGCGGTGGAGCTGCTCGCGCGCGTGGACCTGGTGGACGCGGCCGACCGGCGCGTGGGGACCTACTCCGGCGGCATGCGGCGGCGCCTCGACCTGGCGCTGGCACTGGTGCACGAGCCGGAGGTGCTGTTCCTGGACGAGCCCACCACCGGGCTCGACCCCATCTCCCGCCAGACCCTGTGGACCGAGGTGCGGCGCCTCAACCGCGAGTCCGGCACCACGGTCTTCCTCACCACCCAGTATCTGGAGGAGGCCGACCAGCTCGCCGCGCGCGTGGGGATCATCGACGGCGGGAAGATCGTGGCCGAGGGCACCCCCGCCGAGCTCAAGGCGCAGGTGGGCGACCCCCGGCTGGAGCTGACGCTCGCGCGGGCCGAGGACCTGGAGCGCGCGACGCGGGCGCTGGCGCGGTACGGGCAGCCGCTCCCCTCCCGCGAGGGGCATCTGTCGCTGCGGCTGCCCGAAGGGGCCGCGGCCCTCACCAGCGTGGTCCGCTCGCTGGACGAGGCGGGCGTCGAGGCGGCCGGGCTGGAGCTGGCGCTCCCCAGCCTGGACGACGTGTTCGTGGCCAAGACCGGCCGGCGCATGGAGGCCGAGGGCGCCGAGGAGCCCGCCCCCGCCCCCGTGGCCCCGTGAGGCTGGCGGCGGTCCAGACCGCGGCGCTCGCGCGCCGCGCGTTCGTGAACACGCTCCGCACGCCCCAGGCCCTCTTCCCGAGCCTCTTCTTCCCCCTCGTGCTGATGGCGATCTTCACCGGGTCGTTCGGCGCCGCCCCGGGCCGGCTGCCGGGCTTCCCGCCGGTGCGCGGGTTCCTCGACTTCGCCGTCGCCGGCGCCATCCTCCAGGGCATCCTGATCGGCGGCACCACGGCCGGCGCCGCCTTCGCGCTCGACATCGAGGGCGGGTTCTTCGACCGCCTCGTGGCGTCGCCGGTGTCGAGGGTCGCCATCCTCACGGGGCGCCTTGTCGGCGGGGTCATGCTCGCGATGATCCAGACCGTCCTGTTCCTGAGCATCGGCCTGGCGTTCGGCGCGCGGGTTCAGGGCGGCGTGGCCGGCGTGCTGCTCCTGCTGCTGCTGGCCGCCCTGCTGTCGGTGGCCGTGAGCGGGCTCGGCGTGACCCTGGCGCTCCGCACGGGCTCGTCCGAGGCCGTGCAGGGCAGCTTCCCCCTCGTCTTCGCCCTGCTCTTCTTCTCGTCCGCCTTCTTCCCCCGGGAGACCATGACCGGCTGGTTCCGGGCGGTGGCCGACGTCAACCCCGTCTCGTACCTGGTGGAGGCGATGCGCGACCAGGTGATCTTCGGCCTGCAGGCGCGCGCCACCCTGATCGGCTTCGGGGTGGTGCTGCTGCTGGTCGCGGTGGCGCTGGCGGCCAGCTACCGGGCCTTCCTGAACCGCCTGGCGGGCTCGTCGTGAGGCACGGCCTCGGGGTGACGGCGGGACTGGCGTGGCGCAGCCTGGTGCTCGTGCGCCGCATGCCGTCGGTGTTCCTGCCGTCCCTGATCATGCCGCTGTTCATCCTCGTGGCCACCTCGGGGGCCTTCCGCGGGATCTCGCTGCTGCCCCAGTTCCTGGGCGCCTCCTACCTGGCGTTCACGATCCCGCTCGCCGCGGTGATGGGCGCCGGATTCGCCGGCATCAACGCCGGGATGACGCTCGCCCGCGACATCGAGGGGGGCTTCGCCGATCGCCTGGTCGCGAGCCCCGCCCCCCGGATCACCCTGCTCACGGGCCCGCTCACCGCGGCCGCGCTGCGGAGCCTCTTCACGACGACCGTGGTGCTGACGGCCGGGCTCATCGGCGGGGTCGCCCTGCCGGGGGTCGGCGGGACTCTGACGGTGTATCTGCTGGGCATCGGCTTCTCGGCCGTCGCGGCCTGCTGGGCCATGGGCGTGGCGCTGCGGGCCCGCACCATCCAGGCGGCCCCGCTCATGCAGGTGGTGATCTTCCTGTCGGTCTTCACCTCGGTGGCGTACGCCCCCCGTGAGGTGCTGACCGGCTGGCTGCACACGGCGGCGGACATCAACCCGGTGACCCGCATCCTGGAGTCGGCGCGGGCCGCCGAGCTCGAGCGCCTGAGCTGGCCGACGCTGTGGCCGGGCTTGGTGGCCGTGGCCGGGATGCTGCTGGTGCTGGGGGCCTGGGCCCTCACGGGGCTCGCGACCCTCGGGCGCCGGTAGGCTCGCCTCAGTGGCCCTCGACCGGCTGACCATCGACCCCGCCCTGGCCGCCTACATCGACGGCCTCGCGGAGATCCCGCCGGAGCTCGCCGGGCTCTACCGGGCGATGGAGGACGCGCCCAACGCGATGATGATGACCCACCCCGACCTGGGGCGGCTGCTCGAGGTGCTGGCGCGCGCCACCGGCGGGCGGGCGGTGCTGGAGGTGGGCACCTTCGTGGGCACCTCGGCGGCGTGGATGGCGCGGGGGCTCGCGCCCGGGGGGCGCATCGACACCCTGGAGGCCGACCCGTCCCACGCCGACCGCGCGGAGCGCTTTCTGGCGGAGGCGGGGCTCGCCGAGATCGTCCGGGTCCACCGAGGCCCTGCCGCGGAGACCCTCCCCGGCCTCCCCGACGGCGCCTACGACCTCTGCTACATCGACGCCGACAAGACCGGCTACGCGGGATACCTCGAGCACGCCGTGCGGCTCGTGCGCCCCGGCGGCCTGGTGGTGGCCGACAACGTCTTCTCGGGCGGGCGGGTGGCCGCCCCGGCCGGCGAGCGCGAGCCCAACGCCCAGGCCCTCGCGGAGTTCACCGCGATCGCCCTGAGCCACCCGCGCCTTCGCACCGCCGTCGTGACCGTGGGCGACGGCATCACCCTCAGCGTGGTGCTCTGACCTCCTAAATCCGGCCGGTCCGCTTCTGGTAGGACCGGAGCACGAACCACCCGGCGGCGAAGACCAGGAAGATGACCCCCGCCACCTCCAGCCGCCCCAGGGCGATGGCGACCATCTCGGCCACGAAGAGCAGCAGAACCAGGCCGATCAGGGCCAGCCCCACCCTGCGGCGGCGGAGGTCGTCGGGGGCGGCGCCCATTCTTGTCAAAGCCTAGCGAACACCCCCTCCCCACCCGCACCGGCACCACGACCAACGGGGGGCGGCCCGACCCGGTCGTGTGGGGGAAGTCGGGCACGACGGGCCTTCGTAGGATCGGAGGCCCCCCGGGCACCAGGAGGCCTACCACCGTGCAGATCCTCGGCATCGACCTCGGCTTTGGCTTCACCAAGGCCACCAACGGCGAGCGCTCGCTCGTCGTCAAGTCCGTCATCGGAGAAGCGACGGATCAACAGTTCGGCGGGCCGATGCCGGAGGCACGGCTCGGCGACGACCATCTCCACATCGAGATGGAGGACCGCGGCATCTTCGCCGGCGACCTCGCCGAGCGTCAGAGCAGCCTGCGCTCCTTCACGCTGGACCAGGACCGCTTCATCACCGACTCGGCGAAGGTCCTCGCCCTCGCCGTGGCGTCCGATCTCGCCGCGTCCGACGAGCCGATCAACCTCGTGACCGGCCTGCCGATCTCGAGCTACCGCGCGAAGTCCGACGAGCTGGCGCGCCTGCTGCGCGACCGGCACGCGTTCACGGTCATCGACCCCGACGGCAAGCGCCACCGCACCGTCCTCGAGATCAGCGACGTGCGGGTCATCCCGCAGCCGTTCGGCTCGATGTACGACATGGTGCTCGACGACGCGGGCAAGGTCGGCGACCGCCAGCTCCTGCAGCAGAAGATCGGCATCGTGGACATCGGGTTCCAGACCTCGGACCTGACGGTGTCGGACCGCGGCACCTTCCTCGAGCGCGCCAGCCAGAGCACCGAGACGGGCGTCGGCCGCGCCTTCGCGACGATCGCGGGCAAGATCCGCGAGAAGAGCGGGGTCACGGTCGAGCTGTACCGCCTCTACGAGGCGATGGAGGAGGGCCGCATCAAGATCCGCGGCGACAGCTTCGACCTCAGCCGGCTCATCGAGCACGTGCTGACCCAGCTGGCCACCGACATCGCGTCGGACGCGAACCGCCTGTGGGCCGACGAGTGGGACATGGACGCCATCGTCATCACCGGCGGCGGCGGCGCCGTGCTGGCGCCCTACCTCGCCCCGCTGCTCAGCGGCCGGGTGCTTCCGGTCGAGACCGGCCGCGACGCCCGCCTCAACAACGTGCGCGGGTTCCTCAAGTTCGGCGTGCAGACCTGGGGGGTGCCGACCCCGGCGCAGCCCGAGGCGGCCGCCTCGCCGACCGAGAACGCCGACGGGCCCGGACGGCCGGTGGCGGTTCCCTACTGAGCACCGGTCCCTCCCGTCCCGCGCTCGCGGGACGGGAGGGCGCGCTCAGCGCTGCGGGAAGCCGTAGCGCACGGCGCGCGCCATGACGTCGTCGGCGTAGTCGACGCGGGAGTCGGCGCAGGCCCCGTAGTACCCGCACGCGGCGCGGCGGTAGGCCAGATAGGGCCCGCCGGTCGCCGGCGCGCCCTTGCCGTGGCGCAGGCCGTTGGCCGCGGTGGCGATGGCGTCGGCCGGCGTCAGGGGGTTCACCCTCCCGTCGCCGTCCCCGTCGACCCCCCACGCGCCGACGAAGTCGCCGCAGCTGCCGCCCACGCCCAGCTGCATCGGCCCCACGCAGCCGGCGCGGTTCACGCGCGCCGCCGCCGGGTGGCGGCCGTGGTCCGACTCCTGGCCGCCGATGGCCGCCAGGAAGCGCCAGTCGATGTCCATCTCCCGCCCGAACCGGACGTAGAGGCGCAGGTAGTCGGCCGGGATCTCACGCGCCGCCGGGGTCAGCCCCGGAAGGCCCAGCGCCGGGTCCGGCGCCGACGACTCGGCGTCGCCGCTCATCCCGATCCCCGTGAGGACGGCCACCCCCGCCACGACCGCCGCGGCGGCGGCGATGCGGCCCCATCGCGGCCGGGAGCGCCGCCGGACGCCGGTCGGCGGGACCGGCGGAGCGGGCGGGGGCCCGGCCCGGGGTGACGGCGCGGGCGGGGCGGGCGGCGCGGCCGGCGGCGGGGTGCGGGCGACGAAGGACGGCACCTCCAGCTCGGCCGGGGCCGGCCGCGGGCGCACCGCAGGAGGGGTCCGCGGGGCGGGGGCGGGGGCGGGGGGAGCCGGCGGAAGCGGCCGGCGGGCACGCGGGGCGGGTCGTGGGGGCGCGGGCGGCCGGCGCGCGGGCGCGGGACGGGCCGGCGGCCGCCGGATCGGGGCGTCCTCGGTGATCCGCTCGATGTCCGGCGGCGGCGGCGCCCTCCACGCCGGCGGCGGCGCGGGCGGTGCGGACCGGCCGTTCCCCGCGGGAACGATCTCGATGTCGGGGAGTGCGGTGGCGGGGGGTGACACGGCGCACCAACTTACGATATGCAGGCGATTCCGCGCGCCTAGACGGAGGTCCAGGCTCGGGTTACCGCTCCTGGCCGGGCGACGCCGCCGCCGCGATCGCGCCGACCCGCTCGATCAGTCGTCGGACCCGCGACCCGCCCCCCGGCCGCTGCCACCGCCGCCGTCGCTCCCGGAGCCGCCGGCCGAGGAGCGGCCGGATCCGTAGTCGTCGGTGGTCGTCGTGCCGCCGCCGGACGAGGTCGTGGTGGCCCGGCTCGTGGTGGTCGCCCCCGGCCCCCCTCGGTCGTCGCCGAGGACGGTCGTGCCGGCGCCGCTCCCGGTGCTCGTGCTGAGGACGCGGGCCGGGATGTCGTCGGCGCGCGGGCTCAGCCGCCCCGCCGAGCCGGTGGAGTCGGCCGCGTCGAACAGGAAGAGGTTGAGCACGAACGCGCCGGCGGCGATCGCCACCACGATCAGCGCGACACGCACCATCGCGGCCCGGTCCCTGCCTCGGGGGCTCATGGCCGCACCGCGTCGGATCGGGTACTCCTCACACACCCCAGAGTAGGCGCACGCCGGCCAGCCCGGGGCGAGGGTTCGTCAAGGCATCGGTAAGGGCCCTGGTGCCCGGAGGGGAAGATCCCGACAATGGGCGGAATGAGGATCCTGCTGGTGGAGGACGAGCACGCCATCGCCGAGCCGCTGGTGGAGGGGCTGCAGCGCGAGGGCTTCTCCGTCACCCACGTCGACAACGGCGCCGACGCGCTGGCCGCGCCCGAGCCCGACCTGGTGCTGCTGGACCTTCGCCTGCCCGACATCGACGGCTTCGACGTCGCGCGCGAGCTGCGCAGCCGCTCCCGGGTCCCGATCATCATGATGACGGCGCGCAGCGAGGAGATCGACATCGTCGTGGGCCTCGAGATCGGCGCCGACGACTACCTCGTGAAGCCCTTCGGGTTCCGCCAGCTGCTGGCGCGCATCCGGGCGGTGACCCGCCGGACCGACGCCGCGCCCGACGCCGGCGACGGCCTCGTCGTGGGGCCGCTCACCGTGGACGTCCCGGCGCGGCTGGCCAGCCTGGAGGGGCGCGAGCTCGACCTGACGCCGCGCGAGTTCGACCTCATCGCCCTGCTCGCCTCCCGGCCCGGCGTGGTGGTGGAGCGGGACACCATCTTCCGCGAGATCTGGGGCGGCGAATGGTTCGGCTCGCCCAAGACCATCGACGTGCACGTGGCGGCGCTCCGGCGCAAGCTGGGCGACGCCCGCTGGATCGAGACCTCGCGCTCGGTGGGCTTCCGGCTGAGGGATCCCGGGTGACCCGTCGCCTGGTGGGCACCTACCTGGTGCTCGCCGCGATCCTGCTCATCGCCCTCGTGATCCCGCTGGGACTCACGTACGCCGAGAACCAGCGCGGCGACCTCAGCGCCCGGGTCGAGCGCGACGCCTTCACCCTGGCCTCGTTGGGACGGGACTCGGTGGCGGATCCCACGCCCGCGCAGCGGAAGGACCTCTGGGCCATCGCGCGCCGCTACCAGCTCGACACCGGCGGGCGGGTGGTCCTGGTGGACGCCCGGGGCCGGCTGATCGCCGACTCGAACGAGCCCGACGGGCCCGGAGCACGGCGGTCGTTCGCCTCACGCCCGGAGATCCAGAAGGCCCTGGCGGGGGACATCGCCTCCGGCGAGCGGTTCTCGAACACCCTCGGGCAGAACCTCCTGCTCGTGGCCGTGCCGGTGGCCTCGAGCGGCCGCGTGCTCGGCGCGGTGCGCATCACCTTCCCCACCGACGAGCTGGACGCCGCCACGCGCCGCTACTGGCTGCTGCTCGCGGCCATCACCCTGGTGGGGATGGCGGCCGTGGGGGCGATCGGCTTCGTGCTGGCCCGCACGGTGACCGGGCCGCTGCAACGCCTTCGCCAGTCGGCCGCCGCGCTCGGCCGCGGGGAGCTGTTGACGCGCGTGGGCGAGGCCCCCGGCCCGCGCGAGGTGCGCGACCTGGCCGGCAGCTTCGACACGATGGCCGGGCGTCTCGAGACCCTCGTCGCCTCGCAGCGCGAGTTCGCGGCCGATGCCTCGCACCAGCTGCGGACGCCCCTCGCCGCCCTGCGGCTGCGGCTCGAGAACCTGCGCGAGGGGGCCGACGCGGGCTCCCACCGGGACGTGGACGCGGCACTGGTGGAGGTGGAGCGCCTGGCCGGGATCATCGACGGGCTTCTGGTGCTGGCCCGGGCCGAATCCCCCGAGCCCACGCTCGTGGCGGTCGCCGTGGCCGAGGTCGTCCGCGACCGGGTCTCGGCCCACGAGGTGCTGGCGGCGCGGCAGGGGGTCACGCTCAGCGGCCGCTCCGAGCGGATCTCCGCCACGGCCGTCCTGGGCGCGGTCGACCAGATGCTCGACAACCTGATCGACAACGCGGTCAAGGCCTCCCCCCGCGGCTCGGAGGTCACCGTGCGCGCCGCGGTGAGGCTCGGGGGCGTCGAGATCCACGTGGTCGACCAGGGGCCCGGCATGAGCGACGAGGAGCGCCGCCATGCCTTCGAGCGCTTCTGGCGCAGCGGGGCCACGGGGCGCGGAGGATCGGGCCTGGGGCTCGCCATCGTCGACCGCCTCGCGCGGGCCTCAGGGGGCGCGGCGGAGTTGCGGGCCGCCGAGGACGGCGGGGTCGATGCGGTCATCACCCTTCCCGCGGCGCCGGCGGAGGACGGCGACGATGTGACGACCGCCGCAACGGCCGGCGTTCAGTCCGAGCCGCCCGCGCCCTAGACTGCCGCCGGTGCGCGCCCGCTCACTCATCGCCGCCCTCGCCGGAGCCGCCGCCGTGGCGACGGCGATCCCCTCCCCGGCTCCCGCCCAGGGGCTCACCGGCGTCGTCGGGCAGATGACGTGCGTCGCCCCCACCGACGCGGCGGGCCTCGACGCCATGCTGGCCCGCGCCGGCAGCCCGCTCGCCGGCGAGGGCGCCACCTTCGTCTCCGAGGGCCTCGCCGCCGGCGTCAACCCGCGGGCCCTGGTGGCCATCGCGGCCCACGAGACGATGCTCGAGACCTATCTCCCGGCCCAGACGATCCGGAACCCCTTCGGCCTCGGCCCGGGCATGGCGTTCGCCCGCGAGAGCGACGCCATCGCGCTGGCGGCGCGGACGCTGGGCGACAGCTACCTGCCCGAGGGCCGCGACACCCTGGCGACGATCGGCGCCAAGTGGGCCCCGCTCGGAGCGGCCAACGACCCCGCCGGGCTCAACGCGAACTGGACGGCCGGCGTGGGCGCCTACTACGCGGCCCTGGGCGGCGACCCCACCCTGCCGGTCCGCACCGGCACCCAGGCCTCGGGCCCGGCCTGCGCGGGCGGCTCCGGCGCGGCCTCGCTCTCCCCCCTCCCCCCGGCCGAGCCGAGCGGACCGCCGGTGGTGACCGCCTGGGGCGGCGCCGTTCCCCTGGGAGAGGGCGGGCCGTCCGTGATCGAGGGCTTCGTGTTCCCGCTGGCCCTGCCGCAGGGCGCGCCCGCGCTCTACGGGGACTCCTTCCGCGAGCCCGGCCCGGTGGACTGCGACGGGGCCCGGCTGCAGTGCGCGGTCACGATCGCGACCTCTCCGGGGGCGCACGCCGTTGCCGTGGCCGCCGGGACCCTGCGGGGCGCGACGCCCGCCGAGCGCGAGGAGGGGATCGCGTTCTGGCTCGAGACCGCGGGCGGGGACCGGGTGGGCTACGGCCCCCTCGCCTCCTACGCGCCCGGGGTGGGCGAGGGCGCGCCGGTCACCGCGGGGCAGCCCCTCGGCATCGACTCGGGGCTGCTGCGGCTGGCGTGGACCCGGGACGGCCGGCGCATCGACCCCTTCCCGCTGCTCGCGGCGACCCGGCCGCCGGCTCCCGCCCCGTGAACGCCGTCGTCCTGAGAGAGGCCGGAGGGCCGGAGGTGCTTCGCATCGACGCCGTCCCGGATCCCGTGCCCGGGCCCGGCGAGGTGGTCGTGGCCCTGCGCGCGGCCGCCCTCAACCGCCGCGACGTGTTCCTGCGCAAGGGCATCGCCCCGAGCCCGCTCCCGGTGATCCCGGGATCCGACGGGGCCGGCGTCGTGCGGGCCCTGGGGCCGGGGGTCTCGGGCGTCGCCGAGGGGGACGAGGTGATCATCCTCCCCTCCCTCGGCTGGGGCGGGGGCGAGGACGCGCCGGCGCCGGGCTTCCGGATCCTGGGCGGCCCCGACGACGGGACCTATGCGGAGCTGATCCGGATCCCGGCCGAGAACGTCTTCCCGAAACCCGCGCGCCTGTCGTGGGAGGAGGCCGGGGCGCTGCCGCTGGCCGGCCTCACGGCCTATCGCGCGCTGGTGAGCCGCGCCCGCATCCGCTCGGGCGAGACCGTGCTGATCATCGGCATCGGCGGCGGCGTGGCCACGATCGCCCTCCACATCGCGCGGGCGGCGGGCTGCCGGGTGCTGGTGACCTCCTCCTCGGACGACAAGATCGCCCGCGCCGTGGAGCTGGGCGCGGCCGGGGGCGTCAACTACACCGGGGACGACTGGCCCGCGGCGGTGAGGGAGCTCGCGGGCGGAGGCGTGGACGTGGTCGTGGACTCGGTGGGCTCGACGTGGGCCCAGAGCATCGGCACCCTGCGCCCCGGAGGCCGCGCCGTGGTCTTCGGCGGCACCGGAGGCGGCAAGGTCGAGCTGATGGTCCGGCCGGTGACCATGGGGCAGGTCTCCCTTCTCGGCACCACGATGGGCAGCCCCCGCGACTTCGCCGGGCTGCTCGCCGCCGTCGGGAACCAGGACTGGACGCCGGTCATCGACAGCGTCCGCCCGCTGGCCGAGGCGGCCGCCGCGCACGCGCGCGAGGAGGCCGGCGAGCACTTCGGCAAGCTGGTGCTCTCGATCGCCTGATGGACCGTGCGCCCGCCGCCCGGGCGCTCGCGGCCGCGCGCCGCGAGATCGGGCGCCGGGCCGCGGCGGGCTCCGACGATCCGACGCTCAGGGTCAACGCGCTCGCGGCGGCCGTCGAGGACGACCCGCGCGCCCGTCGCGAGCTGGACGAGGCCGCCGCCGAGCGCCGCCGGGTGGACCGACCCGAGGCCTGGTGGGACGTGCCCGGCCCCCGGGCCGCCCGCGAGGCGCGGCGCGCGGAGGCGCACCACGCCATCGACGCCCTGGTCCTCGCCGGAGAGCTGCTGCCCGACGGGCCCGGCCGGGTGCGTCTGCCCGGATTCGGAGCCACCACCTGGCGCGCGCTCGCACTCCTGCGCTCCGGGGCCGCCGGCTCCGCGAGGCGCTGGGCCGCGGCCGTCGCCGCCGAGCCCCTGGCCGACCTGGGCGAGGCCGCCCCGCCCGGTCTGCGCGTGGAGCCCGATCCCCGGCTCGCGGCGGCCGCCGTGGCGCTCCACGCCGGGGAGGCCCACCGGCAGGACATCCGCAACGCCCTGATGGCGGCCGAGGCGGCGCTCGCCACGACCCTGGACGCGGGCCACGCCCAGAGCGCGCGGCTGCTGCGCGACGACCTCGGGGGGCTGGAGCGGGCCCTCGCGGCGGCCGACTCCCGCATCGCGCGGGCCTGGGAGGACGGCCTGCGCGAGGCCGGCCGTGCGACGGCGCCGGAGAAGGGCGGGGGCGCCGAGTAGGGTGCCCCCCCGTGAACCTCCCCCTGTTCACCGCCCTGGCCGAGACGGCGGGACCCTCCGGCCGCGAGGAGCGCATCCGGGCGATCGTGGAGCCCGAGCTCCGCGCGCTGTGCGACCGGGTGGAGGAGGACCCGCTGGGAGGGGTGGCGGGCATCCGCGAGGGCGCCGGCACCCGGCTGATGCTCGCGGCCCACATGGACGAGATCGGGCTGATGGTGACCCACGTGGACGACCGCGGCTTCCTGCGGGTGATCCCCCTGGGCGGGTGGGACGCGCGGACGCTCGTGGGGCAGCGCGTGCGGGTGCTGGGCCGCGAGGACCTGGACGGGATCGTCGGCACCACCCCGGTCCACCTCCTCGATCAGGAGCAGCGCACGAAGGCCCCGAAGCTGGAGGACCTGGCGGTGGACGTGGGGCTGGCGCCCGAGCGCGTGCGCGAGCTGGTGCGGCCGGGCGACGTCATCGTGCGGACGCGGTCCCTGCGGCCGATGGGGGACCTCCTGACCGGCAAGAGCATCGACGACCGCGTGGGCGTCTTCGTCATGCTCGAGGCCCTGCGCGCCGCGGGGCCCACGACCGCCGAGGTGACCGCCTGGGCCACCGTGCAGGAGGAGGTCGGCCTGCGCGGCGCGCGCGTGGCGGCCACGCGCGCCCGCCCGCAGGTTGCCCTGGCCATCGACACCTGCCCGGCCGACGACGGCCCCGGCACGCCGGCGTCGGGCCCCACGACGCGCCTCGGCCTGGGAACGGCCGTCCGGGTGATGGACGCGAGCGCCATCGGCTCGCCTGCCCTGGTCGATCTGCTGGTGCGGATCGCGACCGAGCGCGAGATCCCCCACCAGTTCCACGTGGCCAACCGCGGCGGCACCGACACCCAGAGCATCCAGCTCGCGGGCGACGGGGCCATCGCCGGCTGCGTCTCGATCCCGACGCGCTACGGCCACTCGAGCGTGGAGGCCTGCCACCCGGCCGACGTCGAGGCGTCGATCCGCCTCGTGGCGGGCCTCATCGAGCGGGTCGGGGATCTGGCCGTGGCGGCCTGACCGCACTACGCTGGCCCCCATGAGGGTCCCCCTGACCCTGATCGACTTCCTCGACCGGGCGGAGCTCTTCGGCGACCGGACCCTGGTGGTGGACGAGCCCGGGGGACCCGCGTCGCTGGGCCGGGTGAGCGCCGCCGACCTCGTGCGACGGGCCCGCGGGATGGCCCGGGAGCTCGACCGCCTGGGCGTGGACCACGGCGCGCGGGTGGCCATCGTGAGCCCCAACTCGGCGCGTTTCGTGATCGCGCTCTTCGGCGTCTCGGCCTTCGGGCGGGTGCTGGTGCCCGTCAACGTCCGCCTGAACGCCCGCGACGTGACCTACATCACCGAGCACTCCGGCGCCGAGGTGCTCCTGGTCAACCCCGAGCTCGACGAGGCCCTCGCGGACGTGGGCGCCCCGCACCGGATCGTGCTCGACGGCGAGCACGACGCCGCCCTGATGGGCGGCTCCGACGAGCCGCCGGGGCCCTGGGAGCCGGACGAGGACGCGACCGCCTCGATCAACTACACCTCCGGCACCACCGCCCGGCCCAAGGGCGTCCAGCTCACCCACCGCACCCTGTGGCTCCACGCCGCCAGCCTCGGCTGGCACCTGGGCGTGGGCATCCGCGACGTGTACCTGCAGGCGCTGCCCCTCTTCCACTGCAACGGCTGGGGGATCCCCTACGGCCTCGCGGCGATGGGCGGGCGCCAGGTGATGCTGCGGCGCGTGGACGGCGCCGAGATCCTGCGCCGCGTGGCGGACGAGGGCGTCACCCTCACCGCCGGCGCACCCGCCGTGCTGGAGGCGGCGCTGGCCGCCGCCCGTCTCCTGCGCGAGCGCGGCGAGCCGGTGCCCGGCGAGGGGCGCACGCGGGTGCTGGTGGGGGGCGCCGCCCCGCCGACCTCCACGATCCGCCGGATCGAGGAGGAGCTCGGCTGGGAGCTCATGCACGGCTACGGCCTCACCGAGGCCGCGCCCCTCCTGACCATCACGCGCGCGCCGGCCGAGTGGGACGCCCTCGGGGCCGACGAGCGGGCCGCCCTGCTCGCCCGGCAGGGCATGCCGGCGGTGGGGGTGCGCCTGCGCGTGGACGAGCACGGCGAGGTGCTCGCCCGCTCCAACCACGTGCTGGAGGCCTACTGGGACGACCCCGACGCCAGCGCCGCGGCCCTCGACGACGGGTGGCTCCACACCGGCGACGGGGGCCGGATGGACGACGACGAGCACCTGGTCGTCACGGACCGCAGGAAGGACGTGATCGTGACGGGCGCCGAGAACGTCTCCTCGATGGAGGTCGAGGACTGCCTCCACGGCCATCCGGACGTGGTCGACGTGGCCGTCATCGGCATCCCCGACGAGCGGTGGGGCGAGACCGTGCTCGCCCTGGTGGTCCGGCGCGAGGCGAGCGGGATGGAGGCGCCCGACCTGATCGCCTACGCGCGCGAGCGGATGGCCGGCTTCAAGTGCCCCACGGCCGTGGAGTTCCGGGACGCGCTCCCGCGCACGGCCACCGGAAAGATCCAGAAGTTCAAGCTGCGCGCGCCCTACTGGACCGAGCGGGCCCCGCTGGGAAATCGGTGACCGACCCACGGGGGGCGGGGCGGGCCGCCGCCGCGCGCGTGCGCGACAAGGTCCGGGAGGCCGGGGCCGGCTACACCGGCTTCCTCGTGCTCCAGCGCCTGCTGCCGGACTCCGTGCGGATCCACCCGCTCGTGTTCACGGGCCGGCGGGTGACGCGCGCCACGCCGGCCGGCCTCCGGGGCATCCGCTGGGGGACGCGGGCCGACCTGGACCGGCTCCCGGTCCCCCCCGGCCTCCGCCACGCGCTCGCGGAGCGGTTCGAGTCCGGTGAGCGGTTCTGCGTGCTGGAGGACGGCGATCGTGTGCTGGCCTACGTCTGGTATCTCCTCGGTCCGTACGCGCACGAGGAGTTCGGCCTCCGGTTCCTGCTGGGGCCCCGCCACGTGTGGGGGTCGGACGGGTTCGTGGTGCGCGAGGGACGGGGCCGGGGGCTGGGCTCGCGGCTGTTCAGCACGGCCCCGTCCCTGCTGGCCGACGGCGACCACGACCTCGTGCTCTCGATCGTCAACCGGCTCAACCGGAACATGGGACGCCTGCAGCGCGCCACGGGGGCCGTGCACGTGGCCGACCTCCTCGTCCTCCGCATCGGGAACGTGATCCTGCTGCGCGCGCGACACCGCGGGCGCGCGCGCTGGCACCTGGGCCGCGGGACGATCCCGCTGTCCGTGCTCGGCTAGCCGGCGATCAGAAGGCTGACGACGACGGCTCCGGCCATCAGGCCCACCACCGCCCCCCAGCCCGTGGCCCCGATCCGGCCGTAGGCCATGTGGCCCCTGCCCAGGCCCGAGAGCAGGTAGCCCGCGGCGGCTCCTCCCAGGATGCCGCCGATGTGGCCGCCGATGGAGATCCCGGGGATCGCGAAGGTGATCACCAGGTTCAGGAGGAGCAGCACGCCCACGGAGGAGCCCAGCAGGGCCACCCCGCGCTGGCGCTCCAGGAGGTAGAGGGCCGCCATCAGGCCGAAGACCGCCCCCGAGGCCCCCACGGTCAGGGAGTCCGGGCTCAGCAGCAGGGCGCCGGCCGCACCCCAGAGGAGCGCCGAGAAGTACACCGCCAGCAGGCGCCAGGGGCCGGCGTAGCGCTCGAAGGCGCCACCCAGGATCCACAGCAGGTACATGTTGAAGCCGAGGTGGATCACGCTGGCGTGGAGGAAGCCGCCGCTGACCAGGCGCCACCAGTCGCCGTCGGCGACCCCGGGACCGAGGAGGGCCCCGTTCCGCACCAGGTCCGATCCGCCGAGCCCGCCCGACAGCCCCACCCCCTGGGCCATCTCGGCGATGAACACCAGCACGTTGACGGCGATCAGGACGTAGGTCGCCACCGGGGCCCCCGTGGCGGCGCGCATCCGCGAGGCGGACGTCACCACCTTCGTGCGCCCGCCCCGCCCGGCGCACTCCGGGCATCGCATGCCGACCGCCGCCTGCGTCATGCAGGAGGTGCAGATGGGCCGCTCGCAATTGGAGCACGAGAGCAGCGTTTCCCGGTCGGGATGCCGGTAGCAGTGGAGCGCCCCGGGGGCGCTTGTCTCTCCGGAACCCGCCATCTGTCACGATGGTAGCGCCTGGCTCCCCGGCGGCCCGCCATGCGGGCCATTGACGACCTCCCCCCCGAGGGCTTATATGGGCCTTCGCGTCGGCCCCCTCGGGTCGGCGTTGGTGTGTCCGCCCGGACCCCGACCGAGAGGCCCGCGCATGACCGTTCCGCCCCCGTTCGCCACCACGCCGCCGAGCGGCCTCCCGGACCTGATCGAGCACGACGCCTGCGCGCTCGCCGCCTTCGCCACCCGCGACGGCCGGGCGAGCCGCACGATGCTGGAGCACGCCCTGACCTCGCTCCAGATGATGGTCCACCGCTCCGGGAGCGTCAACGGCGAGGGGGACGGGAGCGGCCTGATGGTCAACCTGCCCCGGCCCACGTGGCGCCGGAGGCTGGAGCGCGAGGGCGCCGACGCGCGGGCGGCCGACGACCCCCGGTTCACGGTGGCGCACATCTTCTTCGACAGCACCGAGGGGGCCTCGGCCCAGGTGCCGCGCATCGAGGAGATCGTCGCCGAGCACGGGTTCGAGGTGCTCTGGAGCGGTGAGGGGACCGTGGACCGCAGCGCGCTGGGGCCGCGCGCCGCCGAGACCCCTCCCGTCTTCTGGCAGCTCGCCTGCCATGCCCGCGAGGCCGGCACCGCCGCGTCCACCGCCTGCTACCGGGCGATGGTGCAGATGGAGCGCGAGCTCGACTGCCACGTCGCGTCGTTCTCGGCCAACGACGCCGTCTACAAGGTCCAGGGCCAGCCGGAGGTCATCCCGCGCTTCTACCCGGAGATGCAGGAGCCCGACTTCGCGTCGTCGCGGATCATCGCCCACAACCGCTACTCCACGAACACCTACCCCACGTTCAGCCGCGTGCAGCCGTTCTCGATCCTGGGGCACAACGGCGAGATCAACACGATCGCCCAGCTCCGCGAGCAGAGCGAGCAGCTCGGCCTGCCCATCACGCACAACGGCTCGGACAGCCAGGACCTCAACCGCCTGCTGGAGGGCCTCATCTTCGAGAAGGGCCTCTCGCTGCTCGAGGCCGTCGAGTTCGCGCTGCCGCCGATCCTCGGCGAGGTGCACCGCCTGCCCGCGAAGCTCCAGGACCTCTACGTGCACTACCGCGAGGCGCTCGGCCCCTACTCGCAGGGCCCCGTCGCGCTGGCCTGCCGTGCCCGGGACGAGATGGTCTTCGCGGTGGACGCGATGGGCCTGCGGCCGCTGTGGTGGATCGAGACCGAGGACATGTACGTGGTCTCGTCCGAGCCGGGCATCGTGCCGGTGGCCAAGCTCACCCGCGACCCCGCGCCGCTCGCGCCGGGCGAGAAGGTGGCCCTGATCACGGGCGCGGACGGCGTGCCGCAGGTGCTCGACTACTGGGACGTTCAGCGCGAGGTGTACCGGCGCGCCAAGAGCCGCGGCGCGCTGCCCCGCGCCGAGACGCGCGCCCGCCTGGCCGGCGGCCTCGAGCCGGTGGCGGTCGAGGAGTACTCGGACGCCGACGACGAGCTCGAGGCGCCCGAGCTGGAGCTCGAGACCCTCCTCGCCTCGGCCGGCTGGATCGAGAGCGACAAGCAGCAGCTCCAGTTCCACGCCGACCGCGGCGCCGAGCCCATCGGCTCCCTCGGCTGGGACGGCCCGCTGGGCCCGTTCACCCCGGTGGCGATGCCGCTGTCCGACTACCTCCAGGAGACCGTGGCCGTGGTGACCAACCCGGCCATCGACCGCGAGCGCGAGGTGGAGCACTTCTCCACCCGGGTCGTGCTCGGCCGGCGCCCGCCGATCGAGGGTGTCGAGCCGGAGCCGCCCCTGCGCTGCGAGCTGCGCATGCCGCTCATCCTGGGCGGGATGCGCCCCGGCGCGTCCACCGTCTCGCTGCCCGACCTCCGCCGCGTCGCCGTGGGCCAGGGCGTGGCCTGCATGGAGGACGTGCTGGCCGCGTGGGACTGGCGCGCCGTGCGCCTGCCCCTGTCGTTCCACCGCGACCTCAGCGTCGCCATCCACCTCGCCCAGCTCGCCGAGGCCGCCCGCGCCGCCGTGCGCGGCGGCGCCGAGCTGATCGTGCTGCACGACCAGGCCGCCGGCCCGGACGACCGGGTCTGCGACCCGCACCTGGCGATCGCGGCCGTCGACAAGGCGCTGCGCGAGACGTTCAAGGAGGACGGCTCGTCGGTGCGCCGCGACGCGAGCCTCGTGCTCCAGTCGGCCGGCATCCGCAACGTGCACGACGTCATGGTCGCTCTGGGCTTCGGCGCCCAGGCCCTGTGCCCCTACGCGATGCTCGAGAAGGCCATGGACGGCTCGCCCGAGCCCACCACGGCCGCGGCCAACGTGCTGGAGGGCCTGCAGAAGGGCATGGAGAAGGTCCTCTCGACGCTCGGGATCCACGAGCTGCGCGGGTACGGGCGCCTGGTCTCGGCCATCGGGGTCAGCCCCGAGGTGCTCGACATCCTGGCCATCCCGGGCTTCTGCGCCTCCGAGGGCCGCGGGCTGGACCTGGCCGACCTCGACCGGCTGGCCGAGCAGGGCCGCGAGATCCGCGCCGGTGAGGAGCACCCCTCCAAGGTCAAGCTGCCCCGCATGTACCCCAAGGTCTGGAAGGCGCTCGCGCGCGTGGCCAACTCCGAGCGCGGATACGAGGAGTTCGCCGAGACGATCGACGCCCTCGAGACCGAGCAGCCGGTGGCCCTGCGCCACGCCGTGCACCCGCAACTCGTCCCCGAGGACCAGCGCATCCCCGCCGCGGAGGTCAGCTCCCGGGTGGGCGAGCACAGCCTCCCCTTCCTCATCAGCTCCATGAGCTTCGGGAGCCAGGGCGAGACCGCCTTCCGCGCCTACGCGGAGGCCGCCATGCGCGCCGACATGCTCTGCATGAACGGCGAGGGCGGCGAGATCCACGACATGTACGGGCGCTACCCGAAGCACCGCGGCCAGCAGATCGCCAGCGGCCGCTTCGGGGTCTCGTCGCTGCTCCTGAACTCCTCGGAGTGGATCGAGATCAAGATCGGCCAGGGCGCCAAGCCCGGCGAGGGCGGCCACCTGCCGGGCTCGAAGGTCACCCAGGCGATCGCCCGGGCACGCAACGCCCAGGTGGGCAGCGACCTGATCAGCCCGTCCAACAACCACGACCTCTACTCGATCGAGGACCTCGCCCAGCTCATCGACGAGCTGAAGACCTCCAACCCGCACGCGCGGGTGATCGTGAAGGTTCCGGTGGTTCCGGGCATCGGGACGATCGCGATCGGCATCGCCAAGGCGGGTGCCGACGTCATCACCATGTCCGGCTACGACGGGGGCACCGGGGCGGCCCGCCAGCATGCGCTGCGGCGTGCCGGCCTGCCCTGCGAGATCGGCACGGTGCTCGCCCACCACGCCCTCACCGAGGCGGGCATCCGCGACCGGGTGGAGATCTGGGCGGACGGCGGCCTTCGCAGCGCGGCCGACTGCGTGAAGCTCATGTGCATGGGCGCCAACCGGCTGGGCTTCGGCACGGCCTCGATGGTCGCCATCGGCTGCACCATCTGCCGCGGGTGTCAGCTCGACACCTGTCACGTGGGCATCGCCACGCAGATCGACGAGCACGAGGCCGCCGAGCGCGGCCTCAAGCGGTTCGTGCCCCGGATCTACGAGCCCGCCGTCGAGTCCCTGGTGAAGTACTTCACCGAGATGGGCGAGGCCCTCCGCGACCTGGCCGGGCGCATGGGCGTCTCGGAGGTGCAGGAGCTGGTGGGCCAGGCCGACCGCCTGGTGCAGGTCTCCCACCACGACCGGCTCGACCTCTCGAGCCTGCTCACCCCCGTGGGCGAGCGCGTCATCACGTCGCCGGCGGGCACCCCGCGCTTCTTCCGGGCGTTCAACCCGCCGCCGCCCCACCGCGCCCCCGAGGTGGCGGCCGAGCGGCTCGCCGCCGGCGTCGCCCTGGCCGTGGAGGAGGAGACCACGCCGACCGCGGCCGACCGCAACCTGGGAACGGACCTCGCCGGGCTCATCGCCCGGGCGGCGACGGGCGTCAACGACACCCTCCCGAACGGCTCCTCCGGCCTCCCCGCCGGTGACGGCAACGGAGCGTCCAACGGCGGCGGGGACGCCGCCGGCAACGGGCAGTCCAACGGGCACGGCAACGGCCACCTGCCCACGCTGGTGGACCTCGCCTTCACCAAGGGCGCGGCCGTGGGCAGCGGCCTGGCCGCGTTCACGCTCGACGGGGTCCGGGTGCGGGTGTTCGGCGGCGCGCAGGACGGCGTGGGCAAGTGCGCCCTCGGCGGCGAGATCCAGGTGCTGAAGGCGCGCAACGACCTCGGCGACTGGGTCGGCGGTCACGTGGGCAAGAGCTTCGCCTACGGCGCCCAGCGCGGGCTGTTCCTGATCCAGGGCAACGCCGACGCCCGCGCCGGCATCCGGCTGTCGGGCGCCGACCTGGTCCTGGGCGGCGAGCCGGCCCAGCCGCTCAACGACCGCCTGGGCACCCTCGCGGCGCGGTCCAACTGCAAGGGCTTCGCCTTCGAGTACATGACCGGCGGCCGCGTGGTCGTGCTGGGCGACCCGGGACCCTGGCTGTGCAGCGGCATGACCGGGGGCGTCGTGTACGTGCGCCAGAACGAGGACTGGGGGCTCGACGAGGCCGCGGTGCGGCGGCGCCTGTCGAAGGCCGCCAAGGTGAGCCTGACGGCGCTCGAGGAGCCGGACGACGCCGCGGTGGCGGAGCTGCTGGGCGACTACCGGGAGGCCCTCATCGGGTCCGGCCAGGACGAGGCGGCCGAGCGCCTCCAGCCGCTCATCGATGCCCCGTCGGAGCACTTCCTGGCGATCATCCCGGTGACCCAGCAGGCCGACCCCAACATCTCGACGGAGTAGCCGCCGGATCGGGGGCGATCCGCGCCGCCGGTGATGAATCTCACATCCGGGGCACGCCTCCGCCGGTATCGGGGGGGCCGATACCCCTTTGGGGTAGGTTCGCCGGATGCCGACGGTGGAGACAGAGACGGCGAAACCGCTGGGCACGGCGCGCGCCGGCGTCCTCGAGTTGCGCAACGTGACGAAGCGCTACACCCCCGAGGGGCGGCCGGCCGTGGACGGGCTGTCGCTCACGGTTCCCGCGGGCGAGGTGTGCGTCCTCATCGGCCCGTCGGGCTGCGGCAAGACGACGGCCCTCAAGATGATCAACCGCCTGATCGAGCCGACCTCCGGCGAGATCCTCATCGACGGGCACTCGGTGCGGGAGCGCAACCCGGCCCACCTGCGGCGCGAGGTGGGCTACGTCATCCAGCAGGTCGGGCTCCTCCCCCACCTCACCGTGGCCGCCAACGTGGCGACGGTCCCGCGCCTGCTCGGATGGGAGAGGGAGCGCACCCGCGCCCGCGTCCGTGAGCTGCTCGAGCTGATCGGCCTCGACCCGGACGAGTTCTCCAAGCGCTACCCGGCCCAGCTCTCGGGCGGGCAGCAGCAGCGCGTGGGCCTCGCGCGGGCCCTCGCGGGCGACCCGCCGGTGATGCTCATGGACGAGCCCTTCTCGGCGGTCAACCCGATCACCCGCGGCCGCCTCCAGAACGACTTCCTGCGACTCCACCGCGCCGTGCCGAAGACCGTCGTCTTCGTGAGCCACGACATCGACGAGGCCGTGAAGATGGCCGACAGGGTGGCCGTGATGCGCGAGGGGAGGCTCCTGCAGTTCGCGCCCCCCGCCGAGCTCCTCGCCAACCCGGTCGACGACTTCGTGGCCGACTTCGTGGGAGCCGACCGGGCCCTCAAGAGCCTGTCCCTGACCCGCCTGGAGGAGATCGACCTGCTGGACGCGCCGCTGGTGAGGGCCGGAGAGCCCGTCGCCGACGTGCAGGCGCGCATCGCGCGGGGCGAGCTGGAGCCCATCGGCGACCAGGTCCTCGTGTCGGACATGGCCGGGCGCCCCCTGGCCTGGCTGCCCCTCACCGCGCTCGGCGACGCCGAGACCGTGCCCGAGCACCGCGGCCGAGGGATCGAGCCGGTGCTCGACCAGGTGACCACCCTCCGCGACGCCCTGTCGGCGCTGTTCGAGGCGACCGCGGCGTACGGCGCGGTGGTGGACGGGCACGGCGTCTGCGTGGGCCTGCTCAGCCTCGAGGTGATCTCGGCGGTCTTCACCCGTCACGCCGCCGGGGCCGCGTAGTGGCCCAGAGCATCGAGTGGGACTGGATCTCCCGCCACAGCGACGACATCCAGGAGGCCACGATCGAGCACCTGAAGATCGTCCTCGTCGCGGTCGCGATCTCGGTGGCGATCTGGGTCCCGGTCGGCATCCTGCTGCGGCGGCGGCGGATCCTCTTCGCCTCCGGCACGACGGCGGCCGGGATCATCTACACGATCCCCAGCCTGGCCCTGTTCGCGTTCCTGGTGCCGACGTTCGGCATCGGGCGCACGACCGTGATCCTCGGACTGATCCTCTACTCGCCGCTGATCCTGATACGGAACACGGTGGTGGGGCTGCAGGCCGTCCCCGGCCCGGTACGCGAGGCGGCGCGGGGGATGGGCCTCACCCGGCACCAGACCCTGATGCGGGTGGAGCTCCCGCTCGCGCTGCCGTCGATCTTCACCGGCATCCGGATCGTCACGGTCACGACCGTCGGGATCGCCACGATCGGGGTCCTGGTGGGCGCCAAGGGGCTGGGCACGCTCATCTACACGGACGGCCTCAACCGCGACTTCCTGACGCCGATCGCCGTCGGCGGGCTCATCGCGACCCTGCTCGCGGTCGTGCTCGACGCGTTCCTGCTGCTGGTCGAGCGGCTCCTGACCCCGTGGGCGCGCGCCCGGCAGGCCGCGTGACGCGATGAACACGCTGAGCCAGGCCTGGGACTTCTACCGTCAGAACACCGACTTCGTGAACGAGGCCTTCTGGGGCCACGTCCGCCTGGCCGCGACGGCCCTCTGCATGGCGGCCGCCACGGGAATCGTGGTCGGCATCATCTGCGCCAAGATCGGGCGGGGCACGGCGTTCCTGGTCACCTCGCTCGGCAACCTCGGCCGCACCGTGCCGACGTTCGCCGTCATGGGGATCGTGCTCACGCTCACCACGGTCGGCTTCTGGCCCGCCGTCATCGGCCTCTACCTCCTCGCCGTGCCGCCGATCCTGCTGAACACGCTGACCGGCGTGCGCCAGGTGGACCCGGCGATCGTCGAGGCGTCGCGGGGCATGGGTCTCACGCCGCTCCAGGTCCTGACCCACGTCGAGCTCCCCATCGCCGTGCCGCTCATCTCGGCCGGCGTCCGGACCGCCGCGGTCGAGGTCGTCGCGACCGCCACCCTCGCCGGCCTGGTCGGCGGAGGGGGGCTGGGACAGGTCGTGATCTCCGGGCTCGACACCGGCCAGGACGACGTCCTGCTGGCCGGCGCCATCCCGGTCGCACTGCTCGCGCTCGCCGCCCAGCTGCTCTTCGGAGCCGTTGAGCGCATCGCGACGCCACGGGGCCTGCGCATCGAGCGCAGCCTCGCCATCCAAGAAGGGAGAGCCACATGAACCGACGGATCAAGCTGATCACGGTGTGCCTGCTGGGCGCCGTGGTCCTCGCGCTCGGGCTTCTCGCCGCGGGCTGCGGCGGCGACGACAACAGCGGCGCGGCATCCACCGCCGGCGGTACCGCGGTCGATGGAACCCCCGTCAAGATCGCGGACAAGGGCTTCACCGAGAGCCAGATCGTCGCCCAGCTCTACGCGCAGGCCCTCGGGTCGGTCGGCTACAAGCCGGACGTCACCAGCCTCGGCGGCACCGAGATCGCCGATCCGGCGGTCATCAAGGGCGACATCGACCTGTACCCGGAGTACACCGGGACGGCCTACAGCGTCGTGCTGAAGAAGACCGGCGCCGCGACCGCCGATCAGGCCTACAACACGATCAAGGCCGAGTACCCGGCCCGCGGCCTCGTGGCCCTGACGCCGGCGACCTACGACAACCCCAACCAGGTCGCCTGCACCCAGGAGGCCGTCAACAAGTACGGCCTGAAGACGCTGTCGGATCTCGGCAAGGCGTCACCGAACCTCGTGTACTCGGCCAACCCCGAGCACCTCACGCGACCCGACGGCCTGCCGCTTCTGAAGTCGGCGTACGGCGTGGACTTCAAGGACGTCAAGGTCGTCGCCATCAACCTGCGCTACAAGCCGATCGAGGACGGCCAGGCCGACTGCGTCTACGCCTTCGGCACGGACCGGCAGGTCGTGACCGACCACCTCGTGGTGCTGACGGACGACAAGGCGAAGTTCGCCTCGCTTCCGTACCAGACGTTCCCGGTCGTCAACAAGGCCTTCTACGACGCCCAGCCGCCCATCTTCGCCCAGACGCTCGACAAGGTGAGCGCGCTGCTCACCGCCGACAACGCCCGTGAGCTGAACGGCCAGGTGGACCTCGACAAGCAGGACCCCGAGGAGGTCGCCAAGGCCTTCCTCGTGAAGAACGGGGTGCTCACCCAGTAGCACCGCGGAGCGCCGGGGCGGTCGAGGCCGCCCCGGCACCGCGCGGCGGCAAGATAAGGGAATATTTACTCACCGTTGGACTAGACCCTCGTCGGGTGCGCGAGGGCGGCACTCGACGTACGGTCGGGCGGTGACGTTCTCGTTCACCCTCCGCCGCGCCCTCGTGGGCGGCGCGCTCGCACTGGCGCTGGCCCTTCCCGGCACCGCCCTCGGGCACGGCGGCACGCTGTCGGCCTCGACCATGTCGATCGAGTCGGCCGCCAAGGTCTGCCGCAAGGACACGCCGCGCGCGGAGAAGCGCCTCCGGGCCATCGAGGTCTTCGCGCTCGGGTCGCGGCACGCGGCCGAGCACGCGGCCGAGCGCGCCCAGGGCCGCCGCGAGGCGTGCGGCGGCGGCGGCCGGCTGAAGCCGAGCTTCGTGAAGAAGGTCAGGGCCCAGGCGTCGGTCAAGAAGGTCAACGCCGGTCCGCCGTCCGAGGTGGGCCAGTGGAGCGGGCCGATCGACCTCCCCGGCATCGTGGCCATCCACACCACGCTGATGCCGAACGGCAAGGTCCTGTTCTTCTACAACAACCCGGAGTTCGGAGACGAGGCGCGCGGCCGGGTGATGGTGTGGGATCCGGCCACCCAGACGGGCGTGCGCCGCGACGTGCCCGCCAACATCTGGTGCGCGGGCCAGGTCCTGCTCGCCGACGGCCGGGTGCTCGTGGTCGGCGGCAACCTGAAGTACCAGGTCGGCGGCCCCGCCGGCTCGTTCAAGGGCCTGAACCAGATCTGGATCTTCGACCCCACCACCGAGACCTGGCTGCGCGGCCCCGACATGGAGCACGGACGCTGGTACCCCACGGCCACCAAGCTTCCCGACGGCGAGGTCCTGATCACCGCCGGCTGGGACGAGTCGGGCAACGGAGCGGCGTCCAACAACCAGGATCTCGAGGTCTACACGCCGGCCGCCGACGGCCACGGCCCGGGCACCGTGCGCGTCGTGGCGCACCGCGACATCGACTACTACCCGCACCAGTACGTGCTCCCCGACGGCCGCGTTATCCTCGCCGGTCCCCGCGACATCGACACCACCTTCATCAACCCGAGCGACTGGACCTTCACGGACATCCCGGACCTGAACGTCAACCGTGACTACGGCTACGGGTCGGGCGTCCTGCTGCCGGGACCGCCGAGCGGCTCCAACAAGGTTCTCCTGATCGGCGGCGCCAACGGCGACGCGACGCTGTCGACCGCCACCACGGAGCAGTTCGACGCCTCCAACCCGGCCGCCGGCTGGAGCTTCAAGGCGCCGCTGCCGGAGTCGCGGCGCAACGTCAACACGGTGATCCTCCCCGACGGCAACCTGCTCGCCGTGGGCGGCAACAACGACGGCGCGAGCAACGGCTACCGGGAGGACGCGGTCCTCTACTCGCCGGCGACCAACACCTGGACGCCGATGGCCTCGCAGACCCAGGGCCGCGGCTACCACTCCACGGCGATCCTGCTCCCCGACGCCCGGGTGCTCTCGGCCGGTGACGACACCGTGGCCGGCGGCGGCTGGGAGAACGACGTCGCGGAGATCTACTCGCCGCCCTACCTCTTCGCCGGAACCCGCCCCGCGATCACCTCGGCGCCGCGCGCCATCAAGTGGGGCTCCCCGTTCACGATCGGCACGTCCGACGCCGTCGCCCGGGCCGTCCTGATCGCCCCCGGCGCGACGACCCACGGCAACGACATGAACCAGCGCCACGTGGAGCTGACGATCTCCCCGACGGCCGGCGGCATCCAGGCGACCGCGCCGCCCTCGGCCAACGTCGCGCCCCCCGGCCCGTACATGCTCTTCCTCCTGAACGCGCAGGGGGTTCCCTCGGTGGCCCGCTTCGTGCAGGTCGGGAACGTCTTCGACCAGGGCGGGTCCCCCGCGCCGGGCGCGGGCGGCTCGGCAGGCCGGCCGCGGGCGGGCGCCAAGAAGAAGCTGCCGGTGCAGTTCCTGAACCCCAAGCTGAAGGTCGGCAAGGCGTGGGTCAACCTCGCGGTCACCCTCGTCGCCCGGAGCCGCCAGGTGGTGGTCGCCACCCTCGGCCGCCCCGGCCCGGGACGCGGGATGGTCTCCACCACGAAGCTGGTGCTGAAGAAGGGCAAGCAGAAGCGGGTCGGCTTCCGGGTGCGGGCGCCGCGCGGCCACGACCCCCTGCAGCTTCGGCTCCAGCTGAAGGTGAAGCCCGCCGGCGGCGCGCTCGTGACGATCAAGCGGAACGTGCTGAAGGCCGGGCCGAAGGTCGCCCTGCGTGTGCCGAAGACCGGCAAGTCCGCCAAGGCCGTCGGCTAGCCCGTCAGCTCGCGGCCTCGGCCGCCTGCTCCCACTCGCGCATCAGCCACGACAGCTCCTCCTGAAGGGCGCGGTGCTCCTCGCCGCGGGCGGCCAGGAGCTCACGGTCGCCCACCACCCGCGGGTCGGCGAGGTCCTCCTCGACGGAGGCGATGCGGGTCTCGAGCTCGGTGATGCGCCCCTCCAGCCGCCGCACGTCGGTCGCGGGCGTGGGAGCCCGGGGCTCGCGCGACGCCGGGCGCCGCGCCCGGCGCGGCGCGGGGGCCGGCGCAGCCGGCGCCGGCGGCTCCTCGCGGGCGCGCAGCAGGTCCGTGTAGCCGCCGGCGCGCAGCACGGCCCGGCCGTCCTCGATCGCCAGGGTGTGCGTGGCGATGGCGTCGATCAGGGCGCGATCGTGCGACACCAACAGGATGGTCCCGTCGTAGGCCTCGAGCGCGGCCTCCAGCGCCTCGCGGCTCTCCGCGTCGAGGTGGTTGGTGGGCTCGTCCAGCACCAGGAGGTTGCCGCCGCGCGCGATGAGCGCCACCAGCTCCAGGCGGCGGCGCTCGCCTCCCGACAGGCGCTCCACCCGCGCCTCGGCGGCGTCGCCCGAGAAGAGGAAGCCGCCCAGCAGGGTGCGCGCCTGGGTCTGGGTGAGGTCGCTGGTGGCGAGGACGGTCTCCACGACCGTGCGGTCCTCGCGCAGGCTCTCGCCCTGCTGCGAGAAGTAGGCGGGCACCACGCGATGGCCCACGCTCACCCGCCCCCGGGCCGGCGCGCGGCGGCCGATGAGGGTCTCGAGCAGGGTGGTCTTGCCGGCGCCGTTCGGGCCCACCACGGCCAGCCGCTGGCCCCGCTCCAGCGTGAAGCCCACGCCGGTCACCAGCGTGCGACCGGGGACCGCGATGTCCACGCCGTCGCTCTCGAGCACCACCCGGCCGCTGCGCTCCACCTTTGGGAACCCGAACGCGAGGTGGGCGGCCCGCGTGGGCGCCCGCGGGGGCTCCAACTTGTCGAGCCTCTTCTGGCGCGAGGCCGCCTGCCGCGACTTGGTGCCGGCGCGCCAGCGGATGACGAAGCGCTCCAGGCGCGCGATCTCGGCCGCCTGGCGCTCGGCCTCGGCGCCCTGCCGGTCGATGGCCAGGGCCCGCTCCCGCCGGAACGCCGAGTAGCCCATCGGCCAGAGCTTGGACCGGCCGCCGTCGATCTCGAGGACGCCGGTGGCGAGCGACTCCAGCAGCCACCGGTCGTGGGAGACCAGCAGCACGGCCGCGCCCAGCTCGGCGATGGTCCGCTCGAGCCACTCCACGGCCTCGATGTCGAGGTGGTTGGTGGGCTCGTCCAGCAGCAGCACGTCCGGGCGCGACACCAGCGCGCGCGCAAGCGACGCCCGCGTCAGCTCCCCGCCCGAGAACCCGTCGAGCGGCCGCTCGAGGTCCTGGTCGCCGATGCCGAGCCCGCGCAGCACGCGCTCCATCCACGCCCGCCACGCGTAGCCCCCGGCGCGTTCCAGGCGCGCCTGCGCCTGCTCGTAGGCGCCCAGCACGTCGGGCCCGGCGTCGCCCCCGGCCATGCGCCCCTCGAGGTCGGCGAGCTCGCGCTCGGCGCGGGCGGCGCCCTGGACGCCCTGGGCCACGTAGCCCTCCAGGGTGAGGCCGGTGCCGAGTGGCGGGCGCTGGTCGTGCAGGGCGACGGTGGCCCCCTTGGGCAGGCTCACGCGCCCGCCGTCCGGGTCGAGCCGGCCGGCGAGGATGCGCAGCAGCGTGGTCTTGCCCTCGCCGTTGCGGCCCACGACGGCCAGGCGGTCGCCGGGGTCCACGCGGAAGCTGACATCCCTCAGGACGTCCCGCGCACCGAAGCTCTTGCTGAGTTGGATGGCTTGCACGACCGACTAGGGTAGCGAGGGATGCCCTCTCCCGAGCCGATCCGCGACGCCGCCGGCGTCGCCGCCGTCAACGCCGAGGCGCGCGCCGCGGGGCGCGCGGCCATCGACCTGGAATTCCTCTGGGAGCGCACCTACGCGCCCATCGCGTGCCTCGCCCAGGTCGCGACCCCCGAGGGGGTCCACCTGATCGACCCGATCGAGGGCGCGCCGCTGGACGACGTGGCCGCGCTGGTGTCCGACCCCGGCGTCGAGGCGGTCATGCACGCGCCCTCGGCCGACCTGACCCTGCTGGGGATGGCCTTCGGAACCCGCCCGCAGAGGATCCGCGACCTCCAGATCGTGGCCGGGTTCGTGGGCCTCGGGGCCGGCCAGGGGCTGGCCACCCTGCTGGAGCGGGTGCTCGGCGTGCGCCTGGACAAGGGGGAGCGCTACACCGACTGGAGCCGGCGCCCGCTGTCGCGCGCGCAGCTCGAGTACGCCGCCGGCGACGTGCTCCACCTCCTGGAGCTGGCGGACGAGCTCGATCGGCGGGCGCGGGAGCTGGGGCGCGAGGACTGGGTGGCCGAGGAGCACGAGCGGCGCTACGGCCCGCACGCCCGGATCGTGCCGGATCCCGAGCAGTCCTGGCGGCGGGTGAAGGGGCACGGCCGCCTGAGCGGCCAGGACCGGGCGGTGCTGGCCTCCGTGGCCGCGTGGCGCGAGCGCGAGGCCCGGAGCCGCGACCGCCCGGCGGCCTGGGTGGTCCCCGACCGCACGCTCATCGAGATCGCCCGGCGGCGGCCCGCGACACGGAAGGCCCTCGAGGGCGAGCGGGGGCTGCCGGACCGCATCCGGGGGGCCGACGCCGACTCCCTGCTGGAGGCGGTCCGGGCGGGCGAGGCCGCTCCGCCGATGCCGACGCCCTCGGCCCCGCCACCCGAGGCGCAGCACCGCCTGGACGTCCTGGGCCCCCTCGGGGCGGTCCTGGTGAACGCCCGCGCCGAGGCCGTGGAACTGGCGCCGAGCCTGGTGGCGACCCGCGACGAGATCTCGTCGTTCCTGCTGGCGGCGATCGCCGGGGACCTCGACGGCCAGCCGCTCGCCACGGGATGGAGGCGCGAGCTGGTGGGCGACGCCCTCATCGAGCTGGCCAAGGGACGGCTCGCGCTGGCGGCCGACTCGCGGCGGCCCTACCTCACCGAGCTGAGCCGCCCACCAGGCGGCACGGCGCCGCTAGGGTGAGGCGGGTGGCCGCCTCCCTCGACCACATCGCCTGCTTCATCGATGAGTCCGACGCGGCGAGCCGCGCCCTGGCGCACGCCGCGGACCTCCACGCGCTGTCGCCGGAGGGCCGGCTGAGCGTGGTGCACGTGGTGGCGCCGCCGCACTTCCTCGTCTCGCTCGGGAGCGCCCTGGGCGGCTCGGTCCCGTTCGACGACCGGCCGGAGACGGAGGTCGCGCTCGCGTGGCTCACGAACCTCGCCGGCGAGTACGAGGGCGCGGAGCCGGTGCTGCTGGAGGGGCACCCCGGGAGCGTGGCGTGCGACTGGGCCCGCGAGGCGGGCTGCACGCTGATGGTGGCCGCCAGCCACCGCGGCACCGTGGAGCGGGTGTTCCTGGGGAGCTTCGCCGGCTACCTCGCCCACCACGCTCCCTGCGCGGTGATGCTGGTGCCGCCCGAGGGTCCCGACGCCTCCTGAGGGGCGAGGCGGCGGCGGGCGGGGGCCGGTGGCCCCGGCACCCGCCGCGAGCCGTGGGGCGGGCTACGCCGCCAGCGCGGTCATCCCGCTCTCAGAGGCCGAGAGAGCGGGGTGGGCATGCGTGCAGCCGGGGACCTCGCACGAGCCCCCCGCATCGGGCTCCAGGAGTGCAAGGAGGGCCTCGATCCGGGCGGTCTCGACGAGCGTGAGCGTGCTTCCCATGTCATCTCCTGACGGTGCCGGGGGATTCATGGGCGCTATCCAACCCCGGCTCGGTGTCGGCCGGGTTGCGCGGAGGTTAGGGGTCGGTTATCCCGGGGTCGTCCACCAGCGGGGCGAGGTCGGCCATCGCCGTCACGAGGGCGACGCGCGCCACCGAGGGCGCCCCCGCCGCCAGCGGCAGGACCTGCCAGATCGTGCGCCGAAGGTAGTTGCCCGCCCATGCGCGGTAGCGCTCGCCGGTGCGCATCACGAGCGCCTGGATGCTGCGGAGGTTGTCGACCCGGTCCGCGAGCTTCAGGATCTGCACGCGATGGGGGGCGCTGCTCTGCAGCCGGTCGTAGTAGCGGCGGATCTCGCCGGGGTCGTCGGGGGCCGTGAGCCAGTTGACCAGGTCGGCGACCTCGGGGCCGAAGCCCGCGCGCAGCTCCTCGACGGTCGTCGCCGTGTCCTCGACGGTGTCGTGCAGCAGCGCGGCCTGGAGCAGCTCGGGGTCGGACTCCCCCCAGCGCGAGAGCTCCATGGCCACGCGCACCAGGTGCACCCAGTACGGGGTCTCGCTGCCGCGGCGGATCTGCGCGCCGTGCCGGGCGCGCGCGAAGGCCAGGGCGCGCCGCAGCGCGGTGCGGTGGGACGGGTCCGGCAACGCCGCCACGAAGTCGGTCCAGACCCGGTCGACGGTCTCGGGAGCGTCGAAGATGCCGGGCCAGGCGAGCGCTTCCTCGGTGGGCGCTCCTCGACCGTGGCCGGCGTCCCCCAGCGACGGCGGACGGAGCGGCATCGGACCCATGGCCTCTAGCCTAGCGCCACCCGGAACGCCGGAGCGCCGGCTCGCGGTGATCGACATGGGCTCCAACACGTTCCGGCTCGTGGTCTACCGCTACCGCGAGGGCGGCTCGTTCCAGCTCGTGGACGAGGTCCGCGAGGCCGTTCGGCTGTCCCAGGGGGCCACGCCGGAGGGGCTGCAGCCCGAGGCCATCGCCCGCGCGGGCCACACCACCCGCCTCTACGCGGCCTTCGTCGCCGCCAGCGGCGTGGACGCGGTGGAGGCGGTGGCGACCAGCGCCGCACGCGACGCCGTCAACGGGGACGAGGTGATGGCCGCCCTCTCGGCCGACGGGGCGCTGGACGTGCGCACCCTGTCCGCCGAGGAGGAGGCGTGGTACGGGTACCTCGGGGCCGTCAACAGCACCACCCTCGGCGACGGCTATGTGCTCGACCTGGGCGGCGGGAGCGTGCAGGTGACCCAGGTGGTCGGCCGGGGGCTCGAGCGGACCGTGTCGCGCCCCCTCGGGGCCGTCCGCATGACGGAGCGATTCGTCAGCGGGGAGCGGGCGAGCCGCTCCGACATCAAGGCCCTGCGCAAGCACGTGGCCCAGGAGCTGGGCGACCTGCCCTGGCTGGACGCCTCCGGCGGCCGGACGGTGGGCATCGGGGGCACGATCCGGACCCTCGCGCGCATGCACCAGCGCCGGGTGCGCTACCCGCTCGACGAGCTGCACGGGTACCAGCTCACCCGGGAGGGCCTGCAGGAGCTGATCGAGGCCATGGCCGAGCTGCCGGCGGGCGAGCGCAGCCGGCTGCCGGGGCTGAAGCCCGACCGGGCCGACATCACGCTGGCCGGCGCGGTCGTGATCTCGGCGGTGCTGGACCGCGTCGGCGTCGACCGCGTGGAGATCTGCGCCCAGGGGCTGCGGGAGGGCATCTTCTACGAGCGCTTCCTCTCCCCCGCCGATCCGCCCCTGATCCCCGATGTCCGCCGCCAGAGCGTGCTCAACCTGGTGGAGACGTACCGCTGCGACGTGCCCCACGCGGAGCACGTGACCACCCTCGCGCTGGCGATCTACGACGAGCTGGCGCGGCTGGGCCTGCAGACCATGGACCGGCGCGAGCGCGAGCTGCTCTCGGCGGCGGGGATGCTCCACGACTCCGGCGTGATCGTGGACTACAACGACCACCACAAGCACGGCTTCTACCTGGTGCTGAACGCCGGGCTGCCGGGCTTCCGCCATGCCGAGCTGGCCACCGTCGCCCTGCTGGTGCGCTCCCACCGCAAGGCCCTGCCCTCCGTCGCGCCGCTCGGCGAGATCCTCGACGCCGGCGACGACGAGCGCCTGGCGCGCGTGGCCGTGTGCCTGCGCCTGGCCGAGCAGCTCGAGCGCGGGCGGGCGGGCGGCATCCGCGAGGTGCGGATGGATGCCCCGGACGGCGTGGTCCGCCTGCTCGTGCGCGCCGAGGGTGACCCCACGGCGGCGATCTGGGCGGCGGCCCTGGAGAGCCCCGCGGTCGAGTCCGCGTTCGGCCGGCGCCTCGAGGTGGCGGAGGAGCTCGTCACCGCAGGCTGATGCGCGGGCGCGGTGACGCGGCGCGGCGCTTCAGCCGCCGGTGAGCTTGACCGTGTGACGCTTCGACAGGGCGGCCACGATCCGCTGCCGGTGATCCCCCTGGATCTCCACGGTGCCGTCCTTCACGGCGCCGCCGGATCCGCAGAGGCGCTTCAGCTCCTTCGCCGTGGCGGCCAGCTCGCCCGGGGGGAGGCCGGTCACGATGGTCACGGTCTTGCCCCGCCGGCCCGAGCTGGAGCGGCCCACGCGCACGATGCCGTCGCGCGGAGGACCGGTGGGTGCCGGCTTGGCGGCCTCACGGCGCACGCGGCCGGCCTCGCTGGAGTAGACCAGCTCACTATTCTCTTTCCTTCTGCCAGTCATTCAGATTTTCACCTCTGGTAGCCTGGCGGACGTGTCCACGACCACCATCTCGGGAGCCGAGGTATCGGAGCTCGCCGAGGAGTTCGAGTCGCGCTCCGCCCAGGAGCTCCTGGCGTGGGCCGTCGACCGCTTCGCCGGGCGCATCGTCCTCACCTGCTCGTGGCAGCACCAGTCGTCGATCCTGGTCAACATGCTGCACCAGCTCGGGGCGAGCGTGCGGATCGTCGAGCTGGACACCGGGCTCCTCTTCGCCGAGACCTACGAGACCCGCGACCGGCTCATCGAGCGCTACGACCTGGACGTCGAGCGCATCGACCCGCGCGAGACGGTCGAGGAGCAGGAGCGTAGCGAGGGCCCCGCGCTGTGGTCCCGGGATCCCGACCGCTGCTGCGCGCTGCGCAAGGTGGAGCCGCTGGAGCGCGCGCTGGTGGGCATGGACGCCTGGATCACCGGCATCCGCCGCGCGCAGAGCCCCACCCGTGCCGGCGCCCGGATGCTGGAGGTGGACCCGCGCGGCGTCATCAAGGTGCAGCCGCTGGCGGGGTGGTCCGACGAGGACTGCAAGGGCTATCTCTTCGCCCACGACGTGCCCTACAACCCGCTTCACGATCGGGGGTTCCCCTCGATCGGCTGCACGCACTGCACGCGGGCGATCCGTCCCGGAGAGGACTCGCGGGCGGGACGCTGGGCGGACGCCGAGAAGACCGAGTGCGGGCTTCACACGCCCGCCCAGGCCTCGGTCATCCCCCCGTGCTGACAACGAGCGGGGCGCCGCCCCGAAGGAGGACGGAACCAGAGTGAGCGATCGTGCCGGTTTCACCCTGTGGTTCACCGGGCTCTCGGGCTCGGGCAAGACGACGATCGCCGAGATCGTGGGCCCGGAGCTGGAGCGTCGTGGAGCCCTCGTCGAGTACCTCGACGGCGACGTGGTGCGGACGCACCTCTCCAAGGGCCTCGGGTTCTCCAAGGAGGACCGCGACACCAACATCGGGCGCATCGGGTGGGTGGCGAGCCGCTTCACGCGCGCCGGCGTGGTGACCCTGGTGTCGGCCATCTCCCCGTACATCGAGACGCGCGCCGCGGCGCGCGAGATGGTGGAGGAGTTCGGCCCGTTCATCGAGGTGTTCGTGGACACCTCGGTGGAGGAGTGCGCCAACCGTGACGTCAAGGGGCTCTACGCCAAGGCGTTCTCCGGTGAGATCAAGGAGTTCACGGGCGTGAGCGACCCCTACGAGGCGCCGCCGAGGCCGGACGTGCACCTCGCGACCGAGACGCTGACCCCCGAGGAGAGCGCCACGCTGGTCGTGGGCGAGCTCGAGGCCCGGGGCCTCATCGGCCGAGCGGTGGCCGCGTAGCCGCACCGGCCGGCAGGGCCGACCTCCACTCCCACACCCTCGCCTCCGACGGAGCCCTGTCGCCGTCGGCGCTGGTGGAGCTGGCCGCGGACGCGGGGGTGGGGGTGCTGGCGGTGACCGACCACGACACGCTGGGCGGGGTGGCCGAGGCCGTCGCGGCCGGCGCCCGCCTGGGCGTGCGGGTCGTGCCCGGGGTGGAGCTGTCCGTGCGCGCGCCCTCGGGCTCGCTGCACCTGCTGGGGTACTTCCACGCGGAGGCGCCCGAGCCCCTGCGCGACCGCCTGGAGGAGATGCGCCGGGCGCGGGAGACGCGGGCGGAGCGGATCGTGGCGCGGCTCGCCGAGGCCGGCGCCCCCGTCGACCTGGCCGACGTGAAGGCCCGCGCCCGGGGGCCGATCGGCCGGCCGCACATCGCCGACGCGGTCGTGGCCGCCGGTCATGCGCGCGACCGCCAGGACGCCTTCGATCGCTTCCTCCACGACGGCGGGCCCGCCGCCGTTCCTCACGAGGGCCTCGGCCCCGAGGAGGCGGTGCGACTGGTGCGCGCCTCGGGCGGCGCGCCGTCGCTGGCCCACCCCGCCTCGCTGCGCATGGCCCCGGACGCGCTGTCGTCGTTCGTGGGCCGCCTCGCGCAGGCCGGCCTGGGAGGGATCGAGGTGCACCGCGCCGATCACACGCCGGAGCGGCGGGACGCCTTCGCGACGCTCGCCCGGCGGCACGGCCTGGTCCCCACGGGCGGATCGGACTTCCACCGCCTCGACGAGGCGCTGCGCCCGGGCGACACGGGCGACCCCCCCCTCCCCCTCGACGCGATCGAGCGTCTTCTGAGCGGCTGAGGGCGCGCGCGATTCGCTACGTTGACGCCATGACCACCGCCACCGCCACCGACACCGCTCCCTCCGGCCCGCGCGCCGCCGGCATCCACTGGGACCTCTCCCCCCTCATCGCCGACGCCGACGAGGCCCGCCGCCGCCTCGCGGAGAGCCTCGACCGGTGCCGGGCCTTCGAGGCCCGCCACCGGGGGGCCTTCGAGACCATGGACGCCCCCGGGCTGGCGGAGGCGCTCGCCGAGCTCGCCTCCATCGACAACGAGCTGTCGCGGGTGAGCTCCTACGCCCACCTGCGCGAGTCGGTGGACGTGATGAGCGAGGAGAACAAGGACCTCTCGGCCGCGGTCGACCGGGGCCTGGTGGAGGCGTCGAACGCGCTGCGCTTCTTCGACCTCGAGTGGATCGCGCTGCCCGAGGAGCGTGCCCGCGAGCTGTACGACGCGCCCGAGGTGGCCCGTGACCGGCACTACCTGGTGGCGATGCGGCGCTTCGCCCCGCACACGCTGTCGGAGCCCGAGGAGCACATGCTCGCCGAGCGCGGCCCGGCGGCCGTGAGCGCCTGGCAGACCCTGTTCGGCCAGATCACCTCCACGCTCGAGGTGCCCTTCGACGCCGGGGAGGGCGAGGAGCCGCACACCATCGACCGGCTGCTGGCGCACGTGCGCGACCCCGATCGCGACCTGCGCCGGCGGGCCCTCGAGACCCTGTACGTCGCCCTGGAGCCCCACACCAACACCCTGGCCCACTGCTACGACACGCTCGTGGGCGACCGCCTGGCGATGGACCGGCTGCGCGGCTACGCGGCGCCCATGGACCCCACCCACCTGCGCAACGAGCTGCCCGGGCCGGTGGTGGAGGGAATGCTCGACGCGGTGGAGCGCCACTACGGCATCGCCCATCGCTGGTTCGAGGTCAAGGCGGGGATCCTCGGCCTCGACCGGCTCGAGCTGCACGACCAGTACGCGCCCATCGGCGCCGGCCGCTCGGTCAACTACCCGGAGGCGCGGCGGCTCATCGACGAGTCGTTCGGGCGCTTCTCCCCGCGCGTGGCCCAGCTCGCCGGGGGGTTCTTCGACGAGCGCCGGATCGACGCCGAGCCGCGGTCGGGCAAGCGGGGCGGCGCCTTCTGCGCGCCGGTCGCCCAGGACGCCTCGCCCTACGTGCTGATGAACTTCACGGACCGCATGGACGACGTCATGACGCTCGCCCACGAGCTGGGGCACGGCATGCACTTCACCTTCGCGTCGGCCGAGCAGACCGCCCTCTCCGCCGGCACCGGCATCGCGCTGGCCGAGGTCCCCTCGACCTTCGCCGAGCTGCTGGCCTTCGACCACCTCCTGGGCGTCGAGACCGACGCCGCCACGCGGCGCGCGCTGGTGTCCGAGCGCGTGGAGGGCTCGTTCGCCACGGTCTTCCGCCAGACCGTGCTGACGCGCTACGAGCAGCGCGCCTACGCGCTGCGGGCCGAGGGCGCCACGCTCACCCCGGAACGGCTCTCCGGCATCTGGATCGAGGAGAACCGGAAGTACTACGGCGACTCGCTGTCCCTGCCCGAGGGGTACCGCGTCGGGTGGTCGTACATCCCCCACTTCATCTCGACCCGCTTCTACACCTACGCCTACGCCTTCGCGCACCTGGCCACGCTGGCGCTGTACGCGCGCTACCGCGAGCAGGGCGAGTCGTTCGTCAACGCCTACATCGGCTTCCTCTCGGCGGGGGGGTCGGCGGGGCCGACCGAGCTGCTGGGGGCGCTCGGAGTGGACGTGAACGACCCGGCGGTCTGGGAGCCGGGCTTCGGCGAGATGGAGCGCATGGTGGGGGTCGCGGAGGCGGGATGACGCGCGGGGCGCTCGCGGCGGCCGCCGTCGCGGCGCTCGCCGTCCTCGCGCCGGCGGCCCCGGGGCACGGGGCCGCACCGCAGCGCCCGCTGGTGCGCGAGTCGGTGCTCGGGCGCAGCGTCCAGGGGCGCCCCATCCGCCTGGTGAGGGTCGGGGATCCCGGCGCCGCCCGCCGTGTGCTGGTGGTGGGGGTGATCCACGGCAATGAGCCGGCGGGGGGCGCCGTGACCCGGGCGCTGCGCGCCGGGCCCGTGCCGGCCGGGGTGCAGCTCTGGCTGATCCCGAGCCTCAACCCCGACGGGGCGGCCGCCGGCACGCGCCAGAACGCGCGCGGCGTGGACCTGAACCGCAACTTCCCCGACGGCTGGCGCGCCCAGGGCCGCCCGTTCGACACCTACTACTCCGGCCCGCGCCCGCTGTCGGAGCCCGAGTCCCGGCTGGCGGCGGGGCTCATCCGGCGCCTGCGCCCGAGCGTGACCATCTGGTACCACCAGGCCCTCGCGCTCGTGGACCGCGGAACCGCCGACCCCGCCCTGACGCGGCGCTACGGGCGCCTCTCAGGCCTGCCCGTGCGCCGCCTGGGCTTCCTTCCCGGCGTGGCGACGCGCTGGCAGAATCACCTGCTGCCGGGCGCCGGCGCCTTCGTGGTGGAGCTCCCGGGCGGCCCGCTCAGCCCGGCCGCCGCCCGGCGGCACGCCCGCGCGGTGCGGGCGGTGGCCGCGGCCGCGGCCCCTCAGCCGCCCGCGGCCTCCGAGAACGCGGCCACCAGCTCGCGGCAGAAGTCCGGGATGTCGGCCACGACCCGGCCCCACACGAGCGTGCCGTCGCGGAACGCCGGCTCGTCAACCCACTCCGCCCCGACGTTCACCAGGTCGTCCTTGATGCCCAGCGACCCGGTCGCGCGGGCGCCGACGATGCCGGCGGAGATGGCGACGCTGCCCCCGTGGCAGATGATCCCGATGGGGAGCCCGCGCTCGTGGGCGGCCCTCACCAGGGCCAGCAGCTCCGGGTCGCGGCGCATCTTGTCGGGGGCGTGGCCGCCGGGGATGACGAGCCCGTCGATGCCCGCGGCGTCGATCCCGGACCCCGTGACGTCGGCGCGCACCTGGAGCCCGTTCTTGCCCCGGTGGACGTCGGTGTCGGAGCCGACCGAGACGACCGTCGCGCCCTCCTCGCGGAGGCGCATGACGGTCACCCAGTACTCGAGGTCCTCCACGCCCTCGGCGACGAGGACGGCGTACGTGCGGCCGGAGAGGCTCAGCTCTTGGACGCCTTCTTCGAGGCCTTCAGCGGGTTGAGGGCCTTCTGGACCTGCTCGGGCAGCTCGCCGATGGGATAGAGCTGGTGCCCGCACTCCCCGCCGCTGCGGGTGGGGCGCGCATGGCAGGTCGTCGGCTCGCTCCACATGGCCACCGTGCGGTGACCGCGGTCGCACAGGTAGACCTTCGCCTGACGGCCGGAGACCGGGGCCAGCGCCACGGGGATCGCCTCCGCGGCGAGCTCCTCGCTCATCGCCTCGGCGACCTCGTCGGGGACGGCGGCGCCGGGCTCGGGCGCGTCGACCGTGTCGGTGCCGATCTCGTCGGCGGCCGTGGTGTCGGCGGGGGTGGCCTCAGCCTCAGCCTCGGCCTCGGCCTCGGTCTCCGTCGCCTCCGCGGCGCCCTCGGGCTCGCTCATCCGTTCTCCTTCGGCTGCCGTGTGAAGCGCGGAGGATAGCGCGAGGAGGCATCGGGGACCCGGCCGGTGTCGGCCGGCAGGTCGCGCCGGCCGCGGAGGCGGTCGAAGTTCGCCATGGCCCGGTCGAAGCCCACGATCCCGGGGTCGAGCAGGGCCCGCGCCCGCCAGAGCCGGTACTCGGCGAAGTAGCCGGGGCTCACCCCGAGGACGCTCGCCAGCCGCTCCAGCTGCTCGGCCGTCGGGGGCGCCCCGGTGCCGGTGCAGAGCTGGTGCAGCCGGGTCCGGCTGATGGCGATCCCCTCCGCGCGCAGCAGGCTTCCCAGCTCGGCGACCGTGATCCCTCTCCGGTCGAGTGCGGCCGCGAGCGAGACGGCGAGGGGATCTTCGCTCGCCTGGGGGAGCGTCCGCCGCTCCGGCATCGGAGTGAGTGGCATCGGCAGGCCGAGACTACGGAGGCGGTCGGCGGGTTGAAAGGGGCGCCCGCAAGATTCCCCCCGGCATAGGGGTAGTTTTTGGGAGTGCTCGACGTCTTTTCGCGCTTCGATGTGGTCCGGGAGGAGATCCGCGTCGGGCCGTGGCCCCTGTCGGTGGCCCACCCCCGACGCGCGGAGGACCTCATCGACGAGGACGACTACGCCCGCGACGAGCGGCTGCCCTACTGGGCCGAGCTCTGGCCCAGCGCGCGCGTGCTCGCCGACGAGCTGGCCGGCCGCGACCTCGCCGGCCGTCGCGTGGTGGAGCTGGGCTGCGGCGTCGGCCTCCCCTCCATCGTGGCCGCGCTCGCCGGCGCCCGGGCCCTGGCGACCGACTGGTACGAGGAGGCCCTCGCCTTCGCCGGCGCCAACGCGGCGCGGGCCGGCGTCGAGGTGGCGACCATGCTGGTCGACTGGGGCGGCCCCCCGGCGGCCCTGACCGGCGCCGCCCCCTACGACCTCGTGGTGGGCGCCGACCTGCTCTACGAGGAGCGCAACGGGGTTGCCCTCGCCGCCCTGCTCCCCCGGCTCCTGCCGGCCGGTGGCGAGGCGCTCATCGCCGACCCGCGGCGGCCCCACGCCGCGCTGCTCCTCGACCTGCTGGGGGGGGCGGGGTGGAGCCTCGAGGAGCGCGACGTGCGGCACCCCGGCCGGCCCGACGAGTCGGGCACCGTGGTGCGGCTGCACCGGCTGACGGCGCCGGCGGGCCGAGCGGCCCCGGCTCTCGGCGGTGGTCGCCGCGACGGCCGGCGCTCGCTAAAGTGGCCGAGCATTCCTCGGTAGCTCAATTGGTAGAGCATCCGGCTGTTAACCGGAGGGTTGCAGGTTCGAGTCCTGCCCGAGGAGCTCGTGAAAGCCCTGCTGATGCGGGGCTTTCGGCGTTCGGGACGGCGGTCGTGGTGGCCGCCATGGTTCTACCGTGGTTCTAAGTGTCGGTGCTGATGCAGGCGGTCATGAACCTCGCGATGATGCTTCCCAAGCTGGCGGAGAACTCGGACGTCTGCCTCGAGGAAGCGTCGATGCCCGCCGGTCGTCTTCCGATGGGGTAGCTCCCCCGAGTCGGCGAGGATGCGCACGGTCGCAGCGGTGACGCCGAGAACCTTCGCGGCCTGGGGCGTGGTGAGGGGGCGGACCATGGCTGGGGCATCGGCAGCTACGCCGGTCATCCAAAGCTGGGCGCCCGCTACCGAGGTCGGGGCGGCCACCCGAGGAGGGCGGGGCTCCGCGGGGCCTTCCCTCTCGCCTGAGGCGGCTCAGGGCTCCAGGACCGGGGGCAGCGTGGTGAAGGTCAGCTCGCGGAAGGTGAGGTCGGTGATGCCGTCGCCGACCTCCATGCCCAGCACGATGATGTAGTCGTCCGGCGGCGTCGTGAAGAGGTCGAGAACGTGGTCGCCGTAGCCGCTGAGGTGATACCGCACCGAGGTGTACCACCCCGTCAGGGTCACGAGGCCCGTGTTGCCCGGCGTGACGTAGGCCGAGACGCGGACGGTCACGAGCGACTGGGTCGGGACAACCTGGTAGAAGGACGCGCCGATCCCCGCCCCAGGCTCGAGCCTCGGCCCGCCCGCGAACCCGTACGGCCCGAAGACGACCTCGTCGGCCGCCGGGGAGTAGGCCGCACAGTGGTGGGCGATGAGCTCGGCTCGGCCGGGCTCGTAGTCGAGGCGCGGCGTGAGCCGCCGGGCCGGGGGGAAGATGATGATGTCCGGAGGCAGCCGGATGCCGGCGCGCTCCCACTCGCGGGCCCGTGACAGGGGCGTCACGGGCCGGTCGAGCACCTTCGTGACCGGCTCGCCGCCCCGGTCGGCGTCAACGACGTGGTGCACCCACCTCTTGGTCTCCTCGCGCTCCAGGCGCTCGCGCAGCCTGCGCCGCGCCTGGTCCTCGCCGTGGGTGGACCGCATGGCGTTTCCTCCTCCGTGGGTGACCCCGACGTTCTCACGCCGGCGGGGCCGGCGCGAGCGGACGACGCCGGGGCGGGCCGCTACCCTGAGCCCATGGCAGATTGACCGCCCAGCGAGCGCCTCGGGGGCATGGCCCTGGCCAACGGGCTGCTGGTGCACGACCCGAAGCACTGGGCCCCGGCGACCCTTCTCTACCGTGCGCCGACTGGAGGAGCGACGCACGGTGGACGCTACCAGGGGGCGCGGATGAACCCGGGATTCACGCGAGGGAGCGGCGCCCTCCCGCGAAGGAGCGGCGGCCCCGGATCAGCTTCTCTATGCGGTTCCCGGGGCGGTCGCGAATCGGGTGTTCGCGGCCGTTTCAGGAGGCGGCGCGGACCGCCCGGGGCGCGTGGTGGCCGGCTGCGCGACGGGCACGGCGCCACGCTATCAGCGGTTGACGCCCCGGGCGGGGGGTGGTGTGCTGCGCGCAACGCGGCAGGCGACCGGGGGCGGGGCCGTGCGGGCGCGGATGAGCATCGTGATAGGGGCCGCGGCCGCACTGGCGCTGGCCGGTACGCCCGCGGTCGCGGCGCCTCCCGGCGCCGGCTGGGGCCCCGAGGTGCGCCTGGCCACGAGTGTGGACGACGCCGAGCCGGCCCTCGCGGCGATGAGCATGGACGACGACGCGGTCGTCGGCTGGACACGCCGGACGACGAGCGGGCGAAGCGCGCGCGTGCGGCTCCGGACCGGCCCGCGGGGCGCGTGGACGGCGCCGGTGGCGCTCGGGCCCGGCCGCCTCGCCGCGCTGGCGATGGACCTCGACGGCGACGCCCTTGCCCTCCGGGCCGTCGGCGCCGGCCCGGCGCGGGTGGCCCGGATTCTACGTAACGGCGCCGTGATCGCCTCCGAGCTCCCTGCGACGGCCGCGGGACGGGTGCTCGGGGCCACGCTGCGCCAGGACGGCCGCGCGGCCGCCTACGTCCTGAGGCCGGACGACGTGACCGTCCGGCTGTTCGTGCAGGCGTCGCCCGGCGGTGCCTGGGCGAAGTCCGGACCGGATTTCACGATCCCTGCGCCGTCGGCCGACCTGGACCTGGCCGCGTCGGTCAACCGGGCCGGGGCCGCGGTCATCGCCTGGGTCGCCCCCGGCCGGACGCTCATCGGCGCGGCGACCCGCTACTCGATCGGCAGCCAGTGGAGGTCGCTCGCGGGCGGCCTGCCGGGCTCCCTGCCCGTGGGCCCGACCGTCGGGCGGCCGCGCGCGGTCATGGGCGACGGCACCGCCGCCGCCGTCACGTGGACCGTGTTCAGCAGCACGTTCACCGAGCCCTCCCGCGGCGCGGGCTCGTTCATCCGCACCGGCCCCGGCCCGACGGCCGAGGCCACGCCACTGCCGACCTTCGGAGCGGTGACCGGGGTCGCCGTGTCCAAGCTGGGGACGGCGATGACCGCCTGGGCCGACCCGGCACTCGACGGCAACCTCTTCGCGAGCCGCTTCTCGCCCGTGGACCCCGACTGGCCGATCGGCATCCGCCTCGTCGCCGACGCAGGCGCGCTCGAAGAGGGCGCCTTCGCGCTCACCCCGGCCAGCTCGCGCCTCGGCCCGGTGATCCTCGAGGCGTCCCTCGAGACCGGCCCCGGTCCCGACGGCCACGTCGCCTTCGCCCGCGACTCCAGCGGCGCGCCCTGGGGTGCCCTCCGTCGCCTCAGCTCCAGCCGCGGCACCCCGTCGGTCGTCGCCGGGAAGCGCGCCGCGCTGATCGCCCTGGCCGTCGACGACACCGCCGAGCTCGTCGTGACGCCCTACGACCTCCTGCCGCGCGGGCGTCCCTGAGCCCAGGAGGGCGGGTGGCAGACTCGGCGACTGGCGGGGCGCTTAGCACGGCGCCGTCGCCCACTGCGCGAGCGCCCCTTCGATCGCCTCGTGGAGCCGCTGCTGGGCGCGAGTTCGCGGTCGTCGGCGGGCTCGCTCACTCCGGGAGTCTCCCCGCGGTGGGCGCGGGCCGGTGAGGCCCCACATGCGTCCGCTCCCACGCGCGCTGTGCCCGGACCTCGGCGCGCACGTTCTCCAGCGTAACCTCCTCGCCGCGCTGAAGGATCATCGCGATCCCGCCCATGACCTCCAACGCCGCGTCGTCCGGGATCAGGTCCGCCATGCGTGCGCGCGGCGGATCGCTCACCTCTCGCCCTCGTCATCGTCCAGGTCGGCCAGGTCGGCGATCAGCGGGCGAGCGGGAGCGCCCGGGACTTGACCGGCGCCTCGGCGCGCCAGGTCGCCACGTAGGGCACGGTCCGCCCCTCCAGGCGCGCCCGAACCTCCACGACCGAGCGACGGCGGAGAGGTCCGCCGCGCTCGGGCGCTTGGCCTCCACCACCCGCTCGGTGGCGGCGAGGAGCTTGTCCGAGAGGTCCGCGAGCCGGTCCCGGCGCCGCCCCGTGATTGCCTCCCGCACGTCATCCGAGATACAGCCCTCGGCGTGCCTGCGGGCGGAGCCCTCGGACAACGGGTCCGGGAGCTAGGGGGGATCGATGTCAGCCGCCCCCGGCATCTGACGCCTGAGGATCGCCCCAAGGTCGCCGTGAAGGATGTCCTCGTCGTCGGCGGATTGCCCGGCGTCGCCGTGTGCCTCACCGAGGGCTGCCATGACTAGGAACGCGCCGTACGCCACCGCGCCCCCCAGCCACAACCACCACCAGGCTGGGCCGTCCGTGAAGAGGATCTCCGGGAACGTGAGGAGCAGGCCCAGGGGCATCAGGAGGATGGCCCCCGCCATCGCGCCGACCCTGCTCCGCCACGACTCCGACTGCGACTCGCCGTCCCCCGCGGCCTCGCGGCGCTCGTCCTCCGCCTCATCCGCCGCCCTGCTCGCGATCAAGAGGATGACGAGCACGACGCCGATCACGGCCTGGATCATGTGGGCAGGGTGCGCCCACCGGGGGCTCGGGTCAAACGATTGTCCGGCCCGCCGTGGGATGCGAGACCGGCGTAGCGCATAGCGCGACCGAAGCCCGCAAGCAGGACGTCGCAGCAGCCGCCATCCTCGCCATCACACCGCCGCGGGCGGCCCCCGCGTGACCCCACGTGACCCCACCGGCGCGATCTCAGAGCACCTCAGGCGATCTCAGCGCACCGAAATGCATCTCGGCGGACGGACCCCGATCCCAGCGCTGACGCGGAATCCTGCATCCGATGAAGGATCCGGGGCTCGACCCCGGCTTTCGCCGGGGCCGAGCTGTTAACCGGAGGGTTGCAGGTTCGAGTCCTGCCCGAGGAGTACGCGAAAGCCCTGATTGTTCAGGGCTTTCCGCCTTCTCTCTCGTTGGCCCCTCCCGCCGCCGTGGTTCTATCGTGGTTTCTCTTTGTGCGGGGTTCAAGGCAAGGGGTAGCGTGGCCGATGCGGACACAAAGTGGCCCGGCGACGTTCCGCCGCCCCGCCCCGGGCCGTGGCACCCGGAGGCTATCGGCCCCAAATGCACCGGCGAGACCATCCGCCACTCCGCCCGCGAACTCGGGCCCTACGGGTGTGACGACCGCCGCGCCCGGGGCGCTACGTTAGGCACATGATCGAGGTCCTCGTCATCGCCGGGCTCGCGGCCGCGGTGGCCCTGCGGGTGGTCGTGGCGCGCCGGGCCGCCCTGAGGCGTGCGCGTCTGCGCGCGGAGGCGGTGCTCGACGAGCTGGCCGGCGCGGCCTGCGACGCCCTCGCGGCCGACGACCGCTCGCGGCGCAGCGCCCGCGCGGTGGAGCGCTACGCACGCACCCGCGACCGGGTGGCCGCGGCGCGCACCTGCCGCGAGCTCGACGTGCTCGTCGCGCGCCACCAGCTGCGCATGGAGGCGCAGTACCTGGTGGACCGCGGCCGCCGGCGCGCCCGCGCGGCGCTGGCCGGCCTGATGACGGTCCGCCGCTCGACCTGATCCGGCTGCCGACCCGGGGAGGTGAGCCTGGGGCCCACGAGTAGTCGTCAATAACACCGGACGGGCCGGGCGCCCTCCTACGCGGATGCGGCCAGCAGCGGACGGCCCCCCGGTCGGCGCGGCGCCGAGCGACTGGCCGCGCCCACGCGCCCTACGGGACGCGGGCAAGGAGCACCGGACGGGGCTCCAAAGGAACCGTCCGGTACTGGGGCGACCCGCGCCCGTCCCGATGCCCCAGCCTCATCCCGCCCTTCTCGAGGCGGGCGATCTCTCGGGGCGCTGCGGGTGTGGCCCCGCACCACCCCGGCGCTCGAGGATCACGCGCCCGCCGGCGGGCGCTCAGATATCCTCCTCGGCGTCCTTCTTGATCTCGTTGACGTCGGCCGTGAGCTCCTTCTGCTCCACCTTGTCGGCCTGCGTCATGGCGGCCGTAATGTCCGACCCGAGGTCCGACACCGCCACCACGACCAGGCCGGCCTGGCCCTTGTCGAGGTGCTCGCCCAGCTCCTTGAGGTCCTTGCGGCTCATCCCCGCCGCCGCGTGCCCGGCGACCGCGCCGAGCGCCGCCCCGCCGGCCGTCGTCGCGGCCAGCAGGCCGCCGCCGATGGCGGCCGCCGGAAAGAGCGCGATCACCAGACCCGTGGCGAGCCCGAGCGTCCCGCCGCCCACGCCGCCGACCCGGGTGGGGGTCTCGTGCTTCTTCACGATCTTGACCTTGCCGTTCTCCTTGCGCTCGATCACCGCCGCGTCGTAGGCGCCGATCAGCCCGTCCTTCGTGTGGAGGTCGTGGACCGCCTGGTAGTCGGCCTTGGCGGCGTCGACGCTGTCGTAGACGCCCACGTAGACCATAAATGTGTCAACAGCCATTGCCAGTCACCTTTGTCTCGTATTCGACGGTGCGCGGCCCTCGCCGGCTCGTCGGCGCCACGGATTGCCGTGGCGGCACTCGCGTGAGGGATACGCCGCGCGTGCCCTCTCCGGGGGCGCGCGGCGGCGGTGCAATCACCTGCGGCGCACGACGCGACGCGACGTGCGCCGAAGGGGAGCGGCTCAGCCTGCGTCCTCCTCGAGCTCCGCCTCCGCCACCGCGATCGCGAAGCCGAGGGCTCGCGTGATGTTGCCGGCTGCGGACATGATCCTGGGGGTGCCGACGACGGGTGCGACGGCGATGAGGATGCCTTGGACGTCCTCGAGCGTGACCCCGACGTCGCTGGCGGCGCCGGCGTTGAGCAGGTACGAGACCGGCGGCGCATCGACAGCGACGAGCGCGGCGATGCGGGCAAGCATCAGCTCGCGCGGATCAAGATCGCACTGCTCGACCGACACGGCGGTCATCGCCGCGAGGGTGTCGAGGACCGGCGTGTCTTCTGTGTCTTCAGCCATATCAGATTCCTCGTGACGGGTTTCGTGGGCGGCCGGCATCCGAGTGTGCTGCCCCTCCCTCGGAGGTCCGCTCGAGCCTGCCGAGCGCCAGAGTCCCAGACGGCCAACCTCGCGCGCAACCGGATCAAGCCGAGTCGCTTCTACGGACATGCCGCAAGCCCGGGCAGGGAAGCTGCAAGCACTACCGGACCACCCTCGGCAATCTGGTATGCCACCTGTGAACGAGAACGTAAGAGACATCGTCGGCTCGGGCGGCCCGGCGCAGGCGATCGCCCACGCCAAGAGCCTGCTCGACAGCGGTGCGATCACCAAGGACGATCTCATCGATCTGAAGCTCAAGGCTCTGGGCTGACCCGACGACGCGGGAGCGGGCGGACACCACCGGTGGCTGAGACTCCTCATGACGAAGCCCCCGGTGCCCGCCGCCGCCGCGCGGTCGCGGCCGACCGGGGGCGCGCGCTGGCCGAGAATGCCCGTGCGAAGGCGGAGGGCGCCCGGCGGTGGGCCGAGGAGGAGCGGGGGCGCTCGCGTCCGGTCACGCTGGGCTTCGATCTCTTCGAGCGTGACCGCGCGCGGTTGGGCGGCCTGATCGCCGGCGCCCTGGCGTACCGGCTGTTCTTCTGGCTCCTGCCCTTCTCGCTGTTCCTGGTCGGCGCGCTCGGGGCCCTCACCAGCCTCGACGATGGCACGCCCAACGAGATCTCCGCACACGTGGGCCTGCAGGGCTTCATCGCGGAGACGATCAGCGACGGCGCCCACCAGAGGGGCTGGTGGATAGCGCTGCTCATCGGGCTGTTGGGCGCCCTCTACGCGGGCATCGGCGTGGTTCGGGCGCTGCGCATCAGCCACGCCGCGGCCTGGGGGATCCCTCCGTCACGCGCCCGGAACCTGCCCAAGGCGTCCCTGTCGCTCATGGGGATCGCGATCGGGCTGCTCCTGGTGTCGTTTCTGATCGGGTGGCTGCGCAGCGTTTCATTCGCCGGCGGCCTGATCGCCCTCCTCGCGATGACGGCCGTCTACTTCGTCGTCTGGGTCGCCGTCTCGTCCCGGCTGCCCCACCGCGGGGTGCCCGCGCGCGCCCTCATGCCCGGCGCGCTGCTGGTCGCGGTGGGCGTGCAGGGACTGCACCTCTTCACGGTCTACTACCTCGCCGGGCGGGCAGAGCGCGCGGCCTCGCTCTACGGGGCGATCGGCGCGGCCCTGACGCTTCTGCTCTGGCTCTACATCATCGCCCGCCTGATGGTGGGCGGAGCAATCCTCAACGCCACGCTCGCAGGCGAGCACGACGAGGTCGAGGAGACCGCCTGATATTCATGATGGGCGTGCGGTCCGGCCCGAGGAGTCGCACGGAGACCCCCGGCGGATTGACCTTTCTCGAGCTCGGGGCCACGGATGGGTGCGCTCGATACGGATGGTTCTGGGCGCGGTGATCGTTTCCGCGATCCCTCCCTCGACGCCACCTCGTGGCGGCGCGGCAGCCCTTGGTGCCGTCATGAAGCAGGACCGCAAACGGTTCGTCGCCGCTCCCGGGCGGTTCGACGAGCCCGCGGCGCTCGCGCGGATGTTCGGACTCGAGCCGGCGGCGCCCGTGCGTCCGGGCTCTACCCAGCGTGACCCCGCTGTGACCCCGCGGGCGCGACCTCGGAGCACCTCAGGCGATCTCAGCGCACGGAGATGCACTTGGGCCGGGCGGACCCGAG
>CAVXDY010000004.1:0-555835 GCA_963760715.1 Miltoncostaeaceae bacterium | reverse complement strand
CGGAGCACGACCCAGGGGTCGCCCGCGGGCTGTGTCCGACGAGGTGCGCGGCGACCTGGCCGGGTGGCGCCCGGTCGAGCTGGAGCAGGCGCGCCGCGGCCCGGTGCGCGGAGTCGCGCTGGTCGCGTCCCAACGACGCTTCGACCGCCTCGCGCACCACCGGATGGAGGAAGCGCGGCGGCTCGTCGCCCGCCAGTACCTCGAGCCGGACCAGGCCCGCGGCCAACCGGATGGCGTCCGGCATCGGGAGGTCGGCCACCGCGGCAGCGTGCCGCAGCCGGCAGCCGTCCCCGAGCACGGCGAGCGTCTGGCCGAGGGGTCCTCCTCGCGCGGTCCCGAGCGCAGGGCCCTGAGCGCCGACCGGAACCCGTGGATGACGGCCACCGGCACCGTCGCGGCCGCGGGCGGGTGGCGGGGGGTCGCGATCTCCCGCACCGACGCCGGCAGCGAGGGGACGGGCTCGGGGCTCGAGGTCTCGTCCTCGGGCGGCGGGGGCGGCGGGGCCGCCTCTCCGGCCGCCGCGACCGCGGCCTGGAGCTCGGTCTGAGCGCGCCGGCGGGCCGACCAGAACTCGTCCGGCGACCGGGGCTCCTCGCGCGGCGGCACGCGGCTGCGAAGGGCCCGGGCGGTGGCGTCGAGCTGGGCCTCGTCGGGACGGATCCGGGCCGCCAGGGCGTCGCTGCCCGGGTCGCGTCGCGGACGCGGAGCCGCTGAAGGTGGTGCCGCCGCGGGCGGCGGCGGCTCCACCAGCGTGATGTCCGGGAGCTCATCCAGGGAGGGGGGTGCACTCGGCTCGAGGTCGTCCCCCAGCCCCGGGAGCGGGTCATGGCGCCCGCCGGCGCCGTTGGGCGTGTCGATGAGGGTGATGTCGGGCAGCGGGGGAGCCGTGTCGTCGTCGTGCACGCGCGGCCGGGGGGCGGGCGCGCCCGGGGCCGCCTCGACGAGCGTGATGTCGGGCGGCGGCGGGGGCGGGGGCGGTGCGGCGGGCTCGGCGCGCGGGGCCTCAGCGACGGGAGACGCGGCCGGGTCGGCCGGGGGGGCGGGCGTCGGGGGGGTCTGGGTGATGTCGGGCTGGGACACGGGAGGGGCCTCCGGGGGGCTGATCCGGGCGTTCACGGCATCGAGGCCGGGGTCGCCCCCGCGCGGCCGGACGCGCGCGTCGATGGCGGCCACTCCGGCGCGGCCGTCCGGGGCCGGCCGGGAGCAGCGCCACGGCGGGATGGGGGGCTCGGAGTTGCGCAGCCAGCGGCGGCGGAGCGCCCGGCCGCCCACCAGGGCCCCCGCCAGCAGGAACGCGGCGGCGATGATCAGGACGAGGGTCGTCGAGTCGCCGGAGGAGTCGTTGGCCGGCGCGGGCGCCGGAGGCGTCAGCCTCACGGGAGGACGGGGCGGCGGGCTCGCTCGTCGCGGGCGGCGCCGGAGACCGGGGTGCGGTCTCGACGGCGTCGAGGGGGAACCGCTCGGTGAGCACCTCCGGGTTGGGCGCGGGACGGTCCTGTGCGACCGCCGCGGGGACCCATAGGGCGAGACCCAGCCCCGCGACCACGGCGCCCGCCGCGATCCTGCGGCCGAGAGCGGCGCCCACGGAGTGCTGGTGCTGGGCAAGCGGCATCATCCGGTCACACGATCGTCAGAGGCGTCCCCACCGGCATCAGCCGGGCGAGCCTCAGTATGTCGTCGTTGCGCAGGCGGATGCAGCCGTGGGAGACGCGCCCCGGCAGGATCTGCGGCTGATCGGTGCCGTGGATACCGATGAAGCCCCCGGCCGGCCAGTCGGTGAGGGCCGGCGACCGCGCGCTCGTTCCGAAGGCGATCGGCCCGTAGGCCGGGCTCCGGTACCGGGTGAGCCGGTTCCGCACGTAGAACTCCCCGGCCGGCGTCGGCGCCCGGGCGGTCCCACCCCCACCGGGGCCGTCATCACGACCCGGCCGCCCCGGGTGAGGGTGAGGGTCTCCGCGGCGCGGTCCACCACGAGTCGGGTGTCCACGGACACGTAGCCACCCGCGGCGTCGCGCGGGATCCAGCCGGTCGCACCGGCCGGCAGCGCGGGGAGGCGCGCCCTCAGCCAGACCCGGCCCGCCGCGTCGGTGGTCCGCCCGATGACCAGGACGAGGTTGGTGGTGCCCTCGGGGGTGCGCGCCTCGACCGGCGCGACCTCGGCCGATCCCGCGCGGGGGCGCTCGGTCGCCACGACGGCTCGCCGCACCGGCGCCCACACCGCCGTGTGGGCCTGGTCGGGCAGCGGCTGCGGATCCGGGATCGTGAGGCCGGACGCGGCGGGCGGGGGCAGGGCGGTCGCACCGGGGAGCGCGGTCGCCGGGACGGCGGACGTGCCCTCCTGGCGGTGGACGAGGCCGGCCCCGGCGACGGCGCCGGCCAGCACCGCGACGGTGATCCCCGCGGCGACCCGTCGGCGCCGGCCCGCTCCGCGCACCGCTCCCGCTCACCCGGTGAAGGGGGGTGCGGACTGCGAGGTGGTCACCGGGCGGGGGCGCGTGAAGCCGGTCCCGGCCACCAGCCGCTTGGCCTCGCTGTCGGCGATCGGGTCGTCGAGGGCCGCGACCGCCGGCTGGACCCCCGCGATATAGCGGATCCGGCGGCGTGCCGCGCCTGGACCGTGTGGATCGAGGCCGCCGCCGAGATGTAGGCGGGCGTGGTGATACGCGTGAGCTGCTGCTTGTAGGCCGCGGTGCCGAGGTCCTCGAAGGCGACCGCCGTGCGCAGGAAGGTGTCGTCGTCCTCCGTCGCGCCCCGGAAGTCGAAGAGGGGTCCGTGCGTGGCCGCCGGCCCGAGGGCGTGCTGCAGCGCCGTCACGTGGGCGCGCTCGACCGCCCCGATCTTGGTCGCGGCCTCCGTGCCGACCGCGTCGAGGGCCTTCAGGCGCTCGGCCTCGGTGTAGAACGCGGCCTGCAGATACTCGAGGGTCAGCGCGAAGTTGAGGATGTCGATGTCGGCCTGCCGGGCCTCCTTCGCGAGCGCCGCGGCGGGCAGACCGGCGGCGGCGGCGGCCCCGGCCGCGCCCGCCAGGAAGGTGCGGCGCGACACCCGGTGCGCCGCCTCGGCGACGGCGCCCGAGGGGTCGATCGCGTCGAGGTCGATGCCGGGCCCGCTCACGGAGCGCCCCCCCGCGCGAGCCCGGTGGCCTCCAGGGCGCGGGCGACCTCCGAGGCCGGTCGCCCCTGGTCGACGGCCTCGGATGCCGGCTCCCGGCCCTCGACCGCGCGCACCCAGGCGGCGTGGCGCGCGTCAACCGACACCACCCGCGCGCTCTCGGCCCGCGCCCGCGGGGTGAGGTTGGCGACCTGGCCGTTGAAGGCGTCCACGGCCAGATCCTCGATGGCGGCCGCCGCCGTGGCGAACGACCCGGGGTCGGTCGTCGCGTCGCCGAACGTGAACGGGGGCGGGCTCTGCGCATTCGCCCCCAGGAGCATGCGCAGGGTGTCCACGTGCACCCGCTCGTGCCCGCGGGCGACCTGCGCGAACGTCAGGAGGTCGCCGTCGAGCGCCCCCTTGTCGAGGGCCTCCTCGTAGAGCGCGAGCTGGACGTGCTCCAGCCCGAGCAGGACGTTCAGGATGCGGGTGTCCTGCTCCGCCGACGGCACGGCGCCCGCGAGCCGGGAGAGCCCCGCCACGGCGCCGGCGGCCGCGAGCAGCGCGCCGCCCCCCAGGAGAGCCCCTCGCAGGACCTCCGATCGGCGCAGATCCCGACGGTGCTCCATCGCCCTCCCCGTCCTGGTGGGTTGCCGCGTCGCCCGGCCGGCGCGGGACGCACCGGAGGTATCTCGAAGTGGGGCACCCCGATCCACTATGCGAAAGACCAGCGTTTTGCTGACCCATCGGGTCAACCCGCCGTAACCGCCCCGCCTAGAGCGCGGTCTGCACCAGGATGGGGCCCTCGGGGACGGTTCGGCTGGTGCGGGGCTGCGCCGTCACGGCGAGCCCGTCGGCCCCCGCGAGGCCGACGGCCACGCCCTGGGCCTCCGCCGGCCCGGTCGTCTCGAAGAGGCCGGCCGAGCGGGCCCTGCCGTCCTTCAGCACCCAGAGCTGGTAGGCCTCACCGGGGTCGAGGGCGGGGAGCCGGCTGAGTCGCATCACCGCGGTGTCCTCATCCGGGACGAAGATCATCCGGCCGGTCACGCCCGGGGCCGCGGCGGTGCCGCTCACCGGCAGCGAGGCCACCACCGGCCCCCGACCACCACCGTCGTCCCTCACCTGAAGGGTGATGTTCCACGCCAGGAGCAGCGCGGCGACGGCCGCGACCACGGCGAGCGCCGGCCAGGGACGGAGCCCCGGGAGCCGGCGGGCCCGGCGGGGCCGCGGGGCGCGGGCGGGCGCCGGCCGGGCCGCCGACTCCTCGCGCTCGGCACGCTCGGCCGCCTCGGCGCGCACGATGCTCATGATCGAGTCCCTCAGCGCCGGCGGCGCCTCCTCCTGGGGCACGGACACCGCCAGGATCCCGGCGGCGCCCCGCAGCCCGGCGAGGTCCTCGCGGCAGATCGCGCACTCGGCGGCGTGCGCCTCGACGCGGGCGATCTCCGCGGGCTCGGCGGCGCCGAGGGCCACCGGGGCCAGGAGATCGCGCAGGTTGTCGTGCTCGTTCGTCATGCCGTCACGATCCCGGCGTCGCCCATGCCACGGCGCAGCCGCTCCAGGCCGAGCCGCATCCGGCTCTTCACGGTCCCCAGCGGCAGCTCCAGCATCTGGGAGATCTCCTGGTGGGTGAAACCCCCGTAGTACGCGAGCCGCAGCACCTCGAACTGCTCGCTCGGCAGCTCGCGCAGCTCGTCCCGGACCGTCCCGGCCAGGGCGCGGCCGATGGCCACGTCGGCGGCGTCCGGCTCCTCGGGCCGGCGCAGCTCCATCTGCTCGAGCGCGTCCTGGCGGCGCGACATGGCGCCAAGGGTCCGGAGCCGGTCGACGCCCCGGTTGTGCAGGATCGAGAGCATCCAGTTGCGCACGCTCCCACGGGCCGAGGCGTAGCGGGCGGCGCCGCGCCAGACCGCCAGGAAGGCATCCTGCACCAGATCCTCGGCGAGCTGCCGGTCGCCCAGCAGCCGGAACGCCAGCGAGTAGGCGACGCGGGAGTGGCGCTCGTAGATGACCTCGAACGCCCCGGCGTCCCCCCGCTCGATGAGCGTGAGCAGGTCCTCGTCGGCGAGGCGCGTGAGCTCGGCGGGGAGTTGGTCGCCCATTCCCTGCACAGTACGACGCCGAACACCCCCCGGATCACCGGGGGGAGGAGCGATCGCTAGAGGCGCCAGCGCCGCGCGGTGATCGCGGCGACGACCTCGTCCTGGCTCACGGGGCGGCGGTAGCGGCGGGCGCCGCCGGCGGGCGCGACCCCCAGGTGGAGGTCGATCATCGCGGCCGGCATGCCCTCCTCGGCGAGCTCCGCGGCGTTCGCGTAGCGCAGCGCCAGCGGGTGGACGCGCTTGTGGATCCCGGCCTTGCGCGCAAGGCGCGGCAGCAGCTCGCGAACATAGGCCGCCTTCAGCGGCTCGCCGGCCAGGGTGCAGAAGAGCGTCCGGTCAACCGGGACGTGCCGCTCCGCGCGGCGCTCGAGCCACGCGGCGATGAGATCGCGCGTCGGCGCGTCGAGCCCGGTCACGCGCGGGCGTCCGCCCTTGCGCGCCGGGACGTCGACGGTCCCGGCCTCGAGGTCGACGTCGCGGATCGTCAGCGCGAGCACCTCGCCGGGGCGGAGCCCGGAGCGGTACATGACGGCCACCAGCGCCCGGTTGCGGAGGCCGGTCGCCGCCCGCCCCGAGCTGGCACGGATGAGCGCACGGGCCTCGTGCGGCACGAGAAGCTCGTCGGGTGCCGGTCCGGTGTCGTCCGGCGCACGCACAGGCGTGGGGAGCGCGGGTCGATCAGGGTCCTCGTCCATGCGCTCGATCCTCGTTTCAGGGAATGTCCTCATCGTTTCCGTGCTCGCCTCCGTGCGGTTTGCGGGATTACACTTTTTTGTAGGTTAGCCTTTGTAAACGAGGGACGCCTGCGGTGTCAACCGCTGGTTTCTGAAGGGACCCGCGGAATTGGCCATCCCTCGACCGAGGCGCGGGGTCGCTCGCCCGGGAGGCCTTCGCAAGAAGGGACGGCTCGGCGGGCGGCCCGGAGGCCGCCGCGCTCAGCGCCCGGCCAGCCGGCGGGCGGTGGCCACGAGGTCGCCGCGGGCCCGCACCGCGCGGTCACGGGCGGCGGCGCTCCAGGCGCCGGCCTCGGCCGTGCTCCGGCGGCACTCGGCGATCATCGCCGCGACCTCGCCGGGTGCGGCGGAGCCGAGCTGGCGGCGGGCGAGCACGCAGGCGGCGGGATCGAGCGCGTCGGCGAGCGCCGCCTCGGAGATCGCCACCGGCCCTCCTCCCGCGGCCTCGGCCGCGGCCGAGAGGCGCTCGGGGGTGAGGGCGGCGGGCGACAGGCCCTCCTCCACCAGCTCACGCACGGCCCGGCCGACCACGTGGTGCGCGGTGCGGTAGTCGAGCCCGGCCTCCACCGCCAGGGCGTCGGCCACGTCGGCGGCGGCGGTGAAGCCGTCGCGCGCCGCCCGCTCCCAACGCTCGGCGTGGATCTCGAGACCCGCCACGACCTCGGCGGACAGGCGCGTCACGGCCACGGCCTGCTCCAGCAGCCTCGGCACGGCCCCGTTCAGCAGGTGGAAGTGGTCCGTGCGGGCCGAGCCGGTGTGCAGGGTGGTCAGCAGGCCGGCCAGGTCGCCGGACGCGATGCCCGCCTGGGTGCGCATCACGGCCAGGGCGTAGGGGTTGCGCTTCTGGGGCATCAGGGCGCTGGCGCGGCTGTGGCGGTCGGCCAGGCTGACGGCCGCGAACTCCTGGCTGGCAAGAATCTCGAGATCCTGGCCGATCTGCGAACCGTGGGTCGCGGCGGTCGCGATCGCGGCGACCAGCTCCACGTAGCCGTCGGCCTGCCACATGGCGTCCTTCGTGTGCGTCACCACGCCGGCGCAGCCGAGCAGCTCGGCGAGGCGCGCCCGGTCGAGGGGCCAGCGGGACCCCGCGCTGCCGCCGGCGCCGGCGACGCCCAGGTCGAGCCAGCCGTGGACGGCCCGCAGGCGTCCGGCGTCGCGCAGGGCGGGATAGGCGTAGGCCAGGAGCAGGTGCCCGATCGTGGTCGGCTGGGCCGGCTGGAGGTAGGTGTAGTCGGCCGCCAGGTCGTCGGCGTGGCGCTCGGCAAGATCCACCAGCGCGGTCGCCAGATCGAGCTGGGCGTCGTGCAGGTCGAGGGTCCCCGCGCGGGCGGTGAGGCGCAGCGCCACCCGGAACGCCTCGCGCCGCGCCCGCCCCGCGCTGAGCCAGCCCGCGGCCGACGCGCCCACGCGCGCCTGCAGCGCGCGCTCGCGCGAGTTGAACGCGTCGCCCAGCTCCGGGCGCCAGGGGAAGTCGGCCGGGGCGATCTCGTGCAGGTCGAGCAGGCCGCCCAGCAGCGCATGGGCCTCGTCGCCCACCACGCCGCCCCCCTCCACGAGCGCCACGGCATGCGCCAGATCGGCCAGCGAGAGCCACGGGGCCAGGCGCGGGGCGTCCGCGATCTCGTGGGCGTAACCGGATGCCACGAGCTCCGCCGCGGGTCCTCCCTCGAGGCGCCCGCCGGCGCCGAGATAGTCCTCGTTCACGCGCCGAATCGTAGACGGCGGCGGCCCGGGTTGACATCGCGCCCACTGGTGACGATGCTACCCCGGCTTATCGGCCAGATAAGCAGCGCTGATTAGTGCCTTCTCATCGCTGAATTCTGCCGGTTCGTCCAAACGGCACCGCGCCCCCCTCGCGGCCACGAGGAGGGCGCGACTTTCACCCGCTTGGCCCCTGTCCGACCAAGGAGTGTGGATTGATCCTACGTCACAAACTCAAGGTCCTCGCCCCCCTCATCGCCCTCGTCGCCGCCCTCGGCTTCGTGGCGGGCTGCGGTGGCGACGACAGCTCGTCCTCCGGCAGCGGCACCGCCGCGAGCGGCGGTGGCTCGGAGCTCACGATCGTGGGCTACTCGGTGGCGCGCGAGGTCAACGCCGACCTCATCAAGGCCTTCCAGGCGACCCCGGCCGGCGATGGCGTGACGTTCAAGGAGTCCTATGCCGCCTCCGGTGAGCAGAGCCGGGCGGTCGAGGCCGGCCTCAAGGCCGACTACGTCGTCTTCTCGCTCGAGCCGGACATGACGCGCCTCGTGGACGCCGGCCTGGTTGACCCCGGCTGGAACGCCGGCCCCAACAAGGGCATGGTCAGCGACTCGGTCGTGGTCTTCATCACCCGCAAGGGCAACCCCAAGGGCATCACGACCTGGGACGACCTCACGAAGGACGGGGTGCAGGTCATCACCCCCAACCCCTTCACCTCGGGCGCCGCGCAGTGGAACATCGTCGCGGCCTACCAGTCGCAGATCGACCAGGGCAAGACCCACGACCAGGCCCTGCAGTACATCGACGCGCTGTTCAAGAACGTGCCCGTGCAGCCGGCCAGCGGCCGCGAGGCCCTGCAGGTCTTCGACTCCGGCCAGGGCGACGTCCTCCTCTCGTACGAGAACGAGGCCATCGCCGCGAAGGCCGCCGGCGAGAACATCGACTACACCGTCCCCGACCAGAACCTCCTGATCGAGAACCCGGCCGCCGTGGTGAACACGGGCAACGTCGCGAAGGCGACGGCCTACCTGGACTTCGTGAACTCGGCCGCCGGCCAGAAGATCTTCGGGGAGCACGGGTACCGCCCGGTCAACAAGGCCGTCGCGAAGGAGTTCAACTTCCCCCAGCCGGCGCAACTCTCGACGATCGCCGACCTGGGCGGCTGGAAGAAGGTGAAGAGCGAGTTCTTCGATCCGGAGAACGGCACCATCACCAAGATCTTCCAGGGTCAGGGAATTGCCACTGAGTAACAGCATCACCGCGCGCCTGCCGCGCGTTCCGTTCCCCGAGCGAGCGGGGCGCCTCGGCGCCCCGCTCGGAATCGGCGTGGCGGTGATCTACATGAGCCTGATCGTCCTGATCCCGTTCGCGGCGCTCATCAACGGCGCCTTCGACAACGGGTGGGACGGCTTCTGGACCGCCATCACCAACGAGCGCGCCCTCACGGCCCTGAAGCTCACCGTGGGGGTGTCGCTGGTGGTGGTGGCCATCAACGCCGTGATGGGCACGATCATCGCGTGGGTGCTGGTGCGCGACCGCTTCTTCGGCCGCACCGTCGTCAACTCGCTGATCGACCTGCCCTTCGCCCTGCCCACCATCGTCGCCGGCGTGGTCCTGCTGGCCATGTACGGGCCCGACAGCCCCGTCGGAGTCAACATCGCCTTCACCAGGACCGGCGTGTGCGTCGCCCTGCTGCTCGTGACGCTGCCGTTCGTGGTGAGGTCGGTGCAACCCGTCCTGCTCGAGCTGGACCGCGAGATGGAGGAGGCGGCCGCCTCGCTCGGCGCCACCCCGCCCACCATCTTCCGGCGCATCATCCTGCCCAACCTGATCCCCGCCATGCTCGGCGGCATCGGGCTCGCCTTCGCCCGGGCGCTCGGGGAGTTCGGCTCCCTGGTGCTCATCGCCGGCACCCTGGACACCAAGGTCTCGTCGCTCTACATCATCGAGCTGATCGAGGGCGACAAGCCGAGCTCGGCCGCGGCCGTCTCGGTGACGCTGCTGGTGATCTCGCTGGTGTCCCTGATGCTGCTGGCGTTCCTCGAGAGCTGGTGGTCGCGCCATGCCCGCCGTTAGCCCACAGGCCGCGGCCACGGCGAGCCGCATCGGGCTGCGCACGATCGCGCTGGCCTACCTCACGGTGCTGCTGATCGCGCCGCTCGCGCTGGTCTTCTACCGCGCCTTCGAGCATGGCTTCGGCACCTTCTGGACGGCGGTCACCAGCCCCGCCGCCCTGCACGCGCTGTGGCTCACGGTGCTCATCACGGCCATCGTGGTGCCGCTGAACGCGATCTTCGGCGTCCTCGCGGCCCTCATCCTGGTGCGCCGGCGCGTGCCGGCGCGCTCCTTCGTGAGCGCGCTCATCGACCTGCCGCTGGCCCTGTCGCCGGTGGTGGTGGGCCTCTGCATCATCCTCGTCTGGGGCCCGAACGACTGGCTGGGCCAATACGCGTCGGACGCCGGCATCCAGGTCATCTTCGCGCTGCCCGGGATGATCCTGGCCACCATCTTCGTGTGCCTGCCCTTCGTCGTGCGGGAGGTGGTGCCGGTCCTGCGCGAGGTGGGGACCGACCAGGAGGAGGCGGCCTCCACCCTGGGCGCCAGCGGGTGGCAGACCTTCTGGCGCATCACGCTCCCCGCCATCCGGTGGGGCGTCATCTACGGCGTCATCCTGACCACCGCGCGGGCGCTCGGCGAATACGGCGCCGTCGCGGTGGTGTCCAGCCGCGTCTCGGGCGACACCGAGACGCTCACCCTCTTCGTGAAGGGCCAGTACGACCAGCTCGGCTCGGACGCGCAGGTCGGCGCCTACGGCGCCTCCGTCGTCCTCCTCATGCTCGCGGTGATCGTGGTCGTCGGCATGAACCTGCTCAACCGCAAAGGAGGCTCCCGTGGCGATCACGGTGTCTAACGTGAACAAGCGGTTCGGGGACTTCCTGGCCCTGGACGACGTGAGCCTCGAGGTGGCGGGCGGGTCGCTCACGGCGCTGCTCGGCCCGTCGGGGTCCGGCAAGTCAACCCTCCTGCGGGTGATCGCGGGCCTCGAGGTGCCCGACAGCGGGACCGTGGTCATCTCGGGCGAGGACGCGACCAACGTGCCGGTGCGCAAGCGCGGGGTGGGCTTCGTGTTCCAGCACTACGCCGCCTTCAAGCACATGACCGTGCGCGACAACGTGGGCTTCGGCCTGCGCATCCGCAAGCGCTCGAAGGCGGAGACCCGTGACCGGGTGGACGAGCTCATCTCGCTGGTGCAGCTCGAGGGCATGGCGGACCGCTACCCGAGCCAGCTCTCGGGCGGCCAGCGCCAGCGCATGGCCCTCGCCAGGGCGCTCGCCGTGGAGCCGAAGGTGCTGCTGCTGGACGAGCCCTTCGGCGCGCTCGATGCCCGCGTGCGCAAGGAGCTGCGCATCTGGCTGCGGCGCCTGCACGAGGAGGTCCACCAGACCACGGTGCTGGTCACGCACGACCAGGAGGAGGCCATGGAGGTGGCCGACCGGATCGCCGTCATGGACAAGGGCGCCATCCAGCAGGTCGGCTCTCCCCGTGAGGTCTACGAGCACCCGGTCAACCGCTTCGTGATGACCTTCGTGGGCCCCACCACCCGCATGGGCGAGGCCTACGTGCGGCCCCACGACCTCGAGCTGCGCGCCGAGCCCAACGGCACCACCTCGCTGGCCACCGTCCAGCGGTTGGTCCACCTGGGCTTCGAGGTGCGCGTGGAGCTGGAGCGCGAGGACGGCGCCCCGATCTCCGCGCAGGTCACCCGCGAGGAGGCCGACACCCTGGCCCTGGAGCCCGGATCGACCGTCTACGTGCGGCCCACCAAGGAGAGGCTCTTCACGGAGGCCGGCTGGGGGATCTAGCTCACCTCCTGGAGGCTCCCGTCCTCGACGTGGTAGAGGAAGCCGCGCACGCTGGTCTTCCGCGGGATGAAGGGGCTGGCCTGGATGCGCCCGATCGACTGCCGCACGTCCTCCTCGGCGTCCGGGAAGGCCTCGGCCGCCCACTGCGGCTTCACGCCCACCTCGTCCTGGATGCCGCGCCGGAAGTCGTCGTCCGAGAACGTCACCATCCCGCAGTCGGTGTGGTGGATGAGGATGATCTCCTCGGTGCCCAGCAGGCGCTGTGAGATCGCCAGCGAGCGGATGGCGTCGTCGGTGACCACGCCGCCGGCGTTGCGGATGACGTGGCCGTCGCCCTCCGCGAGGCCCAGCACCTTCTGCGGGTCCAGCCGCGCGTCCATGCAGGCCACCACGGCGACCTTGCGGGCGGGAGGCAGGGGCAGGTCGCCCTTGTCGAACTCGCTGGCGTAGCTCTTGGCGTTGTCGAGCAGTTGATCGGTCGTGCTCATCGTTCCTCCAGCTTCTCGAGATGACAGGTGTCTCGTCGGGAGGGGTCTCGCCGAGGAGGTCGGGGTCGGGCCGGGGGGTCAGGGCCGGATGGCCACCAGCTCCGCGACGCCGCCGTGCGCCACGCGGCGCACATCGGGGTGGCCCAGCCGGGCGATGAGGCTCGCCGCCACGGCGCTGCGGACTCCGGTGGCGCACGCCACCACGACGGGGCGGGCCCGGTCGAGCGCCTCGAGGGCGGCCGTGGTGATGGTGGGCAGCGGCAGGTGCACCGCCTCGCCCACGTGGCAGGCGTCCCACTCGTCCGGGTCGCGCACGTCCACGAGGGCCACCTCGCCCCGGTCGAGGGCCCGGGCCAGGTCGTCGACCTCCACCACCGGGGTCGAGGCCGTGCCCAGGCCGGCGCCGCGCCAGCCGGCGATGCCCTCCGCCAGCACGCCGCGCACGTCGTCCATCCCGACCGCCTCGAGCAGGCGGGCGAGGCGCCGGGCCTCGGCCTCGTCGCGTCCCATGGTGATGATCGGAGGCCGCGAGGCGAGGACCCAGCCGGCCCGGGTGCCCACGCCCGGGCGCTCGGCGGGGAGGCAGATCGCGCCGGGCACGTGAACGGCGTCGAAGGCCCCGGCGGGCCGGCCGTCCACCAGCACGGCGCCCTCCACCATCAGGCGGCGGACGTCCCGGATCGAGAGCGCCGGCGGCTCGCCGGAGGGCTCCCGCGGGTGGCGGTTGAGCGACACCACGTGCGCGACGTTGGCGGGGCGCGGCGGCAGCGTCTCGATCAGGCTCGTCACGAAGGCGGCCTCGTCCGACACGCCGAAGGCGTGGTTGGCCTGGCGCTCCTGGCCCACGGTGGACACGGTGCGGCCGCTGAGGGCGCCGCCGCCGCAGAGCGAGCCGCCCACGTGGGCCGGCCACACCTCGACGTCGTCGCCGAGCGTCGCGATGTGGCGCAGGGAGGTGAACAGGTCGCGGGCGCCGACCTCGGCCTCCACGGCCAGGTCCGGCCGCGCCACGTCGCCCACCAGCAGGGAGTCGCCGGTCAGGATCGCCGCCGGGCGCGGCGACCGGGCGTGGTCGGTCACGACCAGGCTCGTGTGCTCCGGCCGGTGCCCCGGGGTGGCGAGCGCGGTCAGCTCGGTCCGTCCCACGCGCAGGGTGTCGCCGTGCCGCAGCACGCGGTGCGGGTCCCCGGCGCCGGAGCCGGCGGGGAGATGGATCCGGGCGCCGGTCGCGGCCGCCAGGCGTGCGCGGCCCGAGACGTGGTCGGCGTGGACGTGGGTCTCGACGACGTGGGCGATCCGGAAGCCGTGGTACTCGGCGAGGCGCAGGTACTCGTCGATGTCCCAGCGCGGATCCACGACGACGGCCTCGTCGCCGCACGAGATCACGTACGACGCGCAGGCGAGATCGTCGTTCAGTACCTGGCGGAACAGCATGGGGTCCTCGTCATCAGGCGGGCTTATGGTCGCGATCAAGCACGAGGCTCATCGGTGGTGGCGCGCATGTCAAGCCGGGCGGCCGCCGGCGCGGAGCTCGTGGGTGGCGCCGACGGCCTCGCGCCGGAGGGTCCCGTCGTCGGCGACCCCGTAGACCCCCATGCGCACCAGCGGCGGGGAGTAGGCGTGGATCGACACCGCGGGGACCGTCCCCACGCCCTGCACCCGGTGGACGTGCGAGGGCGGGAACGAGAGCGACTGGCCCCGGCGAAGGCGGCGGCGCACCGGAGCGCCCACGGTGAGGCGCTCCTCGACGAGTGCCCCGCTCACCACGGCGAACGCCCCGGAGGAGACGTCGTGGTCGTGAAAGCCCGTGTCGTGATCCTCGCCGCTCCAGCAGATGAGCCAGACGTCAACGCGGTGGTCGGTCCACAGGAGCTCGAAGACCCGCGCCTCGGCGTCGTGGCGCACGCGCGAGATCCAGAGCCCGGGGGTCCCGGCCAGCCCCTCGACCAGGGCGCGCAGGTCGTCCGGGGCGAGGGGGCCCGCGGTGGGCGGGAGCAGGGGATCGAGCGGAGCGATCACGCGAGCACCTCCTGGGGGGCGAAGAGCCGGGCGGCGCCCGCGTCGTCGGGGACGAGCCCGGGGCCGCCGAGGGGTTGGCGGGCCGGGTCGATCACGGGGCGGTCGGAGCCGTAGACCAGCTGGTCCCAGCCCGTCACCGCGGCCACCGCGGCGATCGCGCACGGCCCGTACGACGACGTGTCGAGGAAGACGCCGGGGTCGTCCGCGCCCCAGGCCACGCCGCGCGATCCGAGGCGCTCGGAGTGCAGCGGCGCGAGGCCCGCCAGCATGGCGAAGCAGGCGCGCAGGCGGGGATGCGCCGGGCGCACCCAGGCGCGGAACGCCATCCAGGCCGCGTGGATCTGCGCGACGTACGAGGTCAGCGCCGGCCACCAGTCGGGGGAGCCCTGCCCCGCGGAGGGGGGAGCGCTCCACGGGGCCGGGCCGGGATGCACGAAGAGCGGCGACCCGCGCTCCTCGAGCGTGGAGAGCAAGGGCGCGCAGCGAGCCGCGCCCTCGGGGCCGCACAGGGCGCCGGCCGGGAGGCAGAGGCCGACGAAGCCCTCGTCCAGGCGATCGGCCAGCGCGAGCGGGTCGGGCCGGGCCAGCCCCGCGCCCGCCCAGGCCGGCAGCCGGTCGCCCAGGGCCGAGGCGCCCGCGTGGTAGGCGGCGAGAAGCTCCTCGGCCTCGCCGGACGGCAGGGCCTCGATGCCCAGGGGGCTCGACAGCGCGACGATCGCGCGGTCGAGGCCGTCCCGCTCGACCAGCAGCGCCCGGCGCACGGGGTCGTGGTCGGCCGGATCCACGGGCCACTCGGGCTCTCCCGCGATGCGCAGCACCCACCCGTCCCGGGAACGGCGGAGGAGCGGGGGGCGGGTGCGGCGGGAGAGCGCCGCCAGCAGGGGCTCGGGCCAGAGGTGCTGGTGCACGTCGACGCGCCCGGTCATGGCGTCATCCGCGCGGACGTCAGCGGCCGTGCCGGCACGCCGCCCATGCGCACGCCGGGGGCGACGTCGTCGATCACGACGGCGCCGGCGCCCACGATCGCGCCCTCGCCCACCGTGCGGCCCTGGAGGACCACGGCCCCGCTCCCGATGTGGGCGCCCGCCCCGACGACCGCGGCGCCGCCCACCCGCGCCCCCGACGCGATGTGGGAGCACCCGCCCACCAGCGCGTCGTGCCCCACGATGGCGCCGGCGTTCACCAGGGCGTCGCGGCCGATCCGGGCCTCGGCGTTGACGATCGCTCCGGCCATCACCTGGGCGCCCTCCTCGAGCACCGCCGAGACGGCGACGCTCGCCGCGCGGTGGACGATGGCGGGAAGCCGGAAGCCGGCCTCGCGCAGCAGGGCGGCCGCGGTCCGGCGCGGCGCGGCGTCGCCGGCGCCGCCGATCCCCACGAAGGCCAGCTCCACGCCCTGGGCGCGCAGTGCCGCCAGGGCGTCGCCGCCCACCACGGGGCAGCCGAGCACCGTCCCGCCCTGCAGGGAGGGGTCGGAGTCGAGCAGGGCCACCACGCGGTACCGCAGGACCGACCGGATGGCCTCGATGGCGCACTTGGCGTGTCCGCCCGCGCCGAGCCCGGCGATGGCGGGCAGCAGGCCGCGCCGCTCCTCGGCGCGGGCGCCGGGTGCCTGTGCGGCGCGGCGGGCGCGCGCGGATGGGGTCTTTGCGATCACGCTCACTCCAGCGGACAGGGGTGGAGAGGCTGGGACACGGCGGGGGTGCTTGGGCGGACGGCGCGCCGTTGGCCGACGGCGCCCCTTCCATCAATGCAGCTTATCGAACCGATAAGCAGCGCGCACTCTAAGCCGCGCCCCGCCAAAGTCAAGCGGGCCCGGCGGGCGCCCCCCCGGAACTACTCGGGGAGATCCTCGATCTCGACCAGCACGCCGCGAACGCCCGAGACGTCGAGCAGGCGCTGCACCGCCTGCGAGGGCTTGAAGATGTTCACGGGCGGGGCGCCCTCGCGGGCGCGCTCGTTGGCGGCCAGCAGCGCGCCCAGGCCGCGGCTGTCCATGAAGGTGACGCCCTCGAGGTCGACGTACACGGGCCCCTGGCCGCGCTGCGCGTCGGTCAGCTCGCGCGACACCTCGGGCAGCGCGAGCGCGTCGAGCACCCCCGTCACCCGCACGAGGGTCCCGCCTCCACGTTTCTCGACGTGGACCTCCACGTGCTCCGCCGACATGGCGCGGGAGACTACCAGTGGGATCCCCACCCGCGGGCCGCCCGCCGCCGATACCATGTCCGCGTCGATCGAACGGGAGCGTGAAACGATGCCGGGACTGCCGGTCTGGATGCTGGCCTTGCTTGCGGGGCTGACGGCCCTCCTGCTGGTGATCGGCTGGGACGAGAAGGGCGCGGCCGGCTACCTCCCGTTCGTGATGGGAATCCTCTTCGCGCTCTTCACGCTCGCGTCGCTCGCCGCGAAGGCCCGCCCCTCCGAAGACGACGAGTAGGGCCGCGCCGTGACGCGTGATCCCTACGGCCCGAGCGATCCGGCCAAGCGCCACAGCGCGGCCATCACGGACGGTCCCGACCGCGCTCCGGCGCGGGCGATGCTGAAGGGGACCGGCTTCACCGACGACGACCTGGCCAAGCCCATCGTCGGGGTGGCGACGACGTGGATCGAGACCATGCCGTGCAACCTCAACCAGCGCGACCTGGCCCAGCACGTGAAGCGGGGTGTCCGCGCCGCGGGGGGCACGCCGATGGAGCTCAACACCATCTCGGTGTCCGACGGGGTGTCGATGGGCACCGAGGGCATGCGCTGCTCGCTGGTGTCGCGCGAGGTGATCGCCGACTCGATCGAGCTGGCGGCGCGCGGCCACCTCTTCGACGGGCTCGTGTGCCTGGTGGGCTGCGACAAGACCATCCCGGCGGCCGCGATGGCGCTGGCGCGTCTCGACATCCCCGGGCTGGTCCTCTACAACGGCTCGATCGCGCCGGGGCGGTACAAGGGCCGCGACGTGACCATCCAGGACGTCTTCGAGGTGGTCGGGGCCCACGCCGCGGGCAGGGTGGGGCCGGAGGAGGTCCACGCCCTCGAGAACGTCGCCTGCCCGGGAGCCGGCGCCTGCGGCGGCCAGTTCACCGCCAACACCATGTCCATGGCCCTCGACCTGCTGGGCATCAGCCCGGCGGGGCTCAACGGCGTGCCGGCCCTGCACCCGAGCAAGGAGGCCGCCGCGGTCGCGGCCGGAGAGCTCGTGATGCGGCTGGTGCGCGACGACGTGCGCCCCTCCCAGATCATCACCCGCGACGCGATCGAGAACGCCATCGCCGGCGTCGCCGCGAGCGGCGGCTCGACCAACGCGGTGCTGCACCTGCTGGCGATCGCCTGGGAGATGGGCATCGACCTGACGATCGACGACTTCGACTCGATCGCCGAGCGCACCCCGATCGTGGCGAGCCTCACCCCCGGGGGCCGTTTCGTGGCGACGGACCTCTTCGAGGCGGGCGGTGTGGCCCTCGTCAGCCGCGAGCTCACCAAGCGCCACCTCGTGCACGCCGGCGCGCGCAACGTCGACGGGCGCACGCTGGGCGAGATCGCCGACCAGGCGCACGAGTCGCCCGGGCAGGAGGTCGTGGTGCCGATCGAGGCGCCGCTGTCACCCAGCGGCGGCCTGGCGATCATGCACGGCAACCTCTCCCCCGAGGGCTCCGTGGTGAAGCTCGCCGGGCACGAGCGGCGCCTGCACGTGGGTCCGGCGCGCGTCTTCGAGAGCGAGGAGGAGGCCTTCGCCGCGGTCAAGCAGCGCCTCATCCGGGCCGGCGACGTGGTGGTCATCCGCTACGAGGGCCCCGCCGGCGGCCCGGGGATGCGCGAGATGCTCCACGTCACGGCCGCGCTCGTGGGCGAGGGGATCGGCGACGAGGTGGGCCTCATCACCGACGGGCGCTTCTCGGGGGCGACCCACGGCCTGATGGTGGGCCACATCGCGCCCGAGGCCTTCCGCGGCGGTCCCCTCGCCGCGGTGCGGGAGGGCGACACCATCGTGATCGACGTGGACGCCCGCGAGCTGCGCCTCGACCTGCCCGACGACGAGATCGCCGCACGGCTCGCCGAGTGGTCGCCGCCCACCCCCCGCTATACGCGCGGCGTGCTGGCCAAGTACGCCGCCCTCGTCTCCTCCGCCTCGGAGGGCGCCGTCACCCGGGCCGACTGAGGTGGCCCACCCGCGCCTGGACCTGGCCGACTGGAAGCGGCGGGTGCTGGCGATGTACGCCCGGGTGCGGGAGGCCGGCGGTGACCCGGACGCATGCGAGGCCTTCCGGACGGCGCGCGACGGGCTCTTCGCGCGAGCACCCGCAGAGCCCGCTGCCGGCCGAGGAGCGGGCGGGCTTCGCGGGGATCCCCTACTTCGCCCACCGGCCCGAGATGCGGGTCGAGGCCGAGCTCGCTCCCGACGACGCCGGCGCCGAGCTGATCATCCCCACCAGCACCGGCGAGCCGACGCGCTTCACGCGCATCGGGAGCGTGCGCCCGACGCTCGGGGGCCGCGAGGTCTCGCTGGCCGTGTACTGGCTCGAGGGCTACGGGGGCGGGCTGTTCCTGCCCTTCCGCGACGCCCTGGCCGGCCACGGCACCTACGGGGGCGGCCGCTACCTGCTCGACACGGTGAAGGGCGCGGACCTGGGCGCCTCCGGGGAGCGGCTCGTGCTGGACTTCAACTACGCCTACAACCCGTCCTGCGCCTACGACCCGCGCTGGAGCTGCCCCCTGGCGCCGCCGGAGAACCGCCTCGACGTGGCGGTCGAGGCCGGCGAGCGGACGCCGGGCACGGGCTGAGGGAGGGCCCATGACGACCGCGACGCGTCCCGTGACCGGCCCCGACACGCCCCCGGGTCCGGGCCGGCGCGGCTCCCTCGCGCTCATCGGCGAGCGCCGGCGCGATCCGCTGGGCATGTTCGTGCGCCTGCGACGGGAGTACGGGCCGGTGGTGGCGTTCCGCATGGGGCCGCTCGACATGTACCTGGTGACCGAGCCGGACCTGGTGCAGGAGGTCTTCACCACCCATGCCGCGCGGGTGCGCAAGGGCCGCATCCTCCAGGGCGCGCGGGTGCTCCTGGGCGACGGCCTGCTGACCTCCGAGGGCGAGCACCATCGCCGGCAGCGGCGGCTGATCCAGCCGGCGTTCCACCACGCCCGGCTCGAGGGCTACGCCCGGATCATGTCCCGCCGCGCCGACGAGGCCGCCGCCGGCTGGACCGACGGCGAGGTCATCGACGTCTTCAGCGAGATGACCGCGCTCACCATGGCGGTGGTGGGCGAGACCCTCTTCGGAACCGAGCTCGACGCCGAGCGCGAGCGCGTGGAGGAGGCGCTCGCGGACGTGTTCCGGGCCTTCGACCTCCTGGTGCTGCCCTTTTCCGGCGTGCGGCTGCGCGCGCCCACCCGCACCGTCCGGCGCTTCCGCGCGGCGAAGGCCGACCTCGAGCGGATGGTCGACGGGGTCATCGCCCGCCGCCGGGCCGACGGGGCGCGCGAGCGCGGCGATCTGCTGTCGATGCTCCTCGACGCCCAGGACGCCGAGGACGGGGCGGCCATGACGGACGACGAGGTGCGCCACGAGGTGATGACGCTCTTCGCCGCCGGTCTCGAGACCACGGCCAACGCGCTCACGTTCACGTGGCACCTGCTCTCGCGGCACCCGGAGGCCGAGAGGGCCGTACGGGAGGAGGCCGCCGCCCTCGGCGCCGGCCTGCCCGGCCTGGAGGACCTGCGCCGCCTGCCCCACACCCAGCGGCTGCTCCAGGAGTCGATGCGGCTCTACCCGCCGGTCTGGATGCTGGCCCGGCGATGCGTCGAGCCGGTGCCGCTGGGCCCGTACACGATCCCGGAGGGAGGGCTGATCATGATGCCCCCCTATCTCCTCCATCGGGACGAGCGCTTCTGGCCCGACCCGGAGCGCTTCGCGCCGGAGCGCTGGGCGGACGGGGGCGGCGCGCCCGCCCACCGCTACGCCTACATCCCGTTCGGCGCGGGAACGCGCAAGTGCATCGGCGCCACCTTCGCCGCGGTCGAGGGCGCCCTGCTGCTCGCGACGATCGCCCGCCGCGCGCGCCTGGAGGCGATCGACGACCGTCCCCTGGAGCTCGTCCCGCAGATCACCCTGCGCCCGCGCGGCGGCCTGCCCATGCGGGTTCGCGTGACGGCCGCCTAGCGCCGCTTGGGCGATCCGGCGGGCCGTACCCTCGCGCCCCCCGACGTGCGGGGAACGCTCGCCGCCGGGGCGTCGCGCGTCTCGGGGCCGCGGCGCACGCTCCACACGAACGCCACGATCGCGCCCAGGAAGAGGGCCAGGGCGACGTAGAAGTTGAGCCGCTGCCCGAGGAACATCTTCGAGGGGTCCACGCGGAGCTGCTCCCAGAAGATGCGCCCCAGCGAGTAGATCATCACGTAGAGGCAGAACACCCCCGGCGCGCGCAGCCGGAAGCGGTGGCCCAGCCAGATGATCAGGGCCGCCCCGCCGAAGTTCCACAGCATCTCGTAGAGGAAGGTGGGGTGGAACGTGGGGTCGTTGATGTACTTCTCGGGACGGTGCTGGAGGTCCACCTCCAGGGCCCACGGCAGGTTGGAGGGGCCTCCGAAGAGCTCCTGGTTGAAGTAGTTCCCGAGCCGCCCGATGCCCTGCGCGACGAGGATCCCGGGGGCCGCGGCGTCCATCATCAAGAGGACGCTCGCCCCCCGGCGGTGCGTGACGTAGGCCCCGGTCAGCACGCCGAAGAGCACCCCGCCCCAGATCCCGAGACCCCCCTGCCAGATCGCGATCGGGCCATACCACTGGTCGCCGACCTCGTTCCAGCTCGTGACGTCGTGGTAGAGCCGGGCCCCGACCAGGCCGGCGAGCACCGACCACAGGGCCACCTCGAGCACCAGGTCCGGATCGCCCCCCACCGCCTTCCAGCGGCGCGTGCTGATCCAGACCGCCGCCGCGATCCCCGCCAGCAGGCACAGGGCGTAGAGCCGGATGTCGAACGGCCCGAACGTGATGTCGCGGACGCCGGGGGCGGGGATGCTCGCGACGAGGGCGGCGCCGGACACGCGGCGGATCGTACGGGAACCGCGCCGGCCTCCGGCGTTCCCCGGTCCCCGGCCCTTTACTGAGTGAACGCTCACTTGCTACGGTCGGGCGATGGCGACGCTCGGCGACCCCATCGTCCCCCGCAGCCGGATGACGCGCGACGAGCGGCTCGCGTGCCTCCTGCGCGCGGGCCGCGGCCTGTTCGCCGAGCGCGGCTACCACGGCACCAGCACGGCCGACATCGCCCGCGAGGCGCGGTGCTCGGAGGCCGTCCTCTACCACCACTTCGCCTCGAAGCAGGCGCTCTTCCTCGCGGTGCTCGAGGAGCAGGCCGCGGGGATGCAGCGGCGCCTGGAGGAGGCCGCGGAGCGTGCCGGGGACGACCCGTTCGGGAGCATCGCGCGGGCGCTCGGGCAGCGCGTGACCGAGCCCGACGTGCCCGCCTCGCTGAAGCTGCGCTCCCTGGCGGTCGCCATGGCCGACGAGCCCGAGGTGCGTCGGACGCTCGACGGCATCCGCGACGGCTTCGCCGAGATCGTGGTCGGGGCCGTGCGGCGCAGCCAGGCCTCCGGCCGGCTGCGCGCCGACGTCGACCCCGACCACGTCATGGCGCTCTTCGCGGGCCTCAGCTTCCTGGGGGCGTTCACCTGCGCCACCGAGGGCGACCGCGCGCTGCGGCGCCTCGGGCCCATCGCCGAGACCCTCGTGCGGATCCTGGAGCCGGCCGGCGCGCCCGTCCCCGAGGAGGCCCCGTGACCGCCGCCGCCCCCGCCCAGGGCCGCAAGTGGCTGACCCTGGCCGCGATGTGCTTCGGGCTCTTCCTGATCATGCTCGACAACACGATCGTCAACGTGGCGCTGCCCTCGATCCAGCGCCAGCTACACGCGTCGCCCTCGACGCTCGAGTGGACGATCAACGCCTACGTGCTGGCGTTCGCGGTGCTGATCATGCTCGGCGGCAAGCTGGGCGACCGCTTCGGCCGCAAGAAGATGTTCCTGGTGGGCCTGACGATCTTCACCGCCATGTCCGCCGCGTGCGCGCTGGCGCCGACGGCCGAGTGGCTGGTCGCGTTCCGCACCGGCCAGGGGGTGGGCGGCGCGCTCATGAACCCGCTAACCCTCTCGATCATCGTCGCGGCGTTCCCGCGCAGGGAACTGGGGACCGCCATCGGCATCTGGGCCGGCATCTCGGCCGTGGCGCTCGCCATCGGCCCCGTGCTCGGCGGCGTGCTCGTCGAGCGCGTCAACTGGTCGGCGGTCTTCTGGATCAACGTGCCCGTCGGGATCGTCGGGGCGCTCGTCACGCTCTGGGCGGTGGCCGAGTCGCGGGATCCCACGAGCCTGACCCTCGACCTGCCGGGCATCGGCCTCATCACCGCGGGCCTCTTCCTGGTGGTGTGGGGCCTCATCGAGACCAACTCGCACGCCTGGGCCTCGGCCTACACGATCACCTTCCTGGTGGCGGGCGTCGCGACCCTGCTCGCCTTCGTGGCCTGGGAGGCCCGCAGCCCGAACCCGATGGTCCCCCTCGAGTTCTTCCGCCGCCCAGCGTTCAGCGCGCCCGTGATCCTCGTCGTGTTCGTGGGCCTCGCGCTGTTCGGCGTCGTCTACTTCATCACCCTCTACTTCCAGAACGTGAAGGGCTGGTCCCCGGAGAAGTCCGGGGTCGCCGCCCTCCCGCTCACCGGGATGATCATGCTCATCGCCCCCTGGGCGGGGCGGCTCCAGTCGCGCTTCACCCCGCGCCAGCTCATGACCACCGGCATGCTGATGCTGTCCGGCGGCCTCGCGGGGCTCAGCCAGATCACGGTCGCGTCCAGCTACAACGCCATCTGGCCCTTCTACGTGATCATGGGCGCGGGCCTGGCCCTGACGATGCCCACGACCTCGGCCACCGCGATGGCGGCGGTCAACCCCCGGAAGGCCGGGGTGGCCTCCGGGGTGATCAACTCGGCGCGGCAGGTGGGCGCGGCGGTGGGCCTGGCCGTTCTGGGAGCCGTTGGCGCGACGCTGGCGACCCGGTCGTGGGCCGGCGACGTGGCGCAGCTCTCCGCGGGCGCCCAGGGGCGGTCCGCCGGCCTCGACGAGCTGGTCATCGGCGGCCAGGGCCGGGTGATCGGGCAGATCGCCGGACCGGCCGCGCGGCAGAGCGCCTTCGAGGCGTTCGTGACCGGGGTCAACGGCGCGATGTGGGTCGGCGCGGCGCTGACCTTCGCCGCCGCGATGACGGCCTTCATCGGGCTGCGGGGCGTGCCGTCGCCGCGAAACGAGGAGCCGTTCCCGTCGCCCGCGCCCTCGGAGGACGCCCCGGTCGACCGGACCCCGGCGAGCTCGCCCGGCTGACGCCGGGGAATTGCGGTCCCGGTCCACCGTCATCACGACCATGACCGAGCGCCGGCGTTCGCGAGGCACCAGCGGCGCGTCCGGCGTATGGGTCACACTGCCCCCATGCTGTCGACCCTCGCGATCCCAACCGCGCTGCGGGAATTCGTCCCCGCGGGGCGCCCTCAGGCGGGCGGCGGCGAGGCGCTGGCCTGGGCGGCCCGGGTCGCCCTCGTCACGCTCGTCGTGGCGCTTGCCCTCGAGGCCGCGGCGGACGGCGCCGCTCGCTGAGCGCCGCCGGGGTCGTCCCCGCGACGTCCCGGCAGCCCCCGCACACGCCGTGAACGGTCACCTCGTGGCCCTCGACCAGGAAGCCCTGGCGCTCCGCCTGGTCGGCCGCCCATCCCGCGATGTCGCACTCGTCGAGCTCGGCCACCGTGCCGCAGGACGTGCAGACCAGGTGGTGGTGGTGATGGCCGCGCCCGCAGAGCCGGTAGACGACCTCTCCCCCGTCCGGGTGATCGCGTCGACCGCGCCGCGGTCCACCAGCAGCGCCACCGTCCGCTCGGCGGTGCGCTCGCCCAGGCCGGGCGCGCGGCGGCGCCCGCGGGCCAGGAGCACCGACAGCGGCAGGGCCTCGCCGGCGTCGCTCAGGGCGTCCAGGATCGCCTCGCGCTGGGGTGTCCGGCGCAGTCCGTCGGCGCGGAGGCGACGCCACACCGTCTCTGTCCCCGAGCGCTCCATGCCGCCCGATGATACGCCCGGACCATCACCATCCCGACGACGAGGCCGTCGCCCGCTGGGCCGAGCACGCCCTCGCGAGCGTGTACCGCGTGCTCGACCTGCCGGCCGGCCCGCGCCTGGTGCACCGCATCGACCTGGGCGGCGGCGTCGCGCGCTACGAGCCCGCGCTGCCCGGCGGCGAGCACCACCACCACCTCGTCTGCGTCAACTGCGGCGCGGTGCGCCCGTTCGAGGACGCCGCGCTCGAGCAGGCGCTGCAGGGCAGCGCCGACGCCTCCGACGACACCGTCGAGGGCCACGACGTGACCCTCCGCGGGCGCTGCCCCGACTGCCGCGCGGCTGTAGCGGCCGGCCGATCGGGCTCCTCGCTTTCGGCTCTGTCGCGGCACGTCCCTCGCTCCGAGTGGGACGTGCGGCGAGTCCGGGAGTCGATGATCCCGCTCGACGAGGTCCCGCTCCTCGGCCGGGAGCGCGCGCGCCGTTGACGCGCCGGCCGACCTGTCGTCGAGGCCTGGCGCGAGCCGTGCTGTCAACGGCTGAGAGGTGTCCCATCCTCAGCGGTTGAAAAGTGGATTCAACCGGTGCCGACAGGCCGCGCCGCTTCCGTTGTGGATAATGCGCGCAGCGAGGGCTGGGTCGCCGGCCGGAGGCCGACGAAACCGAGGTGGGAGATGAGCGTCGAGGACGAGATCGAGCGGGTGCGGAGAGACGAGTTCGTTGTCGCCGGAGTAGTAAGGACCGTGGCGGAGGCGGCGGTGGCGTGCGGTCTGCTCCGCACCGCGGGGATCCGGTGCGCGAGTCGCGTGACGAACTTGGAGCCTCGGTGTCTCACGGCCTGTACGTCGGCGGGCCGCACGAGGTCCTCGTCCGGCGGGAGGACCTCGTGCCGGCTCGTCAGCTTCTGCGGACAGGGGGCTGACCCCCGCTGGCCAGCCACGCAGGCGCGGATCGAGATGGCGATCGCCACGTGCGTCTTGCCGGTGCCTCGACCGCGGCCGGCCCGGCTCCGCCTTCCTCGTCGTCGGCTGCTGCCTGATCTGCCTCAGGAAGCTTCAGGGGTCATTCTGAAACCAGCTCTTAGTCCATTCCCGCCCGGGTGCGCACGGGGATGCCGTGGAGCCGCGCGAGCGCCTCGGCGGTCCCACGCCGGGTGGCGTTCTCCACGCTGGCCCGGTCGATGCCCGCCTCGATCAGTCGCTGGCGAAGGTCACCCTCCCGCGCCTGGCGGAAGAACAGGATCGTGATCGCGCTGAAGGCCAGCAGGCAGTGCGAGAGCATCATCACCGTGCCCGAGTTGGCCTGGTCCTCCAGCGGGTCAACGCCCCAGGCGGCCGCGGCGGCCGCGTGAGCGCTGTAGAAGGCCGTCCCCGAGAACCAGTAGACGTTGGCGATCGCCAGGCCCAGGAACCAGACGCCGTTCATGTAGACGACCTTCCACCCCGTCCCGAACCAGTCCGGAGCGGGGAGCGACTCGACCACCGGAGCCCACAGGAGCAGGCCGAACACCAGGAACGAGGCCTGCTGCACGATCCAGAGGGCGCTGTTCTCGAGCACCGCGTCGTGGATCGCGGGGAGCAGCCACACGATCGTGGTCAGGGCCCACAGCGGGAAGGCCACGAGCGGGTTCTGGATCCGCTGGATGCGTCGTCGCCACCGCTCCGGCAGGTGCCCGAGCAGCGAGGCGGGCATCCCGAGCAGGAGCAGGAGCGGTGCCACGGCTCCGATGAGGGTGTGCTGCAGCATGTGGGCGGTGAGGAGCCCCTGCTGGGCGATGCCGCCGAGCGGCGAGCAGACGGCCGCGAGGATGAGGGCGAGGCCCGAGTAGAACGAGACCTGGCGCAGCCCCGAGACCCCGCCGAAGCGCCGCGTGAAACCCCAGTACGTGGCCGCGGCCAGGAGGATCGCGGCCACCTCCACGGGGGGCACCGCCCAGAGCCGGGAGAGGGCGGTCGTGGTGTCGGCCGATGGCGCCGAATGGCCGAGGTGCCGGGCCCCCCCGGCGCTCGCGATGGCCGTGAGGGCGATCACGAGGGCGAGGAACCCCGCGCCGGCGATCAGTGGCAGAGGTCGAACGCACGCCCCGATCGTCGCACAGCGGCGGCCCGGAGACCGGGACAGGCGTACTTCGCCTCCGGGAGCGGCTGGCATACGATCCTCGCCGTGATCGGCCTCCTCCACCTCGCGCCGATTCTGCTGTTGGTGATGCTGCTGGCGTGCGGGCGCTATCCCGGCTCGCGGTCGGTGGCTCGGGTGGCCGCGCGCGCACGTCACCGTCCCGCGCCCCGCGCCGCCCGCATGGCACGCCCCGCCGTCCCCGCGCTCGCGCTGGTGCGCGGCGGCCTCCTGCTGGCCCGGTCGCTGGCCGTGCGGCCCCCTCCGGGTCCCGCGCTCGCGTAGCCGGCCCGTCCGCCTCGGCGGACGGACGACCCCGAGCCGTGGAGGACACCCGAGATGCCACCCCCGCCGGGGGGGCGCCGCCGACCCGTGGCGCCGTCCCGACGCATGCTCCTCCTCATGGTCCTGCTGCTGCTCCCGGCGATGGCCGGCGAGGCGCTGGCCCACGCCAGCAACCCCGACTTCCTGTCTCAGGTGCGGGGCGTCACGCCGGCCGCGCCGGGGCTCCAGGTGCGGATGCTGGGCGGAGACGACCGGCTGGAGGTGCGCAACCCGGGCCATCACACCGTGGTGGTGCTGGGCTACGAGGGTGAGCCCTACGCGCGGCTGCTGCCCGACGGCTCGGCGCAGGTCAACGTCCACTCGCCCGCCACCTACCTGAACCAGGACCGCTTCGCGAGGGTGACGCTCCCGCCGCAGGCCGACGCCAAGGCCGCGCCGCTGTGGAGGCCGTACACGAGCACCGGGCGCCTGGAGTGGCACGACCACCGCGCCCACTGGATGGGCACGGGGACGCCGCCGCAGGTCACGGACACCACCGCCCGGACCAAGGTCTTCGACTACCGGGTGCCGATCGTGGTGGACGGGCGGAGGAGCACGATCGAGGGAACCCTCTTCTGGGTCGGCCGGCCCGGCGGTCCCTCGATCTTCGCGATGGTGGGCCTCGGGCTCATCCCGGCCGTGCTGGTCGTGGCGGCCGCCCTCTTCTGGGTCGGCCGGCGGCGCGACCGTGGGCCCGGACCCGGCGACGACCCCCCGGCGCGCGAGGCCTGGTGACGCGCCGGCGGACCCGGGGGGTCCTCGCCGCGGTCGCCGTGGCGGTCGTCGGCCTGGCGCTCGCGCCCTCCGCCCTCGCCCACGCGGTCCTGGAGGGGAGCAACCCCGCCCGCGGCGCCGTCGTGGCGAGCGCGCCGGACCGGGTCACCCTGCGCTTCGACGAATCGGTCGAGGGCAACTTCCAGGCTCTCCGGGTCTTCGACTCCAAGGGCGACCGCGTCGACACGGGCCAGGTGGAGCGGCCGAACGGCCGCGGGGACGAGCTCTCGGTGGGGCTGCGCTCGGGGCTCGCCGACGGCAGCTACACCGCCACCTACCGGGTGATCTCGGCCGACTCCCACCCGGTCTCGGGCGGCTTCGTGTTCTCCATCGGCGCCCCCGGCGCGGCCCCGGCCCAGCGCGTCAACCAGCTCATCGCCGCGAGCGGCACCGGCCGGGCCACCGACCTCGCCTTCGGCGCGGTGCGCTTCGTGAACTACGCGGCCATCGCGCTCGCCCTGGGCGGCCTGGCCTTCCTCATCGCGATCTGGCTCCCCGCCCTTGCGCGCGTGGCCGGAGCGGGAAGCGAATGGGGGGCCGCCGCCGGCGCGTTCGAGCGGCGGGCCCGGTGGCTGCTGGTGGGCGCGGTCGTGGCGGGCATCGTCAGCGGCCTCCTCGGGATCGTCCTCCAGGGTGCCACCGCCGCCGGGATCTCGGTGGCCGCCGCGCTCGACCCGGGCATCGTGCGGGAGGTGCTCGGCACGCGCTTCGGGAGAGTCTGGATGGCGAGGGTGATCGCGTGGGTCGTTCTCGGGGGGGCGATCGCGGTCTACGCCTCCGGAGGCTTCCGGCCCGCCCTGCGCCCGGCGCGCCTCGGGGCGACGGGCCTCGCGGGCGCCCGCGCGCCGGCGGCCTGGAAGGTGGCGCTGCTCGCCGTGCCGGCGGCCTTCATCGCGATCACCCCGGCCCTCGGCGGCCACGCGTCCACCCAGTCGCCGAGCGCCGCGCTCATCCCGCTCGACGTGGCCCACGTGGTGGCCATGAGCCTCTGGACCGGGGGCCTTGCGATGCTCCTGTTCGTGCTCCCGGCCGCGACGCGCCGGCTGGAGCCACCCGACCGGAGCCGTCTCCTCGCGGCCGTGCTGGTGCGCTTCTCGCCGCTGGCGCTCGCGTGCGTGATCCTGCTGCTGGCGACCGGCGTGGCCCAGTCGTGGATCCACATCGGCGCGGCCGGTGAGGTGCTCGGGACCGCCTTCGGCCGGGCGGCGCTCATCAAGTTCTGCCTGTTGCTGGTGCTGATCGGCCTCGGGGCCGTCAACCGGCAGCGGGTGGTGCCCCGGCTGCGCCGCGTCGCCGCCGGCGGTGATCCGCCGGGCGCGGCCGGGCGCCTGCTGCGACGCACGCTGCGGGCCGAGGTCGCCCTGATCGCGGTCGTGCTCGCCGTCACCGCGGCGCTGGTGAACTTCGCGCCGCCCGGCCAGGCCGCCGTCGGCCCGTTCTCGACGAACGCGACGATCGGGCCGGCGCATCTCGAGATGACCGTCGAGCCGGCGCTGGTCGGCGCGAACGAGATCCACCTCTACCTGTTCAACGCGGCCGACGGCAGCCAGTACCGGGCCACCAAGCAGCTCCGCGTGCTGCTGAGCCTGCCCGACCGCGACATCGGCCCGATCGAGGCGAAGCCGCAGAAGGCCGGCCCGGGCCATTGGGTGATCCCCGCCGAGATCCTCGGCGTGCCCGGCGACTGGGAGGCCGAGATCATCAACCGCGTCTCCGCCTTCGACGAGTACACGACCACGATCCGCGTGCCCATCAGGCCGGCGGGATGATCGTCGGGCTTCTCGCGCTGGCGCCGGCGCTCGCGCTGATCTGCGCGCTCCTGCTGGGCGGCTATCCGGGCGAGCGCGCGCTCGCGCGCATCGCCTGCGCCCGCGCAGGGGGTGGCGCCCCTGGCAGCCCGGCCCGCCCTCGCACGCCCGCGGCGTGGTCGCCGCCGCTGCCACGAGGAGGCCGCCTGATCGCGGCCGCGATGGGGCGCAGGGGGCCCCCGGACGACTCTCGTCCCGAGAGCGCCCGGCGACTCGGCCCGGCGCACGTCATCCTCGAGTTTGGAGTCCTTACGTGAAGAGACACACGAGAGCGCTGCTCGCCTTCGCGGCGCTCGGCGCCGTCGCGGCCCTGATCGTCCCGGCCGTCGCGAGCGCCCACGTCACGCTGCAACCGACCGAGGCCCCCGCCGGCGCCGAGATGCGCCTCGACGTGCGGGTGCCCAACGAACGCGACAACGCGGGCACGGTCAGGGTCGCCCTCGAGCTGCCCTCCGGCTTCCTCCAGGCCTCCCCCGAGGCCGTCCCCGGCTGGAGGGTCAACATCGTCACGGAGAAGCTCGCGGCGCCGATCCAGACCGACGACGGGCCGGTCACCGAGGAGGTGCGTCGCATCACCTGGATCGGCAACGGCACGACCGGGATCATCCGGCCCGGCGAGTTCCAGGACTTCGGGCTCGCCGTGGTGATCCCCGGAAAGGCCGGTGACACCCTCACCTTCAAGGCCGTCCAGACCTACAGCAACGGCGAGGTCGTCCGCTGGATCGGCCCGCCCGACGCCGCGGAGCCGGCCCCGCAGGTCAGCGTCGTCGCCGCCACGGCCGACGCCCACGGCGCGGCGGCGACCGCGAACCCGGCGGCGTCCACTCCGGCGACCACGTCGGATGGCGACAACGGGGCCTCGAAGGGCCTCGCCATCACCGCCCTGGTGGTCGGCGTCCTCGGGCTCCTGGCCGGCGGCGCTGCGCTCATCATGGCCCGGCGGCGCCCGGGGAGCACCGCGTAGTGCGGACGGCGGCCACAGCCCGGCGGGCGCTCGGCGTCGCGGTCGCGCTGGTGGTGGCGGGGGCCCTCGGGTCCCCGTCGCCGGCCGCCGCCCACGGCCTCGAGGGCCGGGCCGACCTCCCGGCTCCGAGCTGGCTCTTCGCCTGGGCCGCCGCCGCGGCCCTCGCGATCTCGTTCTTCCTGCTCGCCGCGCTCCGGCCCACGCCGCGCCTGGAGCGATCGCCGGAGCGCCCGCTTGCGCGGATCCCCGTCGGGCTCGAGGCGGCGGCGGGCGCGGTCGGCGTGGCCGCCCTGGCCATCGTCGTCTGGAGCGGGCTCGCCGGGACCCAGCAGTCCGACCAGAACCTCACGCCCACGGCCGTGTACATCGTCTTCTGGGTGGCCGTGCCGCTGGGCAGCGTCCTGTTCGGCGACATCTTCCGCGCTCTCAACCCGTGGCGCGCCCTGGCCCGGGCGGGCGCCTGGGGCCTCGCCCGCGCCGGCCTCCGGCGGGAGCCGCCGCTGCGCTACCCCGCGGCGCTCGGCCGCTGGCCGGCCGCCGCCGGCATCGCCGTCTTCCTCTGGATCGAGCTGGTCGCGGCGAACCCGGACTCGCCCCGGATGCTCGCCGCGCTCGCGCTCGCCTACGCCGTGGTGCAGATCGCCGCGATGGCGCTCTTCGGCGTGGAGACGTGGTCGACCCGGGGGGACGCGTTCGGCGTGCTCTTCGGCCTGTTCGGCCGGCTCTCGCCGCTGGCCGTGCGCGACCGCGTCCTGATCCTGCGCCGGCCGCTCTCGGGTGCCGCGTCTCTCGACATCCTGCCCGGGACCGTGGCGCTGCTGTGCGTGACCATCGGCGGGACGACCTTCGACGGGGCGATCAACAGCGCGATGTGGAGGGACGGCGGCGGGAGCCTGCGGGACGGGTTCGCGGATCTCGGCGCGGCCCCGTCGACGGCCGCGCAGCTCGCGGGCACCATCGGCCTCGCGATCGCGATCGTCGTCGTGGCGCTCCTGTACGCGATCGGCGTCGCGGGCATGCGCCACGCCGGCCCGCGCGACCCCGGGCACCTCGGCAAGCGCTTCGCGCACATACTGCTGCCCATCGCCGCGGCCTACGCCCTCGCCCATTACTTCTCGCTGCTGGTCCTCCAGGGGCAGTCGCTGCGCGGCCTGGCCTCGGACCCCCTCGGGCGCGGCGCGGACATCTTCGGCACGGCCGGCGCCGCCATCGACTACAACGTCATCTCGGGCACCGAGATCTGGTACGTCCAGGCGGTCGCGCTGCTGGTGGGGCACGCGTGCGGGCTGCTGCTCGCGCACGACCGGGCGCTCGTGACCTGGCCGCGCCTGGAGCAGGCCATCCGGTCGCAGTACTGGATGCTCGCGGTGACCATGGGCTACACGGGGATGGGGCTCTGGCTCCTGTCGGCGGTGAGCACGTGACGGCCCGGCGCCGGGCGATCGCGCTCGCGCTGGGGCTCCTGCTGTCCTGCGCCGCGCCGGCCGTGGCCCACGACCAGCTGGTGGCCTCGCGGCCGGTCGACAGCGCGCGGCTGGCCGCGCCGCCGCGCGCGCTGACGCTCACCTTCTCCAACCCGCTCGGCGAGCCGGGCGCCTTCACCGTCCGCTCGCCGGCCGGGGAGGCCACCTACCGCGCACGGCTCGACCCCGCCAACGCGCGGCGCATGATCGCGACGCTCCCGCCCGGCGAGCCGGGCGCCTACGCCGTCACCTGGACCGCGGTCTCCGCGGACGGCCACACCATCACCGGCGACCTGGCGTTCGAGGTGCGCGCCTCGCCCCTCGAGCGCGAGCTCGCCGCCGTGGTGCGGGCGCTGGAGCGCATCGCCGCCCTGCTGCAGCCCTTCGCCGGCACCACCGGTTGGTGAGGAGTGGCGGTGCGCGGCGCCGGTGTCTGGCGGCGGTCGCCGTCGTGGGTGGCGTCGCGCTGCTGGCCCCGCCATACGCGCTCGGGCACGGCCTGGTCACCCGCGCCGACCTCCCCGTTCCCCAGTGGCTCTTCATCTGGGGAGCGGGGCTGGTGCTGCTGGTCTCGTTCCTCGCGCTGGGCGTCCTGTGGCGCACCCCCCTTCTGCGGGAGCGCGACGGGCGCGCGCTGCTGCGCTTCCCCCTCTGGGGAGAGGTGGCCGCGGGCGCCGTGGGCGTGCTGGCATTCGGCGGGCTGGTGGCCTGCGGCCTGGCCGGCAGCGCGAGCCCCAACGCGAACCTGCTGCCAACGTTCGTCTACGTGGTCTTCTGGGTCGGCCTGGTGGTGGTGTCGGCGATCCTCGGCGACGTCTTCCGGGCGCTCAACCCGTGGCGGGCGGCCGCGCGGGCGGGCCGCTGGGCGCTCGGCCGCCGGGCGGGGTCGCGGCCGGCGGCACCACTCGCCTACCCGCGCCGGCTCGGCAGATGGCCGGCGGCCGCCGGGCTCCTGGCCTTCGGGTGGCTCGAGCTGGTGGACCCGCACGGCGACGAGCCCCGCCGCCTGGCGCTCATCGCGCTGGCGTACGCCGCCGTGCAGCTCGTGGGGATGGCGCTCTTCGGGGTGGAGCGCTTCGGCGCGGGAGCCGATACCTTCGGGGTGTACTTCGGCCTCTTCGCCCGCATCAGCCCCCTGCACGTCCGCGACCGGGTGCTCCGGGTGCGACGGCCCCTCGCCGGGCTCGACTCGGTGGAGCTCCTGCCCGGAACCGTGGCGGTGCTGTGCGCCTCGATCGGGGTCACGATCTTCGACGGCGCGCAGAGCGTATCGCTCTGGACGTCGTGGGCGGGAACGCTCGAGGGCCGGCTCGGCGACGCCGGCCTGGGCATCGACCCGTCCGTCGAGCTGGCCGAGACGATCGGCCTCATCGGCTCGGTCATCCTCGTCGGGGCCGTGTACCTCGCGGGCGTGTGGGGCATGCGCGCCTCCCGGGCGGTGGCGGACGTGCGCGGGCTCGCCGCCTACTTCGCGCCGTCGCTGGTCCCGATCGCGCTCGCCTACGTCCTGGCCCACTACTTCACGTTCATCGTGTACCAGGGGCAGGCCCTGGGCTACCTGGTCTCGGACCCGCTCGGCAACGGCTCGGACCTCTTCGGGACGGCCGGCGCGGGCATCGACTACGGCCTGCTGTCGACCGAGGTGGTCTGGTACGTGGAGGTCGCCGCGCTCGTCATCGGGCACCTGGCCGCGCTGGCGGTCGCGCACGACCGTGCCCTGGTGATCTTCCACACCCCGGCCGCCGTCCTACGCTCCCAGCTGTGCCTGCTCGCCGTGATGATCGCGTTCACCTGTTTCGGGCTGTGGCTGCTGTCGGCGTGAGGAGGCGCGGCCTCACCGCGCTGGTGGCGCTGGCCCTCGCGCTGGGGCTCGCCGGCTGCGGGGGCTCGGGGGGTGGCGCAGCCGCGGGCGGCCCGGCCGTCACCGCTCCCACGACGGGTCCCCGCGTCGACCGTGTCTTCTCGCTGAACCTGGCGCCCGGCGGCGGCGACCTCCTGGTGGGAACCGACGTCGGCATCTTCCGGCTTCCCTCCGGCGGCGGCACGCCGCGCCTGCAGCCCGCGGAGGTCGCGGGCCCCACGGGGCCGATCCCCCTCGGCGCGGCGTCGCTCGCCGTGACCGACGACGGCCAGATCCTCACCGCCGGGCACCCCCTGCATCGCACCAGGAGCCTGCCCGAGTCGCTGGGGGTGATCGCCTCCCGGGATGCGCGGTCGTGGCGCGTGCTGTCGCTGTACGGCGAGGTCGACTTCCACCCGCTGCGGGCGCGCGGCGGCCGGCTCTACGGGTTCGACCTGCTGGGGCTGCGCATCATGACGAGCGGCGACGGGGTGCGGTGGAGCCAGCACCCGTCGCCCGGCCCGGTCTTCGACCTCGTGCCCGACCCCCGTGACGACACCCACATGGTCGCCTCGACCGACCAGGGACTGGTGGAGTCGCACGACGACGGCGCGACCTGGCGGCCCCTGGCCCCGACGGCCGAGGCCCGCCTGTCCTGGGCGTCGTCGGGGACCCTGTACATCGCCGAGCCCGACGGCACCGTGGCCATCAGCTCCGACGGCGGCGTCAGCTCCCATCGCGTGGGCACGCTCGGCGGCCGGCCCCAGCAGATCGACGCCGAGGACGACGGCAGCCTCTACGCCGCGCGCGACGGTGGCGCCATCCTGCGCTCGCGCGACGGCGGCGCCTCGTGGACGGAGATCGCCCGCCTGCGCACCCGGTGAGCATCTCGGAGTTGGATCTCCGGCCGGAGAGGGAGGCGGCCGCGGCGCCCGGGGCGGTCCCTCAGGCCGGGGGCGGCCAGCGCTCCTCCGGCGGCTTCTCGCCGCCGCGCACGATCCGCGATCCCGCGGCCCCGATCTCCTCGTAGGGGCGGACCATGGGCCGGCGCCACAGCTCGTAGTCGCGGCAGGCCCCGTCGGGATCGCCGTCGTTGCGCTCGATGGCGATGGCCAGCGCCAGGGCGTCGCCGAAGCCCAGGCCGGCGCCGAGGCCCGACTCGGGGCCCACCGCGTGAGCGGCGTCGCCGATCACCACCAGGCCGGGCACCCACCACTCCTCGCAGTGCACCTCGGGGATCTCGCGGTAGACGAGCTGCTCGACCGAGGTGAGGGCGGCCAGCGAGGGGGCGGCCTCCGGGATGAGGTTGGCGAACGCGGCCCGGAAGGCCTCGAGGCCCGGCGCCAGGGCGGCCTCCCGGCCGCAGCGGTCGATGTCCCACCAGCCCGCCGAGCCCTCCGGCCAGCCCACCAGCCCCACCTGCCGGCCGTCGGCCTGGTAGCGCAGGGCGAACGAGCGGTCGATGAGCACCGTGGTCATGAACGACAGGTGCGCGCCCTCGGTCAGGGTGATCTCGGCGGTGATGCCGGCCATCTCCCGCAGCGGGGACCGCACGCCGTCGCAGGCCACCACCAGGTCGGCGGGCTCGTCGCGTTCCCCCGCCTCGTCGCGCACCCGGACGCCCGCGATCCGGTCGCCCTCCTTCACCAGGCCCACGACCTCCTGGCCGTGCCGCACCGGGACGCCCTCGGCCAGGATCGCGCTGACCCGCACGAACGAGGAGGCGAGCGCGACCGGGGGGACGCCCTCGCCGCGCGGGGCGATCTCCCACGCGTTGGCGCGGACCTCCGGGAGCACCCCCGCGTCGTCGAGGGCGTCGTAGGCGTGGTACGAGGGCATGAACGGACGCGGGATCGGCGGCGTCCCGGCCGGCGCGCGCTCCAGCAGCACCGGCGCGACCCCGCGGCGGCGCAGGCTGCGGGCGAGGCTCAGCCCCACCACGCCCGCTCCCACGATCACCACCCTCATCGGGCGCCGCCCCGACGAGGGTGGTCGCGGTTCGCTCAGCCGCACCCGCTCGTGGCGCCGCAGGTGCGGCAGGTGAGGCACGTGCCGGCGCGGACCATGTCGGCGCTGCCGCACGAGGAGCAGATCTGCCCGGTGCTGGTGAGGGTCAGGCGCGGGCGCTCCGGCGGGGCGTCGTTGCCGTTGCCGTTGCCGTTGGGGACGGCGACCTCGCCGAAGGCGAGCTGGTCCTCGGGGGCCTCCTCGGCGCCCGGGGCGCCGGCGGCCTCCTCGGTCTCCAGGGGCAGCACCCCGGCCATCCGCTGGTCCTGCTCGGAGAGGAACTTCGAGGCCATCCAGCGGGCCAGGTAGTCCACCACCGAGCGCGCCATGGGGATGCGCGGGTTCTCGGTGTACCCCGAGGGCTCGAAGCGGTGGTCGATGTACTTGGAGATCAGGCTCTCGACCGGCACCCCGTGCTGGAGCGCCATCGACCAGGCGATGGCCACCGAGTCCATCAGGCCGGAGACCGTGGAGCCCTGCTTGCTCATCTTGACGAAGACCTCGCCGGGCGTCCCGTCGTCGTAGAGGCCGACGGTGATGTAGCCCTCCTGGCCGCCCACGCTGAACTTGTGGGTGAGCGCGGCACGGTCGTCGGGCAGGCGCCGGCGCACCGGGACGGCGACCTCGGCCGCGGCCGCTCCGGCGGCCTTCTTCGAGCCGTCGGTGGTGGACAGCGGCTGGACCCGCTTGGAGCCGTCGCGGTAGATCGCGATGGCCTTCAGCCCCAGCGTCCAGCCCAGCGTGTAGATGTCGCTCACGTCGTTGACCGTGGCCGCGGTCGGGAGGTTGACCGTCTTGCTGATCGCGCCCGAGATGAACGGCTGCACCGCGGCCATCATGCGCACGTGGCCCTCGGGGCCGATCGTCCGGCCGCCGGCGACGCCGAAGGCGCAGTCGAACACCGGCTGGTGCTCGTCGGCCAGGCCCGGGGCGCCCTCGATGGAGCCGGTGGCGTCCACGTGGGCGAGGATCGCCGCGCGATCGTCCTCCTCGTAGCCGAGCGCGGTCAGCGCCCGCTCGACGTCGGTGTTCACGAGCTTCATGAACCCGCCGCCGACCAGGGTCTTGTAGCTCACCAGCCCGATGGCCGGCTCGATGCCCGTGGTCTGGGCGTCCATCATGAAGCTGATCGTGCCGGTCGGGGCGATGACGCTCACCTGGGCGTTGCGGTAGCCCGGGGCGCCGAGCGGCCCCTCGGACTGCCCGAGCGCCACGGCCTCGTCGAGGGCCGCGGCGGCGGCGGCGCGCACCGGCGCGTAGCTGTCGCGGACGGCGTCCGCGGGCAGGTCGAGGGCGGCGTCGCGGTGCATCCGCACGACCCGGTCCTGCGCCTCCTTGTCCGCCGCGTAGCCGTCGTAGGCGCCCACGCGGGCGGCGACGCGGGCCGACTGGGCGTACGCCTCGCCCTGCATGAGGGCCGTGATGGCCCCGGCCCAGGCGCGGCCGTCGTCGGAGTCGTACGCCACGCCCTGGCACATCAGCAGCGAGCCCAGGTTGGTGTAGCCCAGGCCGAGCTGGCGGAACGCCCGGGCGTTGTCGCCGATCTTCCTCGTGGGGTAGCTCGCCGGGGTCACGACGATCTCCTGGGCGGTCAGGACCACCCGCACCGTGTGGCGGAAGTCCTCGATCAGGAACACGCCGTCCTCGTCGAGGAACTTCATCAGGTTGATCGAGGCCAGGTTGCACGCCGAGTCGTCGATGTGCATGTACTCGCTGCACGGGTTGGAGCCCGAGATCCGTCCCGCGTTGGGGCTGGTGTGCCAGCGCTGGATGGTGTCCTCGTACTGGACGCCCGGGTCGCCGCAGGTCCACGCGGCCTCGGAGATCTCGCGCAGCAGCTCGCGGGCGGGCAGCTCGTCGCGCACCTCTCCCGAGGCGACCGTCCGCGTCTGCCAGGCGTCGTCGGCCTGGACGCGGTGGAAGAAGTCGTCCGTCAGGCGCACCGAGTTGTTGGCGTTCTGGAACTGGATGGAGCGCCAGGCGTCACCGTTCAGGCCGAGGTCGTAGCCCATCTCGCCCAGGGCGTAGGCCTTCGCCTCCTCGTGGGCCTTGCAGCGCACGAACTCCAGGATGTCGGGGTGGTCGCCGTCCAGGATCACCATCTTGGCCGCGCGGCGGGTGCCGCCGCCGGACTTGATCGAGCCGGCGCCGGAGTCGGCCCAGCGCATGAAGCTGACCGGCCCGGAGGCCTGGCCGCCGTTGGAGAGCGGCTCGCCGTCGCCGCGCAGGCGCGACAGGTTGACCCCGGCCCCGGACCCGCCGCGGAAGATCTCCGACTCGGACGCGATCCACCGCTGGATGGAGGGCATCGTGTCGTTGACCGACAGGATGAAGCAGGCCGAGGCCTGGTTGACCCGCGGCTCGTCCGCGCCGATCGGCGGGTCGTCCACGTCGAGGATGCGGTCGTCGTCGTGCTCGCGCACCGCGGCGTCGACGCCGCAGTTGAACCACACGGGCGAGTTGAAGGCCGCCCGCTGGGTCACCAGGATGTGGCGCAGCTCCTGGGCGAAGGTCTCGCCTCCGCCGCGTCCGCGAAGTAGCCGCCCGCCACCCCGTGGTGATGGATGGTGTTGACGACCCGGTCGATCACCTGGCGCAGGCTGCCCTCGCGGCGGGGGTCGTCCTGGCCGTAGCGGAAGTACTTGGAGGCCACGATCCGGACGGCCGTGTCCGACCACTCGACCGGGAACTCGCAGTCGCGCTGGTCGAAGACGACGCGCTCCGGGCGCCCGTCGCGGGCCGGCTCGACGATCGACGTGTCGCGCACGCCCCAGGCGACCTCGTCGTACGGGTGCACGTCGGGCCGCGTGAAGCGACGTGGGATCCCGAGCACGCGATCGGTCATCGTGGGCGGCGCGTCAGTCGCCATCGGTTGCCTCCTGGGGGTTGGGGCGCGCCGGCAGCTCCCCCCGGCCTCCGGGCAGTGCCCTGAGGGTAGCGCGAGGGGAGGGGATCGGGCCGGCGTCGAGTGTCTGGAACATGTCCTCGTCGAGGGGGAACTGGCCGCGCGGCAGGGGCGGCTCGCGCTCGAGGCGCGCGAGCTCGTCCTCGAACTCCTCCACGTCGGCGAAGGCCCGGTAGACCGAGGCGAACCGCACGTAGGCGACCGCGTCGATCTCCTTCAGCCGCCGCAGCGCGAGCTCGCCGATCTGCGCGCTGCGCACCTCCTGCCGCAGCCGGTTGCGCAGCTCACCCTCGATGTCCCGCACCGCCATCTCGAGCGAGGCCGTGGAGACCTGCCGCTTGTGGCACGCCCGCTGGAGCCCGTGGAGCAGCTTCTCCCGGTCGAACGCCTGGCGCTCGCCGGAGCTCTTGACCACGACGAGCGCCATCTCCTCGCAGCGCTCGTAGGTGGTGAAGCGGCGCCCGCAGCCCTGGCATTCGCGCCGGCGGCGGATGGCGTCCTTGGTGTCGGCCACGCGGGACTCGACGACGCGGTGCTCGGGGTTCTCGCAGAACGGGCAGATCACGGGTAAACGCTATCCCTGGTGTCACACGGCCGGGCGCCACACCATATTCAGCGTGGCGGAGGCGCATCCTTCCACATGTGACAGGAGATGCAAAGGGGGTCGATTCTCCGCTTTCCCCGCGTCCGCCGGAGAAACCCGGAATCGCCCTTCCTAATCCAGGAACCCCAGGTGGCTCAGCGGCCAGTAGACGATCTCGGCCTGGCCGATGACGTTCTCCTCCGGCACGAACGGGTCGGGCATCCACTCGTGCGAGTCGCACGACCCGGGCCGGTTGTCGCCGAGCACGAAGAGGCGGTCGGGCGGGACCTCGAAGGTACGGGTCGCCCGGCCTCCCCGCTGCGGCGGGTTGGGGAGCGCCTCGTCCACGATCAGCGGCGTTCCGTTGACCACCGTCGGCCCGTCCTCGTGCACGACCACCTCGTCGCCGGGCAGGCCGATCACCCTCTTCACGAACGGGATGTCCCCGGTCACGTTGCAGGACCGGGTGGCCGAGGGGGGCGGCTTGAACACGATGATGTCGCCACGCTCGATGTCGCGGAACCGGTAGATCAGCCGGTTGGCGATGATGCGGTCGTTCTTCTGGATCGTCGGCAGCATCGAGCCCGTGGGGATCTCGTAGGGCTTCGCGACCGACGCCTGCACCGCGAACGCGAACCCGATGGCGAGCGACAGCGGCAGCAGGATCTCGCGGATGAGCCCCCTCACGCCCGCCTACTCGCCCGGGTGGTCGCCGTGGCCGCGCCGGGCCCAGACGCCGCCGCCCACCGCCCCGACGGCCACGACCCCGAGGACCCCCAGCCACACCGTGGTGACCGGGCCGGATCCGTCGTCCACGGCGGCCGCCGGCGCGGTCCGGGCGGCGCCGCACGGCTCACCCGGATGCGCCACGTTGGTGATCTCCGCCTCGGAGACGACCTCGGGCGCGTTCGCGTACTGGCGCTGGTCGTCGCGCAGCAGGCGCAGCGCGTCCCGGAACTCGGCCCGCGTGTAGCAGCTGTCGATCCGATAGTTATCCTCGTAATCGGCCAGGATGTCCCGCCCGTCGGCCAGCGCGGTGGCCGACAGCGCGAGGAGGGCCAACCCGAGGATGACGTTGAACGCAGCGGCACGTCGGAGCAGGTCAGCCACCCGGTGAGGAAGACGGGGGCCGTCCACCCCCAGGGCGCCGCGGATCGTAGCGGCGGCCCCGAGGGCGGACAAGCGGGCTCGGCACCGGCGGGACGGGCGTCGCGCGCGCCGGTGGCCATCGGCGTGGCGGCCCTCGCGGGATGGGCCCTGCTCGCCGCCGGCGGCGGCGGCATCGACCCGGGCGACGGGCTCGGCGGGCCCGGGCCCACCGCCGCGTTCCTGGGCCTCGCCCTGGGCGTGCCCCTCGCCGTGGGCGCCGTCGCGCTCGCGTGGGGCCGGGGACCCCTCCGGGACCCGCTCAGCCTCGTCGCGATGGGCGCCGCGGCCGCGATCGCGGCCTGGTCGGCCCTGTCCATCGTCTGGGCGGCGGCCCCCGACCTTGCGTGGATCGACGCCAACCGCGCCGCGCTCTCCCTGGCCGCGCTCGTCCTGGGCCTGTCCCTCGCGGCGCTCCTGCCGCGGGCCCCGCTGTGGCTGGGGCTCGGCATCTCGGCGGGCGCCTTCCTGCCGATCGCCATCGCCCTGGCCATCAAGATCCTGCCGGGCTGGCTCGGATCGGACCGCGACCTGGCCCGGCTCGCCGAGCCCGTGGGCTACTGGAACGCGCTGGCCCTGGTCGCGGCCATCGCCGCCCCCGGGCTGCTGTGGCTGTCCGGGCGGGGAGGGCGGTGGAGCCCGGTCGCCGGCGCGGGCCTCGCCCTGGTGATCGTGACGGTGCTCCTCACCTACTCGCGCGGCGGCGTCCTGGCGCTGGCGATGGCCTCCGGCGTGACCGTGGCGTTCCTGCCCCGGCGCACCCCGCCGCTCATGGCCCTCGTCGCCGCCACGATCGGAGCGGCCTGGCCGGTGGCGTACGCGCTGTCCAACCCGCTCCTGAACGCCGACCGGGTCCCGGTGGACCTGCGCGAGGGGGCCGGGGCGGGCCTGGGATGGCGCCTGGCCGTGGGGGTCGCGCTGGCCGCCGCCCTGGCCCCCGGCCTCGCCTGGGCCGCGGGCCGGATCGGCCTCGACCGGGCGCGCCCGCGCACCGTGCTGCTGGTGGCGGCGGCGGTGCTCCTGGTGGCGGTGGGGACCGCGGCCGCCACGCCTCACGCCCGCAACTGGGCGGGCGACCGGGTGTCCGAGTTCCGCGGCGAGGGCGGCGACGCTGTTGCCAACGACCCCGGGCGGCTGGTGAACACGAGCGGCAACCAGCGCAAGGCCTGGTGGGGCGAGGCATGGAGGGGCTTCCGCGACGCCCCGGTGCTGGGCCAGGGCGCGGGCGGGTTCGCCCTCGTGCACCTGAAGGAGCGCCGCACCGCCGACGACGCGCTCGACACGCGGGAGTCCCACGACGTGGCGCTGCGGTTCCTCTCGGGGCTCGGCATCCCCGGCCTCGCGATGCTCGCGGTGCTGATCGGATCCGTGGCGTGGGCCGTGGTCCGCGCGGTGGCGCGCTCCACGGGGGCCGAGATCGGCCTGCCCCTGGCGATCCTCGCCGCATTCGCCCTGCAGGCCTCGGTCGACTGGTCGTGGGCGATCCCCGCGCTCACCGTGCCGGCCTTCGCCGCCGCGGGGGTCGTGCTGGCCGGCGCCTCGGCGGCCCCCGATCGGCCGCGGCGCCCCGGGCCCCTCGCGGGCGGCGCCCTCGCCGCCCTGGCCGTGGTGGCCGTGGCCAGCGCCGCCCTGCCCTGGTGGTCGGCGCATGCGGTGGCCGACGGGCGCGATGCCCTGGCCGACGGCCGCCCGGGCGACGCGCTCGACCTCGCCCGCTCGGCCGAGGCCGCCAACCCGCTGGCCCTGGGACCCCTGCTGCTGCGCGCGGCGGCGGACTCCGACCTCCAGCCTCCGCAGCCCGCCCGCGCCCTGGGGGCCTACGAGCGCGCCACCCGGCTACAGCCGGACAATCCCGCCTCGTGGCGGGCGCTCGCCATCTTCCTCGGGGAGGACCCCCGCGCCGTCGCCGCCTGGCGGCAGGTGCGCCGCCTCGACCCCCGCGATCCCGAGGCCGCGCTGCGGGCCGGCTGACGGCCGCCCGAAGCGCCGGCGCAGGCGCGGCACCAGGACGACGGCCTCCCAGACGATCCGGCGCGTCATCTTGGAGCGGCCGCGGCGACGCTCGCGGAAGACGATCGGCACCTCCACCACCCGGAATCCCTCGACGAGCGCGCGGTAGGTCATCTCGATCTGGAAGCCGTAGCCCGCGGCGCTGACCTCGTCGAGCGGGATCGTCTCCAGCACCTCGCGGCGGAAGCACTTGAAGCCGCCGGTCAGGTCGCGCACCTCCACCCCCAGCACGCGCCGGGCGTACCAGCAGCCCACGCGGCTGATGATCCGGCGCAGCGGTCCCCAGCTCGCGACGCCGCCGCCCGGGACGTAGCGGGAGCCCAGCGCCAGGTGGGCGCCGGCCGTGGCCGCCACGAGGTCGGGGAGCCGGGCCGGGTCGTGGGAGAAGTCGCAGTCCATCTCCACCACGCGCTCCGCGCCCGCGGCGAGGGCCCGGTGGAAACCCGCGCGGTAGGCGGGCCCGATGCCCCGCTTGTCCGGGCGGCGCAGCACCTCCACCCGCGGCTCGCGGGCGGCCACGGCCTCCGCGAGCCCGGCCGTGCCGTCGGGCGAGCCGTCGTCCACCACCAGCACGCGGCCGTCGATGCCCGCCCGGTCCAGGCTCGCGAGGACGGCCTCGATCATCGCCTCCACGTTCTCGGCCTCGTCGTAGGTGGGGAGGATGACCCACGTCGCCCCCGGGAGGGGCGCGGCGCTCACGACTGCGGCGGGAGCGCGACCCCGAAGGCGAAGGGACCGTCGAGCGGCTCGCGGCCGCGGGGCGGCTCGCCCTCTCCGGGCAGGTCGACCAGCCGCACGCCGAGCGCCCGGGCCTCGGGATCGACCGGCGGAACGACCTCGAGGCTGGTCTCGCTCCACCCCGGGCGCGCGGCGCCGTGGATGGCCGCCACCTGGTAGCGGCGCCCGCGATCGTCCCAGACCTCCACCCGCCCGGCGCCCGGGGTGATCGGGCCCACGCGCAGGGGCTCCTCCACCAGGGCGCCCACGCTCAGCACCGACCGGTCGTGGTAGCGCTCCAGCGCCCAGAGGCAGACGGCCGCCCCGTCGACCACCCGGGCCTGGCCGATCGGCACCAGGTCCTCGAAGCCCCCGAAGGTGCGCGCCGGCACCTGTGCGGGCCGCCCGACGCCCACCTGCTCGCCCGGCTCGTCCGGCATCGGCACGGCCGTGCGCGGCGGGACCAGGTCGATCTCCAGATCCCACGATGCCCCGTGCAGGGGGCGCTCCACGCCCGAGCCACCGCCGGCGACCGACGTGCGCACCAGCCCCGTGACCTCGAGGTGCAGCCGCCGGGCGTCCGGCGGCGGCGCCGGCTCCATCCAGATGGCGGTCTGGAGGGCGCCCAGGCCCGCCTGCTGAGCGAGGCACGCGACCTCGTACTCGCGTCCCGCGTCGTCGCGGACGGACAGCCCGTGGACGGGGTCCCAGCCGAGCAGGCCCGGGGCGTCCGACAGCACCAGCATGGGAAGCACCGCGCCCTCCGTGTGGAGCTCGGCGCAGAGCACCATCACGAGCGTGTCGCCCTCCCGGGCGACGGCGGCGCTCGGAACCAGGCCGCCCAGGCTCGCCTGGCGGCGCCGCTCGGGACCGACGGTGGCGAGCGGAGCATGTGTGCCCACGGGCACACCGTATCGCCCCGGCGCACTTCGCGTCGTGTCGGGGGTACGGTTGGCCCGTGGCCGGCCCGATCCCCATCGTCCTGCTCCATCCGTTTCCCCTGGACGCCCGCTTCTGGGAGCCGGCGGCGGAGGCGCTCGGGGCCGGCCGGACCGTGATCGCGCCGGACTTCCCGGGCCTGGGGCAAGGGCCGCCCGAGGAGTCGCCGAGCGTGGACGGCTTCGCCGACGCCGTCGCGGAGCGCATCGCCGCCGAGGCGCCCGCCGGGCGGGCGGTCGTGTGCGGGCTCTCCCTCGGCGGCTACACGGCGCTCGCGCTGGCGGCGCGTCATCCCGAGCGGGTCGCCGCCCTGGTCCTGGCCGATACCCGCGCCGAGCCGGACACGCCCGAGGCCCGGCAGGGGCGCCACGCCGGGGCGCGCTCCGTGCGGGAGGAGGGCCCCCGGCCCTTCCTCGACGATTTCGTGCCGCGCCTGGTCGCCCCGGGGGACGCCGCGAGCCTCGCCACCGCGCGGGCCCTCGCCGACGGGCAGCGGCCCGAGGGCATCGCGCGGGCCCTGGAGGCCCTGGCCGGCCGCGGCGACCGCCGCCCCGACCTGCCGGCGATGGACGTCCCGGCCCTCGTGATCGTGGGCTCCGAGGACGCCCTGACCCCGGTGTCCTTCTCCGAGGTCCTCGTCGCGGGCCTGCCCGACGCGGAGCTGGTGGTCATCCCGGGCGCCGGGCATCTCACGGCCCTCGAGGCCCCGGCGGCGTTCGCGGCCGCCGTGGGCGACTTCCTCGCCCGCCGGGTGGACTAGCCGAGCTTCGCGCCCCGGCGGAAGGCGGGGGCCAGCTTCGGCAGCCACCCCAGGCTCGAGCCGGCCGGGGTGAACTCCAGGCCCACGTGGCCGTCGTAGCCCAGCTCGTCCAGGCGGTCGACGAGCCGGGCGAGGTCGATCTCGCCGGTGCCCGGGGCGCCGCGTCCCGGGCTGTCGGAGTACTGGACGTGCCCGAGCACGTCCGCGACGTCTCCGAGCGCGTCGATCGGATCGAGCCCCGCCCGGTGGGCGTGGTAGGCGTCGAAGAGCAGGCGCACGCCCTCGTGGTCGGCGTCGCGCACGAACGCGGCGGCCGCCGCCGGGGTGGGCAGCAGGGGGCGCACGACGTCGTGCGCGTTGAGGTGCTCGATCACCACCCGCCCTCCCAGCCGCACGGCCTCGTCGGCGGAGGCGCGCACCGCGTCGAGCGCCGCGGCCCGCTGGGCCTCCTCGGGGATGGCCGGGTCGATCCGCCCGGCCAGGAGGTTGACCGTCGCGCCGCCGCACGCGCGCGCCAGCTCCATCGCGTCGCGCACGGACGCCACCACCTCGTCGTGGCGCTCGGCGACGGTGCAGAAGCCGCGCTCCCCCGCCGCGAGGTCCCCCCCGTCGGCGTTCACCAGCACGGCGCGCACGCTCGCGGCCGAGACCGCGGCGACCCATGCGTCGCGGTCGTCGGCCGGGGGCCACCAGGTCTCGACCGTGGTGAACCCCAGCGAGCGGGCCGCGGTGGGCCGCTCGAGCTCGGGGACGTCGGGGAAGAGGGTGCTGAGGTGCGCGGAGAGGCGGATCACGCTGACCCGAGCCTACGCCGCCGCGCCGCGATCTCCCGGCCGTGTGCGAGGGCCGCGGCCCGCAGCTCGGCGACCGCGTCGGCGTCGGCGGCCGTCCACCCGGCGAAGGGCGGGCCGGACGCGGCGCGCCGCAGGAGCTCGGGCGAGACCTCCCGGGCGTCCGAGAGGTGCGGCTGGAGCAGGCCGGCGACCAGGGCGAAGGTGGGGAGCCCGCCCAGGTCGGCCGTGGCGAGCGGGCCCGCCGCCGTCCACCGCGGGGCGAGGCCGTCCGACACGGCGGCGTCGATGTCGGCCGCGTCCGCGATCCCGGCCTCCAGCATGTGGAGGCACTCGCGCAGCACGGCGAACTGGATCCGGTTCCAGATGAAGCCCGGCGCGTCGGCGCGCACCACGAGCGGCGTCTTGCCCATCCGGGGCGCCAGGTCCCGGAGCGCGTCCACCACCTCCGGCGACGTCTCCGGCCCGGGCACGACCTCCACCACCGCCGTCAGGTGCGCGGGCTTCAGGAAGTGCAGGCCGGCGAGCCGCTCGGGCCGGGCCAGCGGCGCGGCGACGTCCGCGATGCGAAGGCTGGAGGTGTTGGTGGCGAGCACCGCCTCCGCCGCGCACCACGGCTCGATGCGGGCGAGCAGCGCGCGCTTGACCTCCAGATCCTCGACCACGGTCTCGACGACCAGGTCGGCCCCGGCGAAGGCGGGCGCGTCGATGGCGGCGGCCTCGACGCGGGCGCCCAGCCCCTCCGCGCGGCCGCGGGCGCCCTCGGCGCGCTCGGCCGAGCGCCCCGCGATCCGCACCGACATCCCCGCCGCCGCGCACGCCGCGGCGATCTCCGGGGCCATCGCGCCGGTGCCGACCACCACGGCCGCGCGGAGGGCGACGACCGGCCCCCTACACCCGGTGGCGGCGGTAGTAGGTCGCCGCCTTGGCGCGCGCCCCGCAGCCCTCCATGGAGCACCAGCGGCGGCTGCGGTTGCGGCTCGTGTCCACGAACAGCACCGGGCAGGTCGGGTCGGCGCACTCGCGCACCCGGCCGGGCGACTCGCGCACCAGGTCGAGGGCGTCGAGGACGGGCACGACCAGCAGGCAGCGGCAGCTCGCGGCGCCGGGGGTCACGCGCGGCCGCAGGGTCTCCTCCTCCACGCAGATGTGCACCGGCGCTCCGTCGAGCCAGCTCTCCGCGAGGCGGGCCACCCGGCCGCGGTCCGAGGCCAGCAGGGCCGGGCGCAGCGCGTCGCGCAGCTCCCGGGCCGCGTCCAGCTCGGCCGGCGAGATGGCCGGGCGCCGCTCGGCCAGACCGGCCTCGAGGAGCCACCGCTCCAGGTCACCCGGACGGCCCAGGAGTTCCTTTCCGCCCAAGCGGGTATTGCAAAAATCGAGCGCCGGGCGCCCGGCCAGCATGAGGAAGGTCGTCGTCTGCGTCATTGTTTGACGGGGCGGCGGGGCGGGCGTATTCTCACCGGTGAATCTCTATCACAGTGGTTAAGAGGAGTGCCCCGAAATGCCGTCGCTGCCCCCCGCCATCGAGCTCGCCGTCCACCGTCAGGGTGAGGGTGCCCCGCTGGTGGCGTTGCACGACCTCGGCCAGACCGGCGAGGCGATGATCGACGCCCTCGCGCCGCTCGCCCATGGATATCGCATCGTCGCCCCCGACCTGCGGGGACACGGGGCCTCTCCCACGCCGCACGGCCCGTGGAGCATCGACGACTTCGCATCGGACGTGGCGCGCCTGGTCGCGGCCGAGGGCCGCGGCGCCGTGCTGCTGGGCGTCGGCCTCGGCGGAGCGACCGGCCTCGCGCTGGCCCTCGGCCACCCCGGCCTGATCTCGGGGCTCGTGGTGTCGGGCGTCAGCCCGCGCGGCGAGGACCAGGACGGCCAGGACCGCTGGGTGCGCATGGCGCGTGCCCTGCGCGAGCGCCGGGGGGCGGAGGGGGTTGCCCTCGCCGCAGAGGCGATGGGCGCGCGACCCGATTGGCGCGGGGCGCTGACCCAGGTCGAGGCCCCGGTCATCGTGCTCGCCGGCGGCGCCGATCGCGCCGTGCCGGCCGAGGTGCAGCGGGAGCTGTCGGCGTGGATCCACAACGCGCGCTTCAAGGTCGTCTCGGAGGCCGGTCACAACGTGGCCGTCGAGCGGCCCAAGGAGCTGATGGCGGCGATCCGCAGCATCTCGGTCGAGGAGCCGCAGCCCGTCGCCGCCTAGCCCGTCAGGCTGGGGTGGGGTCGGGACGGTGACTCGGTGATCGTGTCCGACCCCGACGACCGGGAGCCCCTCCAGAGCCTGGCCCGGGCGCTCCGCCGCTATCTGGAGGATCCCGACCCGGCGACGGAGCCGACCGTGGGTGACCTCCTCCGAGCCCACCTGGGCACCGATGAGCTTCTGCCGGTGATCTCCGAGGAGCTCGGCGAGTGGGAGCTCCCGAACGTGCAGCTCGCCCTCGACGCGGCCCTCGGCCGCCCCGGATGGAGCGCCCGGATGGTCGGGGTCGGCGGCCAGGGCAGGCGCTACGGGATGCTCGCGTTGAGCGACTTCCTCTCCGGTGGGCCCTGGCCGGTCGGGCCGGTCGAGTACGTCAACGTCCCCGTGGGCCCGGACGAGACCCTGGCGTGCCTCGACTTCGTCGTCGTCCTTTTGTCGCGCCCCGATGGTCCCCTCGGCCTGTTCATCAGACGCGGGAGCGGTCCCATGGAATCGGGGCTCGTCGTGGAGGCCGTCGCGCATGACCCCGCCGGCGCGCGCACTTTCCTGGCCGACCTGCGGTCGGAGATGGACCGTCTCGACGTGCACCGGGGTCAGCTGATCACCGTCGGCGTGACGCCCCAGGGCGGCGGGCGGATCGAATTCATGCCGCGGCCGGATGTGGGCGCCGAGGAGCTGGTGCTGCCCGACGGCGCCCTGGAGCGCATCGAGCGACACCTGCTGGGCCCGACTCGGCATCGTGAGGCGCTGGTGCGTGCGGGTCGGCACCTCGGCCGAGGCCTCCTCCTCTGGGGCCCGCCGGGAACCGGGAAGACGCACACGGTCCGCCACCTGATCGGGCGCGCGACCGGCGCCACCGTGATCGTGCTGTCGGGCGGGAGCCTGGGCGCGGTGGAGGCCTTTGGGAACCTGGCCCGGCGGCTGGCGCCCTCGGTCGTGGTCCTCGAGGACGTCGACCTGGTGGCCGAGGAGCGGTCCTACGGTCCCTACGGCGCCGGGGGCCCGGTGCTCTTCGAGCTCATGAACCAGATGAGCGGCGTGGACGACGACGCGGACGTCGCGTTCGTGCTGACGACGAACCGCCCCGAGGTGCTCGAGCCGGCGCTCGCCCTGCGGCCGGGGCGCGTCGACCTGGCGGTCGAGATCCCGATCCCCGATGCGGCGGCGCGGGGCCGCCTGCTGGACCTCTACTCGCGCGGCCTGGACGCCCGCATCGAGCACCCGGGCCGGATCGTGGAGCGGACCGAAGGGATGACCGCATCCTTCTTCAAAGAGCTTCTGCGCGCGGCGACCCTTGCGGCCGCCGAGGCGGGGAGCTCGCAGGTGACCGACCGAGAGGTCGGGACCAGCCTCGACGAGCTCCTCGCCGAGCATGCCGCGATGACGCGAGTGCTGCTCGGGGCCCACCGAGACGAGGAGGGCGAGGCGCCCCCGTTCAGCTCAGACGAATCTTGAGCGCGAGCGGTCCGGCCGGGTCGTCCACGTGCTCGATCGTGGCGCGGCGGCCGGGCCGTGCCACCGCCACCGCGGCCTCCACGGCGGGGCGCAGGGCCTCCGCGGTGGCCTCGTCGTTCGGCGCCGCGCGGCGGTCGAGCACCCGCACCAGGATCTCGTCGCGCCCGAAGCCGACACCCCCCGCCGCGGGGTCGCCCTCGATCTGATCGGCGGCGCGGTCCACCGCCTGGAGCGCCGCGAGGACCCGCTCCGCGAAGGTGCCCTCGGGGTCGCGCTTGCGCTGGTAGAGGATCCCCGGGCGGCCCTCGCCCAGGTCGATCGAGTGGTCGGCCTCGTGGCCGATGAGCATGACGCCGGGCCCCTGGTGCACGTGGGCGTAGTCGGCGACGTCGATCGGCAGCCCGTCGATCGCGTCCTGCTGGATCCACGAGTGGAAGAGGGGGATGAACCGGGCCGGGTCGACGGCCGACGGATCGTCGGCGTAGAGCTTCACGCCGATCCGGACGGCCTCGTCGAGGGTGGTCGTGGCCATGGCCGGGCCTCCTAGACCAGGGCCGACTGCGCGCCGGCCTCGCGGATCTCGAACGCGTGGACGGCGTCGATGAAGAGCTGCGCCTCCTCGACCAGCACGCGCGTGGCCTCGGCCTCGTGGGTCGCCGGCGGCTCGGCGTGGCGGTCGAACAGCGGGCGCGCGAAGCGGCCCTTGGCGAAGCGGTCGAAGAACCGCTCCGTGTCGTAGAAGCGCTCCTTGAACTCGCGGACGATCGTGTCGGCGTCGTCCGGGACGTTCGGGTTCTCGGTGCGCACGAGCGCCCGGGCGCCGGCGACCATGGCCGCGTAGGCCCGCTCGTCGGCCCGCGCCAGGTCGCCGTCCTCCAGGGCCACCTGGGCGTCGAAGGCGATGCTCTCGGCGCCCGAGAGCTCCAGATGGGTGCTGGAGATGACCTCGCCGGCGCACTCGCCGATGCCGAGGTCCCCCATCGTGAACTCGCGCGCGTCGCCCCAGTCGGTGTAGGCGCCCGGGTCGAGGTCGCGGCTCGGGACCACCTTGAGCTCGGCGATCATCGCCCCCAGCTCCTTCTTGCCGAGGCGCGCGATGTAGTCCTGGAAGCTCTCCCCGGCGGTGCGCTCGGAGACGAAGCGACCCGTGATGGCCTCGACGACCTCGGGGATGCGCTTCGAGGGCACGGCGCCGATCGGCAGGCCGTAGGAGCCCGCGTTCTCGCGCCAGCGCCCGCCCAGGACCACCTGGAAGTGCGGGACGGTGTAGCCGTCGATCTTGCGGCTGTTGCCGAAGAAGCCGATGTCGGCCACGTGGTGCTGGCCGCACGAGTTGAAGCAGCCGCTGACCTTGATGCGCAGGCCGCGCACGGCCTCGTCGAGCTCCATCGCGGTCGCGGCCAGCCGGGTGCGCAGCTCGCCCGCCAGGCCGCGCGAGGACGCGATGCCGAGCTTGCAGGTGTCGGTGCCGGGGCACGAGGTGACGTCCACGATGGTCCCGGCGCCGGGCTCGCCCAGGCCGATCGCCCGCAGCTCGGCGTGGAGCGCCGGCAGGTCCGCCTCGCTGACCCAGCGGAGGACGATGTTCTGCTCCACCGTCGTCCGCACGGCGTCGCCGACGTAGCGGCGGGCGATGACGCCCAGGCGCCGGGCCTGGTCGGACGACAGGTCGCCCAGCGGCAGGGCGACGGTCGCCACCGCGTAGCCCGGCTGGCGCTGGCGGTAGACGTTGGTCGCGAGCCACTCGGGGAAGCCCTCGGCCGCGGGGGCGCCGTTCAGGGGCACGGCCTCGCGCGTGGGGCTCTCGTCGAACCGCTCGACGCCGGGGAGGTACGAGGTCCAGCGGTCGTCGTGGGGGAGGATGGCGCGCTCCTCGTCCACCAGGCGACGGAACTCGTCGATGCCGAGCTTGGCGACCAGGAACTTGATGCGGGCCCGGTTGCGGTTCGCCTTCTCGCCGATGCGGCCGAAGACGCGGGCGATGGCCTGCACCGTGGGCAGCAGCTCCTCGACCGGGGCGTCCTCGTAGAGCAGCTTGGCCTGGTGCGGGGTGGTGCCGAGGCCGCCGCCGACCCAGAGGTCGAAGGAGCGGCGCTCCACGCCGTCCACCACCTCGCTGCGGGCGATGGCGCCGAAGTCGTGCATCATCACCAGCCCGCAGGCCTCGCCCGCGCAGCCCGAGAAGGCGATCTTGAACTTGCGCCCGAAGTCCTGGCAGTCGGGGTGGCCCAGCAGGAAGCGGAAGAGCGCGTCCGCGTAGGCCGTGACGTCGAAGGCCTCGGTGTGGCACACGCCGGCCAGGGGGCAGCCGGTGACGTTGCGCACGCCGTTGCCGCACGCCTCGCGGGTGGTGATGTCGACCGCGGCCAGGCGGCGCATCAGGTCGGGCGTGTCGTCGATGTGCACGTAGTGGAGCTGCACGTCCTGCCGGGTGGTGATGTGGAGGATGCCGTCCGAGTAGTCCTCCGCCAGCTCCGCCATCACGTCGAGCTGCTCGGGGGTGCAGCCGCCGTAGGGGATCTTGATGCGGACCATGCCGGGCGCGTCCCAGAGGGTCTCGGGGCCCTTGGTGAGATCGCCAGCGGGGAACTCGAGGCGCCGGCTGGCGACGCCGTCGTGGCGCTGGCCGTTGTCGTAGCGCTGGCCGTAGACGCCGCGCCGGAGGCGCGTCTCGGCGAACACCCGCTCCTCGATGCGGTCCTGGCGCCGCAGCTCCAGCTGCGCCTCGAAGATGTCGATCTCCTCGGCGAGGTCGGGCGGCATCCGCCCGGCCAGCCGCTCTCTCCACTCGGTCGCGCTCATGCCCCGGCTCCCCCCGGTCGGACAGGAGGGGGGAAAATACCAGAAAGCCGCTGCCTATTCCTCGTTTTGAGGAGGCGCCTCCAGCTCACCGTGGGCCACCTGCGCCAGGGCCCGCACGATCTGGACGCACATCGCGTCGCTGACGGCCACCTGCACCTGGCTGCCGTCCTCGTCGTCGAAGGCGAGGGTCCAGTGGGGCACCAGCCCCTCGGCGGTCTGCTGGGGGGGCGTGACCGACACGCCGACGACGCTCGGCTGGAGGGCCCAGAAGAGCCCCTCGGGCAGGCCGGAGGGCTGCGGCTGCCAGTTGCCGGCGTCCGTGATCTGCTGCCGGTACGGCTCGGCCTGGGTGAAGGCGTTCATCATGCTCTCGCCGTCGCTGGTCGCCAGCGGCAGCGTGAGCACGACGTTCGGGCCGCTCTCGAAGGCGAGCAGGGCGACCGGCAGGGCCGACTCGTCGATGTCCTCGGCGTCCTCATCGACCTCCACCTGCACGGGGGAGCAGTCGAAGCCGGTGGCCTGGAACGCGATCGTCTGCCTCATGCGACCCTCCTCGTGCCCTTGGTACCGTCAGCCGCGTGCACGGATCGACTCCTTCGACCGGGGACTCGGCGGGCATTGTCACACACCGGGTGGTCTGGCTCGACGGGAGACTGGTGGACCCGGCGGCGGCGGCGCTCTCGATCGACGACCCGGCGGTGCGCTGGGGTGAGGGCCTCTTCGAGACGATGCGCGCCGAGGGCGGGCACGTCGCGCTGCTGGAGCGCCACCTGGACCGGCTCGCCGAGGCGGCCCGGGCGCTCGACCTGAGCCCCATGCCCGGGCGTGAGCGGGCGCGCGCAGGCGGTCGCGGCGGCGCTGGCCGCCATGGGCGAGGGCCCCGGCCGGGTGCGGCTGACGGCCACCCCGCGTCCCACCCTGCTCGTGGAGGCCGCGCCCGAGGAGCCCCTGGACGAGAGCCCCCGGGCCGTGCGCGCGATCTCCCTCCGCGGGGCCTGGGCGCCGGGGAACGCGGGCGCGGAGTACAAGAGCCTCTCCTACGCCGGGCCCCGTCGCGCCCAGCGGGCCGCGGCGGCGGCCGGCGCCGACCACGCGCTCCTGCTGGACGCGGACGGCCGCCTGGGGGAGGCGGCCCTGTGCAACGTCTTCTGCGCCGTCGGCGACGAGGTGGTGACGGCGCCGGCGACGGGGCTGCTGCGCGGGATCGCGCGGGCGCGGGTGCTGGAGTCGGTGCCGGCGCGGCAGGAGGCGCTCTCCGAGGACGCCTGGCGGTCGGCCCGCGAGATCGTGCTCACCAACGCCGTCGCCGGCGCGATGGCCGTGGTGGAGGTGGACGGGCGGCCCGTGGGCGACGGACGGCCGGGCCGGCTGGCGCACGACCTGCACCGGGTCCTGCGGGACGCGCTCGGAGCGGGCGGGGGACCCTAGCGCCGCGCGGTGCCCCGGCGGGGGCGCTCGGTGACCGCCGCCACGCGGCGGCCCAGCAGGCGCATCGCCTTCAGGCCCAGGGAGAGCTTCTCGCGGTCGTCGGTCTTCGCGATGTCGAGCCCCGAGAGCTCGGCGATGCGGTCGAGCCGGTACCGCACGGTGTGGCGGTGGGTGTAGAGGGTGCTCGCCGTGGCCGCCAGGTTGCAGTCGTTGCCCAGGTACGTCGAGAGCGTGCCGACCAGCTCGGTCTGGTACTGCTCGTCGTAGCGCACCAGCGGGGCGATCGTCTGGTCGTAGAAGGAGGTGAGCTCCTCGGGGCGGTCGGCGAAGATCTGGAAGAGGAGCTTGTAGGTGCCGGTCTCCTCGAAGGTCACCACCTCGCCCTGGCGGCCCAGCCGCTCGCCGATGGAGAGCGCCAGGCGCGACTCGTCGAGCGCGGCCCCCAGGCGCTCCGGCTCCGGCGTGTAGCGCGACAGCGCCAGCGTGAGGGCCAGCCCCGGCACGGTCTCGCGGGTCGCGACCAGAAGGCGCCGCCCCAGGGTGAAGGCGGCCGACTCGATCTCGTCGCGCGGCGCGTCCGCCGGGGTGGAGGGCGGGGGCGGCAGCAGGGCCAGCAGGCGGCCGTCGTTCCAGTCCACCAGGGCGCGTGGCCAGTGCAGGTCCATCGCCGCGCGGGCCTGCTGCATGAACCGGCGCACCAGCCGCGGGTCGCTGATGACCCGGCCCTCGGTGTGGGGGTCCTGGAGCTTGCCGATGAGCGCGACGGCGCCGCGGGAGAGGTCGGCGCCCAGGTGCCGGGCGCGGCGCACCAGCGACTCGCGGCTGACCACCTCGCCGGCCATCAGCTCCTCCACCAGGTCGCCGCGCAGGCGCGACTCGGTCTCGGTGCGCACCTCCTCCCGCGCCCGCTCGAGGGCGCAGGCCTCGGCCAGCTCGCCCATCACGGCCTCCCCCGGGGCGGACAGGGGCGGGGGCACCCAGGCGAGCAGAACCCCGATCGCGCCGCTGGCGTCGGTCACCAGCGCGCGGCTGACCTCGCGCATCTCCTCCTCCATGAACGGCCCGATGACCGAGGCCGGCCCGTGCCCCCGCGCGCGCTTGACCGCCTCGGCCAGGAAGGCCTCCTGGTCCTCGCCCAGACCGCCGGCGCCCCGCACGTCGAGGTACTCGTCGAGGATCACGACCGGCGCGCCGAGGAGCTCGGTGGCGGCCGTGGCGAGACCCGGGAACCCGCGGCCCTCGATGAGCGGGGCGCGCAGGGCGGTGCGGGCCGCCACGCCGCGGGCCACCCCCCCGCTGTCCAGCAGGCCGGCCGAGAGGTCGGCGATGACCGCGCCCCAGGCGGCGCCCGGGGGCAGGACCAGCACGGGCACGTCGAGGGGCTCGACCGGAGCGGTGCGGCAGACCACCGCGGCGCAGCCGGCGGGCAGCGCCTCCGGAGGCGACCCCGGGCACAGGAGCAGCGCGCCGGGCTCCTCGGGCGCGTCGGCGTCCAGGAGCACCACCGCGGACACGGGGCGGTCGAGCGAGGCCCCCGCGGGCACGAGGCGCGCGCCGGCCAGCGCGGGCACCAGGGCCAGGTCCGCGAGCGGCGTTCCGCCCACCGGGGGCGCGGAGATCCTTCTCGACCGGGATCGGGTCGTCACCGGACGCAGCATGGGGCGATGGCAACCGCGTTTCAAGCGCGCGGCGGGGGGGCGCCGTCGTATTTGTCCACCGGGCGAAAGATCCGGCCCGGCGTTTGGCCCATCGTCACAAAGCAGCGCGCGCGCCGCCGTGCGTACAATCCATCGCCGCCGCTGACCACCAAGGAGGGCCCTCCGCGCCATGCCGAGACTGCGACAGAAGAACATCACCGCCGCCCAATGGAGCTCCAACGGCTCCATCGGCACCGGTGATCTCACCGCTCCCGGCGCCGTCGTCTTCGGGGCCAACGTGTTCGGCCCCGGCGCGCAGCGCGCCCGCCTTCCCAAGGACGCCTTCCGCAAGCTCCAGGACACGATCGACCGGGGGGCGGCCCTCGACCCCGACCTGGCCGACTCGGTCGCCGCCGCCATGAAGGACTGGGCGCTCGAGCGGGGCGCCACCCACTTCACCCACTGGTTCCAGCCCCTCACCGGCTCGACCGCCGAGAAGCACGACTCCTTCTACGCGCCGGTCGGGGACGGCACGGCGCTCGCGCAGTTCACGGGCAAGGAGCTCGTGAAGGGTGAGCCCGACGCCTCGAGCTTCCCCACGGGCGGCATCCGCGCCACCTTCGAGGCCCGGGGCTACACCGCCTGGGACCCCACGAGCCCGGCGTTCATCCTCGAGAACCCCAACGGCGCGGTCCTCTGCATCCCGACGGCCTTCGCGTCGTGGACCGGCGAGGCCCTCGACACCAAGATCCCCCTGCTGCGGTCGATGGAGGCCCTGAGCAGGTCGGCGCTGCGCGCGCTCAGGCTGTTCGGCGACACCACCACGACGCGCGTCTTCACCACGATCGGGCCCGAGCAGGAGTACTTCCTGATCGACGAGCAGTTCTTCTACGAGCGCCCGGACCTGGTGAACACGGGCCGCACCCTCTTCGGGGCCAAGCCCCCGAAGGGCCACGAGCTGGACGACCACTACTTCGGATCGATCCCCGAGCGGGTGCTCGCCTACATGCTCGAGGTCGAGTACGAGCTCGCCAAGCTCGGGGTCCCCATCAAGACCCGCCACAACGAGGTGGCGCCGGGGCAGTACGAGGTCGCGCCGATCTACGAGAGCTCCAACGTCGGCACCGACCACCAGCTCCTCTGCATGCAGGTGATGCAGCAGGTGGCGCGGCGCTACGACCTGGTGTGCCTCCTCCACGAGAAGCCGTTCGCGGGCGTGAACGGCTCGGGCAAGCACAACAACTGGTCGATGGGCACGGACACGGGGAACAACCTGCTCGAGCCCACGGACACCCCGAGCGAGAACCTGCCGTTCCTCTTCTTCACCACCGCGGTCATCGCGGCGGTCTACAAGCACCAGGAGCTGCTGCGGGCGTCGATCGCCGGGGCGGGCCAGGACCACCGCCTGGGGGCCAACGAGGCGCCGCCGGCGATCATCTCGATCTTCCTCGGCACCGAGCTGGAGACGGTCTTCGACGCCATCCTGTCCGGGAAGCCGGCCACCAGCGCGGCGCGGGAGCTGATGGCCCTGGGCACGCCGGTGCTGCCGTTCCTGCCGAAGGACACGGGCGACCGCAACCGCACCAGCCCCTTCGCCTTCACCGGGAACAAGTTCGAGTTCCGGGCCCTCGGCTCCAGCCAGTCGCCGAGCCTCCCCAACACCGTGCTGAACACGATCATCGCCGAGTCCATCGACTCGCTCTGCGAGGACCTGGAGGCGGCGCTGGGCGGCAAGAAGGGCGCCAAGACGCTCGACAAGGCCCTCTCCGCGGTGATCGCGGCCAGCTACAAGGACAGCCAGGCGATCATCTTCGCCGGCGACAACTACACCGACGAGTGGCACGCCGAGGCCGAGAAGCGCGGCCTCTCCAACCTCCGCTCCACCCCCGAGGCCCTGCCGGCCCTCATCTCGGAGGACACGGTCGCGGTGTTCAGCAACTACGGGGTGCTCGACGAGCGCGAGCTGCACGCGCGCTACGAGGTGATGCTCGAGCAGTACGTGGTGACGGTGAACATCGAGGCCGAGACGGCCGCGGACATCGCCGCCACCATGATCCTGCCCGCCGCGGTCAAGCACCTGCTGATGCTCAACGAGGCCGGTCTGACCGCCCTCGCGAAGGACACCACGGCCCTGATCACCACCTTCTCGAAGGCGATCAAGGCGCTCCAGAAGGCCAACCTGGACCACCCCGAGGAGCTGATGGACGAGGCGAACTTCATGCGCGACAAGGTCCTGCCGGCGATGGCCGCGGTCCGCGCGGCCGGCGACGCGCTGGAGCGGACCGTCGCCGACGACCTCTGGCCGCTGCCGAAGTACTCGGAGATGCTCTTCATCCGGTAGGCCGCCCGGATCGCCATGCCGCTCGCACCACCGCGCCGGCCCCGGCCCCGTCCACTCGCGGCCGTGGACGGGGCCGGTCCGGTGGTGGGAGCCTGTTCCCGCGGCATGCGCGCCCGGACCGGAAGGAGCAGCCCGTGACCAACGAGGAGGTCGTCACCGCCGTCGAGGAGCGGGACGTCCGGTTCATCCGGCTCTGGTTCACGGACATCCTGGGGCAGCTCAAGAGCTTCTCGATCACGCGCGACGAGGTGGGAAGCGCCTTGGAGCACGGCATGGGCTTCGACGGATCCTCGATCACCGGCTTCAACGCCATCGAGGAGTCGGACGTGGTGGCGATGCCCGATCCGAGCACCTTCGCGATCCTCCCCTACCGGCCCCGGGAGCGGGCGGTGGCGCGGATGTTCTGCGACATCCGGCTGCCCGGGGGCGAGCCGTACGAGGGCGACCCGCGGCACGTGCTGCGGCGGGCCCTCGCCCGCGCGGAGTCGATGGGCTTCGACCACTTCTACCTCAGCCCGGAGCTCGAGTACTTCTACTTCCGCAGCTCCGACGCCCCCGACGTGCTCGACCGCGGCGGCTACTTCGACCTGACCACGCTCGACGCCGCCAGCGACCTGCGCCGCGACACCGTGATCGCGCTCGAGGAGATCGGGATCGCGATCGAGTACTCGCACCACGAGGTGGGCCCCTCCCAGCACGAGATCGACATGCGCTACGACGACGCGCTGCGCATGGCCGACAACGTCATGACCTACCGCACGATCGTGAAGGAGATCGCCCACGCCCACGGCTGCTACGCCACCTTCATGCCGAAGCCGCTCTCGGACGAGAACGGCAGCGGGATGCACACGCACCAGAGCCTCTTCCGCGGTGACCAGAACGCCTTCTCCGACCCCGACGGCGAGAACCTGCTGTCGGCCGACGGGAAGGCGTTCGTGGCGGGCCTGCTGCGGCACGCGCGCGAGATCTCGTGCGTCTTCGCGCAGTGGGTCAACTCCTACAAGCGCCTGGTGCCGGGCTTCGAGGCGCCGGTGTACGTGGCGTGGAGCCGCCGCAACCGATCGGCGATGGTCCGCGTGCCGATGCACCGGCCGGGACAGGAGCGAACGACGCGGGCCGAGCTGCGCTGCCCCGATCCGGCCTGCAACCCGTACCTGACCTTCGCCGCCCTGCTGCACGCCGGGCTGGAGGGCATCGAGAAGGGCTACGAGCTGCCCCCGCCGATGGAGACCAACCTCTACGACCTGACCCACGAGGAGCGGGAGCGCGCCGGCATCGACAGCCTGCCCGAGACCCTGGGCGAGGCCATCGAGCTGGGCGCCGCCAGCGAGCTGCTCCTGAAGTGCCTGGGCGAGCACATCCATTCCCGCTACGTCGAGCTGAAGCGCGAGGAGTGGGAGGACTACCGCGTGCGGGTCACCCCCTTCGAGGTCGAGCGCTACCTGCCGTTGCTGTGAGCGAGACCGGCGCCGTCGGGCTGACCGCGCGCGCGCCCTTCCGCTTGGAGGCGGTCGCGATCAGCCATGGCTGGTTCCAGACGGCGCCGTTCTCCTGGGACCCGCGCGACCGGGTGCTGCACCGGGTGGAGCCGCTCGGCACGCTGCGCATCGAGTCGGCGGAGGGAGGCGTGCGGGTGTCCGCGGCGGCGCCGCTCCGGGCGGAGGTCCGGCCCGCCGTGGCCGCGCGCGTCACCCGGATGCTGCAGCTCGACGCCGACCTGACCGGGTTCCCGGAGGCCGTGCGCGCCGTGGACCGGCGCCTGGCGCGCGATCTGGTGGGGTACGGAGGCGGGCGCATCCTCGCCGGCGGCTCGCTGTTCGAGGACGTGGTGAAGGGGATCTGCGGCACCAACACCACCTGGACCCAGGCGGTCACGGCCATCAACCGCATCGCGTCGCTCGGACCCGGCGGCGCGTTCCCCGGCCCCGCCGACGTCCTTCGCGCGGGCGAGGACTGGCTGCGGGCCGAGGCGCGCGTGGGCTACCGGGCGCCCGCCATCGTGGCGGCCTCGCGGTCGGCGATCGACGGCACCCTCGCCGAGATCGAGGAGGACTCGGCCGGCGGCGACACCGACCGCACCGAGGCCGGCCTCCGGCGGCTGGCCGGCATCGGACCCGCCACCTCCGGGTTCCTGCTGCTGCTGATGGGCCACTACGACCGCCCCTCGATCGACTCGGCCACGCTGCGGGTGGCGTCGCGCGAGTGGTTCGCCGGGCGCCGCCCGACCCCGCGCGAGGTGCTCCGGCGGGTGGCGCCGGCGGGCCGCTACTCCGGCCTGGTGCTGGCGTGGTCCACGCTGCGCGCCTGGCAGCGCGAGATCGGGCTCATCCGCTGAGGGCTCCGGGGGCGGGGTTCGCGACGCGCTCCAGCAGGGCACGCCAGCGGCCGGCGCAGGCGTCCCAGGTCTGCTCCGCGGCCCACGCCGCGCCCGTGCGGCCGAGCACCTCGCGCAGCGCCGGGTCGGAGGCGAGCCGGGCCAGCTGCCGCGCGTAGCTGAGGGCGTCGCCGTAGAGCAGGCCGCCGCCCGATCGGGCCGTCTGCCCCGCGAGGACCTCGGAGCGCATCGTGGCGAGCGTGGGCCGCCCGGCCCGCCACGCCTCCAGTGCCACCAGGGACAGGCTCTCGTGGGGCGAGGGCAGCGCCACCGCCTCGCACGCGTCGAGCAGGTCGGCCCGGGTGCCCTCGTCCACGAAGCCCGTGGTCACGACCCAGTCGGGCAGCCGCGGATCCCCCGCGGGCCGGCCGGCCAGGACCAGGCCCAGCGATCCCCCGTTGCGGCGGTAGGCGTCGTGGGCGCGCACGAGCGCGTCAACCCCCTTGGCCACGTCCACGCGTCCCAGGTAGAGGGCGAAGCGGACCGGGAGCGTCCGGCCGGCCCGGGCGCGCCGCCCGTCGCCGGCGGGGGCCGGATCGAGGCCGGCGCCCACCACGGCCTCGGGACCGTCCCCCAGGCCGTGGAGGTCGTCCACCAGCCGCCGCTCCTCGGGGGTCATGAAGGCCAGGCCCGCGGCCGAGCGCACCAGGCCGCGCGTGAGGCCGAAGCGGAGCATCGGCTCGTCGTGGGCCAGGGGCACCAGGACCGCCCGGTCGGCCACCAGCGGCATCGCGAGCTGGGTGGTGGCGTAGAGGTAGGTGAACAGCACGACCGCGTCCGCCCGGCCGGCGCCGTCGCCCAGCGCCCGCAGCAGGCCGGGGGCGACCGGCCCCTGGGCGAGCGCCCAGGCGGCCTCGTCCCCGTCGTCGCCCGCGCCCAGCGCCAGGCGGCGCACCAGCTCGGCGGAGCGGTGGGGGTCGGGAGGGTCGGCCGCGAAGCGCCGCACGCTCACCGCCCCGTCCCGCTCGGTGCCCTGCGCGTAGTGGGGCTCCCAGGTGAGGTAGTCGCGCGCGGTGGTCGTCAGCACCGTCACCTCGTCGCCGCGCTCGGCGAGGGCGCGGGCGGTGGAGCGGCAGAGGGCCTCGGCGCCCCCGGCCACCTCGGCGCCGTAGCGCTGCACCACGAACGAGAGCCGCATCCCCGCCTCAGGCGCCGGGGCGGGCGCGCTCCCGCTCGAGCTCGGCCACCCGCTTCTCGAGGCGCTCCATCTCGGCGCGCTGCCGGTGGCGGTCGCGCTCGAGCTGCGCGAGCAGGTCGCCCATCGCCGGGGCGATCAGGCGCAGCACCGCGCGGCGGAGGCGCGACACCAGGCCGCCGGCCGGCCCCCGGCGCGCCGAGGGGGCGGGCTCGGCCAGGCGCAGCGGCGGCAGGGGCGGATCGCCCGCCGCGCGGCGCAGCCGCAGGAGCAGCTCGTCGGGGTCGGGGTCGCCCGGGGGCGGCCCGTCGGGGACGCTGCTCAGTAGGCCCCCCGGCGGCGCAGGACCACCGGAATCGTGCGGGCCAGGATCGTGAGGTCGAGCCAGATCGACCAGGTCTCGATGTAGTAGAAGTCGAGCCGCACGAGCTCGTTGAACGACAGGTCGCTGCGCCCGCTCACCTGCCACAGGCCGGTGAGGCCCGGAAGCACCAGGTACCGCTTCTTGTGCAGGTCGTCGAGGCGCTCGTAGTCGCGCAGCGGCAGCGGCCGCGGGCCGACCAGCGACATCTCCCCGCGCAGGACGTTCCAGAGCTGGGGCAGCTCGTCGAGGGAGAACCTCCGCAGGAAGCCCCCGACCCGGGTCACGCGCGGGTCCTGGCGCATCTTGAAGAGCGCGCCGTCGGCCTCGTTGTGCTCCTCCAGATCCTCCTGCTCGCCCTCCGCGCCCACGCGCATCGTGCGCAGCTTGAGGCAGCTGAACTGCGACTCCTCCACGCCCACGCGCCGCGAGCGGTGGATCACCGGCCCCCGGTCCTCGATCTTGATGGCCAGCGCGGCGAGGGCCAGGACCGGCGCGGCCAGGATCCCGAGCAGCGTCCCCATGACGAGGTCGAACCCGCGCTTGGCCAGGAAGGCCGCGCCGCCCAGCACCGGGGGGTGGAGGTCGAACAGCGGCAGCCCGGGCGCCGGGACCGCCTGGAGCGAGTGCGACAGCAGCTCGGCCGTGGTGGGCGCCAGCCGCACCGGCAGCCCGCGGCGGCGGCAGAGGTCGAGCAGCTCGATCACCGGCGCGTCGTCGCCGGCCCAGCCCGTCAGGATCACCTCGTCCACCCGCGCGGGATCGAGCGCCCGGCGCAGCTCGGCGGCGAGCCCCGCGGCGCCCTCCTGTCCCACGCCGGACGAAAGCTGTTGCCGTCCCACCACCCGGTAGGGCACCCCGCGACGGCTCTCCGCGCGCTCGAGACTCTCGGCGATCGTCGCGACCAGGTTCGGCGCCCCCACCAGCAGCGCGCGCCGCTCGAAGTGCAGCGCGTCGAGGGCAAGGCCCGTCACGCTCTCGTAGCTCGCCCGGAGCGCGATCACGCAGATGCAGATGAGGAACCACGACGAGTAGAAGATGTAGTAGGTCTCGAAGCGCCACCCGGCCAGCAGCACCACGCCCAGCACCAGCACCGTGGCCAGGGTCACCGACGACACGATCGCCGCCGTGCCGCCGCGCACCTCGCGCGCTCCGTAGAGCCGGTTCTTCGCGAAGATCAGGATCATCGTGGCGGCGGCCACGGGCAGCGCCTTCTGCTCCACCGCCCAGATCGCCGCCGGGTCAACCGGGTCGCCCTGCAGCACCAGCTTCAGCGCCAGGGCCGCGTAGATGCCCACGAAGCAGGCGGTCAGGTCGATCGCCACGAGGATGGTCAGCGACAGCAGCCGGCGCACCGCGGCCGAGCCCGCGGGACCCACGAGCAGGGGCACGAAGCGCGCGTCCCGTCGCGCCGGGCGGCGCTCGTCCGGTGCGACGGGCGGGAGCGGACCCGCCGGGGGACGTGTGGGGCTCGTGGTCAGGGGCCCACCTCCACACGGAACGGGTTCCCCACCCGGACCGCGCCCCCTTCCGGCGTCCCCCACGCGGGCTCCGCCGAGGGGTCGGCGGGCCACCGAGGATCTTCCTTCATGGTCCGCATCAGGCTGATCCCGTGCCGATTGGCCGCGCGCACGACGGGATCGTACTGCCGCAGGTCATCGGCCGCGTCACCCGGCGGGCGCCGAAGGACCCGGCGCCGCGTCTCCACCCGGCCGCCGCAGGCGCAGATACACCACGCCGTGCTCGCCGCCCGCCAGAGCGCCGGGCCCCGGTATGGCCGCGAAATTGCGCACACACGCCAGGGGGAGCAGCCCTCCGGCCAGGAACGACCACGGCCGGGCCGCGAAGAACCGCTCGTGCACCGGGCGGCGCTCACGCACGTACTCGCGCGCCTCCTCGCGCCAGGGCAGCGTCAGCAGTCGCTCCCGCAGGGTGTCCTCCGTGTAGTGGCGCTCGAAGAAGACGCCCTCGGCCCCGCTGCCGGCCGCCTCGTCTCCGCCGGCGTCGCCGTAGACCGGCCGCTCGGTGCGGATCTCGCGCGGGCGGGCGGCCACGTTGGTGGTCAGGTGCAGGACCCCGCCGGGCCGGAGCACGCGCCAGATCTCCGCCATCGCCGCGGCGTCGCCCTCGCCCGGCACGTGCTCGATGACCGAGACGCACGCCACGGCGTCAAACGAGGCGTCTCCGAACGAGAGCGCCCGCGCGTCCTCCACGCGCAGGTCGAGGGCGGGGTCGACCGATCGCCACGCGGCGATCTCGCCGGGGAGGAGGTCGACCGCCACCCACCGCCCCCTCCCCTCGCGCTGGAGGCAGCTCGCCAGCAGCTTGGGGCTCGACACGTCGAGGCAGTCCCCGCCGAACGGCTGACCCGCCACCCGGGCCAGCTCGTAGTAGCGCCAGGGCTCCAGGGGGACCAGCAGCCGGTAGAGGCCCGCGCGGGGATGGGGCCACGACCCGCGCCGCGCGCCGCGGACCGCCCACTCCGCCCCGAGCCGGTAGCTGTGGGCGAACAACCGGCGCCAGGCCGGCGCGCGCCCCCCCGCCGTCATCGGCGCAGAGCCTGCCGGTAGACGTCCCGCGTGGCGGTGGCCGCGGCGGTCCACGAGTAGCGGGCGGCCTCCTCCCGGCCCGCCTCCCCGCGCTCCCGCAGGGCCTCGCGGTCGGCCAGGACCTCCCCGAGCGCCGCGGCGATGCCCTCGGGCGAGACGTCGTCGAGGAAGATCGCCGTCTGCCCCCCGACCTCCACCAGGGCGGAGTTGCGGGCGCAGAGCACGGGACAGCCGTGCGCCATCGCCTCGACCACCGGCAGACCGAATCCCTCGTACGCGGAGGGATAGACCAGGAGGGTCGCCCGCCGGTAGAGGTCGAACAGCTCCTCGCGGCGCACGAAGCCCCGGATCTCGCAGCCGGGACCGGCCGCCTCGCGCACGCGATCCTCGTCTCCGCCGGGGCCTCCCACCACGATCAGCCGGCACGGCGCCGGATCCGGCGGGGCGCTCGCGAAGTAGCGCGCGTGCCCCTCGACCAGCGGCACCAGGCGCTTGCGCGGCTCCAGGATCCCGACGCTCAGCAGGAACGGCTCGCGGGGCCCCGGAGGACGGGTGTCGAGGTAGACGCCGTTCGGCACCACCCGCAGGCGCTCCGGAGGGATCCCGTAGAGCTCCTGGAGATCGCGGGCCGTCGAGTCGGAGACCGCGATCACGCGCCGGGCGCGCCGGGTGGACCGCCGCGCGAACAGCCGCGCATAGCGGCGGAAGTTCTCCGGAAAGGCCTCGGGCACGCGCTCCCAGCTCAGGTCGTGCAGCGTCACGACCGTGGGGCACGGGCTCCACCACGGCCCCCAGTTGACCGGCGCGTGGAGCACCGCGGCGCGGCGGCGCCAGGCCGTGAACGGCAGGAGGACGTGCAGCCACAGCATGTCCAGGAACAGGTTCCCGAACGACGTGATGCGCCCCAGCCGGGGCAGACCGGGCGGCCCGAAGACCCACTCCACCCGCAGGTCGCTCGCGGGGTTCTGCTCCATCACGTGCCGCAGCTCGTGGACGTAGGTCGCGATGCCCGTTCGGCGCCGGCGAGCCATGCGCCCGTCCACCAGCACCAGGGGCGGCCGCCGGCCTTTCTCGGGGACCGCCGTGGCGGCGATGCCCGGGGCGCCGGCCGGCCGGCGGCGGTGCCGGAGACGCAGTCAACGTGGGCTCATGGGGGCGGTCTCCCTGGGAGGCGGCGGCGTGCGGCCGCGCCTCGCCGAGCACCCGGCTCACGCCGCCGCCGACGTGGAGCGGCCCACGATCGACGCCGCGAGAGACCCTACAGGCAGCCCGTCCGCCCCTGCCGCCCGGAGCGCGGACCGCGGCGTGCGTGCGAGGCCGAGGCCCATCCGGAGGGCGGCGTCGATCGCGGTGAGCCACTCGTTGGCGCGGTCGCAGTGGACCAGGACGGCGCCGGAGCCGGCGCCCAGCAGCTCCTTCACCGCCGCCACCAGCAGCGGGAGCTCCTGCCGCGCCTGGTCCGGATCCCGCAGCGGGTGCCAGCGGACCGTGAGGCCGTCCTCGGCGTACTCGGCCAGCGCGTGGCGCGAGCGCATGCCGGACACGACGGCCACCACCCCCTGCTCCCGCCACCAGGCCTGCTCGGCGATCCGCCGCTCGCGGCGGTGCATGCGCCCGCCGCCCCCCGGACGCTCGGCCACCGCCAGGCGCCCCGGCAGGATCCACGCATAGGTCGTCGGCTCCATCGAGCACCTCTCGGCCGTGGTCGTCACTGGCGAGAGGTTCCGACCGGCTCCCGTCAACTCTCCAGGCGGGGAGGTGACAGCAGCGTGCCGGCTACGTGTCCATGAACGGCACGTCCGGCTCGGGCGACGCCGCGTCGCGCAGCCAGCCGGGCACCGGGACCGGCTCCCGGGAGCCCCGGTTCACGCAGACGTGCACGAGCTCCCCGCGCGCGACGACCTCCTCGCCGCGCGTGAAGGTGTGCCGCGCACGGAACGAGGTGCGGCCGATTCCGCCGACCTCGGTGCGGAGCGTGATCAGGTCGTCGAGCAGGATCCGGCCGAGGAAACGGCAGCGGCTGTCCACGATCGGGACCCCCGGCCCCTCCTCGAGGATCCGCGTGAACGGGCGCCCGATCTCGGCCAGCCATTCGGAGAAGCCGCGGTCCATCCACCGGTACACCGCGGTGAAATGGATCTGGGCGGCGTCCACCTCGGACATGGCCACGCGGAAGGTCTGGGTGTGGGCGTGGGGCGGCATCCGGCGGGCAGCCTAGCGGGATGACCTCCGAGATTGTCGCCGCAAATAGCGGGCTTCGCTCCCGGGGCCGGCGTCCGGACGGGGGGGAAAGACCCGGAGGCGCGCCCTCTCAGTCCCCATGCCTCCCCCGATGGATAGTCATGCGGCCGGACCGTCAGCTTTTGCGAGTTTTGCGAGTAGCGTGGACCGCCGATGAGTAGCGACCCCCCGCCCCCTCAGCCCACCCCGGACGAGCGCCGCCACGCGGCGTGCCTTGCCATGGGAAAGGCGCCCGGCCTGATCCGGTTCGCCGCCCGCTACACCCGGTCCCTGCACGATGCCGAGGACGCGTATCAGCGGACCATGGAGATCGCGCTCGCGCGGGCTCCCGTCACCGACACGCCCCGCTTCATGGCCTGGCTGCACACGGTCCTGCGGCACGAGGCGCTCGCCGTGGCTCGGAAGCGCCGGCGCGAGTCGCCGGGCCTGGAGACCGACGTCGCCGAGACGGTGGCCGACCGGGTCGAGGACGGCGTGGCCATCGACGCCGTCGCCGAATGGCGCGACCGCTACCGCTCCATCCAGGACGGCCTCGCCGGCCTGACCGAGGCTCAGCGGACGTGCCTCATCCTCCAGAGCTCGGGCGCGAGCTACGAGCGGATCGGCGAGATCACGGGGTACTCGCGGCGCAAGGTGGAGCGCTCGGTGCTGGAGGGCCGCTCCAGCCTGCGCAGCTGGGAGGTGCGCCTCGCCTCGGGCGAGGTCTGCGAGCGCATGGGGCCGGTCATCGACCGGGTGGCGCTGGGCGAGGCGACCGCCCGCGAACGCCGCTCGGTGACGCGGCATGTGCGGCATTGCGGCCCCTGCCGCGTCCTCCTGCGCGACCGCCGTGAGTCCAACGAGTGGCTGGCCAACCTGGTCCCGCTCGCCCTCCTCAGCGGCGAGACGCTTCTCCGGACCCCCGATCCCACGCCGGCGCTGGCGTGGTGGGACCGGATCGCGACGGGCGCCACGGTCCGCGCCGGCACGGTCGTCCAGATGGCGCTCGACATGCCGAGCTCGGCGCTCGCGAAGGTCGGGGCCGGAACGGCCGCGGTCGCCGTGGCGGGGGCGGCCGGCGCACCCCTGGTCATCGACACGGTCGCGCCCCCGCCGGCGCCCCGGCCCTCGGTGGCGGCGCTCGCGGCGCCCGCGGCCTCCGCGCGGCCCGGAGGCGTCGCCCTCCCGAAGGCCTCTCCGGCGAAGACCGGCGCGGCCGTCGCCACGTTCGCCGCCGCCCGCCGCCGCGCGGCGGACGCCCTCGCGGCCAGGCGGGCACGCGAGCGGCGGCAGGCGTCGATCTCCCTCCCCGAGCGGCCCGATCCGGTCCCCGCCTCCGCGGCCGTGACCCGGAGCGTGGCGGTCTCCGCGCCCGCCGCCTCCCCGACCCCGGCTCCTGCGCCTGCTCCGGCCCCGGCCCCGGCCCCGGCGTCGTCCGCATCCGAGGTCGCCCTCGAGTTCGGCCCGTGAGCCGCCCCCGATTCCGATGGGCGGGCGTCCTCGCCGGCGCCGCGCTCGTCATCGGCCCGGGAGCCGCCGGCGCGGTGGACGGCGGCATCTACCCGCTGGGGGCCGGACCGTGGGCCGTGAGCCCGCAGTTCTCGGCGACCCCCCTCGCCGGCGGGCAGTTCCAGATCCAGGCGCCCGCCCTCAACCCGGCCACCGTCGGCAACCACTGGGAGATGAACTGGGGGTGCCCCGTCGGTGGCAGCGAGATCGCCGCCGTGCAGTTCGGTGCGCTCCGCACGCAGGCGGCGAGCTCGCTCGCGCTCCTCGTGACCGGGAACCGGCAAACCCTCTGGTCGGTGGGGGACACCGACATCCCCCAGTCGCCTCTGCTCGGCAAGGCCTACGACGTCCGGCTCCCGGGGGGTCAGTGCAACGTGCACCTGGCGCTCGCCCAGGTCGAGGCCCGCGCCCAGCATGCCCGCGGCTACTTCATCGACAACCCCCGGGTCCTCGTGCGGGACCTCACCCCGCCGGCCGTCACCCTGCGCGAACTCACCCCCGGCTGGATCAACGCCGCCTCCGGCACCGTGCGGGTGCAGTGGACCACGACCGACAACTTCGGCAGCGACGGGGTCGCCACTCAGCGCGTCTTCATCGGCGGCCAGGCCCGGTGGACCGGAGCGCCCGGCGTCGGCAACCACGACGTCACACTCGCGCTCGACGGGATCGGCGACGCGATCCACGCCGTGGAGGTGCGAGCCGACGGGGACGGCACGGCCGCCGGCTCGGCCGCCGGGACCATCCAGGTCGATCGGACCCCGCCCACCGCGCTCGACCTGTCGTCGTCGTCGCCCGGGTCGCCCGGCACCGTCGCCCTCGGGTGGCGTGTCGCCGACAACCTGAGCGGCGCCGGGCTCAGCGTCGCGGAGGTGAACGCGGCGGGGGACGGCTCGGTGTCCGGCGCCTGGATCGAGGCGGGTCGCGCGACGGGGACGGGCCCGCACGCGATCACGGTCTCGCCGGCGCTGGCCGATGGCGTCCACGCATGGCGAATCCGGGCCACCGACGGTGCGGGCAACACGGCGGTCGTCCCGGGGCCCGAGCGCGTCGTCGTGGACACGACCCCTCCGAAGCTCGAGCTGCACGCGGCTCCCACGAACTGGGTCAACCGCGCCGAGATCGACCTGACCGTGACCGACAACCTGCAGACGGCCCTCGGCCTCGCGCCGATCGAGTTCGACGTCAACGCGGCGGCCGACGGCGGTGAGAGCGGGCCGTGGGTCCGGGCGCTCACCAGCCCCGGGGCGGCGGGCCGTCGGATCGCCAACGTCGGGCTGGCGGGTCTCCCCGACGGCCGGCACCTCATGCGCGTCGTCGCGCGAAACGGCGGCCCGTTCGGGGGCCGCCTCGTCGCCGAGCGGCGGGTGGTCGTGAAGGTCGATCTCACCGCCCCCGTCATTCCGAGCGCGAGCTTCTCGCCCACGGATTCCGGGCAGCTGGCGATCGCCTGGGTGGCCGACGACCCGCTCGCCGGGATCGCGAAGGCGAGCGTGCAATGGAGGAGCGGGTCGTCGTGGCGGACGATCGCGAGCGAGGATGCGGGGGACGGCTCCGGCTCCATGCTGGTCGACGTCTCGGCCCTCCCGGGTGGCCCCCAGCCGCTGCGCCTCGCGATCACCGACACGGCCGGCAACGTCGGGCTCCGCTCCGCCACGGTCCGTCTCGCCGGGAGCGGCAGCGGGACGACCTCGGGCGATCCCGTCGCGCGCTTCCGCGACGCCCACCTGGCGCTCGGGGTGCCGCGGGCCCGCGCGCGGAGAGCCGGTGGCCATACGACCCTCGTCCGTCGTCTCGGCAGCGGCGGGGTCGTGATCGTCTCCGGGCGCCTGCTCGATCGCCACGGTCGGCCGATCGTCGGCGCCGAGATCCAGGCCCGTGGGCACCGTGGGCTGCTGGTGGGCCGCGTGCTCACCGGCCGGGATGGGCGGTTCCAGCTCCGGGTGCGACCTCGGGCGGGAGGCCTGCTCCGCGTCGGCGTCCCGGTCGGCCGTCGCCTCCTCCCGGCCCGGCCGTCCGCCGACATCCGCCTCGAGGTCCGTCCCGACGTGAGCCTCTCCGCCTCCACGACCGTCGCCACGTCGGGCACCGAGGTGCTGTTCACCGGCCGGCTGCGCCCCGCGCCGGGCGACATCGGGCTCGGATCGCGCAAGGGCATCGTGCTGCAGTGGCTCGACCCCGTCCGCAGGTCGTGGCGACCGGTCGTCAACGCCCGCATCCGGCGGGACGGGACGTTCTCCGTCTCGTGGCGATTCGGGATCCGCGGCCTCACCATTCCGATGCGCGTGGTCGTGCCCGAGGAGGTCGGATGGCCGCTGCTGCCGGCGCGCTCCCGGGTGATCCGCGTCCGGCTCGGCTAGTGCTCCGTCTCAGAAGTCGTGTTGTGTTTGATGGCAGCGGCCAGAACCGTCTCGGCAGGCTTGGTCCAGACGAAGGGCTGGGCGCGCTCGTTGTAGGCGGCGACGACGCTCTCGATCGCCGCCACGAGCTCGGCGACCGAGGCGAAGCTGCCGCGGCGCACGCTGCGGCGGGTGAGGATCGAGAACCAGCTCTCGACCAGGTTCATCCACGACGCCCCCTTGGGCGTGAAGTGAAAGTGGACGCGCCGGTGGCGCGCCAGCCAACGATTGACCTCGGGGGTCGAGTGGGTGGAGGAGTTGTCGAGCACGATGTGCAGCTCACCGGCGGGGTGCTCGGCCACGATGCGCCGGCAGAAGCTCAGGAACTCCTCGGCGCGGTGGCGCGGGTGACACTCGGTGAGGACCTGGCCGCTGGCGATCTCGAGGGCCGCGTAGAGCGAGGTGGTGCCGTTGCGGCGGTAGTCGTGGGTGCGCCCCTCGGGAAGGCCCGGGCGCAGGGGCAGGATCGGCTGGGTGCGATCGGGCCTGGATCTGGGTCTTCTCGTCCACGCACAGCACCAGGGCCCCTCGGGCGGGTCGAGGTAGAGGCCACAGATGTCGATCACCTTGGCCTCGAGCTCGGCCGGGCGCGGCGGGCGGGACCGCGAGCGGCGTCCTCGCATGCCGATCTGGACGCCATGGTCATGGGGCTGGCCGTCCTTCTTCACGAGAGCCTCCACGCGACCGGCCCGGTCGCCGCCGCCGACATCCGCGGCACGCGCTCGGGCCGGGCCTTCGAGGAGGGGTTCGTCGAGGCGACGAGCGTCAACCTGCTGCCGTCGCTGGTCGGCGCGCTCGACGTGCCGAGCCCACTCGGCGCGGGCCTGCGCGCCGCGGTGCGCCGGTACCGGCCGGGCTATCGCGCGGAGCGGAGCTGGGCGCGGCGCATGTCGGCGCGCGCGACCCGGCGGCGGGCGGGATCCGCGGCCGGGCGGGCCTTCCGCGCGGGGGTGACCGACCGCTGGGGGTCCGACCGATGGACGCGCCTCGCGCGGGCGACCGGCCTCGGTGAGGCGGTCCTGCGGGCGGGAGCCACCGAGCCGGTAGGTGCTCAGGCGGGGACTGTGCAGCGCACGGCGATCTCGGTCCCCGAGTCGATCTCGCTCACGACCAGGCCGGCCGCCGGGAGGATCCGCTCGACCTCCTGGGGGGTGTAGAAGCGGGCGCGGGCGCGGTTGGTGGAGCGCCCCTCGTCGGCGTAGGCCACGAACGCGGCCAGGTAGGTGTCCGACAGCAGGTTGGGGAAGGTCACGTGGATCGTCCCGCCGGGCCGCACGACCCTGCCCAGCTCGCGCAGGAGCAGGAACGCGTCCTCGCGCTCCACGTGCTGCAGGGTGAGGAGCGAGTAGGCGAAGTCGATGGCGCCGGTGGGGATGTCCGGGATGGTCGTGCCCCGGCAGCGCGCGTAGCGGACATTGGTGGTCCCCACCATCCGCTGGCGGGCGTAGTGGAGCATGAGGGGCGACACATCGACCGCCCAGAGGAGGCGGCAGCGGGGAGCGGCATAGCGGGCGACGCGCCCCACGCCGCATCCCAGGTCGAGCACGGTGTCGTCGGAGCCGAAATGAGCGGCGAGCGCCTCGGCGGCCTCCCGGCCCGACCGCTCGAACGCCTCGGAGTCGTCGTCGTTCAGGATCTGGCGGCGCGCCTCCTCCTGGCTGCGCGGGAGCCACAGCCGCCCGTAGCCCGATCGCCATCGCCTGATCGCCTCGCCTATGGCCATTCCGTGCACCTCGAGGCCGTGGGAACGGCGGCAGTCTACGCAGGGCGGATAGGCTCCTGCGCCCGATGACGCCTCCGGCCCTGCTCGACGCAACGCCCCTCGCGGGTGGGCACGCCGCGCGGGGGATCGGCACCGCGGTGCGGGGCCTGATCGGCGGCCTGGCCGCCCTGCCCGAGGAGGAGCGGCCCGTGCTGCTGGTGCACCACTCGCAGGAGGTGCCCCAGGGCTTTGCGGCGCGCAGGGTGCGGTGGCCCGCGTGGCCGCTGCACCGGGTCCCCGACCCCTGGCCGGTGACCCTGGGAGAGCGCGCGGCGCGACGGCTTGCCGGCGGGGCCGTGTTCCACGCCGTGCAGCCGGCGCTGGTGCCGCCGGGCCCGGCCGTGGTGACCTGCCACGACCTGATCCCCTCCTTCTTCCCGGAGTACCTGGCCGGAGCGGGGCGATCGGGACAGGCGCTGGCCTATCGCCACTTCCTCCATCGCCTGGCCGGGGCGCGGCTGGTGCTGACCCCCTCGCGCGAGACGGCGAGCGACGTGGTGGATCGGGTGGGCGTCGACCCCGGGCGCGTGCGGGTGGTTCCGTGGGGCCCACCCGAGGCGGCGGCCCCGGTGGGTCCGGTGCCGGAGGGGCCCTACGTGCTCTACTCCGGGGCCATCGAGCCGCACAAGAACGCCGCGCTCGCGGTGGAGGCGATCGCCCGCGTCCGGCCGGGCGTCCGGCTGGTGATGACCGGGGCCTGGTCGGCCCGGCGACTCGAGCGGCTTCAGGCCGCCGCCGCGCGGGCCGGAGCGAATGGACGGGTGGAGTGGATGGGCCTGCTGCCGCCGGGGCGGCTCGCGGCGGTGCGGGCGGGGGCGCTCGCCGCCCTGGTGCCCTCGCGCAAGGAGGGGTTCGGGCTGCCGGTGCTTGAGGCGATGGCCGCCGGCGTGCCGGCCCTGGCCAGCGACACGCCCGCCCTGCGCGAGGTGGGCGGGGACGCGGCCGCCTTCCTGCCGGCGGACGACCCCGGGGCGTGGGCCGAGGCGATCGAGAACCTCGCCTCCGACCCGGCCCTGCGGCGGTCGCGGGCCGAGGCGGGCCGGGCGCGTGCCGGGACCTTCTCGTGGCGGGCCGCGGCAGAGGCCGTGGCGGCCGCCCACCGGGACGCCGCCGCATGAGCCTCGTGGTGGTGGACTGCCACATGGTCGGCCAGGTTGCGGCGGGGGACGCGGGCAATGGGCGCTACGCCGCGACCCTGCTGGCCGCGATGGCGGCGACGGCGCCCGAGGGGGACCGCGTGGCATCGCTGGTGGCCACCCCGGAGGGCGCGCGGGCCCTGCGGCCGTTCGGCGCCACCCTGGGGGTGCCCCAGGCCGACGTGCCGCGGCTGGCGCGGGCCGCCCCGCGGGCGCTGGTGGACGCGCGGGCCGATGTGGCCGTGTTCACCTACGTCTCGCCCGGGTGGAACCCGTGCCCCACGATGCTGGCGGTGCACGATGCGACCTTCATGACCAACCCCGAGTGGCTCGGGGCCCGCGCGCGGATGGTGCTGCGCGGTCTGGTGCCCCGCTCGGCGCGTCGGGCGGCCGTGGTGCTGGCCCTGTCGGAGACCGCGGCCGACGACATCGCCGACGCCCTGCGGCTGGACCGCGCCAAGATCCGTGTGGTGAGCCCCCATCCGGCCCCGGTGTTCGTGCCCGCGCCCGACGCGGCCGAGCGGGTGGGCCGGCGCTTCGGCCTGGGCCGCTACTGCCTGGTGGTGGGCGACCTCGGCCCGCGGAAGAACCTCGGCGCGCTGGGCGATGCGGTGCGCCTGCTGCGGGCCCGGGGAACCGATCTGGCGCTCGCGCTGGTGGGCAAACCGGGCCCGGGGGGCGCCCGGATCGCGACCGAGGCGGGCGGCCTCTGGCTGGGCCCCGTGGACGACCCGACCCTGGCCGACCTGTACCGCGCCGCCGCGGTGACGGCCTACCCCTCCCTCTACGAGGGCTTCGGGCTGCCGGTGGTGGAGGCGATGGCGTGCGCCAGCCCGGTCGTGGCGAGCGACCGCGGGGCGATCCCGGAGGTGGCGGGGGACGCGGCGATCCTGGTGGAGCCGGCCGCGCGCGCGATCGCCGAGGGGTTGCGCCGGGCCCTCGACCCCGACGAGGCCGCCCGCCTGCGCGCGGCCGGGCCGGTGCGCGCGGCGCGCTACACCCAGGGCGGGATGGGCACGGCCGCCTGGGCCGCGGCGGGCGAGGCGGAGGCGGCCGGGTGAGGATCGCGATGCTGGGGACGCGCGGCATTCCCGCCGCCTACAGCGGATTCGAGACCGCCGTGGAGCATCTGGCGGAGCGCTTCAGCGCCCTCGGACACGAGGTGACGGTCTACTGCCGCACCCACATGACCGACCGGCGGTCCACCCACGCGGGGGCCCGGCTGGTGCACCTGCCCACGATCCGCAGCAAGCACCTCGACACGCTGGCCCACACGATGCTGAGCACCGCGCACCTGGCGGTGCGCGAGCGGCCGGACGTGGCCATCTACTTCATCGCGGGCAACGCCCCCGCCGCGCCGCTCGCGCGCCTGGCGGGGATCCCGGCGATCCTGCAGATCGACGGGCTCGACTCCGAGCGGGCGAAGTGGTCGCGCCCCGCCCGCGCCTACCTGCGGTGGGCCGAGCGGCTGGCGCCCGCCGCGGCCACGATCGCCGTGACCGACTCCGAGGCCGTGGCCGACGCCTACGAGCGCCGCAACGGCCGGCGGATCGCCGCGATCCCGTACGGCGCCGAGCTGCCGGACCCCGGCGACGCCGGGTGGTGCCGGCAGCTCGGGGTGGAGCCGGGGCGGTTCCTGCTCTTCGTGGGACGCCTGGTGCCCGAGAACAACGCGCACCTGCTGGTGGAGGCCCACCGCAGGCTGGACACCGACTGGCCGCTGGTGGTCGTGGGCGACGCCCCCTACGCCGACGACTACATCGCCGGGCTGAAGTCGGCCGCGGGGCCGGGCGTGATCTTCCCGGGCTACGTATTCGGCGACGGCTACGGCGAGCTGGTGCACCGCTGCGGGGTGATGTGCGCCCCCACCGAGGTGGGCGGCACCCATCCGGTGATCGTGGAGGGCATGGCCGCCGGCGCGGCCCTTGTGGTGAGCGACCACGGGCCCAACCTGGAGGTGGTGGGCGACGCCGCGGCGAGCTTCCCGCTGGCCGGCGGGGCCGCGGCGCTGGCCGAGACGCTGCGCGGCCTGATCGCCGACGGGCCCCGCCGGGCCGACCTCGGCGCACGCGCCGCGGCACGCGCGGCCGAGCGCTTCTCCTGGGACGCCTGCGCCGCCGCCTACCTGAGCCTGTGCGAGCTCGTGCTCACGCGGCGGGCCGGCGCTCAGTAGACGAAGGGCAGCTCGTCGGCGATGTCGCGCAGGAGCGGCGCGGAGGCGTCGCGGGCCGAGACCTCCAACGCGAGGTCGGGCCACGAGATGGCCACGTCCGGGTCGTCCCAGGCGAAGCCCCGCTCGACGGCGGGGTCGTAGTAGGAGGAGCAGCGGTAGATGACGTCGGCGACCTCGCTGGTGACCACGAACCCGTGGGCGAAGCCGACCGGCAGGTAGACCTCCCGCAGCGACTCGTCGTCGAGCACCACCGCCTCCCAGCGCCCGTAGGTGGGCGAGCCCCGGCGGATGTCCACCGCCACGTCGAGCACCGCCCCGCGCGCGCAGCGCACGAGCTTGGCCTGGCCGGCGCCCACCGAGAAGTGCATGCCCCGCAGCACGCCGCGCGCCGAGCGGGAGTGGTTGTCCTGCACCCAGTTCTCCCGGATGCCCAGCTCGGCCATGCGGTCGGCCCGGAAGGCCTCATGGAAGAACCCGCGCGCGTCGTGGTGCACGACCGGCTCGACCACCACGAGCCCCGGCAGCAGGGTCGGCAGCGCCCTCACGTGAGCAGGATCCCCGAGGTCACACGTCCAATCTAGATCGTGCCTCGGCGGTTAGGGGCGTTCAGACGATCGGCTAGATTCCGCTGATGATCGCGGCAGTCGTCCAACAGCGCGAGCTGTTCGTGAGCATGCTGCGCCGGGAGGTGCGGCAGCGCTACAAGGGCTCGTTCCTGGGAATCCTCTGGTCCCTGGTGACGCCGCTGGTGATGATGGTCGCGTACACCCTGGTGTTCTCGCTGATCTTCACCACGGTGCCGTTCGCCCACTACCCGGCGTTCCTGCTGACCGGCCTGAGCGTGTGGGTGTTCTTCGCCGGGGGACTGGAGGCCGGCACGGCGAGCATCGTCGCGAGCGCCAACCTGGTGAAGAAGGTCGCGTTCGAGCGCTCGATCGTGCCCCTCGCGACCACCATGAGCCACCTGGTGACCTTCGGGGCGATGGTCGCGGTGCTCGTGCCGGTGAACCTGATCATCCAGCCCGAGACGCGGACGACGATGATCCTGCTGCCCGCCCTGATCGTGTGCCTCGTGGTGATGACCTCGGGCTTCGCGCTCGCGCTGTCGGCGCTGAACGTCTACTTCCGCGACGTGCAGCACATCCTGGGGGCGCTGCTGCTCCCCTGGTTCTTCCTGACGCCGATCTTCTATTCGCTCGACCAGCTTCCCGACAACGTCTCCGGCAACGAGCTCGCCATCGACGTGCTGCGCTGGGGGAATCCCCTGACGCCGCTGGTCGAGTCGGTGCACCAGGTGGCCTTCTTCGGCGAATGGCCGTCGGTCGGCCAGCTCGTCTACGTGGGCGTGGCGACGGTGGCGTTCGCGATCGTCGGGATACTCGTCTTCCAGCGCCTGGAGCCCGAGATGGCGGTGGAGCTCTGAGCATGGCCGTCCGCCCGGGCGAGGTGCGCGCCCGAGGCCTCTCGCGGCGCTTCCGGATCTTCCACGAGCGCAACGCGACGCTGAAGGAGACGCTGATGCGCCGCCGCCGCTCGCGTCACACCGACCTGTGGGCCCTGCGCGGGGTCGACATCGACGTGGAACCCGGCGGGTCGCTGGGTATCGTGGGCCAGAACGGCTCGGGCAAGAGCACGCTCCTCGCGCTTCTCGCCGGGATCATCCCGCCCCACGAGGGCACCGTGGAGGTGGGCGGCGCCGTCGCGTCGATGCTCGAGCTCGGGGCCGGCTTCCATCCCGACTTCAGCGGGCGCGAGAACGTCTACATGAACGCCGCCATCCAGGGGCTCTCGCGGCGCGAGGTTGACGCGCGGATGGACGCGATCATCGCGTTCTCCGAGCTCGAGTCCTTCATCGACAACCCGGTGCGCACCTACTCGTCGGGCATGTACACGCGCCTCGGCTTCGCGGTGGCCTCGCACGTCGATTCGGACGTGCTGTTGCTCGACGAGGTGCTCGCGGTGGGCGACGAGGCCTTCCAGCGCAAGTGCCTCGGCCGCATCTTCGAGTATCGCCGCGGAGGTGGGACGGTGCTCTTCGTCTCCCACGACGCCGAGGCGGTCGAGCGCGTCTGTGACCGCGCGGTGCTGCTGGAGCACGGCGAGGTGACGGCCGATGGGCCGCCCGCCAGCGTCCTGACCACCTACCGGCGCGGCCTGGTGCGCGCCGGCGAGGCCGCCCGCGGCGAGGGCCACGCCGATGCGGCCGACGAGTGGGGCACGCGGCGCGTCGCGATCACCGGCGTCCACCTGGTGGGTGCCGACGGAGACAGCGACCGCTTCCCGAGCGGCGGACCGCTGGAGATCCGCATCGACTTCTCCGCGCCGGCGCCCGTGCCCGCCCCCGTCTTCGGCTTCGAGATCCGCTCGGTGGACGGGACCCTCTGCTACGGCACCAACACCCACCGCAGCACCCATCCGATCGAGTCGGTCGAGGGAGAAGGCGAGATCACCTTCGCGATCGATCGCCTGCCGCTGCACGAGGGGCGCTTCCTGCTGACCGTGGCGGTGCACTCCGAGGACGAGAGCGAGGTCTACCACTGGATCGACCGCCGGACGGAGTTCTCCGTGTTCGCACGCTCGCTCGGCGTGGGGATCGTTGCCATGGAGGGGGTGTGGTCGGTGACCGCCCGGCGGGGGGCGACCGGGGAGCGGGTGACGCTCGATGGCTGACCCCCCGCTGATCGATGTCGAGGCGCTCGTCGAGGACCTGCGCGGCCGGGTGGCCCGGGCCCGGGCGGAGGGGGGCTACGCCGACGACCTGAGCGGCGAGCGGCTCCTGGTCCCGGCGCCGGTGGCGCGCGTGCGCTTCCGCCCCGAGCTCGCCTACTCGACGAAGCCGCTCATCGGCAGGCCGCTGACGGCCGTCAAGAAGGTGCTGATGCGGCTGACGGTGCACCCGTTCGACGACCTCGCCCGTCAGACCGACGCCGGCATCGGCGCCGTCGAGGCGTCGGCGCAGGCGGCGATCCACGCCGAGGCCGGCGCCCGCGAGCGGGTACAGGCCGACGTCGCCGGACTGCTCGCGCGCATCGAGGGCATCGAGAGCGCCCTCGAGCGCCTCCAGCTGCCGGCCCGCCTCGCTCGACTGGAGCGGCGCCCGCGCGAGGCGGCGCCCGCGCGAGACGCCCCGGCGGCGGCGGCGGCTCCTGCGGCGGCGAGCGACAGTGGTGTCGATTACCTGGCCTTCGAGGCCCGCTTCCGCGGCAGCGAGGAGACGGTGCGCGAGCGGCAGGAGGTCTACCGCCCCGTGCTCGGCGGGCGCTCGCGGGTGGTCGATCTCGGCTGTGGGCGCGGCGAGCTGCTGGAGATGCTGCGCGATGCCGGGGTCAGCGCCTACGGGGTCGACACCGAGCCCGACTTCGTGGATCTGGTCGCCGAGAAGGGTCTCGAGATCCACCGCGAGGACGCCGTCGCGCACGTCGAGGGCCTCGCGCCCGGGGAGGTCGACGGGATCGTCGCGAGCCACGTGGTCGAGCACATGCCGCCGGCCGCGGTCGCGCGCCTCGTGGGAGGGGCGGCCGCGGCTCTGGAGGAGGGCGGGGTGCTGATCCTGGAGACGCCGAACCCCGAGTCCCTGCTCGCCGGATCGATCAACTTCCACCGTGACCCGACCCATCTGCGCCCGGTTCACCCCGACACGCTGGCGTTCCTGTGCGAGAGCGCGGGCTTCGCGCAGGTGGAGATCCTTCGCCTGTCGCCGGTCCCGGACACCGACCGGCTGCCGGCCCCCGCCCCGGGTGACGACCCGCTGGCGCGCCACATCGACCGCATCGCCGAACGCCTCAACGGCATCATCTACGGCTGGCAGGACTACGCCGTCGTCGCCCGCCGTTAACCGCCGATGAGGATCCTGTGGGTCGTGCCGCGCTACGGGCGCGGGATCGTCGGCGGAGCGGAAACGCTCGTCCGAGCCCTCGCCACTCACTCCGCCGCGATGGGCTGGGACTGCGAGGTCGCCACGACCTGCGCGGTCGACCACGTCACCTGGGCCGACGCGCTCGACGCGGGGACGAGCGACGAGGACGGCGTGCGGGTTCATCGCTTCCCGGTGGGCCCCCGGGACCCGCGACGCCACGACGCGCTTCACGCCGCGGTCATCGCGGGGCGGGCGGGCTACGCCGAGGAGCTCGAGTGGCTCTCGCACGGCGTCTGGTCACCGGGCCTACAGGAGTTCCTGGAGGGCGCCGACCATGACCTGCGCGTGCTCGCGCCGTACCTCTTCGGGACCACGATCTGGGGGGCGCAGGCCGCCCCCGGGCGCAGCGCCCTGCTGCCGTGCCTGCACGACGAGCCCTACGCCCACCTGCGGGTCGTGCGCGACGTGGTCGGCGCGGTGCGCGGCTGCCTGTTCAACGCGCCGGGGGAGGAGCGCCTGGCGCGCCGGCTCTATCGGGTCCGCGACGGCGGCGTGGTGGGGATCGGGTTCGATCCGCCGGACGGCCCGCCTCCGCCGCCGCCCGCCGCCGCTACCGACCTCGGCCCCTACCTCGTGTACGCCGGGCGGCTGGAGGAGGGCAAGCGCGTGAACGTGGCGGTGGAGCACGTCCTCACGCTCGCGGGCGAGCGGCCGGACGCCCCTGCGCTGGTGCTGATGGGGCGCGGCGGCTACCGGCCGCCGGCGTCCGCGCGCGGGCGGGTGGTGGAGCTGGGCTACGTGGACGACGACGCCAAGCGGGCCGTCTACGCCGGCGCGCTCGCCCTCGTGAACCCCTCCGAGCTGGAGAGCCTGTCGCTGGTGCTGATGGAGGCGTGGCTCGAGGGCACGCCCGCGATCGTCGCCGCGGGGTCGGAGGTGATGGCCGACCACGTCGCCCGCTCGGGGGGCGGCGTGACCTTCTCGTCGTACGGGGACTTCCGCACCGCGGTCGGTCGACTGCTCGACGACCCGCCGAGCGCGAGCGCATGGGCGCGCGGGGGCGGGCGTACGTGCTCGAGGAGTACGGCTGGCCGGCCGTCTGGGAGCGGCTCGAGACCGTGGCCGGACGGCTGGCCGGCTGATGCGCATCCACCAGCTCATCGCCGCGGCCGCGCCCGGCGACGCCGTGACCGACCAGGCACTCACCTGGCAGGGCATCCTGCGCGGGTGGGGCGCCGAGGGCCTCGTGATCGCGGAGCACGTCCACCCGGCGCTCGAGGGAGCGGCCCGACGGGTTGACCGCAGTGCCTCGGAGCTGCGCCGCGCCGACGGGCTGGTTCTGCACTACTCGGTGTGGAGCCGGGTCGTCGACGACGCTCTCGCCGCGTCGGCGCCCTTGGCGGTCTGCTACCACAACGTGACGCCGGGCGACCTCCTGCGGCCGTGGAACCCGGCGCTGGCCGACGCCTGCGACCGCGGCCGGGCGGCGCTGCCGCGGCTCGCGGGGAGGACCGCCGCGCTGATCGCGGACTCGGCCTTCAACGCCCGCGAGCTCGCCGAGGCCGGGCTGGGGGAGGCCCGCGTCGTGCCGCTCCTGCTCGACCTGCCCGTTGCGCCGCCCGTCGCGCGCCCGGCGGGCTCGCCCCCCGCCATCCTCACGGTGGGACGGATCGTCCCCAACAAGCGCGTCGACGACGTGCTGCGCGCGTTCGCCCTCTACCGCCGCCGCCACGCCCCGGACGCCACGCTGACGCTCGTGGGCAGCGACGAGGGCTTCGCCTCGTATCGCGCCGCCCTGGAGGATCTCGGCGCCCGCATCGGCCGGGAGGGTGTGCGCTTCACCGGTCGGGTGCCGCTCGCCGAGCGCGATCGCCTCTACGACGCCGCGGACGCCTACCTGTGCATGTCCGAGCACGAAGGGTTCTGCGCACCGCTGGTGGAGGCGCTCGCCCATGGGGTGCCCGTGGTGGCCCGCGCGGCGGCGGCCGTGCCCGAGACGCTCGGGGGAGCGGGGGTGACGGTCGCCCCGCCCGACCTGCTCCCGCTGGCCGCCGAGGCACTGGCCGAGGTGATCGGCTCTCCCGCCACCCGGGAGGGGCTCTCGGCAGCGGGGTCGCGCCGGCTCGCCGAGCTACGACGCGAGGCCGTCGTGCCGTCGCTGCGCGCGGCGCTCGCCCCGCTCCTCGGAGCCGCGTGAGCGCGCCGTCGCGGGTCGCCCTCGTGGTGCAGCGCTACGGGGAGGAGGTCAACGGCGGCGCCGAACAGCTCGCGCGGCGGATCGCGCGCCTGCTGCGCGGCGACCTCGACCTGACCGTGCTCACCACCTGCGCCCTCGACTACCGCACCTGGGCCAACCACTACCCGCCCGGTGCACAGGAGCTCGAAGGGGTGCGGGTACTCCGCTTCCCGGTGGCGCAGCCGCGCGATATCGCGGCCTTCGACGCCCTCAGCGCGCGGGCCTACGCCGCCCCCGACGACACCGGGCTCGCGGAGCGCTGGATGGAGGCCCAGGGCCCGGACGCCCCCGGCCTGATCGCTCACCTGCGCGAGGAGGGCGGTGCCTACGACGCCGTCGCGTTCGTGACCTACCTCTACCGCACGACCGCCGAGGGGATCGGGGAGGTGCGCGAGCGCGCGCTTCTGGTCCCCACGCTCCACGACGAGCCGCCCGCGCGTCTGTCGATCTTCCGGGCCGTGTTCGACGCCGCGCGGGCGCTGATCTTCCTGACCCCGGAGGAGCGCGAGCTCGCACGGGACCCGCTTCGGTGTGGGTGACGACCGCGCGCGGGTGGCCGGCTGGGGCCTCGACCCGCCCCCGCCCTCCGACCCGGCGCGGCTTCGAGCCCTCGGCGTGGCGCGTCCCTATGTGCTCTGCGTCGGGCGGATCGACCTGTCGAAGGGGGTGGGCGACCTGGTGGAGCATCACGCCCGCTACCGGCGTGCGGTGCCCGACGGCCCGGACCTGGTGCTCATCGGCAGCGGCGACGCGGCCCTGCCCGAGCACCCCTGGCTGCACCGGCTCGGGTTCGTGGACGAGCAGGTCAAGCACGACGCGCTCGCCGGGGCCACCGTCGTGGTCGTCCCCTCGCCCTACGAGAGCCTCTCGCTGGCACAGCTCGAAGCCTGGAGCCACGGCCGGCCGACGCTCGCCAACGCCGCGTCGCCGGTGCTGGTGGGCCAGTCGCGCCGCTCCGGCGGCGGGCTCTGGTACGCCGACGGCGACGAGTACCTCGTGATGCTCGACCTGCTCGCCCGCAAGCACGCCCCTCGCCCATGCGATCGGCCGCCAGGGGGCCGCCTGGGTGGCGGCCGAGTGCTCGTGGGAGCGGGTGCGCGGCGTCTGGCTCGAGGCCCTCGCCCTGGCGAGCGCGGCGGGAGCGCGGCCCGGTGATCGCGACCCTCTCGATCTACGCGCGTCGGCGTGCTGCTCTGCCTGCTCGCCGGGACGGCCCTCGCCGGGCTGCTCGAGCCCAGGAGGGCGCATGGATCGGCATCGCCACGATCCCGCTCGGCTTCTGCGTGCTGGTCACCCTGCTCTACCCGATCGGCTGGGTGGCCGGCAGCACGATCGCCACGCCCGTCGTCCTCGCGATCATCGTCGTGGGCCTCGTCGGTGGCGGTCGTGCTCCGGCTGCGCCGGGCGCGAGCCGGGGACGTCGCTGGTCGCCGCGCTCTGGCCCGGCGCGACCGGGCTCGTGGTGCTGGGCGCCGGGATCATCGCCGGGGTGCTGCTGCTGGCGGCCACGATCGACCAGGGCTTCGCGACGACGATCGGCGTGACCAACAACGACGGCTGGGGCTACGCGACCCTGGTCGACTGGCTCCAGAACGACCCGATGCCCGCGGACGTCGCACCGAGCATCGCCGATCCGCTGACGCTCGTGCCGTGGACGACCTCGCGCCTGCACTTCGGCTTCGGCTTCGAGCACGTGGCCGCGATGCTCGCCACCCTGCTCGGCCGCGAGGGCTTCGAGGTGGTCAACGCCACCGCGGCCGTCGCCCTGGCCGCGGCGGTGGGCGGCTGGGCCGCCCTGGCGCGGTCCCTGCGGCGCGACCTGCGGCCCGCGACCGCCGCCCTCGTCGCCATCGCGGTGGCGAGCCCGGCGCTCGTCATCCCGTTCGTCGAGAACTACACGACCCAGTTCGTGGCGCTCTGCCTCTGGCCGTTCGCCATGGCGATGGTGGTGCGGCTGGCGAGCGAGCCCGGGTGGCGGACGCTGCTGCTCGCCGGACTTGCGTGCGGGACGCTGATCGGCGTCTACCCCGCGGTGTCGCCCTGGCTCGTGCTGCCGGTGATCGGGGTCGCGCTGCTCGCACCCGACGCACCCCTGTGGGCCTCCTCGCCCCTGCGCCGGCTCGCCGGCGCCGGTCCCTGGCGGCGCCTGGGACGGGCGTCGGTGCTGATCGCGGCGCTGCTGGCCGCAACGCTGGTCGTCGCGCCGATGCAGCTGACGCGCGCCCTGGACAACCTGACCCAGATCGAGGGCCTCCCGATCAACGCGAGCGCGGCGTTCTTCTCGCTCGACGGCTACGCCGCCCTCTTCCTCGGCTCCGCCTCGCGTCTTCGGGCTCGTCGCCGCCACCCCCCTCGGGTGGGCCGCCCTCGCCGGGCTGATCGTGCTGGTCGCGGCGTTCGGCGCTGGCGCTCGCGCCCGGCCGCCGACGCGACCTCGAGCGCTGGCGCCTGGTCGCGATCGCGGGCGGCGTGCTCGTGACCACCGCGGCGATCGTGATCCGCTACGGGGTCGACGACGAGCTGCCCGTATCAGGTCTACAAGGGACTGATGGCCGGCGGGGCCGTGCTGGCGGGGCTGGTGGTGATCGGGCTGCTGCCGCGCGAGGGCGAGCGCGCCTGGCCGGTGCGGCTGCTGGCGCTCGGCCTCGTCGCGGCGATCTGGATCCCGGTCGCGGCCCAAGAACCTCCAGTCCTCGGTCGCGGCGACCACGGGCTTCCGGGTCGCCGACGTGCAGATGGGCCGCGCGCTCGACGATCTGCCGAAGGGGTCGGTCGTGCTCGCCGAAGGGGCCGCCCCTGACGAGCGCTCGTTCCAGTTCCGGATGATGGCCGCCTACTTCGGGGACGACCCTCCCGATCACACCGCGGTGGGCCTCGGCACCACCGGTTCGTATCTCGCGCCGGGAGGTCTCGCCCGACTGGATCCCGGCCGTCCATGGACGCACGTGCTCACCACTCGACCGCAGCCGATCGATCGGCGCGCGGCGGGTGCTCTGGTCGAACGGGCTCTACACCCTGAGCGCGGCACCCACGCTGGACGTCACGACCTACGGCACTCACTGGTACCCGCCCGAAGAGGAGGACGGGGTGACGTTCGCCTGGACCTCCGGGCCCGTCCAGGTGGTCGTGTCCAACCGCGGCGCGGCGCGGGCGGCGCGGTTGCGGATGATGGTCGGCAGCTACGCGCGACCCCGGATCCTGAGCGTCACACTGGGAACGACGGTGCAGCATGAACGCCTGCCCGCGTGGAAGCTCGTGACGGTCGACGTACCCCTCCGTCTGCCGGCGCGATCGGCCACCGCCGTGACCGTCAACGCCATCCCCGGTGCCCGCCCGGGACCCCCCGGAGACCCCCGGCAGCTGATGCTGCGGGTGCAGGGCCTGCGCGTCGTGCCCGCGCGCGTGGGTGCCCGGCCGGGCCGTGCCGCGGCGTTCGTCACCCCCTGATGCTGTCCGTGCTGGGCATCTACCTGGCCGGCCTGGCGCTGTGCCTGCTGAGCGGGCTGGTGATGGGAGGGCTCCTGCGCCCTCGCGGGCGCTGGGTGGGCCTTGAGACGCTGCCGCTCGGGCTCTGTGCCCTCATCGCCCTCCTCTATCCGCTCGGCGCGGTGCTGCCCGGCAGCCGCGCATCACCGATCGTGCTCGGGTTGGTGCTCGTCGGTGGTGGCATCGCGGTGTGGCGGATGCGCCGAGGCGAGGCCGCCGAATCCCTCGGGGGGTCGCTGCGACGCGCGCTGCTGCCCACGCGCTCCGAGGGCGTCGTGCTCACCGGCGGGACCCTGGCCGGCGTCCTCATCCTGATCCCCACCATGGCCCAGGGTTTCTCGACGACGATCGCGACCACGAACTACGACGGCTGGGCCTACGCCACGCTCGTCCACTGGCTGAACGACCACCCGTTCCCCCGCCATGTGGCGAACCTCGGCGCGGCGGATCCCCTGACGCTCGTGCCCGCGACGACCATGCACCGGAGCTTCTCCATCGGCTTCGAGCGCTTCGCCGCCATGGTCGCCTCGCTGCTCGGACGCGACGGGTTCGAGGTGGTGAACGCCGCGGCGGCGGTCTCCCTGGCGGCGGGCGTCGGCGGCTGGGCGATGCTGGCCTTCCAGCTTCGCTCGCGTCTCGAGCCGGGCGAGGCGGCGCTAGTGATCCTGGCGGGCGCGACTCCGCTCGTGGCGCTGCCATTCGCCGAGAACTTCACCACGCAGCTGGTGAGCATCTGCCTCTGGCCCTTTGCCATCGCCGCCTTCGTCCGCCTCGCGCGCGAGCCGCGATGGAGGGATCTCCTCGTCGCGGGGCTCGCCACGGCCGGCGTGGTGGGCGTGTACCCCGCCATGGGACCCTGGCTGGCGCTGTCGCTGGGCGCTGTCGCCGTCCTGGCTCCGCCGCAGCCGGCGTGGGAGGGTCGGCGGCTGGGCCGGGTCTCGGGTCCCTCGATCGGAGCGCGCATCGGCCGAGCGATCGTGCTCCTGGCGATGCTCTGCGTCACGGTGGCGGTTCTCGCGCCGATCCAGGTCGCCCGCGTCGTTCCGAACCTCCGCGTTCTGGACTCGACCGCGATCACGGGGGTGTTCACCGAGTTCTTCTCGGCCGCGGACTACGCGTCGTTCTTCCTGGGGGCGGCGGGCGCATCCTCGATCGTCCCGGCAGCCCCTCTTCCATGGTCGGTGCTCGCGGCGCTCATCCTGCTCGTTGCGGTGAACATCCTCGCCTGGGCGCCGTGGCGCCGGCCCGAGGAGCCGCAGGTGCTGCGCGTCGCGATCACGGCCGCCGTGCTCCTGACCACGGCGGCCGCCGTGCTGCGCTACCACTGGATCGAGGAGCAGCCCTACCAGGTCTACAAGGCGTTGATCCTCGGCGGCGGGGTGCTGGCGGGTCTCGCGGTGATTGGGCTCCTGCCGGGCGGCGGCCCTCGAACCCGAGGCGCGCGCGTCCTAGCGCTGGGGTGCTTGGTCGCGATCTGGATCCCCGTGACGAGCCAGACCCTCCAGGCCTCCGATGAGGGGGCGACCGGCTTCCGGTCCGCGGACGTGGAGATGGGACGCGCCCTCCATGCGCTGCCATCGGGCTCCACGATCCTGGCCGAGGGCGCTGCAGCCGACGAGCACGCCTCGCAGTTCCGGATGATGGCCGCGTACTTCACCGGCCGCGCGCCGGGGCTGGGGGCGGTCGGACTCGGAAGCACCACCTCGTTCCTCAGCTCGGGAGGCCTCCCGGAATGGCGGCCCGCCGAGCCCTGGACTCACGTGCTGAGCACCCGGCCCCAGCCGGTGGACGGGAGGGGGCGGGCGCTCTGGTCGAACGGCGCCTACACGCTCGTGGCCGCGCCCGAGCTCGACGTGACCCCGTACGGCCTGGGCTGGTACCCGCCCGAGCAGGACCACGGGGGCGTCTTCGCGTGGACCTCCGCAGCGGTGGAGCTGGTCGTGTCGAATCGGAGCGGGGAGTCCCGCCCCGCTCGGTTGCGCATGACCGTGGCGAGCCAGGGCGGCCCGCGGACGCTGATCCTGACCGCGGACGGGCACACCAAGCGGGTCGCGCTGCCCGCCGAGGTGGAGACGCCGGTGACCTTCGACCTCGACCCGCCGGCCGGCTCGGCGACCCCCGTGACCATCGACGCCAGCCCGGGGGGACGGTCGGCGAGCCCGGTCGGCGACCCTCGGGTGCTGATGGTGCGCGTCGAGCACCTGCGGGTGGTGCCGCGCTGAGCACCGCTCAGCCGGCCCGGTGCCTCCTCGCCAGGTGGCGCTCGGTCTCGGCGAGGGCCTCGGGCGTGCCGATCTCGTAGAACCGCGCGCGCACCGCCATGCCGGCCAGCTCGCCCCGGGCCGCCAGGGCGCGCAGCACCTCGGTGAGCGCCGGCTCGGCTCCGGCCATCGCCGCCGGCGTCATCGCCAGCAACCCGTAGTCGATCCATTCCGCTCCCGCGGGCGGGGTGCGGCTGTCGTACGCACGCACCCGCCCCCGGGCGTAGTTGACGTTGCTGGCGCCCCATCGCCCCCTGTTGCGCAGCACCGTCATGAGGGCCTCGCGGCCCGAGCGCGCGTGGGCGGCGGCGACCCTCCCGTAGTCGACGCGCAGGTAGGTGTCGCCGTACATCACGAGGAAGCGCTCGCCGAGCAGCGGCAGCGCCAGCCGCAGCGCACCCGCCGTGCCGATCGGCTCGGGGCCCTCGTCCGAGTACGCGATCGACAGCTTGAGGCGGCGCCCGTCGCCGAGACCCCGTTCGATGACCCCGCCCAGGTGGCCGCGGCAGATGACCACCCGGGTGACCCCGTGCCGGGCGAGGCGCTCGATCACGTGCTCGAGGAACGGCCGACCGGCGACGGGGACCATGCCCTTGGGGAGCCCCGCGGCCGAGGCGCCCAAGCGGGTGCCGAGGCCGCCGGCGAGGATCGCGACCGGCGGGACCGCGGCCGAGGGGCTAACGGCGGGCCGCTTGATCGGCGGGGGCGGGGACGGCCTCGTCGTCGCCCTCGAAGGTCGCCAGCGGGCGCTGAAAACCCTCGAGCACGTCCACGACGAAGATCGGGCGTCGCTTCACCTCGTCGTAGATGCGACCCACGTACTCGCCGATCACCCCGAGGCTCAGCAGCTGGATGCCGCTGAAGAACGAGATGATGATGACCAGGGTCGGGTTGCCCCAGGGGATGTCCACCCCGCCGAGCTTGAGCCCGATGTACACCAGGGTGAGCATCATGGCGAAGGCGAAGGTGATCAGGCCGATCACCGTGATGATCTGCAGCGGGTAGCGCGAGAAGCCGATGATCCCGTTGAGCCCGATGCGGATCGAGCCGGTGAAGCGGTTGTAGTTCGTGGTCCCGGTCGCGCGCGGGTCGCGGTCGTAGAGGACGCTCGCCTGCGGGAACCCCACCAGCGCGACGAGCCCGCGCAGGAAGCCGTGGGTCTCGTTGAGCCGCAGCACCTCGTTGACCACTCGGCGGCTCATGAGACGGAAGTCGCCGGTGTTGGGCGGGATCTCCACCTCGGCGACCCGGCGGATGACGCGGTATCCGAGGGCGGCGACGATCCTCTTCGGCACGGTCTCTCCGGCACGGGACCGACGCTGGGCGTAGACGACGTCGAAGCCCTCGGACCAGCGCTCGATCATCTCGCCGATGAGCTCGGGGGGGTCCTGCAGGTCGCAGTCGATGACCACGCATGCGTCCCCTGACGCCATGCGCAGACCCGCGAGGGTGGCGGCGGGCTGGCCGAAGCGGCGCGACAGGCGGAGCATCTTCACGCGCGGGTCGAGCAGGCGGATCTCGCGGATGCGTTCCTCTGTCGCGTCCGTGCACGGATCGAGGCTGAAGATGATCTCGTAGTCCACGTCGGCGGCGACCAGCGTCTCGCGCAGGCGCTCGTAGAGCGGCCCGACGTTGTCCTCCTCGTTGAGGCAGGGCACGACCACGGAGACGAGACGGCGACTCATTCGGCCGCCTGGGGCTCCGACCGGAAGACCCACGTGTTGAGGAGCACGAAGCTCACGACCGCCATAACCGCGGAGGCGAGGAAGAAGACGGCCAGCTCAGGCAGGCCGAGCGCATCCGGCAGGACCGCCAGGGCGGCGGCGGTGCAGCCGTACGAGAGGCCAGCGGTCGCCAGGTAGCGCGCCCCCTGGAGGGTGAACCGGAAGACATACCCCTGCTTGGTCGCAAAGACCCACTGCCGGTTGAGCGTGAAGTGGATGCTGAGGCTGACCACGTACGAGGCGATCAGGGCCAGCTGGATGTTCACGCCGAGAAGCACCATCGCGCTGACCAGGCTGAGGTGCACGACGGCGACGATTCCCCCGGTGGCCAGGAACTTGGCGATCACCCTGAGCGGCGGGACGCGTCTCAGGGCCGTCTTGCGACGGCCCGCGTCCTGCAGGGGGCTTATGGCCAGGTCGTCCATGGGGATCGCATGCTAGCGGGGAGACCATTCGACCACGCGCTGGTCGGCCAGACCGACGGCGGCGGCGACCGAGTCGGTGGGCGCTCCGGTGGCGGCCGAGCGCGCGCGGGCCCAGTGGATCCCGACATCCGCCAGCCCGGCGCCGTCGAGCCGGATCGTCATCCGCACGGGCGACCCAATGGTCATGCGGATACGGGTCACGTGACCGTCGGGTTGGCGCACGTCGGCGGGCACGAGTGACCCCGGCGGCAGTGAGGGACCCGCCACGGGCGTCGCCCGGATCACGGCCGTGCCGGCTCCGGGCGCGGCCAGCTGCACGATCGAATCGGCCGTGGGGGTCCCCGGCCGCGGGCGGGTCTCCAGCACGACCGGCTTCCCCTGGATCTTGGACGCGAGCGTGGGGATGAAGCCGAAGGCGCCCTCGATGCGGGCGTAGGTCGCGGGCTGGGAGAGCCGGAGCCCGTCGCCATAGCCGACCATGCTGAACGCGAGGTTCACCGCGACGCAGACGAGGATCGCCGCCGTCCCGACTCCCAGCACGGCCCAGCGCACGGGTCGCCGCGCCCGGGCGCGGTCGGCCAGCCAGAGCCAGACGAGCGACGCCCCGATGATCAGGAGGCTGGCGAAATCGACCTCGTAGCGCTCGGTCGCACCGCCGAATCCGACCAGGGACGGCAGGGGCAGCAGGACGCAGATGAGCGCGAACACCCCGATGAGGCCCGCAAGCTCGCGCGTGCGGGCGTCGGAGCTCCGAGCCAGCCACGGCACGGCCGCGAGGACGGCGAGGAGAGGCGCCACGACGAGCACTCCGGCGACCGGCTCGACGAAGAACCCGCCCGGGAGGGTGCCGGGGTACTCCGGCCGCAGGGTGACGAACGGGAAGTCGAGCCCCAGGTGCGGGGGCTGGAGGAGGTAGAACCAGGCGCCGGGGAGGAGCCGCCCCAGGGAGAAGTAGTCGAACTCGCGCGCGTTGATCTGGGACGCCAGTTGGTAGGTGACCCCCAGCTCGGTGGGCGAGCCGAAGCGGACGACGTTGTAGAGCGCCAACAGGAGCAGGCACGCGGCGAGCGGGGCGCCGGCCGCCGCGACCGTCTTCAGGGCTGGGCGCCACCGCCATCCGCTCCGGGGGCCGAGGACGCGCCAGCACGACCACACGAGGAGGGGCACGGCGAGGATCATGTTGGCCCGCGAGGCGACCGCGAGACCGAGCGAGAGGCTGCCGAACGCGATCATCGGCAACGACGGGCGCGCGCGCAGCGTTCCGACGACCAGAAGGAGGGCGGCGAGCATGAGGAACAGCAGGCCGGCCCCGATTGCGGTCTCGTAGTACGCCGGCCGGCGCAGCATGAAGGGGACGATGTTTCCCAGCCCGAGGCCCGCGACCGCCACGAGGCGCCAGAGCGCCGGGGTGCGCGGAAGGTAGCGGGCGATGAGGAACAGCAGGAGCGCCGCGCCCGCGGCGAAGGCGCCCAGGGCGAGCGCGGGAGCCGTCCACCGGTCCGTGGGCTCCACGCCGACGGCCCGCAGGGGCAGGAACACGAGCGCCGCGGGGGCCGGGCCGAAGTAGAGGTAGTACCTGCCCCCGTAGAGCGAGGCGTCGTGCAGCCGGTACGGCGCGTTCCGGACCGGATCGTAGGGATCGGGAAGGGCGAGCAGCTCCGGCGGGGGATCGATCGGGAGATCCGTCCGGCCGTGCTCGAAGCTCTCGGCGAGGAGCGAGTGGTAGCTGCGCCCGGGGTCGGGGCTCGTGGCGGCGGTCCAGAAGTAGAAGACCCCCACCGCCAGGACGATGGCGATCGCGCCGAGCCCGACGACGGACCACCGGCGCCGGCCGAGGGCGTCGGCCGAGGGACCGAGACCCGTCATGTCGGCGATCGCGGGCGGGACGCTGGCGTGCTGGGCAGCAGGGCGCGCTAGGGGAGCTTGACGACGAGTCCCTGCCCGGTCGGAAGGCACAGCGGCACCTCCGGTCGGCCTGAGAAGAACTCGTCAAGAGCCCTCCGAGCACCCGGGCAGCTCGGGAAGCCGTAGTCGTCGAGCACGATCGACGCTCCGGTGGCGAGGCGCGGATAGATGTACTCCAGCGAATCGCGCACCGCCGCATAGATGTCCACGTCGATGTAGGCCCAGGCCAAGCGCTGGATGGGGAGCTCCTCCAGGATCTCCGGGATGAAGCCCTGGTGCACCTGAGCGAACGGGAACGGTGCCAGCGCGGCCCGCACGTCCTCGACCGATGTCGCCGCGAAGTCCCCCTCGCGGAAGCCGTCGACCTTGTCGGTGGTGTCGGGCATCCCGGCGAAGCTGTCCACGAGGTGCAGCGGCCGCGCGCCCACCCGCTCGCGCACCGTCGTGGCCTCGAGGAGGGCGGTGCCGCCTCGGAAGACGCCGCACTCCAGCAGGTCGCCGTCCAGGTTGAGCCCCTGCAGCAGCGTGCGCCAGAGGATGTAGCAGCGATCGCGGCTCACGAGCGTGCGCCCCGCGGTGGTCGCGTAGACGCGCTCGAAGTCGGCATCGCCCAGCCAGGGCGAGTAGAGCGGCTGATAGAGGTGCGCGTCGGGGATCCGATCGCCGCGAGCGGCCACGAACGTGCGCAGCTTGAAGTAGCCCGTACGGGCCACCAGCCGCCGGGTGGCCCCCACGGGGGGCGGCTGGAACTCGACCGGGATGAGCCTCTTCGCGACGGCGCCGACCAAGGGCTGGAGGCGGCTCACGAGGGCGCCTCCACGGCTTTGATCCTCCGGCACGGAGGCACTGTAGACGACCCCCGGCGGCGGCTTCACGATCGGGGCGACGCCCCGCGACGTCCCAGCATCTGGAGCAGGATCGTGAAGGTGAACGTCTGGAAACCGAGCACGATGAGCAGCAGACCGAGCACGCCGAAGTAGGAGAGCGAGGTCAGGCGGAACCCGTTGCTGATCCAATCGGCGAGCAGGATGCTGTCGAGCACCAGGCCCGACACCATGAGCGCCGCGGCCAGGAGCGCGCCGCGTCCGATGGTGACGGTCCCGAGCATGCGCTCGCTGAACCGGGCGTCGAAGTTGTAGTGCACCCGGGCCAGCACCCCGAGCTGAAGCGCGCCGTAGCCCAGGAGGCTGAGCGCGAGGCCGAGCAGCATGGAGTGAAGGTCCAGCCCGAGGTCGCCGAGATAGATCGGCCCCCCGACCAGCGCCCCCGAGAGCACGAGGCCGAGCACGAGCAGCACGAGGCCGGGCCACGACGAGGAAGAAGTCCGGCGCGTAGAGCAGCATCACGCTGAGGTTGCGCCAGCCCGCCGCCCACGGCGACCACCACCCCGTGCGCTTGTGATGGCTCTCGCGGCCGTCGCGGTCGGAGTAGAACCGCACCGGGACCTCAGTGGTTCGCAGGCGCAGCTTGGCCGCCTTGATGACCATCTCCGACGCGTACTCCCACGATTGGCTCTGGAGGTCGATGCGCCGCAGCGCGGCCGCGGTCATCGCGCGCATCCCGCAATGGATGTCCGTGAAGCCGGCGCCGTACATCCGGTTGAGAATCCACGTGGTGAGCGGGGTGCCGAAGAACTGGTGGAGTCTCGGCATCGCGCCCGGCTCGATGTATCCGCGGAAGCGACTGCCCATCACGAACTCCTCGCCCCGGGCGAGCTGGTCGACGAAGGGCTTTATCTCCCGGAAGTCGTACGTGAGATCGCAGTCGCCCATGATGATCCACTCGCCGCGCAGGTACGGCTGGGCGTCGATGTAGGCCCGGCCGAGGCCACGCCTCGGGAAGTGCAGCACCCGGGCGCCATGCGACTCGGCGATCTCCGCCGACCGGTCCGTCGAGCTGTTGACGATCACGACCTCGCCCTCGACGCCAGCCCGCTCGAGGCCCTCGTGGCACCAATCCACGAACTCGCCGACCGTCAGCTCCTCGTTGAGGCAGGGCGTGACGATCGAGACGTAGCCGGGCACGGGCTCCACAGCCTCGGGGACGTGCAGCGCCTCCTGACGGCCCAGTGACGTCACGCCGGAGTGGTCACCCTGCCGGAGACGATGTACTGCGCCCCGAGCGGGAGCCACCTCATGCGACGCTCGATGACGCGCCATCCGGGGAAGGGGAAGGGGGCGAAGAGGATGTAGCGGACCTGGATGTCGAACATTCCGGCGGCGCGCATCATGCGGCGCAGCCGCGACGCCCGGACGAACGTGGCGTCCTGGTCGAACTCGCAGCGGGAGGCTCCAAGACGGCAGATCGGATTGATCAGGTTCGGCTCGATCAGCATCACCAACCCGCCGGGGCGGGTGACGCGGACCATCTCGCCGAGGAAGGTCGCCCATCTCACCGGCGGGACGTGGTGGATGACGCCCATCGCGAAGGCCAGGTCCATCTCATCGTCGTCGTGACCGAGCCGCAGACCGTCGTACAACCGATACTCGACCCCGGGGTTGGCCGCCCGCGCCCGTTCCAGGCTGCCCTCCGCGATGTCGACGGCCTCCAGACGCGCCAGGCGCGGCGCGAGGTGACGATGCATGAGGCCGATGCCGGATCCGACGTCCAGCGCGTGCAGGGCCTCGACCGGGCCTAGGCGCTCCTCAGCCGTCTCGAGGAAATCCTCGGCCTTCGTGCGCATGTAGAAGTCGTGGTCCCGCGGCAGAAAGGGGACGGTGCGGACGATGGCGTCGGCGTAGCCGTCCTTCCAGTCGTCGAAATCCGTGCCGCCCGCGGAGGTGATCCGGCGATCAGCCACGCGCGGGCTCCCCACTCCTCACCTCGTGGACCATGGCGCGAATCGCGTCGCCCATGGCCTCTCGCAGTGGTGCGGGCGTTGGACCATCCGAGCGAACGGGCGCGCGCGCTGTCGAAGCGCACGACCGGAACGTCTCCCTTCCAGCCCCGGGCCTCCTCACCGAAGCGGTACTCCACGTCGCGCAGGCCCATCCGCTCGACCACCATGTCGGCGATCTCGCGCACGGTCAGGTAGTCCTCGGTGGCGATGTTCAGGACCTCGATGCCCACCGCGTCGTCATCGCCCGGGAAGAGGCCGAGCAGCGCATCCACCACGTCATCGACGTGCACGTAGGACTTGCTCTGCGTGCCGTCGCCCATGATCTCGAGGACCCTCGGCGCGGCGTGCAGCCGCCGGATGAAGTCGTAGGCGACCCCGTGCGTCTGGTTCGGCCCGACGACGTTCGCGAAGCGCAGGGCGAGTGCCCGCAGGCCGAACATGTAGCAGTAGGTCCCGATCATCGCCTCGCACGCGAGCTTCGACGCGCCGTACGGAGAGATGGGCCGCAGGGCCATGTCCTCCCGCACCGGCAGCTCGCCGACGTCACCGTAGACGCCCGACCCCGAGGCATAGGTCAGCCGCGGCACGCCGCTCCGGCGCATCGCCTCGAGCAGGTTGTGGGTGAGGTAGGTCCCCTCCCAGAAGTCCACCGATGGTTCGGCCATGGCCTTGGCGATGTCGGGGTTGGCCGCGAAATGGAAGGCATGGTCGACGCCGCGGATGGCCACGACGATCGCATCGAGGTCCTTGAGATCGCCCTCGACGATCTCGACGCGGCCGTCATCGAGCAACCCCTCGAGATGCTCCGGACGTCCGGAGGTGAGGTTGTCGAAGACCGTGATCCGCGCATCGGGATCCGCCGCCAGGCGTCGCACGACGTGGCTCCCGATGAAGCCGGCGCCGCCCGTCACGAGGTAGGCGGTCATACCGGGCGCTCCACCACGAGCACCTCGCGGATGCCGCGTCTGGGGCCGGGCTCCGCGGCGGAGCAGCGCCCCCTCGAGACGGAAGGCGGAGCGTGCGAGCCTCGAGCGCGACGAGCGGGCGATTTCGGCCTCCACGAGCGCTCGGGCCTCCTCCGGCGTCGGATCGAGGCGGCGGTTCCGCGTCTTCACGAGCCAGAAGCCGGGATAGACGACGCTCCCGAGGCTGAGGCCGCCGACGCGGCGCAGACCCACCGAGGCCGCCTTGCCGGTCAGCTCGCCGGCGCGCGTAGCGGCGCTCGTGCTGGAGGTGTGCGTCGTAGTAGTCGTAGAGGCGCGGGTTGGAGGGGACCACGACGACCGCGCGCGCGCCCGGCCGCATGACGCGCGCGAACTCGGCGAGGGCGGCGAGGTCGTCGGGCAGGTGCTCCAGCAGGTTGAGGGCCACCAGGCCGTCGATCACGCCGTCGGCGAGCGGGAGGTCGGTGGCGCTCGCGTGCATCAGGGCGGCGTCGGGCACGCGGGCGTGCGCGCCGGCCAGCCCGGCGTCCTCCGCGTTGACCCCCGCCAGCGCCGCCCGGGGCCAAGCCGCCCGCAGGTCGCCGAGCAGGTGCCCGGAGCTGCAGCCCACGTCGAGCAGGCGCCGGTGCCGGGCCGAGGCCGGCGCCGCGCAGCGCGGCGACGGCCGCCTCGCGCGTGAGCACGTCGATGGGGTGCTCCAGGCTCGAGCCCTCGTGCAGCGCCTCGAGGTCGGCCGACCAGCCCACCGCCTCCGAGCCCGCGAGATAGGAGAGGAAGGGTGCCGTGGCGCCGTCGCACGCGCCAGCCGGCGTCGAACGCCGGGGCCGCCGCCCGCCCGGGCGGAGGGCGCAGGCCGGCGAGCAGGCTCGGGACGGAGGGGGCGGCCATGCTCATCCGCCCACCGCCGCGGATGAGCGACGGTAGGCCTCCTCGGCGCACTCCAGGCCGTAGCGCGCGGAGACGAGGTCGCCGAGCAGCGGGACGTCGTCGCCCGCGATCGCCGCGCGCAGGTTGGCCCACTCGTCGGCCCACGACCGGTCGTCGGGCGGGAAGGCGACCTCCTCAAGGTCGGGCGGTCCCATCTCGGGGCGCATCCGCCAGATGCGGAGGGTCTGGGGCCCGTACGAGCCGGCCAGGCCGGAGATCGCGAGCTTCGTGTGGCGGGTGTAGATGTCCATCGCGAACTCGTTCTTCCACTCGGACCAGCTCACGTGGAACGCGCACCAGGGGCCGCTGAGGCCCGGGGTTCCGAGGGTCAGGACGGCGTTGTCCTCGACGGGCATGTCCCAGTAGCTCGTCCGCAGGAGGGCGGAGTGCAGAGGAAGGGGGCCCATCAACCAATGGCTGAGGTCGAGCAGGTGCATGCCCTGATCGAGCAGCTCGCCACCCCCCGAGATCGCCGGGTCGGCCCGCCACTCCCGATCGTAGCCGGGCCGGCCGCCGTGCCCGTAGCGGGCGCGCATGTACATCGGCTCGCCGTGAAGGCCCGCACGCACCTCGGAGATCGCGCGGGCGATGCCGGGGTGGAAGCGGTGGTTGAAGCCCACCTTCACCAGGCGCCCGGCCGCCGCCGCGGCGTCGGCGATGCGCTCGACCTCGGCCACGGTGCGCCCCGCGGGCTTCTCGACCAGCACGTGGGCGCCCGCCGCGAGCGCGCGGCAGGCCGCGTCGGAGAGAGCGTCGTGGGTGGTCGCGACGATCACCACGTCGGGGGCCTCGGCCAGGACGGCATCGATGTGGGGGACGGCGCGCGCGCGGGTCGCCGCGGCGAGCTCGTGTGCGCGGGCGGGGTCGGCGTCACAGACCGCGACGACCCGGTCCGCGCCGAGGGCGGCGGCGCGCTTGCGGCCCATCAGGCCGCATCCCACGATGCCCACGCGCAGGCTCACGCGTACTCCTGCCCGAAGACGCCGTGGAAGTCGAAGCCGAAGCGCACCTCGTCGGCGCCGGCCGCGTACATCGCCTCGCGCAGGCGTCCCGGCTCGGGCGTGTAGACGAGCAGGAAGCCCCCGCCGCCGGCCCCGACCAGCTTGCCGCCGACGGCACCGTTGGCGCGGGCCAGCTCGTAGAGCTCGTCGACGCGGCCGGTGGACATGCCCGCTGAGCGTGTGCGCTTGTTGAGCCAGTGCTCGTGCATCAGCTCGCCGTAGGCCGTCAGGTCGCCCGACTCGAGCAGTGCCTTGCTGCGGAGGCCGATCGCCTTGGTGCGGTCGAGGTTGGCGACCATCTCGGCGTCGAGGGCGCGGGTGCGCTTGTCCTGGTCCTGGAGGATGTCGGTGGCCTTGCGCGTCTCGCCGGTGAAGAAGAGCAGGAACCCGTCGGTCATCCCCTCGAGTGTCTGGGTGGACAGGCGCAGCGGCTCGACGTCGACCGTGTCGTCGGCGTTGAACGTGTATGCGCAGATGCCGCCGTGGGCCGCCACGTACTGGTCCTGCTTGCCCGAGGGCTCCCGGAGCACGTCGATCTCGATGTGGCATGCCGCCTCGGCGATGGCCTCCGGGGTGCTCGACATGCGCCCGGCCAGGTTGAGCGCCTTCAGCAGGCACACCGTGAACGAGCCGGACGACCCGAGTCCGGTCCCGGCCGGGATGTCGGCGACCGAGGCGATCTCGAGCGGGCTGCCGCTCCAGTGGCGGCAGAGCGACTCGCGAAGGATCGGGTGGCGGATCTCCTCGGGCCGGTCGACCTCCTCGAACTCCGAGTACTTCAGCCGGAAGCGCCGCTGAAAGACCGTGTGCGTGAGCATGTAGATGTACTTGTCGATCGCGCCGGCGATGAGGAAGCCGCCGTGCTCACGGTAGTACGAGGGCAGGTCGGTGCCGCCGCCTCCGAGCGAGACGCGAAGGGGCGCCCGGGTGAAGATCACGCTCATCGCACCGCCCGCGACGCGTACACCCATTCGTTCTGGGCCAGCCAGTCGAGCGTGCGCTGCACGGACTCGGCGATCGTCAGCCGGGGAACCCATCCGAGGGCCCGCACGCGCGAGCAGTCGAGGTGGATCAGCGGGCTGTCGCCGACCCAACCCCGCGTGCCGCCCGTGTACTCGAGCCGTGGCGCGACTCCCAAGTGCGCGCAGACCGCGCGGATGGACGTATCGACGTCGGACACCTCGTCGGTGCCCAGGTTGAAGACCGCCGACGTCCCTTCAGCGTCAGCGCGGTGCGCGAGCATCACGACGGCGTCGATGCAGTCGCCCACGTACATGTACGACTTGCGCTGGCGCCCGTCGCCCTGCACGACCAGCACGTTCGGGTCCTCGCGCAGGGCGTGCGTGAAGTCGTAGAGGTGCCCGTGGGTGTAGCGCTCCCCCAGCACCGACACGAAGCGCAGCACCACCCCGGTGAAGCCGTAGCCCTCGCAGTAGGCCTGGATGAGCGCCTCCCCGGCGAGCTTCGAGGCGGCGTAGAGGGAGGTCTGCACCGGGAAGGGGCAGTCCTCGGGAGTGGGGACCACCTCGGGCTCACCGTAGACCGAGCCCGATGACGAGAACAGGATGCGACCGACGCCCGCCGCGCGCATCGCCTCCAGAACGGTGAATGTGCCCGCGGTGTTCTGCTCGAAGTCGCGCGAGGGGTCCTCGAGGCCGAACCGCACGTCGGCGTTCGCGGCCAGATGGAAGACCGTGTCACAGCCCCTCATCGCGGCCCGCAGGCCCGCACCGTCGAGGATGTCGCCCTCCACCACGGTCGCGCGGGACGAGGTCGCGAACTGGTCCAGGAAGCGTTGCTGGCCGGTGCTGAAGTCGTCATAGACGACGACCTCGTGGCCGTCGGCGATCAGGCGATCGGCCAGGTTGCTGCCGATGAAGCCCGCGCCGCCGATGATGAGGGCGCGCTTCACGCGGCGTACCCCACGGGGTGGGCGGAGACGCCGTGATGGCGATCCACGGCGCGCGCGATCACCGGCCACGGCAGGGCCCGCTCCCAGGCCGAGCGGCTTCGCACGCCCATGCTCTTCAGCACCTTGAAGCGAATGATGTCCGTGTGCCCCGGGCCGAAGCCGGGGGACTCGGGACGGAAGCCGGCAGCGATCAGCGCCTGCTCCAGCGTGCGCGGCTCGAAGAAGCTGACGTGGATCTCGGGGATGACGTAGTTCCATCGGGCCAAGTCGTCGCGGTGCGGGGCGGCGTTGCCGGTGGTGAGGAACAGGAGGCCGCCCGGGCGCAGCAGGTCGCGCAGGCCCTCGAGGAACGGAACCGGATCGGCCACGTGCTCGATCACCTCGATTGCGGTGACGACGTCGAACGTCCCGCGCAGCCCGGAGAGGGCATCGCGGTCCACGACGGGGATACCCGCAAGGCGCAGGCGCTCGAGAGCCCATCCCTCCTCCTGACCCATCGCATCGCAGCCGACGTGCTCGCGCAGGTACGCCACCAGGCCGCCCGTCCCGCATCCGGCGTCGAGCCAGCGCGTCGCCGGGCCGATGGGAGTGAGCGCTTCGACGCGGGCAGCGATGCCGCGCCACTCGTAGCGGCGAATGGTGCGCCCCGGGGCGCTCGCCTCGAAGGCGTAGTCCACAAGGGGGTCGGCGCCCGCGCCGCGGTAGTAGTCATCGGTGTAGACCAAGGCGGGGTCGGGCGGATGGGCCACGGCGGCGAATCCGCATCCGTCGCAGCGGAGCAACCGGTAGGGACCGGGGATCGTCCTGCCCCGCACCATCCCCGCGGGCGCCATCGGCGCGCCGCACACCGCGCAGTCCCCGCGCGGCCCGTCAGCGATGTCGCGCGTCGTCGTCGGTCCCGCCGCTGCCGCCGTGCTCAACCACTCACCCGGGCCGGCTCGAGCGCGAAGCCGGCCGACGCGGCGTCGTCGTGGAACATCTTCACCGTGTCGAGCGAGTACTCGTCGAGGTTCTTGCCCAACAGATGCAGCTTGGCGAGCAGGTCGTGGGTCACGGTGATGATGTGGCACCCGATCTCGTCGGCCTGGACGATGTTCAACACCTCGCGGGGACTGGCCCAGATCAGCTCCGCGCGGGGGGCGTCGGCCATCGCCGCCAGGGCCTCGGCCATCATCGGCACCGGGTCGCGGCCAGTGTCGGCGACGCGCCCGGCGAACACCGAGATGTTGCTCGGCGCGCCGTCGCGCAGGGCGGCGGCGATCCGCTCGACCTGGGACGGCGTCATGAGGGCGGTCACGTTGACCTGCACACCCGACTCGGACAGCTCGCGCACCAGATCGGTCATGGGCACCCCGCGCGTGTTGGTGACGGGGATCTTGACGTAGACGTTGGGGCCCCAGGAGGCGATCTCCCGGGCCTGGCTCCGCATGCCGTCGGCGTCGTCGGAGAAGACCTCGAAGGAGATCGGTCGGTCGGTGATCCGCTCGAGCACGGACCGCGCGAAGGCGGCGTAGTCGCTCACCCCGGCCTTACGCATGAGCGTGGGGTTGGTGGTGAAGCCGCGGATGTGCGGCTGCTCGGCGAGCCGCAACAGGCTCTCCAGGTCCGCGCCGTCGGCGAAGATCTTGGTGGTCATGGTCGAGAGATCGATGCTCATCGGGTCTCCTCGCCGGGGATGTGAGCGGGCAGTGCGGCCTCCACGATCAGTGCGGCCTCCAGCACGTCGGCGGCGCGGGCATCCGCGGTCGCTCCGTGCCGGCGATGGGACGAGCGGGGCTCCTCCACCAGGACTGTACGGCAGCCGGCCCGCCGTCCGGCCTCGACGTCCACGTCCGAGTCGCCGATCAGCCACGATCGACCCAGAGCGGCGCCATCGAGGCCGAGGGCGGCGGCGGCCTGCCGGATGAGGCCGGGGAGCGGCTTCCGGCAGTCGCACACCCGGCCGAGGTCCGGGTGGACGCCCTCGGGATGGTGGAAGCAGTAGCGCACCTCGTCGACGCCCGCACCGGCGGCGGCGAGCAGGCCCATGACGGCCTCGTGCACCCGCATCAGGTCGGCGAGCGTCGATGTGCCCTTGGCCGCGGCCGGCTGGTTCGATACCACCGCAACCGGCAGATCGTGAGCGCGCAGTATCCGGATCGCCTCGACGGCTCCCGCCGTGAGGGCGACATCCTCGGGACGGTAGGGCGACTCGTGATGGCCCGTCGCGGGATTGAGCACCAACTCGTTGATGATGCCGTCGCGATCGAGGAACACGGCTCGGTCGGCGGCGGGGCTCAGGATGCCGGGGTCTCCTCGGCGTGGTCGATGACCTCCCACGTGCCAGCGCGCATCGCGAGCGCCGGGTGCGAGACCAGCAGGTGCCAGACGACGGCCTGGAAGGCCTCGGTGTGGGGGGTGAGGCGCTCGGGGGGAGCCCCGCGCACCACGATGCAGTGGTCGGCGAGGGTCGCGGCGGCGCCGTCGTCCTTGCCCACGACGCCCACCACGAGGGCTCCCACCTCGCGGGCCAGCTCGATCGCGTTGACCAGGCTCATGGAGATCTGGTGCTCGCGGGACCCGCCCCCCACCGAGAAAACGAGGATCGCGTCGTCGGCGCGCAGCCGCGAGCCGCGCAGCCAGTTGGAGTAGGCGGTCGCCCACCCCTCGTCGTTCACCCGTGCGGTGAGCTCGGAGACGTTGTCGCTGGGGGCGTAGCTCTCCAGGTCGCAAATCTTGCGGAAGTCGTTGACCGCATGCGAGGCGTGACCTGCGCCGCCCCCGGCGCCCAGGATGAAGAGGCGCCCACCTCGCTCGCGCACATCCGCGAGGGCCTGCGCGATCGCGTCGATCTCGGGGGCATCGAGACCCGCGGAGATCTCGGACACCTCCCTGAGGTACTGGGCTGCGAAGGACACGGGGGGGCAAGCTATACCAGGCGTGTCGCCAAAGCTGGGGTCGCCGGCCTGGCCGGCCACGAAGGTGCGACGATTCGCTCGTTGGCGACCGGGGTAGGGTCCGGCCCATCAGCGAATCGCGGCGCGTCATCGTGGTGGGTGGGACGGGCGGCCTAGGGACCGCGATCGTCAGTGCGCTGCTTGCGCGCGGCGACCGTGTGCTCGCCACCGGCCGCGATCCGGCCCGCCTCGAGGCGCTCGCGGAGCGCGGCGCCACGTCGCTCCCGCTCGACCTGGGAGATCGCGACTGCGGAGCGCAGCTCGCCGCCGCCGCGCGCGAGGCGCTCGGAGGGTCGCTGGACGGGCTGGTACTGGCGGCGGGGCGGCTCGCGCCCGTCGGTCCCACGCGCTTGGTCAACCTCGACGCCCTGGCGTCGACCCTCGACGAGCACCTGGTGGGCGCCCTTCGCGTGATCCAGGCCTGTGCCCCGCTGCTCGACGCCGCGCCGGCGCCGAGCGTGGTGCTCTTCTCCGGAGGCGGGGCGACCGCAGCGTTCCCGCGCTTCACGGCCTACGCCCTCGCGAAGGTGGCCACCGTGCGCCTGGTGGAGAACCTCGCCGAGGAGGAGCCCGGCTGGCGCGTGAACGCGGTCGCGCCGGGTTTCGTCGCAACAGGTATCCATGCCGCCACCCTGTCGCAGGACCGGGCGACCGTCGGTCCCTACTACGACGAGACCGAGGAGCGTTTGAAGGGGGGCGCCACCGCTCCGGGCGTCGCGGCGGGGCTGGTGGCCCACCTGCTGAGCGACGAGAGCGCCGGTGTGACCGGGCGGCTGATTAGCGCGGTGTGGGACCCCTGGGCCGACCCGGAGGGCTCGGCGGTGCTGCGCGGCGCCGGCGACTTCGGTCGGCTCCGGCGGATCGACGGCCAGCGCTACCACGACCTCGGATGACGATTCCGGGTTGATCCGGTCGGCGAAGGCCGGTCCTACGGCGCCGCCACGGCTCCGGAGGCCGCGGGCAGACTCGCCAGGGCGCCCGGCTGGTAGACGAATCGCCCTTCGACGAGGCTCGGTCGTGTACCGCTCTCGAAGCTGACGATCGCCCCGAACGGCTCGACCACCCGCGACGGCCAGATGGAGGGCGGGTCGACGCTCACCGCCCGCGTCCGTGAGACGATCGCCGTCGCGACATCGTTCGCCCACACGCTGCCCGCGCTCACGTGGACCCGCCCGGATGAACGATCGGCGCCGCTCTGGATCTGCGCGATCTGATCGCCCGATGCGATGCAGCACCCGCCGTCCTCGAAGTACGAACGCGGCCAGAACGCGTACCCCGCGGCGCACACCAGCAGCCCCAGGGCGGCCGTCGCGGCCAGCGTGCCCTGCATGCGGGGCGCCCGAAGCACCCCGAAGCGGGCCGCGAATCGTTGAGCCAGGAGGATGACGCCGCACGCGAGCCCCACCACCAGTACCGGCTGTGCGTACGAGAAGGCCTTCCACTGCTGGTACGAGCCGGGGTACTGCCAGGCCCGGTAGACCCAGACGGCGCAGGGGATGGCGAGGGGCCAGAAGCGTATGAGAAGCCGACGACCCCTCGCGATCGACAGCCAGCCGGCGGCGGCGATCAGCGCAGCGGCACAGCTGCCGACGACGATGGCGGGCGTCGAGTTCCCCCCCTCGGAGATCGGGATGCCCACCGCGGCCCAGAGCGGCGCCGTGGGTATCGGCCAGCCTGCCGCGACGTCGCGCAACGCCAGGAGCCGGTCCACGGTGAGGTGCCAGACGGAGATGAACAGGACCCCTCCGACGGCGACGCCGGCCGCCAGGGCGAGTGCTGGCGAGCGCAGCACGGGTCGTCGCCGTGCGATCCCCATCGCCGTCAGCCACCCACCCAGCAGGACGGCCACCGCCGCGTACATGACGCCGGTGGGGTTGTAGGTGAGGATCGCGGCGACGGAGACCACCATCGCGTTCAGCCCGGCGGCCAACCCGCGCTCACCCGTCAGCAGGGCGGCGATGAGTCCCAGCCCGAACGCCAGCCCCCAGACCTGCGCGAGGAAGTAGGCGAAGGCGTTGAACGTGAAGGCCCAACTCAGCAGCAGGGTGGCGCCGATGAGCAGCGGCCCCACCCGCCCGCCACCGAGAGCCCGGCTCGAGAGCCGGTCGACCAGCTGGGCGACGAGGACCGCCCCGGCGATCATCATCGCCATCACCCCGATGGACGGCGCGGCCGAGATCGCGGTGGACGGGGCGAGCAGGGCGCTCGCGCCGAACCCGTCGAACATGCGCTCCTCGGGGTGGATCCCCGGGAGTACGCCTGTGACGTCGAAACCGTGGTTGAAGAGGTAGATGGCCTGAAGCAGATAGCTGGGGAGGTCGGCGTGGTTCCCGGTCCCGATCGCCCCGACTCCGTGGCGGGTGACCGGGGCGATCCACACGGTCATGAGCGCGGTCCCCAGGGCCAGCATCGGGAGATCGCGTCCCTGCGGGACCACGACCGCGCGCAGCGACCCGTTCCGGGCCCTCACCGCGAGGCAGAGCACGACCGCACCCATCATCACCAGCAACGCTGTCCTGCCGGAGGAGCCGATCCAGCGCGTCACGATCCAGGTGACGACGATGAAGGTGGCCGCACCGCGGAGGGCGGCGAACACGGTGAGCGGGCTGGTCCGGAGGGGGTGGAGAGCCGCCCCCGCGACTCCGAGGACGTACCACGCCAGCGGAACGGCCACCAAGGGGAACCCGGCGCCAACCACGGCTATCGCGACGCAGTCAGCGTGGTCGGTCGCTGCTCGACGAATGCCAGCACGACCTCCGCGATGCTACCCGCCGCCCGGCGAGCTGACGCCTGGGGCGTCGAATCAGACCCGGAACCCCATGGCCGCGATCAGCGGTAGAGCCATCCGGGCCGGAAGGGCTCGGCGGGCGCCTCCGTGCGCACGGCGACCACGAAGTGGTAGTCCCCCGCCCCGTCGTCGTCAGCTGCCGCGAACCACTCGGGGCCGGGGTTCGGCACATCGTGCACCGGGCGCGTCAGGTACCGCTCGATCCTGAAGCCGTTGCGAACGAGCATCTCGTGCAGCTCCTCGGCGACGTACTCGCGATTGTGGCGGCCGTGGGGACCGTAGGCCGAGTAGGGGTCGTAGATGCCCTGGCGTTGCGCGATCCGGAGCCGGTTGGCAGCCCGGGCGACGTTCGGGGTCGTGAGCAGGAGCCTCCCCTGCGGGCCCAGCACGCGGTGGATCTGGCGCAGCACGAACACCGGGTCGCGGACCATGTGCTCGATCACCTCGCAGAGCAGAACGGTGTCGAATCCGCCATCGGGATAGGGGAGCCGCTGGGTCTCGACGTCGACGAGGTCGGAATGGAAGACATCCACGATGGTCCCGGTGCCGTCCACGACCTCCTGGTCGATCGCGTCGTCGTCGGTACCGAAGAAGTTGGTGAGCGTGAGGTCCGCATCCGGGTGGCGGGCGGCGAGCAGGCGGGTAATGAAGTAGGGGTTCGCCCCGATCTCGAGCGTGCGGCCCGGGTCCGGCACGAGCTGGACGCTCATGAGGAAGCGGGCGAGGTCGGCTCCGACGTAGGCGGCCATCTCCGCCTCTGCGGCCCCCCGGGGCCACGCGGCCGACAGCCACTCGCGCGTCGCGGTCGGAGGCTCCCCGGGTGGGGGTGGCCCCGCGCCGGCGCGATGCGCCGGGGGGATCGCGGGCCCTCGCGGCCGGTCCAGCTCCAGCATCGCGAGCCCGGCCTGGTGCCCCCAGGCCCACCCCTCGGCAACGAGATCCACCTGCACGCGCTCGCCGCCCTCGGGTCGCCGGTGGTCCAGCGAGAGCCGCCGGCGCACCGGCGTCATCTTGAGGAGCTCGGGATCGATCGGATCCGAGCGGGCGCCGTCGAAGTTCAGCATGGCGCCTCGGTGATCGAGCCAGTGGGACCCGACACGGAGTTCCGCTTCCGCCGAGTCCCGTGCGAGCGCGGTGAGCGCCGGGCTCGGCCTCACCTCGACCTCGATCCACGCACGCCCGTGACGCACCTCGAAGGCGGCGATTCGCATCTCCGGCGTCTCGAGAGCAGCGGCCGGTGGGTGGAGCGCCGCGGGCGGCGCCTCGCGGCGCCGGCGCCTCATGCTCGGCTGAGCCGCTCCAGGTCGGCGTCGACCATCATCGCGATGAGGTGCTCCAGGTTGACCGTGGGCTCCCATCCGAGGCGCTCCCGGGCCTTGGTGGCGTCGCCCACCAGGAGGTCGACCTCGGCGGGGCGGATGAGGGAGGCGTCGGTGCGGACGTGCTCGTCCTGGTCGAGGCCGGCGTGGGCGAAGGCCAACTCCACCAGGCGGCCGACCGTGCTGGTGACGCCGGTGGCGACCACGTAGTCCTCCGGCTCGTCCTGCTGGAGCATCCGCCACATCGCGTCGACGTAGTCGCCGGCGAAGCCCCAGTCGCGGCGGGCGTCGAGGTTGCCCAGGGTGAGCGTGTCGGCCATGCCGAGCTTGATGCGGGCCACGCCGTCCGTGACCTTGCGCGTGACGAACTCCAGGCCGCGCCGTGGCGACTCGTGGTTGAAGAGGATCCCCGAGCAGGCGAAGAGGTCGTACGACTCGCGGTAGTTGACCGTGATGAAGTGGCCGTAGACCTTGGCCACTCCGTAGGGGCTGCGCGGGTAGAAGGGCGTGCTCTCGTTCTGCGGCGTCTCGAGCACGCGGCCGAACATCTCGCTGGACGAGGCCTGGTAGAAGCGGATGGCCGGGTTGACCTGCCGGATCGCCTCCAGCATGCGGGTGACCCCCACGGCGGTGAACTCGGCGGTCAGCACCGGCTGGGTCCACGAGGTGGGCACGAACGACTGCGCCGCCAGGTTGTAGACCTCGTCCGGCTCGGCCTTCTGCAGCGCCGCCGTGAGGGACGGCTGGTCGAGCAGGTCGGCCTGCACGAACCCGAGGTGATCGCGCATGTGGTCGATGCGCTCGTACGACTCGGTGGACGAGCGGCGCACCACTCCCCACACGTCGTAGCCCTTCGCCAGGAGCAGCTCGGCCAGGTACGAGCCGTCCTGTCCGGTGATGCCGGTGATCAGCGCGCGGGGCATGTGGTCGGTCAGTCCTCCTCCTGGCTCACGCGATGCCGCCACCAGGCGAGCGTGTCGGCCAGCGTCGTCTCGATCGGGGTCTCGGGCGTCCAGCCCGTGTCCGCCCGGAGCCGGTCCGGGGAACCATAGAGGTCGGGCTGCTCCCCCTCGCGCCGCAGCCCCGCGTCCGAGGTGAAGGTGACGGGGATGCGCGCGATGGCGCCGAGCCCCTCGATGATCTGCCGCACCGGCGTCGAGGCGCCGCGGCAGGCGAGGTAGAGCGCGTCGGGGTCCCCGCGCTCCAGGATGAGCCAGTAGGCGCGCACCATGTCGCGCACGTCCGTGAAGTCGCGGCGTGTGTCCACGTTCCCCACGCGCACCTCGACCCGGGGCAGGCCGTCGCGCTCGGCGCGCGCGATCTGGCGGGCCACGTTGGGCAGCACGAACCGCGCGTCCTGGCCGGGGCCGATCTGGTTGAAGGCGCGCACCCGGGACGCCGGCAGGCCGTAGGCGGCGCGGTACTGCGCGGTCGCCAGGTCGGCGGCCGCCTTGGACGCGCCGTAGGGCGAGACCGGATTGAGCGGCGTCTCGGGGCCCACCGGCAGCGCGTCGAGGGGGACCGCGCCGTAGACCTCGCCGCTGGTGACCACCAGCGCCGGGACGTCGGGCGCATCCGTGCGCAGGGCCTCGAGGACCGCGAGGGTGCCGCCGAGGTTCACGTCCCAGGTCTCGAGCGGCTCGGCGAACGAGCGCCCCACCGACGCGGCCCCGGCGAGGTGGAACAGCCGCTCGGGCGCCGCGGCGCGCAGCACGGCGGCGACGCTCGCGGTGTCCCTCAGCTCGGCCGGGTGGGCCGTGACGCCCGGGGGGGCGGCGTCCTCGCGGCCCGGCCGCACCAGGGCGTGGACCTCGTGCCCGAGGCCGAGGCAGTGGGAGCACAGGTGACGCCCGGCGAACCCCGTGGCGCCGGTGATGAGCACCCGCACGGGTGATGAGGCTACCGATCCCCGCCGCGCCCCACTACCCTCGGCCAATGCGCTGGATCCGCCGCCTCGCCGTGATCTGCGCCCTGGGCGTCCTGCTGGTGGGGGGCGCCGGCGCCGCGCTGGCCACGTCGCCCCTCGACATCTACACCGACTACGCGGACGACGGGGTGGTCAACGGGCACTACAGCACCGGCGACCTGCGCGAGGCGCTGTCCCGCACGCGCGGCGACGCGAACTACGACGCCTTCGCCAACGCGGTGCAGGACGCCCTGGACCAGCGCCTGCTGGGCGCGCGCGAGTCGGGCCCGCGCCGCGCTGCCGGGATCGTCGTGCCCGCGGCGACCGTGGACCCCGCGTCCGGGGAGCTGCCCGAGCCGCGCAAGCCCGACGAGAACGGGGGGCCGCCCTGGCCGTTCCTGGCCCTGACCGCGCTGGGCGCGGCGCTGGTGCTGACCGGCGCGAGCAGCTCGATCTACCGGCGCGCGCGACGCTGAGAACCTCCCCCGCGGGCACGAGCCGGTAGGCTCCGGCGGCTCCGTCGTCCCGGATCCGAGGTCCAGATGTCCCACGCCAACTACTCACTCAGCGTCCGCGCCGCCATCCCGGCGAAGGTCGGAATGCTCGGGCGGGTACTCGGCGCGATCGGGGACGCCGGCGCCCAGGTGGGCGGTGTGGACATCATCCGCTCGAGCAGCGACACGGTGACGCGCGACATCAGCGTGTACGCCCGCGACGAGGCCCACGGCGAGGAGATCCGCGCCGCCGTGGAGGCCGTCGAGGGCGTGGTGGTCGAGTCGGTCTTCGACCGGGTCTTCCTGTCGCACGCCGGGGGCAAGGTGGGCATGGCGAACCGCGTGCCGGTGGCCTCGCGCGACGATCTCTCGATGGCCTACACGCCGGGCGTGGCCCGCGTGTGCATGGCGATCCACCACGACTTCGAGCAGGCCTGGGACTACACCATCAAGGGCAACAGCGTGATGGTGGTCAGCGACGGAAGCTCGGTGGTGGGGCAGGGCGACCTGGGCACCCTGGCGTCGCTGCCGGCCCTCGAGGGCAAGTGCGTCTTCCTGCACAAGCTGGCCGGGATCGACGCCTTCCCGCTGCCGGTGGACCTGCGCGACCCGGCCGAGATCGCCGAGGCCGTGGCGCTGTGCTCGTCGGTGTTCGCGGGCATCCACCTGAGCGACATCTCCGCCCCGCGCTGCTTCGAGGTCCAGCGGCTGCTGGACGAGCGCCTGGACATCCCGGTGTTCCACGACGACCAGCAGGGCACGGCGGCGGCGGTGCTGGCCGCGCTCTCCAACGGCCTGTCCGTGGCGGGCAAGCGCCTCGCCGACGCGACCGTCGTGGTCGCCGGCCTCGGGCCGGGCGGCCAGGCCGTGGTGCGGCTGCTGGTGGCCGCCGAGGTGGGCCGCGTGATCGCCTGCGACAGCCAGGGCGCGGTGCACGCCGCCCGCGGCGACCTCGAAGGCGACCTGGCCTGGGTGGCCGCCAACACCAACCCCGACGGGGTGAGCGGCGACGCGGTCTCGGTGCTGAAGGGCGCCGACGCGTTCCTGGGCCTCTCGACCCCGGGGCTCCTGTCGGCCGGCGACGTGCGCGCAATGGCCCCCGACCCCGTGGTGCTGGCGCTCGCGATGCCCGACCCGGAGATCCTGCCCGAGGAGGCCGCGGGCGTGGCCCGCGTCTACGCCACGGGCCGGCCCGACATCCCGAACCAGATCAACTCCGGGCTCGCCTCGCCGGGCATCTGGCGCGGCGCCCTCGACTGCCGGGCCACCGAGATCAACCAGGCCATGACCCTCGCCGCCGCCACGGCCATCGCCGAGACCGCGGCCGAGGACAGCGGCCTCTCGGAGGTCAACGTGGTGCCCTCGATCTTCAACGCGCGCCTGGTGCCCAACGTCGCGTCCGCCGTGCGCGCCGCCGCCGAGGCCACCGGGGTCGCGCGCCTGACGGCGGGCGTGGGCTCCTGACGGGAGCCCGGGCTCAGCGCAGGAGGGTGCGGCGCAGCCGCGCGGCCGGGAACGGGAACACCAGCACCAGCACGGCGAGCAGGAACGCGACGTCCCCGAGGGTCCCCCAGCCGGCCCCGCCCAGGGTGAGGTCGCGGGTCGCCGCGACCAGGTGCGACAACGGCAGGCACCAGCCCACGACCTGGGCCCACTCGGGCAGGCCGGAGAACGGGAAGAAGATCCCCGAGAAGAGGAACATCGGGGTGAGGATCCCGGTGAAGAGGATGTTGTAGTGCTCGATGCTCGACACCATCGCCGTGTAGGCCATGCCGAGCACCGCGAAGGTGAGGGCGCCGATGATGAAGACCGGCGGCAGGAGCAGCGCGAGCGGTGAGTGGACGAGGCCGAAGGCCACCATCACCAGCACGAAGACGAGCCCGTAGACCACCGCCCGGGTGGCCGCCCAGAGGTACTCGCCCGCGATCACGTCGGCCAGAGACAGCGGCGTGGTGACCACGGCCTCGACCACCTTGCGCACGTGGATGCGCACGAACGAGTTGTAGGTCGTCTCGATGATCGCGCCGAACATGACCGTGGAGGCCGCCACGCCGGGGGCGATGTAGTCGATGTAGTCGATCCCCTCGACGCTCGTGAGGTAGGTGCCGAGGCCGAGCCCCATGATCGCGAGGTAGGCGATCGCCTCGAGGAAGCGCGGCGTGAGCGTGGTGAGGAGGGTCTTGCGCCCCACCGTGACGTTCCGCTGCCACATCCGCATCGCGCCGCGCGGGGAGAAGGCGTACGCGGCGGCCGTCACAGCGCCTCGATGGCCGCCTGGAGGTCGTCGGCCATCCCGGTGTGGCCGTGCTTCAGCGACTGGTCGATGCCGGTCAGGTAGGCGTCGGCGGCCTCGTCGGGGCGGCCGGCCTTGGTGAGCGCCTCGCCGAGGCGCTGCCACCCGTTGCCCTCGTCCTCGGACAGAGCCAGGTAGGCGCGGAGCTGCACGATGGCGTCCTCCCACCGCTTCGCGCGCAGCAGCTCGTTGGCGTAGCCGAAGCGCGCGCGGGCGACCGTGGGGTCCTCCTCCACGAGGCGCGCGAAGTAGTCGATGCGGTCCATCACGCCCGCACGCTACACCGGCCCCTCACGAGGCCCCGGTTGCACCCATCGTCACATTGATGCGGTGGGGGTGGGGCGTTGGTAGCGTGCGGTGTGGAAGGCTGCCCCGAGCGCGCCACCGCCCTCGTCCGAGAGAGGCACCATGGAGCTCTCCGACTACCTGCCCATCCTGGTGTACTTCGCCGCCGGCCTCGTCGTGGCCGGTGCGATCCTCGGGTTGAGCAAGGTGGCCCGGAGCCGGCCCAATCCGGCCAAGGCGATGCCCTACGAGAGCGGCATCCTGCCCTCCGCGCCGGTGCGGCAGCGGTTCTCGATCGACTTCTACCTCACGGCGATGCTGTTCATCGTCTTCGATATCGAGCTGGCCTTCCTCTACCCGATCGCCGTGGTGCTGCGCGACGACGGGGTGGTGGCCCTGGTGGTGCTGCTGGTGTTCGTGTTCACCGTCGTGGAGGCGCTGGTCTACATCTGGAAGAAGGGGGCGCTCGAGTGGCGCTGATCCCCCCTCCCGGAAGCCCCATCGAGCGCGCGCCGCGCACCGATCCGGACATCGACCGCGATCTGCGGGAGATCGAGGAGCGGGAGTTCGAGAAGAGCCTCCTCACGACCACCCTGGACCGGGCCCTGGCCTGGGCGCGATCGAACTCGCTCTGGCCCGCCACCTTCGGCCTGGCCTGCTGCGCGATCGAGATGATGCACACGGCCACGCCCCGCTACGACATCGCCCGCTTCGGCGCCGAGGTGTTCCGCGCCTCGCCGCGCCAGGCGGACCTGCTGATCGTGTCCGGCCGGGTCGCCCAGAAGATGGCGCCGGTGCTGCGCCGCATCTACGACCAGATGCTCGAGCCCAAGTGGGTGATCTCGATGGGCGCGTGCGCCTCCACGGGCGGGGTGTTCAACAACTACGCCCTGGTGCAGGGCGTGGACAAGGTCGTCCCCGTGGACGTGTACGTCCCCGGCTGCCCTCCGCGGCCCGAGGGCCTTCTCGAGGGGATCCTGGTGCTGCAGCGCACGATCGGGGCCAAGGGGCTGCCGAGCGCGTCGGACATGCGTCGCGAGCGCCCGCTGTCGCCCGCGTGAGCGAGGCCGGCGCGACGATCGAGGGAGCCTGTCCGGGAGCGGTCGTCGCCGAGCACGAGGGCGCGGGCGAGCTCACGATCGAGATCGCCCGCGACGCGCTGCCCGCCGTCGCCCGCTTCCTGGCCGGACCGCCGCTGGCGTACGTGCTGCTGTCGGACCTCACCTGCGCCGACTTCCCCGAGCAGCCGGAGCGCTTCCGGCTGGCCTACCACCTGCTCTCGCTGGAGAACGGGTCGCGGCTGCGGCTGCGGGTGTGGGCGGGCGCCGAGCCCGAGGTGCCCACGGTGACCGGCGTGTGGGCCACGGCCAACTGGCACGAGCGCGAGGTCTACGACATGTTCGGCGTGCGCTTCGCCGGCCACCCGGACCTGGCCCGCATCCTGATGCCGCTCGACTGGGAGGGGCACCCGCTGCGCCGCGACTACCCCCTCGGCGGAGAGGAGGTGGAGTTCACGGATGCCGTCTGAGACCCCCATCGAGGCGACGCTCGCGGGGGAGAGCACCGCCATCCCCGTGGAGGACGAGGCCCGCGAGGCCCTGGAGGTCGCCCGCCGCGAGGGCCGCGAGCTGACGGAGACCGAGCGGGCGATCGCCGGCGCCGAGGCGTTGACGCTGGCCGAGGCCATCGCGGGCGTGGAGGCCGCCGACGAGTCGGAGCCCGGGTCGCGCCGCCCGATGGTCATCAACCTCGGGCCCCAGCACCCCTCGACCCACGGCGTGCTGCGCCTGGTGACCGAGCTCGACGGGGAGGTCGTGCGCGACCTCCACCCGGTGATCGGCTACCTGCACACCGGCATCGAGAAGCAGTGCGAGAACAAGACCTACTGGCAGGGCATCACGCTGGTGACGCGGATGGACTACCTGGCGTCGTACTTCAACATCCACGCCTACACGATGGCCGTGGAGCGCCTGCTGGGCCTCGAGGTCCCGGACCGGGCCCAGTACCTGCGCGTGATCATGAGCGAGCTCAACCGCATCACCAGCCACCTGGTCTGGCTGGGCACCAGCGGCCTGGAGCTGGGCGCGATCACGGTGTTCTTCTACACCTACCGCGAGCGCGAGAAGGCCCTGGACCTGGGCGAGATGATCGCCGGCGACCGCATGAACACCCGGTACTTCCAGGTGGGCGGCTGCGCCGACGACATGCCCCCCGGGTTCGAGACCCGGCTGCGGTCGTTCCTGGACGAGATGCCCGGGCGCATCGACGAGTACGAGGAGCTGCTCTCCCGCAACCCGATCTGGCTGGACCGCACGAAGGGCATCGGGGTGCTCCCCGCCGAGCAGCTCGTCAACCTGGGCGTGACCGGGCCGGCGCTGCGCGCCGCCGGAGTCGACCTCGACCTGCGCAAGGAGGCCCCGTACTCCGGTTACGAGCACTTCGACTTCCAGGTGCCCCTGGGCACGCGCGGCGACGCCTACGACCGCTACTCGGTGCGGGTGCGGGAGATGCGCGAGTCGGTGCGGATCATCGGCCAGGCGCTCGACGGCATGCCCGAGGGCAGCCACATCGCGGACGACCGCAAGGTGGTGCTGCCGCCGCGCGCGGAGCTGGCGACCTCCATGGAGGCGCTGATCCACCACTTCAAGCTCGTGACCGAGGGCTTCCGGGTTCCCGAGGGCGAGGCCTACGCCACGGTGGAGAGCCCCCGCGGCGAGCTGGGGTGCTACGTGGTGGCCGACGGCTCGCCCAAGCCGCGCCGGGTGCACATGCGCGACCCCAGCTTCGTGAACCTGCAGGCGCTGCGGCCGATGGCCAAGGGCGCCTACCTGGCGGACCTGATCACGATGATCGGCTCGCTCGACAACGTGATGGGCGGGGTGGACCGGTGACGGCCTCGGAGATCCGTGCCTACGTGGATCCCATGCGCGAGGAGTTCGCCGACCCGCGCTCGCTCATCCTGCCGGCCCTGAAGTTCGCCCAGACCGAGCGCGGCCACCTGACCACCGAGGACCTGGCCGCCGTGGCCGAGGCCATCGACCTCTCGCCCGCCTACGTGGAGAGCGTGGCCTCGTTCTACGACCGCCTCTACCTGCGCCCCATCGGCACGCGGGTGGTGTCGGTGTGCGTGACGCTGTCGTGCATGCTGCGCGGCTCGGACGAGCTGCTGGAGCACATCTGCGAGCGCGAGGGGCTGCCGCACGAGGGCGGCACCAGCGAGGACGGGGCCGTGACCGTGCAGGAGGCCCAGTGCCTGGGCTACTGCGACCGCGCGCCCTGCGTGCAGGTGGACGCCGAGGAGACCCGCGGGCCCATGTCCCCGGAGGGCGCCGACGCGCTGCTCGACGAGCTGCGCTCGGCCCCCCGCCCCGACCGGCTCTGGCGCTAGGCATGCCGGTCCGCAACGTCATCTACCGCCAGCGAGAGGCGGGACGCCCCCTGACGGACCTGTCGGACTACCGGCGCGCGGGCGGCTACGCGGGCCTGCGCACGTCGCTCGAGAACATGGACCGCGACGAGGTGCTCTACGCGTTCCGCCGCTCCGGCCTGCGCGGGCGCGGCGGCGCCGGCTTCCCGATGGGCACCAAGGCCGGCTTCATCCCCAAGGAGTCGGCGCTGCCCGCCTACGTGGTGTGCAACGCCGACGAGAGCGAGCCCGGCACCTTCAAGGACCGCGAGCTGATGGAGGACAACCCCTTCCAGCTCATCGAGGGGGTCACGATCGCCGGCTACGCGATCGGGGCGGCCCGCGGCTACATCTACATCCGCGGCGAGTACGAGCACCAGGCCCGCGTGCTCGACTCGGCCCTCGCCCAGGCCCGGGCGGCCGGCCTGCTGGGCATGCGCGTGATGGACCACGACTTCGACTTCGACATCACGCTCTACCGCGGCGCCGGCGCCTACATCTGCGGGGAGGAGACGGCCCTGCTGGAGAGCCTGGAGGGCAAGCGCGGCCAGCCGCGGCTGAAGCCCCCGTTCCCCGCCCTGGCGGGCCTCTACGGCGCCCCCACCCTGATCAACAACGTCGAGACCCTCTCGGCGCTGCCCCTGATCCTGGAGAACGGCCCCGACTGGTACGCCGCCATGGGCACCGAGAAGAGCACGGGCACGAAGGTCTTCTCGATCTCCGGCCACGTCGAGCGGCCGGGCAACTACGAGATCGTCATGAACGAGACCACGCTGCGCGAGCTGGTCTACGACCTGGGGGGCGGGTTCCGCCCGGGACGCGACTTCAAGGCCGCCTGGGTGGGCGGCTCGAGCGTGAACGTGGTGGGCTCGGAGGCGCTGGACACCCCGCTCGACTACGAGTCGCTGGCCGCGGCCGGCAGCTCGCTGGGGTCGGCCGGCTGCATCGTGATGGACGACTCCGGCAGCATCGTGCGCTCCACGCTGCGCCTGGCGACCTTCTACCGGCACGAGTCGTGCGGGAAGTGCACGCCCTGCCGCGAGGGGACGCTGTGGCTGGAGCGGATCCTCCAGCGGATCGTGGACGGCGAGGGCCGGATGGAGGACCTGGAGCTGATCGAGTCGCTGTCCGACCGCATCGGCGGCCGGGTGCTGTGCGCCCTGGCCGACACCGGCATCCTGCCGGTGCGCAGCGCCGTCCGGCGCTTCCGCGACGACTTCGTGCGCGCGATCGAGGAGGGCGGGGATCCCCGGCCCGACCCGATGATGGAGGTGGCCGTCGGTGGCTGACTACGCGCCCGTCGACCTGGTCACCGCCGAGCAGGTCCCGTTCGAGCTGAACGGCCGCAGGGTGTCGGCGCCCGCCGGGACGATGCTGGTCGACGCCGCGTTCGCCCACGGCGTCGAGGTGCCGATCTTCTGTTACGAGCCGCGCCTGGGGCCGGCCATCGGGGCCTGCCGGATGTGCCTCGTGGAGGTGGAGGGCTCGCGCGGCCTCCAGACGGCCTGCAGCACGCCGGTGCAGGCCGACATGGTGGTGCGCACCAACTCCCCGGCGGCGGTGGACGGGCAGGACGGCGTGCTGGAGTTCCTGCTCGAGAACCACCCGCTCGACTGCCCGGTGTGCGACAAGGGCGGCGAGTGCCCGCTGCAGGACCGCACCTTCCGCTTCGGGCCCGGGCGCACGCGGTTCGTGGAGACGAAGCGCCACTTCCCCAAGCCCCTCGACCTGTCGTCGCTGATCACCCTCGACCGCGAGCGCTGCATCTCCTGCTTCCGCTGCGTGCGCTTCAGCCAGGATGTGGCCGAGGACCGGGCGCTGATCATGGAGGACCGCGGCGCCGGCAGCGAGATCGGCACCTTCACCGGCGAGCAGTACGAGGGCCGCTTCACCGGCAACGTCATCGACCTCTGCCCGGTGGGCGCGCTCACGAGCATCCCCTACCGCTTCGTCGCACGGCCCTGGGACATCGCGAACACGCCCTCGGTGTGCGGCCACTGCCCCGTGGGATGCAACACCGAGCTCACCGGGCGCGAGGGGTCGGTGGGCCGGGTCACCGGCCGCCCGGCGCCCAACTACGAGGTCGAGGAGGGGTGGCTCTGCGACAAGGGCCGCTTCGCCTACGACGCCGACCGCGCGCCCGACCGCCTGACCCGGCCGATCATCCGCGACGCGGGCCGCACCCGCGAGGTGAGCCTGGACGACGCCGTGGACGCGGCCGCCCTGGTGCTGGGGCAGGCCGGCCGCGTGGGCGTCGTCGTCGGGCCGACCGCCACCGTGGAGGAGGGCTTCATCGCCCAGGAGCTGGCGGCCGGGCCGCTGGGCGGCGCCCCCGTGCAGCGGCTGGGGCTTCCCGGCGGCGCGCTCGCCCCGCTGCGGGCCCTGCCGGCCGCCCAGCTCGGGGACCTCGACCGCGCCGGCCTCGTGGTGATCGTGGGCGGCGACCCGGCCAACCAGCAGCCGGTGGTGGAGCTGCGCGCGCGCAAGGCGCGCCGGCGGGGCGCGCGCGTCGTGACCGTGGGCCCCCGGCCGCACGCGCTGGAGGCGCCGGGCCTGGCCGTGCGCATCGCCCCCGGGGGGATCGGCGCGGCCGGCGCCGCCCAGCTCGCCGCCGAGGCCGAGAAGGCCGGCGACGTGCCGATCGTGGTGCTCTGGGACGAGGTCGACCTGGCGGCGGAGCCCGCGGGCGCCTCCGCCCTGGCGGCCCAGATCGCGCGGCTGGGGGCCTCCCAGATCGAGCTCGGGTCCGGGGTCAACGGCGCGGGCCTGCGGGCCCTGGGCCTGCCCGCCGCCGGCGTGCTCGAGGCGGCCGCGGCCGGCGAGCTCGGCTGCATCCTCACCGTCCACGCCGAGCCCACCGAGGGCCCCGGCGCCGCCGACTGGGGCTGGGCGCTCGGGCGGGTGCGCGCGCAGGTGGTCATCGGCTCCCGCGCGTCGGGCCTCGCCGACCAGGCGACCGTGGTGCTGCCGGCGGCGACGCCCTACGAGAGCGAGGGCGTGTACGTGTCGATGAACGGCCGCGCCCAGCGGCTGCGGCCGATCGCCGCGGCGCCCGACGGCGCCGCCCCCGGGTGGGAGCTGCTGATCGCGCTGGCCCACCGCCTGGGCGCGCCGCCCGCCTACCGCACCCCCGCGAGGGCGTTCGCCGCGGCGGCGGCGGCCCGGCCCGCCCTGGCCGGCCTCGACTACGACGCCATCGGCCATCTCGGGAAAGCCCTGGCCCAGGTCCCCACACCCGATCCCGCGCCGACGGCCTCGTCCAACGGCGCCGCGCCCGAGGGCGGCCTGCCGCTCGTGACCACGCGCCCGATCTTCGGCGACGCGACGTCGCACCGCTCTCCGGCGCTCGCGGCCGTGCGCACGCACGAGGAGCTGGTGATGCACCCGGCCGAGGCGGCCCGCCGCGGCCTGGCGGGCGAGACGCGGGTGCGCCTGCACACCGTCCACGGCGAGGCCGTGCTGCCGCTGCGCACCGACGAGGTCCACCCCGAGGGCGCCGCGTTCGTGGCGCTCGGGTCACCCGGGGGCGCCGCCGGGCGCCTGCTGCCGGCCGACGGCGCGTCCGTGCACGTCGAGATCGCCCGGGCGGTCTAGGGCCGTGCACGACGAGACCTTCCTCGTGATCCTGATCAAGGCGGTCGTGGTCGTCTTCGTGGTGGTCACGGCCTTCGCCTACACGCTCCTGTGGGAGCGCAAGCTGATCGGCCGCTTCCAGGCGCGCTACGGGCCCAACCGCGCCGGCCCGGTGGGCTACCTGCAGCCGCTGGCCGACGTGGTGAAGCTGATCTTCAAGGAGGACTTCGTCCCGCGCGGGGCCAACCGCTGGCTGTTCCAGATCGCGCCGATGATCTCGGTGTTCGCCGCGGTGGCGGCCGTCGCGGTGATCCCCTTCGGCGATCCGGTCGAGATCTTCGGCCACACGGTCAACCTCGTGGGCGCCGACCTGAACATCGGGGTGCTGTTCCTGTTCGCCCTCAGCGGGCTGGGCTTCTACGGGCTGATCCTGGGCGGCTGGGCCAGCGGCAACAAGTACAGCCTGCTGGGGGCCGCCCGCACCGCCGCCCAGCTCGTGTCGTACGAGGTGGCGATGGGCCTGTCGATCATCGGCGTGATCATGATCGCCCAGAGCCTGTCGCTGGTGGACATCGTCAACGCCCAGCGCGACACCGTCTGGTACATCCTCCTCCAGCCGCTGGGCTTCGCGATCTTCGTGGTGGCGGCCGTGGCCGAGACGAACCGGGCGCCCTTCGACCTCCCCGAGGCCGAGTCCGAGCTGGTGGCCGGGTACCACACCGAGTACGGCGGCCTGAAGTTCGCCATGTTCTTCCTGGCCGAGTACATCAACATGATCATCATCTCGGCGCTCGGGGCCACCCTCTTCCTGGGCGGCTTCGCCGGTCCCCTCCTGCCCGGCTGGCTGTGGCTGGCGCTCAAGATCGCGGCGATGCTGTTCCTGTTCATCTGGCTGCGCGCCACGCTGCCGCGCCTCCGGTATGACCGCCTGATGAAGCTGGGCTGGAAGGTGCTGCTTCCCCTGGCCACCCTCAACCTGGTGATCACGGCCGTCGTCGTGGCGCTCGGGTTCGCGAACTAGGAGGGACGATGGCGCTCGACGACTCCCTCAAGGGCTTCGCGGTCACCTTCCGGCAGATGCTGCGCAAGCCGGAGACGATCGGCTACCCGGAGCGGAAGACCCCGGTCTTCCCCCGGTTCCGCGGCCGGCACCGCCTCTGGCGGCACGACAACGGGCTGGAGAAGTGCGTGGGCTGCTCGCTGTGCGTGGCGGCCTGCCCGGCCGACTGCATCCGCGTGGTGGCGGAGGAGAACACGCCCGAGAACCGGGTCTCCTCGGGAGAGCGCTACGCGCGCATCTACGAGATCAACATGGCGCGCTGCATCTTCTGCGGCTACTGCGAGGTGGCGTGCCCCTTCGACGCGATCACGCTCGAGGCCGAGTACGAGATGAGCGAGCGCACGCGCGGCGATCTCCTCTACGACAAGGAGATGCTCCTCGCCCCCCACCCCAAGCCGGTGCCGCTGCGCACCGAGGTGCCCTAGCCAGTGGGCGAGCAGATCGTCTTCGGGTTCGCCGCGGCCGGCGCGCTTGTGTGCGGGACCATGGTGATCACGCTGAAGGGGCCCTTCCGCGCGACCGTGGCGCTGATCGGCACGCTCCTGTCGGTGGCCGTCCTGTTCCTCCTGATGGCCGCGCCGTTCGTGGCCGCGATCCAGGTGATCGTCTACGCCGGCGCCATCGTGGTGCTGTTCCTGTTCGTCATCGCCTACCTCGGCGAGCGGCCGCTGGCGGAGGTGGGCGACCGGCTGGGGCGCTACACCGTGGCCGCGTGGCTGGCGGTGATCGGCCTCGCCATCCAGGGCGTGGTGGTGCTGGCCAACATCGAGCTGCCCGGGGTGCGCGACGAGCCGAAGCCGGTGGGCGACATCGGCAGCCCGGCGGCCATCGGCCACGCGTTCCTCGACCGCTTCATCGTTCCCTTCGAGGCCACCTCGCTGGCGCTGCTGGTGGCGGCCGTGGGCGCGGTGCTGCTGGCCAAGCGCGCCATCCGCGCGGAGGGCGGGCGGTGAGCGGCGGGGGCGGCGTGCCGCTGGTGCTCTACCTGGCCCTGTCCGGGGCCCTCTTCCTGCTCGGCCTGCTGGGCGTGATGACGCGCCGCAACCCGCTGCTGCTGCTGCTGGCGGTGGAGCTCCTTCTGAACTCCTCCAACGTCGCCCTCGTGGGCTTCAGCCGCTACTGGGACGTCACCGACGGGCAGATCTTCGCCCTGGTGGTGATGGTGGTCGCGGCCGCCGAGGTCGTGATCGGCCTGGGCCTGGTGGTGGCCGTGTTCCGCCAGCGCCTGGCGCTGGACGTCGATCAGATGACCTCCCTCAAGGGCTAGGGCGACCCTCTGCTGATCTCCGTCCTCGGGTGGATCGTGCTCGGGCTGCCCCTGCTCGGGACCATCGTGCTGTCGCTGTGGCCCACCGAGCCGGACCGGCGCATCACGCGCGCGGTCGGCGTGGGCCTTCCGGCCGTCAGCTTCGTGCTGACCGTCGTGATCTTCGGCGTGATGCTGTCGCGCAACCCCAGCGACCGGCTGGAGATCACCAGCCTCTGGACCTGGGTCCAGTCGGGCGACCTGAAGATCGACCTCGCCCTCCAGATCGACCCGCTGTCGGTGCTGATGATGCTGGTGATCACCGGCGTGGGGTCGCTGATCTTCCTCTACTCGACCGAGTACATGGAGCACGACCGCGACTACCGGCGGTTCTTCGCGGAGATGAGCTTCTTCGTCTTCTCGATGCTCCTGCTGGTGGAGGCGGCGAACTTCCTCTTCCTGATCGTGGGCTGGGCGTTCGTGGGGCTCGCCTCGTACCTGCTCATCGGGTACTACTACCAGCGCCCCACGGCGGTCGCGGCGGCCAAGAAGGCCTTCGTGATCAACGTGATCGGCGACGTGGGCATGGTGCTGGCGGCCTTCCTCCTGGTGCGCCAGCTGGGCACGCTGAACTACCAGGACGTGTTCGCCGCCGCGCCCCAGGGCCTGGGCGACGGCACCCGGGTGTCCGAGGCCGTGGCGCTGCTGCTGTTCGTGGGGGCGGCCGCCAAGAGCGCGCAGATCCCGCTCCACACCTGGCTGCCCGACGCCATGGAGGGCCCCACGCCGGTCAGCGCGCTGATCCACGCGGCGACCATGGTCACGGCGGGCGTGTACCTGATCGTGCGCTGCCACGTGCTCTACGACCTCGCGCCCCATGCGAGCGACCTGGTGGCCGTGGTCGGCGGGGTGACGCTCCTCGTGGCGGCCACGATCGCGCTGGTGCAGGAGGACATCAAGCGCGTCCTCGCCTGGAGCACCGTGAGCCAGATCGGCTACATGATCATGGGCGCGGGCCTGGGGGCCTACGACTCCGCGATGTTCCACCTGGTGGAGCACGCCTTCTTCAAGGCCCTGCTCTTCCTGGGCGTCGGCATCGTCATCCACTCCCTGGCCGGGCAGCAGAGCCTGAACCGCATGGGCGGGCTGCGGCGGTACCTGCCGCTGGCGAACGTGACGATCCTGATCGGGTGCCTGGCCATCGCCGGCATCCCGCCCTTCTCGGGCTTCTTCAGCAAGGACGAGATCCTGGAGACGTCCCTCGAGGGCGGCGCCCTCGGCATCACGCTGGCGATCGCGGGCCTGGCGGCGGCCGGGATCACGACCTTCTACATGTTCCGCCTCTACTTCCGCACCTTCTGGGGCCCCGAGCCCGAGGGGGGCTACGACGTCGAGACGCCGCGCCCCTCGCGGTGGACCATGTCCTTCCCCGTGATCGTGCTGGCGGTGCTCACCGCGGTCGGCGGCCTGATCCAGGTGCCGAGCGGGTGGCACCTGCTGAACGACTGGCTGGAGCCGGTCGTGCCGGTGAACCCCTCGCTGGAGCCCACGGTGACGGGCGAGGTGCTGGTGGGCGTGATCAGCGTGACGCTCGCCCTCATCGCGATCGCCCTGGCCTGGTGGCTGTTCGTGGCCGACCCGGGCCGGCGCGCGCGCCTGGCCGGCGCCCTGCCGCGCACCCGCGAGCTGCTGGCCGACCAGTACCGATTCGACGAGGTCTACGAGGAGGCGGTCGTCCAGCCCGGGCGGGATCTGGGCGACGCGCTCGCGCGGGACGTGGAGGGCCCGGCCGTGGAGGGCGGCCTCGTGGCCGTCGCCCGGGTGCTGACCGGCTTCGGCCGCGGCCTGCGGGCCGCGGAGACCGGGCTGGTGCGCTCCTACGCCTTCGCGATGGTGCTCGGCGCGGCGATCGTGGGCGTCATCTTCGTCCTGGCGATGCGGTAGCCGGCGATGCCCTGGGTCACCGCCATCGTGCTCCTGCCGCTGCTGGGAGCGCTCTCGCTGCTCGCCGTGCCCGAGGCCCCGGGCGGCTGGGCGCAGACCCGGATCCACGCCCTCGTGACCGCCGGGGGGACGCTCGTCCTCACGGCGATCCTGGTGGGCCTGTTCGACCCCGACTCCGGGTCGCTCCAGTTCGTGGACCACTTCGGGTGGGCCGAGCGGGTGGGCCTGTCGTGGGACGTGGGGGTGGACGGCATCTCGCTGTGGTTGCTGCTCCTGACCGCCGTGATCTTCCTGCTGGTCATCGCCGCCGCCTGCTGGCGGCCGCCCGAGCGCCCCCGGGCGTTCCTGATGCTGCTGCTGCTGGCCGAGACGGGCCTCCTGGGCCTGTTCGCCGCCGGCCACCTGGTGCTGTTCTACGTCTTCTGGGAGGCGATGCTCGTCCCGTTCTACTTCCTCATCGGGATGTGGGGGAGCGAGGGCCGGGAGCGCGCGACGCTGCGGTTCGTCATCTACACGATGGTCGGCAGCCTGCTGATGCTGGTGGCGATCCTGGCCACGGCGTTCATCGCCCGCGACACCACCGGTCAGTTCACCTTCGTGATCCGCGACCTGGTCGGCGTGCAGTTCACCGAGACGCAGAGCACCTGGCTCTTCGCCGCGTTCGCCCTCGCCTTCGCCATCAAGCTGCCGCTGTGGCCCTTCCACGGCTGGCTGCCCGGCGCCTACCGCACGGCGCCGATCCTGGTGACGGTGCTGCTGGCGGCGGTGATGAGCAAGGCCGGCGTGTACGGCCTGCTGCGCATCGGCCTGCCCGTGTTCCCGGAGGGCGCCGACAACCTGGCGATCCCCATCGGGGTGCTCGCGGTCGCCGGCATCGTCTACGGGTCGCTGATGGCCTGGCGAGCGCCCACCATGCGCATGCTGGTGGCCTACTCCAGCCTCGCCCACCTGGGGTTCATCGCGCTGGGCGTGATGGCCTTCGACATCCAGGCGTCGCAGGGGGCGGTGCTCCAGATGGTGAACCACGGCGTGGTCGTGGCCGCCGCGTTCGCCATCGTCGCCATCCTCAACCGCGCGGCCCCGGACGACCGCATCGACGACATCGGCGGGCTCGCGGTGGGCGCACCGCGGCTCAGCGGCATCTTCCTGATCGTGACCATGGCCTCGCTGGCCATCCCCGGGTCGAACTCGTTCGCGGGCGAGTTCCTCATCCTGACCGGCGTCTTCCGCCAGCACCTCTGGCTGACCGTGATCGCCTGCCTCGGGATCGTCTACGCGGCCGTCTACATGCTGCGCCTGTACCAGAGCTCGATGAACGGGCCGCCGCGCGGCGGCTCGCCGGCGGCGGCCGAGCTGCGCGGCCGCGACCTGGCCTACCTGCTGCCCCTGGTCGCCGCGATGCTGGTGATCGCCCTCTGGCCCAACGGGATCGTGAAGACCACCACGAGGACCCTGGAGCGCACCATCGCGCCGGCGCAGGTGGCCGCGGGCCGCCCGGCCGACCAGATCCACGCGGTCACGCCCGTGAACCCGCCGGCCTACGCGCTGCCGCTGCCGGGCGACGAGGCCGGCGCCGCCGCGGCGCAGACGGGGACGTCGCCGTGAGCGACCTCAACGTCGTCGCGGCCACGCCGCTCATCATCACCGCGGGCACCGCCGTCCTCGCGATGGGCGCGGGCATGCTGCCCGGCCGGAGCGTGCGCCGCCACGGCCCCGCCGCCGTGGGGATCGCGGGCATCGTGGCGGCGATCGCGATGTCGGCCGTGCTCTGGGGCGACCGCCAGGAGGCCTTCAACGGCGGCCTGCGGGCCGACCGCTTCAGCCTGCTGCTGAACGTGCTCTTCCTCTCCGCGGCCCTGCTCACGATCCTGCTGGCCTGGCGGGAGCCCGCCGCGGTCGACCGCCGGGGCGAGTACGTAGGCCTGATCCTGATCTCGGCCACGGGGATGATGCTGGTCGCCGGTGCCGGCGACCTGATCTCCATCTTCCTGGGCGTCGAGATCCTCTCGGTGAGCCTCTACGTGCTGTGCGCCCTGGAGGTGTGGCGCGAGCGCAGCCTGGAGAGCGGCCTGAAGTACCTCATCACCGGGTCCGTGGGCGCGGCGATCCTGCTCTACGGCCTGACGCTGCTGTTCGGCGCCACCGGCTCCACCAGCCTCGCGGTGATCGGGGACACGCTGGGCCACTCGTCGTTCAGCGACGAGCCGCTGCTGGTGGCCGCGATGGCGCTGATCGCCTCCGGCCTGGCCTTCAAGGCCTCGGCCGCGCCCTTCCACATGTGGACGCCGGACGTCTACGAGGGCGCCCCCACCACGGTCACGGCCTTCATGTCCACCGCCACCAAGGCGGCCGCCTTCGCCGCCTTCCTGCGGCTCTTCTCGGGCGCGCTCCCCGACCTGCAGCCCGACTGGCAGGCCGCGATCGCGGTGATCGCCGTGGCGAGCATCGTGGTGGGGAACATCGCGGCCCTGGTGCAGAGCAACATGAAGCGCCTGCTGGCCTACTCGAGCATCGCGCAGGCCGGCTACCTCCTGATCGGCGTCGCCGTGGGCACGATCGACGGCGCCGAGGCGGTCCTGTACTACCTGCTCGCCTACGGGGCGATGACGATGGCGGCCTTCGCGGTGGTGATCGTGCGGGAGCGCGAGGTGGAGGACGGCGACACCGTGGAGGCGCTGCGGGGCTACGGTCGCGCGCGGCCGCTGCTGGGCGTCGTGATGACGGTGTCCATGCTCTCGCTCGCCGGCTTCCCGCCCCTGAGCGGGTTCATCGGCAAGTTCCTGCTGTTCGGGGCGGCCGTCGAGGGCGATATGACCTGGCTGGCCGTGGTCGGCGCCCTGGGGAGCATCGTGAGCCTGGGCTACTACCTGCGCGTGGTCGGCGTCATGTGGCTGCCGCCCCTGCCGGGGGAGCCCCGCAAGGTGCTGCGCATGCCCGGGCCGGTGGCCCTGGCCACGGTCAGCTCCGGGCTCGCCGTCATCGCGCTCGCGATGTTCGCCTCGCCGGTGCTCGACGCCTGCCGCGGGGCGGCGGAGGCGTTGCTGGCTCCCTGAGCTACGGCCCGGTGGGGGCCTCGGCGCCGCGGCGGGTGCGCACGACGAGCTGGAGCGCGGTGAGCCCCAGCAGGATGGCGAAGCCGATGCGCAGGACCCTCTCGGGCGCCGCGTCGGCGACCAGGGCGCCCGCCACCACGCTCACGACCGACGCGAGGCCGATGGTGGTGGCGTCGCGCCAGCGCACGGTGCCGGCGCGGGTCTGCCGCCACGAGCCCAGGACCGCCACCGGGATGATCGCGAGCAGCGAGGTCGCCTCGGCGTGGAGCTGGGTGAGGCCGAGCACGATCGTCAGGGTCGGCACGAAGACGATCCCCCCGCCCACCCCGAAGAGGCCGGCCGCCGCGCCCGCGGCGATCCCCAGGAGGATGACCGCCGCGACCTCGAGCGCGATCACCCGATCGCCACCCTCACGGCCGCGGCCAGCAGCAGGACGGAGAACCCGTAGGTGAGGGTGGTCGACGAGATCCGGTCCTTCAGGACGATGCCGAGCTGGACGCCGGCCATCGCGGGCACCCCGATGAGCAGGGCCATCGTCCAGTTGACGTTGCCGAGGACGCCGTGGGTGGCCGTGCCGAAGGCCGCGGTGAAGATGATCGCCGCGAGGGAGGTCGCCGTCGCGACCTTCGCGTCGTAGGCCAGCAGCCCGATGAGCAGGGGGACCACGACGAGCCCGCCCCCCACGCCGAAGAGGGCGGAGAAGAAGCCCGCCGCGAGCCCCACCGCGACCAGCGTGGCGACCCTGCGCCCGGCGTGGCCGAGCAGCTGGCCGCGATCGCGCTCGTGGCTCACTGAGCCGCGCCGGCCGTCCGCAGGCGGGCGGCGCGGCCGGCGGCCAGCTCCTCCCAGCTCCAGGTGTTGGCCACGACGTCCGGGGTCGCGCCGGCGCGGCGGGCCACCCGGACCCCGAAGCGGATCAGGTCGAGGGAGTCGCCGGAGTGCGCGTCCGAGCCGATCGTGAGGCGGACGCCCGCCGCGAGCGCGGCCGCCGCCATGGCGGCGTCCAGGTCGAGGCGCCGCGGCTGGGCGTTCACCTCCAGGAGGGTCCCGCCCCGGAGGGCCGCGTCGATGAGCCGGGCGAGGTCGATGGGCGCCTGCGCGCGGCGCCCCAGCATCCGGCCGGTGGGGTGGCCGATGACGTCGACGAAGGGGCTCTGCGCGGCGGCGACCACCCGGGCGGTGAGGCGGTCGGGGCTCTGGGAGAAGCCCGAGTGCATGCTCGCCGTGACCCAGTCGAACCCGGCCAGCAACTCGTCGTCGAAGTCGATCCGGCCGTCGGCCAGGATGTTGACCTCGGTGGCCTTCAGCACCCGGATGTCTCCGCGGCGCGCGTCCTCGGCCTCGATCTCCTCCCACTGGCGGCGCACGCGGTCGGGGTCGAGCCCGCCGGCCATGGCGAGGCTCTGGGAGTGGTCGCTGATGGCCAGGTAGGCGTAGCCGCGCGCCCGGGCGGCCTCGACCATGGCGGCGATGGTCTCGGTGCCGTCGCTCCAGCGCGTGTGGACGTGCAGGTCGCCCCGCAGGTCGGCGCGGGCCACCAGCACCGGCAGCGGGCCGGCCTGGGCCGCCTCGATCTCGCCCCGGTCCTCGCGGAGCTCCGGAGGGATCGGGTGCAGCCCGAGCGCGGCGTAGACCGACTCCTCGTCGGGGTGGACGGCCACCTCGCCTCCCGGCCCGGTGATGCCGTGCTGGGACACGGAGAGCCCCGTGCGCACCGCCAGCTCGCGCAGGCGCACGTTGTGAGCGGCCGATCCGGTGGCGTGCTGGAGCAGGTTGCCGAACGAGGCGGGCGGCCCCACCGCCAGCTCCACCCGCACGCCCGCGTGGGTCTCCACCGACATCGCCGCCTCGCCGCGGGAGACCACCCGCTGCACGGCCGGCAGGGCGGCCAGCGCGTCCTGGACCTCGGCGGGCCGGTCCCACGCCGCCACCAGGTCGATGTCGTGCGCGTCCTCGCGGCCCCGGCGCAGGCTGCCGGCGGTCTCCACCCGGACGCCCGGCACGGCGGCCCGGAGGCCCTCGGCAACCTCCTCGGCCAGGGGCAGGGCGCGGCCCACCGGCACGCGCTCCTCCTCGTCGCCGGCGCCCTCCTCCGCGCGCCGGGCGAGCTGCGCCGCCACCCGCTCCTCGGTGCCGGGGCCGAACCCCGGCACCCCCCGCAGGCGCCCGGCCTCGAGCGCCGCGGCGAGGTCGTCCACGCCGGTGACCCCCAGCTCGGAGTGGAGGGCGGCGGCGCGCTTCGGGCCGATCCCGTCGAGCCGCGCGACGGCCGCCAGGCCCGGGGGGGTGCGCTCGCGCAGCTTGGCGAGGGCGGCGATGTCCCCGGTCTCGGTCAGCTCGACGATCTTCGCCTGGAGCGTGGTCCCGATGTCCGGCAGGTCGGTGGCCCGTCCCGCCATGGCCATCTCGGCCACCGAGCCGGTGGTCGAGCGGATCCGCGCGGCGGCGCGGCGGTAGGCCAGGACGCGGTGACGGACCGCCCCCTCGAGCTCGAGCAGGTCCCCGATGAGCTGCAGCCGGTCCGCGACCTCGCGGTTGGTCGGTGGCTCCCGGGACACCCCGTGGAGTCTAAGGGGCGGCGGTCTCCAGGCTCTCGGAGGCGGCGGCGCGCAGCGACGTGACGATCTGCCGCGAGCGGTCGGGGTCGGCCGACACCCTCCCCAGGCCCCGGGCCAGGGCCCGCGCCACCTCCATGGCGTCGTCCTCGTCGAGCCGGTCGGGCGGCTCGGCGGGGAGCCCCGCCTCGAGCATCGACGCCGCCAGAAGTAGGGCGATGCGCTCGTCGGTCGTCACGCCCCGGAATGTCGGCCACGGGTGTGAGCGATCGACGGCCCGTCCATGAGGAATCCGTAAAGGGATTCGCCCCCCGGACGATGAATCTTGGGGCAAGTTGCGGAGGGCCCTCGGACGGAGGGCGACGCCGGCGCCGGTGGTAGGGTTCCGCACGTCCTCGGGAGGTCGGCTGGTGCAGGCTCTGGGCTCGCGGCGAGGGGGGTGGATCACCCTTGCGATCGTCGCGCTGGCAGTCGTGGTGGCGGCGATCTTCGCCGCGTTCCAGCTCCTTGACCGACCGGGGGTCGACGCCCCCCTGCCCGCGCCGGGGAGCGCGGTCGCGCAGCTGCGCCCCACGATCTCCTTCGGGGTCGGCACCGGCGAGCAGCTCGGCGACCTCAAGGTGGTGGTCGACGGGGTGGACGTCACCCGGAGCGCCCACGCCGTGGACGGCCGCGTCACGGTCTCCTCCGCCAGGCTGTCCCAGGGGGAGCACGCGGTGCGGGTCAGCTACTCCAGCGACAACCTCTTCTCGCCCAGCGTCGCGCGCAGCTGGAGCTTCGCGGTCGACACGTCGGCGCCGAAGCTGGTCGTCGCGTCTCCGCGGCCCGGCTCGCTGCGGGCCCGGCGAGCCGTGAGGTTCGAGGGGCGCGCGGAGCCGGGCTCCGACGTCTCGGTGGTCTACCGGGGGGGCTCGGCCGACGCGAGCGCCAACGCCGGCGGCGCCTGGAGCGCCGTCGCCCGCCTGCCCGAGGGCCTCGTCACGGCCACCGTCACGGCATCCGACGCCGCCGGCAACACCACCGAGCGCGATCGCGCGCTCCGGATCGACACCACGGCGCCGTCGATCGCCATCAGCGCCCCGGCGAAGGGCACGCAGATCACCCAGACGGACCAGCCGCTGGTCTACGGGACGACGGGCACGGACAACCCGCGCGCGCTGACCTTCTCCGCGGCGGTCAACGGGAAGACCGTGGCCACCGCGAAGGGCTCCAGCGCGACCTCCCCCGCCGACGCCGGTCCGGCCTACGCCGAGGCGTCCGGCACGACCACGGGCGCCCTCGAGGTGTCCGGCCGCCGCTTCGCGATGGCCGTGGGCACCCTCCCGCAGGGGCGCAACCGGATCGCCGTGACGGCCCGCGACCGGGCCGGCAACGTCGCCCGCACCACCACCGTCGTGCTGGTGAACAGCACCGAGGACTTCGGCGAGGCCGACCTGGCGCCCGGCGCGCGCGGCAAGGACGTGATGGCGCTGCAGGAGCGCCTGCGCGAGGCGAAGGTGTACCCGAGGAAGGGCAAGCTCACCGAGGTCTTCGACGCCGTCACCGAGAAGTCGGTCGTCCGGTACCAGAAGCGGTACAAGACCCCGCAGACCGGGGTCGTGGACCGGCGCATGCGCACGGCCCTGGTGGGCCGCCTGGTCGCGAGCCTGAGCCAGAGGAAGGTCCGGCTGATCCGCAACGGCAAGGTCGTGATGACCTTCCCGATCGCCATCGGGCAGCCCGCCTACCCGACGCCGACCGGGCAGTACGCGATCAACGACAAGCAGGTCGATCCGGCCTGGTACCCGCCGGCGTCCCCGTGGGCCGCCGAGCTGTTGACCATCCCGCCCGGGCCGGGGAACCCGCTGGGGACCCGGTGGATCGGCACGACGGCCCCCGGGATCGGGCTCCACGGCACCTACGCCGACTACTCGGTGGGCACGGCGGCCAGCCACGGGTGCATGCGGATGCACATCCCCGACGTCGAGAAGCTCTACGACCAGGTCACGATCGGGATGCCGATCACCATCAAGCAGTGAGCGCGCCCGAACTCGTCGAGGTCACCGACGCCGATTGGGACGCGCGGGTGCTGGACGGCGACGCCCCGGTGCTGGTCAACTTCTGGGCCCCCTGGTGCGGACCCTGCCTCGCCCTCGAGCCGATGGTGCGCGACCTGGCCGCGCGCTACGACGGCCGCCTCACCATCGCCAAGCTGAACGTCGACCAGCACCCGCGCTCCGCGGGGCGCTACGACGTCCTCTCGCTGCCGACCCTGATCCTGTTCAAGGGCGGCGAGCCCGTGGAGCGCATCGCCGGCTCCGTGAAGGCGCCGCGCCTGGAGCGCGCCGTGGCCGCCCACCTCGACCCCTGAGGACCGACATGCCCGCCATCTACTTCAGCCTGGGACACGTCCAGCCGTTCGCCGACATGGAGACCGAGGTCGTCGAGGAGGGCGTCACCGCCGTCCGCGGCGACGGCAAGCTGGTGGGCCTGCGCCTGGACGACCCCCGCACCGTGCTGCGCCTGCCCCAGATCATCGAGAGGCTGGGGCTCGACGAGGAGCGCGTCTGGAGCCGGCTGCGGGCCGACGCCGACGTCCTGCTGGGCAGCCGGGCGGCCACCTGGGGCGGCGGCGGGGCCTAGTCACCGCAGGACGGGCAGGCGCGAGAGGTCCGCGGTGAGCCAGCGCCTCTGGAGGGCGGCGATGGTGCCGTCCTTCTTCAGGGCGGCCAGTGCGCGGTTGACCGGGCCGCGCAGGCGGCTGCCCTTCGCGAAGACGGCGCCGTAGCTCTCCCCGGTGCGGATGACCCCGCGAGCGGCCCGTAGCGGCTGGGCACCTGGGTCCGGAGGGTGGCCAGGCTCGGCGCGTCGTAGACCACCGCCTCGCAGCGCCCGTTCCGCAGGCCGCGGGTGAGCACGGTGACGCTTCCCGGCAGGAGCGGCGCCTGGACCGGCCGGATGGTGGTCGTGACCAGGTCGGCGCCGGTGGATGAGCCCTGCGCGCAGAGCCGCATGCCGCGCAGGTCGGCGATCGACGTGGGCCGGGCCGGCCTGCCCGTCGCGCCCCAGGCGCGCCCACTTCTGGAAGGCGATCACGCCCGCCGTGGTGCGCGGGCCCAGGCGCCCGTCGACCGCGTCGGCGGGCAGGAAGCCGAGCGCCGCGAGCCGCGTCTGCAGCGCGGCCACCTCCGGGGTGGAGGCCCCGGTGCTCGGGCCCACCGGCGCCGGCACGGGGGCCGAGGGCGTCGCGAGCGACTCTCGGGTGAGCGGGATGCTGGCGTCGATCCCGGGGAACACGCCCAGCACGGTGCCGCCGGCGATGAAGACCTGGGCCGACCTCACGCCCGGGGTGCCCGTGGCCGTGTAGACGAGCTGCACCAGCCGGGCGTTGAGACCCTCCCCGTTGGTGCCCTGCATGATCTTGGGCCCCAGGTCGACCGTCGCGCGGCCGCCCGCGACGGTGACCGAGCGCAGCGAGGTGCCCTTCGGGATGTAGGTGCGGAAGCCCAGCTTGCGCTCGGCGGGCGTGGGCCCGCGCAGCAGGGCCCGCACGGCGTCCTCGGCGGTGGAGCCGGGGCGCGGGACCGCGACCACCTGCTCGCCGCGCGGGAAGAAGACCTTGACGGCGGCGCTCGCGGGCGTGGCGAGGCCCGCCATCAGCAGCAGCACGCCGACCCCCATGGCGCCGAGCAGGCGGCCGGCCGGCCGCCGCCGGCTCACTCCATGGCCTCCAGGCGCAGGGCGAGCGGCTCGCCCTCGACCACGAGCTCCTCGTGCCACCGCCCCGCGAAGGGGGCCCCGTGGCCCACGGTGAGCCGCACGGCCAGGGTCTCGGCGGCGATCGTGTCGCGGTGCTCCTCGATCGCCTCGCGCAGCTCGCCCGAGCCGTCCAGGTGGAGCCGGATGCGGTCCTCGACGCGCAGGCCCGCCGCCCGCCGGGCCCCCTGGACCGCGTGCACGACCTCGCGCGCCAGCGCGTCGCGGCGCAGCGCCGGGGTGATCTCCGTGGCGAGGCCCACGGCGAGGGTCGCGTCCTGGCCCACGACGTAGCCGGCCGCCGGCCGCGCCTCGCGCAGCAGGTCCTCCTCGCCGAGGCGCTCGTGCCCGCCGTTGACGGTGATCTCGATCTCCTCCCCCGCGTCCAGGGCGCGCGCCGTCTCGGCTCCGGAGAGGCCGGCGACCGCCGCGGCGACGTCGGGCATCACCTTGCCGAACCGGGGTCCGAGCCGCCGGTAGTTCGGCTTGACGGTCACCTCGACCAGCTCGCCGGGATCGGTGACGAACCGCACCCGCCGCACGTTGAGCTCGTCCCCGATCAGGTCCTCGAGGCCCTCCACCAACCGGGCCAGCGCCGGCGGGCAGGCCACCACGGCCTCGGCGAGGGGCTGGCGCACCTTCAGCCGCGCCTCGGAGCGGGCCCCGCGCCCCACCGTCACCACCTCGCGGGCCGCGGCCATCGCCGTCTCCAGGTCCGGGTCGTGGCGGCCGCCCGGCTCCGGCCAGTCGGCCAGGTGGACGCTCTCGGGCGCGTCCGGGTCGTGCGCGGACACCAGGTTGCCGTACATCTCCTCGGCCACGAACGGGCAGAACGGCGCCACCATGAGGGCCACCGTCGCCAGGCACTCGTGCAGGGTCGCGAAGGCGGCGCGGGCGTCGTCCGAGCCCGCCCCCCGGTCGCCGCCCCAGAAGCGACGGCGCGAGGTGCGCACGTACCAGTTGCTGAGGTCGTCCACGAACGCGTCGAGCGCGCGGCCGGCGGTCGTCGCGTCGTAGTCCTCCAACCGCTCGGACACCACGGCGAGGGTGTCGTCGAGTCGCGACAGGATCCACCGGTCGAACGGGGCGGCGGGCGGCGGGATCGACGGGTGGGCCGCCCGGGCTCCAGCCGTCGGGCAGGGCCGCGTACTGCACGAGGAACGAGTAGGTGTTCCACAGGGTCAGCAGGAAGAGGCGCTTGGCGTCGTCGACCGCCTCGAGGCTGAAGCGGAACGACTCCCAGGGGCTCTGCGCGGTGAGCAGGTACCAGCGGAAGGCGTCGGCGCCCTGGCGCTCGATGACGGTCCACGGCTCGATGACGTTGCCCCGGGTCTTGCTCATCTTCTGGCCCTCGGCGTCGAGGATCAGCCCGAGGCACACCACGTTGCGGTAGGCGGTCTCGTCGAAGAGCAGCGTGCTCTCGGCGAGCAGGGAGTAGAACCAGCCGCGCGTCTGGTCGAGCGCCTCGCACACGAAGTCGGCCGGCAGCCGCCCCGAGAGGTCGCCGCCCGTCGCCATCGGGTGGTGGTCCTGCGCGAACGGCATCGCGCCGCTGTCGTACCAGACGTCGATGACCTCGGGCTCGCGGCGCATCTCGCCATCGCAGGGGCAGCGGATGACGATGTCGTCGACGTAGGGACGGTGGGCGTCGAGGTCGTCCGGCACCGGCGCCGTGGCGCGCTCGCGCAGCTCGGCGAACGACCCGATCGCGTCCACGCGGTCACACTCGCCGCAGCGCCACAGGGGCAGCGGGGTGCCCCAGTAGCGGTCGCGGGAGATCGCCCAGTCGACGTTGCCCTCCAGCCAGCGCCCGAAGCGGCCGTCGCGCACGTGCTCGGGGTGCCACCCGATGCCGGAGTTCAGCTCCAGCATGCGGTCGCGCACCGCGGTCGTGCGGATGTACCAGGAGGGCTTGGCGTAGTAGAGGAGCGGGGTCCCGCAGCGCCAGCAGTGGGGATACGAGTGGCGATGCACCTCCGCGCGCAGCAGGCGCCCGCGCGCGTCGAGGTCGGCCACGAGGTCCGCGTCGGCCTCCTTCACCGCGCGGCCGGCCCACGGCGCCACCACCTCGGAGAAGCGTCCGTCCGGACCCACCGGGTTGGGGGCGTCCAGCCCGTGGACGCGCGCCGTGGCCATGTCGTCCTCGCCGAAGGCCGGGGCGATGTGCACGATGCCGGTGCCGTCCTCGGTGGTCACGAAGCCGGCCTCGACCACCCGGTGGGCGCCCTCCAGGTAGGGGAACGGCGGCTCGTACTCGCGCCCGAGGAGCTCGTCGGCGTCCATGGTGCGGAGGACGCGGGCGTCCTCCCCGAGCACCTCGCGCACCAGGGGCCCGGCCAGGATGAGGGTCTCGTCGCCGTGAGCCACCGCGGCGTAGCGCACGTCCGGGTTGATCGCCGCCGCCTGGTTGGCGGGAAGAGTCCATGGCGTGGTGGTCCACACGAGCAGCGACTCGCCCGGGGCGTCCCGGAGCGGGAAGCGCACGTAGACCGAGGGGTCCTCGACGTCCATGTAGCCCAGGGCGACCTCGTGGCTGGACAACGCCGTGCCGCAGCGCGGGCAGTAGGGCACCACCTTGTCGCTGCGGTACACCAGGTCGCGCCGGTGGAGCTCGGCCAGGCTCCACCAGACGCTCTCGATGTAGTCCGTGTCCATCGTGCGGTAGGCCCGGTCGGTGTCGATCCAGAAGCCGATGCGCTCGGTGAGGCGCTCCCACTCGTCGAGGTAGGCGACCACCGACTCGCGGCAGATGGCGTTGAACTCGGCGATGCCGAAGGCCTCGATCTGGGGCTTGCCCGAGATGCCGAGGCGCTTCTCCACCTCGATCTCCACCGGCAGGCCGTGGCAGTCCCAGCCGCCGCGCCGGTCGACGAAGCGGCCGCGCATCGTCTGGAAGCGGGGGAAGATGTCCTTGAACACGCGCGAGAGCACGTGGTGGGCGCCGGGGCGCCCGTTGGCCGTCGGCGGGCCCTCGTAGAAGACGAACGGCGTGCCCCCCTCGCGCTGGGACATGCTGCGCGGGAACACGTCGCGCTCGCGCCAGAAGGCGAGCACGCGCTCCTCCATCTCTCCCCAGGCCGCGGCCGGGGGGACCTCACGCCAGGACATCAGGCGGCCAGGGTGGAGGGGGCCTCGAGGCGCTCCCGCACCTCGACGAAGTCCTCGAAGGGCAGGAAGGGGACGCCCTCGGCCGCCAGGTAGGTCGCGAGGTCGGCGCGCGCGAAGACGAGGTCGGCGATCTTGGAGACGCACCGGTCGGAGATGCCGTCACCCACGTACACCACCCGCCCGGACCCGGCGCGCGCCCGCAGGTCGTGGCGCTTGCAGGGCCGCCCGCACAGCTCGCAGCGCCCGCCCCGGTCGGCCCACAGGAGGGTGCAGCCCCGAGCGGTGAAGCGGGCGTCGTTGCCCTCCACGTCGAGGCCGGCGAAGCCCCAGTGCGCCAGCAGGGGGTCGATGACCGTGCGGAAGCCCGACGAGAGCACCACCAGCCGGTGGCCCCGGGCCGCGCACCAGTCGACCAGCTCGCGGAAGCCGGCCCGCAGGCCGGCCTCGGCCAGGAGCATCCCGACCACCTCGTCGCGCGTGGCCCGCACCGAGTCGAACTCGAGCTGCATGGCCTGCTCGACGGTCAGCTCACCGGCCCGCAGGCGCGGCGCCAGGGTGTCCCACAGGCCCCGCTCGCCGAACCGCTCGACGATCAGGTGGAGCGTGTCCCTCTCGGTGATCGTTCCGTCGAAATCGCAGGCGATGAGAAGGTTCTCCACCCGTCTGAGGCTACCATCAGCGACCGTGGCCGTTCCGCGCGCGATCCTCATCCACGGCTCCGGGGGCGACCACCGCTGCTGGGCTCTGCAGAGCCCCCGCTTCCCCGGCTCGGTCGCGGTCGACCTGCCCGGCCACCCGGACGGCCTGGCGCTCGACCACATCGACGCCCTCGTCGCGACCCTGGCCGGCGCGCTCGAGCGCGTCAACGGCATGCGCGTCCTGGTGGGCCACTCGCTGGGCGGCGCCGCGGCGCTGGCCACGGCCCTCGAGCGCCCCGATCTGGTCGACGGCCTGGTGGTGCTGAGCACCGGGGCGCGCCTGCCGGTGCCGGACAGCGCACTGGAGCGGCTGGCCGGGGACTTCGGCGCCGAGCGGGACCGCGTGGTGGGGGGCTCGATCGTGGACGGCGGCTCGCCGGCGGCCCGCCGGGCGCGCGAGGCCATCGACGCCTGCGGGCCGGGGGGGATGGCCGCCGACTACGCGGCGTGCCGCTCGGTCGATCTCCGCGGGCGGCTCGGGGGCCTGTCGGTGCCGGTGCTCATCGTCCACGGAGCCGACGACCCGCTGGTCCCCGTGTGGCTGGGCGAGGAGCTCGCCCGCGAGCTGCCGATGGCGCAGATGGTGGTCGTGCCCGGCGCCCGGCACGCGCCGATGTCCGACGCCCCGGGAACCGTGGACCTGCTCCTGGCCGCCTACCTGGCCCGCCTGGAGCTGACCCTCGACGAGGCCGGTTGAGCCCCCTCGGCCCGGTCGCGCTGGTGGTGAACCCGGTGGCCATGCGCACCACCAGCCGGCTGCGCGCGGAGGCGCTCCGCGCGCTGGCGCCGCACGGCCTGGAGTGGACCCTCGTGACCCGGGGCCCGGGGGACGCCGGGCGGCTCGCGGCGCAGGCCGCGGCCGAGGGCGCCCGGGTGGTGGTGACGGTGGGGGGCGACGGCACGGTGGGCGAGGCGGCCGGCGCGCTGGCGGGAGGGCCCGTGGCCATGCTGCCCCTGCCGGGCGGGAACGCCAACGTCTTCGCCCGGGCGACCGGCTGGCCCAACGACCCGCACCGGGCCCTCGCCGCCGCGGGGCGCGCGCTCGCCGCCGGGACCCTCCGGGACGTCCGGCTCGGGCGCCTGCGCGCGGGCGGGCGCGACCGGGTGTTCGTGATCAACGCCGGCTTCGGCCTCGACGCCGCGACGGTCGAGTGGATCGAGACGCGCCCGCGCCTGAAGCGCCGCCTGCGATGGCTCGGCTTCGCCCTCGGGGCGGCCGTGGTCACGGCGGGCGCCGGTCGTCGCGCGCCGCGCCTCTCGGCTCGGGTGGATGACGGGCCGGCCGTGGAGGTGCTGGCCTCCCTGGTGGCCTGCGGCACGCCCTACACCTACACGGGCCCCTGGCCCCTGGACCTCGTGCCCGGGGCATCCTTCGACGGGACGCTGGCCTGGCTGGGGCTCACCCGCTCCCGGCTCCACGAGCTCGCCCGCCTTGCGGCGCTCGCGGCGGCGGGCCGCCCGCTGCCGGTGGGGCGGGGGCCGCTGGTGGGCGGGACCGTGCCCCGTGCGCTCGTGGTGCGGGCGGATCGCCCGGCCTCGGTGCAGGCCGACGGCGAGCCCCTGGGGCACCATGAGCTTTTCGAGGTTGGCCCCGGACCGGTGCTCCGGATCGTCGATCCCCGGGGCGGGGGAGCACCCCACCCCTGAACCTCAAGTTCTGGCGGCCGCCGCCGACAGAGGACCCAGCGGAGCATGAGGATCCGTCACACCGCCGAGCACGGAGGCTCGCGATGAATCAGGGCCCCAAACCACGGGCAGCGCTGCGGGGCTTCATGGCCCTCGTCCTCGACATGGTGCGCGTCGACCCTGATCGGCGGCCCAGCAGCGAGGTGCGCCGCTGGCACCGCGAGCTCGCCGCCAGGGTCGGCGTCCCTGCCGAGCAGCCCCAGACCAACCGCGAGCTGCTGGGCGCCGCCCTGCGCCTGTCGCGGTCGCTGCCGGACCACCCCGAGGGTGGCGATCAGCTCGTGGCGGCCCCGCCGTTGGACGAGGGGTCGGACCTTCCGGCGGCCAGCGCCGCGGGATCGTCGACGACCACCTCGCGGAAGGCCCCGATCCGCCGGTAGCGGTCGCGGCGCAGGCGCCGGCGCTCCGCCGGCGACATCGCGCGCAGGTCGCGCAGCGCCCGGGCCAGGTAGGCCCCCAGCAGGCGGGCCGCCTCGTCGTGATCGCGGTGGGCTCCCCCCGTGGGCTCCGGCACAACGGCGTCGGCGATGCCCCAGCGGTAGCAGTTCGCCGCGGTGGGCTGGAACGCGGCGGCGGCCTCGTGCGACTTGCCCGCATCGCGCCAGAGGATGGCCGCCCCGCCCTCCGGCGAGATCACCGAGTACGTGGAGTTCTCCAGCATGATCACGCGGTCGGCGATCCCCAGCGCCAGCGCGCCGCCCGACGAGCCCTCGCCGATGACCACCGCGATCACCGGCACCCGGAGGCGGAAGAGGGTCTGCATGCTGCGCGCGATGGCGCCGCCCTGGCCCCGCTCCTCCGCGCCGGCGCCGGGGAACGCGCCCGGCGTGTCGATGAGCGTGATGACGGGGATGTCCAGCTTGTCGGCGATCGCCATGACCCGCATCGCCTTGCGATAGCCCTCGGGGCCGGGCATCCCGAAGTTCCGGTAGGTGCGCTCGGCGGTGTCGCGGCCCTTCTGGTGGCCGATGATGGCGACCGGCCCGTCCGCGCCCCGGCCGAAGCCCGCCACGATGGCGGGGTCGTCGGAGTAGAGGCGGTCGCCGTGCAGCTCCTCGAACTCCGGCCACAGGCGCGCGACGTAGTCCAGCGGGTAGGGGCGGTCCTGGTGGCGCGCGAGCTGGATCGTGTCCCAGATCGCCGAGCTCGTCTCGGGGGTGCCGGTCAGGCGGTGCGCCAGCCGGCGCACGAATCGCCCGCCGCGCCGGGCGGCGACGCTCACGGCAGGTCCTCCGGCTCGTCGTCGTCCGGCCGCCGGACCTTCGCGACCAGGCGGCGCGACTGGTCGCCGATGCCCTTGGCGACGTCGGCCATGCGATCGACGCCCGCCTGCGCCCAGGTGACGGCCGGGGGCGGGTCGAGCCCCGACGGGCGGTCGAGGATCGCCAGCACCCGGCCGATGCGGCCCGTCAGCTCACGGCGGTCCACCACCGCGTCCACCTGGCCGTTGGCGAGCTGGGTCTCGGCGCGGCCGAACTCCTCGGGCAGCTTCTCCCGCGTGGTCTGCTCGATCACGCGAGGGCCCGAGAAGGCGATCAGCGCGCCCGGCTCGGCGTAGGTCACGTCGCCCAGCGAGGCGAACGAGGCCCACACCCCGCCCGTGGTGGGGTGTGCCAGCACCATGATCACCGGCAGCTCGGCGTCGTGCATCAGCTCGAACCCGACGACGGTCTTCGCCATCTGCATCAGGGCCAGCACCCCCTCCTGCATGCGGGCCCCGCCCGAGGCGGTCACCACGATCAGCGGCAGCCCGCGGTCAACGCAGCGCTCGCAGGCGCGGGCCAGCTTCTCGCCCACGACCGCGCCCATGCTCCCCCCGAGGTAGGAGAAGTCCATCACCGCGGTCACCGCCCGCTGGCCGCCCACCGAGACCTCGGCCGCGATCAGCGCCTCGTTGTGCCCCTTGGCCTCGGCGCGCTCGACGCGGTCCGGATAGGGCTCGAGGTCGACGAACTGCAGGGGGTCGCTGGCGCGCAGCTCCGGCCACAGCTCCTGCCAGGGCGCGCCGTCGGCGAGCTGGCTGATGCGCTCGCGCGCCGCCACCGCGAAGTGGTGCCCGCAGCTCGGGCAGACCCGCAGGTTGCGCCGCATCTCCTCGGCCCGGTAGTGGCTCTGGCAGCGCGGGCAGGACCGCTCGTCGGCGGGGAGGCGGCGGGGGGCGGGCTGATCGGCGGGCCGGCGGCGGCGCAGCCGGTCGACCGACACGGTGATCGGGTGCTTGGACAGGCTGACGATTATGGCAGGGGGTCGTCGAGGTGGGCGAGCCAATCCTCGACGCTCGCCCGATAGGCCGGGACGAGCCGGGCGGGAGCGCGGCTCGACAGCACCAGATCGGCGGCCTCGTCGGGATCGTGGCCGCGCAGGCGGAGGACCGCGTAGGCGACCATCGCCGACCGCCGGCGCCCCTGCTGGCAGTGGATGAGCACCCCGGCGGTGGGGTCCTGCGCGAGCCAGTCGGCGGCCGCGCGCGCGGCCGGCGCCCAGAGGGCGGGGGGCTGGGCCCGCCCGTGGTCCCACATCGGAGCCGCCACCACGTGGTCGGGGCCGAGCACCTCGCGCTCGGCCCACAGGTCCTGGGAGATGCGCGTCTGGAGCTGGGCGCGGCAGTTCACCACGTGGGTCACCCCGGCCTCGGGCAGCCGGCGCACGGCGTCGCCCACCGGGACGCTGCCGATGGCGATGCGCTCCCCGCGCACCCACGACAGGCCCTCCAAACCGCGGCGGGGGCCGTAGATCCGGGTGCTCGCGCGGTTGAGCACGGCCCGGAGGCCGCGGAACCGGCGGGCGGCGCCTACCGGTCCTCCAGGCGGCCCAGCACCAGGATCGCGTTGTGGCCGCCGAACCCGAAGGCGGTCGAGACGGCCACCCGGACGTCGGCGGTGCGGGCCGTGTTGGCCACGTGGTCGACGCCGACGCAGCGCGGGTCGAGCTCGTCGAGGTTGATCGTGGGCGGGACGACCCCCTCGCGGATCGTGAGGGCGGTGAGCGCGCCCTCGACGCCGCCGGCGGCGCCCAGGCAGTGGCCGTGCATCGACTTGGTCAACGAGACCATCGTGCGGGCGGCCACCTCATCGCCGAGCGCCAGCCGCAGGGCGCGCACCTCGTTGGGGTCGCCGACGGGGGTCGAGGTGGCGTGCGCGTTGACGTAGTCGACCCGCTCGGGGGCGATCCGCCCGTCCGCGAGGGCCATCGTGATGGCGGCGGCGGGGGCCTCGCCGGTGGGGTCGGGCTCGGTCAGGTGGTGCGCGTCGCCGGTGAGGCCGTAGCCCAGCACCTCGCAGTAGGGCTCGGCGCCCCGGCCCTCGGCGTGCTCGAGGCTCTCGAGGACCAGGATCGCGCCGGCCTCGCCCATCACGAACCCGTCCCGGGACACGTCGAACGGCCGGCTGGCCGCGGCCGGGTCGTCGTTGCGCGTGGAGAGGGCCTTCATCGCGTTGAAGGCCGCGACCCCGACGCGGGTGATGCTGGCCTCGGCGCCCCCGGCGAACATGACGTCGGCCTGTCCGCGCCGGATGACCTCGGTGGCGTCGCCCAGGGCGTGGTTGCCCGACGCGCAGGCGGTCGAGACGCAGGAGAGCGGCCCCTTCAGCCCCAGCTCCATCGACACCTGGGCCGCGGCCATGTTGGCGATCACCCAGGGGATGAACAGCGGCGACACGCGATCCACGCCGCGCTGCTCGGCGATGATCGTCTGCGAGCCGAAGCTGTCGAGGCCGCCGATGCCGCTGCCCACGAGGGCCCCCGCGCGCGGGCGCAGGGCGTTCGTGATCGTGAGCCCGGCGTCCTCCGCCGCCATGCGCGCGGCCGCCACCGCGAACCTGCTGAAGCGGTCCATCCTCCGCGCGCTGCGGTGGTCGATGAAATCGGTCGGCTCGAAGCCCGTGACCTCGCAGGCGATCGTGCTGGCGGTGTCCAGCGGCTCGTAGAGGGTGACCGGCCCGGCGCCGCTGCGCCCGGCCACGGCCGCCGCCCAGTTCTCCTCGCGGCCGATGCCGAGGGGCGTGACCATGCCCACGCCGGTCACCACCACGCGTCGCCGTCCCTCCCTCACGACATCGCCAGCCCGCCGTCCACCGAGAGCACCGCCCCGGTGATGAAGGAGGCCTCCGGCGAGCACAGGAAGGCGACCGCCGCGGCCACGTCCTCGGGCTCGCCGAGGCGGCCGAGGGGGGTGGACGCGAGCAGCGCCGACCGCTGCTCGCCGGAGAGCGCGGACGTCAGGTCGGTGGCGATGTAGCCGGGGGCGACGGCGTTGACGCGCACGCCGCGGCCGCCGGCCTCGCGCGCGAGGGCCCGCACCATGCCGAGCATCCCGGCCTTGGAGGCCGCGTAGTTGACCTGGCCCGCGTTGCCGACGAGCCCCACGATGGACGACACCGCCACGATGCTGCCGGAGCGCCGGCGCAGCATGCCGCGCAGGGCGGGGCGGGCCGTGTAGAAGGCGCCCGACAGGTTGGTGTCGATGACGGCCGACCAGTCCTCGCCGCCCATGCGCACCGCGAGCCCGTCGCGGGTGATCCCGGCGTTGAGCACCACGGCGTCCAGCGGACCGAGGGCCTCCTCGACCGCCTCCACCATCGCTCCCGCCGCGGCCTCGTCCGCGACGTCCGCGCGGTGGACCGTGGCGCGGGCGCCGGCCTCCTCGACCGCCGCCGCGGTGGCCGCCGCGCCGTCGGCGTCGGTGGCGAATCCCACGCCCACGTCGTAGCCGGCCTCCGCGAGGGCGCGCGCGCAGGCCGCCCCGATCCCGCGGCTGGCGCCGGTGACGAGCGCGGCCGGCATCAGCCCACGACCGCGAGGGCGTCGACGTCCCCGGGCTCGCTCACGTTGGTCACCGGCGCGTCCCGGCGGATGCGGCGCACCAGGCCCGAGAGCACGCGGCCGGGCCCGAGCTCCACGAAGCGCCCCGCCCCGAGGGCCAGGGCCGCCTCCACCGCCTCGCCGAAGCGCACGGGCGACGTGAGCTGGGCCAGGAGGTTCTCGCGCAGCCGCTCGGGCGGCTCGACGAGCCCGGTCGTGGTGGAGAGGAAGGGCGGATCGGAGGCCACCGGGTCCCACGCCTCCAGGGCGGGCGCGAGGCGCGCGACCGCCGGCTCCATGAGGGGGGAGTGATAGGCGCCGTCCAGGGCCAGCCGCATCACCCGCACCGAGCGCTCGCCGGCCAGGGCCTCGAGCCGGGCGACGCCGGCGAGGGTGCCCGACACCACCACCTGGCCGGGGCAGTTGAAGTTCGCGGGCCATACGTCGCCGGCCTCGTCCGCGAGGGCCCGCGCGTCGTCGTCCGAGAGCCCGAGGACCGCGGCCATCGCCCCCGGGGAGGCCCGGCCGGCCTCGAGCATCGCGGCGCCCCGCTCGGCCACCAGGCGCACGCCGTCGGCGAGCCCGAGGGCCCCGCCGGCCACGAGCGCCGAGTACTCGCCCAGGGAGTGCCCCATCACGAGCCCGGGCTCCAGCCCCGCCTCGGCGGCCACCCGGAAGGCCGCCACGGAGGCGGCCACCAGCGCCGGCTGGCACACGTCGGTCTCCATCAGGCGCTCCGCCGGCCCCTCGAAGCAGATCTGCGAGATGGAGTAGCCGAGCACGTCGTCGGCCTCCTCGAAGGTGCGGCGGGCGACCTCGTAGTCCTCGGCAAGGGCGCGGCCCATGCCCACCACCTGCGCGCCCTGCCCCGGGAACATGGCGACGATCACCCCACCGCCTCCGACGCGTCGACCAGGGCGAAGCGCAGCGAGGCCTCGCACGCCAGGGCGCCGTCCACGCTCGCCTCGCCCTCGCCCGCCCCGAGCGGCCCCCGCCGGCGCGTGAGGCGGGTCTCGAGCACCAGCTCCTCGCCGGGGCGCACCACGCGCCGGAAGCGGGCGCGCTCGATGCCGGCGAAGAGGGCCAGCTTCCCCTGCGAGTCGGGCTCGGCCAGCGCGGCCAGGGCGCCGGTCTGGGCGAGGGCCTCCACGATCAGCACGCCCGGGAGGATCGGGTTGCCCGGGAAGTGCCCGGCGAAGAAGTACGCGTCCGGGTCGATGTACCAGCGCGCGCGCGCCGACTGTCCCGGGACGAGGTCGAGCACCTCGTCCACGAACAGGAAGGGCGGACGGTGCGGCAGGAGGGTCGCGGGGGCCGGGAGGCTCGGGGGACGATCGGGCACGATCGGCGGGATCGTAGCCCATCGGCACGGTCGCGAAGCGCCGGTCCGAAGGGCGCTGGTATCCTTGAGGACTCGCGACAAATGCCCGCCCTCCGCGCCCTCCTGGTCGGACTGATCGCGGCCCTCCTGGCCGTCGTGAGCGTCGGCGCGGCCGCCCAGGACCCGGCACCGGCCCCGGGCCCGGTGCGGGTGATCGAGCTGGACGGCGGGATCGACCCGGTGTCGGCCGCGTTCGTGGGCCGCCGGCTGGACGCGGCCGCCAACGACGGCGCCTCGGCGGTCGTCATCCGGCTGGACACGCCCGGCGGGCTGGTGAGCTCGATGCGGGACATCGTGACCGACATGGGCGCCTCCCCCGTGCCCGTGACGGTCTGGATCGGGCCGTCGGGCGCGCGGGCGGGGTCGGCCGGCGCGTACATCTCGGCCGCCGCCGACCAGCTCGGGATGGCGCCCGGCACGAACATCGGATCGGCCACGCCCATCGGGAGCGGCGGCCAGGACCTCGACCGGAAGGTGGTCAACGACTCGGCGGCGTTCATCCAGGCGCTGGCCGAGGAGCACGGCCGCAACGGGGCCGCCTACCGGGCGATGGTGGTCTCGGCCCTCAACCTGACCGCGAAGCAGGCGGTCGCGCGGAACGTGGCCGACGTGATCCAACCCACCGTGACGGACTTCATCGCCTGGCTCGACGGGCGGCCGGGGCGCGCCGGGCCCATCCACACGGCCGGGGCGCCGGTCGAGACGGACGCGCTGCCGTGGTACCTGCGCGGGCTCCAGGTCCTGACCGATCCGACCCTGGTGTTCTTCCTGCTGCTTGTGGGCCTGGGCGGGCTGGCCTTCGAGGTCTTCCATCCCGGAGCGATCCTGCCCGGCGTGGCGGGCGGCATCTGCCTGCTCCTCGGGCTCGCCGGGCTGACCGTGCTGCCGTTCAGCTGGGCCGGAATCGCGCTGCTCCTGCTGGGGGTGGGCCTGCTGGTGGCCGAGACCCAGGTCGGGGGCTTCGGGGCCCTGGCCGCGGGAGGGGTCGTGGCCCTCGCGCTGGGAGGCGCCTTCCTGTTCAACTCGAGCGACCCCGCCCTCCGGCCGTCCCTGTGGGCCGTCGTCCTGGTGTCCGTGGCCGTCGGCGGGGGCTTCGCCGTGGCGGCCGTGCTGGTGCTGCGCGCGCGGCGCCGGCCCGTGACGACGGGGCCGGGGGATCTCGTCGGGGAGCTCGGCACGGTGCGCGCCGCCGTGGGACCCGGCGGCGGCCACGTGCTGGTGAACGGGGAGCGCTGGCGCGCCCGCGCGCGGGAGGGCGTGGAGATCCCGGCGGGGCAGTCGGTGCGCGTCGTTACAGTGAACACCGATGACCTGACCGTGACCGTCGAGCAAACAGAGGAGTGACGACCGCGATGGCCGCCGCCTACACAGTGATCGTTCTACTCATCCTCGGTCTGCTGTTCCTGTTCGCGGCCGTCAAGGTCGCACGGGAGTACGAGCGGGGTGTCGTCTTCCGGCTGGGCCGCCTGATCGGCCTCAAGGGACCGGGGGTCTTCCTGCTGATCCCGTTCATCGACAAGGCCGTCAAGGTGGACCTGCGCACGATCACCCTGAACGTCCCGCCGCAGGAGGTGATCACCAAGGACAACGTGACGGTGAAGGTCAACGCCGTCGCCTACTTCCGGGTGATCGACGCCGCGCGGTCCATCGTCCAGGTGGAGAACTACCTCGTGGCCACCTCGCAGATCGCGCAGACCACCCTGCGCAGCGTGCTGGGCCAGGTGGACCTGGACCAGCTCCTGTCGGAGCGCGACCAGATCAACGAGCGGCTCCAGACGATCATCGACGAGCAGACCGAGCCGTGGGGGATCAAGGTCGGCGTCGTCGAGGTGAAGGACGTGGAGCTGCCGACGAGCATGCAGCGGGCCATCGCCCGCCAGGCCGAGGCCGAGCGGGAGCGGCGCGCGAAGATCATCGCCGCCGACGGTGAGTTCCAGGCCTCCGAGAAGCTCTCGCAGGCCGCGTCGGTCATCCGGAGCGAGCCGGGGGCGCTGCAGCTGCGCTATCTCCAGACCATGAACGAGATCGGCAGCTCCGAGACGACGACCACGCTGATCCTGCCCTTCCCGGTGGAGATGCTCGAGGCGCTCAGCGCGGTGGCTGCACGAAACGGCAGGCCCGGGGTATAGATAGGGGAACGACCTCGGGAGGCGAGCGGTGCGCGCGATCTGGAATGGCTTCATCAGCTTCGGACTGGTCACGATCCCGGTGTCGGTGGGCCTCGCGCAGCAGCGCAGCGACGTGAGCTTCCGCACCCTCTCGCGGGCCACGGGGCAGCCCGTGAAGCAGAAGCGCTGGGACCCCGACCGCGACGTCGAGGTGAGCCCCGACGACACGGTGAAGGGCTGGGAGGTCTCGAAGGGCCGCTACCTGCCGGTCGAGGACTCCGAGCTGGAGCGCTTCGCGGCGCGCCAGGAGAAGACGGTCCAGATCCTCCAGTTCGTGGAGCTGCCGGAGGTCAACCCCGTCTTCTTCGAGCGCGCGTACTGGCTCGAGCCGCAGGAGCGCGCGGAGCGCCCCTACGCCCTCCTCACCCGGGCCATGGAGCGCACCGGGCGGGCCGCGATGGGCCGGTTCGTGCTCTCCACCAAGGAGCACCTGGTGCTGCTGCGCCCCGTGGACGGGATGCTCGCGCTCCAGACGCTCTACTACCCCGAGGACGTCCGGCTGCGCGACAAGAAGGAGATCGTCGAGCGCCTCCAGGGCGTCGAGGTGTCCGACGACGAGCTCGCGATGGCCGAGCAGCTCGTCGAGGGCCTCGCCAAGCCGTTCGACCCCAAGGCCTACCCCAACCAGACCCGGGCCTCGCTGCTGGAGTTCCTCCAGGCGAAGGCCGACGGCCAGGAGCTGGCGGAGCCGCAGGAAGAGGCGGCGCCGGCGCCGGTGATCGACCTCATGGCGGCGCTGAAGGCCAGCCTCGCCGCCGGCGGAGGCGGCGGGGGGGACGCCGGAGAGGGCGCGGTGGAGGAGGACGCCGAGGCGGAGAAGCCTCCGGCCAGGAAGAAGCCCGCGGCGCGCTCGGGGGCCAAGGCGAAGTCCGACGACCAGCTCGACATCGACCAGTCGCGTCTGAGGAAGGTCGAGGGCGGCGGGGAGAAGCCCGCGCGCAAGGCGGCGGCGAAGAAGCCGGCCGCGAGCCGCCGGAAGGCCTCCTGAGCCCGGTCGCGTGGGACCCCCTCACGGGGGAGCCGGTGCTGATGGCGCCGGCGCGGGCGGCGCGCCCCCACGATGTGGGCGCGCCCTCCAACCCGCTCGGGTGCCCCTTCTGCCCCGGCAACGAGCACCAGACGCCCCCCGAGGCGGCCGCGGTCCGCCCCGGAGGCGGCCCCCCCGACTCGCCGGGCTGGCTGGTGCGGGTGATCCCCAACAAGTTCCCGGCCCTGTCGCCGGACGAGGGCGTGCACGAGGTGGTGCTGAACAGCCCCCGGCACGTCGTGCGCCTGGCCGACCTGGAGCCTCCGGAGGCCGAGCTGGCCGTGCGCGTCTGGGCCGATCGCGTGGCCGCGGTGGGCGCCGATCCGCGGGGCCTGTGGCCCTTCCTCTTCCTGAACGAGGGGGCGGCCGCCGGGGCGTCGCTCCAGCACACCCACACCCAGATCGTCGGCCTGCCCTTCTCCCCGCCCCGCCTCGTCGCCCGGGAGCGGGCCTTCGACGAGGCGGCCGCCTGCCCCATCTGCGCCGACATCGCGGACGCCGGGCCGCGGCTGGTGCGCGCGGGCGACGGGATGGTGGCGTGGTGTCCGGCCGTGCCCCCCCTCTCGGGGACGCTGCGGCTCGCGCCGGCGCGGCACACCCCCGACTGGGCCGCGGGTCTCGACGCCGGCGTGGTCGCCCGCGAGCTGGTGCGCCAGGCCGGGGCGATCGGCGACCGGCTGGGCGCCGAGGCCATCAACATGTGGCTGCACCAGCGCCGGCCGGGAGGGTCCGATCGCTTCCACTGGCACATCGACCTGCTCCCGCGACTCGGCACGCTGGCCGGGCTGGAGCTGGGCGCCGGCGTGATGTCGGTGGCGTTCCCGTCGGAGACCACGGCGCGCCGCCTGCGCGGAGAGGCAGAGGCCGGCGGCTAGCGGAGGCCGGCGGTCAGGTGGCGGGGGCGCGCTCCCGCTCGACCCCGGCCACCGCGTAGGCGTCGGCCTCGTCGAGCGTCTCGCGCTCCAGCAGGGCGTGGGCCAGCGCGTCCAGCCGCTCCCGGTTCTCGCGCAGCTGCTGCACCGCCTCGAGGTAGCACTCGTCCACGATCCGGCGCACCTCCTCGTCCACGAGCTGCAGGGTGTGCGCAGACGTCTGGCCGGGCGATCCGGGGAACAGGAGGGGCTCGTCGTTGGGGCCCGGCAGCACCGAGATCGGGCCGATCACGTCCGACATCCCCCACCGCCCGACCATCCGCCGGGCGATGTTCGTGACCTGCTCGAGGTCGGACTCGGCCCCCGTGGTCGCGTCGCCGTACACCACCTGCTCGGCGGCGCGGCCGCCGAGGGCGCCGACGATCCGGCCGCGCAGGTAGTCCATCCCATAGCCGTAGCGGTCGGCGTCGGGCGCCTGGAAGGTCACCCCCAGGGCGCTCCCACGGGGCACGATCGAGACCTTGCGCACCGGGTCCGCCCCCGGCCTCAGCATCCCGAGCAGCGCGTGGCCGCTCTCGTGGTAGGCCGTGCGCTCCCGCTCGGCCGGCGAGATCATGATGTGGCGCTCGGCCCCCAGCACGATCCGCTCGAGCGCCTCGGTGAAGTCGCTCGCCTGAACCCGGTCGTGGTCGTGGCGCGCCGCCGTGAGCGCGGCCTCGTTGATCAGGTTGCGCAGGTCGGCGCCCACCATGCCGGGCGTGGACTGGGCGATCTGCTCCACGTCGACGTCGTCGGCGAGGGGGACGCCCCGCAGGTGCACGCGCAGGATCGCGCCGCGGCCGTCGCGGTCGGGCGGGCTCACCGTGACGCGCCGGTCGAAGCGCCCGGGGCGCAGCAGCGCGAGATCCAGGATCTCCGGCCGGTTGGTCGCCGCCAGGACGATGACGCCCTCGGTCCCGCTGAAGCCGTCCATCTCCGTGAGGATCTGGTTGAGGGTCTGCTCGCGCTCGTCGTTGCCGCCCAGCGACGCCGAGCCGCCGCGCGCGCGCCCGATGGCGTCGAGCTCGTCGATGAAGATGATCGCCGGGGCGGTCGCCTTGGCCTGGGCGAACAGATCGCGCACGCGGCTGGCGCCCACGCCGACGATCATCTCGACGAACTCCGAGGCGGAGAGCGAGAAGAAGGGCACGTCGGCCTCGCCCGCGACGGCCCGGGCGAGCAGCGTCTTGCCCGTGCCGGGCGGCCCCGTCAGCAGCACGCCGCGCGGGATCCGGCCGCCGAGGCGCAGGTAGCGATCGGGGTTCTTCAGGAAGTCGACGATCTCGACGAGCTCCTCCTCGGCCTCGTCGATCCCGGCCACGTCCTCGAAGGTCACCCGGGTGGCCGAGGCGTCGTAGCGCTTGGCCTTCGAGCGCCCGAGGTTCGAGAGGGCGCCGGCGGCGCCGCCGGCGCGGCGCGCGAGGAACACGAACAGCAGCACCAGCAGGATGACGGGGCCGAACGAGAGCAGCAGCGTCTGCAGCAGCGGGCGGCCCTCGTCCACCGGCTTGGCGTTCACCACGACGTCCTTGGCGATCAGGAGGCCCAGGAGCCCGTCGTCCGCGAAGGCCGGCCGCTCGGTCTCGAAGTCGGTGTCCTTCTTGTCGGATCCGGCGGGGTAGGTCACCTCCTTCTTGAACGTGCCCTGGATGGTGTCGCCGCGCGAGGTGACCTCGGAGACGTTCCCGGCCCGCACCTGCTCGCGGAAGGCCGTGTAGGGAACGTTGAGGCGGCTCTCCCGGTCGGGGATCAGGGAGACCACGAACCAGTTGACCGCCAGCAGGGCGATCAGGATCCACCAGAAGCGCGACCCGCCGGGCAGGCGTGGCATGCGCCACCGGCCCTGGGCCGGCTCCTCCCGGGGGCCCGGCCCTCCCTCGACCCGCCAGCCCGGCCCGCCGTCCTCGGGGCCCGGCGGGGGCGTCGTGGGACGGCGGCGCTCGGCGGGACTGGGCGGGTCGGCCACCGGCGGAGGCTACTCCGGTGCGGCGGGCGGCTCGGCGCCGGCGGGCGCGTCCGGGGCGCCGGCGGCCGACTCCTCCTCGTCCTCATCCCCCTCGAGCACCGACTCCGCCTCCACCACCGAGGCCACCCCGCACACGAGGTCGTCCTCGGCCATGTTCATCACGCGGACGCCCTCCGTGGATCGCCCCGTGCGCCGGATCGAGTCCACCTGGATGCGGATGACCTGGCCCATCTGGGAGATCAGGAGCAGCTCCTGGCCCTCGCGCACCGGGCGGGCGGTGATGAGCTCGCCCTTGCGGTCGGTGACCTTGAGCGTTCGGACGCCCTTGGTGGGCCGGCCCTTGCGCGGGTAGTCCGACATGGGCGTGCGCTTGCCGTAGCCGTTGCCGGTCACGACCAGCAGGTCCTCGTCGTCGCGGGCCACGCAGAGCGCCAGGACGCGGTCGCCCTCGTCGAGGGTCATCGCGCGCACCCCGCGGGTGTCGCGGCTCATCGGGCGCACCTTGCCCTCGTGGAAGCGCGCCGCCTGGCCGCGGGCCGACACCACCAGCAGGTCCTCGTCGCCGTCGGTGAGCTGCACCCCCACCAGCTCGTCGCCCTCCTGGAGCTGGATCGCGATGAGGCCGGCCTCGCGCAGGATGGTGTCGTACCTGCGCATCTCGGTCTTCTTCACCATGCCGTCGCGCGTGGCGAGCGTGAGGTACTTGCCCTCGCTGTAGTCGCGGGTGGCGAAGACCGCCCGCACCTCCTCGCCCTCCCGCAGCGCCAGCACGTTGGCGATGTGGCGGCCGCGCGAGTCGCGAGAGCCCTGGGGCAGCTCGTGCACCTTCTGGCGGTAGACCTTGCCGGTGTTGGTGAAGAACAGCAGGTAGTGGTGCGTGGACGCGATGAAGAGGTGCTCGATGTAGTCCTCGTCCTTCAGGCGCACCCCGCGCAGGCCCTTGCCGCCCCGGCCCTGCGACCGGTACGTGCTCACGGGCAGGCGCTTCACGTAGCCGCCGTTGGAGATGGAGATGACCATCTCCTCCTCGGCGATGAGGTCCTCGAGGTCGATGTCGCCCTCGCCCGGCACCACCTCGGTGCGCCGCTCGTCGGCGAACCGGGCGCGGATCTCGAGCAGCTCCTCGCGGATGAGGGCGTACACCCGGGCCTCGTCGCCCAGGATCGCCCGGAGCTCGGCGATGCGCTCCTGCAGCTCCCCGTACTCGGCCTCGATCTTGCCGGCCTCGAGCTGGGTCAGCCGCTGGAGCCGCAGGTCGAGGATCGCCCGCGCCTGGAGCTCGCTGAGATCGAACCGGGTCATGAGCTCCCCGCGAGCGGTCTCGGGGTCGGCCGCGCCGCGGATGAGCGCGATGACCTCGTCCAGGTGCTCCAGGGCCTTGAGGAGGCCCTCCAGGATGTGGGCGCGGGCCTCGGCGCGGGCCAGCCGGTACCGCGAGCGCCGGGTCACGACCTCCTTCTGGTGCGCCAGGTAGTGGCGCAGCATGTCCTTGAGGCCCAGCGTGCGCGGAACGCCGTTGACCAGGGCGATCGCGTTGACCCCGAACGTGCTCTGCACGGCGGTGTGCTTGTAGAGCTTGTTCAGCACGACCACCGGCACCGCGTCGCGGCGCAGCTCGATCACCACGCGCACCCCGTCGCGCCCGCTCTCGTCGCGCAGGTCCGCGATCTCGGCGATGACCTTGTCGTTGGCGAGGTCGGCCATCTTCCGGATGAGCTCGGCCTTGTTGACCTGGTAGGGGAGCTCGGTGAACACGATCGCGTTGCGTCCGTGCTTGAGCGGCTCGTTGTGCGCGCGCCCGCGCACGATCACCCGGCCCCGGCCGGTGCGGTAGGCCTCCACCACGCCCGCGCGCCCCACGATGATCCCGCCGGTGGGGAAGTCGGGCGCCCTGACGTACCGCATCAGGGCCTCGACCTCGATCGCCGGGTTGTCGATCGTGGCCACCACGGCGTCGATGACCTCGCCCAGGTTGTGCGGCGGGATGTTCGTCGCCATGCCCACGGCGATTCCCGAGGAGCCGTTGATGAGGAGGTTGGGCACCCGCGACGGGAGGACCACCGGCTCGCTGCGCCGGTCGTCGTAGGTCGGCACGTCGTTGACGGTGTCCTCGTCGATGTCGCGCAGCATCTCGGTGGCCAGGCGGGAGAGGCGGGCCTCCGTGTACCGCATGGCGGCGGCCGAGAACTCGCTCGAGCCGAAGTTGCCCTGGCCGTTGACCAGCGGGTAGCGCGAGGCGAAGTCCTGGGCCAGCCGCACCAGGGTGTCGTAGATCGCGCTGTCGCCGTGGGGGTGGAACTCGCCCATCACGCGGCCGACGATGTTGGCGCTCTTCACGTAGGGGCGATCGGGCTGGAGGCCCATGTCGTGCATCGCGTAGAGCACGCGGCGGTGCACGGGCTTGAGCCCGTCGCGCACGTCGGGCAGGGCCCGGCCCACGATGACGCTCATGGCGTACTCGAGGTACGACGAGCTCATCTCGCGCTCGAGCTCGCGCGGCTCGATGCGCCCGTGGCGGTCGATGGCCATCCCCGGCCCCTAGCGTCCCGAGGCCCGCATCAGATGTCCAGGAAGCGGACGCTGCGGGCGTTGTCCTCGATGAACGCGCGCCGGGGCTCCACCTTGTCGCCCATCAGCTTGGCGAAGAGCTCTCCCACGGTCGCCTCGTCCTCCATCATCACGCGCTGCAGGATCCGCCGCTCGGGGTCCATGGTCGTCTCCCAGAGCTGCTCGCTGTTCATCTCGCCGAGGCCCTTGAAGCGACTGAGCTGGACGCCCTCGCGGCACAGCTCGAGCACGGCGATCCGGAGGCCCTCGTAGCTCGCCGGGGTGCGGGAGCGCGAGCCGCGCGTGAGCCGGAACGGCGGCGTGCCCACCTGGTCGCGCAGCCGCGCGCGCGCGCCGCGCAGGCCCGACAGCTCGCGGGACGCCAGCACGGCGAGCGGGATGGCCACGGTCCGCGCCTCCCCCGTGGTGCTCAGCACCGAGCGGGCCAGCACCTCGCCGGCGGCGGGGTTGACGCCCTCGACGGTGAGCGTCGCGTGCTCGTCGGAGGCCTCGGCGATGGCCGCCACCAGCGCGTCGAGGTCGTCGCCGGGCTCGGCCTCGACCAGGTTGTGGACCTGGAGGAAGTCGATGACGTCGGAGCCGTAGGTGGCGCTGAGGTTGCCCGCCCAGGCCTCGTGCTCCTTCAGGGCGCGCTGGAAGCGCTGGTAGCGGGCCTTCGTGAGGCCCACCGCGTGACCCGAGGCGTCCTCCAGCAGGAGGTCGCCCAGGTTGCGCTCGAGCAGCCAGTCCTCGAGCTCGATCTCCTTCTCGATGTACTGCTCCTGGTTGCCCTGCTTGACCTTGTAGAGCGGCGGGCACGCGATGTAGACGAAGCCCTCCTCGATGAGCCCGCGCATGTGGCGGAAGAGGAACGTGAGGATGAGCGTCCGGATGTGGGCGCCGTCCACGTCGGCGTCGGTCATGATGATGAGCTTGTGGTACCGGGCCTTCGCGATGTCGAAGTCCTCGTCGATGCCCGTGCCCATCGCGGTGATCATGGCCTGGATCTCGTTGTTCGAGAGGACCTTGTCGATGCGGGCCTTCTCGACGTTGATGATCTTGCCGCGCAGCGGAAGGATCGCCTGGAAGCTCGACTGGCGCGCCATGATCGCCGAGCCGCCGGCCGAGTCGCCCTCCACCAGGAAGAGCTCGGTGTTGGCGGGATCCCGGTCGGAGCAGTCGGCCAGCTTGCCCGGCAGGCTCGTGGAGTCCATCGCGCCCTTGCGCCGGGCCAGGTCGCGCGCCTTCCGCGCGGCCTGCCGGGCCTGGGCGGCGTTGATCGCCTTGGCGCAGATGGCCCGCGCCTCGTTGGGGTGCTCCTCGAGGTACTCGGACAGCCGCTGGGTGACGGTCTGGTTGACGAAGCCCGTGATCTCGGAGTTCCCGAGCTTGGTCTTCGTCTGGCCCTCGAACTGGGGCTCGCGCAGCTTGATCGAGACGATCGCGGTGAGCCCCTCGCGTGTGTCGGGGCCCTCCAGGTTGTCGTCCTTCTCCTTCAGGAGGCCCTTCGCCCGCGCGTAGTCGTTGAGGGTGCGGGTGAGCGCCGTGCGGAACCCGGTGAGGTGGGTGCCGCCCTCGTGCGTGTTGATGTTGTTCGCGAAGGTGTAGACGGACTCGTTGTAGGCGGCCGTCCACTGGAGCGCGGCCTCGAGCGTGGCCTCCGGCCCGTCGGCCTCCAGGTAGACCACGTCGCGCTGGACCGGATCGCGCGTCTCGTTGAGGTAGCGGACGAAGTCCTGGATGCCGCCCTCGTAGTGGTACTCGACCTCGCGGCCCTCGCCGCGGCGGTCGATGAGGCGCACGGTGAAGCCCCGGGTGAGGAACGCCGTCTCGCGCAGGCGCTGGGACAGCACCTCGAAGTCGAAGTCCGGCTCCTCGAAGATGTCGGGGTCGGGCAGGAAGCTGATCGTGGTGTCGGTGTCCGCGGCGTCGCCCACCCGCTCGACCGGGCCCAGCGGGATCCCCAGCGCGAAGCGCTGCACGAACGAGCCGCCGTCGCGGCGGACCTCGGCGGTCAGCGTCTCGGACAGGGCGTTGACCACGCTGAGGCCGACCCCGTGCAGGCCGCCGGACACCTTGTAGCCCTCGCCGCCGAACTTGCCGCCGGCGTGGAGGACGGTCATCACGACCTCGAGCGCGCTGCGGCCCCCCTGCTCGGCCATCGCGGCCACGGGGATGCCGCGCCCGTTGTCGGACACGGTGCACGAGCCATCGGGGTTCAGGGTGATCTCGACGCGGTCGCAGTACCCCGCCAGCGCCTCGTCGACGCTGTTGTCGACCACCTCGTAGACGAGGTGGTGGAGACCCCTGGGTCCTGTCGACCCGATGTACATGCCGGGCCTTCGGCGTACCGCCTCGAGCCCCTCGAGGACCGTGATGTCCTCGGCGTCATAGTTCGTGATGGCCGACGGAACGTCGGGCGCAGGTCGGATCAGGAGCCTCCTGTTTCGCTCCGGGTAATGGTAGCACCCCGGCCCGCTGGCGCCCTCCCTTTAGTCCCCTATTTGCAGGTATTTCACCTGTCCCGAGCCCCCCCTCGCCGGGCCGCCGAGGCGGCGGCGGCCCGCGCCACCAGATCGCGCAGCCGCTCGTCGGCCACCCCCTCCGCCGCGCGTGCCCCGAGCGCCGCGTCGGCCCGGGTCGGCCGCGGGGCGGGGCGGGGCGGCGGCGGGGCCTCCGGCGGTCCCGTCATCACGTGGTCGGCGACCGAGAAACGCAGGGCCGTGACGCCCGTGTCAGGGGCGCGGGCCAGCAGGCGCTCCCGCAGCTCGTCGCGGCGCATGGTCAGCTCCTGCGCCCAGGACGCGCTGGAGCAGGCGACGGTGAGCACGCCGGCGCGGGTGCGGCGCACGGGGACGCTGTGGGCGGCCGCGGCGGCGCCGACGACGTCCGCCCAGGCCGCCGCCGCGGCGCCGGTCTCGGCGCCCAGGCCGCCGCCGCTCGCCCGCCGCCGGAAGCGCGCGACCGCCGACGCCGCCGTCAGGGGCTCGCGGCGGTGGCGCCGGCGGGGGGGCGGCCGCTCAGCCACGCAGCCGCCCGTCCTCCACGCTCAGCAGCCCGTCCGGCGGGCGCCCGGTCGCCGCCGAGGCCGGATCCGCGCTCGTCACGATGGTCTGGCCCCCGTCGCGCACGGCCTCCAGCAGCAGCCGGCGGCGGCCCGGGTCGAGCTCGCTGAGCACGTCGTCGAGGAGGAGGATCGGCCGGGCGGCGTGCGCCCGCAGGTGGTCACGGGCCGCGAGCAGCATCGCCAGGGCGGCCGTGCGCTGCTCGCCCTGGCTGCCCTCGCGGCGCAGGTCCGCCTCGCCGGCGCCGATCCAGAGGTCGTCGCGGTGCGGCCCCGACAGCGTCTGGGCGGCCTGGATCTCGCGGGGCCTGCGCTCGAGCATGGCCGACGCCAGGGCCTGCTCCAGGTCCGCCTCGGGGACCTCGGCGAGCGTCGAGGGCGACGGCTCGAGCCGCAGGAGGCCCCCCGGGCCGCCGCCGAGCGCCTCGAGCCAGGCGGCGAAGGGCTCGGCCAGCGCGGCCGCGCCGGCGCGGCGCGCGGCGCCCACCCGCGCCCCGAGCCGCGCGATGGGCGCCTCCCACGCGGGGAGGGTGGCCTCCGACGCCGCGCCCGCGCGGATCCTGCGGAGGAGGGCGTTGCGCTGCGCGAGGGCCCCCTGGAGGCCGCTCAGGTCGTCGGCGAACTCGGGCGAGGCCGCCTCCAGCACCCGGTCGAGGGCCCGGCGGCGGGCGGCGGGCGGGCCCTTGACCGCCCGCAGCTCGTCGGGCAGGAACACCAGCACCGCCCGCGCGCGCCAGGCCGCGAGCGACCGCGCCGGCTCGCCGTCGATGCGCAGGCGCCGACCGCGACCGGGCTCGAAGCCGATCTCGCGCACGGCCCGCCCGCGCGGCCCCTCGAGATCCAGCGTCACGTGGAGGGCCTGGGCGCCGCGCCGCACGATCTCCGCCTCCCGCGTGGTGCGCGGCGACACCCCGAGGCAGCCCAGCACCACCGCCTCCACCAGCGAGGTCTTCCCGGCGCCGTTCGGGCCCACCACCATCACCAGCCCCTCCGGCAGCTCCACCGACCCGCGCCGCCAGCACCGCACGTCCGAGAGCTCCAGCCGCCGCGCCGTCCAGGCGCGCCCCGGAGGGCTAGGCGTTGAGGCGGATCGGCATGAGGAGATAGCGGTAGTCATCGCCCGCTCCGCGCAACAGTCCGGGCCGCAGCGGGCTGATGAGCCCCAGCCGCACCTCGTCGCCGACCACGCTCTCCGCGCCGGCGCGCAGGAACTCCACGTTGAAGCCGATCTCCAGCGGGTCGCCCGAGAACGAGACCGGCAGGGACTCGTGCCCCTCCCCCACCTGGTCGCTCACGGCCGACACGGTGACGCTCCCCGGCTCGAACGCCAGCCGGACCGGCGTGTTGCGCTGGGCCAGGACGCCGATGCGGCCCAGCACGCCGAGCAGCTCGGCCCGCCCGAAGGCCACGTCGTGCTCGAAGGCGTCGGGCACGAGCTGGCGGTGGTCGGGGAACTGCCCCTCGATCAGCCGGCTGGTGAGGCGGAAGTCGCCGACCCGCATGAGGCCCTGGGTCTCGGTGAGCACGATCTCCACGGCATCGGCCTTGACCACGCCGGCGAGCCGGGCGACCTCGCTGAGGGCCCGCGCCGGGACGATCGCCTCGCGGACGTCGGCCGGGGGCGTCTCGAGGGGCGTCTGCCGCACGGCCAGCCGGTACGAGTCGGTGGCCACCATCGTGAGGCCCTCGGGCCCCACGCGCACCAGCACGCCGGTCAGCACCGGGCGGGTCTCGTCGCGGGACGCCGCCCGGGCCACGCGCTCGACGGTGTCCACGAAGACGTCGGCGGGCAGGGACAGCCCGCTGCCCTCGTCGGGGGGCAGCTCCGGGAAGTCGCCCGCCTGGAGGCAGTTCAGGGAGAACGCCGACCCGCCGCCCGAGACGGCGACGACGCCCTCGTTGTCGCGGTGCTCCAGCGTCACGGGACCGTCGGCCATGCTGCGCACGATGTCCGCCGCCAGGCGAGGCAGCACCACCGAGCCGGGCTGCTCGACGGTGCCCCCCAGCGGGACCCGCAGCGAGAGCTCCATGTCCGTCGCCGCCAGCTCGCAGCTGCCGTTGTCGGCCTTCAGCAGGATGTGCGACAGGATCTGGATCGTGCTCTTGGCCGACGCCGCCCGGCCCGCGATCGCGAGCTTGGCCGCCAGCTCTTCCTTGGGCGAGACGAGGCGCACGCCGCGACCCTAACGACTGCCGAGGACGAGCGTCGCCGCTCGGGTGAGCCCCGGCGGGTTCGGCCCGGCCGCTGTCCACCGTCGCGCAGTCCCCCTCAATGAGAGAAGGAAGAAGAAGGGTGAGAAGGTCGTCACCGCGGTAGGGCGTGTGGACGATGGGGAGATCCCGGGGAGCCCCCGCACCGGAGGGTTTTCGGGCTGTGGGCGCGCCGGTGGGCGAAGGGCCGTCCGGCGTGCCGCCACTCCCCAGCCGTCCCCAGCCCCGCCGGCCGGCGGCGGCCGGCGGGGGGAACGCGGGAGAGACGGCCCCGGTCCTCCCGAGGGTCCTCCACCGTCACCGCTGGCGTCCGGTGAGGCGGTTCGTGAGGGCGTTGACGGCGGTGAGGACCTCGCCCTCGTCGCCCATGAGGTTCGCCACCTTCTGCACCGCGTACATGACCGTGGTGTGGTCGCGGCCGCCGAAGGCCCGGCCGATGGCGGGTAGCGACGAGTCGGTGAGCTCCCGGCTGAGGTACATGGCCACCTGGCGCGGGCCCACGATGCGGCGGGTGCGCTTGTCGCTCGTCAGCTCGTTGAGCGCCACCCCGTAGTAGCGGCAGACCTCTCCCTGAATGACCTCGATGCGGAGGATGCCCTCGCCGGCGGGGAAGAGGTCCTCGAGCACCTCGTGGGCGAGCTCGACCGTGACGCGGCGGCCGGAGATCGACCCGTGGGCGACCACGCGCGTCAGCGCGCCCTCCAGGGCCCGCACGTTGGTGGACACGCGCCCGGCGATGAACGGGAGCACCTCGGGGTCGTGGATCTCGTAGCGGTCCGCCCGGGCCCGCTTCTGCAGGATCGCGATCCGCGTCTCCAGGTCGGGGGGCTGCACGTCGGTGATCAGGCCCATCTCGAAGCGGCTGCGCAGGCGGTCCTCGAGGGTGGCGATGGCCTTGGGGGGCCGGTCCGACGAGATCACGATCTGCTTGCCGCTGTCGTGGAGGGCGTTGAACGTGTGGAAGAACTCCTCCTGGGTCTGCTCGCGCCCCTGGAGCGACTGGATGTCGTCGATGAGGAGGATGTCCGTCGAGCGGTACCGGTCCTTGAAGGAGCGCATGCCGCCGTCGCGCAGGGCGTTGATGAACTCGTTGGTGAAGGTCTCCACCGAGACGTAGGTGAGCGCCAGCTCCGGGTGGTTGACCGCGACGAAGTGCCCGATGGCGTGGAGGAGGTGCGTCTTGCCGAGCCCCACCCCTCCGTACACGAAGAAGGGGTTGTAGGCGCGCGCCGGCGCCTCGGCCACGGCGAGGGCGGCCGCCTGGGCGAAGCGGTTGGAGGGCCCGGTCACGAACGCCTCGAACGTGAACCGCGGCTGGAGCCCCAGGGGGCGCCGCGGCGGCACCGAGACGGCCGGCTCCGGCTCCGGCTGGGCGATGGCGGGGCCCTCCGCGGGGGCGGGCGTCTCCTCCTCGGGCTGCTTCACCACGAGCACCTCGACCTGCAGGTCCGCGCCGCACACCTCGAAGAGGGCGTCGCGGAGCAGCGGCAGGTACCGCTGGTGGATCCACTGGCGCAGCAGCTCGGTGTTGACCCCCAGCGCGAGGCGATCGTGCGTCAGGGACAGGGGTCGTGCTCCCGCGAAGGCGAACTTGTAGGTCTGGCTGTTGAGCGTGGAGCGCAGCCGCTCGCGCACCTCCTTCCACACGGCATCGCGCTCGAGGGGTGGGGCGGTGAGTGCTGACATGGCCGAGGCTCCAGCGGTGGGAGGGGGCGGGGCGGGGCGGGGCGGAGGGATCAGAAGAGCGTGGCGACGAGGGCCGCGCCGGAATCGGTGAGCCGGCGTGCACCGCCGGGCTCCCGGGCGACGAGTCCCCGGTGCTGCAGGGTGGCCAGCTCCCGTCCGCACTCGGCGCGGGAGCGTCCCAGCTCCTCGGCGAGTCGCGCGGGGTGGCCGCTCCCGATCTCCAGGAGCAGGGCGAGGATGACGCGGGCGGCCTCCGAGCAGACGGGCTCGGGCGCCGGGACGTCGGGGGCCGGCGCGGAGAGGGTCACGACCGCGCCGCCCCCGAGGTTGTCGGCCAGGTCGAGCCGCCCGCCGCCCGCATCCATGAGCCGGGCGGCGAGGGGAAGCCCGCCACCGACGCCGCGCACCAGCTCGCGGGCCTCGGGGCCGGCCGTGGAGAATCCGGGCTGGAGGGCGCGGAACGGATCGTCGATCCCCGGCCCGTGGTCGCTGACGCGGACCGTGAACCCGCCGTCGAGGATGCTGACGACGGCATCGCGGAAGCCGGCGTGGACCAGGTTGTCCACCACCTCGCGGATGGCCGGGGCGGGGAGGGGCGAGCGGTCGCCCACCGCGTCGCAGAGGGCCTCGACGAGGCCCGCGGGGTCGTCGTCGCGCAGCTCGTCGACCACGGGGGGCTCGGTCGGCCCCGCGTAGACGCAGAGGCGCGCCGACACCGAGGTTGACGAGGCCGTCCGGGCGGGCGCGAGGGGGGGTGTGAGGGCGAGGGCGGAGGACATTAAGGGGCGAGGGGCGGGCACTCTAACCCGCGGGTGAGGCGCGGCGGAAGGCCCTCGGCGAGCCTGTGGAAAACAAACGCACGACTGAGCGGCGAAATCGCGCGGCGCGTCGCCGGGACGCCATCGGGGCGGCCGGCGGAATCCCAGCCACCATGCGGGATGCGCAGGTTCTCCACACCCCTGTCCACACCTGTGGAGGACGGGCCGCCTCCCGGGCGGGGGGAGGGCCCTTTGCTATGCTGCCCGACTCCGTGGCCGGGTTGCCCCTGCGCGGACAGCGGAGCCCACGACCGACCGCCGACCAGGAGTGCTGCGCGCGTGAAGCGGACCTATCAGCCCAACAAGCGCAAGCGGAAGAAGACCCACGGATTCCGGGTGCGCATGAGCACGCGCGCCGGCCGGGCGGTGTTGAAGCGCCGCCGGGCGAAGGGCCGTGCGCGACTCTCCGCCTGAGGCCCCTGCGACGGCCCCCGGGGCCGCACCACGACGCCGGGCGCGGATCACCCGCTCGGGCGATTTCGACGCCGTCTACCGGCGTGGTCGCTCGGCCACCGGGCGGCACCTGGTGGCCTACGTCTTCGCGCGCGACGACCGACCGGCCGGCTCCCCGCCGCGGCTCGGGCTCTCGGTCTCCCGGAAGGTGGGGGACGCCGTGGAGCGCAACCGGGTCAAGCGCGTCCTGCGGGAGCAGTTCGCGCCGCTGGCGGCCGGCCTGCCGCCCGGCGTTGACGTGGTGGTGATCGCGCGGCCCGGGGCGGCGCAGTACCTCGAGGAGCGCGGCTCCGCCGCCCTCGGGGAGCGCCTGGCCGAGCTGCTGGGGCGCGCCGCCGGGACGGCGGATGCGGGGACGCCCGCGTGAAGACGATCCTGACCGCTCCCATCCGCGCGTACCAGCGGGGGATCTCGCCGATGCTGGGGCAGCGCTGCAAGTACCACCCCACCTGCTCGGCCTACGCGATCGACGCCATCCGTGAGTTCGGGGCCCTGAAGGGGACGGTGCTCGCCGCCTGGCGCCTGCTGCGCTGCAACCCGTGGAGCCACGGCGGCGTGGACTATCCGCGCGATCAGAGGGTCTTCCGGGCGTGAATCCACTCGATCTCCTCGAGGGCCCGCTTCGCTCGCTCCTCGATTTCCTCCACGAGAACATCAACCTCACGTACGGCTGGTCGATCGTCGTCCTCACGATCATCGTGCGGGTCTGCCTCGTGCCCCTGGTCATCAAGCAGTACGCGTCGATGCGGCGGATGCAGGCGGTCGCGCCGCAGCTGAAGGAGCTGCAGGCCAAGTACAAGGGGAACCGCACCAAGCTCAACGAGGAGCTGATGAAGTTCTACAAGGAGGAGGAGATCAACCCCTTCTCCTCCTGCCTGCCCCTCGTGGCCCAGCTCCCGGTCTTCATCGCGCTGTACTACGTGCTGAAGTCGTTCGCGAAGGACGCGTCGGTCAACAGCGGCGCGGTCTCGTTCATGTGGGCCGTCCCCGACGTGCGCGAGAAGCTCACGGACATCGGCTGGGGCGCGTTCGTGATCGTGGCGATCTACGCCCTGTCCCAGCTGCTGTTCGACCGAGCTCTCGGCCATGCCCAACATGCCCGTCTCCCAGCGGCGGTTGATGCGGTTCCTCCCGCTGGTGGTGGTGCTGTTCGTCTTCCAGTTCCCGGTCCCCGCGGGCCTGGTCATCTACTGGATGACGACCAACCTCTGGACCGCCGGACAGCAGCTGGTGATGCGACATCGCATCGGCCTGCACCTCGCCGATCCCAAGGATGTGTCGGCGGCGGCCAAGAAGGGCTCGCGCACGGCGCCGAAGGAGACCGCGGGCGCGGCCGCCCTGACGGACGGCGCCTCGGACGACGGCGCGCCGGAGGAGCAGGAGGAGGCGCCCGTCGCGGAGGAGGCCGCCCCCGCGCCCCCGACGACGCCGCGCAAGCGGCGGCGCTGGCGACCGGGCGACACCTCCGCGGAGGCGAGCAGCAACGGCGGGGCGCAGGAGCCCGCCGGGGCGGAGCCCGAGGTTTCCGAGGTCGCGTCCCCGGAGCAGGAGGCCGCCCCGGCTCCCGAGGCGCTCGACGCACCCGAGGCGGACGAGGCCCCGGAGGCTCTGGAGGCCCCCGAGGCCCAGGACGCCCCCGAGGCCGACGAGGCGCCGGAGCCGCAGGAGGCGCCCGAGGAGCGCGCGCCGGTGGAGGCGTCCGCGACGGGCACCACGCGCCGCCGCCCGCCGCCGAAGGGCCCCACGCGTCCGGCCCGGCCCGCGAGCGCCACGCGCTCCAAGAAGAAGAAGAAGAGGAAATGATCGAGCCCGGCGACGACACCCCCGCTCCCGGCGCGGGCGCCGATGCCCTCGCGCGCGCGCTCGACGCCGTCGTTCGGGGCATGGGGCTCGACGCGACCGTGGTCGTGGAGCAGGGCGAGGACGAGAGCGACCTCCTGGCGCGCGTGGAGGGCGAGGGCACCGCCGGGCTCGTCGGCAAGGGCGGGGAGACCATCGACGCGCTGCAGTACCTGCTCTCGCAGATCGCGAGCCGCGCCGAGGGCGGGTCCCGCCGCCGGGTGTCGCTCGACGCCGACGGCTACCGGGCGCGGCGCGCGGCCGCCCTCGAGGACCTGGCCGACCGGGCCGCGAAGGAGGCGGTGGAGTTCGGTGAGGAGATCGAGCTCGACCCGATGACGCCCCACGACCGGCGCATCGTGCACATGGCGCTGAAGGACCGGACGGAGGTCGTCACCCGCAGCGAGGGCGACGAGCCCCGCCGCCGGATCATCGTCGAGCCCGCCGAGTAGCGACCGGGACGTGGGCGTGCCGAGCCCCGCTCCATCGGTTTCACGTGAAACATCCCCGCCCGCCACGCGTCTCGTGGAGCGGGCCGCGGGCATGGGGGTCGCGGTCACCCCGGAGGTCGCCGGGGCCCTCGTGGCCCTGCTCGACCGCATCGCGCTCGAGCCCCAGAACCTCACGTCCATCGAGATGCTCGACGAGGGCATCGACCGCCATCTGGCCGACAGCCTCGCGGGTCTCGCGGTGCCGGAGCTGGCCGGCGCGAGCGCCTGCGTGGACCTCGGAAGCGGGGGCGGGTTCCCCGGCCTCGCGCTCGCCGCCGCCCGCCCGCAGATGGCCGTGACCCTGGTCGAGAGCGAGCGGCGGAAGGCCGACTGGCTCCGCCGGGCGGCCGAGGACTTCCCTAATGTCCGCGTCGTGGCCGATCGCTCCGAGCACCTGGCGTCGGCCGAGCGGGAGGCGTACCCGGTCGCCACCGCCCGCGCCCTGGGCGCGCTGCCGGTCACGCTGGAGCTGGCGGCTCCGCTGGTCTCGGTGGGCGGGGCCGTCCTGGTGTGGCGCGGCGAGCGGTCGGACCCGGAGGTGGAGGCCGCCGCCCGGCGCGCCGCCGCCGAGCTCGGCCTCGAGCCGTGCCGGCCGGCCGGCAGCACGCCGTTCCCGGGCGCCCGCCGCCGCCTCCAGCTCTTCCGCAAGGTGGCTCCCACGCCGAGCCGGTTCCCGCGTCGCGCCGGGCGGGCCGCCCGCCGCCCGCTGGGCGGGGCCTGAGCGGATGATCTACGCCGTCGCGAACCAGAAGGGCGGCGTGGGCAAGACCACCACCGCGGTCAACCTGGCCGCGTGCCTCGCCGAGGCCGGCGCGCGGGTGCTGCTGGTCGACGTGGACCCGCAGGCCAACGCCACGGGCGGGCTCGGCATCAGCGGGAAGGGGCGTCCCACGACGGCCGAGGTCCTGCTCGACGGCCTGCCGGTGGAGGACGCCGTCGTGCCGACGGCGGTCACCAACCTCGACCTGGTGCCCTCGTCCCCGGACCTCGCCCGCGCGGCGGTGGAGCTGCCCGGCCGCGCGGGGCGCGAGCGGCTCCTCGCCACGGCGCTGGCGCCCGCGCGGGCGCGGTACGGCTACGTCTTCCTGGACTGCCCGCCGTCGCTCGACCTGATCACGATCAACGCCCTCGCCGCCGCCGACCGGCTGATCGTCCCGGTCCAGTGCGAGTACTACGCCCTCGAGGGGCTCTCGCGGCTGATGGAGACGGTCGCCGCGGTGCAGCAGCACATCAACCCCGGATTGCGGGTCACGGGGATGCTGATGACGATGCACGACGTGCGCACCCGCGTGAGCGGGGACGTCATCGGCGAGGTCCGCAAGCACTTTCCGGAGCTCGCGTTCCACACGGTGGTCCCACGCAACGTGCGCCTCGCCGAGGCGCCGTCGTATGGTGAGCCGGTGATCCGCTACGACCCGCACTGCGCCGGCGCGGACGCGTACTTCGAGGCCGCGAAGGAGGTGGCCGCGCGTGGCTGAGACCGCCCGCGACCGCCGTGGGCTGGGCCGGGGGCTCGCCGCGCTGCTCGGCGCCGGCGAGGGCGAGGGCGCCGGGGTCACCGCCGGCTACGCCGAGCTGCCGCTCGACCTGGTCGAGCCCAACCCCGATCAGCCGCGGGCGCGGATCGACCCCGACGCGCTGGAGGCGCTCGCGGCCTCGATCCGCTCCAGCGGAGTCCTCCAGCCGCTCGTGGTGGGCCCGCCCGGCGCCGGGGGCGTCCATCAGCTCATCGCGGGGGAGCGCCGCTGGCGGGCGGCGCGCCTCGCCGGCCTCGCCCGCGTGCCGGCGGTGGTGCGCCCCGTCGCCGGCCACGAGCGGCTCGAGCTGGCGCTGGCGGAGAACCTGGTGCGGGAGGACCTGACCCCCATCGAGACCGCGCAGGCCTGCGCCTGCCTGATCGAGGACTTCGGCCAGAGCCACGCCGAGCTGGCCGGGCGCCTGGGCCGCAGCCGCCCGGCGATCTCGAACCTGGTGCGCCTGCTGGAGCTGCCCGAGGCGGTGCAGGAGATGATCTCCCGCGGCGACCTCACCGAGGGTCATGGGCGGGCGGTGCTGATGGCCGATGGCCCGGCGCGGCGCCTGCGGGTCGCCGAGCGGGCCGCGTCCGGGGGCCTGACGGTCCGCGCCACCGAGGACCTCGCCCGCAGCGAGGCGGCCGACCGCCCGCGCCGCCGCCCGCGGCCGGAGCCCACCGCCCTGGAGGATGCGGCCCTGGAGGGCTTCGGCGTGGCCTTCGACACCCCCGTCCGCGTGCGCTCGACCGGCGCCGGCGAGGTCGTGGTGGAGCTGCGCTTCGCCGACGAGGATGCCCTCGAGGCGGCGCTGGAGCGGCTGGAGTCGGCGTAGGCCGGCGCCTCGGCGCCGGCGCAGCCGCGTAGATCCCCGCAGCCGCGAGCCGGGGATGCCACGACGCGGCCGGCGCTCCCGCGCCGGCAGGATGCATCACGGCCCCTCTTCCGGACGGAGGCTTCTCGATGGATCGCGCCCTCATCGCCCTCATCGCCGCGGTCGGGGTGGCCCTCGCAGGCGGCGTCTCCGGCGCCGCGGCCCCCCGGCCCCTCCCGGCGATGACCGGCGGAAGCTACCCCGGGGCGATCGCCCCCGGAGCCGACGGCAACCTCTGGTTCACCGAGCACATCGGGAACCGGATCGGCCGGATCACTCCGCGGGGCGCGGTGACCGAGTTCCCGGTCGGTCCCCGCGAGGGCGTATGGCCCGGGCGGCATCGCCGCCGGGCCCGACGGCAACCTCTGGTTCACGGATTCCTCCGCGAACCGGATCGGGCGCATCACCCCGACCGGCGTCATCACTCGGTTCTCCGACGGCATCAGCGCCAGGGGCACCCCTTCCGGGATCACCGCCGGCCCGGACGGCAGCCTGTGGTTCACCGAGTACGGTGCCAACCGGATCGGGCGCATCACCCCCGCGGGGGTCGTGAGCGAGTTCTCGGCCGGCATCACCGGCAACATCTCCGGTCCGATCACCGCCGGCCCCGACGGCAACCTGTGGTTCGCCGAGTCGGCCGGCACGACCGGGAGCGACCGCATCGGGCGCATCACCCCGGCCGGGACGGTCACCGAGTTCCCGGTCGGCAGGAGCAGCCCCACCGGCATCACCGCCGGGCCCGACGGCAACCTCTGGTTCACGGAGCTGCGGGACCGGATCGGCCGGATCACCCCGGCGGGGGTCGTGAGCGAGTTCTCGGCCGGCATCAGCGCCGGCAGCTTCCCCGCCGGCATCACCGCCGGCCCCGACGGCAACCTCTGGTTCACGGAGCTCAATCGGGCGGGCCTGGCGGGAAACCGCATCGGGCGGATCACGCCCAGCGGGGTCGTGACCGAGTTCTCGGCGGGGATCAGCTCGGGGAGCGCCCCCAACGGCATCACCGCGGGCCCGGACGGCAACCTGTGGTTCACCGAGTCCGACGGCAGCCGCATCGGGCGCATCACCCCCTCGGGCATCGCCGCCGAGTTCCCGCCGACCGGCGTCATCCTGACCATCCGCCTTCGCGGCACGCGCTCGGTCGGCGTCCTGGTGCGTTGCCCGTCCGGCGCGGCGCGGGAATGCCGCGGGACGCTGAGCCTGCGACTCGGCCCGCCGGCGCCATCCGATCTGCACGCCCAGGTGCGCCGTCTGAGGGTCGCGCCCGGGCGGCGTGTCGAGGCGGTCTTCCCGCTGCGACCGGCGGGCCGGCGCCAGCTGAGGGTCCACCGGCGCGTGGCGGTCTCGGCCCTCCTCGTCCCGAGCGCGCACAGCACGGCCGGATCCGTCCAGCGCGGCGCGGTTCTCAGGACCCCTGCCACACCTCGAGCAGGACGGTGAGGAGCGCGGCTCCCCTCACGGCGACGGGGCCGGGAGGACGAGGCGAAGGGTCGTTCCGCGTCCCTCCACCGAGTCGATGCTCACCTGCCCGCCGATCAGGGCCGCCCGCTCCTGCACCGCCGCCAGCCCGAGGTGGCCGTCGTCGATGCGGCGGATGTCGTGCTCCGGATCGAAGCCGTGCCCGTCGTCGATCACCTCGAGGACGAGGTGCCCGGCCTCCCCGCGCGCCGCGATGGTGACCGTGGACGGCTCGGCGTGACGGACGATGTTGGCGACGGCCTCCTGCACGATGCGGAAGGCCACGGTGCGCTGGGTCTCCGAGAGGACGTCGGCCGCGGCGAGGTCCAGGGAGACCTCCACCCCCCGCCACTCCAGCCGCTGCACGAGCGCGCGCGTGGCCGCCGTGAAGCCCAGCTCCTCGAGCGCCATCGGGTGCAGGTCGAAGATGGCGTGCCGCAGGGCCCGCACCGACTCGCGCGCGGACGCGGCGGCGCGGCTCACATCGACCGCCGCCGCGGGGGCGTCGGCGCCCAGCTCCCGCGCCAGCGCGTCGAGCATCAGGCCGAGCCCGGTGAGCTCCTGGACGGGGCCGTCGTGAAGGTCCTCGGCCACCCGCCTCCGCTCCTCCTCCTGTGCCAGCACCAGGGCAGCGGCGAGCGCCCGCCGCTCGCCCTGCTCGCGCCGCAGGTCGGCCAGCAGGCGCGAGTTGGCCAGCGCCACCGCCGCCTGATCGGCCAGCCCGCCCAGCCGCTCCACGTCGTCCGCGTCGAAGGGGTCGTCGGACGCGCGCGCGAGCGCGATGGCGCCGATGGCCAGGTCCCGCCCGTCCGCCGCCGGCACCGGCACGGCGACCTCCCGCGCCCGCCGGAGGGGGCCGCCCTCCGCGGCCGCCACGGCCAGCCGCTCGGCGGCCGCGAGCAGCTCGCCGTCCACGCCGTCGTGGGCGGCCATCGCGACGGTGTTCTCGACGTCGCGCAGGACGAGGACGGCGGTGTCGGACCGCACCAGCCGGCGGGCCTGCGACACGATCGTGCGGTGGGCGTCGCCCTCGTCCAGTGAACGGGCCACCCCCCGCGCCACCTCGGTCAGGGCCGCGAGCTGCCGCACCTGACGATCCAGCTCGCGCGCGCGGTCCTGCATACCGGCGAAAAGCTGACTAGTTCGCAACTCTAGTGCCAGGATCTGGGCGATCGCCCGGGCGCTGACGCGCTCGTCGTCGCTCATCGCCCGGCCGCCGGGCAGCACCAGCGCCAGGGCCCCGACCGTCACGCTGCCGGCGCGCGCGGGCACCACCACGCCGCCGTCCAGGCCGCTGATGGCCAGCTCGCGCGGTGCTCCCGGGAGGGTCGCGGCCACGGCGTCCCGCCCGGCCTCGAGCGCGGCCACGAGCGCCGGCTGGCGCTCCGGGCTCAGCGCCTCGGCGGGCGGCGCGGAGGCGGGCCGGACCGCGCGGAGCGCCAGCCCCCCGTCGGCCGCCGACACGTAGACGGCCGCGAGGCGGGCGCCGAAGCCGTCGGTGACCCGCTCGAGCACGGCCTCCAGGGTGGAGTCGAGCGAGCCGCCCCGCTCGGCCGCGGCGCCGACGATCGCCACGACGTCGAGGACGACGTCCCGCGCGTCGGAGGAGCGGGACACGGCCGGCTAGCGGATGAGGGCCTGGCGGATGCCGATCGCCACGGCCTGGGTGCGGTGCTCCGCCTCGAGCTTGGCGAGAATGTGCTTCACGTGCGTCTTGACGGTCTCCACGCTCACCACCAGCCGCTCGGACACCTCGCGGTTGGAGAAGCCGTCGGCCAGCATCTGCAGGATCTCCCGCTCGCGGCCGCTCAGCACCCCGCCCGCCCGCGGTCGCGCGAGCTGCCGCAGGAAGTCCGGGGCCAGGCGCGGGTCCACGTAGGGGTCGCCGGCCACGACCTGGCGGATGGCGCCCACCAGCGCGGCGCTCTCGGAGTCCTTCAGCACGAAGCCCTGGGCCCCGGCGTCGAGGGCCTCCCACAGGAGGTCCTGCTCGGCATGGGCGGTGAACATCACGATCCGGACGTCGGGATGGCCGGCGACGATGCGCTGCGTGGCGGCCACCCCGCCGATCCCCGGCATGCGCGCGTCCATCAGCACCACCTCCGCGCGGCGGCGGGCGACGAGCTCGACGGCCGCCTCGCCCGAGGACGCCTCGCCCACGACGATCATGTCCTCGAGCTGGGAGAGGATGCGCCGGAGGCCCTCGCGGACGATCGCGTGGTCGTCCACGACGAGGCAGCTGATGCGCCTCGCCTCCAGTGGCGGCTGAGTCCCGGCTTCAGTGGTCACTCGCCGAGGATCCTCCCGCGGCCACTCGGTCGAGTCGGCCGCCTGGGAAGTGGGCGATCCTGGACTCGAACCAGGGACCTCATCCTTATCAGAGATGCGCTCTAACCACCTGAGCTAATCGCCCGCCCGCGATCGACGGCAGGTTAGCAACCAGCCGGAGTCCGGGCAAAGCGCGGCCGGGGCGGGCGGGCCCGGGAGGGGCCCGCGCCTATAATGGACCCGTGCAGGAGATGGTCATCTACGGCGTGAGCTTCGACATGGTCGGCAAGCAGCCGATCGTTCTGCTCAAGACCGTGGCCGGCAACCGGTTCCTGCCGATCTGGATCGGGCACGCCGAGGCGGCCGCGATCCTGATGAAGCTCCAGGGCGCCGAGACGCCCCGGCCGATGACCCACGACCTGCTGAACGACGTGGTGTCGGAGCTGAACGCGGAGATCAGCAAGATCACCGTCACGGAGCTGCGCGAGAACACCTTCTACGCGCTCATCACCCTCCGGGCCGCGGCGAGCGAGATCGAGATCGACTCGCGTCCCAGCGACGCGCTGGCGCTCGCGGTGCGCAGCAACGCCCCCATCTTCGCGGCGGACAAGGTCATCGAGGAGAGCGGGATCGAGTTCGAGCACGAGGTCGAGGACACCGACGAGGTGGTCGAGAAGTTCAAGGAGTTCCTCGACCAGGTGAGCCCGGACGACTTCCTGACCGAGGAGTCCTAGGCCCCGCCGTCCGCCGCGGCCTCCCGGGCCGCGAGCTCCCGAGCGGTCTCGCGCTTGGTGAGCTCCAGCAGGTGGCCGTAGATCTCGCGCAGCCCCTCCGCCGAGAGCGGGCCCTGGTTGGCGCCCTGGAGGTAGCGGTGCATCCACTCCTCGCGCGCCGGGTTGACGAAATCCATGCCCTGCTGGGTCTTGTACGCGCGCAGCCGGGCGACGAGCTGGAGCCGGGAATTGACCGCCGCCAGCAGCTTGAGGTCGGTGTCGATGATGGCGTCGCGCATCTGGCGCACCACCGCGTCGGCGATCGGGTCCCCCACGGCGGCCCACGCTAGCAAGCCGCGCCGCCGACTCCCCGCCTCCCGGATCGCGGAGCAGTGTGCCAACCTATGGGGCCGAGGGGCGTCAACCATGAGGGGCCGCCTGCCGTGCTCGACTTTTCCCCGATCCAGATCCTGATCGTCCTGGTCATCGCGCTGATCGTCTTCGGGCCGAAGCGCCTCCCGGAGATGGGCCGCAGCATCGGCCGCGGCCTCCGGGAGTTCAAGAGCGCGATCACGGACGACGGGTCCGCCGCCCCCGCGCGGGCCCCGGAGCCGGCGGGCCCGGCGGCCACCGCGACGACGGCGGCTCCCGCGACGGCCACGGCCGCCGTGGCGACACCCGATGACGACGACATCCTCGAGGGGATCGTGGTGCCCGGCGACACCCCGCCGGCGGCCGACGCACCGCCCGCCCCGCCGCGCGCGCCCGACGCCTGACCTGAGGCTCGAGGGGGGTTCCCGCTCGTCATGGCCCGCCTGAGGGTCACGAGGCTCCAGCGCGTGGGGCGCGACGACCGCCTGAGCGTCGTCGAGCACCTCGACGAGCTGCGCCGGCGCGTCATCGTCTCCCTGGTCGCCCTGGTGGTGGCCTTCGCGGTGGCGTACGCCTTCAACAACCAGCTCCTGGAGATCCTCCAGTGGCCGCTCCCCGAGCGCTACAAGGGGTCCGGGCTCATCACCCTGTCCCCGACGGAGCCCTTCTTCACGGTCCTGAAGGTCTGCTTCTGGACGGCGATCCTGGTGGCCCTGCCGGTCTGGCTCTACCAGGCCTACGCCTTCGTCATCCCCGCGGTCCAGGACCAGCCGCGGCGGCGGATGCTGGCGATCGTGGCGGGCGTGTCGACCCTCTTCGTCGCGGGGGTCGCGTTCTGCTACTTCGTCGTGCTGCCCGTGGCCCTCCAGTGGCTGCTCGGCTTCGGGGGGGACAACTTCGACACCCAGGTGCGCGCCGGCGAGTACTACGGCTTCGTCACGACGCTGATGCTCGGGGCGGGGCTGATGTTCGAGGTACCGGTGGCCATGCTGGCTCTGGCGCGCATCGGCGTGGCCAGCGCTGCCTTCTATCGCAAGCAGTGGCGCGTCGCGATCGTGGTGATCGCGATCCTGGCGGCGATCCTGCCCGGCGGGGATCCCTTCAGCATGCTGCTCCTGATGGTCCCGCAGATCGCGCTCTACGCCCTCGGCATCGCGCTCGCAGCCCGCTGGGGCGGCCCGCCGATCTGGGCCCGAAGAGCCTGGGTGAGCGACGACGACGAGGAGTCGGCGGAGCCCTCGGCCCCCTAGTAGTAGCCGGGGCTCAGTCGCGCAGGCGGCGCCCCGTCACGCGCAGGAACACGTCCTCCAGACCCGCGGCGCGCGCCGCCTGGAGCCGGATCGGCACGCCGGCCCCGCGCGCCTCGGCGTGGAGGGCCTCGGCGTCGTCGGTGAACAGCACCAGCAGGTCCCCGTCCACCTCGTGGCCGTTCGCCCCGCCGAGGTGGGCCAGGAGCTCGGCGACGTCGGCGGGGGCCACCCGCAGCTCCAGCACCTCCCGGCCCACCTCCGCCGCCACGAGGTCGTCGGGGCTCCCGAGGCGCACGATCCGGCCGTGGTCCATGATCACCAGCCGGTCGCAGAGCCGGGCCGCCTCGTCCATGTAGTGGGTGGTCATCACGAGCGTCGCGCCGGCGGCGCGCAGCAGCCGCAGCCGGTCCCACACGGCGTGCCGCGCCTGGGGGTCGAGGCCCGTCGTGGGCTCGTCCAGCAGCACCAGGCGGGGACGGTTGATGAGGGCCCGGGCGATCTGGAGCCGCCGCCGCATGCCCCCCGAGAGGCGCTCCACCTCGTCGCCGGCGCGGTCGTCGAGGGCCATCAGCCTCAGGAGCTCGGCGGCCCGGGTCGCGGCCTCGGCCCGCGGGACGTCGAAGTAGCGCGCGTAGACCAGGAGGTTCTCGCGCACGGTCAGCTCCAGGTCGAGCGTGGTGTCCTGTGCCACCACGCCGAGCATCCGCTTCAGCCGCCGGGGCTCGCGGTCGGGGTCGAGGCCCAGCACCTCCAGCTCCCCGCGGTCCCGCGGGGCGAGGCAGGAGAGCATGCGCATCGTGGTGGTCTTGCCGGCACCGTTCGGCCCGAGGAACCCGAAGCACTCCCCGAGCTCGATGCGCAGGTCGATGCCGTCCACCGCCCGGAGCTCGCCGTAGCTCTTGGCGAGTCCCCGGGCCCGGACGGCCGCCTCAGCCGGGAAGCGGCACCTCCGCGCCCATCCCCCGCAGGGTCATGAGCAACCCCTCCCGCAGCTCGACGGTGGGCTCCCAGCCCAGCAGCTCGCGCGCCAGGCCGATGTCGGGCTGGCGCACCGCCGGGTCGTCCTGGGGGAGGGCCTCAAAGACCAGCGGCGAGCGCGAGCCGGTGATCTGGAGGAGCAGCTCGGCCAGCTCGAGGATCGTGAACTCGCCCGGGTTGCCCAGGTTGACCGGCTCGTGGTGGTCGCAGGCGATCAGGCGCAGGACGCCCTCGACCAGGTCCGAGACGTAGCAGAACGAGCGCGTCTGGGAGCCCTCGCCGAAGATCGTGAGCGGCTTTCCGGCCAGCGCCTGGCGGATGAAGGTGGGGATCGCCCGCCCGTCGTGGGGGCGCATGCGCGGGCCGTAGGTGTTGAAGATGCGCACGATGTGGGTGTCGACGCCCTGCTGGCGGTGGTAGGCCATCGTGAGCGCCTCGGCATAGCGCTTGGCCTCGTCGTAGACCCCGCGCGGGCCGATCGGGTTGACGTGGCCCCAGTAGCCCTCGTGCTGGGGGTGCTCCTTGGGGTCGCCGTAGACCTCCGAGGTCGAGGCAAGGAGAAAGCGGGCCCGGTGGGCCTTGGCCAGGCCGAGGGCGTTGTGGGTGCCGTACGAGCCCACCTTCAGGGTGTGAAGGGGAAGGCGCAGGTAGTCGATCGGGCTGGCCGGCGAGGCCAGGTGAAAGACGTTGTCGATCGGCTCGGAGACCTCCAGGTGGCCGATCATGTCGTGCTGGAGAAAGACGAAGGCCCCGTCGCGGATGTGCTCGATGTTCTCGAGCGTGCCGGTGTCCAGGTTGTCCACGCAGATCACCCGGTGGCCCTCGCCCAAAAGGCGGTCGCACAGGTGCGAGCCCAGAAAGCCGGCGCCGCCGGTCACGAGGGAGGTCGGCACGGCGGTCAGCTTACCGGCGGGCGTGGGCGCCGCAGGAAGACCGCCCTCAGGGCCCGGCCGGCCTCCGCGAGCTCGGCCGGCGCCAGGGCCCGCGACGCCACGATGAAGGCCGCGAGCGCCAGCATCGTCTTCACGGCCACGCGCGGCAGGACCTCGTGCGAGGCCAGGTCTCCGCCGGAGGGCAGGACCGCGTCGCTCAGCAGCGCCACGGCCGCGGCGATGAGCCCGGCGGCCAGGACCCGGCCCTGGCGGCGGGCGAGCTCGAGCAGGGACAGGTCGGCGAAGTGGTACCGCAGGAGCGCGATCAGCATCAGGGCGTTCAGGTACACGCCGATGGTCGATGCCAGCGCCAGCCCCGACTGCTCCATCGGCCCGAGCAGGATCAGGTCGAGCCCGATCGTGATCGCCACGGTCGCCACGGTCGTCCAGAAGATGCCGCGCTGGTGGTTGCCGGCCGAGAGGGTGCGGTTGAGCAGCAGCGACAGGAAGGCGGGCCAGAGGGCCAGGGCGTAGTAGAGGAGCGGCCCGGAGGTCTCCGACACGCACTGCTGGCCGCAGGCGCCGCGCCCGAAGGCGAGCTGGGTCACCTCGGTGGAGTAGATCGACATCAGGAGCCCGATGGGCACGGCCACCAGGGCCAGCAGCCCCGCCACGCGCTCGAAGGTCGAGAGGGCCTCCCGCTCGCGCCGCTCCGACATCAGCCGCGCGATCAGCGGGAAGAGCGGCGTCATCAGGGGCAGCAGCAGCGCCGCCCGGGGCGCCTGGCCGAGCGCGCTCGCGTAGTTCAGGGCCGCCACACGGCCGCTCTCCAGCGACGAGGCGAAGAGCTTGTCGGTGAAGCTGTTCACCTGCTGGAGGGCCGATGCCCCCAGCACCGGCAGCGCCAGCACCGCCACCGCCCCGAGCCGCGGGTGCGTGAAGGTCGGCCGCGCCCGGGCGTTGCGGAGGAGGCGGGCGAACTGGGGGAGCTGCAGCACCACCTGGGCCGTGGCGCCGATCACGACGCCCCACGCCGCGGCCTCGATGCCGATCCGGCTGTGGAAGACGACGATCGCAGCGATGATCCCGAGGTTGAACGCGATGCCCACCGCCGCCGGCCCGGCGAAGCGGCCGTGGATCTGCAGCATCGCGGTGAAGAGCGCCGAGAACCCCTGCAGGGCGAGGGCCGGCGCCATGATCCGGATCAGCTCGGCGCAGATCGCGGCGCGCTCGGGGTCGAGGTGGAAGAGCGCGGCCGGCGCCTCGGGCCAGATCGCGCAGAAGGACGACACCAGCACCAGCAGGACGCCCACCCAGCCGGCCAGCGCCGAGATGAGGCGCCAGGCGCTGTCCTCGCCGCCGTCCTCGCGCTCGCTCTGGAACACCGGGATCACCAGGGTCACCAGGGCGTAGAGCAGGATCGCGGCGAACGCGTTGACGATCAGGAGGGCGTTGACGAACGCGTCGGCCTGGGCCGAGGCGCCGTACGTGCCGGCGAGGACCGCCTCGCGGAAGTAGCCCAGGAGCCGGGAGACCATGCCCAGGACGGCGACGATCGCCGCGGCCCGGGCGAGCCGGGTGATGGTCATCCGCGCGGGGTCAGGGCGTAGAGCGTGTGCACGCCGGTCAGCACCAGCAGCCCCCGGATCGCCACCGCCGGGCTGTAGCGCCCGTCGGGGAAGGTCAGCACGCGCCGGCCGGTGGCGGTGTCGAGGGCGAACGTGCGCCCGTCGGCCGGGTCGCGCGCGAGGGTGGACACGTAGACGAGGCCGCCGATCACCGACGGCGAGCCGGAGATCCGCTCACCCATGTCGACGCTCCAGACCACGCGCCCGGTGACGGCGTCCAGGGCGCGCAGGTGGTGGTCGTAGCTGCCCACGAACACCCGCCGGTCCGACACCGCCGCGCTCGAGTAGACGAAGTCGCCCACCACGCGGACCCACGCGACCTCGCCCGTGTCCTCGTCGAGGGCCACGACCCGGCCGTTCACGTTCCCGAGGTAGACGCGCCCGTAGGCCACCGCCGGGCCGGCGTAGAAGCGCCCGGGTCCCCGCAGGCGCTCGCCCGGGCTCGTCGTGCGCCAGACCACGCGGCCGTCCGAGCGGCGGAAGGCCGTCACGCGGCCGGCGTAGTCGCCCACCACCACGTTCGGCCCCGTCAGCGCGAGGCTGGCCTTGACGGGGCCCGAGGCCTTCGCCGACCACCGCACGCCGCCGGTCCGCACGTCGAGGCGCACCACCCGCCCGGAGATCTCCCCCAGGTAGGCCGAGCCGCCGACCACGAGCGGCGACGACTCGGAGGCCGAGCCCAGGGAGCGCCGCCACACCCGGTGCCCGGTGGCCGCCTCGAGGGCCAGCACGCCGCCCCGCTTGGTCGTGAACAGGACCAGGTCCCCGGCCATGGCGGGGGACGACGCCACCCGCCCGCGCAGATCGACGCGCCACAGCTCGCGGCCGGTCCTCAGGTCGATGGCGAGGCCGAGGCCGGCGTTGGTGCCCACGATGGCCCGCCCGTCGGCCAGCACCGGCGGAAACTCCAGCAGCGAGCCCGCGTCGTAGGACCAGCGCCGCCGGAACGGCGGCGGCAGGTCGAGGGCCGGGTTGGCGCGGGTGCGGTGCGCGTCGAAGCCGAACTCCGGCCACGATCCGGCGTCGCTCTGCCCACGGGGCGCCGCAGCCGGGTCGAAGCCCACGGTCGTGCCCTCGATGCTGCCGGAGTCGAACCAGCCCCGGACCAGGCCGATGCCGAGGACGCCCGCCGTGATCAGGACCAGCGCCAGCGCGCCGAGCCCGATCCAGAGGGCCTTACGGCGCGGGCGCGGGATACGCACGCAGGGTCCGTGTTCCCACGAGGTAGAGGGTGCGCCCGGCGCCCACCGCGGGCGAGTAGCGCCCGTCGTCGATCTGCGCGCGGACCGCGCCGGTGGCCGCGTCGAGGCCGTAGGTACGGCGGGCCTGGCCGGGGCCGTAGAGGCGCGACACGTAGACCACGCCGTCCACGACGGTGGCCGACCCGGAGATCGGCCCGCCCAGGTCGAAGCTCCAGCGCAGCGCCCCGGACGCCAGGTCGAGCGCCCGGAAGACGCCGTCGTAGGAGCCGATGAAGACCGTGCGGCCGGCGATCGCCGGGCTGGAGTACACGAACGCCCCGCCGGTGGAGTGGCGCCACAGCTCCGAGCCGTCGCGCGCGGCGAGGGCGATGACGGCGCCCCCCACGTCGCCGATCACGATGGTGTCGCCGCTCACCCCGGGTCCCCCGTAGAACCGCACGCCGCCGGAGTAGGTCCACCGCTCGGCGCCGGTCCGGGCGTCCAGGGCGTGGACCCGTCCCGCGTAGTCGCCCACCACCACCAGGCCGCCGGCCCGTGCGGCGCTGCCCTTGATCGCGGCGGGCGCCTGGAAGGTCCAGCGCGCCCGCCCCGTCCGCGCGTTCAACGGCGTAGAGGCGCCCGTCGTGCGCCCCCACGTAGACCAGGCCGCCCACCACCAGCGGCGAGCTCTCGATGGGGCTGCCGGAGCTGGAGAAGGTCCAGACGGGGGTCCCCGCCAGGCCGTAGCGCACGAGGGAGCCGTCCATCGACGACATGTAGACGGCGTCCTGGGTGATGGCCGGGGTCGAGGCGATCTCGCCGCGCTGCCGGCGCGCCCAGCGCAGCTCCCCGTCGCCCGCGCCGAGCGCATAGACGCGCCCGGCGTTGTTGCCGATCACCACCAGCCCGTCGCGGACCGCCGGCGGGAACTCCAGCAGGGTCCGCGACGCGAAGCTCCATGCCGGGGGACCACTCGGGGGCCCCGCCTCCACGCCCGGCACGAAGCGGTCACGCGCCGGCCCGCCGCCGTACTGGGCGCTCTGGAGGCGCGGGTCGTACAGGGCCACCTCGGCCGCGCCCTCCCGCACCCGCACGCGGGCGGGCGAGTAGGGCCGCGGGTCGGCCGTGACCACGCCGACCCCCAGGGGCAGCGTCGTGCGCCCGGCGGCGTCCGAGGTCGCGCGGGCGATCACGGCACCTCCCCGAAGGCCGTTCACCTCCACCCCGGCCACCGGCGCCCCGGTGTCCCCGTCCACCACGCTCACGACCACCGGCGGCCCGTCGAACAGGGGCGCCGACCCTCTCGTCTCGTCGTCGCCCCCGCCCCCGCCGCACCCGGCCACGAGCGCCAGCGCGAGTGCCGAGGCGGCCAAGCACGCGGCTGCCCTACGCGCGCCCCGCACGCCCCGCGGGGCTGCCTCGCCACACGAACGTCACGATCACCCCCACGATCAGGCCGATCACGGCCGCGAGGATGACGGTGCGGGCGCGGTTCGGGAGGCTGCTCGAGGAGGACGGGCTCTCGGCCAGGGAGATGATCGCCGGCTGACCGATCTGGCGCTCCTTCACCAGGTTGAGCTGCTGGTCGGAGAGCTCCGTCTGCGACAGGGAGAGCTGGCTCTGCGCGCTGAAGAGAGCGGTCTGAAGGGCGAGGGCGCGCTCGGGGGCGGGGTTCTGCAGCAGCTCCCGGCGATAGCCGGCCATCTCGGCCTGGAGCCGCGCGACGTCGCTCTGGGCGTCGGTCACCGCCTGCTCATAGGTGGTCACCAGCTCCGCCGACGACGACTTGGCCTGCTGGAGCACGGCCGCGGCATAGGTGTTGGCGCCGCGCCGCGCGAGGTCGCGGCTCTCGTCCTCGAAGGTGATCGTGGCGACCGTGGGCTGGTTCCCCACCGACCCGCCGGGCGCGCGCGGGGCCGTGAGCGTGACGGCCTTGCGGACGCGCTTGGGCGGCACGCCCAGCTCCCTGGCGACCTGGACCACGAGCCGGTCGCCGGTGAGCGCGCTCGGCGCGGTGGAGGGGTTCGTGGTGGGCGTGGACACCGGCGTGCCCGAGACCGAGGTCGCCTGCCCCAGGTAGAGCTCCGCCTTCGCCGAGTAGGTGGTCGTCGTCAGGAGGGTCAGGACCAGCCCGACCAGCGCGGCGATGAGGGTCGAGGCGAGGATCAGCCAGCGGCCGCTCCACAGCACTCGGCCGTAGTCCCGGAGGGTGATCTCGCGATCCACGTCCGCGGGACCCTAGCGATCCGCGCGCAGAGGGGCGAGGCCCGAGGGTTCGCGGCGCAGGAGGGTCTGGTCCAGGTACCGGGTCATGACGACCCCGGACCGGTGCGCGCCCACCCGCGACGCCGGGCGCTGACCGGCCGCGATGCCCAGGATCATCTCCACGTAGCCGGCCCCCGCCGCCTGCGGAAGCGGGAACGCGCCGCCGAAGCGCGTGTTGATGTCGGTGATGCCGAGGATCGTGCCGTCGTCGCGGAAGCACTGGACCGTGCTGGGGCCCGCCAGGGCGAGCCCCTCGACGGTGGCCACCCCGACCTCCACGAGCTGGGGGTCGTCGAGGGTCTCGCCCTTGATCTGCTCCCCGCCCTTGCTCTGGATCATCGCCCGCGGCACGGCGCCGAGCGCCCGTCCGTCGGGGTCGCCCAGGCAGTCGATGCTGAACTCCCGGCCGGGCAGGGCCCGCTGCACCACGCTCTCCACCGGAGAGTACGCGCGGAAGAAGGCCAGCTCGCCGGGATTGGCGCAGCGGTAGATGTGGCGCCCCGCGAAGCCCAGGCGCGGCTTCAGCAGCACGGGGTAGGGCAGGGTCGCGGGGTCGGCCTGCTCGGGCAGCCACGTCTCGGGCGAGGGCAGCCCCCGCGCGGTGAGGAGCTCGTGGCAGAGCCACTTGTCCTGGCAGGCGAGGGCCACCTCCGGGCTCGGCAGGAAGGCGCGGGCGCCCGCCGCCTCGATGAGCGGGGCGGCCTGGGCCAGGACGACCGGGTCGAGGTCGGTGAGGGGCAGCACCGCGCGCACCCCGTGGGCGGCGCACACGCCGGCCACCGCCGCCCCGTAGCCGGGGTCGGCCACCGGCGGCAGGTCCACCACCTCGTCGGCGGCGAACAGCGCCGGCGAGAGCGGGTCGAGGTCGCTCACCAGGACGCGGCCGTGGTGGGTCCCCCCCGACAGCGCGGCGCGGAAGGCGCGCACGATGTCCACGCGCTGCCCGGCGCAGGTCAGGAGCACGGTCACGTCAGCCATCGGCACTCCCCGGCCCGGGCAGGTCGAACCCGCCGCGCTCGCCCTTGTAGGTCCCCTCGCGCCCCAGCACCACGCGCGCGGTGCGGGCCAGGATCGCCAGGTCGCGGCGCATGCTCCACCGGTCGATGTAGCCGACGTCGATCTCGATCCGCTCCGACCACGGGATCGCGTTGCGGCCGCTCACCTGCGCCAGGCCCGTCACCCCCGGCCGGGCCAGCAGCCGGCGCCGCTGGTGGTCGTCGTAGAGCCGCACCTGCGCCTCGACCGTCGGGCGCGGGCCCACCAGGCTCATGTCCCCCCAGAGCACGTTCAGCAGCTGCGGCAGCTCGTCCAGCGAGAGGCGCCGCAGCGCGCGGCCGGCGACCGTGATCCGCTCGTCGCCGTCCACCACCGCCAGCCCGGCGCCCATGCCCTCCGCGCCGACCACCATGGTCCGGAACTTGAGGAGCATGAAGGGCCGGCCGGCGAAGCCGATGCGGCGCTGGCGGAACAGGGCCGGCCCGGGCGAGTCGCGACGCACCCAGACGGCGACTCCCGCGAGCACCGGCGCGAGCAGGAGCGTCAGCGGGACGGCCAGCGCCAGGTCGGCCGCGCGCTTGGCGCGCCCGCCCACCGGCCCGTCGGTCCAGTCCGGGGGGCTACCGGCCGGCAATCGACTCCACCAGCGCCACGAACCGGGCGGCCAGCACCGCCCGGTCGTAGTGCTCCAGGGCGTAGCGCCGCCCGCTCTCTCCCATGCGGCGCGCGGCGGGCCGGTCGGCCGCCAGGGCCCGGATGGCGCCCGCCATCGCCGCCCCGTCCTCGGGGGGCACGGCCACCCCGCAGGCGGCCCGCTCGACCATCCGCGTCAGCTCGCCCCGGGGGGCGGCGGCCACGATCGGCCGGGCCGCGCCCAGGTAGTCGAACGCCTTGTTCGGCAGGGCGCCCGCGAAGAGCTCGTTGTCCTGATAGGGCAGCAGGCAGGCGTCCGCGCGGGCCAGCCAGCCGGGGACCTCGCGCTTCGGCACGGGGTCCACGAAGTCGACGTTGTCCAGGCGCCGCCGCCCCGCCTCGTCCATCAGCGCCGGCTTGCGGTCGCCGCCGCCCACCAGCACCAGCCGCACGTCGTCGCCGCGCAGGTGGTCGGCCGCGTCGAGCACGGTCTCGAGCGAGCTGTAGGTGCCGTGGGCCCCCACGTACATCGCCACGAACCTCCCGTCGTGCTCCGCCGGGACCGGGTCGGGAGCGGGCTCGGCGCCGTTCGCTCCCGCGGCGGCCGGGGACTCGAGGTCCACGCCGTTGGTGATGAGCGTGATCCGCGCCGGGCTCACGCCCTGGGCGACGATCCCGTCGCGGATGCCCTCGGTGAGCGCCACGATGCGGTCCGCGCGCCGGTAGCAGTAGGCCTCCATGCGGCGGGCGAGGGCGATCGTGCGGCGATCGCTCACGAGGCCCATGGCGATGGCCGAGTCCGGCCAGAGGTCGCGCACCTCGAGCAGGAAGCGGGCCCCCCGGGCACGGGCCAGCGCGGCGGCCGCGGCGGCGGAGGGCAGCGACGGGGACGAGGCCACCACCACGTCCGGGCGCGGCGCCCGGGCGCCGGCGACCGCCGACCACCACGCGAAGGTGCCGTAGCTGGCGACCCGCGAGCGCAGGTCGCGCCCGTAGCCCGGGGTGGAGTAGGTGCGCCACACGTCGAGGCCGTCCTCGGTCTCGCGCACCACCCTGCGGCCGCGGTAGCGCTCGGGGATCGTGCGCTCCTTGTGCTGCACGTACGAGGTCACGACGCTCACCTCGTGGCCGGCGCGGGCCAGCGCGTGCGTGTGCTGCCAGTGGCGCGCACCGCCCGGCTGGTCGGCGCTCACGAAGTACTGCGAGACGTACAGGATCCGGCTCACCGGCCCAGCACCTCGGCGTAGAGCGCGGTCAGCCCGCGCGCCTGGGCCTCGAAGCCCAGGCCGTCCAGGAAGGCGGCCCGCCCGGCCGCGCCCAGGCGCTCGGCCTCGGCGGGGTCGGCGAGCAGGCGGGTGAGCGCCGCGGCATGGGCCTCCACATCGTCCGGCGGCACCACGAGACCGCACCCCGCGTCCCTCACCATGGCCCCCATCCGTCCCAGGTCGCCGGCCACCACCGGCCGTCCGGCGGCCATCGCCTCCACGAGCTTCGTCGGCACCGCGCGATCGTAGTTGCCGTGGCGCTGCAATGGGATCCACGCCACCCGCGCGGCGGCGAGGAGGGCCGGAATCTCCGAGTGATCCACCACGCCCAGGTGGACGGCGCCCCGGGGGAGCACCCCCGGGTCGCCCGGCCCGGCCAGCACCAGGCGGGCGCCCGGAGCATCCACGAGCGGGAAGGCCCGGCGCATGACCTCGAGGCCCCGCAACGGCCCCAGACCTCCCACGTAGAGCACCACCGGCTCGGCCGGCATCGCGGCGGGCTCCGGGAACGCGTCGGACCACGGCGAGTTCGTGACGCTCACGGCGCGCGCGCCGGCGCCGGCGAAGCGGGCCGCCAGGTCCTCGTTGGCCGTGACCACCCCGGCCAGCCGCCGCGCGCCCAGCCGCTCCGCCCGCTCGGCCGCCAGGGCCACGGGGCGGCGAAGGGGGCCGGGGAGCCACCCCTTGGTGCGCGCGGTCCGTCCCAGGTACTCGTGCACGTCGTACACCACCGGCCGGCCGGTGGCGCGTGCGAGCCACAGGGCCGCGGGCAGGAGCTCGGGATCGTGGACGTGGTAGAGGTCGGCGTCGCGCGCCCGCGCCCGCCGCGCCAGCCGCCAGCCGGCGGCGAGGCGCCGGGCCCGGCGCAGCGGCACCCGCGGCGCCGCCACCTCCGCGTGGCCGCCGGCGGCCGCGACGGCCCGGGCCTCCTTGTGGAAGATGCGCACGTCGCGGGGACGGTGGACCGTGGTCAGGTGCACCGCGCGGATGCCGTCCAGGCGCGCCGCCTCGGGCGGGGGGGCCGGCGCTCCGGCCGGTCCCAGGGTGGCGCCGCGCGCCGCCAGCTCGTCGAGCAGCTCCTCCCAGGCGCGGCCGTAGCCGGGGGCGCGATCGTCGGCCAGGTACGTGTTGTGCCACAGGAGGGCCGCGCGTCCCCCGGCCCGGCGGACGACGTCGAGCACGCGCAGGGCGCGGTCGCGGGCCTCCTCGGCGCCGAGGCCCAGGCGCGAGTGCAGGGCCGTGTCCATCACCGCGAGGGGCAGCAGACGCAGGGCGGCCGGGCGCTCCTCGCCCACCAGGTAGGGCCGGAAGGGCCGCGCGATGCCCGCCGCGAACCCCGGGGCCTCGCTGAACCCGAGGCTGGAGTCGTACTCCGCGCCGGCGCGCTCGAGCCACCGCACGGTCTCGTGGTAGCGGAAGCGCAGGTAGTGGAAGCGCACGCCGGCGACCGGGCCCACCTCGGCGCGCAGGCCGGCGAGCTCGGCGGCCAGGGCGTCGCCATCCTCCGAGGAGGCGAAGGCCGCGTGCAGGCCCACCTCGCCGCCGGCGGCCCGCACCGCGGCCGCCAGGGCCGGGCGGTCGCGCTCGTACACGCGCCGGGGCGTGCCGTCGAGGGGGTGGGCGTTGCGCCCGATCAGGAAGACCGTGGAGCGCACCCCGCGGAGCCAGGCGCTCTCCAGCAGGTCCGGCACGTTGTTCCACGGGTCGGGGCCCACCAGCGCGCGGGCCAGGCCGCGCGACCCGCGCCGGCGGGCGATCCCGGCGAGCCCGCGCGCGGTGCGCCGGCGCAGGCGGTCGATGTCGTGCGTCAGGGCGACGCCCCACGAGCGGGGCGGCGGGATGCGGAGCCCGGCGCGCAGGGCGGCGAGGTAGCCCTCCACCGGGGGGTCCTCCAGCTCGAGCCCCGCGATCCGCCCGAACGAGCTGGCCGCGAGCGGGAGCCGGCCGAACCGGTCCCGGTCGGGCACGCGCAGCTCGTCCCACCGGGCGAGGAGGTGGAAGGCGCTCGCCACCAGGTCGCCCGGGATCGGCCCCTCGGGGTGGGTGGGGGGGAAGAGCAGGGTGAGGTCGCGGCTGCGGTGCACGGCCTCGGCCGGGAAGGGCCGGTCGCCCTCGAAGAAGGCCTGGGCGGCGAGGTCGGCGGGGATCCAGAGGCCCGAGGCGGGGCGATCGGGGGCGTACACGAGGTCGGCCTCGCCGCCGGTCCAGACCGGGTCGGCGCCGAGTGCCTCGGCGAGCGTCTCCAGCACCCACCGGGCACGGGGGGCGAAGGCCGGGCGCGCGCCGTCCACGCGCAGCCGCAGCTCAGGCACGGCGCCGGCGCGCGATGCGCGAGTAGAGGGCCAGCGCCGGCCGCGGGTCGCGCGGGTCGATGACGCCGTCCGAGATCGGGGGCCGCAGCGACGACAGGAAGGGCCGCAGGCTCCACTCGCCCCGGCGCAGCTCGCGGGCGCTGCCCGCCAGGTGCTTGCTCGCGAGCACCCACCGCCGCCCGCCGCGGTGCCCGGTCGGCCACGTGCGCGGCCGCCCCACCGCGTCCAGCCAGCAGGCGTAGGGCAGGTTGACCCCGCAGGAGGTGGCGAGGCCCACCCACAACCACGAGCGCGGGTTGACCTCGATCAGGTAGTCCCGCCCGTCGCGGTCGTCCCGCTTCACCTCCACCTGGGAGATGCCGTGGAAGCCCAGCGCGTCGAGCAGTCCGTGGCACCGCGCGGCGAGCCCGGGGTCCCAGCGCGACTCGGCCGCCCGCGCGGTGCCGAAATGCGGCGGCCACTGGCGCAGCTTGCGGCCGGTGAACGACGCCAGGGGGCGCCCCGCCTCGTCGCGGTAGCTGCCGAGCGTCCAGAGGCGCGAGTCGTCCCCGGGGATCACCTCGGACACCTGCGGGCGATAGGGCGCCGCCAGCTCCCATGCCGCCCGCAGCCCCTCGGCGTCGACCGCCTCGAGCACCTGTGCCCGGAACCGCCGCCGGAACCCGGGCGCGTCGTCGCGGGGCTTCAGGATCACGGGGAACCGCAGGTGGCCGGCGACGCTCCCGAGATCGGCCTCGTCGGCGGGGGTGAGCGTGGCGGGTACGGGGAAGCCGGCGGCGTGGGCGGCGGCGTGCTGGTGGCCCTTGTCCATGATCCCCCTCATGGCCGCCCAGGGGCTCCAGGGGCGGCGCAGCACCGCGTCCACCTCGGCCTCGCGCGGGCCGATCGCCGCGATCGCCTCGTCGTGGGTGGCGAAGAGCACCGCGCCGGGCTCGCGCTCCGCCACGCGCAGCAGGTCGTCCACGAACGCGCCGGGCTCCGCCAGCGGGTCGGCCGTGCGGGCCGGGGTGGCGTAGCGCGACAGCAGCCCCAGCGCGCGCGGGTCGTGGTCGCACGCCACGACGCGGACGCCGGCGCGGCCCAGGCTGCGCACGATGCCGAGCGCGTTGGGACCCGACGCCTGGAGCACGACGGCCGCCGGGCCGTCCCCGGCGGGGGCCGAGGACCGGCTCACCCGCGCACGGCCTCGTAGATCTCCGTCATCCGGCGGGCGTTGGCCTCCCACGTGTAGGTCTCCCGCCCCACGCGCAGGGCCTCCTCGCCCATCCGCCGCGCGAGGTCCGGGTCGTCCAGCACGCGGCCGAGGGCGCCGGCCAGGGCCGGGGCGTCGGAGGGGGGCACGAGCAGGCCGGTCTCGCCGTCCCGCACGATCTCGGGGGTCCCGTCCACGGCGGTCGCCACGACCGGGCGGCCGCAGTTCATGGCCTCGCAGACCACCGTGGGGAGGCCCTCGCTGAGCGACGGCAGCACGAAGAGGTCGCCCGCGGCCATCCACCAGCCCACCTCGTCGTGGCCGATCTTGCCCACGAAGCGCACCCGGTCGGCGATGCCGAGCTCGGCGGCACGCCGCTCCAGGGCGGGGCGCATCTCCCCGATGCCGGCCGCCACGAGCAGGGGCGCGCCCTGGGGGCGCCGCGCCAGGAGGCCCATCGCCTCCACCAGGGTGTCCACCCCCTTGCGGGGCACGAGCTTGCCCACGTAGCTCACGATCGGGCCGTCGTCGGGCAGGCCCAGCCGGGCGCGGGCCTCGGCCGCGGGGCGGGGGGTGAACGTGCGCGTGTCGGCGCCGTTGGGCACGATCGCCACCGGCCGCCGGGGCGCGCCGAGCGCCTCCGCGGCGGCCCCGATCATCGCGCTCACGGCGCAGACCTGGTCGATCGCCTGGACGGCCTGCGACACCCGGCCCGCCTCGCGGGGACCCCGCGCGGGCACGTCCAGCACGTCGGCGCGGTGGGCCGTGGCCACCACCGGCACCCCCAGGCGGTTCCCGGCCCGCGCCGCCGCCCACCCGTCGGGCACCAGCATGTGGGCGTGGATCACGTCGAAGGGCCACCGGAGGTGCACGCGGCGCAGGGGCCCGTCGACGGCCCACAGCATCGCGTCGGCGTTGCGATGCCCCAGCCGGGCGCCGGGAAGCGTGAGCTTGCGCGGGTAGAGCACCGGGACGCCGTCGACCACGTCCGTGCCGGGCACGTCGCGGTGCGCCCGCCAGCGCGGCAGCAGCGGGGGCGCCCAGCCCGTGGGCGAGACCACGCGGACGTCGTGCCCCAGGCCCACCAGCGCGCGCACCTGCTCGTGCACGAAGATGCCCGCGGTCGGGTTGACCGGGCTCGGGTACATGTGGCTGAGCATCAGGACCCGGATGACGGACCCGCCTCGTCGCGGGCGGCCTGCGCCTCGCGGGTCGCGAGCACCAGCGCCCCCATCCCCAGGCCGAAGACGATCCACATCGGTGCGAAGTGGATGGCCGTCGACGGGCCGATGCTCCCGATGATCCAGCCCACCAGCGACAGCGTGCCCGCCAGGCACATGTACCGCACCAGGGGGTCCGTCGCGCGGCGCGCGGCGCGCGTCTGGCGCCGCAGGAGCGTGAGGTAGAACAGCAGGTAGAGCGCGAAGCCCACGATCCCGCCGTCCACCAGCACCTCCAGCCACCAGTCGTGCAGGTTCGCCACCCCGGGGAAGTCCGCCAGGCTGCGGACGTGCGTCTCGGCGTTGCCGGCGCCCACGCCCAGGCCGTTGGTGTCGGCCACCAGGTGCAGGCCGTCGCCCAGCAGCGACGCCCGCACGCCGCCGGATCCCTCCTGGGTCTGGAGCTGGTCCGCCAGCAGCCCGAAGTTCAGCTTCGTCACCGTCCGGTTGTCGAGCTTCACGGGCCCGTTGCCGCCGATGACGGTGAACACCAGCACCACGGCCAGCGCGGCGATGGCGCCGGCCACGATCAGCCGGCCGCGCTCGCGGCGGTCGGTCCCCACGAGCAGCAGCAGCCCCAGCATCACCAGGCCCGCCGCAAGCAGCCCGGACTTGCTGCCGGTCGCCAGGATCAGCAGCAGCGCGGCCGCCGCGCCGGCGATGCCCACCATGCGCAGCCGCACGTCGCGGTACACCACCGGCAGCACCGCCAGGTACGGGAGCGCCAGGCTCAGGAACACCGCGAAGTTGTTCTGGTTGCCGAAGAGCGACCCCACGCCGATGAGGCCGGTCCGCCCCTCCCGCCCCTGGCGGAAGGTGGGCAGGTGATGGCCGGTGGCCACCTCGGCCAGCGCGATCAGGCAGGCCAGGATGAAGGCGCCGAGCAGCGACCAGAGGAGGATCTTGGCCCGGCGCCGGTCGCGGCAGAGGATCGCGATCGCGATGGCCAGGCCCATCATCATCGCCATGAAGCTGGTCCAGCGAAGCGCCGCCAGCTCGTCGTCGGCCCAGCCCAGGGAGAGCACCGACCAGAGGAACCAGACCCCGAGGATCCCCGCGGGACGCGGCAGGCCGGCCGGCAGCGCGAGCCCGCCGTCCATCAGCAGGTAGCCCACCAGCCCGAGGCCCAGCAGCACGATCAGCACGCGGAACAGGAACACCCCGGGCGCCGGCGGCGCGGCCAGGTTCGGCCCGGCGATGGCGGCGAGCGCCGTGAGCACCACCAGCAGCGGCGCCAGGCGCCGCACCGGCACGCCGCGCACCAGGGTCGCGACCAGCAGGACCACCGCCACGCCGAGGCCCAGCAGGGGCTGCCACACGGCGATCGCACCGGCCGCGACGGCGCCGATCGCCACCGCGAGCATCGCCGGGCCGAGGGGGCGGGGGGCCGCCGGCGGCGTGGCCGCGGCGGGGGCCTGGGAGGTCGCCATCGGCCGCGCAGCGTAGCGCAGCCACCGGGGCGGGCCCGGCTACCGGGCGGAGGCCTCCCGGTGCGCGGCGACGGCGCCCTCGAGGACCTCGGCGACCCGGCCGGCCTGCCGCGTCAGCGCGTGGGGCTCGGCGGCGCGCCGGCAGGCCTCGGGAGCGGGCGGATCGTCGAGCACGGAGAGGATCGCCGACGCGATCGCGCCGGGGTCCAGGGGGTCCACCAGCCGCCCGGCGCCGGGATCCGGCACCACCTCGCCCACCCCGCCGATCCGGGTCGCCACCACCGGCCGCCCACCCGCCAGGGCCTCGAGCGCCGCCACGCCGAGCGGCTCCACCCGGCTGACGATGGCCAGCAGGTCGCAGGCCGCGACCCAGTCCGCGACGTCGCCGTGCGGGACGGCGCCCGGGCGCATCACCGAGCCGCCGAGCCCCAGGCGCCGCACCCCGGCGTCGACCGCGGGCGCGAGCGGGCCGTCGCCCACCAGCGCCAGCCGCGCGTCCGGGCGCCTCCGCCGCACGCGCGCGAACGCCTGGAGCAGGCCGAGCGGGTTCTTGCGCTCCGTCAGGCCGCCCACGGCCAACACCACCGGGCCGTCGGGCGCCAGCCCGAGGCGGGTCCGCGCCCGCGCCCGGTCGCCGGGGGCGAAGCGCTCCATGTCGACACCCATGTCGATCACGTGGACCGGCGGCAGCGGCAGCCCGGCCGCGCCCAGCGCGTCGGCCAGGTGCCGGCTCACGGCGATCAGCGCGGCGGCACGGGACAGGGCCGGGGCCGTGGCCTGCCGCAGCGACCGGCGGTCCAGGTTCCGCACGTCCTGGCCGTGCGCGGTGAGCACGTAGGGGATGCCGTGGGCGCCCGCCGCGGCCGCCATCGCCACGGCGCCCGTGGGGAAGAGGTAGTGCGCGTAGATGACGTCGGCCCGCCGGGCGGCGCGGGCGGCGCGGGCCGTGAGCGCCGCGTACTTGGCGGGCGTGCGGAGCGGCCCGCCGGCGCGGCGGTCGATCACCACGGTCTCCACGGGCAGCCCCCGGGCCCGGAGCGCGTCGCACATGTCGGCGACGAACGACCCGTAGTCGGGGTCGTCCGCGCCGGGCCACATGTTGCTGAGGCACATGACCCGGGGGGCGGAGGCGCTCACGGGACGGGCAGCGGTTGGGGCGCGGTGGGCTCGGGCGCCGCCGCGGGGGCCGTGCGGGCGCCGGCGGCCAGGGACACCGCCGCCGCCGCGATGATCCACGTGAACGGGTCCTCGAACAGCGCCGCGTACAGCAGGCTGTGCACGAGGAGGCCCGCGAGCATGGCCCCGAGGGTCCACCGCGCCCAGCCGATGTCGCCCTCCCGCCACGAGCCGCGCACGGCGGCCCAGCCCGTGCCGACGACCAGGATCAGGAAGAGGGCGAAGCCGATGACGCCCTGCTCGCTCAGCACCGTGACCGGCGCGTTGTGGGAGATGACCACGCGCACCCGTCGCTGCTCCACCGGGGTGAGGGTCTGCTCGAAGCGCTTCTCGAACGCCCCCAGCCCGGCGCCGGCGACCGGGTCCGCGCGCCAGATCGTGAGCCCGCCCCGCACCAGGTCGAAGCGGCCCTCGCTGACCCGCTCCAGCCGGTTGCCGCTGGTCGCCGCGTGCCGGATGTTGCCGCTCGACGCCGCCGCCGCGCCGCCCAGCACGATCAGCAGCGCCGCAGCCGTCACCAGGGCCTTCACGGGACCGACGGCCCGGATGGCCAGCAGGAGCAGCCCCAGCATCAGCATCAGGGCGCTCGAGCGCGAGAAGGTCACGACCATGCCCGCGGCCATCACCGGCACGGCGAGCGCGAGGCACCACAGCTCCAGCGGGCGGCGCCGCACCCAGGCCAGCGCCAGGGCGGCCAGGATCGCCAGCGCCAGGTAACGGCCCAGGATGTTGGGGTCGAAGAAGATCCCGTTCACGCGGAAGAAGCGGCTGTAGACGTTGGCCTGCGAGAGCGTCTGGTTCCACCAGATCTCGCGGGTCGCGTACTGGAACAGGGCGACACCGGCGGCGATCACGCCCCCGGCGATGGTGGTGATCGCCAGGGCGGCGAGCGCCCGCGCCCGCGGCCACCAGGCCACCGCCAGGACGTAGAGGAGGGTGAACGGCAGGTAGAAGAACACCGCCTTCGTGGTGGCCTGGTCCGCGTCGCTGCTCCAGAGCATGGACACGAGGAGGAAGCCCACGAAGGCGGCGAGCGGCGCGGAGACCGCCGCCGGGCCCTCGGGCGCCGGGCCCTCGATGCTCCCCCGCGCCCGCCCCCAGATCCACGCCGCCAGACCCAGCAGCACCACGGCGTAGAGCGGCACGAGCAGGTTGCCCTCCTGGCTGCCGAGGGACACCGGGATGCGGATGGGCAGGGCGATGCCCAGCAGCACGAACCAGATCGTCGGCCGTGCCACGATCGCCCGGACCAGCAGGGCGGCCACCACGAGCGCGACGATCACGGCGACGGCCGCCGCGCCCGCCCTCGCGGGCGAGCCGAGCCGGTCGAGCCCGCTGCGGGCGTCGTGCCCGGGCACCAGGCTCGCCGCGAGGATCCCCCAGGAGACGATCATCACGGCCAGGGCGCCGGCCCGCTGCGCCTCCGAGCGCAGGGCGGGCAGGGGCGCCAGCAGGCCCACCACCCCGACGGCGGCGGCCACGGCGGCCACCTCGCGCGCGCCCTCGATCACGGCCGGCCCCCGAGGGGGACGAGGGCGACCCCGGGGTGGTCGCCGCCCGCCTGGGCGACCAGCCACAGCGCATCCGGGTTGATCCCGGCGGGGATGCGCACGCGCACCCGCGCCAGCGGCCCGCGTGCGCCCACGCCCACCTGGGGCCCCAGGGGATCGGTGGCGGTGACGCCGGGGATCCCGGTCCGGCGGCGCAGGGTGAGGGTCACGGGCGTGGACGGGGGCAGGGGGTCGCCGGCCGTGGTGCGCAGCGCCACCCCCACGGCCTGGCGGGGCGACGGGCGGGCGGGGATGGCCCGGCCCGCCAGGTAGCCCACCCAGCAGGTGCGCTCGCTCACGCTGGTGTTGCGGGCGGCGTCGGAGAAGGAGGCCCGCAGGACGTACAGCCCCGGCGCCACGGCCCGGCCGGTGGCGGCGCGGCCGTCCCATGCCCAGCGCACGACGCCCTTCGCGCGAACGGGCCGCCGCCCCAGCCGCCGCAGGCTCTTCGTCCCGTCCGGGCGCAGCGCCTCGAGCACCAGTGACCCCGGATCCGTGGCGGTGAACACCACGCGGCACTCCCCCGGCCCGGCGCCGGCCAGCGTGGCCGACTCGACGGTCAACGACTTCGCCTGGGGTGCGATCGTGTCGATGACGATGTTGCGGGTCGTGTTGAACTGCTTCTCGCCCGACCGCGCCCGCAGCTTGATGGCGTAGGTGCCGTTGGGGAGCGTGCGGCCGTCGTCGCCGGTCCCGTCCCACGCGGTGCTCGAGAAGCCCCGCGGCCGCGGGGCCTCCGGGATCAGCAGCTTGACCCGCTTGCCGTCGCGCTGGATCTCGACGGACACGGTGCTCGCCTCGTGCAGGCGGATGTTGACGCGCGCCTCGTCGCGGCGCCCGTCTCCGTCCGGGCTGAACAGCAGGGTGGCCTGGAAGCGGCTGACGATCGGCGGCGGCGTCGGGAACGCGAACGGCAGCACGAAGGTGCCGAGGGCGAGGACGAACAGCGCGGCCATCGCGATGATCACCGCGCCGCGCCGCGCCCGGTCGCTCACCGGGCCCCCCGGCCGGTCACGCGATGGCCCGGAACCCCAGGCAGATGTAGAAGCCGAAGCGGCCCAGGGGCGTCCGCGACAGCGCGAGCTCCGCCCGGCGGGGGCCCGAGAAACGGTACAGCCGCCCGATCTGCGAGCCGATCCGGCCGCCCGGGCGGAAGAAGATCCCGCGGCGCGACACCGGCGCCAGGCCGGCCGAGGCCGCGTGGCTCTCGAGGTCCGTCCAGGTCTGCCAGTTGTCCACCGGCGCCAGGTTGAGCCGGATGCCCGGCACCCCGTTCTCGGCCAGCCAGCGCCGCGCCCCCGAGAGGCTGCGCCGGTTGGGCGTCGAGATCACCAGCAGGCCGCCGGGAGCGAGCCGCTCCCGCAGCGTGGCCAGGCAGGCGCGGGGGTTCTCCAGGTGCTCCAGCACGTCGGTGAGCGCGATCAGGTCGAATGGGCCGGCGGGCGGCTCGTACGCGCTCCCCACCTGGGCGTCGAGCCGCTCGGAGGCCCCGATGTCCCGCAGGCGGCTGCGCGCGTGCTCCACCGACTCGGGCGAGAGGTCGATGCCGACCCCCGAGAACCCGCGCTCGGCGAGCCGCTCCAGGAGGAAGCCGGTCCCGCAGCCGACGTCCAGCACGCGGCCCCGGGGAGGGGCGTACCGGTCGATGGTCTCCAGCACCAGCGACATGCGGCTCTGCAGGTGCCAGTTGCGGCTCTCGACGGCCACCAGGCGCGGCGCCAGGCGGTCGTAGTAGGCCTGCACCTGGTCCAGGCGCTCCTCGCCGGCCTCGCTCACGGCCCCCACCCCGGGGGCGGGGGGAACGCGGCGGCCTGCGCGACGAAGCGGTCGTACGACGGCTTGCGCGTGCCGTCCCCGCGCAGCAGCCCTCCGGTCCAGAGCGGGTTGTCCTGGAAGTTGAACCAGGTCACCACCTGGACGCGCGGCTGCGCGGCGGCGGCGGCGAGCGTCTCGTCGAGCCAGGCGGCCTGCTGCGCCTCGCTCACGAAGTAGCGGTGAAAGCGGTTGTACGACGTGTGGTAACCCGTCTCCGTCACGTGGATCGGTGCGCCCGGCCGCAGCCTATCGACCTCTCTGACGACCTGGGGCAGCGTGCTCCACGATGGCACGAAGAAGGCCTTGAGCGGAGATCCGATGGGGTAGAGGTGCAGGCTCCAGGCGTCGATCGGCGGGCCCTCGCGCGCCACCAGGCGGGTGAAGTCGAGGCTGCCGACGGCCCCGCCCTCGCCGGGGACGCAGGTGCGCGGCGTGCGGCCGGCCGGCCCCACGGCACCCCCGATGACCTGCGAGCGGGGGTTCGCGGCCTTGATCTCCCGGTAGGCGGCCGCCAGGAGCGCGGCGTAGGCGCCCGGCGAGACCAGCGCCGCGCGGCCCGCGCGCTGCCGGCACTGGGGCATCCAGAACCCGGGGAGGTTGGGCTCGTTCCACACCTCGATGTGCCGCACCTCCGGCAGGACCGCGCCGGCCGCGTCGGCGAACGCGCCGGAGTAGCGCCGGGCGATCGCGCCGGCGAACCGCGCCCCGTCGGCCGCCCGCGGCGCGGCGGTCCGCAGGCCGGTGCGCGACGCCCACGCCGGGGTGAGGTAGAAGTCGAGGATGGTCGAGATCCCCCGCGCCGACAGGCCGCGCACGATCTCGTCGTAGCGGCTCCAGTCGTAGGCGGGATCGGCCGGGTTCCGCGCGTCGGCCGGCCGGGTGGGCGCCACCTCCCGCCACAGCACGTTGACCCGCGTGACCTTCGTCCCGGTGGCGGCGAGGGCGTCGAGGCGCGCGTCCAGGGCGGGCCCGCGGACGTTGACCAGGTCGTCGTCCTGCAGCGAGAGGATCGGCGCCGCCGCCGCGGATCCGGCCAGCACCGCCAGCGCGGCGAGCGCGACCAGCGCGGCCAGCGCCGCGCCGCAGACGCCTCACGGCACGGGCCTCAGGCGCGCCACCGTCACGCGCACCCCGCGCGCCCGCACGCGCTCGAGCAGGGCCAGGCGCCGGCCGTCGACGGCCACCGCGGCCACCGGCCCCCGGCCGCGGCCCACCGAGCGCAGGGGGCCGGAGCGGGAGGCCAGCACCCGGCGCCCGTCGGCCACCGCCACGGATCCGCCGCCCACCGAGACCCGCGGCGTGCGGCCCCCCCGCCAGACGGTTCCGGCGGCGCCCGTCGCGGGATCCACGCGGAGCAGGCGCACGCCCCCGCCGGCGCGCACGGCCACGGCGACGAGGCCGCGCGACGCCCACACCCGCAGGGCCGGCCCGGGGAGGGCCGTCGTCGCGATCGCGCCCAGCCCGGCGTCGCCCGCGGGCGCCCGGGCCAGCACGGCCGGCGCGGCCGGATCGACCCACGCCAGCAGGCCCGGCGCCAGGGCCGCGAGGCCGGCGCCGGTGCGCACCGGCACCTCCACCGCCGTGCGCCGCTCGCCCGGGCCCACGGGGTCCGCGCCCACCAGCACGGCGGCCCCGTCGGCCCGCGCCTGGAGGAACCGCACGCGCCCGCCGTCCACCGTGGCCGCCAGCGTCACGGGCGCCTCGGGCCGGCCGTCGCTCTCCACCACCGTCTCGACGCCCTCCGGGTCGCAGCACCAGATCACGGGCGTGGCGCCCGCGCGGCTGCTCGGCGCCGTCACGAAGCTCCCGGCCCCTCCGGGGGCGAGGATCCCCGGTCCCATGGCGGCGATGCTGGTGCGCACGGAGACGGGGGTCTCGAGCGCCCCCGTGAAGCGGGTGCGGGCGCGGTTGAGCCGCGCCCGCGAGGTCTCCGCGCGGTAGTAGTCGAACGGCGCGGCGCCCGGCGGCGAGCCCGCGATGACGCGCGGGTCCACGTGCACCGTCGCGGCCTCCGCCACGACCAGGGTCGTGCCCGAGAGGACCGCGGCCTGGTCGGCCCAGCCGTCGAGGGTGATCGTGCGCGGCGCGGCTCCCGCCGGCCCCGCCGCGCCCAGGCCCAGCGCAAGCCCCAGCGCCGCCGCGACCGCCCCGCGACCTCTCACCTCACCGCCGGGGACTCGGCGCGGAGCGCCGCGACGGCGTCGGCCAGGAGCGCCTCGCTGGACGCCGCGAGCTCCGGAGCGGCGAGCGGGGTCATGTTGGTGAGCTGCACGTGGCGGGCCCCCGCCGCGACGAACTCCGAGATGGTCGCGGCCACGTCGTCGGGCGTGCCGTACACGACGGTGTCGCGCAGGACGTCCACCGGGACGGCGTCGGCCAGCCGCAGGGCCTCCTCGCGGCCGTAGCCCGTGGGCAGGAAGGAGGTGAGCCCGAAGGCCCCCGCGCCCAGCGGGTGCTCCGCGCCGCGGGCGGCGTACGACTCGGCCGGGCGCGTGAGCGCGATGAAGCGCATCAGCAGGGAGCCGTCGATGGCGGCCTCCGCGGCCTCGCGGCTCTCGGCCACCACGATCCGGGCGTAGAGGCCCGGCGTCACGGCGCCGGCCTCGCGCCCCGCCGCGGTCGCCGCGGCCTCCACGGCGGCGAGCATCTGCGCGTACTGGGGAGGGTCGGTCGCGAGGGGCAGCCACCCGTCGGCGCGGCGGCCCACCAGCTCGAGGCCGCGCGGCCGGTGCGCGGCCACCCACACCGGCGGCGGGCGGTCGCCAAGCGGGCGCAGGCCGAGGGTCGCCCCGCGGAGATGGAAGTGCTCCCCGTCGAAGTCCACCGGGTCGTCCTCGGTCATCAGCAGGCGCATCACCTCGAGGCCCTCGTCCAGGCGGCCCAGCGGCCGGGCGTTGGCGAGGCCGAAGGGCGCCAGGTTGAGGGCCTCGCCGGCGCCCACGCCGAGCACGAAGCGGCCGCCGGTCAGGTGGTCGAGCGTGAGGGCCGTCTGGGCCAGGGACGCCGGGTGGCGGCGCACGAGGTCGGTCACCCCGATGCCCAGCCTCACCTCGCGCGTGGCCGCCGCCGCCGCCGCGACCACGGGCACGGGGTCGAACCACACGTGCGGGCTGCGCTGGCCCGCCGCGGCCTGGGGCACCAGGTCCGGCGTCCAGATCGAGAGGGGGAACCAGTGCAGCAGGTGGTCGGCCCACCAGATCGCGTCGAAGCCCTGCTGCTCGCGGCGCTGGGCCGCCTTCACGACCGCCTCGGCCGGCGGGCGCACCGCGCCCATCGCCGACAGCTCGAGGCCCGGGGTCGCCGCCATGGCGGCAAACTACTCCGCCGGTGGGGGCGCTCCAACGGCCGCGGGTGGGCCCGCGGGATGGTCCCCCCCGCGCAGCTGCGACGCCGCGTGGGCGACCACCGGCGCCACCACCTCCCAGCCGTCGCGCGCCCCGCCCGGGGACCCGGGCAGGTTCACGATCAGCGTCGTCCCGCGCACGCCGGCCTCGCCGCGGGAGAGCATCGCGTGCGGGGTCACCGCCAGGGACCGGGCCCGGAGTGTCTCGGCGATGCCGGGCACCATTCGCCGGCAGGCCGCGCGCGTGGCCTCCGGGGTGCAGTCGCGCGGGCCCACCCCGGTGCCGCCCGTGGTGAGGATGAGGTCGGGCGAGGAGGGGGCGTCGCAGAGGGTCTGAAGGAGCGTCGTCAGGCCGTGCCGGTCGTCGGGCACCACGTCCCGGCCCACCACCTCGGCGCCCCAGGCCTCGACGGCCTCGGCCAGCACGGGCCCCGAGCGGTCCTCGCGCTCCCCGGCCGCGGAGCGGTCGGAGACCGTGATCACCACCACCCGAAGGGCCGCGCCGGTCACGGGGGCCCCTTGGTCTTCTCCAGCAGCCGGATCGCCTCCACCACGACGCCCGTGTCGATGCCCTTGACCATGTCGTAGACGTTCAGCGCCGCCACCGACACGGCCGTCAGGGCCTCCATCTCCACCCCGGTGCGGGCGATGGTCTCCACCTCGCCGGTGATGCGCACCTCGCCGGCCTCGGCGTCGATGGTCACCTCGATCCCCACGCGCTCGATGGGCAGGGGGTGGCACAGGGCGATCAGCTCCGGCGTGCGCTTGGCGGCCATGATCCCGGCCACCCGCGCCACGGCGGCCGCGTCGCCCTTGGGCAGCGCGCCGTCGGACATCGCACGGGCCGTCGCCGGCGCCATCCGCACCACCGCCTCGGCCACCGCCCGCCGGGCGACCGGGGGCTTGTGCCCCACCCCGACCATCCGCGCCCGCCCGCGCGCGTCGAGGTGGCTCAGCTCGCCGTCGCTCACGCCTTCGCCCGGTGGGACCGGCGCCGGTCGGCGGAGCGCTTGCGCGCGATGTCCTCCTGCTGCGCCGACAGCCACTTGCCCACGTCGTTCTCGCGCACGATCCGCTTGATCTCCTCGAGGCGGCCGGCCCGCTCGTCGAACGGCATCGTCAGCGCCATGTGGAACGCCTCGGCCTGGGCCTCCACGTCGAACGGGTTGATCGTGATGGCGAACGATCCCAGCTCCTCGTGCGCCCCGGCGTTCTCGGACAGGATCATCACCCCGCTGCGCTCGTTCACCAGCGGGGCCTCCTTTGCGATCAGGTTCATCCCGTCGTAGATCGGGTTCACGAGAAGCACGTCGTAGTTCTTGTAGGCGGCCACGGCCCGGTGGATGTTGCTCTCGATGCGCAGGTCGATGGGCATCCAGTCCGTGTTCCCGTGCTTGGTGTTGATGTGGCTCACGATGTCGCGGATCTTCGCCACGTACTCGATGTACTCGTCCACGTCCTGGCGGGACGGCTGCAGGAGCGCGAAGAACGTGATGTCCTCGTGGAACTCGGGGTGTCGGTCCAGGAAGATGTCGTAGGCCTTGAAGCCGCGCAGCGTGTTCTTCGAGAGGTCGGTGCGGTCGACGCGCACGATCAGGTGCTGGCGACGGCGCCGCAGCATCGGGCCCTCCTCGGCCTTCACCTCGGGGCTCCGCGCCAGCTCCTCGAACATGGGCGCGTTGACCGAGATGGGGTAGGAGCGCACCCACACGTCGCGCCCCTGCCAGCGCACCTGGCTGCGGGCGTAGTCGACGCGCAGGTCGAGCAGCTCCTCGCAGCAGAGGAGGAAGTTCCGCCCGTACCGCCAGGTGTGGAACGCGATGATGTCGTTGGCCAGCATCCCGCGCAGGATCGCCTCGCGGATCTTGCTGGGCAGGATGCGCCAGTAGTCCGACTGGCTCCACGGGATGTGCACGAAGAAGTGCAGGAACGCGTTCGGATGCGCCTCGCGGATGGTCTCGGGGGCCGTGTAGAGGTGGTAGTCGTGAAGCATCACGACCCGGTCCGGGTCCTCCGCCAGCTCCTCGTTGACCGCCTCGGCGAACGCCCGGTTGGCGGCGAGGTAGCCGTGCTTCCAGGCCATCAGCTCCTCGTGGCGGATGTCGGGCGCGTTGCTCAGGTCCCAGAGGTAGTGCTGGATGAACCAGAGCATGGGGTTGGCGACCACGTTGTAGTAGTCGTGGTACGTCTCGGGCTCGATCGTCACGAAGCGCCCGCGCGTGTCGACGCCGAGGTCGGGCATGGGGAAGCTGCCCCCGCCGGCCACGCGCGACATCTCCTCCTCGGCCTCCGAGATCGCCGCCGAGATCCACAGCGCCGGCGTGTGCTCGGTGAGCCCCAGGAGCGCGGTGACCAGCCCGCCCCCGCCCCGCTCGCTCTGCAGCTCCCCGTCCGGCCCGCGCGTGAAGGTCAGGGGGCCGCGGTTCGAGACCAGGATCAGCGGCGCCCCGCGGCGTGCCATCGCGTCCTCACCCCTCCGAGAGCCGCGTGAAGATCCCGAGCCAGTCGCGCAGCAGCCGCGGCGTCAGGAAATCGTGACGCACGTGCTGCTTGCCGCGGCGGGCCATCGCCCGGGCGGCCTCGGGGTCGTTCATGATCTCGATGCTGCGCGCGGCGGCCTCCTCCGCGGAGTTCACCAGATAGCCGGTCTGGCCGTCCGCGATCTGGAGCGGGATGCCGCCCACGTTGCCGGCCACCGCGGGGCGGGCCTTCCAGAGCGCCTCGGTCACCGTCAGCCCGAAGCCCTCCTTGATGGACTTCTGGAGCACCACGTCGGCGTGCGTCTGGAACGCGTTGACCTCCACGGCTCCCACGTTGTTCAGGTTGGACAGGATGTAGATGTCCGAATCGTCGCCCGCGTAGTCCATCGTGCGCTGGAAGAACTCCCAGCCCTCGGGGTCGTCGCTCGCCATCGAGCCCACCAGGGCGAGCTGCATCTCGGGGAACCGCTCCTTCACGATCCGGTAGGCGTCGATCACGCCCAGCGGGTCCTTCCAGGGGTCGAAGCGCGACACCTGGAGCATCAGCGGCCGCTCGATGTCGAGGCCGAACTGGTTGACGATGTAGGCGGCGTCCTCGGGCGACAGCGACATGTTCTTCGGCGACAGCGGGTCGATCGCCGGGGGCATCACGACCGGGTCGGGAAGGTTCCTGCCCGACGGGATGTACTGCGCCATGTGGAACACGGTCAGGTCGTAGGTCTCGATCATCGGCAGCAGGAAGTCCAGCACCTGCGGGTTGGGCGTCGAGAGGTCGATGTGGCAGCGCCAGATCCACTTCGCCCTGTTGTCGGCGGCGTGCATCCGGAACGCGGCCGGCTGCGGATCGTGGATGACGATGAAGTCATAGTCGTCCGTGAGCCCGCCCACGTTCATCAGGTTGTACCTCTCGAAGACCGCCTCGTCCTCGTCCGTCAGCTCGCCCGGGTCCCCCTGGAGGGAGTTGTGGATCTTCTTGGTGACGTCGAAGAAGTCGTCCCGCCCGAACATGAACTTCCAGTCGGCCTGGAGGCCGGCGTCGTTCATGAGGGGAACCAGGCTGTAGAGGATCTCGGCCACGCCGCCGCCGAAGCTCGTGGCGTTCACGTGCAGCACGCGCTTGCCCTCGAGGGGCGCGGCCAGCGCGCGGATGTCGGCCATCAGATCGCGAGAGACGATGCTGTGGTAGTCGGCCAGCGACTTGTGCCCGACGTTGACGCTTCGGATCACGCCCGGAACCCCCGAGACGGCGTCGCCGGGCCAGGGCCGGCCCGATTCGTGCGACACTCTACCCTCCGCCGCCGCGCCCTCGGCGGTCGCTCACCGTGCTGAACGTCCGCCTCTATCGCACCTGCTGGCTGGTCGCGGGCGTCGCGCTCATCGTCGCGCTGCTCACGCTGGAGACCCCGGATACGGGCAACGAGCCGGTGCTGCCCTCGGCCATCGACGGGCAGGGGACGCTGGATCTCTCGAACCAGCTCAGCGCCATCGCGCCCGACCGACCGCCGGGGTCGGACGCCGACCTCCAGGCCGCCCAGTGGGTGCGGGGGCAGCTCGCGCAGGTGCCCGGGGGCGCGGGCCGGGTGCAGATCCAGGACCTGGTGGCGAACTCGGGCGGGGAGCGCGTGTCGCTCCGGAACGTGTACCTCGTGGTGCCCGGCACCGCCGGGCTGCGGCCGCTGCCCGGCATCGTCGTCCTGGCGCCCCGGGACACCCCGCCGGGCGTGTCTGCCGGCGCCAGCGCCACGGCCGTGATGCTGCGCCTGGCCCGGGCGTCGGCGACCACGCGCCACCAGCGCCCGCACCTGTTCGTCTCGGTCGACGGCAACACGGTGGGGAACGCCGGCACCCGCTGGTTCCTGCGCCGCTTCTCGTCGTTCCCGCTCGAGGCGGCGATCGTGCTGGACGGCCCCGGGGACGCACAGGGGGATCGGGTCCACGTGTGGATCCGCGGGCGCACCGACCGGCAGTCCGCCGGGCTCGCGCCCTTCGCCGAGCGCGCCGTCGCGCGCGCCGGGGGGCGCTCGGACGCCACCCCGTCCCTGGCCGACCAGCTCCTCGGGCTCGCCGTGCCGCAGACCTTCGGCGACCAGGGCGCCGCCATCGGCCTGGGGCTCGCGGCCGTCACGCTCTCCGGCCGGCCCGACTCGCCCCTGACCAACGCGCCCGCGCCGACGGCGGACCGCATGGAGCTGGTGGCCAACGCGGCCAACGACCTGCTCGGCGCCTTCGACGCGACCGCCCGGGTGCCGAACGCGGACGGCAGCCTGGAGCTGGCCGGGAAGCGGCTGCGTCCCACGGTGACCCGTCTGGCCCTCCTCCTCCTGGCCCTGCCGGTGCTGGCCCTGGCGGTCGACGCGGCCGCCGGCCTGCGCCGCGCCCGCGTCCCCCTGCTCCCGGGCGTCCGCGCGGTCGGCCTGCGGGCGCTGCCGCTGCTCGCGGGCCTCGCGGCCGCCTACCTGCTGTCCCTGGGCGGGCTGCTGCCGCGCCCGTCGGCCGGGGTGCCGCCCCTCCCGGCCGAGGCCCGCTTCGGCGCGGCGGCCGCCCTGGGCCTGGTGGTGGCCATCGGCGCCGGCGTCCTCGCCTCGGTCTGGACGCGCCGCCGCGCCCGCCGCCTGGACGTCCCGCCGTCCTCCGAGGGCACGGCGGCGCTGGTGTCCCTGGGCGTCGTGCTGGTGCTGCTGTGGGTCGTGAGCCCCTTCGCGCTCGTCCTGGCCCTGCCCGCCGCGCACGCGGCGGCGGTGGGAGGCGCGGCGCGGCGTCCGTGGCAGCTCGCCGGCCTGGCCGCCGTTGCCCTCCTGCCGATCCTGGCCCTGGTGCTGAACATGTCGGGCCACCTCGGCTCCAACCCGATCTTCGCCGCCTGGTACCTGGTGGTCACCACCACGAGCGGCGCGCGCGGAGCGGTGGGCCCGATCGCGACGGTCCTGGTGGTCGCCTGCGTGTGGAGCATGGCCCTGCGGGTCCTGCTCCGCGCCCGCAAGGGGCGCGCGGCCCCTCGCCCCCGCCGCCGGGTCGCCCCCGCCCCCCGGCTATAGTCGGAGCCGGTGGCCGCACGCCTCGCCTTCGTCTCGGTGGTCATCCCGGTCTACAACGAGCGCGAGTCGGTCCGACCCCTGGCGCAGGAGCTGCTGCCGGTGCTCCGCGCCCTCGGCCGGCGCACCGAGGTGCTCTTCGTGGACGACGGGTCCACCGACGGCACCTCCGAGGCGCTCGCCGACCTGGCCGCCGCCGAGCCCGAGATCGCGGTCGTGCGCCTGCGGCGCAACTTCGGCAAGGCCGCGGCCCTGATGGCCGGCTTCCGCGAGGCCCAGGGCGACGCCATCGTGACCATCGACGGGGACCTCCAGGACGACCCGGCCGAGATCCCGCGGCTGCTGGCCGAGCTGGAGGCCGGCGCCGACCTCGTGAGCGGCTGGAAGAAGGAGCGCCAGGACTCCTGGAGCAAGCGCGCGGCGTCGCGCGTCTTCAACGGCGTCACCTCCCGCATGTCCGGCGTCCGGCTGCACGACCTGAACTGCGGGTTCAAGGCCTACCGCGCCGAGGTGGTGCGCTCCCTGGCGCTCACGGGCGACCAGTACCGCTACATCCCGGTGCTGGCCGCCAACGAGGGCTTCCGGGTGAGCGAGCTGCCGGTCAACCACCGCCCGCGCGCCTTCGGCAGCAGCAAGTACGGCCTCGAGCGCTACGTCCGCGGCTTCCTCGACCTGCTCACGATCCTGTTCGTCGGCCGCTTCCGGCAGCGGCCGATGCACCTGTTCGGCGGCGCCGGGATGCTGCTCATCGTGGTGGGCGTGATCATCTGCGCCTACCTCGCGGTGCTGCGGCTGGCCGGGGAGGGCATCGGCAACCGGCCGCTCCTCCTGCTCGGGGTGCTGATGATCGTGGTGGGGGTCCAGCTCTTCACCATCGGCCTCGTCAGCGAGATGATCCAGCGGTACCACCTGCGACCCCAGGACGACGAGGCCCGCTCGCGGGTCGAGCGCGTCATCCGCTGAGCGCGCCGGGCGGTCCGTCGTGAGGGTGATGTGGCTCGGCACCTACGAGCGGGACTACCCGCGAGCGCGGGTGCTCGTGCGCGGGCTGCGGGAGATCGGGGTCGAGGTGGTGGAGCACCACCGGCCGGTGTGGGAGCGGCAGCGGCACAAGGCCGGCGCCTTCCTGCGCCCCGGCCCGCTCGCGCGGGCGGGCCTGGGCTACGCGCGGGCCTGGGGCGGCCTGGCCCGCGAGGTCTCCCACGAGGGCCGGGTGGACGCCGTGGTGGCGGGCTACCCCGCCCAGCCGGACGCCGTGCCGGCATGGTGCGTGGCGAGGGCGCGCGGGGTGCCCCTGGTGGTCGACATGATGATCTCGCTGGTCGACACCCTCGCGGGGGACCGCGGCCGCGCCGATCGCGTCACGGCCGCGGCGCTGGCCGGCGTCGACCGCCTCTCACTGCGGCTCGCCGACCTGGTGATGGCCGACACCGCGGCGGGCGCCGACTGGCTCGCCGAGCGCTTCGACGTGCCGCGCGGGCGGATCGCGGTGGTCCCGGTGGGGGCCGAGCCCGACCGCTTCCCCTGTCTGCCGGAGCCCGGCGGCCCGGCGCGCGCGCTCTTCTACGGCAAGCTCGCCCCGCTCCACGGCGTCGCCACGGTGATCGAGGCGGCGCGCGCTCCGTCCTCGCCGCCGCTCCGTCTCATCGGCGACGGGCAGCTCGGGCCCTGGCTCGAGGCCGAGCTCGCGCGCGACCGCCCCGCGGGCCTCACCTGGGAGCGGTGGCTTCCCTACGAGGAGCTGGGCGCGGCCGTGGCGGGGTCGGCGATCTGCCTGGGGGTGTTCGGCGCCGGCGCCAAGGCCGCCCGGGTCGTGCCGAACAAGGTGTGGCAGGCCATGGCCGCCGGGCGGGCGGTGGTGACGGCCGACACCCCGGGGGCGCGCGAGCAGCTGGAGGACGGCCGCACCGCCCTCCTGGTGCCGCCCGGGGACGCCGCGGCGCTTGCGGGCGCGCTGGCGCGCCTGGCGGGCGATCGCGCCCTGCGGGCGTCCATCGGGTCCGCCGCCCGCGCGGCCTACCTGGAGCGCGGGGCGCCCGCCGCGGTGGCGACGCGGCTGCGGGACGCGCTCGCATCGCTCTAACCTCCCCGGGATGACCACGACCGACCGCGTCCACGACTGGGGTGAGGGCCCCGAGCTGTTCGGGCCCCGCCACGCCTACCGCGAGGCGCTCATCCTGCGCCGGATGCTGCCCGCGCTGCCGGGCCCGGCCGTGCTCAACGCGGGCGCCGGGGCCGGCAGCCTGACCCTGCGCCTCGTGGAGCAGGGGCTGCGGGTGACCTCGGTGGACGCGAGCCCGGAGCTGTGCGACTGGGTGCGCGCGCGCCTGGGCCCCGCGGAGGCCGGCAACCCGGTCCTGCGCGGCGACCTGGAGCGCCTGGACCTGCCGGACGCGGCCTTCGACGCGGCGGTGTGCGCGGAGGTGCTGGAGCACCTCGACGACGACGCGGCCGCGGCGGCCGAGCTGCACCGGGTCCTGCGGCCCGGGGGCCTCCTCGTCGTGACGGTTCCGGCCAACCCCTATCGCTACGACTGGACCGACCGCTGGGCGGGCCACCGCCGCCGCTACACCGTGCCGGGCCTCGCCGGCCTGCTCGAGGACGCCGGCTTCGCGTCGGTCGAGGTCGCGGGGTGGGGCTTCCCGCTCACGGGTCTCTACCACCGGCAGGTGTACCGGCGCGCCCTCCGTCGCCGCCTCACGGCCGGGGACGGCCGCCGCCCCGTCGGTGGCGCGCCGCCCCGGCTGGCCGCGCGGCTGGTGCGGGCGGCACTCGAGATCGACACGGCGTTCGGTGGCCGCCGCCCCGGCTACCACGGCCTCGTCGCGATGGCGCGCCGCGGTGACCAGTAGGTCGAGCGAAGCCGTCGGCCGCCCCACGTCGGGTCCGCTGCGGCGCTGGGGCGGGCTCGCCGCGGGCGTGCTGGTGCTGGGCTTCCTCGGCTGGGCGCTCGTGGACGGCTGGACCACGGTCTCCCAGTACAACTGGGACATCGAGCCGTCGGTCATGGCGCTCGGCGTCATCGTGATCGGCCTCTTCTACCTGGCGAGCGGCGTGGGGTACGGCGCCATCGTCGACCGCCTCCACGCCGACGGGCCGCCCGCCGGCACCACGCTCTCCATCTGGGCCCGCTCGCTCCTCGGCCGGTACGTCCCCGGGAAGTTCCTGATGGTCGTGAGCCGGGTGGTGATGAGCTACGACCACGGGGTCCCGCGCCGCGTGACCGTCGCGGCGACGGTCTACGAGCAGCTGCTCACGCTGGGCGTCGCGGCGGCGGGCTCCGTGCTGTTCGTGATCCTCTTCGGCACCGCGGGGGCGGTCCAGGTGTGGCTGCTGGCGCTCCTGCCGCTGGGCCTCGTGGTGCTGCACCCCAAGATCTTCGGGCCGACGTCCGCGTGGCTGCTGCGGAAGGCCCGGCGGGAGCCTCTCCCGGTGCTGCTCACCCCCCGGCCCCTCGCCGCCCTGATCGCCTGGTATGCGCTCACCGCCTTCCTGCTCTGCACGGGCGTCTGGCTGCTGGTGCGCTCGGCCGCCGGCCCGGAGGCCGGCAGCCCGGCCTACGTGGGTCTGGCCTTCCTGGTCTCGTTCGCGATCTCGGTCCTGGCGTTCCTGTTCCCCTCCGGGATCGGGGTGCGGGAGGGGGCCTTCGCGATCGCGCTGGCCCACAACGTCCCCACGGGGGTGGCGGTGGCCCTCTCGGTGGGCACGCGCCTCGTCATGACCCTGGTCGAGCTCGTGTTCATCGCGGTGGTCGTGCTGGTGGACCGGCACCGCCGGTGAGCGTCACGGCCCCCGTCCCGCGTTCGCGGCCACGGCCCGGCGCGGCGTGGGCCGCGCGGCGGCCGCGAGCTCCACAGGCGGCGGTCTGGGCGATGATGACGCTCTACGCCGTCCTCTTCTCGTTCCTGTCGATCCAGCGGCAGCGGGCGTTCTGGGCGGGGCGGTTCGACCTCGGGAACATGGTTCAGGCGGTCTGGAGCACGGCCCAGGGGCGGCCGCTCGAGACCACCGACATCCTGGGCCGGCAGTTCTCGCGCCTGGGAGCGCACGTCGACCCGATCCTGGTGCTGTTCACGCCCCTCGCGTGGACCCCCGTGCTGCCCGAGGGGCTCCTGGTGGCCCAGGCCGTCATCGTGGCCGCCGGGGCGCTGCCGGCCTTCTGGCTCGGGCGGCGGTGGCTCGGGGACGACCGCCTGGCCGTGGCCGCGGCGGCCGTCTACCTGCTCTACCCGCCCCTCCAGTGGGCCACGGTCACGGAATTCCATCCGGTCACGCTGGCCGCGCCGCTGCTGATGTACTGCATCTGGGCCGCCGAGGAGCGCCGCTACCTGCTGCTGTCGGTGCTCGCGGTGCCCACCCTCCTGACCAAGGAGGAGGTGGGGCTCGCCCTGGCGATGCTCGGCCTCTGGATGGTGGTACGCGGGCTCGGGCGACGGTACGGGATCGCCCTGGCCGCGGTCTCGCTCGCCTGGGTGGCGATCGCCCTGCTTGTGGTGATCCCCCACTTCAACGCCGGGCAGGGCTCGGAGTTCGTCGACCGCTACGGGTCGCTCGGCAAGGACGGGGGCGGCATCGCCCACACGCTCATCACTCACCCGTGGGAGGCCGTGCAGCTGGTGGGCTCCTCGTACGACCGCCTGAGCTACCTCGGGGCTCTCCTCATCCCCCTGGCCTTCCTGTCGCTGGCCGCGCCCCTCCTGGCGGCCGGGGCGTTGCCCGAGGTCCTCATCAACGTCCTCGCCGACTGGTTCCCCCAGTACTCGATCCAGTTCCAGTACGTGGCCGTGATCGTGCCCTTCCTCGTGGCCGCCGCGATCCTGGGCCTGGCGCGGCTGCGCCGGGCGCGGCGGCCCGCCGCGATGGCGCGCTTCCTCTCCCACGACGGGGCGGTGGCGGTCGTCTGGGTGGGCGTCGCGCTCGTGGCGGGGGCGGTCCAGAGCCCGATGCCGTGGACGAACGACATCCCGGCGATCGGCTCCGATCAGCGCGTGGAGCAGTACCACGTCGGCCACCACGCCCGGGTGCTGGAGCGCGCCGTGGCCATGATCCCCGGCGACGTGCCCGTGTCGGCGGCCAACCTCGCGGGGGCCCACCTCTCGGAGCGGGAGCGCATCTACACGTTCCCGGTCATCGACGATGCGCAGTGGGTGATCGTCGACCGCCACCGCCCCTACGTGGCGGACCGGCTCGACCCGATCCGCTTCCCGCCCTACCTCGAGCAGCTCCGCGCCCGCCCCGACATGCGCCTCGTGATGAACGACGACGGTGTGATGGTGTTCCGGCGCGTCGTTCCGGCGGCGAGCCGGTGACGTCCCGGGCGGTCGGCGTGCCGCTGATCCTGCTCGGAGGGGCCCTGGCGGTGCTGCCGGCGCTGGCCTGGTACTCGGCCCACGGGCCCGGTGGACGGGTCATGGCGACGGGGCTCGCCGCGGCCGGGGAGCTGTGGCTGCTGCCGGTGCTCGGCGCGCTGGCCGTCCTCGCGGGAGCCGCCCTCCTGGCCGCGCGCCCGGGGGCCGGCGCCCCGGTGGCGCGGTGGGCCGGACCGCTGGTGTTCGTGGCCGGGGGCCTCGCCCTGGTGTGGGCGATCCGGGCGGGCGCCGACCCGCCGGTCCACCTCGTCGTGCGCGACGGCGCGTCCGACCACGCCCTGAAGGCCTCCATCGACCTGGAGCCCGCGGCGGTCGCGGCGCCGATCGTGGCCGGGGCCCTGGTGGCGCTGGGGGCCCTCCTGTCCGTCGCCGGCTGGCGCCGGTGAGGACCGCCGCCCCCGCCGCGCTCGCCCGCGCCGAGCCGGGGTGGAGGACGCCCCTGGTGGCGTGGGCGGCCTCCCGGGCGCTGGTCATCGCGCTCGGCATCGCCGCCAGCCTGGCCTTCGGCGTGCCGGAGCGGGGCGTCGACCCGGCCGTCCCGCACGCGCTCTCCCTCCTGGGCGGCTGGGACACGACCTGGTACCTCGACGTGGCGCGCCACGGCTACGCCCACGACACCGGGCAGGTGGGCGAGGTCTTCACCAACCTCGCCTTCTTCCCGCTGCTGCCGGCGGTGATGGCGGCGGCTCTGGCGATCGGCCTCAACCCGTTCATCGCGGCCCTGGTGGTCTCGAACCTGGCCTTCCTCGCCGCCCTCCAGGGCTTCCACGTCCTCAGCGCCGAGCGGTTCGGCGACGAGGCGGCGGCCCGGGCGACGTGGGCGCTCGCCCTGCTCCCCACCGCGGCCTACGCCTCGCTGGCCTACACCGAGGGCATCGTGCTGGCGTGCGCGCTGGGCGCCGCCCTGGCCGGCACCCGGGGCCGGCCCGGCCTGGCGGGCCTCGCCGCCGCCGCCGCGACGCTCGCCCGGCCCACGGGCATCCTGGTCGCGCTGCTGGCGGGCCTGCTGGCGCTGCGCGGGCCCGCCGCGGGACGGGCGCGCCGGGTGGCGCTCGCCGTCGGGCCCAGCCTCGTGGCCCTGGCCGCGTTCCTGACGTGGATGGCGGTGGCCCGCGGCTCGGCCCTCCTGCCCTTCGAGGCGCAGCACGCATGGGACCGCGGCCAGGTGGGCATCGGCCTGGTCACCGCGGCGCCGTCCGAGATCGCGGCCGGGTGGCACCACCTCGTCTCGGGCACCGGCGGGGCCGCGTGGCACGCGACCATCCGGGACCTCGCCTTCCTCGTCCTCTACCTCTGGCTGCTGGCGCGCCTGTGGCGCAGCGAGGGGGGTCTGCGCTCCCCGTGGGTGGCCTACTCGGCGGCCGCCATCGCGCTGCCCCTCTCGAGCGGGACGATCACGTCGATGGCGCGCTTCGGCCTGCTGGCGTTCCCGCTCATGTGGGCGCTCGGCGACTGGCTCGGGGCCGAGCGGGGCCGCGCGGCCCGGTGGGCCGGGGCGGCGGTGGTGGTGATCGCGCTGCTCGTCGCCCAGCTCACGATGCGCTCTCCGTAGGGGGCGCGAGCGCCAGGGTCGCGACCACGGGGTCGTGGTCGGACAGGCGCAGCCGCCGGGTGCGCCCGCCCCACGTGACCGTCACCTCGCGCTCCGCGGGCGGCAGCGCCCGCGGCCCGTTGACGATCCGGAGCCCCCGGGAGAGGATGCGGTCGATCCCGTCCCCGGCGTCGGGGGTGGCCCCGTGCCAGCCCTCCCGGGCGAGGGCGGCGACGGCGGCGTGGCCCGGGCGGGCGTTGAGGTCGCCGGCGAGCACCGCCGGGTCGTCGCCGGCGGCCTCGCGCACGGTCTCCGCGGCGAGGGCGATCTCCCGCCCCACCACCTCCGGATGGCGCGCGTTGTGGCAGTGCACGCAGCCCACCACCAGGGCGGCGCCGCCGGGAGCCCGCAGGCGGGCGAGCACGATCCGCCGCGGCTCGGGCAGGTAGCGGGCGAGCTCCCCGGCGCTCAGGCGCAGGTCGCGCGCGGCGCGGGCGACGGCCGGCCACGGGTTGAGCCGCCGCGACCGCAGGTGCCCGTCCACCACCTCGAGGCGCGGTCCCACCAGCAGCACGTTGGCATTGCCCTCGTGGGTGCGCCAGAGGTCGGGATTCCGCGCGGCCAGCGCGTCGCGCAGACGGGCCGGGCCGATGAGGGGGCCGGTCGTGGTCCACACGGCGCGCATGCCCGTCGTCTCCACAAGGGTCCGGATCCCGGCGGTCGGCACCTCCTGGAGCGCGCAGACGTCGGGCGCCCAGCTCGCGATCCGTCGCGCCATCAGACCGGTCAGCTTGCGGTTCAGGTGCACGTGGGTGTCGTTCTCCACCGGGCGCCGAAGGAGCAGGGACGCCCAGGTGGAACCCAGGCCGCGCAGCCCGTCGCGTCCGTGGAACAGGTTCCAGGTGAGGACCCGCAGCGGGGTTCCCGGCATCGCGGGAGCGTCGTCCCTTGTGTCCGGCACCGCAAGCGGCCACGATTCCGCGCCGTGGCCCGCCCCCGCCGCCCCACCACATCGCGCGACCGTTGGTGCGTGGCCTACTGGACGGCGGCCGTCCTGGTCTACGCCGGTCATGGGCGCCTTCCTCCAGCCGTTCCTCCTGCTGGGGTTCTGGGAGTCGCTGCCGTTCGTGTTCGGGGTCACCTGGCTCGCGGGGCGCCTGTTCGGGCGCACGCCCACCGACCCGGGACCCGGCCCGTGAGCTGGGCCGCCCACGATCTCGAGCCCTATCTCATCCGGGCCAAGTTCCCCGCCCTCATCAGCCTGCCGCTGTGCCTGTTCGGCTCCTACGCCCCCGACATCTTCACGAAGTGGGCGGTCTACGGCCTCGACTACTCCGGCAGGGCGGAGCTGGTCAGCGACCCCGTGCAGCTGCACCGCGGGTGGCCCGGCGTGGGGTTCACCCACACCCTCGCCTTCGGCGCGGTGATCGCGGGGATCATCTTCCTGGCCAGCCGCAACCGGATGTGGGCGATCTCCTTCCTGATCGGCGCCTGGCTGCACGTGCTCTCCGACACCCTCGACTCGGTGGGCGTGATGCTGTTCTTCCCGTTCACGACCTGGCACGCCCACCTGGACGTGTGGCAGTACGTGGGGCAGGCGGGCAGACGCACCGACGCCATCGCGTACTACACCTCCCTCGGCGGGGTGTGGGACGTCTTCTGGGCGGTCTTGCTGGCCTTCCGCTGGCGCGACTTCAGGTCGGAGTACTTCCACCGCGAGGTCGTCCCGCGCGACACGTTCTGGCTCTGGCTGCGCACCAAGGCCAGCGACGACGTGATGCTCACGGTCTACCGGGCGAGCGCCTTCTTCGGGGTCGCGTCGATCATCGGCTGGTACATCTGGGCGCTGCTCATCAACGACTTCCACAACACCCTCGACTGGACGCTGGGCGGCCCGCAGTGGGCCCCGCGCCAGGGGCCGCCCTAGAAGCTCGCGCCCGCGGGCTGCTCGTTGGTCGGGGGGGCCCAGGGGACCCTCGGGCCGTACACCACCGGGCCGCACCCGCCGTCGCTGCCCAGGACCGCGCCCACGAAGGTCCCCAGGCGCACGTCGAACGCCATGCGCACCAGGCCGGCCCGCTGCACGCGCAGCTCGGTCCCCCAGGGCTTGCGCGGGGCCGCGCACGCCGAGCCGCGCTCCACGCGCCAGTAGGGCGTGTAGCGCAGGCGGAGCCGGAAGACCCCGGGCCGCCGCACGCGCAGGGTGACGGTGTTCGAGGTCAGCGAGACCACCGAGACGTCGCGGGAGGGCGTGGCGATGGGTGTCGCGCGCGGGAGCTCGAACACGGTCCAGCCCCCCATGCTCGCCACGCTCCGCAGGCCCGAGGTGCCCGAGCGCAGCAGCGCTGCCTCGTTGCGCGCGCTGTAGTCCAGCGGGTCGTCCGGCAGGAAGACGTAGCGCACGCCCGTGCGGCGCAGCCAGGTGTCATACCGCTGGGGGGTCAGCTTCCCGTAGAGGACCGCGTTGGCGGGGAAGTCGTCCTGGCGGAACCAGCCGCGTGCGAGCGGCACGCCGCGGCGCGCGAGGTAGAAGGCCTCCCAGTTGTCGGCGGTCGCCACCACCTGCACCCGGTGGTCGGGGTCGGAGTGCGTGCCCAGGAACGCGATCACCGGGTACCAGAAGTCCTCGTTCTGGGCGCGCGACTCGGAGGCGGTGCGCCAGCCGGCCACGGCGGGCAGGGCCTGCCACAGCAGGATCGCGGCGATGCAGGCCATGGAGAGGCGGCGCGGCCGGAAGCCCCGGGCGGCCAGCGGCAGCAGGAGCAGCGGAACGCCCATCAGCAGGAGCAGGCGGACCGCGTTGCCGCCGAGCGGCGACGAGATGGCGAACGCCACGGCGCCGAGGATCGCGTAGCCCACGAAGAGGGCCCGCACCGGGCGCTGGTCGGGAAGGCCCGCGCACAGCGCCAGGCCCACCGCGCAGAACGCGGCGATGGCCAGCGCGTCCTTGGGGTCGAAGGGGTAGTCGGCGCCGTCGGTGCTGAAGCCGCGCAGCAGGACCCCCTGGCCCACGGCGACCAGGGCGGCGCCCAGCGCCAGCGCCACGTTGCCGCGCGAGCGCCACCACCCCCGGGTGGACACCGCCACGGCCACCAGGACGACGAGCAGGAAGGCCAGCGCCAGCGGGTGGGCCAGCGCCGTCGCGACCACGGCCACCAGCGCCAGCGCCCGCCGCCCGGCCGCCAGGGCCAGCAGCGCTCCCAGCGCGATGGCCAGGCCCAGCAGGAAGGGGTACGTGCCGGCCACGACCCCCAGCGGCAACAGCAGGGCGAAGGCCACGGCCGGGCCGGTGGCGATGGCGGGCCAGCGCCGCCGCACCAGGGCCGCGAAGGCGGCGGCGGCCGCCCCGCAGGAGGCCACCACCGCCGTGGTGAGCCCGGCCACCGCGGCGAGCGGATAGAAGAGCAGGCTGTAGTTGACCTGCGCGTAGCGGCCCGAGTACCAGAAGTTGTCCCAGAGCTGCCAGCCGTGATCGCGCCAGGCCTGGGTCAGGTAGAGGTGGGCGGCCTGGTCGCCGCCGGGCGGGCCGAAGGCGATCACGGCCAGCGCGAGCGCCGCCGCGAGCACCCCGGCTCCGAGGGGCCGGCCGGCGATGCCCGCCGCGCGGCGGGCGATGCGTGACAGCCTGTCCACCAGGTTCTCCCTCGGGGGGCTTCCCCCACGTCCGCCCGGGTGAATCCTACCCGGGATCGTCGGGGGAACCGCTACGGGGTGGGCGGAGGGGCGGGTGGGGTGGTGGCGGGAGGCGGCGGAGGCGTGGGGGGCTGCGTCGGCGCCGGCGGCGGCGGCGCCGGCGGCGTCGGGGCGGGCGCGACCGTGCTGGGCGCCGGCGCGGGCGCGGGCGCGGGGGAGGGTGACGGCGAGGCGGGAACGCTCGGCGGCGCCGGCGGCTGCGGAAGCTGGATGGCGGTCCTGGGCGCGCTCGAGGTCGAGCCGGTGGAGGCGGACGACGAGCTCGAGGCCGCCGAGCGCGTCGAGTTGGCAAGACCGGCCGAGCGGGTGAAGGCGCTCGAGAACGGCGACCACGAGACCGGGTCGTTCGGCAGCGGGAACGAGCCCGAGTCGCCGTAGCGCGCGATCACGGCGCGCATGTAGTCGGCCCAGATCGCGGCCGGGAAGGTCCCGCCGGCCACCGCGATGCCGTGGACGCTGTACATCGCGCGGTTCTGGTCGGGGTAGCCCACCCAGACGGCCGTCGAGTACTCCGGGGTGTAGCCCACGAACCAGGCGTTCGAGAAGTCATCGGTCGTGCCGGTCTTGCCGGCCACGGGCACCCCGATCTGGGCGCGGGTGCCGGTGCCCCCCTGGACGTTGGCCTGCAGGATCCGGCTCACCTCGTAGGCGACGCCGTCCGAGAAGATCCGGGTCCGCTGCGGCGCGAACACCTCCTCCTTGCCGCCCGGGGTGATGATCTTGGAGATCGCCTGGGGCGCCACGCGGTAGCCGCCGTTGGAGAGCGGCGCGTAGGCGGTCGCCATGTCGAGCGGCGTCACCTCGCCGGCGCCGAGGCCGATGGACGCCACGTCCGGGAGGTGCCGGCTCTTCGAGACGCCCATCTCGTACGCCGTGTCGATCACGTTCTTCGGCCCCACGTCCAGGGTGAGCTGCTGGTAGACGGTGTTGTCGGAGCTGAGCGTGGCCGAGGCGATCGGGATCGCCCCGCGGTAGCTGTCCGAGTACGTCTTGACGTCGATGTGGCCGTAGTTGGGGTCCTCGAAGTTCAGGCGCCGGCTCCCGTAGATGGTCGTGTACGGGTTGATCCCGTCGATGATCGCCCGGGTGAGCACGAAGGTCTTGAACGTCGAGCCGGGCTGGCGCTCGGCCGAGGCGGCCAGGTTGAACTGGTTGTCCTGGCTGAAGGTCTGGCTCGAGGCCATGGCGCGGATGTAGCCCTTCTTCGAGTTGACCATCACCACGGCCGCCGCCGGGTCGTCCGCGTAGTAGAGGTTCTTCTTGATGGCCTGGCGCGCCGCGGTCTGCAGCTTCGAGTCGATGGTGGTGTACACCCGGAAGCCGCCGCGCTGCACGCGGGCCTCGCCGTAGCGGTCGATCAGGGCCTGGCGGACGTACTCGAAGAAGTACTCCTCGCGCTTGCGCTTGTAGGCCTTTCCGCGCTTGAGCGCTAGTCCGGACCGCTTCGCGGTGTCGGCCACCTCGCGCGTGATGTAGCCCTGGTCCGCCATCTGGTCCAGCACCAGGTTGCGGCGCTCCCGGGCCTGCTCGGGGTGAGAGAAGGGGTTGTAGGCGCTCGGCGCCTGGGGCAGGCCCGCGAGCAGCGCGGCCTGCGGAAGGGTGATCTTCCAGACGTCGGTGTCGAAGTAGGTCAGCGCGGCCGCCTGAACCCCGACGGCGTTCTGGCCGTAGAAGACCCCGTTCAGGTACTGGGTGAGGATCTCGTCCTTCGTGTACTTCTTCTCGTACTGGTACGCGAGGTAGGCCTCCTGGATCTTCTTCGAGAGGGTCCGCCCGGCCTGCGGGTCGTAGAGGTTCTTGACGAGCTGCATCGTGATGGTGCTTCCGCCCTGGGCCGAGGACCCGCTCTGGAGGTCGCGCAGCGCCGCGCCCGCGAGGCGGTAGTAGTTGACGCCGTGGTGCTCGTAGAAGCGCTTGTCCTCGATCGCGACGGTGGCGTCCTTCAGGGTCTGCGGGATCCGCTGGCTGCGCACCACGGTGCGGTTGGTCACGCCCGCCACGATGCCCAGCAGCTTCCCGTCCTTGTCGAAGATGCGCGTGTTCTGGCCGAGGCGGATCTCCTTGAGCCCGCCGGTGCGCAGGTTCTCCCCCACCGAGTGCACGGCGAGGGCCGAGACGAGCACGAAGCCGCCCGCGAGGGCCGCGAGGGTCCCGGCGACGATCAGCACGAGGTTGAAGCGCTTGCGGTGCGCGCGACGGCGCCGCTGCAGCCGGCGCCGCCGGAGGTCGCTCATCGCGCGGCCGTCCCGGGCAGCGGGCGGATGTCCCAGGCCACGCGGCCCGAGGCGTAGTCGAGCACGCCGATCACCTGGTCGGGGCCTCCCCGGACCGGGCCGTCCACGACCCAGCCGAGCCGCGAGAGCGGTACCGCCGTCCGGCGTCCGGGCTCGGGCTCGGCGCCGCCCTCCGGGACCGGCACGGCGAAGGGGCCGTCCATGTAGACCAGGCGCACCGAGTGGGCGACGGCCGGCGGGCCGGCCCAGCGCTCACGTGCGCGCTCGAGCGCGGAGTCCTCCGTGCCGAGTTGCGCGCCCCGCGAAAGCCGTACGGCGTGATAGACGAACTCCCATCCGCGATCCAGCCTCGCACGACCGACCTCCGCGCCACCCGGCCCATCGGCAAGGTGGTCGGCGATGACCGCCGGGGCCCACGCCAGCGCCGCAACCACCACGACGGCCACCGTCCAGACGATGCGCCGGCGTGTCACACGCATTCCGCGAACTCCGATCGCCGCACGGCGAGCGGGATCATAGCGTGGGCCACCCGGATCCCCGGTGGGACGGGTCGCGCGTGGAGGCGGTGCTCCTCGACGCCTACGGCACCCTGGTGGAGCTGCGCGATCCGGCGGCTCGTCTGGCCGAGCGGCTGGCCGCGGAGGGCCACCCCCACCCGGCCGACCGGGTCCGGGAGGCCCTGGCGGGAGAGATCCGCTTCTACCGGCGCCACCACGACCGCGGACGGGACGCCGCATCGCTGGCCGCGCTGCGCCTCGACTGCGCCAGGGTCCTGGCCGAGGGGCTCGGCCCCGACGTGCCCCCGCTCCCGCGCCTGGCCGTCATCCTCGTCGAGAGCCTGCGCTTCGAGCTCATCCCGGACGCCCTGCCGGCGCTCGATGATCTGGCGGCGGCCGGACTGCGTCTGGGCGTGGTCAGCAATTGGGACGCCGGACTGGAGGACGTCCTGGCCGGCCTGGGCGTGGCCGGGCGCTTTCAGGCCGTGGCGGCCAGCGCCGCGGTGGGCGCCGGGAAGCCCGACCCGGCGATCTTCGCCCACGCCCTGGACGCCCTCGGGGTGCCGGCCTCCCGCGCCGTGCATTGCGGGGACCATCCGGACCTCGACTGCGCGGGCGCGCGCGCGGCCGGCGTGCGCGCGGTTCTGATCGACCGGTCGGACGTGCATCCGCTTGCGCATTGCCCACGCATCCGCTCCCTCCTGGAACTCCGGGGCCTCATCGGTTGTTAGAGCTTTGAAAAAACCGCCAGAACCGTGCTTCCACCGTCGTTTCGGTGTATGTTCCGACCGCCTGGACGACTCCGTCCGGCCAATCAGCACTGCGGTGAAGCTGGCGATCTCCCCGATGACCTCCTCGCGCACACGTCTCAGACTCGGCCCCGCCGCCTGGTTCGGTGCGCTTCTCATCGGGATCCTGCTGGCTCTCGCGATCCCGGCGCTGGCCGCCGGCGCGGAGTTCGACCGACGGCTCCACCGCCGTCGCCGACCCGCCCGCCGCGCAGGCCCCGGCCCCGGCCCCGGCGGCAGGCTCGACCGAGCCGGCCGCGCCCGAGCAGACCGCGGCACCCGCCGCCGAGCCCGCTCCGCCGGCCGTGGCCACCCCGCCCGCGACGACGACAACGCCGCCGCCGCCGGCCGTGTTCGAGCCCGCTCCCGTGCTGGCTCCCACCCCGGCCACGCAGCCCGCCCCGCCCGTCGCCGCCGCGCCCGCACCGACCCCCGCACCGACCCCCACCCCCGCACCCGCGCCACCGCCCTCGAGTGGTACCGCGCCGGTCACGCCGACTCCGTCCCCTGTGGCGGACACGCTCGTGCCGGTCGTTCCCACCACTCCGCCGCTGGCCGAGTTGCTGCCGGTCGTCGCTCCCCTCCTTCCGGAGCTGACACCCACGCTCCCGACGATCCCCGACGTGCCGCGTGACCACCCCGCGGCCGTCCCGGTCGTCCCCGCTGTGGTGTCTCCCGCGACCGATGCCGTGGACAAGTCGATTGCGCTCCCGGTCGCGCCGGCCGCGAACCCGCGGGCGATCGTCGCGGTGCCCACCTCGACGTTGGGAGGACCGGCGACGCCGGTCCTGATCACTCCGGCGCTGGCCAAGGCCCTCCGTGACCCGGGCGGGCCCCTGGCCGCCAAGACGATCCCAGGCGCCGGCTTCTCCAACACGATCAGCCTCGAGCGGCCCGGCCAGACGGTCGCCCCGCCCACCCGTCGCGCCGAGGGCCGGGCCGCCTTCCAGGTCGCCGACACGACAAGCCCGTTCGACGTCCACCTGGAGGCCCAGGGCGGGCCCGCCCCGGTGGGCTCCTCGCTCCTGGCGGTGCTGGCCAGCTACGTCCTTCCGGGCGGTGGCAGCCTGCCGATCCAGAGCACCCTGTTCCTGTTCGTCCAGCTCGCGGTGATCCTCGCCTTCGCCCTGGCCCCGCGCCCGGGCTCCGGGGAGCGCCTTGTGCTGTGGGGCCTGCTGCGCTCCCAGCCCGGGCATCGCCTGGCGGTCCGCCGACCCGGCTAAGTACCCCTGCCCCACCCGAGGTGCGCCTCGGGACGGGCACTCCGCGTCCCGCGCCGGCTTGGTCGGCGCACACTCTTCGCGAGAGATTGGGGTACGACAGATGCAAGCGATGCAGATTCTCGTCCTGGGACCCGAGGGGGTCGGACGATCGGCGCTGTGCCAGACGCTCACGCGCCTGGGCTACGTGGTGATGGCCGCCGAGGCCCGCCACGACCGGCTGGCACCCTCAAGCGGTGACATCGTGATGCTCGACCTGCGCGGCGAGGACGCCGACTGGGGCGAGCTGGCCGAGGGCCTGGCCGCCGACGAGCGGCCGGTGATGATCGTCTCCGAGCGCCCCCGGCGCCTGGTGCGGGCCCTGTCGGGCCGGCCGGCCGGCACGATGCTGTTGACCGGCTCGGAGTCGGACGCCGGCTACCGGGTGGCCCTGTCGGTGTGCCAGGCGCTTCGGCGCTCGGCCCTGGCGCGCGCCGAGGCGGCGGCCCCTCGCAACGGTGCCGCCGCGCGGGTGGCCGCCCTGTGATGGGCGTGGGGAACAATCCCAATCGGGAATCGATCCGCCCCCCCCGGGGGGGACGCTCCGGCACCACCGGCGCACGGATCGATTCCCGATCGGAACGTCCGATCGGGAACGGCTGTCGCCCGGCTTCTAGGGGCGCAGGCTGGCGTAACGGAGGAACGTGGCGACCGCGTCGTCGAACGCTTCGGCGCAGTCGCTTCCTCCGTCGAGCATGCACGAGCGCAGGCGCTCGGAGATCAGGTGAAGGCCCACCTGGTCCACGGCCGCCTTGACGGCCGCGAGCTGAACCAGCACCTGCCGGCAGTCGGAGCCCTCCTCGAGCATCCGCTGCACTCCCCGTAGCTGACCCTCGGCGCGCCGCAGGCGCACCACGAGCTGGTCCGGGGACGGCGAGGGCGAGACGGTGGCCACGGGCCCGCTCCGCTCAGCCGCAGCCGCAGGAGCCGCCGCAGCAGCCCGAGCCGCCGAAGCCCACCACGCGCGGCGAGGCGTCGCCGCCGCTGGGCCGGGAGGTCACGAACCCGGTGAAGAGCTGCCGCGCCTCCGAGGCTCCGCAGGCCGGGCAGACCCGGTCCTCGTCCCGCAGGAAGCCCTGGCGGAACGCCTCGAAGTGGTGGTCGCAGCCGGTGCAGGCCAGGTCGTAGCTGGGCATGGCCGCTACTCCAGGCCGAGCGCGCGCTCGAGCTGCGCCTTGGGCATGGCGCCCACGGCGTAGCGGGCCAGCTTGCCGTGCTCGAAGAGCCCCAGGAACGGGATGCCGTTGACGTTGTAGCGCTGAGCGATCGACGGGTTCTCGTTGACGTTCAGCTTGCCCACGACGAGGCTCTCGGCGCGCTCCTTCGCGATCTGCTCCACGACCGGAGCGACCGTCCGGCACGGGCCACACCACTCGGCCCAGAAGTCCACGAGCACCGGCTTCTCGTTGTCGAGCACCGTGCCCTCGAAGTTGTCCGCCGTGATCTCCATCAGGTCGTCCGCCATTCAGTCCCCGTCCTTTCCGGTGGCGAGTACCCCCGCGGGCTCCGCCGTCGTGTGGTCGCTCTGACCCTCGAGCCAGCGCTCGGCATCCATTGCCGCCATGCACCCGCTGCCCGCCGCCGTGACCGCCTGCTTGTACACGGAGTCCTGGACGTCCCCGCAGGCGAAGACGCCCTCGACGCTCGTCCGCGTGCCGTCGGTGACGATGTACCCGGCCTCGTCCAGCTCGATCTGGCCGGCGAACAACCCGGTGGCCGGGTCGTGGCCGATGGCCACGAACATCGCCGAGGCCGGGATGTCCTCGAGCTCGCCCGTCACGGTGTCGCGCACGCGCACCGCCTCGACCACGTCCGTGCCGATGACCTCCGCCACCTCGGCGTTCCACCGCACGTGGATCCTCTCGTTCGCCATGGCCCGCTCGGCCATGATCCGGGAGGCCCGGAACTCGTCGCGGCGATGGACGATGGTGACGCTGGAGGCCATGCGTGCCAGGAACAGCGCCTCCTCCATGGCGGAGTCCCCCCCGCCCACCACGACCATCCCCTTGTCCCGGAAGAAGAAGCCGTCGCACGTGGCGCAGGTCGACACCCCGAAGCCGCGAAGGCGGCTCTCGCTGGGCAGGTCGAGCCAGCGCGCGGTGGCGCCCGTGGAGATGATGACGCTCTTGGCGCGATGCTCCTCGTCGTCGATCCAGACGCCGAACGGCCGCGAGGAGAGGTCGACGCGCGTCACGTCGGACGCGACCAGCGTGGCGCCGAAGCGCTCGGCCTGGGCGCGCATGTGCTGCATCAGCTCCGGGCCCTGGATCCCGTCGGGGAACCCGGGGTAGTTCTCGACGTCCGTGGTGAGCATGAGCTGCCCACCCGCGCCGAAGCCCTCGGCGACCAGCGGCGCCAGGTTGGCGCGCGCGGCGTAGATGGCCGCGGTGTAGCCGGCGGGGCCTCCGCCGATGACGATCACCTCGTGCAGGTCCGCCAAGGAGCCCTCCTCCTCGTCCCCACTCATACCCGTGGGGGTATAGGATACCACCGTGTCCTTGACCTGTAGTCAGTGCGGCGGCCACATGGAGCACACGGTGCTCTCGGGCATCGTGTCACTCAAGCGCCGCCGCTCGGCGATGGCCTCCGGAAAGGTCAGCTCGGTCCGGTCCGAGACCTGCATCAAGTGCGGGTACACCGAGCTCTTCGCCGAGCGCCCGGACCGCCTCTTCCGCGACCTCCTGCGGCAGCTCCCCGAGGAGTAGCTCAGGCGGCGGTCGGCCCGCCCGCCGCGCGCCGGGGGATCCACACCAGCTTGCCGCCCACGCCCGTGGGGCGGCGACAGGCGGCGTAGTAGCGGCGTCCCTCCGCCTCCTCGATCGACACGATGCGCCGCGCGTCCTCGAGGGTCGCCGCCCCCCAGGCCGCCAGCGCCCCGACCACCACGCCCTCCGCGGTGCCTCCCCGCCCCAGGACGCCGATCAGGAAGACCAGCATCGCGGCGCCGCCCACCAGCAGCACGACGCCGGTGAAGAGCGCCCAGCGCCGCCAGTCGCGCGGGCTCGCCTCGAGCCGGCGCGGACCGCTGGCGCGCACGGCCTGCGGGAGGCGCACCGACGGCAGCGCGGCCTTGCGCAGCCAGACCCGGAAGAACGGGAACAGGATCACGCCGGTGATGCCGCCGATGCCGAAGGCTGCGGCGAACCAGCGGCCGGTCAAACCCTCGTCGGATCCGGCCTGGATGGCCACCGAGAGCCCGAGGAGAAGGATCCCCACGATGATCAGGCACCACGACCACAGCCGGGCCAGACTCGCGTAGCGCCACAGCATCTCGCCCGAGTCGGCCATGTGGTGATCTTACGCAGGCGGCCCGAAGGGGCGCGATTACACTCCAGGGGTGAGGGACCGCGCCGCCGCACGCGTCGTGGCGCTCCGGGGGCGGCTCGCCCGCTGGGTGGTCCATGAGCGCGCCGGCGCTGACGATCTTCGCGCACGGGCGGTACGTCGCGAGTGGGTTCGCCCAAATCCGGTGCCACCCCGCTCGCACCCACCTCCGTCGCTGGGGATAACCATCGAGTTCGCATCAATCGGAACCGGCGGTGACGGTCGAAGTCGGTCGTTCGACATCGCCACATTCGAGCTCGGCACGCCACAGACGTAGGAACATCGCGCCGTGAAGAGCGGACGCGCTCGGAGGACCCCCGCAATCCGAGGCGATCCGGTCGTATTCGCCACGTGCGTGGACGATCCAGGTGAGCAGGCGAAATGAATCGAGGCATCTCGCTTCGAGCCCGAGAGCTGTCAGATACCTGGCCTCGGACTCAGCCGCAACGTCACCGAGGAAGGTAGAACGATCTCGAGACGCTCGGTAGGCCTTCTCGCTTTCCAGTTCGATGGGGCCTTCCAGGGCGAGGGATGAGAAGGTGAGGTAGTAGACGAGGTCGAGGACCGGGAGTCCTCGGGGCTCCGCCGACTCCCAATCCAGTACGACGATTCCGCCGTCAGCCCGCCGCAAGATATTCCAGGGGGCGCAATCTCGCTGCTCGAATGCCCCGGCAACTCCTCGGAGCAACGAGAGCCGGTCCCGTGTTTCCTTCAGGGCGCCATTTTCGATCACGGCGCCGTACCGCTGGGCGAAGGCAACAAGCGGCTCTTCAACAAGCCGGGTGCGCCAATCGGGGACGGGAGTCTGCGTGGCCCGAGCCAGGTTGACCAGCCAATCGGTGACCGCCAGGGCGAAGGAGCGATGTGTCTCAGGTCGGAGGTCCGCCATGAGCGGGATCCCGGCCTCGAAGGACTCAGCGACGGCGACGGAGTCACCGGTCCTCGAGCCCTTCAACAGGCGCGGAGCTCCGTCAACTCCTCCTGGGCACGCGGAGTGGAGTGCACGGAGATTCGTCATCTCGCTGCCGAGCGCATCCTCGGCGTCTCGGAGCCGCGCCACCTTCACCACGATGGCGGGCTCTCGCTCCCCCTCGCGGAAGCCGAGCGCGACCACCTTGTTAATCGCCCTCCTCCCGCCCGTCTTCAGCATCCACGACGATGGCGCAGACAACCCGGGCGTAGGGCAGTCGGCCACGAACCGAGTGAGCCAGGGAGCCGTATCGCCACCTGGACGTACCGCGACGGTGCAGACGGGGCGCAACGCGCCCACACGGTGCGCGGCGCGCCACGCTGTGCGCGCCACGGCCGCGCGCGCACGCTGGAGGCGGGGGCCGCTTTCTCCACGAGACGCGAGGAACCAGTCGATCGCCCCCGGAGCGTCGAGGGGCAGCCACACCTCGGGGCTCATTCGGTCAGGCGACGGCCATGGCCAGTACGTCGTGACCCCGGTGAAACCGGCCGCTCGGAGCCGACGACCGACCGACGATGGCCCCCCGCGGCCCATCCGGGTCCATTCGCAATAGCAGGACCCGCCGGCCTCCAAGCGGTCGAACGCCTGCTCGAGCTCATGCCGTGTGGGGTCGCTCATCACCGCCAGTCGCACCTCACCGACTGCCACCAAGCCCGGCCCACCGACCCCAGCGATGGCCGAGGCGAGAAACGGTGTTGCCGAGACCAGCGTGGTCGGTGGACGCGGATCGGTGAGCAGGAAACGCCAGTCGATACGCCGCAGGAGCCTGTTGAGCGTCGCCTCCGGTAATCCCCCCTCGACGACGCCACGCCCGCTATCCATCGAGGAGTTCCCGGTACTGGCGACTCACCGCGCTGACCATCGCCCCGATGAGAAGTCGGCGATCGCGCAATGGGGTCCCGCCGAGCCAAGCCCCTCCGCGAGCCCAGAATCGGACGCAAGCCGGCGGATCGCCGGCCAACGCATCGGCGTCGGTCCGTCGGACCAGCAGGCCTGGCTCGCCGACCTCGACGAGCTCGCGCGCGCTGTCGGTCGCGACGATCGGCCGCCTGGCCACCATCGCCTCGGCCAGGGAGAGCGGGAGCCCCTCGTCGAGTGAGGCGGCCCCGCGCCTCGCCGTGGAGGCGGGCATCGCCGACGCCGGGGGCGTTCGACGGCCACCGAGCGATGACCGTCGAGACTGAGCGTCCGGTGCCGCCACACCTCTACCGGTTGAGGTCCGACGACGCGATCGTGGCGCCACACCTTCTCGCCCGAGTCGGCCACGCTCTGATCCTACGCGGCGCGGGTCAACCATACGCCGACACCGAAACGGCTCCTCGGCGGCCTGTCGCGCTATCCATGCCCCTTGCGATCGGCGCCGGCTGGCCGCGATTACACTCCAGGGGTGAGGGCCCGCGCCGCCGCACGCGTCGTGGCGCTCCGGGGGCGGCTGCTCGCCCACCCACGCTGGCGCTGGATGGCGCTGATGGTCGTGGCGAGCGGGATGATGCTCTCGGTCGTCAACGTCAGCATCGTCAACATCGCCCTGCCCGCGATGGCGGCCGACCTCGGCGTCAACATCCCCACGATCTCGTGGGTCGTGACCGGCTTCCTGGTCACCCAGGCCACCCTCCTCGCGGTCGCCGGCCGCGCGGGCGACCTCTACGGGCGGCGCCGCATCTTCGTGACCGGGGTGAGCGTGCTCATCGGCGCCTCCGTGCTGTGCGCCCTCGCCTGGGATGCGCCGTCGCTCACGGCCTTCCGCGTGATCCAGGCGATGGGCGCCTGCGCGATGGCGCCGACGGCCTACGCCTACGCGGCGGAGCTCTTCGGCCCGCGCGAGCGGGGCGCGGCGCTCGGCGTGATGGGCGGCGTGCTGGGGATGGCCCCGGTGCTCGCCCTGAACATCGCGGGGGTGCTGGTGGGCAGCTTCGGCTGGCGCAGCGTCTTCTGGTTCAGCCCGGTCATGGGGGCGCTGGTGCTCGCCGGGGCCTTCCTCGTGCTGGTGGAGCTGCGCCCGCCCGATGCCGATCGCGACTTCGATCTCCTCGGAGCCGCCCTCGCGGCGGTCGGCCTCTTCCCGCTGCTGGTGGCCCTGTCGCGCGGCGAGGCGTGGGGGTGGACCTCGCCCGCCACCCTCGCGGCCGCCTCCCTGGGGGCGGCGGGCGTGGCGCTCTTCGTGTGGCACGAGTCGCGCACGAGCAGCCCGATGATCGATCTGGGCCTGCTGCGGCGCCGCTCCTCGGCGACGGCCAATCTGGCCGCCATGGCCTCGTCGGCCGCGCTGTTCGGGACGCTCATCCTCCTGCCCTTCTACCTCACCGCGGTGCTCGGGTTCAGCGCGGTGAAGCTGGCCCTCGGGATCACGCCGGTGGCGGCCTCGTTCATGATCGTCGCGCCCATCGCCGGCCGCTGGATCGGGCGCGTGGGATCCGACCGCCTCGCCACGGCCGGCCTGCTGGCCGCCGCGGCCGGCGCGGTGTGGATGGCGCTGGCGGCGCCGGCGCAGAGCTATGGAGCGATCCTGCCGGGCCTGGTCTGCTTCGGGTGCGGCCTGGCCGTGTCGACGGCGCCCATCACGGCCACCGCCATCCACGACGTGCCCTCGGCCCGCCTGGGCGTCGCATCGGCGTTCCCCAACATCAGCCGCTACACCGGCGGCGCCCTCGGCGCCGCGCTCCTCGGCGCCATCCTGCACGGCTACCTGACCACCGGCCTCGACCGGTCCCTCGGCCAGGTGGCCCCGTCGGGCCGGGACCTGGTGGCCGAGGGATTCCGCGCCGCCCTTCTGGTGGCGGCCGTGTTGCTCCTGGCCGGCGCGGCGGCGGCGTCGCGCATGCCGCGTCTGGGGGCGCACGAGCCGGTCGTCGCCCCGCCGCCGTCCCTCGACGCCCCGGTGGCCCGGTGAGCGGCCCGCTCCGGATCGGGGTCTTCCTGGCCCCCGTGCGCGACACGCCGGACCACATCGCGCTGGCGGAGGAGCTCGGCTTCGACTCGGTCTGGTGCTACGACTCGCCGCTGCTCTACCACGACCCGTTCGCCACCCTCGCCCGGGCGGCCGATCGCACGTCGCGCATCGGGCTGGGCGTGGGGGTGGTGGTGCCGGGCCTGCGCACGCCGGCGGCCACCGCGGCGGCCCTGCGGACCCTCTCGGCCCTGGCGCCGGGACGGGTGCGGGCCGCGGTGGGGGCCGGCTTCACGGGCCGGTTCACCCTGGGGGTCGGGCCGGTGCCCCTGGCGCGCCTCGAGCGCGAGGTCCTCGACCTGCGGGGCCTGCTCGCCGGCGAGGAGCGCCCGCACCCCGACGGGGGGCGCCCGATCCTGGACATGCCGGTGCCGGGCGCCGAGGGCGCGGGCGAGGTGCCGCTGTACGTCTCGTGCCGGGGCGAGCGGGCCCAGGCGCTGGCGCGCCGGCTGGGCGACGGGGCCATGACCGGGATCTTCTATCCGGGCGGCCTCGGGCTCCTGCGGCGGGGGATCGGGCCGGACCTGCCCCTGGCGGTGCACGCCGTGGGCGCGGTGGCGGACGAGGGCGAGCCGCTGGACTCCCCGCGCCTGCGGGCCGGGGTGGGCCCGGTGGTGGCGGTGGCCTTCCACGCCTTCGCCGAGCAGCCCTGGCGGCTCGAGGGCCTCGACGCGGGGCTACGGTCGCAGGCCGAGGCGTACGTCGCCGCCGTGTCGGCGGCCTATCCGCCCGAGCGGCGGCACCAGATCCTCCACCGCGGCCACCTGGTGGAGCTCACGCTCCCGCAGGACACGGCGATCGTGACGGCCGAGAACGTCGCGCGCTTCTCGTTCACGGGCACCGCGGCCGACCTGCGCGCCCGGGCCGAGGCCCTGGCGGGCGACGGAGTCACCGAACTCGCCATCCAGCCCGGCGGCGACGTGCCCTCCGAGCTCCGACGCCTGGCCCACGCCCTCCTGTAGCGAGGGCGGCGGCCATCCGGCCCGACGCTCGCACGTTGCCGGGAAGGAAGGCCTGCCGGCCTGAAGCCTTCGTCACGGACGAGCCACCGGGGACGTGAGGCGCACGAGCGCGGCGTACGCCATGTGCAGGCACGCACCCACGCCAGCCGTAAACACCACCGCGAACGCCAGGGAAGCCGGCCATTCGCCAGGTGGCCCAGCAACCCGCCGAGGCTTCCCACCGGCCTGCCGGTGCCCGCGTCCTCCTGGCGGCCCCGCCCGCGCCGCCCGGACGGATGGTCCAGCAGGCCCAGCTGTTCCACCGCAGGACGCGGCCCAGATAGATGCCGACGCTCGATAGCCAGATGCAGGCGGGGACGAGGCCGCGCGCCGCTCGGGTTCCCAGGCGCAGCTGCGCCGCCTCGCGGATCGCACGACGGTTGCCAAAGAGCAGGTGGCCCGGTGAGGGCGAACGCCGCCCGTAGGCGAAGTCGAGGGCGGGCAGTCCGTCGGCCCGGCCCCTGAGGTGGACAAGGCGTCACGAGAACGGCGCATTGGCGCAAAAGAGGATCAGCGCGGCGGCCGCGGGCAGCAACCCCGGGTCTGACCGACCGCGGCCTCTCGCCGGCCCGCGCGCCCCTCGCCGGCCGCAGCCCCGTGCCGGTCGAGCTGGAGGTGAACGTGGACGAGCGGCTTCCCGCCGCCATCGAGGCCGCCGCGTACTTCGTGGTCGCCGAGGCCCTCACCAACGTCGCCAAGCACGCCGGCGCCGAGGTGGCCCGCGTGCGCGTGGACCGCCGGGCGGACCGCCTCACGATCGAGATCGCGGACGACGGGCGGGGCGACGCCGATCCCGAGGGGGGCGGCCTGGACGGCCTGCGCTCCCGCGTGGAGGCCCTCGACGGGCGGATGGAGGTCCACAGCCCGCCCGGAGCCGGCACCCTCGTGCGGGTGGAGCTGCCGTGCGCGTGATGATCGCCGAGGATCTCGCCCTGCTGCGCGACGGGCTCGTGCGGCTGCTGCGCGACAGCGGACTCGACGTCGTGGCCGCGGTCGAGGACGGCGACGCGCTGCTCGCCGGATCCGCCACCCGCCGACGTGGCAGCGCAAGGGATCCAGGTGAGGCCCAGATTCCACGCCAGGAACCCGAGCTCGCCCTCCGGCGCGACCAGGAGCCCAACCGCGAGAAGTGCCAGGCACATCAGCGACGCGATGACCGCCCAGGCCAGCGGGTGCGAAGCGAATTTCACGCGCCACGCCATCGCTGGAGTCAAGCACAGAAGCGGACGTGCTCCCCTTCTCGTGCACAAGCGGACCCGCGCAGCGAAAGCTGATCTACTTCAGGGGTGGACCGCGCCGCCCTCACCAGCGTGCTCGCCGAATGGGGCGAGCCGTCCTACCGCGCCCGTCAGGCCGTCCAGGCCCAGCGCGCGGGCGCGGGCGGGTGGGACGAGGTCACCGTCCTGCCGGTGGCCCTGCGGAGCCGCCTGGCGGACGAGCTGCCCTTCTGGACGCTCACGCCCGAGGCCCGGGTGGTGTCGCGCGACGGCACCGTGAAGTGGGGTCTGCGCGCCGCGGACGGCGCCGTGGTGGAGGCGGTCCTCATCGCCCACGCGGCCGGCCGCCGCACGATCTGCGTCTCCAGCCAGGCCGGCTGCGCGCTGGGGTGCAAATTCTGCGCCACCGGCGCCATGGGGGCCGGGCGCGACCTGACCCCGGCCGAGATCCTCGACCAGGCCGTGCTCGCCGCGGCCGAGGCGGCGTCCCAGGGCGCGCGCCTCACCAACGCGGTCTTCATGGGGATGGGGGAGCCGCTCCAGACGCTCGACGCCGTGCTCGAGGCCTGCGCCGTGATCAACTCCCCCGACGGGCTGGGCCTCTCGGCCCGGAAGATCGCGATCTCAACGGTGGGGTGGGTGCCGGGCATCGCCCGGCTGGCGGCGCACCCCCTGCCCGTGCGGCTGGCGGTGTCGCTGCACGCGGCCGACGACCGGACCCGAAGCGCCCTGATGCCCATCAACGCCCGCTACCCCATCGCGAGCCTGCTCGCCGCCTGCACGCGCTACTGCGACCAGACCGGGCGCCGGGTGTTCATCGAGTACCTGCTCCTCGACGGCGTCAACGACTCCGCCGCCGATGCGCGCCGCCTCGCGGGCCTGCTGCGCGACGGCCGCTTCCACGTCAACGTGATCGAGTACAACCCCACCGAGGGGCCCTACCGCGGGAGCTCCCGCGACCGGCGCGAGGTCTTCCTGCACGCGCTCTCCGACGCGGGCCTGGAGGCGTCCGTGCGCCGCTCCCGCGGCGCCGACGTGGCCGCCGCGTGCGGGCAGCTGGCGGGCATCACGAGCGACTCAGGACGCTAGACGGGGCAGACCGCCAGGGTCCGGAAGTACTCCTCCTCGTCGGGCATCTCGCCCGGGCCGTCCGGGAGCGAGACGCCCTGGACGACGCCGTGCTTGTCGATCACGAAGGTGCCGCGCGCCGAGAAGCCCCGCTCCGCGTTGTACATGCCGTACGCGCGGCTCACCTCTCCCTTGGGCTCGAAGTCGGCGAGCAGGATCGTGTCGGTCAGGCCCAGCTCCTTCGCGAAGGCGCCCTGCGCGTAGCGGCTGTCCACGGACACGCCGAGCACCTGCGCGTCGCCCTCGGCGTACCGGTCGCCGTGCTGGTTGATCTGGGTGAGCTGCCTGGTGCAGACCCCGCTGAACGCAAGCGGGAAGAACACCAGCACCACGTTCCTCCTCCCGCGGAAGGAGGAGAGCGTGACGTCCTCGTTCGCGGGGTCCTTGAGCGTGAAATCCGGGGCCTCCTGGCCCACCTCCAGCGGCATCGCGTCCTCCTTCCCGGGCCTGGACCGCGGAGGCTAGCCGTGCGGGCGGGGTGCGCGCCTCTCCATCGGGCGCTAACGTCACGTCCCGTGAGCCCCACGACGGAGAGGGACAAGCCCCGCCGCCCCACCCGGCCGCCGGAGACGGGCTGGGAGCTCGGCGCCGGAGGGCTCACCAAGGCGTCGTGGGCGACCCTGGCCGTCCTGCTCGTGGCGCTGGCGGTCTTCCTGCTGGCGAGCGGGTACATCGGCTACGGCGGCATCATCCTGATCCTGGCCGGCGCGGCCGCCGTCAACCTCTTCTGAGGGGCGCTCCCGCGGACCCCGAGGCGCTGGCCGAGGCCCTGCGCCGGGCACTCCCCGGCGCCGAGCCGCTCGAGGTGGATCCGGAGGATCTCGCCGCCGCCGTCGCGGCCGCGGGCGCCGACCCCGCCGACGACGCGCTGGTGGCAGCGGCGATCGTCGCGTGGGAGTCCCTGCTGCCCTGATCCCGGGGCCCGTGCCGGTGGACCTGGGCGCCGACACGCCCGTAGTGTCCCGGCATTCCGGCGAGGAGGCGCATGCGCAGGCTGCTGGCGGTTCCGTTGATCATCGTCCTGGCCCTCGGCGCCGCAGGGTGCTGGGGCGACGACGGAAACGCGACCAGCACCGCCTCGACGCCTGCCGCCTCGGACCTCGGGCTCATCACGCCGGGGGCGCTCTCGGTCGCCGCTGACTTCGCCTCCAAGCCCTTGGTGTTCACCGAGCCCGGGTCGAGCAGGGCCGTCGGCTTCAACGTGGACCTGGTCGATGCCATCGCCGCCACGCTCGGCATCGAGAACGTCACGTTCGTGAAGCAGGCCGCCAACCCGATCCCTCTCGTCCGTGAGGGTCGGTTCGACATGTCGGCGTCCCCGTTCTCGATCACACCGGAGCGCGCGAGGCAGGTCGCTTTCGGTGCCCCCTATTTCAAGGCCGATCAGTCCGTGATGGTCCAGGCCGGCTCCCACATCTCCGGTCTCGACGACCTTCAGGGCAAGACCATCGGCGTGCAGCGCGGCACGACCGGGGCCGATCTCGCCGCGACCGTGCCCGATGCGACGGTCAAGCGCTACGACGTCATCGAGCACGCCTTCACGGCCCTCGCCCAGGGGCGCGTGGACGGCGTCCTGAACGACTTCTCCACGTCGGCCTACGAAGCGACGCGGAACCCGCGGCTCGAGGTCGCGGCCCGGGTGCCCACCCGCGACGTGTACGGGCTCGTCTTCCCGAAGGACAACTCGGTCCTGCGCGACGCCTTCGACACGGGCCTCGCCACCATCAAGGCCAACGGGACCTACGACGAGATCTACATGAAGTGGTTCGGCGAGGCGCCGCCGGTGGAGTAGCCGTGGCCGGGACGCTGTGCGCCCGGGGAGTTGACATCTGGTCGATCGTCGCGCGCCCCTCTCGACACCGGACGGGTGGAGCTCACGGGCTCACACCCGATGGTCTCTGCGAGGCCGCCCCCGCCATGTGCGCCCCATCGCGTGCGCCCTTCGACACCAACGGCAGGCGCTTGCAGGACGATTCGAAGGTGCCCACATCGACGCCGCGTCGGATGGTGCAGACCTGGGCTGCACCATCGGACGGAGTGGGCCTCGACCATCAGGGGTTTTGGCAGGTTCCCGCCGCGTGTTCCACTGCTCGTCCGCAACTCGATGCCATCCCGGCGGCGCGACAGGGGAGCTGGTGGGCGAAGGCTGGGTGGACGAAATCCGATCGGACGGCGCTCCGTCCGCGGAGCCGGGGGACTCCGAGACCGCCGCCCCGACGAGGCTGCCGGATGCGCCTGGCGCCCCGCTGCAGCGCATGCCCGGCCGCCCGCGCCCGCCCGCGCCCGGCGTTGCCCGCCCGGACGAGGACATCACCCCGCTCTGGCGGGGCTCCGACCGGCGCGGCCGGTCCCCCTGGCCCACCGTCAGCGTGGTGATCCCCGCGAAGAACGAGGAGCTCAGCCTCCCGCACGTCCTCCGAGCCCTTCCCGCGGGGATCGAGGAGGTCATCCTCGTGGACGGCGCATCGACCGACCGGACGGTGGAGGTCGCGCGGGAGATCCTCCCGGACATCCGGGTCGTGGATCAGACGGGGCAGGGGAAGGGCGACGCCCTGGCCTGCGGGTTCGCCGCCTGCCGGTGCGAGGTGATCGTCACCCTCGACGCGGACGGCTCGACGGATCCCAGCGAGATCCCCATCTACGTCGGCGCGCTGCTCGCCGGGGCGGACTTCGTCAAGGGCTCGCGGCACGCCGTCGGGGGCGGCAGCGCCGACTTCACCCGCTTCCGCCGGTGGGGCGACCACGGCCTGAGCCTCGTCGTCAACCTGCTCTACCGGACGCGTCACACCGACGTGACCTACGGGTACAACGCGTTCTGGCGGAGCTGTCTCCCCCAGCTCGCGGTGGACTGCCCCGGCTTCGAGGTCGAGACCCTCATGACGATCCGCGCCACGAAGGCGGGGCTGCGCGTCAGCGAGGTGCCGAGCTATGAGCAGCGCCGGCTGTACGGCCAGAGCAACCTCCGGGCGATGCGCGACGGGTGGCGGATCCTGCGGATGCTGCTGCGCGAGCGCCGGGCCACGCTGGCGGCGCACCTCCCGATCGCCGGGGTGATCGAGGAGGACGGACGACCGCGCATCGGGCCGGAGGTCGAGGTCGTCGAGATCCTGAACGGACGGTTCCAGGGGGTCTATCCCAAGGCGGCCGACCGCCCGCCGGGGGGATTGAGGTTTCTCCGCGGGTAGCGTCGCCCGTCGGGCCGGCGGGCGGGGGCCCCGACGCCGTGGGCCCCGGGGGCGTCTATCCCTTGGTGTAGGGCCCTCACAACCATTGGGCGGTTGGCCGCGGACCAGAAGGCCGCTGTAATCGCCGCTCGGCCTGACCCGCGAGGCTCGACCGGATGTCGGGAGGAGCGGTGGTGACCATCGGCGCGCCAGAGGGAACACCCGCAGCCCCCGATGGGGCACGCACGAGGAGCCGCATCCGGCTCCTCGTCGTCACGCCCCGCTTCCTGCCGGAGACCGGAGGCGTCGAGACCCACGTCTACGAGACCAGCCGCCGCCTCGCCGCCCTCGGCGTGGCCGTGACCGTCCTCTGCACCGACGCCTCGGGGGACCTGCCGCCGCACGACACGATCGGCGACGTGACCATCCGGCGCGTGCGGGCCTATCCGGCGGGCCGCGACCTGCGCCTCGCGCCGGCGATCGGGCGCATCGTGCGCGAGGGGGACTGGGATCTGGTCCACGTCCAGTCGTACCACACCCTCGTCGCGCCCCACGCGATGCTGGCGTGCGTGCGGAGCGGGACGCCGTTCGTCCTGAGCTTCCACGGCGGCGGGCACTCCGGGCGGGTGCGCACCCTCATCCGCCCGGCGCAGCAGTGGGCGCTCCGCCCCCTCCTGGCGCGGTCCGCGCGCCTGATCGCCCTGGCGCGATTCGAGGTCGAGCTCTACGGCCGGCGCCTGCGCCTCCCGCCCGAGCGGTTCGCGGGCGTCCCGAACGGGTCCGACCTGCCCTCGCTGCCGGCCGGGGCCGCACCGCCCGTGGACCCCGGCCTGATCGCGTCCGTCGGCCGGCTCGAGCACTACAAGGGGCACCATCGCGTGATCGCCGCGCTGCCCTTCGTGCTCGCGGAGCGTCCAGAGGCGCGGCTGTGGATCGCCGGCACCGGCCCCGACCGGTCCGAGCTCGAGCGGACCGCGCGCCGGCTCGGCGTGGGCGATCGCGTCGAGATCCGGGCGATCCCGCCGTCCGAGCGCGGCGCCATGGCGGTCGAGCTGTCGCGGGCGGCGGTCGTGACGCTGCTGAGCGACTTCGAGACGCACCCGCTCGTGGTGCTCGAGGCGGCGGCGCTCGGGCGCCCGGTGCTCGTGGCGGACACGTCCGGCCTCAGCGAGCTGGCCGAGCAGGGCTTCGCGCGGGCGATCCCCCTGCACAGCTCGCCATCGCTCACGGCCGCCGCCATCATCGAGGAGATGAGCCGCTCCGAGGTCACCCCCCGGCCCACCATTCCCACCTGGGACGACTGCGCCGGCCGGCTCCTCGCCGTCTACCGCGACGTCCTCGGCGCGCCGGCATGAGGGTCCTGATGGTCTCCCAGTTCTTCGCGCCCGTCCGGGGCGGGGAGGAGCGGATGGTCGAGGACCTGGGCAACGAGCTCCGGTCCCGGGGCCACGACGTGGCGGTGGCGACGACCACGCTCACCGACCGGTTGTCGGAAGGTGGACTGCGGGTGCACCGCGTATCCAGTCTCGCGGGCCGCCTCGCCGGCCTGCACGCGGATCAGACGCGCCCGCACTCGCCCCCCTTCCCCGACCCGGAGTCCGTCATCAGCCTGAGGCGCATCCTGGCGGAGGAGCGGCCGGACGTGGTTCACGCCCACAACTGGCTCGTCCACTCGCTCGCGCCGGCCCTGGGGCGCCGGGGCCCGCCGCTGGTCCTCTCCCTGCACGATTACGGGCTCGGCTGCGCCACCAAGCGCCTGATGCGCTCGGGCGAGCCGTGCCCCGGCCCGCGCCTCGACCGGTGCGTCCCGTGCGCGAGCAGGCAGTACGGCTGGGCGAAGGGCCCGGTGACCGCGATCGGGCTGCGGCCCTCATCCGCCGCGGTGCTGCGGCGCGTCGGCATGTGCCTGCCCATCAGCGACGCCGTCGCCGAGGGCGCGCGGCTGGCGCGCCGGGGCGTTCCGTTCGAGGTCATGCCCGACTTCATCCCCGATCGCCTCGTCGATCCGGCCGGACGCGGGTCCTCCCCGGTCGCGGGCCTTCCGCGGGGCGACTACATGGCGTTCGCCGGCGATCTGACGCGCGACAAGGGAATCCACACCCTGCTGGACGCCCATGCCCTCCTCGCCGACGCCCCCCCGCTCGTGCTCGTCGGGCGGACGCTGACGGACCAGCCGATCCCCGCGCGGCCGGGCGTGATCCTCCTGGGGCAGCGGCCGCACGAGGAGGTCCTCGAGATCTTCCGCGGGAGCCTGGCGGTCGTCGTGCCGTCGATCTGGGCCGAGCCCTTCGGGCTGGTGGCCCTGGAGGCGATGGCCATGGGGTCTGCGCTGATCGTGTCGGACGTGGGCGCCCTCCCCGGCATCGTGGATCACGGAGCGGCCGGGATCGTCGTGCCACCGGGAGACGCGGCGGCCCTCGCCGGGGCGATCGGCTCGCTGATCGCGTCCCCGCAGCGGCGGGTCGAGCTGGGGAGAGCCGCGGCCGAGCGCGCGCGGTCCTTCCGGGCGAGCGCCGTGGTGCCCCGGGTCGAGGAGGTCTACCGGCGGCTCCTGGAGCGGCGTGCGCCGAGCCGGGCCGCGGCGACACCCGCGGCGTCCGGGGTGGGCCGGTGAGCTCGACGGCCGGCGAGCGCAGCCCCAGGAACGGCTCGGGACCTCCCCCGCCGGTCGCCGGGACCGGGGCCGTCCCGGTGTTCATCCCGCCGGCAGGGGTCGCCGCCCGCCCGCCGGTCGCGAGCCCCGTCGAGCCGCCCGGGCCGGCGAGCCCCGCGCGGGAGGCCCGGCCGACGTCTCTGACCTGGATCGCCCTGCTCATCCTGCTGGGGGCGATCGGGGTGCTGGGCATGGTGGCCGGCGACGCCCTGTCGCGCCAGGGCAGAGTCGGGAGCCGTCCCGCTCTTCTGGGCCGGCTTCCTGCTCATCGTCCTGCCCATGACGCTGCGCCTGGCGTCGCGCGGCGCGACCCGCGGCGAGCGCGTCGCCCTGGTCGTCGCCATGGGGCTGCTGCTCTACCTCACCAAGGTCCTGCACGACCCGTTCACCTTCGTGTTCCCGGACGAGATCGTGCACCTGCGGAACGCCGAGGACATCCTGCGGGCGGGCGCCCTCTTCCCGCAGAACTCGATCCTCCCCGTGACGACGTTCTACCCGGGCCTCGAGTCGGTGACGGCCGCGATCGCCCAGGCCACCGGGCTCAGCGCCTTCGGGGCGGGGATCATCGTCATCGGCGCCGGGCGCCTCCTGGTGATGCTCACCCTCTTCCTGCTGTTCGAGAAGCTGAGCGGATCGTCGCGCGTCGCGGGCCTGGCGGCCGTCGTCTACGTCGCGAACCCGAACTTCCTCTTCTGGAGCGCCCAGTTCTCGTATCAGTCCCTCGCGCTGCCCCTCGCGCTCCTGGCCGTCTACGGGCTCGCCTGCCACGGCGACGAGCGGGATCTGGCCCGGCGCGTCGGGTGGACGATCATGTGCCTGTTCGCGATCACGGCCGTCGTGATGACCCACCACGTCACGACCTTCGCCCTGCTCGTGCTGTTCCTCGTCATCTCCGTGGCCGCGACGCTGGGTCTCGGGCGCCCTCGGCAGGCCGCGTGGATCCTCGCCATCTTCACCGCGCAGGCGGTGGCGCTCTGGCTGCTCCAGGTGGCCCCGCTCACCGAGGAGTACCTGTCGTACATCTTCCGGCAGACCGTTTTCGGGGTCGCCGACACGGTCAGGGGCACGTCGGAGACGCGCCAGCTCTTCACGTCGCAGGGCGGGGAGACCGCGCCGCTGTGGGAGCGCGTGGTGGGTCTGGGGTCCACCGCGCTCATCGCGCTCGCGCTCCCCCTCGGGCTCTTCCGCATCTGGCGCCGCCGCCGCCGCTCGGCCCTCCTCTTCCTGTTCGGAGTCGCCGCCGCCGCCTACATCGCCATCCTGCCCCTCCGCCTGGTCCAGAGCGCCTGGGAGACGGCCAACCGCGCGTCCGACTTCCTCTTCCTGGGGATCGGCGTGACGATCGCGCTCGGGACGCTGTACCTCGGACGCGATCGCCTGACGGTCCCCCGCGCCGCCCTCATCGCCGGCTTCGTGGGCGTCATCGCCGTGGGTGGCGCGCTCGCCGGATGGCCCCCGAGCACCCGCCTGTCACAGCCCTACGAGGCCACGATCGGAGACCGCACCGTGGTTCCGCAGGGTGTGGCCATGGCCGATTGGTCGCTCGCGTCCCTCGGCCCGGGGCATCGTTTCGTGAGCGATGCGACGAATGGGCGCCTCCTGCTGACGGACGGGCGGCAGCTGCCGTTGGCGAGCCCCGAGGGGCTCGCGCGCACCGTCCTCGAGGCCACCGAGCTCACCCCGTCCCTGGCGCAGATCATCCGGGACGAGGGAGTGAGCTACGCCGTGGTCGACCGGAGGGTGATCGCCGACGACGCCGTGGCCGGTTACTTCTTCGCCCCCGCCGGGCGTCCCCGGGAGGGGCAGGGCGGGTACCGGTCGCGCGACCTCGTGGAGGCGCTCGACGTGCCCACGAGCGACCGCCTCTTCGACAGCGGCGACATCGTGGTCTACGACCTGCGGCGGGCGGCGCCGTGACCCGACGGCCCTGGCTCCACCCCGTCGTCGTCCTGGCGCTCGCCGTCGTGGCCGCCCTGGGGTGCATCCTGGTGCCCGGCGGCCCGTGGGCGCGCATGCCCTTCGTGCTCGCCCTGGCGTTCGTGATCCCGGGCTACGCCGTGATCTCGGCGCTCTTCCCCGACCCCGGCCGCGACCGGATCCGCGTCTTCCTCCTGTCCTTCGGCGTCAGCCTCGCGATCTCGGTGGTCGCCGCGGTCGAGCTCGGGGGGGCGCGCCACCTCAGCACCGCCGCGTGGGCGGGCACCCTCCTCGGTGTCACGTTCTGCGCCACGCTCGCGATGTCGCTCCGGGGATCCACCGCCGGCAGGGCGCCCCGCCTGCCCGCGCGCGCGGGCCGTCGCCTGATCCTGCCCGGCGTGCTGGTCGTCGCCGCGATCGCGATCCTGGGCGGCTCGATCGCCCTCGCGCGCACCCCGCTGCCCGTTCCCGACGACCGGGGGTACACCGTCCTCACGATCGGCCCGGTCGCCGGCGAGCCCGGGGTGGTGAGCGTCGAGGCCCGGAGCGAGGAGGCCACGACGCGCCGCTTCCTCATGGTCGTGGAGGGGCCCGGCATCGGGCGCACCGGTCGCTACTACACGGTCAAGCCGGGCGGCACGGCCCGGTTCCGCGCCTCGGTGCCCCTCACGGCCGGCGGCACCGTGCGGGCCCTCCTGTTCGACATGGCGCACCCGCGCACCATCTACCGGCGGGTGAGCATGACCGTCCCCGCGCTCGGCCCGGCGCCCGTCGGTCACGGCGTCGCCGGGCGGTAGTCAGCGCCGCCGGGAGGCGCCCGCCCCCGTGACGGCCGCGTCCCGGTAGATCCTCTCCAGCCGGTGCGCGTACGCCGCGCTGCCGTGGCACTCCTCCACGAAGGCTCGTGCGGCGTCGCCGAGCGCCCGGCGCCGGCCGGGGTCCGCGAGAAGGTCGAGGGCCGCGTCGGCGACGCCCCGCGCATCGTCCCCGATGGCCAGCGGGGGCTCCCGGCCGTCGATCGCCAGGCCCTCCGCTCCGCGGGGGGTGGTGACCACGGCCTTGCCGAACGCCATGGCCTCCAGGACCTTCATCCGCATTCCGCCCCCCACCCGAACGGGGGCGACCACGAGCGTCGCCCGCTCCATCAGGGGGCGGAGATCGCGAACCCAGCCGGGCACGCTCACGCCGTCCCGCTGGAGTGAGATGACCGCCGGCGGCGGGTGGGCGCCGGCGATGGTCAGCCGCACGCCCGGGCGCCGCTCCCTCACCAGGGGCATCACCTCGCCGGCGAGCCAGAGCGCGGCGTCGACGTTGGGATGGTGGGTCAGGTTGCCCACGAACGCCACCTCGTCGGGCGCCTCGTTGCGCGGGTCCAGGCGAGCGGGGAGCTCGATCCCGAAGGGGCTCACGCGCACCCGTCCCGCGAGCGATGCGGAGCTCGCGGCGATCTCGTCGGCATCACGCTGGGTGAAGGCCTGGACCAGATCGAACCGCCGCCAGGTCGCGCGCTGGTAGCCCGGCCAGCGATGCCAGTCGATCTCCGCCAGCGCCCGGCGTATCCATCCGCGCCCCGGTCGTCCCGGGAGGCGCAGCGGACGCGGGCGCCGCACCTCGTGCTCGGTGAGCACGGCCGGCACGTCGGGGGGGTACCGGTAGACGCCCATGGCGTTGTCCTCGACGGCGATCACATCGAACGCCCGCCCGCTCATCAGCCGATCGAGGGTGCGCTGCACCTCCGGCTCGTAGAACCAGACCGTGCGCCACGGCAGGCGGCGGACGACCCATCCCCAGAGGATCCGTCCGCGCCGCGGCCATCCCCGCAGCCTCGTCGGCGGGCGGCGCCGGACGATGTGGCAGTCCAGGTCCGACGCGGCGAGGCGGTCCGCGGCCTCGAGCTCCCAGGGGTCGGGACCGGCCACCGTCACCAGCGTGACCTCGTGATCGGCGCTCAGACCGGCGACGCAGGCGTGCAGCAATCGGGGAATCGCCCCCGGGGCCTGATCCGACGGCGGCATCGGGGTGACCAGCAGGATCCTCACGAGCGATGCAGCGAGCCCAGCAACCGGTTGATTCCCGAGCGGCGCTCCGGCAGCAGGAACAGCTCGCCCAGCCTCCGCGCGATCGCGCGCGGCGCGGCGAGCACGGCGGCGAGCCAGAGCAGGAACACGAGCTTCATCGCGAGGCCGACGTCCCGGCGTCCGGCGGCGGCGCGCACACCGAGCCGCGCGAGGCCCCGACGGGAATCGCGGTGCTGCGCGCGGCCGGGAGCGATCCTCAACAGCACCGCCCGGTTGGCGACATCGCACATCGACGCCGTCCGGCCATCCTCGTGGTCGATGCCGGCCAGCCGCGCGTTCCGAAAGAGGTGGCGGCGGGTGCGCTCCGCGTAGCCGACGGTGTCCTCGAGGTTGTCGATGTCGAGGTGCGGGCCCGAGCGTGTGAAGCTGTTCGCCGCGTGCACGCGATAGCGGGCGAGGGGCTCGTCGATCGCGCCGATGGGTCCCAGGAGCGACGAGACGTGGACCAGGTACCAGTCGGCGCAGAGGCGGTAGTCGTCCTCCGGGATCGGGAGCATCCGGCGTAGGGTGGCCGCCGAGAACGCGTTCCCGCTGGTGGGGAGCCAGGCGGCGTCGAAGGGCGTGCGAAGCGTCGCGCGGACCAGGTCGCCTCGGGCGAGGCCGAGACGGAGGGGAGGCTTGATCTCGCCGGTGTCGCGCCCCAGGTCATCCACCACCCGCAGCCGGTAGTGGACGCGGGCAAGGTCGGGGCTGCCGACGAACTCGCGCGCGATCCGCTCAGCGGCGAAGGGCTCGAGCACGTCGTCGGCGTCGAGGAAGAGCACCACCTCCCCGCGCACGAGGTCCATGCCCGCGTTCATCGCCGACGCCTGGCCACCGTTGGCCTTGAAGACGGGCTCGACACGGCCCGCGTAGGAGCGGATGACATCGCCCGATCCGTCCGTCGAGCCGTCGTCGACGACGATCACCCGGGTCCCGGCGTACGTCTGCGCCAGGGCGCTGTCGATGGCGGCCCCCACGTAGCCGGCGTAGTTGTGGCTGCTGATGAGGATGTCGACCCGGGGGAGGGCGGTCAGGGCGATCCTTTCGCGGAGAGCGGCCTCGATGGCGAATATGCACAAGTCTCGGGCCCGACGCGCCCCCCGTGGGGCCAGCTGCCGGGGAGAAAAGGGGGACTCTCCCCCGCAAAGCGCCGCTTTTGCCGGGGGCATCCGGAAACGACCTAAACCTTCAGCCCCCACTCAACCACCCGGGCGTAGGGCGTCTTCGCCAGAAGCTTTGGGTAGCGTTGGCGGCAGTGACGCCTTCCACGGACGAGATGCCGGCCTCGGCGCCGCCATTGGCGTCCACCGGGGGCAAGGAGCCCGCACGCGACGCACGTCGCTGGGTCGAGCTCCGCCCGAGCAGGCGGCTCATCCCGCGCCTCGACCTCCGGGAGCTCTGGGACTACCGGGACGTCGGCCTGATCCTCGCGCAGCGCGACCTCAAGGTCCGCTACAAGCAGACGTTCTTCGGCGTCTTGTGGGCCCTGTTCCAGCCGCTCATCGCGATGGTCGTCTTCACCGCGATCTTCGGCGAGAGGCCTGGGGATCTCCAGCGAGGGGGTGCCCTACGCGGCGTTCGCGCTGGCCGGTCTCGCCGTGTGGTTCCCGTTCAACACCGCGCTGACGTCTGCGGCGGAGAGCCTGGTCCGCAACCCCGAGATGGTCACCAAGGTCTACTTCCCGCGGCTCATGGGCCCGCTCTCCGCCGTGCTCGCCCCGGTCGTCGATCTCGCGATCGCCATGGCCATCGCGATCGTCGTCGCCCTGGTCGTGGGCGTCACCCCCACGGCCGCCATCCTGCTCCTGCCGGTGTGCTGCGTGGGCGCCGTGGTGGTCTCTTTTGCGTTCGGTGTCTGGCTGGCGGCGCTCAACGTCCTCTATCGCGACGTGCGGTATGCGCTCAGCTTCGCGCTCCAGCTCCTCTTCTTCATCAGTCCGATCGTCTACGCGAGCTCAGTCACGAGCGGCGGATGGGCTTACGTGTTCGCGCTCAACCCGTTGGTCGGCGTGATCGATGCCGTCCGCTGGGCGCTTCTCGGGGTCCCCGCGGAGGCCGGCCCGATGCTCATCTCGTTCGCATCCACCCTGTTCCTGTTGGTCACCGGCCTCGTCTTCTTCCAGCGCGCGGAGCGTCAGTTCGCGGATCGGGTCTAGGCGTGGCCGAGAACGTGATCGAGATCCGCGGACTCGGGAAGAGGTACCGGCTCGGCCAGCAACAGGCCGCGTACGGCAGCCTCCGCGAGAGCCTCTCGCCGTCGTTCCGCAAGGGCCGCCGCGCCGGGTCGCGGGAGGAGTTCTGGGCGCTGCGCGACGTCAACCTCGACGTGCGCGAGGGTGAGGCGCTGGGGATCATCGGCACCAACGGCGCCGGCAAGTCCACTCTCTTGAGGATCCTCTCCCGGATCACCGAGCCGAGCGTCGGGATGGCGCGGACGCGCGGGCGCGTGGGAGTCCTGCTCGAGGTGGGCACCGGGTTCCATACCGAGCTGACCGGTCGCGAGAACGTCTACCTGAGCGGTGCCGTCATGGGCATGACCCGTCGCGAGGTGCGCCGGCACTACGACGAGATCGTCGAGTTCTCGGGCGTCGAGCGCTTTCTCGAGACCCCGTTGAAGCGCTACTCGTCGGGGATGCAACTACGACTGGCGTTCGCGGTCGCCGCCCACCTTGAGCCCGAGCTGATGCTCGTCGACGAGGTCCTCGCCGTCGGGGACGTGCAGTTCCAGCGCCGGTGCCTCCAGCGGATGAATCGCCTGAGCGAGGAAGGACGCACGGTCATCTTCGTGAGCCACGACCTCGGCGCGATCTCGCGGCTGTGCTCACGGGCGATCCTGATCGCGAAGGGCCGGGTGGCCGGGGACGGCGAGCCCGCCGGGATCATCCAGTCGTACTACTCCGCGATCATGGGGAAGGCGGGCCAGGCGGAGTTCGACGTGGACCAGGACGTGGGCCTCAAGAGCGTCGCGATCGTCGACGACCGCGGCGACCTGCTTCCGCAGCCCACGCGCGGCGAGCCCTTTCGTGTGCGGGCGCGAGTGGTCGCGTCCAGCGAGGTCCCTCACGTCGACATCTCCATGCAGGTGTACGCGAGCGACGGGAGCGTCGTGCTCGACCAGGCCTGGGCGGACCAGGAGGACATGCCACAGCTCCTGTCGGGGCCAGGTGAGTACGTGGTCGATCTCCGGGTGCCCCAGCTCCTGCCCTCGGGTGACTACATCCTCGGCCTGTGGCTCGGAAGTCTGCACAAGACCTACTTCCACCGTGAGGCACTCCGCTTCTCCGTCCAGCCGAACGTCGGCGACCGTCAGGAGTGGCTGACTCGTCGGCGCGTGGTCCAACCCGAGGTCTCGTGGTCCCGCTGGCTCGCGGACGGAGATCAGAGGGACGGCATGTGACCCGGACGGTGTTCGCGTACACCGACTCCGAGGCGTTCGGGGGAGCCGAGGAGGCGCTCGCGATTCTGCTGACCGGTCTCGGCGAGTCAGGATGGCGTCCGACCCTCCTCCACTCGGGCGCCCCCGGGCTCGACCCCCTCCTGGAGAGGATCGTGCCGTTCGGGATCGCGAGCCGGGTCGTCCCCGCGATGCCGGAGGGGCTGAGAGGAGCGGCCCGGGCGGTCGGTCTGGCACGCATCCTACGGGCGGAGCGGCCCGACGTCTTCCATGCCCATCTGACGTGGCCCTTCGGCTGCAAATGGGCTCTCGCGGCGGCCTGCGTCGCGCGCGTGCCGGCGGTGGTCGCCACCGCCCAGCTGTTCGTCGACGTGTCGGTCGGCCCCTCCCGGCGGGCGCAGGTCTGGGCCCTCGCCCGGCGCGTTGACCGGATCATCGCCGTGTCGGGCCACACGCGGCAGCGCTACCACGACGCCCTGGGCTGGCCCCTCGAGCGGCTGACGGTCGTCCCGAACGCGGTCGACGTCGAGCGATTCGCCGGCCCGCCCGACCCGGGCGTGCGAGAGGAGCTGGAGGATGGCTCGGGGCGGCCGATCGCCCTCGTCCCCGCGCGCCTCGAGGAGCAGAAGGGACACCGCCATCTCCTCGAGGCGGCACAGCGGCTGCCGGGCGTGCGGTTCCTCTGCGCCGGAGACGGGCGGCTGCGCGACGAGCTCATCGCCGACGCGGACCGGCTGGGGGTGGCCGACCGCGTGACGTTCCTGGGATTCCGTCGCGACATGGACGTGCTGCTGGGCGCGTGCGACCTCGTCGTGCTCCCCTCGCTCTATGAGGGGCTGCCCCTGACGCTGATCGAGGCGATGGCGGCGGGCAGGGCGGTGGTGGCGACGGACATCGGCGGCACGCGCGAGCTGGTCGTCGACGGCGAGACCGGCATCCTGGTGCCCCCGCGCGACCCGGCGGCCCTTGCGGGCGCCGTTCAGAGAGTCGTGGGCGACGACGCGTTGGCCCGGCGACTCGGCTCCGCCGGCCGCGAGCGAGCGTTCCGCCACTTCTCCGCCGCCACGATGGTCGAGCGGGTCGCCGGTGAGTACGACCGGATCCTCGGGAATCGCCGGCCATCGTTGCGCGCGCCGGTCGTGCCGAGCATGCGGGCCGGCCGGCGCGTGAGGAAGGCGGCGGAGCGATGACGTCGCGAACCGGCGCCGTGGGCTGCACGATCGTGGCCAAGAACTACATCCCGTACGCCCGTGTCGTGGCGGACGGCTGGCGGCGACACCACGATCAGCTGTCGTTCCGCGTACTCGTGATCGATGAGGATCCCGGCGCCCAGTCCGAGGGCCTCGACCTGCTCTCACCCGCGGACCTGGGCCTCCCTCCCGCCGAGCTGGCGCAGATGAGGGGGATCTACGGAATCGCGGAGCTCACCACGGCCCTGAAGCCGCATCTCCTGCGATTCCTGCTCGGCGAGGGCGCGGACGTCGTTCTGTTCCTGGATTCCGACATCGACATCCACGCCGGCCTCCACGACGTCGTTCCTCTGGCGGCGCGTCACGGGATCGTCCTCTCGCCGCATCTCCTCGAGCCACCGTCACTCGACGGAGGGAGCCCGAGCGAGCCCGAGATCGCGTGGAGCGGGCTCTTCAATTCAGGTTTCCTCGCGGTCGGCGAATCCAGCAGGGCGTTCCTCGACTGGTGGGCGAGCCGCCTGCGCCGCGATTGCCTCTTCTGCGAACCCATGGGTGTCCACGCGGACCAGCGCTGGCTCGACTTCGTGCCCTCGTACTTCGAGCACTGCGTCCTTCGCGACCCGGGGATCAACGTTGCCCAGTGGAACCTCCACGAGCGACGTCTTCGCGAGGAAGGCGGATCGTTCACCGTGAACGGGGAACCGCTCCGCGCCTTCCACTTCTCGGGCTTCGATCCGGAGAACTCGCAGCGCCTCTGCTTGGACGGGTGGCCGGCGCCCCTGCGCTTCGACATCGCCCGCGAACCGGCCCTCGGCCGGCTCTGCCGTGCCTACGGCGACAAGCTGCTCGCGGCGGGTTACCGGGAGTCCCGGACCATCCCCTATCGCTACGCGACGACCGCTGCCGGCACCGCCCTGGGAACCTGGCAACGATGGGCCTATCGGGAGCTGCTGATCGCCGCCGAGGTGCGCGGGACGGGACATCCCCGAGCGCGTTCGACCCCGAGCACTCAGGGGAGTTCGAGCGCATGTTGACCGACCCTGGGTCGGCCCGTCTCCTCTCGGAGGCCGCCCTGGCCCGGGTCACCGACGCGCGCCTCGCCGAGCCGGTCGCGAGCGGCGACCGCTGGGGCCCGCTGCGAAGCGCCCTCGGTCTCTCCCGCCAGCTCGCTCGCCGCCTTCCGTTGCGCCGGCATCCCTGGACGCCGCACCCCCTCCCCAGCGACCGCACCCGGCTCGAGTACCCGGCCGCCGGGCACCAGCGCGCTCCCGTCCCCTCGGCCGAGCCCGCATGACGGATGTGGTGCTCATCACGGGCGGGGCGGGCTTCATCGGCTCCCATGTCGTGGACCGCGTGCTCGAGCAGGGCGCGAACGTGCGCATCCTCGACAACCTCCACCCCCAGGTACACCCTGGAGGCGTTCGCCCGGCGCACCTCGCCCGTGAGGCCGAGCTGATCGAGGGCGACGTCCGGGACCTCGATGCGATGAGGGCAGCGGTCCGCGGGGTCACCCACGTCGTCCACCTCGCCGCCGAGACCTCCGTCGGCCAGTCGATGTACCAGTCCGACCACCACATCGACGTCAACGTGCGCGGAACCGCGGTGCTGTTCCGGGCCCTGCGGGAGGAGGGCGCGGATGTCGGCCGCGTGGTCATCAGCTCGTCCCGGGCCGTGTACGGCGAGGGCGCGCAGCGCTGCGATCACTGCGGCACGGTGCATCCCGGGCCGCGACGGATGGCCGACCTCGAAGCGGGGGAGTGGGCCCATCGCTGCCCCGTCTGCGGGGATCCCCTCGTGCCGGTGCCCACGACGGAGGATGCGCCGCCGCGGTACTCCTCCGCCTACGGGATGACCAAGCTCTTCCAGGAGCAGGTCAGCAGGGCGGAGGCGGACCAGCTGGGCATCCCCCTCGTCGTCCTGCGCTACTTCAACGTCTACGGCCCGCGCCAGTCCCTGGACAATCCGTACACCGGCCTGATCATGACGTTCGCCCTCCGGTTGCTCGCGGGGAAGCCCCTGGCCCTGTACGAGGAGGGCACGCCGGTGAGGGATTTCGTCCACGTCGACGACGTCGTGGCGGCGAGCGTCCGGTCTCTGCTGGGTCCCGTTCCCGCCGACCGGACCATGAACGTGGGGACCGGCGTCGGGCTGCCGCTCACGGCCCTCGCGAGCGAGATGGGCCAGGCGTTCGGCCGCCGGCCGGACGTCGAGCCCTCGGGACGGTTCCGGGTCGGGGACATCCACGCCGCGATCGCCGACATCTCGCGCACGCGGGGCGCCATCGGGTACGAGCCCTCGCTCGGGATCGGGGATGGCCTGCGGACCCTCGTGCCCGAGCTGGAGGCCGCCCACGCCACGGACCGCTCCGAGGCGGTGGAGCAGGAGATGCGCCGCCAGGGTGTCCTGCGGGGCTGATGGTGGCCGGGAACTCCGAGCGGCCCGCCATCGCCCTGGTGACGGCGGCTGATCCCCGCGACCGCGGGGCCTACTCGGGGTGGCCGGCCTCGCTCCTGGACGGCCTGACGCACGTCGCGGGGCGCGCGCTCGGGCTCAACGGCCGGCTTCCGTCGCGCGTGGAGCTCGCCGCGACGTGGGCGGGCGCGATCCCGCGGCTGCGCCCCGGCGACGTCCTCGCGCCGCGGGGAGCCCTGGCCCGGAGGATGCCGACCGCGTGGTTCCTCGGGCGCCCGATGGTCTGGACGCGCTCCGCGAGCCTTCGCTCGCAGCTGCGCCGGCAGGAGCGCGTGGATGGGTGCATCACGCTCGGAACCGAGTTCTCGCTCCCCCGATCGCTGCCGACCGTCAGCTTCCAGGACTCCACGATCGTCCAGGCCCGGCGCAGCTACCCGTGGCCGTACCTCGGGGAGATGACCGACCGCGAGCTCGAGCGCTTCGCACGGCGGCAGCGGGCCTTCTACCAGGCCGCGACCGCCTGCTGCTGCTCCTCGCACTGGGCCGCCGACAGCATCGTGGCCGACTACGGCATCACGCGCGACAAGGTGCACGTCGTCGGCATCGGGCGAAACCACGACGTGCCCGCGCCCGAGGAGCGCGACTGGGAGACGCCGCGCTTCCTGTTCGTCGGGTTCGACTGGACGCGCAAGAACGGCGGCATGCTCGTGGACGCCTTCGCCCACGTCCGCCGCGAGCATCCCACCGCCGAGCTGCACGTCGTGGGCGGCCACCCGCCCCTCGACGCGCCGGGGGTCACCGGCCACGGTCGTCTGTCGCTCGGGGACCCGGCCGACTCGGCGCTCCTGGCGCAGCTCTACCGCCGGGCCACCTGCTTCGTGATGGTCTCCCTGCACGAGCCGTCGGCGACCGCGTACGCGGAGGCGGCGGCCGCCGGGCTGCCGTGCATCGGCACCACGAACGGCGGCTCCGCCACGATCATCGGTCCCGGTGGGGTGCTCGTCGACCCGCACGATCCACGGGGGCTCACCCAGGCGATGCTGAGCCTCGCGGACCCCGCCGCCGCGTGCCGGCTCGGCCGGCTCGGCGCGGAGCACGCCGAGAACCTCACCTGGGAGAAGGTCGCCGAGCGCCTGATCCGGGCGCTGGCGATCCCCGGTCACGACCCCGCCGGCCTGGCCGACTTCCTCTGACCGACGCCGGGCGGGACGGTGCCACCTTGGTCGCGCCCGCCCATCGGCTCCCCATACGGTCGACGACTCCGTGAAGCCGCTTATTCCGCCGAGATCTAGACCCCGGTTCAGGCGGAGACTGGTCTGACGCCGTGCGACCGCCGCATCACGGCTCGGATACGTTCGGGGTTCTGTCGTGACGGCGATTCCGGAGGGCGTTCGGGTGGACTGGTCGACACAGCGGGTCCTGGTGACGGGTGGCGCGTCGTTCATCGGCTCCCATCTCGTCGACGCCCTCGTCCAGCGCGGCGCGCGGGTGCGCGTCGTCGACAACCTCAGCAGCGGCGACCTCGACAACCTCAGGGACCATCTGGTGGCCGGGGAGATCGACTTCCACCACGAGGACCTGCTCGACTCGCGCGTCGCGGAGGCGATGACGCGGAAGATCGACGTCGTCTTCCACAACGCCGCCGACCACGGCGGCCGCGGGTACATCGACCTCCACCAGGTGAACTGCTCGACCAACCTGATCCTGGACGGCCAGGTCTTCCGCGCGGCCGAGCGGGCGGGCGTCGAGAAGGTCGTCTTCGCGTCATCGGGCTGCGTCTACCCGGAGGATCTCCAGACCGACCCGGAGGAGGTCCTGTACCTCACCGAGGATCTGGTGCGGCCGCCCTACAGCGCCGACAACCTGTACGGCTGGGCGAAGCTGATGGCCGAGATGACGCTGCGCGCGTACCACGCCGAGGGCCGGATGAAGGCCGCGTCGCTGCGGTACTTCACCGCCTACGGTCCGCGCTGCCCCGAGAGCCACGCCGTGATGGCGATGATCGCCCGCGCCATGACCGGTCAGGATCCCTTCGAGATCTGGGGGACGGGGGAGCAGGTCCGCAACTGGACGCACGTCTCCGACATCGTCGAGGGCACGATCCGCGCGGCCGAGCGGGTCGACGACGGCACCGCCATCAACGTGGGGACGATGGAGCGCACGAAGGTCGTGGAGTGCGCCCGCCAGGTGCTCGACTACATGGGCATGAGCCCCGAGCTGGTCTTCGATCCGAGCAAGCCCACCGGCCCCTACAACCGCGTCTGCGACCTGTCCCTCTGCCGCGAGGTGCTCGACTGGGAGCCGCAGATCTCGTTCCGCGACGGGTTGCACGCCACGATCGACGGGTACCTCGGCACGCACGACGCCGATGCGATCCGCGGCAACCTCGAGCGCATGCTCACCGAGCGGATCCACGCCTGACGACGTGACGACCGGCAGCCAGCCCGCCGTCGAGCGCGAGGGCGTCCCGGCCCGGTCGGCGCCTCTTCTCTCGCTGGTCCTCTGCTCTCGCAACGACCAGTTCCAGGGAGACTCACTCTGGCGGCTGGAGACGACGCTCAATCACGCCGCCCGCCAGGCGGCCGATCTCGGCCGGCTCGACGACGTCGAGGTGATCGTTGCCGACTGGGGCAGCGAGGAGCCCTTGCGCGATGCGGTGCGGCTCTCGGAGGAGGCGGCACGGATCGTCCGGTTCCTGACGGTCCCGGTGGCGCTGGCGCGCGAGAAGCAGCGGGACAGCCGCTTCGCGGAGGTGTTCGCCATCAACGCCGCCGCGCGGCGCTCGCGCGGGGAGTACATCGGGCGCATCGACCAGGACACGCTGATCGGCCGGCACTTCCTCGAGTGGTTCTTCCGCGCGGTCGAGGAGGGAGAGCCCGCCTTTCCGCTCGAGGCCTCGGTGATGATCTCCAATCGGAGGCGGATCCCGTACCACTTCGCGGTCCGGACCCCATCGTTCCCCGTGGTGGAGCGCTACCTGTCCTGGTTCGATCGGCGCCTGCCCACCATGGCCCTGACGATGTCGGACAACTACTGGGAGTGCTACATCGGCATCGTCCTCTTCCACCGCAGACTCTGGGAGGAGAGCGGGGGCTATGACGAGAGCTTCATCTACTACAGCTACATGGAGTTCGACCTCTTCCTGCGGTTGTGCATGAGATACCAGGGCGTCGACCTGGGCGCGATCGTCGGGAACGACTTCCACCACCTGGACCACATGCCGGCATGGCTCACGTGGCAGGTCACCCGGCGTCAGGAGAACATCATCCGGACGCCCGAGGCCCCGCCGCCGGAGTTCTGTCCCGCGGGGCCGGACTGGGGACTGTCGTCCTATCCGCTCGAGCTGGAGGAGGTCCCGGCGAAGGGCCGGGGGCTGGCCGCGCGCGATGCGCGCTGGCGCCCCTCGCATTGGCCGGAGCTCGTCTGGAGCGTCGTGGCGAGCACGATCGCGACCATCGGCTACCTGTTCCGCGACCAGATGAGGTTGCGCGGAGTCCCTCGAGGAGTCGCCTACACGCTTCTCGTCAGCACCGGCCTCCTGGGACGCCTGAGACCGGAGACGAGGCGTTGACCTACGGCGCCGCGATGGGACCGGGGGGCAGCGCCGAGAACTCGCTGCCGGCGTAGAGCGGTGACGCGATGCCGGCCGCGAAGGCGCTGCGGGCGGACTCCGACGACTCGATCGTAAAGTCCATTCCGTCGCTGTCCCAGTTGAACCAGACCACCGCCCGGATTCGCGGGAAGGCGACCGGGATGGTGGCCAGCGCGTTCGTGATCCAGGCGGCCTTGGAGCCGCCGAGCTCGCTCGAGCCGACCTCGGGGAGCATCACCGGCTTGCCCGGCGCGATGGCCCCGAGCTCGTCGTAGGTCGGCGTCACGACCTGGGCGAAGCTCTGCCAGCCGTCGCGGTCGGGGTTCGCGCCCCAGTTGTACGCGTCGATCCCGACCCAGTTGACGTAGGCGTCGCCCGGGTAGAGCCCGCTCAGCGCGATGCTGCCGGGATAGGTCGTGCTGGGGCTCCACACCCAGGTCACGTTGGTGGCCCCCACCTCGGTGAAGATGTCGTGGACGTGCCGCCAGGCGGCCACGTACTGGCCGGGCGAGTTGCCGTTCGCATCCTCGGACCACGGGTACCAGTCGCCGTTCATCTCGTGGGCGAAGCGCAGGAAGAAGGGGTGGCCCCAGTCCCGCGCGCCGGTGGCCCACTCGGTGATGTAGTCGTCGTAGTCGCCCGCGATGATGCGCGCGAGCGCGAATTGCGGCTGGGAGGGGGAGCCCCCGGCGCCGGAATCCCACGGGTTCCAGTCGAGGAGCGGGATGGAGCCGTGGTCGCGGATGGCCTGGTGGTCGCCCGGATAGAAGGGCTGCATCTCACCGCCGCTCTTCCAGAACTGCCCGTAGTGGACGATCGACGCCCCCTTTCCGGCGTGGGCCTCGAAGGTGGCGAGCGAGGACATGTCCCAGGGCGGGCCGAACCGGCCGGGTCCGTACGCTTCCCCGTCGATGTACGCGCCCCACAGGATCCGGTGGGGCGAGATCGGCGAGATGGGCGAGGTGGGCGGGGTCGCGGGGGAGGCCGCCGGGTCACCGCTCGCGGCCCCGGGCAGGGCCGGCGGCACGACGACCGTGCGGGCCGCGCGGAGCGTCGCGGCGCGCGGGCGCGAGATGGTCAGGGTCACCCGGTGGCGTCCGGCGGCGAACCGCGAGCGGGCGATCCACCCGCGGGCCCCCGAGAAGCGGCCGTGCGCCGGGCGCAGGCCCGCGGCGTGGACCCCGTTGACGCGCAGGTCGACCCTGCTCACGCCGGTCAGCCGGCGGCTCCCGACCGCAACGCCGACGCGCGCGCCCGGCCGGGCCTGCGGCACGGTGACGGAGAGGCGGACCGGGCCGCCGCGGAGGGCGTGACCCGGGGCGAGCGCTCGGAGGAACGACCACTGCCCGGCGTCGGCCTGGGACGGGCGGAGGGGTGCGGCGGCGCCGGCCTCGACGGCCCGGCCGGCCGATCCGAAGCCGATCGCCGCGACGACTGCGATCGCGATCGCGGCGGCGGCCGTTCGTGGAATCCGTTCCATCGCCCAGCCCCTCGGCCGTCCACTCGGTAGGACGCAAACCTCTGCGCGGTCGACATCGGCCGCGTCGCGGGGCGGCTTGAGCCGCCCGGCGGGCTACGGCGACGGCGCCCGGGTCACGGGACGGGAATGGGCGCGCCCGGGAGGCCGGAGAAGTGGTTGTCGCTGTAGTACGGCGAGGCGATGCTCTGCGGCGAAGGCCGCCTGCGCGGCGGGGGAGGTCTCGATGGGCCAATCCCAGCCGCCGTCGGCGCGGTTCCACCACACGAGGCCCTTCACGGCGGGGAAGGTCTGGGGCAGCTGCACATCGAGCGCATCCCGGATCCAGGCCGCCTTGGAGCCCCCCTTCTCGGACGATCCGGTCTCCGCGATCATCAGCGGCTTGCCGGGGGCGACGGCGAGCACCTTGGCGTAGCTCTTGCGAAAGGCTCCGGCGAAGGAGCGCCAGCTGTCCCCGCGGGCCCCGTTGCCCCAGTTGTAGCCGCTCAAGCCCGTCCAATCGACGTACGCCGGGCCGGGATAGAGCTCGGCCATCGGGATCCCGTCATAGGACTCGATCTCGTTGACCGACCACAGCCAGGTGACGTTGCCGGCGCCGGCCGACTGGAAGATGTCGTGCACGTGGCGCCACGCCTGCACGAACTGGCCCCGCGAGTTGCCGTTCGCGTCCTCGGACCACGGGTACCAGGTCCCGTTCATCTCGTGGCAGAAGCGCAGGAAGAAGGGGTGGCCCCAGGCCGCCGCCGCGGTGGCCCACTGCCGGATGTAGGCGTCGTACCTCCCGGAGATGACATCCGACAGCTGGAAGTCTGGCTGGTCGGCGCCCCCGCCGGCCGCAAGGTCCCATGGGCTCCAGTCGAGGATCGGGAGCGTCCCGTGCAGGCGGACCGCCTCGAAGCTGGCGGTGTCGAAGGGCTGGGGCTGTCCGTCGATGAACCACGGCTGCCCCCACAGCAGGAGCGAGACGCCCTTCCCCGCGTGCTGCTCGAAGAGGGCCAGAGACCGGGGGTCGAAGGGCGCATCCCCGAACCCGGGGCCATAGGGGGCCCCGCCCACCCGGGCGCCCCAGTAGATCGTGGGCCCCGGGTCGGCCCCCCCGGCCGCTCCGACCGGGCCACGCGGTGCGAGCCCCCTCGGCCGGCCCGGGGTGCTGACGGCGTAGGCCTGGAGCACGATGAACGTGTTCCGCTTCCGGCCGTGTGGCTTCCGGAGGGACCGGACGCCCAGGATCACCGTCCGCCGTCCGCTCAGCGGGACGCGCGCCGTCTTCCGCACGCCCCTGCGGCCCGCCCGGCGCGTCCAGACGTGGCGGGTTCGCGACCCCGAGGCGATGAACACCTCGCCGCCGGTGGTCGCATAGGACGCCCGGAAGCGCAGCGCGGTCGGCACGACCCCCTTCGGGAACCTGAGCGTGAAGAGCGCCGTCGTCCCCGGGCGTGCCGCCGGGAGCAGGGCCAGGCGAAGGTGACGGGCCCGGCTGCGCGAGATGGTGTGGCCGGGCGGGCCGAGGCGGCTGGGAGTCCAGCGCCGCCAGTCGTTGGTGAACCCGCCGCCGCCCGCCGCGGTCGTTCCCGCCCCCGCCCCGGTCGCGGGCACCACCAGGACCGCCGCCGCGACGGCGACGACCAGGAGTGCGGTGAGGGACGACGCGGTCCTGCGACGAGAGCCGGCGGTCCCCGGGGGCGTCATCTGCGGAGCCGGCCGAGGGCGTAGCCCGCCGCGGTGAGGCCGAGGCCGGCCACGATCGCGCCGGAGCGCGCGAGGCCGGCGAGGTCCCGGCCCGTCGATGCCTCGGCGATCCCCCGTCCGACCCCGCTCGGCAGGGTGTGCAGCGTGTAGCGCCGCTCGCTCGAGAGCCCCTCGGTCGCTCCGGCGAGGCGCGACAGATGGGCCTTCGCCAATCCCTCCGTGAAGCACCGGCGGCGGAAGTACCGCCACGAGGCGCGCGTCCGGGGGACGTGATGCCGCACGCCGGCGGCCGGCTGGTAGAGGATGACGCCGTCGGGGAGGCGCCTGCCGAGCCGGATGCAGAACTCCGTGTCGTCGCATCGCAGCATGCCCTCGGCCACCTGGCCGAAGCCGGAGAGGAAGCCGCCGGCGCTGTCGATGGCGCTGCGCCGGAAGGACATGTTCGCGCCGATCAGGTTCCTCACGGACGCGGGATACGCCGGAAGGCCGCGGTACGTGCACCCCATCACCCAGAGGAACTCCGACGGGAACCACCGCGGGGCGGCCGACTCCCAGAGTGGCGCGATCGATCCCCCCGCGCCGATCACCCGGTCGTCGGCGTACGCGTCGACGAGCGTCCGCAGCCAGTCCGGGTCGGCCGCGGCGTCGTCGTCGAGGAACGCGACTACGGCACCGGTGCTCGCGGCGACCCCCGCGTTCCGCGCTCCCGACAGGCCCTGCGGCCCGGTGTTCGCGACCACGACGACCCCGTCGCCGGCGATCGCCTCGCGCGCACGCGCCAGGAGGGCCTCGTTGTGGTCGATGACCACCACGGTCTCGGCGGGCGGGTACGTCTGGGCGCGGGCCGACTCGGCGGCCTCGACCAGCTCGCTCCAGCGCTCCTCGGTGTAGGCGCAGATCACCACGGAGGCCGTGAGGGTGTCGCTGCGGGTGGTGGACATGTCGGGTGGCTCGGACGTCCGATGGGTTCTCGCCGCGCTCGACCGCCCCGCGCCCCGGGGCGTTGACGCCCTCAGCGGGGGAGCGGCGGCGCGACGTTCATTCCGGAGAGGGTCATGAGCAGGCCCTCCCGCAGCTCGACGGTGGGCTCCCAGCCCAGCAGCTCGCGCGCCAGGCCGATGTCGGGCCGGCGCACCGCCGGGTCGTCCTGGGGGAGGGCCTCAAAGACCAGCGGCGAGCGCGAGCCGGTGATCTGGAGGAGCAGCTCGGCCAGCTCGAGGATCGTGAACTCGCCCGGGTTGCCCAGGTTGACCGGCTCGTGGTGGTCGCAGGCGATCAGGCGCAGGACGCCCTCGACCAGGTCCGAGACGTAGCAGAACGAGCGCGTCTGGGAGCCCTCGCCGAAGATCGTGAGCGGCTTTCCGGCCAGCGCCTGGCGGATGAAGGTGGGGATCGCCCGCCCGTCGTGGGGGCGCATGCGCGGGCCGTAGGTGTTGAAGATGCGCACGATGTGGGTGTCGACGCCCTGCTGGCGGTGGTAGGCCATCGTGAGCGCCTCGGCATAGCGCTTGGCCTCGTCGTAGACCCCGCGCGGGCCGATCGGGTTGACGTGGCCCCAGTAGCCCTCGTGCTGGGGGTGCTCCTTGGGGTCGCCGTAGACCTCCGAGGTCGAGGCAAGGAGAAAGCGGGCCCGGTGGGCCTTGGCCAGGCCGAGGGCGTTGTGGGTGCCGTACGAGCCCACCTTCAGGGTGTGAAGGGGAAGGCGCAGGTAGTCGATCGGGCTGGCCGGCGAGGCCAGGTGAAAGACGTTGTCGATCGGCTCGGAGACCTCCAGGTGGCCGATCATGTCGTGCTGGAGAAAGACGAAGGCCCCGTCGCGGATGTGCTCGATGTTCTCGAGCGTGCCGGTGTCCAGGTTGTCCACGCAGATCACCCGGTGGCCCTCGCCCAAAAGGCGGTCGCACAGGTGCGAGCCCAGAAAGCCGGCGCCGCCGGTCACGAGGGAGGTCGGCATCGCGCGGGACCCTATGAGACGCCGCCGCCCGGCGACACTGCCGGAAGGTCTAGGTCGGGCCGCCGCCCGTCGAGGCGACCGTCAGCGACGCGAGGCCGCCGATCGGGACGGGATCGACCTCGAGGCCCAGCCGGGCGGCGGCGCTCTCCGCGAGCGCGTCCTCGACCCGCTCCCGATCCCCGTCCCCTCCCTCGGCCACGATGGAGGTGGTCACCACGTCCGGCGCGCCGCAGGCGGTCATCGCGCGGAACCAGCGCAGGTCGGGATCCCGGTTGAGGGCGAGCCCGTGCATGGTGATGCCGCCGCTCACCCGGATGCCCACGCTCCCGAGCTTGCGCCCCTCGACGTAGAGGCCGGTCGCGTCGGCTCCGGCCTCGGCGCCGCGGAGGCCGGCGGCGTCGGCCATCGCCCCCACGAGGGCGTCCACGAAGCCGCGCACGCGCCGGGCCGGACGCAGGTCGCAGATCGCGTAGAGCACGCTCTGGCCCGGTCCGTGCCAGGTCATCTGGCCGCCCCGGTCGCTGGCGACCACCTCCGCGCCGGAGCCGGCGAGATCCTCGTCTCCGAGGAACAGGTCCTCGCGCCGCCCGTGGCGGCCGTAGGTGTAGGTCGGCGGATGCTCCAGGACCCAGAGGACGTCGGGGATCTCGCCGGCGGCGCGGGCGGCGGCGAGCCGCCGCTGCGTCTCCCACGCCTCGCGGTAGCCGACGAGCTCGCTGCGGACCAGCAGCCCCGGGCGCATCCCGCGCCCCTAGAGGACCAGCGCGCCCGGGCGCTCCAGCAGCTCGGTGACGCGGGCGAGGAAGAGGGCGCCGTCGGCCCCGTAGACCGCGCGGTGGTCGATGGACAGCGTGAGCGTCATGGTCGCGCGCGCGACCACGGCGCCGTCGCGCACCACGGCCCGCGGCGCGGCGCGGCCGACGGCGAGGATCGCGGCCTCGGGCGGGTTGATGATGGCCGTGAAGCGGTCGATGCCGAACATGCCGAGGTTGGAGATCGAGATGACGCTGCCCTCGAGCTCCTGCGGCTGGATGCTGCCGTCGCGGCAGCGCGCCGCCAGATCGCGCGCCTCGGCGGCGATCCTCGCCACCCCCTTGGTGTCGGCGTCGCGCACGACGGGCACCAGCAGCCCGCGATCCACGGCCACCGCGATCCCGACGTGGATGCCGGACGGGCGCACCAGGGCGTCGCCGTCGAAGCGGCTGACCGCCTCCGGCCGCTCGGCGGCGGCGATGGCGACGGCCTTCACGATCAGGTCGTTGACGCTCGGCCCCTCGCCCTCGGCGCGCCGCGTCCACGAGCTGGCGCCGCAGGGCGAGGAGCTCCACGGCATCGACGTCGCGCTGGAGCGCGAACTGCGGCGCCTCGGTCGTGGACGCGGTCATGCGCTGCGCCACCGTGCGCTGGAGGCGCGTGAGCGGCACGCGCTCGCCCGGGGCGGCGGCCGGCGCGGGCGCCGGCGCCGGCGCGCGGGGAGCCGGCGCCTCGCGCGCAGGGGCGGGGGGCGCGGCCGGGGCCGCCGCCCTCACGGACGACGCGTCGCCCCGCGCGGCGGCCTCCACGTCGGCGCGCACGATCCGGCCGTCCGGGCCGGTGCCGCGCACCGTCGCGATGTCCACCCCGAGCTCGCCGGCCAGGCGCCGCGCGAGGGGGGAGGCCTTCGTGCGCCCGCCGTTCGCGCGGACGGGCGCCGGCCGCTCGGGATCGAGGTCCTGCAGGGCCTCGGCCGCCGCGGGCTCCTTTTCCGTCTCCGCCTCGTCGGCCGCGCGGGCCCCGGGGTAGGTCTCCTCCGAGCCGAGCTCGGCGCCGATCTCCGACGCGGTCCCGTCGTCGGCGGTGGGGATGCCGGTGGAGGAGTCCTCCTCGGCCACCTCGGCGGCCGCGGGCTCGGGCGTCGCGGGCGCCGGAGCGGAGGCGCCCGCCCCCCCGATCTCGGCGATGGGCTCGCCGACGGCGCGCGCGTCGCCCTCGGCGGCGATCACGTGGAGGGTCCCCTCCTCGGGCGCCTCGACCGTCATGGTGGCCTTGTCGGTCTCGATCTCCACCAGGGGCTGCCCCTTGGCCACGGCCTCGCCGTCGGCCACCAGCCACTGGAGGACCGTGCCCTCCTCCATCGTGTCGCTCAGCTTGGGCATCAGGAGCGGCGCCATGTCAGGCCGTCCCCCCCGTGCCCACGAGGCGCCGCACCGCGGCGATCACGTCGGGAGGCGAGGGCAGGGCGAACTGCTCGAGGTTCTTCGCGTAGGGCATGGGGACGTCGGCGGAGCTCACGCGCTCGATCGGGGCGTCGAGCCAGTCGAAGCACGTCTCGTAGATCCGCGTGGCCAGGTTGGCCGCCACGCCGCACTCGGGCCACCCCTCCTCCACGATCACCGCGCGCCCGGTGCGCCGGACGCTGGCCGCGATGGTCTCCAGGTCCAGCGGGCGCAGCGAGCGCGGGTCGATGACGTCGCACTCGATGCCCTCCTTCCCCAGGGCGTCGGTGGCCGACAGGGCGGTCCAGACCATGCGCGAGATGGCGACCACCGTGCAGTCGTCGCCGCGCCGGCGCACCGCGGCCCGCCCCAGCGGCACCAGCTCGTCCGGGCCGCCGACGGGCCCCTTCTTGGCGTAGAGCCCCTCGCTCTCGAGGAAGATCACCGGGTCGTCGTCGCGGATCGACGCCTTGAGGAGCCCCTTGGCGTCCTGGGGAGTCGCGGGGCAGACCACCTTCAGGCCGGGGACGTGGGAGTACCACGCCTCCAGCGAGTGGGAGTGCTGGGCGGCGAGCTGGTGGCCGGCGCCGCCGGGCATGCGGATGACGATCGGGCACGACACCTGACCGCCGAACATGTACCGCACCTTGGAGGCGTTGTTGATGATCTGGTCCATCGCGACGATCGAGAAGTTGACCGTCATCAGCTCGATCACGGGGCGCAGCCCCGCCATCGCGGCGCCGATGCCGATGCCCACGAAGCCGGCCTCGGAGATGGGCGTGTCCACCACCCGCCGCTCGCCGAACTCGCGCAGCAGGCCGCGCGTGACCTTGAACGCGCCCTCGTACTGCCCCACGTCCTCGCCCATCACGAACACGTCGGGGTCGCGCTGCATCTCCTCCCGCATCGCCTGCGTGAGGGCCTCGCGGTAGGAGACCGGCTTGGGAGCCTCGGTCGCGGCCGCGCTCGCGGGCGTCGCCTTGGCCGTCGTCACGACGGCTCCCCCGGCATGGCCGCCCCGCCCCGGGGGTCGTCGGTCCAGGGGTGCGCGTAGAGGTGCCGCGCGAGCTCCGACTCGGGCACCTCCGGGCTCTGCTCGGCGAACGCGGCGGCGGCGGCCACGGCCTCCTCGGCCCGCACGCGCACGGCGTCGGCGTCCTCGCGGGTGAGGATCCCCTCGCCCAGCAGCACGCGCTCGAAGGTGACCAGGGGGTCGCGCGCCTGCCAGCGCTCCTTCTCGGACCCCTCGCGGGTGGTGTCCGGGTCGCTCATCGAGTGGCCCCGGTACCGGTAGGCGATCGCCTCGATCATGCTCGGCTGCCGCTCGTCGCGGGCCAGGCGGGCCGCCTCGGAGACGGCGGCGTGCACGGCCATCACGTCCATGCCGTCGACCTGGCGCGCCGGCATCCCGAACGCCTCGGCGCGCAGGAACAGGTCGGTCTCGGCCGACGCCCGCTCCACCGCGGTGCCCATGCCGTACTGGTTGTTGAGCACGAAGAAGATCACCGGCAGGTTCCAGAGCTCGGCCATGTTCATCGACTCGGCGAGGATGCCCTGGTTGACGGCCCCGTCGCCGAACATCGCCATCGCCACCGACGTCTCCTCGCGGTAGGCGATCGCCATCCCGAGGCCCACGGCCAGGGGGATCGACCCCCCCACGATGCCGTAGCCGCCGTAGAAGTGGCGCTCCTTGTCCATCAGGTGCATCGAACCGCCGAGGCCGCCGCAGAGGCCGGTCGAGCGCCCGAACAGCTCCGCCATCACGGCGCCGGGGTCGGATCCCCGCGCCAGCGTCTGGCCGTGCTCGCGGTACGTCGACGTGATGGGGTCGGTGGGCCGCAGGGCGGCGATCGAGCCCACCACCGCGGCCTCCTCGCCGATCGCGAGGTGCAGGAAGCCGCCGATGCGGCCCTTCATGTACTCCTCGGCCGCGCGCTCCTCGAAGCGCCGGATGAGCCACATCGACTCGAACATGCTTCGCATGAGGTCGGTCTCCGGCCGCGGCGGAGTGTCGCGGCGGGTTCGTGCCTTGGCCATCTACGTCACCTTGTCGCGGGCGCCCCCCCGGGTGATTCTGGCAGGCCCCCGGGGGTGTTGCCCGTGCCGTCCACCTCGAGGTGGAGCTCGACGATCGCCACGTCGCGCCACCGCCCCTCGCGCCGGCCGTGGGCGCGGTGCGTCCCCACCACCCGGAACCCCCTCCTGCGCGCGAGGGCCAGCCCGGCGGTGTTCTCCGGCAGGATCATCCCGACCAGCTTCCAGTAGCCGAACGCCGGCGCGTCGCGCACCAGCGCGTCCAGCATCCGGCCCCCGACGCCGTGCCCCTGCCGGCGGCCCGCCACGTAGACCGTGTACTCCGCCACCCCGGCGTACCACTCGCGGTGCGAGAAGGGGGCGAGCGCCGACCACGCGACCACCTCCCCGTCCATCACGCCGACCCACACGGGCGCCCTGCGCCCACGGGCCGCGAGCCACGCGCGGCGCTCCTCCGCGGGATGGGGTCCGGTGGCGAACGTGGCGAGCCCGCCGTCCGCGGCCTCGTCGTAGATCACCCCGATGGCGGCCGCGTCGCCGGGCTCGGCGAGGCGGATCACGGGCGGCTCCGGCACGGCCGCCGATTGTAGTGCGTAGGGTGGCCCCCGGCCGTTCGGTTCAGCCCGATCCGAGACGCCTTGCCATGGATGGTGACGTGCCCCGTACCACTGTGGTACGAAGACTCCAAGTGACCCAAGCCCTCGTCCGGTGGGTGTGGCTGGCCGTGTTCGGGGTGGTCCTGGTCGGCCTCTTCAGCCCCCTCGTCTCCATCGCCTCGGCTGAGCAGGCGTCGTCGGGCGTCCGCTCGGCCCAGGGCGGGTACATCGACGCCGGCGAGGAGCACACCTGCGCGGTCCTCTCCGACCGCTCCGTGCGCTGCTGGGGCAAGGGCGTGGCGGGGCGCCTCGGCTATGGAAACGACGGCAACGTGCTCGCGCCGGCCGCCGCCGGGCCCGTCAACCTGGGCCCCGGGCGGGACGCCCGCGCCATCGCGGCCGGGGACTTCCACACCTGCGCGATCCTGGACGACGGAACCGTGCGCTGCTGGGGCTTCGGCGAGAACGGCCGCCTGGGGTACGGCAACAAGAACAACATCTTCTCGCCGGCCGCCGCGCCCCCCGTCGATCTCGGGCCCGGGCGCACGGCCCGGGCGATCACGGCGGGCGCCTCGCACACCTGCGCGATCCTCGACGACGGCTCGGTCCGCTGCTGGGGCAACGGCGCGGCCGGGCGCCTCGGATACGGCAACTCCGCCTCCATCGGCGACGACGAGACCCCCGGGCAGGTCGCGCCGGTGAACCTCGGGCCCGGGCGGACGGCGCGCGCGATCGCCGCGGGCGAGTTCCACACCTGCGCGATCCTCGACAACGGCAGCCTGCTCTGCTGGGGCTTCAACGCCAGCGGCCAGCTCGGCTACGGCGGGACCGCCGACGTGGGCGACAACGAGACCCCGGGCCAGGTGGGCCCCGTCGACCTCGGTGGCCACCGCGCGGTCGCCGTGTCCGGCGGCACGGGCCACACCTGCGCGATCCTCGACGACGGAACCGTGCGCTGCTGGGGCTTCGGGGCCAACGGCCGGCTGGGCTACGGCAACAACAGCGACATCGACCGCGCCGCCGACGCTCCTCCGGTCAACCTCGGGGACGGGCGCACCGCGATCGCGATCGCCTCCGGCGACGCCCACAACTGCGCGATCCTCGACAACGGCGCCGTGCGCTGCTGGGGCTTCGGCGGCAGCGGGCGCCTCGGCTACGGCGACAGCAACTCGATCGGCGACACCGAGGTCCCGGGCGACGTGGGCCCGGTCAACCTCGGCTCGGGCCGCAGCGCCCGGGCCATCACCGTGGGCTTCTCCCACTCCTGCGCGGCGCTGGACGACGGGACCCTGCGCTGCTGGGGCTTCGGGGGCAGCGGCCGGCTGGGCTACGGCGACGAGCAGAACGTGGGGGACGACGAGACGCCCGCGAGCCAGGGGCCGGTCCCGCTGGGCGGGACCGTGCCGCCCCTGGCGGCGAACCTCACGGTGGCCATCGCCGCCGACAACGCGCGCCCGTCACTCGGGGCCTCGGTGGGCCTCACCGTGACGGTGGCCAACTCCGGCCCCGACCCCACCGCGGGCGTCGCGCTGTCGATCCCCGCGCCGCCCGGCTTCACGTGGCTGTCGGCGGCGCCCGCCGGCTTCGACGGCGGCGCGGGCCGCTGGAACGTGGGCAGCCTGGCGTCCGGCCAGACCGCGACCCTGCGGCTGGTGGCGCGCGCCGGCGCCTCGGGCAGCATCCCGCTGGTCGCCGAGGTCGCGTCCTCATCGGTGTTCGACCCGACCTCCACCCCGGGCAACGGGGTGGCCGAGGACGATCGCGCCGTCGTGGTCCTCACGGTTCCCGGGTCGGGCGGCGCGGCGGCCCGGCGCCTGCTGCCGCTGCCGCGCAGCCTGAGCCTCACGGTCCGGCGCCTCCCCCGGCGGGGCGTCCTGTCGCGGATCCAGGCCGAGGGCCGCCTGCTGCTCCCCAAGGTGCGCCCCGTGCCCCGCTGCACCGGCAGGGTCCGGGTGAGCGCGTCGGTGGGCAAGAAGGTGGTCGCCCAGCGCACCGTGTCGCTGCGCAAGGTGCGCGGCGTGTGCCGCTACGCCGCGACGGTGTCGCCCACGCGGGCGAAGACCCGCTCGGCGAAGGCCGTGACCGTTCGCGCGCGCTTCCTCGGCACCAGCCAGATGCGCGCCCGCGCCTCCCGCGCGACCGGCGTGAAGGTGCGGGTTCCGGTGGCCCGCCGCTAGCTTGGCCGAGCTGATAGGCCAGAAAGACCAGGAGGCTGCCGATCTACAGGCGCCCCTGCTTGACCGCCCAGGGGTCTGGGCCGGATCGCCGCCCCGTAGATCAGCCCCGCAGAACCCGAGCGTAGACCTCCTCGGTTCGACGGGTCATGACGTCGGCCGAGAACTCGCGCTCCACGCGGGTGCGCCCGGCGGCACCAAGGCGCTGGGCGAGATCCGCGTCACCCAGCACCCGGCGGATCGCCCCGCCCAGGGCATTCGCATCTGCGGGCCTCACGAGTAGGCCGGTCGTCCCGTCGTCGACCACCTCGTCGGTCCCGCCGATCGCCGATGCGACGACCGGGAGCCCGGCCGCCATCGCCTCGAGCACCGCGAGCGGAAGCCCTTCGGAGAGCGACGGCAGCGCGAACAGGTCGGCGCAGGCGAGCAGGTCGGGAACGGAGGGGTACCTGCCGAGGAAGCGCACTCTCTCCCCGATCCCGAGCTCGGACACACGACGCTCCAGCATCGCGCGCGCGGGCCCTTCACCGGAGATGAGAAAGAACGCCTCGGGAACCTCTCGAGCCGCCGCGAGCAGATGGACGTGCCCCTTCAGGTCGTCGAGACGGCCGATCGTGAGCACGACGGGGCGTGGGTCGCCGTCGGTGAGCCGCCTCCGCAACGACTCGGAGCGCTCCCGGACGAAGGCATCCGCATCGATCCCGTTCGTAATCACCTCGATCCTGTCGGCGGGCCAAGGCATCGTCTCCCTCACCCGGTCGGCGACATGGCGCGACACCGCGATGTAGGCGTCCACCCCCCGCGCCACCGCCCATTGCTGCGCGGTCCGCACGGGTCCCATCGGAATATCGAAGAACGAGTGACAGGTTGCGACGATCGCGGGAACCCGTGCGGCGCGCGCCCCGGCGAGGGCGAACTTCGCGTCGATCGGCCAGCTCAGGTGGGCGTGCAGCACCTGGGGGCGCAGAGCGCGCAGCGTGCGCACCAGGCCCGGCAGCGCCCGGAGACCCCGCCCGCCCTCGGGCATCGGCGAGACCGAAAGGCAGTTGACGCCGAGTTCGGCCAGCGCGGAGCGCAGCGGGGCGACGCCCGTCTCGTCGCGGCACAGCACGACGGGCCGCCATCGGCTGCGGTCGAGTCGCGCCACGAGGGTCACCAGGACCGCCTCGGCCCCACCGACGACCGATGCGTCGGTGTAGTGGCAGACGACCGCCGTCAACGCGCGCTCTCGATCGCGGCCGGCAGGCAGCGCGAGTAGTTGTCGTTGACCACGATGTCCACGTGGAGGCGCGCCTGGCTCGGCCACCGAGCCGATCATCGCACCATTTCGGCCAAGTGGACTCTCACGAGGGCCTCGGCCACGAATCGGTCCTGATTCGCCGGCAGCGGGCGAACACGGTCGTTTGCCACCGGAGACCTGCCACACGACAGACGATGACTGCGGGGTCGGAGGCTCGGCTAGCGTGCGGCGCCGCGGGGCCGGATGCACGAGCGCTGGATCGCCGCCCGGCGGACCGTCACCGACGTCGCCCCCGCCGCCCGGACCGTGAGCCGCGCCACCACGCGCCCGCAGCGCGGCCGGCGGCCCGAGCTCAGGATCACCACGTGCCGCCGTCCGGCCGCCGCGCTCCCGGCGCGCCGGGCGACGGTCCTCCGGCTCGTGACCTCGCGGACGCGGATCCAGTAGCGCACCCGGGCGGGCGGCCGCGGTCCGGCGCGCCACACCAGGCGCAGGCAGATGGCACGCCCCGGGCGGCAGCGGGGCAGCACGCCCAGGGAGAGGATCCGGGGGCTCCGCCGCGCGCCGCCGGCGCCCGGGGAGCCGGAGCCCGGAGCCCCACCGGCGCCGGGCCCGGCCGGAGCCTCGCCGATCGGGGTCACCTTGGTGAGCGCGGGCAGGCCGCCGAAGGTGTTCGCCGCGTAGTAGGGCGAGGAGATCCCGGCCGCGAAGGCCGCCCGCGCCGCGGCCGAGGACTCGATCACCCAGTCCATGGTCCCGTTGCTCACCGGGTGGTTCCAGTTGAACCACAGCACGGCCTTGACCCGGGGCCAGCTCACGGGCAGCTGGGCCTGCAGGGCGTCGGTGATCCAGGCGGCCTTCGAGCCCCCGACCTCGGTCGAGGCCGTCTCCGCGATCATGATCGGCTTGGCCGGCGCCAGCGCCGTCAGCGCGTCGTAGGTGGCCCGGTGTACCTCGGTGAACGACTGCCACGTGTTCCCGGGCTCGGCGGGGTTGGTCCCCCAGTTGTAGCCCGAGATGCCGGTCCAATCGACGTACCGGTCCCCGGGGTAGAGGGAGTCCAGCGGGATCGCGTTCGCGTAGAGCCGGTTCGGCGCCCACACCCACGTCACGTTGGTGGCGCCCTCCTGCGCGAAGATGTCCACGACGTGCCGCCACATGGGTGCGAACTGGCCGGCGCCGTTGCCGTTGACGCGCTCGCTCCACGGGAACCAGTCGCCGTTCATCTCGTGGTCGAAGCGCACGAACAGAGGATGGCCCCAGGCGCGGGCCGCGCGGGCCCACTGGTGGATGTAGGCGTCGTGCCGCCCGCCGGTGATCTCGGGCAGCCGGAAGTCCGGCTGGTCGAGCGAGCCGCCCTGGTCGAGATCCCACGAGTTCCAGTTGATCATCGGGATCGAGCCGCGCAGCCGGACCCTCTCGGCCAGGTCGCGGGGGAACGCCTGATAGCCCCCGTGGCTGCCCCAGTACCAGGGCTGGCCCCAGTGGACGATCGAGACCCGCTTGCCCGCGTGCGACTCGAAGGCGTCGATGGTCCGCGCGTCGTAGGGGGCGTCGTCGTAGCCGTAGGTCCCGCCGTCGATGTAGGCGCCCCAGTAGATCGGCGCCCCCTCGGCGCGACCGGCCTGCCAGGCCCACCCGGCCAGGACCAGGACGAGCGCCAGCGGGACGAGCAGCGCCCGGCGCGCTCGCGTGGGAGGGGTCACGGTGCGCACGAGCGGTGACCCTACGGTGTCACGGCTGGGGCGTGACCCCCACGTCCGCCGGGCGGTCGGCGAGGACCACCTTCAGCGTCGTCCGCCGGCCGTCGCGAAGGATGGTGAGCGTCAGGTGACCGCCCACCGCGCGCGACGAGACCGCGCGGCTGACGTCGGCCATGTCCTCGACCGGCCGGCCGTCGACGGCCACGATCAGGTCGCCGCCGCGGGGGACGTCGGCGTTCGCGGCGCCGGTCGAGGCCTTCAGGCCCGCCGTGGCGGCGGGCCCGCGCTTGTCGACCTCCACCACCACGACCCCGCGCACGTCGGGCGCGCCGAGGGCCTTCGCGATGGCCGGCGTCACCGTGCGCCCGGTCACGCCGAGCCAGGCGTGGCGGGCCGTTCCGGTCGCGATGATCGAGTCGGCGACCGGGCGGATCGTGTCGATGGGGATGGCGAACCCGATGCCGTCGTTGCCGCCGCTCTCCGAGGCGATCTGCGAGTTGATGCCCACGACCCGGCCGCGCGCGTCGAGCAGCGGGCCGCCCGAGTTGCCCTGGTTGATCGCGGCATCGGTCTGGATGACGTTCTGGATGTCGAAGTCGTTGGGCGAGGTGATGATGCGCTTCAGGGCCGAGACGATCCCGGTCGTGGCCGTGCGCTCGAGGCCGAAGGGGTTCCCGATGGCGATGACCGGGTCCCCCACCACGAGGTCGCCGCTGCTGCCGAGCGCGAGCGGCCGCACGCTCCGCGGGACGGAGGCGACGCTCAGCACCGCCAGGTCCGTGCTCTCGTCGCGGCCGAGCACGTCGGCGCGCTCCTCGGTGCCGTCGTCGAAGGTCACGGTGGCGCGCGTGGCCGATCCCAGCACGTGGGCGTTGGTGAGGATGCGCCCGCGGGAATCGACCAGGAAGCCCGACCCGAGGCGCTCGTCCGCGCCGGTGCCCGCCGTCACCTTCACCACGGCGGGCGAGGTGTCGGCGACCACCGACTGCACCCCGGTGGCGCCCCCGGCGGACGTCGAGTCGCGGGGCTCGGCGGCCCGGGCGGCGGCCGCGGGCAGCGACACGGGCAGCGGCGTGGGGTCGCGCGCGATGACGGTCTCCGACCCCCCGAGGTTCCCGGTCAGCGCCGCCCCGCCCAGGGCGACGGCGCCTCCGATGACGGCGGGGATCAGCGACGCCGTGAGCCACCGGGGGGGACGGCGCCGGGGGGGCGCGGGAGCCCCGGGGTACGGCGGGTCGCGGGGCGGTCCGAGACGCGGCATCCGGGGAGGGTAGCGTCCGGTCGTTAAGGCTCCGGGAAGGCGACGGGCCGTGGCCGGACGCGCCGCTACCATCCCCGCAGGCTCCGGGAGGTCCGTCGTTGTCCGACCGCATCCTCGTCGTCGAGGACGAGCAGTCCATCCGCACCATCGTCGAGTACGCCCTGCGCGACGCCGGGTTCTCGGTCGTCACCGCCGCGCGCGGCGACGACGCCCTCGGGGTCGTCGACCGCGAGCCGGTCGACCTGGTGGTGCTCGACCTGATGCTCCCCGGCATCGACGGGCTCGAGGTGTGCAAGCGCATCCGCGCCGAGCGCAACATCCCGATCATCATGCTGTCGGCCCGCGGCGAGGAGCTCGACAAGGTCCTCGGCCTGGAGCTCGGCGCCGACGACTACGTCACCAAGCCGTTCTCCCCCCGTGAGCTGGTGTCGCGCGTCAAGGCCAACCTGCGCCGGGCGCGCCTCGAGCCCGACCGGTCGGCGCCCCTCCGGGCCGGCGAGATCGAGATCGACTCGGTCGCGCGCACGGTGCGCCGCGGCGACGAGGACCTGGCGCTCACCTACTCCGAGTTCGAGATCCTCCACAAGCTCGCGAGCTCGCCGCGGCGGGTCTTCACGCGCGAGGAGCTGATGAACCACCTCTGGAAGGGCACCTTCTACGGCGACCTGCGCAGCGTGGACGTGCACGTGCGCCATCTGCGCCAGAAGGTGGAGCGCGACCCGTCGGCCCCGGTGCTGATCCGCACGGTGCGCGGCGTGGGCTATGCCTTCGGCGGGGAGGACGGTCGGGGGTGACCCCCCGGCGCACCTTCGGCCTGCAGGGCTGGCTCGTCGCGGCCCTGCTCGCCGTGGGCATCGTCGCCAGCCTCGCGGTGCTGCTCGTGGTGCTGCCCACCCTGGAGTCGAGCGTCCGCACCGACCGGGCCGAGAGCGAGCGCCGCGACCTCGTCGGCAAGCTCGACGCCGCGGTCGCCGCGCAGGGCCTCGCCTTCGGCGCCGACGCCGGGGAGCTCCAGGCCCTCGCCGACCGCTATCAGCAGGAGCTCGGCGGCGAGGTCGAGGTCTACTACCAGCCCGGCGTGCCCTTCCAGGACCCGATCGTCGTCCACTCGCCGCAGCAGGCCGAGCTCGTGACGTCGCTGCCGCTGCCGCAGGGGCGATTCTCGGGGAGGTTCGACGACGGGCGGGCGGTGGTGGCGGCGACCCCGATCGCGGCCGCCTCCGGGGAGGCGGTGCTGATGACGGTGCGCCGCCTCGAGGGGGTCGCCCCCGAGACGGCGGTCGTGCGGCGCCGGGTGATCCTGGCCATGATCGCCGTGCTGGGCCTCGCGTGCCTGGCCGGCGTGGCCATCGCCCGGGTCCTGGGCGGCCGGATCCGGCGCCTCGCGGGCACCGCCGCCACGCTCGCGGGCGGCGACCTCGCCGCGCGGGCCCCCCGCGCCCGGGTCGCGCCCCAGGAGCTGGTGACCCTGGGCGAGAGCCTCAACGGGATGGCGGAGCGCCTGCAGTCGCTGGTGGGCCAGATCACCGCCGAGCGCGATCGCGACCGCGCGATGGTGGCGTCCCTGGCCGAGGGCGTGCTCGCCGTGGCCCCCGATGGCGCCGTGACGCTGGCCAACGACGCCGCCAACCGCTATCTGGGGCTCCCCGAGGGCGCCGAGAGCCTGATGCTCGAGGGCCTGCCGGCGCCGATCCTGGACGCCGTCCTGGCGGCCCGCCGGCCCGACGGGGGGACCGTGGACCGTCGCGAGATCTCGCTGCCGGGGGGCGTCGAGCTGGAGCTGCACGCCGCCCGGCTGTCGCGCGACGCCGACGCCGGGGTGGTCGTGACGCTGCGCGACGTCACCGAGGAGCGCCGCCTGGAGCGTGCCCGGCGCGACCTGGTGGCCAACGTCTCCCACGAGCTCAAGACGCCGATCGCCGCCCTCAAGGGGTTCCTGGAGCTCCTGGAGGGGGAGGGGGTCAGCGAGCGCCACCGTCGCGAGTTCCTCGCGTCGATGACCCAGGAGACCGCCCGCCTCGAGCGGCTGGTGGAGGAGCAGCTCCAGCTCGCGCGCCTCGACGCGGGCGCCGTCCCTCTCGTGATCGAGGAGGTCGACCTGACCGAGCTCGTCGCCGAGATCGTGGCCCCGCGCGTGCCCCTGGCCGAGCGGGCCGGGGTGTCCCTGAGCGCGCGGGTGGCGGGCGGGCGCACGGTCATGGTCGTGGCCGACCCCTCGCGCGTCGAGCAGATCATCCTGATCCTGCTCGACAACGCGCTGCGCCACACGCCGGCCGGCGGCCGGGTGGAGATCGTGGTGGGAAGCGACGACGCCCACGCGACCGTGGCGGTGCGCGACACCGGCGAGGGCATCCCGCCCGAGGACCGCCCCTTCGTGTTCGACCGCTTCTACCGCGGCGACCCCTCGCGCGAGGGCCGCGGCGCCGGACTGGGCCTCGCCATCGCGCGCGGCCTGGCCGCCGCGCACCGCGGGTCGATCGACCTGGACTCGACCCTGGGCGAGGGCAGCACCTTCACGCTCAGCCTGCCGATGTCGCGGCCCTCCGCGCCCCGGCCCGGCGATCCCGCCGCCGCGCCCCCGGTGGTCCATTAGCTTTCCGGGCGTGAACGGCCCCTCCACCGTCCTGGTCACCGGCGCCGGGCGCGGCATCGGGCGCGCCACCGCGGAGGCCTTCCTCGACGCCGGGTGGCGGGTGGTCGCGGGCGTGCGCGACGTCCCGGGAGCCCGGGAGGCCTACGCCGAGCGGCCGGAGCTCGCGATCGTGCAGCTCGACGTCACCGAGCCCGCGTCCGTCGCCGAGGGCGTCGCCGCCGCCCACGAGCACGCCGGCGGCGCCCTGGGCTGCGTCGTGAGCAACGCGGGCTACGCCGTGCTCGGCGCCGTCGAGGACGTCGACCTCGGCAAGGTGCGCGCGATGTTCGAGACCAACCTCTTCGGCGCCGCGGCGGTGCTGCAGCAGGCCCTTCCGCCGATGCGCGAGGCGGGCGGCGGCGTGGTGGTGTTCGTGTCGTCCATCGGCGCCCGGATCTCCAACCCGCTGCTGGGCATGTACCACGCATCCAAGTACGGCCTCTCGGCCATGGCGGAGGCGCTGGCCATGGAGGGCGCCCCGTTCGGCATCCGGGTGGTGTCGATCGAGCCGGGCATGGTGGACACCGACTTCCCGAGGGCCACCCGGCTGACGGGCGCGGCCGGCCGGGGGGAGGGCCCCTACGCCGCCCTGGGGGCCGAGCTGCGCGCGGGCTTCGGGCGCTGGCGGAGGGACCATCCCACCAGCGGAGAGGACGTGGCCGCGGCGGTCGTGGCCGCGGCGCTCGACCCGGCCACCCCCTTCCGCGTGCCGGTGGGCGCCGACGCGCGGCTGCTGACCGCCCTGCGCGAGTCGACCACCGACGAGCGCGTGTGGCGGCACGAGCTGCTGGGGTTCCTCGAGATCGACTGGCTCGAGAAGCCGTGATCGCGGTGGTCGCCCCGGCGCCTTTCAAGGGGGCGCTGACGGCGGCGGCCGCGGCGCGCGCCATCGGCGCCGGGCTGCGGCTCGCGGGAGGCGTCGAGACCCGTCTGACACCGGTGGCGGACGGCGGGGAGGGGACCCTTGACGCGCTGGTCGCGGCGGCCGGCGGGCGCCGGCGCGGCATGGTCGTGCCGGATCCCCTGGGGCGGCCGGTCGAGGCGGCCCTGGGCGAGCTGCCCGGCGGGGTGGTGGTGGTGGAGCTGGCGCAGGCCTCGGGCTACGAGCGGCTGCGGCCCGAGGAGCGGGATCCCGAGGCCACGACGACCGCGGGCACGGGGGAGCTCATCCGCGCGGCCCTCGACCTGGGGGCGCGCCGCGTGATCGTGGGGCTGGGGGGCAGCGCCACCACCGACGGCGGCCTGGGTCTGGCCCGGGCGCTCGGGGTGCGGGCGCTCGATGCCCAGGGCCGCGAGCTGGAGGGCCGGGGCGCCGACCTGGCCCGGGTGGCCCGGATCGACCTCTCGGGCCGCGATCCGCGCCTGGACGACACCGTCATCCAGGTCGCCTGCGACGTGGACAACCCCTTCCACGGCCCGCGGGGCGCCGCCCGGGTGTTCGGCCCGCAGAAGGGGGCCGGCCCGGAGGCCGTCGATCGCCTCGACGCGGGCCTGGCGGTCCTGGCCGCCGCCGTGCGGCGGGCGACCGGCATCGACCTGCAGGAGCTCCCGGGGGCGGGCGCCGCGGGCGGAGCCGCCGGGGGCCTGGCGGCGCTGCTCGGCGCGGAGCTCACCCCGGGAGCGCCCCTGGTGCTCGAGGCCGTGGGGCTGGCCGAGCGGCTCGCCGGCGCCGACCTGTGCGTCACCGGCGAGGGGCGCCTCGACGAGACCAGCCGCGCCGGCAAGGCCCCGGCCGCGGTGGCGGCCGCCTGCGCGCACGCCGGCGTCCCGTGCGTCGCCCTGTGCGGCGAGCTGGGCCTCGGCCCGGGGGACGTGGGCCGGATGGGGTTCACGGCGGCGTTCGCCGTGGGGCGCGGGGTGCTCCCCCTGGACGAGGCCCTGGCCGCGACCGAGGCCGACCTCGCCGCCGCCGCCGCCGCGATCGGGGCGCTGTGGACCCGCGCCGCGGCCGGAGGCGCCTCCGCCGGGCGCTCCTAGCCGAAAGTATAGGTCGGGCCTAGTCGACCCCGGGGGAGCCGGAGGTCGGCGTGGGCCAGGCTGAGGACGTGGCTCATCGCCTCGTCATCGCCGTCGTCGGCATCGCCGCTCTCGCATCCGTTGCGGTGCCCGGCCTCGCCTCGTCCTCCTCGGCTCCGGCGCCGGGGGACGCGATCATCGCGAGGGCCCACGATCTGGCCGGCAAGTGGGGCCGGTGCCCGACCGCCCGCCCCGCCGCCCAGGTGCTCGCCCTGGCGGAGCGGACCACGGCGCCGCGCCCGCGGGTCCGCCGCGCCCGGGCGGCCCTGGGGGCGTGGAACTCGGTCGCGCGCGAGTGCTCGCAGCCGGTGGCCGAGCCCACCGTCACGCCCTGACCGAGGCGGCCTCCGCCATCGGCGGCCGCACCCTCGGCCGCGTGTCCACCTCGCCCAGCACGTAGCCGCCGTTCGCGGGGACGGGCCGCGCGTAGGTGCCGTTGACCGCCTCCGCGAGCCCGCGCCCCTCGTCCGCCACGCGCCACAGGACCGCCTGGGCGATGGCCGAGGCCATCGTCCCGAGCGCCGCGGTCGGCTGGTTCACGTGGGTCCGGTCGCCCAGGTCGACCTGCGCCAGCGCCCCCAGGCCGGCGTGGCGGCTGAGATCGATCAGCAGCCCGAGCTCGACGGCGTAGCCGCTGAAGAAGGGCACCGCGCGCAGCAGCTCCACCCGCCCCGCGGCCTCGCCCGAGAGCGGCTGCACGAACCCCGCCAGCTCGGGGTAGAAGAGGTTGATCAGCGGCCGGGCGCAGATCTCCGTGACGCGCCCGCCCGCGTCCTCCTCGTCGCCCAGGCGCCGGCGGTAGAGCGCCTTGACGTACCCGACCTCGGGCTCGTGGAGCAGCGGGCCCAGCAGGCCGGTGACGAATGCGGGGTCGAAGCCCACCACGTCGGCGTCCAGCCACACCACGACCTCCCCCGACACCACGGCGAGGCTCTTCCACATCGCCTCGCCCTTGCCGGAGCCGGGCCCGACGGCGGGCAGCACCTCGTCGTCCTGCACCACCCGCGCGCCCTCGGCGGCGGCGATCCGCGCCGTGGCGTCGGAGCTGCGGCTGTCCATGACGACGATCTCGCTCACCAGGGGCACCTCGCGCACCAGCCGCTCCCGCAGGCTCGCCACGATGGGGCCGACGGTGTCCTCCACGTTGAGGGCCGGGAGGCACACGGAGACCTTCAGGCCCTGCTCGAGGGCGCGGGCCGCCAGGTCCTCGGGATCGAAGTCGCCCCCCCGGTAGGTGCGGCGCGCGAGCCACTCGGTCCGATCCACCGGCCGATCGTAGCGGCGGTCCCGGGGCCCGGCCCCGCCGCGGGCCGGTGCTAGCCTGCCGCCGTGCCCGCCGCGCTCAAGGGTCTGGTGCTGTCCGGGGGGGCCGGGACGCGCCTGCGGCCCATCACCCACACCAGCGCCAAGCAGCTCGTGCCGGTCGCCAACAAGCCGGTCCTGTTCTACGGCCTCGAGGCGCTCCGCGCGGCCGGCGTGACCGACATCGGGATCGTGGTGGGCGACACCCACGCGGAGATCGAGGCGGCCGTGGGCGACGGCTCGGCGCTGGGGATCCGGGTGACCTACATCCCGCAGGAGGCCCCGCTCGGCCTGGCCCACGCGGTGCTCACCGCCGAGGCGTTCCTCGGCGACTCGCCGTTCGTGATGTACCTGGGCGACAACCTGCTGCGCGACGGCATCACGGCCCTCGTGGACCGCTTCCGCGCCGGCGCCAGCGACGCCCTGATCCTGCTCCAGCACGTCCCCGACCCCGAGTCCTACGGCGTCGCCGAGCTGGAGGACGGCCGGGTGGTGCGGCTGGTGGAGAAGCCGGCCGAGCCCCGCTCCGACCTCGCGCTGGTGGGCGTCTACATGTTCTCCCCGTCGATCATGGAGTCGGTGAAGGCGATCCGGCCCTCGGCGCGCGGCGAGCTGGAGATCACCGACGCGATCCAGCACCTCATCGACCGCGGCCTCTCGGTGGAGCCCCACGAGGTGACCGGCTGGTGGAAGGACACGGGGCGCCTGGAGGACATGCTCGAGGCCAACCGCCTCGTGCTCGACGTGCTCGAGACCCGGGTGGACGGCGAGCTGGAGGACAGCACGGTGGAGGGGCGCGTGGTGGTGGAGCCGGGCGCGCGCGTGGTGTCGTCGTCGGTGCGCGGGCCGGCCATCATCGGCGCCGGGGCGCTCATCGAGCACGCCTACGTGGGCCCGTACACGGCGATCTCCGCGGGCGTGGTGGTGCGCCACGCCGAGGTCGAGAACAGCATCCTGCTGGAGGACAGCCGGGTGGAGGACCTGGACGCGCGGGTGGAGAGCAGCCTCATCGGCCGCAACGTCACCATCGTCCGCAGCGGGGCGAAGCCGCGCGCCTACCGGTTCATGGTCGGCGACTCATCGGCCATCGGGCTCGTCTGAGACCGTGCGGGTGCTCGTGACCGGCGCCGCCGGCATGCTCGGCCGCGACCTCGTGGACCAGCTGGCCGCGCGCCACGAGGTGACGGCCGTGGACCTCGAGGTTGACGTCACCGATCCGGACGCGGTTCGCGCCTGCGTCGAGGCCTGCCGGCCCGAGGCGGTCTTCCACCTGGCGGCCTTCACCGACGTGGACGCGGCCGAGGAGCGCGAGGACGAGGCCGCGCGCGTCAACACCGACGGGGCGGCCAACGCGGCCCGCGCCGCCGCCGCGGTGGGCGCCGCCCTGGTGCTGCCCTCGACGGACTACGTCTTCGACGGGACGAAGGGGGCGCCCTACGTCGAGGACGACGTGGCGGCGCCGCTGGGGGCCTACGGGCGCACCAAGTTCGCCGGCGAGCGGGCGGCGCGGGCGCTCTGCCCCGGCACGCGCGTGGCCCGGACCGCCTGGCTCTACGGCGCGGCCGGGCGCAACTTCGTGGACACCATGCGGCGGCTCGGAGCCGAGCGGGACGAGGTCTCGGTGGTCGACGACCAGGAGGGATCGCCCACCTGGACCCGCGAGCTCGCCCCCGCCCTGGAGGCCCTGCTGGAGCAGCCGCCGGGGGTGTACCACGCCGCCGGCGCCGGGTCGGTCACCTGGGCGGGCCTGGCCGCCGCCGTCTTCGAGGAGGCCGGGCTCGACTGCCGGGTGCGTCCCATCACCACCGCCGAGCTGGGGCGCCCCGCCCCGCGGCCGGCGCTGTCGGCGCTCGCGGTCACGCGACCGGGCGCCCCCCGCCTGCGCCCCTGGCGGGACGCGCTGGCCGACTACCTTGAGGAGGCATCATGAGGCTGCTGGTCACCGGAGGCTGCGGCTTCATCGGATCGGCGTTCGTGCGCCTGGCACTGGCGCGCGGGGCCGAGGTGGTCAACCTCGACAAGCTCACCTACGCGGGCAACCCGGCGAACCTCGCCGACGTGGCCGACGACGAGGCCTACCGCTTCGTGCACGCCGACATCGCCGACGCGGAGGCCGTGGCCGAGGCCATCGAGGGCGTCGACGCCGTGGTCAACCTCGCGGCCGAGAGCCACGTCGACCGCAGCATCCTCGACCCCTCCGAGTTCATCAGCACCGACGTGGTCGGCACGGCCGTCCTGCTCGACGCGGCCCGCCGGGCCGGTGTGGGGCGGTTCGTGCAGGTCTCGACCGACGAGGTGTACGGCTCGATCCCCACCGGGGCCTTCCGGGAGACCGATCCCATCAGCCCCTCCAGCCCGTACTCGGCCAGCAAGGCCGGCGGGGACCTCCAGGTGCTCGCGTGGCACCGCACCTTCGGGCTCGACGCGGTCATCACCCGCGGGTCCAACACCTACGGCCCGCGCCAGTACCCCGAGAAGCTGATCCCGCTCTTCGTCACCAACGCCCTCGACGGCCTCCCCCTGCCGGTCTACGGCGACGGGATGCAGGTGCGCGACTGGATCCACGTGGACGACCACTGCGCGGGCATCTGGACGGCCCTGGAGCTCGGCGCGGCCGGCGAGGTCTACAACGTGGGCGGCGGCAACGAGGAGCCGAACATGGCGATCACCCGCCGAGTGCTCGCCCTCACCGGGCGCGACGAATCGCTGGTGCGCCACGTGGAGGACCGCCTGGGCCACGACCGCCGCTACGCCCTCGACACGACGCGGCTGCGCGGGCTGGGCTGGGAGCCGCGCATCGGGTTCGAGGAGGGCCTGACCGCCACGGTCGAGTGGTACCGGGACCGCCGCGACTGGTGGGAGCCCATCAAGAGCGGCGAGTACCGCAGGTACTACGAGGAGCAGTACGGGAGCCGTTAGCCGGCCGGCGTCACCCCGGCCAGTGCCAGGTATGTGGCTGGATCACCAGCGCGTGCAGGACCCGGTGGGCCCGCCCGGCCGTCTCGTGGTCGGCGGCGGAGTAGAGGTCGGGCGATGTGCGACGAAGCGCGCGCCGCCCCTCTCGCATGCGGTCGGCGAACAGGAGTGGAAGGGTGACGCGCCAGACGATGGCGTCCTGCTTGATCATCCAGACGAGGAGCGCCGAGCGCAGATCGGGCGACCGACGGGACACGATCATCTCTCGGACTCGATCCCTCAGATCTCCGACCCCCACGGCGTCCGCACCGAGACCCCCGACGTAGGCGCCAAGGTGGAGGGCCTTCACCTCGGGGGGGAGTAGGTCATCGTCCTCGACGAGCCTGCGGAGGGCCCCCACGAGGGCGGGGTTCGGCCCCACGCCCTTGGCCACGACGAGCGCGCCCTCGGCGACGTCGACGTGCCCCAGTACGGCGAGCTCGAGCAGCATCGACACTCCATCGAGGTACACGCAGCGGCTACGCGTTGCGGCGGCAGTCAGGCGCAGCCATTGGTGAGGAAGGGAGGCAACCGGCAGGGCCGCGCGCTCGGCGGCGGTCGGCGACTGATTGGCGGGTGGGGGCGTCGGCGACACGAGGCGGCCTCCCACCGCCGTCTCGACCGCGATCGCCCGGAGCCCGCTCGCCACCCGCTCCGCGGCAAGCGCGACGAGGAGCGGCCGCGCCTCACTACCGGGGACCCGGAACGCGTACTGCGCCGACCAGCCGGCCCTCAGCCCCTGGAAGGCGAGGGTGTGGGTGGGGGCCGCCGACGGGAGAGGCGAAAGATCCTCCGAGCCGACGCGCAGAAGGTCGGGGGCGGCGATCGTGAGACGGGAACCGGTCGAGAGCCCGTTTCCGGGCTGGAAGGTGATGCCGCCTCCCGCGACGCTCAGCCGCCCGACCCTCACGAGCCCGGGAGAGTCGGGACCCGCGACGAGGTGCTCCGCCAGCGTCTCGCAGCCACCGATCGTCACACCGAACCCCCGCCGCGCGCCGATTCGAGCCAACAGTGCCACGGCCGACGAGAAAGGGTGCCCTGAGCGCTCCCCGCCTCTCGCCATCCGAGAACGCCCGTGCGCAGGCCCTTGTGGGCAATCGCGGGTTGGCGGCTAGCGCCAGCCGCCCCCGCGGGGGCCGCGCAGGGCCGAGTCGAGCGTCATCCCGCCGTAGAGCGTCCCGCCCAGCGGCAGCGTGAGCGCCCAGGCCGGGCGCAGGCCGAACGCCCGCACGGCGGGAAGGGCCACGACCGCCGCCAGCGCCCACGCGACGGCGCCGGCGGCGAGGGGTGCCCGGCCGCCGGCGCTGCCCAGGAGGAGGGCGGCGAGCCCCGCGACGACGCAGGCGACGGGGACCACGAACAGCAGCGCCAGGCCGACGAGGGTCGCGCCCAGCAGGGGCCACGAGCGCCGGAGCTGCGTGAACGCGCTGCGCCGCACCATGCGCCACACGTCGCCGACGCCCGCGTAGGCGCGCACGCTGGTCACCGCCCCCTCGCTGCGGCGCAGGCGCACCCGCCCACCGGAGCGCTTGACGGCCCGCGCCAGCGCGAGGTCGTCGATCAGGGCCCCGCGGATCGCCGCGAGCCCGCCCGCCGCCTCGAGCGCCGATCGGCGCACCAGCATGCACCCGCCCGCGGCCGCGGCCACCCGGCCGCCGTCCCGGTTGGCCCAGCGCAGGGGGTAGAGCAGGAGGAAGAAGAGCACGAAGGGCGGGATCAGCAGCCGCTCCGCGGCCGAGGAGCAGCGCAGGCGCGCCATGCGGCTCACCAGGTCGAGCTCCGTCGCCTGCGCCTCGGCCACCAGCCGCCGCAGGGAGCCCGGGGCGTGCCGGATGTCGGCGTCCGTGAGCAGCAGCAGCTCCGGCGTCCCGCCGGGAGCCTCGCCGGCCGCGCGGAGGGCCTGCTCCAGGGCCCAGACCTTCCCCACCCACCCATCGGGCACGGATCCGCCCTCCACTGCGCGCAGGCGCGGGTCGCCCGCGGCCAGCGACCGCGCGACCGCGGCGGTGCCGTCGTCCGACCGGTCGTCGACGAGGACCACGCTCCAGTCGCCGGGGTAGTCCTGCGCGAGCAGCGCCGGCAGGGTCTGCGGAAGCGTCGCCGCCTCGTTGCGCGCGGGCACCAGCACGGCGACCGCCGGCCAGGCGCCGGGCTCGGGCGCCGGGCCGTCCTCCGCGTCGGTGGGGCGCAGGTCCCAGGGGCGGGCCGGATGCAGCAGCACGCCGAGCCAGGCCGCCGCGGCGAGCGCGCCGGCGCCCGCCAGGGCGGTCAGGCCGCGCGTCGGGCCTCCATGTTCAGCCGCACGTAGTCGATCTCGACGCTGCCGTCCGGCCGGGCGCAGCGGGCGGCCACGTCGCGCGCGAACCCGGGGCGCAGGTCCTCGGGCAGCAGGTCCAGGTGGTGCCGCAGGACCACCGTCGTCAGGAACTCGGACCCGGCGTCAACGTCCTCGAAATGCGCCGGCGCCTCCTCCAGCCAGGCGCGCGCGCCGGTGAAGCCCGCGCCGTCCAGCCGCGCCACGGTGTCCTCCGGGCCGGCGAAGAGCCAGCTCTCGGGCATCTCGGAGAGCGCCTCGGCGTAGGGCGCGAGCGTGGACGCCTCGCGGGCCGCCGCGAGGGTGCGCGCGATGTTGCCCGCTCCGCCGCACTGGGCCACCAGGCGGCCGCCGGGGCGCAGCGCGTCGTGCAGGCGGGCGAACAGCCGCTCGTGGTCGAGGATCCAGTGGAAGGTGGCCGTGGAGACCAGGAGGTCGGCCGGCTCGTCCACCTCCAGCTCGAGGAGGTCGCTCTGGCGCACCGCCACCCGCTCGCCCAGGTCCGCGAGCCGGCGCGACGCCTCCTCCACCATGCGCGCCGAGCCGTCCACGGCCAGCACCGAGCCGCGCGGCAGGCGCTCCGCCAGCAGGCGCGTCACCCGCCCCGTGCCGCAGCCCGCGTCGATCGCGCGCTCGTCCCCCTCGAGCGGGATGCGCTCCACCACCCGCCGCCCCCAGGCGAGCTGCGGCTCCGAGACCCGCTGATAGGTCCCCGCGTCCCACTCGTCGGCCATCAGGCCGCCAGGTCGTCGACGAGCGCGGCCAGCGCGTCGCGGATCGGCTCGAGCGGCGTGCGCGCGATGCCGGCCCCGATCTGCCCGCCGTCCGCGCGGTGCAGGATGCCGGTGTTGATGAGCGGGGTGCCGCCGATGTCCACGCAGGCGCGCGCGTCCACCCCCAGGGGCGTCCCCTCGCCGTCGAGGGTGGGCATGCGCAGCCGATCGCTGGTGCCCACGCAGATGTCGCCCATCTCGCGCGTGCGCTCCACGGCGTCGGCGACGCCCCCGCCCAGGAAGGCCGCCACCGCGGGGCTCGCGGCGCTGGCCGCGGCGCCCAGGCCGCAGCACTCCACGAGGGCCGAGTCGCCGATGTCCGGCGCGGCGTCGGCGTCGGAGAAGCCGGGCCGGTAGAGCGGGTCGCCCACCATGGGGGCCGGCGCGGGGAACCACCGGTCGGGCAGCCCGGCGATCTGCACGGCCGCGTCGGTGCCGTTGCGGCTGATGAAGACCACGAGGCTCGACGCGGGCGTGCCCTGGATCCCGGCCAGGGCGGCGCGGGCCGCCGCGATCGTCACGGTGAGGGCGAAGTGGCCGTTGGCGGCCAGGAGCCGCGCGGTGGGCAGCACGCTGCGGGGGGCGCGCTCGGCCATGCTCGGGAGCACCTGGCGCAGCAGCAGCATGGTCGTGGCCTGGTGGCGCATGTGGCAGTCGTCGCCCATGGCGATGCCCTGCGCGCAGAGGGCGAAGGCGTCGATGGGCCCGTCCGCGCGCAGCGCGGCCGCGAACCCGGGCGCCACCGCCTCGGCCATCGTCCGCTGGCGGCGGATGGCCTCGGGGGAGCCCACCCCCAGCCAGAACGCCTCTCCGGGGCCGTCGTTGAACGGGCTGTAGCCCACCCCGCCGCCGACCTCGTCGCGGGCGGCCCAGCACGCCATGGAGGGCGAGATCACCCCGGTCATCGCCCCGGCCGCGTTCAGGGAGTGGGCGGTCGCGATGCGCACGTCGCCGCGCGCGACCATCGGGGCGGCCTCCTCGGGCGAGGCCGCCCAGCCCTCGAACACGACCGCGCCGCACACGGCGTTGCGCTGGGGGGCGCACATGAGCTCCCACTCCACCGGCGGCCCGGCGTGCAGCACGGTGCGCCCCTCGAGGCCGGGGATCAGGTCGCCGGCCGCCCCGGCCCCCACGATCATGGGGCGGGCCTCGCGCAGGCGCGCCAGGGCCCGGCGGTTGCCCTCGTCGATCCGCTCGTCCCCGTAGGCGGCCGTGAGCACGGCGACGTCGTCGGAGTCGCCGCCCGCGGGGGGCCGCCAGTCGAGCGCGAGCACGTCGGCCTGCTGCTGCCGCAGTGCCTCGGCCATCAGGTCGAGGCCGGCCGTGACGATCCGCAACTCGCTCACCGGGGGATCCTACGGGCCATTGGTAGCGTGGGGCGGTGAGCGGCCAGCCCGATCTCCCGCGGCTCGCGCGGACCGTGCGCGAGCATCCCGGCCTGCGCGGCAAGCGCGACCTGGCGGCCGTGGCATCGATCCTGGGCGGCGACGGCGACGACGCGGCCGTGCTCCCGGACGGCGACGGACACCTGGTCCTGGCGGCCGAGGCGATCTGGCCGCCCTTCGTGGCCGGGCAGCCGCGGGTGGCCGGCGTCGCCGGCGTCGTGACGGTGCTCAACGACCTGGCCGCCAGCGGGGCCCGGCCCCTCGCCCTGCTCGACTGCCTCGTGGCCGGATCGCGACGCCTGGCCGAGGACGTGCTCCGGGGCCTGCGCATCGGCGCCGACCTCTACGAGGTGCCCGTGGTCGGGGGCCACGCGACGGTGGAGGACGGGGTGATGCCGTCGCTGTCCACCTTCGCGGCCGGCCGGGCCCGCTCGCCCCTCTCCGCCCGCAACGCCCGGGCGGGGGATGCCGTGACCCTGGTGGCCTGCCTCGAGGGCGAGACCATGCTGGGGGCCGGGGGCACCTTCTTCAGCCACCTGCGCGGCGGCCGGCGGGAGCGGGCCGCCGCCGACCTGGCGCTGCTGGCCGACGCCGCCGAGGCGGGCGAGGCGTGGGCGGCCCGCGACGTCTCGATGCCCGGCGTCGCCGGCTCGCTCCTTCAGCTCTGCGAGAGCGCCGGCGGCCTGGGCTGCGCGCTGGACGTCGGCGCGCTGCCCATCCCCCCGGGCATGCCGCTCGACCGCTGGCTCGTGACCTTCCCCTCGTACGGGTTCCTGCTGGTGGGCGACCCCGCCGCGCTGGCCGGGCGCTTCCACGGGCAGGGCCTGGCGGCCGCGCGGGTGGGCACCCTCGACGACACGGGTGTCCTGCGCCTTTCGCACGGGGCGGGCGAGGAGCCGGTGTGGGACCTGGGCCGGGAATCGCTCACCGGGATGCGCCCGCCCGAGAACCGTCTATGATCCACCGGTCGCGTACGCCGACTCGAGAGGCGCGCGGCGGCTGAGTCCCATCGGGGCCGGTCTGACGTCTCGGGCGCGGACGGCATCGGGTCGTCCGCTGGGAGAGGGTCGCACGCTCCGGAATCACCGCGGCGGACGGTCGAATGGCGGTCTCCCGACCAAGCCGCGGCATCGTCCGCAAGGAGCAAGTGCATTTGAACCCCACCACCTTCGCCGATCTCGGCGTGAGCGACCGCGTGTCCGCGGTGCTCGCGTCCACCGGCATCACCACCCCCTTCCCCGTCCAGGAGCTCGTGCTGCCGGTCGCGTCATCCGGGCGCGACGTGCTCGTGCGCTCCCCGACGGGCTCGGGCAAGACCCTGGCCTTCGGGCTGCCCGTGATCGAGGGCCTCACCCGCGCTCGCCGCGGTCCGGCGGCGCTCGTGCTGGCCCCGACCCGCGAGCTGGCGGCGCAGATCGCCGACGATCTCGCCCCGCTGGCCGCCGCGCTCAAGCTGCGCGTGGCCGTCTGCTACGGCGGCGTCGGCCTCGACGCCCAGGCCAAGCGATCCGCCTCGTCCGACCTGCTGGTCGCCACGCCCGGGCGCCTCACCGACCTCTGCCAGCGCGGCATGCTGAGCCTGGCCGGCGTGGAGGTCCTGGTCGTGGACGAGGCCGACCGCATGCTGGACATGGGCTTCAAGCCCCAGGTCGAGGCCATCATCCGGCGCCTGCCCAGCGAGCGCCAGACGATGTTCTTCTCCGCCACGCTCGACGGCGCCGTCGGCCGCCTGGCCGAGGAGTTCAGCACCGACGCCGCGCGGCTCGAGGTGAGCCACGAGCCCGAGCTGGAGTCGCTGGGCCACCGTCTGCAGCAGTCCTTCGTGGCGTGCACGTCGGCCACCAAGCACGATGCGCTGGTGGAGCTGATCGAGGGCGAGGACGACCTGGTGCTGGTGTTCTGCCGCACCAAGCACGGCGCCGACCGCCTGGCGCGGACGCTGGTCAAGCGGCACGAGGTCCAGGCCGCCGCCATGCACGGCAACCTCACCCAGGGGGCCCGCCAGCGCGCGCTGGCGCAGTTCTCCCACGGCAGGCCCCGGGTCCTCGTGGCCACCGACGTCGCCTCGCGGGGGATCGACCTGGACGACATCGGCCTCGTCATCAACTTCGACCCGCCGGACGACCGCGACTCGTACACGCACCGCATCGGGCGCACCGCCCGCGCCGGCCGCACCGGCCGCGCCGCCACGCTGGTGCTCCCGGACCAGGCGGCGCTGGTCGGCGCCATCGCGCGCGACCTGGGGCAGGAGGAGGGCTGGGCGGAGACCGGATACGCGCCCCCCGCGCCGCGCGTCGTCTACGGCTCGCGCCGGCGCGGCTCGGCCTTCGGGCCCACGCGCTCGCGCCCCGCGCCCTCGGGCCCGTCCTCCGTGCCCCGCGCCAACCGCGTCAAGCGCGGCGCCGCGCGCACCACGCGGAGCACGCCCGCCTAGAACGCCGGCCTACGCGCCCCCGAGAGTCCAGGCGTAGCCCGTCGGGGCGAACTCGGGGGCCGCGCCGGCCAGGGCGATCGTCATCTCCTGGTGGCTGGCGCCGCGGAACGAGGTCTCGGTTCCGAGCGTCGTCCACCCCAGGTGCCGGAAGAAGGCGACGTTCCGGCTCTGGATGAGGGCGATCATGCGCGATCCGCCCATCTCCCCCGCGGTCTCGACGGCGAAGCGCACCAGCGGGCCGCCGGCGCGCAGGGGGCGCGCGTGGCGCAGCACGGCCAGGCGGTCGCCCTTCCAGAGGCCGGCCTCGTCGAGCGGGTAGAGGCGCACCGCGCCCACCACGAGGGGCCCGATGGAGGCGATCACCTTCACCGCGCCCTCGTCCCAGGCGTCGAGGTCGTCGGCGCTGAAGATCTCCTGCTCGCGCACGAACACCTCGTGCCGCACGCGGTGATGGGCGGCCAGGTCCTCCTCGGTGCGGGCCACCCGCACCTGGAGGGAGGAGGCCCGGGCCCGCAGGCTCACGCCGCCGGCCGGTCCGCGGCCGGGATGCCGTCCCGCCCGCCTCCGAACGCGCGCTCGAAGGTGCTGAGCGCCGAGCAGGCCTGGCAGCGCACGCATCCGGCCCGCGCGTCCTGGCTCATCAACCCCGCCTCCGCCAGCAACGGCGCCACCCGCTCGTACACCTCCCGCACGTACTCGGCCGAGGGCGGCACGCCGTGGGCCACGATGCTGCCCGGCGCCGGCCGCAGCGGCACCACGAAGGGGTAGACGCCGCGGTCGATGGCCGCGCGGCAGCCCTCCATCACCGACTCCGGGGTCTCCCCGAGGCCCAGGATGAAGTAGGTGGACACCTGGCCCCGGCCGAAGACGCCGACGGCCGCCTCCCAGGCCGCGAGGTAGTGCTCGCGGCCCTGGGCGTGCTTGCCCGGGGCGACCCGCGCGAGCACCTCCCGGTCCCACACCTCGAGGTGCAGCCCGAGCGCCTCGACGCCGCTGTCCTTCAGCTCCGAGAACCACCCGAAGTCGTCGGGGGGCTCGATCTGCACCTGTACGGGCAGCCCGCTCGACTCGCGGATGGCCGCGGCGCAGCGCGCCATGTAGGGGGCTCCGCGATCGTGGCGGTTCGGGGTGCCGGTGGTCAGGGTGACGTCCTTCGCGCCGTCCAGGCGCGCGGCGGCCTCGGCCACCTCCGCCAGGAGCTCCGGCGTCTTGGTGGGAACCGTGCGGCCGTTGGCCAGGCTCGTGCCGATGGCGCAGAAGTGGCACTGCTCGCCGGTGCCCCAGTAGACGCACCGCTGGAAGACCGTCGAGGCCAGGCTGTCGAGGTGCATCAGGGCGATCTTCCAGTAGGGCACCCCGCCGGCCGTCTGGAGGTCGTAGATCTTGGGGCGGGGGTGCATCCGCACCGGCCCCACCTCCACGCCGTCGCGCAGCAGCGTGCCGGCCCGCCCGGACCCGTTCAGCACCAGCTCGTAGGGCGACGAGGCGACGTAGTCCCCGTGCACCGGGACGGTGAGGGGCGCGCCGTCCATCCAGATGAAGCCGGCGTCCGAGGGTCCGGCGCCGCCCGCCCGCGTGGCACCCGGCCCCTCGTCGGGGTGGGTGGTGCGCACGCCCAGCGACTGAAGCTCGACCGCCAGCGTGCGCAGGTCGGGCGGGCTGGCGGTGCTCACCAGGCGCCCTTGTGCAGGTTCTCGAAGTTCTCCACGAACACCATCCGCTTGAGCTCCTCCGAGACCGGCGCTCCCTCGATCTTCCAGTACTCGCCCATGAAGTCCGACCACGGCTCGTCGGAGCCGAAGATGACCCGGTCGCCGCCGATGCCCTGCTTCTCGATCTCCACCAGCAGCCACCGCGCGCCGAAGCCGATCGCCCACGAGGTGTCGGTGTACACCTTGTAGCCGTCCTTCACCCACTGGAGGAACTTCGGCACCAGCTTGATGTGGCCGCTCACGCCGCCCCCGAAGTGCACGAGGTGGATCTTGCAGCGCTTCCCGTACGCCTCGACCATCGGGATGAAGTTGTTGATGTCGCTGTTGCCGCCGGCCGACGTGTGGAAGTGGAACACGTAGTCGTGCTTCTCGGCCGCGTCGAAGCAGAGGTCCGCGAGCTCCTTGGTCTCCTCGTCCCACTCCTCGGGGTTCGGGTTGCCGCCCAGCAGGAAGGTGGTCTTCAGCCCCACGATCCCCGCCTCGCCGCAGTGCGTGAGGGCCTCGAGCGTGTTCTCGCGATCGCGCGGCAGGAACGACACCCACAGCAGGCCGCGGATGCGGTCGGTCGAGGTCGCCGCCTCCATCACGATCGGGTTCAGGGAGAAGGGCTGCTCGGGCTTCGGCACGCCGTAGTTGGACATCACCAGGCTGCGCTCGATGCCGTACCGGTCCATGAACTTGAGGAAGTCCTTGGTGCGCGGGAAGTCGTAGACGATCGGCTTGACGGGGTGGTCGATCCCGTAGAAGGGCCACGGCTCGATCTCGCCGATGTGGCTGTGACCATCGATCACGTTCCGCTTGATCCCCTCGGGCAGTGACACGCGGCTCCTTCCGGTAACGATCAGGTGGTCAAGAGACTCTGGCGCAGCTCCTCGGCCGCGGCGCGCCAGACATCGGGGTCGGTGTACTCGCGCCGCGGCGCGATCGGGTCGGGCGAGGCGGCCTCGCCGGTCTCCGGGTCGAGCTGGTACGCCTCCACCGCGTAACGGGGCATCATGGTGTCGGCGTCCAGCAGGGCCGACACGGAGACGGCCCGGCCGCTGCGCAGCGACATCTCCACCCGCCGGTACGGCGGCCAGAGCTCCTGCTCGCCCTCGCTCCAGATCGTCACGGTCGTCTGGCCGGCTGCGCGGGCGCGGCGGATCGCGGTCTCGGTGCGCTCCACCGAGGCCCGCTGAGCCAGCTCGCGCGAGCGCATCTGGTACGCGGCGTCGCGCACCAGGTCGAGGTCGATCTCCGGGTTCAGGTCCCCCCGCTCGACCCCCGCGCCGGCGAGCTCCTGGTCACGATCGGACGTCCGGTAGGTGACGACCAGGGCGTCCACGTCCGGCACGGCCTCCAGGTGGTCGGCGAGCGCGCGCACGAGGCCCGTGACGGCCTCGTAGAGATCGGGGCGCACCGTCGCGACCGGGTAGAGACGCTCCTCTCCCAGGCGCCACCGTCGCTCGATCTCCGCGCGCTCGCTCACCCCGTTTCGATCCTGCGGCGACCCCTTGCTCAGACCGTCCAGGTGTTGAGCTGGAAGGCCTTGTTCCGCCAGGCGGTCAGGGCCGAGTCGAGCACGTCGAGCGGGTTGAAGGCCGTCACGCCGGGGATCAGGTCGTCCTCGCGGAAGCCGTAGAGCGCGCCCATGGCGAACCGGCACGCGTAGATCGTGGCGCCCTCGGAGAGGAGCGTCTTCAGCTGGTTGTTGATGGCCATGTGGCCGGGGAAGGCCTCCTGGCCCACGGCGGGATAGCCGCGCGTCCCCGACGCCATCAGCACGCCCGGCCCGTAGAGCACCAGGCTGACCTTGAAGCCCTTGCGTCCCAGGCGGGTCGCGGTGAGCAGGTTGACCAGGCCGACCGACCCCTCGTAGGGGACCGTGTGCATGAAGATCCATGCCTCTTCGCCGGGCTCGGCCTTGATGTCCGGAAACACCTTCTCCGCGACGTCGTAGAGCTCCTGGCCGGCCTCTGGCTTCATTCCCTCGATCTTCGCCACGATCTTCCTCCGGGTTCGTGGTCGGCGCGCGTGCGGGGCCCTCCGAGGGTCCTGCGGCGAGCCCACCGCTGTCGCAAGGTACGATCCTGCCCTGCGGTGCGAGTGCGGCGCAAGGTGCGCGGAGGCCAATGTCCGGACCCGCCGGGTCGTGCGACGGAGGGGGTCGAGTGAGCGACACGGTCGTGCTCGCCATCGGGGGGAACGCCCTGGCCCCGAGCGGCCTCGGCGCGTTCTCCGACCAGGAGGAGCGCGCCCGGACGGTCGCGGACACCGCCCTGGCGATGCTCTCCACGGGCGCCCGGCTGCTGGTGGTTCATGGCAACGGCCCCCAGGTCGGCGCGCTCGCGATGGCCCAGGAGGCGGTGGCCCGGGAGGTCCCGCCCCAGCCGCTCTTCGCGCTGGGCGCGATGACCCAGGGCCAGCTCGGATACCTGCTCGCGCAGGCGATCGGCGACGCCCTGGCGGGCGCCGGGCGGCCCCGGTCGGTGGCGGCGGTGATGACGCAGGTCGTGGTGCGCGCCGACGATCCCGCGTTCTCCCATCCCACCAAGCCCATCGGCCCGTTCTTCTCGGAGGGCCGCGCCCGCCGCCTGGCCGACGCCCGCGGCTGGGCCGTTGCCGAGGACTCCGGGCGCGGCTGGCGCCGGGTGGTGGCCTCGCCGGAGCCGGTCGAGGTGGTGGAGGCGCAGGAGATCCGGAGCCTGCTCGACGCCGGCGAGGTGGTGGTGGCCTGCGGGGGCGGAGGCGTGCCGGTGACCCGGTCGGGAGACGCCCTGTCCGGCGTCGACGCGGTGATCGACAAGGACTTCGCGGCCGCGCTGATCGGCCGGCTCGTGGACGCCACATCGCTGCTGCTGCTGACCGGCGTCGAGCAGGTGCTGCTCGACTTCGGCACGCCGCGGCAGCGCGCGGTGGACACGCTCACGCTGGACGAGGCGCGCGCGCACATGGCCGACGGCCAGTTCCCGGCCGGGAGCATGGGCCCGAAGGTGGAGGCGGCCATCCAGTTCGTGGAGGCCGGCGGGCGCGACGCCGTCATCACGTCGCTCGCGCGCGCCGCCGACGCCCTGGCCGGCACCGCCGGCACCCGGATCGTCGCCTGATGGCGCGCCGCTCGGTCCTCACGTGGCGACCCCCGAGAGGGGACGCCATGCCCCCCGTGTCGGCCCGCGCCCGCGCGCTGCTCGAGGATCCGCAGGGGTTCGGCAACTACATGACCTACCGGGACGCCTACCGCATCCTCGGGTGGGATCCCGCCGAGATCTACCGGGACGGGGCGATCGCGCTCGACCGCTCGGAGTGGGCCGACCTCGGATGGATGGCCAACCACCTCGGGCCCTCGCCGCTGGCGCTGATGGCCATGCGGGCGGCGGTCGACGAGGAGCACGTGGGCCCGTACTCGCCCGATCTCGACGAGCGGCTCCGCGACCTCATGGCGGAGCAGCTCCTGGGGCGCGAGCGCGGCGACGGCTTCGAGGTGATCGGCACCGAGGGCGCACAGGCGGGGGTGGCGTACGCGGCCCTCGCCTGCCTCGATCCGGGCGACCAGGCGATCGTCACCGATCCCGGCTATTTCCACTTCGTGCCGGCGCTGCGGCTGGCGGGCGCCGAGCCCGTGTGGGTGCGCCTCGGCGCGGCGGGCGGGTGGCGGCTCGACCCCGACGAGGTGGCGGCCGCCCTGACCCCGCGCACGCGGATGGTCGTGGTGTGCGATCCGGTCAACCCGTTCGGCACCGTGCAGACGCGCGACGAGCTCGCGGCCCTGTGCGCGCTCTCCGCCGAGCGCGGCGTGGTGATCGTGGCCGACAGCACTCACTCGGCGCACCGCATCGACCCCGGGGCGGCCCACCACCCGATCGCGGCGGTCGCCGCGGAGCACCCCGGCGCCACGGTGCTGGTGGCGAGCGGCCTGGCCCACGGCTACGGCATGGCCGGGGCGCGCATCGGGGCCCTCGGGGGCCCTCCCGCCCTGGTGCGGGCCTGCCTCCAGGTGAAGATCGCCGCCGTGCGCCTCAACACCAACCGCCTGGCCCAGGTCGGCGCGGCCGCCGCGCTGCGCGACGGCGTGTGGCTGCGCCGCGGCGAGGAGGTCATCCAGCGGAACCTGGCGCGCCTCCACGAGATCGCCCGCCCGGTGATCGACCCGGCCTACGGCTTCTCGTGCGTCGTCGACGTGTCCGAGACGGGCGCCAGCGCCCAGGAGCTCACGGTGGCGCTCTGCAAGCGGCGCGTGGCCGTCTATCCGGGCGACGGCCTGGGAGAGGTGGGCGCCACCACCACGATCCGCCTCAACCTGAGCGACCCGGACCCCTCGGCCCTCGAGCGCTTCGCCGCCGCCTTCCCCGAGGCGTGCGAGGAGGCGGCCCGCGGTGTCTATCGCGATGCGGTGGTGGAGCTGTTCCGCTCCTACGGCACCGAGCGCGGCCGGCGGATCGCGGGGATCATCGCCGGCGCCCGCCGCTAGGGGCCGGCGTCGAAGAGGCGCTCCTGGGCGGGATCGGGCTCGGGCCCGGGCTCGGGTGCGCCCTCGGCCGCGGCGCCCTCCACGGTCGTGAGCGACGCGGTGATCTCCCGGCGGCCGTCGCGGAAGGTGCCGACCCGGTCCCCGTACGACCGCTCGATCGCGCCGGGGTGGATGCCCGCGACCACCTCGGCCAGCACGGCGCGCTCGCGGCCGGGCTCGGGCGCCGGGGTCACCTCGAAGACGTCGCGCATGCGCTCGCCGGTGTCGAGGTCGTGGCTCTCGATTGTGACGAGCGAAGCCGGCACGGTCGTGCGACCCTAACCGCCGCCCCGGCTCGGTAGCATCCTCGGGGTGCTCGCTCTCGGCTGGTACTGCCCCTCGGAGGGCGACGGACGATGGCTGGGAACCCGGCAGCCTGAGCGCGCGCCCGAGATCACCTACCTGGCCTCCGTGGCGCAGGCCGCCGAGGACGCCGGCGCCCAGGAGATCCTCATCCCGAACGGCTCGGTCAACGACTCGTTCGCGCCCGACGCCCGGTTCATGGAGAGCTGGACCACGGCGTCGGCGCTCGCGACCATGACGCGCCGGATCCGGCTGCTGGTGGCGGTGAACCCGGCGGCGCTCCAGCCGGACCTGGCCGCCCACCAGGCGCAGACGCTCTGGTCGATCGCCCCGGACCGGATCGCCATCAACCTGGTGGCCGGGGGCGGGCCGGATGCGGGCTACGGCGCCCCGCCGCGGGACCACGACGCCCGTTACGCGCGCCTGGGCGAGCTGGCGGACGCCCTGCGCGAGCGCTTTCCGGGACCGCTGTACCTGGGCGGTGCCAGCGAGGCGGCGAAGGCCCTGGCCGCGCGGGTGGCCGACACGTACCTGATGTGGGGGGAGCCCCCGGACCGGATCGGCGAGCGCATCCGGGAGATGCGCGACCGGGCCGGCGGCCGGCCCATGCGCTTCGGGCTCCGCATCCACCTCATCGCCCGCAGCGGCGGCGCCGAGGCGCTCGACGCGGCCCGCGAGCTGGTCTCCAAGGCCGAGGTGGCCGGCGACCGCGCCGCCGAGTACCAGGGGTTCGACAGCGAGGGCCAGGCCCGCATGAACGCCCTCCCGGCCGACGAGGAGGGCTGGGTGTCGCCCGGGCTGTGGGCCGGGATCCGCGCCGTGCGCGGCGGTGCGGGCACCGCGCTGGTGGGCTCGCACGGCCGCGTCGCGGGGTTGCTCGACGAGTACCGCCGGGCGGGGGTGGATCTGGTGATCGCCTCCGGCTACCCGCACCTCGAGGAGGTCACCCGGGTCGGCCGCCGCGTGTGGCCGCGCCTCACGGCCCGGGCGGTGGCGTGATCCGCTCGCTCGACCCCCGCCCGCCGGGCCGGGCGGGGGAGCTGGCCGAGCGCTTCGGCACGCCGCTCTACGTCTTCGACGGTGCCCGCATCGCGGCCGAGGCGCGCGCGTTCCAGGCCGTGGCCGGGCCGCGCGCGACGATCGCGTACTCGGTCAAGTCGAACCCCCTCATGGGCCTGGTGGCCCGCCTCCACCGGGCGGGATGCTGGGCCGATGTGGCCTCGGGCTTCGAGTACCGCATCGCCCGCCGGGCCGGGGTGCCGGGCTCCCAGATCGTCTTCAACGGGCCCCTCAAGACCTCGTCGGAGCTGCGCCGGGCGCTGTCGGAGGGGGCCACGGTCGTGGCCGACGGGGCGGAGCAGGTGCGCGAGATCGCCCGGCTCGCGGCGCACGCCGCCCCCGGCGCGCGCGTGGGCCTGCGGCTCGTGCCGCCCGACCGGGAGGGGCGCGATCGCTTCGGGGTTCCGGCGCGGATGGCGCCGGCGGCCGCGTCGGTCCTCGCGCGGGCCGGTCTGCCGCTGACCGGCCTGCACATCCACCTGGGCGCCTACCAGCTGGGCCCGCTGCCGTCCTCCGGGCCCCCGATCCACGGAGTCACGGTGCAGTACCCGGTGCCGGTCGCGCGCTTCGCCGACGCGGCGGCACGGCTGCGCGAGACGGCCGAGCGCGTCGGCGGCATCGCGTGGCTCGACCTGGGCGGCGGCTGGCCGGCCGCCGCGGGCCTCGCGGAGCATCTCGGCGCGGCGCGCGCGGCCCTGGGCCCCGACGCCCCGCCCATCATCCTGGAGCCCGGCCGCGCGCTCATCCGCGACGCCGGCTGGCTGCTCGTGCGGGTGGTCGCGCGCCGGGGACGGGGCGCGGTGGTGGTCGATGCGGGCGTGACCCAGGTGCCGTGCGTGCTGTGGAAGCGGTCGCCCGTCCACGCCGCCGAGCCGCGCGACGGTGCCGAGCGCCCCACGGACCTGTTCGGGCCGCTCTGCCTCCAGCACGACGCCGTCGCCCGCGAGGTGCCGCTGGCGCCGCTGCGGGTGGGCGACCTGGTCTGGATCGGCCAGACCGGCGCCTACGCGATGGCCCAGGCGTCGCCCTTCATCCACCTCCGCCCGGGCGCCGTGCTGGTGGAGGGCGGCCGCGCATCCACCCTGCGCGCGGCCGAGACCGACGACGAGGCCCTCGGCGCCCAGGCGGAGCCGCTGCTGGCCGGCCCGGAGGGGCGCGTGGTGTCGGCCACGTGACGGCGATCCGCATCCGCGCCGGCCGCTGGGTCGACAGCGCCAAGATGATGGCCGCGGCCCGGGCGGCCGAGAGCGTGGACGGCGTGGAGCGCGCGCTGTGCTTCATGGCGACGCCCGCCAACCGCGAGGAGGCCGCGTCGATGGGCTTCTCGGACGCCGGGCTCGACGGCGCGGGACCCGACGACCTGGTGCTCGCCGTGAGCGGGGCGCGGGCCGAGGCCGGCCTGGCCGCCGCGGAGGAGATCCTGGACGCCGCCCCGTCCGGCGTCGCGCCGGGCGGGGCGGGCCCGCGCCCGCCGCGCAGCCTGGCGCGCGCGGAGGGCGACCTGGCCGTGATCTCGGTGCCCGGCGACTACGCGGCCCTCGAGGCCCACAAGGCGCTCGGCTCCGGAATGGACGTGCTCCTGTTCAGCGACGGGGTCTCGCGGGAGGACGAGGTCGCGCTGAAGCGGCGCGCCCACGAGCGGGGCCTCCTCGTCATGGGGCCGGGTGCGGGCACGGCGATCATCGACGGGCTGGCGCTCGGCTTCGCCAACGTGGTCGCGCGCGGCTCCGTGGGCGTGGTCGCCGCGGCGGGCACGGGCGCGCAGGAGGTCACGGTGCTCGTCGACCGGGCGGGCGCCGGGATCAGCCGCTGCTACGGCACCGGCGGCCGCGACCTCACGGACGAGGTGGGGGCGATCACGGCCCTGGACGCCATCGCCCGCCTCGCGGCCGACGACGAGACCGAGGTGATCCTGTGCGTCTCGAAGCCGCCCTCGCCCGAGGTCGCCGAGCGGGTGCTGCGGGCTCTGGCCGCCCTGGACCTGCCGGCGGTGGCCTGCATGGTGGGCGGCGGGGTGGAGCCGGTCGGCGGGGTCCACCTGGCCGCGACGCTGGAGGAGGCGGCCCTGGCCGCCGCCCGCCTCGCCGGCCACCCGTCCGAGCCCCCGGGCCCGCCGCGCGTCGAGTGGATCACCGGGGGCGCGGTGCGCGGCCTGTTCTCCGGGGGGACGCTCTGCAGCGAGGCCGCCGCGATCCTGGCCGAGCGCCTCGGGGACGTGGTCACCAACGCGCCGGCCGGCCGGGCGCGGCGTCTCGACGGGCGGCCGCGGGGCCACGCGTGCCTCGATCTCGGCGAGGAGGAGTTCACCCGTGGCCGGCCCCACCCCATGATCGACCCGGCCGCGCGCGCGGAGCGCCTGATCGAGGAGGCGGCCGACCCCGAGGTGGGCGTTCTGCTGATCGACGTCGTCCTCGGCTACGCGAGCCACCCCGATCCCGCCGGGGTGCTCGCCCCGGTCATCCGCGAGGCCCTCGCGACCCGGCCTCAGCTCGCGGTGGTGGGCTACGTGCTGGGCACCGAGGCCGATCCGCAGGTGCGCAGCCGCCAGGAGGCGGCCCTGGCCGAGGCCGGGGTCCGCCTGGCCCCCACCAACGCCGCCGCCGCGCGCCTCGCCGCGGCTCTCACCGAGTGAGGATCCGTCTGGTCACCTACTCCACCAAGCCACGGGGAGGGGTCGTCCACGCGCTGTCGCTGGCCGAGGCGCTCGGCGATCGCGGCCACGACGTGGAGCTGTGGGCGCTGTCGGCCGACGGGGCCGCCTTCTTCCGTGAGCCGCGGGTCACGGCCCGCCTGGTGCCCGTGGAGCGCCGGCCGGGCGAGCCGGTGCGCGACCGCATCCTGCGCTACGCCGACGTGCTGGCCGACGGCCTGCGGGCCGCGGGGCCGGCCGACGTCCACCACGCCGAGGACTGCCTGTCGGCGCGGTCGCTGCTGGCCCTGCGCGCCGAGGGGGTCGTGCCCGCGGTGGTCCGCACCATCCATCACGTTGACGACTTCCGCGACCCGGTGCTCGTCGAGTGCCAGCGCGCCTCGATCGAGGACGTCGACCACCGCGTGTGCGTCAGCGCCCACTGGGCCGAGGCGATCGCGCGCGACCACGGCGTCACCGCGCGCGTGATCCCGAACGGGGTCGGCGGTGAGCGCTTCGCCGCGTGCCCCCTCGACCGGGCCGCCGCGGGGGCCGAGCTCGGCTGGGGCGCGCGGCCCACGGTGCTGGCGGTGGGCGGGATCGAGCCGCGAAAGGGCAGCCGGGCCCTGCTCGCGGCGTTCGCGCGGGCCCGCGACGCGCTCGGCGCGGGCGCCCTGCTGGCGATCGCCGGGGGCGAGACGCTCTTCGACTACGCCGACTACCGCGAGGCCTGGGAGCGGGACGCCGTGCGCCTGGGCCTGAGGGTGCATCGCGGCCCGCGTCCGCCCGCCGCCGCGGACGTCGCGGTGCTCGGCCCGATCCCCGATCCCGGCATGCCGGCCCTCTTCCGGGCGGCCGACCTGCTGGCCTTCCCCTCGGAGCGCGAGGGCTTCGGCCTGGTGGTGCTGGAGGCGCAGGCCGCCGGCCTGCCGGCCGTGGTGAGCGACCTGCCGGTGCTGCGCGAGATCCTGCGCGACGGGCGCGACTGCCGGATGGTCCCGGTCGACGACCCGGCGGCGCTCGCGACGGCCCTCGCGGAGGTGATGGGGGACACCGCGCTGCGCGAGCGCCTGGTGGCGGGGGGCCGCGCGACGGCCGCGCGCTTCACCTGGGAGGCCGCCGCCGCGGCGCACGAGCGGGTGTACGAGGAGATCGTCCGTGTCGCTGCGTGACGACCACGAATACGCGGTCTGGACCGCCGAGTGGACCGGCGGGCTGTCGGCCGACGTCTCGGGGCGCGGGCACGCGATCCGGGTGGACGAGCCGCCGGAGTTCGGCGGCAAGGACTCCGGGCCGATGCCCACCGAGCTCGTGGTGGCGGCCCTCGCCTCCTGCTTCTGCATCGCGGTGGCGTGGGCAGCCGGCAAGCAGCGCATCGACCTGCGCGACCTGGAGGTGCAGGTGCGGCCGCGCCGGGCCCTGGGCGAGCCCCGGCACGGCAGCTACGACCTGTGGGTGCGCTCGTCCACCCCGGCGGCCGACCTCGCGCCCGCGGTCGAGCTCGCGAAACGCTACTGCTGGGTCACGAACACCCTCGCGACCCCGCCCGAGATCATCTACCACCTTGACGAGGGCATGGGGTAGCGTCGCTCTTTCGCATTCCGGCCCAGAGGATTCGAGGACACACGGATGGGTGAGGCTCGCAACATCTGCGTCATCGGCGGGGGCGCCGCCGGCATCAGCGCGGGATCGATGGCCAAGCGCACGAACCCCGACGCGACCGTCATCGTCTGCACGGAGTACGAGGACGTCGCGTACTCGCCGTGCGGCATCCCCTACGTGCTCGGCCGGGAGATCCCCGACTTCGAGCGCCTCTTCCTGGCGGGGCCGGAGAACTACGAGGCGGCCGGCATCGACCTGCGCCGCGAGACCGTGGTCACCGACGTCAACGCCGCGGCGCGGACCATGACCGCGGGCGGCCAGGTGATCCCCTGGGACACGCTCATCGTCTGCACGGGCTGGAACTACACCCTCCCCGACGTGCCCGGGAACGACCTCGAGGGCCTCACCTTCGTCAAGAACATCCGGCGCGGGATGGAGCTCAACGAGACCCTCAACGACGTCAAGAAGGCCGTCGTGCTGGAGGCCGGCCCGCTGGGCGTGGAGATGCTCACCGCGCTCGCGCACCGGGGCATCGAGACCCACCTCGTCGACGAGAACGCGTGGCTGCTGGCGCAGGTGGCCGACCCGGAGATCGCCGAGCCGGTGCAGGAGAGCATCGCGGCGCTCGGCGCCACGCTGCACTTCGGCACCGCCCTGAAGGGCTTCGAGGGCAGCGGAGGGAAGCTGCGCGCGGTGGTCACCAGCGAGGGCGAGATCGAGGCCGACATCTGCGTGGTCTCGACCCACAAGGAGCCCGAGACCACGATCGGGCGCTCGATGGGCCTCAAGCTCGGCTCGACCGGGGCCTTCGCGGTCGACGAGCGCATGCGCACCTCGATGGAGGGCGTCTACGCGGCGGGCGACTGCGTCGAGGTGCCCCAGAAGCTGACCGGCGTCGCCGTCCAGGGCCTGACCGGCTCGCACGCCATGCAGCAGGGCCGGGTGGCGGGGGCCAACGCCGGCGGCGGCGACCGCCGGTACGACGCGGTCACCATCCCCTGGGGGATGGTCGGCGGGCAGGTGCAGATCGGCGGGGCCAGCTTCGGCGAGCACCTGGCCACCTCGCTCGGCATCCCCTACGTCGTCGGCGCGGCCAACGGCATCAGCCGGGCCCGCTACTACCCCGGCGTGCAGCAGGTGCGCGTGAAGCTCCTGGCCGAGCCCGGCACGGGCAGGCTCATCGGGGGCCAGTTCGTGGGCGGCGAGGGGGTCAAGGAGCGCGCCGACTTCCTGGCCTTCGCCCTGAAGCGCGGCGCGACCCTCGAGGACATCGCCTGGATGGAGAACGTCTACTCGCCGCCGATCGGCGCCCTCTACGAGCCGCTCTCCGTGGCGGCCCAGAACGGGATGGCGCAGCTGTGAGCGACCACGAGCCGCCCGAGGCCCTGCGCGAGTGGTTCGGCCACGACAAGGTCGCCCTGCACGGCAGCGGCGGCCTTCCCGCCGCGCCGCCGGCGCCCCCGGGCTCGACCGCCCGGAAGGCCGGGGAGACGGCCTTGGCGGACGCTCTCAGCAAGGTCGGCACCCCGGGGGCCCGGCCGGGCCAGCATCCCGCGGCCCTGCCGCCGAAGCCCGGGCTGCCGCGGGTGATGCGCTCCAACGGCGAGCGGGCGCTGATGGAGGCGTCCATGCGCCGCCTGGGCGGGAAGGAGGGCGCCCCGGCGCCGCACGCCGGCGCGGGCTGGTTCTGGCGGTCCGTGTTCGCCCCCGTCTACTCCGTGATCCCCTGGGGGATCAAGCGGCGGATGGTCGCCATGACCTCGGGCGTGAAGGGGTGGAGGACCTAGACACCCGGGTCCTCGCCGAGCCGCACGATGCCGGGGCCGGTGAGGACCGCCGGCCGGCGCCCGTCGTGCGGGCCGAGGCGGTGTCGACCGCCGTGCTCGAGTTGCTGGACGGCCCGCGCGCCCTGCGGGTGCGCGGCGAGGGACGGGGGGTCGTGCACCTCGACCTGGACGGCGCGGTGATCACCGTCGCCGCGCCCGGCGTCCCGCGCATGCCCAACGCCATCGTGGCCCGCGCGCCGGCGCCGCCGTTCGCGGTGGCATGGGACCTTCGCGACCCGCCGGCCTGGGACCCGGTCGTGCCCCCCCTCGCCGGCGGCCTCGCCGAGGTGCGGGCGCTCTGTCCCGCGGACGCCCGCGACCGTACCGGCGCCCTCTCGGCGACCCTGCTCGCGCTGGCGGCCCGCGGCGCCGCGCCCGAGCCGGTGCACCGGCTGCTCGGCGGGGGGGATCCCGCGGCCGCCCTCGCCGATCTGCGGCGCCTGGGGGCCTCGACCGGGGCGGCGATCGCGGAAGGGATCCGCATCGCGGCCGGGTATCTGGTGCAGACGGCCGGCTGAGGCCACCCAGGATCGTGGCCGTTCGGCCGCGCTCCGCTACCGTGCGGGGCCGCCCTCCGATGATCCGACCCCTCACCACGCTGGGCCTCGGCGCCGCGCTCGCGGCGCTCGCCCTTTCGATCCCCTCCGCCGGAGCCGGCGAGGCCCCGCCCGCCTCCCCCACCGCCGGCCAGGCGGATCAGGCGACGGTCTTCACGATCACCGGGCGGGGCTGGGGGCACGGCGTGGGGATGTCCCAGTACGGCGCGCGCGGCCGGGCGCTGGCGGGTTGGAGCGGGGCCCGGATCCTGCGCGCCTACTACCCCGGCACCTCCCTCTCGGTGGTCCACCAGCGCCCGGTGCGGGTGCTGCTGTCCGCGGCCCGTCGCAGCGCCTTCGTCTGGAGCCCCGTCGCCTGGCGGGCCGTCGGCGCCCGCGCCAACGGCCGGGGCGTCACCCCCCTGCGCGCCGGCGCCACCTACCGCATCACCACGCTGCCCACGGGCCGGCTCGCGCTGATGCGCAACGGGCGGAGGGTGGCGGTCTTCACGGGTCTGATGCGCGTCCAGGCGCGGACGGCCGCCGGGTGGGTCGCGTGGGGCCCCACGCAGCCCGAGGCGGCGCGGCGCTACCACGGCGGCCTGCGGGCGGTGCCCACGGGCGCGGGCTTCGACCTGGTGAACGTGGTGGGCCTGGACACCTATGTCCGGGGGGTCGTGCCGAGCGAGATGCCGGCCGACTGGGGCGACGACGCCTTCGCGGCCCTTGTCGCCCAGGCCGTGGCCACACGCAGCTACGCGCTCTCCACCATGTCCCCCACGGCCGACTACGACGTCTTCGACGACGACCGCAGCCAGGTCTACGGCGGCGTCTCCGCGGAGGACCCCCGCACGACCCGGGCCGTCGATGCCACCCGCGGAACGGTCGTGACGTACCATGGCGACGTCATCACGACCTACTTCTTCTCGACCTCGGGCGGGCGCACCGAGGACATCCAGAACGTCTTCCGCGGCGGGACGCCGCGCCCCTACCTGGTGAGCGTGGCGGATCCCTTCGATGCGATCTCCCCGTACCACGTGTGGCCCGACCCGCCCAGCTTCACCCCGGCGGGCCTCGGCCGGCGCCTCGGCCTGGACGGCCCGGTGACGGACATCACCGTTCTGCACCGCGGGGTGTCGCCGCGCGTCATCGACGCGCGGATCACCACCGAGTCGGGCAGCCAGACCGTGGTCACGGGCCTCACCATGCGCTCGGACCTGGGCCTGCGCGACACCTGGTTCACGGTCACGAAGCGTCAGCTGCCGGCGGTCCAGGCCGCCCGCCTGGTGGGCGGATGAGGCTCCGCCGGGGCGCGGCGGCGCCGGCGCTCGTCGCCCTGGCCGCGTTCGGAGCCGCCGCCGGGCACGCGGCCGCCGCCGACCCGATCCTCCCGCTGTCGGAGGTCCACCCGGGGATGGTCGGCGAGGCCCGCACCGTGGTCCGCGGCACCGACATCGTGCGCTTCCCGGTCACGATCATCGACATCCAGCGCTCCACCGACGGCCCGGGCGGCACCCAGATCCTGGCCCGCGCCGAGGGCCCGCTCATCGCCTCCACCGGGGGCGTCGCGCAGGGCATGAGCGGGAGCCCGGTCTACGTGACCGGCGCCGACGGCGTGGAGCGCGTGATCGGCGCCGTGGCCTTCGGAACCGGCGACGAGGCCAACGTGCTCATCGGGCTCACGCCCATCGAGCAGATGATCGACTCCTCGTCGGGCCAGCGGGAGCTGTCCCGCGCGCCGTCGTCCTCCACCGGGGCCGTGCGGCGCATGGTGCGCGTGCGCGACCGGGCCGCCGCCGTGCGCCTCCAGCGGCGCCGGCCGGACCTGATCGGCACGTATCCGCTCGCCCGCTGGACCCTCACGGGAGCCTCCCCCCGCCTGGTCGCCCCGCTCCAGCGAGAGCTGCAGAAGTCGGGCATCCAGCTCGCCTCGATCGGCCCCCGCACCCCCCGGCCCCCCGTGACCCTGCAGCCCGGCTCGTCCTTCTCGGTGCTCCTCGCCGGGGGCGACATCGCCCTCGGTGCCATCGGGACGGTCACCTACGTCGACGGGACGAGGATCCTGGGCTTCGGCCACCCCTTCCTCGGCGGCGGCCGGAGCTCGTTCCTGCTGGGCGACAGCTACGTCTACGAGGTCATCCCGGCCCCGATCACCAGCACCAGCTACGTCTACGCCGAGCCCGGGTCCCTCCAGGGGATGATCGTGAACGACCGCTTCGACGGGGTCACCGGCGTCGTGGGCCCCGTCCAGGGCATCGACGCCGTGGGCACCGCGCGCGACACGGCCCGCGGCACCGAGGCCACCGTGCGCTCCACGATCGCCCCCGACGACCGCACCCTGCCGATCATGGCCGGCCTGCTCCAGGACGAGCCGGCCGTGCGGGTGCGCGACGGCATCCGGCCCGGCACCGTCACCGTGCACGTGTCCATCTCGAGCCCGGCGCTGCCCAAGCCGCTCACCTATCGCAACGTCTACGCCTCGGCGGGCGACCCGGTGTCCCTGGCCAGCGGCCAGGCGGCGCGGCTCGTCGCGATCCTCGGCCAGAACAGCATCCGCGAGGTCCCCATCTCGGCGATCCGGGTGGACGAGCGCATCCAGCCCGCGGTGCGTGCGGCGCGCATCGTCGCGGCGAGCGTGCGGCCGCGCCGGGTGAACGCGGGCGGGAAGGCCGTCCTGAGCCTGCGCGTCCAGCCGTGGCGGGACACGGCCCGGACGGTCCGGGTGCCCATCCGCATCCCCGCGGGCCTGGGATCGGGGGAGGCCGTCCTGCGGGTGGTGCCCAAGGCGGCCGACGGCTTCGACCCGTTCCCGGCCGACCTCACCCAGAACCTCGGGAACAGCACCCCGGCCCGGCAGGCGGAGGTCGGCCGCGTGAACCGCCTGGCCGCGCTCGCCAAGGGCAGCCGCATCGACCGCCTCGTGGCCGGCGTGCGCCGGGCCACCGACGACCGTCACGACGCCGTGCGCCTGCTGGGGCCCGACGACAGCGCCGACACCCCCACCGACGGCGTCACGCTCCCGGTGCCCTACGTCATCTACGGCGGCCGCGCCGCGGCCCGGGTGGTCGTCCGCTGATCGCGGCCGCCCGGGGGCGTCAGCCCTGGGCGTCCACCAGCTCCTCGGGGGGCACGTCGCGCCACACGTGCGCGGGGAAGCCGGCGACGAGCTTCCTCGCCGGGACGTCCTTGGTCACGAGCGCTCCCGCGGCGATGAAGGCCTCCTCGCCGATCTCGACGCCCGGCAGGATCACCACGCCGCCGCCCACGCGCGCGCCGCGGCGGATGATCGCGCCCCTGATATGGGCGTGGCGGGCCTCGGTGCGGCCCATCAGGTTGTCGTTCGTCGTCGTCACGCAGGGCGCGATGAAGACGTGGTCCTCGAGCTCCGAGTAGGCCGTGATGTACGAGTTCGACTGGATCTTCGTGAACGCGCCGATCGGGACGTCGTTCTCCACGCACACGCCCCGCCCCACCACGACGCCCTCGCCGAGCACGCAGCGCTCGCGCACCGACGCCAGGTCGCCGATGATCGCGCCCGGCCCGATCACGGTCCCCGCGTAGACCAGGGCCCCGCTGCACACCGCCGCGCCCGCGCCCAGCCGCAGCGGCGGCAGGGGCTCGCGCTTGCTGGTGGAGCGGGCGGACAGCCGCGGCTGCTTGCCGAGCACCACGTTGTCCTGGATCACGCAGCCGTCGCCGATGACGGTGCCCTCGTGGATGACCACGTTGGCGCCGATCTCGACGTCCTCGCCCATCACGACGCCCTCGCCCAGGACGAGGTTCTCGCGGCTCACGCCCCCACCCCGGCGCCCAGCCGCACCGGGCGGCCCGAGGACGCGAGCGATTCGGTCATCGCCTCCAGCACCTCCACCACGGCGGCACCGGCCACCCCGTCGGAGGGCGTCGGCCGCCGGTCGCGCACCGCCTGCACGAAGCGCTCGCACACCAGCCGCAGCGGCTCGGTGACGGGCACCTTGGGGATGTGGATGTCCCCCGAGCGCACCTTGATGTACTCGCCGTAGGTCTCGGTGCGGGGGATCGGCCCCTTGTCGTAGATGGTGACCTTGCGCTCGGTCTCCATGTCGTCGAACACCACCATCTTCTCGGAGCCGATCACGGTCATCTTCCTCATCTTGTGGGGGTCGAGCCAGCTCAGGTGCAGGTGGCCGATGATCCCCGACGGGAAGCGGATGCGCCCGAAGACCACGTCCTCGACGCCCGGCTGGAGGTAGCTCTCGCCGCTGGCCGCGACCTCGGAGGGGCGCTCGCCCACCAGCCACAGCATCACGGAGATGTCGTGGGGGCCCAGGCTCCAGAGGGCGTTCTCGTCGGGGCGCACGATGCCCAGGTTCTGCCGGTTGCCGTAGAGGTAGAAGATCCGGCCCAGGGTGCCGTCGTCGATCAGGTCCTTCAGCGCCTGAACGCCGGGGTGGTAGACCAGCAGGTGGTCCACCATCAGCACGCGATCGCGCGCGTCGGCCTGGGCGACCAGCTCGTTGGCGTCGCGCGCGGTCACCGCGAGCGGCTTCTCCACGAAGACGTCCTTGCCGGCCTCGAGGGCCAGCCGGGCGAGCGGTGCGTGGGTGGGCACGGGGGTGGCGATCACGATCGCGTCGAGGTCGGGATCGGCCAGCAGCTCGCCGTAGTCGGCGGTGAACCGGCTGGCCGGATAGGCGTCGCGGTGGCGGGCGAGCACCTCGTCGTCGCGGTCGCAGACCCACGCGAGCCGGCATCCCGGGAGGCGGGCGAAGTTGCGGGCCAGGTTCGGCCCCCAGTAGTTCATGCCCACCACGCCCACCGCGACGGGTGACCGGTCGTCGCCCGCCGCGGTCAGAGCGTCCAGACCTTGCCGTCGGCGTCCGGGACCACGTTCCGCAGGTCCACCACCAGGGGCGACTCCGCGGCGACCATCTCCCAGTCGATCCCGTCGTGCGCCGTCACCACCACCACCACGTCGTGTGCGGCGAGCGACGCCGCGTCCAGGGGCACGCTGCTCATCCCCTCGCGGGGCAGCCGCTCCACGTGCGGGTCGTGGTAGTCGACGTCGGCGCCGTCGGCCCGCAGGAGCTGGATGATGCGCAGCGAGGGGCTCTCGCGCGTGTCGTTCACGTTCGCCTTGTAGGCCACCCCCAGCACCAGGACCCGGGCGCCGTTCAGCGCCTTGCGGCGGCTGTTGAGGGCGCGCGCGACCTTCGTCACGCAGAAGCTCGGCATCTGCGAGTTGACCTTGCCCGCCAGCTCGATGAACTCCGTGTGGAGGTCGAACTCCCGCGCCTTCCACGTGAGGTAGAAGGGGTCGATCGGGATGCAGTGGCCCCCGAGGCCGGGGCCCGGCCGGAACGGCATGAACCCGAAGGGCTTGGTGGCGGCCGCGTCGATGACCTCCCACACGTCGATGCCCATCCGGTCGCAGAGCATGGCCAGCTCGTTGACCAGGGCGATGTTGACGCTGCGGAAGATGTTCTCGAGCAGCTTGGTGAGCTCCGCGACCTCGGGGCTCGCCACCGGGACCAGGGTGTCGCAGGCCGTGGCGTAGAGGTCCATGGCGCGCCGGGTGCACTCTTGGGTGAGCCCCCCGACCACCTTCGGGGTGGTGCGGGTGGTCCAGTCGAGGCGCCCGGGGTCGACCCGCTCGGGCGAGAACGCCAGGTGGAAGTCGCGGCCGGCGCGCAGGCCCGAGCGCTCGAGCACCGGCGCCAGGTCCTCGCGCGTCGTGCCCGGGTAGGTCGTGCTCTCCAGCACCACCAGGTGGCCCGTGCGCAGCCGCGACGACAGGCTCTCGGCGGCCCCGAGAACGGCCGACAGGTCCGGCTCGCGGTGCTCGGTGAGCGGCGTCGGCAGGCAGATGATGATCGCGTCGACCGCCCGCATGGCGTCCCACGAGGCGGTGGCGCTCAGCATGCCGGCGCTCACCAGCGGCGCCAGGCGGTCCGAGGGCACGTCCTCGATGTACGAGATCCCGCCGTTGACCTGGTCGACCTTCGACTGGACGGCGTCCAGGCCGAGCACGGGCACGCCCGCCTCGGCGAAGGTGGTGGCGAGCGGCAGGCCGACGTAGCCGAGGCCCACCACACCGACTCGGGGAGCGGTGGAGGTCAGGCGGGCAGGGGTGGCGTCGTCGCCGGGTGAAGATGGGTCGCGCGCGTCAAGCGCCGGTTATCGTAGCCACCGGGACACGCAACCGAAAGGACACGACCTGAGACCGGAGTCCGTCCTCGCGGGGTTGCCCCGGTTGGTGCGCGTCGCCGACGAGACGCGCTGGAGGGGCCAGGCGGCCGTGGCCACCGCCATCGTGGTCGTCGTGTTCTGGCTCTGCACCTGGCTTCTCGGCGAGCCGGTGCGGCCGACCGCCACCGCGCTGGCAGCGCTCGCCGTTGCGCTCCCCACCCTGCTCGTCGCCGTGCTCGCGAGCGGCCGCCGCATCCGCGAGCGCCTGCGCGACGCGGGTCCGCCCCCCCGCGCCTCCGTCCACGAGACGATCGCCAACTCGCGGGAGCGGCGCCTGAAGCTCGCGGGCATCGTGCTCACCGGGATCATCGCCCTGCTCATCTTCGACCGCTTCACCGGCGGCGGAGGGATCATGGCCGGCCTGGTGGCCGGGTTCCTGGGCAGCCTGGGGGCGGCGGACTGGATGGAGGCCGGCCAGTGGGACGCCGCCGAGCGCGATCGCGAGACCCGCATCTTCGCGCTCATCCGCCCCGATGCCCTCACCCCGCGCCTCGGCACGGCGCCCATCTTCGAGGCCCCCCGGCCGGGCAGCGACCGCGAGCGCACCATGGAGCCCAGCCCCTTCGACCTCGAGATCTAGTGTCCCGAGTCGCTAATTACGTGGCAGTCCCCGGCTGCATCTCATCGCGATACAGCGTCCTCGACTCCCACAATATTCCCGATATTGCGGGAGATCTGCGTCCTCGTCTCGCGGGAGATTCGCTCGGGAACTGCATACGAACCAGCGACTCGGGACACTAGCGACTCGGGAACACCGGCCTCAGCGCCCGGCGGCCGCGCCCACCACGGCCTCGGCGATGCGGTCCGCCGCGTCCCCGTCGCCGTAGAAGGGCGGGCGCTCGGCGGGCATGGAGAGGTCGGCCAGTGCCGCCCGCAGCCGCCGCACGTCCATTCCCACCAGGGTGTTGAAGCCGCCGTCCACGGTCTCCACCCACTCCGTCGTGTCGCGCAGGGTCACGCAGGGGACGCCGTGGAAGTAGGCCTCCTTCTGCACCCCGCCGGAGTCGGTCACCACGGCGCGCGCCGACATCAGCAGCGCCGTGAAGTCGAGGTAGCCGACGGGCGGCGACAGGCGCAGGGAGGGATGGGCGGCGAGGCGCTCCCACATCCCCGCGTCCTCCAGCTTGTGGCGGGTGCGCGGGTGCACGGGGAACACCGCCGCCTCGTCCACGGCCTCCAGAAGGTCCACGAGCGCGGCGAGCGCCTCCGGGGTGTCGGTGGCGGCGGCCCGGTGGACCGTCACCAGCAGGTAGCCGCCCGGCGTCAGGCCGAGCGCCGCGGGGCCCGGACGGCCGGCGGCGGCCGGCGCGAACATCCGGCTGGCGTCCAGCATCACGTCGCCCACCCGGTGCACGCCCGCCGTGATCCCCTCCCGCGCCAGGTTGTCCACGGCCGCCTCGGTGGGGCACAAGAGGAGCTGGGAGAGGTGGTCGGCCACGACCCGGTTCTGCTCCTCGGGCATGGTCCGGTCGAACGAGCGCAGCCCGGCCTCCACGTGGCCCAGCGGCACGCCCAGCTTCGCCGCCGCCAGCGCGCCGGCGAGGGTCGTCGTCGTGTCCCCGTACACCAGCACCATGTCCGGGTCCTCGGCGACCATCAGCGGCTCCAGGCGCTGGAGCATCACCGCGGTCTGGGCCAGCGGGCTCCCGGGGCCCACCTCGAGCGCGTGATCGGGCCGCGGCACGCCGAGCTCGTCGAAGAACAGGTCGGCCAGCTCCGGGTCGTAGTGCTGGCCGCTGTGCACCAGCACCTCGTCGGCCCGGCGGCGCAGCGCGCGCGAGAGCGGCGCGGCCTTGACGAACTGGGGCCGGTTCCCCACCACCGAGAGGATCTTCACGCTAGAGGCCGTTGAAGCCGACGCCCGAGAGCTGCTGGGTGATGACCTCGAAGCGCCCGGTGGCCACCAGGAAGCCGATCGCCACGAACACGGCGGCGGCGCCGGCGTTGATCCAGGTCCAGCGGTCCCGCATCCAGCGGAAGGTGCCCATGGTGCGCGTCAGGAACAGGCCCGAGAGCAGGAACGGGATCCCGAGCCCCAGCGAGTAGGTGAACAGCAGGGTCGCGCCGATCCCCGGCGAGCCCGTGGGCGCGGCGTACGTGAGGATGCTGCCCAGGATGGGGCCGATGCACGGCGTCCAGCCCACCGCGAAGGCCGCGCCCACGAGCCCGGCCCCGACCAGGGTGGTGGGCCGCCGGGCGGTCGCGAGCCGCCGGTCGGTCTGCATCAGGCCGATGCGCGGGAAGGCCACCATGGCGATGCCCGTGGCGATCAGCAGGCACCCGGCGACCAGGTTGAGCACGTCCTGGTTCCGCGTGAGCGAGTAGCCCACCAGCCCGGCGCTGGCCCCGTAGGCCGTGAACATCAGCGAGAACCCCAGCACGAACGCGACGGTGGGGACCATCACGTCCTTGGTGCGCGAGCCGAGCTCGTCGAACGACACGCCGGAGATGAACGTGAGGTAGCCGGGCACCAGGGCGAGCACGCACGGAGAGGCGAACGAGACGAAGCCGGCCGCGAAGGCCACGGGATAGCTGAGGGCCGAGATGTCCTGCATCGGGGCGATGGTATCCCGAGCCGGGGGAGTCACCTGTCAGGATCCGGCGGTGCGGGACGCCACCGAGCTCGAGACGGTCAGGGTGGCCCAGGCCGAGGCGGCCGCCGCCATCGGCCTGCAGGACGACCTCCGGCGGCTGCTGGCGGGCTCCCACCGGGAGGTCACCGCGCAGGTCCCGGTGCGCATGGACGACGGCCGCCTGCGCGTCCTGACCGCCCACCGCGTGCAGCACAACGGCGCGCGCGGCCCCAAGGGCGGGATCGACCTCGATCCCAAGGAGCTCTCGCCCGCCGAGCGCCAGCGCGCCACGCGCACGCCATCGTCACCGGCAAGCCCCTCGAGCTGGGGGGCACGGTGGGAAGGGTGGAGGCGACCGGCCGGGGGGTGGCGATCGTGGCCCGGGAGGCCGCCCGCGCGGCGGGCCTCGACCTGAAGGGCGCGCGGGTGGCGGTGCTGGGGTTCGGGAACGTGGGCAGCCACGCGGCCGAGGCGTTCGCGCGGCTGGGCTGCGGGGTCGCGGCGGCTGGTGGCGGCCCACCGCCGGGTCCGGGAGCGCGCCGCGTTCGACGCCTGCTCCCTGCGGCGGGCCGCCCACCGGCTGGCCCTGTCGCGGGTGGCCGAGGCCGAGCGCCTGCGCGGTTCCGCCTGATCCCGCCGTTTCGGCCGGGGGGCGTACCCCGGCGGCGCCGTCATGGACGTGCGGACGTTGCCCGCCGGGGCTGATGGCGCGAGAATTGCGTCTCCCACGAGGGAGGAGGGTCCATGGGCGAGGGCACGGCGAAGTCCAAGCGGGCGGCGAAGGCGTCGGCGAACGGCGACGGGCCGGCGGCGCCGGCGAAGCTCCCGGAGGCGGTGTTCGACCGGGAGCTTGCGCGCCTCCAGCGCGAGCTGGTGCTCATGCAGGAGTACATCAAGGCCGAGGGGCTGAAGGTGGTGGTGGTCTTCGAGGGCCGCGACGCCGCCGGCAAGGGCGGGGTCATCCGGCGCATCGTCGAGCGCCTCAACCCCCGCGTGTGCCGCGTCGTGGCCCTCGGCACCCCGACCGAGCGCGAGAAGACCCAGTGGTACTTCCAGCGCTACGCCCCGCACCTGCCGGCGGGCGGCGAGATGGTCCTGTTCGACCGCTCCTGGTACAACCGCGCCGGCGTCGAGCGGGTGATGGGCTTCTGCAGCGAGCAGGAGTACCAGGAGTTCATGCGCTCCTGCCCGGAGTTCGAGCGGATGCTGGTGCGCTCGGGGACCATCCTCGTGAAGTACTGGTTCTCGGTGAGCGACGACGAGCAGGAGCGGCGCTTCCAGGCCCGCGCCAACGACCCGATGCGGCGGTGGAAGCTCAGCCCGATGGACCTGAAGTCGCGCGAGAAGTGGGTCGACTACTCGCGCGCCAAGGACGAGATGTTCATGTACACCGACATCAAGCAGGCCCCCTGGTACGTGGTGAACGCCGACGACAAGCGCCGTGCGCGGCTCAACTGCATCTCGCACCTGCTTTCGCTCATCCCGTACGAGGACACCACCCCCGAGCCGATCAAGCTTCCGCCGCGCCAGACGGACACGGGCTACGTGCGCCCGCCGCTCACCGACCAGACGTTCGTGCCCGAGCGCTTCTGATCCAGCGGCCGGCCCGGCCGGAGTAGGATCCTCCTCCGAGCAGCGATTCGAGGAGGTCGGTGGTGGCGACGACGGTAGGCGGCACGTCCGTGGAGCAGCTCCTGGGCGACGAGGCCGAGAGCCTCCTCGGGCACCGGTGCCACACGATCCCGGTTGAGCGGCTCACCCTCCCCGGCCCCGGCTGGGTGGACGAGGTGATGGCCCTCTCGGACCGGCCCACCCCCGTGCTGCGCTCGCTGGCGACCATGTTCGGGCATGGGCGCCTGGCCGGCACCGGGTACCTCTCGATCCTCCCGGTGGACCAGGGCATCGAGCACTCGGCCGGCGCGTCCTTCGCGCCCAACCCCGACTACTTCGACCCCCTGAAGATCATCGAGCTGGCGGTCGAGGGCGGGTGCAACGCGGTGGCCACGACGCTCGGCGCCCTGGGCCTCGCCTCGCGCCGCTGGGCCCACCGCATCCCCTTCCTGCTCAAGATCAACCACAACGAGTTCCTCTCCTACCCCAACGCCTACGACCAGATCATGTTCGGCTCGGTGAAGCAGGCGCGGGAGATGGGCTGCGTGGCGGTGGGCGCCACGATCTACTTCGGGTCGCCCGAGTCGAAGCGCCAGATCATCGAGGTCTCGGCCGCCTTCGCCGCCGCCCACGAGCTGGGCATGGCGACGGTGCTGTGGTGCTACATGCGCAACTCGGCCTTCAGCGCCAAGAACGGCGGGCCCGACTACCACGTGGCGGCCGACCTCACGGGCCAGGCCAACCACCTGGGCGTCACCATCCAGGCCGACATCATCAAGCAGAAGCTCCCCGAGACGGCGGCCCCCGGCTTCATCGACCTGAAGTTCGGGAAGACCGACCCGAGGGTCTACTCGGAGCTGATGACCGACCACCCCATCGACATGACCCGGTACCAGGTCGCCAACTGCTACATGGGCCGCATCCCGCTCATCAACTCGGGCGGCGCCTCGTCGGGCGACGGTGACCTGAGCCAGGCGGTCCGCACGGCCGTCATCAACAAGCGCGCCGGCGGGACGGGCCTCATCTCCGGCCGCAAGGCGTTCCAGCGCCCCATGGCCGAGGGCGTGGAGCTGCTGAACGCGATCCAGGACGTGTACCTCTCCGACGAGGTCACGATCGCCTAGAGCGGGCTCGGCGGGGAGGCCCCGGCGGGGGCCCTCGCCGAGGTGGGGTTGAAACAAGACAGACCGGTCTGTGTAATGCCCCCATCGCCCCGGCGTCCGCCCCATCCGCAGCGCGCGAGCGCATCCTCGACGCGGCGTCGGCGGCCTTCTACGGCCGGGGGATCGGGGCGGTCGGGGTCGACGTCGTGGTCGCCGAGGCCGGAGTGGCGAAGGCGACGCTCTATCGCCACTTCCGCTCCAAGGACGACCTGGTCGTGGCGTTCCTGCGCCGCCGGGACGGTCGCTGGCGCGACTGGCTGAGGTCCGCCGCCGAGCGCCTGGCCCCCCTCCCGGCCGACCGGCCGCTGGCGGTGTTCGACGCGCTCGGGGAGTGGTTCGCGTCCGAGGACTTCCGCGGCTGCGCATTCATCAACGCCGCCGCCGAGATCGCCGATCCGGATCACCCCGCCCGCGCCGCGGTCGAGGATCACGAGCGGCTGCTCGGCGCCGACCTCGAGGACATGCTGCGGGGCGCCGGAGCCGCCGATCCGGCCGGCGACGCCGCGGCGCTGCTGCTGCTGATCCAGGGCGCGATCGTCTCGGCGCTGATCGAGAGGAGCGCGGCCCCGGCGGCGCGAGCGCGCGCCGCCGCCGAACGCATGCTCCGCACACCCGCGAGCGAGGGGGATATATGAGCGAGCGCACCGCCGGGTTCCGGCTCGGCATCTACGTGTTCAAGGACGCCGAGATCGTCGACTTCGCGGCGCCCCACGGGGTCTTCTCCGTGGCCCGGCGCTTCGATCCGGAGCTCGACGCGTTCCTGATCGCCGACTCGGCTCGTCCGGTGCAGGCCCAGGCGGGCTTCACCGTGCTCCCCAACTACAGCTTCGCCGACCGCCCGGACATGGACGCCTTCCTCATCCCGGGCGGGTTCGGCACCCGCCAGGAGATGCACAACGGCCGCCTCCACGAGTTCATCCGCGAGCTCCCCGAGACGACCCTCCTCACGAGCGTCTGCACCGGCTCGTGGATCTACGGCGTCATGGGGCTCCTCGACGGCCTGCCCGCGACCAACCGCAAGGAACCCGACCGGGTGGAGTCGGGTCCCAGCGGAAAGGTGCCCCTCGACCGCCTCGCGGACATCGCCCCCGCGTGCCGCATCAGCCGCGCCCGCGTCGTGGACGCCGGCCGCATCGTCACCGCCGGCGGGATCACCTCGGGCATGGAGATGGGCTTCCACCTCCTGCGCCGGGCGGGCTACCCGGACGACATCATCGACGAGGTCGCGCGGGTGATGGAGTACTCCGCTGCGTGGGACCTCTACCGGGGCGATCTCGAGACGGCCTGAGTCGTGTCGTGGTGGGTCGTCGCGATGCGGAGACCCCCGCCCTCGGGCGGCGCCGGGGGCTAACGGGGCCCGGCGGGATCGGGGGCCCCGGCCACCAGGTCGCCGAGCCGGCTCCACATCGGGTGCCACCGCGCGTCGAACGCCTCCGCCCGGGCCCGGGCACGGGCGCTCTCCGCGGGCGAGTAGCGCCGGCGGTCCCACCACGATCCCGGGCGCGCGAGGCGGATGGCGCCCGCCACGGCGACCGGCCACAGGAAGAGCGCCACGAGGGCGAGGCGGTACTTGCCCTTCAGCGCGCACACGACGACCGCGCCGGCCGTCATCCCGACCACGATGAGCACGCCGTAGCGCACACGCAGCTCGGGCTCCCCCAGGTCGTTCACCCCGAGCGGGGCGAAGCCGATCGCCCAGAACGCCAGGCAGGCCGCGACCAGCCCCACCGCCTGCAGCGATTCCCGGCCCTGGGCCTGCCAGTAGTCGTCCTTGAGGTTCAGCAGCAGCGCGAACTCGTCGAACACCAGCGAGGCGCCGATGCCGATCAGGACCGCGGCGACGCTCCGGCCGGGCCCGTCGGCCGGGACGCCCACGGCGAGGACGGCCCCGATCGTGAGGAGGATGATCCCGGGGACGGCGTGGTGCAGGTGCAGGTCGCCGGTCTCGACGTCGCGGAACGGGCCCCGCCCCGCCCGGATCGACCGGGTGATCACCCGGGTCACCAGGAACGTGACGATGAACGCCAGCATCAGGAGAAGCAGGGGGAGCTTCCCCGGCTCGACGATGTTGCGCTCCCACCAGGACATCCGGGCCGACGCTACCCGAAAGCCGCCACGGGCCGGGCGACGGGCGAGCGGGCGTGGGTAAGAACTCCGCCCGGGGCGACACCAATCGGTCATGAGGGCCACCGCGCGAACCGGAGCCGCACCCGCCGCCGTACACTCGCGCGCCGTGGCCCCGGCCCCGAGCACCGCCCACCTCGACCCGGACTCGCGCGAATGGCTGCGGGGGCTTCGGTCGCGAGGCGCCGACCACGACGCCGCCGTGGCCCGTCTGCACGCCCTCCTCCTCGGGGCGGCGCGCTTCGAGGTGGCCCGCCGTCGCCCCGCCCTCCCGCACCTGCGGGGCGATGAGCTGCCCGACATCGCCATGGAGGCCGCCGACGACGCGCTGATGAGCGTTCTGCGACGCCTGGACGACTTCCGCGGCGAGAGCCGCTTCACGACGTGGGCCTACAAGTTCGCCCTCCTCGAGGCCGCCGTCAGGCTGCGCCGGCGGGCGTGGCAGGGGCGCGAGGTGCCCCTGGAGCCGGAGGCCTGGGCGTTCTTCTCCACCACCGGGACCACGCCGCACCAGGACGCCGAGCAGTCGCAGCTCTTCGCGGTGCTGCAGGAGGCGGTCCGCGAGATCCTGACCCCCCACCAGCGGGAGGTGCTCGTCGCCCTCGCGCTGAACGGCGTGCCGATCGACGTCCTCGCCGAACGGCTCGGGACCACGCGCGGCGCGCTCTACAAGACGCTGCACGACGCGCGGCGCAAGCTCCGCGCCCGCCTCGCGGAGTGCGGGGTCACCCCCGACTGGCTGGAGGCGAGAGGCTGATGGACCGACCGGACCTCACTCAGGCGCTGCTCGCTCTCCTCGGCCCGGGCCGGCCCGAGATCGGCTGCGAGGAGTGCTTCGAGGAGCTCGACCGCTACGTCGATCTCGAGCTCGCCGGCCGGGATGCCGAGTCGGCCGTCCCCGGGATGCAGGCGCACCTGGTCGGCTGCCCGGCCTGCCGGGAGGATCACGAGAGCCTGCGCGCCCTCGTCGGCGGCGAGCAGGCGCCGTAGCCCCCACGACGGATCAGCCGTGTCTCGGTGGCCCTGCCGGGCCCCCGCGGGCTGGTGGACCAGATCGTGGTGATCGACTCGGACAGAGGGGACGCCACGGCGCGGGCGGCTTCGGACGCCGGCGCCGAGGTCTTCGCGGCTCACGAGATCCTGCCGGGCATCTCACCCGAGCCGGGCAAGGGCGAGGCGCTGTGCAGCCGCTCGCCGGCGAGGCGGCGGGGCGTACCGAGATCCTGCGGCGCACCCCGTTCTTCACCGGCTACGCCGTGGAGGTGGGCCTCCTGGTGGACCTGTGGCGCCACCTCGGCCTCGCCGGCCTGGCGCAGGCGGATCTGGGACAGCGCCGGCACCGCCACCAATCGACCGCCGCCCTCGGGCGGATGGGATACGAGATCACCCAGGGCGTGCTCGACCGCCTCGCCGAGGAGGGGCGCGCGCCGGTCCCCCTCACGGCGGCGCGGCCCTACGCGCGGCCCTCCCGTCGCGACGACGGCTTCGTCCTGGAGAGGGCCGACGCGGAGCTCGTGCGGCGCCCGCCGCTCTGCACGCTGGACGGAGGCCGGTTCCGCGAGACGTAAGGGATGCACTCCGGGACGACACTCACCCGGTACGACAGACATTCCCGACCCCACAGGAGAACGCGATGATCGCCGAGGGAATCCTCTTCATCCGCCGGGCCTGCCCGTTCGACCGCACTCCCACCCCGACCATCCCGAAGGTCCGCCAACCCGCGTGAGCCACGCCAACGGCCATCGCCCGGGCGGGGCCGCGCTTCACGAGGCGCCCTCGCCCGGCGTGGACCGCGAGCGCGCCGAGCGGGCGGTGGCCGAGCTGCTGGACGCCCTCGGGGTCGACCGCGGCACCGAGGCCCTCCGGGAGACGCCCCGCCGGGTCGCCTCGGCCTTCGCCGAACTGCTCCGGCCCGAGCCCTTCCAGGCGACGACCTTCCCGAACGACGGCGACTACGACGAGCTCGTGATCGTCTCCGACATCGCGTTCTCGTCGCTGTGCGAGCACCACCTGCTGCCCTTCGTCGGCGTCGCCCACATCGGATACCTCCCGGGGGACCGCATCGTGGGGTTGTCGAAGCTCCCGCGCCTGGTGGAGCACCGGGCCCGCCGGCTCCAGGTGCAGGAGCGCCTGACCGGCGAGGTCGCCGACTGGCTCGAGCGGACCCTGCGGCCGCGGGGGGCGGGCGTGGTGATCGAGGCGACGCACATGTGCATGAGCCTCCGGGGCGTCCGCCAGCCGGGCGCGCTCACCACCACCTCGGCCCTCCGCGGCCGCCTGCGCGAGGATCCGCGCACCCGGCAGGAGTTCTTCGAGCTGATCGGGCGGCGCGGCGCGGGCCACCGGGGGTAAGAGTCCGGGCCGGGCGGTCACTCACCCGGTATGAACGCTCAGGGTCCGCACACGCGCACGCCCGACGACGCGATCGTCAACTGGCGCCGGCGGCTGCTCTGCCGGGCGGGCTTCCCCCCGCACCTCGCGCGGGTCCTCGCCGGGGACGCCGGCTACGACCTCCACGCGCTCATCGAGCTCACCGAGCGGGGCTGCCCGCCGCCGCTGGCCGGCCGCATCCTGGCCCCCCTTCGCCCCAGATCCGAGGAGACGTCGTGAGAGAGCCCCGAAACATCGTGATCGTGGGCGCCGGCCTTGCCGGCGCCAAGGCGGCGCAGACGCTGCGCGAGGAGGGATACGAGGGGAGCCTGGTCCTCGTGGGCGACGAGGCCGAGCGGCCCTACGAGCGACCCCCGCTCTCCAAGGAACATCTCCGCGGCGAGGTCGGGCCCGACGAGGTCTACGTGCACGACGCCGGCTTCTACGAGGACCGCGCGATCGAACTCCGCACCGAATCGGCCGTCACGGCGATCGACACCGGCGGGCGCACCGTCAGCTTGGCCGACGGACAGCGGCTGCCCTGGGACCGCCTGCTGCTCGCGACCGGCGCCGAGCCACGCCGCCTGGGCGTGCCGGGCGCCGGCCTGGACGGCGTCCTTCACCTGCGCACGCTCGCCGACGGCCGGCGCCTGCAGGCGGCGCTGGGGGCGGCCGGCCGGCTGGTGGTGGTCGGCGCCGGCTGGATCGGCTCCGAGGCCGCGGCCTCGGCGCGGCAGCTGGGCGTGGAGGTGACCCTCCTGGAGCGGTTGGCGGTGCCGCTCGAGAACGTCCTCGGCCCGACCGTCGGGCGGCTCTACGCGGACCTCCACCGCGAGCACGGGGTCGAGTTCCTGGCGGGCGCCGCCCTGGAGGCCATCGAGGGCACGGGCCGGGTGGAGCGCGTCCGCCTGGCCGGTGGGCGCACGATCGACTGCTCGGCCGTCCTCGTCGGGGTCGGCGTGGTCCCGCGCACGCAGCTCGCCGAGGCCGCCGGGCTCGCGGTGGACGACGGGGTCCTCGTGGACGCCACCCTGCGCGCGAGCGTCCCCGGCGTCTACGCGGCCGGCGACGTCGCGAACGCCACGCACCCCTTCTACCGGCGGCGCGTGCGCGTGGAGCACTGGGCGAACGCCCTCAACCAGGGCCCGGCGGCGGCGCGCAACATGCTCGGCCGCGACGAGCCCTACGACCGCATCCCGTACTTCTTCTCCGACCAGTACGACGTGGGCATGGAGTACTCGGGCCTCGCCCGCGGCTCCGACGAGGTGGTGCTGCGCGGGGACCTCGAGAGCCGCGAGCTGATCGCCTTCTGGCTGGCCGAGGGGCGCGTCGCCGCCGGGATGAACATCAACGTCTGGGACGTCGCCGAGCCCATCCAGGCCCTCATCCGCTCGCGCGCACCGGTCGACCCCGCCCGCCTGCGCGACCCGGGCGTGCCGCTGGAGGCGCTCGTCCCCGAGGCCGTGCGCGAGCTCCCCTCGCGGTGAGGGCTCCGCCGCAGTCGACACTTGGCCGCCCTCGCCCCGGCCCGCCTCGCGAGCTCCGGCGCCCGGAGGACAGCGCTCACCACGGCGGCGGTACCGGCGCCGCTCGCGCAGGAACCGGCTCGGACGCGGTGGAGAGGGCCGGGCCCAAGCTCCGGCTCAGCGCACGATCCGGAAGGTCGCGTGCAACTGCGGGGCTGAGCCGGCCGGTCGCGTTCCTGGCCACGGCCTGCAGCCGGTAGCGCCCGGGAGCGAGCGCCTCTGCCGCCGAGGCGCCCGCTGAAGTGGAGCCTGTTGGCGCCGGCGGCGTCGGTGTGGCGGAAGCCGCCGATGCTCCGGTAGAGCGTGCAGTGGCGCACCTTCCCCGTGGCGCGGGCCGGGCGCTTCGCCGTGCAGCGGCTGGCCGAGCGGAATCCCCGCCGGGGCCGCTGCACGGTGAACCTCGTCACCGCCTGCTCGGTGTCGCGGTAGCTCACGGTCGCGCCGAACGCGCCCGTCCCGGCCTTCGCGACGCCGGCGCCCGGAACGGGTTGCGCGCGGAAGGCCGAGGGACTCACCCTCAGGCGCGTCAGCGCCGGCGCCGCCCCGGCGGAGCCCGCCTGACCCGCCGTCGGGCGGGGCGTGGCGATCTCGAACGCCCCCACGTCGCACGCCGCGCCGCCCGGGCGGGGGACCCCGCGCTGGTCGGTCGCCGGACAGCCCGCGCCGTCGCCGCCGTCGATCGCCGGGCTGCCGGCCTGGAGGGCCATCGTCTGGGTGGGCCCCCCGTTGCCGGCGAGAGGGCCCAGCAGCGGGTTCGTCCCGGCGCGGTCGCCCACCGCCCCCAGCGAGCACGTGCCGGCGTCCTCGATGTTGTGCCCAAGCGAGCCGATCGACCCGGCGCAGTTGGCGCCGGCCGCGGCGCTTCCGCCGGCGACGATCGTGTTCTTCAGCGTGACCGTCCCCCCGACGGCGTTGATGTTCCCTCCGGTGGCGGCCGACCCGCCGGCCAGCGTGTCGTTGACGAGGCTCGCGCCCTGGGGGAGGGCGAGCTCGAGCGTGCCCCCCTTGCCGTCGCCCTCCGCGCGGTTGCCCGCGAACGTGTCGTTCACGAGCGTCACCCCGCCGGAGTCCAGCGCATCGATGGCGCCGCCCACGCCCACGCCGCTGAACGTCCCGGGACCGGCGAGGCCGCCGGCGTGGTTGCCGGTGAACGTGCTGCTCGTGACCGAGAGCGCTCCGGCCAGCATCTCGATGGCCCCGCCGGCGCCCTGAGCGCTCGCGGGACCGACGCTGCCGTTCCCGCCGACGGCGTTGCCGGCGAACGTGCTTCTCGTGACCGTCAGGGAGGAGCCGCTCGAGATCGAGGGCGAGAACATGATCGCGCCGCCGAACCCCCACCCGCTCTCGTCCCCGAGGTTGCCGTTGCCGCCGGCGTGGTTGCCGGTGAAGGTGCTGTCACTGACCGTGGCGGTCGCGGGCCCCCCGGAGGACAGCACGGCGATCGCGCCGCCCCTCCCCTGGCCGCTGAAGTTGCCGGTGCCCCCGTTGCCCCCTGCCGTGTTGCCGTCGAACGTCGTACCGGTGACCGTCAGCGTCCCCGGCGAGCCGAAGGAGATCCCGCCGCCCTGGCCCTGCCCGTTCCCGAACGCGCTGCCGTCTCCGCCGGCGCCGTTCGTCCGGAAGGTGGTGTTCGTCACGGTCAGCGTGGTGGGCGCGGTGCCGCTCACGCCGACGACGCCGGCGCCCGTCGCTCCGGAGGCGCCGATCATGTTGTGCGTGAACACGTCTCCCGACAGCGTCAGGTGCGGTGCCTGCGTCGCCACCGCCCCGGGGCCCGCCGTCGATCCGCCGGTGAACGTCACCCCCGCGATGGTCACGTCGGCCGCGCTCGGCGCGATCGAGAAGAGCCCCACCGTGGGGGACAGCTGCTCCACGACGGTCGCCGCGGCGCCCGCGGGGCCCACGATCCGCATGGCGCTCGTGACCACCACGGCGCTGAGGCCGAGCGTGTAGTGGCCGGCCGGCACCTCCACGGTGTCGCCGCTTCCGCCGTTCGCCGTCGTGATCGCGCCGCGCAGCGTGCAGGAGGCCGCGCTCGGGCACGTCGAGGCCCCGTCGGAGGTGTTCGTCACCTGCCAGGTCGTCGCCGATGCCGTGGCGGGGAGCGCGAGCGCGATCAGCGCGCCCACGAGGCCGAGCCGGCCCCCGCGCCGGTGGCGCCGCGGCCTCGGATGGCGGTGGCCGACACCCACGGGCCGACCGTTTCAGATCAGGGTCCCGGGAGCAATCGACCCCGGCGGGCGGTCGGGAGGGCCCGGCCGCCCGGCCTCTCCGGCGAAGAGGCCGATGCGGTCGCGAGGCGGGTCAGACGCCCCGCTCGAGCGCCTTCTCCGTGGGGGGCAGGATGGCCCCGAAGACCCAGAGCAGCGGAAAGATGATGCCGATGATGAAGAGGATGATGTGGCCGTTCCGCAGCGTGCTCACGCCCAGGACGATCAGCAGCGTGATCCAGATGACCGCCAGTACGAATCCCATGCCCCACCACATACGGGCCTCCCGGTAGCTGAAAGCGACCGTGGCTGGTCGCCGCGCGGCAGTCTATCCCTCGGTGGTGGGGTTCCCGCGCGATGGTCGCGCGGGTCGCGTCGTGGCATCACCGGGGGGGCGAGCTAGGCTCGGCTCCGGTATGCCGGGTGCCGAGACCTTCCGCGCGTCCGCCGACGCCTACGACCGTCACGTCGGCCGCTACGGCGCGCCTCTGGCGGCCGAGCTGATCGCCTTCGGGGGCATCGAGCCGGGCATGCGCGCCCTCGATGTCGGCTGCGGCCCCGGCGCGCTCACGGCCGCCCTCGCGGAGCGCCTCGGGGCGGCGAGCGTGTCCGCCGTCAACCCGTCGGAGCCGTTCGCGGAGGCGTGCCGGGCGCGGCTACCGGGGGTCGAGGTCGTCGTGGCGAGCGCCGAGGCGCTCCCGTTCTCCGACGACGCCTTCGACGCCGTCCTCTCGCAGCTGGTCGTGAATTTCATGGGCGAGCCCGGGGCGGGCGTGCGCGAGATGGCCCGCGTGACCCGGCCGGGCGGCACCGTCGCCGCCTGCGTCTGGGACTACGCCGGCGGGATGACGCTCCTGCGCGCGTTCTGGGACGCCGCCCGCGAGGTCGATCCCGAACGCGCCGCGGCCGCGGACGAGGGAACCGTCATGCGCTGGTGCGCCGAGGGCGAGCTCGCCGAGCTGTGGCGCGAGGCGGGACTGCGGGACGTCCGCTCCGGCGGGCTCGTCGTGCGCGCCGGCTACGCGGACTTCGAGGACCTGTGGTCACCGCTTCCGAGCGGCATCGCGCCCTCCGGCGCGTTCTGCGCGTCGCTCGACGACGAGCGCCGCGCCGCGCTCCACGACGCCTACCGGCGCCGCCTCGGGGTCGGCGAGGGCCCGTTCGAGCTCACGGCGCGGGCGTGGGCCGTCGCCGGGACCGCCCCTCGCTGAACCGCCCTCAGCTCAGACGAACCGCTTCACGAACGCCAGCGCCGTGTCGCAGACCTGGCGCCAGCCGTTGTCGATCACCAGCGAGTGGCCGCGGTTGGGCATCTCGACGATCTCTGTCACGCCGGGGTTGTCCTTGTACCGCCTGTAGGACGCGTTGGCGATCGCCCACGGGACGGTGTGGTCCTTCTCGCCCGAGACGATCAACAGCGGCCCCCGCTCGGGGTTGCCGGTGTCCACCTTCGCCTCGGTCCACGGGTTGAGGTTGGCGGCGGCCGCCTGGAAGAGCGGGACGCCCGAGCCGGGCACGGCGAAGGTCTCGTGCAGCTCCTTGGCCTCGTCCTCGCCGACCGCGTTCGCGAAGGCGTAGCGGAACTGCTCGTAGGTGAGCGGGATCGCGCGGTGGCGGTTGAGCGGGTTGCCCAGCACGGGGCTGCCCGACTTGAGGGCCGAGAACGGCAGCGGCAGGACGCCCCGGAAGGGGGCCGGGTCGATCGCCACCGAGGCCGCCGACAGGCCCCGCCCCGCGAGGATCTGGGTCAGGAGACCTCCGAAGGAGTGCCCGATGACCGCCGGCCTGCGGTCGAGGCGCGCGACGACCGCCGCCATGTGGTCGGCGATCTGGCCGACGCTCTTGTGGGCGAACACCTCGGGATGCTCGGCGGCCTCCTCGACGGTGTCGGGGTCGTCGGGCCAGCCGGGCGACACGGCGACGTATCCGGCCTCCTCGAAGACCGCCGCCCACCGGTCCCAGCTGCTCGCCAGCAGCCAGAGCCCGTGGACGAAGACCACCGGCACCTTGCCGCTCGCGTTGGCGCGGGCGACCTCGTCGGCTTCGTGCGCGCTGATCGTCTGCTCGTCGGCCACATGCGTCTCCTCGGTGATCCGTTGGGCAATCCCGCCGGGCGTGAACGATCGCAGAAGCGGGGCGGGTAGTGTCCCCCGCGGTGACCGACGCGACCACCCGCTCCGTCCTCGGCACGCCTCGGATCGCGCTCATCGCCGCCGTGGTCGCCGCGGCGGTCCTCACCGCCGCGCTGTACCTGGCGGGAGCACCGGACGTGGCGGTATTCCTCCTGGGCGCGGTGGCCCTCGCCGGACTCGCCTGGATCGTCTCGTTCGCGACCGAGTCGATCGGGGAGCGGTTCGGCCCCGCGACCACCGGGGTGCTCCAGTCGACGCTCGGGAACCTGCCGGAGCTGTTCGTGGTGCTCTTCGCCCTCTCGGCAGGAGAGGTCGTCGTCGCGCAGGCCACGATCCTGGGCTCGCTCTTCGCCAACGCCCTGCTCGTGCTGGGCATGACCCTGGCGGTGGGGGCGCGCCGCGCGCCCGACGGCGTCATGCGCTTCGGCAGCCGGCTGCCCAACGACACCGCCACGCTCCTCCTGCTCGCCTCGTTCATCATCGTGATCCTCGGCGTGTCCGACCGCATCGGCGACCGGGCGAGCCTGCACGCGACGGCGATCTCGGTCGTCGGCGCCGTGGTCCTGCTGCTGGTCTACGCAACCTGGCTGGTGGCCTACCTCCGGAGAGGCGGCGGAGCCGCCCCCGAGGCGTCCGAGGAGATCCGGCCGCAGCTGGGATTGCGCCCGGCGATCGTCCTGCTGGCCGTGGCCGGGGTGGGCGCGGCCTTCGTGTCGGACTACTTCGTGGCATCCATCGACGGGACCGCCGAGGAGCTCGGCCTGTCGCGCGCCTTCATCGGGCTCGTCATCGTGGCGATCGCGGGCAACGCGGTGGAGAACGTCGTGGGCGTCGTGCTGGCCGCGAAGGGCAAGTCCGAGCTGGCCGTGTCGGTCGTGAAGAACTCGGTCGCCCAGATCGCGGCGTTCCTCTACCCCGCGCTCGTGCTGCTCTCGCTCTTCTTCGACCCCTCACTGACCTTCGTCACATCCCCCGTCTACGCAGCGGCGCTCGCCCTGACCGCGCTCGGGGTCTGGCAGATCACGGGCGACGGAGAGGCCACGGAGTTCGAGGGGTACGCGCTCGTGGGCCTGTACGTCGTCCTCGCGACGATCGCCTTCTACGAGTGAGTGGAGCGACTCGGGTGCGCGCGACCCGAGTCAGCCCAGCAGGCGCGCCACCGCGAAGTCGTCGGCTCCCGTCCTCTGGCCGGCGACGACGATCCGTCCGTTGGCCTGGAGCGCGACGGCGTTGCCGAACGTGGCGAAGCCGAAGTCGACGGTCGCCTTCCCGGCGGTTCCGAACGTGGCGTCCGGAGACCCGTCGGCGTTGAGGCGGGCGACCGCGACGTCCTCGTCGGCCTGCGTGTAGCCGGCGACGACGATCCTGCCGTCCGGCTGCCGCACCGCGTCGTTGGCGAGGTCGGCGAGCGACCCGAAGTCGATGGTCGCCGTGCCGTCGCCGTCGAACGTCGTGTCGAGCGCGCCGCTCGGCATGAGGCGCGTGACGGTCATCATCGCGCTGCCGCTCGCGTTGCCGGCGACGACGATCCTGCGGTCCGGCTGCACCAGCACGGCGCTCGCGCTGCCGCCCCCCGGAAGCGTTACGCGGCCGTCGCCGCCGCCGAAGTTCGGGTCGATCTCGCCGTTCGCCCGCAGCCGCGCGACCACGGCGCCGGCCGCCGATGACCGGCCGGCCACGAGGATGCGCCCGTCGGCCTGGCGCGCCATCGCCAAGCCGAAGTCGTCGCCGCCGAAATCGACCGTGGCCTTGCCGCCGATGCCGAACGTCGTGTCCAGGGCGCCGTTCGCCTTCAGGCGCGCGACCTGGATGTTCCCGCCCTCGGGCCCGGAGAAGCCGGCGAGCAGGATCCTGCCGTTCGGCAGCACGAGAACGGCCGTCGCGCGGCTCAGCGCGCCCCAGCTGAAGACCGTCCTGCCATCGCCGGAGAACGTGGTGTCGAGCGAGCCGTTGGGGTTCAGGCGCGCGACGGCGACCCGCAGGTCCGAGTCTCCGGCGAGTAGGATCCTGCCGTCCGGCTGCAGCGCCGCGCCGTAGGCGGACTCGTCGGCGCCGCCGAAGTCGATCACGCGCTTCCCGCCCGGTCCGAACGTGGTGTCCAGCGTGCCGTTGGGGCGCAGGCGGGCGGCGCAGAAGGAGACCGCGGGCCCGCCGCCGCCGGCGACGACGATCCTGCCGTCGGGCTGCACCAGCACGGCGCGCGCGGCGTCGGTGGCGCCGAAGGTGATCGCCTTCTTGCCCGTGCCGGCGAAGCTCGTATCCAGGCCGCCAGGGCTGGCCATGCGCCGAATGTACCGGCGCGTGGACGGCGACGAAACTCCGACCGGCCTCAGCCCGTCCCGTCAGCTCGCGGCGAGCCCGGCGACGGTCTCCGGGACGCCCTCGAACGCTCCGACCGGGACGAGCTCGCCGTCGCTCCCGATCGTCCAGCCGAAGACCCGCTGGGCGTCGGCGTCGATCGCGTACAGGTGGCGGCCATCGCGCGTGATCGCCTCGTCGCGGATGCCCTTCTCGCCCAGGCGCGTCGAGCCCGCGACGGCGTCGCGCAGCCGGAGGCTGCCGTCCTCGGCGATCTCGTAGCTCGAGATCGTCCCGTCGCCGAAGTTCGTCACGTAGGCGAAGCGCCCGTCCTTCGTGACCGTCGCCCAGCACACCTCGCTGCGGGTGTCGGCGACCGAGCGGCTCACCGGCGCGAGCGTGCCGGGATCGGTGAGCGCGTACGAGGACGCGGCCGCCGCTCCCACCGCGCCGCCGAACGCCTCGGTCACGATCATCGCCCCGTCCGGGGTGAAGTCGAAGCCGTACGGCGTCTTCCCCGAGGACCTGATCGTCGTCGGGCCGGCGGCGTAGCCGCGCTCGTCGACGGCGTACGTGCTGATGCTGTCCGTCCCGCGCTCGGTCACGACGAGGGTGCGGCCGTCGAGGCTGAAGGCGATCTGAGCGGGGTCGGCGTGGTCGTCGCTCAGCGGCCGGGGGGAGCCCTCCATCTCGACCAGGCCGCCGTCGTCGATCCTGAACCCGGCGATGTTCGGGGTGCCGTTGTTGAGGACGTAGACGAGATCACGGCTGACCGCGACGCTGGTCGGCGTGGAGCCGCCGGAGGCGCGGCGGTCGGCCAGGACCAGGCCGCCGTCCTCGACCGCGAAGAGGGACAGGTCGTCGCTGCCGGCGTTCACCACCAGGAGCCGGTCGCCGTCGCCGCTGAGGACGATCGAGCTCTGCGACGGGAGGTGCGGCTTTCCGGTTCCGCGACCCCCCGTGGCGAACGCGACCGAGCGGCGCGAGCCGGCCGTCGGCGCCGCGCTCGAACGCGAGCACCTCGTTCTGGCTGGCGTCGTTGGTCTGCACGTAGACCGCCGCCCGCGCGTCACCGCTCTGCTTGGTCATGACGTCTCCTTCGGTGCATCTCGGACACAGGTGACGACCAGTCTCGAAGCGGTCCGCGGCGTTACGGCCACCCGGCGCACTCGCCACGGGAAAGCATGCCGGACGGCTCGGCCTCGGCATCCACGACGAGGACGCGATGTACGTCCCCCGGTGCCGTCCTTCACAGCGCGTGCGCGAGTATTGCCGAGTGCCGTTCGCAGCCACCCTCCGCTGGGTCGTCGCCTCCAGCGCCACCAGCTACGGCTACACGCTCACCATCTGGGCGACGAGCGCGGTGGTCCTGCACCACCGCGGCATCCCCACGGAGGCGAACGCCCTGGCGTTCGTCCTCGGCGCGATCGCCGCCTTCGCGGTCGTCGGCTTCGTCGCGAACCGGGGCCTTCCCCGCGTGAGCCCGCCGCATCCGCGCAGCTTCCGCCTCTGGCAGGCGCTGCACCTTCTGAGCGTCGCGGTCGCGATCGGCGGCGTTGCGGTCATCACCCGCCTGGTGCACTCGTGGATCGCGTGGCCGGCGAGCGGTTTCACCGCGACGGGCGTGTACCTGGTGGTGCTCGCGGCGCAGCTCAGCATCGGCGATGCGGAGCACGTCCCGTGACGGGTCATCTGCCGCGCCGGCGGCCTACCGGCGGCGCCGCTTCGGAGGCAGGGTGGCGACGAACGCGACGCCGGCGCGGAGCCACCGTTCGAGGTCGTCGTCGTCGCGAAGCGCCTCCGGGCCGATCAAGACCATTGACCGCATCGGGCGGCCGGTGAAGTCCATCCGGCGGACGTGCGGTCGACCCAGCGCGCGCTCAGCGCCCTCCGGACCGAGGCGCAGGACGAGCTCATCGCCGATCACCCCGCAGGTCATGTGATCCGAGAGCATGAATGCGATCCCTCCGAACATGAGCCGCTCGTAGAGGTCGGGGACGTCGGCGAGCGCGAGGCGGATGCGCTCGGCGAGGCTCTCGTCGAAGGCCAACTTGAAAACCCTTCCGGTCCGGGGGCGAAACTGTTTCGGCGAAAACCGTAGCTCGTGGTCACGACGGCGCGCGCCCGGCGGCCGGAGTCGAGAGTGAAACGCCGAGCACGTCGGCCGCGAGCGGACGCCGGTCCGTGGGTTGAACCGTCGCCCGTACCGCCAGACCGGAGGCAGCCCCTTTGACAAGATCGACGTCATCCGCGTCTGGCGACCTTTGTCGCGTAGACCTGTCGATCTGGGCGAGACCCGTTCGTAGCTGGGGTGAGAGGCGGGAGGCGCCCGCCCGTGACGAGGAGATCCGCCATGGCCAAGTACTTGCTGTCCGCCCACAGCGTCGAGGGCGAGGCCCGCGACCCGATGACGGATGAGGAGATGCAGCGGACCTACGCGCAGGTGATGGCCCTTCAGGGGGAGATGGAGTCCGCGGGGGCCTGGGTCTTCGGCGGCCGACTGCACGAACCCGCCACCGCCACCGTGGTCCGCGTGTCCGGTGGGGAAGTCGTGACAACCGACGGGCCCTTCGTGGAGTCGAAGGAGCACCTCGGGGGCTTCTACATCATCGAGGCGGAGGACCTCGACGCCGCCCTCGCCTGGGCGTCGAAGACGACCGCCATCGTCGGGGCGCCGATCGAGGTCCGTCCGTTCTGGGACGAACCGAAGGCCTGACGACCGTGGCCCAGGCCAAGGCCGAACCATCGGTCGACGATTCGGGGATCGGCCGCATCTTTCGTCGCGAGTACGGCCGCTCGGTGGCCACCCTGATCCGCGTCCTCGGTGACATCGACGTCGCCGAGGACGCGGTGCAGGAGGCCTTCACGGTCGCCCTGCGCCGGTGGCCCGCCGATGGCCTGCCTGCGAATCCCGGGGGCTGGATCACCACGACGGCCCGCAACCACGCCGTCGACCGGCTGCGCCGCGAGCTGCGCGGCCGCGAGCTCCTCGGCGAGCTGGCCGTGCTGACGCCCGGCGACGCCGACCTGGACGACCGAGAGGAGATGGGGCCCGTGCAGGACGACAGGCTCCGGCTCATCTTCACCTGTTGCCACCCTGCCCTGTCCACCGAGGCGCAGGTGGCGCTCACCCTGCGCCTCCTCGGCGGTCTGTCGACGGCCGAGGTCGCGCGCGCGTTCCTCGTCGCCGAGTCGGCGATGGCCCAGCGCCTCGCCCGCGCCAAGCGCAAGATCAGGGCCGCCCGCATCCCCTACCGCGTGCCCCAGGACCAGGAGCTGCCCGGGCGTCTGCGCCCGGCGCTGGCCGTCGTCTATCTGGTCTACAACGCGGGTGTGGGCGACCAGTTCGGCGGCGAGCTCTGCGCCGAAGCCATCCGGCTGGCGGGGCTGCTGGCGCTGCTGATGCCCGACGAGCCCGAGGTGGCGGGACTGCTCGCACTGCTGCTGCTGACCGAGTCCCGGCGTCGGACCCGATTCGCCGCGGACGGATCACTGGTGCTGCTGCGCCACCAGGACCGCGGCCGTTGGGACCGCTCCCTGCTCGAAGAGGGTCAGGCGATCGTGCGCGCCTGCCTTCGGCGAAACCAGCCGGGCCCGTACCAGCTCCAGGCCGCCATCAACGCCGTCCACGGCGACGCGAGCTCGGTCGAGTGCACCGACTGGTCACAGATTCTCGCGCTCTACGACCAACTCCTGGCCGCGGCGCCCACGCCGGTCGTGGCACTCAACCGCGCCATCGCCGTCGGCGAGGTCGACGGGCCGGCGGCTGCCCTCGCGCTGGTCGAGACTCTCGACCTTGCCGGCTACCACCCATTCCACGCCACCCGGGCCGACCTGCTGCGACGACTGGGTCGGCCCGACGAGGCAGCCGTCGCCTACGATCGTGCCGCGTCCCTCGCTCCGACCGATGCCGAGCGCGACTTCCTCGCCGGACAGGCGCAACTGCTCGCTGCGGAGTGATCTGCACGTTCATCCGGGGTCGCGCCGGGCGCCGTGGTAACCCGATTTCGGGTAGGGCATGAGCTTGGCGCGCCGCATCTCCTTGTGGGCGTTCCACGCCGGCTGGCCGGGCTGGGAGTTGCCGGCCGCATCGCGCGCTCGGCAGCGAAGCTCGTGGCCCCCGGCGTCGCCTCCCATGAACGCCTCGAAGGCGTCGGATATCCGAGTTGAACCCGAATCCGGTCGGTGGCGACGTTCACCCCGGTTGCCATCAGCTGGGGTTAGCATTCGGACATGTCGGTCGATGTCATCACCGAGATCGAGATCCACCGTCCCCGGCCGGCCGTCGCGTCCTTTGCGTCCGACCCCGACAACGCGCCCGCCTGGTACTCGAACATCGAGGCCGTCGAGTGGAGGAGCCGGAGACCCGTCGGGATCGGCTCCAGGATCGCCTTCGTCGCCCGCTTCCTCGGTCGGCGCCTTGCCTACACCTACGAGGTGCGGGAGCTCATGGCGGAGGAACGGCTCGTCATGGCGACCTCCGAGGGGCCGTTTCCCATGGAGACGACGTACACATGGGAGGACGCGCCATCCGGCGGAACCCGCATGACCCTGCGCAACCGCGGAGAGCCATCGGGCGTCGCCCGGCTCGCGTCCCCACTGGTGGGCAGAGCGGTGCGCCGCGCCAACCGCAAGGATCTCCGGCGGCTGAAGTCACTCCTCGAGGGGTAGGGCGCGCGCACGGCCAGGAACGACTGCCGCGCGTCGGTGTGAACACTCGGGTCCCACCGATCGCGAGAGATCCGCGCCCCGGCCGAGCGGGGCGGGACCTCGATGATCATGGATCGGGCGACCCGACTCGCACCGTCCTACCGGGCAGGGCCGCCGTGCGATTGGCCCCGTACCGGTCCTCCGCCGCGGACGCCGGGCTCCGGATCGGGTCGGCGGGGGCTCGTCTCGACGCCACGGATCAGGTGGGCCTCGTCCGGCGCATCGGCACGGGTCTGCGCCCGGCGCCCTCGCCCGGGACCGACGCCGCTGATCGTTCCGGGGAGGGGACGGCCTGAGGAATGCGCCGGCCGACGGGGATCGTCAGCGCGGCGAGCGCCCCGATGCCGACGACGACGGCGCCAACCCAGACGGCCGCGGTCAGGCCGTCGGTGAAGCTCGTCGCCGACCCGTAGCCGCCCCGGGCCGCGAAGATCGAGGCGAGCACGGCGACCCCGAACACGCCCCCCAGCTCCCGGATGGCGTTGTTGGCGCCGGAGGCCTGACCCTCCTCCGCACGCCGCACGGTGCCGAGGATCACGTTCGCGACCGGGGCGAAGAACAGCCCCATCCCCACGCCCGAGAGGATGAACGGCGCGACGAGCTCGGCGTACGCCACCGTCGGGGTCGACAGAGCCGCGAGCCAGCCGAGGCCGACGGCCTGCAGCGCCAGCCCGACGCCCATGATCCGCGGGCCGGGGATCCGGTCGGACAGAGCCCCCGCGATCGGCGCGACCACGATCGGCATCGCCGTCCACGGAAGGATGCGCAGGCCCGCGCCGAGCGGCGAGTAGCCCTGAACCGTCTGGAAGAACTGGGCGAGCAGGAAGATCGAGCCGAACATGCCGAAGAACATGAGCAGCGAGGCGAGGTTGGCCTGGGCGAAGGTCCGGTTGCCGAAGAATCGGATCGGGAGCATCGGCGCCGCGGCCCGGAGCTCCCAGACGACGAAGAGCGCGACGAGGAACGCCCCGGCCGCCAACGAGACGACGATCTCCGCGCTGGCCCAGCCGGCGCCGTTGCCGCGGACGAGACCCCAGACGACCCCCAGGAGGCCCACGCTCACGAGCCCGAGGCCCGGCAGGTCGAGCCGCGCGTGAGGGCCGTGGCTCTCGGCCAGCCGTCCCCGGGCGAGGGGGATGAGGATGAGGCCGATGGGCACGTTCAACCAGAAGATCCACTGCCACGAGAGGCCCTCGACGACCGCGCCGCCCACCAGCGGGCCCAGCGCGACCGCGAGGCCGCCGACGCCGCCCCAGGCGCCGAGGGCGAGGCCGCGCCTCTGCGCCGGCACCGCCGCCGAGAGCAGTGTCAGCGTGAGCGGCGTCACGATGGCGCCGCCGAGGCCCTGCACCGCCCGGGCGGCGCTGAGGGCCTCGATCGAGGGGGCGAGGGCCGCCGCCGCCGAGGCGACCGTGAAGATGCCGAGGCCGATCATGAAGAGCCGCCGGCGCCCGAACCGGTCACCGAGCGCCGCGCCGGTGAGGAGCAGGACCGCGAAGGTCAGCGTGTAGGCGTTCACCGTCCACTCCAGCCCCTCGAGCGACCCGTCCAGCTCGTGTCGGATCACCGGGAGCGCCGTGGTCACGACGAGGTTGTCGAGCGTGACCATGACGAGGGCGAGCGACGTCAACGCGAACGTCCACAGCGTGGCCGGGCGGTCCGTTCCGCGCGCCCGAGCGCTCGAACTCACGACGCGCCTCCCCGACCCGCGGCGCCCTCGGGCGCGGCGTCGAGCCGGAAGAGCTTGCGCGTGCTCGCCTCGAACCTGGCCGGCGGCGCGATCGCCTTGACCCTGGGGATCCAGGCCGCGTCCCGCCCGACCCGGTAGCGAAGCCGCGGCCTCGGGTCGGAGATGGCGCGCAGGATCGTCTCGGCGACGCGGGCCGGCGGGATGCCCGCGGCGATCCGCTCGCCGACCCCGGACCGGGCGGCCACGCGCAGCCGGTCGTAGGCCGGGACCGGGGCCGAGGCGACCTGGGCCGAGCGGAGGAGCCCCGTCCTCACGAAGCCGGGCTCGATCAGCGTCACCGCGATGCCGAGGTCCCGAAGCTCGTGGCGCAGCGACTCGGAATAGCCCTCGAGGGCGTGCTTGCTTGCCGAGTAGAAGGACATCAGGGGAACGCCGGTGAGCCCGGCGAGCGAGCCGACGTTGATGATCCGTCCTCGGCCGTGGGCGCGCATGGACGGCAGGACCGCGTTGATCATGCGGACCGCGCCGAAGAAGTTCGTCTCGAGCTGGGCCCTGGCCTGGTCCAGGCTCGTCGCCTCGGACTCACCGAACAGGGCGACGCCCGCGTTGTTGACGAGCACGTCGATGCGGCCGGCCCGCTCCAGGAGCGCGTTAACGCAGGCCGTCACCGACGCGTCCGATCCGACATCGAGCGCGAGCAGCTCCACGCCCCCGGGGGCGGCATCGGCCGTGGGCGTCCGGCTCGTGCCGAAGACCCGGTGGCCGCGCTCGGCGAGCAGGGCCGCGGTCGCCGCGCCGATGCCCGACGAGGCGCCCGTGACGAGAACCACCTGCTGTTCCTGGCTCATGCGAATCTCCTCTCCAGGCGATCGGGCAGAAACATGGCGGTCCTCCTCGCGTTAGTTGCGTGATGCTACGCACGGTAGACAACTGCGTAGCATCACGCAACTGATGCGCTAGACTCCCACCGTGCTCCCTCGCACCTATGACGACCAGAACTGCTCCATCGCCCGGACCCTGGAGGTGGTGGGGGAGCGCTGGACGGCGCTCATCCTGCGCGACGCCGTTCGTGGCACGCGCCGCTTCGAGGACTTCCAGGCGAGCCTCGGCATCGCCCGCAACATCCTCAGCGCGCGGCTTGCCCGCCTCTGCGAGGAGGGCATCCTGGAGCGCCGGCGCTACCAGGAGCGGCCCGCGCGCGACGAGTACCACCTGACGGCCAAGGGGCGCGACCTGGAGCCGGTGCTGCTCGGGCTGCTGCATTGGGGAGACCGCTACGCGGCGCCCGACGGGCCCCCGCTCCTGCTCACCCACACCGCCTGCGGGCACGAGCTCGAGCCGGTGCTGGTCTGCGCTCACTGCCGGCAGGCGCTGAGCCCCGGGAGCGTCGAGGGCCACCCGGGTCCGGGAGCCGCAAACGGCAAACGCCCCGCCGAGCGGGGCGCTTGAGCACGACCTGGTCCGGCTCGCGCCGGGGTGCGGTTAATCCCGCTCGGACGTGTCGGCCACGATCTCCTGCGTGACGTTGAGGCCGTGCTGGTTGGTGAAGAACACCCGCCAGGGGCTGCCCTTCTTGAACGGCTCGGGCGAAGAGGTGCCCAGCAGGCCGGGCACCGACGTGTCGCCGTCGGCGATGTAGTTGCCGGTGATCTCGTTGTCGGCGTTGCGCAGGGTGGCGACCGCGTCCCGGCCCTGGGCGATGAACCGCACCGGCGCGGGCGTGGCGGCGGTGGCGTCCAGCACGTAGGCCGAGTCGGCCTTGCCGCGCTGGGTGTGCAGCGTGTCGCCGCCGTCCTCGACGGTCATCACCTGGTCACGGGTGAGGAAGTTGATGTTGTCGAACGCCGCGTGGTCCACGTCCCCGACGTAGAACACCGACAGCTTGCCGGTGTCGCCCGACGCCTTCGCCTGGGTGAGCTTGAAGATCGCGCCGAACTGGCCGAACGCCGCGCCCGAGCCCTTGGTGGCGTCCGTGTCACCGGTCTCAGTGAAGAAGAACTCCTTGAAGCCGCCGCCCGGGCGGAAGGCGCCGTTCTCGGGCCGCTTGAGGGGGGTCCCGCCCTTCTTCTTGGCGAGGGCGTTGGCGTCGAAGTCGGCGATGCCGTTGACGGCCGTGTCGTGGATCGTGACCCACTTGGTGTCGAACACCTTGCCGGGCGTGTGCAGGTCACTGACGTCCTGGGACTTGACGTCCGCCTCCAGGCACGCATCGGTCGCGGGTGCCGGGCAGGCGTTGAAGACGATGGGGGGGTTGCCGGTGCGCTTGGAGGCCACCTGCAGCACCTGCAGCTTGCCGCCCTTCGTGAGGTCGCTCTTGTCGCTGGGCACCAGGCGGTACAGGAAGCTGTTCGGCTGGCGGGCGTTGTCGAGGGCGCTCGCAGAGCTCGGGCTCGCCCCGCCGCTGTCCTCCACCAGCCACACGTTGCCGGACGGGTCCAGCGAGATTCCCTCGTAGCCACCGCGACCGAAGACGCCCGAGAGGTCCTGCACCGAGGCCGGGTAGCTCGGGGTGGACTGCCAGATACCACCGAGCTTGTTGCCCTCCTCGCCGGAGAACAGCAGGCGCTGGGCGAAGGGGTTCCAGATGGAGCCGTCGATCGCGGGGATCTGGTTGCCCTTGTCATCCTTGGATGCCAGAAGGGTCACGTGGTGTGCGTAGTCGGCGTCCAGGTTGATGCGGGTGAGGTAACCGGAGTTGCCCGGCCCTGCCTCGTGGCCCTGGAACAGGAACCGGCGGCCGTAGTCGTAGACGGCGTCGGGGCCCTTGATCTGCCCGGCCTTGAACTTGAGGTAGGTGTTCTTGTCGGGCTCGGACAGCGTCGCGACGGTGCCGGAGCCGGCCACGAGGGGGCCGTCCCCGTAGAAGCCGTAGTTGGTGATCTTGACGGGCGAAGCCGGCGCGGGGATGCCGGTCACCGGATTGGCCGCCAGGTCCGCCGGGTTCTCCAACGGGAACGTGCCGTCCGCGACGGTGTGGACGGCGAAGCCGGGGGACAGCACGTTCGGCACCGGGATGCCGGGGATCTTCGGCTGGGCCGAGACGCCGGTGATCGGCACGGCGTTGGCGCTGGCGACGGCGGGGGCGGTCAGGGCGGCGCTGAGCGTGGCCGCCGCGAGCAGCCTGCGCAAGGTCTTCGAACGCACGAGGAGGTCCCCCCTGTTCACGACGATTCTCACCGGTGGAGGAATCCGTCCCGGCGACCGGCTGACCCGGAACGTAGGCGGGGTCCCCCGGTCTCGGGTTTCAGAACCGTGAGCAAATGGAGACGCCGTGTTACCGAGGCGCTCCTGGGTGCGACGGGAGGGCCACTTCAACCGGGCGTTGAGCCCCAGCACTCTCGATGCTGTTGTCTCGCGCGAGAGGCGCGCCGGCTCCGGCCTTGCGGAGTCGTCCGACGTGCGGACATTCCGAGGCCGGCCACCGTGAAACCCCGGATTGCCTCCGCGCCCACGGCCGCGACACTGGGCTTCGGCCAACGGCGAGCAACGCGGTCGAGTCAGCCGCGAAGTGGCCACCCCGCACCGAGGTGTCCAACGCTCGTCGGCGCCGCCGGACCACGCGTCACACATGGGAGGCACGATGAGCCAGGCCCCGCGGTTTACCGTCGAGCAGGCCAGGGAGATCGGCGAACAGATCGGCGTTGACTGGGCCGGCGCGCGCTTCGACGCGGAGCAGTTCCGGATGGGGCTCGAGGTGGAACTCGAGCATGGGCAGCGCGACCCCGCCACCGACGTGACCGGCGACGATCCGATCACAACGGGCAAGATCGCGTTGGCCCACCTCCACGAGTTCCCCGACTACTACACCCGTCTCGTCCGGATGGAGGCCGAAGCGGAGGCCGAAGCCGAGGGCGGTGCGTAGGGTCGTCGGTCGCTCATCCTGCGTCGCGCTCGGTGAGCTGCGCGAGCGGATCGTCTGCTCCTGGAACTGAGACGAGCCTCGCCACCACCTTCGGGTCGAGCGCCGATCCCAAGGGGCGACGCTCAGGGGCTGCTCGGTCTCAGTGGAGCCCGCGGGAGGCGGCGCGCCGAATAGACGGGGATCCCCGGGGGTGTCAGCCGCCCTCATGGGCCGCGCGTCCGAGACCCGGGTCGCGGTAGAAGGCCCGGATGTGGGCTCCGACGAGCGTGGCCGCCCGGGAGGAGTGCCCTCGCTCGACCGCCACCAGGATGGCCGCGTGCTCGTCCACGAGTCGGGCGAGCGTCGCCGGAAGGTCGGTCCGGCTGCCCAGGTAGTCGCGCAGGTGCCGGGCGACCGCCCCGCGAAGGGCCTGCATGACCAGGTGCATGGCCTCGTTGCCCGAGGCTCTCACCAGGGCGACGTGGAAGCGGACGTCGGCCTCGTCGAACTCCCCTGCCCCGATGCCGGGCTGCCGCATGTCCTCGAGCGCCCGCCGGGCGTCGGCCAGCCGCTCCTGGTCGCCCCGCCGGGCCGCCTCCGCGACCGCCGCGGCCTCGAGGACGGACCGGAACTCCATCAGGTCGCCGACGCCGACACCGTTCAGGCGCAGCAGGGTGATGAGGGCGTCGCGTGCGTGGCTGCCCGCCCCCTCGGCCACCGCCGCTCTCGCCGGTGCCCCCCCGGCGGAGACCAGGCCCTGGGCCTGAAGGGCGCGCAGCGCCTCGCGCACCGAGGCACGGCTGACCCCGAAGGATTCCGACAGCTCACGCTCGGTGGGGAGCTCGTCGCCCGGGCCCAGATCTCCGGCGATGATCGCCTCCCGGATGCTTCCCGCCACCTGGAGGTAGAGCGGGCTGCGGCTGACCTCCTCGAAGATGCTCATGTGCTCATTGTCTCATTGACGGATGGTCAGACCAAGGGCTAGGGTCGATCGACTGCGTCATCCCGAGGAGGTTCCATGCCCAAAGTCCTGATCATGACCGGCGACGCCGCCGAATCGCTGGAGGTGATGTACCCCTATCAGCGGCTTCTGGAGGAGGGGTACGAGGTTGACATCGCGGCCCCCTCGAAGAAGAAGCTGCAGTTCGTGGTGCACGACTTCGTGGATGGCTTCGACACCTACACCGAGAAGCTCGGTTACACGTGGGACGCGGACGTCGCGTTCGCCGACGTGGATCCCTCCGACTACGTCGCGCTGGTGATCCCGGGCGGGCGGGCACCCGAGTACATCCGGAACGACGCCGACGCCCAGCGGATCATCAAGGCGTTCTTCGGCGACAACCGCCCGGTCGCCCACCTCTGCCACGGCCCGCTCGCGGTCGCGGCGGCGGGCGTGCTCAGCGGCCGGCGCACCGCCGCGTACCCGGCCCTCGAGCTCGATGTCCTCGCGGCGGGCGCCGAGTACGTGGACGGCGGCGGGGTGGTTGACGGCAACCTGGTGTCCGGCAGGGCCTGGCCGGACCATCCGGAGTGGATGCGGGAGTTCCTGCGGCTGCTGCGGCAGCACGCGCCGGTCGAGTCTCCCGAGCTTGTCGCCGGCTGATCCGGCGCTGCTCGACGGAGCGCTGCACGATCTGACGAGCACCCTTCCCGCGGGACGGGTGCTCGTCGATCCCGGGGTCGTCGAGCGCTTTCGCAGCGACCAGGCCGAGTTGGTCGAGGGCGGCGAGCCGCGCGCCGTCGTGCGGCCGCGCAGCACGGCCGAGGTCCAGCAGGTCATGCGGGTCGCGAGCGCCCACGGGGTGGCCGTGGTGCCCCGCGGGGCCGGGAGCGGCCTCTCCGGCGGGGCGGCGGCGATCGACGGGTGCATCGTCCTGTCCACCGAGGCGATGCAGCGGATCATCGAGGTTGACACCGCGAGCATGATCGCCCGCGCCGAGGCCGGGGTCCTGAACGGGGACCTCGCACGCGAGGCCGCTCGCAACGGGCTCTGGTACGCGCCCGACCCCGCCAGTCGCGACTTCTCGACGATCGGCGGCAACATCGCCACCAACGCCGGCGGGCTCTGCTGCGTGAAGTACGGCGTCACCCGGGAGAGCGTCCTCGGGGTCACCGCCGTCCTCGCGGACGGGGAGCTCCTCACGGTCGGAGGCGGCACGCTGAAGCGGGTCGCCGGCCTCGACCTGCTCTCCCTGCTCGTGGGCTCGGAGGGGACGCTCGCGGTGGTGACCGAGGCCACGCTCCGCCTTCGGCCCGTCCCGCCCGTGCCGCTCACGGGGGCGGCGTACTTCCCCTCCCTGCTCGCCGCCGGCGAGGCGGTGGTCGCGATGGCCGAGGCGCGGATCGCGCCCGCGCTCCTGGAGCTGATCGACCGCACCACCATGGCGGCCGTCGAGGACTGGCGGCGGCTCGACCTGGACCTCGAGTCCGCGGCCCTTCTCCTCTTTCAGTCCGACCTTCCCGGGGCGGCCCGCCAGGACGAGGTCGCCCGCGCGTCCGCCTGCTGCGAGAGGGCCGGGGCGACCCTGGTGGTCGCGGCGGAGGACGAGGTCGAGAGCGGAATGCTCATGGAGGTCCGCCGCCTCTGCTTCCCGGCCCTCGAACGGCGCGGTGGCACGCTGCTCGAGGACGTCGGGGTTCCTCTCGGCCACATCCCGGAGTTGCTGTCGCGAATCGAAGGGATCGCTCGCGACACGGGCCTCACGATCGCCACCTTCGGCCACGCCGGCGACGGCAACATGCACCCCACGATCGTGTTCGATCGCTCCTCCCCCGACGAACGGGCCCAAGCGCTCGACGCGGCCGGGGCCATCTTCGAGGCGGCGATCGACCTGGGCGGCACCATCACCGGTGAGCACGGCGTCGGCACGCTCAAGCTGCCGTGGCTGGAGCGGGAGATCGGGACACGGGCCCGCACACTCGGAGCGGGTATCAAGCGGGTCTTCGACCCGCAGGGGATCCTGAACCCGGGCAAAGCGCTCTAGACCGTCTCGAGCGGGAGGGGCGAGGTCCGGAGGGGCGCGCCCGCCCCCGGCCTTGCGGAGTCGTCCGACGTGCGGCGAGCGTCACGGCATCCTGCTCACCAGAACGGGGCTCCCCGTCGGCGCGACGCCCGTACCGGGCTCGATCCACGCGAGGACCCTGGCGCCGGCGAGGGAGCTCAGCTGCGCCGAGCCCTGGCGCTCGAGTGGAACCAGTCCATCGGCCTCTTCGGTACACCGCACGAAGACCGTGACGCGCTCGCGCCTCGGGACGGGGGCGAGGAGCGGCGCCGAATGCGACCAGTCCTCGCGCACCCCCAGGAGCGCGCGGCCGAGGAGGTGGAAGCAGACGGCGGCGGCCGCGGGGTTGCCAGGGAGGGCGAGGACGACGGTCGCGCCGCGCACGGCCAGGCCGACGGGATGTCCCGGTCGCATCGCCACGCCGCGCAGCGCCCAGCGCGCTCCGAGCGCCTCGAGCGCCGGGCCGACGTGGTCGTGCATGCCGACGGAGAGCCCGCCCACCGTGACGAGCACGTCGGGGGCGGCCTCCGGGGCCGCTCCGAGCAGGGCGCGCAGCGTCACGAGGGTCGCGGTGCGATCGTCGGGCGCATGGGCCGAGGCGCACACGATCGCGCCGGCGGCCTCGGCCTGCGCGACGAGGCCGACGAGGTTCGACTCGATCACGGCGTCCGGCGTCACCGCCCCGCCGGGTGGGACGAGCTCGTCGCCCGTGGTCAGGAACGCGACCCGGGGACGACGCCGGCACGAGGCTCCCCCGTGGCCGATGGCGGCCACGACCGCGACCTCGTGAGCGGCCACCGCCGCCCCGGCGCCGAGCACCGGCTGTCCGCGGCGGAGGTCCTCCCCTCGCCGGCGCACGTGGGTCCACGGCCGAGGGCGCACCGCCACGACGAGACGTCCGCCCTCCTCGTGACCGTCCTCGCGCCGGACGACGGCATCGGCGCCGTCCGGGAGCGGGGCACCCGTCGATATCCGGCAGGCCTCCCCGGGGGCGAGGCCCGGTGCGAGGGGCCGGCCGGCCGCGCTCTCGCCGACCACCCGCAGGGGACGGGACGCGGCGCCGGCCTGCAGCGCCCAGCCGTCCATGGCGGAGCAGTCACCGGAGGGGAGGTCGAGCCGGGCGGCGAGCGGCGCGGCCAACCGCCGCCCCACCAGGCCGGCGAGAGGGACCCACTCCGCGGGGGGACGCGGGGCGAGCTCCTGCGCGCGCCACAGGGCCTCAGCCGCGGACACGGGATGGCGGCGCGAGGCGACTCCATCCGACCTGATATCCACTTCGGGGGAAACTCTCACAACGGGGGGGCGGGGCACATGGATGAGCCGGGCAGCGTCATCGACACTCTCGTGCCCCGGGTTCCCGAGCGGGGGATCCACTCGCGCACGCTTCACTCCAGCGCCGATGCGAAGGTGGTCCTCTTCGCGTTCGCGGCCTCTGAGGAGCTGAGCGAGCACACCGCCTCGCGCCCCGCCACGGTCCAGATCATCTCCGGCAGGTTCGAGCTCACCCTCGCCGGCGAGCGCGTTGACGCCGGGCCGGGCGTGTGGGTGTACATGGAGCGCGGCCTCCCGCATGCGTTGAGGGCCCTCGAGCCGTCGACGATGCTCCTCACTCTGATGGGACCCGCGACGCGCTCATGAGCGGCGCGGCGCAGATCTCGGGCGAGGCCGCCTAACGTGCCTGGACAACGGCTGCGTCCACTTCTCTGCGGGCGGTCGTCCGGCCCATGATCTGCAGCACCACGAGGGCGGCGATCGCCGTGAGGGCCAGGAAGGCGAAGCCCAGCAGGTAGTCGCCGGTGGCGGACTTCACGAGCGCCATCACGAGCGGGGGGAAGAACCCGCCGAGGCCACCGGCGGCGCCCACCACGCCGGTCACGGCCCCCACCGTGTCGGGGAAGTCGTGCGCGACCAGCTTGAAGACGGCGCCGGTGCCCAGCCCGAAGGCGGCGGCCACGCTGAGGGCCAGCACGGTCAGGGGCACCATCTCGTCGTAGAGCGGCGCAAGCGCGGCGGCGAGCAGGGCGGTCGCCCCGAAGGAGACGCGCAGGACGGTGTCGGCGCCGATCCGGTCGGCCAGCCACCCACCGATCGGACGGGCGATCACGGCGACCAGCGCGAAGCCCGCGGCCCGGGCGGCGGCATCGGGCTTGTCGAGGTGGTGCACCGAGGTCAGGAGCTTCGGCAGGTAGGCGAACATCGCCACGAACCCGCCGAAGGCGAGGAAGTAGTAGAAGGTCGGCGCCCAGGCGGCGGGCTGGTCCCGGAAGACGCGCAGCGACGCGAACATCCCCCCCGTCGCGATCGGGCGCTTCACCGGGGCGTCGCGGGCCAGCAGCCAGAACACGACCGCCATGGCGCCCACGAGGACCATGGCGACGACGAAGGGCGCGGTGAGCCCCCAGTGGTCGGCGATGCGCGGCGCGGTGAGGCCGCCGAGCACGGTGCCGCCCATCCCCATGCCGTAGAGGCCGAGGGCCATGCCCTGGCGCTCGCGTGGGTACCAGCGGCTGACGAACGGCACGCCGACGGCGAACGAGGCCCCGGCGAAGCCGAGGAAGAACCCGAAGAAGATCACCGCGGGGAAGGAGTCGTGCCAGAGGGCGAGCGCCGCCAGGGGCACGAGGGTGAACGCCATGAGCGCCGTGAAGACCTTCCGCCCGCCGTAGCGGTCGGTCAGGAGGCCGAGCGGGATCCTCATGAGCGAGCCCATCAGCACGGGAACGGCGATCAGCATCGCAAGCTGGATCTCGGAGAGGTCCAGCAGATCCTGGAGGTCCGGGCCGAGGGGGCCCATCATGCTCCAGGCGTAGAACGAGGCCGTGAAGGCGAGTGTCGCCAGCACCAGCGCCCTCGTGTTGCCCCTCGGCTCGAACGTGGACACGGTCGTCCCCTTTCAGACGGTGGCCCCGGACCGGGCGCGCTCGTCGGAGACGACCGGCGCGCGGCGGCGGGAGCGGTAGAGGATGTTGCTGCGGCTCAGGTAGCCGACCGGCACGCTCCACGCGTGCACCAGGCGGCTGAACGGCCACAACGCGAAGAGGAGCCACGCCGTGACGGCGTGGATGCGGTACACCAGCGGGGCACCGGAGATGAGGGATGTGTCCGGGTCGAGGGTGAAAAGGCCGCGGAACCACGGGGCCACGGTCTCCCGGTAGTCGTAGCCGCCGAACAGCAGGTTCTCCCCGACCGTGGCGTACATGCCGGTGAGGAGCATCACGCCCAGCAGCAGGTACACGGCGCGGTCGATGCCGGTCGTCGTGGCGCGCACGCGGGCGTCGGTCTCGCGACGCACAAGGAGCAGCGCGAAGCCCGCCAGCATGGCCAGCCCGGCGAGCGTTCCGGCCGTCACCGACACCCCGTGGTAGAGGTCCTCCGAGACTCCGGCCGACTCGGTCAACGAGGACGGGACGAGCAGGCCGAGGACGTGCCCGCCGATGACGGCGAACAGGCCGAGGTGGAAGAGCAGGATGGCGGGGCGCAGCCGGCGGCTCTCCAGGAGCTGTGTCGATCGGGTGGTCCAGCCGAACTGGTCCTTGCGGTAGCGCCATACGTGTCCGGCGACGAAGACGGTCATCGCGACATAGGGCAGGGCGATCCAGAGCAGCAGGTTGACGCGGCTCACAGCCGGGTCCCCTCCATGCGCCCCCCACAGCGCGAGGCGGCGGGCCGCACCGGCTCGGGCATCACCTCAGGCGGGGCGAACGGCTCCAGCCCGACCGACTCCGTGGGCGGGCCCTCCCGGGCCATCCGCCGCAGCTCGGCCTCCTCGTCGGCGGTGAGCTCGGGGAGCGTGCGGCAGAGCGCCACGAGGAGCGCCGCGTAGGGGCTCTCGGCCCGCTCCAGCGACGTCCTGAGCAGCTCGATCACGGGGCGGAACTCCGCCAGCAGCTCGCCTCCGGTCTCGGGGGCGGCCGCCGCGAACTCCAGCAGGACCGCGAGGTGGTCGGGAAGCTCCAGGCCCTCCAGCTCCAGCCCCGCGGCGACGTAGCGCCGCCGCAGGGCCAGCAGCGCCAGCCCGCGCTGGCGGCGGTCGCCGTGCGTGTAGTACGTGAGGTCGAGGGCGGTGCGCCGGGAGAAGTCGAAGGTCTCGACGTAGCGCCGCCGCAGGTCGTTCACCGGCTCCGCGGCCCACCAGGCCAGGAACGCTCGCAGCGAGTCGGCGGCCGGCGAGGAGGGCAGGGACTCCGCCTCGCGGACGACATCGGGGCGCATCTCCAGCAGCTCGGGGTCCGGGAACTGGAGCGCGAGGGAGATCAGCGTGAAGGGGCTCACGACGCCCCCGCAAGTCCCGGCGCCGGGGTCGTCCCGCACCCGCACGAGCCCCCGCCGCAGCCGCCGTCCCCGGGGACCGCCCGAGCCGCCGGCTCCGGCGGCGGGCTCAGGTGGAACGCCCCGCCGGCCTCCTCGGTGCGGGTCGCGCGGCCGTTCGCGCCGCATCCGCCAGGTCCGCCCGCGAAGTCCAATCCGCAGGAGCCCTGGTGGGCCGAAAGCGCCCCCGCCAGCTCCGCGTGGGCCGTCGGGATCACGAAGCGCTCGTCGTACCTGGCCAGCGCCAGCAGGCGGTACATGTCCTCCATGTCGCCGACGCCCATGCCCACCGAGGCCGCCACCGACGCGTCGGCCTCCCCGCCGATCGACCGCTCGCGCATGTAGCGGCGCATCGCCGCCAGCTGCTTGAGCACCCGCCGCACAACCTCGTCGTCGCCCGCGGCGAGCAGGTTCGACAGGTAGCGGATCGGGATGCGCAGGCGGTCGATCGCGGGGAAGACGTCGTCGGGGTCGGCGGGGCTGCCCTCACCCTCGATGACGCCCATCACCGGGGAGAGCGGGGGCACGTACCAGACCATCGGCAGCGTGCGGTACTCGGGGTGCAGAGGGAGGGCCACCCGGTACCGCATCGCCAGGGCGTATACCGGCGAGCGCCGCGCCGCGTCGATCCAGTCGGCGGGGATGCCGGCGGCCTCCGCCTCCCGTCGCACCTCCGGGTCCTCGGGGTCGAGGAAGACGCTGAGCTGGGCGTTCAGCAGGTCCTTGGGATCGGCGACCGAGGCGGCCTCCTCGACTCGGTCGGCGTCGTAGAGGACGACGCCGATGTAGCGAATCCGCCCGACACAGGTCTCGGAGCAGATGGTGGGCATGCCCGCCTCGATGCGCGGGTAGCAGAGGGTGCACTTCTCGGCCTTGCCGGTCTGCCAGTTGAAGTAGACCTTCTTGTAGGGGCAGTTGGAGACGCACATGCGCCAGCCCCGGCAGGCCTCCTGATCGACCAGCACGATGCCGTCCTCCTCGCGCTTGTACATCGCGCCCGAGGGGCACGACGCGACGCACGACGGGTTGAGGCAGTGCTCGCAGATGCGCGGCAGGTACATCATGAAGACGCGCTCGTACTCCATCCGCACGGCGTCCTCGACGCCGCGCAGGTTGGGGTCGGCGGGCGCGTGCTCCGGCGCGCCGGCGAGGTCGTCCTCCCAGTTGGGCCCCCACTCGATGCTCATCGGCTCGCCGGTGATGGCGGAGACGGGCCGCGCCACGGGCTGGTGCTCGCTCGGGCCCGCGCGGGTGAGCGCGTCGTAGTCGTAGGTGAACGGCTCGTAGTAGTCGTCCAGCGAGGGCAGGTCGGGGTTGAAGAAGATGTTGAAGAGGCGCCGCGAGCGAGCGCCGCTCTTCAGCTCGAGGGTGCCCTTCCTGCCGAGCTCCCAGCCGCCGTTCCAGCTCTCCTGGTCCTCCCAGCGCTTCGGATAGCCGATGCCGGGCTTCGTCTCGACGTCGTTGAACCACATGTACTCGGCGCCGTCGCGGTTCGTCCACACGTTCTTGCAGGTGACGCTGCAGGTGTGGCAGCCGATGCACTTGTCGAGGTTCATCACCATGCCGACCTGCGCCGCGATGCGCATCAGTACTCGACCTCCGACTGGCGGCGGCGGATGACCGTGAGCTCGTCCCGCTGAGAGCCGGTGGGGCCGTAGTAGTTGAAGCCCCAGGAGAGCTGCGCGTAGCCGCCGATCATGTGGGTCGGCTTCACCGTGATCTTGGTGAGCGAGTTGTGGGTGCCCCCGCGGGTGCCCGAGACCTCCGAGAGGGGCACGTTCACATGGCGGTCCTGCGCGTGGTACATCATCGAGGTGCCCTCGGGGATGCGGTGCGAGACGACCGCTCGGCACGCCACGACGCCGTTGCGGTTGTAGGCCTCCACCCAGTCGTTGTCGGCCACCCCGATGCGCTCGGCGTCGAGCGGGCTCATCCAGATGACCGGGCCCCCGCGGAACAGCGTGAGCATGTGGAGGTTGTCCTGATAGGTCGAGTGGATCGACCACTTGGAGTGCGGGGTCAGGTATCGGAGGGTCACCTCGGCGACGCCGTCGTCGATGCCCTGTGAGCCGAGGTGGCGGGCCAGGTTGAGCGGCGGCCGGTATGCGGGCAGGCCCTCGCCGTACTCGCGCATCCAGGGGTGGTCGATGTAGAAGTGCTGGCGCCCCGTGAGCGTGCGGAACGGCACCTCGCGCTCGATGTTGATCGTGAAGGGCGAGTAGCGGCGGTCGCGGCTTTCCATCCCCGACCATTCCGCCGAGGCGATCACCTTGCGCGGCTGCACCTGGGTGTCCTCGTAGGAGATGCGCGCATCGGCGTTCTCCTCGGCCAGGTCGGCCAGCCGGTTGCCGGTCCGCTTCTCCAGGGCCCGGAAGCTCTCCAGGGCCAGCCGCCCGTTGGTCGTGCCCGACAGGGAGAGCATCGTCTCGCAGACCTGCTCGGCGCGCTCCATCCGCGGCCGGCCGTCGGCCGGCCCGCCGCGCACGGTGCCGTGGCGCACCCCCAACTCCCTCACCTCGGCGTCGGGCGTCCACGACACCCCCTTCCACGCGGTGCCGGCGCTCTCGACGAGGGGGCCGAGCGCCGTCATCCGAGCGTGAAGCGCGGGGAAGTCGCGCACCACCGGGATCAGCTTCGGCATCGTCTGTCCGGGGATCGGCTCGCACTCACCGTGCTTCCAATCGCGCACCGGGGCCGCGATCTGGGCGATCTCATCCGGCGTGTCGTGAAGGAGCGGCGCCGCGACGAGATCGGTCCGCACGCCGAGGTGGTTCTCCGCGAGGCGTGAGAACGACTCGGCGAGGCGGACGAAGATGTCCCAGTCGGTGCGGGTCTCCCACGGTGGCCCGATCGCCGGGGAGAAGGCGTGCACGAACGGGTGCATGTCCGTGCTCGAGATGTCGTGCTTCTCGTACCAGGTGGCGGCGGGCAGAACGACGTCCGAGTGCATGCAGGAGCCGTTCATCCGGAAGTCGAGCGTGACCAGCAGGTCGAGCTTGGCCTCGGCCGCCTCCTCGCGCCAGACGACCTCCTTCGGGCGAAGCTCGGCGGGCGACTCCTCGGAGCGGACCGCCGAGGTGGTCACGCCGAGCAGGTGCTTCAGGAAGTACTCGTGGCCCTTGCTCGACGAGCCGAAGAGGTTGGAGCGCCAGAGGGTGAGCACCCGGGGGAAGTTCTCGGGAGCGCCGGGGTCCTCCGCGGCGAACCGGAGGCGGCCCGCCGTGAGCTCGCGCACCACGTAGTCGGCGGGCGCGAGGCCCTCGGCCTCGGCCTCGGCGGTCAGGTCGAGCGGGTTGCGGTCGAAGCTCGGGTACGCGGGCAGCCAGCCCATGCGGGCGGCCTTCGCGTAGAGGTCGGCGAAATGCGCCCCCTCGAGAAGCCCCTCCCCGAGTGGGGACGAGAGCTCGTCGGCCGAGAAGGCCTCGTAGCGCCACTGCTCGGTGGCCAGGTACCAGAAGGGGGTCGCCGCCTGGTGGCGCGGCGGCCGGTTCCAGTCGAGCGCGAAGGCAACCTGGGAGAACCCGGTGATCGGGCGGACCTTCTCCTGGCCGACGTAGTGGGCCCACCCTCCCCCGTTGACCCCCTGGCACCCGCACAGCACCACCATGCTGAGCATCGCCCGGTAGATCAGGTCGGAGTGGTACCAGTGGTTGGTGCCCGCGCCCATCACGATCATCGAGCGCCCGTTGGTGCGCTCGGCGTTGCGGGCGAACTCGCGCGCGATGCGCGTCACCAGCTCCGCGTCGACCCCGGTGATCTCAGCCTGCCAGGCCGGGGTGTAGGGCTCGGCGTCGTCGAGCGCGGCGGGCCAGTCGCCCGGCAGGCCGTCGCGGCCCACCCCGAGCTGGGCGGCGAGCAGGTCGAAGACGGTCGTGACGAGGTGCCCCCCGACCCGGCGGGCCGGCACCCCCCGCCGCATCACGCCGCCGCCCTCGGTCTCGCCGACATCGAAGCGGGGCAGGTCGACGGCCACACACTCCTCGTGCGCCCCCATCAGGGTGATCGCCGGGTCGACGCCCTCGAGATCGAGGTTCCAGCGCCCCGCGCCCTCCTCGCCCCAGCGGAACCCGATCGACCCGTTGGGCACCGCCGCCCCCCCGGCCGCCGAATCCCAGACCACGGTCTTCGCGGTCGCGTTCTCGCTCGTCTCCCCGAGGTCGGCGGCCGTCAGGAAGGCGCCGGCGACATGGCCGTCGCCCCGCTTCGTCAGCCGCACCAGGAAGGGCAGGTCGGTGAACCGCTTGGCGTAGCCGGCGAAGTACGGGGTCTCGCGCTCGACGTAGAACTCGCGCAGGATCACGTGGGCCATGGCGAGGGCGAGGGCACCGTCGGTGCCGGGCTGCGCGGCCAGCCAATGATCGGCGAACTTGGTGTGGTCGGAGTAGTCGGGCGACACCACGACCGTCTTCTGACCGCGGTAGCGCGCCTCGGTCATGAAGTGGGCGTCGGGCGTGCGCGTCAGGGGCACGTTGGAGCCCCACATCATCAGATAGGTGGCGTTCCACCAGTCCGCCGACTCCGGCACGTCGGTCTGATCGCCCCAGATCTGGGGAGAGGCCGGCGGCAGGTCGGCGTACCAGTCGTAGAAGCTGGTGAGCACGCCCCCCATGAGCGAGAAGAAGCGCGTGCCGGCCGCATAGGACGCCATCGACATCGCGGGGATCGGCGAGAAGCCCACCACACGGTCCGGGCCCCATCGCTTGATGGTGTAGACGTGGGCGGCGGCGACCAGGTCGGCCACCTCGTCCCAGGAGGCGCGCACGAGGCCCCCCTTGCCGCGCTGCGAGGTGTACGCCTCGCGGGCGGCCGGGTCCTCGACGATCGACGCCCAGGCGTCCACGGCGTCGCCGGTCACCGCGAGCCGCTCGCGGAAGCGCTCCAGCAACGCGGCCCGGACGTAGGGGTACCGGATGCGCAGGGGCGAGTAGACGTACCAGGAGAACGAGGCGCCGCGCGGACAGCCGCGCGGCTCGTAGTCGGGGACGTCGACCCCGTTGGAGGGGTAGTCCGTCTGCTGGGTCTCCCAGGTGACGATCCCCTCCTTGACGTGCACCTTCCAGGAGCACGAGCCGGTGCAGTTGACGCCGTGCGTCGAGCGCACCACCCGGTCGTGCTGCCAGCGCTCGCGGTAGGACGACTCCCAGTCGCGCGTCCGGCGTCCGTCGAGCGCGCTCCACCCCTTGCCGTTCGCGGCCTGCAGTCGGCGGAAGAAGCGGGGGCGGAGGCGGTGCGTCGTCATCGACGGGATCCGTTCGGTGGGTCGGCGACCGGGTGCGGTGACCCTCCGCTCGACCGCGCCCACGTGGCATCCGGCGCGTCCCTGCGGCCGCCTGCGCAACAACGACGGTCGTGGAACTCGAGGAGGCCGCTGCCGACGGGAGGTCTCATGACCCCTCCAGTAATACTGAGAGCCAAAGCTCTAAGAAATCGCCAAGCGTCGTGAAATGGCCGTTCTCCGTCCCATTCAGACGCCCTCGAGCAGTAGCCCCTCACGCCTCCACCGGCGCGGCGCGATACTCGCCACCCGCGGCGCGTCCATCCGGGGCGCGCACGACGAGGAGGCCGACATGACCGCCCGCGAGTGGATCGCCGAGTACGCCGCCGCGCTGGGGGTGCCGGCGCCCGACGACCCCGACGTGGACTCGATACTGGAGATGGCGGGTGTGGCCGCCCGCGCCTCCGAGCGCACGGCCGCTCCGGTCGCCTGTTGGCTGGCGGCCCTGAGCGGCCACAGCGCGGAGAGTGCGCTCGTCCTCGCCCGCACGATCGGGGGTGGGTCCCCGGAGGCGTGACGAGCGTCGGTTGGCCCGCCTGAGCCGGTCGTCTGACACGTTTTCTCGCCTTGCCCGCCCGAAGGGCCGGCGGGACCATCGGCGTCGACGCGAAGACGATCGTGCTGGGGGTCATCGTGGAGCGCCGGGCTGGGAAGCGGTGGGACGCCTTCGCCGTCGAGGATGCCTTCGCGCTTCGCGCCGAGATCGCGATCGCCCGACTCCAGCCGGCGCTCGACCCCCGCCTCCGGACCTTCCTCGACCGCGCGCGTCACCGCCTGCGCGGCGTCGCCGACGAGGCCGGGCTCGACGCGGCCCTGGACGAGTTCCGGCCGATCCTGGACGCGCTCGCGCGCTGGCCGCGGCCACGTGATCCCTCACCATCCGGCGCCGGCGCCTGGTCGGCCGGCCGCCCGGACCTCTCCTGGCCCGACCGGCGCGCGCTGCGATTCTGCGCCGCCTTCAGCGCCCTCTGGGCCCTTCGCCACGGGCCCGAGGACGAGTGCGGCCGGATGTTCGCCCGCACCGCGGCCGGGCTCGGCCGGCGTGGGGGGATCGGGGATCCCGGGTTGCGACGAGTGTCATTTCCGAGAGATCTGGTTATCGTAAATTGCATGTCGTTCGTCCGGCACAGCCCCGCGCCCTCGGACGAGGGGCAGGCGACCCCTCCGGCGAGAGAGGGTGCGCCCGGCGTGCTCGACGCCCTCGCGCCGGCGCGACGCGGGAGGGAGGACGCTCTGCTGCGACCCCCGGCGCGTCGTATCGAGCGGGCTTTGCGCGCGGCGCCGCGCGGCCTCACGGCTCAGGAGCTCGCCGAGGCGGTGGGGCGCCACCACACCGGGGTGCGGGCCCAGCTCGCCGAGCTCGAGCGGTGCGGGGTGGTCGAGGCCCGTGTCGATCCCTCGGCCGGCCGCGGGCGCCCCCCGCGGCGCTACGTCCTCGCACCCGATCCCGCCGAGCGCGAGGCGGCCGGGCACCGGGAGCTCGTGCACCTGCTCATGTCGCTCGTCCGGGAGGCCGGATTCGGCCCGACCGAGATCGAGCGCTTCGGTGAGCGTCAGGGTGCGTCGATCGCCCGGCCCGGCGCGGGAGTCGCCGAGCTCGGCGGCGCGTTCGAGCGTCTGGGCTTCGCACCCCGTGACGCCGAGGACGGCCATCCCGGAGACCTCATCCTCCACCGGTGCCCCTTCGCCGACGGAGTCGAGGCCCCGAACGGTCAGTTGATCTGCCTGCTTCACCGAGGGCTTGCCCGTGGGATCGCCCGTGAGGCCGCCCCCGGGACGGACCTGCTGGACCTCGAGGTCAAGGAGCCCCGGCGGGCGGGCTGCCGCATCCGCCTGTCCTCGCCGGCGCCGGTGAGGGACGACGGTGCCTAGGAGATCGGCCGCGCGTCACAACGTGCATCTGCTCCGGGACCACCTCGCGGGCATCCGCCACGGGTGATCTCGGTCACCGGCCCCGACCACGCCTCCCCAGATGGCGCCTGGACTCGGACCGCGCGTGCCGGCGGGTCCCTCCCCGGGGCGTGACGCCGCGACAGAGACGAGCCCTGAGAGCCGGCGACGGCGCGATGGCGAGGTGGGGCACGGATCCTACGGAGCCGGGGCGGCCTCGATCACGGTCATGGGGCCGGACGTCGGGAGGACGCGGGTCAGCCGGAAGCCCGCCCGGGCGAGCAGGTCCCGGTACGCCGCGACGGTCCGCTCTCGGCCCCCGTCCGTCAGCACCAGCATGTTGAGATCGAGCCAGACGGCGTGGTCGTAGCCGTCCCCCTCGGGGAGGAGGTGCTCGATGAGGAGCAGGAGGCCGTGGGGCGGGATGGCCCGCCGCACGGAGTCGAGGATCCGGATCGCCCGCTCGTCGTCCCAGTCGTGGATGACGAACTTCAGGACGTAGCGGTCAGCGCCCTCGGGCACCGACTCGAAGAAGTCCCCGCCCACCGCCTCGGCGCGGTCGGCAATCTCCGCCGCCGCGAGCGCCTCGGCCGTGGAGGCGACCTCCGGCCGGTCGTACAGCACGCCGCGAAGGCCGGGGTTCGCCTCCAGCAGAGTGGCCAGCAGCGTGCCCCGCCCGCCGCCGACATCGACCAGCCGCTCCACCCCTGTGAGGTCGATCGCTCCGACCAGGGCCTCTGAGTGGAGCCGGGACTGGTCGGTCATCCACGCCTGGAAGGTCCGCGCAGATCCGGGATCACGTGCGAGATACTCGAAGATGCCCTCCCCGTACTCGTGGCGGAAGGCCGGCTCCCCGGTGGCGACGCTGTGGCCGAGCGCGCCCCACGCACGCCACGTGACCTCGCCGACGAACGCCGCGAACGCCCGAATCGACCCCGGACCGTCCTCGAGGGCGCGGGAGAGCGGCGTCGCCGAGAGGCGCCCGTCGTCCTCGCGGGCCAGCACGCCCAGCGCGACGAGCGCCCGCAGCAGCCGGGCGAGGGCGTCGGGCTGCGTGCCGGTCTCCTCTGCGAGCTCGGCGGCGCTGCGCGGGCCGCCGGCCACGAGGTCGGCGATTCCGAGCCGTGCCGCCACCACGACGGCCTGGGTGAGAAGGCCGCGCGCGAGCATCTCCAGCATCTCCCACCGCGCGATCGGCGGCTCGCCCGTCGTGCTCATCGACTGCGATCGTATCCCCGGGCCCACCGCGGGTCTGCCTGCGGCGCTCGCGGCCGTTCCGTGTCCCAGTGGTGAAGCGGGTTTCGTGCGATGGGCCGTGAGGGATTCGAACCTTCGACCTTGGGATTTGACCTCGGCTCGCCCAGGTCAAGGACTCTCTCTCCGGTCGGCGCGCTCGACGGTGCGAGCGACCTCCGCGCGCGACGAGACTCCGAGCTTCAGGAATATGTTCCGTACGTGGGTCTCGACGGTCTTGCGGCTGACAAAGAGCGCCGCCGCGATCTCAGGATTTGTCTTGAGGTCGCCCACCAGCGTTGCCACCTGCAGCTCCCGCCCGGTGAGCGACGCGAGGCCAGACCCGTCCGCCTTCCCCGGGCGCGTGCGTCGGTGAACGCGACGGCCGAGCTGTCGCAGCTCGCTCTCCGCCTCGGCGCGGTACCGGAGCGCGCCGACGGAGTCGAAGGCGGCGGCGGCGCGCTCCAGCTGGGCGGCTGCCGCGTCGGGCTGGCCGGCTTGGGCGAGGGCCCGGCCGGCCAACGTCCGCGACAGGGCGGCCTCGACTGGCACAGCGACCTCGTCCGCACCCGCCGCCGACGCGAGCGCCAGCCTGACGGCTGAGACAGGGTCGCCGGAGTGGAACGCGACGGCCGCCGCCGCGCGATCGGCCAGCGAGCGCGCCAAGGGGCGCCCCCCCGCGGCCGCGGCCTGCGCGCCCGCGGCCGAACGTGCGGCCTCACCCCGGCGGCCGAGGGCGAGCCAGCAACGGGTGAGCAGCTCGAGCCAGTTCGCCCGCCAGGCGCGCGGGACGAGCGGCAGCTCGTCGCCTCCGGCGGGCCCGACGAGGGCATCGACCGCGCGCGCGGCATCACCACTCTCCAGGAGAGCCGCGGCGAGCGCCAGCCCGACCGACGCCGACATGAGACCCCGATCCAGCGGACGCATCAGATCGACGCTCTCCTCGGCGGTCGTGAGCGCCGTCTGGACGTCCCCGACCGCAAGGGCCGTGAGTGAGCGGTTGAGGAGGTTTCCCGCGAGACTCTGAGCGTTGCCCGACAGCCGTGCCGTCTCGGCGGCGCCGTCGAGCAGCTCGCAGCATTCGGCCAGCTTCCCACGCAGCCTCTTGATCCAGCCGAGGCAGAGGATGAGAACCGGGATGAAGTCGCTCTGTCCCGTCGCCCGTCCGACGGCCATCGCTCGCTCGGCGTGGGCTTCCGCCTCCGCGAGGCGGTCGAGGTCGATCTCGGCGGCGGCGAGGTTGGCCGCGGCGTCGAGCCGCAGCGCGAGCTCATGGTCGTGGAGAGAATCGACGAGCGCGGCGGCCTCCGACCGGTGCATCTCCGCCTCTGCGATCGCCCCGGTGAGAGCGCCCGCCTGCGCGAGGACCGCGACGGCGGCCGCGATCAACGGCCGGTCGCCGAGCGGCCTGGCGGCCCTCAGCGCACGCCCAGCCCACTCGCGCATCGACTCGTAGTCCATCCGGTAGAAGCCATCCACCGCGAGCTCGATCATGAGCGCGACGGCCTCGGGAGCGTCGCTGTCGGGCAGGCTCTCCAGAGCGGTCGCCAGACGCACGTGCGCCTGCTCGTGGCGACCCATGAGATGCTCGACCCCAGCGCACGCCGTCGTGAGCCGGACCCGCAGGGCAACCGACTCCTCGGGCACGAGCTCGATGCTCTCGAGCAGGGCGCGGTGCCCGTCGGCAAACTGCCCGGTGGCGGCCAGTGCCCCGGCCAACGCCAGGAGCAGCTCGACCCGCTCCTCGGTCGGGGTCGCCTCAGGAAGGAGCCGAAGCGCGCCCGCGAACCAGCGCGCCGCGCTCGCGGGCGCGCGCCGCGCCGCCACCTCACCGGCCTCGCGCAGGGTCGCGACCGCGGCGACGTCGCCCTGGCGGGCGGCGCGCTCGACGTGGTGGGCGCGTGCGGAGGCCGACGCGCCACGTTCGTCGAGCGCCTCGGCGGTACGCTCGTGCGCGCTGAGTCGCCAGCCTCCGGGCGTCGCCTCGTAGACCGCCCGGCGTACGAGCGGATGCCGGAATCGGAACCGCCGCGGGACGCTCGTGTGGCGCACGAGGTCGAGTCGCAGCAGCTCGTCAAGCGGGTCGAGCGTCGCCGGCTCGCGAGCCCCCGCCGCCGCCGAGGCCAGCTCGGGATCGAACGGATCGCCGGCCACCGCGGCACCCTCGAGCATGCGACGTGCCCGGTCCGAGAGCAGGGTGAGCTCCTCCGCCAGCGCCGCGACCACCGTCGGCGGAACCTCCGCGGCCCCGAGCGCGGTCTCGGGCAATTCGGGCGCCACCCTGCCGGGACGATCGAACATCCGCGCGAGCTGCTCGAGGTAGAAGGGGTTGCCGCCGCTCTCCTCGTACAGATCGGACGCAGCGAGGTCGACCCTGTCGCCGAGGAGCTCGCGGGCCTCGCCGGGCGTGAGGGCCCCCAGGTCGAGGCGGGTGAGGGTGCCCGCGCGGTGCGCGCGCTCGAGCGAGGCGGCGAGCCGCTCGCGCACCTGGCGTGGCCTCACCGCGAGCGCCAGGAGCACGGGTGCGGCCGGCGGGCGCCGGAGCAGCGCGCCGAGCAGCTCGACGGACGCCGGATCGCCCCAGTGCAGGTCGTCGAGCATGAGCACAAGCGGCTGCGACCCGGCGAGTAGCACGAGCAGCTCTCGCACGGCGAGGTGGCTTCGGTAGCGCTCGTGCTGGAGTGCCATCTGTCGTTCGGCGGCGGGCACGTACAGCGACGGGAGGACCGTCGCCAGCTCTCCGATGACATCGTCCCCGAGCGAGCCGAGGCGATGGGGCTCGAGGCCCGCGACGTACTCGTCGAGCGCGTCCACGAACACCCAGAACGGCAGGTCGCGCTCGAGCTCGGCCGCGCAGCCGCCGAGCACGAGGAACCCTCGCGCGTCGGCGCGGGCCGCGAGCTCGGCGAGCAGACGGGTCTTGCCGATGCCCGGCTCGCCCACCAGCGCCAAGGTGACCGACCGTCCCCGCTCGAGCTCCCCGAGGGCCGCCTCCATGGAGCCGATCTCGTCGGCGCGCCCGACAAGACGCTCGGCGAACTCTGCCACCTCATCCTCCCGAGCGAGCATAAGTCAGGGTGGCGGCGCCGGGATAGTCAGGGTGATGCCCGATGTCGGAGGTGTCGGAGCGCGGACAGGCTCGGCGCATGTCCCGCTACCTGCTGCACCATCGCCACCAGCCGGGCGAGTGCGGCGTGGTGTTCGCCGCGTTCAGTGGGCATCAGAGCCCGCTTCGGCACCGGCCCACGCTCGCTTCGTGCGAGTCCGGCGGCCACGCCATCTGGTGGACGGTGCACGCCGACACCGACGAGGAGGCCCTCGCCCTCCTGCCCTTCTACGTCGCCGCTCGCACCTCGGCGACCAGGGTCACCGAGATCGAGATTCCATGAGGCACGGTAGGAGGTCAGCAATGTTCCGAGGCAAGCACGGCAACCGCCGAGGCTCCGAGTCGGGGCCGACCGACACTCAGATGTCGCCAGACGCGGGCCCCCCGCATCCGCGTCGATCGAGGAACGTGGCGGCCCGCATGGGCCGCTGGAGCGCGGCGCACTGGAAGACCGCGACCTTCGGCTGGCTCGCCTTCGTCGCGATCGCCTTCCTGATCGGCCAGTCGGCCGGACTCCAGACGATCGACCAGAACACCTCGGGACCGGGCGAGTCGGGGCGCGTGAACAAGCTCCTCGACGCGGGGTTCAAGCAGCCCGCCAGTGAGAGCGTCCTCATCGAGAGCGACCGGTCGACGATCGATGAGCCGGCCTTCCGCGCGGCCGTGGACGACACGCTGCGCACGCTGGCCGGCAGCCCGGTCGTCCAGCAGATCCGCTCGCCGCTCCTGACCGAGAACGCCGGCCAGGTCTCGGGGAACCGCCGCGCCGCGCTGGTCGACTTCGAGATCAAGGGCGACATCAACGATGCCGCCGACAAGATCGATCCGGTGGTCGCGAAGATCGCCGCGGTCCAGAAGGCCCATCCCGAGCTCTACGTCGCCGAGTTCGGCGACGCCAGCACGGAACAGGAGCTCAACACGGCGGTCGAGAACGACCTGAAGAAGGCCGGGCTGCTGTCGATCCCGGTCACCCTGGTCATCCTCGCGATCACCTTCGGGGCGCTGGTGGCCGCCGGCATCCCGCTGCTCGTCGCCCTCACCTCGGTGCTCGCGACCATCGGCCTGACGGCGCTGATCAGCCACTCCCTGGCGATGGACCAGTCGGTCTCGGCGGTGATCCTGCTGATCGGGCTGGCGGTCGGGGTCGACTACTCGATGTTCTACGTCAAGCGCTGGCGCGAGGAGCGCGCGGGCGGGAGGACCGAGCACGCGGCCCTCGAGGCGGCCGCGGCGACCTCGGGCCGCGCGGTGCTGGTCTCCGGCCTGACGGTGATCGTCGCGATGGCCGGGATGCTCCTGACCGGCGACCAGGGCTTCGCTTCGTTCGGCATCGCGATGATGCTGGTCGTGGCCGTCGCGATGGTCGGCTCCCTGACGGTCCTGCCGGCCCTGCTCGGGCGGCTCGGAGACAACATCGAGCGGGGGCGGGTCCCCTTCGTCAGGCGGCGCGTCACCGCCGGCGACAGCCGCGTGTGGGGCACGATCGTCGATCGCGTCCTCGAGCACCCGGTGCTGTCGGTGGTGCTCGCGGGCGGGCTGCTCGTCGCGATCGCCGTCCCGGCCCTGCAGCTGCACACGGCCAACCCCGCGCCGGACACCCTTCCGGCATCGCTGCCGATCATCAAGACCTACAACCGTCTGCAGGCGGCCTTCCCGGGGACCGCGATCCCGGCGAACGTCGTCGTCGCGGCCCCGGACGTGAACGCTCCGCAGGCGCGGGGCGCGATCGCGCAGCTCGAGCGGCGGGCGCTCGCCACCGGTCTCATGCACGAGCCGATCCTGGTGGACGTCAACCAGGCCGGCACGGTGGCGAACATCGCCATCCCCGTCGCGGGCAGGGGCACCGACGACCCCTCGAACGCCGCCCTGGACGCCCTCCGGGGCGACATCGTCCCCGCCACGGTCGGTGCGCTCCCCGGCGCCGAGACCGGCGTGACCGGGCTCACCGCCGAGTCGCGCGACTTCAACGACCTCCTGAAGTCGAAGGCGCCGCTCGTCTTCGGCTTCGTGCTGCTCTTCTCGTTCGGGCTGATGCTCTTCGCCTTCCGCTCGATCGTGATCGCGCTGAAGTCGATCGTCCTCAACCTGCTCTCGGTGGCCGCCGCCTACGGCGTCCTCGTGCTGGTCTTCCAGGACGGCTGGGGCAAGGGGTTCCTGAACTTCGAGTCCACCGCCGGCATCGAGCCCTTCCTGCCGATCATGCTGTTCGTGATCCTCTTCGGCCTCTCGATGGACTACCACGTGTTCATCCTCAGCCGGGTCAAGGAGCTCCATGACAGCGGCCTCAGAACGGATGAGGCCGTCAAGCGCGGTATCACCAGCACGGCCGGGGTCGTGACGAGCGCCGCGGTGGTCATGGTGTGTGTGTTCGCCATCTTCGCCAGCCTCGACTTCCTCTTCCTCAAGCAGTTCGGCGTCGGCCTCGCGGTGGCGATCCTGATCGACGCCACCATCATCCGGGCGGTGCTGCTGCCGGCGACGATGAAGCTGCTCGGTGAGTGGAACTGGTACCTGCCCCGGTGGCTCGAGTGGCTGCCCGGCCATACCGGGCCCGAGAAGCCGCTCGCGCCCGCGGCACCCGCTCCGACCCTCACCCCATCCGACCGGCGGCGCTGATCGTGGGCGTTGTTGGCGCCGGGCTGAGCAGTTGGTACCACGAGCGCGTGCCCGAGGACATTCAGGGGTGTCAGTGAAGGAGATCGTGAATGAGTGAGCTTCCTGGTCGGACCGAGGTGCTGGTGGTGGGTGCGGGGCCGGTGGGGTTGGCGGTTGCCGCCTCCTTGGCCGGGCATGGCCATGACGTCACTGTGGTTGAGCGGCAGGCGGCAGGGGCGAATACCTCGCGCGCCGCTGTCGTGCACGCCCGGACGCTCGAGATGCTCGAGCGGATCGGCGTCTCGAAGCGACTGGCGGGGCTCGGTATCCAGGCTCGGCAGTTCAGCATCCGCGATGGGGATCGCGAGCTGGTGCCGGTCCGGTTCGACCGGCTCCCGACGGAGTATCCCTACACGCTGATGGTCCCGCAGAACATCACCGAGCAGGTCCTGCTCGACCGCCTCGAGGAACTCGGCGGCAGGGTCCACCGCCCGTACGTCGCCACCGGCGTGAGCCAGACCGCCGACGGTGCCGAGGTCACGCTGGAGAGCGGCGAGGTGATCAGGGCCCAGTACGTCGTTGCGGCCGACGGCATGAACAGCACGATCCGCGACCTGGCCGGACTCGGGTCCGACGGCAACGATTCGCTGCCGCTGTCCTTCACGCTGGCCGACGTCCGGGTGGAGGGCGGCCTGCCGGCGGACCAGGTCCTCCTGTTCTTCTCCAAGCCCGGCATGTTGGTCGTGGCGCCGCTTCCGGACGGATCGTTCCGGCTCGTGGCCGAAGTTGACGATGCGCCGGAGCAGCCGGACGTCGCCGATGCGCAGCAGCTGCTCAACACCCGGGGGCCGCGTCGTACGAGGGTGAGCGTGACCGAAGTGATCTGGGGATCCAGGTTTCGGATCCACGAGCGGGTGGCGGACCGGTACCGGGCCGGGCGCGTACTGCTCGCCGGCGACGCCGCGCATACGCACAGCCCGGCAGGCGGGCAGGGCATGAACCTCGGCCTGCGTGATGCGGTGACTCTCGGGGATGCGCTGTCGGCCGCGCTGCGGGAAGGTCGCGAGGACAAGCTCGACGAGTATGCGGCCGGCAGTCGTGCCGAGGCCATTCGTGTGGTCGCACTTGCCCACCGGCTCACCCGGCTGGCCACCGCCCCGTCGGCGGTTCGCCCGCTGCGGAATGTGGCGCTGCGCCTCCTCGCACTCGTGCCGGCCTTCCGCCGCCGCCTGGCCGAGCAACTCTCCGCCATCGGCCACCGCTGAGGCAGACCGCGGAGAGTCACTGCTGTACCAGCCAGCCGAACTGCTTCCAGACCATATGCCGGAACGCTCACTGCTCTCGCCAGAATCGCCGAGCCAGAGAGTGAGACGCGTCTTGGCCAAGCGGATGGGCCGTGAAGGATTCGAACCTTCGACCTTGGGATTAAGAGTCCCCTGCTCTACCAACTAAGCTAACGGCCCGCGAACGACCCGCATGCTACCAAGGGGTCGCGCGGCGGCCCTTCGGGCAGGGCCTCAGCCGGCGGTGGTGGTCTGGGCTCCGGTGCCCGAGAGCTGCTTCAGACGGTCCTTCACGGCGGCGGCGTTGGAGTCGTCGGGGGCCAGGCGGAGGAAGGCCTCGTACGACAATCGGGCCAGCTGGGTGCGGCCCGCCTCCTGCGCCTGCTGGCCGAGCTGCAGGAACGCGTCGGCGTTCTTCGGGTTGCGCAGCGTGAAGTCGCTGAGGGCGGCGATCGCCCCGGCCGAGTCGCCCTGGTCGAGCTGGAGCGAGATCAGCACCTGGAGCCGGCTGAAGTCGTTGGGGGCGAAGGACAGCGCCTTCTGGGCGGCGTCGACCGCCTGCGGCAGCTCCTGCTTCGCCCGGTAGGCCGAGGCGAGCTGCTCCCAGGCGTCGGGATTCCTCGGCTCCTGCTGCACCCGGGTCTTCGCGTCGCTCACGAGCTGGTCCTCGGCGCTCGCGCTCCCCCCGCCGAAGAACACCAGTCCCAGCACCACGATGATCACGCCGCCGAACGCGAGCGAGGTGAAGATCGCCACGACCTGGACGGTGCGGCGGGTGCGTTTCTGGTCGAGGAGCACGGTGTCTGACGCTACCAGAGCCGTCGTCGGGCTCTTGCGGCGGCGGTCTCGACCTCGGCGGCGTCGATGCCCGCGGGGCGGTCCTCGGCGAGCGCCACGGCGCCGTCGATGACCACCGTCGTCACCTGGGTGCCGGGGGCGAGCGCGGCCGCGAAGGGGTCGCGCGGGGAGCCGGGGGCCGTGCGCAGCGCGACCAGGTCGGCCCGCTTGCCGGGGGCCAGGCTCCCCACCTCGGCGTCGAGCCCCAGCACCCGGGCGCCCCCGATCGTGGCCAGGGCCATCAGCGCCTCGGGCGGCCCGGCGTCGTCGCCGTGCATCCGCGCGCAGGCCCGGGTCTCGGCGCGCACGTCGTAGTCGCCGCCGCTCGCGGGGCTGTCGGTGCCGAGGCCCACGGGGACGCCGGCCTCGAGCAGCGCCGGGAGGGGCGCCCGGCCGCAGTGGAGATACTCGTTCGAGCGCGGGCAGTGGGCCACGCCCACGCCGGCCTGGGCCAGCAGGGCGGGATCGCCGTCGCCGAGCTGCACGCAGTGCGCCGCCACGAGCCCTCCGCGCAGGGCGCCGGCGCCTGCCAGCCGCTCCACCGGGCCCGCACCCGGGGCCCCCGGCCACCGGCCGGGAACCGCTCCGATGGAGGCGAAGACCTCCGCCAGCGCGCCGTCGCCGCCGGCGATGACCCGGGTCTCGTCGTCGGACTCGGCGAGGTGGGTGGCCCAGGGGCGGCCGGCGAGATCCGGCTGCCGGGCGAGCGCGGCCCAGAGGCCCGGGCCCACGGTGTACGGGGCGTGTGGTGAAAGGCCGACGAGGTTGCGGCCATCGGCCGCGGCCGCCAGGGCGGTGACGCGCTCGGCGACGCCGGCCGCGCGCGCGCGGGCCCTCTCGCCCTCCTCACGGCCGAAGGCCTCCAGGTGCACCGGTCCGCGCAGGCCGGCCTCGGCCATCGCGACCACGGCCGCGCCGGTGGGGCCGGAGTCGGCCAGCGTGGTGGTGCCGGCCCGCAGCGCGCGCACGGCCCCGTGGCGGGCGGCGACGAGATGGTCCTCCGGCTCCATCCGCCCTCGCAGGGCGAGCAGGCGGCCCAGCCAGACGCCGAAGGGCTGCGACGGCAGGACGCCGTCCATGAGGCTCCACTCGAGGTGCGCGTGCGCGTCGACGAAGCCGGGCGCCAGGATGACCTCTCCCAGGTCCACGACCGGCGCCTCCACGTGGCGTCCGCGCACGTCGGCCAGCACCCCCACGTTGACGATCCACCCGCCGTCCACGCACACCGCGCCGCCCGCGACCGGCGACCCCTCCACCGGGATCACCCAGGCGGCCCGCCAGATGCGGGTCCGCGGCGCCTCAGGCGCTCTTGTCGTCCTCCGGCTTCGGGCCGCTGATGGCCTCCCCCTCCTTGGGGTCGGGGGCGCCGGTGATCCCCTCCTTGAACTCCCGGGCACTCGATCCGAGGCCACGGCCGATCTCGGGCAGCCGCTTCGCGCCGAAGATGACGAGCAGGATGATCAGAATGATCACCAGCTCAAGAGGTCCCACTCCGAACGGCACGGCCGCTCCTTCAGGGGGGATGGAGGATCCTGGGCCGAGGGTAGCATGGACGGGTGGTGCCGCTCGTGCCCCGCGGGTCGCCCGCGAATACCCGGATCGACCTCATCGCGGCCACCTGGGGCGGTCTCGTGGCGTCCATCGGGCTCCTGGCCGGCGCCGAGCGCGACTGGCCGGCGCGCCTCGCGGCGGGGGCGATCTCGTTCGGCCTGGGCGGCTTCCTGGCGGGGGTCCGGGCGGCCGGCCGGCGGCCGCGGCACGCCGCCGCCGCCTGGCTCATCGCCTACGTCATCCACGCCGCCTTCATCGTCGTGGCCCGGGTCATCGACGCCCTGGGCGGGCCCGACGCGCCGCCGCTGCTGGCGGGCGGCCTCTCGGCGTGGGGCGCCGCCGGGGTGTGGACCCTCCTCTGGGCGCTGCTCGGAGGCGCCGCGGCGAACGCCTGGCTGCGCCCCGCCGGCCGGGGGCGCGTCTCCTAGCGGCCTCGGGGCGAGCGGCGGGACCCGTCCCGGTCGAACTCCTCGTGGAACGCCGACGCCGTCGGCCCGCTCTGCCCCTGGTACTTGCCCTGGTAGGGGCGCTCGACCGGGGTGGTCATCTGGAGGAAGGAGATCTGGCCGATCGCCATGCCCGGATGGATCGAGATGGGCAGTCGCGCCACGTTCGAGAGCTCGAGGGTGATCGTGCCGTTGAATCCCGGGTCCACGTAGCCCGCCGTGGAGTGGATGAGCAGCCCCAGCCGGCCGAGGCTGGACTTGCCCTCGAGGCGCGCCACGAGGTCGTCCGGCAGCGCCACGCGCTCCAGCGTCGAGCCCAGCACGAACTCGCCCGGGTGGAGGATGAACGCCTCGTCGCCGGCGATCGTGACCAGCTCGGTCAGGTCGTCCGAGGGCTGGCGCACGTCGATGAACGTGCGGCGGTTGTTGTGGAACACCCGGAACTCGTCGGCGACCCGCACGTCCACCGACGACGGCTGCAGCAGCGCCTCGTCGAAGGGGTCGATCACGAGCCGGCCGGAGGCGAGCTCCTCGCGGATCGTTCGGTCGGACAGGACCACGGTGGGCGAGCGTAACGGGCGTCCCGGTGGTTCGCTACCGTGAGGGCGTGGCCGTCGAGCGCGCGTTCATCGTGGAGGAGGGGCCGGGTGTCCCCCCGCGTGAGGCGGTGGAGGCCGCGCGCGCCGCGGGCCACGTCCCCGACGTCATCCTCGGGGACCGCCTGATCGGCGAGGGCCCGCTCGGGGACCTCGAACCGGTCGAGGTCACCGGCGAGCAGCTCGCCCAGCTCTGCGACCGCCGCCGGCTGCCGCGCTGGGTGGTGGCCAAGAACCCCCTCTCCTCCGGGTTCGTCCAGACCAAGGCGCTGATGCGCTCGTCCGACCTCGTCACGGTCTGCGAGGAGGCGGCCTGCCCGAACATCGGCAAGTGCTGGTCGCGCGGCACGGCCACCTTCATGATCGCGGGGAGCCACTGCACCCGCGGCTGCCGCTTCTGCAACGTGATCACCGCGCGGCCCATGGGCCCCCCGGACCCCGACGAGCCCCGACGGGTGGCGGAGGCCGCCGCCGCCATGGGCCTGCGCTTCGTGGTCGTGACCGCCGTCGCCCGCGACGACCTGCCCGACGGCGGCGCGGCCCACTTCGCGAGCACCATCCGCGCCCTGCGCGACCGCCTGCCCGACTGCCGGGTCGAGGTGCTCATCCCCGACCTGCGGGGGAGCTGGAGCGCGCTCGAGGCCGTCATCGAGGCCGCCCCCGACGTGCTCAACCACAACACCGAGACCGTGCCGCGCCTCTACTCGCGCGTGCGCCCGGGGGCGCGTTACGAGCGCACGCTGGAGCTGCTGGCCCGCTCCGCCGCCGCCGGCCTCACCACCAAGAGCGGGATCATGGTCGGGCTGGGCGAGACGCTCCCGGAGATCGCACGGGTGCTGTCGGACCTCGCGGGCGTGGGCTGCGGCCCCGTCACCGTCGGCCAGTACCTGCGCCCCTCCGCGACCCACCTGCCCGTGGCGCGCTACTACGCGCCGGCCGAGTACCCGGCCCTCGCCGAGATGGGACGGGACCTGGGCCTCGCCCACGTGGAGGCCGGACCGCTGGTGCGGTCGTCGTTCGAGGCCGACCGCGTGGCCGAGGCGGCCCTCACCGCCGCCTGACCCGGCCGGCCCCCGTGGGGGCCGTGCCTCAAGTTCGCACCCCGGGCGTCGATACCCAACCCGACTGTGGAAACGGCGCCGACGGCAGCCAAGGATGGCGGTCGATGCCAGGCGGAGGACGGACGGCCATGAAGGGATACCGCACCAAGAAGATCGCGCTCCCGGGTGGCCGGGTCATCGAGATCGTCTACTTCTCCGACGGAGAGGACGGCGACGCCGCCGAGGCCGTGATCCAGGACGTCCCCGGGCCGGCCGAGGAGATCGACCTCGAGTACGGGCGGGACGGCGAGCTCAACCTGCACATCTGCCCCGACTGCGAGAGCGATCTCGTCTACCCCACCTCGTGGGAGGAGCGCAGGGGCGAGGGATGGCGCATCGAGCGCCGCTGCCCGAACTGCGAGTGGCGGAGCGTCGGCGAGTTCGACCACGACGACGTCGAGCGGTTCGACGACGCCCTCAACGACGGCACCGAGGACCTGCTTTCCACGCTGCGCAGCTTCGCACGCTCGAACATGGAGGCGGACGTGGAGCGCCTGATCGAGGCGATCCAGCTCGACCTCATCGAGCCGATGGACTTCTAGAGCCACCCCGTGCCACGGAGCGCCATGGACGGCGCGAGGACCACCGCCACACGGACGTCGCCGATCCTGTCGCGAGACCGCGCGAGCGCGGGCCGTGCCATGGGGCTGTTCCTCACGGCCGGCGGCCTCTTCGGCGTGATCTCCGGGCTGGCCGTGCCGGGGTTCGCCGGCCACGGAGCCGTGCTCGCGGTGTCACTGGTCGTCTGCCTGCTCGTCGCGGGCGCCGGACTCGCGGCACTGAGGGCCCCCCTGCGCGTGCCCGTGTGGGCGATCATCGCCGCGCCCGTCGTCACGACCCTCATCCTCGGCACCCTGAACCTCCTCACGCGCGACTCCAGCGCCGGGTCGCAGCTCTTCTTCCTGTGGCCGGTCGTCTTCGCGGCGAGCTACCTCGACGTCCGGCGCAACATCCTGGTGTTGAGCACCGTCGTGGCCGTGGAGACGACCGTCATGGGCGTGCTCGCCAGCCCGTCGCGGGCTTTCGTTCAACGCGAGCGCCCTCGCGCTGGCCTTCACGCTCACGGCGCTCGCCATCCTGGCCCAGCGCCGGCGCGTGGACGGCCTCGTGGCCGCGCTCGAGTCGCAGGCGCGCGAGGACCCCGTCACCGCGCTCCCCAACCGCCGCGCGTTCGACGAGCAGCTCGAGAGGGCCCTCGCCTCGGCGCGGCGTGGTCCCACGGCCCTGTCGCTGCTGATCGTGGACGTGGACCGCTTCAAGGACGTCAACGACCTGCTGGGGCACCCCGCGGGCGACGACGCCCTGCGGTGCGTCGCCGAGTCGCTGCGCGCCGCCACCCGCGACGCCGACGCGATCGCGCGCCTCGGAGGCGACGAGTTCGCGGTGCTGATGGCCGACTGCGAGGCCCCCGACGCGCTCCGCGTGGCGCGGGCCGTGCGGTCGGAGGTGAGCGTCCGCACGGCCGCCGCCGGCGAGCGCATCACGGTGAGCGTGGGGGTCGCCACCACGCGGAACGGCCGCACCACGGCGACCGCGCTGCTGGCCGCATCGGACACGGCCCTCTACGCGGCGAAGCTCGACGGCGGCGACCGGGTCTCGGCCGCCGGGCCGGAGGTCCTCGCGCTCGAGCGCTAGTGCGGCGGCTCCCCCTCGTAGGGGAGGCCCTCGGCGGCCCACGCGATGATGCCGCCCTCCACGTTCGCCACCTCGCCGTGGTCCCCGCTCGCGTCGAGATACTCGGCCACCTGCCCGCTGCGGGCGCCGCTGCGGCACAGGATCGCCAGGGGGCGGTCGCCGGGCAGCTCGTCGAGCCGGGACAGGATCTCGCTCATCGGGAGCAGGGGAACGCCCGCCACGTGGGTCGTCTCGTACTCGCGCTCCTCACGGCAATCGACGATGGCCAGCTCGCCCGCGGACCAGAGCCGGTGCGCATCGGCGACCGAGTAGACCCTCACCGGCGTCAGAACGCCCGCACGGCGCGGTACAGCGTGTCGCGCTGCACGGCCCGCCGGCCGGTGGCCTCGATCGCCCGCACCATGCGCTCGGTGTCGAGCCGGAAGGCCGTGCCGGCGGCGCGGACGACGTTCTCCTCGATCATGATCGAGCCCATGTCGTCGCAGCCGAACTCCAGGGCGAGCTGGCCCACGCGCAGGCCCTGCGTGACCCACGACGACTGGAAGTGGGGGAAGTTGTCGAGGTAGAGGCGGCTGACCGCCAGCATCATCAGGTAGTCGGCGGCGGTGGTGGGCACGTGGTCGTCGCCCCGCGCGCTGCCGCCTCCGGACTGGTAGCTCCAGCACACGAACGCGCGGAAGCCGCCGGCCTCGTCCTGCACCTCGCGCAGGCGCCGCAGGTGCTCGATGCGGTCCCGCCACGTATCCACGGTGCCGTACATCATCGTCGCCGTCGTGGACATCCCGGCCCGGTGGGCGGCGCGCATCACGCCGAGCCACTCGTCGGTGGTGGTCTTGCGGGGGGCGATCACCTGGCGCACCCGGTCGACCAGGATCTCGGCGCCTCCACCCGGCAGCGAGTCGTGCCCGGCGGCGCGCAGGCGCGTGAGGGTCTCGTCGAGGGAGATCCGCGAGACGTGGCTGATGTGCATGATCTCCGAGGGCGACAGGGCGTGCAGGTGGATCGGGTAGCGCGCCTTGATGTCGGAGAAGAGGTCCTCGTACCACTCGATCCGCAGGTTCGGGTGGTGGCCGCCCTGGAGCAGCAGGGCGGTGCCGCCCAGATCCAGCGTCTCCTCGATCTTGCGGAAGATCACCGACTTCGGGAGGACGTAGCCCTCCGGGTCCATGGGCGACCGGTAGAAGGCGCAGAAGTCGCAGTCGGTGATGCAGAAGTTGGTGTAGTTGACGTTCCGGTCGATCACGAACGTCACGATGTCCGGATCGCCGCCCGCGTCGCGCATCCGCGATGCCGCCTCTCCCACGGCGACCAGGTCGCGGCTCGCCAGGAGCGCGAGGGCGTCGTCGTCCGAGAGCCGCTCACCGCCGAGGGTCCGCTCCAGGATGTCGCCGACGCGCGCGGGTGCCACGGTGGTCGCCACGGTCGCCATCTTACGCCGCGAGCCTCGGCAGCACGTCCAGCTGGCCGGTCGCCCGCGACTGCTCCAGGAACGCGCCGAGCCCCGCGCGCTCGGCCTCGCCGAACTCGTAGCGCAGGCGGCTCAGGTACGGGCGGATGAAGTCGGCGGGGAAGGGGAAGCGCCGGGCGGCGGCGCTCACCACGGCCTCGGGGTCCGCCAGGTAGGCCGCGCGGGCGGCCAGCAGCAGCTCCGCCAGCTCGGCCAGCGCCTCGGCCCGCTCGCGCGCGGCGTCGGCGCGGGCGGCCCACACCGCGAACACCATCGGAAGCCCGGTCCGCCGGTTCCAGAGCTCGGCCAGATCGGCGTGATGGGGCGCGAAGGGGGTTCGCAGGCCCTCCAGGGCCTCGTCGCCGATCAGCAGCACGCCGTCCACGCGCTCGAGGGCCGCGGCCGGGGACTCGGCGAGGGTCTCGAAGGGAGACGGGCGCGGCCCGAGCAGGATCCGCAGGAGCGCCACCGAGGTCGCGCTGTGAGGGGTCACCGCCACCGTGGCCACCTCGTCGAACGGCACGCGGGAGAAGAGCTGGATCGAGTCGACCGCGCCCGCGGCGGTGATCGAGGCCACCGGGACCAGCGTGAGCGCGTCGGCGTGCCGCGCGAAGGCGATGCTCGACACCGCCGACACGTCGAGCCGCCCGTCGAGCAGGGCTCGGTTGAGCTCGGTGGGCACCCCGTCGGTGAAGGTCAGCGCCGGGTCGCCCGCCCGCTCCAGGCCGTGGTAGATCGGGTACATGTTGAGCGCCGCGATGCGCCCGACTCGCAGCTTCCTCATCGCCGCACCGCCTCACGCCCCACGGCGGCGGCCAGCGCCGCGGGGTCGGACCGGTCGTCGGCGGGCACCCGCCAGTCGGTGGCGCCGAAGGCCGCCGCGATCTGGCAGGCCGCCGGGCCAAGGCGGCGCCAGTGCGGACGCACGGCGACGCCGTCGGGCAGGGCGAGGCGGCAGGTGGCGATGACCGTGAGGTCCTCGACGCCCCACGAGCCGGGCCGGTCGGCGGTGCCGTCGGCCGGAACCGGGCAGACCGCGCGGAGGAGCCCGGTCTCGGCGGCCAGCTCGGCGAGGTCGGCCAGCCGCGCGGCCACCTCCTCCACGTCGCGGCCGGCGCCGTAGGCGAGCGCGGCCTCGCTGGGACGGCCCTCGCGGTGGGCCGCGCGGTGCTCCCCCACGGGGCGCTCCTCGTCACCGTCCACCAGCCAGCCGTCCGGGGCGTCGTCGCTGCCGTAGGTGATCGGCGCGCGGGGGTCGAACGACGCGGCGCGGGCCGCGGCGAGCGGGTCGCGGGCGGCCAGCAGGCCGGCGATGCGGGCGCGCAGGTCGCTCACGAGTAGCGGTCCACCACGCCGTCGGCGATCTCGCGCAGGGCCGCGACGTCGGCCCCGCCGGTGGGGCCCTCGACCTCCACCGCCCGGCGCGCGGCCGCCACGAACTCCAGGGCGCGCTCGCGCGCCAGGTTGACGCCCGGGTGGGCGGCCAGCCGGTCGCAGAGGCCCTCGAGGCCGGGGCCCTGGCAGGCCTCGGCCACCCGCGGGCGCAGCGTCGGCTCGAGCTGCAGGGCCAGGATCACCGGCAGGGTCACCGTGCCGTCGCAGAGGTCGGTCCCGCGGCGCTTGCCGGTCGCCGCCGGCGCCCCCGCCAGGTCGAGGATGTCGTCGAAGATCTGGAAGGCCATCCCCACGTTCTCGCCGAAGGACGCCAGCCGCTCCTCGGCCTCGCGGCCGCCGCCGCCCACGAGCGCCCCGAGGCGGCAGGCCACCGAGAAGAGGGCGGCGGTCTTGCGGCGGCAGCGCGCGAGGTACGCCTCCTCGTGGAGCGCCAGGTCGAACGCGGCCCGCTGCTGGTCCATCTCGCCCCGCGACAGGTCGAGGGCGGCGGCGGCCAGCGCCTGCACCGCGGGGGCCGATCGCGTGCGGGTGAGCTCGGCGAACGCGCAGGCGAACAGGAAGTCGCCGGTCGTGACCGCCCGCTCGGGCCCGAGCTCCTGGGCCACGGTGGGCCGGCCCCGGCGCATGGTCGCGCCGTCCAGCAGGTCGTCGTGCACCAGCGTCGCGCTGTGCACCAGCTCCACGGCCGCCGCCGCCGACAGCAGGTCCCCGGTCGCGGCCGGGTCGGTGAGCGCCGAGCGCGGCGCGGAGCAGAACACCAGCAGCGGGCGCACCCGCTTGCCGCCGGCCGTGAGCGTGTCGAGCGCGGGCTCCACCACCTCCGCCGCGCCCAGGGACACCGCCTCCCGCAGACGCTCCTCGCACCGCGCGAGGAGGGGCGCCAGCGGCAGGGCGACGGCCGGGACGGGGGTGGTCGTCATCGGGCGACCCGCCCGTGATGGAGGGCGACGATCCCCCCCGCGAGCGGGCGCCACCGCACGTCGACCAGGCCCGCCGCCGCCATCCGGGCGGCCAGCTCCGGCGGCTCGGGGAAGCGCCGGACCGAGGCCGGCAGGTACGAGTAGGCGGCCCCGTCGCGACCGAGCAGCCGGCCCATGCGCGGCACGACCCGGTCGAACCAGAACCCGTAGAAGCGCCGGAGGCGCGCCGGGGTGGTGATCTCGAGGATCACCACGCGCCCGCCCGGCCGCACGACGCGGGCCATCTCGGCCAGCCCCCGGTCGAGGTCGGCCACGTTGCGGATGCCGAAGGCCACGGTGGCGGCGTCGAAGGTGCCGCCGGGGAAGGGCAGGGCCAGGGCGTCGGCCACCTGGACGTCGATCGCGCGCCCGCGCCGGGCGGCCTTCTCGCGGGCCAGGGCGACCATCCGCTCGGAGAAGTTGACCGCCGCCACCCGGCCCGAGGGCGTCACCCGGTCCGACAGCGCGAGCGCGAGATCCCCCGTGCCCGTGCAGCAGTCGAGCGCGCGGTCGCCGGCGGCGAGGTCCGCGGCCGCCGCGGCGGCCTGGCGCCAGCGGCCGTCCAGGCCGGCGGTCATGGCGCGGTTCAGCAGGTCGTAGCGGGGGGCGATGCGATCGAACATCGCCCGGACCTCGGTGGCCGGAAGTCGCCCCGGCGCCTCGACGCTCATCCGGCCGGTCTGGGGGAGGGCTCTCCCCAGCGGGCCAGGAGCTCGTGGGGCACGCCCATCAGGTCGAGGGCCTTGGCCACCATGAAATCGACGAGGTCGTCCGTCGTGCGCGGCAGGTTGTAGAAGCCCGGCATCGCCGGCAGCACGATCGCGCCGGCGCGGGTGACCGCCGCCATGTTCTCGATGTGGATCAGGCTGAGCGGCGTCTCGCGCGGCATCAGCACCAGCCGCCGGCGCTCCTTCAGCATCACGTCGGCGCACCGGTGGATGAGGTTGCGGGCCGTGCCGTGGGCGATCGCCGCGAGCGTCGCGCCGGAGCACGGCGCGATCAGCGCGGCCGGTGCCAGCGACGACCCGGAGGCGAAGGGCGCCGTCAGGTCGTTGAGCCCGAGCACGGTCACCGAGCCGGACTCGGCGCCGAAGCGCTCGACGAAGGTGGCGATCACCAGGCCGGGATCGTCGGGCGGGCGCCGCCCGGCCTCGAGGATCTCGTGGCTGATGACGTGGGCGCCGGCGTCGCTCACGCACAGCCCCACGTCGCACCCCGCGGCCGTCAGGGCCCGCAGAGCCCGCCCGGCGTACACGGCGCCGCTCGCTCCCGTGACCCCGAGGAAGACCCGCATCACCCCTCCGATGGTAGCGGCGCCCCCGCTCCGCGGACGCGGCCGGCTGAGCGTGGCGGACGCCCTGCCGGCCGTGCAAGCCCTACTTGTACGTGGTTCCCAGGCCCGCGAGCAGCGTGCCGATCTGCTTGTACTGCTCCGGGGTGAAGCCGGTGAAGTTCGGCATCACGTTCCCCGGCGGGTTCTTGAGGAACCCCTCGTAGTACGCGGGTGGGTGCCCCTTTGAGCCCTCGCTGCTGAGGTTCGGGCCCGGTCCGGGCGCGCCGACGCCCGCGATCGTATGGCAGCTCGTACAGCCCTGGGTCAGGAAGATCGTGGCGCCCGCCTTGGCGGTGGGGTCCAGGCCGCTCAGGGGCAGGCCGTTGGCCACCGATCCGAGCCCGCTGGGAGCCTCGGCGCCGGAGTTCGTCTCGTAGGCGAGGAACACGATGACGATGACCGCGGTGATCAGGGCGATCGGACGACGATGGATGCGCCGCTCCGGTCCCCGGTCGATGAACGGGGTCAGGATCAGCAGCAACATGAGGATGTTGGGGATGATGAACGTCGCCATGATCACCGGCTGCAGCGCGTTCTGCCCCTTGAACACCCGGAGGAGCTCGAAGAGGAAGAAGAAGTACCACTCGGGCCGCGGCACGTAGTCGGTGCTGGCCGGGTTGACCGGCTCGCCCACCTCGACCCGATGCCAGATCGCCAGCGCGATGACGATGCCGATCACCAGCGCGGCGATGACCAGGTCCTTGTAGACCGCGTACGGGAAGAACGGCTTGCCGGCCTTCTTCGCGGCCGCGTAGTCGCGGTCGTACGCCTCCTGCTGACCGCGGTTCACGAACCGTCCTCGGTCTTCGCGACGGGGCTCGGAACCGATCCCGGGGGTGCGGACGCGGGCACCTCGCGGCGCCCGTAGGGCAGCCGCTCGCGCGCGGCGGCGTGTCGTGCCTCCTCCTCGGCCCGCTCCGCGGCGATGCGGCGCTTGCTGTACGGCGGCTCGGCGATCCCGAGCTTCGTGATCAGGTAGAGGTGCAGCCCGATGAAGGTGGCGATGGCGCCGGGTATCACGAGCATATGGATGGAGTAGAAGCGCGCGAGCGTGTCGGGCCCGAACTCGGGTCCGGCGCGCAGGATGTCGGCGACGTACGGACCGAGGATCGGCATGCTCCCCGTGATGTTGACGGCCACCACGGTCGCCCAGTACGCCTTCTGATCCCACACCAGCAGATAGCCGGTGAGGCCCATGAACATGGTCAGGATGAGCAGCAGCGCTCCGGTGACCCAGGTCAGCTCGCGCGGGTACTTGTAGGCGCCGAAGAAGAAGACCCGGCCCATGTGGAGGAAGACCACCACGATCATCGCGCTGGCGCCCCATTTGTGCATGCCGCGCACCAGCCAGCCCCAGGTCACGTCGTTGGTGATCGACTGGATGCTCTGGTAGGCCTGGTTGGGGTCGGGCGTGTAGTACATCGCCAGGATGATCCCGGTGATGGCCTGCATGCCGAAGAGGGCCATGGCCGTGAAGCCGAGCGTCTGGAACCAGCTCGTCTCGGCGGGCACGTTGCGGAACAGGAACCACTTGGATCCGAACTTGAGCCCGGTCCGGCGGTCCACGTAGTCGAAGGTCGCCTCGCCCGCCTTGACGGCGGGGTTCTTCGGCGAGATGTCCTTGGTCGCCATCCCGCGCCTCAGCTCGGCGGGAGCGGGTAGAGGTTGGAGAGCGTGCCGGTCACGGGCTCACCCGGGGGCTTCAGCTTGTACGGGTTCTGGTTCTGGTCGATCGAGAACGGCCGGCCGACCAGCAGGCGCGCCTCCGGCGGGACCCCCGTCGTGGGCACGCCCTGGGCCGGGACCTTCTGCAGGGCGATGTCCTTGCCGTTGACGCCGACGAGCTTGACGTCGAAGCGGTCGAGCGGGCGCGGCGGCGGGCCGGAGGTGACCAGGCCCAGCGAGTTGTAGGCGCCGCCGTGGCAGGGGCACGCGTAGACGTCCCCGCCCGCCGAGTACGCCACCGGGCAGCCCAGGTGGGCGCACCGGTTCCAGATCCCGATGATCGCCCCGTCCCGGTGGCGGATGTAGGCGCGCCGGTCGGACTCGGGTGTCGGGCCGGAGACGGCGATCGAGGTGGTCTTGCCGTCGGGGAAGTCCCGGAGCGGGCCGATGTCGACCCAGCGCCACTCCTCCTCCTTCAGGGGCTGGGCCACCGCGAAGCCCACCACCGGAACGAGGATGGCCGCGGTCATGACCCCGCCGGTGACCAGCGCCACGCCGGTCAGGAACTTCGTGCGGGTGATGAAGGCCGGATCGTCGTGGGGGTCGTGGGCCGGGGGCGGGTCGCTTGCGACGGGCCCCTGGTACCGGCCGCCGCGCGCTTCGCCCGTCCCTCCCTCGCCCTGGCTCTCAGCCAACCCGACCTCCGCGCCGTCGTCGGACATGCCCCAACCGGGGCCCCGGGGATTCAATCCGACGGAGAGGGCAGATTCAACGACGCCGGAATGGGCCGGACGTCCTTTTTCGAGAAGCCGCCCGGATGTCGTACTCGTCCCAGCGCCGGTTGACGAGCGCCCGCACGTCCTCGCTCATCGTGATCGGGTCCGGCCAGGGCCGCACGATCCCCTCGCCGGGCCACTTGCGGGTGGCGTCGAATCCCACCTTCGAGCCGTAGGCGAAGTAGGGCGCGGCGTGGTCGAGCGCGTCCACCGGGCCCTCCACGACCAGCATGTCGCGGCCCGCGTCGACGTTGGAGAAGGCCTGGAACGCCACCGCCGAGGTGTCCTGCACGTCCACGTCGTGGTCCACCACCACCACGCAGCGGCTGAGCGACAGCAGCCCGAGGCCCCAGATCGCGCTCATGAGCTTCTTGGCGTGGCCGGGGTAGCGCTTGTTCACCGACACGATCGCGCAGTTGTGGAAGACGCCCTCGAGCGGGAGGTTCATGTCCACCAGATCCGGGAGGGTCATGCGGATGATCGGCAGGAAGAGCCGCTCGGTGGCCTTGCCGAGGTAGAAGTCCTCCATCGGCGGCGGCCCCACGATGGTGGTCGCGTAGACGGCGTCCGAACGCATCGACATGCCGGTGAGGTGGAACGTGGGGTAGTCGTCCACGGGCGTGTAGAAGCCGGTGTGGTCGCCGAACGGGCCCTCGGGGCGCAGGTCGGCCGCGTCCACGTAGCCCTCGAGGACGACCTCCGACTCGGCCGGCACCTCGAGGTCCACCGTCCGGCACCTCACCATGTCCACGCTGCGGCCGCGCAGGAACCCGGCGAAGATCATCTCGTCGATGCCCGGCGGCAGCGGCGCCGTCGCCGAGTAGGTGGTGGCCGGGTGCGACCCGATGGCCACCGCCACGGGCACGCGCCCCTGGGAGTCGCGCAGGTGGGCGGCGCCGTCCTTGTGGATCTGCCAGTGCATCATCGCCGTGCGCCGGTCGAGCTTCTGGATGCGGTACATGCCGCAGTTCCGCGCGCCGGTGCGCGGATCGCGGCTGAAGACCAGGGGCAGCGTCACGAACGGGCCGCCGTCGTCCGGCCAGCAGGTGAGGATCGGGAGCCGGTCGAGGTCGGGCTCGTCGAGCCAGATCTCCTGGCAGGGGCCGTCGCGCACGGTCTTGGCCGAGAACGAGGCCAGCTCGCGCAGCCTGCCGAGCGCCCTCACCTTGGCCACCACGCCCTGCGGCGGCTGGAGGTCCATGAGCGACTCGATCCGCTCGCCCAGGGCGTCCAGGCTCTCGGTGTCGAGCGCCAGGCACATGCGCCGCTCGCTGCCGAACTGGTTGATCAGCACCGGCAGCTCGCTCCCGGCGACGTTCTCGAACAGCAGCGCGGGACCCCCGGACTTCGACACGCGGTCGGCGATCTCCGTGATCTCGAGGCGGGGGTCCACGGGCGCCGCGACGCGGGCGAGCTCCCCCTCGCGCTCGAGCCGGGCGATCCACTCGCGCAGGTCCTTCACCGCAGCGCCGCGTCGAGCTCGGGGGTGGGGGGGAGGCCCGCGGCGATGGCCTCCAGGGGCCCGCGGTCGCCCTCGGTCTGGAGAATCCGCTTGGCGTCCAGGTAGCGCGCGGCCATGTCGCCCCCGTCGCGGCCGTCGCGGGAGGCGATCGCCATCGTCGTCGCGCGCCAGAGCGGCGCCAGCGCCGCACGGTCGCCGGCCGCGACCAGGCCGGCCCCGAGGGCGATGAGGTCGGCGAGCGCCTCGATGACGAAGAGATCGCCCGAGTCGGCGATCCGCACCAGCCCGTGGGCGTAGCAGTAGTCGCCGGCCAGCACCTCGCGGCCGGGCTCCGCCGGCGCCAGGTGGCGCGCCACCCCGTGGTGCAGCAGGAATCCCTCCAGGATCAGGTCGAGGCCGGCGGCCTGGTGGGGGTCGAGGGGCGGGGAGACGAGCGGCGCCAGCAGTGGCGCGGCCTCCGGCTCGATCAGCTCGGCGGCGAGATGCGGCTCGCGCGCGAGCGCCTCCCTCACAGCGCCTCCACGGCGCGGGCGAGGGCCTCGCGGGTGGCGGCGAGCTCCGGCGCCCCGTGAGTGAGCCCCGTGAACCACGCCTCGTACTGGGACGGCGGGGGGTAGACGCCGGCGTCGAGGAGCGCACGGGCGAAACGCCCGTAGGCCTCCGTGTCGCTGCCCGTGGCCGCCGCGTGGTCGGTCACCGGCCCCTCTCGGAAGAAGGGCGTGAGCATGGAGCCCACGCGGTTGACGGTCACGGGAGCGCCGCTGTCGCGGATCGCCTCCTCCAGCGCGCCGCCGCTCTCCTCCAGGCGGTCGTACACGCCGGGCCGGGCGAGCTCGCCCAGCACGGCCAGCCCCGCGGCGGTGGCGAGCGGGTTCCCCGACAGGGTGCCGGCCTGGTAGCAGGGGCCCTCGGGCGCGAGCTCCCGCATCAGCTCGGCGCGGCCGCCGAACGCCCCCACCGGCAGGCCGCCGCCGATGATCTTGCCCAGGCAGGTGATGTCGGCCCGCACGCCGTACCGCTCCTGCGCCCCGCCCGGGGCGACGCGGAAGCCGGTGATGACCTCGTCCAGCACCAGCAGCGCCCCGCTGCGGTCGCAGGCGCCGCGAAGCGCCGCGAGGTACCCCTCGCCGGGCGGCACCACGCCCATGTTGCCCGCCACGGGCTCCACGATCATCGCCGCGGCTCCGCGCAGCGCCCGCTCGGCGGCGAGCGCGTCGTTGTAGGGGACGATGCGGGTGGCGGCGGTCGCCGCCTCGGTCACCCCGGCGCTGGAGGGGACGCCCATCGTGGTCAGCCCGCTGCCGGCCTCCGCGAGCAGCCCGTCGATGGCGCCGTGGTACCCGCCGGCCACCTTCACCACGGCGTCGCGGCCGGTCGCCGCCCGGGCCAGGCGCAGCGCCCCCATCACGGCCTCGCTGCCGGACGAGGTCATGCGCAGCTGCTCGATCGACGGCATCGCCTGCCCCACGACCTCGGCGAAGCGCACCTCGCGCTCGGTGGGGGCGCCGTACGAGGTGCCCAGCGGCAGGGCGTCCCGGAGGGCGCTCAGCACGGCGGCCGGCGCGTGCCCGAGGATCGCCGGGCCCCAGCTCGAGAGGTAGTTGACGTAGCGGTTGCCGTCGGCGTCCCACACGGCCGGCCCCTCGGCCCGCGCGATGAAGAGGGGATCCCGGCCGATCGAGCGCATCGCCCGGACCGGCGAGTTCACGCCGCCCACCAGAACCCGGCGGGCCCGGTCGAACAGCTCGGCGCTGCGGGTCGTGGTGGTGCTCAGGTCCCCCACCGTGGAAGGGGCGCGCCCGCCAGCGCCAGGTCCTCCCACTCGCGGTAGTCCGGCGTGAAGTACATGAGCCGGATCTTCTTGAACTCGAAGGTCGAGTAGAGCACCGCGCGCCGGTCGGGGTCGGTGATGCCCGTCTCCTCGGCGATGGCGGCGATGGCCTCCTCGCACGCCTCCCTGGAGCGCTGGTGGACCATGGTGAAGATGCTGTAGGGCCAGTCGGGGTAGGTCGGCCGCTTGTAGCAGTGCGACACGGCCTTGAACGCGGCCATGCGCGGGCCCAGCTCCTCCAGCTCCTCCTCGGGCACCTTCCAGACGGCCATGCCGTTGGCTCCGAACCCGGCCTTGCGGTGGTTGAGCACCGCGGCGAAGCGGCGCATGTAGCTGCGCTCCACGAACACCTCGGCGGCGGCCAGCAGATCGGCCGTCGCGAGCCCGGCCTCGGCCGCCCAGGTGTCGAACGGGCGCGATTCCACCGGAAGATCGCGCTGGAGGATCGCGATCATCGCCTTGTCGGAATCGGTCGGCAGCACGCCGTCGCCGCGCACCGGGGGCGGGCGCGGAGCGTCCTCCTTGGCGTCGGTCGCCTGGGTGCCCGTCATGTCGAGCTGGACGTTGATCTTGTAGAGCTTGAGCGTCGGCAGCAGGCGCATCGACTCGGCCTGGGTCTCCTCGGCCAGCCGCTCCATCGTGGCCTCGAGCCCCAGCCGGGAGTCGGGCTCCACGGCGAGCGTGTACCAGAGGTTGAACGCGTGGGTGCGCCGGTAGTTGTGGCTCACGCCCGGGTGCCCGCCCACGATGGCCGCGGCCTCGAACAGGCGGTCGTCCGGGTAGCGCGCCGCCACCAGGCTGCTGGTGTAGCCCAGGGCGCGGGTGTCGAAGATCGCCGAGAGCTGGCGCACGATGGACGCGTCCTTCAGGCGCTGGAGGCGCCGCAGCACCTCCTCCTCGCCCATCCCGATCCGGGACCCGATCTCGGCGTACGGCTCCCGCACCATGGCGAGCCCCGCCTGGAGCTGGTTCAGCAGCTCGCGATCGGCCTCGTCCGGCTTGTACGCGACGCGGTCGGTGGGGAGCGTGGTGGTCATGAGGACCCGCCCCCCTGCAGCCATCGCGCGGCGTCCTCGGCGTAGTAGGTGATGAGCAGGTCGGCGCCGGCGCGGGCGATGCCGGTGAGGGTCTCCAGGGCCGCCGTGCGCTCGTCGAGCCACCCGCGCTCGGCCGCCGCCTTCAGCATCGAGTACTCCCCGCTGACGTGGTAGGCGGCGAGGGGCAGGTCGGTCGCCCCGCGCACCGCCGCGATCACGTCGAGATAGGCGGCGGCGGGCTTGACCATCACCATGTCCGCGCCCTCGGCGACGTCGAGCAGCGCCTCGCGGACGGCCTCGCGCCCGTTGGCCGGGTCCATCTGGTACCCGCGACGGTCGCCGAAGCCCGGCGCCGAGCCGGCGGCCTCGCGGAAGGGCCCGTAGAAGGCCGAGGCGTACTTGGCGGAGTAGGCCATGATCGCGGTGTCCTCGTGGCCCTCGGCGTCGAGCGCCGCCCGGATGGCCCCCACGCGCCCGTCCATCATGTCGCTGGGCGCCACGATGTCGGCGCCGGCGTCCGCGTGGCTCACCGCGGTCCGTGCCAGGAGCTCCAGGCTGAGGTCGTTGTGGACCTCTCCGTCGATGACGACCCCGCAGTGGCCGTGGTCGGTGTAGGCGCACAGGCACACGTCGGTGACGACCACCATCTCGGGCACCGCGTCCTTGATCGCGGCCACGGCCGCCTGCACGACGCCGCCGGCCTCGTAGGCGGCGCTCCCGGCGCCGTCCTTGTGATCGGTCACGCCGAACAGCAGGACGGCGGGCACCCCCGCGGCGAACGCCCGCGCCGCGGTGGCGGCCACCAGGTCGGGCGACAGCCGGGCGTGCCCGGGCAGCGAGTCGATCGGGACGCGGGCGTCCCGTCCCTCGATGGCGAACAGCGGCAGCACCATGCGGTCGGGCGACAGGCGCGTCTCGCGGACCATCCGCCGCATGACCTCGCCGGCGCGCAGGCGACGCATCCGCACCTGCGGGAAGCGGGCCGCAGCGGTGGTCTCCCTCTCCTCGAGCACGCGGTCAGTCTACTCCCCGCATCCCGCCGGGCTCCGCTGGCAGACTGCCCGGATGAGCGGCCCACCCGTCCTCGTCGCGTTCGGCGCGCGCAATGTCGGCCGGGCCGTGGTGGCCGACCGGCTGGCGGCGGGCTGGCGCGCCCTGGCCGTGGCCCGCTCCGAGGAGACCCTCGACGCGCTGCGCGAGGCCCATCCCGAGGCCGTCGGGGTGCGGGGCGACGCATCCGACCACGCGCTGGTGGCCGAGGCCCTCGCCCGCGCCGAGCGCGACCTGGGGGGCCTCGACCTCGTGGTCAACGCCGCCGCCGCCCCGCCCCGGGACCACAGCTTCGGCGGCGGCCCGATCATCACGGCTCCCCCGGACCGCCTGGAGTCGTGGGTCGCCGGCTTCCTGCCCGCCGCGTGGGCGATCCTCCGGGAGGGAGGGGCCGCGCTGGCCCGCCGGGGCTCCGGCACGCTGATCCAGGTCTCGGGCGGGTCGGCGCGGCGCGGGATGCCCGGGCGCGGGCCCTGGGCCGCGGCCCAGTTCGGCGCCCGCGCGTTGACCCAGTCGCTGGCCCAGGAACTGCGCCCGGCCGGCGTTCACGTGGCCCTCCTGGTTGCCGACGGCATCATCCGCACCTCGCGCAACCCGATGGCCGACCGGCCGCCTGAGGACGCGCTCACCCCGGAGGACGTGGCCGCCGCGGTGGCCTACCTCGCCGCCCAGTCGCCGCGGGGCTGGACCCACGAGCTGGTCGTCACGCCCGCCGGGGACACCTGGGTGCCCTAGCGACCCGTGTCAGGGCCCCGAGGATCGTCGAGTCGCTCCACGCAAGGGTACCGGCGGGGGTTACGGTGACAACCGTGCCACGGGGCCTTCATCCGTCCCTCTCGCCCGAGGCGCTGCTGGCGGCCTACGCGCGCGGCTGGTTCCCCATGGACGAGGTTGGCGCCCGCGGGGCGGTGGGCCTGTACGAGGCGGATCCGCGCGCGGTGATGCCCATCCACGGCTTCCGCGTCCCCCCCTCGGTGCGCCGGGCCGTCCGGCGCCGGGCGTACGAGATCCGCGTCGACGCGGCCTTCGACGAGGTGGTGGCCGCCTGCGCGGAGGACCGGGAGGGGGTGTGGCTCACGCCGCGCCTGGGCGAGGCCTACGGCGCGCTGCACCGCCTTGGCCTGGCCCACAGCGTCGAGGCCTGGACCGGAGAGCGCCTGGCCGGCGGCCTCTTCGGGGTGGCGCTGGGCGGCCTGTTCACCTCGGAGTCGATGTTCCACCGGGAGCCGGACGCCGGTAACGCGGCCCTTGTGGGCGCCGCCGTCCTCCTGGCCGAGCGGGGCTTCGTGCTCTGGGACATCCAGATGAGCTCGCCGCACACCGCCCGGTTCGGGGCGGTCGACCTCGGGCGCGGCGAGTACCTCGCCCGCCTGAACGAGGCGCTGGCCCTGGACCGCTCGCTCAGGCCGTGATCCGCCGCCGCACCACCAGGGCCGCCGCGATGCCGAGGACGAGGGCGATCAGCGCGAGCTGACCCAGGGTGCGCGCGAGGTCGGCGCCCGGGATGGTGGGCTCCACGAGCAGCGTCTGGAAGGCGTCGAAGGCGGGGCTGAACGGGACGACCTCGCCGATCGCCTTCGCGGGGGCGCCCGGCAGGACGCTCAGGCCGATCAGGGGCAGGCTGATCATCAGCACCGCCAGCAGGGCCGTGCGCGCCTCGCGGGCGAGCGCCCCCGCCACGACCCCGAACGCGCCGAACGCCAGGCCGGCCAGGAGCACCGTGACGACCCAGAGGCCCCAGCGCCCGATCGCGAGGTCGGTGAGCCCCGCGACCACGGCGAGCAGGATGAGCCCGACCACCGCGCAGACCGAGGCCGTGAAGGCGGTCTTCTCGGCCACCAGCGACCACGGCGAGACCAGGCCGCGCCCGAGGCGGGTGAGCGTGGCCTCCTCGCGCTCGGTCGACATCACCGACGCGCCCAGGAGGGTCCCGGCGAGCCCCAGGCTCACGAGCAGGGCGGCGGCGAACCCGAACGCCGAGAGCGGCTCGCGCCCCTTCACGGCATCGACCGTCTGGAGCTGGATCGGAGCGCGGATGGCGTTGGCCGCGGGCTTTGCCAGGTCGAGGTTGTTCTGGGTCTCGTCGATGAAGTTCAGGAGGGGGCCGAGCTGGGCGGCGGTGCCCGGGTCGCCGGCCGCGCGCAGCCGCCGCTGCATCGTCAGCACCAGGGCGCGGCTGCGCCGGAGGCCGAGGGCATCGCCGGTGCGCCCGAAGAAGCCGATCCTCCCGCCGTTCACCACAAGGTCCACGAGGCGCAGCACCGAGTCCACGTACCCCACGGCCAGGCGCTGGTTGAGCCGGTAGAGCGCCGCCTCGAGGCTCCGCTGGATCTGGTCGGCCTCGATCGGGGAGCGGCGGCTCGTGGCCAGGCGGATCACCGGCTGGCGCACCCCGGACTGAAGGTCGGCGATGAAGTGGTCGGGGATCGTGACCACCGCCCCCACCCGCCCCGCGCTGAGGGCGTCGGCGGCCTGCTTCGCGTCGAGCAGCGACACGTCCACGTCCTCCGCCAGCCGGTTGACGTAGTCGTCGACGGACAGCCGCCGGCCCCCCACCTCCACCGTGCGCCCGGATCCGTCCAGGTTCACCACCGCGACACTCGGCCGGTGATCCTGGTTCTGCAGGGCCAGGGCCACGAGCAGCGCGACGACGATCGGGTAGACGACCACGAGCAGCAGCACGGCCGGGGCGCGCCGCAGCAGGCGCACGTCCTTCCGGAAGATGAGGGCCGCGGCCTTCAGACGGATTGCTCCAACAGGTGCATGAAGGCGCGCTCCGCGACCTCGGCGCCTCCCTGCGCGCCGGCGGCGTGGGCGGCGAGCATCTCCTCGGGGGTGCCCGAGAAGGCCAGGCGGCCCCCCACGAGCACCACCAGGCGGTCGCCGTGCCGCTGCGCCTCGTCCACCGACTGGGTCGAGAACAGCACCGCCATGCCCTCGTCGGCGCGCAGCTCGTCGAGCCACCTCCACAGGCGCAGGCGCTGGTCCGGGCTGAGCGTGGCGGTGGGCTCGTCGAGCAGCAGCACGCTGGGGCGCCCCGCCAGGGCGATGGCGAGGTTCAGCCGCTGAAGCGTGCCGGTGGAGAGCCGGGCGGCGATCTGATCGGCCATGGCGCCGAGGTCGGCCCGGGCGATGAGCGCATCGGCCGCCGCGGCCGGGTCGCCCCGCTTCTCGAGCGCCGCGAACAGGCGCAGGTTCTCGCGTACGGACAGACGCTGGTAGAGGGCCGGACGCTGCGGCACCCACCCCACGCGCGGTGCGACGTCCTCGGCCCATGCGAGCGTGCCGGAGCTCGCGCGCCCCACTCCGGCCAGGATCGTGAGGAGCGTGGTCTTGCCCGCGCCGTTGGGGCCGAGCAGGGCCACCGACTGGCCGCGCCGGAGCTCGAGATCGACGTCCGAGAGCGCGCGCACGCCGCGGTAGCTGCGGCCCACGCCGCGCGCCACCAGCAGGGTCGCGCCCGGCTCCGTGGCCGGCCCGCTCAGGGCCTGGGCCTCAGCTCGGGGGAGTCCAGCACCGGGGTGGGGTCCTCCCGGGGCGCCGGGGGCTCGGGCCCGGGCCCGGGCTCGGGCTCGGGCTCGGGCGGCGCGGGCTCCGTGACCGCGATGGCGGCGGCTTCGGCGACCGGCGGCTCGACCCCCAGCCCCAGCCGCTCGATGCCGAAGGTGACCGCCTCCTTCACGATCACGACCATCGGGATCGCGATCAGGACGCCGACGATGCCGGCGAGCTGCTCGCCGATCAGGAGCCCGAAGATCACCACCAGCGGGTGCACCCCGACGGCCGACCCCATGATGTTGGGCACCACGATGTGGCCCTCGAGCTGGTGGATCGCGATGAACGCCACCACCACCCACAGGGCCGCGACCGGCGACGTGAAGAGGGCCAGCAGCGTGGGGGGCACGGCCCCCAGGATCGGCCCCACGTAGGGCACGAACTCCATCACGAAGACCCAGGCCGCGAACGCCACCGCAAAGGTCGCCCCCAGGGGGAAGAGCCCGGTCACCCCATAGACCCACAGCACGATCCCCGCGCTGGTGCCGATGATGAGCGACACCAGCAGCTGCGCCTTCATGTACTGGGTCAGGGTGCGCTCGGTGCGCCGCAGGAAGCGGGCCGTCTCGGGCCCGCCGATGCTCTGGGCGAAGCGGGCGATGCGGGGGGCGTCCAGAAGCATGTAGATGCTGGCGACCAGGATGATGATCAGGGTCACCAGCACGGCGAGGACGTCCAGGCTGTAGCTGATGAGGTTGTCGGCGGCCTCCGAGGCCCGGTCCTGCAGGCCGCCCAGGAACGCGTCCGAGCGCTCCTTCACGTCCACGTTGATGCCGTGCCGGTCGAAGAAGCCCTGGAGCGAGTCGGCCTGGCGCTTGGCCTGGTCCGTGTAGGCGGGCAGGTTGCGCTGGATCTCCTCCACCTGCGTGCGCACCGGCGTGATGATCAGGAAGATCGAGACCGCGATGGCGGCGGCGAAGCCCAGGAAGACCATCAGGACCGCGAGGCCGCGGGGGATCCGCAGGCGGCAGAGCATCCGCACCAGCGGATTCAGCAGCATCGCGATGATCACCGAGACGATGAAGACCAGCAGCACGGGGCCCATCGTCTGGGCGAGGATCCAGACGATCACGACGACGGCCGCGAACGCCACGAGCTTGGCCAACGCGGGCTGGAGGGCGGCGCGCCCGCTCATCCGGGCCATCCTAGCGCCGTCCCCCTCCGGGATCGGCATGCGCTGGCGGGGTCTCCCGGGTCTCGGCTACTCTCCCGCGCGATGCCTCCGCTCACCCGAGCGCAGCTCGAGGGTCGTCGCTCGCGGCGCCGCCGCGAGCTCCGCCGCGATCCCCGCGCGCTCATCATGGCGGCGATCCCCCTCATCATCGTCGTCGTGCTCGCGCTCGTCCTCGGCATCGGCCGCGAGGGCGTGGCCTCTCAGGCCGGTCCCCTGGCCTCGCCCGTGCCCTCGCCGGACCTCGGCTCGGGCGCCCGCCCGCCCGACGTGGTCATCGCGCGCGCCGACGGCGTGGAGGTGCACATCCCGGTCGATCCGCAGCGGGTCACGGCCGCCGCCTTCCATGCCATCAACGACCCCTCGGGCGTGGCGATGGAGGCGTCGGGGGCCCTGCACATCCAGCAGTCGGACCGCGCCGGCCGCGCCGGCCCCGACACGGCGGCCCTCGACGTGGGCGCGCCGGCCGGCACGGCCGTGTACGCGCCGGTGGACGGGACGATCGCCAGCGTGAGCGACTACATTGTGCTGGGACGGATCGAGGGGTACGAGGTCACGATCGCCCCGTCGGTGGCGGCCACCGGCCTGGTGCTGCGCCTGACCCACCTCGACCCGCCCATGGCGGGCGATCTGCCGAGCGTGGGCGACGCGGTGCGCGCCGGCGTGACGCCCCTCGGCCGGGTACGGGACTTCTCCAACGTGGCCGAGCAGGAGCTGTCGCACTTCACCTCCGACAGCGGCAACCACGTTCACATGGAGCTGATCCGCACCGAGGCCGGCCTGATCCCGTAGGGGCGGGTCTCGCTCGGCGGCGTAACCTGGCCCGGTGAGGGCGCTCCTGATCGGCGACGTGGTGGGGGGAGTGGGCCTGCGGGCCCTGCTCGACCGCCTGCCCGGGCTGCGCGAGACGCACCGCCCCGACGTGGTCGTGGTGAACGCCGAGAACGCCGCCGCGGGCGCCGGCACCTCACCCCGCCAGGCGCAGGACCTGCTGGACGCCGGCGTCGACGTGCTGACGGGGGGCAACCACACCCTGCAGAAGAGCGAGATCTACCCGATGCTGGAGTCCGAGCCGCGCATGCTGCGCCCGGCCAACATCGCCGTGAGGGCGCCCGGCCGGGGGCTGGTGACCGTTGAGACGCCGGCGGGGCCGGTGAGCGTGGTCAACGTGCTGGGCAGTGTCTTCATGACCGCGTCCCAGAGCCCGTTCGCGATCATCGACGACCTCGTCGAGCGCGCCCGGGCCGGCGCGAGCCACGTGATCGTGGACGTGCACGCCGAGGCGACCAGCGAGAAGATCGCCCTCGGCTGGCACCTCGACGGGCGGGTGACCGCCGTTGTGGGCACCCACACGCACGTGCAGACCGCCGACGCCCGCGTGCTCCCCGGCGGGACGGCCTACCTCACCGACCTGGGCATGACCGGCCCTCATGACTCGGTGATCGGGGTGCGCACCGAGATCATCCTGCGCCGCTTCCTGAGCGGGGGCCCGGGTCGCTTCGAGCCGGCCGACGGGGGCGTGCTGGTGCAGGGCGCGGTGGTGGACTCCGGCCCGGACGGCCGGGCGACCGCGATCGAGATCTTCAGCCTTCCGGGCTGACCCGGACGGAGGTCAGTTGACCAGGTAGCGCGCCGAGACCGCGGAGTCGGCCGCGAGCGGATCGGACCCCCCGCGTCTCAGCACCCTCCCGAGGGGCTGGCCGGCGATGCTGGGCCGCGGCCAGCAGGCCGCCAGGAGCGCGATCAGCAGGGCGTTCCGCAGCACCAGGATCGCGATCGGGCCCGAGTCGAGCGCGACGAGATCCCAGTAGGAGTGGGGGAAGTAGGCCAGGGTGGTGAGCAGGGCCGCGATCGTGAGCCCGAAGGCCGCGGGTCCGTAGCGCCCCGCCACCACGAAGCCCACCGGAAGCAGCCACACCATGAACTGGGGGGAGAGCACCTTCCCCGCGACGAGCAGGGAGGCGATGGTCGCGGCGCACGCGGCCACCATCAGGCGGGCGTCGCCGGGCGGCCGGGCGCGCCGGAGCCCCACCCACAGGGTCCACGCCACGCCGAGGATCAGCACCACGAGCACGGCGGTGGAGATGGCGGAGATCACCGCCGGCCCCGTGCCGTCGATGCCCTGGCTGCCGAAGGAGCTCTCGACCGTGACGGGGATGTCGGCCAGCGCGTGCAGCCCCAGCAGGTAGGAGGCGCCGACCGACTCGAGCTGGAGCGGCCGGTCGAGGTGGTACGCCGCGAGGTGCCAGGTCCCCGAGGGCGACAGGATCACGAACGGCGCCATCACCGCGATCACGACGGCCAGGCTCCCGGCGGCGCCGGCCAGGGCGGGGCGCGTGCCGGCGCGGTGGCGCTGCCAGATCACGAACGCCGGGATCAGGGCCAGCGGCACCAGCTTCAGCAGGATCGCCGCCGCCAGGAGCCCCCACATCAGCACGAAGCGCCCGGTGACGGCCGCCCAGACGGTCCACACGAGGATCGCGGCCAGCGCGAGGTCGAAGCGCGTCCCCACCAGGTTGCCCACCAGCAGCGGCGACACGGCCACCGCCACGCCCGCGAGGGCCTGGCGCCGCTGATCGAGGCCGAGCGCCCGGGCCAGGGCCACCACGCCCACGGCGGTGGCGCACAGGGCCAGCAGCATCAGGGCGGAGAACGCCCCGGAGTAGATCCCCGGCAGCACTCCGGCCAGCCAGAAGAGGCCGGCGGCCAGCGGCGGGTACTCCAGCGAGAAGTCGCGGTACGGGACGTCGCCGGCCGAGATGTGGTCGAACGCCGCCCGGTAGGTGGGGATGTCGGTGATCACCGCGTCGGCGTAGAAGCCGTGCTGCAGCGGGACCAGCCAGACGAAGATGGCCAGCGCGACGACCAGATAGGGCAGCGCCCGCGCGCTCGTCATGCGCCCACCGGCAGCGGCTCGCGCCGGGGCTCGCGCGCGGGGTCGGGCGCGGCGCCGGCGTCGCGGGCCGGGGGCGGCCAGTCGGGCACCATCGCCACCAGCGCGAACGGCAGGAACCACGGGATGTAGAGGTAGAACCAGTGGGTCACGGTGAGCTCGAGGCCGATCAGCAGCGCCCCCGAGAGCGCGCTCACCGTGAGCAGGTCGAGCCGGCGCGGCCAGCGCAGCACCGCGACGGCGGCCAGGGCCACGACGACCATCAGGCCGATCTGCACCGGCCGCAGCCCCGGGTACTGGCCCCAGATCGAGAATGGCGAGTCCCGGCCGAGCTGATAGCCCACCGTGCGCGACCAGAAGGTCCGCACCCCGTTGAGGCCGTCCAGCAGCAGGACCCAGCCGGTCAGCACGACGGCGAGGGCGAGCCCCGCCCCGTAGGGGATGAGCTCCCGCCAGGAGCCCCCGCGCGGGTAGGGCCGGCGGCTCCACAGGGGCACCAGCACCGCGGGCGCGAACTTGGTGGCCAGCGCGAGGCCCAGCAGCAGGCCGCGCCCCAGCGGATGTCGCGCCACCACCAGCCCCCAGATCAGCATGGCCGCGACGAGGGAGTCGTTGGAATTGCTCTCCAGGGCGTACGCGGTGAAGGGGAAGGCCGACCACGCCAGCGACAGCCCGATCCCCAGGCGCAGCCCCGAGAGCTGCCACCCCAGCATCAGCAGGCCGCCGATGCAGAGGAGGTCGAAGAGGGTGGCGGCGCCGTGCGCCGCGGGAAGCGAGTCCCATTTCCCGTGCCACGGCTGGGTGAGCTCGAACGGCACGTAGGCGATGTAGTTGAGCGGCCCGTAGGTGTCGCAGGTGGCGCAGTCGCTGGGGAACGTGCCGTAGGGCGTCTCGCCGTGCGTGATGCGGTCGGCGCCGATCACGCCCGCGTAGCCGACGTCGATGACGTTGGAGTCGAAGGCGTTGAGGCCGAAGCGCAGCGCCAGCGCCACCGCCAGCAGCGTCACCAGCAGCCAGGTGGGGGCCGAGCCGCCGAACACCGGCCGCCGCCGCGCCGGCCGGGCCGGCTCCTCGGCGGGATCCGCCTGACGGCGCGCGGCCCGGGCCCGCGCCGACGCGATCCACGCCAGGCGCAGGCAGAGGTAGACCATCGGCGGGTACTGGAGCGGCACCGAGGTGAAGATCTCTCCCCGGTTGAACCAGATCAGCGAGAACCCGAACGACAGCAGCACCAGCAGGTCGAGCGTCCGCATCGAGAGCAGCCGGCGGGGGCGCATGAAGGGGAGGAGCGCGAACAGGAACAGAAGGCTCAGGGGCAGCCAGATCGCCGGCCGGCTGACGGCCCGCCCGAACGCGCCCTCGTAGCCGCGCGCCATCGACCAGGCCACCTGCGGCCCGGTGCGGACCTCCGTGATCTCGCCGCTCGCGTCGGACACCAGCACCTGCGCCTCGACCGTCTCGTGCGCGCCGTCGTCCTTGCTGACGAAGAACACCGTCCACACGCGGCTCGTGTGGTCCAGCTCGGTGGCGGTGCGGGTGATCGTGCGGCCGTCGATCCAGTCGTGGAGGCGACCCGAGGTCTTGGCGATCGCCGTGACCTCCTCGGAGGTGAGGGAGGGCTCCGGCGCCGGCGCGGGCTTCGCCAGGGCGCGCTCGATCTCGCCGGCCTTGTCGCCCACCGCCTTCACGAGACCCCGTACGGCCACCGCGGCCTCGGCGGGGGTGGGCTCCTTGACGGCGCGGGGCGGAGGAGCCGCCGCGGCGGCGGCGGCGCACAGCAGAACGGCGACGACCGTCAACAGGAGGACGGCACGGCGCCGGCGAATCACGGGACTACCGGAAGGACCAGCGGCGGTTGAGCAGGAAATTGACCGGCATGACGGCGGCGATCGCGATGGCCTGTGCCGGAACCTCCGGCATCCCGGCCCGCACCAGCAGCTCCAGGAGGATCAGGTTGAGCCCCAGCGCGACGAGGCTCACCGCAAGGTACCGGGCGCCCTGCTGGGCGGTGGAGAGCCCGTGCCGCCGGAACGTCCAGTACTTGTTGAAGAGGAAGTTGTTGGTCCAGGCCACGCAGAAGGCCACCACGGCGGCGAGCGCGTAGTGGGTGTCCGCCCCGTGGACGAGCAGCGAGAACACGGCCAGGTTGACGACGTAGCCGATGCCCCCGACCACGCAGAACCGCACCAGCTGCTCCCAGTCGGCTCGGCGGGCGCGGCGGATGTTCGGCGCGCGCAGCACGCGCGCCTCGGGCCGGGTCGCCTGAGGGGCTTGCCTGGTCGGCACGGCCCGAGGGTACCAGAGGGCCGTTCGGCTCCCGGCGGCGGCTGACCTAGACTTCCGTGAGCCCCGCCGTCGCATCCCCGGGAGACACGACGCCCCCCCGCACGCCATCGTCGCGCCACCACGAGACCGCTCTCACGCCGGGCGACTCGGCGCGCTACGACGCCCGCTTCGCCTCGCGCGCGTCGGGGATCGTGTCGTCGGTCATGCGCGACCTGATGTCGCTGGCGGAGCGCCCCGAGATCATCTCCCTGGCGGGGGGCTTCCCGAACACCGAGTCGTTCGAGCGGGACGTGTTCGAGGACGTCGTGGACGTCATCTCGCGCGACCACCTGACCGCGGCGCTGCAGTACGGGCCCACCGAGGGGCTCGCCGAGCTGCGCGAGCGCATCGTGCAGGTGATGGCCCACGAGGGCGCGCGCGCCCGGGTGGAGGACGTCATGGTCACGAGCGGCGGCCAGCAGGCGATCGACCTGTCCATCCGCACCTTCGTGAACCCCGGCGACACCGTGCTGGCCGAGGGCCCCACCTACCCCGGCGCCGTGCCGTGCTTCACCACCTACGAGGCGCGCGTGGAGCACATCCCGATGGACGAGGACGGGCTGCGCGTCGACCTCATCGACGAGGTCCTGGACCGGCTCGCCGCCGAGGGGAGCCCCCCGAAGCTGCTCTACACGATCCCCAACTTCCACAACCCCGGCGGCGTCACCATGTCGCTGGAGCGCCGCGAGCGGCTGGTGCGCATCGCCCACGAGCGCGAGCTTTTGATCGTGGAGGACAACCCCTACGGGCAGATCCGCTTCGAGGGGGAGCCCCTGCCCACGCTCTGGGAGCTCGACGACGGCGCCGGGTGGGTCATCTACCTCTCCACCTTCTCCAAGATCCTCGCGCCGGGTGTGCGCGTGGGCTGGGTGGCCGCGCCGGCGGCGGTTCTGCGCAAGATGAACCTGGGCAAGCAGGCCGCCGACCTCTGCTCCTCCACGGTCTCGCAGCGCTTCGTGCTGGAGTACCTGCGCCGCTACGACTGGCGCGACTACGTGGCGCGGCTGAACGTGATCTACCGCTCCCGCCGCGACGCAATGCTGCGCGCGCTGGAGGAGGAGATGCCGCCCGAGGCCACCTGGACGCGGCCCTCCGGGGGGCTGTTCGTCTGGGCGACCCTGCCCGACTACCTCGACACCACCAACCTGCTCGCGTCGGCGGTCGACAAGCACGAGGTGGCCTTCGTGCCCGGCCGGGGGGCCTTCCTCGACGGGCGCGGCGGCGACGCCATGCGGCTGAACTTCTCGGGCGTCCCCGAGCCGATGATCAGCGAGGGCGTGCGCCGCCTGGGGGTCGCCGTGGCCGAGATGACCGAGCTGCACCGCGCCCTCGGCGGCGGGTTGCCATGAAGGTGGCGGTCCTGAAGGGTGGCCGCTCGCTGGAGCGGGAGGTCAGCCTGCGGTCGGGCGCCAACGCCGAGGCCGCCCTGCGCCGCCTGGGCCACGAGGTGCTGGCGGTGGACGCCGACGCCCACCTGGTGCGCACCCTGCGCGCGGAGCGGCCCGACGCCGCCTTCATCACGCTGCACGGCAAGGGCGGCGAGGACGGCACCGTGCAGGAGCTGCTCGAGATCCTCGAGATCCCCTACACCGGTCCCGGGGTGCTGGCCTGCGAGCGCGCCATGGACAAGGTGGTGGCCAAGGCCCACTTCACCGCGGTCGGGATCGCCACCCCCAAGGCGTACGCCTTTCGCCAGGACGCCTTCCGGGAGCTGGGCGCCGGCGAGGCGATCCCCGACATCCGCGAGCGCCTGGGCCTGCCGCTGATCGTGAAGCCCGCGAGCCAGGGCTCCGCGCTCGGCATCTCCGTGGTGCGCGAGACCGGCGACATCGCGAACGCGCTGATGAACGCCTTCTCCTACGACGAGCGGGTGCTGATGGAGCGCTTCGTGGCGGGCCGGGAGCTCGCGGTGTCCGTCATCGGCACGGCCGACGCGTGGGCGCTGCCCGTGGTGGAGGCGATCCCCCGGGACCGCGACTTCTACGACTTCGAGGCGCGCTACACGCCGGGGCTCACCGACTTCGTCGCCCCCGCGCGGCTGCCGGACGCGGTGGCGCAGGAGGCCGCCGCGCTGGCGCTGGCCTGCTACCGGGCCCTGGGCTGCCGGGGGATGAGCCGGGTGGACATGATCCTCGACGCCGAGGACCGGCTGTGGGTGCTCGAGATCAACGCCATCCCGGGGATGACGGACACGAGCCTGCTGCCGAAGGCCGCCGAGGCGGCGGGCCTGGGCTTCGACGAGGTGGTCGAGCGGATCCTCGCGGAGGCGGCCCTCGGCGCATGACGAGCGAGGCTCGCGGCTAGCAGAACACCTGCACGTGGAAGCCGGCGTTGACGGGAGTGCCGCCGACCGCGTTCGTCCGCACCACGAGCTGGGTACGCGTCACGTCGGTCGTGTCGAGCGCAAGGCGGATCGTCACCGTGTCGGCCACCGGAGGCGCGTCGCTGGCGGCGGTCGCCGACCAGGAGCACGCGCTGATGTTGCGGTCGAACTTGACGCGATAATTGCCGTCGTCGATGCGCTGGGCGCTCACCGCTCCACGGCCGCGCACCAGGTTCGACCCCACCACGCCGCTGCTCACCGCGAACAGGGGCACCTGCGAGCCCAGCGTCGCGTCGTTCTTCAGGGCCTGGTTGCTGCGCTTGACCGCCGCCTGGGAGATCCTCTGGTTGATCTTGAGCTGCTGTGGGCTCACGACCACCGGGTTGCCGCTCGACCCGTCGCTGGTCGCGGCCTGCACACCCGCCACCGTGCCGAGCCCGATGACCATGCCCGCGGTGACGCCCATCCACCAACGTCCCCTCATGTGTTCCCCCATCCTGTGGGTCTCATGACAATTCGCAACGCTATGCTGCCGCGCCCCCCGGGGGCCAGATGTTCACGGGACCCTTACGTCCCCGGGGTTGCGGCAGACGAGCCGGTCGGGTCCCTAGCAGAGCACCGTCAGTTGGAACGGCAGGTTGTTGGCGTCCGCCCCGGCCGAGGTGCCCGTGTGCACCGTCGCGACCTTCGGGTCGGTCGCGCTGCGCCAGACGCTGATCTGGCCCAGGGGCGCCGGGTTGGTCCCCCCGTCGCCGATCGTGGCCTGCATCGCACAGGCGCTGATGTCGCGGTCGAAGGTGACGCTGTAGAGGCCCGGGTCTGTCAGCTTCGCCGAGCTGACCGCGTTCTTCCCGCGCACCAGGTCACCCGTCGTGGCGGCCACCACGGCCCAGCGCGGCTGGCCCTCGCGGAGGGTCGAGTCGAGCTTGGTGCGGGTGACCGCGTTGTCGGCGATCTGCGTGGTTCCCCAGCCGGGGGCGGTGTCGGTGGGCCCCGACTTGCGCACCGGATCGAGCAGGTTGAGGGACTCGTTGCTTCGATTGACGGCCGCCTGCGAGATGCGCTGGTTGATGCGGAGCTGCTCGGCCGAGACGGTGAAGCCGCCCTGCGCGGACGCCTCGCCGGTCGACGCCTGCACCGCGATCACCGCGCCCAGGCCGAGCACCATGCCCGCCGCGACGCCGATCCACCATCGTCCTCCCATGGGTTCCCTCCCCCGTCGGGTGTCCTTTCGCGGGAACGGTAGTGACGAGATGCGCAGGGTTCGCCGTTTCTCATCGCACCCTTACGGTGTCGTGAGAGCCCTCACCGCCCCCCGCGGGCCTCAGCGGGACCGCGCGCGGTCCTCCTGGAGGGCGAGGAGGCCGTCGAGGACCGTGTTGATGGGCGTGGGGACCCCCAGCTCGGCGCCCTGGCGGGCGAGGAAGCCGCACAGCGCGTCGCGCTCCAGCGGCTTGCCGGCGTCGAGGTCGCGGGCGGTGGAGGGGCGGTAGTCGCGCAGCTCCGGGTTCGGGGCCGCCATCTCGTCCACGTCGGCCCGCGTGAGCGTGACGCCGTGCCGGGCCGCGACGGCCACGACCTCCTCCATGGCGCCGCGCACCAGGGCCGCCGAGCCCGGGGTGGCCAGCGCCTCGCCGGCCGTCGCCCCGGTCACCGCGCAGATCGCGTTGAACCCCGCGTTCCACAGCAGCTTGTGCCACTGGTCGTGGACGATGTCGTCCGAGAGGACGACCTCCCAGGAGGGCTCCAGCAGGGCGAAGACCCGGCGGCCGAGCTCGGTGGCCCCGGCCGGGTCCCCCATGACGACCCGGCCCTCGGCCTCGTGCTCCACGGTCCCGGGCTCGCCCACGCTCAGCCCGACGAAGGCGATGCCCCCCAGCACCCGGCCGGCGCCCAGCACCGACCCCAGGCGGGCCACGTTCTCCAGTCCGTTCTGCAGCGAGAGGACCGGGGTGGAGGGGGTCAGGGCGCCGGCCAGCGCGCGCGCCGCCGGTAGGGTGTGGTGCGACTTGGTGGTCACGATCGCGAGGTCGGGCGGGGGTGGGGAGGGGGCGTCGCGCGCGCGCACCGGGGCCTCCCAGACGCTGCCGTCGGCCTCGCGCACGACCACCGCCCCACGGCTGCGGAGGGCATCGAGATGGGCTCCACGCGCGATCAGCGTCACGTCGTGACCGTCCCGCGCGAGCAGCCCCCCGTAGTACGAGCCCATCGCGCCCGCCCCCATCACGATCACTGATGCCAGCTGAGGTCCTCCCTCCCGGCGGCCGCCTCGCGGTGGAGGAGGCCGGCGACGCCCTCGTGGTGCGGATCGCCAACGAGGCGCGCGCCAACGCCCTCGACGAGACGCTGCTCGACGGCCTGGTGAGCCTACTCAACGGTCCCCGGCCGGCGGGGTTCCGGGCGGTGCTGCTGGCGGGCGCGGGGGACCGTCACTTCTCGGCGGGCCTCGACCTGGGCGACCGCCCTCCCGAGGAGCTCCCGGCGTACCTGGAGGACGGCGCGCGGCGGATCCAGGCCGCGGCCCGCGCCATCGCGGGCTGCGCCGTGCCGGTGGTGGGTGTCGTCAACGGCGCCGCCTTCGGCGGGGCCCTCGAGCTGGCGATGGCCTGCGACTGGCGCATCGCGCGCCGGGGGGCGCGGCTGGGGATGCCCGCGGCCCGGCTCGGGGTGGTCTACGCGCCCGACGGCCTGCGGCGCTTCGTCGCGGCCGTCGGCCCGGGACGCACGCGGCGGCTGTTCCTGACCGGCGAGCCCGTGGATGCCGGCGAGGCGCTCGCGATCGGCCTGGTGGACCAGGTGGTGGAGCCCGACGAGCTGTGGCCCGCGGCCCACGCCGCCGCGGCCGGGGTGGCCGCCGCCGCCCCCCTCGCCGTGGCCGGGACGCGGGCGCTCGTGCGGGCGCTCTCCGAGGGGCCGCTCCCGCCCGAGGTTGACCGCGCCGCCGGCGACTGGGTGGCGCGGGCCTTCGCGTCGGACGACTTCCGCGAGGGCCTCGCGGCGTTCCGCGAACGCCGCCCCCCGCACTTCCGGGGGCGCTGACCGCCCTCCCGGCGGCTCACCCCCTCCGCAGGGACGGCGCGAGGTCGGCGGGGCCGATCGAGCCCGGCCGGAAGTCCTCCGTCGAGAGGCCCTGGAGCAGGCGCTCGCGCAACCCCTCGGCCCTTCGCACGGCGCCCTGCGAGATCCGCTGCGCGATGAGGAGCTGCCGCGGGCGCAGCCGCACCGGCGCGGGGTGGGCGGTGCGCCGGAGCGCGGGCGTGGTGCTGGCCGCCACGGGCGCCGAGGTCGCGGTGGGCCGCCCGAGCCGCAGGCCCGGGGCCAGCTTCTCCGGTCCGATCGAGCCGTCCACGATGTCACCGCCGGTGAGCCCCGCGGCCAGCCGCGCCTCGATCGCCGTGAGGCGCCGGACGGCCGCCTGGGCGATGCGCTGGGTGGTGAGGAGCTCGCGCGCGCTCACCGGGATTCCGCCCGGCGGGGCCTCGGCCACGGCCGGCGGCCCGCCGATGCCGAGGGGCCGCACCGCCGCGGCCGCGGTGCCGTCCCCGGACCCCGGCCCGGAGGGGGCGAGGGCCGGGTCGAACGCCGCCGCGCCGAGCCCCTCGTGGCGGAGGTCGCCGGCCACGATCCCGGCGTCGAGCCAGCGCTCGATGGCGTTCACCCGCCGCAGCGCGGCCTGGGCGATGCGCCGGTTCACGAGCATCTGACCGCGGCTGAGCCTCAGGGGCCGCGACATGTCGAAGAAGCTCGTCCCCAGGGGCGCTCTCGTGTAGCCGGATCCGCGCAGGTAGGGCCACACGCGCCACGCGTACCGCTCGCCGAAGCGCAGGCCGCGCACCCGGGTCCGGGTGCCGTGGGGGAAGCTCGAGACGATCTTCGTCAGCGTCCCGTCGTGGACGCGGAAGACCTGCAGGTTGTAGAGGCTCGCCCCCGCGCGGCGGCGCCACGACAGCAGGGGGCGGGCGCGCGTGGTGGTGGCGCCGGCCATCGGCCTCAGCAGCCGGGCGTTGCGGGTGTGCGGAACGGCGCGCGCCGAGCTGACCGCACGCTCCACGGTGAAGGGGTCGGCCACGCTGAACGGCCCGGCGCGCCCGGACGCCCCGGTCTGGCGGACCTGGAAGGCGTAGGAGCCGGGCGCCAGCGGGCCCAGGGCGACCCGCGGGTCGAGCGTGTCGCCCTGCGAGATCACGGTCCCCTCCGACAGGACCTGCCAGGTGAAGGTGGCGCCGGGCTCGCCCCCGGTCCACGAGAAGACCGGCCGCGTGCCGCGCACCGGGTCGGGAGGGCGGCCGGCGATGGTCGGCGCGACGGGGCCCACCATGTAGGACACCGTCGCGGCGGCGGAGTTGCCCGCGGCGTCGAGGGCCGTCACGGCGAACGTGCCCGGGCCGCCGGCGTCGGTGGGCAGCATCGCGCCGTCGGCCAGGGGGCCCGTGCAGCTCACCGCGCCGTCGCACGAGTAGTTGACCTCCACCGCCTGCCCCGGCAGGTACGCCGCGCCCTGGGCCGGCGCGCGGATCGCGATGGTGGGCGGGGTCACGTCCACGTGCACGATGCGCTTGGCGGTCGCCGCCGGCGCCGTCCGCGTGGCGGTGAGCGTGTACGTGCCCGTCGTCAGGTTCCGAAGCTCGACGCGCAGCGGCGAGGGGCCGGACCCCTTGAGGGTGGTGCCCGACAGGGTCCAGCTGATCTTCCCGGCGCGGGTGCTCCGCACGGTGTAGACCGGCGTGGGCTGCGCGACGTTCCAGACGTCGGCGTCGCTGCCCGTGATCGTCAGCACGGGCGCCGCCGTGCCCGCGTCGGCGGCCGGGGCCAGGACCAGCGCTCCGGCGAGGAGCGCGGCCGGCCAGATCAGAGCTCTCGACCACCTCATCGCGACGGCGAGGCTAGCGATCGCCCGCGGGGAGGATCCTGAGAGAACGGTGACTTTTTTGTGCGGTGTGGCCCGCTGGGGGCGCCCGCCTAGCCCCCCATCGCGACCGCGTGCTCCCGGATGCGCGTCGCGAGGTCCTTCGCCGCGGTGTCGTAGGCCTCGCCGTCGGCCCAGGTGCCCCGGGGGTCGAGCAGGCCTGAGTCCACGCCCGGGACCGCGGTGGGCACCTCGAAGCCGAAGTTGGGGTCGGTGCGCGTGGGCGCCCCGTCGAGCTCGCCGGACAGGGCGGCGCGGATGATCGCCCGCGTGGCCGAGATCGGCATCCGCGACCCGGTGCCGTAGGCGCCCCCGGTCCAGCCGGTGTTCACGAGCCACGCGCTCGCGTCGTGCGCCTTGATCCGCGCGCGCAGCAGCTCGGCGTACACCGAGGGCGGCTGCGGCAGGAACGGCGCGCCGAAGCAGGAGCTGAAGGTGGCCTGTGGCTCCACCACGCCCACCTCCGTGCCGGCGACCTTCGCCGTGTACCCGGCGAGGAACATGCGCATCGCCTCCTCGGGGGTGAGCTTGGCGATGGGGGGCAGCACGCCGAAGGCGTCGGCGGTGAGCATGATGATCGCCGACGGGTGGCCGGCGCGCTTCTCGAGGACCGTGTTGGGGATCGACGTGAGCGGATAGGCCGCCCGTGTGTTCTCGGTGTTCGAGGCGTCATCGAGATCCAGGCGACGCGAGACCGGGTCCATCACGACGTTCTCGAGGACGGTCCCGAACATCTGGGTGGTGGCGTGGATCTCCGGCTCGGCCTCGGGGGAGAGCTTGATGACCTTCGCGTAGCAGCCCCCCTCGATGTTGAAGACCCCGTTGTCGCCCCAGCCGTGCTCGTCGTCGCCGATGAGCGGCCGGGTGGAGTCGGTGGAGAGTGTGGTCTTGCCGGTCCCCGAGAGCCCGAAGAAGACGGCCACGCGCCCGTCGGCGCCGACGTTGGCCGAGCAGTGCATCGACAGGACGCCGTGGTTCGGTAGGCGGTCGTTCATCAGCGTGAAGATCGATTTCTTGATCTCGCCGGCGTAGTGGGTGCCGCCGATCAGGATCTGCTGCTCGGTGAGGTGGAGGACCACGAAGTTGGAGGCGCGGGTCCCGTCGGCGGCCGGGTCGGCCGCCAGCGTGGGGGCGTGGAGGATCACGGCCTCGGGCCGGTGCTTCGCGAGCTGCTCGTCGGTGGGTTCGATGAACAGGGAGCGGGCGAAGAGGGCGTGCCAGGCGCTCTCGGTGACCAGGCGCAGCGACAGGCGGTTGGCGGGCTCGGCGCCGGCGAATGCGTCGATGACGTAGATCGCCCCGGGGCCGAGGTGGTCCCGCAGGCGGGTGCGGAGGGCGCGGAAGTGGGCCTCGTCGATCTCCTGGTTCGGACCCCACCAGACGCGGTCCTCGCTGCCCGGCTCGCGGACCACGAACTTGTCCTTCGGCGCGCGGCCGGTGTGGGCTCCGGTGGAGACCACCATGGCGCCGCCCCGCGCCAGCTCGCCGTCGCCCGCCCTGATCGCGTGCTCGTAGAGCGCGGCCACCGGGAGGTTCCACCACACGGCCCCCGACGCCTCGATGCCGTGCGCGTCGAGTCCGACCCCGCCGCCCCGCGGCGGTGTCGCTTGGTCAATCGCCACCTCAGCCCCCCTGCGTCGCGTCCACCAGGTCCCGCTCCCCGCGGCGTCGGCTCAGCCAGTAGACGAGCGCCGGGACGAGCGTCGCGGCCGGGAGCGCAAGAGGAGAGCCTGCCAGGTAGAGCCCGAGTCCGCACGCGAATCCGCCCCCCCAAGCGGCGAGTCCTGCGGCCCTCCACCCGTCCTCGACGCGTTCCCGACGCGCCGCGTGGATCACGCAGACGGCCACCAGGCCGGGGGCCGCGAGGGCCATCACCGTGAGCCAGGACAGCATCAGGTCGTCGAATCCGGCGGCCGCGAGCGCGGCGCCCACGGCCGCGACGGTGAGCAGCGCCCCGCGGTGCGTCACCCGGGGGGCCGCGTCCTGCAGCGACAGCGCGCCGGACCAGAGATTCGTGAGGATCGAGCCGGTGAAGCCCACGGCGACGAACAGGTAGGCGACGTTGGAGCTCCCCAGCCCGCGCAGGACGTCCGCCAGGTCCCATTCGCCGGTCGCGGCCTGCAGCACGGCCCCCGCCAGGGCGAACGCCAGCACCGGCGCGGCGAGGCCGGTGAGCGCGCACCACACCACGTGGCGCGGCCGGGCCAGATCGTGGGTGAAGTCGGGTGTGCGCAGCGAGAACGCCGCGCCGTAGCCGACCACCAGGGTCACGGCGGGCAGGAACCCGATCGGGTCGGTGGCCGTGTGACCCCCGGAGAGCGTGGCGTCGTGGTCGGCGAGGGCGAGATGCAGGCCGTAGGCGGCCAGCGACGCTGTCGCGATCCCGGCGACCAGCGCCGACCACGACAGCACCGACAGGCCCAGGGCGACGATGCCGAGCATGGCGACCGTCAGCAGGATCACCCCGGTGACATCGGGGATCCCGGCCAGGCGCGCGAGCGCCACCCCCGCCACGCCGGCGTTGACCCCGAACCAGCCGAGCATCATCGCGAGCATCACCACCGAGGCGGTCAGGCGGCTTCCCTCCCGCCCCAGGGGCCCCGCCGTGAGCGCCGCCAGGGGCGCCCCCGTGCGCTGGCCCAGCATCCCCTGCACCACCGCCAGGACGGTCAGGAGGGCGACCCCCACCACGATCGCGGCCACCAGCTCGCCGCCCCGCAGCCCTTCGGCCATGCCACCCCCCGTCATGAGGGCGGCCGGGCTGGTCCCGATGCCCACCCACGGACCCAGTCGCCGCAGCCATCCGTCCGGCCCCATCGCACCAGGGTACGGTCCGGCCGTGCGACGCGACGAGCTCGCGGCCCTGGGGATCCAGCTCCCGGTGCTGCCCACGATCGTGCTCGGTGCCCTCCCCGGAGGGCCCGGCTGGTCGGCGCGGCTGGCGGGCATCGGGCTCGACGTCACCGCCAGCGGGGCCGGCGAGGACACCGCCGCGACCCTGGCGGCCGCTCGCGGCGCGGCTCCCCACCTCGCCGTGAAGGCGCGCATCGCCGACGCCGGGGCGCTCGACGGCCACCGCGCGATGATCGTCGAGACCGAGGGGCCGGTGCCGCCGAACCTCTACCGGCTGAGCTCCGACGACGACATCATCGTGGCGGTCGATTCGGGCGACGCGGTCGAGGACGTGATGGACGTCGCCCGCCACGTGCTCGGGCGGGCGCGCAGCGGGTCGGCCGCCGCCCTCTGGGTCGCCACCGCCACGGGCATGGACCGGCTGCCCCGCCCGGTGGTCGAGGCGAAGCTGGCGGTGCTGGTGGAGGGAGCCCGCCAGGCCCGCCTCTACCTGGCCAAGGAGCAGTTCGAGCTCTGAGCGGGCCGTCAGGCGGGGAGGATTGCGATCCCGTAGTCGGCCATCCGCCGATCCCGTGTGACGAGGGTCATGCCGTGCCGCTGGGCCTGGGCGATGAGCATGCGATCGAAGGGATCTCGGTGATACTGGGGAAGTCGCGCGGCGTCGATCGCATCCTCGAACGTCATCGCGAGCGGGAGGAACCCCGAGCGGCCGACCTCATCGACGGGCTCGATGTCGATCGACAGCTTGCCCGCGACGCGCTTGATCTCGGCCTCCCAGATGCTCGCTGCGCTCACCGCCACCTGGTTCTCCGGATCGCTGATCGCCGTCAGGGCCTCCGGCCGCAGCTCACCTCCACCCCCCGCCCACCACAGGAGGGGGTGGGTGTCGAGGAGCAGCCTCAGGGCGACTCGCCGCGGAACGCCGCGGCGATGTCCTCGGGGAGCTCGTCGAAGTCATCCGCGATGATCACGGCGGCGGTGCCCGGAGTTCGAGGGGACTCTTGACGCGCGCAGGGGACGAGGCGCACCGCGGGACGCCCATCCCGGGCGATCACGACCTCCTCGCCCTTCTCGGCAGCGGCGATCAGGCGAGAAAGCTGGGTCTTGGCCTCGTGGACGTTGACCTGCACGGCACTCCTTCCGGAGGTTAGCTAGCAAGGCTAGCTCATCCTCGCCCGGGAGGCCACCGGACCCGAGCTAGGCGGCCGCGGGCTCGGGGGCGCGCTCGTAGTGGAGGTTCGGGGACAGCCAGCGCTCGATCTCCTCCACCGGCATCCCCATCCGCCCGGCGTAGCTCTCCACCTGGTCGCGGCCGATCGGCCCGACCGCGAAGTAGCGCGACTGCGGGTGGTGGAAGTAGAGGCCGCTCACCGAGGCGGCCGGGAGCATGGCCAGGTTCTCGGAGAGCGTCATGCCGATCTCCCCGGCGCGGAGCAGATCGAACAGCCGCCGCTTCGGCAGGTGGTCGGGGCACGCCGGGTAGCCGAAGGCCGGCCGGATGCCGCGGTAGGCCTCGGCGATCAGGTCCTCGTTGGTGAGGTCCTCGGGCTCGTAGCCCCACTCGCGCCGCACGCGGGCGTGGAGCATCTCGGCGAACGCCTCGGCCAGGCGGTCGGCCAGGGCCTTGACCATGATCGCCGAGTAGTCGTCGTTGTCGCGCTCGTGCGCGAGCGCGAGCTCCTCGACGCCGATGCCCGAGGTCACCGCGAAGGCGCCCACGTGGTCGAGCAGGCCGGACTCGCGCGGCGCCACGAAGTCGGCGAGGCAGAGCTGGCTCTTGCCCTCGGCCTTCACCCGCTGCTGGCGCAGCATGGGGAAGCGCACCAGCTCGGTCGCGCGACCGGCGTCCGGGAAGAGGACGACGTCGTCGGCGTCGGCGGCGGCCGGCCAGATCCCGTAGACGCCGTTGGCGGTGATCGTGCCGGCGGCGATCAGCTCGTCGAGCATGGCGGTCGCGTTCTGGAACAGGTCGCGCGCGGCCGGGCCGTGGCGGGGATGGTCCAGGACCTCCGGGAACCTCCCGCGGATCTCCCAGGCGTGGAAGAAGAACGTCCAGTCGATGTAGCGGGCGATCTCCGCCAGCGGCACGTCCCGCAGCTCGCGCCGCCCGGTGAACGCGGGGACCGGCAGGTCGTCGGCGTCCCAGTCGATGGCGAGCCGCCGGGCGCGGGCGGCCTCGTAGGAGTGCAGCGGGCGCTGGCGCCGGCCGGCGTACTGGTCGCGCAGGCGCTCCTGCTCCTCGCGCACGTCGTCGGCGTAGCCCCCGCGCTCGTCGTGGTCGAGCAGGCGCGACACCACGCCCACCGCGCGCGAGGCGTCGAGCACGTGGGTCACGACCTGGCCGTAGGCGGGCGCGATCTTCACGGCCGTGTGCTGCTTGCTGGTGGTGGCTCCTCCGATGAGCAGCGGGATGCGCATCTCCCGGCGCTCCATCTCGGCGGCGACCGCCGCCATCTCGTCCAGCGACGGCGTGATGAGGCCCGACAGCCCGACCATGTCGGCGCCCTCGGCCTCGGCGGTGTCCAGGATGCGGTCCGCCGGCACCATCACCCCGAGGTCGATGACGCGGTAGTTGTTGCACCCCAGCACCACGCCGACGATGTTCTTGCCGATGTCGTGGACGTCGCCCTTGACGGTGGCCATCACGATGGTGCCCTGGGCCTCGGTCTCCTCGCCGGCGGCCTCGGCCCGCGCCCGTTCCGCCTCCATGAAGGGCTCGAGGTGCGCCACCGCGCGCTTCATCACGCGGGCGCTCTTCACCACCTGCGGCAGGAACATCTTGCCGTCGCCGAACAGGTCGCCCACCACGCTCATGCCGGCCATGAGGGGGCCCTCGATCACGGCCAGGGGCTCGCCCAGGGCCAGGCGCGCCTCCTCGGTGTCGTCCTCGATGTACTCCACGATCCCGTTGACCAGGGCGTGCTCGAGGCGCTCCTCCACCGAGCCCTCGCGCCAGGCCTGGCTCACCACGCGCACCTCGCCGCTCCCCTTGACGCGCTCGGCCAGGTCCACCAGGCGCTCGGTGGCGTCCGGGCGACGGTCGAAGAGCACGTCCTCCACGGCCTCGAGCAGCTCCTCGTCGATCTGCTCGTAGACGATCAGCTGGCCCGCGTTGACGATGCCCATGTCCATTCCCGCGCGGGTCGCGTGGTAGAGGAAGGCGCTGTGCATCGCCTCGCGCACCACGTCGTTGCCGCGGAATGAGAACGACAGGTTGCTCACGCCGCCGCTGATCTTGGCCCCCGGGCAGCGCTCCTTGATCTGCCGGGTGGCCTCCAGGAAGGCCATGGCGTAGCCGTTGTGCTCCTCGATGCCCGTGGCCACGGCGAAGATGTTGGGGTCGAAGATGATGTCCTCGGGGGGCACGCCCACCCGCTCGACGAGCAGGCGGTAGGCGCGCTCGCAGATCGCGACCTTGCGCTGCGCCGTGTCGGCCTGCCCCTCCTCGTCGAAGGCCATCACGACCATCGCCGCGCCGTAGCGGCGCGCGAGGGCCGCGCGCTCCAGGAACTCCTCCTCGCCCTCCTTGAGGCTGATCGAGTTCACCACGGGCTTGCCCTGAACGCACCGCAGCCCGGCCTCGATGACCGACCAGCGCGAGCTGTCCACCATGATCGGCACGCGGGCGATGTCGGGCTCGGTGGCCACCATGTTCAGGAACCGGGTCATGGCGGCCTCGGAGTCGAGCATCGCCTCGTCCATGTTCACGTCGATGATGTTGGCCCCGCTGAGCACCTGCTCGGTGGCCACCTCGAGGGCGGTGCCGTAGTCGCCCGACGTGATGAGCTCCGCGAAGCGGCGCGAGCCGGTCACGTTGGTGCGCTCGCCGATCATCAGGAAGTTGGAGTCCGGGCGGACCACCAGGGGCTCCAGGCCGGCCAGCCGGGTGAGCGGCTCGGGCGCCGGCACGCGCCGGGGCTCCACCCCGGCCGCGGCGGCGGCGACCGCGCGGATGTGGTCCGGCGTCGTGCCGCAGCAGCCCCCGAGCATGTTCACCAGGCCGCTCTCGGCGAACCGCCCCAGCTCGCCCGCGGTGGTGTCCGGCGTCTCGTCGTACTCGCCGAAGGCGTTCGGCAGCCCGGCGTTCGGGTAGCAACTCGTCCAGCAGGTGGCCACGCGCGCCAGGTCCGCGAGGTAGGGGCGCATGTCCGCCGCCCCCAGCGCGCAGTTGAGGCCCACGCTGAAGGGGCGCGCGTGCGCGATCGTGATCCAGAAGGCCTCGATCGTCTGCCCGGCCAGCGTGCGCCCGCTGCGGTCCGTGACGGTGACCGAGATCATCACGGGCAGGCGCGTCCCGGTCGCCTCGGCGACCTCGTCGATGGCGAAGAGCGCCGCCTTGGCGCCGAGGCCGTCGATGATCGTCTCCACCAGCAGCAGGTCCGCGCCGCCGTCGATGAGGCCCCGCACCTGCTCGGCGTACGCGGCCCGCAGTTCGTCGAAGGTGATCGCCCGGGCGGCGGGGTCCTCCACGTCCGGGGAGATCGACAGCATGCGGTTGGTGGGCCCGATGGCGCCGGCCACGAAGCGCGGCGTGCCGGGGGTGCGCGCGGTCCACTCGTCGGCCGCGGCGCGGGCCAGGCGGGCCGCCTCCACGTTGATGTCGCGCACCAGGTGCTCGGTGGCGTAGTCGGCCTGCGCCACCGAGGTCGCGCTGAACGTGTTGGTCTCGATGATGTCCGCGCCGGCCTCGAGGAAGGCGTGGTGGATCCCGCTCACGATGTCCGGGCGCGTCAGGGTGAGCAGGTCGTTGTTCCCGCGCAGCGGCTGGGGATGCCCGGCCAGGAGCGCGCCGCGGAAGTCGGCCTCCTCCAGGGAGTGCCGCTGGATCATCGTGCCGGTGGCGCCGTCCAGGATGAGGATGCGCTCGCCGAGCAGCCGATCGAGTGTCTCCCGGGCGTCGCTCATCCGAGGGAGGTTAGCGAGGCCCGTTCCCCCTGGGCGCCAGCGCCCGCGCGACCACCGGGCCGGCCAGGATGCCCGCGAGGACGATCGCGGCGGCCGTGTAGCCCAACGGGACGCTGTCGAGCGTCACGGCGAGGATGCCGACGATCGTCGCGACCGCGCACACGACGACCAGGCGGATCGTCTTCTCGGCGCGCGGGGACAGGCGCCGCAGGAAGGCCGTCATCGCAGCCGCCCGTCCCCGTCGGCGCGCGTCAGCACCAGCGCCGCGTTGTGGCCGCCGAGGCCGAACGAGGTGGACATGGCCACCCGGATGTCGGCGGGCCGCGCGGTGTTGGCGACGTGGTCGACCCCGATGCAGGACTCGTCGACCTCGTGCAGGTTCAGGGTCGGCGGGATCAGGCCCTCCTGAAGGGCGAGGGCGGTGATGGCCGCCTCGAGCGCCCCGGCGGCCCCCATGCAGTGGCCGTGCATCGACTTGGTCGCGCTCACCGCCACCCGCGCCGCCGCCTCCTCGCCCAGGGCGAGCTGGAGGATCCGCACCTCGGCCGGGTCGCCGGGCTTGCTGGCGCCGCCGTGCGCGTTGACGTGGTCCACCTGATCGGGGGCGATGCCCGCGTCCTGGAGGGCCGCGGTGAGGGCGCGCGCCTGGGGCACGCCGCTCGGATCGGGGTCGGTCAGGTGGTGGGCGTCGGCGCTCGCCCCGTAGCCGGCCACCTCGCACACGATGTGGGCGCCGCGGGCCACGGCGTCGTCCCACGGCTCCAGCACCAGCACCGCGCCGGCTTCGCCCACGAGGAACCCGTCCCGGTCGCGATCGAACGGCCGCGCCGCGCCGGCGGGGTCGTCGTTGCGGTGCGAGAGCACCCGCATCGCGTCGAAACCGGCCACGAAGAAGGGCGAGATGAGGCAGTCGGCCCCGCCCGCCAGCATCGCGCGGGCGTCGCCGCGGCGGATGATGTCCGCGGCCGTGCCGATGGCGTCGGTGCCCGCGGCGCAGGCCGTGCAGACGGCCGCCACCGGGCCGCGCAGGCCGAGCTCGATCGACACCTGCCCGGCGCCCATGTTCGCCACGCTGAGCGGGATGGCGAAGGGCGACACCCGGTCGGGCCCCCGCTCCAGCATCACCCGGTGCTGCTCCTCGCGCGAGATCGTGCCGGAGCCGCCGTTCGCGATGATCGCCCCGATCCCGGCGCCGTCGTCGTCGATCGTGAGGCCCGAGTCGGCGACGGCCAGGCGGGCAGCGGCCACCGCGAGCTGCGCGTACCGGTCCATCCGCCGGGCCGCCCGCCGCTCCATGAAGTCGGTGGGGTCGAAGCCGTGGGCCTCGCAGGCCATCCGCACCGGGGAGTCGGCGGCGTCGAAGAGGGTGATCAGGCCGGCGCCGGAGCGGCCCTCGGCCACGGACCGCCACATCTCCTCGCGCCCGATGCCGAGCGGGGACACCACGCCCACCCCGGTCACCGCCACGCGGGTGCGCCCGCCGTTCCTCATCCGTCCACCGCCGCGAGCGCCAGGACGGCGTTGTGGCCGCCGAAGCCGAAGGAGTTCGAGAGGGCCAGGCGCACGGTGGCCCGGCGGGCCTGGTTCGCCACGTGATCGACGCCCATGCAGGCCGGGTCGAGCTCGTCCAGGTTGATCGTGGGGGGGATCACGCCCTCGCGGATGGCGAGCGCCGTCAGCACGGTCTCGAAGCCGCCGGCCGCGCCCATGCCGTGGCCGTGCATGGACTTGGTGGAGCTGACCGCCAGGCCGGCGGCGCCGTCGTCGCCCACGAGCCGGCGCAGGGCCCCGATCTCCACCGGGTCGCCCGCGGCCGTCGAGGTGCCGTGGGCGTTGACGTAGTCGATCTCCGACGGGTCGCGGCCGGCGTGGCCGAGCGCCATCCTCATGGCCTCCACCTGCCAGCGGCCCGAGGGGTCGGGCTCGGTGAGGTGGAACGCGTCGCTGCTGGCCCCGTAGCCGGCCACCTCGCACACCACGTCCGCCCCGCGGGCCACGGCGTGCTCCAGGCTCTCCAGCACCACCACGGCCGCGCCCTCGGCCGCGACGAAGCCGTCGCGGCCGACGTCGAACGGGCGGCTCGCGAGCCCGGGCTCGTCGTTCCGGCGCGACAGGGCGCGCGTGGCGTCCAGGCTGGCCATGCAGTAGGCCGTCACGCCGGCCTCCGCGCCTCCGGCCAGCATCACGTCGGCGGCGCCCCGGCGGATGATCGCGGCGGCGTCCCCGATGCCGTGGTTGCCCGAGGCGCACGCCGTGACCACGCACGAGGCCGGGCCGCGCAGGCCGAGCTGCATCGAGACGTGCCCGGCGGACATGTTCACGATCGCCATCGGGACCATCAGCGGGGAGGCGCGGTCGGCCCCGCGCTCCAGCAGCGCGCGGTGGTTGTCCTCGAAGGCCGCGCTGCCCCCGTTGCCGGTGGCGATGACCGTGCCCGCGCGGCCGCCGCCGTCCTCGATCGTGAGGTCGGCGTCCTCCAGCGCGAGCCGCGCGGCGGCGACGGCCATCTGGCTCACGCGGTCCATCCTCCGGGTCCCGCGGCGGTCGATGAAGTCCTCGGGGTCGAAGCCGTCCACCTCGCACGCGATGCGGCAGGCGTGGCCGGTGGTGTCGAAGCGCGTGATCGGGCCCGCGCAGGCGCGGCCCTCGAGCGCGGCGTTCCAGGAGTCCCGCCAGCCGATGCCGAGCGGGCTCACCATGCCCAGGCCTGTGATGACCACGCGGCGCTTCTCGCTCACAGCCGCAGCCCTCCGTCCACCGCCAGCACGGCCCCGGTGACGAACGCGGCGGCCGAGGAGCACAGCCACGCGACCGGGCCCGCCACGTCGGCGGGCTCCCCGAGCCGCCCGAGGGCCGTCGCCGCCAGCAGCCGGTCGCGCTGGTCGCCGGCGAGCACGTCGGTGAGCCGCGTGGTGACGTATCCCGGCGCGACCGCGTTCACCCGCACCCCGGCCGGGCCCGCCTCGCGCGCCAGGCTGCGCACCAGGCCCACGATGCCGGCCTTGGAGGCCGCGTAGTTCGCCTGGCCGGCGTTGCCCTGCGCGCCGACCACCGACGAGATCGCGACGATGCTCCCGGAGCCACGCCGCATCATCCCCCCGAGCGCCGCGCACGCGGCCTGCATCGTCCCCGTGAGGTTGATGTCGATCGGCCCCCGCCACGCCTCGCCCGTCATGCGCACGGCGGGCCCGTCCCGGGTGATCCCGGCGTTCGCGACCAGGGCGTCGAGCGGCCCGAGGGCCTCCTCCACGTCCCGCACCATCGCGGGGGCCGACGCGGGGTCGCGCGCCTCGGCCCGCTGGACGTGCGCGCGCCGTCCGGCCGCCGCGACCCGCTCGGCCACCCGCTCGGCGCCCGCGCGGTCTTCGGCGAAGGTCAGTCCGATGTCATAGCCGCCCTCGGCGAGAGCGACCGCGCATGCGGCTCCGATGCCCTTGCTCGCCCCGGTGACGAGGGCGACGGGCACCCCTACCCGGAGCGCCCTGCGAGCGCCAGGAGTGCCGGGAGGTCGGAGGGCTGCCCCAGGTGCACGGCCTGCACGTCCGGGCGGATGCGGCGGACGAGCCCGACCAGCACGCGGCGGTGGCCGAACTCGACGAAGGTGTCGGCGCCGTGGTCCAGCGCCGCGCGAACCGTCTGGGTGAAGCGCACCGGAGCGGTGAGCTGCTGGGCGAGCAGCGAGCGCAGTCGCTCGCCCTTCTCGAACGCCCCCGAGGTCGCCGACAGGAACGGCAGCGAGGGGGTGCCGATCTTCACGCTCGACAGCGCCTCGCGCAGCCTGTCCGCGGCCGGCGCCATCACCGACGAGTGGAACGCTCCGTCCACGTCGAGGATCCTCGACTTGATGCCGCGGGCGTGCGCGAGATCGAGCAGGCGGTCGACGCCGCGGTGCAGGCCGGAGGCGACGATCTGGCCCGGGCAGTTGTAGTTCGCCGGCCAGACCTCGCCGGCCTCGGCGCACATCGCCTCCACGTCCTCGTCGCTGGCGCCCAGCAGGGCGGCCATCCCGCCCGGGCTCGCCGCGGCGGCGATCGTGGTGGCGTCGCCGCGCGCCTTCACCAGCCGCAGCGCCTCGTCGAACGAGAGGCTGCCGCAGGCCACCAGCGCGGAGTACTCGCCCAGGGAGTGCCCCATGGTCAGATCGCCCTGGACGCCGGCCTCGCGCGCGACCCGCCAGGCGGCCACCGAGTTCGCCAGAATCGCCGGCTGGCAGTGCCGGGTGAGCATGAGCTCCTCGTGCGGGCCCTCGAAGCAGATGCGCGCGAGGTCGTACCCGAGGACGTCGTTCGCCTCCTCGAAGGTGCGCTGGGCGACCGGGAATGCCGCCGCCATCGCCCGCCCCATGCCGACCTGCTGCGCCCCCTGTCCAGGGAAAAGCAGCGCGATCAGAGCCGCGCCACCCAGCAGCGGAACCGGTTCAGCGACGTCACGCCCGACTCCTCATGCGACGGGGACTGACAAGGGGCACACGGAAGAACGATAGAGCGCCGGTCGCTCGACCGCCAACCTTCGAACGCGCACACGGGAAGCCGACGGCCCCCGCCCCGCACATGCCACCATAGCGCACGTGCCGCCGCTGATCCCGCTCCGCCACCTGTTCGACAACCCCGAGCGGGCCGGAGCGCGGCTGTCGCCCGACGGGCGGCGCCTGTCGTGGGTGGCCCCCCGCGACGGCGTCATGAACGTCTGGGTCCGCGACGTGGCCGGCGGGGATGCCGTGCCCGTGACCAACGACCGCGACCGCGGCGTGCGCTCGTACCTCTGGTCGCGGGACTCGACCCGCATCCTCTTCCACCGCGACGCCGGCGGCGACGAGAACCACCACCTGCTGGCGGTCGACGCCGCCGGCGGGGACCGCGAGCGCGACCTGACGCCGTACCCCGGCGTCCGGGGCCTGCTCATCGCGGCCCCGCGCGCCACGCCGCGGCACGTGCTGGTGTCGATGAACCTCCGCGACCGGTCGGTCGCGGACGCCTACCGCCTGACCCTGGCCACGGGAGGCGCGGAGATGGTGGCCCGCAATCCGGGGAACATCATCGGCTGGGTCGCCGATCGCCAGGGCCTGGTGCGGGCCGCCCGGGCCCAGACCCCCGAGGGGGACTTCGAGCTCCTGATGCGCGACGGCGAGGACGACGAGTTCGAGGTCGTGGCCGAGTACGTCAACGAGGACGGCGGCCACCCCTTCGCGTTCACTGCTGACGGCTCGCGCCTGCTGGTGGGCAGCGCACGCGGCTCCGACCTGCTGCGCCTGGTGGAGCTCGACCCGGCCGACGGCTCCGAGGTGCTGATCGACGCCGATGAGGAGGCCGACCTCTCCGGACCGATCATGAGCGACCGCACCGGGGAGCTGCTGGGGGCCGTCTACCTGCGCGACCGGATCGTCATGCACGCGACCGATCCCGACCTGGCGCGCGACTGGGCGAGGGTGCGGGACCTGCACCCCGGCGACCCGCACATCAGCGGCCAGGACGCCGAGGAGACGGCCTTCGTCGTGGCCTTCGACGACGACCGCGACCCGGGGGCGACCTACCTCTACGACCGCGCGAGCGGCAGCGCCGAGCTGCTCTACCGCAGCCGGCCCTGGCTCGACCCGGCCACCCTCGCCCCGATGCGGCCGGTGAGGATCGACGCGCGCGACGGGCTGGTGCTGCACAGCTACCTGACGCTGCCCCTCGACGTGGAGCCCCGGGGGCTCCCCGCGGTGCTGCTGGTGCACGGCGGGCCGTGGGCGCGCGACGCCTGGGGCTACGACCCCGAGGTCCAGCTCCTCGCCAACCGCGGGTACGCCGTCCTCCAGGTCAACTACCGCGGCTCCACCGGCTTCGGGAAGGCGTTCACCCACGCGGCCGAGCACGAGTTCGCCGGCCGGATGCACGACGACCTCATCGACGGGGTGAGCTGGCTGGTGGGCGAGGGCATCGCCGACCGCGAGCGGGTCGGCATCTACGGTGGCTCGTACGGGGGCTACGCCGCCCTGGTGGGCGCCTCCTTCACGCCCGACGTCTTCGCCGCGGCCGTCAGCGTCGTGGGGCCCTCGAGCCTGGTGAGCCTGGTGCGCTCCTTCCCGGCCTACTGGCGCCCGTTCCTCGCCAGCACCTGGTTCCGCTACGTGGGCGACCCCGAGGATCCCGAGCAGCGCGCCGACATGGAGGCCCGCTCGCCGCTCACGCGGGTGGCGGACATCCGCTGCCCGCTCCTCGTCATCCAGGGGGCCAACGACCCGCGCGTCACGAAGGCCGAGTCGGACCAGATCGTGGCGGCCCTGCGTGCCCGCGGGGTGACGGTCGAGTACCTGGTCAAGGAGGGCGAGGGCCACGGCTTCGTCAAGCCCGAGAACCGGCTGGAGGCCTACGGGGCCATCGAGCGCTTCTTCGCGACCCACCTCGGCGGACGGGTCGGCGACTGACGCCGGAGGGAGGCGCGGCCGGATACCGCTGGGTCGTCCTCGCGGTGGGGATGACCGCCCAGGCGAGCATCTCGGCGCTGCAGCTCGGGTTGCCGGCCGTGGCGCCGGAGATCCGCTCCGAGTTCGACCTCTCGCTGGCCGCCACGGGCGCGCTGCTCGCGGCCTCGACGGTGGGGGTCGTCGCGACCCTCCTCGCCTGGGGCGCCCTCGCCGACCGCATCGGCGAGCGGGCGGTGATCTCCGTCGGCCTGGCGGGCGCCGCCGGAGCGCTGGCCCTGGCCTCCCTCGCCGGAACGGCCGTGGAGCTCGCGGCGGCCCTCGTGGCGGCCGGCGCGCTGGGGTCGAGCGCCAACGCGGCCAGCGGCCGGGCGGTGGTGGCGTGGTTCGCGCCCGACCGGCGCGGGTTCGCCCTCGGCCTGCGCCACATGGCCACGCCGCTCGGCGGAGCCACCGCCGCGGCCTTGCTGCCGCTGGCCGCCCACCACGGCGGTGTCCCCGCGGTGATGCTGTCCCTCTCCTGCGCCTGCCTCGTCGGCTCGTTCGTGGCGGCGGTCGGCCTGCGGCGGCCGGAGGGCGGCGAGGGCGAGCGCGAGGCGACCGAGTCCGGGCCCCTCCGCGACCCCGCGATCTGGCGCCTGTCCCTGGGCACGGCCAGCGTCGTTCTGGCACAGCTGTCGGTCCTGAGCTTCCTGGCCCTCTACCTGCACGAGGAGCGCGGCTGGTCGGTGGGGGCCGCCGCCCTCGCGCTGGCGGGCGTGCAGCTGGGCGGGGCGCTCGCGCGGGTGGCCGCCGGCGCCTGGTCGGACCGCCTCGCCAGCCGGATCCGGCCTCTGCGCATCCTCGCCCTGGCGGGCGCCGCCTCCCTCGCGCTGGCCGCGGCGCTGCTGTGGGGCCCCGACGCCGCCGCGGTGCCGCTCCTGATCGTCGCCGGCGTGCTGCTGATGGCCGGCAACGGCGTCTCGTTCGCGGCCGCGGCCGAGATGGCCGGCCCCCGGCGCGTCGGCACGGCCCTCGGGCTCCAGAACACGGTGCTGGCGGTGGCCGTGGTGATCGCGCCCCCCGCGTTCGGCGCGACGGTGGGCCTGCTCTCCTGGCCGGCCGCCTTCGCGCTCGCCGCCGCCGCACCCCTGGTGGGCTGGGTGGTGCTGGGCCCGCTGGCCCGCTCGGAGCGCCGCCCGACCTGACGGCGGTCGGAGCGGGTCCCCGCCGCCGGTGGGGCTAGGCCGCCCCGGCCGCGCCGCGGGGCCCGACGCCCAGGGCCCGCATGGTGCGGTGCGTGATCGCCCCGGCCAGGAGCAGCACCAGCAGGGCGAAGACCCCGTGCAGGCCGCCCACCCAGTCGTCGCCGTCCGCGAGGCCGAGCTGGATCGTCCCGATCACGGCGAGGGTGAAGCTCAGCCCGATCTCGCCCCATTTGCGCCAGTAGCCACCGATGGCGGCCAGGAAGACGAGCACCTCGACGATGTGCACGATGCCGCCGAGGTTCTTGTGGGCGTCCAGCGCATCCTGGCCCGCACCGAAGAAGTACGAGGCGATCAGGTACACCTGCACGAAGACCCCCACGGACACCAGGACGGCCAGGACCAGGTTGGCCCAGAGGAAGGCGCGGGTCACGCGGCGAGCATACCGGCGCCGTCGGGCGCGATCGTCCCCTCGCCGGGGTGCGGGGCGTCCTCGATGTGGCTCGCCCCGCCGGGGTCCTTGCGCACGTGGATCGCGGCGCCCAGCCGCTCGGCCACCCCCGGGAGGTGGGTGATGACCCCCACCAGCCGCCCGTCCCCGGCCAGCCTCTCGACGCCCGCCAGCGCCTGCTCGAGCGACTCGGCGTCGAGCGACGAGAACCCCTCGTCCAGGAACAGGCAGTCGAGCCGGCCGCCCGACTCCGTCGCCACGTCGGAGAGCCCCAGCGCCAGCGCCAGGCTCGCCAGGAAGCGCTCGCCGCCGGACAGGCTCGCGACCGGCCGCAGCCGCTCCCCGCGGCGCATGTCGACCACCGCCATGGGATCCGGCTCCGTCCCGCAGAAGCGGTAGGCGCCGGCGGTCAGCTCCTGCAGGCGGGCGGAGGCCCCCAGCGCCAGCCGCTCGCGGTAGCGCGCCAGCAGGAAGCGCGGGAAGGCGTTGGCGCGCAGGTCGGCCGCGACCTGCTGGTGCACGCGGGCCTCGGCTCGCGCGGCCTCGGCCTCGGCCCGCAGGCGCCGCGCATCGGCGGCGGCCCGTTCGAGAGCGCCGAGCCGCGCGCGGCTCTCGTCGCGCGCCCGGTCGAACCGGCGCAGGGCCGGCCCGACGTCCCCGGGCTCGGCCACCCCCAGACCCTCGCCCAGGGCGGCCAGCCGGGCGGCCTCCTCCCGCATCCCCCGCTCGGCGTCCTCGGCGACGGCATCGTGGGCGCGGGCGGCGGCGAGCGCCCGCTCGCGCAGCGCGGCCGCCGCCGCGACGAGCTCCTCGGCCGGCAGGTCGTCGGCCGGGGCCTCGAGCCGCGTCCGGCTCGCGGCGCGCGCCGTGGCGGCCCGCAGCGCGGCGACCGGTCCGCCCTCCAGCGCCGCCACCTCGGCGTGCATCCGGGCCACCGCGTCGGCCGTGTCGGTCGCGGCGGCGACGGCGGCGTCGGCCGCCGCCTCGGCCGCCCGGACCTCGGCGACGGCCGCCGCCAGGGCCTCGGCGGGAACGGTGCGCGCCGCCCACGCGCCGAGCCCCTCGCGCGCCCTCTCGACCTCGGCCGCGTCGTCGTCCACCCGCTCCCGGTCGGCGTCCAGCCGCGCCCGCCGCGACGCCAGGTCGCGCTCCCCGCCGGCCAGGCCCGCCCGCCCCGCGTCGATGGCGGAGCGCCGCGCCCGCGCCCGCTCCATCTCGCCGTCGCCCGGCTCCTCCTGGGGCGTCGGAGATCCCCGCCTCCTCGAGCGCCGCCTCGGCGCGGGCGAGCGCGGCGACCGCCGCGTCGGCATCCGCCGCCGCGGCGCGGGCCCGCTCCTGGGCCGCCGCGTGGGCCCGCGCGCTCTGGTCGGCCCGGCTCCGGGCGCGCCGGAGCCCCTCGCGGGCCGCGTCGCCGCCGCCGTCGGTCGCCGGCCGCACGTCGCCCACCGGGCCGCCGCACACGGGGCAGGCGTCGCCCGTCGTGAGGCCGGCGCGCAGGGTCGCCGCCAGATCGTGGCGGTGAGCCCGCTCGTGGTCGCGCTCGGCCTCGGCCAGCGCTCGGGCCGCGTCCTCGCAGCGCGCGCCGGCCGCGCGCGCCTCGGCCTCGGCCCGGCCGCGGGCCTCCACGGCCGCCGCCGCCTCGTCGCGCCGCCGGATCCGCGCGGAGACGACTGCCGCGCGGGCCTCCCGGCGCTCGTGCTCGGACAGGGCCTCGGACAGCGTGCGCGCCAGCTCGTCCAGCTCGGCGCGGCGGGCGCCGAGGCCGGCCTCGCGCTCGGCCAGCACGGCCCGCCGCGCGGGCAGCCCGCGCGCCAGCTCCTCGGCCCGCGCGGCGCGCTCCGCGAGCGTCGCCAGCTCGGCCGCTCCTCCGCCGTGACGCTCCCGGAGGCCATCGCGGGCCTCGGCCTTCGCCGCCGCGCGCGACGCCGCCCGGGCACGGGCGCGGTCGGCCCGCGCCGCCTCCTCGCGGGCCGTCCGCAGACGGGCCAGGAGCTCCTCGGCGGGGCCGCGCGCGGGCAGCGCACCGGCCGCGGCCCGTGCGCCGGCCGCCGCCGCCCGGGCCTCCTGGGCCTCCTCCCCCCGCCGCTCCAGCCGGTCCGCCACGGGCCGCAGGGCCCGTGCGCCGCCGCGCCGCGCCGCGGCGTCCCGCGCGGCCCGGGCGGCGGCGATGCGGGCGGCGGCTGCGTGCGGGGGCAGGCGGGCGGCGTCCTCCGCCCTCAGGTCGGCCTGCCGCTGCGCGGCGGCCGCGTGCACCAGCGCCGCCTGGCGGGCGCCCTCGAGGGACGCCACGCCGAACAGCTCGCGCAGGATCGCGTCGCGGTCGCGCGGCTGCGACGACAGGAACTGCGCGAACCGCCCCTGCGTCAGCATCACCGCGCTCGTGAAGGCGGCGAAGCTCATGCCCACCACGGTCGACAGGCGCCGCTCGACCGCGGCCTCGCCGGAGATGGTCTCGCGCGACGGGCCGCCGTCGGTCACGAGCCTCTCCAGCAGGTGCGCCGGCTCCGGCGCGTCCCTCCCGTAGCGGCGCGTGGCCCGCCACACCTCGCCCCGCGCCGAGAAGGTCAGCCGCACCTCGCCGTGCGAGTGGCCCAGGGTCAGCAGCTCGCGCGGTCGGGTCTGCTCGGGCGTCCGCCCGAAGAGCGCGAAGCAGACGGCGTCGAGCAGGGACGTCTTGCCCGCGCCCGTGTCGCCGGTGATGACCACCCGCTCGTACGGCCGCAGGTCGATCCTCGCGCGGTCGTAGCTGCGGAAGGCGGTGAGCTCGAGCTCCAGGGGGCGCACGCCGCTACCCCTCGTCGCCGGCCGCCGCCGGGTCGGATCCCGCGAGCGCCGCGGAGAAGGCCGCCGCCTGCTCGTCGTCCAGACGGCGGCCCTGCAGCCGGTGCCAGTCGGCGTAGAGCTCGCCCAGGCCGCGCTCCGCCTCCGCGCCGCCCGGCTCCGGCAACGGGTCGGCGAGACCGCCGGGAGAGACGGCCTCGATCCTGAGCGCGCCCGGCACCTCGTCGCGCACGCGGCGCACGACGTCCATGGCGGGGCCGTCGAGCTCGACCTCGCACGCGAACCACGCGTCCGGAGGATGGGCCGAGGCGCGCGCCGCCAGGTCGTCGAGGCGCCCGCGCAGGCGCACCAGCGGGCGGGCGGCCGGCAGCGCCACCTGGCGGGTCGTCGCGCGACCGCCCCCGACCTCCACCACGCAGGCGGTCTTCGGGTGGTTGTCCTCGCTGAAGTCGAGGGCCATCGGGCTGCCGCAGTAGCGCCCCGGCGCCGCGAGGCCGGTGAGCTCCTGAGGGCGATGGACGTGCCCGAGCGCCAGGTAGTCGAGCTCGACCGGGAGCGCCCCCGGCGAGACGGCGTACGTCATCCCCATCGTGAGCTCGCGCTCGCCGCCGCCGGCGCGGGCGCGCTCCACCATCAGGTGGCCCACCAGCACCGCGGCGCCCCCCTCGGCCCGCCGTCGCGCCACGGCCTCGGCCGCGTAGTCGTCGATGACGTCGGCCACCAGGTCGGCGTAGCGGGACCGCGCGTACCCCGCGCTGGCGCCCGCGTCGAGGGCGATCCGGCCCGGCTCCGGCCACGGGAGCAGGGCGGCGTGCACCGGCCCGGCCGCCGTCGTCACGGTCACGACCGCCTCGGCCGCGGGGCGCACGTGCCCCGCCACGTGGATGCCCGAGGCCGCCAGATGCGGCGCCAGATGGTCCCAGAGATCGGGGTCGTCGTGGTTGCCCGCCACCGCCAGCACGGGCGCCGTCTCGGCCAGGCGCTCGAGGCCTCGCAGGCAGGCGCCCAGCGCCGCCGAGTCGACCACGCGCCGGTCGAGCAGGTCGCCGCTCACCAGCACGGCGTCCACCGACTCCTCCTCGGCGACGGCCGCGAGCTGGGCGAGGACGGCCTCGGCCTCCTCGGCGCGGTCGGCGCCGTAGAGGCGCTTCCCCAGGTGCCAGTCGCCGGTGTGGAGGAGCCGCATGCGGCCTCCCGTCAGCCGGACTGGGCGATGGCCGCGAGTCATGGTGACCGACTGTAGAGCGACGCCCGGACGCGCCCGGCGGACGGAGGCGCGCTATCTTCCGCTCCGGGCGGGCGCCGGTCCGTCGGTCCCGCGCGGGCCGGAGGAGGGCGTGGCGTGAACAAGCGGTACATCGTGGGTGCGATCGTGGCCGCGATCGTCGTGGTGGGCGTCCTCGTGGCCGTGAGCTTCGCCGGCGGCGACTCCAAGACGGTGTCCAGCATCACCGGGGTCGCCGCGAACGAGAAGGAGCTCGCCGGCATCCCGCAGAGGGGGAACGTCCTCGGCGACGCCTCGGCGCCCGTCACGATCATCGAGTACGGCGACATCGCCTGCCCGGGCTGCCAGGCGGCGTCCGAGGACATCATCCCCTCGCTCATCGACCGCTACGTCCGTCGCGGGGGACGTGAAGATGGAGTTCCGCCCGATCGCCTTCATCAGCAAGAGCTCCGAGCGCGGCGCCCTGGGCGTCGAGGCCGCGGCCCTCCAGAACAAGATGTGGACGCTGGTGTCGCTGCTCTACAAGAACCAGGGCAACGAGCGGAACGACTGGCTCTCCAACGACCTGCTCGCGGAGGCCGCCGGCAAGGCCGGCCTCGACGTCGGCAAGTGGACGACCGACTACCACGGCAATGCGGTCGCCGCCACGTACTTCCAGCGCTCCAACGACGCGAGCCGCCGACGGGGTCAACCGACGCCGTACCTTCATCGTGAAGGGCCCGCGGGGCGAGAAGCGCGTGAACACGCTGGAGGGGTTCATCACCGCGATCGCCGCTGTGGGGCCGCCGGCGTCGTGAGCCTCCGCGCTCCGAGTGAGGGCGCTCTCCGGATCGCCATCGGGGTCGTGGCCCTGGCCGGCCTGGGCGTCTCGGGATACCTCGAGGCGATTCGCGCGTCCGGGAACGACCCGGTCTGCGTGATCGGCGGCGGATGCCACACCGTCCAGCAGAGCGAGTACTCCGAGCTGGCCGGGATCCCGGTCGCCGTCCTCGGCCTGGTGGCCTACGCCACCCTGCTGGTCGCGGCCATCCTGCCGGGGCCCCTCGGCCGCGCGCTGGGTCTGTTCACCGCGGTCGTGGGGGTGGGCTTCTCCGCGTGGCTCACCTACGCGGAGCTGGTCCTGATCGACGCGATCTGCGCCTGGTGCGTGTCGAGCGCCGCGCTGATCACGCTGGCGCTGATCCTGACGGCGTGGCGGGCGGCTGGGGCGGGCTCGGACCCGGAAGAAAACGCGGATCGGTCAGCACAAGGCCGCCCACCGCCAGAGCCGTCCCCGCGATCGAGCAGATGATCACCAGGGGATCGGGCGACGAGAGCTGGAAGAAGTCGCGCCATCCCGGCAGGGACAGCACCACCAGGTAGAGCGCGAGCAGGGCGGCGCACAGCGCCCCCACGGTGTAGCCGCGCACCTTGCTCGACGACTCGAGCACGATGACGAGGTAGAGGCCGGTGGCCACCAGCACGGTGGTCGCCACCGTGCGCGCGCGCAGCTCGCTCATGTCGATCAGGTTGATCGCGAGCAGGAAGCTCGCCACCACCCCGAGGCCCATGGCCGTGCCGGCGGGGATGGCGAAGCTCGCCAGCTCGCGCAGGAAGCGCACGGGACGCCAGGGCCCGGCGCTGGGGGCCAGCGCCAGGAAGAACGCGGGGATCCCGATGGTCACGAACGACGCCAGCGTCAGGTGCCGCGGCAGGAACGGGTAGCTCTCCGACGACAGGCCCAGCGTCAGGATGAGGAAGGCCGCCAGCACCGACTTGACCACGAACAGCTTGGCCACCCGCTGGAGGTTGCGGAGCACCTTGCGCCCCTCGCGGATCATGGGAGGGATCGAGGCGAACCCGCCCTTCACCAGCACGATGTCGGCGATCCCGCGGGCCATCTGTGAGCCGCTGCCCTGGGCGATGGCGAGGCGCGCCGCCTTCAGGGCGGGGACGTCGTTGACCCCGTCGCCCACCATCGCGACGTACCTGCCGTCGGCCGCGAGGGCCTCCACGAACCGCTTCTTGCCGGCGGGCGAGATGCGGCCCACGACGGTGGCCTCCCTCACGAGCCGGCGCAGGTCGGCGTCGCTCTCGGGCAGCTCGCGGCCGTCGATGGGCGGCCCGGTCATGGGGATGCCCGCGTCGGCGGCGATCGCGGCCACCGTGGCGGGGGCGTCGCCCGAGATCACGCGCAGCTCCACGCCCTGCTCCAACAGGAAGGCAACGGTCTCGCGGGCGTCGGGGCGCAGCTCCTCGGCCAGCACCACGAGGCCCAGCGGCCGCAGCCCTGAGGGGGGCGGCGCGTCGGGGGAGGACGGTGTGAGCGCCACCCGGCCCTCGGCGAGCGCCAGCACCCGCCGCCCGGCCTCGGCCTCGGCCCCCGCCCGTGCCGCCAATTCCTCTCCGAGATCGAAGTGCTCCGGCGCCCCGAACACGAGCGCGCGGTGACCCAGGCGCACCCCGCTCCAGCGCCGCCGCGAGGAGAAGGGCACGACGTCGCTCACGGGCTCCGCGGTGCCCGGATGAGCCTCGGCGATGGCCTCGAGGGTGCTGCCCCCGGCCGGCGCGCTCGCGGCGTAGCGGCCCAGCAGGGCCGAGAGCTCGTCCTGGTCGACGCCGTCGGCCGGGACCAGCCCCACCACGCGCAGGCGGTCCTCGGTGAGCGTGCCGGTCTTGTCCAGGCAGATCACGTCGGCCGACGCCAGCGACTCCACGGCGTTGAGCTGCTGGCTGAGCGCGCCGCGCCGCGCCATCCGCCCGGTGGCGATCGCGTAGGTCAGCGCGGTCAGCAGCACCAGGCCCTCGGGGACGATCGTGACCACGGCGGCCACCGCCGTGGCCACCGACTCGCGGAACGGCGTGTCCTGCTCGATCAGCGACCAGCCCAGCAGCAGCCCCAAGGGCACCATCGCCGCGCTCAGCACCAGGATGAGCCGGTCGAGCGACCGCTCGAGGGGGGAGCGCGGGTGGCGGAACTCGCGGGCCTCGCCCACCAGGCGCTCCGCGTAGGTGTCGGCGCCGACGGCCTCGGCCCGGTAGGCGCCCGAGCCCTCGACGCAGTACGACCCGGCGCGCAGGGGGTCGCCGGCGGTGCGCGAGACGGCCTCCGCCTCGCCGGTGAGGATCGACTCGTCGAGCCCCAGCCCGTCGCTGCGCAGCACGTGCCCGTCGGCCACCACCTGGTCGCCGGCGTCCACCAGCACCAGGTCCCCGGGCACCACCTTCGGCACCTCCACCTCGCGGGGCTCGCCGTCCCGCACCACCGTCGCCCGGGGCGCGACCAGGGCGGCCAGCCGGTCGAGGCTCCTCTTCGCGCGGGCCTCCTGCACGATCCCGATGCCGGCGTTCAGGATCAGGATCGCCAGGAAGATCGCGTCCCGCCAGTCGGCGAAGATCAGGGTGACGATGCCGAAGAACACCAGGACCAGGTTGAAGACGGTCAGCAGGTTGGCCCGCAGGATGCTGGGCCACGAGCGGCTGGTGGGGGGCCCCTCGAACTCACCCCGCTCGGCCAGCCGCCGCTGGGCCTCGGCCTGGGAGAGGCCCTCCTCGGCGCGACGGCCGGACGGGGGGCGGAGGGCCGTCGCGCGGACGGTGGGCGGGTCGGTGCTCAGGCGGCCAGGGCCTCCGCGACGGCGGCGTTGACGATCTTCCCGTCACGCACGTTGACGCCCGGGCGCAGCTCCTCGAGCGACCGCAGCGCGCCGGCCAGGCCCTCCTCGGCGATGCGCAGCGCGTAGGGGAGGGTGGCGTTGCCGAGTGCGCGGGTGGCCGTCACCGGCACGGCGCCGGGCATGTTCGCGACGCAGTAGTGCACCACGCCGTCCACGGTGAAGACCGGGTCCGAGTGGGTGGTGGGGCGGGTGGTCTCGATGCACCCGCCCTGGTCCACGGCCACGTTGACGATGACCGAGCCGGGACGCATGAGGCGGAGCGCGTCGCGGGTCACCAGGCGCGGCGCGAGCGCGCCGGGCAGCAGCACCGCCCCGATCACGAGGTCCGCCGTGGGCAGGAGCTCCTCGATGGCCAGGCGGGTGGAGTGCAGCAGGGTCACGCGGCCGGCGAGGGAGAGCTCCAGCTCGCGCAGCCGGCCGAGGTCGGTGTCCAGCACCGCGACGTGGGCCTGCATGCCCGCCGCCACCACCGCGGCGTTGGTGCCCACGATCCCGCCTCCGATGACCACCACCGACCCCGGCGCCACCCCGGCCACGCCGCCCAGGAGAACGCCCCGCCCGCCCTGGGGCCTCTCCAGGAAGCGCGCCCCCGCCTGCACGGCCAGGCGCCCCGCGATCTCGCTCATGGGCGCCAGCAGCGGCAGCCGGCCGGTGCGGTCCTCCACGGTCTCGTACGCGACGCCGGTCGTGCCGGCGCGCCGCAGGGCGTCGGCCACGCCCCGGTTCGCGGCCAGGTGCAGGTAGGTGAAGAGCACCTGGTCGTCGCGCAGGAACCCGAACTCCGGCGGCTGCGGCTCCTTGACCTTCATCACCAGGTCGCAGCCCCAGGCCGCCCCCACGTCGCCCACCCGGGCGCCCACCCGCTCGTAGTCCTCGTCGGAGAGGCCCGAGCCGGCCCCCGCGTCGTGCTCCACCCAGACGTCGTGTCCGCGCCGCACCAGCTCGTAGGCGCCGGCCGGGGTCAGGGCGACCCGGTACTCGTCCGACTTCACCTCGGCCGGCACGCCCACCCGCATCGATCCTCCCGCCGCCGTCGGCCTCGGGGCTACTCTAGCCCCCCGGTGCCGCCCCTCCCGGCGGGACGGCGGGCGCTGCGGTCGCCTCCCGACACGGACCGCTGCAGCGCGATCGCGAAGCCGGCGGCCACGGCCGCCGCCAGGATCCCCAGGGCCAGCAGGGCGCCCCGGCGCCGGGGGCGCCCCTCCAGACGGACCTCGGCGCTCCCCAGGGCGGCGGCGCGGGCCGCCTCGCGGCGGGCGAGGGTATGTCCGGGGAAATCCCTGAGCGTCGCGAGGAAGCCGGCCCGGGCGCTGGTCATGTCGAGGTTCCAGAACGCCCCCATCGCCTCCCGGAAGCCCGCCGCCGCCGGGTCCGGCCCCGGAGTCAGGCCCTCCTCGTCGAGCAGCTGGCGTATCTCGGTGGCGCGCTCGGCGATACCCCTCTTCACGCCCCCCTCGCCGAGCCGCAGGATCACCATTCCGTGCACGAGCCCGTGCTCGTCGACCACGGGCGCGCCGGAGTCACCGCCCTGGACCGGGACGTTGAGGACGATCACGTCGCGCGTGGGCACGGCCTCCTCGAGCGTGGCGTTGTGGCTGAGCGTGCCGCTGCGGCCCAGCGTGCCGCGCCGCACGACCGGCTCGAGCTCTCCGCGGGCGGGGTCTCCGAACGCCCCCGCGGATCCGAAGCCCACCGTGACGACCGGCGTCCCGAGGCTGGCGGCCTCGTCCAGGCCGAGCGTGGGCGCCCCGGGCGCGCCGACGTGGATCAGCGCGACGTCGGCGCCCCCGCTCTCCACCACGTCCCCCATCACGCGGTAGGCGGTCCCGCCGGAACCGCCGTCCGGGTCGGCCGAGCGAACGCGCCGTGAGACCACGTGGGAGACCGCGTGGAGGGGGCCGACGCTCTTCAGCAGGTTGGTCACCACCACGTCGCCGTGCGGGCGGTCCTCCGCGATCAGCTTCTCCTGATAGGCGATCCGGGCGATCGTGGCCTCCTCGGGCGCGGCCACATGCCGGGCCGTGGCGAGCCACCCGTCGGGCGCGACGGCGAAGGCCGTGCCCGCCTCCCGCACGGTGCGGGCGGCCGGCGGCAGTGGGATCACCCTCCCGCCGCGCCCGCGCAGGGCATCGACGCGGATCGTCACATCGACCCGGTAGACGCTCGGCAGCGCAAGAAGCGCCGCGCGGTCGAGGGGGTCGGCGGAGAGGTCGTACGGCAACGCCGCGGCCGCCCCGGAGGCCCCCAGGGACAGGCTCACGACGAGCGCGGCGAGCGCGGCGGTCCTCATGAACCGCATGGTGACAAGTCCTGACCCGGTCGCCGCGCATCTCGGTCGGATCCCGATTGGGATTTGACAAGCCACTCCTGGGGGGCGGACCGCAGCATCCATGCTGCTCTCATCAAATCCCAATCGGGAATTGGATTCGGCTCTCCCGACGAAACCGATGCCGACCCGTGGATGCGGACCTCCGACCGGCATCACCCGCAATTGCGGGAATTCGGTGGGCACGGCCTCGACCTACGGGGGGCCAGTTATGGGTCGCTGCGGCGTAACTTCGCCCGCATCGGCGTGAGATGGGGTGGATGGATGGGGGTTGGCGCGCGGTCGCGACGTGGGGCGCTGATCGCGTGCGCGCTCGTCGCCGGGCTCTGCGCCGCCCTGGCGGCGCCGGGCGGCGCCGCGGCGGCGGACCCCCTGGTGGCCTCGGAGGACTGGCTCGCCCGGGTGGTCACGCCGGGGCTCACCCCCCCGTCGGGTCCGGTCCCGCCGATCGCCATCATCGAGCAGGGTTTCGACCCGCAGCACCCCGAGATGCAGGGGGGGTGGGTGTCCATGCGGCGCCCGTCCCCGCGGCCCGATCTGACCAACGAGCAGCAGGTCCAGGACTTCGCCTCGTCGATCGCGCACGGGACCGAGATCGCGAGCATCATCGGAGCGCCGCGCGACGGCATCGGCATGGAGGGGCTCCTCCCCGGCGCCCGGGTGCGCGTGTACGGCAACTCCCTCGCCTGCCGGGACATGGCCCGGGCGATCCGCCAGGCGGTCGATGAGGGCGCCCGCGTCATCAGCGCCAGCTACGGCTTCACCAGCGCGGGCGCCTGCCGCGCCCACCACGACGCCACCAGCTACGCCTTCGGCCGCGGCGCCCTGGTGGTGGCCGCCGCCGGCAACGGGCGCCCGTCCCAGCCCTCGATCCAGCCCGGCAACGACTATCACGTCCTCACGGTGGCGGCGCTCAACGGCGTTGACCAGCCCACCGGCTTCTCGTACCAGAACGTCTACGTCGACCTCGCGGCGCCGGGCGAGGGCGTGCTCGCCGCGACCCCGGTGTGGTGGGACACGGCCGACGGCGTCGCGGACGGCTACTCCCGCGTCGACGGCACCAGCTTCTCGGCGCCGCTGGTCGCGGCCGCCGCCGCATGGGTCATGGCCGAGCGGCCCAAGCTCACGCCCGACCAGGTGGCCGAGGTCCTCCGCCGGTCCGCGCGCGACCTGCAGCGGCCCGGCTGGGACATCTCCACCGGCTGGGGGGCGCTCGACCTCGCGGCGGCGCTCCGCCTGCCCGCGCCGCCCACCGACCCGGACGAGCCCAACGACGACATCCGGTGGCTCGACGGCCGCGCCGGCCTGCCCCGGGTGCCGCCCCTCCTCCGCACGGGGACGAGCCAGTCGATCGAGGCGCGCCTCGACTCGCTGAAGGACCCGGTCGACGTGTACCCGGTGTGGGTGCCGGCCCGCGGCGCGGTCGCCATCACCGTCACCCCCCACGGCATGCCGATGGACCTGTTCGTCTGGCAGCCCGGGACGCGGACGACGCGCAGCGGCAGCATGGGGTCGGTCACCAGCAGCCGGCGCCCGGGGCTGCGCCCGGACGCAGGCCCGGATCGTCAACCGCAGCGGTCGCGGCGCGAGGATCTGGGTGGAGGTGCGCCGGGTGCGCGCGCGGGCGCTGTCGGGCGGCTACACCCTCGGCCTGAAGCGGGTCCCCATCATCTGAGAGAGGCCCGCCCGCGGGATCCGCGGCCGCCGGTACGGAAAGGCCGCAGCCGCGGATCCGCGCGGCGCCCGATGGCGAGGGGATGCATGAGGGGGAGGGTGGTGGCGTTCACCTTCTGCGTGGGGAGCGCTGGACGGTGGTTCTCGAGGTCGAGTCGCTCACGAAGCGGTACGGCGAGAGACCGGCGGTTGACGGCCTCACGTTCCGCGTCGAGCCCGGCCGGATCGTGGGCTTCCTCGGGCCCAACGGGGCGGGGAAGAGCACGACGCTGCGGATGCTGCTCGGCCTCGCGGCCCCCACCGCCGGGACGGCGACCATCGACGGGTGCCGGTACCGGGACCTGGTCGATCCGGTCCGATGCGTCGGCGCCGTGCTGGAGGGCTCGGCCTTCCATCCCGGCCGCACCGCCCGCGACCACCTGCGGTCGGTCGCCCTGGCGGCGGGCCTCGCCCACGGACGGGTCCCGGACGTCCTCGGCCTCGTCGGCCTGCTCGACGCAGCCGACCGACGCGTCGGGACCTACTCCCAGGGCATGCGCCAGCGCCTTGCGCTGGCCTGCGCGCTCCTCGGGGAGCCGCGGGCGCTCGTCCTGGACGAGCCGGCGAACGGGCTCGATCCCCAGGGCATCCGCTGGTTGCGCGATCTCCTCCGGGCCGGCGCCGACGAGGGCCGGACGATCCTGGTCTCGAGCCACATCCTGGCCGAGGTGGCGCAGACGGTGGACGACGTGGTCATCCTTCACCGCGGCCGCCTGGTGGCCGAGGGGCCGCTCAAGGGGCTGACCGGGGGCGACGGCGTACGCGTGCGCACGTCCGAGCGGCAGCGGCTGGCCTCGGCGCTCGCCGCCCGGGGCCGGCTGGTGGAGCGCGACGGCGAGGACGCCCTGCTCGTGCGCGGCGCCACGGTGGACGAGGTGGGCGACGTGGCGGCGGCGGCCGGCGTCGCCCTCCACGAGCTCCGTCCCGCCGCCCGCACGCTCGAGGACGCCTTCCTGGAGCTCACGGGCGCGGGCCGCGAGGCGGTGCGATGAGACGCCTGGTCGCCGCCGAGCTCCTCAAGCTGCGCACGACGCGCACCTCGTGGATCCTGACGGCCGCGGCGCTCGGCCTGATCGCCGTCTTCCACCTGCTGAACTTCGCCCTGAAGGAGATCAGGCCCGGGGACGACGTCGCCGGCGAGATCCAGCTCACCGGCATCGTCGTGACGCTGACCATGGTCCTCGGGATCGTCGGCATCGCGGGGGAGCACAGGCACGGCACCATCCGGATCACCCTGCTCGTCACGCCGCGGCGTGGCCGGGTGCTGGCCGCCAAGGCGATCGCCTACGCCCTCGTGGGCGGGCTGCTGGGCGCGCTCGCCTCCGGGCTCACGGCGCTCGTGGTCCTCCCCGTGCTCGCCGCCACCGACACGCCCGCGGGGCTGTCGGACGCGCGCATCGCCGCGATGCTGGCCGGTTTCGTCCCCCTCGCGGCCGGCTCCGCGGTGCTGGGCCTCGCACTCGGCACCATCGTCCGCAGCCAGGCGGGGGCGATCGCCGTCGCGCTCGTGTGGACGGCCCTCGTCGACGGCCTCCTCGCCACGGCGGTTGACGCCTACGCCCCGTACAGCCTCGACGGGGCCTCCGACGCGCTCACCAGCATGCCCGCGAGCGCCGCGGGCGGCAGCGGCGTGCTGGCCCCCTGGGCGGGCGGGCTCGTGCTCGCCGCCTATGTCGCCGCCCTGCTCGCGGTCGGCGCGACCTTGATGAGCCGGCGCGACGTGGAGTGAACGTGGTCGGGCGGCGCACGCCGCCGCACTAATGGCGGAAGTGCCGCCGCCCGGTGGTCACCATCGCCACGCCGGCGGCGTCGCAGGCGGCGAAGACCTCCCCGTCCCGGATCGATCCGCCCGGCTGGATGATGGCCTTCACCCCGGCCTTGACCGCGGCCTCGGGACCGTCGGCGAAGGGGAAGAACGCGTCGCTGGCGAGCACCGCGCCGTCCACCGGGGTGCGGGCCTTCTCCAGCGCCAGGCGCACCGAGTTGACGCGGCTCATCTGCCCGGCCCCGACGCCCACGGTCACGAGGTCGTGGGCGATCACGATGGCGTTGCTCTTCACGTGCTTGGCGACGCGCCAGGCGAACAGGAGGTCCCCCCACTCGACCTCGGTGGGGGCGCGCGAGGTCACCACGCTCATGCGCCCGCGGTCCTCGCTCTCGGCATCGCGGTCCTGCACCAGGAGGCCGCCCACCACCCGCCGCAGATCGCGCTCGCCCGGGTTCGTGCGCCGCCGCTCGCCGTTCAGCAGGATGCGGGTGTTGGGCTTGCGCGTGAGGGCGGCAAGCGCCGCCTCGTCGTAGCCCGGGGTGCACAGCACCTCGACGAAGGTGTCGGCGAGCATCTCGCCCAGCTCGGCGTCCACCGGCCGGTTGACCACGACCACGCCCCCGTAGGCCGACACCGGATCGCAGTCGCGGGCGCGCTCGTAGGCCGTGCGCACGTCGTTCGAGATCGCCACCCCGCAGGGGTTGTTGTGCTTGACGATGACGCAGGCCGGCAGCGCGAACTCGGCGAGCAGGCCGCGGGCGGCGTCCAGGTCGAGCAGGTTGTTGAACGACAGCTCCTTGCCGTGGAGCTGCTCCGATCGCGCCAGCAGGTGGGTGCGCGCCCCGCGCTCGGCGTAGTAGGCGGCCCGCTGATGGGGGTTCTCCCCGTAGGACAGCTCGCGCTGCTTGCGGAAGCTCATGAGGATCGCCTCGGGGAACTCGTCCTCGTCGCCCGTCAGCCAGTCCGCGATCGCCGCGTCGTAACGCGCGGTGCGCTGGAAGGCCACCCCGGCCAGCCGCCGCCGCAGCGCGGGCGAGAGCTCCCCCGCCCCCGCGTGGAGCTCCTCGATGATCTCGCGGTACTGGTCGGGGGACGTGACCACGCCCACCCGCGCGTGGTTCTTGGCCGCGGCGCGGATCATCGCGGGCCCGCCGATGTCGATCTGCTCGACCAGCTCGTCGTCCCCGACCCCGCGGCGCTGCACCCACTCCTCGAACGGGTAGAGGTTGACCACCACGAGGTCGATCGGCTCGATCCCGGCCTCGCTCATCTCCCGCTCGTCCGAGGCATGGCCGCCCCGGCCGAGGATCGCCCCGTGGATCTTGGGGTGCAGCGTCTTGACGCGGCCGTCGAGCATCTCGGGGTAGCCGGTCACCTCGTCCACGGGCACCACGTCGATGCCCCACGAGCGGAGCGCGTCCGCCGTGCCCCCCGTCGAGATGATCGTCGTGCCGAGGTCGGCCAGGGCCCGCGCGAGGGCCTCGAGCCCGGTCTTGTCCGAGACCGAGAGCAGCGCCCGCGAGACCTTCACTCGTCCTCCACAGGACCGACCTCTACCTGGCGCCGATCCCTGGGATCGCGACGCACCCTGCCGGCGGCGAAGAGGCGGACCGCCTCGGGTACGAGACGGTGCTCCACGCCACGAATCCGCTCGGTGAGCGTCTCCGCGGTGTCACCGTACAGCACCGGCACGGCCTCTTGGAGGATGGGCGGACCGCCGTCGACGAGCTCCTCGGCGTAGTGGACCGTCACCCCGGTGACCCGGGCCCCGAAGGCCAGCGCCTGCTCGATCGCGTGCAGCCCGGGGAACGCCGGAAGCAGGGACGGGTGCAGGTTGATGACCCGGTCCGGGAAGCGGTCGAGGAAGACGCCGGTCAGGATGCTCATCCACCCCGCGAGCACCACGAGCCCGGGATCGCCCGCCTCCACCACCTCGGCCAGCTCGCGGTCGCGGTCCTCGCGGGAGCGCCCGGCCATCGCCACCACCTCGGTGGGGATGCCCGCCGCCCGCGCGCGCTCCAGGCCGAAGGCGTCGGCCTTCGAGCCCACCACCAGCACGATCTCGATCGCCCCCCCGGGCCGGTGCACCGAGTCGATCAGGCTCTGCAGGTTCGTGCCACCGCCCGACACCAGCACCGCCACCCGCAAGGGTCCGGCCCCCTCAGGCAATCCGGACCCCGCCTCCTCCGGCCACCACCCGCCCCACCTCCCGCGCGTCGTCGAGGACGGCCGTCGCCGCGGCCGCCGACTCCGGGGCCACGACCACGCACATGCCGAGGCCCATGTTGAACGTGCGCCACGCCTCGTCCTCGGCCACGCGCCCGGTCGCCATGACGGCATCGATCGCCGGCCCCGACTCCCACCGCGAGCGGTCCAGCGCCGCCGTGAGGCCCTCGGGCAGCGCCCGCGGCAGGTTCTCCGGGATGCCGCCCCCCGTGATGTGGGCCGCCGCCCGCACGCTCACGCCGGCCTCCGCGAGCCGCGCGATGTGCTCGACGTAGAGGCGGGTGGGCGCCAGCAGCAGATCGGCGTCGGGCGCGAGCGCACCATCCGCGACGAGGGCGCGCACCAGCGAGAACCCGTTCGAGTGGAGCCCGGAGGAGGGGATCCCGACGACGACGTCCCCCTCCCGCACGCGGTGCGCGCCGAGCATCTCGGAGCGCTCCACGACCCCGCAGGCGAAGCCGGCCAGGTCGAAGTGGCCGGGCGCGTAGAGCCCCGGCATCTCGGCGGTCTCCCCGCCGGCGAGCGCGCAGCCCACGGCGGCGCACGCCTCGGCGATCGAGCGCACCAGGGCCGCCCCCTCCACCGGGTCCAGGCGCCCCACGGCCAGGTAGTCCAGGAACACCAGGGGGCGCGCCCCGGTGCAGGCCAGGTCGTTGACGCACATCGCCACCAGGTCCTGGCCGAGCCCCTCCAGGCGCCCCAGCTCCTGCGCCAGCAGCAGCTTCGTGCCCACCCCGTCGGTGCAGCTCACGAGCATGGGCTCGCGCATCCCGGGCGGCAGGGCGTGCGCGGCGGCGAAGCCGGTCTGGCCGCCGGCGACGAGGCCTGCGATCGCGTCCGTGTGCCGCCGCGCGGCGTCGAGATCGACGCCCGCGTCGCGGTAGGACAGCGGCCCCGCTGCCCGGATGCGCGTTAGCCCGCGCAATGCGGCGGGCAGGGGCACGCCCGGCTCGAACCGGAGCTTCACGGAGGAGTCGGGGATCGGGATCGGGTACTCGCCGGTGAAGCAGGCGCGGCAGTAGCCCGACGCCGGGCGCCCCAGCGCCCGCTGCAGCCCCTCCAGCGAGAGGTACGCCAGCGAGTGCGACGCGGTGAGCGCGGCGATCTCCTCCACCGTCCGTCCGGCCGCCACCAGCTCCGACCGGTCGGCCATGTCGATGCCGTAGTAGCAGGGCCACAGGATCGGCGGGCTCGAGATGCGCATGTGCACCTCGGCGGCGCCCGCGTCGAACAGCATCGCCACGATCTGGCGGGTGGTGTTCCCGCGCACGATCGAGTCGTCCACCACCACCAGGCGCTTGCCCCCGATCACCGCCGGGAGCGGGTTGAACTTCAGCCGGATCCCGTGCTGGCGCATGGTCTGGTCGGGCTGGATGAAGCTGCGCCCGACGTAGCGGTTCCGCACCACCGCCTCGGCGTAGGGGATGCCCGACTCCTGGGCGAAGCCGATGGCCGCGGGGGTGCCGCTGTCGGGCAGGCCCACCACCATGTCGGCGTCCGCGGGGCTCTCGCGGGCGAGCTCGGCGCCCATCGCCCGGCGCGCCTCCCACACCGTGAGGCCCTCCATCTGGCTGTCCGGCCGCGCGAAGTAGATGTGCTCGAACACGCACAGCCGGGCGCCCGCCGACGGCAGCACCTGCCGGCTGCGGAGGCCCGTGGCCTCGAGGCGCACGGCCTCGCCCGGGCGCACGTCGCGCACGTAGGTGGCGCCGATCTGGTCGAGGGCGCAGGTCTCCGACGCCACGCACCAGCCGTCGTCGTCGAGCCGGCCGAGCACCATGGGGCGCACGCCGTGGGCGTCCCGGAAGGCCACGAGCTCCCTGCTGGACATGGCGACGACCGAGTAGGCGCCCACCAGGCGCGGCATGACGGCGCTGGCCGCGGCCAGCAGGCTGCCCTGCTCGGCGGCGATCATCGCCGCGATGATCTCGGAGTCCGTGCTCGCCCGCAGATCCACCGACGCGAGCTCCATCTCGGCCCGCAGCTCGCCGGTGTTGGTGAGGTTGCCGTTGTGGCCGAGCGCCACGATGTCGCCGCCGCGGGTCTGGGTGACCGGCTGGGCGTTGTCCCACTTGTTGGCGCCGGTCGTCGAGTAGCGCACGTGGCCGATGGCGGCGTCGCCGGTCAGGCTCCTCAGGGAGGGCTCGTCGAACACGGCGCTCACCAGGCCGAGGTCCCGCTGGACGGTCACGTGGCCGCCGTCGCGCACCGCGATCCCCGCGCTCTCCTGGCCGCGGTGCTGAAGCGCGTGGAGCGCGTAGAAGGAGAGGCGCGACACGTCGCGCCCCGGCGCGACCACGCCGAACACGCCGCACTCCTCCTTGGGATGGTCGTCGAGCACCGTCCCGGGCTCCTCGCTCATGACAGCGCCCCCGGGAGGCCGCCCTCGTGGGCGTCGCGGGCCGCGTCCAGCGGCAGGCGCACCTCCCGCTCCCCGACGTGGATCACGACGTCGGCGCCCCCCACCGCGCCGAGGGGCGCGATGCGCACCGGCACCCCGATCTCGGCGCTCAGCGCGGCGACCCGGTCGGCGTCCCCGGCCCGGACGCTCACCAGGATCCGCCCGCCGCCCTCGCCGAACAGCACCTCGTCGTCGCGCCGGCCGGGCGCGACGCGCACCTCCGCGCCGAGGCCGCCGCCCAGGGCGCTCTCGGCGAGCGCGACGGCGAGGCCCCCGCCGGACACGTCGTGGGCGCTGCGCAGGATGCCCTCCTGTGCGGCCCGGATCACAAGCTCGATGGTGGCCACCTCCCGCTCCACGTCCACGTCAGGGATCCTGCCCTCCGTGCGCCCCAGGTACTCCGAGCCGTCGATGACGCCGTCGTCTCCGAGCAGCAGCAGGGCGTCGCCCTCGGCGATGAACGCGTGCCCGACGCTGGCGTCGGCGCGCTCCAGAAGGCCCATCATCCCCACCACCGGCGTCGGAAGAATCGCCCGGCTCGCGCTCTCATTGTAGAGGGACACGTTCCCGGACACGACGGGCACCCCCAGGGCCCGGAGCGCGTCGCTCATCCCCGCGATCGCCTCCGCCAGCCGCCAGCCCGTGGAGCCCTTCTCCGGGTTGGGGAAGTTGAGGCAGTCGGTCGCGGCCACCGGCCGGGATCCCACGCACGCCAGGTTCCGGGCGGCCTCCAGCACCGAGGCCCGGCCGCCGCCGCGCGGATCGAGCTCGCAGTGGCGCTCGGCGCAGTCGGTGGTGAGCGCGATCGCCCGCTCCGATCCCGGCAGGCGCACCACCGCGGCGTCGCCGCCCGGCCGGCGGATGGTGTTGGCCCCGACCAGGTGGTCGTAGCGCTCGTAGATCCACCGCTTGCTGGCGATGCCCGGGCGGGAGAGCAGCGCGAGCCAGGCGCCGGCGAGGTCGTCCGGCTCGGGGAACGTCGCGAGGTCGAGCGGCTCGGGCGCCGGGGCCGGCACCCGCGGCACCCCGTACACCGGGGCCTCGTCGGCCAGGAACCGGGCCGGGAGGTTGACGACGACCTCGCCGCCGGACCGCGCCACCAGGTTCTCGCCCTCGGTCACGGTGCCGATCGGCGTCGCGTCGAGGTCCCAGCGGCGGCACGCGGCCACCACCTCGTCCACCCGCCCGGGCTCGACCACCGCCAGCATGCGCTCCTGGCTCTCCGATACCAGGATCTCCGCCGCGCTCAGGCGCTCGCGCAGGGGCACGAGGTCGAGGTCGATGTCCAGGCCCAGCCGTCCCTTGGCCGCCATCTCGCTGGCCGCGCTGGTGAGGCCGGCGGCGCCCAGGTCCTGAAGCGCCACGAACGCCCCGGCGCCGGCCAGCTCCAGGCAGCAGTCCATGAGCTTGCGCTCGGTGAACGGGTCGCTCACCTGCACCGACGGGCGCTTGTCCTCGTCCTCGTCCAGCTCCGCCGAGGCCAGCACGCTCGCCCCGCCGATGCCGTCGCGGCCGGTGCGGTTCCCGATCAGCACGAGGGCGTTGCCCGGGCCCGAGGCCGCGGCCCTGAGCACCCGGTCCGGGTCGACGACGCCCACGCACATGGCGTTGACCAGGCACGACTCCTCGTAGCGGTCGTCGAACGACACCTCGCCGCCGACGGTCGGCACCCCGATGCAGTTCCCGTAGTGCCCGATGCCGGCCACCGAGCGCGTGAACAGGTGGCGGCTGCGCGGGCTCGACAGCTCGCCGAAGCGCAGGGAGTCGAGCAGCGCGATCGGCCGCGCGCCCATCGCCAGGATGTCCCGCACGATGCCGCCGACCCCGGTGGCCGCGCCCTCGAAGGGCTCCACGGCCGACGGGTGGTTGTGGCTCTCGATCTTCAGCGCCACGGCCAGCCCGTCGCCCACGTCCACCACGCCGGCGTTCTCGCCCGGGCCCTGCAGCACGCGATCGCCCGTCGTGGGGAAGGCCCCCAGCAGCGGCTTGCTGTGCTTGTAGGAGCAGTGCTCGCTCCACATGAGGCTGAACATGACCAGCTCGGGGTCGCTGGGCTCGCGGCCCAGAAGCTCCGGGATGCGGGCGGCCTCGTCGTCGGTGAGGCCGAGCTGCCGGTGGCGGGAGAGCGCCGTCGGGCTCATCGCGCCACCAGCCCGGCGAGCACCAGGCCGCCGTCCGTGGAGCCCAGCAGGGGGTCGCACGCCTCCTCGGGATGGGGCATCAGGCCCATCACGTTCCCGGCGGCGTTGCTCACGCCGGCCACCCGGTCGGTGGAGCCCAGCGGGTTGTCGGGGCCGTAGCGCAGCACGATCCGCGCCTCGGACGGGTCGCCGTACCAGGCGCCCTCGTTGTTCTTGATCGGGATCGAGAGGCTCGCGCCGGCCGGGAGCCCGGCGGTCCAGGGGGTGCCGGCGTCGGCGACCTCCAGGTCCATCTGGCGGCAGACGAACGAGAGGGTGGCGTTGCGGCGCAGCGCACCCGGCAGCAGGCCCGCCTCGCACAGCACCTGGAAGCCGTTGCAGATGCCGATCACGCGGCCGCCGCCCTCGGCGTGCCGCCGCACGGCGGCCATGATCGGCGCGCGGCTGGCGATGGCGCCGCAGCGCAGGTGGTCGCCGTAGGAGAAGCCGCCCGGCAGCAGCACGGCGCCCGTCTCGGGGGGCAGCTCGGGGTCGGCGTGCCAGGCGGGCGCGGTGGCCCCTCCCAGCCGCTCCACCGCACGGCGGGCGCTGTCGTGGTCGAGCGAGCCGGGGAACCGCACGATGGCCACCCTCACCCGGCGACCTCGACGCGGTAGTCCTCGATCAGCGCGTTCGCCAGCAGCTCGTCGCACATCGCCCGCGCCTGGGCGGCGGGGTCGTCGCCCGCGATCTCCAGCTCGATGCGCTTGCCGATGCGCACCTCTCCCACCCCGGCGAACCCGAGCTGCGCCAGCGCCCCGGCCACCGCCTGGCCCTGCGGGTCGAGCACCCCGGCCTTCGGCATCACCGTCACCACCACCTGGGTCACGCCAGCACCTCCGCGATCCGCTCGTGGGCCTCCAGATACCGGGCGCGCGTGCCCTCGACCACCTCGGGCGGCAGCTCGGGGGGCGGCGAGGCGTGGTCCCAGCCGATCCGGTCGAGCCAGTCGCGCAGGTACTGCTTGTCGAAGGAGGGCGGGCTCTGCCCCGGCGCCCACCGGTCGGCCGGCCACAGGCGCGAGGAGTCGGGGGTGAGCGCCTCGTCGCCCAGCACCAGCCGCCCCTGGGGATCATGCCCGAGCTCGAACTTGGTGTCGGCCAGGATCAGGCCGGCCCGGCGGCAGACGCCGGCGGCGCGCTCGTAGAGCGCCAGGGTGATCCGCTCGGCCTCGGCCAGCACGCCGGCGCCCACCATCCCGGCCGCCTCCCCCCGGGTGATGTTCAGGTCGTGCCCCTCGGTGGCCTTCGTCGCCGGGGTGAAGATGGGCGCGGGCAGCGGGTCGGCCTGGCGCAGGCCGGGCGGGAGCGGGTGGCCGCAGACCTCCCCGGTCTCCACGTAGTCACGCCACCCCGACCCGGCCAGGTAGCCGCGGGCCACGCACTCCACCGGGAGCATGTCCAGGCGCCGCACCAGCATGGCCCGCTCGCTCCACAGCTCGATCAGGTGGTTGGGGACGATGTCGGCGGTGTTCGCGAACCACAGCGCCGAGAGCGCGGTGAGCACCCGCCCCTTGTCCGGGATCGGCGTGGGCATGATCCAGTCGTAGGCGGAGATGCGGTCGGTCGCCACGATCAGGAGGCGCTCGGCGTCGACCCGCCGCACCTCGCGCACCTTGCCCTCGAGGACGAGCGGGTAGTCGGCGGCGGCGCGCGTCACAGAGCGGCGACCCTCTCCATGACCTCGGGCACATGCCGGGTGTACCAGGCGGGGTCGAGCAGCGCCTCCAGGGCGGCGGCGTCCAGGTGCTCGGTCACGTCGGGGTCGGCGGCCAGGAGCTCGCCCAGCGGGCGGCCCTCGTCCCAGGCGCGCAGGGCGTTGCGCTGCACCAGCGCGTACGCGTCCTCGCGGGACATGCCGCTCTCCACCAGCCCCAGCAGCACCCGCTGCGAGTACACCAGGCCGTGCGACGACTCCAGCACCTCGCGCATGCGGTCCGGGCGCACCACCAGGTCCTCCACCAGGGTCCGGGAGCGGGCGAGCATGTAGTCGAGGGCCAGGAAGGCGTCGGGCAGGATGATCCTCTCCACCGACGAGTGTGAGATGTCGCGCTCGTGCCAGAGCGCGACGTCCTCGAGCGCGGCGACGGAGTGCCCGCGCACGACCCGGGCGATGCCGGAGATGCGCTCGGCCGTGATCGGGTTGCGCTTGTGGGGCATCGCCGAGCTGCCCTTCTGGCCGGGCGTGAACGCCTCCTCGGCCTCGCGCAGCTCCGTGCGCTGGAGGTGGCGCAGCTCCGTGGCCAGCCGGTCGAGCGAGCTGGCCGCCACGGCCATGGTGCACACGAGTTGCGCGTGGCGGTCGCGGGCCACGACCTGGGTCGCCACCGGCTCGGCCGCCACCCCGAGCCGCTCGAGCACCCGCGCCTCGAGCGCCGGGTCGAGCATGGCGTAGGTGCCGACGGCTCCGGAGAGCTTGCCCACCGAGGCCTCGCGGATCGCGCCGGCGAGCCGCGCCTCGTTGCGGCGGCTCTCCATGGCGTGGCCGGCGAGCTTGAGGCCGAACGTGGTGGGCTCGGCGTGGATGCCGTGCGTGCGGCCCACGCAGAGGGTGCCGGCGTGCCGCAGGGCCATCTCGCGCAGGGTCGCGGTGAGGGCGGCCTGCTCGGCCAGCAGAAGGTCCCCCGAGCGCCGGATCGCCAGGGCCAGCCCGGTGTCGAGCACGTCGGACGAGGTCATCCCGTAATGGATCCAGCGCGCGGCCGGGCCCACCCGCTCGGCCACGTCCGTGAGGAAGGCCACCACGTCGTGGTTGGTGGTGCGCTCCAGCTCCTGGGTCCGCTCCACCGAGAAACCGGCGCCGGCCTCGATGGCGGCGAGGTCGTCCGGAGGGATCACCCCTCGCTCGGCCCACGCGCGGCAGACCTCCAGCTCCACCTCGAGCCAGCGGCCCAGCTTCGCGTCCTCGGTCCAGAGGGCCGCCATGGCGGGGCGGGAATAGCGCGGGATCATCCGCCGAGCCCCGACGCGATGTCGCCCCTCATCTGGCGCCCCTCGAACCGGACGAGCGCGGCCGCCGCGTAGGCCCGGTCGCGCGCCTCCTCGACGCCGCCTCCGCGCGCGCTCACCGCAAGCACGCGCCCGCCGGCGGTCACGATCGTGCCCCCCGGCCCGTGCGCGGTGCCGGCGTGATAGATCTCGGCGCCGGTGGCCGCGGCCTCGTCGAGGCCCTCGATGACGTCGCCGCCGCGGGGCGTCCCCGGATACCCGTGCGCGGCCAGCACCACGGCCACCGCCGCGCCGTCGTTGACCCGCACCGGCCGGTCCTCCAGGTCGCCGTCGGCGGCCGCCGTCAGCAGGCCCAGGGCGTCCTCGTCCAGGCGGGGGAGCAGGGCCTGCGTCTCGGGGTCGCCGAACCGGGTGTTGAACTCGAGCACCCGCGGCCCGTCGGCCGTCATCATCAGCCCCGCGTAGAGCGTGCCCGAGAAGGGCGCCCCCCGGCGCTCCATCTCGGCGATCACCGGCCGGTGGACCCGGTCGAGCAGCTCGTCGGCCAGCGCGTCGGGGATGTCGGGCACCGGGGAGACCGAGCCCATCCCCCCCGTGTTGGGGCCGGTGTTGCCCTCGCCGATCGGCTTGTAGTCCCGCGCCGCCGGGAAGCGGGCCACGGCGCGGCCGTCCGTGATGGCGAGCAGCGACACCTCGGGTCCGGCCAAGCCCTCCTCCACCACCACCAGCCGCCCCGCGTCGCCGAAGTTGCCGGTCACGAGGCAGGCCTCGAGCGCCTCGCGGGCCTCGGCCGCGCTCGTCGCCACGACCACCCCCTTGCCGGCGGCCAGGCCGTCGGCCTTGATCGCCACGGGCAGGCCCAGCTCCGCCACGGCGGCCATGCCGGCGTCGACGCCGGCCACGGTCACGGACCGCGCGGTGGGGACGCCGGCGGCCGCCATGACCTCCTTGGCGAACGCCTTGCTGCCCTCCAGCCGGGCGGCGGCGGCCCCGGGCCCGAAGGCCCGGATGCCGGCGGCGCGCATCGCGTCGCACATCCCGGCCACCAGCGGCGCCTCGGGACCGACCACGACGAGGTCCACCCCGAACGCGCTCGCCAGGGCCACGACCCCCCCGGTGTCCGCCAGGTTGACGGGGATCACCTCGGCGTCGCGGCCGATGCCCGGATTGCCTCCGGCGCAGAAGATCCGGGGGCGTTCGGGGGATCGTCCCAACGCCCGCACGAGAGCATGCTCGCGGCCTCCACCTCCCACCACCAGCACCGTGCGGCTCACCCCGGCACTCTCGCATACGCCGCGGTCGGCGGAACCGTCGCGAACGGCCCCCGGTAGCATGCCGCGCGATGGCGCAGTACTCCCGACCGCCGCTGTCGCGCGCGGAGCGCGAGGCCCATCGGGCGATGCTCGAGGAGGCGCTCGCCCGGCTGCCCACCGCGGAAGATCCCGAGCGCTCGGCGAGCGACGTGATGCGGGCCCTCGACGCCTACCTCGAGGCCACCGGGTCGGGCACCGCCCTCAGTCCGCGCGAGCCCCCGGTGACCGACTACGGCCGAGCGCCAGGAGCACGACGAGCTGCGCTGGATGAAGTGGTTCGTCCTCGGCGGCGCCGCGCTCGCCACCGCCGTGGTCGCGGTGACCCTCACCGGTGGGTGGCCCGCGGGCCTCGTGATCATCGGGATCTGGGTGCTCGCGCTCGTCGCCCTGCTCGCCACCTGAGGGCGCGGAGAAAAACTTTCCGGAAGTAGATCCGACGTTTCCGGGTCGGGGCCGGTCTGTACTTGTGATGATCGACTGGTTCCCGAAAACGGCGCGGATGCGGTCCGACGAGGCGGCGAGAGAGCTCGGCCGCTGGCGCGGCATGCTCACCCTGCGGCGCGTGGCGCGCGAGGTGGACTCCCGCGATCCGGCCACCGCCGGCCACTCGGACCGCGTGGCCGTCCTCGCGACGCTCCTGGCGCTCGAGCTCGGGTGGAGCCCCCGCCGCGCCGCCCGGCTGCGCGAGGCCGCGAGCATCCACGACGTGGGCAAGGCCTGCCTGCCCGTGGAGGTCCTCCTGCTGCCGCGCCGCCTCACCCCCGAGGAGTACGAGATCGTCAAGGAGCACGCCGTGCTCGGCTCTCAGATCGCCCGCCCGGTGATCTCGCCCGCGCAGCTCTCGTGGGTGCGCAGCCACCACGAGCGGTGGGACGGCCGCGGGTACCCCGACGGGCTCGCCGATCACGAGATCCCTCACGGCGCGGCGATCCTGGGCGTCGCCGACGCATGGGACGCAATGATCCACCGCTCCTTCACCGGCACCGCGCTCACCGAGGCGGAGGCGCTCGAGGAGTGCCGCCGGGAGTCGGGTCTGCAGTTCTCACCGGAGGTGGTGGACGCCCTGGTGCGGGTGTTCGAGGCGGGCCGGCTGGCCCCGCCCCGCCCGCTCGCGCGGCTGCGGCTGGTGCCCGCGGCCTGAGCCCGTCCCGCCTCGAACGGGGCGGGAATCGGCTCTCCGTTCGTACCTGGACGTTCGGGGAGTCTTCGTTGCGCACCACAAATTTACGTAAGTTTCCAGAACGCGGGGCGCTGCCGGACGCGGATCGTGGTGAGGTATAAGCCAACTCCCACCGCAGGAGGATCGCGCTGGCCACGGTCGCCCCCGGGTCCAAGGTCCACGCTCTTCGACCGGAATACCGCACCGCCGCGCTCCTGAGCGACACCGCTCTGGTGGGCATGGTGGCGGCGGGCGACGAGCGGGCCTTCGAGGGGATCTACGAGCGCTACAGCGCGGAGATCTTCCGCTACTGCTCCGCTCTCGTGCGCCACCGCCAGGATGCCGAGGAGGCGTTCCAGCACACGATGCTCTCCGCCTACCGGGCGCTGACGTCGGGCACGGCGAGGCCGCCCAAGGCCCTGCGGCCGTGGCTCTTCCGGATCGCCCACAACGAGTGCGTCAACCTGGTGCGCGCACGGCCCTTCTCGGAGCGGCTGGTGGAGCAGGACGACCCGGTGGCCGGCGCGGTCCACGAGCGGGTGGAGGCGCGCGAGGAGCTGCGCCAGCTCCGCGTCGACCTGGCCTCCCTGCCGCTGCGCCAGCGCTCCGCGCTGCTGCTGCGCGAGCTCAACGGGTTCTCGCACAAGGCCGTCGGCGAGGCGCTCGAGACGACCGCCGCCGACGCCCGCCACCTCGTGCACGAGGCCCGGATGTCGCTGGCGGAGTTCAACGCCGGCCGTGAGCTGGCGTGCGACCAGGTGTGCCGCATGATCACGCAGGCCGACCGGCGCACCCTGCGCTCGCGCCAGGTGAAGGCCCACCTGCGGGGCTGCGAGGACTGCCGCGCCTTCGCCGAGACGCAGGAGGAGCGCCGCCGCCGTCTGGCCGCCTTCTGGCCCTTCCTGGCACCCGCGCTCGCCGCCCAGATCCTTCACTCGGTGGCGGGCGGTGGCGCGGCGGTCGGTGGTGGGGCGGCGGTCGGTGGTGGTGCCGCGGCCGGCGCGGGGGCGCAGGGCACCACGGGCGCGGGCGCGGGTGGCGGCGGATCGGCCGGCGGCGCCGGGGCGGGAGCCGGGGCCGGGGCCGGAGCCGGAGCCGGCGCGGGCTCCGGAGTCGCCGCCGGAGCGGGGGTGGCCGCCGGAGCGGGGGTGGCCGCCGGAGCCGGCGCCGCGACGGCCGTGGGGGCCGCGGGGGCCGGAGTCGCCGCGGCCGGACTCAGCGCCGCGGCCATCGGGGGCATCGTGGCCGTTGGCGCCGTGGCGGTGGGCGTGGCGACGACGGTCGCGGTCACCGTGGGCGGCGTGGGGCTGCCGTTCACCTCCCCGGCTCCCGAGCAGGCCGCCGCCCCGGCTTCGGCCGCGTCCTCGGCCGCCGGGACGACCGCTCCGGCGAGCACGGCGACGGGCGCTCAGCCCGGCGTGGGCGCGCAGCCGACGCCGATCGCGAACACCACGCAGTTCACGAACGCGGCGGGCGCCGGTCTCTCCTCGCTCGTTGGTTCCGTGGGCGGAGGCGTGGCCGGCCCGCTGACGGGCGGCGGCGGCTCCCCCCCGGCTCAGGACCCGCCCATCACGCTCCCCAACGTGCCCGGCGTCCCGGGCGTCACCCCCCCGACGCTGCCGGTCGTGGCGCCGGCCCCGCCGCCGGTCACGGTGCCGACCGTTCCCGTGGCGGCCCCCGTGGCGGCCCCCGTGGCGCCGCCGGCCACGATCCCCAACCCGCCCGTCGTGCCCCCGGTCACGGTGCCGCCCGTCCCGGATCCGCCCGTCGTCGCCGAGATCCCGCCGGTCGAGATCCCGCCGGTCGAGATCCCGCCGGTTGAGCTCCCGCCGGCCGTGATCCCAGCGCCGCCGCCCGCGATCACCCCTGCCGACACCGCCGCCGCCCAGGCCGCCGCCGCCGCCGCCGCCCAGGCCGCCGCCGCCGCCCAGGCCGCCGCCGACGCCGCCGCCGCCCAGGCCGCCGCCGCCCAGGCCGCCGCCGCCGCCCAGGCCGCTGCCGACGCCGCCGCCGCCCAGGCCGCCGCCGCCGCCCAGGCCGCCGCCGACGCCGCCGCCGCCCAGGCCGCCGCCGCCGCCCAGGCCGCCGCCGACGCCCGGCCGCCGCCGAGGCCGCCGCCGACGCCCAGGCCGCCGCCGACGCCCAGGCCGCCGCGGACGCCGCCGCCGCCGCCAAGGCCGCCGCCGACGCCCAGGCCGCCGCCGACGCCCAGGCCGCCGCGGACGCCGCCGCCGCCGCCAAGGCCGCCGCCGACGCCCAGGCCGCCGCCGACGCCCAGGCCGCCGCGGACGCCGCCGCCGCCGCCCAGGCCGCCGCCGACGCCCAGGCCGCCGCGGACGCCGCCGCCGCCGCCAAGGCCGCCGCCGAGGCCCAGGCCGCCGCCGACGCCCAGGCCGCCGCGGACGCCGCCGCCGCCAAGGCCGCCGCCGAGGCCCAGGCCGCCGCCGACGCCCAGGCCGCCGCGGACGCCGCCGCCGCCGCCCAGGCCGCCGCCGACGCCCAGGCCGCCGCCGACGCCCAGGCCGCCGCCGACGCCGCCGCCGACGCCCAGGCCGCCGCCGAGCCCAGGCCGCCGCCGACGCCCAGGCCGCCGCGGACGCCGCCGCCGCCGCCAAGGCCGCCGCCGAGGCCCAGGCCGCCGCCGACGCTGCCGCCGCCAGGGCCGCCGCCGACGCCCAGGCCGCCGCCGACGCCGCCGCCAAGGCCAAGGCCGCCGCCGAGGCCCAGGCCGCCGCCGACGCCCAGGCCGCCGCCGACGCCGCCGCCAAGGCCAAGGCCGTCGCCGAGGCCCAGGCCGCCGCCGACGCCCAGGCCGCCGCCGACGCCGCCGCCAAGGCCAAGGCCGTCGCCGAGGCACAGGCCGCCGCCGACGCCCAGGCCGCCGCCGACGCCGCCGCCAAGGCCAAGGCCGTCGCCGAGGCCCAGGCCGCCGCCGACGCCCAGGCCGCCGCCGACGCCGCCGCCAAGGCCAAGGCCGTCGCCGAGGCACAGGCCGCCGCCGACGCCCAGGCCGCCGCCGACGCCGCCGCCAAGGCCAAGGCCGTCGCCGAGGCACAGGCCGCCGCCGACGCCCAGGCCGCCGCCGACGCCGCCGCCAAGGCCAAGGCCGTCGCCGAGGCACAGGCCGCCGCCGACGCCCAGGCCGCCGCCGACGCCGCCGCCGCCAGGGCCAAGGCCACCGCCGAGGCACAGGCCGCCGCCGAGGCTGCCTCCACCACCCGGGCCGCCGCCGACTCCACCACCACCACCCCGCGGCGACGGCGGCCGTCGACGTGAAGGCCGAGCTCCCCGTCAGCGCGCAGGTGACGGCTGAGGTCCCGGCGGTCGCGGAGCAGACCACCGCCGACCAGACCCCGGCGACCGACACCATCGACCCCGCCGCCGCCGTCACCACCGCGGCCACGCTGGTGGGGCGCCCCGACGTGACCATCACGAAGGTCGCCCCCGCCGCGTCCAAGATCGATCCCACGGCGGGCGTCGGCGCGGAGCCGGTTCCGGTGGGTCCGCCCACCGGCACCCTCGTCCCGGAGCCCACGAAGGCCCCCGAGCCCGCGGCGGAGGCCACGCCGGTGCCCGCCGCCGAGCAGCCGGCCGAGCCCGACCAGGCGACGCCCGCGCCGGCCCCGGCCCCCGAGCCGGTCCCGGCGGAGGTCTGGACCGGCATCACGGGGTAGGACCCGGACTAGGTCCCGGTCTCCACCTGGTCGATGACCTGGTGCCGGCCCTGGCCGGTCCCGATGAGCGTGATGGGGACCTCGACGGCCTCGGCGATCGCGCCGACGTAGTCGCGCGCGCGGGGGGGAAGGTCCTCGAGGGCCCGGCACTCCGAGAGGTCCTCGTCCCAGCCGGCCAGCTCCCGGTACTCGGGGTGGCAGCCGTGGAACACCGTCTGGTGGTAGGGGAAGTCGGTCAGCCGCTCGCCCTCACGGGTGCGGTAGGCCTCGCAGATCAGGACCCGGGCGAAGCCCGACAGCACATCCAGCTTGGTGAGCGCGAGCTCGGTCACGCCCGAGAGCCGCACCGCGTAGCGCAGGGCCACCAGGTCGAGCCAGCCGCACCGGCGCTGCCGGCCGGTGGTGGTGCCGAACTCGTTGCCCCGCTCCAGCATGCGCCGCCCGTCCTCGTCGTCGAGCTCGGTGGGAAAGGGCCCCTCGCCGACCCGTGTGACATAGGCCTTGCTCACCCCGATCACCCGCTCGATGCGCGTGGGCCCCACGCCGGCCCCCGTGCAGGCCGCGCCGGCGATCGGGTTGGACGAGGTCACGAACGGATACGTGCCGTGGTCGATGTCGAGCATGGTCCCCTGGGCGCCCTCGAACAGCACCCGGCGGCCGGCGCGCAGCGCCTGGTCGATGAGGAGCGAGGTGTCCGCGATGAAGGGCCGCAGCCGCTCGGCGTACGCGAGCTGCTCCTCGGCCACGGCCGCCGGGTCGAGGCGGGGCAACTCGTACAGCTTCTCCAGGATCTCGTTCTTCGCCTCGAGCGCGATCTCGAGCTTGCGCACCAGGATCTTCGGATCGAGGAGGTCCTGCACCCGGATGCCCACACGGGCCGCCTTGTCCTCGTAGCACGGGCCGATGCCGCGCCGGGTGGTGCCGATGGAGAACCGCCCCAGCCGCATCTCGGCCGCTCCGTCCAGCATCACGTGGTACGGCATGATCAGGTGCGCGTTGCCCCCGATGCGGAGCCCGTCCAGGGACACGCCGCGCTCCTCCAGCGAGTCGAGCTCCAGGCACAGCGCGCCGGGATCGACCACCGTGCCGTTGCCGATCACGCAGAGGGTGTCCGGGTAGAGGATCCCCGAGGGGACCAGGTGCAGCTTGTAGACCTGATCGCCGGCGACGATCGTGTGCCCGGCGTTGTTGCCCCCCTGGTAGCGCGCGACCACGTCGCTGCGCTCGGCCAGCAGGTCCACCACCTTGCCCTTGCCCTCGTCGCCCCACTGGGCGCCCACCACCACCGTCGCGGGCATCAGCGCCCCACCTATTCCCGGGCCAGGTTGTCGAACTTGGCGTAGCTGCCACGGAAGGTCAGCTTGACCCGGTCCGTGGGCCCGTGGCGGTTCTTGGCGATGTTGACCTCGGCGACGCCCTTCTCCTCGGAGTCGTCGTTGTAGTAGTCGTCGCGGTAGAGCATCAGCACCAGGTCGGCGTCCTGCTCGATCGCCCCCGACTCGCGCAGGTCCGACAGCATCGGCCGCTTGTCGGGCCGGGCGTCCGGGGCCCGGTTGAGCTGCGAGACGCAGATGATCGGCACCGCGAGGTCGCGCGCCAGCATCTTGAGGCCGCGCGAGATGGTGGAGATCTCCTGCACGCGGTTCTCGTCCCGCATCCGGCGGCCGCCCTCCATGAGCTGGATGTAGTCGACCACCAGCAGGTCCAGCCCCTCGCGGCTCTTCAGCCGGCGCGTCTTGGTGCGCATCTCGCCCACCGTCACGCCCTCCGAGTCGTCGATGAACAGGCGCGCGGCCGAGAGGCGGTCGGCGGCCCGTCCGATGCGCGACCAGTCCTCGGGTGCGAGGCGGCCCGCGCGGATCCGGCCGGCGTCCACGATGGCCGTCGACGCCAGCAGGCGCTGGATGAGCTCGTCGCCGCTCATCTCCAGGCTGAAGATCGCGACCGAGCGCTCCTGGCTCAGGGCCGCGTGCTCGGCGATGCCGAGGGCCAGCGCCGTCTTGCCCATGCTCGGGCGCGCGGCCACCACGATGACGTTGCCGGGCTGGAGCCCGCCCACGATCCGGTCGAGGTCGAGGAACCCCGTGGCGACGCCCGTGACCCCGGTCCCGCTCTCCTCGGCCGCGGTGAGCCGCTCGATGCCCTTGATCACCAGCTCGTGGGCGCGGGCGAAGTCGCCGCGCACGCCCTTCTGCGTGAGCCCGTACACGAGCGTCTCGGCGTCCTGCAGCATCGCCGTGGTCTCGCCCTCGCGCTGGTCGACCATCGCCTTGATCTGGTTGCCCACGTCCAGCAGGCGCCGCTGGGTCGCCGTGTCCCGCACCATCTCGGCGTAGGTGCGGTAGCTGGCGGCGATGAAGGGGGTCTCCATCAGGTCGAGCACGCCGCCGCGCCCGCCGGCGTCCTCCAGGCGGCCGTCCTTGGTGAGCCGCTCGATCACCGTGATGGGCTCGACCGGCTCCCCCGTGCTGAAGAGACCCTCGATGGCGAGGAACACGGCGCGGTGGCCCTCGCGATAGAAGTCGAGGACGTTGACGAGCGACATGGCCTCGGCCACGTAGGTGTCGGCGGCCATGAGGCTCGCGAGCAGCATCGCCTCGGCCTCCGGGTTCTGCGGAGGAGGGGCGCTCTCGGCCACGGCGCGGACTCGGCTCCCGGGAGCCGGGATGATCAGTCGATCAGGGGGCTGACGATGGTCTTCACCTCGGTCGTCAGCCCGGGGGCGAGCTCGATCGGCACGGCGTACGTGCCCACGGCCCGGATGGGGGGATCGACGTTGATGTGGCGCCGGTCGATGCGCACGCCCCGGGCCTCCTCGATGGCGGTGGCCACGTCGGCCGAGGTGATCGAGCCGAACAGGCGCCCGTCGCCTCCGGCCTTGGCCTTCAGCGTCAGGATGGTGCGGCCCAGGAGGTCGGCGAGCTCCCCGGCCTGCTCCTCGGCCCGGGCCTCGGCGATCTTGCGCTGCTCCTCGCGGCGCTGGATCTCGGCGATCCGCCCCGGGGTGGCCGTCTCCGCCAGCCCGCGCGGCAAGAGGTAGTTGCGCATGTAGCCGCGGGCCACGTTGACCACGCTGCCCGCCTCGCCGAGGCCCTCGACCTCGCTCAGAAGGATCGCCTGCATGCTGCTCCTCGCCGCCGCTAGAAGGGGATGTCGTCGTCGGCGCTGGGCGCCGGCTGCATGTCGCTGCGATCCACCGGGAGGTCGCCGCCGGATCCGCCGGCGGGCGCCTCGGACCAGCCGCCCCCGGACCCGGGGTCGCCGCCGCCCTCACCGCGCGAGTCCAGGAAGAAGACGTCGCCGGCGATCACCTCCACGTTCTGGCGCTTGGTGCCGTCCTGGGCCTGCCACTCGCGCCAGGACAGGCGCCCGTCGACGCCGATGCGCCGGCCCTTGGACAGGTAGGTGGAGGCCGTCTCGGCCTGGCGGCCGAAGACGGTGATGTCGAAGTAGTTGCTCTTGTCGCCCCAGTTGCCCGACTCGTCGCGCGAGCGCGAGGAGACGGCCAGGCGGATCGAGCAGATCGGGTCCCCGCCCTGGGTGTGGCGCAGCTCCGGATCGCGGGTCAGGCGCCCCACCAGGGTGACGCGGTTCAGGTCGGCGGACATGGGTGCCTCTCCGGTCTAGCGGGGGCGCCGGCTGCCGCCGCCGCCGCCGCGCCCGCCGCCCCGGCCCCCGCGCTGGGGCCGGCCCTCGCCCTCGGGATGCGTGTCCACCGGAGCCGGCGACCCGCTGGCGCGGACCCGCTCGGCCTCGTTCCGGTCGAGCCGGATGAAGAGCGCCCGCAGCACGACCTCTTTGGCGATCGCCAGGATCCGCTCGATCTCCGCGAGCGACGAGGGCTCGCCGGTGCACGTGATCACCACGTACCGCCCGTCCATGTGCTTCGCCATGGGGTAGGCGATCTTCTTACGTCCCCAGTCGTTCACATGCTCGACCGTCCCGCCTCCGTCGCGCACGAGCTGCTGGATCCTCGAGAGGATCTCCTCCTGCTGCTCCTCGTCCGCGTCGGGATTGAGGATGACCATGATCTCGTACGGGTTGATCCGAACCTCCGGAGGTGGTGGCACGCAGGCGCCGCGGGACGACCGGGCCCCGGCAGGCGCGGCAGTATAGCAGCGGCCGAGGGGCGCTCTAGGATGCGCGGAAACCGCCGGAGGGGGTCCGATGAGCAGCGCCAGGAGCTGGACGATCACCGCGATCGGCGTCGCCGGAGCGGGTGCGGGGCTCGCCCTGCTGCGCCGGCCCCGCCACGCGCCCGCGGCGACCGCCCCGCCGCCTCCCGCCCCGCCGCCGGGGCCGCCCGAGGACCCGTCCGCTGCGCTCGACGCGGCGCGTGACCGCCTTCGCCGCCGCGCGGACGAGCTGCGGGCGCAGATCGAGTCGGCCGACCGGGCGCCCGTCCCGCCCGGGTGAGGCGGCTCAGAGGGCGGCCCGCGGCCCCCGGCCGGCGACGGCGGACGCCCAGGCGGTGGCGACCCGGGCGGTGAGCTGGCTCATGGCGGCGACGACCTCGCGCCGCTGCGACTCGGTGAGCACGGCCGGCGGCGCCTGGAGGGCGCGGTCGATGGCGCGCTCCAGCGCGAGGCTCCCGCCCAGGGTCACCTCGGCCGACGACCCGGCCAGCCCATGGCCGCGCCCGTAGGTCTCCGCGCGGTCGAGGGCGTCCACCAGGCTTCCGACCTGGAAGGCATCGGCGAGCGCGTCGACCCACGCACGCACGACGCCGCGCCGCTCGGCCGGCGGCAGGCGGCGGTAGGCGGCCTCGGCCGGGCCCTCCACCAGCGACTCGACGGCGTCGGAGACGAGGTCGGCCCGGGAGCGCAGGGCCTCGGCGAGCACCGGCGCGACGGGCACCTGGACCGCGGTCTGGCGGCTCGGCCGCGCGGGGCGCGCCGGCTGGCGTGCGAGCCACTGGCGCAGCGCCTCCGGATCGAATCGGCGGTGGCCTCCGGCGGTGCGCACGTGCGGCACGCGCCCCTCGCTCGCCCACAGGCGCAGCGTGCTGGGGCTCACCCCCAGGGCTCGGGCCGCCGCCGACACCGAGAGCCACGGGCCGTCGGAGCGACGGGGTCGACCGCCGTGGCGTGTCGCGATGGGGCCTCCCCACCTCATTCCATCGACGACCGGAGGCGACACCGTACACCGTCCGCGTAGCCGGCCGCGACGCGCACCGCCATGCGATCCAGGGACCGCTCGACGGTCCGCTGCTCCTGCGGCCGGTCCACGAAGACGGGTGCGAGCACGCGGTCGACGGCACGGCGAAGGGCCAGCGCCTCGGTCACGGGGGCGTCGCCCGCCTGCCCGGAGGCGCCGTGGCGGAAGCCCTCCCATTCGGCGTCGCGGTAGCAGTCGGCCAGGTCGCCGGCGTCGAGCGCGTCGGCGAGCGACCCGAGCGCTCCGAGCACCCGTGCGTTGCGCGAGGCGGAGGGCCGGCCGGCGCCCCCCGGGCGGGTGCGGGCCAGCTCGTCCTCGAACGCGGTCACGACCTCGTCCGCCGAGTCGGCGAGCGACTGCGCGATGTCGGGCATCGCCTCGACGCGCGTCGGCACCAGTTCCTGGAGACGGTGCTGCGGCGCCGGCGGGGAGCCGCCGCGCTCTGCGAGCCAGCGCACCAGCTCATCGAGCTCGAAGCGCCGGTGACCGCCCGGCGTGCGGACATGGGGTACCCGGCCGGCGGCGGCCCACGCCCGGAGGGAGGACGAGCTGACCCCGAGCAGCTTTGCGGCGGCGGACACCGAAAGCAGGCGCGGGCTCTCATCCTCGACGGAAAGTCTGGGATCACTCAAGTCGACGATGCCCCCCATCGAACGATTGTGGGCCCGGCCCGTATGCGCGTTCAAGCGGACTAACACTTTATGACCATGCGAAAGGTGCGAAAAGCTCCACTGAGGGAGCCGACCTCACCAAAAACTCACAGCGGAGCGACGTTAGCGCCCGTTGGTGGTGTCACGCCGTGCCGCTGGTCGAACCCGGCTCGGCGCCCTCGGGCTGGGCGTCCGCCGCCGCGCGTTCCCGGCGGACGCGCTTCCGTTCCTGGACCGTGATCGCCCCCCCCACCAGGAGGGTCACGGCGAACGCGACGGCGAACGCCACCCACAGCTGGTCGGCGAAGGCCTTCCCGGCGAAGTAGCCGAGCAGCGCCGCCTGCGACGCCCAGACGACGGCGCCCAGCGTGTCGAAGAACAGGAACCGCGGGTACGCCATCTGGCCGGCGCCGCACGAGAGGTTGATCGCGATTCGGATGCCGGGCAGGAAGCGGCCGACGAAGACCAGGGCGCCGCCTCGCCGCTGCACCATCCTCTCGGCCGCGAACAGGCGGTCCTCCCCGGCGACGCGGGTCACCCAACGCCTGATCCGCCCGCCGCCGCCGCGGCCGATCCAGTAGGCGCACGAGTCGCCCAGCACGGCCCCGGCGGCGCCCGCCAGGATCACCAGCGGCAGGCTCAGGTCGCCGTTCGCCGCCAGCACGGCCGCGGCGACGATCGCGGTCTCGCCGGGGAGGACCGGGAAGATCCCGTCGCCGGCCACCACGAGCAGGACCGCCCAGTAGCCGTAGCGCGCCGCGTCCTCGCCGAGCCCGGAGATGGAATCGAAGATCGAGGCGGCTGCGAGGGCCGAGGCCAGGCCGCTCACGCCTGCTCCGGGCGCCTGCGCGCGGGTCTCACCACGGGCCGATCATGGCAGGGCCCGGGGGGAGCCGCGACCGAGCCCACCGCTATCCTCAGCGGGATGGGGCGCATTGCCGATGCCGTGCTCTCCCTCCTCGCCGACGGCCCCGCGGGCGCGGACGAGTTGGGGCGCCTGCTCGAGTCGAGCGGCGCCACGCGCTCGCGCGACCCCGCGGCCGCCGTGCGGCGCGCGATCCGTGACGATCCGCGCGTGATCCAGCTCGTGGACGGCCGGCTCGCAAGCCTCGCCCAGGCCCTGGCCGGTGTGGAGCTGACCACGGTCGTCACCCGGGAGGAGGCGGCCGCGGGGCGCCTCGACCTGGAGCCGGATCTCGCCCCGCTGGCGATGCTCGGCCTCGTGGTGGGGCTGCCTCTGCCTCCCGGCATCGCGCCCGGCGAGGTGGTCGCGGTGACGGTGGAGGACCCCGAGCGGCCGGCCGTCTCGGTGCGGTGCATCGACGCCGCGCCGCCACGGCCGGACGACGAGGCGGCGCTGCTCGCGGAGGTGGAGGGGCGCCTCTCGCGCTTCCAGCCCGACCGTCCGTGGGTCGCCCCGCCGGTGACCCACCTCAGCGCGGTGGCGACCCTGGCCGCGGCCTGCCACGGGGCGCTGCGCGGCCCCGGCCGCCCCCTGTCGGTCGTCCTGGCCGAGGCCGGCTACGAGGTCCATCTCGGCTGGATCGGCCCGCCCGGCACCGAGTGGGCGAGCCTCACCGAGGTGGAGGTGGCCGCCCTCGAGGCCGACGTCGCCGACCTGCTGGCCGAGGAGCGCCCCGCCGAGGCCGCCCTCGTCCTGGACCGGCTCCTGGCCGTGCTGCGGAGGCACGTTCCCGAGCGGGTCCCGGCCGCGCGCCGCCGGCTCGCCCGCACGCTGGTTCGCGCGGGCCGCGCCGACGACGCGCTGGAGGTCCTGCGCGAGGCCTTCCCGGAGGACGATCCGGAGGACCGCTACGAGGCCGCGCTGATCGCCTACCGGAGGGGCGACGAGGTGAGCGCCCGGCGCTGGGTCGAGGACGGCCTGGCCCGGTGCGACCCCGAGGGCCCCTCGGAGCTGGCCGCTTGCCTCGCCGACATCGGCAGCGACCTCGACGCCCAGGCGGCCTTCCTCCGCCTGCGCGCCGGGCTGCCTCCCCTGGAGGCCGACGCGGCGAGCGCCGAGCGCGTGGCCGCGGCCCTCACCGGGCTCGGCCGCTCGTACCTGGTGGAGGCGATGGTCGAGGAGGTGCTGGCGACACTCCCCCCGGAGGACCTCGAGCCCTTCCTCGCGCTCCTCGGCGAGGCGGACGAGGCCGGGCGCGAGGCCTGCCTGGCGATCGCGGCCATCCTCCCGGCCGCCGGCCGCCGCCCGGCGGGCGCCACCGGCCGCGGCGCCCGGTCGCGGCTGGCCGCCGTCGCGGGCCTCGCGAACGCCCGCCCGGCCGCCGCCTGGGCGACCTCGCCCGAGGACGCCCCCGACCAGCGCCAGGTCGTCATCACGGTCGCCAAGGAGAACCGGCGGCTGTCGCCGCTCGTGGTGCTGATCGACGTCGACGAGCTGGGGGGCGGGGTCAAGGATGCGTTCTTCCTCCCGGACATGGCCGAGCCACGGCTGCGGCGCGAGCTACTCGAGCCCATGGCGGACCTGGGCCTCTCGTGCGAGCCCATGGATCTGCACGAGGCGATCGCCCTCGTTCAGGAGGCCCTGGCCCGCACCGCTGAGATCGGGTGGACGATCCCCTCGCTGGAGCACCAGCCGGTGCTGGACCGCATCGAGCGGTGGGTCGTGCGGCCCCAGCGGGGGACCGGCCGGCGGCCGGTCGGCTCCTGACGGCGGCGCGGGCCGCGACCCGCGGGCGGCGGAGCGGGCCCGGCGGGCCCGGCGGGCGCCGGCCGCGAGCCCGGCCACCAGCGGCGCGGCGGCGAGCGCGGCGACCGCGGCCGCCACGGGGAAGCCGGCCACGAGGGCGTCGGCGGCCATGGCCAGGAGCCCGAGCCCCCCGGCCGCGCGCAGGGTGGCGAGGGCCGGAGCCGATGTGCGCCCCGCGCGTCCGAGGTCCCAGGCCGACCAGGCGAGCACCGCCGCCAGCCCGACGCCCGCCATCCACCACTGCACCGCACCCCTCCCCTTCGGACGAGTGCTCTTTGGCCGTGGGGCGGCGATTCCCTGCCCGGAGCGGCACCTCGTGGCGGCGCGTCATCCGCCGGCTGTGCGATACTGTCGCGTATGGCCGAGATCCCCGCTCAGCTCATCGAGACGTTCAAGCTGCTCGATGCTGACGTGGCCCAGCGGCTCACGCAGGCCCTCGAGCCCGTCGCCGGTGAGCTCGGGCCCCGCGAGGAGGCCGTGCTCGAGCGGCTCGTCCGCGGTATCGCCGAGGGCGCGCCGGCCGCCGAGCTGAACGCGTTCGTGCGGCTCCTGCCGGTCACGGTCAGCCGGGCGGTCCAGCCGGCGATCGAGCCGGTCACCGCCTAGCACCCGGAGCCGCTCCCGCCATCCCCGCGGACCGCCCCAGCCGGAGCGGCTCGCGCCTTCTGGTGGTCGGCGGCGACGCCGCCGGCATGTCGGCCGCCAGCGAGGCGCGCCGGGCCGACCCCGACCGGGAGATCGTGGTGCTCGAGCGCGGACCGGACGTCTCCTACGCGGCCTGCGGGATCCCGTACCTCATCTCCGGGGAGGTCGCCGACGCCGGGGAGCTGGTGCACCACGACCCCGAGTACTTCCTCCGCCGGCGCGGGATCGAGGTCCGGACGGGCGTGGAGGCCGTCGCCGTCGACCCCGATGCGCGCACGGTGCGCTGCTCGGACGGCGGCGACGTGGCCTACGGGACGCTCGTGATCGCCACGGGCGCCCGGCCGGTGCGCCCGCCGGTTCCGGGCGTGGACCTGCCGGGCGTGGTCACGCTGCGCGACCTCTCCTCGGCCCGGCGCCTGCAGGACCTGCTCGCGCCGCTCACCCACCCGAGCATCCTCCTGGTGGGGAGCGGGCCCATCGGCCTGGAGATGGCCGAGGCGCTCATCGCGCGCGGTGCGCGGCTGCAGATCGTGGAGTCCGCCCCCCGGGCGCTGCCGGCGCTCGACGGCGAGGTGGCCGCCCCCGTGGTCTCCGCGCTCGAGGAGGCGGGAGTGCCCGCCCGGGCCGGTGCGACCCTCGAGCGCATCGTGCTCCGCGAGGGCCGCCCGGCCGCGACCATCGACGGCCGCGAGCAGGTGTTCGACCTGATCCTCCTGGGAACCGGGGTCGTGCCGAACTCGGAGATCGCCGCGGGGGCGGGGTGCGGGCTGGGGGAGCGCGGCGCGATCGCGATCGACCGCCGGGGCCGCACCACCGTGGGCGGTATCTGGGCGGCCGGCGACTGCGCGACCGCCCACCACCTGCTGCTGGGGCGCCAGGTCTGGATGCCGCTGGCGACCACCGCGAACGTCCAGGGCCGCATCGCGGCGCGCGACATCGTCCGCGACCTCGGCGACGATCCCGCCGGGCGCTTCGCCGGCACGCTCGGCTCCTGGGTCTCGCGGTTCGGGGAGGTCTCCTTCGGCGCCACGGGCCTCGACGCCCCGGTCGCGCGCGAGGCGGGCTTCACGCCGGAGGCCATCCTGCGCGCGGGCCGCGACCGCTCCGGGTACATGCCCGGCGCCCGCCCGATCGTGGTGCGCCTGGTGTGGGACCGCCCCACCGGGCGGCTGCTGGGCGGGCAGGTCGCGGGGACGGGCGAGGTCTCCACCCGCCTTCACGCGATCTCCGTGGCCCTGTGGGGCGGGCTGACCGTGCGGGAGCTGGCCGAGTGCGACCTGGGGTACGCGCCGCCGCTCTCGCCGCTGCGCGACCCCGTGCAGCTCGCCGCCGCCGCCGCGGTCGGGGACGCCGCCTGACCGGCCGCCGCGGCGTCCGCGGCGTCCTGCGCTAGCCTCCCCGCGGTGATCCCACGCTCGCGCACCCCGTGGCTCGCGACGCTCTCGCTGATCGCGGTCCTCGGGCTCGCGGTCGCCTGCGCGTCCGGCGAGGCTGCGCCCGAGCCGGCCGCCGCCGACCACACCTCCGCCGCCGCGGCGAGCTTCCGGCTCTCGCGCGTGAAGACCGGCCTCGGTGACGCGATCGGGGTCTACCACGCCCCCGGGCAGGCCAACCGCCTCTACCTCGTGCAGCAGAGCGGCACCATCCGGGTCCTCCAGCGCGGCAAGCTGGTGGGGACCCCGTTCCTGGACATCTCCGGCGACGTCAAGTCCGGGGGCGAGCAGGGCCTGCTGGGCCTGGCCTTCCACCCGGACTACGCCCGCAACGGCCGGTTCTACGTCTACTACACGAACTCGTCCGGCGATCAGCAGCAGGTCGTCGAGTACCGGCGCGGCGCCAACGGCCGCGCGAACCCCGCCAGCGCCCGCGTGCTCCTCTCGATGGACGATCACATGGAGAACCACAACGGCGGGCACATGGTCTTCGGGCCGGACGGGTTCCTCTACATCGGCACGGGCGACGGCGGCGGCGCCGGCGACCCCGACGACAACGCGCAGAACCGCGACTCCCTGCTCGGCAAGATCCTCCGCATCGACGTCAACTCGCGCGCGCCGGGCAAGCAGTACGGCATCCCCGCGAACAACCCCTTCGTCGGCGGAGGCGGGGCGCCCGAGGTCTACGCCTACGGCCTGCGCAACCCCTGGGGCTTCTCGTTCGACCGCGCCCGCGGCGACATCTGGATCGGGGACGTCGGCCAGAACGACATCGAGGAGGTCGACTTCCGTCTGCGCGGAGGCGCGCGCGGGGTCAACTTCGGGTGGAATGCCTTCGAGGGCCGCTCGCCCTTCGACGGCGGCGGGCCCATTCAGGGCAGCGCGCCGGTGGGCCCGGTCGCGCAGTACACCCACGACGAGGGGTGCTCCATCACCGGCGGCTTCGTCTACCGCGGCACCCGGGTGCCCGCGCTGCGGGGCCGCTACGTGTTCGCCGACTTCTGCTCCGGCAAGCTGTGGACCATGCGAGCCGGTCCGAAGCCGGGCCCCAAGCGCGACGACACCGGGCGCCTCGGCGTGACGCTCTCGAACGTCACCGGGTTCGGCGAGGGCCTGAACGGCGACCTCTACGTGCTCGCGAACGGCTCGCTGTACCGCTTCGTCCGCCGCTAGGGCAGTGAGCGTCGCGCCGTCGCAGGGGTGGGGGGTGCTGCACCTGCTGCTCCGCGCGCGCCGGGGGGAGCCGGGCGCGGAGGACGTGCTGGAGGCCGTCCGGGCGTTCACCGCCCGCGAGCCCAACCAGGTGATCGCCTTCTCGGTGCTCGGCGGCCGGGCCGATCTGGGCCTGATGGCCCTGGGGCCGGACCTCGACGCCCTCGACGTCCTCGCCAAGCGGGTGCTGGCGGGCCCGGTCGAGCCGGTCTACTCGTTCGTGTCGCTCACCGAGCTCAGCGAGTACACGAGCACCGAGGACGAGGAGCGCGCGCGCCTGGAGGCCGAGGGCGCCGACGACCTCGAGGCCCGGCTGGGGGAGTGGCGGGGCCGGATGGAGTCCTACCTCGACGCCCGGCTGCATCCGCGGCTGCCTCAGCGAGCCATGATCGCCTTCTATCCCATGTCCAAGCGCCGCGCGGGGGACGACAACTGGTACTCGCTGCCCTTCGAGGAGCGCAGGCGGCTGATGGCCGGCCACGCGGTGGTGGGCCGGCGCTACGCGGGGCGCGTGCTGCAGCTCATCACCGGCGCGACCGGGCTCGACGACTGGGAGTGGGGCGTGACCCTCCTGGCCGACGACCCGGCCGTCGTGAAGGAGATCGTGTACGAGATGCGCTTCGACGAGGTGAGCGCCCGCTACGGCGAGTTCGGCCCTTTCTTCGTGGGGCTCGTGATGGAGCCCGCGGCGGCGCTGGAGCGCGCCGGCCTCGCCGTCGAGCGCTAACCCTCGGGGAGCCTCAGGACGCGCTCGATGGCGACCGGATGCGAGAGCGCGTCGAGCACCGGGCAGTGACGGTCGGCGGCCTCGGCGAGCTGCTCGTAGCGGCCCGGGGGCTCGGGCCCCTCGAGGGTGACCTGGATGCGAAGGCCCTCGTAGCCGGCGCGGGCGCCGTCGTCGGTGCCGAGGAAGCCGCTGAGGTCGAGATCGCCCGTCACCTCGACCCCCACCCGGTCGAGGGCGATTCCGAGCTCGGCCGCCCAGAGCCGGTAGGTGATGGCCTGGCACGTCGCGAGGCTGGTGAGCAGGAGCTCGACGGGGCTCTGCGCGGCGTCGGTCCCGCCGAACGAGCGCGGCTCGTCGGCCTCCACCGTGTGGTCGCGCACCGTGGTCTCGCAGCGCATGCCGGCGGCGGCCTCGGTGGACACCACGATCCTCACCCGGGCGCGGGCCGGCTCGTCGCGGAACTTCTGGGCGAGCCTGGCGTGGGGGACCTCGAGCACGACGTGATGCTAGCCGGGCGGCGCGATCGGGGCGGCGGCGCGTATCCTGCCGCGTGGCCACCGGGCCGCGACAGGGGGCGTGAATGAGGGCACTGACCTTCCAGGGTGAGCACGACGTGCGGGTGGAGGACCTGCCGGAGCCGGCGGTCGAGCAGCCCGGCGACGCAGTCGTGCGGGTGACCCTCGCCGGCATCTGCGGCTCGGACCTCCACATCTACAACGCCGGCGCGGCGTTCGGCTTCCCGCCGAGCTCGCGCCTGGGTCACGAGTTCATCGGCACCGTGGAGGCCGTCGGCCCCGGGGTGACGAGCGTGTCGGTGGGCGACCGCGTGATGTCGTCGTGCTCCGTCGCCTGCGGCGAGTGCACCTGGTGCCGGGAGGGGCTCGCCTCGTCCTGCGCGCAGTGGTCGCTCTTCGGCTGGGCGCCCCGCACCTGGCGGCACGGCGGCTCGGTGCAGGGCGGGCAGTCCGAGCTGGTGCGCGTCCCCTACGCCGACACCACCCTGTGGGCGGTGCCCGAGTCGTTGTCCGGCCCCGATCGCGAGGCGTCGGTGCTGCCGCTGGTGGACATGCTGTCCACGGGCTGGCACGGCCTGACCATGGCCGGCACCTCTGCCGGCCAGTCGGTCGTGGTCATCGGCGACGGCGCGGTGGGCCTCGCCTCGGTGCACGGCGCGATGGCCAAGGGCGCCGAGCGGGTGATCTGCCTCGGCCACCACCCCGATCGCCTCGCGGTGGCGACGGTCCTGGGGGCCACCTCCACCGTGACGTCGCGCGACGACGAGGAGATCCGCGAGGCCGTGATGTCCCACACCGGCGGGGAGGGCGCGCACGTGGTCGTGGACACCATCTCGGGTCCCGAGTCGATGGCCGCCGCGCACGCGTCCGTGCGGCCCGGGGGCACCATCGCGTGCCTGGGCATGGACCACTTCATGGGGAAGACGCCCGTCGTCAACTGGTTCGACCAGTTCCTGCGGAACATCTCGGTCACGGGCGGGCTGGTTCCCGGCCCGCGCTACTTCCCCGAGCTGCTCGCGCTGCTGGAGGACGGCACCATCGACCCGGCGCCGCTGCTCTCGCACCAGCTCCCGCTGAACGAGGCGCCCGAGGGGTACCGCCTCATGGCCGAGCGCGTCGAGGGAGTGACGAAGGTGGCGCTCCGCCCGGGATGACCAGCCTCGAGGAGCGCCTGCGAGCGGCCGGCCAGGGTCACCTGGCCGAGGCGCTCGCGCGCCTGGAGGGGGAGCCGCGGGACCGCCTGCGCACCGAGCTGGAGGCCCTCGACCTCGATCTGATCGGCCGCCTGGTGGGAGATCTGGTGGCGGCCGACGCCCCGGCCGCCGCGGGCGCCATCGAGCCCCCGGCGCCGGACGACCTGATCCCGCTGCCGCGCACCGACGCCGAGCGGGAGCGCGAGCGACGGGCGCGCGAGGTGGGCGAGCAGATGCTCCGCGACGGCCGGGTGGCCGCGGTGCTGCTGGCGGGGGGCCAGGGGACCCGCCTGGGCTTCGACGGCCCCAAGGGCGACTATCCGTTCGCGCCGCTGTCGGGGCGCACCCTCTTCGCCCATCACGCCGCCAAGATCGCCGCCCTCCGGGCGCGGTACGGCCGGCTGCCCTGGTACGTGCTGACCTCCCCACAGAACGACGCCGCCACGCGCGCCATCTTCCGGGACGCCGGCAACTTCGGTCTCGCGCCGGGGTCGGTGCGCTTCGTGGTGCAGGGGACCCTTCCGGCGGTGGACCGCCACAGCGGGGCGATCCTCCTGGAGGGTCCGGACCGGGTGGCGCTGTCCCCCGACGGCCACGGCGGGCTCCTGTCGGCGCTCCGCACCTCCGGAGCGCTGGACGAGATGACGCACGAGGGGGTGGAGACGATCTTCACCTTCCAGGTCGACAACCCGCTCGTGCGGGTCTGCCGGCCCGAGCTGCTGGGCCATCACCGCCTGGCGGGCGCGGACATGACCTCCGTGGTCGTCCGCAAGGTGGGCCCCGACGAGAAGATGGGCGTCATCGCCCGGGTTGACGGGAACACCGCCGTGGTGGAGTACAGCGACCTGGCGCAGGAGCTGGCCGAGGAGCGGGACGACGACGGCGAGCTCGTCTACTGGGCCGGCTCGATCGCCGTCCACTGCATCGAGGTGGCCTTCGCGACGGCGCTCACCGAGGGCGGTCTGCGGCTGCCCTTCCACCGGGCGGTGAAGCGCGTGCCGTACCTGGACGCCGGAGGCCAGCCGGTGAGCCCGGCCGAGCCCAACGCCATCAAGTTCGAGACGTTCCTGTTCGACGCCCTGCCGGCGGCCTCGCGAACGATCACGGTGGAGGCCGCGCGCGAGGACGAGTTCTCGCCCATCAAGAACGCCGAGGGCGCCGACTCGCCCGAGACGGCGCGACGGGACCTGAACGAGCTCTACGCCCGCTGGCTGGCGGCGGCCGGCGTCGACGTGCCGCGCGATGCCGAGGGCCGGCCCGTGGACCTCGAGGTCGACCCGCGGCGGGCGCTCGACGCGGACGAGCTGGCGGCCTCGCTCCCGCCCGGCTTCACGATCGACGGCCCCACCGTCATCGGCTGACGGGGCCCGGCGCGACGGCCCGCGAGGGCCCTAGGTGCGGACCTCTCGGGGGAGGGAGAAGAACACGCCCTCGGCGCTCGGCTCCTCCTCGCCCGTCCGGGCGTAGCCGGCCTCCTCCAGGAGCCGGGCGACGTCCTGCACCAGCACCTCGGGCGCCGACGCCCCGGCCGTGAGGGCGATCCTCTGCTTGCCCGCCAGCCAGGCCATGTCCAGCTCCTCGTCGTTGTCGAGCAGGTGGGCCTCGCATCCGGCCGCCTGCGCCACCTCGACCATGCGGTTCGAGTTGGAGGAGTTGCGCGAGCCGACCACCAGCACCAGGTCGGCGCCCGCCTGCACGACCTCACGCACGGCGTCCTGCCGGTTCTGGGTGGCGTAACAGATGTCGCTCGACTTCGGGCTCCAGAGCTCCGGGAAGCGCCGCCGGAGGACCTCGACGATCTCCATCGTGTCGTCGATCGACAGCGTCGTCTGCGTGGTGAGGGCCACGTTGGAGGGGTCGCTGACCTCGACCGTCTCGGCGTCGGCCACGTTCTCCACCACGATCACCGACTCGGGGGCCTCGCCCATGGTCCCGATCACCTCGTCATGGTCCAGGTGGCCCACGAGCAGCACCGTCGCGCCGCGGGCGGCGTAGCGGCGGACCTCGGCGTGCACCTTGGACACCAGCGGGCAGGTGGCGTCGATCACGCGCAGGTTGCGCTCGCTGCAGACCCGCCGCACCTCGGGCGAGACGCCGTGGGCGGACAGGATGATCGTCTGGCCCTCGGGAACCTGGCTCTCGGAGTCCACGAACACCGCGCCCTTCGCGGCGAGGGTGGCCACGACGTGGGTGTTGTGGACGATCTCCCCGCGCACGTAGACCGGCGGGCCGATCTCCTCGAGCACGCGCTCGACGGTCTCGATGGCGCGGTCCACGCCGGCGCAGTAGCCGCGGGGGGAGACGAGCTCGAGCTTCTCGGACACGGGCCAAGGGTACCCGACCCCGACGCGTATCGTCCCACCGTGGGCGCCATCGCAACGCTCGATGCCGGGACGGGGCCCACGGTGCTCCTCATCCACGGCCTCAACGGCTTCAAGGAGGGCTGGGGCCCGCTGCCGGAGGCGCTCGCCGCGGGAGGCGCCCGGGCGGTCGCGGTCAACCTGCCGGGATTCGGGGCCAGCCCCCGCCTCGGCCGCACCCGCACGGGGCCGGAATCCCTCGCCGGCGCGCTGGAGCCCCTGGTCTCCTCGCTGGCACCGGTCGGCGTGGTGGGCCACTCGCTGGGGACCCAGGTCGCGATGATCCTCGCCGCCCGGCGGCCGGAGGCCGTGAGCCGGATGGCGCTGATCGCGCCCTGGGTGCTCGCCCGGCCGATGCGGATGCCGCCGCGCAGCGTGTCCGACGTCGTCCAGGTCCCGCTGGTCGGCCCGGCGCTGGCCCGCCTGGGCATCGCCCGCATCCGCCGCAGCCCCGCGCGCCGCCGCGACGCCTACCTCACGGCCGTGGCCGACCCGGGAGCGCTGACGGGCGATCCCGCGATGGCCGCCCTTCTGCAGGAGGCGAGCGACCGGCTCATCACGGCCGACCTGCGGGCGATGGCGGACTGGGCCTCGCGGGGCCTCGGAACCGACGTCCGCCCGCTCGCCGCGCGGCTCCCGCAGCCCGGCCTGGTGGTCTCGGGGTCGCTCGACCGCGTCACCCCGCCGCGGGGAGCGGAATGGCTGGCCGGCGCTCTTCCGGCGGGTCGCCTCCTGCGGCTGCCGGGCATCGGGCACTTCCCGCACCTGGAGGCGCCCGCCACCGTGCTCCCCGCCCTGGTCGAGCACCTCACGTGAGCGACGACCTGCTCGCCCTGGCCGAGTCCGTCGCCCGGGAGGCGGGGGCGCTGCTGCTGGAGAGGTTCGGCGGCCCGGCCACGGGCATCTCGTCCAAGAGCAGCCGCACGGACCTCGTGAGCGACGCCGACCGTGCCGCCGAGGCCCTGATCGTGGAGCGGATCCGCCGCGCGCGGCCCGGCGACGCCATCCTGGCCGAGGAGGGAGGCGGCGGCGAGGGCGCGTCGGGGCTCCGCTGGCTGGTCGATCCCCTCGACGGGACGATCAACTACCTCTGGGGCATCCCGCAGTGGAGCGTCAGCGTGGCCGCCGCGGACGCGGACGGCCCGGTGGTGGGAGTGGTGCACGACCCGCCGCGCGGGGAGACCTTCACGGCGCGCCGCGGCGAGGGCGCCCGGCTCGGCGACCGCCGGTTGCGGCTCGATGCCGGCCCGGCGCTGGACCGCGCGCTCGTGGCCACCGGCTTCAGCTACCGGGCCGAGCGGCGCGCGGTGCAGGCCCGGCTCCTGACGCGCGTGCTGCCGGCGGTGCGGGACGTGCGGCGGTTCGGCTCGGCCGCGATCGATCTGGCCTGGCTCGCCGCGGGCCGGGTGGACGGGTACTACGAGACCGGCCTCAACCCGTGGGACTGGGCCGCGGGCGGCCTGCTCGTGCGCGAGGCCGGGGGGGTGGTGGTGCAGCCGGCCGAGGACACGCTGGTGGCCGCCGCGCCCGGGCTCATCGAGCCCCTTCTCGCGCTCGTGACGTGAGCGAGCGCCTGTGGGAGGTTGACGTCGCGCGCACGATCGCGATCCTGATGATGGTCGCGTACCACATCGGCTACGACGCCAACCTGGTCGGCCCGGGCGTGGACATCGACCCCCTCAGCGGCGGCTGGCTGGCGCTGCAGGTGGCCACGGGCTCGTCGTTCCTGTTCATCGTCGGGGTGAGCCTGTGGATCTCGAACGCGCGCTCCCGGGCGCGCGGGCTCTCCGGATGGGCCCTCTACCGGCGCCACGCCCGGCGGGCCGCGGAGGTGCTGGCGGGCGCCCTGCTGGTGAGCATCGTGACCCTCATCGCGCTCGGCGACGACTACGTCCGCTTCGGCATCCTGCACTGCATCGCCGTGACGATGCTCATCCTGCCGCTGCTGGTGCGGCTCGCCCCGCCGCTGCTCCTGGTGCTCGGCGTGGCCGTCATCGCGGCGGGCATCGCCCTCGTCCACGACGGCCCGCGGTCGGACGCCATCGGCCTCCTGGCGCTCGGCTTCCGGCGCACCGGCACCGAGGGGGTCGACTGGTACCCGCTCCTTCCGTGGCTGGGTCCGGCGATCCTGGGACTCGCGGCCGGCGCCGTGCTCTACCCGGGCGGTCGCCGCGGCCGGTGGGGGCGCCGGCTCCCCACCCCCTCGCACGCCCGCGCGCTGGGGTGGCCGGGGCGTCATGCCCTCCCGATCTACCTGGTGCACCAGATCGTGCTGATCGCCCTGGTGGCCGCCGCGCTCGCCCTGGCCGGCGCCGAGGTCAGCCTGGACAAGATCCACTGAGGAGACGCCGGCGCCGCTAGGCCGAGGCCGCGATCGCCTGGTCGAGGTCCCAGATGATGTCCTCCACGGTCTCCAGGCCCACCGAGACCCGCACCATGTCGTCGGTCACGCCGGCGCGCGCCAGGCCCTCCTCGTCGAGCCGGCGATGGGTGGTGGAGGCCGGGTGGATGATGAGCGTCTTCGCGTCGCCCACGTTGGCCAGGTGGGAGCACAGCTCGCAGGCCTCGATCAGCCGCTGCCCGGCCTCCCGGCCGCCGCGCACGCCGAAGGTGAGCACCGAGCCGGCCCCCCGGGGCAGGTAGCGCGCGGCCCGCTCGCGCTCGGGCGATCCCGGCAGGTCGGGGTGGCTCACCCAGTCCACCCTCTCGTGACCCTTCAGGAACCCGGCCACCGCGCGCGCGTTCGCCACGTGGCGGTCCATCCGCAGCGACAGCGTCTCCAGGCCCTGGAGCATCAGGAAGGCGTTGAAGGGCGAGAGCACCGGACCCAGGTCGCGCATCGTCTCCACGCGCGCCTTCATGATGAAGGCGAAGTTCCCGAAGGTCTCGGCGTAGCGCAGCCCCCGGTAGCCGGGGCTCGGCTCGACCAGCCCGGGGAAGCGCCCCTCGGCCCACGGGAAGGTGCCGCCGTCGACCAGCACCCCGCCGATGGACGTCCCGTGCCCGCAGATCCACTTGGTGGCCGAGTGGGACACCAGGTCGGCGCCGTGCTCGATGGGGCGGCACAGGTAGGGGGTGGCGAAGGTGTTGTCGATCAGGAGGGGCACCCGGGCCTCACGCGCCGCCCCGGCCACCATCGCGATGTCGAGCACGTCGAGGACCGGGTTGCCGATCGTCTCGCCGTACATCAGCCGGGTGCGCGGGGTGACCGCGGCGCGCCAGGCGTCGCCGTCGGCCGGATCGACGAACGTCGTCTCGATGCCGAAGCGGGCCAGCGTGATGGCGAGCTGGTTGTGGGAGCCGCCATAGAGGTGGCCCGACGAGACCACGTGGTCGCCCGACTCCAGCAGGGTGGTGATCGCGATCGCCTGGGCCGCGAGGCCGCTCGCCGTGGCGAGGGCGCCCACCCCGCCCTCGAGGCTCGCCATCCGCTCCTCGAACACGGCGGTCGTGGGGTTCATGATCCGCGTGTAGATGTTCCCGAAGCGGTTGAGGTCGAAGAGGTCGGCCGCGTGCGCCGAGTCCTCGAAGACGTAGGCCGCGGTCTGGTAGATCGGCACGGCCCGCGAGCCGGTGATGGGGTCGACGCGCTGGCCGGCGTGGAGCGCCCGGGTGTCGAAGCCGTAGTCGTGGCCCCCGGCGCTCACGGGACGAACTGGTCCATGCGCCGCGACCCGACCACGCCGGTGGACAGCCCGACCACGTTCAGCCCGCCGAAGAACCGGCAGTGCTCCATCTTGATGCAGCGGTCCTCCACCACCTCGAGGCCGGCGTCGCGCGCGCGCGCCGCCGACTGCGGCTCGGAGATGCCGAGCTGCATCCAGACGACCTTCGCGCCCAGCGCGATGGCCTCGTCGACCACCGGCGGCATGTCCTCGGGGCGCCGGAAGACGTCCACGATCTCCAGGGGCCCGAGGGCGGCGGCCTCCTCCAGCGAGGCCACGCACGGAAACCCCATCACCTCGTCGCAGGTCGGGTTCACCGGGATGATCTCGTAGCCGTTGGCGGCCATGTGGACCATGGCGCGATGGCTCGGCCGGTCGGGCCGCGGCGACAGGCCCACCACGGCCAGCCGGCGGTAGCGGTCGAGGATGCGGCGCACGGCGTCCGAGGGCGCGCCGTGGGCCATGCCGGCGTACTGGGCCACGGGCCAAGTATGCCCGTGGGCCCGCGTTCACAAGTCGTTCACGACAGGGTCACGGGAAAGTCACCCGTTCGTCACCGGGCCTGGGTTACGTTCGTCCCCGTAATCAGGAGGGCGGCGGCGTTCGGCCGCGCCCGAAGGCACCCCGGAAGGAGCACCACCACATGGCACGAGGACGCCGTTTGGCACTCATCGCGGCCGCGGGAGCGCTCGCCGTCGGCTCGGTCGCCGCGGGCTGTGGAGGCGACAGCAGCTCGGGCTCGGCCGGCACATCGGGTGGCGGCGGCGGTCTGTCGGGCGAGATCGCCGGCGCCGGCTCGAGCGCCCAGTCGGCCGCGCAGACGGCGTGGACGGCGGGCTTCCAGACGGAGAACTCGGGCGCCACCGTGAGCTACGACCCGGTCGGCTCCGGCGCGGGACGGACCCAGTTCATCTCCGGCGGCACCGCCTTCGGCGGCAGCGACGTCCCGCTCGCCGACCAGGAGCTGACCGACGCCCAGAACCGCTGTGGCGGCGTGGACAACCTGGTGGAGATCCCCGTGTACGTCTCCCCCATCGCGGTCGCCTTCAACCTGAGCGGCGTCGACTCCCTCCAGCTGACGCCGGACACGCTGGCGAAGATCATGAACCACGACATCACCAAGTGGAACGATCCGGCCATCGCCGCCGACAACCCGGGCGTCTCGCTCCCGGGCACCGCCATCACCACGGTGGTCCGATCGGACAAGTCGGGCACGACCGAGAACTTCCAGGAGTACCTCTCGGCGGTGGCGCCGAAGGTGTGGACCTACGAGGTCGCCGACACGTGGCCGGTCAAGGGCGGCGAGTCCGCGCAGGGCACCTCCGGGGTCGTCGACGCGATCAGCTGCGGGCGACGGCACGATCGGCTACGCCGACGCGAGCCAGGTGGGCGACCTCGGCGTGGCGGCCCTCAAGGTCGGCGCGACCTACCAGAAGCCGACGGCCGAGGCGGCGGCCAAGGTCCTCGACGAGTCGCCGAAGACCGACACCCCCGGCGCCAACGTCTTCACCTACGACCTCAAGCGCGACACGGCGAGCCAGGGCGTGTACCCGAACGTGCTGACCTCGTACGAGATGGCCTGCACGACCTACGACGACGCCAACACGGCGGCGCTCGTGAAGGGCTACCTGAACTACATCATCAGCGAGCCGGGTCAGCAGGCCGCGGCGTCCGCGGCGGGCTCCGCGCCCATCAGCGCGGCTCTGACGGCCAAGATCCAGCCCGCGGTCGACGCGATCGGCTCGTGATGGGCGGGATCGCGCCCGCGTGAGCGCAGGCGCACCGCACCGCGACCGTCCGCGCGGGGGGCACACGCCCCCCGCGCGGCCGTCCGGCGGGTGTTGCGCCGGGGCGGGGGCGCGTGGAAGATCACCCGGGCCGCGCCGTCGCGGCGCCACGCCGGCCCCTTCACCCCGTGCCGCCGAACCCAGGGAGGGACCCGCTCTCGTGACGACGCAGAGCCCAGACATTCCCGCCGGCCCCTTCGCGGGGCGCACCCGCCGGCGCGGCGACCAGATCTTCCGCGGCCTCGCGGTGGGCGCCGGGCTGCTGATCCTGGCCATGCTCGCCGGCGTCGCGCTCTTCCTGATCGTGAAGGGCTGGCCGGCCCTGACGGCCCCGGCGGCGGATCTGCCGGGCGGCAAGAGCTTCCTCTCCTACGTGGGCCCCCTCGCCTTCGGGACGGTCCTCTCCGCCGGCATCGCGCTCGATCATCGGCGCGCCGCTCGCGGTGGCGGTCTCGCTCTACGTCGCCTTCTACGCCCCGCCGCGCCTCGAGGCGTTCCTGGGCTACGTGATCAACCTCCTCGCCGCCATCCCGAGCATCATCTACGGGCTCTGGGGCATCGCGGTGCTCGGCCCCGCGTCGGTCGATCTGCAGGCGTGGCTCGCCGGCCACCTCGGGTTCATCCCGCTGTTCGACGGGCCGGCCTCGGCCACCGGGCGCACGATGCTCGTGGTCGGATTCGTGCTCGGGATCATGATCCTGCCCATCATCAGCGCGATCACCCGCGAGGTGTTCGCGCGCACGCCGCGCACCCAGATCGAGGGCGCGTTGGCTCTTGGCGCGACGCGCTGGGAGATGATCCGCATGGCCGTCCTGCCGTTCGGGCGCTCCGCCATCGTCGGCGGCTCGATGCTCGGGCTCGGCCGCGCGCTCGGCGAGACGATGGCCGTCACCATCATCCTGTCCGTGTCCGGCGGGGTCACCTTCAACCTCATCTCGCCGGCCAACCCCTCGACCATCGCCGCCAACATCGCGCTGCAGTTCCCCGACTCCTCGGGCCTCGACGTCAACGCGCTGATCGCGACGGGCCTCGTGCTGTTCGGCATCACCCTGGTGGTGAACATGGTGGCCCGGGCGGTCATCTCCCGCGGGGAAGAGCGCCTCCGATGAGCACACCCGAGGACGTCCGCGCCACCCCGGCCACCCCGTCCGAGGAGCCCGGCCCGCCGCCCGCCCTCGCCGGAGGTCCGCGGCTCGCCGCCGGCGACCTGGTCGGGGGCCGGCTCCCGCGCTGGGCGGCCCTGGGCGGTCTACGGCGCCGCCGCCGTGCTCGTGCTGGCGCTCGCGGCGGTGACGTCGACCAACCGCCTGCTGCTGGTCATCCTGGGCGTCATCGCGGCCGGCGTCGCGATCTACGCGTGGTCCATCGCCGTCGAGGGGCGCCGCAAGGCGCGGGACCGGACGGTGACGCTCATCGTCACCAGCGCGTTCGCGATCGCCATCTCCCCGCTCGTCTCCCTGCTGTGGACCGTGCTCAGCCGCGGCGCCGCGCGGTTCGACGGCGCGTTCTTCACCGAGTCCGCGCGCAACGTGGTCGGCGCCGGCGGCGGCGCGTACCACGCGATCGTCGGGACCCTGGTCATCACGCTGCTGACGACCGCCGCCTCCGTGCCGATCGGCGTCATGGCGGCGGTCTACCTGGTTGAGTACGGGCAGGGCCGCCTCAAGCGGGCGCTGATCTTCTTCGTGGACGTCATGACCGGCATCCCGTCGATCGTGGCGGGCCTCTTCGCGTACGCCCTCTTCGCGATCTTCCTCGGCCCGGGCGTCCGGCTCGGCGTCGTCGGCGCGGTCGCGCTCTCGGTGCTGATGATCCCGATCGTCGTGCGCTCCACCGAGGAGATGCTGAAGATCGTCCCGAACGGGCTCCGCGAGGCCTCCTACGCCCTCGGCGTGCCCAAATGGCGCACCATCCTCAGCGTCGTGCTCCCGACCGCCCGGCCCGGCATCGTCACGGGTGTCATGGTCGCCGTGTCACGGGTCATCGGCGAGACCGCCCCCCTGCTCATCACCACCGGTACCTTCTCGACGGTGAACTGGAACCCGTTCGCCGGGAGAATGCCGAACCTGCCAGTCTTCGCCTATGACCAGTACCGGAACCCCGGTGTGCCCAAGGGCCCCTACATCGACCGCGCCTGGGCCGCGGCCCTCACACTGATCATCATCGTCATGCTGCTGAACGTGATCGCCGGCTTCGTCTCCCGCCGCCCCCGAAAGGAGGCCCGCTGATGGCCACCCAGGCCCACCGCGACGGCCAGGGTCCGGAGCCCGACGCGGCGGCCGCCGAACGTGCCGCGGACGGACGCCCGGCGACCGGCGCGGATCCCGCGGCGGCAGGGGCCACCACCGCGGCGCACCGCGGCATCGAGGTCACCGATCTCGACCTGTACTACGGCGCGTTCCACGCCGTCCGGCAGGTGACGATGTCGATCAAGCCGAATGCCGTGACCGCGTTCATCGGCTCCTCGGGATGCGGCAAGTTCAACCGTCCTGCGCTCGCTCAACCGCATGCACGAGATCATCGCCGGCGCGCGCGCCGAGGGCTCGGTGGTGATCGACGGGCAGGACATCTACGCCCCGAACGTTGACCCGGTCCTGGTACGGCGCAAGGTGGGCATGGTCTTCCAGGCGCCCAATCCCTTCCCGACGATGTCCATCTACGACAACGTCGCTGCGGGCCTGAAGCTCAACAAGGCGCGCATGAGCAGGGACGAGATGGACGAGCGCGTGGAGCGCTCGCTGCGCGGCGCGCACCTGTGGGAGGAGGTCAAGGACCGCCTGGGCCGTGCGGGCATCGGGCTGTCGGGCGGCCAGCAGCAGCGCCTGTGCATCGCGCGCGCCATCGCGGTCGAGCCGGAGGTCCTCCTGATGGACGAGCCCGCCTCGGCGCTCGACCCGATCGCGACGCTGGCGATCGAGGACCTCGTCCACCAGCTCAAGGAGGACTACACGATCGTCATCGTGACCCACAACATGCAGCAGGCGACCCGCGCCAGCGACTACACCGCGTTCTTCAACCTGGAGGCCACCGGCATGCCGGGCCACCTCGTCGAGATGGACACGACCGAGAAGATCTTCTCCACCCCGTCCGAGAAGGCGACCGAGGACTACATCAGCGGGCGTTTCGGCTAGGAGGAGCTCTCCCGGTAGAGGCGGCGCAGGACGGTGGGGAGGATCCCGCCGTTCTCCAGGTAGCGCAGGTCCGTGGGTCCGTCGATGCGCGCCAGGGCCGGGAACGAGCCGGTCGTCCCGTCCTCGCGGGTGAAGCCAACGGTCAGCTCCTCGCGGGGGACCAGTCCCGTGAGGCGGATGTCGAAGGTCTCGCGCCCCGTCAGGCCCAGCTCGTCCACGCCCTCGCCCTCGCGGAACTGGAGCGGCAGCACGCCCATCCCCACGAGGTTGCCGCGGTGGATGCGCTCGAAGGACTTGGCGATGACCGCGCGGACGCCCAGCAGCAGCGTGCCCTTGGCGGCCCAGTCGCGGCTCGACCCGTTCCCGTAGAGGGCGCCGGCCAGCACCACCAGGGGGGTCCCGGCCGCCTGATAGGCCATCGACGCCTCGTAGATGCTGGTGATCTCGCCGGTGGGCAGGTACTCCGTCCAGTTGCCCTCCTTACCGCCGGCGAGGGCGTTGCGCAGGCGGATGTTCCCGAACGTGCCGCGCATCATCACCTCGTGGTTCCCGCGCCGCGACCCGAAGCTGTTGAAATCGCGCGGCTCCACCCCGTGCTCGACGAGGTAGCGCCCGGCGGGCGAGCTGGCGGGGATGCTCCCGGCCGGGGAGATGTGGTCGGTCGTGATCGAGTCGCCCAGCACCGCCAGCGCCCGGGCGCCGGTGATGTCGCTGACCGGTGACGGGTCGGGCGTCAGCCCCTCGAAGAACGGGGGAAGCTGGACATAGGTCGACTCCGGGTCCCAGGCGTAGGTGTCGCCCTCGGGCACCGGCAGCGCGCGCCAGCGCTCATCGCCCTCGAAAACGGTCGAGTAGCTGTCGGAGAAGAGCGCCCGGTCCACCGAGGTGCCGATCAGCTCGGCGATCTCCTCGGAGGTCGGCCAGATCTCGGAGAGGTACACCGGCTCGCCGTCGGAGCCCTCGCCCAGGGGCTCCGTGGTGAGGTCGATGTCCACGCGGCCGGCCAGCGCGTAGGCCACGACCAGGGGCGGCGAGGCGAGGTAGCTCGCGCGGATGTGGGGGTGGATGCGCCCCTCGAAGTTGCGGTTGCCCGAGAGCACCGCCGCGGCCACGAGGCCGTTCTGCTCGATGGCCTGCTCGATCGGCGCGGCCAGCGGGCCGGAGTTCCCGATGCAGGTGGTGCAGCCGTAGCCCACGAGGTCGAAGCGCAGCTCGTTGAGGAACGGCGTCAGGCCGGCGCGGTCCAGATAGCCGGTCACGGCCCGGCTGCCGGGGGCGAGGCTGGTCTTCACCCAGGGCGGGGTGGTCAGGCCGCGCTCGACCGCCTTCTTGGCGAGCAGACCCGCGCCCACCATCACCGACGGGTTCGAGGTGTTGGTGCAGCTGGTGATGGCCGCGATGGCGACCGAGCCGGTCTGGAGCGGGAAGCTCTCGCCCTCCAGGCTCACCTCCACGGGGGTGTAGTGCGGACCGGCGCCGTTGGCCACCAGGCCGTCCGTGTAGGTCGAGCGGAACTCGTCGGCCACCGAGCCCAGGACCACACGGTCCTGCGGCCGGCGGGGGCCGGCGAGGCTCGGGACGACCGTGGACAGGTCGAGCTCGAGGGCCTCGTCGAACTCGGGGTCCGGGTCGGCGTCCGTGCGGAAGAGCCCCTGCGCCTTCGCGTAGGCCTCGGTGAGGGCGATGGTCTCGGCCGGGCGGCCGGTGGTCTCCATGTACCTCAGGGTCTCGTCGTCGATCGGGAACATGGTCGCCGTGGCCCCGAACTCGGGCGACATGTTCGAGATGGTCGCGCGGTCGGCCAGCGTGAGGGAGGACAGCCCGGCGCCGTAGAGCTCCACGAACTTGCCCACCACGCCGTGCGCGCGGAGCATCTCGGTGACCGTCAGCACGAGGTCGGTCGCCGTCGTGCCGGGCCCCATGCGGCCGACCATCTTGAGGCCGATCACGGTCGGCGTGGGCTGGGAGAGCGGCTGGCCCAGGAGCACCGCCTCGGCCTCGATGCCCCCGACGCCGAACCCGAGCACGCCGACGCCGTTGATCATCGTGGTGTGCGAGTCGGTTCCGACCAGGGTGTCCGGGAAGGCCACGAGCTCGCCGTCCACGACGCGCGCCTGCACCACCGGGGACAGGAACTCCAGGTTCACCTGGTGGACGATCCCGGTGCCGGGGGGCACGGTGCGGAAGTCGCGGAACGCCTGCTGCGCCCAGCGCAGGAGCATGTAGCGCTCGCGGTTGCGCTCGTACTCGCGCTCCACGTTTGCGGCGAAGGCCCCCTGGTCGCCGAAGCGGTCGACCTGCACGGAGTGGTCGATCACCAGGTCCGCCGGCACGAGCGGGTTGATCAGGCCCGGGTCGCCGCCCAGGGCGCTCATCGCGTCGCGCATCGCGGCGAGGTCGACCACGCACGGGACCCCGGTGAAGTCCTGCATCACGACGCGGGCCGGGAGGAAGGGCATCTCGGCGGACGACCCCGAGCGCGGGACCCACGCGGCGAGGGCGCGCACCTGGTCCTCGTCCACGAAGCCGCGCCCGCAGTTGCGCAGCAGGCTCTCCAGCAGCACCTTGATCGTGTACGGCGTCCGGTCCAGGCCCGGGCGGACCGCGTCCAGCCGGTAGATCACATGGCTGCGCCCGCCCGCCTCGAGCGTGTCGCGGGCGGAGAAGGGGTCCGGGATGGGGGTCACTGCTGGCTCCTCGTGCGGGTCGTCGGTCCGACCCCGAAGGGTACCGCTCGGAGACGGGCCGCAGGGGCCCGGGCGGACCGGCCCCGAGGTCTTGCATCCCGGCGGCGCCCATCGCAGGCTTGCGGTCGCCCTCTCCACCCGACGGACGACGAACCGCGGAGGTCCACCTTGCCCGTTGTCGAGTACGACCCGGAACGTCCCTTCCCGGGGATCATCGGACGCACGGCCGACGAGTCGAGCCCCGCGTGGCCGAGGCCCCCGCGACCGAAGGACGATGCGCCGAACGTCCTGATCGTCGTGCTCGACGACACGGGTTTCGGGCAGCTCGGCTGCTACGGCAGCCCGATCGAGACGCCGGCCTTCGACGCCATCGCGGAGAGTGGCCTGCGCTTCAACAACATGCACACGACCGCCCTGTGCTCGCCGAGCCGCTCGTGCATCGTCACCGGGCGCAACCACCACGCCAACGGCATGGCGGCGATCACCGAGCTGGCGACCGGCTATCCCGGCTACAACGGCGTGGTCCCGTTCGAGAACGGCCTGCTGTCGGAGATGCTCGTCGAGCACGGCTACAGCACGTTCATGGTGGGGAAGTGGCACCTCACCCCCAGCAACCAGGAGACGGCCGTCGGCCCCTTCGACCGCTGGCCGCTGGGCCGCGGCTTCCAGCGCTTCTACGGCTTCCTCGGCGGGGACACGAGCCAGTGGTACCCGGACCTCGTCTACGACAACCACCAGGTCGAGCCTCCGAGGACGCCGGACGAGGGGTACCACCTCACCGAGGACCTCGTCGACCGGGCGATCGAGTTCGTCGCCGACGCCAAGCAGGTGGATCCCGGCAAGCCGTTCTACCTGCACCTCTGCTTCGGAGCGACGCACGCGCCGCACCACGTGCCCAAGGAGTGGGCGGACAGGTACGCCGGCGTGTTCGACGACGGCTGGGAGGCCTACCGGGAGAGGACCTTCGCGAGACAGAAGGAGCTCGGCATCGTCCCCGCCGATGCGGAGCTGTCCCGGCACGACCCCGACGTGCCCGAGTGGGAGTTCCTCTCCCCGGACGCCCGCCGGCTGGGCAGCCGGATGATGGAGGTGTTCGCCGGCTTCCTCTCGCACACCGACCATCACCTGGGCCGTCTGCTCGACTTCCTGCGCGAGCTCGGCCAGCTCGACAACACCCTCGTCATGGTCATCTCCGACAACGGCGCGAGCGCCGAGGGGGGGCCGACGGGCACGACGAACGAGGCGCAGTTCTTCAACAACGCGCAGGAGCCGCTCGAGGAGAGCCTCGCGCGGATCGACGAGATCGGCGGCCCCACCACCTTCAACCACTACCCGTGGGGCTGGACCTGGGCGGGCAACACGCCCTTCCGGCGCTGGAAGCGCGAGACCTACCGCGGCGGCGCCTGCGACCCCTTCATCGTCTCGTGGCCGGCCGGGATCCGGTCGAGGGGCGAGGTGCGCTCCCAGTACGCGCACATCATCGACATGGTGCCGACGGTGCTCGACCTGCTCGACATCGAGCCTCCCGCCACGATCCGGGGCGTCACCCAGTCGCCGCTCCACGGCGTCAGCTTCGCGCACGCGCTCGACGACGCGGACGCCGAGAGCCTCCGGCGGACGCAGTACTTCGAGATGCTCGGGCACCGCGCGATCTACGACGACGGCTGGCGGGCGGTGTGCCCGTGGCCCGGCCCGTCGTTCACGGAGGCCGGCGCGGGCTTCGGCCAGCCGATCTCGGCCGACACGCTCGTGACGCTCGACGAGAGCGGCTGGGAGCTGTACCACGTGGCCGAGGACTTCGCGGAGAACCACGACGTGGCCGCCGACCACCGCGACCGGCTGATCAAGCTGATCGCCACGTGGTACGTGGAGGCCGGGAAGTACGGCGTGCTCCCGATCGACGGCAGCGGGCTCGCCCGGATGGTCGGCGAGAAGCCGCTCGTGGCACCGCTCCGGGACTCGTACACCTACTATCCGGGCACCCAGTCGATCCCGTTCTTCGCCGGGCCCAGGGTGCTGAACCGGCCGCACAGCATCACGGCCGAGGTGGTCATCCCCGACGCGGGGGCGGAGGGCGTGCTGCTGTCGCAGGGGACCGCGGCGGGCGGGTACTCCCTCTTCGTCAAGGACGGCCGCCTGCACTACGTCCACAACTACGTCGGCCGCTCCCTGCACTCCGTCGCGTCCGATGCTCCGATCACCCCCGGAGAGCACGAGCTGCGCTTCGAGTTCGAGCCGACCGGCGCGCCGGACATGGACCACGGCAGGGGCGCGCCCGGCCGGTTGCAGCTCTACGTCGACGGGGCGCTGGTGGGGAACGCGGAGGCGCCCGTCACGACCCCCTTCGTCCTCAACCCGGGGGCGCTCACCTGCGGCGCGAACCCCGGCTCACCCGTCACTCCCGACTACACGAGCCCCTTCCGCTTCACCGGCACCCTGCGCAAGGTCACCGTGGACGTCAGCGGCGAGCTGATCCACGACCCGGAGGCCGAGCTCCGCGCCCACCTGGGCCGGCAGTAGGGCGGAGGGGCGGGCGCCGCGGCCCTCCGCGGCGCCCGCTCAGCCGGGGGTGGTCAGTCGGCGGTAGGCGATCCGCTTGGGGCGGTCGGCCTCCTCGCCCAGGGTGCGCCGGCGGTGGTCCACGTACTCCTGGTAGTTGCCCTCGAACCACGTCACCTGGCTGTCCCCCTCGAAGGAGAGGATGTGGGTGGCGATGCGGTCGAGGAACCAGCGGTCGTGCGAGGTGATCATCGCGCAGCCCGACCAGGCGGCCAGCGCCTCCTCGAGCGCCCGCAGGGTGTCGACGTCGAGGTCGTTGGTGGGCTCGTCCAGGAGGATCAGGTTGCCGCCGCCGGCGAGGAGCTTGGCCAGGTGGACGCGGTTGCGCTCGCCGCCCGAGAGCTGGCCCACGGGCTTCTGCTGGTCGGTGCCGCGGAAGTTGAACGAGCCGACGTAGGCGCGCGAGTTGACCTCCTCGCGCCCGCCGAGCTGGATCAGGTCCTGGCCCCCCGAGATCTCCTGCCACACGGTGCGCGAGGGGTCGAGCGCCTCGCGCGACTGGTCGAACGTAGGCGAGCTGGACGGTCTCGCCCAGCCGGAGCCGCCCCGCGTCCGGCGTCTCCTCTCCGGCGATCATGCGGAAGAGGGTCGTCTTGCCCGCGCCGTTGGCGCCGATGACGCCCACGATGCCGCCCGGGGGGAGCGTGAACGACAGGTCCTCCATCAGCAGCCGGTCGCCGTAGCCCTTGGTGAGGCCCTCGGCCTCCAGCACCAGGTCGCCCAGGCGGGGCGGGGCGGGGATGCGGATCTCGACGGTCCCGGCGCGGCGCTGGCCCTCCTCGGCCAGGAGGCGCTCGTAGCTGGTGAGGCGCGCCTTGCTCTTCGCCTGGCGGGCCCGGGGCGAGCTGCGCACCCACTCGAGCTCGCGGCCGAGGGCCTTCTGGCGCGCCGACTCGCCCTTCTCCTCCTGCTGCAGCCGGAGGCGCTTCTGCTCCAGCCAGGACGAGTAGTTGCCCTTCCAGGGGATGCCGCGGCCGCGGTCGAGCTCGAGGATCCAGCCGGCCACGTTGTCGAGGAAGTAGCGGTCGTGGGTCACGGCCACGACCGTGCCGGCGTACTCCTCCAGGTGCCGCTCCAGCCAGGCCACCGACTCGGCGTCGAGGTGGTTGGTGGGCTCGTCCAGCAGAAGCAGATCGGGCGAGGAGAGCAGGAGCCGGCACAGGGCCACGCGCCGGCGCTCGCCCCCTGACAGCGTCGTCACATCCTGGTCTCCGGGCGGCACGCGCAGCGCGTCCATCGCGACCTCGAGGGTTCGCTCCAGGTCCCAGGCGTTGCGGCGCTCGATCTCGTCCTGGACGTCCTGGTACTCGGCGAGCAGCGCCTCCATCTCGTCCGGATCGACCTCGCCCAGCCGCGCGCCGATCTCCTCGAAGCGGCGCAGGAGCCGCGCGGTCTCGGCGACCCCGAGCTCGATGTTGCCCCGCACGTCCAGGGAGGGGTCGAGGTCGGGCTCCTGGGGGAGCATCCCCACGGTGGCGCCGGGTGCCAGCTCGGCCTGCCCGGAGGTCTCGCGGTCGAGCCCGGCCATCACGCGCAGGAGCGACGACTTGCCGGCCCCGTTCGCCCCCAGGACGCCGATCTTCGCTCCCGGCAGGAACGACAACGAGACGTTGTCGAGCACCACCTTGTCGGGAGGATGCACCTTCCTCAGGCGGTACATGGTGAAGATGTACTGCTCGGCCATGTTTCCCAGCGTAACGAAGCGCCGGCGGCCCCGACGCTCAGTTCCGGCCGCGCTATCGTCGATGGGGACCGACGATGAACCAGCGCGCGGAGGGGCCGCGCGACTCCCCGGGGAGGGGACATGACGACGATTTCGCGGGTCACGGCCGAGACCGGCTGCGTCGCCCATCTGAGCGCCGGCGGCTGGAGCCGCTACCACCGGCCCGACTGCCCGGACGCGCCGCGCCGCGGCGACCCGGGCGTGCGCCACCTGGTCCACGGGCCCTGGCGCTACCTGGCCGCGCACTGGCGGCCCTGCTCGCGGTGCCGCCCGCCGGTGTCGCGCGAGCTCGAGGCCGCCTGAGCGATCCGGCCTCCCGCGGGGCCGCTTCGCTACCGTTGATCGACGACGGCGGCGAGATGGAGGATGACGCAGTGGATGTGACCGAGGCCACGTTCGAGCTCGAGGTGATCGAGCGCTCGCGCGAGGTGCCCGTGGTCGTGGACTTCTGGGCGGCCTGGTGCGGCCCCTGCCGCCAGCTCACGCCCGTCCTCGAGGCCGCGGTCGACCGCCGCGCCGGCGCCGTGGTGCTGGCGAAGGTCAACATCGACTCCAACCCGGGGCTGGCGCAGGCCAACCGGGTGATGAGCATCCCCCTCGTGAAGGGCTACCGCGACGGCGAGGCCGTGGCGGAGTTCGTGGGCCTTCAGCCGCCTCCCGCCATCGAGACGTTCCTCGACCGGCTCGTGCCCTCCGAGGCCGACCGGCTGGTGGCGGCCGGCGACGAGGACTCGCTGCGCGCGGCGATCGCCGCCGAGCCCGGCCACGTGGGCGCGCGCGTGGCCCTCGGGCGCCTGCTGATCGAGGAGGGCCGCCCCGGCGAGCTGTCCGGGATCCTCGAGCCCGTCGCCTACGACCAGCGCGCCGCCGCGCTGCTCGCGCGGGCCCGCCTGGCCGGCGTGGACCAGCCGGACGTGGCCGCCGGCCTCGCCGCCCTCGACCGCGGCCAGCTCGAGCTGGCGCTGGGCCATCTGGTCAACGCCGTCGCCGTCGCCGACCCTCAGCTTCGCGACGACCTGCGGTCCACGATGCTCGGCGTGTTCGCGCAGCTCGGTGAGCACCACCCCCTCGCGGTGCGGTTCCGCCGCCGGCTGGCGCAGGCGCTCTACTGAGCACCGGGGGCGGCGGGCCGGCGAGCAAGCCGGAGGCGCTGGACCTCTTCTCGGGTCTCGCGGGCCCCGCCTACTCGCGCCGCGCGGCCCTGCTCAGCCTGGGGCAGGAGCCGCGCTGGCACCGGGTCCTCGCGGGGCGCCTTCCGGTGGGGCCCGAGGACCACGTGCTCGACGTCGCCACCGGCACGGGCGCCGTCGCCGCCGAGCTCGTGCTGCAGCACCGGTGCCGGGTGACCGGCATCGACCAGAGCCCGCCCATGCTGGCCGCGGCCGCCGCGCGCCTCGACGACCTCGGCCTGTCGCAGCGCGTGAGCCTCATCGAGGGAGAGGCCGAGGCGCTTCCCTTCCCGGACGCGAGCTTCGACGGGCTCACCGTGAGCTACCTGCTGCGCTACGTGGCCGACCCGGGCGCCACCCTGCGGGAGCTCGTGCGCGTGGTGCGGCCCGGCGGGATCGTCGCCGGCCTGGAGTTCGGCGTCCCGCCGCTGCGCCCGGCCCGCGCGGCGTGGCGCCTCTACACCGGCGCCCTGCTGCCGGCGGCCGGCCTGGCCATGGGCGGGCGGCCCTGGTGGCGCGCCGGCCGCTTCCTGCACCGCAGCATTCCCGACTTCTACGAGCGCCACCCGCTGCCCGCGCTGCTCGACCTCCACCGGGCGGCCGGGCTCGACGCGGTGCGCGTGCGGCGTCTGAGCCTGGGCGGCGCGGTGCTGATCTGGGGCACGGTGACATCCCCCAGGAGTTGATGCGCGCGAGCCTCGCTACCCCCCTTTAGAGGGATGGGTCAACGGTCCGCGCGGGGGGTGACCGGCATCCGACCGGGTCATAGCCTGGGTCGCATGAACACCGGCATCGCCATCGACGTCTGGGCCCACGACGTGGCCGTCCGGGAGGCGCCGCGCGTCCGCCGCGCCGTCCAGGACGTCATCGTCGCGGGGGGCGGGTGCGCCGTGGCCCTCCACGTCGTGCGCCGCCGGCTCTCCCGGCTCACGCCCGAGCAGCACGGCCTGGTCGTGGGGGCGATCGAGGAGGTCAACGAGACCGCCGCCTGAGACCTCAGGCGGCCGCCCCGTCTGCAGTTCGGCCTCCTCGACCAACGCGCACAGGGTGCTGATGAGCCGCATCTCATCGACATTCGTCGCACGCGACTCGAGGAGCGCCGGGCTGCAGACGAGATAGGCGAGGCACTGGGCGCGGCTCACCGCCACGTTCAGGCGGTTGCGGCTGAACAGGAAGCTCACGTCGCGCGGCAGGTCCTCCCCGCTCGAGGTGGCCATCGAGAACAGGACCACCGGGGCCTCCTGGCCCTGGAACTTGTCGAACGGTCCCCACCCGTACGGCCGCAGGGAGGACCTCCCGAAGCTCCCTCACCTGGGCGTTGTAGGGCGCGACGACCATGATCTCTCCGGGTCCGGTTCCCAGCCTGCGCAGGCGCTCCACCTCGACCGCGACGACCTCGGCCTCCTCGGGTGAGCGCGAGCTGCGGCCGGAGTGGGCCACCTCCAGATAGCGGATGCCGACACCCGCCCCGGTCGTGCGCTCCGAGCAGCCCGCGTGCGGCACCAGCCGGCCCTCGTAGATCTCGCGCGAGATGAAGGCGCACACCGCCGGGTGCAGCCGCCGCGTGACCGTGAGGAAGACCCCGCGATCCTCCGGCACCGTCGTGTGCCCGTCGAGCAGGTGCTCGAGCACCGACGCGGACGTGCCGGGAGGGTGGATCGCCTGCGAGACCTGGGGAAGCTGGAGCGGGTCGCCGAGGAGGATCAGGTTCCGCGCCGCGGTGCCTCCCGCCAGGGTGTCGGCCAGCGAGAGCTGCCCGGCCTCGTCCACGACCAGGTGGTCGAGAGCGTCATCCCACGCCTCGGGCGCGTAGAGCCACGAGGTGCCGGCCACGACCTGATGCCCCCCGTCGCGGCAGTCGTCCTGATCGCTCAGGTTGTCGACCCGGGGATCACCCTCGAAGGGGCTGTCATCCGACTCGGACACCTTCCGCGCCACGCGCAGGTCGACCCCGCGATCGTCCGCCGCCGCGAGCACCTCGCGGAGCAGGTTGTTGATCGCCTTGTGGCTGAACGCCATCAGCCCGACGCGATGCCCCCCCTCGACGAGGTCCGCCACCATCCGCCCGCCGAGCCAGGTCTTCCCGGTGCCGGGCGGCCCCTGCACCACGAGGTGGCTCCCGTCGAGGTCGCGCGCGAGCCGCAGCACCTCGCCGACCTCCGACGTCTGCAGGCGCGCGCCCTCCGGGACGCCGCGGACGCGGGGTCGCGCCCGGCCCAGGATCCCTTCGAGGACGGGGTAGCGGTTGGTTCCGTCGCGCACCGACTCGGCCAGGCGGGCAAGCGCGTCCTCCTGGGTCGTCGTCGGAATGGGCTTCCCCGGGATGAGGGCCGTGGGAAGCGGCTCGTCGCGACGCTTCTCCGCCCGGCTGAGCGTGAGAGTCCCGGCGAGCGTGTCGATCGCCGTGACGGTCAGTGGCTTTCCCGTTGCCGGATCACACGACCTCCTGCCCGGCCTGAGCTTGTGCTCCTGCGTCGGGAAGCGCATCTCGTGGAGCAGACTGCTCTTGACGAGCACCGGTGCCGAACCCGACCGCTCGAGCCCGCCGATGGCCTCGACGTCCTCGATCAGCTCCTCGTCGCCCATGCCGCGGCGGTCGAACCAGTGCCACCACTGCGGCCGCGCCTCCCGGTGGTGGTACTCGAGCAGCTCCCCGGCCAGCCGGCGCGGCGATCCGGCCTCCTCTCCCTCGACCAATTGCCCGCGCAGCGCCTGGCGTCCCGCGCGCCGGTCGGAGGCCTCCTCCGTCGAGGATGTGGGCCCGGAGGGCGTCCACCACTCGAGCCCCGCGGGACGGTGGCCCACGAGCCAGTCGCGCAGCGCGAGCGTGGCCCGGCAGTCCTCCTCGTTGTAGGCGGCGATCGCGCCGAGCTCGGCCGCGTCGCCGCTCTGCCTCCAGCGCTCGTAGGCCAGCACGGCATCGGCACCCGACCCGAGGACCGCGGATCGGGCGAAGCCGGCGAGGCGCTCCGTGGTCTTCAGGCCGTAGCTGGGGTCGCCCACGACGAAGCCCTGGCGGACCACCGTGTACAGGTCGACGAAGACCTCGCCGCGCAGGAGATCGTCCACCTCGTCCTCGCGAACGCCGTGCAGCGCCGCCATCCTCGGGAGGGCCGAGGGCTCGGCCGGGCTGTAGTGGTACACGTGCATGCCCGGGTCGGCCGCGAGCCGCGCGGTGAGCGTGTCGATCAGCGCCGCGAGCGCCGCGCGCTCCTCCGCCGGGTCGTGGCCCCAGAAGGCCTCGTAGCGCCACTCCCCTCCGTCGCGGGCGATGATCCCGAACAGGAAGGTGAGCTCCCGCTCGGGCTTCCAGAAGGGGTCGCCCTCCAGGTCGAGGAACACGTCCCCCTCGCTCGGGGCGGGAAGCCGCTCGAGCCCGCGGCCCGGCTCGGTCGCCCGCGCCTCCCATTCCAACGTCCCGGTGTCCCGGCTCCGCACCTGGAGCCGCGCCTGGTCGCGGAGCCCGTCGAGGGTCTCACGCCGAAGCCCGTCAACGGGGACGCCGGCCGCCAGGCGGCCCAGCGCCTCGAGCGTTGCGATTCCCGCTCCATGCAGCCGCTCGACCTGTCCCCGTCGGACACCCGCCACCGCCGAGAGGTGATCCTCCGCGCGCCAGCGAGCGGTGCAGTCCCGCTCGAAACCACAGACCGCGCAGTGCGGACACGGGTATGGCTCGGTTGCGGGCGGTTCGTCCACCGCTCGTCGCAGGGCCGCCTGCGCCCGTCGCACGTATGCGGCCACGTCGGCGACCCGGATCGTGTCGCGTCGGCCCGACCCCAGCTCCAGGTGCATCCACTCGGGCGCGCGGCCCTGGATCCGCTCGATCGACTGGCTGTAGACGGACAGCTGAAGCACGTGATGCGGCAGCGCCTGGGCGCGGCTCAGCTTGGTGTCGACGGCCTCGTAGCCCCAGCCGCCGAGGTCGGTGGGGCGCTCCACGCGCTCCAGGAAGTCGGCGCGGCCCCGCCAGCCCCCGTCGGCGAAGGCGCCCTGGTAGATCACCTCCGCGCCCTCGCGCATGGCGAGCTCGGTCATGGTGGCGGCGTCCTCGAGCCCGCCGCCGTCGACGTCGATCAGCACCACATCGCGCCCGTCGGCTCCGAGCCTCTGGAGAAAGAACCGCTCGTGCTCGCGTCCCTTGCGCGCGATCAGGCGCGCGTAGTCGCCACCCGGCGCCGCCGCGGCCCCGTCGCCGCGCGCCGCCGCGGCCGCGAGCGTCGTCGCGTGGTGGCACTCGAGATGCGTCGCCAGGTCGGTCGGCGAGAGCCAGAGGTCGTCGGCATCGAGGCGCATGGCGCGGATTGTGACCGTCCGGGCAGGACGACTAGTCTCGGGGAGCCCCCGGGCACCTGGTGATCGCCCACCTCGACATCGACGCGTTCTTCGCCGCGGTGGAGATCCACCGCCGTCCGGAGCTGCGCGGACGGCCGATGGTGGTGGGCGGCGACCCGCACGGGCGCGGCGTCGTGGCGACGGCCAGCTACGCGGCCCGGGCGTTCGGCATCCGCTCGGCGATGAGCTGCGCGGAGGCGCTGCGCCGCTGCCCCCAGGTGGTCTTCGTGCGTCCGGACATCGCCCACTATCGCGAGTGGTCGGGCCGCGTGTGGGAGTTGGTGCGCGCGATGTCGCCGGCCGTCGAGGTGCTCGGCCTGGACGAGGGGTATCTGGAGCTGCCCGACGAGGGCGCGGCCGAGGCCGCCGACGCCGTGCGGCGCGCGGTCGGGGAGCGCGTGCGGCTGTCGTGCTCGCTGGGCGTGGCCACCTGCAAGGTGGTGGCCAAGGTGGCCTCCGACCGGCGCAAGCCCGGCGGCGTCACGGTGGTCCCGCCCGGCGACGAGGCCGCCTTCCTGGCGCCGCTGGCGCTGCGGACCCTGCCGGGGATCGGCCCGCGCACCGAGCAGCGCCTCACGGCGGCGGGGCTCGCGACGGTGGGCGACCTGGCCGCGCTCGACGACGACGGCCTGCGCGCCGTGGCGCCGGGACGGATGGGCCAGGACCTGCGCCGCCGCGCCCGCGGCATCGACCCGCGGCCCGTGGCGGCGGTCCCCGCCGAGCGGATCTCGATCTCCAACGAGCGGACCTTCGAGCGCGACGTGTCGGATCCGGGGGAGCTGGAGTCGATCGGGCGGGCGATGGCCGACGACGTCGCGCTCACCCTGCGCCGGCGCGGCCGGGCCGCCCGCACGGTCACGGTCAAGCTGCGCTACGCCGACTTCCGCACCGTGACCCGCGGGCAGACCGTGCCGGTGGCGACCGACGACGCGGCCGTGATCTGGGACACCGCCCACGCCCTCCTGCGCAGGGCGCTCTCGGAGCGTGACGGCAGCCTGCGGCTGATGGGCGTGGGGGTCTCGGGATTGGGCGCGGGCGGCCAGCTCGCGCTCTTCTGAGGGTAGGGTGGCCGCGATGACCGGGCCCGTCACGGCCTCCGGCGAGCGCGTGGGACGCGCCATCGGCGCCGCCCGGGCCGCGCTCGAGGCGCGCGCCGCCGAGGTCGACGACCTGAACGTCTTCCCGGTCGCCGACGGGGACACCGGCACCAACATGCTCGCGACCGCCGCCGCCGTGGAGCGCGCGGCCGCGGCGACGGCCGGGCTCCCGCGGGCCGAGCGCTGCGCCGCGCTCGCGCGGGCGGCGCTGGTGGGCGCGCGCGGCAACAGCGGCATGATCCTGTCGCAGCTCGTGCGGGGCGCCGCCGAGGTCCTGGGCGCGGGCGACGGGCCCGTCGATGGGCCGGCCGTGGCGCGCGCGCTGCGGGGCGCCTCGCGGGCGGCCGACGCCGCGGTGCGCCGCCCGGTGGAGGGCACCATGCTCACGGTGGCGCGCCGCGCGGCCGAGGCGGCCGAGGAGTCCGGGGCGGCGGACGCCGAGACGGTGCTCGCCGCGGCGCTGGAGGGGGGGCGCCGCGGCGTGGAGGAGACCCCCGAGCTGCTGGACGTGCTGCGCGAGGCGGGGGTCGTCGACTCCGGCGGCCTCGGGGCGGTGATCCTGCTGGAGGGGCTGGCGGCGGGCCTTGCGGGCCGTCGGCCGCCGCCGGCCGTGCGCGCGGCGCCGCCGCGGGTGGAGGCCCTCGATCACCCGCCCTCGCGCTACCGCTACTGCACGAGCTTCCTCCTGGAGGGCGCCGGGATCGACGGCGACGCCCTGGAGACGGCCCTGCTGACGGTGGGCGACAGCGTTCTTGTGATGGGCGATCCTCGTCAGGTGAAGGTCCACGTGCACACCGACGCGCCCGAGCGGGCGGCGGGAATCGCGCGGAGGTGGGGGGACGTGGGCGCCATGACCATCGACGACATGCGCCGGCAGGAGGCCGAGCGGGCCGCCCGCCTGCGCCGTGCGTCCGCGATCCGCGCGCGCTGCGGGGCGCTGCTTCTGGCCGACGGAGCGGGCGTGCGCGACCTCGCCGAGGGCCTGGGCGCGGTCGTCCTCCCGGCCGGCACGGGCGCGGCCGGCATCGAGGCCGCGCGGTCGGAGCTCGCGGCCGACGAGGCGGTGATCGTGGCCGTCGGCCGCGTCGACCACGGCGCCGTCGTCGTCGAGGCCGCCTCGCTTCCGGCGGCCCTCGCCTGCCTGGTCGTCCTGGACCCGGGGCTCGGCGCGACCGAGAACGCGGCCGAGATGGCCGCCGCCGCGGCGGCGGTCACCAGCGTCGAGATCGACGGCCCGCCCGGCGAGCTGCGCGCGGGCCTGGAGCGCGGCCTCGCCGGGCTGCTCGGCGGCGGCCCCGCGCTGGTCACGGCGCTCATCGGGGCGGGGGCGGACGTGCTGCCCTCCGAGGTCGAGGCGTGGGTGCGGGCGGCGGCCGGGGATGCCGACGTCGAGGTCGAGGCGCATCTGGGCGGGCAGGCGCGGCCGGCCCTCGCCATCGGGGTGGAGTGAGTGGACCCGGCACGCCGCCTCGACGCCGCGAGCACCGCCCTCGTGACGGACTCCTCCGCCGACGTGCCCCCCGAGCGCCGCCCCGCCAACTGGAGGGTGGTGCCGATCCCCGTGGCCTTCGGCGACGAGTCGTTTCTCGACGGCGTCGACATCGACGCGGCCGGCTTCTACGGGCGGCTGGAGCGCTCCGACCGCCTGCCCACCACGGCCCAGCCGTCGGTGGCGGCGATCGCGGCCGTGCTGCGCGAGGCGCTGGAGACTCACGAGACCGCGATCGTGCTCCCGCTGTCGGGCCACATGTCCGGCACCGTGGAGGCCGCGCGCGCGGCCGCGCGCGAGGTCGGCGAGGATCGGGCGCTCGTGGTCGAGAGCGGCTCGGTGTGCGTGGGCCTCGGCCTCCTGGCGCTGCGGCTGCAGGATCGGCTGGAGCGCGGCTGCACGGCCGCCGAGGCGGCCGCCGCGATCGAGCGGCTGAGCGCCGGTCACCGCTGCGTCTTCTCCCTCGCCACGCTGGAGTACCTGCAGCGGGGCGGGCGGATCGGGCGCGCGCAGGCCGCCCTCGGGTCGCTGCTGCACGTGCGCCCCATCCTCCAGATCGAGGGGGGAGAGGTGGCCCCGGCGATGCGGGTGCGCGGGGCGCACCGGGTGCTTCCGGCCATCCAGGAGTTCCTGGAGCGCCACTCCGACCCCGGCCGGCCGCTGCGGGTGGCCTACGGCCACGCCAGCCGGCCCGATGCCATCCCGCCCCTCGTGGAGATGGTCGAGCGGTGCCGTCCGGGTGCGATCAACGAGATGGTGGGATCGGTGGGGCCCACCGTGGGCACCCACGCCGGTCCGGGGGCGTTCGTGGTCGCCTTCGTGCACGACCCGCTCGATGACGATGGCGCCTGAGCGGCCTGCTACCGTCGGCGCCCGGTGCAGCTGACGCTACGGATCATCCTCGCGGGGGTGCTGTTGTGGGCGGCCACGGCGAAGCTGCGCGACCCACGGGGGCTGCTCGCGGCCGTGGGCGAGCACGGGGTCCCGCCCGGGGCGCGGCGGGCCGTCGCCGGGGCGCTCGTGGCCACGGAGGCGGCCCTCGGGGTGCTGGTGCTGGTGGGACCCACGGCGCGATGGGCGGCGGCCGGCGCGGCCGTGCTCGGCGCGGTGTTCGCCGCGTCGCTGCTGCGCATGCGGGCCGGCGGCGCGCGGCGCGCGCGCTGCGGCTGCTTCGGGGGAGCGCACGAGCGCCCGCTGGGGCTGCTGCTCGCCCGCGCCCTGGGCCTGGCCGCGCTCGGCGTCCTGGTGGCCAGCGGCGCGGCCGACCGCGCCGGGCCGTCGCGGGAGGTGCTCGTGACCACGGTCCTCGCCATCCTGGCCCTCGCGGTGGTCGTGCTGTTCGTGCTGGTCATGGCCCTGTTCCGCCAGGTCGGCGTGCTCGAGGCGCGGCTCGGCGCTCCGGCCGCCCTGGAGCTGGCCGGCGAGGGCCCGCCCCTCGGCAGCGCGGCGCCCGGGCTGCCGGGGCTGGAGCGCCGCGGCGCCGAGCTGGTGTCCTTCGCATCGCCGGGTTGCCGGCTGTGCCTCGAGCTGGAGCCCGCGCTGCGGGCCCTGGAGCGCGACGGCCTGCTCGTGCACTCCGTGATCGAGGACGAGCTGCCCGGGGTCTTCGCCGACTACCGCGTGCCGGGAACGCCCTTCGTCGTGTACCTCGTGGACGGGGTGGTGGCGGCGCGGGGGCTCGTGAACACGCTCGAGCAGGTGGAGGAGCTCATCGCCCTGGGCGAGGAGCGGGTGGGTGCGCCGGCCTGAGGACCTCTCCCGCCGGCTGGCCGCCTCCACCACCCGGCGGTCGTTCCTGGCCGCGGTGGCGGGCGTCGCCCTGGCCGTCGTGGGCCACCGTCCGGCGGCCGCGGCACGTCCGGTGCGCGGCTCCCAGCGCATCCGCGGCGGGTGGTACGGGTTCTGCGGCCACTACTTCACCACCGGCTCCTGCCCCAGCCCCGACGCGCTCCCCCGTGTGGACCCGCGGGGCCAGCCGGTGCGCCCGAGCGACGGGCGCCCGATCGACGACCTCGGCCGGCTCATCGACGCCACGGGCTTCCCGGTCGACGGCCACGGGGCGCCGCTCCTGGCCGCCGACGGATCGCGCCTGCCGCCGGCCCCGCGCACGCGCCTGTGCGAGGAGTGGGTGCCCGAGCGCCACGGCGTGGACGCCGTGCTCCAGGGGGCGTGGTACCGCTGCTGCAACGGGCAGATCCGCAAGCTCGTCAACTGCTGCTCCACCAGCCGGACCCGCATCAACGGCGACGCGGCGCTGGTGGGCTACTGCCGGCCGGGCCGGCGGGTCTTCTGCGTCCTCTACACCGACACGGGCGTGCCGTGCTGAGCGGGAGCCTGCTCGAGGTCGGCGTCGCGGCGGCCGCGTTCATCGCCGGGGTGTCCGCCGCCTGGTCCCCCTGAGGGTTCTCCATGGTCGAGACCATCACTCCCGCCGGGTGCGGGAGCCGCCAGCGCCAGCGCGTCGCCCTCGCCCTCTTCTCCGCCGGGGCGATCGTCGCCGCCGCGGCGCTGGGCGCCCTGCTGGGGGTGGTCGGCGAGCATTTCGACCGCTCGTGGACCGTGCCCGTGCTGGCCGTGCTCGCGGTGCTGGCGGCGCTGCGCGAGTGGGGCGTGCTTCGGGTGCCGGTGCCCGGGGCGCACCGGCAGGTGCCCGAGCGCTGGCGCCGTGAGTGGCCACTCGGCGCCTGGAGCCTGGCCTACGGCGCCGGCCTGGGCGCGGGGATCTTCACGAACCAGGTCGTGTCCACCTTCTGGGTGGCCTGTGCCGGCGCGGTCGCCATCGGTGACCCCGCGTGGTCGGCGGCCTGCCTGGCGCTGTTCGGAGCGGGGCGCGCCCTGATGGTCGCGCTGCCCGCGCGGGGCGGGCGCGACCCGTCGGTGGCCGTCGGGCGCCTCGCGCGGCGCGCGCCCGCGCTGCGGCCGGCGAACACGGTTGTGCTGGTGGCCCTCGCCGCCCTCGCTGCCGCGACGCCCGCGGTCGCCCAGGCCGCGACGCCGCAGGGTCGCTTCGACCCCGCCGTGGCCGGGAAGGTGCTGGCCGTGACCGAGATCGGCCCGTCGGGCTCGACCGTGATCGTCCGCGCGCCGGGCCGGCCCGATGTGCTCGTGCCCGGCAGCCGCTCGCCGGCCCTCGACTTCGATCTGCTCGCGTACACGGACGGCGCGGGCATCAACGTCATCCGCTGGACGACCGGCGAGCAGATCGCGCGCGTCGCCGGCGACGTCAACCAGGCGGCCATCGACTGGCCCCGGATCGCCTACGTGCGCCGCACCGGCTCGGGCGAGCGCCTGGAGATGCTCAACCTCGTGAGCGGCCACCGCGTGACGCTGTCGCGCGCGGGACGGCTGGTCGAACATCGGGCGGCCGGCGCTGCGCGACGGCTACGTGGCCTGGCACCGGGCGTCCGGCCAGCTCTCCCAGGTGCGGGTTCGTCCCGTGCGCGGGGGACGCTCGAAGGTGATCTCCTCGTCGCGCAGCGGCCTCGTGGTGAACCCCGCGCTCTCCTCGGGGCGCGTGCTCTGGGTGGAGCAGTTCGGTCAGATCTCCTACCTCCGCCTGCGCCGCATCCGGGGGGGCCCGGTCCGCACGCTGGCCACGCTGCTCGGGCCCTCGAGCATCCTGTGGACCACCGCCCTGGGGCCGCACACGGCCTTCGCCACGCGGTGGAATCCCGTCACCGGTCGTGCCCGCGTGATCCACCGCACCTGGCGGCGGTAGCCCGGCCCCCGCCCCGCCCCGGACGGGCGGGGGCCGGACGGTGTCAGAAGGGGATGTCGCCGTCCCCCGAGCCGCTGCCCGCGGCCGCGCCGGCCGGCTGCAGATCGTCGGTGACCGGCAGGTCGCCGCCCGAGGAGGCCGGGGACTGGGACCAGCCGGAGGCCTGCTGGGAGTCGCCGCCGCCCTCACCGCGCGAGTCCAGGAAGAAGACGTCGCCGGCGATCACCTCCACGTTCTGGCGCTTGGTGCCGTCCTGGGCCTGCCACTCGCGCCAGGACAGGCGCCCGTCGACGCCGATGCGCCGGCCCTTGGACAGGTAGGTGGAGGCCGTCTCGGCCTGGCGGCCGAAGACGGTGATGTCGAAGTAGTTGCTCTTGTCGCCCCAGTTGCCCGACTCATCGCGCGAGCGCGAGGAGACGGCCAGGCGGATCGAGCAGATCGGGTCCCCGCCCTGGGTGTGGCGCAGCTCCGGATCGCGGGTCAGGCGCCCCACCAGGGTGACGCGGTTCAGGTCGGCGGGCATCCGAGCTCCCCTCATGGCCTCTCATGACACGGTCGGGTCTCATCCTGACCGGGCCCCCGGACGCAATCGACGCGTGGGTGTGACGGGGGCGCGCCGGATCCGCGCCGGGCGCCCGGTCAGGCCTCCTCGGCCTCCCGGATGGCCCGGGCCCGGTCCACCGCGCGCTCCAGCACCTCGTGCGGCTGCGCGCCGCTCACCAGCACCCGGCCGTCGACGACGAACGCCGGGACGGCGTTGATGCCGTGGCGCCGCGCCACCTCGCTCGACGAGTCCACCGCCGCCCGGAAGGCGCCCGACTCGACCCCGGCCTCGGCCTCGCGGGGGTCGAGGCCGATGTCCGCGACGCACGGGCCCAGCACATCCCAGCCGCCGATGTCGCGCCCCTCCGTCCAGTAGGCGTCCATCACGCGCTCGTGCAGGGCGCCGTGCGCGCCACGCGCCCGCGCCCACTCGCCCAGCTCCAGGGCCCGGCGGCTGTTGGGAACCCGCTCCGGGTGGGGGTTGTAGACCAGTCCGGCCTCCTCGCTGAGCCGCCGCACCGCCTCGTGGGCGGCCGCCGGGTAGCGGCGCATCAGATCCGCGCGCGCGATCCCCTCGCGCGGGTACTCCGGGTGAAGGTCGAACGGCAGCCAGTCGATCTCGGCGCCCGCCTCGCGGCGCAGCCACCCGGCCCGCTCCCGCGCCACGTTGCAGAAGGGGCAGACGAAGTCGCTCCAGATCGTCACCCGCACGCCATCGAGGGTACGCGACCGTCCTCGATGACGCCGTTCGGGCGCGCGCGGACTCGGGAGTAGATTTGAGGCGTGGCCGGCAACGGAAACTGGTTCTCCGACGCGTTCCCGGTCGTCCGCGCCTTCGACCAAGAGGTCATCCGCGCCGGCTTCCGTCCCGCGCAGATGACGCTGGTGGCGTTCCTCATCACCTTCGCCTGCGTTCGCGCCTACACCTACGCGACGCGCATGGGCCGCGGGCCCGGCAACCTGTCGGTGGGCGGGCAGCGCATCCACCACATGGTGCCGGGGATCTTCCTGCTCCTGGGCTCGGGGTTCGTGTCGATCGGCCTCGAGCCGAACATGCCGTTCTGGCTCTGGTGGCTGCTCCCCACGGCCTTCGGCGTGGGCGCCGCCCTGGTGCTCGACGAGTACGCCCTGTGGCTGAACCTGCGCGACGTGTACTGGGCCGAGGAGGGCCGCCGCTCCATCGACGCCGTCATCATCGCGGCGGCGCTGCTGGCCATCGTCGCCCTGGGCGCGCCCTTCTGGGGAGCCGTGATCGCGGGCGCGGACCCCGCCGGCGGCGCCCTGATCGTCGCCTACCACGCCCTCAGCATCATCTCGGCGCTCGTCTGCCTGGCCAAGGGGAAGTGGATCGTCGGCGTGATCGGCTTCCTGCTGTGGCCGGTGGGCCTCGTCGGAGCGCTGCGGCTCGCCCAGCCCGACTCGTTCTGGGCCCAGCGGATCTACGACCCCGAGAAGATGCGGCGGTCGATCGAGCGGTACCGCGGGGACGAGACGAACGAGCCGGCGCCCGGCCGGGAGCAGACCCGCTCGGTCGTCTAGCGACTCGGGACGCTAGGCCGGGTCGTCGTCCCCCTGCTCGCGCAGGAAGCGCTCCAGCTCCTCGGCCAGCTCGTCACCCGTGGGGAGTGGGCCGAACGAGGTCGATTCGTCGGCGCCGCCCGCCTCCAGCTGGTCCACCAGCTGCTGGAGCCGCGGCTCCGCGGCGACGGCGCGCGAGACCTGGCCCTCGAAGGTGTCCGCGGCCTGCTCCAGCTCCCGGGCGTCCATGCTCACGCCGCTCACCAGCTCGAGCGCCCGCACCAGGGCGAGGCTTCCCTTGGTGTTGGTGAGCCCGGCGGCGTAGTGCGAGACCGGCGCCCAGAGGGAGACGGCGTCCATGCCGCGGTCCACGGCCGCCTGGTGGAGGACGCCCACGATGCCCGTCGGCCCCGTGTAGCTGGGCTGCCGGAAGCCGAGGTCGGCGATCAGGGTGGGATGGGACGCCATGCCGGTGAGCCGCACGGGGCGGCTGTGCACCACGTCCGCCAGCAGCGAGCCCATGGTCACCACGCGCCGCACGCCAAGCTCGTTGGCCACGTCCAGGATGAGCCCGCAGAACGTGCGCCACCGGACCGAGGGCTCGGCGCCCGCGGCCAGCACCAGGTCGTGGTCGCCCCCCGGCACCTCGGCCGTGAGGATCTCCATGTCGGGCCAGACGATCTCGGACGATCCGGGCGACGACAGGTCCACCAGGGGGCGGGTGGCCTGGAAGTCGTAGAAGCCCTCCGGGTCGATCGTGGCCACCCGCTCCGCGGCGAAGCGCTCGCCCACGAACGTGAGCGCGTGCGAGGCCGCGGCGGCCGCGTCGTTCCAGCCGCCGAAGGCCGCCACCATCACCGGCTCACGCAGGCCCTCCGGGCGTCGATCCCAGCGGAGCTCGTCCATGGGGTGATGTTGCCAGGCCGCGCCGCCCCCCGCTCGCTCCCTAGGTGGCGGGCCCCGCCAGAGCCTGCTGCGCCGCGATCACGCGCTCCCACGCCTGAAGCTCGGCCCGCTCGTACTCGCCGGTCGTGGCGTAGAGGTGCGAGTTCCGTGAGACCGCGAGGTAGTCGCTGGTGGCGCGCTCGAGCTCTTGGCTCGGGTCGAGAATCACGCTTGCGCTCATCGGGTCTCCCTCCTTCGTGGGCGGCTCGGCGACCCGCTGGTCGTCGTGCCCTGTTGGCGAGAGTTACAGAACGCGCGCCGGAGCGCCCTGGCCATCGGGCCAGGTCGGCCCCTGGGCGGACCGACAGAGCGGCGCGTGACGATCGCACCGTCCCAGGCGGTCATTCGGCCGCGTCCCTCGCCGGGCGCACCGCGATCGTGCCGGCGGAGCGCACGCGCGCGAGCCCGCCGGCCCGCAGCGTGGTGGTCGTGCTGCGCATGCCGCTCGCCCGCGGCGACACGCGGGCCCGCAGGGTGAGGACGGCCGTGGAGCGGGCGGGGATCGTCGCGAGGACCCAGCGGACCGAGCCCCCGCGCGCGGCCCAGGCCGTCCCCCGGGGCCCCGAGGCGCCGAGCGCCGCCACGCCGGCGCCCAGGCGCTGGGCGACGCGCACGTCGCGGGCCGCGCGGTGGCCGCGGTTGGTGACCCGGATGCGCCAGACGAGGACCCCGCCGGCCCGGGCCGTGTCGGGGGCGTCAACCCGCATCCCCAGCTTCGGGGGGTCCGGCGGGGAGGCCTTGGGCGACGGCGACTTCGTCGGCTTCCCGGGGCCGCCGCCCGGCGCGTCCCCCGCCGGGGGGTCGAAGAGCTCGAGCCGGCACTGCACCACGCGCCGCTCCGCCTGCACGCTCAGCAGGCCCGGCCGCAGCAGCAGCTGGCTCTGGGGCACGACCCATCCGGGCAGCCGGGTGGCGCGCTGGAGCAGCGGCGTGCTCATCGCGGCGGTCACCGTCAGGATTCCGGCGCCGCCGGCGCGCACCCGCGCCTCCGCCGCCCCGCCGCCGTCCAGGCTCACCCGCGACGGCGAGACGCTGCCGGCGCCGGGCGGGACGGACAGGTCGACCAGCGCGCCGGGGCTGCCGGTCACCCGCACGGTCAGGTCCTGGCCCGGGCAGGCGTCCGGGCCGCCGGCGTCGACGGCGACCTCGGTCGGCAGGCGCCGGCCGGCCGCCAGCTCGCGCAGGGCGTCGGCGCGCGCCTCCAGGTCGGGATGCCCGAGCGCCCCCAGGTCCAGCGGGCTCTGGCCCGTGAGCTGGAGGATCGCCAGGTGCAGCGCGCCGGCCTCCAGCCCGGGGTCGCCGGCCGCGTCGATGAGGTCGTCGGAGCGGTAGAGCAGCCAGCCGGCCTCGCGGTAGGGCCCGGTCCACATGGCGGGATCGTCGAAGGCGGTCTGCAGGTCCACCGGGTAGTCGACGCCCAGCGGCAGCACGCTGAGCGGGTCGATCGCGAAGCCCGTCGTCCGGGCGGTCCCGCCCGCGCGCGCGAGCGTGTACTCGTTGCGCCCCGGCACCAGCAGGCTCGAGCCGCCTCCCATGAGGGGCACTCCCACGAGCGAGCCGTAGGACGGCGCCGAGCCCTCGAGCCGCAGCGTCGCGGGCTCGCCGGCCGCCGCCGGTCCGGCGAGCGCGGCCGACAGCGCGAGGGCCGCGCAGGCGCGGGCGGCCAGGCGCGGCAGCGACGGTGTGGTCACGACGGGCCCCTCTCTCGTGGAGTCAGGTGCACGACGGCGCGGGGCACGCGCGCCGTCGCTCATCCATGTCGGCCGCGAGGGGTCACGGCCACATCCCGCACGGTGCGGGAGGGCGCCACGCGAGGGCCGCGGCTCCACTCGACACCGGCCGCCCGGCGGCCGCCACAACGCGCTCCTGCTCAGCCGGGCGGCGGCGGCGCGTGGGTGGCCGAGATCTCGGTGCTGGAGATCCTGGTCACATTCAGGCGTCTCTCGATCCGGTCGAGCCGGGCCGCGACGACCGCCAGCTGTGCCATCGCGTCCCGCTCGAAATCAAGCTCGCGCTGCTCCTCCGGGATCTCGTCCTCGCGCACGAGCAAGGAGGCGATCGACGCCGTGGTCAGCGCCAGGAGGCCGAAGCCGAGAACCATCAGGACGCCCGCGAGGAGCCTGCCGGCCACCGTGTGTGGCACGGCGCCGGTGAAGCCGACGGTCATCATCAGCGAGAGCGCCCACAGCACCCCGGCCCCGAAGGAGTGGGCCGTATCGGCCTCCAGCGCCGCCATGGCGGCGCCGGCGAGCAGGACGACGGCGAGAGCGGCCGGAAGGAAGGCGCGTAGCCAGTTGCGGCGGAGCCGGGCGAGTCCATGGAGTCGGGGGCGCTGGCTGGTCCGAGCCGTCGGCACGAGCCTCAGCCTCCGGGGTTCCGCGCGACCGAGCACCCGGCGCGCGCTCGAGCTCGGGCGGAGCCGGTGGTACCGGGCCCGAAGACGAACGCGGGCATCTCGTCGGTCAGTCTGTTCACCTGAGGCGTCAGGAACGCGCCCGTGCCGCGATGCGCCATGTGGTGTCTCAGCGGGTCTGATTGCACGTCGCGGCCTCCCTGGTGGTGTCCCGATGCATCTTCGGCGGCACGCCCGGCACCTCGTGACGAACCAAGGAGGGTCGTCGGGTGTTGCGAGGATCGTGGCCATGAGCGCCCCGGTGCACCATCGGCCCCCCGGCTGTTCCACGGGTCCGGCCGGCGGCGCGATCACCTGACACGCGGCTCATCCGATCGGTCCTGCGAATGGCCCATGGGATCCCGATCGCCGCCGCGGTCTCATGAGGTCATCTCGACGAACGCTCCACAGAGAGCTCGGCAAGGGAGGGTGACGATGGCCCAGGAGCTGCGTGAGTCCCGACGGTCCGACCTCATCCGCGGCGAGGGGCCGGCCGGGCCGCAGCGGCCCGCCGACGAGCCGGACCTGCGCGGTGTTCCGACGTGGGCGCGATGATCGAAGTCGACGGCGTCTCGAAGCGATACGGCGACAAGCTCGCGCTCGATGACGTCAGCTTCACGGTCCGGCCCGGAGTCGTCACGGGCTTCCTCGGCCCGAACGGCGCCGGCAAGTCCACCGCGATGCGGCTCATCCTCGGCCTGGATCACCCGACCACCGGGACCGCGCGCGTCGATGGCATGGCCTACCGCGACTTCGCGGCGCCGCTCCACGAGGTCGGCGCCATGCTCGAGGCCCAGGCGGTCCACCCCGGCCGGACCGCCCACAGCCACCTGCTCTCGCTCGCCCAAACCCACGGCATCGGTCGGCGGCGGGTCGATGCGCTGCTCGAGCGCGTCGGCCTGACGGAGGTCGCACGCAAGCGCGTCGGAGGCTTCTCGCTGGGAATGGGGCAGCGGCTCGGGATCGCCGCGGCGCTCCTCGGGGACCCCCACACGCTGATCCTCGACGAGCCCGCCAACGGGCTCGACCCCGACGGCATCCGGTGGATTCGCGAGCTGATGCGAAGCCTGGCGGCCGAGGGTAGGACGGTCTTCGTCTCGTCGCACCTGATGAGCGAGATGGCGTTGACCGCGGACCGGCTGATCGTGATCGGACGGGGCCGGCTCATCGCCGACACGACGATCGAGGACTTCACCCACCGCGCCTCGAGCGGCGCGGTCCGCGTCAGATCCCCTCAGGTCGGGTCGCTCGCCGCGGTCCTCGCGGCCCACGGCGCCGCGACCACGCAGACCGACCACGACGCGCTCGAGGTACACGGCCTCGAGGCCGCCCGGATCGGCGAGCTGGCGGCTGCGGGCGGCATCACGCTGCACGAGCTGACGCCCCGGCGGGCATCGCTCGAGGAGGCATTCATGCGCATGACCCGCGCCGAGGCCGAGCACGGCACCTCCAGCCCCCTCGCGGAGGCGGCGGCATGAGTAGCGTCGAGGCGATCCATCCCGCACCCACCGCGCCCGCTCGGGCCCCTCGAGTGACGCAGCTGCGCGTCATCCGCTCCGAGGTGACCAAGCTCACGTCGCTGCGCTCCACCCGCTGGTCGATGCTCCTCGCCGTCGTGGCGATGACCGGTCTCGGGATCCTCATCTCCGCCATCAGGATGGCGAACTGGGGCAGCCCCTCCGACAGGGGCCCCCTCGACCCGCTCGACGTCAGCCTCGCGGGATGGCACCTCGCTCAGCTCGCCATCGGCGTCCTGGGCGTTCTCGTCATCGGCGGCGAGTACTCGACGGGCTTGATCCGCTCCACCCTGTCTGCCGTTCCGCGGAGGCTCCCCGTCCTCTGGGCCAAGCTGCTCGTGTTCGGCACCGCGACGTTCCTGCTGATGCTCCCCTGTGCCCTCATCGCCTTCGTCGCGTCCCAGTCCATCCTCAGCCGGCACGACGTGCAGACGACGATCTCGCACCCGCACGTGCTGCGGGCGGTGATCGGCGCGGCCCTCTTCCTCGCCGTAACCGGCCTTCTGGGCCTCGCGCTGGGCGCGCTTCTTCGCAATATCGCCGGCGCGATCGCGACGTTCGCAGGGGCCATGTTCGTGCTTCCCGGGATCACGGCGATTCTGCCCTCGAGCTGGAGCACTGCGATCGGTCCCTATCTGCCGCTCAACGCCGGCACTGGGCTGATGAGCCTCCAGCAGGGCTCCAACGCGCTCGCCCCGTGGACCGGCTTCGCCGTCTATCTGGGCTACGTGGCGCTGCTGACCATCGCCGCCGCCACGCTGCTCGTGCGCCGCGATGCATGACCCGCGATCGCGCCGCGATACGACGTCGTGCGCGGCGAGGAGGGGGCGATGACGACGCTGCTCGTGGTGGAGGACGACCCCCGGCTCGGGGAGCTCATGGGCCGGGCGCTCGTCGAGGAGGGCTACGCGGTCCGGCTCGCCGGCAGCGCCGAACGGTGCCTCGAGTTGGCGGCACGGACGCCGTACCAGGGGCTCGTGATCGACGTCATGTTGCCCGGCATGGACGGGCTCGAGGCGTGTCGGCGGCTGCGCCGAGGCGGCTTCCGGGCCCCCGTCGTGCTGATCGGCGCTCGAGACGACCTCTCGGACGCCGACCTGCGGAGCGCTGGTGTTCAACCGGTGCCTGCCGCAGCCCTTTTCGATGGCGCAACTGCTTGCCATGGTCGAGCGCGCGACGCGGGTGCCGTCGGTCGATGCACCGTGTCCCGTCGCGGCCGGCGCCGACGGCGTGATCGCGAGCATCGGTCCGGGGGCGTCGCGGTTGGCCGGCGAGGCCCTGCGGCGATTGACCGACAGGCCCCCCGAGGTCGTCGGCGACGCGGTCGCGGGGGTCGCTCTGGCGACGGTCCAACCGTGGCGCATCGGCGTCCATCGAGGTTCCTCGGGCATCGTCGCGCTGGCGCTCGCGGGAACGGCGCACAACCTCGAGGAGACGCCGCCCGAGCGCCTCGCCGGCGAGCTGAGCCGCGGGGTCGCCGAGCGATGGGGTGCACGCGGCTTCGACGGCCTGGGCGACGCACTGCAGCGATCGGTGGCCGACTTGGCCGGCGATTTCTTCGTGATCGCGGCCGGAGGGGAAGCCCTGCGGGTCGCGGTGCTCGCAAGCGGGATGTCGCCGGTGCTCCTCCGATGCGAGTCCAGCGCGATGATTGCGTCCACCACGCTTGCGCTGCCGCCGGATGCGCCGGCCGAGTGGCTGGCCTTGCGAGACCGGACGGCAACACCGGTCGAGATATCCCCTCGGGGACCGGCGGCCAAGAGCCACCGCCCGATGCGCATGCCCACCGCGTGGCCCCCGCACCCCTTCCGCCCCGCGGGCCACCACCCCGCGTGAACCGCACCCGAAAGGAGCAACCCATGTCCGACGAGCGTCGCCACCCCCCCACGGCCGGGCCGGAGGCATGGCACGTCGAACCGGTGCTCAGGGCTACTCGGGTGCCCGGGCGGACGACCATGGTCCGGGAGGTGCCGGCCACGCTCAGCCGGGACGGGCTCGCCGCCGTGTTTGTCTCCCGGGCGCCCCGTCCCGGCGCGGCCCTCCTCGAGAGCAGGATCGTGCACCCCGCATGAGCGGGGCACTGTGGGACGTCACCTTCCTCCGCCGTCCGAGCCCGGGAAGGGCGCCGCGCATCGCCGGCCGTATGTGCATCGAGGCTTCCAGCGCCGCCCGGGCGCGGGAGGCCGCGTCGGCAGGGATGTCGAGGTGCGCCGGTGGGGGATCGGGCTGGTCCGTCGGCCTCCTGTGCCCCTTGGCGCCGGGGCTGCCGGGCACGCACCTCTACCGGGTCACCTTCGCGGCATGGGTCGAGGAAGAGGTGGAGTATCGCCGCGAGGACGTCCACGCCACCGAGATGTGGGCCACCGACGCGGAGAGCGCGCGGCGAATGGCACGGCAGGAGGCGGAGGCGTTGCCCGCCTACCGCGGCGCCTGGCGGATCCGCCGGGTCGAGCGGCTCGCAAGTGGGGGCGACAGCGCCGAGATCGTCATGGTGCCTGTGCCCGCCGCCGTGAGGATGCCATGAGGAGCACGTTCCGCCTCGGTCGGATCGCGGGAGTGCCCATCGGACTCAGCTGGACGTGGATCCCGGTCTTCGGTCTCGTCGTCTGGTACCTCGCCGCCTCCGTCTTCCCATCGACCAACCCCGGTCTGGGTGGTGGCACGTATGTCGTCATGGCCGTCGCCGCGGCGCTCCTCCTCTTCGGATCGTTGCTGCTCCACGAGCTCGGCCACACACTCCGCGCGCGTCGCGAGGGTGTCGAGATCGAGTCCATCACCCTCTGGTTGCTCGGGGGTGTCGCCCGCTTCCGTGGAGGCTTCCCCAGTGCGGGGGCGGAGTTCCGGACCGCCGTCGCCGGCCCGCTGGTCACGGCGGGTCTCGCCGCCTCGTTCATCGCCCTGGCGGTGCTCACCCACCTCGGCGCGGCCCTCGACGGCCTCGTCGCGTGGCTTGGCTACGTCAATCTGTTGCTGCTCGTGTTCAACCTCCTGCCCGCGCTTCCGCTCGACGGCGGCCGGATCTTCCGCTCCGCGCTCTGGCAGGCGAGGGGCGACCACTCCTGGGCGACCCGCATCGCCGCGGCAACCGGCATCGGCATCGGCGGGCTCCTGATCGCGGCGGGCATCCTGACCGCGTTCACGGCCGGCGCCTTCGGCGGTCTGTGGCTCGCGCTGATCGGCTGGTTCGTTCTGAGCAGTGCCCGCCATGAGGCGCGGCTCGTCTCGCTCCAGGGCGCCCTCAGGGGCTTCGTCGTCTCCGACCTGATGACTCCGCATCCGATCGTCTCGCACGCCGAGCAGACGCTCCGCGACTTCATGGCGGAGATCCCCGAAGACGATCCCTCCGTCGCGTACCCGGTGCTCGACGGCCTCCGTCCGGTCGGAATCCTGCCGTCACCGCGCAACGTATCGGGCGGGGCGTCGACGACGCTGAGGGTTCGCGACCGCATGGTGCGGCTCGACCGGGTCCCGCTTCTCGCCGTGGACGAGCCGGCCCCGGACGCGATCCTCGCGATGATCGAGGCGGACGCGGGCAGCGCCCTGGTCATGGACGACGGGCATCTCGCCGGAATCGTCTGCTCCCGCGACATCACCGAGGCGCTCAAGGTCGGGGCGCGGAGACAGGACTCGCGAACGCGCCCCGGCCCATGGGGCGACACGTCACGCCGGATCCATGGGCCCGAGGCCTCGCCGTGGGTCAGGGGGAAGCGGCGGTGGGCGCAGTGGTCGCGGTGATCTCGGGAAGGCACACCGTCGCGAGCGTTCCCTGGCCGGGGCCGCTGACGACCGTCAGCCGTCCCCCCGCCCCTTCGACTCGCGCCAGTTGCGACGCCAGCCCGATGTGACCGGCGACGACGCGCTCGGCGATCACCGAGGTGTCGAAGCCGGCCCCGTCGTCCGTGACGCTCAGCTCGATCCAGCCGTCGCGCTCGACGCAGCGAACGTCCACATTGCGGGCCCGGGCGTGCTTTGCCACGTTGGTCAACAGCTCCCGGGCCGCCGCGAGGAGCAGCCGCTCCTGCGAGGGGCGCGGCGCCGACTCGTAGGCGACGCGCACCCGGAAGCCGCCCCTGCGACTCGCCTGGGCGGCGACCGCGGACAGGGCCGCCTCGAGGCCCGCCTGCTCCAGTACGAGGGGATGCAGATCCGAGACGATCTCGCGCAGCTGACCGACGGTTTCGGAGATCGTCGATTCCGCTCGCTCAACGGAGGGGTGGTCAACGGTTTCGGCGATCTCCTGGAGGTCGTGCCGGACGGACAGCAGATTCTGGAGCGCTCCGTCGTGGAGGCCCTCGGCGAGCGCCTGGCGCTCGCGCTCCTCCGCCCCCAGGGCGTCGGTCAGCAGGTGGCGCGACTGGAGCGCGAGCTCGCCCACCCGACGTGTCCGGTGGGCGAGGACCAGGGCCAGCAGCGCGGCGGCGGCGGAGATCCAGATCAAGTATCCGGCCTGGACGGCGATGTAGCGGCCCGCCTGCGCCCCGCTGCGCGACGGGTGGCTGAGCGCCTGGGCGAGGTAGGCGACGACGACCGCGACCCCGCCGGCGGCGGCCAGGGCGGGCCTGAACCGGAACGCCAGCGTGATCGGGACCAGGGCATACGCGACGCGCGCCTGCGAGAACCCGCCGCCCGAGAGGTACACGAGGGCGGTGATGGCCCCGATGTCCACCGCGGCGGTCACCAGGCCCAGCGCCTCGCCGGCCGGGCGCCAATGGACCCAGACCACGACGCCCACCGCCCATGCCGCGAACACGGCGATCGCGACGTAGAAGCCGAACCCTCCCTCTCCCGCGCCGGTGACGCTCTCGCCCACGGCGAGAAGGGCGATGACCGGCAGCCTCAGCCACGCGACGAGTCGCTCGGACTCGGCTGTGGCGGCTTCGCCTCGGATCATGGTGGCGCCGGCTGCGGCGGGCGGCCTATTCGATCAGTCCCCGCCGCATCGCCTCCGCGACGGCGGCGGCGCGATCGGACACGCCGAGCTTCTCGTACAGGTGCTGAGCATGGGTCTTCACCGTCGTGAGTCCCAGGATGAGCTCCCGTGCGATCTCGGGAAGGCTGCGGCCGGCCGCGATCAGTTTCAGGATCTCTCGCTCACGAGGTGTCAGCACCGGCGCGTCGTTGCTCGAGCGGAGGCGGATCTCCGAGACCAGGCCCGCAGCCACGTCGGCCGGCACCACGTTCCGCCCCGCGGCGCACGCCACGACCGCGTCGACGATCTGCTCGCGGCGCGCCTCCTTGGAGAGGTACCCGGACGCCCCGGCCTCGAGGGTGGTGTAGACCACCGAGCTCTCGGTGTGTGCCGACAGGAAGAGGATCCGGGTCGGCAACCCGTCTCGGACGACGGCCTGGGCGACGGCCAGGCCGCTGAGCTCCGGCAAGGTGTAGTCGAGCAGGAGGACGTCGGGCCGGAGCTCCTCGATCAGCGCGAGCGCGGTGCGTCCGTCCCCGGCCTCCCCGACGACCTCCACCCGGCCCGACGACACGAGTGCCCGGACCACCCCTTCACGGAACACGGGGTGATCGTCCACGACGACGACCCTCACGCGGGCTGCCGTTTCTGCCATGTACCGGGCTCCAGGCTCCGGGGGTCGGGCGATGCCCTCGCTTGTCGAACGATACGCCCCCAAGCAGCGCCGACGGCGCGGGTCGGCCGCGTACCGCGCCCTGGTTTCGGATGATGCACGGGTCATACGACGGGTGGGCCGACCAGCCGATGGACCGGCACCTCCGGTCGCCGGATCATGGAACGGACGGGCGGCGAGCAACCCACTGAGGCCGCCCAGCGGGCTCCCAACCGGGTCGGCCCGCCGGCCTCACCTGAAAGGACGCTCCGATGATTCCGATCCTCTTCCTCTACGGCCTGTGGGCCGGCATCGCCCTCTTCACGATCCTGGCGGCCACCGCCATCTTCCGGCACGACGGCTAGCGCCGTGGTGCGGCGGGGGCCCAATCGAGGACACCGAGAAGGAGAGGGAGCGATGGAGTTCGACCTTGGCAGCAGCGTGAACTGCACCGACGGGAGCGCCGGGAGGGTGGTGGCGCTGATCGCCGATCCCGTCGCCCGGGTGCTCGCACACATCGCGGTCGAGCCCGAGCACCGTCCGGGACGGGCTCGCCTCGTTTCATTCCCGACGACGCCCGCTGGTGGGGCTATAGGAGTCTGATGGCTCACCGAGGTGTTCATACGCGATGTGCCCGAAGGGTGTTCGGATCCGCCGCGGTGATCGGCGCGGCTCTGGTGATCGCGGGCTGCGGGAGCAGTTCGAGCGGCACGACGACCTCGAGCAGCGCGAGCAGCACGCCCGCCTCCAGCAGTTCGGGCGCGGTGACGATCTCCACCCGAAACCTGCCAGGGCTCGGCTCCGTGCTGGTCAACGCACAGGGCCGCACCCTGTACATGTTCGCTCCCGACAAGCAGCTCAAGGTGACCTGCGTGGGGTCCTGCGCCGCGATCTGGCCGCCGGTGACCCTTGCGAGCGGCCAGAAGGCGGCCGCCGCGGGGGGCGTGAAGGCCTCGCTGCTCGGGAGCGTTGCCAACCCCGGTGGTGGGCAGGTCGTGACCTACAACAAGTGGCCGCTCTACACCTACGTCCCCGACACGGCCACGGGCGACCACGTCGGCCAGGCCCTGAACCTGAACGGCGGCCTCTGGTACGTGCTTTCGCCCTCCGGAGCGGTGATCAAGACGAAGGTGGCGGGTTGAGCCGGCCGTGCCCCGGCCGGAGTCACCGGTGGGGCGTGGTGTACGACCGCCCAGCCGTTGAGCCCGCCGGGCTGCGGCACGAGATCACGGAGCTTCCCGACCTCGGCCTCGAGCCGCACCGTCTCGGGGCGGCGAGCTGATTCAGGTGCTCATCGCCCTGGTCATCACGGCCCTCGACGGTCTCGTGCTCGTGGGTCCGGCTCACCGGACGCCGGACTCGGGAGCGCGGCTGTACGACTCGGCGGTGTTCCACGATGCCCAGATTGAGGCGGAGCTCGCGCACCTCCGGCGCGTCCTCTCTGAGATCGGGGCGCTGCGGCCCGGGTTCGAGCCTGCCGACCCCGGGTGAGGGTTCCGGCAGCGACGGGCGACCTCAGTAGCGGTAGTGGTCGGGCTTGAAGGGGCCCTGCACCGGCACGCCGATGTAGTCGGCCTGCTCCTCGCTGAGCGTGGTCAGGCGCACGCCCAGGGCGTCGAGGTGCAGCCGCGCGACCTTCTCGTCGAGATGCTTGGGGAGCACGTAGACCTGCCGCTCGTAGTCGTCGTTCTTCGTCCACAGCTCGATCTGCGCGATCGTCTGGTTGCTGAACGAGTTGGACATCACGAACGACGGGTGCCCGGTGGCGTTGCCCAGGTTCAGCAGGCGCCCCTCCGAGAGCAGGATGATCGAGTGGCCGTCGGGGAACACCCACTCGTCCACCTGGGGCTTGATGTTCACGCACCGGACGCCCGGCACCTCGTGGAGGCCGGCGATGTCGATCTCGTTGTCGAAGTGGCCGATGTTGCCCACGATCGCCTGGTGCTTCATGCGGGCGATGTCGGCGGCGGTGATGATGCCCTTGTTGCCGGTGGCGGTGATGAAGATGTCCGCGCTCTCCACCACGTCGTCGAGGGTGGCCACCTGGTAGCCCTGCATGGCGGCCTGAAGCGCGCAGATCGGGTCGATCTCGGTGACCACCACGCGGGCGCCCTGGGCGCGCAGAGACTCGGCGCAGCCCTTGCCGACGTCGCCGAACCCGCAGACCACGGCCATCTTGCCCCCGATCATCACGTCGGTGGCGCGGTTGATGCCGTCGATCAACGAGTGGCGGACGCCGTAGAGGTTGTCGAACTTCGACTTGGTGACGGAGTCGTTGACGTTGATCGCCGGGAACAGCAGCTCGCCCTTCTCGGCGAGCTGGTAGAGCCGGTGGACGCCGGTGGTGGTCTCCTCCGTCACGCCCTTGATCCCGGCGGCGATGGTGGTCCAGCGCTGCGGGTCCTCGCGCAGCGAGCGGCGGAGCACGCCGAGGATGATCCGCTCCTCCTCCGAGCCGGCGGTCGCGTCGTCGGGCACGGCGCCCTTGCCCTCGAACTCCTTACCCATGTGGACCAGCAGCGTGGCGTCGCCGCCGTCGTCGAGGAGCATGTTCGGCCCGCCGCCGTCGGGCCAGCGCAGCACCTGCTCGGTGCACCACCAGTAGTCCTCGAGGGTCTCGCCCTTCCAGGCGTAGACCGGCACGCCGGCCGGCTCCGCGGGCGTGCCCGCGGGACCCACGACGATCGCCGCCGCAGCGTGATCCTGGGTGGAGAAGATGTTGCACGAGCACCAGCGGACCTCCGCCCCGAGGGACGTGAGGGTCTCGATGAGGACCGCCGTCTGGATGGTCATGTGCAGCGATCCCGTGATGCGGGCGCCCTTCAGCGGCTGCCGCTCGCCGTACTCCTCGCGGATCGCCATCAGCCCCGGCATCTCGTGCTCGGCGAGGCGGATCTCCTTGCGGCCGAACTCGGCGAGCGAGAGGTCGGCCACCTTGAAGTCGGCTGCGGCGGGCGGGGCGGTGGTCGTCATGCGGTCTCCGTGGGATCGTCGATGCCGTCACGGCCGACGCTAGCAGGCAGCGCCGGGGGGCTCCGCGCCTCGATCAGCCGCGCCCCGAGGGTCTCCGCGTCGTAGGGGCCGTAGTGCAGGCGGCCGCCGACGAAGAAGGTGGGGGTGCCGGTGACGCCGCTCGCCTCGGCCGACGCCACGTCGTCGCGGACGCGGGGCGCATGGACGCCCTCGGCCAGCTCGCGGGAGAACCGCTCCACGTCGAGGCCGATGGCCTCGGCGTGGAGCACCAGGTCCTCGGGCTCCAGCTCGTCCTGGTGGGCGAAGAGCCGGTCGTACATCTCCCAGAAGCGGCCCTGCGCGGCCGCGGCCTCGGCCGCCTCGGCGGCGAGCTCGGCCCGCGGGTGGACGTCCGTCAGCGGCAGGTTGCGCACCACGTAGCGCAGGTCGTTGCCGAACCGCCGGCGCAGCGCCGGGCCCAGGCTGGTGGCGCGCGCGCAGAAGGGACACTCGAAGTCCAGGAACTCCACCAGGGTCAGCGGCGCGTCGACCGGCCCCCGGATGTGATCGTGCGCAGGGTCCACCGGCGGGTCGAGGACGGGGGACCCGAGCACGCGGCCCTGGGAGCGCGCCCGGATGGCGATGATCTGGAAGACGCCCCACCCCAGCAGCGCCGCGATCGTGGAGGCCGTCAGGACACCGATCTTCGCCTCGTCCCGCAGCTCCGGCGACGTGAACGCGAGGTCCACGATGAACAGCGAGACCGTGAAGCCGATCCCCGTGAGCGCCGCTCCGCCGAGGATCTCCGCCGGGCCCACCCCCCGCGGCAACTGGCCCAGGCGCGCTCGGGCAGCGACGAGGCTCGTGGCGCCCACCCCGATCAGCTTGCCCACCACCAGGCCCAGGATGACGCCCAGGCCCACGCTCGAGGTCCACGCGTTGCGCAGCGTGTGCCCGTCGATCTGCACGCCCGCGTTGGCCAGGGCGAAGAGCGGCACGACCACGAAGCTCGTCCAGGGGTGCAGCAGCTCCTGGAGGCGCTCGTTGGGGGACACGGCGCGCTCGACGCTCAGCTTGGTCGAGCGGGCGAGCTCCGGCACGGGGGACTGGCGGAAGGCCTTCGCCAGGACCGCCGCCCGCTCGACCTCCTCGCGGCGGGGCGGGTACACGGCGATGCACACGGCGATCAGGACCCCGGCGATGGCCGGGTGGACCCCCGACTCGAGCATCGCCGCCCACAGCACCGCCCCCACCGCGAAGTAGGCCGGGCCGCGCCACACCTTCAGCCGGCCGAGCGCGAGGATCACGAGCACGCACGCCCCGGCCAAGAGGAGGGGCAGCACCGACACGTGGTCGGAGTAGAAGAACGCGATGATCGCCAGCGCGGCGATGTCGTCCACGATCGCCAGCGTCAGCAGGAAGACCCGCAGCTGGGTGGGGGCGCCGGCGCCCACCAGCGCGAGCACGCCGAGGGCGAAGGCGGTGTCGGTCGAGATCGCGACGCCCCAGCCCCGGGCCGCGTCGCCCGAGGTGTTGAGGGCCAGGTAGATCAGCGCCGGCACCACGATCCCCAAGCAGGCGGCGAGCGCCGGGATCCTCAGGCGCATCTTGTCGGTGAGCTCGCCCATCGCCATCTCGCGGCGCACCTCGAGCCCCACCACGAAGAAGAAGAACACCATCAGACCGTCGTTGACCCAGTGCTGGAGGTCCTCGGTGATCGCGTGGTCGCCCAGGCGGACCGAGAGCTCGGTCGACCAGAGGTCGTAGTAGCTCGAGGAGAACGGCGAGTTGACCCAGATGAGCGCCGCGAGGGTCGCGGCCAGCAGGAGCCCGGCCGACCCCGCCTCGGTGGCGATGAAGCTGCGGAGCGGGGTCGCGAGCTGCTGGGCGAGGCGGCGGCTGCGCGACGGCGTGCGGTCGGTGCTGCCGAGGGTGCCGGTCGTCATTGGCGGGGACAGTAGCCGCGGTCCCGGGGCGGGAGCCCCCACTAAGCTGGGCCGGTGCCGCCCCAGACCATCGAGGAGATCGCCGGCCTTCTCGAGGAGGCGCGGGTCGAGGCCGTTCCCCAGGGGCCGTACGTGCGGACCCCGGCCGACAGCTACCGGCGGATGAGCCACGAGGTGCTGCGCCAGACCCACGCCCACGAAGCGGTGGAGAGGCCGGACGCGGCGGCCAGGTACGAGCACGGCGCCACCGCGATGCACCTCTGGACGCGCCAGGGGCCGGGCGGCGCGGACTGGGTGGCGCTCGTGTCCAGCGTCACCCGCACCGAGAAGGGCATCGTGCCGAACGCCGGCTACCGGGTGCTCACCGAGACCCCCGAGGAGGCGGCCGAGCTGGCGCGCGATCCCAGCCGGGCGCTGGCCACCCTGCTCTCCCGCCACGGCGTCTCGTACTACGACGGGCGGCAGCGGATCTACTTCACGCCGCAGCTCCTGGTGAACCTGCCCGGGCCCCTGGAGACCCTCGGGCCCGACGCCTTCGCGCGGGCGGTGGGTCTGGAGGAGCCCCCCGAGGGCTCCCTCGTGGCGGTGAACGTGGCGGTCTCCACGGGCCGGGACGGCACCACCCGGCTCTCCTGGCTGTTCGTTCTCGACCTGACCGCCTACGAGCGGGAGGCGCAGGCGCGGCGCCGCTGAGGCTCGCCCCGCGCGCGGGGGCGGTGTTACGGTCGCGGGACCCATTGCCCGACCCGGAACAGAGGGGGAACCGTGGCCGTTGACGTTGACCGGACGACCTCGAGCGCCGCGGAGACGGTCTTCGTGAACCGCTTCTGCGACGGGATCATCGGACCGAGCGCCGAGGTGGTCGGAACCGTCCGCGACGGCGGGCACATCGTGGCCAACACCGCGCCCGGGTGCTGGGGGCCGATGATCACGCCCGCCATCAAGGGCGGCCACGAGGTCACGCTGCCGGTGGCCGTCGAGGGCGCCGAGGTCGGCGACGCGATCGTCATCCGGATCCGCGACATCACCGTGACCTCCCTCGCCACCGCCTCCGGCAACGACACGTTCGTGGAGGGCCGCTTCAACGGCGATCCCTACTGCGCCAAGGTCTGCCCCGGGTGCGGGACGCCGGACGAGGCGACGGTGGTGGAGGGCATCGGCCCGGACTGCGTCCGCTGCGCCCACTGCGGGGCCGCCGCCGCCCCGTTCGCGTTCACCAACGGCTACACCATCGCCTTCGACGAGGCGCGCGGGCTGGGCGTGACGGTCGACCGGGAGCAGGCCGAGCTGTTCGCCCACGATGCCGCGCACGCGGCCGCGCTACCCGAGGCGTCGATCCAGAACCCGATCCTGCTCTTCGCCCCCCACGACCTCGTCGGCGTGGTGGCCCGCCTGCGGCCGTTCATGGGCCAGCTCGGGACGATGCCGGGCGTCGACCTGCCCGACTCCCACAACGCCGGCGACTTCGGCTCCTTCCTGCTCGGGGCGCCCCACGCCCGGGCCCTCACGCCCGAGCAGCTCGCGCTGCGCTCGGACGGCCACATGGACATCGACGCGGTGCGGCCGGGGGCCATCCTGGTCTGCCCGGTCCGGATCCCCGGCGGCGGTGTCTACCTCGGCGACATGCACGCCCTCCAGGGCGACGGCGAGATCGCGGGGCACACGTGCGACGTCTCGGGGACGGTCACGCTGCAGGTGCACGTGCTCAAGGGGCTGGCGCTCGACGGGCCCGTGCTGCTGCCGGCGCCGGAGGACCTGCCCTTCCTGGCCCGGCCCCTGTCGGCCTCGGAGCGCGCTCAGGCGATGGTGCTCGCCGCGCGAAACGGGGTCGGGAGGATCGAGGAGTCGCTGCCGATCTCGGTCGTGGGAACCGGGCCTGACCTCAACGCGGCGACCGACAACGGGCTCGAGCGCGCCGCCGCGCTGCTGGGCATCTCGGTTCCGGAGGTCAAGAACCGGGCGACGATCACCGGCGCGATCGAGATCGGCCGCCACCCCGGCGTGGTGCAGGTGACGTTCCGGGCGCCGGTGTCGCTGCTGGAGAGCTGCTCCCTCGCCGGCTTGGCCCGGGAGCAGTACGGGGGCTAACCGCCCGCGACGGGCGACAGGACCGCCACCTGATCGCCCTCGGCGAGCGGCCGGGTGGCGTCCACGATCGCCCCGCCGATCGACACCGCCAGCCCCGGGGTGCCCGCCACGCCGGCCTGGTCGGCCAGGGTCGCGAGGAGGTCGCCCACGAGCGCCCCGTCGGCCAGCTCCAGCTCCCGCCGGGGGCCGAGCAGCGCGGCCATGGGGCCGTTGAGACGGACGCTCACCCTCATCACCCGTGTCTAGCGGTCCCGGGCGGGAGGGGTCAACCACGGCGACGCCCGCCCGTTTGCCCCCGGAGGCGCCTCGGCGGTAGGGTCGCGCCCGCCGTTCTCACCCGGAGCGAGGTCCGTATGAACGCCGAACCGTCACGCCCCCTCGACCTCGATCGCCTGCGCCGGGCGGTCAGCGGCGCGGTCTTCGGACCCGGCGACGGCGAGGCCTGGGACGGGGCCCGCCGGCCGTGGAGCGTGGGCATCGACCAGCACCCGGCGGCCGTGGTGGAGGTGGCCGGCGCTGACGACGTGGCGGCCGCCGTCGGGTTCGCCCGCGAGAACGGGCTCGGCGTCATGGCGCAGCCCACCGGCCACGCGGCGAGCTGGGACCTGCAGGACGTGGTGCTCCTGCGCACCGGGGCGTTGGCGGACGTGGCGGTGGACGCCGGGGCCCGGCTCGCGCGCGTGGGCGCCGGCGTGCGCTGGCGCGACGTGCAGGCCGCGGCCGCGGCCGAGGGGCTGGCCGGCCTCGCGGGGTCCGCCCCCCACATCTGCGTGACCGGCTACCTGCTGGGTGGCGGGCTCAGCTGGATGGGGCGCCGCTACGGGCTCGCCGCCAACAGCGTGCGCGCCTTCGAGGTGGTCACCGCCGAGGGGCGCCGGCTGCGGGCCGACGCCGACAGCGAGCCCGATCTCTACTGGGCGCTGAAGGGCGGCGGCGGCAACTACGCCATCGTGACCGGCCTGGAGATCGAGCTCGTCCCGGTGGCCGAGGTCTACGCCGGCAACCTGATCTTCCCCATGGCGCGCTCGGCCGAGGTGCTCCACGCCTGGCGCGAGTGGGTGCAGGGCGTGCCCGACGACACGACCTCGCTCGCCCGGATGGTCAGGGTGCCTCCGCTGCCGGACATTCCCGAGCCGCTCCGGGGCAAGGACCTGGTGATGGTGGGCGCCTGCTTCACGGGCCCCGAGGCCGAGGGCGCCGGCGTGACCGCCCCGCTGCGGGCGCTCGAGCCGATGATGGACACCTTCACCGCCATGCCGCCCGCCGGTCTCGGCGTCGTGCACATGGACCCCGAGGACCCGGTCCCCAGCATCTCGAGCACCGCCCTGATGCGCGACCTGCCCGCCGAGGCCGTCGATCGGCTGGTCGCGGTCGCCGGCCCCGACTCCGGATCGCCCCTCCTGTTCGCCGAGCTGCGCCACCTGGGTGGCGCCATCGGCCGCCCCCACCCCAACGGGGGAGCGGCCGGGCACCTGGAGGAGGCCTTCCTGCTGCACGGTCTCGGCATCCCGATGGGGCCGGAGGGCGCGGCGCCGCTCGTGGCGGGCTGCGAGGAGCTGCGCTCCGCGATGGCCCCGTGGAGCACCGGACGCACCTTCCTCAACTTCATCGAGAAGCCCGACGCGATGGCCACCTCGTTCCCCCCTGAGGTCCTGACGCGCCTCCGGGAGGTGAAGCGGCGCTACGACCCCAAGGGGCTCATCAACTCGAGCCACGGCCTGGCCGGATGACCGAGAGCGGATCGACGATGCGCGCGGTGCGGTTCGCCGCGTTCGGCGAGCCGGTTGACGTGCTCACCGCCGAGACCGTCCCGATCCCGGCGCCGGGTGAGGGCGAGGTCCTCCTGCGCATGAGGGCGCGGCCCGTGAACCCCTCCGACCTCTCGATGCTGCGCGGCCGCTACGGCCAGCTCCCGCCGCTGCCCGCGACGCCCGGGCTGGAGGGCGTGGGCGAGGTCGAGGCGCTCGGTGCGGGGGTCGACTCCGTGGCCACCGGGCAGCGGGTGGTGCCGCTGGGCGTGAGCCCGGGGACGTGGGCCGAGCTCATGGTGGCGCCCGCGGCCCGCCTGCTGCCGGTCCCGGACGGCGTGTCCGACGAGGCGGCCGCGCAGCTCGTGGTCAACCCCCTGAGCGCGTGGGTGCTGCTGGTTGACGAGCTCGACGTGCAGCCGGGCGAATGGCTGCTGCAGAACGCGGCGGGCTCGACGCTGGGGCGGGTCGTGCTGCAGCTCGCCCGCGCGCGCGGCTTCCGCACGATCAACGTGGTGCGGCGGGCGGAGCAGGCCCAGGAGCTCCTCGCCCTGGGGGCCGACGAGGTCATCGCCACCGACCGCGACGACCTCGGGGAGCGGGTGCGCGAGATCACGGGGGGCGAGGGCGTGGGGAAGGCGATCGACGCCGTCGGCGGGGAGCTGGCCGGGCGGATCGCCGCCGCGCTCGCGCCCCGGGGGACGCTCATCACCTACGGCCGCCTGTCGGGGGAGGCGTCCGTCCCGCTCGATACGCGCATCCAGATCTTCGCGGGCACCACCGTTCGCGGGTTCTGGCTCGTGCGCTGGTTCCAGGAGGTCCCGCCCGCCCACGTGCAGCGGACCATCGCGACGGTGCTCGGCCTGATGGCCGAGGGGGTCGTGGACCCGCCGGTCGAGGCCCGCTACGACCTCGCGGACGTCCGCGAGGCGGTGGCCCACTCCGAGCGTCCCGGACGCTCGGGCAAGGTGCTGCTGGTCGGCTGACGAGCGAGCGCCAGGCCCACGCGCGCGATCAGCTCCTCCCGCACGAAGGGCTTCGCGACGTAGTCGACCGCGCCGGCCTCGAGCTCGCGCTCACGCCCAACGGGACGCCGGCTTCGGGCTCGCGTCCTTCACGCTCGGGAGCGCGCACGAGGCCCTCGGAGAGCGGACGGCGGCCCGGCGGGCCTACGAGCAGGCCCTCCGTACGCTCCAGGCCGACGAGCGCCACCAGCAGCTCCTGGGGGAGATCGACGTCCGCCGCCTGACCGCGGCGGCGCGGGAGCGCCTCCAGAACCTCTCGCGCACACCCGGCTGACCGCAGGCGCGGGCGGGGCCGGCGTCAGGAACCGGTGGCGAGGCCCTGCGTGACGGGCAGGACGTCCGCGAGCGGGCCGGGGCGGGAGATGTGGAAGCCCTGGGCGTAGTCGACGCCGGCCTCCTCGAGCAGGGCGACGGTGGCCTGGTCGGTGACGAACTCGGCGATCGTCTCCTTGCCCATGCCCTGGGCGATCGTGACGAGGGCCTGCACCACGAGCTGGTCGGTGGGGCTTCCCGGCAGGCCCCGCACGAAGTCGCCGTCGATCTTGATGTAGTCGAAGGGCAGGTGCTTGAGGTAGTAGAAGGAGCCGAACCCCGAGCCGAAGTCGTCGAGGGCGAAGCGGCAGCCCAGGCCGCGCAGGCGGTGGGCGAACCGCTGGGCGTCCTCCAGGTTCGCGATCGCGGCCGTCTCGGTGAGCTCGAAGATGAGCGACGACGGATCGATCCCGGCCTCCGCCAGCAGCCGCTCGGTGAAGGCCGCCAGGTCCCGGTCGCCGATCGACTTGCCGGAGAGGTTGATCTCCAGCAGGAGATCCGAGCCGGCGGCCGCGTGCTCGGCGATCAGCCCGATGGCCTGCCGCACCACCCACCGGTCGATGGCCTGGATCATGTCGAAGCGCTCGGCGACGTAGAGGAAGGCGCCCGGCATCAGGAGCTCGCTGGCGGCGTCGTCCCACAGGCGCACCAGGAGCTCGTACTGGGCGATCTTGCCCGAGCTCAGGTTGAGGATCGGCTGCGCGTGCAGCACCAGCCGGTCCTCGGCGAGCCCCTTGCGCAGGCGCTCGGCCTCGTCGAGCCGCGCCGTGCGGCGGCGGTGGTCCGCGCCGGGGCGGTAGACCGACATGCGGTCGCGCCCGGATTCCTTGGCCTCGTACATCGCCTGGTCGGCGTAGGCCAGCAGCTCGGCGTAGCTCAGGTCGCCGAACAGGGCGACGCCCACGCTGGCCGTCATGCGGATGGTCTTCTCCCCGAGCGTCGCCACGTGCTGCCGCACGGCCTTGACCAGCGCCTCGGCGACCACGGAGGCCTCCTCCAGGTCGGCCTGGGGCAGGAGGAGCGCGAACTCGTCGCCGCTCAGGCGCGCCAGCACATCCGTCCTGCGGGCGCGATGGCGCAGCTCGCCGGCGATGGCCTTGAGCAGGTCGTCGCCCGCCTTGTGGCCGAAGCTGTCGTTGACCTGCTTGAAGTGATCGAGGTCCATCATCAGCACCGCGCCGCCGGATCCGTAGCGCGCCGCGCGGTCCACCTGCTGCATCAGCTCCTGATCGAAGCGGCGGCGGTTGAACAGGCCGGTCAGCAGGTCGTGGTCCATCAGGTAGTCGAGCCGGGCGCTGAGCGCCTTCCGCTCCGAGATGTCCTGGACCTGGAGGATCACGTGCCGCGGTGTCCCCCCGGCGTCGTGCACGAGCGAGGACGTCACCAGCGCCCAGATCTCCCTCTTGCCGGCGTTGAGGCGCTTCTCGATCTGATAGCTCGCGATCGCGCGGGACATGAGCTGGCGCTGCTGCGCACGGTCGATGTCCACGTCGTCCTCGTGCGTGATCGCATCGAGGGAGGTGACCAGGAGCCTGTCCATGTCCAGGCCCGTGATCTCGCACAGCGCCTGGTTGACCTGGAGCCAGTGACCGTCCAGATCGAGGAGTCCCATCCCGATCGCGGCGTTCTCGAATGCGCTCTCGAGCCGCTCGCTGAGGGTCCCCGCGTCCTGCGCGCCCACCGGAACGACGGTGCGCAGCGTCGCGTTGACGGCGTCGAGACCGGCGACCTCGGCGCGGAGATGCTCGTCGACCCTCGAACGTGCCGGGCCCTCGCCCCCGTCGGGCGGGACGGGCGACGCCTCGGCGTCCGGCGTCACCGGTCCTCAGATCCTGGGCTGCACGTCAACCTCACGTCACACGTCCATTCAGGACGCCGCCGGGGTCTGGGGCAGCGAGATCACCGGGAAACCGCTCCCGGCCGGCGGATGCACGATGCAACCGCCGGGTTCTATCGCACCCGGGCCGCCACCGCCACCCGCGGACCGCGCCGGTTCAGATGCTGAGAGCGTCCGCCGTCAGGCGCCCGGCCACCACCTCCTCGGCGACCTCGGTCAGAAGCCGCTGATGGGCGCGGGCGTAGCCGCGGAGCTGAAGGAAGGCCTCGTCCATGCCGAGGCCCGCCTGCGCGGCCAGAACGCCCTTCGCCTGCTCGATGGCCACGCGGCTGTTGAGGGCGTCCTGAAGCTGCTCGGCGAGGGTCTGAGCCTCGCTCACCGCCCGCTGCTGCAGCAGGGCGACCGTGGCCACGTCGGCCAGCGCCTGCGCGGCGGTGGCGTCCGCGTGGTCGAGCCCGCCCGGGGTGGTGCGGAACAGGTTCAGGGCGCCGAGCACCTTTCCGCGCAGGCGCAGCGGCAGCGCGTGGACGCCGCGGAAGCCGGCCGCGATCGCCTCGGGCGCGAAGCGGGGCCAGCGGCCCTCCGCCTCGCCGAGGTCGGCGACGAGCACCGGGGCGCCGCTGCGGAAGCAGTCGAGGCACGGCCCCTGGTCGGCCTGGAGCTGCATCAGCTCGACCATATGGATGGCCTCGCTGGTGGCCGCCATCAGCCGCAGCCCGCCGGCTGCGTCGGACATGAGCAGCCCGGCGGCGTCGACGTCGAAGATCTCGACACTGCGCTCGGCCAGGACCGTCAGCAGATCCACGATGTCGAAGCGATCGACGAGCGAATCGGCCAACTCGACGAACGTCCCTGTGAGGCGCTCCTCCCGGCTCAACATCCGAGTCTCCCCGTTCCCGTCCAACTGCTCATTGTAAGAGACACGGATCGCTCCGACCAGCCTCCCCGCCGGTCTCATACGTGATTCCGACGCGATAACCTCACCCGGACGCCGAAACCGTGGTCGACCACTCCGGCACTCGGCGCGCTGCTGCCCCAGACCTCGGCGGCGTCACCGACGGGAGATCGGCGATGGAGGTCGTGCAGCGGTTGGGACGCCCGCCCCGGTCGATGGCGGCATGAGCGCCTCGCGCGACGACGCGCGCTTCTGGCGCATCGTGGAGATCGTCTCGACCGGCGAGGGTGGATCCGGCGGGCGCAACCTCTGCCGCGCGGGCGTGGAGGTGCTGCGGGTCGCCGGGATGAGCCTCATGCTCAGGGTCGACGGCATGCCCACCCCGGTCTGCGCGTCGAACCCGCTGGCGGCCCACCTGGAGGATCTCCAGCACACCCTGGGCGAGGGGCCGGGCGTCGATGCGCAGGAGAGCGGCCGGCCGGTGATGGAGCCCGACCTGGCGCGGCCGCGCCGCGGCCGTTGGGTCGCCTTCGGCCCGGCGGCGCTCGCGGCCGGAGCGGGAGCGTTGTACGCGTTCCCGCTGCGCCTCGGCGCGGTCCGCCTGGGCGCGCTCACGCTCCACCAGCCCTCGGCCGGAACCCTCTCGGATGACCAGCACGCCGACGCCCTGATGATGGCGGGCGTCATGTTCAACGCCATCCTCACGATGCAGGCCGGTGCCCCGGAGGGGATCCTCAGCCCGGAGCTGGAGATGCTGGCCGGCTATGGGGCCGAGGTGCACCAGGCCTCGGGGATGGTGAGCGTGCAGCTCGGGGTGGACGTGGGTGAGGCGCTGGTGCGGCTTCGCGCGCATGCCTATGCCACGGAGCGGCCCCTGACCGCGGTCGCGGCCGACGTGGTCGGCCGCCGGCTGCAGCTCGATGAGTGAGGGCCGGCCGTGCGGGCCGCCGACTTTCCCTACAATCCCGCCCGCGCCGGTGAGGAAGGAGAAGCTCGGGTGACGAGGGAGCAGCGCCTTTCCAGGACGTTCGTCGAGTTGGCCGACACCCTCGTCGACGACTTCGACGTGGTCGACCTGATGACCCTGCTCACCGAGCGCTGCGTCGAGCTCCTCGATGCGTCGGCCGCGGGCCTCGTCCTGGCCAACGGCGACGGGAGCCTGCGGGTGATGGCGGCCACCAGCGAGGCGACCGGGACCGTCGAGCTGTTCGAGGTCCAGAACGACGAGGGCCCGTGCCGCGACTGCTACCACTCCGGCGCCCCGGTGAGCGTGGCCGACCTGTCGACCGCGTCCGAGCGATGGCCGCGCTTCTCACCCTTCGCCCTGAGCGCCGGATTCCGCGCGGCCCACGCGCTTCCGCTCCGTCTGCGCGGCCAGGTCCTGGGCGCGCTGAACCTGTTCCGCGCGGAGCCGTCGCCGCTCAGCCCCTCCGATCTTGCCACCGGACAGGCCCTGGCGGACGTGGCCACCATCTCCCTGCTCCAGAGCCGGGCGCTGCGCGATGTCCAGGCGGTCGCCGAGCAACTCGAGGAGGCCCTCAACAGCCGGACCGCCGTGGAGCAGGCCAAGGGCGTGCTGGCGGAGCGCCTGGGCATCGGCATGGACGAGGCGTTCTCGCGCCTCCGCGCCTTCGCCCGCGGCCGGCAGCGCCGCCTGACCGACGTGGCGCTTGAGGTGGTCGCGGGAACCCTGCCGGCGGCTCAGCTCCGGGACCGCACGTAGGGAGACAGGCGGTTTTCCCGCGTTCTGCACCATTTTCGCAAGCTCGGCGCCGAGGTTCTGGTAACCTGCTCGGCGCTGCCCCGGACCCCGGCGGTGTCCTGTCCCGCACGGACGCGCAGTGAGAAGGTCGGTTGGCAGCGGAGCGGGTGCGAACACGGCTCCCCCTTGCCGGGCCCCGTCTTCGACTCCGCTCTCTCGGAGAGCCTCGTGTGGCACGAGGATCGTCGAGCGGCAGTGCAGAGCGGAGGCCAGAAGGCCTGAATAGCGGGAGCTCGCTGCCCCAGACCCCGGCAGCGTCCCATCAAGCGGGCGATCGGGGTGGTTCGGATGGCAACGGCAGATGTGGCAACCGGCCCGTCGGGCGTGATGGTGGAGACGGCGCTGGCCGACGAGGTGGTGACGATCGCCGTCCGGGGCGATCTCGACGACGCCGTGATCTCGGAGGTCGCCCGGGCGATCGTGGACTCCGTCTCACGCGCCCGCGCGGACGTGGTGCTCGACCTGGGCGACGTCGCCTTCATCGACGCCAGCGGCCTCGAGTTCATCATCCGCGCCCGCCGCCGCGTGACCAGGGCGGGCGGGTCCCTCACGGTGAGCCACACCGCGCCGGGGGTGCAGCGCCTCCTGGCGGTGTGCGGGATCGTGGATCTCGACCTCTCGACGCCCCGGCCCTCGCCGTCGCGTGCTCCCGGCCGCGAGTCGCTGGCGCTCGCGGCGGATGCCGAGTCGAGGATGTACGGCACGTGAGGGTGAGCCCCGAGCGGCTCGCCGCGTCACGGATCGACTTCAAGGGTGGCGGTGACTTCTACGACGAGCTGAAGGCCCGCGTGGGCCTGTACCTCCAGGATCGCCGCCGCGTGCGCCGCGCGCAGGTCCGGATGTACCTCAAGAGCGCCACGATGCTCGTGTGGGTCGCGGCCTCGTGGGCCCTGCTGGTGTTCGCCGCCCTCACCTGGTGGCAGGTCGCGCTCCTGTCGATCTCCCTCGGCCTCGCCCTCGCCGGCCTGGGCTTCAACATCACCCACGACGCCAACCACGGCTGCTACTCGCCCAGCCGCCGCCTGAACCGCGCCATGTGCTTCTCCATGGACTTCATGGGCGCCAGCTCCTACGTGTGGCGCACGAAGCACAACGTGGTCCACCACACCTTCACCAACATCGCCGGCGCCGACTCGGACATCGACTCGATGCCGTTCGCCCGGCTGGCGCCCGAGCAGCCGCGCCGCCGGGTGCACCGCTTCCAGCACTTCTACATGTGGCTGCTGTACGGGCTCTTCGCGATCAAGTGGCACACGACCGGGGACTTCGGCTACCTGCGCGAGGGCCGGGTGGCCGAGACGCCGCTGCGGTGGCCCCGCGGCGGGCAGCTCGCCGGATTCTGGGGGGGGAAGGTGGCCTTCGTGACCTGGGCCCTGGTGATCCCCGTCCTCCTCAATCCGGTCTGGGCCGTGGCCGTGGTCTTCGGCGCCGTGTCGTTCGTCCTGGCGGTCACCCTGGCCGTGACCTTCCAGCTCGCGCACTGCATGGAGGAGGCCGACTTCCCGAGCGCGCAGGAGCTGTCCGTCGCCGAGCAGCGCACCGAGTGGGCCCGCCACCAGGTGGAGACCACCGTGGACTTCGCCCCGCGCAACCGGTTGCTGGCCTGGTACCTGGGCGGGCTCAACTTCCAGATCGAGCACCACCTGTTCTCGCGGGTCTGCCACATGCACTACCCGGCGGTGGCGCCCATCGTGCGCGAGGTCTGCGCCCGCCACGGGGTGCGCTATCAGGCGCATCGCACGCTCCGCTCCGCCCTCGTGTCGCACACGCGATGGCTGAGGGAGATGGGCCGGGCCGAGACCGCCGTCGTGCCGGTCTCGTCCGGGGCGGCCGGCGGCTGAGCCCTGCCGGAGCTCGCCGGCGCTGAATCACTCCATCGGGGGATGAGGTCGCGGAATGCGGATGCCGATCCGCAAAGCGCACTCGTCCACCCGAGGAGGAGACATGAGGCGTGTGGGGATCATCCTGGCCCTGCTCGTGGCCGGGGGGATCGTCGTGGGGATCGCGAGTCCCCGCGACGTCAGCACCGTCAAGCCGCGTCCTCCCAAGCCCGTGGCCGAGTCGTCCGCCGTCGCGATCCCGACGTGCGCCGTGGCCCGGTTCACCCACAGAGGCTACCCGCGTGGAACCCTGGCCAACGAGATCATCTACGACAACAAGGCCGTGCTCAGCGACGGCTATCGCCGCGTCGGCCCCCGGCCCATGGACGTGATCGTGCCGCTGAACCTGAACCCCGGCCCGCACTCCGTGGTGATCAAGGTGGAGGTCAACGGCGAGATCACCTACCTGTCGGACACGATGATCGTCACCTGCCCCTGAGGGACCCGGGGGGTGCCCGCGCGGCTGAGCCACGGCGGCCCCAACGGATGAGAGGGCGGTTCGGAGATTCCCGGCGCCGTGGGTGCGCCAGCGTCGGTGCTCATCGGAGGGTCATCCTACGTTCAGGCCCGCACGAGGGGTCAGCTCGCCGTCCGGGGGGTTCCCGTCACCCGCCCGCATCGGCACGATGCCGCGATGCGCATCGGAACGTGGAACCTCGCGGGCCGCTGGTCGCGCCATCAAGAGTTCCTCCAGGACCAGAAGTGCGACGCCTGGCTCCTCACGGAGGTCCCCGACGCCGCGACGATCGATGGTGGCGAGCTCGCCAGGTCGGAGATCATGCGCGCGCGGAAGTCCTGGGCGGCGGTGTGGGGCGGGCAGACCCTCGTCCCATGTCCCTCGCCGCACCCCGCGGCGGCCGTGGGGCGCAGGGGGGAGCTGCTGCTGTGCAGCTGTGTGCTGCCCTGGAGAGGCGCCCGCCCGTGTTGGCCCGATGAGGGGCCCGACATCGCGAGCATCACCATCGCGGCACTCGACATCCTTCGACCGACCGTGATGTCCGCCGACGGCCCCGTGGTCTGGGGAGGCGACTGGAATCACGCGATGCGCGGAACGGAGCATGCGGGGACCGTCGCCGGGCGCCGGGCGATCCAGAGGCTGGTGGCCGACGCGGGGCTGGAGGTCGCGACGGCCACCGTGCCGCATGCCGTGCGCGGCCTCTGGAGCATCGACCACATCGCCGTCCCGGCCGCCTGGCAGGTCGAGTCCTTCCGTCGGGTGGTCGCCGAGATCGACGGCACCCGCCTCAGCGACCACGACGCGTACGTCATCGAAGTGGTGATCCCCTGAGGGTCGTCACCTGGAATCTGGAATGGGCCCCGCGCGCGCCGGGAGCGCATCGCCCAGCGACTCGCCGACCTCGAGCCGGACATCCTCTGCGCCACTGAGGCCGACCGCGACATCCTTCCGGCGGGCGGCCGGGTGGCCCAGAGCGAGCCCGACGCCGGCTACGGGGTAAGGGGTGGACGGCGGAAGGTGATCCTGTGGAGTCGCTGACCCCTGGATGACATCGACGCGGTTGGCGCCGAGGGCCTTCCGCCGGGGCGCTACGTCGCCGCCACCTGCCCCACGCCAGATGAATCGCTGCGGCTGACGGGGGTCTGCATCCCGTGGAGCCACGCGCACGTCACCACCGGCCGCCGCAACCGCGGGGCGTGGGAGGACCGGTCGATGCCGCCGCTCATGCTCGGCGACTTCACCAAGCGCATTCCGCGCCGGGGCTCACGGCGCGGGACGTCGCCGGGGTCGACCGAAGGGACGAGGAGGGTCGCCCACGCAGCGATCACGACGCCATGCGGCTGGACCTCGAGCTTCTCGCCTGAGGGCTACCGGCGCTGATCCAGCGCGCGGCGGGCGGGGCCGATCGACCGGGCGTGCCGGGTGATGCCGCGCCACGGATCGCCGCCGTCGGCGAGGCGGTCGCCGATCGTGGCGACGGTCCAGCCGCGCGGCTTCAGCCCCCGGTCGTCGAGCTCCTCCCATCGCAGCGGCGTCGCCACCGGCGCGGTCGGCAGGGGGCGGACCGCGTAGGGCGCGACCGCGTGCTGGCCGTAGGCGTTGCGCCCGACGTCGACGAAGATGCGCTCGCCACGGTTCTCGCGGCGGAACTCCACGGTCAGCGTGCGGGGGTCCTCCTCCACCAGCGCCGCCGCCACGGCGCGCGAGAAGTCGTGGACCGCCTCGTAGTCCGCGGTCCGGCGCAGGGGGACGACCACGTGCAGCCCGCGCGAGCCGGTCGTCATCGCGAACGGCGCGAGCCCGATGTCGCGCAGGAGGTCGCCCAGCCGCCGGGCCGCGGCGCGGACCTCGGCGAAGCGCCGGGTGGACGGGTCGAGGTCGAAGATCAGGCGGTCCGGGAACTCCAGCCGGTCGGCGCGGCTCGTCCAGATGTGGGGGGTGATCACGTTCTGCCCCGCCAGGTACACGAGCGTGGCGCCGTCGTCGGCCAGGACCTGGTGGATGGTCCCGCCCTCGCGCTTCGGCACCGCGACGGTCGTGATCCAGTCGGGGAAGTGCCGCGGGACGTCCTTCACGAAGAACCCGTTGCCCTCGATGCCCTGAGGGAAGCTGTGCAGGGCGAGCGGCCGCCCGCGCACGTGCGGGACCATGACCTCCGCGACGCTCGCGTAGTACCGGGCAAGGTCCAGCTTGGTCAGGCCCGCGTCCGGGAAGAGCACCCGGTCGGGGTGGCTGATCGGGATCGTCCGGCGTCCCGTCCGGACGCCGTCGCTCATTCGCGCACCACCTCCTCCGCCGCCTTGTCGTCGCGCAGCCCCAGGAAGCGAGGGTGGCGCAGGCGGCCGTCGCGCGTCCACTCCGTGAAGCCCACCTGCGCCACGAGGCGCGGCTCCACCCAGGTGGCGTCGCGCTCGCGCACCGGGTCGGCGAACGGCGAGGCGTCCCGGCGCAGCGGCGCCAGCAACTCGGCCAACTCGCTCAGCGTGGCCTGCGTGAAGCCGGTGCCGACCTTGCCCGCGTAGCGCAGCCGGCCGTCCTCGTAGTGGCCCAGCAGCAGTGCGCCCAGCTCGGTCCGGCTCCCCCGCGGCGCGGTGTAGCCGCCGACCACGAGCTCCTGCTCGGCCGAGCACTTGAACTTGAGCCAGTCGCGGGAACGGCCCTGCGTGTAGGGGGAGTCGGCGCGCTTGGCGATCAGGCCCTCCCAGCCCTTCCGGCACGCCTCGCGGAAGAGCTCCTCGCCGTCGCGGTTGCGGTGCGGCGTCAGGCGAACCGGGCCGCCGAACGAGAGCGCGCGGCGCAGCAGGCCCTTGCGCGCCCGCAGGGGCAGCGCGGTGGTGTCGTGCCCGGCCAGATGGAGCAGGTCGAAGACGTAGAGGAACACCGGGACCTCACGCTCGCCGCGCTGCTGCAGCCGCGCGAAGCTCGTCCGCTCACCCTCGAAGGCCACGACCTCCCCGTCCACCACGAAGCCTCCGGCCGCGTCGCCGTCGAGCGCCGTGACGACCTCGGGGAAGCGCGCGTCGAGGCTCAGGCCGTTGCGCGACGCCAGCCGGGCGCGGGCCTCGTCCTTGGTCGCCACGCACCGGATCCCGTCGAGCTTGCGCTCGTAGATCCAGTCCGGATCCGAGAAGGGCTCGTCGGTGAGCACGGCCTTCATCGGCTCGACGCGCAGGGGCAGCGGAGCCGGTCGCAGCAGCGCGCGGTCGTCATCGGAGAGGCCGGCGAACGGATCCACGGGGGCCAGCTTCCCATTCGGCGAGCCCCCCGTGATGGGCGTGACGGGCGGCCTGCGATAGTCCGGGGATGCCGGATCGCGACAAACCTCGCGATCCCGTCGCCCTTCAGGTGCTGATGTTCTTCCCGAGGGGCGGGTCGGCCCAGGTGGTGCGGTACCTGGCGCGGGCGATCGACGAGGGGCCCTCGCGATGGAGGCCGCGCATCGTGAGCGGATCGGTCGGCCCCCCCGGCGGCCCGGGCAACGCCATGACGTTCTTCGCCGGCCTCGACGTGGTGCCGGTCCCGTACGACGCCGCCCTGCTCGCGCCCGATCCGCTGCTCGCGTCGCCCCCCATGCACCCCTCCTACGAGGACCGCCCGGGGGCGCCGGACCGCCTGATGGCCGGGCTCGACGAGACGGTCTACGAGCACCTCGTGGCGGAGTGGTCGCGGCTGCTCGCCGCCCCCGGCGTGCTCGACGACGTGACCGTCGCCCACCTTCACCATCTGACCCCGGTGCACGAGGCGATGGCGCGCCTGCGGCCCGACCTCCCCGTGGTCACGCACCTGCACGGCACCGAGTTGCTGATGCTCGACCAGCTCGCGGGGCGGAGCGCCGGGGCCCACGCGGGCGCGTGGATCGCCCGGATGCGCCGCTGGGGGGCCGGCTCGGCGCGGGTGATCGTCTCGTCGGAGCCGTCCGCGCGCAGCGCGCTCCAGCTCCTGGGGCTCCCGCCCGACCGGGTGGAGGTGATGCCCAACGGCATCGACCCGCGGATGTTCGACGGCCGGCGCGCGGGTCCCGAGGAGCGGCGGGCCCTGTGGCGGCGCCGGCTGGTGGAGGAGCCGCGGGGCTGGTCCCCGGACGGCCCCGAGCCCGGCAGCGTCCGCTACTCGCCCGCGCAGATCGCCCCGCTCCTCGACCCGGAGGCCACCCTCGTGTTGTTCGTCGGGCGCTTCACGGCGGTCAAGCGCGCGGCGCTGCTGGTGCGCGCGCACGCCCTCGCCCGGGCACGCCTGTCGGCGCCGCTGCCCCTGGTGCTGTGGGGCGGATTCCCCGGCGAGTGGGAGGGCGAGCACCCCGCCGACGCCGCCGCCCGCTCGCCGTGGGGTCGCGAGATCTTCCTCGCGGGGTGGCGCGATCACGCCGAGCTTCCCGGCGCGCTGGCGGCCTCCGACGTGATGGCGGTCCCCTCGATCCAGGAGCGCTTCGGGCTGGCCTACATCGAGGCCATGGCGATGGGAGTGCCGCCCATCGCCTGTGCGGCGGGCGCCCCACCCACCTTCATCGACGCCGACCCCGCCTCACCCTCGCGCTCCGGCTGGCTCGTGCGGCCCGACGACGAGGAGTCGCTGGCCGACGCCCTCGTGGAGGCGGCGCGCGATCCCGTCGAGCGCGTGCGGCGCGGCGCGGCCGGGCGCGAGCGGGTGATCCGGCCTTACTCCTGGTCGGGCCTCGCCCGCCGGGTGGAGCGGATCTACGCGGCGGCGGCCGGCGGCTGAGCGGCCGCCCGCGGCGCCAGCGCCAGCGCGGTGGCCAGGGGGCGGCCGCCCGGAAGATCGAGCCGCCAGGCGTGGCGCGGATGGTTGCGCAGGCGGCCGTCGGTGATGAGCGTCGCCGACCCGCCGCCGTCGAGGTTGATCGCGTCCCGGGCGCCCAGGGCGACCATCACGCGCGCGAGCTCGGGCAGGGTGAGGCCCGCCTCGTGGTCGGCTCGGCCGTCGCAGACGACCGCGATGAGCACGTTGCCGTCGATCCCGAGGGCGGCGCGCGGATGACGCCCCTGGGTGATGTCGGAGTCGAACTGGGCGTTGCCGGCCGAGAACCCCTCGCGGTCGTCGCCGGCGGCGGTCGCCGGGCTCCCTCCCTGGACCAGCAGGGGCCCGGCCTGGAGCAGGTCCCCCCGGGGGGCGGCCGGAAGATCGGCCCGGCCGGCGAGCTCGATACGGTCGCCGTCGATGGCCACGCAGGACCGCACGGCGTGCCACGGCGCATCGAAGGGCGTGGTGGCGCGCCGGGCGCCGTCGATCCAGAGCTCGCCCAGCGGGGTCCCGACGGGCGTGACGAAGAATCCCCCCACCAGGGCATCGGCGACGCCGGCGCGGCGGCACCAGGCGGCGAGCGGCTCGGCGGGGTCCAGGGCGACCACCCGAAGGGCCACCTGCGAGCGCTGGTAGACCGCCGTGTGCACGGTCACCGCCTCGCCGTCGGCGAGAGTGTGACGGAAGGAGAGGGCGCGGCCGAGTGGGCGCCCGCGCGTGGGAGCGGAGACCGTGTGCATGGCGATGTGGTGGTGTTCGGCCGGCCGGACCCTCCACTTGAGCGGAGGCGCCGGACGACATTCCCCGAGGGTAGGCCCAGGCCTGTGACCGACCGGTGACGCCACGGATGCACGGGGTGACACCCCCGGCGCCGCGGGCACGCTACCGGCGCGGCCGGACGGCGGCCGGTCGACGCCGCCCTCCGGGTCGATGGTCTGTGGTTCACGCCACCCGCGACGGGGTGGTCTCTCCGACTGTCACGGTCAGGCGGCTCGCTCCGCCGCCCACCTCGATCTCGTAGCGGTCGGACGCGCCGTCGGCGTCATCGGTCGTGAGGCGGATCCCGCCGCCGACGGCGCCGAGGTACTGGTCGTCGAAGGTGATCCGGCTCGCGCCGCCCCCGATCCGGAGCCGCGCCGCGGAGCCGGCGGGAAGGCGCAGGGCGACCGCCCGGGCTCCCCCTCCGATCCGGACCGGCACCACGCCCCGCGGCGCCGGCAGCGCGAGGTCGAGGTCGCTGGCTCCCCCGGACACCTCGAGCGAGCGCAGCTCCAGCCCGCGCAGGTCGGCGCGCATCCGCGCGACCCCGCCGAGGGCGAGAGCCCAGGCGGCGCGCGGGCTGAGGGTGATCTCGGCCGCGCGCCGGCCGAGCCCCATCCGGCCGGGCGTCCCGAGGCGCGGGTAGTCGATCGTGATGGTGCCGTTCGCCTCGTGCACCGCCGGCCGCGGGCCGTCGAAGCGGGCCCGGTAGAGGGTGGGCAGCCCGGCATCCACCTGAAGCGTCAGGCGCCGGGCGCCGCGGGGGAACTCCAGGCGCACGGTGTCGTGGGGCGCCGTCGTGAGGGACGGCCCGATGGTGGTCGTGGTCGTGTCGGTCATGAGGTCCTCCTCGAGTGGGATCGGGATCAGACGGAGCGTTGGTAGGAACGAAGGGCGCGCGTGGCGAACCAGGCGCAGAGGAGCGCGGTGACGGCGAGGAGCCCGGCCCGAGAGGCCACGAGGGACCAGTCCACGTGGGACGCGAGCGCCGAGCGGCCCGCCTCGATCGCCCAGTTCACCGGGTTGGCCCGGGCGATCTCGCGGACCCACGAGGGGCTCAGATCGCTGGGCATGAACGCCGTCGAGAGGAAGGTGAGCGGCAGGACGACGAAGTTGACCGCGCCGATCAGCGTCTCCTCCTTCCGGGCGAGGAGGGCGATGCCGATGGACAGCGACCCGATCGCCCACGCGAGCAGCGCGGAACAGCCGATCAGCACGACGACGCCGAGGGCTCCACCGGACAGGCTCGCGCCCCGCGCCGCGCCCAGGCCGACGATGATCAGCGACTGGACGACCACGATGACGCTGACCTGGCCGAGCGGCCCGGCGACCAGCGCCACGGGGCGCACGGGGGAGACGAGGAACCGGTCCATGATCCCCCTCTGGAGGTCGTTGATCACGCCCATCCCGCTCCAGCCGGCGGAGAAGAGGGCGGTCATGACGACGATCCCGGGCAGCAGGAAGTCCACGTAGTCGTCCGCGCCGAAGCCGGGGATCTCGACCACGCGCTCGAACAGCGCGCCGAACAGGAGCAGCCAGATCACCGGCTGGACCAGGGTGATCGCGGCGTACCAGGGCTGGCGCCAGAGGACGCGCAGCCACCGGGCGGTCATCTGGGCGGAATCGGTGAGAACGGTCATGCCGGGCCTCCCTCGGGTGAGTCGCCCGCTTCCGCGAACGTGCGCCCCACGTGGCGCAGATAGACGTCGTCCAGCGAGGGGCGCGAGACGCTGACGGAGGCGACCGCCTCGCCGACCGACTCGAGCGCCGCCAGCAGGGCGGGCACGGCCGTGGCGCCCTCGTTGACCCGGGCGCGCACGATCCGGCCGTCCTGAACGGTCTCGCGCACCCCGGCGAGCCCGGCCAGAGCGCCGCCCACGTGCCCGTTGGCCTCCCGCACGAGCGAGATCTGGACGGTGTCGCCGCGCAGCTCGGCCTTGAGCGCCTCGGGGCTGCCCTCCACGACCACGCGGCCCCGCTCGACGATCGCCATGCGCGCCGCGAGCTGGTCGGCCTCCTCCAGGTAGTGGGTGGTGAGCAGGATCGTCAGCCCCTCGTCGCGCGTGAGGCCGGTGATGAGCGACCACATGTCGGCGCGGACCTCGGGATCGAGCCCGGTCGTGGGCTCGTCGAGGAAGAGCACCGCCGGGCGGTGGACCAGCCCGATCGCGACGTCGAGCCGGCGCTGCATGCCGCCGGAGTAGGTGCGCGCCGGCCGATCGGCGACGGGCGCCAGGCCGAAGTCACCGAGCAGCTCCTCCACACGGCGGCGCGTTCCGGAGCGCCCCAGGCCGTGGATCCGGGCCTGCAGGCTCAGGTTCTCGCGACCGGTCGCGTCGGGGTCCACCCCCGAGCGCTGCCCGACCACGCCGATCACGCGCCGCACCCGCTCCCTCTGTCGCCGCACGTCCAGGCCGGCGACCGACGCGTGGCCGTCGTCCGGGCGCGCCAGCGTGCTCAGCACCTTCACGGCGGTGGACTTGCCGGCGCCGTTCGGGCCGAGCAGCCCGAAGACGGTTCCCGCCTCGACCTCGAACCCCAGCCCGTCGAGCGCGCGGACTCCTCCCGGGTACGTCTTCGTGAGATCCCGGGCCTCGATGCCCCTGTTCATTCGAGCCTCCCTCCTCTCCGGCCGAGGGGCCGGTTAGGCTGGCATTGCCGCTCGATCGTCTAATCTCTTGACCATCGAACGATTATTCCGGGGGACCCTAGGAGCAGAAGGTTCGATTGTCAAGAGATCATCGTGAGGAGCTGATCGCGGCGCTCGGGCTCGAGTCGCGCCGCTACCAGAACGCCCAGGATCTGTTCGACGACATCGCCGTCGCGCGCCTCGGGATCAACCGCACGGATGGGCGCTGCCTGGACATCCTCGAGCAGCACGGGCGAATGACCGCCGGAGAGCTCGCCCGCGAGAGCGGGCTCTCGAGCGGGGCGCTGACCACCCTGCTCGACCGGCTCGAGAGCCGCGGCTACGTGCGGCGGGTGCGCGACACGGAGGACCGCCGCCGCATCTTCATCGAGATGACCGACGAGGCCCGCCGGCGGGCGTGGGAGATCTGGGGTCCGATCGGCGAGGCCGCTCCCGCCCTCTTCGACGCGTATACGGACGCCGAGCTGGAGACGATCCTGCGCTTCCTGCGCTTCAGCATCGCGTTCCTGGCCGAGCACACCGAGCGCATCCGGGGCCTGCCGCCGGCCTCCTGACGGGCCGGCTCCCTCGCGGCCGCGTCGGGGCGCCTGCGGAGGGACCCCGTGGCGGCCCCTGTCCTTCCGCGGGCCCGGCCCCCGGGGGGGTCGGGCCCGGTGAGGTTCAGCCGGTGACGGGAGGGACGACGATCGGCTTCACGCCCGTCCGGGGCGGCGCCAGCAGGTGGGTGAGCGCGCGCGCCCGAACCGTCGCGGCGTTCGCCGCCGAGGCGCGGGCCACGTTGCGGACCAGGCCGGACGCGCCGGGAACGGTGCGCAGTCGCAGGTGCACGATCACGCGCGCGTGGGGCGCCAGGTCGCCGAGCCGCCAGACCACCACCCCGTCCGAGAATCGCGCGCGCGCCGGCGTTCCGGTGAGGAGCGTGTCGTCGGGGAGCGGGTCGCGGACCACGACGTCGCGCGCGGTGCGAGCGCTGACGTTGGTCACCGTGAGGGTGTAGGGGATCGAGCGGCCGCGAACGACGCTCGCCGGGGCGCTCTTGACGAGCCGCAGCCCGGCCGGGCCTCCGGCGCGGACCAGCGGGGTCACGGCCAGCGCCGGGACCGGCGCGCCGACGTTGAGCGTCGTGGTCGCGCTCACCGGCACCGCGGTCACGTACGCCATGTCCTGGGGACCCGAGGCGCCGGCCAGATGGGTCGCCCGCCACAGCAGCCCGCCCTCGGCGCGCGCGGTCAGGGTGACCGGGCCCGCCGCGGACGGGGTCACGACGACCTGCGCCCCGCCGCCGGCATCGAGCGTGACGCGTGGTGGCGGACAGGCCGGCCTGCCCGGCGCTCACCTGGAGGTCCACCTGACCGCCGGGAGTGCCGCTGAGGGTCACGGTTGCCGGAATTCCCGCGACGAGGACCCCACCCGGGCCCGCGAGCGCGATCGAGGTCACGGGCGAGCGTCCCTCCGCGAGGGCGCGCAGCTCGGCGACGCGGGCGTTGAGGTCTGCGTCGTCGGTGGCCGAGCCCGTGTCGGCCGCCTGGCCGGTCAGTTGCCACACGGCCACCTGGATCGCGGCGGCCTCCAATCCCGGAGATGCGGCCGCGGCGATCAGAGCGTCGGAGTGCGCGATGAGCCAGGCGGTCTCATCGGCCGCCGGACCCGCGAGCCCGGGGGCGTCGGCCGGTGTCTGGAGGTCCACCGCATAGTCGACTCCCTCGTCGATCGCGCGCCGCCAGTCGACGCACCAGGCGGAGGTCTCGATGACCGCGCCCCCCGAGGGGGTGACCCGCACGAGCGGCCGTCCGGGCTCCACGCGGAAGGTCTCGCCTCCCGGAACGGTGACCGTGACGTCGTGGCCCAGCGAGGGTGAGGTCTCGATGAGCCGCATGGTCCCCGGCGAGCCGAGTGCGGTCGCGGCGCCGAGAAGGAGGAGCATGGCCGCCGCGAGGAGGGCGGTGAGAGCACGGCGCGTTCGCCGGCGCCGCGGCCGCGTCCCGCGGAGAGGGAAGTCGGTGGGAGGCATTTCCGGTCACCTCGTGGTCGTCTGGGATCGCCGACCGTGGCATGCCTCACTTCACGCCTCCCGGGCACCGCCCTCATCGGGACGACGCCCATCAAGGCTGCCGATAACCCGAAGGCCCGGTGGGGGAAAGCCCGGTGGGGCCCGGACGAGCCGCTCGCCGGGGCCGGCGCCGAGACCAGTTCGTCGCGGGCCGGCGATGAATTCCGGGAGAGTCTGGGGTCTCATGGGTAACGGGAGATCACACACGCCGGGCCACCGGCGCGGGACAGGAGGCGGACATGGGACAGCCGGTCGTTCACTTCGAGGTCATCGGCAAGGACGGCGCGAGGATGCAGAGCTACTACTCCGAGCTGTTCGGCTGGAAGATCGACACGAACAACCCCATGGGCTACGGGATCGTGGGGCGCGAGGACAACCTCAACCCGGAGGGCGTCGGCATCGGCGGCGGCGTCTCGGGAGCGCCTCCCGGCTCCGAGGGCCACGTGACCTTCTACGTCGAGGTCCCCGACGTCGAGGCCGCGCTGGCGAAGGCCGAGAGCCTGGGCGGAAAGCGGATCTGGGGCCCCGACAAGGTGCCGGGGACCGAGATCGAGCTCGGCCACTTCACGGATCCGGAGGGGCACCTGATCGGGCTCACCAAGGCCTGGGAATAGCCCCCGTCAGCGCACCTCGTAGAGCGCGTAGTTGATCTGGGAGTCGTCGAAGTCGACGCGGCCCTTGCCGACGGCCTGCAGCGAGTTCAGCCAGGCGTAGCGCGGATCGCCGGTCTCGAAGCGCGGGGTGATGTAGAGCGGGCCGGGATCGGCGAGCCCGCGGGAGACGTCGCAGCGGCCGTGGTACTGGACGTACACGAGCGCGCCGTCGTGAGTCTCCATGGTCCAGCGGACGTCCAGCATGAACGTGCCCTCGGGGCCGAGGATCCCCCAATCGGCCGCCGCGGTGCCGCGCATCCGGCCGCGTAGGCGCTCACCGTCCACCCGCACATCGGCCACGTCGACGGTCATCCTGGTGCCGGCGGGCGTCCCCTCCAGAGTGTGGATCTCACCGAACGCCGCCCACAGCGTTCCCAGCGGGACGAGCTCGGCCTGCAGCTCCTGATCCACGATCGGTTGCCGAATGGTGCTCATCGTTCCTCCCCTGTCGAGTGAGTGCGGCGATCACGCTAGGACCGCCGACTCAAGAGCCACTCAAAGGAGCGACGAGTACAGGGCGCGGGTCTCGGCGCTCGGGTCGCTGCCGAGCTGCTCGCGCAGAGTCGTCCTGCAGGCGTGGAACTGGCGGAGCGCCAGCCCACGCTCACCGGCCCGTGCGTAGACGCGCATCAGACCCCGGTGCCAGGCCTCGCGCTCCGGCTCCATCTCGAGCAGCAGACGGTAGCGGCTCACCGCCGCGAGCGGCTGTCGGCTCAGCTCGAGCTCCTCGGCGAGCGTGGCGAGCGTCCATTCCTGCGTGCGCCGCACCTGTTCCCGGCGCTCGACCGCCCAGTCCTCGTAGGGCCATTCGGGAAGCAGCGGCGCGGCGCACATCGGCTCGGCGCCGAGCAGCCGCTCGATGCGCTCGTCGCCGCTCTCACGCTCGCGCGCCTCGGCGGCGAGCCGGAGCAGGTCGCGCAGGTCGAGGTCGTCCCGCTCGTCGATCGACAACCGGTACGCCTGGCCGTCGGTGGCGATCGCCCGGTCGGCCTCCGGGCGCGCTCCCTCCGGATCAAGAAGCCGCCGGAGCGTATGGAGCGTGGTGTGCAGCGACGCGAGGGCGCGAGGAGGTGCGAGGTGGGGCCACAGCCACTCCATCAGGGCCTCACGATGTACCGGGCCATCGGCCGCGATGAGGAGGGCAAGCAGGACCCGGGGCCGGCCGTGGCCGCGGTTGAGCTCGGGTACGGGCATCCCACCCCGGACGACCGAGAAACGGCCGAGCGCCGTGATGCGAAGCGGCGCGCGCGGCCGTGCATCGATGCGCTGCCGGGCTCGCTCCGCCGCGCCGCGCACCGTGGCGTCCCCATCCGACAGCAGCATGCGCACGAGCCCCGCATCGGCGGCCGGCCGCCATTCGAGCTCCTCGGCGAGCTGTGCGCGCACGGCCGCCGGGGCGCCGGTCAGCGAGCGCCTGACCTCGGCGGCCGTCTCGGCACCGCATGCCAGGGCAAGTCGCGCCGCGACGTCCGGCCGCCCGATTCCGGCGGTGAGCGCGCGGCCGAGCAGCCCCGGTGCGAGCCCGCGCTCGCGGCGGGTCCAGAGCTCCTCGAAGCCGGGCCGGTCGCATGTCTCCAGCGCGTCGGCCAGGCACCGGTCGCCGGCCTCTCCGGGTCCCCAGACCGCCGCGCCGACGAGCGCCGCGCGCGCCGCCGCCCAGGGCGCGCTCACCCCCCGGGCCGATTCGAGCGCGTCCCGAGCCAGCTCGCGCGCGGCGCCGTCGAGCCCCACCGCGCGCGCCGCCAGCGCGAGGTCGCAGAGGAGCATCGACCGGGGGAACGCGGCTCCCGTGGGAGGTGCCCCACCGCCCGCAGCCGCTCGCGTAGGAAGCCGGAGAACAGGTGGTGGTAGCGGTACCACTCCCCCTCCGAGGCCAGCTGCACGGTGAACAGGTGTCGTGTGAGCAGCGTCGCGATGACCTCGCGTGCTCCCGGGCGCCCCCACACGGCCTGGGCGAGCTCCGGTGTGAACCGCTCGAGCACCGCCGTGGCCAGAAGGAAGTCGCGGACCTCCGGCGGCTCGCGGGCGAGCACCTCCTCGGCGAGGTAGTCGAACATCGTCTCGTCCTCGCCCGGCGGGCGTGGATCCGGCATCACCCCGGCGCCCACCGCGAGCAGCACGCCGGTGAGCCAGCCCTCGGAGAGCTCGTGGAGCCGATCCGCCGACCGCGCCGCCGCCGAGTCGCCCTCCGCGCTCAGGAGCTCGGAGCACTCCTGCGGCGTGAGCGCGATCGAACGCTCGTCGATCTGGTGGACCCGCCCGGCCTGCCGCGGGACGGGGAAGGGGAGGGCCAAGCGGCTGGCGAGCGCCAGGTGCACCGTGCCGGGGAGGTGACGGACCAGCAGCCGCACCGCGGTGGTGGCGGGGGCGGGCAGCGTGTGGAGGTCGTCGATCGCCATGACGAAGTCGTCGGCGACGGTGAGCGCCACCTCGTTGCAGAGCTCGTCCGCCTGGTCCTCCACAGATCCCTCGAACGCCAGCCGTGAGCCCACGCCCGGGAACCTCGCTCCCAGACCGGCCGCGAGGTGCGCGAGGAGCGCCTCCGGAGAGCCGATCCGCTCATCGCACGAGAGCCACGTCCACGGCATGCCGGTCTCGGCGAGCGCCTGGGTGAGAAGGGTCGTCTTGCCGTACCCGGCGCCCGCGACCACCGACACGAGCCGGCCGTCGAGCCCGTCGAGGATCCGCCGCACCAGCTCGGGCCTCGGCAGGCAGGTGCGCGACAGGCTCGGCGGCATGAGGCGCGTGCGCAGCACGCCGTCGCGGACCGAGTGAGCGGGGCGCGGCGGCCGGGCCGTCGCCGCCCCGGCGGGGGAGGCCTCCCATGCCACCTCGAACGCCGGCATCGATTCGTTCAGGCCCTTCAGCGGCAGGGGTCCGATGGCGCGGAAGCGGTGCTCGCCCCGCGGCTCCACCAGGCCGCGCACCAGGTCCGAGGCCAGGATCTGCCCCCCGACGGCCGCGTCGCAGAGCCGCCGGGCGACCACGACAGCGGTGCCGAAGAAGTCGTCCGCATCGCGCACCGGCTCGCCCACGTGCACTCCGACCCTGATCGACAGGGGCTCGCCGTGTCCTTGGCCAACGCCTGTGCCGGCTGCCCTCTGCATCGCGACGGCGCACTCGACGGCCTCGACCGCGCTGCCGAAGACGACCATGACGCCGTCTCCGAGCGTCTTCACCTCCTGCCCGCGGGCGGCGCCGATCGCCTCGCGCAGGAGCCCGAAGTGCTCGCGCCGGACCGCCTCGGCCGCGGCGTCGCCCAGACGCTCGAGCAGCTCTGTGGAGCGGACCAGGTCGGTGAACAGCAGCGCGACCAGGCCGCCGGGGAGCGCGCCCGCGCTCGCATCGTGGGTGCGCCCAGCCATCTTCCCTGATCGACCCCCTCGGATCCGGCCGACCCCGCCATGACGGTGCTGCCAGTCTTGCACGCGCCTGTCCCTGTGCGGGACCAGCGCTCCGCGATCGCGCCGGCGAGCAGCGTCTCGCCGGCCGCCGGCGGTTCGGCTAGCCGGTCGCGGGGATCTCGTCCGCCTCGGGCTCCTCGGCGGGAGCCTCCTGGTGGCGGGCCACCAGGTCGAAGTAGAGGTACGTCGTCACGATGGCCGCGAACGGCAGCGCCGCCACGTAGACGAGGGCCGCGATCAGGTTGACCAGGTCGAAGGCGGCGCCGGTGAACAGCAGGGTCAGCACCCCGACGGCCGGGCCCAGGAGCAGCGCGAGGCCCGCGATCCCCAGCACCACGGTCGCCGTGCGCCACCAGTGCCCGCGCGTCACCGACCCGCTGCGGCGCAGGGCGGCGAACCCCGAGCCGTGCTCCACCCCGAGGACCACCCCCATCAGCGACCACCGCACCAGCAGGAACAGGGCCACGGGAATCAGCACGAAGGTGAGATCGAGCACGATCTGCACGGGCACCACCACGAGCAGGGCGAGCAGGAGCCCCCCGAGATTGGGTGCGATGAGGCGGTAGGCCCGCAGCGCCGTCACGGGCCGGCCGGCGTCCATCTCCACCAGCGCGCGGGCGGTTGCGGCCTGGACGACGGCGTACCCGAAGATCGTCAGCACCACGCCGAGGCTCAGGGCGAGGGTGTCCACGAACGCGTTGCGCTCCCCGGCCTCATCGACCAGCGGCGTCAGGGCCCAGACCTGGAACAGCAGCCATTGGATCAGCGTGATGACGGCACCCAGGGGGACGAACAGAAGGCCGATCCCCAGGAAGAGCCGCGGGTGTCTTCGGAAGCGCCGCCACGAGGCCGTCGTCAGCTCCCCCCATGCCCGCCGGCGTGCCAGCGGCGCGGGCCGCCCGGGCCGCCACCTGGTGCGCGAGAGGCCCCACACGAGCAGCACGACCAGCGCGGCGAGGATGAGCGTCGTGGGTCCCGGGTTGGTCTTCATCCGGTTCAGCAGCCGCCCGCCGGCCGCGACGTAGCCGCAGAACACATCGGTGGCCCGAGTCCCCAGCGCGCCGCCGCCGGGAACCGAGAAGCTCTGGCTCCTCCAGCTCTCCAGCGACCAGGTGATCGGCTTCGTCCACTGGGTCTTGTCGTTCGGTCCCGTGGGCCCGTTGAAGAACGAGGCCTGCTTCTCGCCCCAGCGCCCGTCGAACCCGAGCCACGGGTATGCGGCGAGGTAGGCCGCGCGCCCCGTGGGCACCACCTTCACGGCGAGGGGGATGGTGCGCGAGGGGCCGCTGGTGTCGTCGCAGCCGACGCCCTCGGAGTTGCTGCGCATCAGGTAGAGCTCGGAGCCGAAGAAGTTGGCCTGGGATCCGGCCGCCGGGTACACGACCGGGTGGGTGCCGTTCACCAGCTCGAGCTTCGGGTCGCCCCACTCGGCCCGCTCGGCGCTCGAGTGCTGGCTGTAGCCCACCTCCGCGGGCGGGCGGGTGAGCGCCTGCGCGGGGCTGGACGCGTCGAAGACGAGCTGGATCATCTCCCAGTCGCCCTCGTGCTTGTTGTTCCAGTCGTTGTAGACGTAGAAGAACCAGTACTGGAGCGCCAGCTTGCCGGGCTTGCCGGCCTCGGTGACCACGCGGGCGTAGGCCGTGGGAGGGACGCCGGTCGCCGCGAGGCGCGCCGCCCACTGCTCATAGGTGCAGCCGGGCCGCAGCGCGTCGCCGGGGAAGTCCAGGTGGTAGTCGAAGAGCCCCCGCGAGAGGTCCGCCGCCGTCGGGGCCACCTTCACGATGTTGGTCCGGTCCCACGGGCCGCGCAGGGCGACCTCGTCGTTCCCCATCAGCAGATCGATGTCCGTGGGCTGGTACGGCTCCCCGATGTCGCAGGAGCCGGGCTGCTCCTTCAGCCGCACGACCGGCGAGTACATGCGCGCAAGGGCGACCTCGGCCTCGGACGCCGGCGCGGGCGCGGCGGAGGCCGCCGGCGCCGACCAGAGCGCGACGGCCAGGACGGCGACGACTCCGGCCACGAGCAGCGCGACGAGCCCGCGGCCCCGAGCCGCGCGGCGCTCGCCCTCACCCGCGACCCCGGAGTGGATGGTGGCTCCGGAGACCTCCGCCCTCGGCACGGCTCCTCCCCGTCGTTGACCGCGCGCGAGTCTACGCGCGGGCGCCGGGCCACCCCGGCGGCGGGTAGGCTGCGAGCCCTCCGTGTCCTCCGGGCCCATCATCATCGGCTACGACGGTTCGCCGGTCGCCGATCACGCCATCCGCGAGGCGGCCGCCCTGCTGGGGCCGCGCCCGGCGCTCGTCGTGGTCGTCTGGGAGTCCGGGGCCGCCTACGAGACGCTCGGCGCCGGCGAGATGCTGGCGGTGCCGGTTGACCTGGGGACGGCCGCGCTCACCGACCAGGCGATGTACGCGGGGGCGCAGCAGCTCGCCTCTCGTGGCGCCGCCCTGGCCGCCGAGGTGGGGTTCGAGGCCGAGGGCTACGTCGCGGCCGACGATCCGTCGGTCGCCAAGACGCTCGTGCGGCTGGCCGGCGAGCGCGGCGCCTCAGCGGTGGTCGTCGGCGCGCGCGGGCACAGCCGCCTGGAGAAGCTCCTGCTCGGGAGCACCTCGCGGCAGGTGCTGGAGCACGCGCCCTGTCCCGTCGTGGTGGTCGGTCCGCCCGAGCGCTGATCGTCCGCGCAGTGGTTCGGACGTCGATGGCGCCGGGCCTGGCAGAAGGGCACAGGGTCGCTCGGTGCGTCTTGTCGGCAACATCATCTGGTTCGCGCTCGCGGGGCTGTGGCTGTTCATCGGCTATGCGCTGGCCGCACTCCTGTGCTTCATCCTCATCATCACGATTCCGTTCGGCGTGGCCGCTCTGCGGATCGCGATGTACGGCGCCTGGCCCTTCGGCCGCGAGGTGGTCCCTCAGGCCGGAAAGGGCGTCGGATCGACCATCGGCAACATCATCTGGTTCTTCATCGCCGGCTGGTGGCTCACACTGCTGCATATCGCGACGGGGATCCTGCTCTGCCTGACGATCATCGGGATCCCGCTCGGGCTCGCGAACTTCAAGCTCATCACCGTCGGCCTGCGCCCGTTCGGCCGGGAGATCGTCTCGGTAGAAGACGCGCGCCGGCGCGACGCCGACCGGGCGATCGGGGTGAGGCCGCTCTAGGGGGGGTCCGCAGTCCCACCACATCGCCCGCAAGTCCCGCGGGCCGTGGCTCAGAGGCGCTGCTCGGTCGCCTCGTCCGGTCGCTCGCCGAAGTACCGATCCAGCACCTCCCGAAAGAGCGGCTCGTCGGCCGTGGCGCGGGCGAACAGGGTCATGGAGGAGCGCAGCTTCATCGCGTCGATCTCCCCGAAGATCTGGTCCGCGCTGCGTCCCGTGACCTCGACGAGCGCGCGCGTGCTCTCGAGAAGCCGTGGGCCGAGGACGGGGTGGTCGAGGTAGGCCCTGGCCTCGTCGATCGAGGAGATGGCGTAGGTCTTGGCCATCGGGCTGTGACCCAGGCCGGCGATCTGCGGGAAGATGAACCACATCCAGTGGCCCGTCTTGCACCCGGCCCGCACCTCCGACAGCGCGTGCTCGTACGCGTCCGCGCTGTCCTGGGCCTCGACGAAGCGCCGCAGCCGGTGGGGGTCCATCATCGCTTCCCAGTCGGCTTGGGGCTGAAGTGTAGAGCGACGACGTGCGCCACGACCTGCGCGGGCGAAGCGGGTCGTTGGCGTCGTGGGGGACCAGCTCGTCGTGGACGAGCGGGTTGCCGAGAGGATGTGACGGGGCCCTCAGGCCGGGACGAGCATGACCGGACAGGGGGGATCCCGGATCAGCCCGGTGGCGAAGCTCCCGAGGGCCACGCCCAGGATCCCCCGGGTGTGCGGGCAGGCGACGATCAGCTCGCAGGCCGCCTCGCGCGCCCATTCCTTCAGGCGGAGGGACAGGTCGGCCCCCATGATCACCACCGCGTCGCCGCCGTGCCCGGCTGCGATGGGCTCCAGCCAGCGCCGCGCATCCTCGAGGAGCTCCTGCGCCAGGACCTCGTCCGGCGGGCTCCAGGGCGTCCGCCCGCCGGTGAAGCGGCCCGGCAACGGAAGCACGTGCACGAAGCTGAGCCGCGGCGCCCCGCTCAGGCGTGCGACCCGCACCGCCTCCAGAACGGCCCGCTCCGACACACCCTCGCTCTCGCAACAGCAGGCGACGTGGCGGTACCCCTCTGCCCGGGCGGGCTCATCGTTCACCGCTCCACCATATGTCGCGGCGGTGCGCTTGGGGGGCGTTCTGACCGAGAGACCGCCCGCGAGGCGGGGGCGAGGGGCCGAAGTTGACGTGCGGCCAACTACCAAGGGGGGATGCGGGACGGCGCTGACGTCGAGGCGCTCCGGTGGGACGAGGCTGGACTCCCCACGAAAGAGGAGTCCCCGTGAAGGCCGCCGTCGTTCGTTCGTTCGACCGCCCGCTCTCCATCGAGGAGATGCCCCGGCCGGAGCCGGGCCCCGAGCAGGTGCTCGTGAAGATCGAGGCGTGCGGCCTGTGTCACACGGACATCCACGCCGCACGCGGCGAGTGGCCGATCACGCCGTCGCCTCCGTTCGTCCCGGGCCACGAGGGGGTCGGGATCATCGAGCGGGTGGGACCGGGCAACTCGCACGGCCTGGCGGTCGGCGATCGTGTCGCCCTCCCGTGGCTCGGCTACGCCTGCGGCGACTGTCGCTACTGCAACTCAGGTCGCGAGACGCTCTGCCTCTCGCAGATCAACACCGGCTACGGCATGGACGGGGGGTTCGCCGAGTACGCCGTCGGCTACGCCCGCCACGTCGTGCGCGTGCCGGCAGGGCTGGACCCGCTCGACGCCGCGCCCCTGACGTGCGCGGGCGTGACCACCTACAAGGCCGTCAAGGTCTCCGGCGCAAACTCCGCGAGCCTCGTCGCGATCTTCGGCGTCGGAGGGCTCGGCCACCTCGCGCTCCAGTACGCGCGCATCACCGGCGCATCGGTCATCGCGGTCGACACGAACCCCGAGCGGCTCGCCGAGGCCGGGGAGCTCGGCGCGGAGCACCTCGTGCACGCCGGGGAGGACGATCCGATCGCGGCGATCCAGGAGCTCGGGGGCGCCGATGTGGCGATCTCCACGGCGGTCCACCCGATCGCCTTCGAGCAGGCCTTCGGCTCGCTCGCGCGCGGAGGCTCGCTCGTCTGCGTCGGCCTGCCCGCCGAGAACCACATGCGGGTGCCGATCTTCGAGACCGTGCTGGGTGGCCTCGACATCCGCGGCTCGATCGTGGGCACACACCGGGACCTCGAGGAGGTCTTCGAGCTGCACCGTCGTGGGCTCACGCGCGTGATGCGCTCCGAGCGCAGCCTCGACAGCGTCAACACCGCAATCGCCCAGGTGCTCGACGGCACCGCCGCCACGCCACGCCTCGTCTTCGACATGGCACGCGCGTCAACCGAGACGCCCGACACGGCCGCCGGCCTCGTCAGCGCCGTCTAGCGTCCTGAGTCACTAATTACGTGGCAGTTCCCGGCTCATCTCATCGCGATACAGCGTCCTCGACCCCCGCAATATTCCCGATATTGCGGGGGATCTGCGTCCTTGTCTCGCTGGAGATTCGCTCGGGAACTGCATACGAACTAGCGACTCACGACACTAGCGTCCAGCGCCATCAGCATCAGCCGAGACGGCGTTCGAGCGCCTCGATGAGACGCGGGCGAAGTCGGTTCGCGGGAATGATGGCATCCACCGATCCGACCTCCAGGGCTCGCTGAATGCTGTGGATCGCGTCGAACTCCGCGGCGACCTCGCCGAGCTTCTCGGACCGGACCGCGGCGCGCACGTCATCGAGCTCGGCCCGCAGCCGGCCGCGGTCCGCGTCCTCGGCGTCGGCCAGCCGGTCCTGAGCCTCCGCCACCCGGGGGTCGGCCTCGGTGCGGGCGGCCACGTCGCCGGCGAACACCACCGCGGCGGCGGGCGCTCCGCCGATGACCGAGGCGTAGGAACCCTCCACGGCGAGAACCTCCATCTCGTCGTTCAGGGCGCCGGAGAAGACCACGAACGCGCCCCCGTGATAGCGGGACACGACGCAGAACACGATCGGGCCGGAGAAGTTGACGACGGCCCGCCCGATCTCCGCGCCGTACTCGAGCTGGCGCTTGCGAAGCGACTCCGGCGAGCCGTCGAAGCCGGAGAGATTCGCCAGCACCACCACCGGCCGGTTCCCGCTCGCGGCGTTGATCGCACGGGCGACCTTCTTGGACGACAGCGGGAAGAGCGTCCCGGCCGTCCACTGGTCCGGGCCGTCCGCGGGCAGGAAATGGTGTCGGGGGATCGGCCGCGACTCGATGCCGAGGACCGTGACCGGAAAGCCGCCGAGGTGGGCGTCGTAGACGACGGCGGTCTCGGCGTCCGCCATCGTCGCCCACCGCTCGAGCGGTGCGTGATCCTGGTCGATCACGGCGTTCATCACCGACCGGATGTCGAACGCCTTCTTGCGCTCGGGGTTGGTCACGGGCGAGAAGATCTCGCCCACCGTCGTGAAGGTGGTCCCCGGGCCCGAGTGGGGGGAGTCGCGCACGTCGCGATCGACCGGGTCGGTCGTGGTGGCCCGGCGCGGGGACCGCTCGCCCGGGGCGACGTAGGTGTGGGCGTAGTGGGCGAACAGGACCTCGCACGCGCCGGCGAGATGCGGCGCCCAGTACTGGGCCTGCCCGTTCGGGCCCATGATCCGGTCGAACCCGCCGATGCCGAAGTTGTCCTCGGCCGAGACCCCGCCGGAGTAGTCGAGGGCCTGCTTGCCGGTGAGCACCATCGCGCTGTCGGGCGTCATGACGAGGATGCCCCGGGTGTGCAGCAGCATCGTCGCCTCGGCGTTCCAGTAGGGCTGCGCGCCGACGTTGATGCCGGCCACGACCACGTTGACCTCGCCCCCCGCCTGGGTGAACGTGATGAGGCCGCGCAGCACCCGCGAGACCCAGTCCATGTTCTCGGTGCCGCTCTCGCGCGAGATCTTCGCGCCGGACGAGATCGCGAACCACTCCAGCGGCACGCCCATCCGGTCGGCGAGGTCGATGGCCCCCAGGATGCGGCGGCACTCCGGCTCGGACACCGAGCCCAGTGAGCGCGTGGGGTCGCCGAGCAGCGCGACGCGCACGATGCCCTCCGGGTGCTTCTCCGTCGGGGTGCGGACGACCCCGGCCACGATGCCCGCCCGGTTCCGCCCCGGCGGCCGATCGACCGGCACGAGCCTCCCGTCCTCGTCGAGATCGTGCTCGACGAAGTCACCACCGTCTCCGGTGAGCAGCCGGATGAGCTCGTAGGGGTAGACGGTGCCGCGCCGCCGGGCCGCCAGCACGCGCTGGGCGTAGTCGTCGGTCGGCGACAGGGGCTCCGTCGGGCGCCCCGGTGAGCCCCACCGCGACCCCGGCGCCCGGCTGGTACGAGAAGCGGAGGGCCAGCTCGCGCACCTCGCCGGTCGTCTTGTCCGCGACGCCGAAGCACAGGAGCACCTCCTCGAGCCCGAGCCCCTCGGTCATGCGGGGCCAGCCGCCGGGCCGCCGCCGTCAGCTCGGGCAGAGACACCTCCACGACGGGCCAGATGTACAGAAAGACGAGGTTGGCCTGCAGGCGGCGCCTCGCGGGCCGCGCGGCCTGACTCCGGCGGATGCCCTCGAGGCACCCGGCCAGGATGTGCTCGACCTCGGGGAGGGAGGCGAGCGCGCCGGAGGCGTCACGGACCGGCGTCAGGTCGCGGACCTCGGCCAGGGCCACGAACCGCTCGTCGGTCGGGTCCTCCGGCGCGACGCAGTGGAAGAGGTAGGTGTCCTCAACCGACGGCAGCCGGCTCACCTCGAAGTTGGAGAGCCTCCCGAAGCGCAGCCGCCGCGAGATCATGGGGTGCAGCCCGCGGACCACCCGCTCCTCGCGCAGACGCCCGTCGACCGGGCGGAAGGTGAACTCGCGATCCCCCCCTCGACGAAGGCCACCGACACGGCGAGGCGTTGCACCGCGGCGGGCACGGCCGCCTGCTCGATGGCCCGCTCGATCCGGTCGGCCATCTCGTCCGGGTCGGGCGCCTCGTGCCCCGATGAGGTAGAGGTCGGCCACGCTGCCCTCGGCGTCCGGGAGGTCCCGCACGAACCGCCCGAGGGTCTCGAGAACCCCGACGAGGTCGTCGAACCTCCCGAGGGCCGTGACGAGCCGCACGCTCCGGCCCGCTGCGGTCGTAGGTGGCGGTGGCGAGCTGACGCCCGTCCACGGTGAGCAGCCGCAGGTCGCGCAGGTCGCGGATCTTGTAGTAGCGGCGGGTCAGCACCTCGAGCATCGGCTCGCTGGTCGGCGAGGCCGTGTCGGGCGCGCTCCCCGAGGATCGGCAGGAGCGGCTGCGAGGTGGCGACCACCTCGTCGATGAGCCGCGCGTGGTCGGGGGCGTCGGGGCTCGCGGCCAGGCGCGCGAGCTGGTCCCGCACGCGACGGTAGGCGCGTTCGCGGGCCGCCGCGATCAGCGGGCGGTCGAAGCAGGCGAAGCGGACGCTGCGTGCCAGCTCCCCGATCGCGGGGTGGCGGAGCTGGGTGGCGGCCACGAGGCGGTCGAGCGTCTCGCGCAGCTCCTTGCGCAGCGGGGCGGGCAGCGTGTCGGCGTCGCGAAGCCGGCCGTCGAGCAGGCCGGCCACGGCCGGCAACTGCGAGGGCACCCGCTCCTCGGCGAGGAACATGCGGTAGGCGGCCTGGGCAAGGGCCGGCGCTGGGGTCGAGGCCCTCCACGCCGTAGTGCCCGAGCGCCCGCTCCAGCGACCGGCGCAGCGACTCCGGGACGCCCTCGCGCTCGGCGTCCAGTGAGCGGAGGTAGTGGTGGAAGTGCTCGCGAGGGCTGTGGACCATCTCCTCCGCGAGCTCGCTCTCCTGCATCGGCGGCCGGGCCCGCGAGAGCTCGGCGAGGTCCGCGAAGACGCCCAGCGCGTCGATCTCGCCCTGAAGGAGCGCCGGGTCGTCGGGCGGGAGGGCCTTGCGCAGCGCATCCAACTCGGCGACCAGCCGGCGGGCCTCGGCCGCGCTGACGTCGTAGCCCAGGAGCAGGCTGCGGATCGCGCCGAGGATCTCCGACGCGCGCCGCCGGGGATCGTCGTCCGACGCCGTGGCGGGGATGTCGAAGACGATGCGCGGCCGCCCCGACTCGCTCACGGCCCCCTCGATCCGCGCCTCCATCCGCAGGAGCGGCGCTCCCGCGTCGACCTGGACGTTCCCGGCGACCAGGACCTCGGCCACCACCCCGTCGAACGGGGCGGTGACCGTGGTCTCCATCTTCATGCTCTCGAGCACCGCCACGGGCGTCCCGGCCGTCACCGCGTCGCCGGCCACGACGGTCACGGACACCACCAGCGCGGGCGCGGGGGCGCGTACGAGCCCGCCCTCGTCGCGCGAGACCCGGTGCGCGACGCCGTCCACCTCGATCAGGTGGTCCGGCGGGTGGACCACCGAGATGACCCGGTGCGTGTGGCCGTTCACCCGGAGGCGCGACTCGAACGGTCCCCGGCGATCGACGTCCACCTCGAGGACCCCCTCGGGCACGGCCACCCGGTAGCGGCCGGGGCCGGTGCGGGCGACGGTGAGGTGATACGCCCGGCCCCGGTGGCGCAGTTCCACCTTGCGGGAGATCTCGTGGCTCGCCTTCGGCCGGCCGCGGCGGGCGGAGGCGTAGAAGCCCCGACGCTCCACGGCCTCCTCGGCCTCATCGGAGTCGATCGCCGCGGCGATGAGCGCCACGTCGGCGCCGCGGTCGGAGATGAGGCCGCCCTCCGCGGCGAGGCGGTCGAGCCACCCGGTGTCGGCCGTGCCCGCCACGACCTCGGGCCGGCCGAGCAGGTCGATGAGGAAGGCGCGGTTGGTGGCCCCGCCGCGCACCACGACCCTCATCTCCTCGAGGGCACGGCGCAGGCGGGCCAGAGCCTCGGCGCGGTCGGAGCCACAGGCGATGACCTTGGCGATCATCGAGTCGTACTGCGATGGGATCACGTCCCCCTCGGAGATGCCGGTGTCCACGCGGATCCCCGGGCCGGTCGGCAGGCCGAGGAGCTCCACCGTGCCCGGCGCCGGGGCGAAGCCGCGCTCCGCGTCCTCCGCGTTGACGCGGGCCTCGATCGCGTGCCCGCGCGCCGACGGCGGTTCCCCCTCGAGCCGCCCGCCCGCCGCGATGTGGATCTGCAGCTTCACCAGGTCGAGGCCGGTCATCGCCTCGGTCACCGGGTGCTCCACCTGGAGGCGCGTGTTGACCTCGAGGAAGGCCAGCGCCCGCTCCTCGGGCTGGTAGAGGAACTCGACGGTCCCCACGTTGCGGTACCCGGCCGCCAGCACCAGGTCGCACCGCCGAGCGCCCCAGGGCCATCTCCTGCTCCGCGTCCAGCGCCGGCGACGCCGACTCCTCGATCAGCTTCTGGCTGCGGCGTTGGACCGAGCAGTCCCGCACGCCGACGGCCCAACCCGTGCCGTGGTGGTCGGCGACCACCTGCACCTCGACGTGGCGCGCGCCGGTCACGAGCCGCTCCATCAGCACGCTCGGCGTCGCCGAAGGCCCGCCTGGCCTCGTCGCGGGCCCGCTCGAGGCCGGGCAGCAGCTCGGCCTCCGAGTTCACGATCCGGATCCCGCGCCCGCCGCCCCCGGCGGCGGCCTTGATCATCAGCGGGAAGCCGATCGCGGCGGCGTGCCGGAGCGCGTCCTCGTCGGTCTCCACGGGCCCGCGGCTCCACTCGGCGACCGGCACCCCGACCTCCTCGGCGAGGAGCTTGGCGGCGATCTTGTCGCCGAGGCGCCGCATCGCGTGGGCGGGCGGACCGATGAAGGTGACGCCGATCCGCTCGCACAGCTCGACGAACGCGGGATCCTCGGCGACGAACCCCCACCCGACCCAGGCCGCGTCGGCGCCGCACTCGCGCAGCGCCCGCTCGAGCTCCCCGTGGTCGATGTAGGGGTTGCCGTCGCCGGCGCGCCCGATCACCAGCGACTCGTCGGCCTCGCGCACGAAGGTGGCCCGGCGCTCCTCGAGCGTGTGGAGGGCGATCGTGCGGATCGTCCAGCCCCGCTCGTTGTTGAGCTCACGGGCCGCGTGGATCAGCCGTCGTGCGGGCTCACCTCTGTTGACGATGGCGATCCGGCTGTCCATTCGACGCCGACGCTAGCCCCGCGCACGCGCGAACGCTACGGGGCACCGCGCACCTAGGGGGGTGGTGTCCCTACCGGACGTGAAATCCGTCGGTTAGCGTGCGGTTTCAGCCTGAGGACCCGGGGAGCGAGCCGTGGGAAAGCCCTTCGTCATCAACCGTCACGGCCGCCTGGTCTTTCCGTCCAACTTCCTCGCCGATCTCGACTTCAGCGTCATCGAGACCGAGGAGCAGCTCTCGGCGGTCGTGCGCCGGGACTTCGAGGCCAAGGCGCCGACCGGGACCGACATCCTCGAGAAGACCGAGTCGGGCGGGTACGCGTCGCGCTACGAGTTGCTGCGCGACCTGGCGCTCAACCTGTTCTGGACCAACCGCTACGCGATGACGATGTACGAGAAGCGGCCCATGCGCTGGCGCGACGTCCCGCGCCGTCGCGACGACGTGTACCTGCCGATCCTGATTCCGTGGCGGGACGGCGAGCGCAAGGTCGCCGCCGTCGCCGAGTGCTACGAGGGCCTGCCGGCGGCCTGGGACGGCGAGGTCGAGGACCGGATCCACGACGTGCTCTTCGACGTCTACCGTCACAAGCTGCACCACGCGACCGAGCTCTCGGCGATCAAGCTGACCGTCGAGGAGGCCCTCGCCGAGCGGGGCAGCCTCACCTACTGCCTGTCGTCGTACGACCCCGACTTCCCGGTCTACGGCTACGAGGAGATCCTCGACTGCTCCGAGGTCCAACCCGAGCTCGAGGCGCTGATGCGGATGGCCATGGTGATGCACAACCAGTACCCGTGGACCCGGGCCGAGATGAGGCTCGAGGAGGTCGGGCGGATCGCCGACGACGAGTTCGTCGTGGTCTTCGTGCCGCGCAACCGGGAGGTCAGCGAGTTCATCCGGCACCGCCGGATGGCCCCGCACCCCTCACGGCACGTTCGCGACCCGGTCCGGCGCGGGCAGTCCGCGCCCGTCGAGCCGGTCCCCCCGGTGGTCGTCGCCGAGCGCTTCGCGGTCAAGCCGCGCCTCGAGTCACTCTCGGTCGCGAAGGGCGAGCGCGCTCTGCGAGAACGAGGACCTGATCCGCAACACCGCGTACAGCTGGTCGCCCATGACGGCGGACGACATCCGCGAGAAGACCGGCATCGAGTCGCGCATCTACACCGAGCGGGACCTCGAGGAGCTCGCGCTCATGGCCGCCACGAGCGCTCTCGCGGGCGCCGGGCGCCGGCCCGAGGAGATCGGCGCTCGTGATCTTCTGCTCGTGCACGAGCACGCGGCTGATCCCCTCGGTCGCGACCTGGCTGTCCGGACAGCTCGGCATCTTCCAGACGCACGTGTCCTGCGACCTCGTCGCCGCCTGCGCCGGCTTCCCCTACGGAATCGGCGAGGCGGTCAGGCTGCTCCAGGACGATCAAGCGCCCGGTCCTCGTCGTCTGCGCGGAGAAGTTCTCCGACAAGATCGGCAGCGTCCGGCCATCGCGCATGATCTTCGGGGACGGGGCGGCCGCGATGGTCATCGCTCCGGCTTCGGAGGGACGACGCCGGGCGACGTGGAGATCTTCCAGACCTACGCCAGCGGCCCGGCGAGCCAGGTCAACTCGATCATCTGGCCCAACCCCGAGTTCGACAACAACGTCACGGTGTGGGGCCCGGAGGTGAAGGCCCTGGTGGAGCGCTACCTCGTGCAGATGATGGGCGAGCTGCGCGACCTGCCCCACCCGGATGATCCCGGGCGGGCCCTGGTCGACGCGATCGACCTCGTGGTGCCTCACCAGGCGAACCGGACGATGGTGATCGACCTCGCCGGGCAGGCCGGCATCCCGGAGGAGAGCCTCTACTTCAACATCGACCGGGTCGGCAACGTCTCCGCGGCGAGCATCCCGATCGCGATCCATGACGCCGTCACCGACGGCGTCATCGACCGGCGGATGAGGATCTTCGCTCCCGGCTTCGGGGCCGGCGCGGTCGCCGGCTACGTCGTGCTGTGGATCGACCCGGAGATCATCGTCCCCGAGTCGCCGGTGGCGTTCGCGAGCGAGGGCGACGGCGCCCGCGCGACCACGGTCGACGACGTGCGCGAGGCCTTCGGCTGAACGCCCTGCGGCGTCCGTCGATGGCCTACCGGTCGGAGAAGCTGCGGTAGACGGCCAGCAGGGCCTCGCGCTGGGCCTCGGTCAGGCCGGGGTCGGCGCGGATGGCGGCCTCGGCCGCTCCGGGCTCGGGCGCGACGCTCGGCTCCGGGCGGTCCTCGTCGAGGAGGCCCGCCTGTGCCAGGAGGGTCTCGGCCGGTATGCCCAGCGCCCGGGCGACCTGGGTGACCACCCTCATCGAGGGCTGGTGCAGGCCGCGCTCGAGCTGGCTCAGATAGGCGTTGGAGACGTCGCTCAACCCAGCAAGCTCGCGAAGCGAGAGCTTCGCGAGCTTGCGTTGCGTGTGGATCAACCGGCCGAGTGCCTCGACCTGTTCACTCCAGGGATCCTGAGCCACGCCCGTGGATCCTTAGGCGGCGGGCGTCTTGACCTTCGTGGTCTTGACGGCCGGGGCGGCGGCCTTCAGGAGCTTCTCGGCGAACTCGCGCTGCGCGTCGAGCACCTTGCCCGCGAAGTCGTAGCTGGTCTTGATGATCTCCTCGGGCGTCGGCAGGGAGCCGGCGACGGGCATGGCGGGGAGGTCCGGGACGGAGTTCTCGACGGCCTTGGCCCACGACTCGACGATGTCGACGACGGCGGACTGGCTCTCACGAAGGGCGCTCAGGGCCTTGTCCTGGGCGGCGAGCGTGCTCTCGATGGCGGGCGACGGCATTGTGTGCCTCCTGGGTAGGAATTCTCTCGTGCTTTGTCTGCTCACTATAGTACGCACTGCGTACTTCTGCAAGCGAGGCTCACGTCTCGAGCACGTACGTTCCCGGGGCGTCGCCCACGGGCCGGTGCTTGCGGCTCCCCATGCGGGGCGGCTTGACGCGCTCGCCGGAGCGGGCCCCGATCCACTCGGCCCAGTCCTCCCACCACGACCCCTCGTGCTGGACCGAGGTCTCGAACCATTCCTTGGCGTCGGGCGGGTGCGCGACCGCCGCGCCCCCGTGCGGGTGGGCCGCCGGGGACGTCCGGTACCACGCCTTCGGGCTGGGCGGGTTGACGATGCCGGCGATGTGGCCCGACGCGCTCAGCACGTAGCGGACGTCGGCGTTCGGGAGCACCTGGGTCGTCAGGTAGCTGCCCTCCCAGGGCGCGATGTGGTCCTCGATGGCGGCGAGGACGTAGTGGTCGCCGTGGATGGTCCCCAGGTCGAGCCGGGTCCCGGCGAGCTCCATCTCGCCGTGTGCGAGCTCGTTGCCCAGGTAGCACGAGCGCAGGTAGAAGGAGTGCATGTTGGCCGGCATGCGGGTGCTGTCGGCGTTCCAGGAGAGGATGTCGAAGGGGTGGGGGTCCTCGCCCATGAGCCAGTTGTTCACCGCGTAGTTCCAGACCAGGTCGTTCGAGCGCATGAAGGTGAAGATCCCCATCATCTCCGAGGCCTCGAGGAAGCCCCGCTCGGCCATGCGCTTCTCGAGCCGCTCCACCGAGGCCCGGTCGGTGAAGGCCCCGAGGCGGCCGGGGCGGCTGAAGTCCACGAGGGTGTTGAGCAGGGTGGTGGAGGCGATGCGGTGCTCGCCGGCGGAGGCGAGGTAGGCGCGCAGGGCGGCGGTGAGGGTGCCGCCGAGGCAGAGCCCGACGATGTTCGCCTGCTCGGCTCCGGTGATCTCCCGGATGACGTCGAGGGCGGCGATCGGCCCGTTGAGCAGGTAGTCGTCGAGGCGGACGTCGCGGTCGGATGTGTCGGGGTTGTGGTAGCTGATCGCGAAGACGGTGTGGCCGTGGTCGACCGCCCATTCCACGAAGCTCCGCCCCGGTGCGAGGTCCATGATGTAGTACTTGTTGATCCACGGCGGGCTCATCAGCAACGGCGTCGCGTAGACCGTCTCGGTGCGCGGCGTGTACTGGATGAGCTCCATGAGGTCGTTGCGGTAGACGATCTTGCCCGGCGTGATCGCGAGGTCCTTGCCGACGGTGAACGCGCCCGGCGTGATCTGCCGCGGCATGCCCTTGTTGTTCGCCACGTCGTCCATGAAGGTCTGGAAGCCGCGCATCACGCTGGTGCCCCCCGTGTCGAGCGCCCGCTTCAGGGCCGCGGGGTTGGTCCACAGGGTGTTCGTCGGCGCCATGGCGTCCATCACCACGTCGGCGAGGAAGCCCATCCGCTGCTCGGTGACCTCGTCGACCTCTGACGCGTCGAGCACGTCGCCGACGAGGCGGCCCGAGAGCAGGTAGGCCTGGAGCATCGCGAAGAAGGCGGGGTTCTCCTCCCAGGCGGGATCCCGGAAGCGGCGGTCGCGCCGCCCGGGCTGGACCGGGCCGGGAGTCTCGGTCCCGCGAGCGCGGTCGGCCGCGGCCGAGGAGGCCTCCGCGAGCCCCGACACGTATCGGCTCCAGGCCTGCACCATCCCCGCGGGGTTCTCGAGGGCGGCGGTGATGGTCTTCGACCAAGCCTCCGTGAAGCCCAGTGGGTCCAGCGACTCGAGGGCTTCGAACTCTCGCGCCTCGGAGGCGGCGTCCGCCTCGGGCACCGGGTCGGGGCCGGTGTCGGGGTTGCCGTTGGATGAGGAGGTCATGGTTCCTTCCGTTCGTCGCTTGTGGTCGGCACGGGGCCGACGTCGCTTGTCTCGAATCGTGTCGTGCGCTCAGCCGGCCGGAGAGGCCTCCGTGGACCGGGCCCACTCGAGCGGTCCGGTCTCCCATCCGCAGCCGTAGCGCATCGCGACGTCCACGTCGCCGGGTGCGGCGATCTCCTCCTCGACGCAGCGCCGCGCCTCGTCGAGGGCGCCCGCGTAGTACCGGGCGGCCACCTCGTGGCCGGCTGCGTCGGCGGCCGCCTCCGCCGGGTCGCCGTCGTAGAAACCGGCGCCGGACTTCTTTCCCAGGCGGCCGGCGTCGACGCGACGGGCGATCTCGCCCCCGTCGGCGAAGCGCTCCCCGTAGGCCTCCTCCAGGTCGCGCTGGATGTGGCCGAGCGTGTCGAGCCCGATCAGGTCGCCCAGCGCGTACGGGCCCATCGGGGCGGGCCCGTCCTCCGCCACGGCGCGATCGACCGCGGCGAGGTCCGCGCCGAGCTCGGCCGCGTGCCGGTAGGCCTCCACCAGCGCCCGGAGGAGGATGCGGTTGACGAGGAAGCCCGGACACTCGCGCACCCGGACCGGCACCTTGCCCAGGGCCGTGGCGAGCTCCTCGGCGGCGGCCATGGTCGCCTCGCTGGTGGTGTCCCCGCGGATGACCTCCACCAGCTTCATCACGCTGGCGGGGTTGAAGAAGTGGAGCCCCACGACCAGATCGGGCCGGCTCGTCTCCGCGGCCAGCGCCGTGATGGAGAGGCCCGAGGTGTTCGAGGCGAGGATCGCCCCGGCGGGAAGGGCCGCGTCGAGGACGCCGAAGACCTGGCGCTTGAGGTCCAGGATCTCCGGCACCGCCTCGATCGCCAGGTCGCAGTCGGACAGGTCGGAGGCGTCCATCGTCGGGTGGACCCGCGACGTGATCGCCTGCGCGTCCTCGGCGCTCATCCGCCCGCGCTGCACGCGGCGGTCGCAGATCTTGGCGACGTGCGCCACCCCGCGCTCCAGCGCCTCCGGGACGGAGTCGAGCAGCCTCACCTCGACGCCCCCCGCCGCGGCCGTCTGGGCGATCTCGCTGCCCATCACGCCGGCCCCGAGTACCGCCATCCTTCGGATCATGCTCCCCCCTCGTTGTTCGGATGCCCCGGCCGCGCGGGTCTCACCCACGGGGCGGCATCACGAGCGCCTCGCCGGTGAGGACGGTCTCGCCGTCCTTCTGCACGATCGTCTCGAGCACCACGCGCTTCTTCTCGGGGATGATCTCCTTGACCGTCACGACGGCGGTCAGGGCGTCTCCGGGGCGCACCGGGGCGAGCCACTTGAGCGTCTGGGACATGTAGATCGACCCCGGGCCGGGCAGCTGGGTGCCGAGCACGGCGGAGATCAGCCCGGCGGTGAGCACGCCGTGCGCCACCCGGCCGCCGAAGGGCGACGCCTCGGCCCATGCGGCGTCGACATGTGCGGGGTTGTCGTCGCCCGAGATCCGCGCGAAGGCTTCGATGTCCCCCTGCGAGAAGCTCCCCGACAGGCTGGCGCTGTCGCCGACCGAGAGCTGCTCGATGGTCTTTCCAGGCGCATACGTCGGAAACGGGTCGGGCATGGCGGATCCCCCAGAGTTTTCGGCGGCGCCCGACAGGGCGGCGCCATTGTCGGTCAGTCGGAGCGGGCGTCGAGCCAGTCGGTGACCTTCGGCCAGAGCAGGTCGCGCGCGCCGGACCCGGCCAGCAGGCCGACGTGGCCCGCCGGCAGCTCGAGGTACTCGCTGTCGCGGCTCGCGACCAGGTCGTTGAGCGGGCGGGCCATCTCCGGCGGGACGATGTGGTCCTTCGACCCGGCGATGGTGAGGAGCGGCGCGGTGATGGCCGAGAGGTGGACCGGGCGTCCGGCCATGCTCAACGCGCCGCGGGCCAGCAGGTTCTGCTGGTAGAAGTCCTCGATCCACTGGACGAAGGCGGCGCCCGCGAACGGGACGCCGTCGTTGACCCATTGGTTCATCGCGCGCCAGGCGGTCATGTCCCTTCCCGCGCGAAGGCGCTCCAGCATCGAGGTGTGGACCTCGACGAAGTTGGCCACGGGCCTCAGCAGCTTGTTGCCGAGGTCGATGAGCGACCCCGAGATGTTGCCGAGGGCGTCTGCGACCGCGGCGGCGTCGAAGTGGCGCGGGTCGGTCCAGACGGAGTGCAGGCCCGCCCGGGAGAAGTCGATCGGGGTGGTGAGCGCGACGAGGTTCCTCAACCCCGTGGGCTGGAGCGCCGCGTGGATGACCCCCATGGTGCCGCCCATGCAGTAGCCGAAGAGCGTGTAGTCGCCGCCGGCCCCGGCGCGGGCCATGCGCTCGACCGCCTTCGGCAGGTGCTCGCCGACGAGCTCGTCGAGGGTGATCCCGCGGTCCTCCCACCCGGGGCGCCCCCAGTCGATGAGGAAGACGTCGTACCCGCGCCCGAGCAGGTGGCGCACGAAGCTGTTGTCGGGCCGCAGGTCGAAAATGTAGGGACGGTTGATGAGCGCGTACACGAGCAGCACCGGCGTGGCGTGGGCCCGCGGCCCGATCGGCCGATAGCGGTAGAGGGTCGTCTTGTTGCGGGTCCAGACGATGTCCCGGGGGCTCCTCCCCGTGGGGACCTCATCGATCTCCGGGCCCGCCGCGGGGGCGGCCTCCACGGTCACGGCCGCCGGTACCGTCCTAACCGTCGGCGGGCGGTGTGCGGCGGCGGGTGCCCTTGGCGGCTGCCGGCACCTTCGCCGCGGGAGCCTTCGCGGTGGCGGGGGACGTCCTCTTCAGCCCGGACGCGCGCGTCGGGGCGCGCGCGGCGGTCGGCTCGTCGGTGCCGGCGGGCTCGGCGACCCGGTCGGCGGACCGTCGCGCCAGCTCGCCGATCGCCTCCTCGATGGCGGTGAGGCGGGCGGGGATGGCGAGAGCGGCGGCCGTCGCGTCGGCGAGTCGCGCCTCGATCGCCGTGACCCGCGTCACGAGGTCCGCCGCGTGATCGGTGAGCTCGTCGACCTTCCGCTCCACGTTGATCACGAGCTGCGCCACCTCGGCCAGATCCTCGGTGGTGGGCATCTGCATGCTCTCCGCCGCGATCCGGGAGGCCGCCCGCATCGCCTGCTGCTGCTGGGCGTACACGGCGAGGAGCTTCCCCGAGGCGGCGGCGAAGTCCGGGCCGCCCACGATCTCCTCCATCGCCTTCGACCAGCGCTGCATGGCCTGCGCGTACGCGTCGCCCATCGGTTGCGCGGGGTCGTTCGGGGCAGAGGTCCCGTCGCTCACTTCGCACCCCGCTTCGCCGCGTGGGCGGAGCCGTTCCCGGACGCCGCATCGTCCAGGCCGTCGGCCTCGTCCTCGGGCGGGGGCGCCGGCGACGGATACAGGCTGAAGAACTGGTTCAGCATCACCTGGTAGCTGCGCAGCGACACGGCCCAGATGTTGAGATACGCCCTGCCCGCGTCCGTGAGGGAGTAGAGGCGGCGCGCCGGGCCCTCCTTCGAGGTGTCCCAGCCGGACACGACGAGGCCGTCCTTCTCGAGTTGGCGCAGAGTGCGGTAGACGCTTCCGCGGTCGAGCGTCTCGAACCCGAACCCGGACATGCGCCGGATGAGCTCGTAGCCGTGGCTCTGCCACTGATCGAGCGCGAGGAGGAGGAAGGGCTGGAGCCACGATCGCGGCTGCACCTTGTTCTCCTGGCGCCGGTCGCCGTTCGCACGGTTTCCGTCGCCGTTCGCGTTCTCCGGATGCGTATCGCCCATAGAGGCATATTTCACCTATCATTCCGGCCTGTCAACCTGTCTCGACCTCTTCCGCTCGAGCCGTCCCCTGCTCCCGATCCCGGAGAATGCCTGTGTCCATCGACCTCGAGCGCCGCGACGCCGTCGCGGTCCTCACCCTCAACCGGCCGGAGGCGCTGAACGCGCTCTCGCCCGAGATGCTCGACGACCTGGAGCGCGTGCTGCGCGAGGTGGACGCCGACCCGACGCTCCGCGCGGTGGTGCTCACGGGTGCCGGCGAGAAGGCGTTCTGCGCCGGGGCCGACATCGGCCACATGCGCACGGCCACGGCCCTCGAGGCCCGGGCGTTCGCCGAGCGTGGCCACCGGGTCGCGGACCTGATCGAGGGTCTCGGCACACCGGTGGTGGCGGCCGTCAACGGCTTCGCCCTCGGCGGCGGTTGTGAGATCGCCCTCGCGTGCGACATCCGCGTCGCCGCCGACACGGCCCGGTTCGGACAGCCCGAGGTCACCCTCGGTGTCATCCCCGGATGGGGCGGGACGCAGCGGCTCGCCCGCGCCACGTCGATCGGCTTCGCGAAGGAGCTGATCCTGACGGGCCGGTTGGTGACGTCCGAGGAGGCTCTGCACGCCGGCCTCGTCACGCACGTCCACCCCAAGGCCGACCTGCTCGACGCGGCGGTCGAGCTGGCCGCGACCATCGCCTCGCGACCGGGCTGGGCGGTCGCGTCGGCCAAGCGCCTCTGCAATCTGGCCCTCGGCGGAGACGCTCCCGCTCCGTTCGCCCGCGAGATCGATGGGTTCGCGCTCGCGTTCACCACGCCGGACCAGCGTGAGGGGATGGACGCCTTCTTCGAGAAGCGCCCGGCCCGGTTCGCGGGCCACGAGGAGGTGATCGCCCGATGAGCTCGGACGCACTGATCGTCGAGGCCGTGCGCACCCCGATCGGCCGGCGCGACGGGATGCTGTCCGGCTGGCACCCGGCCGACCTCCTGAGCGAGGTCCTGACCGCGGTGGTCGAGCGGGCGGGCGTCGATCCCGGCGAGGTGGACGACGTGATCGTCGGCTGCCTGGACCAGGTGGGCGAGCAGTCGTGCAACATCGGGCGCAGCGCCGTCCTCGGCGCCGGATTCCCCGAGAGCGTGCCCGCGACGACGATCGACCGGCAGTGCGGCAGCTCCCAGCAGGCCGCTCACTTCGCCGCCCAGGGGGTCATGGCGGGGGCCTACGACATCGTCATCGCGGCCGGCGTCGAGTCGATGACACGCGTGCCGATGTGGGCCAACGCGCCCGACCCCGCGGCCGCCTACGGCACGCGCTTCCGCGAGCGCTACGGCCTGGCGGACGACGCGTTCATCGACCAGGGGATCTGCGGCGAGATGATCGCCGAGCGCTTCGAGCTCACCCGCGAGGAGCTCGACGCCTTCGCCCTCTCGTCGCACCTGCGCGCGGCGGCGGCCACCGACGAGGGGCGCTTCGAGGCGGAGATCCTGCCCGTCCGCGCCGAGCGGGAGGACCGCGTCTGGACGGCGACGGCGGACGAGGGGATCCGTCCCGGGACCACCCTCGAGAAGCTCGCCGGACTGCGGAGGGTGTTCCGCGAGGATGGTCGCCTGACGGCCGCCACCTGTTCGCAGCTCAGCGACGGCGCCGCCGCCGTGCTGATCGTCTCCGAGAGGGCCGCGACGCGCCTCGGTCTTCGCCCCCTGGCGCGCTTCCACTCGTTCGCACTCGCCGGCGTCGACCCGATCGAGGGGCTCTCCGGCCCGATCCCGAGCACACGCAAGGTTCTCGAGCGGGCCGGGCTCGAGATGGAGGACATCAATCTCTTCGAGGTCAGCGAGGCATTCGCCTCCGTGCCCTTGGCGTGGGCACGCGAGCTCGACGCGGATCTCGAGCGGGTGAACGTCAACGGCGGTGCGATCGCCCTCGGCCATCCGCTGGGGTGCAGCGGCGCCCGGCTCATGACGACCCTTGTGCACGAGATGGGCCGTCGGGACGCGCGCTATGGCCTGCAGACGATGTGCGAGGGAGGCGGCATGGCGAACGCGACGATCCTCGAACTCGCCTGATTCGGGGCGTCCCGGCGCCCGGGGGGAGTGCCTCTACCTCAGCGTCTTGAGGTAGGCCACGATCTGGGCCACCTCGGCGGGCGGCAGGATGCCGCCCCAGTGGGGCATGCTCGCGATCGGGGCCTTGCCGAGGACGCTCCCGGTCACGATGAAGTCGGCGATCTTGGCGTCGGTGTTGAACTCGCTGCGGAAGGCCGCGCCGCTGAGCGGCGGGATGGTCTTGTCGGGAGAGGCGGGGTTGGGGACGCCGCCCAGCGCGTTCGGCCCATGGCAGTTGATGCAGCCGTAGCGCTCGTACAGGGCCGCCCCGGCCACCACATCGCCCTGGCCGACGGGCACCGGGACCGGGGTCGCGTCGGGCACGGCCGGCAGCCCGGCGTGCAGGTAGCTCACGAGGTCGTTGACCTGCTGGCTCGAGAGGAGCGATCCCCACGGGGGCATGTAGGGGCGCTTCGGGTCGCTCACGACGCCGAGGCCCTTGTCGATGATCTTCCTCAGCTGCGCCGGGGTGAGCGTCGCCCCGATCGTCGTCAGCGCGGGCACCGCAGGCGATATGCCGCCCTGGCCGAGCGCGCCGTGGCACTGGGAACAGGCGAACCGCACGAAGTCGTGCGCCCCTGCGGCGACGTGCGGATCCACCGCTGCGCTGGCGGTCGTGGTCGTGGTGGTCGTCGGCGCACCCGAACCGCCGCTATCGCTGTTGCCGATCGCGAATCCGATCACTCCTGCGCCGAGCAGGGCGACCAAGGGAACCGTGAGGACGATGATCCAGCCCTTCATGGCCCGGACCGCGACCCGTCAGAGTCCGCCATCCGTGGGAACTCGGGGGAATCCATCGGACCGGCCTCGGGCGCTGCAGGGCGCCTGGCCCCACACCTCTCGTCCGGGTGGCGCTCGACGACCCCCGGGACGCCGACCACCCGAACACGCCTGCCGACCTGCATCGTGGCCACCCCCACTGCCCCACCGCCGGATCGGCGACGACCGAGTGCAGGCTCAGGCTATCGCGCCCGGGCCGCGGGGAGCCGCGCTCCTGGGTATGTGCACGCCGTCAATCGGAGGATGTCGGCGATATTGGGTCTTTACCGATCCCGCCGGCTCGCCATTTGTTGGTGGCCGGCGCACGCCCACGGCGGATTCCCTGAGTGGCTGTCAGGGCGCGGGGGTGAGGCCGTGGCGGCGCATCACCGCTCCGATCGCTGCGAGGTCGGGCGGGCCGCCGGCCGCGGCGTCGAGGATGGCCGCGACCTCGCGGAAGAAGTCGGGGCCGAGGACGCCGGGTGTCACGATCGCGAGCGCCTTCGCGTCGATGTCGTGGGTGTTGTCGAAGTGGTGGACGGCGCCGCGGGGGATGCAGAGCGCCTCGCCGGGGCCGATGTCGGTCGGCGTGCCCTCGATCGTCCAGGTCAGGACGCCCTCGAGGCCGTAGATCGTCTCCTCGTAGCCGTCGTGGCTGTGTGCGGCCGCGACCTTCGCGCCGGCGGGAACGTCGAACTCGAAGACCGCGACCGACCCCGCCGACTCCTCACCCTCGACCAGGAAGCGGATCGCCATCCCCCCGACCCTGATCTCCTCGCGCGTGCTCAGTGCCATCGTGGTTCCTCCTCTTGACGCAGGTGGTAAAGTGATTTGACGATATATGACCGCGAGCAACCCGTCAAGTCCCTTTACGAAAGCGGCGACAGGGCAGCAGCCGTTCGGGCCGCCGCTGATCGGCGTGCTCCTGCGCCTCCCCTGGGAGGCGGTGCAGCGGCACATGCTCGAGCGGCTGCACGAGCGCGGCTTCGACGACCTCGACGCGGCGCACCTCAACGTCTTCCAGTACCCCGGACCGCAGGGTGCGAGGCCCACCGAGCTGGCCACCCGGCTGCGGATCAGCAAGCAGGCCCTCAACTACCTCCTCGGCGAGCTCGAGCGCCTCGACTACCTGGAGCGCCGACCAGACCCCGACGACCTGCGCTCCAAACGCGTCGCCCTCACCCGACGCGGCATCGCCGCGATCCGCGTGATCCGCGAGGCGGTCGGCGAGGTGGAGGCCGCCTGGGCACAGCGGCTCGGCCCGAAGCGCTTCTCGCAGCTCCGCGGCCTCCTCCTCGAACTGAACGAGTCGGCGTAGCTGCGCGGAGTCTGCACCGGCCCCGCGGTCATCCACATCCCGAAGACCGCCGCCAGACTGCTCCGGCTCGGACAATCATCCCCTTTGGAGGATGGGCAGCGACGCCCATACCGGCGAGCCTTGAGTGGTGCGCTGCACCTGCCCGGTCCACTCCCGACGACCTCCACCGCCACGTGGCCGTGAGTGCCCGAGGGCTCCGGACGATGCTCGGACCGGTCCTGGTGGACGGTCTGAGCGTTGGGCGTGTGAAGTATGGCGGTGAGCGCAGGTCGCATCGGGCGGACGGGCGCGAGCCCGCTGGAGCATGGCGGTCGGGACATCCGCGGTGGCGGACCCGACGGCGCCGAGCCGCTCGCGCTCGGCATGCCGACCACGGAGGCCCGGGCGATCGCCGAGCGCGCCCATCGCTGGCAGGTGGAGCCGAGCGGCCGGCCCTTCATCGACCACGTCCGCCGGGTGGCGGGGAGCGTTCCCGCCGAGGCGGCGAGCGTGGCCTGGCTGCACGACGTGCTCGAATGGACCGACCTCGCCGAGGATGACCCGGCGCTCGCCTGCCTCGCGCCGCACGAGCGCGGCGCCCTGGCGCTTCTCACACGCCACGGCGGCGACGATGACGATCGGTTCCTGTCCCATCTCTGGGGCATCACGGTGGCGCCCGGCGCCGCGGGTCGAATCGCCCGTGCGGTGAAGCGTGCCGACATGCAGGACCGCCTCCGCCACCCGCGCGATCCCGGCGCGGCATGGAAACCTCCCTATACGCACGCGCTCGAGGTGCTCGCGCACCGCGGACATCGCGACACGAGAAGGGTGAGCCCGACATGACGACGACCTCCCGCGACGACCGCCGGGTGCCGATCAGGACGAAGGTCGAGCACCTGCCCCTCGCCGAGCGCGTCGACCGGGGCAAGGCCGCGCGCGCCGAGGTGCCCCGCGCCGCCCACGCCGACCTGCCGCTCGGCGCAGACCGCCCGGACCCGATCGCCCTGCTCGAGGGCCAGGCCGCGACGCGCGTGCCCGAGCTCGTGCCGATCCGCTACGGGCGCATGCTGGTCTCGCCGTTCACCTTCTACCGCGGCGCCGCCCTGATCATGGCGAGCGACCTCTCCCAGGCGCCCACCACGAGCCTGCGCGCCCAGCTCTGCGGCGACGCGCACCTGTCGAACTTCGGCGTCTTCGGCAGCCCCGAGCGGCGCCTGGTCTTCGACATCAACGACTTCGACGAGACGCTGCCGGGGCCGTTCGAGTGGGACCTCAAGCGGCTCGCCGCGAGCCTCGAGGTGGCCGGCCGGGACCGCGGCTACTCCGACGCCGAGCGCGAGGGGATCGTGCTGACGTGCGTGCGCACCTACCGGGAGGCGATGGGCGACTTCGCGGCCGAGACCAACCTCGAGGTGTTCTACGCGAGCTTCGACGTGGAGGAGACGTTCGCCCGCTACCGGGCCACGGTCCCGGCGAAGGTCTACAAGCGCGCCGAGAAGGGCCTGGCCAAGGCGCGCACCAAGGACAGCACGCAGGCGCTCGACCGGCTCACCCACATGGTGGACGGCGCGCCGCGCATCACGGCCGACCCGCCGCTGATCGTCCCGGTGGACGACCTGCTGCCCGACGAGCGGGCCGCGGAGTTCCACGAGTGGGCCCACGCCCGCCTGCGCGAGTACCGGCGCACGCTGGAGATCGACCGCCGCCGGCTGCTCGAGCGGTACGAGTTCGCCGATCTGGCCCGCAAGGTGGTGGGGGTCGGCAGCGTCGGCACGCGCGCCTGGATCGCCCTGTTCCTCGGCCGCGACACGCGCGATCCCCTGTTCCTCCAGATCAAGGAGGCCCAGTCCTCCGTGCTCGAGGAGTTCGCCGGGCGCAGCGACTACCGCAACGCCGGCCACCGCGTGGTCTCCGGGCAGCGGCTGATGCAGGCGGCGGGCGACATCTTCCTCGGGTGGTTCCACGTCACCGACGGCCTCGACGGCGCCGAGCGCGACTTCTACGTGCGCCAGCTGCGCGACTGGAAGGGCTCGGCCGACATCGAGGTGATGGTCCCGAAGGGCATGGAGATCTACGCCCAGATGTGCGGCTGGACCCTGGCCCGCGCGCACGCGCGCTCGGGCGACCCGGTCGCCATCGCGGCCTACCTCGGCAAGAAGGACGTGTTCGACCGCGCCATCCTGGCCTTCTCCCGCGCCTACGCCGACCTCAACGAGGCCGACTACGCCCTGCTCAAGGAGGCCGTCGACACCGGGCGGCTGGAGGCGCAGACCGGGCTCTGAGGGGCCGCCTGCTCACCGTGGCGGGGTCGCGGCGATCCTCGGCCGCTCGGTTCGGACCGTTCCGTGGGCCACCGAGCCGATGCCTACCGCACGCCGTAGCGCCGGCCCAGCCTGACCGGTACCGAGGGGAGACACGGGCGCCGCTCATCCGCGCCTCCAGTGCTCGAGCACCCGGTCCACCACGTCGCCGATCCGCTCGCGAGCCTCGCTGCGCTCGACGCCCGCCATCAGGAGCTCGTCGTAGCGAGTGTCCTCGTGGCGGATCGAGGCGACCACGGCCAGCGTGACGGCGCGATCGTCGAGCGCCCGTCCCGCCGCGCTGCGTCCCACGCGCCCGCTGCCGCGGACCGCCGCGTGGCGCGCGATGGCCCGCGCGCGGGCGGCGGGGCAGCCGGGGAAGAGCGCGGCGATCCGCTCGGCGAGGCGCTCGGCCAGGTCCACGTCCTCGGCGGCGCGTCGTGCGGCATCGCGCTCGCGTCGGCGCGCGCGGACCTCTGCGTCGGCGAGGCACTGCCGCTCGGCGCTCGCCAGCGCCCCCTCCTCGACGAGGACGCCCTGGCGCTCGTAGCGCCGGCGCGCGCGGCTGAAGCGCACCACCACAGCGGACAGGCCGCTGGCCGCCCGGGCGCGCCGGGTGAGGGCCGCGTCGCCGGCCCCCAGGAAGGTCAGATGGTCGAGCTCCGCACAGGCCATGCACAGCGGGCCCGGCTCGTCCATGGTGAGCAGGTCGCCGGTTCCGCCGCAGGCAGAGCAGGTCCACTCGCGCAGGGGCCGGATGACGACCAGGTCGGGCGCGCGCGTCGCGCGTCGGGGCGGCTCGGACACCGGGCCAGCCTCGCAGGTCGGTCAACCGCCGGGCGGCGGCACCTCCGGCCACCCGAGCCCGTCGAGCAGGGCGACCAGGTTGCGCTTTCGCCGGTGGGCCTCCCGCAGCTCGGCCACCTCGCGCCCGAACGCGCTCTCCTCGCCGAGGCGCTGCGCGAGGGGCCGCATCCGGCGAAGGAGCGCCACCGCCTCCTCGTACCCGCGCCGGTCGGTGCGGGCCACCGCCGGCTCGACACCCCGCCGGTAGACCTCCAGGGCGTCCTCGGGATGATCGGCCTCGCGACGCCCGGCGAGCTCCAGCCACAGCCCCTCCGAGCAGCCGCCGGCGCGAGCCTCGGCCCAGGCCGCGTCGAGGTCGTCCTCGGCCAGGAGGACCCGGATCAGCTCGGACGCGTCGGGAGGGCGGATCCAGGGGCCGCCGGCGCGCCTGACCGCGAGCTGCGCCCGTAGATGGGCGAGCGCTCGCTCGCGCCACTCGGGCCAGCCGGCGCCGCCGCCCGAGCGCGCGCGCAGTCGCTCGAAGCGCTCGAGCACCGGCCGGGCGACGAAGTCGTCCCACGAGAGGGCCATCGCCTCGTCGCCGCGGCCGGCTCGACGGTACGCCTCGGCGACGAAGTCGCTGAGCCGGCCGTCGTGCCGCTCCGGGTGGGCGGTCAGCCCGCGCTCGGCCCACGTGAGCGCCTCCTCGGCCCGGCCCGCCTCGTGCAGGACCTCCGCGATCCGCAGGAAGTCGTGGGGCAGGGAGAGGTCGCGGGCCATCACCCCGACCAGCTCGTCCACGTCGCCCGCCGTCCGGGCGAGCGCCTCCATCATCGCCGTCACCCGGAAGCGCCGGCTCGCGTATCGCCCCTCCTCGCCCGGCCCGAGGGGCGGCACCCGGGACCACTCGGCCTCGGCCAGCCGCCGATAGCGGGCGAGGCCCTCCGGGCCGAGGACCTCGGCATAGGTCGCCGCGGCTCCGTGGAAGACGTCCAGGTCGCCGGCCAGCTCCATATGAAACAACCGCTCGGCGAGGGCCTCGGATCGGGGCGCGCATGCCGCGCATGCGGCCAGGTGAAGCTCGCTCAGCCGCTCCAGCGCGATCCCCAGTCCGCCGTCGGAGTCGTCCACCGCCTCGTGCACCGCCTCGAGGGCGGAGAGGGCGTGCTCGGCCAGCTCGACGACGGCCGCGGGATGGTCCTCGAGCAGACCCTCGATCTCGGCGATGGCCGCGTCAACGGTACGGAAGTAGTCGTAGGCCTCGCGGTAGGGGACGAAGCCGCCGGTCTCGACGGCGGCGTCGATGGCCGCCGCGAGGGCGGCGACGTCGGGCGGTCCGCCACCGGAACTGGCGGCGGCGAGCGCCAGCCGGCCGTGCAGCCACTCGTCCTCGGCGGCTCGCTCCAGCAGCAGGTCCACCAGCTCCTCTCTGGTCCGGCCGAGCAGGTGCTCCCGCAGCTCCTCGCCCGACGGCCCTCGCGGGCGCCTGGCGTCGAGCCAGGCGAGGCCGAGCGCGACGACGTGCTTGCAGAAGGATCCGTCGCGACCGACCGGGCACGTGCAGGAGCCGGCGAGCTCGTCGCCGGGTGGGCCGAGGCTCACCCGGTAATCCTCGGTCCCGGCCACGACGCCGAGCAGCACGCCGCCGTGCTCGCGCATCCCCCGCACCCTCCCCTCGGCCGCGTACTCCTCGCCGCGATCGAACGAGCCGGCGTCGGCCGCCCGGCGAAGTGTGGGGTCCACCTCGGCGGGGTAGCGGTGGTGACCGATCGCCGCGTTCCGCCTCAAAACCGCAGCGATCCGAGGAAGGCGCGCCGGGCCACGACCTGGCCAGCGGGGGCGCCGGCGACGACACGCTGCTCGGCGAGCGCGGCAGGCACCGCCTGCGCGGGGACCGGGGTCGCGAGGAGTGGCAGCGCGATCGGGTCCTCAGCCGAGCGAGGCCTCGACATCGCCACGGATCCGATCCGCGAGTCGGCTGACCACGGGCTGCGTCATGAGTTCGCCGTGGGCGCCGGGGAGGGTGCGCACCTGGGGGTCGTCGCAGAGGCCCTCCCAATCCCGTTCGGCGTCGTCGCTGTAGCGCGCCGTCTCCTGCGCCGAGAGGTAGAGGGTGGCGCGACCGGCCAGCCGGCACGGCTCGTATCGGCGCATGGCATCCCGGCTCGTCGCGTCCCAGGCCGCGCGCGCGGCGTCGGCGCTCCGCCGCCTGCGAGCCGCGGTCGCGGGTCGCAGCGCGCCCGCGAGGATCCGGGTCCGCTGCCCGGCCGGGTGCTCGCGCGCCTGCGCCAGATGGCGGCGCAGCCGCGGGACCAGCCGCTGGGCCGTGCGATACCTGGCCGCCGCGTCGGACGAGACGAGGGAGGGGAAGTCGTAGGCGCTGACGCCGATGAGCGCCACGTGGCGGACGTCGCGCCCCTCGGCGCGCAGTCGGCGCGCCATCTCGAAGGCGACCACGGCGCCGAAGCAGAAGCCCCCGAGCAGGTAGGGGCCCTCGGGGCGTGCCTCGGTGAGCGCCGCCACATGATCCGCCGCGAGTTCCTCGATCGAGCGCACGTGCCCCGCCGGCGGAGCGAGGCTCCAGACCGGGCGCTCGGCGCCGAGCCCTCGCACCAGGCCCGCGTAGACGTTCGTCGTCCCGTCCTCGGGATGCGCGAGCACCAGCGGTGGGCCGCTGCCGAGCGGCTGGAGCGAGACGATGGGCGTCGCGTCCCTGCGACGGTCCGGACTCCGGAGCGCATCGGCCAGCAGCGCAACCGTGGGCGCGCGCACGAGCAGCGAGGGAGCGAGCTCCTCGCCGATCTCGGACTCGAGGGCCGCCAGCAGCTCCGCGGCCGCGAGGGAGTCGCCGCCGATCTCGAAGAAGTCGTCGTCGACCCCGATCCCGTCGCGCTCGAGCACCCGCTCCCACAGCCGCAGGAGCCGGGCCTCGTCGCCGGTCGGAGGCGAGGCGCCGCCCCCGGGCGGCGCGAGCGCGCGCCGCTCGACCTTCCCGTTGGGCGACAGCGGGAGCGCGCCGACCACGTCGATGGTCGAGGGCAGCATGTGAGCGGGCAGCCGCTCGGCGAGCTGCGCGCGCAGCCCGGCGGGGCCGGGGGCGCCGGGTGCGACCACCAGGTGCGCGGCCAGGCGCCCCTCGCCCCTGCGGCCCGCGTGGGTGGTCACGGCCGCCTCGAGGATGTCGGGGAGCCGCAGGAGCTGCGACTCGACCTCGGCCGGCTCCACCCGGTGTCCGAGCACCTTGAGCTGCGCATCGCGGCGGCCGAGGTACTCGAGGCAGCCGTCCGGCCGCAGCCGGCCGAGGTCCCCGGTCCGGTAGATCCGCTGCGTCGGATCGCGCTCGTCGGTCCGGAACGCGGCAGCGGTGAGCTCCGGCCGTCTCCAGTAGCCGAGCGCGAGGTGGCGACTGCGCACGGCGATCTCCCCCGCCCGGCCGTCGGGGAGCGGGCGCCCGTCCTCGTCGACGATGGCCACCTCGACGTCCGGGACGGCGTACCCGACGGGCAGGACGCCCTCCGGCACCGGGCCGGTCGTGGTGAGGCGCAGCTGCCGGCAGAGCCCCGTCTCGGTGGTGCCCAGCCCGTTCGCCAGGATGCTTCCGGCGCCGAAGTGGCGACGGTGCAGCTCCACGTCCAGCGAGGAGGCGCGGTCCCCCTCGAGCCGGACCGCCCGGACGTCGGGGTAGGGGGCGCCGCTCACCGCGACGAGGCTCCGGAAGATCGAGGGGACCGAGTGGTACACGGTGAGGCGCTCGGCGCGCACCATCGCCGCCAGCTCCTCGAGCCGCACGCCGCTGAAGTGGAACGGGAACAGCGCGGCGCCGTTCATCAGCGCGCCGAAGGTGCTGGAGACCGCGCCGCTGAAGCTCGGGGCCTGGAGCAGGCTGAGGCGGTCGGAGGGCGAGATGCGCAGGGTGCTCGTGTACCGCAGGACGTTGTGGAGCACGTTGCGGTGCGTGTCGACGACGCCCTTCGGGGTGCCGGTCGATCCGGACGTGAAGTAGATGTACGCGATGGCGTCCGGTGGGACGTCGATCGCGGGCGCCGCATGTCCCGGCCGCCGCAGGAGGTCGTCGACGAGGAACGGCGCTCGCCCCGGCCCGGCCATCGCCGCGGCGACGGTCGCGGTCCGCCGGTCGGCGAGGACGAGGCGAGCGCCCACGGCGTCCGCCATCTCGCCCAGCCGCGCCGGCGGGTCCGACGCGTCGAGCGGGACGTAGGCCTTGCCGGCCCGCAGGGTCCCGAGGGTCGCCGCGACGTTCGCGAGCCCCTGGTCCAGGACGAGCACGACCGGCTCCCACCCGGTGCCCAGGCGCTCGACGAGCGCGCCGGCGATCTGGCTCGACAGCTCGTCGAGCCCGCCGTAGGTCATGCGGTCGGCGCCGTCGGCCACGGCGAGGCAGTCCCGATGGGCCGCAACCATCCGCCCGAACCGGGCCGGCAGCGACTGCTCCACCCACTCCGGCCGGAAGATCGCGGGGCCGTGCTCGCGACACCGGTGCTGATCCCCGGTCACCGGCCGGCTCCGAGGCCGAGGGCACGGTGGTGGGAGACCCCCCTCACGAGGGGCCCTCGAGTGAGCGGCGAGGAGCGATTCGAACCGCCGACCTCCTGGGCGCGATCCGTGCGCTCTCACGGCCGGGCGGCGCCCGGCGTCGCGGAGAGCCTACCGCGCGCCCCGGCCCTGGGGTCCACCTTGGGGTCCCCTTCCTGCGACCGCCTGCTGCCACCATGTGCCGCGATCTGCCCCAGTTCGCCCCGATGCCTCGTCGCCGCTGGACGGGGCTGATGCTCCGTGCATTCCTGCCAGCCCATACCGGGGTGGCCTTGGGAGAGATGGCAACCGGCCACTGGTCCTGGGCCCGGGCCGCTCGGCTTCACTGGCCGAGACTTCGGGCCATGACCACGACCGACTCACTCGCGGAGCGCCGACGCTCCGCACAGGACGCCCTCGCGCTCATCCGGCGCCTGCGCCGGGAGGAGCGCCTGCCCGATCTCGACGCCGCGCCACCGCCCAGCGGGTGACGCTTGTCGTCGACGCGGGCCTCCTCGTCGCACTTGGGAGCTCGGAGCCCGCGGGCGCACTCGCGCCGGCCCGCGGTCGGCCCGTGCAGCTGGGCGGCTCGTGACTCGGGCGCGCTACTGCGTCTGGCGGTCCGGGCCCGCGCCGCCCTCGAGCCGGTCGCGCCCGGCGCCGCCGACGAGGACGTCGGCGCCCGCGCCGCCCTCGAGCAGATCGGGCCCCGCGCCGCCCAGCAGGCGGTCCCGCCCAGAGCCGCCGATCAGGCGATCCCTCCCCGGGCCGCCGACCAGGACGTCCTGGCCGCCCTCACCGCAGATCACGTCGGCGCCGCCCAGGCCCAGGATCCGGTCTCGCCCGGGGCGGCCCAGGATCACGTCCGCGCGGCCGGTGCCCCGCGTCGTCCCTCGCTCGGCGACGATCGTCGCGGGCCGCCCGCCGCAGGTCGCCCGGGCACTGACGCCGCCGCCGGGGCGCGAGCCCGGACCGCCGACAGCGCCCGCCCCCGGCGCGCCCCCGGCCTCGCGCGCGAGGTGCGTGACCGCGGAGTTGCCGATCGAGGCGGCGTAGATCGAGGCGCCGTCGGGGCTCACCGCCACCGCGATCGGGACGTCCAGCGAGTCGACCGTCCCGCAGCCCGAGCGCCCGCCCCGGGCGACGCAGCCGCGGTCGATGAGGCGCCCGGCGGCGTCGCGGGCGAACTGGGTGATCGACTCGTCGTCCGACGAGGCCACGTAGGCCGCCGTCCCGTCGGCGCTGAGGGCGATGTCCTGGGGGCCGAGCAGCGAGGTGGCGGGGGTGCACCCCGAGCGCCCTCCCTCCGCCAGGCAGCCGCGGTCGGTCAGGCGCCCCAGGCTGTCGCGGGAGAGGTGGGTGACCGAAGCGTCGCCCTCGGCGGCGACGTACACGGAGGCGCCGTCGGCGCTGACCACCACCGCGACGGAGCCTTGGAGGGAGGGCACGGGGATGCATTGCGCTCCGTCGCTCTCCCCGAGGCAGCCCCGGAAGTCCAGGGCCCCATTCGGGGCGCGGCCGAGGTGGACGACCGCCCCGGGGCCGACGGTGGCGACGTAGGCCGACGACCCGTCCGGGCTCACCGCCAGGTCCTGCGCGCCCTGGAGCGCGGGGATCTGTCCGCAGCCGGGCGGGGCCCCGCCGTTGATGATCGGACCGCCGGGGTCGGAGCTGACGCAGCCGCGCTCCACCAGGGCGCCCGCCGGGTCGCGCCCCAATTGGGTGATCAGGCCGTCGAACACCGAGACGACGTAGATCGAGCCCCCGTCCGGGCTCACCGCCACGGACTGGGGGCGGGAGAGCGAGGGCGCGGGTGCGCAGCCCTCGCCGCTCCGGCTGGCGCACGAGCGGAAGCTGAGATCGCCGGATGCGTCGCGGGCGAAGTCGGTGACCGCGTCCGCCGTCGTGGCGGCGACGTAGACCGCCGATCCATCCGGGCTCACGGCGAGCGCGTCGGCCCCGCCGATCGAGGTGGCGAGCGTGCACCCCGGCACCGGGCCGTCGGACGAGACGCATCCCCGGAACGTCAGCCCGCCCGCGCCGTCCCGAGCGAAGTGGTCGAGGATGCTCAGGTCCCGTGAGGCGAGGACGTAGACCGAGCGGCCGTCGGGGCTGACCGCGACGTCGCGCAGGTCGGCCCCCAGGGAGTTGACCCGGGTACAGCCCGACCCGCCGGAGGCCGAGACGCATCCCCGGAACGTCAGGTCGCCGCCGGCCGCATCCGATTGCGCGGACACCGCCAGCCCGACCGCCGCCGCCAAGAGCGCCAAGAGGCACCAGGCGCGCCCCGCGCGCCTCGGCAGGCCCCGGGGTGCTACCGCCTGGTCGTCGAGCACGCGCGCCTCCCTGGATGAACCTGCCGAAATCGCCGAGCCGCGGCGAGTCTCCGACGGCACCTGCGAGCTGTCAAGCCGACGCACCGTGGGCGATCGCCATGACCGCCCTGCTTCGCTCCTGGGGTCGTCCCCGCTGGGCGGCCCTCAACTCGCCCGGCCGGCAGGACGGCGACACGCATCACCTCGGAACGGGGTCAGGCATGGGCTCGCCGGCCCAGGAGTCGTCGTGGACGGGGGCCTTCACGACCCACCGTTGCCTCCTCACATCCTGGAGTCGGAGCGTCCTGCGGCGTCCTAGTAGGGTCATGCCTCAGCGTAGGGAGGCATCCCGTGACTACCACGGAGGAGATTCAGGAGCTCGCCGAGCAGAAGCTTCAGAACCGCGTGGGCGTGCGGAAGGCGCTGAAGACCCTCCACGAGCTGCTGCACGAGGGCGAAACCGTGCTCAACCTCGGCTCCGGCGTCTACGAGGGCAGACGAGGGCTCGTCGTCGTCACCGAGCAGAGGGTGATCTTCTACGACAGAAGCTTCGGGAGGTCGCGGCAGGAGGACTTCCGCTTCTCGGAGATCAGCTCTGTCGAGAGCGTGGGCGGCATGCTCGGTAATGGGAAGCTGATCATCGTCGCCTCCGGGAACCAGGTCCTCATCCATACGGTCTATCCCAAGGAGTACGCGGAGGAGGTCGGCGACTACGTGCGGTCCCGCCTGGCTGCTGATCCGCCGGCCGTCGCGGCGCAGGGGGGCGGGTCAGCGGCGACCGAGGCCGATCCCGCGGACCGGCTCCGCCGCCTCGAGTCGTTGCTCGACGAGGGCCTGATCAGCGCCGAAGAGTACGAGGAGAAGCGGAGCGCGATCCTCGCCGAACTGTAGGACCGGGGAGGCTGGCGAGGGCTCCGCCGGTCGCAAGCGCCCAGCACGGCGCGTCATGACCGCTGTCCGCAAGGTGGGAGCCCGCGTTGCTGTTGGGGCCGTCGCGTTGACCGTCTGCGCCTGCGGGTCGGGCGCACCTGAAACGGCGAGCAATGCCATAGGCCGCCCCACGACGGCGCCGTCTCCTGTCGCAGTCCCGGTGACGACGCGCGGATGCGCCTCGGCCATCTCGAGCGAGGTCGTGCCCCCTGGAAGCAAGCCGCAGCGCTTCAACCCGACGACGGTGGGCAACATCACGTTCAACGATCTGAAGCCCATCGCAGGGCGGGCGCGCCGCTTGGAGCCCCCTCGACCGGGGGCGCCTTACTTCTCTTGGAAGACGCCCCTGACCCTGTGGCCCGGATCGGTCGGGACAATCAGCATCTCGGCACCAGAGGACGGCGCGCGGCTCATCTACGACCCAGCGCTGCTTTCCCTTCGCGATCGTCCCTGGGGCCTGCTGTCGCGCACCGCCACCTTTCGGGCCTGTCGGCAGGACGGCAGGCCGATCGCGACGTCCTTCAACGGCGGTGTGGCGGTGCGCCGGCCAACGTGCGTGAGGCTCGTGAACCGGGCTGGGGGACGGGTCACGACGACGACCGTCCCGGTGGGCCTTCGCAGATGCGCACGGTGAGCCCCGCGGGCGCGCGGCCGGCGGGGCCAATCTGGGGCCACGGGGGCCAAGAAGTGGCCGTCAGGGACTACGCCTGGCCGTCCGTGGCCACCTGGCGATCCTGGTCAGAAACCGACGGCTATGCGGGAGAATCCCACTGCGGTCAGGGAAGCCGACGCGCGGATTCGAACCGCGGACCTCTTCATTACGAGCGTCCTCGAAAGGCTTCGGACGGTTTCGGTAGCGCTGGCTCTTACCTGCAAATATCCGAAATCGGGGTCAGGGAACCGGTTCGCCATTCGGCCGATCTCGGTGGCGTGCGTGGGCCACAAGTGAGGCCAGAGCAGGTACTCGGGCGCACGCCCTCGTCGTCGAGGAGGAGGGGGTCGATGGTCCTCTTCGTGTGTCGTCGACCTACCCCGGGCCACCCCCTGGTCGTCGGCCAGGGCTCGAACGAGCGGACGTTGGGATCTTGACCGGGACGTCCATCCCGGCGGTAGGCTCGATCACCCGTCTCGGAGGCGCCAGGACCCTGGTGAGAGCCGCGAAGAGCACCGCCGGAACCTCCCTTGATCGCCCGCCGGTCGATCGCCGCGTCACGTTGGCCATGGCGATCGTCCTGGCGGCGCTGTGCCTCCTCGCGCTCGCGGCATCTCAGCGGGTCGCGCACGCAGCTACGCCCGACACCGGTTTCGTACAACCGTACGCCGGGACGCCGAGGTACCTGAAGTACGCGCCCCGGGAAGCGACGCGCGCGAGCCAGGTCAACCGGCCCCTCGGCGCGAAGGCGGCGGATCGGATCGCCCGCAAGCTGGGGCTCGACAAGCGGCACGCCTTCACGCCGAAGCAGTACAGGCTGTTCATCACCGGCAGGGGGATCGGCGGCGATCCGGCCGCCGCGAGGCTGGTCAACGAGAGCGTCCGGATCTTCACGAACACGACGGGCCGTCCCCTCTACGCCAATGTCGATGGCACGGTGACGCCCATCGTGCTCGGTAGCTACGGGCTGATGGTGAACACGGCCGGCATGCTGGAGAGCCTCGCGAACACCGACGCCCCCACGAGGCAGGTCAACACCGTCCTCGTACCGGGCGGGTACCTGGGCAACTGGTGCCGGCGCAACGGCGCCCAGAAATCGCTGTGGATGCTCTACCGGTCGGCCTACGGCTCCGAAGTGCTCTTCGGCAACGCGTCGCAGCAGCAGTCGGGCGTTGCCCAGCTGGTTCCCAACCAGAAGGGTGCAACGAGCTCGACTGTGGGGATGTCGATGGCGCCCTCCATCTGGATCGTCAACTTCGCGGCGGTCTACACGCTGAAGCCGAGCCTGGCGGCGAAGATGCCCGCCTGGTGGACACCGATCCCCGACGACGTCGTGCAGGCGCTCGAGGCCAGTCCGACCGGCCAGGTTCCGTTCAGCGAGTTCGCGTCGTCATTTCCCGGCTGATCGCCTGGCTCTGCCAGTGCTCGCCGAACCGGTCCTCGACTTCGGGAGGAAGCTTCCAGAGCGTGACTGATCCGGGTGCGTTGAACAGCTCGTCGCACTGTGAGCGCGCGACTGCAAAGACGACGCGAGCTTGTGCGAAGCGATGTGTTCGTGGCAGCCCGCGCGAGAGAGCCAGAGCTCCGTATCGCCCGAGCATGCCGTTCGTGTTCCACCAACGGGCCCGGTCCATCCCGCCCTGACGGGCGACGACGAGGCGCAGCTTGAGGAGCCGGTCAAGGTCGAGCCGCGCGTGCGCGCCCTCGTCGATTCGCGCGCCCGGCCCTCTCATGCGAGCACGGCCGGTCCCGGAGAAAGGTCGAAGCTGAAGATCCCCCTTCTGGGGTTTGCCGGCAAGATCCATTTGCGGTCCATGCGGCGGATCCCATGACTCGTGAGCCAAACGAGTCGAAGCGCAGCGAGGTCGCGGGCATCGGGCCCTCGATCGCCACGCTGGACGGCGTCGCGCCTACGAATGTCGTCTCGGGTGTCTAAGCCCCCCACCTGTCGAATCACAGTGGGAGAACTTCTCGTGGGAGTCGTCGCGCTTAGAGAGCAGGGTTGCCACCCTCAGTTTGATGAGCCGGACTTCGACGGCGGCGACCTGCTTCGCGGTCGCAAGTCGTGGCGGAGCGGCCTGGGCAGTCAGCGCGCCCGCGAGGAGGATCGCGCTCTTCGTCGAGGGCGGCGCTCTGCGGCGAGAAGGGCGATCCACCAGCGTCTGACGCGCCCCGAAATGGTCGGCCGAGGACCCTGCCTCTTCTCGCTCGGAAGACACCGAACTCACACGTCGTGGGCCAACTGTGAGAGGCCACTAGGCGTCAACTGGGCTGAGATCACAGAGCCGACGCGCGGATTCGAACCGCGGACCCCTTCATTACGAGT
>CAVXDY010000003.1:0-1119009 GCA_963760715.1 Miltoncostaeaceae bacterium | reverse complement strand
AGAAAAGACACGGCATGCGCAGGGAGGACGTTGTGCTTGGCGCAACGAGCGGGCCTTGCGCGATTGAAGTTGAACCCAAACCTTCTGCGGTGGCTCGCCGAGACGAGACCGGGCTAGCGCTCGTCCGGATCGCGTGGTCGAGTCCACGCCGCGTTACGGCCAACCGCGAGATTCCGTTGGCGATGGGAGTTTTCAGCAGCCTTGGCGCCGCCGCCCGCTCGGTCGATCAGGCCGCCGCGGCGATGGACCACGACGGCGTACTGGCCGATACCCGGTGCGCCTCGTCAAGGAGTAGGCCCGCGGGCACCCCCCGGATGACCGGGAACGCGAGCGGGCCTCGCGCCACTGAAGTCGAGCCACGGAGAGCGGCGTGGCCAGGTCCGCGCTGACAGTGTCATGCTGCCGGCGATGCGTTCCGACATGACGCGCTGGACGAAGGCGTTCGGCGCATGCGCCACACCCACTGACTCGCCACTATGACGGCGCTACGGGACGCACGCGATGAGGGTCTGCATCGTCGGGGCCTCCGGGAAGCTCGGCCAGTACATGGTGCAGCACGCGCTGGACCGGGGCTACGAGGTGGTCGGCGTGTGCCGGGAGCACAGCGTGGAGAAGCTCGACGCGTTCAAGGGGCGCATCACCGTCATTCCGGGAGCGACGAACGACCGCGAGGTCATCAAGCGCGCGGTCGCGGGGTGCGACGGGGTGCTCGTCGTGCTGGTCCCGCGGGGGGTCCACGGCTACGCGTCGGGAACGGCCCAGGCGGTGCTCGACCACGCGCCTCCGGGCGCGCGCCTCGTGTTCTCGTGCGGGTGGCACATCACGCGCGACGGCCAGGACGTGTACTCGTGGAAGCTCAAGGCGATCGTGAAGGTCTTCGGCCCGCTCGCGCGCCTCGCTCGCTTCGCCGACCTCGACGACCAGGTGGAGGCGTGCCGGCGGGTGTTCGCCAGCGACACGCGGTGGACCGTCGTGCGCGGCAGCGACCTCGAGGAGGGCGAGAGCCAGGGCCTGCCCGTGTGGAGCCGGCACGTGGGCGACCCCATCCTCGAGAGCAACATCACGCGCCGCGTGGACTTCGCCCTGTTCATGGTGGAGGCGCTCGAGAACGACGAGCTCGTCCACGAGGCCCCGGCGATCGTCGGCTGCCAGACGCCCTCGGCGCTCGCGCACGCCGCCGCCGAATGAATCGATCCGGGACATCCACCCGCCACTCGCAGGGGTAGGGAACGGAGGGGGGGGGATTTGAACCCCCGTCGGAGGTGAACCCCCGAAACGGTTTTCGAGACCGCCGCATTCGACCGCTCTGCCACCCCTCCGCGGGCCAGGCTAGCAGGGGTGCCGAGGGCCCTTCGGCCGCCGGTCGTACGCTACGATCGCCGACCGGGAGAGGTGTCCGAGCGGCCTAAGGAGCGCGACTGGAAATCGCGTAGGCGGGATCTCTCGCCTCGAGGGTTCAAATCCCTCCCTCTCCGTTCGTTCCTCGCCCAGGCCCGGCTCCCGATCCCCTCAGTGGGATGGCGCCGCGAGGCCCGCGACCCCGAGCACGACGAGCGCAATCCCGGCCGCGAGGACCAGGCAGGCCACCATGGAGCCCGCATGCCGGACCACGAGTTGGTGGATCCTGGAGAGCCGGTCCCCGGGGCGCCGAGGGGCGAGGGCGCACCCGATCGCGATCGCGAGGACGGGCAGCAGGAAGAGCACCTGGAAGAGCACGACGAGCCCGATCTGAACGGTCAGGGGCTCACCTGAGGCCGAGAGGGCCGCGATCGCGGCAAAGAACGGAAGGGCCGTCGGCAGCTCGATCAGCGCCAGCGTCCCACCCGCCAGCGGACTGAGCTGATGCGCGCGAGGCTCCATCCGCGCGAATCGGGCGCCGATCGCGTGGCGCCCGCGCCACAGGATGCCGGCGGCAACCAATGCCGCCAGGCCCAGCACGAGCTCGATCCCGTGCAGGACCCCCGGGCGTGGGTGTGGGACGAGATCGACGACGCTGTGCCCGAGCCCGAGCGCGACGAGCCCCCCGACCACGCTCACCGCGAAATAGCCGGCGGCGAAGCCGAGAACCCCCCTCGCCGGGCGAGGGGTACCCGCGAGGACGAGCGCCGGCGCGATCGTGGCGGGATTGAGCGAATCGACCACGGCGATCGAGACGACGAGGACGAGGAGACCGATCACGTCGTGGTCGATCCCGAGGGGCCGCTCGACGGGCTCGGCCTCCGATTCGGTGTCATATCCTCGCGGCCGTGTCGCCTCGAATCCTCATCTTGACCGCGGGCATCGGCGAGGGGCACGACGCACCCACGCGGACGCTGTCGGCCCAGCTGCGGGAGGAGTGCCCCGGGGTGGACGTCGTGGTCGAGGACGGGCTCGCCGTCATGGGACGCACCGTGCGCGCCGCCAGCGCGGAGGCCTCGCGCTTCCTGTTCTTCCATGGCCAGTGGATATGGGATCTCGGCTACACGTTCTGTGCGCGCATCGGTGTCACACGCCGGTTCTCGCAGGCCTGCCTCGCGCGATTGGGGTCGAAGGGGCTGCTGCGTCTGGTGGCGTCGCACCGGCCGGACGTCGTCGTCTCGATGTTTCCCCAGACCACCGATGTGCTCGGGCGCCTGCGGGCGAGCGGGCGGCTCGGCGTGCCCGTCGTCGCGGGCGTCACGGACCTCGCCGCCCTCTGGTACTGGGCGACACCGGGCGCGGACCTTCACCTCGTGACTCATGCGGAGTCGATCGCGGAGGTCCGGGCGATCGCCGGCCCCACGGCGGAGGTGCACCGCGTGCACGGCTTCACCAGCCCCGATTTCCTCGAGCCGCGCGGCCGCGACGCGGCCCGGGCGACGCTCGGCCTGCCTCGCGATGGCAGGATCGTGGTCGTCTCCGGAGGCGGCTGGGGCGTCGGGAGGATCACCGAGGCGATCGATGTCTCGCTCGGCCTCCCGGGGATCGATGTGGTGGCCTGCCTGTGCGGAAGGAACGAGGCCCTCCGCCAGAGCGCGCGACAGAGGTACTCCGCGGAGCCGCGCGTGCGCGTCGAGGGCTTCACGGAGCGGATGTCGGACTGGCTCGCGGCCGGCGACGCGCTCGTGCACTCCTCGGCGGGGCTCACCATGCTCGAAGCCCAGATGCGCGGCTGCCCGGCCATCTCGTTCGGGTGGGGTCGCGGCCACGTCCGTCTGAACAACGAGGCCTTCCGCCGCTTCGGGCTGGCCGAGGTGGCCGACTCCGACGCAGAGCTGGCGGCGGCGCTGCGCCGGACGCTGGAGTCCCCGCGGGTCGTCCCATTCGACTTCGCCGCGCTGCCGTCGGCCGCGTCGATCGTTCTGGCCCGCGCCGGAGTGGCGCGGTGACGAGGACGAGGACGCTCGGGGCGATCGGCGGAGCGGCATTGGGGCTCGCTGCCGTGGGCTGGTGCGCGCCGGCGCCCGCCCCGTCGATCCCCGCCGTCGCCGCGGTGTTCGCGATCCGGCGTCGCCTCGGACGGCCGGGCATCGCCATCACCTTCGACGACGGACCCCACCGGCTGGGCACGCCCGCCGTTCTCGAGCACCTGGCGCGACGCGGCGTCGTCGCGACCTTCTTCCTCATCGGTGAGCAGGTCGATCGCCACCCCTCCATCGCCGCCGAGATCGTGGCCGCCGGCCACGAGGTCGCGCTCCACGGCCACCGCCACACGCTTCTGCTTCGGCGCACTCCCCGGGCGCTGGAGGACGACCTCGACCGCGCCACCGCCTCCATCGAAGACGCGACCGGGTGCTCACCGTCGTGCTACAGGCCGCCCTACGGCGTGTTCAGCATGGGAGGACTGCGGCTCTGCCGGCGCCGCGGGTGGGAGCCGACGCTCTGGTCGCGTTGGGGTCGGGACTGGGGGGCACACGACCGGCCGGAGGCGATCGCCCGGCGTGCCTCCTCGAGCCTCGTCTCCGGCGACATCATCCTTCTCCACGATGCCGACGACTACAGCGCGCCCGGTTGCTGGCGGGGGATGACCGCAGCGCTGCCGTCGATCCTCGATGCCGCGCTGGCCTCCGGTGAGCCGCTCGTCGCGGTCACGCCGGAGCCGACCTCGGGCTGAGCCCGTTTGCCGTTGCCGTGCATGACCCAGTCAACGTAGCGCGCGACACCCTCGCCGAACGGAGTCGTCGCCTCCCATCCGAGCTCGCGCCGGGCGCGCTCGCCGGAGACCTCGGCGCCCTGAATGTCCCCGGGCCGTTTCCGCGTGTGGACGATCGGCACGGGAGCAACGGCGCGCGCAACCGTCTCGGCGATCTCGCGCACCGTCGTGCTCGTCGAGCCGACGAGGTTGTAGACGCGGCCGGCGGCCATCGGATCCAGGGTCGCCACCACGCCCTCGGCGAGGTCCTCGACGTAGACGAAGCGGCGCGACTGGGTGCCGTCGCCGGCGATCGTGATCGGCTCGGCCGCCAGCGCGCGCGCCACGAAGGCGGCCAGGACGGTGGTCGGACGCGCGCGCGGTCCGTAGGGGATTCCGAAGCGCGCGATCGTGGTCTCCATGCCGTAGAGGGCGCCGTAGGAGGAGCAGTACATCTCGCCCGCGAGCTTGGTCGCCGTGTACAGGTGGCCGGGGAGCGGCAGGGGCTCCTCCTCGTTGAGCGGGCCGTGGCCGTTGGAGTCGCCGTAGACCCAGATCGTGCTCGCGTAGACGATCCTCGCCACGTCCTCGAGGCGGGCGGCCTCGAGCACCGCCCGGGTGCCGCCCGCGTTCACCATCTCGGCGAGCGCGGGGTCGAGGAGGACCTTGTTCACATCCGAGACCGCCGCGCAGTGGACGACGGCGTCGCAGCCGCGGATCGCGGACCGCAGGGACTCCTGGTCGACGAGGTCCCCCTTCACCTGCTCCACCGCGTGCGGGTCGTGATGCGAGGACGTGACGAGGTCGTACACCCGCGGGTCGTGGCCGTGCGCGAGGAGGCGGTCCACGACGTGCGACCCGATGAAGCCGGACCCTCCGGTGACCAGCACCTTCATGCGTCTGCCTCCGCGGGCCGGTAGTAGAGCGGCACGCACCAGTGGTTCTCGGCGATCCAGTCCGTCGCCGGCAGGTCCACCTGATGCCCCATGAGGCGATGGCAGGGCTCGTCATAGACCTTGCCGGTCGAGCCGTCGATCGCATCGAAGACGATGTACTTGTAGAGGCCGGACACCATTCCCTCGGGAAGCGCGAGCCGCGACGGGTGCACGGGGTCGAGGTGCTCTCGGGCGGCCCGGTTCTTCCACGCCACGATGCCGTCGAGGCGCTCGGTCTGGACGAGCCCGATCGCGGCGGTGAACTCGCTCATGCGGAAGTTCAGGCCGGCCACGTCGTACGAGGGCTTGCCGTAGTTTCGGAACGCCCGCGCGAACTCGATGAGATCGTCGTGCCGGGAGACGAGCATTCCGCCCTCACCGGTCGAGATCGTCTTCGTCGCCGCGAACGACCAGGCGCCGGCGTCTCCCCAGGTGCCCGCGCGCCGGCCATTCCACGAGGCGCCGTGCGCGTGCGCGCAGTCCTCGATCAGGAAGATGCCCTCCTGGCGGCAGTAGTCGGCGATCTGCTCGATCTCGAACGCGATGTGCCCGCCGATGTGGACGACGAAGGCCGCCCTCGGACGATGCGCCTCGGCCCTGGCGACGAAATCCGTGAACGACATGCAGAGGTCCTCACGGTTCGCGTCGACGAACTCGACTCGCGCGCCGGAGGCCACCGCGGCGAGCGGCGTCGCCATGAAGGTGTTGGACGGGCAGAGAACGACCTCGCCCCGGACCTCGGCGAACGCGAGCGCAGCGAGCGCGGCGCCGGACCAGCTCGCGAATGCGACGCCGGGGAGGCCGTTGGCCGCGGCCCATGCCGCCTCGAACGCCTCCGTGAGGCTGCCCTCGGACCAGCGCTCCGCATCGATGACCTCATCCCACAACGCCCGCAATCGAAGGCGGTCCCGGTGGTCGAAGCCGATGGCGAACCGGTCGAACGGCGGCACTGAGGCGATGGCGAGATGCGTCAATGCCGGAGATTCGGCGGTGGCGATTCCCAGCAGGCCGTTGGTGCGTGGGTCATCGGCGTTCCCTCAGGTTCCGAGTCGGCAGGTCGCGGGCTCACGGTCTTCCACCGACCGACGCAGAGGATCCGATGGAATTTCGTCCAGCGGACCAGGCGAAGATGAGAGGAGCATGAGAGTCCTCCTCCCGGCGGATTCAGCGACCGCCGAGGGGCCCTCCCATCCGCTGCTGACCGGTCCCGGTCAGGTCCTGACGTCGAGTCGGGACAGCCGCGTGAAGTGGGAGCCCCCGGCGGTGACGCCCGAGGCCGTGACCGCGACCGCCGAGATGCCGGAGACGGGAGCGGCGAACTGCGCCGTCCACGGCTTGGACGGCTGCGGGCGGCGGAAGCTCAGCTTGCGGGCGGTGGTCTCGAAGAGGGACGGCTCCCCCTTGGCGGTGAGCTGGAGGTCGAGCAGCGGCAGCCGCGCGAGGTTGGGATCGACCGTGGGGGCGTCCGGCTTGCCCTTGAGCTTGACCGCCTTGAGCTGCGCCCGGTGGGCGTCGATCAGGTCCTCGATGGAGCGCGCGCTGACGTCGGCGCGGCCCGTCAGCGTCACCGAGCGGGCGCCGGTCGCCAGGCCGGCAACGGCCGCGCCGATGCGGAGCCGCGCCTTGCCCAGGGGCTTTGGCGGCGGCGTCAGCCGCAGCCCGATCGGCGAGTCGCCGTGGGCGCCCCAGGTGTACGAGTGGACCCCGCGCGCCGTCTTCCCGGCGCGCACCCTGAGCTCCCAGTCGCCGGCCTCCGGGGCGTCCACCCTGATCACGAGGTAGCTGGAGCCCGCGACGACCTGGTGCGCGGTCGTCGTCGCGGTGATGACCTTGAGGGACGGGGTGACCAGCCGCAGCGACACCGGGCGGGCGCGGTCGTGCCAGGAGACCAGGAACGCGACCGATCCCAACGTGTCGTTGACCGACGCGACGTGGACGTTCTCCAGGCTCCGCGCCGCGAGGATCGCCTGAGCCGCCGGCGAGCCGGGCGCGAGCAGGCCGGCGAGCTCCGGGAGGTCCGGCGGCGGCGCCGCCATCACCGCGGCCGTCCCGCCGCCGCCGGCGCCGATCCCGTCGACCGCGTCCGAGCCGGCCGCGATCACCTCCTCCCCGCCCACGAGCGCCTGGAGGTGCACGTAGATCTCGTGCAGCTTCCCGTTCTCGGCGGCGCTGTGGATGGCCTGGAAGAGGCCGCCGCGCGCGGCGGCGATCGCCTGGAGCAGGACCTCGTCGCTCGCGACGCCGAGCGACACGGTGTAGATCTTCGTGGTCGCCGGCACGGAGGGCAGGCTCTCGGTCCGATCCGCCCCGGTGAACCAGGAGGGCGGCGAGTCGGGCAGCCCGCCGCCGACCCAGGGCGGCGTGTTCTCGTGGCCGTCGCTCACGAGCACGATCGCCTGGGGATGGGTCGGATCGCCCCCCGCGGCGAGCTCCGCCACCCCCCTCGCGAGCCCGCCCCCGATCGACGTGGCGCCGGCCGGCGCGATCGTGTCGATCGCCGCCTTGATCGTCGTCTGCGTCGCCGCCCCCGTGATGGGTATGACGGGCTGCACCTGCGCCGCGGCATGATCGAACTGGACGACGCCGGTCCGGTCGTTGACCCGCAGGACGTCGACGAGCTGCTTGCTCCGCTCCCGCGCCGGCGCCATGAAGCTGTAGAAGCCCATGCTGCCGCTGTGGTCGATGACCTGGGCCACGTCGACCGGCTTGGGCGAGAAGCCGACGCCGTTGATGACGGCCAGGGCGAAGTCCTGCCGAAGGGCCGGCGCCAGGCCCGGTGACCCGAACGCGACGTCGACTCCGTGGACCTCGATCGTGTAGGTGCCCGCGACCGGCGTCGCGATGTGCACCCTCTGCACGTTGTTGCGCGGGTTCGGGAACGCCGTGAGGTCGCCGTCGACCGGGGCCCCTCCGCCGGGCGGGACGACCCGCAGGTAGAGCTTGTTCTGCAGGCCCTTGCCCGGCCGGTCGGTCCACGCCAGCGTCACCCGCAGCGGCCGGGTGGGGTCGGCGACCTGCACCGAGAGCTGCCGGACCTCGCCGGTGGCGACGGCGAGCTGGGGATCGTCGCTGAAGACCTGCTGCCCGGTGGGGGCCGCCGTGAGCAGCCGCTCGACGTCCAGCCAGCCGAAGCCGCGCGTGTCGTCCGGCGCGTTCGAGGCCGCGCCCGGGACGCCGGCCGCGTTGACGATCAGCGCCTTCATCAGCGCCGCCGAGGGGTTCGCGATGCCCCGCCGCTGGCGCAGGTACTGGCGCAGCAGGGCGACGCACCCGCTCGTGATCGGGGTCGCCATGCTCGTGCCCGAGTCGTAGAAGTAGTTCTGCTGGGCGTTGGCGCCCGACCCGGCGGGCGCGGCCGGCGTGGTCGGGCTCCAGGCGCCGAAGAACAGGCCCCCCGGCAGACCCCTGCCGACCGCCTCGGCGTGCGTCGCCACCCCGTCCGCGTCGTCGGCGTAGAAGGCGTCCAGGTTCGGGGAATGGGGCAGTCCGTCCGGGCCCACGTCCGCGGTGCTCACGCTCGAGCGGCAGGAGAGGATGAAGGTGCCCGGCGCGACGATGTCGGGCTTGGTGCGGTTGTCCCCCGTGTCGTTGACCGGCCCCCGGCCGGAGAAGCCGGCGATGTCGTCGGCGTTGTCGGCCTGGTCGGCGAAGGCGTTGAGCGTGAGCGGGACGTTCGTGCGCGGGGTCGCGGGGTTGTGGTCGGCGTCCTGCGGATTGGGGCTGATCGTGATGGCCGCCGGCAGCGGCCTCACGCTCTCCGACGCCCCCACGGTCAGGCAGTTCTTCGCCGTGCCCGGAGCGGAGACGGTGGACGCGCCGGAGCCTGAGTTGCCCGCCGCGATGACCACGAGCATGTCCGGGTGGTTCCAGACGAAGTCGTCCACGTCCTCGGAGAAGGCCGTGTACTTGCCGAGGTTGGCGTTCGAGCCCCAGCTGTTGGAGTGGATGCGCGCGCCGTCGGCGTAGGCGTCGGTGAAGACGCCCGTCACCAGGTCGAGGGGAACGGACAGCCCGGTCCCGTTGTTGGGACCCATCGACAGGACGGTCAGGCGCGCCGCGGGCGCCATGCCGCGGATGGCGCCGTTCGAGTTGGTGCCGTCGCCGGCGATGCTGCCGCAGACGTGGGTGCCGTGGTTGTTGAGGTCCGCCCCGTTGGCCGGCGCCTTGGTGACCGTCGCGCGGATGTTCACCACCCGTCCGGCGAAGTCCGCCAGCACGGTTGTCGCGACCCCCGTGTCGAGGCCGCTGTCAGCGACGCCGACGATCTCGCCGGACCCGTCGAGGCCCAGCGAGGTCGCGGCCGGCTCGACCTTCGCAAGACCGCGCGCGACGTTGTTCTGTGTGCGCGGGTCGGGCTCGATCTCCGCGTGCAGCACTCCGTCGAGTGCCGCGAGCTCCGCGACCCGGGAGGTCGGGACGCTGACCAGCGCCCGCCGAGCGCCGGCCTCGATGACCTCGCCCAGCTCCCCGAGCCGCGCGGTCGTCGCCGCCGTGTCGGCGGTCGCGTCAAGGGTCACCAGGACCCTCAGCGTCGTGTCCCCGGGCCCGACGTCGGCGGCGGCCCTCGTGAGCTCGGTCGCCGCCGACAGGACGGGGTCGAGCTTGTCGACCGGGTCGAATGGGGCGGCGGAGTCGACGAAGCCGAGGCCGACCAGGTCGGCCGTGGTCACCGCGCTCTCGCCCCGCACTCGCAGCGCCCCGCCGGCCAGCCGGCTCACGACGCGCAGGCCGAGCCCCTCCAGTTGGCGCATCTCGTCCTCGCCGAGCGGCCCGCTGGTGTGGAGGATGATGTCCTGGACGGCCATGGACCGCTCCGATTCCGTTGCGCTTCGGGTCAGAAGCGACCTATTACGACGCCGTCGAACCGGTCAAGCCCGGCGTCCCGGGCACCCACATCGCGAGACGTCGCCGCCGCACATCGACACGCTGTCAAGGCTAGGCGGCCCCGATCTGCTTCAGGAAGGTGAGCAGGTCGAAGTAGTGGCGACTCTCCTTCAGCTTCCCGCCCTCGAACTGGAAGACGAACGCCGCGGGCGTCCTCTGCCTCTTCCCGGACGGCGGGATCGTGCCCTGCTCGGTCACCATCTCACCGGTCTGGGTGCCTTCCCAGGTCACCTCGAGCACGACCTCCTGACCGCTCTCGACCGCGCTCGTCACGGTGCCCTTCACGTCGGGCATCGCGGCCTTCCAGCCCTTCATCGCGCCGATGATCGCGTCGGTGCCCGCGAGTGACCGCTGTGTTCCGAGCTCGTTGTACGTCGAGTCACCGAGCAGTTCTCCGACCGCATCCCAGTCGTCGTCGTTGAACGCCTCCAGGACGTTCCTGGCGTGTGCCGTGAGCTCTGCCATGGTCCACCCCCACCTCGTCGGTGTGCCGCAGCGTCGTGCCGGGGCCGGAGCTGCGCCTCGGAACTCCTCACTATCTCGGTCGGTTGCCGCAACAGGCAAGAGGATGCGCCGGGCTCGCTCCCTCGGTCCGCCGCCGGCGTCCTCAGCCCCGTCGCAGGAGCCGGCCCACCGCGGCCATCAGCTCCTCGGCCTTCTCGTCGCGGCTGCCCGCGTCGGCGCCCATCACGCAGTGCGCCGTGTGGTCGTCGAGCAGTCCGAGCGCCACCTTGTCGAGCGCGGCCTGCACCGCCGCGATCTGGGTGAGCACGTCGATGCAGTAGCGGTCCTCCTCGACCATGCGGTCGATGCCGCGCACCTGGCCCTCGATCCGCGCGAGGCGCTTTCGGAGGTCGTCCTTGGTCGCGGAGTAGCCGCGCTTGGGTGATTCGGGCAGCGTCATGCCGCAAACCCTACCACTACCCCCCCGGGGTACTTGGACGCTCTACCCCCCAGGGGTATGATCGGAGGCATGGCACACGAGGACCACGGGATGAGCTGCGGCTCGTGCGCGGCGCACGAGGAGGCGGAGGCCGGCTCCGGGCGGGCGCCGACGGTCCGGCTGGCGATCGCGGCGGTGCTGTCGGCACCGGTCCTGGCGCTGTCGATGATCTCGGCCCTCCAGTTCCCGGGCTGGGAGTGGGTCGCCCTCGCGCTCACCGTCCCGGTGGTGCTGGGCTGCGGGCTGCCGTTCCACCGGGCGGCCTGGGCCGGCCTGCGCCGGCGGACCGCGGGCATGGACACGCTCATCTCGCTGGGCACGCTCGCCGCGCTCGGCTGGTCGGTCGTGGCTCTGGTCGCCGGAGAGGGCGAGGTCTACTTCGAGGTGGCCGCGGTCGTCACCACGCTCGTCCTGGCGGGGCGCTATCTCGAGGATCGCGCCACCCATCGCGCCGGCGACGCGCTGCGCGCCCTGCTCGCCCTGGGCGCCAAGGACGTGGCCATCCTGGACGCGGCCGGCGCCGAGCGGCGTGCACCGATCGAGGAGCTTCTCCACGGCGACCGCTTCGTCGTGCGCCCGGGGGAGCGCATCGCCACCGACGGGGTGGTGGAGGAGGGCTCCTCCGCCGTGGACGCCTCGCTGCTCACGGGCGAGCCGGTGCCCGTGGAGGTGGGCCCCGGCGACGAGGTCGTCGGCGCGACGGTCAACGCGGGCGGCCGCCTGGTCGTGCGCGCGACGCGCGTCGGCTCCGAGACCGCCCTGGCCCGCATCGGCCGCATGGTCACCGAGGCCCAGTCCGGCAAGGCGCCGGTGCAGCGGCTGGCCGACCGGGTGTCGGCCGTCTTCGTGCCCGTGGTCATCATCCTCGCCCTGGGGACCTTCGGCGTGTGGATGGCGCTGGGCGCCGGGGCCTCCGCGGCCTTCGCGGCCGCCGTGGCGGTGCTCATCATCGCCTGCCCCTGCGCCCTGGGGCTCGCGACTCCCACCGCCCTCCTGGTGGGCACGGGGCGCGGCGCCCAACTGGGCATCCTCATCCGCGGCCCGCAGATCCTGGAGTCCACCCGCCGGGTCGACACGATCCTGCTCGACAAGACCGGCACGATCACCACCGGCCGGATGGAGGTCGCCGCGATCACCGTGGCCGGCGGGGTCGAGGAGGGGGAGGCGCTGCGGCTCATGGGCGCCCTCGAGGACGCCTCCGAGCACCCCATCGGGCGCGCCATCGCGCGGGCGGCCCGCGCCCGGCTCGCGAGCCTCCCCGTGCCCACGGCCTTCGCCGGCCATGCCGGCCTCGGCGTCGAGGGGGCGGTGGAGGGGCACGACGTGGTGGCCGGCCGGCCCGCGCTCCTCGCCGAGCGCGGCGCATCGCTGCCTCCGGAGCTGGCCGCGGCGGTCGCCGACGCCGAGCGACTCGGCCGGACCGCCGTGGCGGTCGCCTGGGACGGCAGCGCCCGGGCCGTGGTGGCCGTGGCCGACAGCATCAAGCCCACCAGCGCTCAGGCCGTGCGGGAGCTCCGCTCCCTCGGTCTGCGCCCGGTGCTGCTCACCGGGGACGGCGCCGCCGCCGCCGCCGCGGTCGCGAGCTCGGTCGCCGTGGACGACGTGATCGCGCAGGTCCTCCCCGGCGAGAAGGCCGAGGTCGTCCGGCGGCTGCAGGGCGAGGGGAGGGTGGTGGCCATGGTGGGCGACGGCGTCAACGACGCGCCCGCCCTGGCCCAGGCCGACCTCGGCATCGCCATCGGCACGGGCGCCGACGCGGCCATCGAGGCCTCCGACCTCACCCTGGTCTCCGGCGACCTGCGCTCGGCCGCCGACGCCATCCGCCTCTCGCGGCGCACGCTCGCCACCATCCGGGGCAACCTCGCGTGGGCCTTCGGCTACAACGTGGCCGCCATCCCGCTCGCCGCCGCGGGGCTCCTGAACCCCATGATCGCGGCTCTTGCGATGTCCCTGTCGAGCGTCTTCGTGGTGACCAACAGCCTGCGCCTGCGGCACTTCTCAGCCGGGCCGACCGCAGAAGCGCCGGTGGTATCCTCCGCGACCCCGGGCAGTTAGCTCAGCGGGAGAGCGCCCGCCTCACACGCGGGAGGTCACTGGTTCAATCCCAGTACTGCCCATCCCCCTAACGCCTGCATAGCGGCAACTTTCTGAGCACCTTTCGGTACGCCTGCCGAGGGGGCTCAGGTCGTTCCAGGGCGTTGCGCGGCGTTGCGCCGCTGACGTTGACCTTGCGCGACACGTTGCGCGGGCCTCGCTCCGCAACGCCTCCGAGGCCAGCCCGCTAACGGCTCCTCCTGCGCTTCTCCTCGCGCTCCTCCCTCGCCTGGGTCGCGCCCTCCGCGATCCTTTGCTCCTCGGCGCGCTTCGCTTTGAGCTGGCGATCCATAGAGCGGGCCATGATCCATGAGAGGGCGAGCCAGAGCAGAACGCCGATGATGGCGGCCAGCCGATTGTCCACGAAGACGCCCAGGGTGCCGGCCAGCCCGATGGCTATGAGGCCGGCGACGTGAGGACGGCCAGATACTCCACGCGGCTCACGGCCGCGATCGTCGCGCCCGGTTGACAAGGGGCGGCGATGAGCGAGGGGAATGGCCGCTTAGCCCCCTATCAGCAGGCGGCATCCGCCATCGAAGACGGCAGCCAACTCGAGACGGCCGCCCAGGTCCTCCACGTACGCGCGCAACGTCGAAATGTAGAGCTCGGGCCCGGGCCCGCTGGCGACGGGCGTCGGCAGGTCGGATGAGAGCTCTGACAGCAGCACCGTCCGCGGCGGCTCAGGCCCGTCGAGGATCTGCACCAGGCGCATCGCGTCCTTCATTGCACGCTTGGTGACCGCGACCCGCTCCTCGCGACCGGGAGACCACGGCGTGCGGTCCCTGATCGTCTCCCCCGGCTGGTGACCGGACATCTCATACCCTCCCTCCCGCGGCGCACACCACTGTGGGGCGCACGCCCTCGATCTCACCGACCACCTTCGTGCCGTCGGCGCCGCGCATCCTGGTAGCCCACAAGCGCGATTTCGAGCCCGGAATCTCGTGGCAGAGGTGGCTCCTTGAAACATCGTACTACGATGCTACCATGGTGGATCATACCGATCGAGAAGGGATAGATCATGGCAACGAGGCAGCAGGCCAGGAGCGCTCCGGCTGAGGTCGCGTCGCAGGCTCGCGCCGAGCACCGTGCGCACGAAGTGGGGCGCGTGATCCCTGAGGCGCCCGAGCCGGGTGCCTACGCCCTCGGCCGCGTGATCCGTGAGGCGCCCGAGCCGGGTGCGCATGCCCTCGGCCGCGTGATCCGTGAGGCGCCCGAGCCGGGTGCCTACGCCCTCGGCCGCCTGATCCGTGAGGCGCCGGAGACGGGCCGGCCCGCCACGGCGGCGTGATCCGGCCGCCCCTGGCGCCGCGACGACCGCACAATGGGTACTTCGTAGTACGATGCTATTAGGAGGTTGACGTCATGACCAGCACGGTCACACCCAGCATCAGCTTGGTGGGGTACCAGGCACGCACGGCCGACGGGGCGACGGTGGTCGGCGAGATCGAGGGCGTGCGCCCCAACGGCGTGCGCATCCACAAGATCCCGGGCCACTCGGGCCACGCGGGTTACCTGCCCGCGGAGGCGATCGCCCGGATCCACGAGCCCACCAACACCGTGTTCTTGGTGGAGGGGATCGGCCCCGAGCAGGTGCTCGACGCGCCACCTCCGCCCGACGAGAGCCCCGAGGGCTGGCACAAGAGCGCCGACTGGTGGGCGGATCTGCTCGGCCACTACGGCCTCTTCGACTCCGAGGGCCGCGGCAACGAGCCCTTCCTGCACGCTGACCAGAAGTAGCCGGGCACGCCGGGCCGAGGACGGTGAGCCCGCGCGCCGCGCCGCCGAGCGCGCGGGTCCTCGGCCCCCCGGCGAGGCGTTCCGCCGACCTGGCCGACTACCAGCGCGCGGCCGCCCTTCGCGCCGCGGTGCGCCTGTTCCTGCGCCGAGGAGAGCAGGTCGCGCGGGCCGCGGGCCTCACGCCGCAACGCCAGCTGCTGCTGCTGATGATCAAGGGCGCGCCGGACGGAAGCGGGCGAGCGACGATCACCGAGCTCGCCGAGCGTCTTCAACTGGCCCAGAACACCGTCACCGAGCTGGTGGCGCGGGCCGAGGCGGTCGGGCTCCTCGAGCGTGAGCCCTCTGGGAGCGACGGACGCGTCGTCCACCTGCGGCTGACCAAGGAGGGTGATCGACGCCTTGCGGCAACGGTGTCGGCGCTGCGCGCGGATCGCCGGCACTTGGTCGATGTCCTCTCCGAGCAGCGCGAGACCCGAGTCCCGGAGGCATGAAGCCGGTCCGGTTGCTCGAGCGACCGGTCGACCACTCGAAGGAGAAAGTCACGGGCACACATCGCCGGCCTCGCCGGCTTTGTCCAGGCTCTCGAGCTCCTCGTCGCTGAGGTGCCTTCGTCCTGCTCGGCGAGATCCGAGATCTGCGCGAAGGCCTCGGCCCTCTCGGTAACGCGAGCCAAGACATGACCACACAGGGTTCTTCCCGCCTCATCCTCACCGAAGAAACGCGGCGCGGCGCAGCACTTGTTCTCCAAGCGAACCGGAACCGCCCCGCGCACGGGAGCGCGCACCGGAGCCCAAGGGGTGAAAGCCGTGATCGCGCCTGCCAACAGCGATCTCGGGAGGGCGACCACGCCGCCTCACACGCGGGAGGTCACTGGTTCGATCCCAGTACTGCCCATCCCGAAAGCCCCGCTTGCATGCTGGGATCTCGTCCCGCCCTGCGTCCACCGCTCGGCGGGGCCTCGTGCATCTTGAGGACCGTGCGGGACGGTGCGGGGCCAGGTACGAAACCCGCCCGCCGGGCAGTCAACTCGTGCGAGCTGGCGGCGTGGGGGGGTGGCCCCGCAGAATCGCGCGGATGGGACCCATATTCAGAGGCTCCACTCTCGGCCCAGAACCGAGCGCGAACGCCGGCGCGCGCAGGCACGCAGAGGGGGTGTGCCGACCCGCTCTTGACACCGCTGGCATCGCCGAGGGATCTTGCATTCCGCAAAGATTCTGCAGGATTGAACACGCGATTCCTGGGGGTTCGTCCGTTGCGCCCATCCCTCCGCTGCATCCGCGCCGGCAGGGCCCACACCACGTTCGGCTGAGCCCGGCTGCGGCGCACCGCGGCGCATAATCGCTGTCCGGAACTCGGGGGTGGCACGGTGCACAAGCTCGCGTGGCTCTTCCTCTTCGCCCTCCTCGCGGTCGGCCTTGTGGCGCCCGCGCTGGCGGACGCTCTTCCGGCCAACCCCTGGACGGGGCGCTGGCAGGGGCAGGACCTCATCACCAACGTCATCACCCTCACCCAGACCGGGTCCCAGATCAGCGGCACCGGCCCATGCCCGGGAACCACGGGTTCGGACGTGACCTACAGCGCCACCGCGTCGGCCGACAACACCACCGCGAGCTTCGCCTACATGAGCTCTGTCTGCACCGGCGTCGGGGGGACCTTCTCGGGGACGCTGGCCGCCAGCGGGCTGGCTGTGAGCGGCAGCGGCGTCACCCAGTTCGGCACGGGCTTCAGCTTCTCGTGGACCTACCTCGGGGGCGGCACGGAGCCCCGATCGACCCCGCCTCCGCCGCCCCCGCCCCCGCCCCCGGCCCAGGGCTGTCCGACCGCCGCGAGTCCCTGGACCGGCTACTGGCTCGTGGACGGCGGCGGCGTGCTGGAGATCGTGCAGAGCGGCGGCAGCGTGACGGGGGTGCTGAGCGGGGGCGAGTCCAACCTGGCGTTCTCCGGCACCGCCTCCGGAAACACGCTCACCGGCACGGCCACCGGCGGCACCCAAAGCACCCCGGTGAGCGTGAGCCTGACCAGCCCGACCGCCTTCGCCGGCACCGTGGGCGTGAACGGCAGCCCCTTCAAGGCCCACCTCCAGGGATGCGGGGGCGGAGCCCCCAACCTCCAGACCACCATCCCCAACCCGCAGACGCTGACCAACGGCCCCACCACCCTCGTCGCCCCGGGGACGATCTCGCTGCGCTCGCTCAAGCGCTCCAAGTGCGTGCTGGTCAAGGTGGCGAGCAGCCGGCCGGCCCGCATCCTGGTCAGCATCTTCAGCGGCCGGCGGAGCATCCGCCTGTTCGGCCAGAAGCTCGTGGTCTTCTTCGCCCCGGGCCGTCAGCAGCCGTGCATTCCGGTGCCCTTCCGGGCCCACACCTTCAACGTCCGCACGCCCCTCAAGGTGGCCCTCGGCTACACGGCCGGCGCTCGTCAGCAGCGCGGCGGGCGCAAGCCCAAGCCGGTCATCAAGCCCATCCGGTTGGTGCCGTAACCCCCTGGGCGGGGGATCGTGGACCTGAGCAACCTCATTCTCCCCCGCCCGGACACTTCGGTGCCCGGCCTCTCTCTGTCACGGCGCGCTACTGAAGGATCCGGGCCAATTCCACATCAAGCCTCGAGCGCGGCATTGTCGATGTTCTCCTTCAGGAAGCGTCGCATCGTGTCGGCAATGAACTCGAGGTCCTCCTCCAGCGCAAAGTGTCCGGTGTCCAGGAGGTGTACCTCGGCATTGGGCAGGTCGCGCCTGTAGGCCTCGGCCCCACCGGGCCCGAAGATCTCGTCGCCTTTGCCCCACGTGATCAGTGTCGGCGGCTGATGCACGCGGAGGTAGTGCTGGAACTTCTCGTACTCCGGGATGTTGAGCCGGTAGTCGTAGAAGATGTCGAGTTGGGTCTCCCGATTGTCTCCCCGGTCCAGGTTGCATGCGTCGAGCATCCAGGCCTCCGGTGCGATGCTCTTCGGGTCGCGGGTCCCCGTGCGTCCACAGCCACTGGATCGCCTCGAAGGTCAAGAGGCCGCGCACGGGAGCCTCCGTTTCGCTGTTCCGGTTGCCGGCGAAGGCGAACAGCGGCTCCCACAAGGGAGTGAATCCCTCCATGTATGCGTTCCCGTTCTGGACGATCAGCGTTTCCACGCGCTCTGGGTGGCGCGAGGCGATCCTGAGGCCGACATCCTCGCGATGGCGGAGATGGTCTAGGCGAACGTCTGGCCGCCGGACTCGACGTGGCGGCGGCACTGCTCGCCACACGCCCGAAGCGTCCACCACGGGAGCGGGAACCCGAGCGCGGTCGGGCCGTGCCCGCGGGCATAGGCTGCCGACATGGAGACCGACATGCTGGTGCTGGCGATCCTCGCGGCGGTCGCCTTCAACGTCACCAGCGGCTTCCACGACGCCGCCGAGATATGCGCCCCGGGGGTCGTCACGGGTGCGATCCGTCCCGCGGGCGCTCTCGCATTCTTCGCGGTCATGGTCTTCATCGGGCCCTTCCTGGCGGGGACCGCAGTGGCCGACACGATCGGCGGCTTCGTGACCCTTTCAGGAGAGGACCCCGTCACCGCGCTCGGGATCGTGGCCGCAGGGATCGCAGGGGCGGCGGTGTGGAACGTCGTGACCTGGCGCTTCGCGATCCCCTCGTCGTCGACCCATGCGCTCGTCGGCGGCCTGGTGGGCGTGACCGTGGTGGCCGCGGGGCCCGGCGACGTGCGCTGGGGGCTCTCGGCCCTCGCGGACGGGCAACTCGAGGGCGTGACCAAGATCGTCGTCGCGCTGGTTCTCTCGCCGATCGCGGGCATCGCGGCGGGCTTCCTCGTGTTCCGCATCGGCCGCCTGGCGCTGCGCCGCGCGACGCGGCGCGCCAACCGCCCCCTGCGGCGCATGCTGGTGGCGGGTACCGGCCTGCTGGCCTTCGCCCACGGCGGTAACGAGGCCCAGAAGAGCATGGGCGTCATCGCCCTGGCGCTGGTCCTGGGCGGCCGGCAGTCGTCATTCACGATCCCGCTGTGGGTCGTCGTGATCTCGGCGGCGACCCTGGTGCTCGGCGGGCTGACCGGCGGATGGGGGATCGCGCGCACCCTCGGGTACGGCATCTATCGCCTCGAGCCCCTGCACGCCGCGGGCGCCCAGGTCGGTGGCGCGGGGGTCATCTACGGGGCCGCCCTGCTGGGCGGTCCGGTCTCCACCACCCAGGTCGTGGCCTCCTCGATCACCGGCACCGGCGCCGCGGAGCGGCCACGTGCGGTGCGCTGGGACACGGGCAAGACCATGATCCTGGTGTGGCTCATCACCATGCCCGCCGCGGCCGCGGCGGGCCTTGTCGTCTACCTGCCCCTCGCGGCCCTGGCAGCCATCCGTGGCTGAGCGCCCGGAGCCGATGGGGAGGCGCCGGTACGGCGAGCTGGTCGCCCGCGTCGGCCGCGGGATGTTCCCGCGCACGGCCGACTTCAGAGCCCTGCTCGGGGACCAGGCCGAGGTGGCCGTGGAGGCCCTTCAGGCCCTCGCGGAGTACGCCGCCACGGGCGAGGTGGACGCTGCCGAGAGGGTCGCGGCGGTCGAGAAGAGGGGCGACCGGCTGCGTGAGCGCAACCTCGCCACCCTCAACCGGGCCTTCACGACGACGTACGACCGCGATCTGACGGCGGTCGCCATCCGCCGGATCGACGACGTGGCCAACTACGCCAAGACCACCGTGCGCGAGATGGGGCTGCTCGCCATGGAACCCGACGGCACGGTGCGCGCGATCGCCGAGCTCCTGAGCGGTGGGGCCGTCGAGCTCAGGGCGGCCGTCGCCCGGCTCGGGGGCGACCCCCGGCTGGTCGAGGTGCACGTCGTGCGCGTCCACAAGGCCGAGCGGAGGGTGGAGAAGATCTACCGCGCCGCCTTTGCCGAGCTCTTCGCAGGGGACGCCCGCGCGCGATGGCGTTCGGGGGATCCGATCGAGGGGCTTCTCGAGGCCCTCCGTCGCCGCGAGGTCTACCGGCATCTCTCGAACGCCGCCGACCGGCTCGACGGCGCCGGCGCGGCGATCATGGACATCGCAGTCGCCACGGCGTGAGCGATGGGACCCGCATGCCCGGGGGTCACACCGCTCAGCGCGGGCGCGTGCGCAGGAACCTCCATCAGGTCGTCGCGAATCCCGCAGACAGGGCCGCGATCCAGGCCAGCTCCGGGTGGAAGAGATCCGAATGCGCGCCCGCCGCCCCGCCGCCCGTCCGGATCACCGCGTTGCAGTTGACGTTCACGAAGGCCCCTCGGGTCAGCGCGTAGGCCGTTCCCACCGGACCGGCCATCGCCGCTCCAGCGCCCACGTCCTGCGCGCCGTCGTGGCCCATCGCGCCCCAGCGGGTGAGCCGGTCGGCGACAGCCGCGGCGTCGTCGCCGGCGGCCAGCGAGGCCGTCGTATAGAGGTTGGCAAGGGCCAGGTCGGCGAGCGTGTGGGTGACCACGATCGGCCCGTCGACGCGCGTCTCGAGCCCCGCGAGCGCCCCATGCCCGTCGCGCTGGGGCAGGTGGGCGGTGAAGGCGTAGTGCGAGAAGGCGCCCTGGAGCATCAGCAGGGATCCGATCGGGGAGCTCGCCATCGGACCCGCCGGGGCGAGCCCGGCGAGCGAGTAGGAGACCAGCCGGGCGCCGAAGCTGTGGCCGATCAGGTGTACCCGCAGGTCGGGGACGGCCGCCCACCAACGCGCGATCAGCGGCCCGAGCCCCTCGCGGCCCACACGTCCCGCACGGGCCTTCATCTGCCAGTAGGTCGCCGAGCGCAGGGCCTCGCGGGCGCCCGACCAGAGGGAGCCGAAGGCGTCACCAACCCCCGCCGCACCTCCCTGGTCCGCCGGCGCGGCGACGGCCGCCGACGTCCCCAAGCGCTCGAACAGCTTCAGCGGATCCTCGGTGAGGAGAACGTCATCGACGTCCTCGGGGGCGCTCTCCTCCCGATCTCCCATCAGCTCCGCGAGCAGCGCGTGGAAGCGGCGCAGCGCGTCGGCGTCGGCGGGCTGCTCCTCCAGGAGCTTTCCCATCTTGGCCAGAGTGCGATCCGCGCCCGGTGCGTCGAAGGCGCCCTTCAGGTGCCGCACCCGCTGGGCGTCGCTCGGGGGGGCGTCGAGGGCGGCGGCTCCTCCCCCGCCGCCGGCCCCGTCGTCCGCCCACAGCTTGGAGGGCCAGATCACCCCGACGACGCCGATCTCCGACGCGGGCCGGCTTCCGGGACGGCCGAGCACGGTCCGCAGGTGCCCCAGGAAGCGCTCATAGAGGTGCTCGGCCTCCTCTTGATCGTTGTTCCAGCCGTGGCTGAACACGATCACCTCGCGCATCGCGCTCCAGCGCGGGGCGGCGGTCAGGGCTCGCTCGTCGGCGGGGTCCGCAAGCGCGCCGTCCTTCCCGAAGCGCACCCGTTGATAGGCGAAGCCCGAGAGCTCGTCCGGCATCGATTCCTCCCAGTGACTCAGGACACTAGACCGACCCGATCGCGCGCATCAGGTCGACCAGCCCGCGGCCCTCGAAGGCCTGCGTCCGCCCGAGGGGCGTGGCCGTCTCCATGAAGATGCGCTTCAGGCGTTCGGGATTTCCGATGAACTCGCGCCGGATCGACAGGAAGGCCGCGATCGCCCCCGACACGTGTGGCGCCGCCATGCTGGTGCCGCTGTCGTCGAGATAACCGGCCACGGCGCGCGTGGGCTTGATGCCGAGGGACGCGCAGAGCTCCTCGAGGCGGGAGCCCGAGGCCACCGAGGTGATCCGCTCCCCCGGGGCGACCAGGTCGGGCTTCATGCGCCCGTCGCCGGTCGGGCCCTTCGACGAGAAGTAGGAGACGCCGTAGGTGTGGGGCATGTCACGGTGGGTCGCGCCCACGGTGATGGCCAGCTCGGCGTTGCCGGGGTCGTTGATCGTCAGCGTCAGGCCGGTGCTGGTGCCCCGTTGGCTCGCGGCCAGGGTGCCGTAGCCGGTGTTTCCGGCGGCCACGACGACCACCACCCCGGTCTTGACGAGCCGGTCGACCTCGGCGCACATCGGGCTCTGCCCGCAGGCGAACCACTTGGCGTCGAACTCGTAGCCCACGCTCAGATTGACGCCCTGGACGTTCAGCAGCTTGCCGGCGCCGTTGAGCTCCTCGCGGACGTAGCGCAGGGCGCGCAGGATGTCCGAGGACTGCCCCTGACCGGCGTCGTTCAGCACCTTGAGGCTCACGAGCCGACAGGCGGGCGCGACCCCGGCCAGGCGGGTGTGGTCGGCGACCTCGCGCGTGGAGACCCGGCCGGGATCCGATCCCGAGCCGGCGTCGTGCTCGCCCACCACGAGACGCCGGCCGCGGGGCAGGCGCTCGGGAAGGCCGCCCGCGATGATCCCGGCGACGTGCGAGCCGTGCCCGAAGCCGTCCACGAGCGCGGTCGTGACCGACTCGGGCCCGGGCTCCCCGTCGATGGTGAAGTCACGGTGCAGGCCGGCCACCGGGCCGCCCAGGGTGTCGTGCTCGGTGAAGTGCAGGTGCCGCGCGTCGATGCCCGAGTCGATGACGGCCCAGGTGATGCCCTGCCCCTCCGCATAGTAGGCGCGGTGTGCGGCGTCGGCCTTCACGGTGGGCGTCGAGCGATCGATCAGGGGCTCCAACGGGAAGTCCGGCCACACGCGGTAGATGCAGCGCTCCCTGACGGCCTTGACCTCGTCGGCCGCCACCAGGGCGCGGGCGTCCCGCACGCTGAGCAGCGAGCGATAGAAGGTGTTGGTGACCGGCTCCGGAGCCGGTCGCGCCGGCAGCGCCGCCGCGTGGAGCGCCAGGTAGCCGGCCCGCGCGCCCTCCAGCGCTCCGACATGGCGCAGGTTGAGCTCGGCGATCATCCAGAAGGGCGTCTCATCGTCGGCGGGGAGCCCCAGGCGCGTGCGCTCCGCCGTGCTGGTGACCGCCTCGGCCAGGACGGCGTTTGCGACGAGCTGCCGGCGGGCCTCATCCGGCTCGGTCACCGGAGGACCGTCACCGGATCCACCGCCTGGGATGGCTGCAGATGAAGCGGCCGCACCATGCCTCCTCCCGGTCCGCCCGCCCCGATCGCTGAATGGCGCGCCGTCCGGGTCCGCGCCAGCATCTGTAATCCCTCAGGCGGCGGCGAGTTGTCAAGTGGCGGTCCTGCGGAGAACCGCAAGACGAGACCGCCCGAGCGCCGCCGGGGGCACCCTTCGCGGCGATCTCCCATCGGCCGTCGCAGGTGTGTGGTCGACCGTCCGGAGGAACGCGCGCGGACGAGCCGAACACTCGGGTGTGGCCACCGCACGACGAAAGCCCGTCAAGCTACGCGCGCCCTCGTCAGCCGCCGGGGTCGTCTACCGCGTCCAGCTCGGCGGCTTCCGTCTCTTCTCAGGCATCACCCGGAGCGTGCTCGCCCTCATCCTGGTCGGGACGCTCATCGGGGCGCTGTTCTCCCCGCCGCCCGGCTCGTTGACGGTGCTCAACCAGTTGGCGCAGACCCTGGCGATCGCGGTCATCGCCTTCTATTTCGGCACCAAGACCGCTCGTCGCCCGAAGGTGAGCGAGGAGCCGCCCAACGGGAGCGGATCCCATCCTGCAAAGACCTCCTAGCGAGTCCGCATGAGCCCAACTGCACCACCGACCTCCAACGTCGTCGTCACCGAGCTCCGCTCGTCAGATGTCGTCCGCTCGGTTCTCGCAATCGCCCTCACGGCGAGCCTCCCCTTCGCCCTCTTTCTGACCGACGCCCAGAACGACTTCACGAAGACCTACGCCGCCGCGATCACGGCCGTCGTCGCCTACTATTTCGCGGTCCGCGGAGCCGAGGGCGCCATGGCCCAGCAGGAAGGCGGGCAGTGACCTCGATCGTCTCGGGGTTCCATCCCACGAGCTGAGCGAGGCTCGACGCCCCGCTCAGGAAGGTGGTCCCGCCGCGGTGCCGGCGGTCAGTCGAACACCTCGTCGCCCGTCGGCTCGACGTGAGGCGCCCGGTTCATGTCCTGGCGCAGGCGGGAGAGCTCGGTGTACATGCGGAGGCGAGCGCGGCTCTGGTTGCCGAGCGGGCGGTGCTCCGGGAGGCAGTGCCACGGGTTGAGTGAGAGGCGCTTGCCGAACTCGAGCTGGGCGGGGGAGTCGAACCTCTGGCGCGGAATGCGCACCGTCGCGGCCGGGACGAACGGCGAGAGCTTCTCCGGCCACCGCACCGACGCGTTCTCGATCGGCATGAGGTGCGGGTCGGTCTGGACCTGGAGGAGGATGTCGAACTCGACGTCCTGCCGTGCGAGCGTCGCGACCATGTTGTCGCGCAGGTAGTCGCGCGGCACGCGGCCGAAGGGCACGCCCGGGATGTCGGTGACCACCTCCGACCGGGGGGCGAACGAGTACATCATCGCCTGACCCTCGCCGAGGAGGTAGGGGACGCAGCTCCAGTAGCGGGCGCCCAGCGGGTTGTACTGCGTCTCGTTCCACAGCCCCTGCATCGCGAAGTCGAGCAGGTGGGAGTCGAACGGGTTGAGGAAGTAGAACGTCCCCATGCCGCGGAAGCTCCAGAGCTGGAGCTTGACGTTCTCCCGTGTGTTGGGGGTGACGAAGGTGGGCGTGCAGATGCCCAGCAGATCCTGGGTGCTCTTCTCGTCGTCCATGAGCTTCGGCCCGGGGACGCCCATCATCTTGATCGTCATGCTCACGAACCCGACGTCGTCGATGTCCGCCGGCAGGTTCGGGCCGGGCCCGGAGAAGCGCACGTAGGCCGGAAATGTCCGGGGCTCGCGGAAGATGCCGTGCCGCATGTGGGCCGGCAGGTCGTCGCGGATGACGACCTCGGCGCGGACGATGCCGTGGGTCTTGGTGTTGCCGCCGCGCTCGAAGCCACCCGGGCGATAGGTCCGCCTCATGTAGTCGGCGAAGCTCGCCGTGATGGAATCGAGGCTGGCCTCCTCGTCGGGCGCGATCCGCTCCTCCGCGAGCCCCAGGCCCTCGTTCGGGCGCCGGCGGTTGATGAGGTGCTGGATCAGGTCGGCGGCGGGCTCCCGCAGGGCCCGGTTGAGCGCGGGGCGGAAGAACGGCTCGAGCCGGCGCTCCGCGTGCAGCCCGGTCTCGAGCGCCCGGTGAACGAGCCGCATCAGCGACCACACCCCCCCCGCCTCGGGCATGGCGGGTCCGGGTTGCGGGATGGGCGCCGTCGACGGCGCGCCGGCGATGTAGCGAAGGGCCCGGATCCCGGGCAGGAAGAAGTAGGCGCCGCCCCGGACCGTGACGAACTGCGGCATGCCGGTGAGGCGACGCGCCGGTCCGTCGGGACGGGGGAGCGAGAAGACGCCGGTCTCGGGGAAGCCCTCGAGCGGTGCCCGGCTGCCCAGCAGCGGATCGCCCTCCTCGCTGAGGCCGGCGAACTTGGTGTTCTCGATCCAGGCGTTCTGCACGAACTCGAACTGACGAGAGGGATTCGCGACGAGGCACATGAAGTGGAGTCCACGCTCCTCGTCCGCGGGGCCCGGCTTGAGGGCCTCGTCCGGCGAGAGCGGCGTGCCGTACTCGCGCCCCCGTCGCACGAGGCGATGGAACCGCGCCGAGGCGATCAGGTCATCGCGGAACGACGATCTCGCGAAGCCGAGCATCCGAGCCAGGCGGGCGACCGCGCCCCTGGTCCCGGTGGGCAGATCGCCCGTGCGCGGGTTGGCGCGCCGGACGTGGGCGCCGAAGGGGCAGCGGTGGCCGTTCGGGTCGGCCGCATAGGTGAACCGGTTCGCCGCCAGGTCCTCCGGTGCCGGCCCGACCCCCGTGATCGGGTCCTCTCCGAGCGGCACCAGCGGCTCCCCCGCGAGGGTGCGGCCGACCATCGCCTCGGCCAGTCGCCGGCGTTCCTCGGGCCGAGCGCCCGCCCGCCCGTCGAGGAATTGCCAGAAGCCCCGCACGTCCTGATGGAGCTGCCGGAACACCAGGTACGAGCCGTTGCGGCCGAGGTCCCGGCGGTAGGGCCGGTCCTCCGCCGGAGGCAGGTCGAGGGCGCGCCGATCGCCGACCGGATCGATCAGTGGACGCCCCGTGTACCGCCCGTACGCGTTGGGGTAGCCGAGAAGCACCTCCCCGAGGGGGATCAGGTTGGAGTACCCGGCCTGCTCGGTGTCGTCCGGGCTCAGCCCGCGTCCCCAGTCGAGGCGGGGCTGGCTGATGCCGTCGGCGAAGCCGAACGGCTCGATGTCGCCCATGTCGAAGGTGTCCAGGCGGGCCTCCACGCGGAACGCGGTGTCCCATTCCGCGCCCCTGACGGCCTCCTCCCACGCGTCGAGCCCGCCGGGCAGGGCGTAGAGCATCGCGACCAGATGGGGCACGCGACCCGCGCCCCATCGCCACCGCGACGGATCGTTGGCGCCGACGTCGCCGAGCCGGCGCGAGCGGCCCTCGTCGGACGCCATCCCGGCGATGAACTCCTCCGCGAAGCCCTGGACGATGTCCGGTGGGACGCCCAGCGCGTCGAGGCCCTGCCGGGTGAACGCGACCTGCAGGGCGGTATCGGGGGGCGGATCGGTGGCCAGCGCGCTCGTGACCGGTGCGTCCTGAAGCCAGCGGCGGGCGGCGGCGGCGTCGGCCACCTCCAGGAGGAAGAAGCTCGCCTCGCTCAACCTCCCGTGGCCGAAGCGCACCAGGCCCTGCACATCCGCGAAGTCGATCTCGGGACGACGCGTCATGACGAGTTGACCCGCGCTCTGCTCAGATGAGGCTCAGCCATTCCCTCGCCTCCGCGTCGGTCATGACCGGCCGCTCGAGGCCCTCGCGAATCCGGGTGTTCTTCGCCAGATCGACGACCGTGAGACCGGGATGGGCGTTGTACCAGACCTCCGTCGGCAGCTGGTGACGGCGGAGCGTTCGCTTGTACCGCTGCTCGTTCCTGGCGCCGCGCTTGATCAGGTAGTCCGTTCGAACGGGTAGCTCATGCCGTTGCTGAAGACGAGGTTGATCCCCCAGGCGACCTTGTTGATGAAGTCGTCCATGTAGCTCTCGACGCTGCCGTCGTAGTTGCTGGCGAAGAACAGGCGCCTCCTGTCGTCCAGGAAGACCCAGCGGGCGGCGTGGATCGACTGCACCCGCGCGAGATGGCCGTGGTTGTAGGTGTGCCGCATCGAGTAGTCGAGGATCCGGAGCAGAAGGCTCAACGTCCGGCGACGGAAGGGGCCGGGCTTCAGCTGTCCGAAGATCGTGAACTGGTTCGTGACGTCGTGGTCCTCCAGCGACGAGAGCCCCGCGACGCGTTGGGGGCCGGCGCGGTAGTCGATGACGGGATCCGTCTTCTCCAGCGACCGGAGCCGGAACGCCAGCACCGGCGACGCGACCACCAGGAACGGCGCGAGCGCCGCGAGGGCGACCGGCCGGCCCACGAGGTCCAGCCCGTTGCGGACGCGCCAGCTGATCGGCGTCCTCCCCGGCGTGCTCAGGGTGAGCCGGCCGGCCTGCCGCTCCGCCTCCACGAAGCCGATCAGCCGGTTGCGGAGCGACAGCGGCTCCTCATCCCCCGCCGCGTTGGCGGCGTCGCCCTGCAGGTGGTCGACCAGCGCCCGGTGGAGGGCCTGCTCCTCGCGGATCTGCTGCACGGTGCGGCCGATCCAGTTGACGTAGGTCGCGGCGGACGGCTGATCGTGCCGCGTCATCCAGAGGAGGAGGTCGTCATCCGGCGCCACGCCGCAGTGGCCGAAGATCCGTCGCAGACCGTCGCCGGCCCGCCGAGCCAGATCGGCCAGGAACGTGTCGGCCGGGCCGTCGCAGTCGCCGAGGAAGGCGAGGGAGGGGGGCCACGTCGCCGGCGGCATGCCGTACGCGGCGATGTCGTCCGCACTGGGCGCCTCGACGATGACGAAGCGCGCGAAGTGCAGGCGGTCGAACCGGCCGAAGGGGACCAGGGCGTTCTGTGGGTCCGCGACCCCGGCGCGGGCATTCATGGTGGCGAGCAGGGAGCGCAGCTCGTCCTCCCGACCCGCGGCGATCGGCGCCAGCACCATGAAGGTCGACTGCGGCGTCATCGCGACCCGGCGCGGAGCGTGAAGTCGAGCACGTGCCATCTCCCCACGAAGACCTTGCCCAGCCACAGGCCGGGCGCGACCTCCCGGATCTCGTCGCGGACCCACCGGGCGACAACCGAGGTCCTCGAGTAGTCGAGGACGATGGCCTGGGTGCCCCGGTCAAGCCAGCTGTCGCCGACGTAGACCCGGGCCCGCACCGCCCGGATGCCGAGCGGCGTGACCTTGTTCCTGAGGGTCCCGCTGCGCGGGTCGAACACCTTGCCCTGCCAGATGAGCAGGCGGGCGATCGCCTGGGCGACCCGGCCGGCGGCGCGGCCCGGCAGCACCAGGGCCGTGCCGCGCGTGTCGCCGACGGGTACCTCGCCGGGCGTCGCGACGTCGCGATAGAGGGCGTCGAGCTCCCGCTGGCGCATGTTCAGCAGATCGGAGTACGACCTTCCGGCGCGTACGGCCATCTCATCACCCCCGTGGTCGGTTGGTGCGGCATGGAATCGAAGCTCACCCGACGGGAAGGTCAGGGGCAGCGGATCGGAGCGGAGCGAGGGCGCCTCGACCCGCAGGCCGTGCCGGGCCGTCTGGATCGCGATGGCGCTCGTGCACAGGAACATGATCAGGTCACGGCCGGGGCACTGGCGCGCGCCGCTGAGGAACAGGTTGGGGTAGAGGCGATGGGCCTCCGACGACGGGTCCCGCCAGCGCTCGGGGACGAAGTCGTCCGCGGTCGGGTCGATCGCCGTGTTGCGCTGGGTGAGCGGGAAGTAGTGGACGATGCGGGTCCCGGCCGGGATGCGGCGGCCCTCGAGATCGATGCCGAACGGCGGCGTGTGGCTGGTCCCCGTGACCGGCGCGAAGAGCCGCCCCGCCTCGCGGACGCAGGCCTCCACGTAGGCGAGGCGGTCGATCGAGGCGGCCTCCTCGAGGGGCCCGGCGGCGTCGATCTCGGCCCGCACCCGGCGCAGGACCTCCGGGCGCGAGCCGATGAGCGCCAGGGACCGCGTCAGCAACTCGGTGCCCGAGAGCACGAAGGTGAACATCCAGTGCGGGATCTGCTCGAGGGACTCGGGGGAGGGCGGCACGCCGAGGCCCCGGAAGCGGCCGACGAGGGTGCGCTCGGGGGCCCGGTCCCACTGCCGGCGCAGGGCCTCGTAGAACCGGGCGCGCCGGGCGGCGGAGAACCGGCCCACGAGAACGCGGCGGAGCGGGCTGTCGACCACGCCCATCAGGCCGCGCACCTCCTGCGGCAGGTCGGCGGGGGCGCCGTCGCCGAGGACGACGGCGAGCATCAGGCGGCCCATGGCCTCGCGGATCGCCTCGGCCGCGCGGACCGGGGCGGCGAAGGCCGTGTGCACCTCGTCGAGGTACGCCTGGCGCTCGTCGTGGGGGCGGCCCGTGGCCAGGACGTGCTCGTTGTACGCGCGCCGCCGCTCCCAGTCCCCGTCGTTGCTGATCGTGAGCGCGCGCGGGGCGAGGAACCCCATCGACCTCCGCCGCAGCCGGCCGCCCACGAGGCGATCGGTGCTCGGCGGATCGCGGAGGATCTCGGCCGACAGGGGCGCCCCGTTGACCAGCAGGAACCCGCCTCCCGGGGTGTCGAGCTCCAGGTCCCCGGCCCGGCCGCGTGCGGATTGCTCCCGGACCCACTCGTGGAGGGCCGGCCTCCATCCTCGGGAGCGCGCGGAGGCCACCGCCAGCGAGCCCAGGAGCCGCGCCGTGCCGACGACACCGACGTGTGGATAGCTGCCCGATCGAGCCACGATTCTCCCGGCCGTGGGCCCAGCGAGACTGTAACCCGGGGCCTCTCCGCGAACCCACCCGCGGTTGGAGATTTCGCTGACTCTTCGCAGCGGCTGCCCGATCGGTGGTGGTAGCGTCGATCGGACGCTCGGACGTGGGGACGGACGTGGCCGACAACTGGACCGTCGCCGGTGACACGGGAAAACGCCACCTCGGCGACGCGGAGGGAGACGCCGCGATCGCCGCGCTGGCGAAGGCGGCCAAGAAGGACCCGTCCGCCGAGAACGAGGCGGCTCTGGCGCTGGCCTACTTCCAGTGCGAGCGGTACGAGCTCGCGGCCGAGCGCTACCGGGCGGCCCTCGACCTGGAGGCCGGCAACGAGGAGTGGGGCGCCATGCTCGCGCTCGCCCGCGCCAACGCCGCCGCCGAGATCGACGTGCCGGTGCCGGACGTCCACTTCCACGATCCCGCGGTCCTGCTGGCCGCCCCCGAGGTGCGTCCCGGGGCGATCCCCGAGCGGCCGGCGCCGGTCCCGCCCCCGGGGCCTCTGCGGCGTGCCCGCCTCGCCGCCGGCAAGGTCATCGGGGCGCCCGTGTCGGTCGTCTTCGACGGGCTCATCCTGGGCTGGGGCAGGATCGCCGGCTACCGCGACGAGGTCTGGACGAACTGGTACCGGCGGCGGGTCGCGCTCGGCGTGCTGACCCTCGGGTACATGCGTGAGCGGCTCAACGCCCACAACCTGAGGTCCACCTACCCGCGGCGCAGCCTGATCGCGTTCCAGGAGCCGGGGCAGACGCCTCCGCCCGGGGTGCGGCACTTCCGCACGGCCGATGGATCCTGGAACAACCTGAGCGACCCGAAGGAGGGCGCGGCCGGCACGCGCTTCCCCCGCAACGTGGCCAACACCGCGATCCGGCCCGAGACGGGCGAGCGCCTCATGACGCCGAACCCGCGCGAGATCAGCCGCAGGCTGCTGGCGCGCGGGGACGAGATGAAGGTCGTGCCGTTCCTGAACATGCTGGCCGCGGTCTGGATCCAGTTCCAGAACCACGACTGGATCAGCCACGGCGAGAATCTCGTGCCGGGCGCGATCGAGGTGCCACTGGCCGAGGACGATCCGGCCCGCCGCCGCTACGGGCAGACCACGATGTACGTCGCCCGCACCCAGCCGGACCCGACCCGCCGACCCGAGGACGAGACGCCGATCACGTTCATCAACGAGCTCACCCACTGGTGGGACGGCTCCCAGATCTACGGCAGCGACCAGGCGACGCAGGACCACCTGCGAAGCGGCGTCGACGGCAAGCTGCGGCTCCACGATGACGGCACCCTCCCCCTCACTCGAAAGCGGGTCGAGGACACCGGGATGGTGCGCAACTGGTGGGTGGGCCTGTCGATGTTCCACCTGCTCTTCGTGAACGAGCACAACGCGATCTGCGACCGCCTCAAGGTCGCGCACCCGGACTGGGACGACACCCGCCTGTTCAACGTGGCCCGGCTCGTCAACGCGGCGGTGATGGCGAAGATCCACAGCGTCGAGTGGACGCCCGCCATCCTCCCGAACCCCGGTCTCACACTGGCCCTGAACGCCAACTGGTACGGCCTTCTCACCAACATCTTCCGGCGGCCGAGCGAGCGCAAGACGGTCTCCGACCTCAACATCCGGAACCCCGAGATGGGCGGGGTGGTCGGCAACCCGATCGACAAGCACGGCTCGCCCTACGGCCTCACCGAGGAGTTCGTGGAGGTCTACCGCCTGCACTCGCTCCTGCCCGAGACGCTGCACATCCGGCGCGTGGGAAGCGACGACGTCGAGGAGGAGATCCCCTTCCCGGCTGCGCGCCAGGCCGGGTCGCGGAAGATCACCGAGCGCATCCCGATGCCCGACCTCTGGCACTCGTTCGGCACCCAGCACCCCGGGCAGCTGGTGCTCAACAACTACCCGAAGTTCATGAGGGAGCTGAGCATCCCCGGCAATCCGCTCTTCGACATGGGCACCGTCGACATCCTGCGCGCCCGCGAGCGCGGCGTTCCCCGCTACAACGATTTCCGGCGCCAGCTCGGACTGAACCCGATCCGCACCTTCGCCGACCTCACGAACGACCCCGACGAGGTGCGCCGGCTGGAGGACGTGTACGGCGACCGGCCGCAGGACGTCGAGAAGCTGGACCTGCTCGTCGGCACGCTCGCCGAGCAGGCGCCCGACAACCGGCCCACCGCCTTCGGCTTCGGCGAGACCATGTTCCAGATCTTCATCCTCAACGCCAGCAGGCGGCTGCAGGCCGACCGGTTCTACACCGACGACTACAACGAGGAGACCTACACCAAGGAGGGCATCGACTGGATCGATCGCGCCACTCTGAAGGGGGTCCTGCTGCGCCACCACCCGGAGCTGGCGCGCACCGGCCTGGCGAATGTCCGCAACGCCTTCGAGCCCTGGGACGCCGATCCGCAGCTCGACCAGCAGCGCCACCCCCTGCGGGCGTTCGACCCGGACCTGAAGAAGAACCCCTGGCTCGGCGACTCGTACCGGTGAGGCGCCACCCGCGGTCGTGAGAGACGGGTCGCGGAGGCTCCTCGCGCGTCGAGAGACGTCGCCGGCCGATCCGGCGTATCGTCGAGCCCCCGCGAGGAGGCCCCGATGTTCCCCGGCCCCGGAGATCCACGACTGATCGACATCCTCGGCTGGGCCGACGAGACCGACGAGTCGGGGGAGCTCTTCATCGTCGGGATCGAGGTCACCCAGGGCATCCAGTACGCGCGCGCCGACCGGCACCTGGCCGACCCGGCCGACCGCATGCCCGACAACTCCGCCCGGCTGGTGGCGGGAAAGCCGGCGTGGGTGCGGGTGTACGTACGGAGCTGGCACGGCGAGTGGGGAGTCACGGGCACCCTGGGCATCCGGCGCCGGCGGCGGTTCCTGTGGCCCTCGGTCGCGACCCTCGCTCCCCGGCCGCCCGGGACGATCGTCGCGCCGAGGCCCCAGTGGGTGGAGAGCAACCTCGCGGGCGAGCGCAGCAGCCTCGCGGCGACGCTCGACTTCGTGATCCCGGCCGACGTGATGTGCGGGGAGCTGCGGCTGACCGCGCGCGCCGAGGGCCCGGGCGGGCCCGCGGTGAAGAGCGTCACGATCGACGTGACGCTGCGCCGCACGCTGCGCCTCGCCGGCATCTTCGTCTCCTACAGCGGCCCGGCCAACACGAACCCCGGCGCGCAGACCATCACCGCGCCGGCGCCGACGATGCCGGCCCTCCAGACGACGGCGGCCGACACGCTCACGCTGTACCCGGTGCGCTCCCAGGCGGACTTCCGCGACGCCGGTACGCTCGCCTGGACGACGCCTCTCGAGCCGGGCGTCGCGTCCGACGGCTCCTGCCTCCCCAACTGGGTCGCGCTGCTCACGGCGGTGGCGAACCAGATGACCGCCGACGGCAACCAGCCGGGATTCGTCTACTACGGGCTGCTGCCGATGGCGCTCGGCGGCGGCGGGTGCGGCGGGGGCGGCATCGCCGTCGGCCCGAACGGGCACATCACCGACGGGCTCACCATGGCCCACGAGATCGGGCACGCCTGCGGCCTGTGGCACGCGCCGTGCAACGTCATCGGCGACCCCGGCTACCCCGCGTACGAGCCCTACGACCCCCAGGCGACGCCGCAGGGGTCGATCGGGGAGTACGGGCTGGACGTCAACAACGGCGCGATCAAGGCCCCGGGGTCCTACAAGGACTTCATGTCGTACTGCTACCCGAAATGGATCTCGCTCTACCACCACGGGCGGTTGTTCGGCTCGAGCGTGCTCAACCCGGAGTCGGTGTGCAACGCCGACCTCTGGTGGCTGGAGGTGGCCGAGCCGCACGGCCCGTTCGTCCTCACGGCGGTGGCCGAGGACGTCGTCAGCATGATCGCCGTGATCGGGGCCGACGGCGCCGTGGACGTGCGCCACGTCGCGCGCACCCTCACACGGCCACCCGCGATCTCCACCGCCAGCGGGATGATCGCCCGCCTGGTGGGCGAGGACGGCGCGGTCCTGGCCGCGGCGCCGCTCCGGCGGCTCGGGGGCCTGGCGGGCTGCGGATGCGGCGACGGCGACGCCGGGCAGGGCGACGCGGTCGCCCAGGCGCTCATCCCGAACGTGGCGCTCGGCGCCCGCCTCGAGATCGTCGCCGGCGAGGAGGTCGTGTGGGCCCGCGCGGCGCCGCCGCGCCCGCCGGAGATCGCCCGGTTCACCTGCCGGGTGGTCAAGGGCGCCGTCCGCGCCGTGTGGCGGGCGCCGACCGCCACCGACTGCTGGCTGCGCTGGTCGCGTGACGGCGAGGAGTGGAGGGCGCTCGCGACCGGGCTGACCGGCGACCGCGCCGAGGTCGCGACGCGCCACCTGCCGCCGGGCCCCGTCCAGATCCAGCTCGTCGTGCACGACGGCTTCTCGTCCACCCACTCGACGCCGGTGGAACTCGAGATCGCCGCGCGCCCGCCCGACGTCGCCGTCATGCACCCGCGCCCCGGCGCGATCCACATCGATGGCCAGACCCTGCGCCTGTTCGCGGCGGCGGTCTCGGCGTCGGGCGAGCCCATTCCTCCCGAATCGTGGCGGTGGGAGCTCGACGGAGCCGACGCCGGCGAGGGCGAGCTCTGGATCGAGGCGCCCGCCGCGGGCGAGCACGTCCTGCGCCTGCGCGTCTCCACGGCCGACGGTGAGGCGGCCGACGAGGTGCGCTTCACGACCGTCCCCGCCGACGACGGCTAGTGTCGTCGCCCCCGGGCCGGTGCCGGAGCTTTCGTGAGGTTCGGCGAACCGTCCGGTGTTGCCCGGAGGATGGTGGCCGATGTATGCCGGTGGCGCCGAGTTGAGGAGTCGCCGTGCCTGATCTGAAGCGGTTGTTGCGCGAGGCGCCGTTCGGCTTCGTCGGCACGGTCGAGCGCATGGGGGCGACCGCGATGGCGGACGTCCCCGTGGACGCGCGCACCGCGGTCGTCCGCGTTGACCGCGTCCTCCAGGCGCCCCCGGCCTTCGGCGGGCTCGAGGGAACCTCCATCACGCTCCAGACGGCGCCCGCCCAGCCGCTGCTCACTCCCGGCGCGTCGGCGGCCTTCTTCGCCGAGGGGCTGGCCTTCGGCGAGAGCGTCGCCCTGCGCGAGGTGGGCCGCACGCCCGCGGACGAGATCGATGCGCCGCTCACCCGCGCCGCCGGCCAGGCTCGGGGCGATCCGGTCGCCGACCTGCAGGAGGAGGTGGCGGCCGAGCGCGTTCGCGAGCACGCCGCGGAGGCGGACGCGGTGATCCTCGGCCGCGTGATGGCGCTCGCCAAGGCCGCCGACCCGCAGCCGGCCGAGCACGATCCCGACTGGTGGCGCGCGACGCTCCAGGTCTTCCACGTCGAGCGAGGTGACGTTGCCGGCGACCGCGTGGAGGTGCTCTACGCCAACAGCCTGGACGTGATGTGGCGGGAGGTCCCGAAGCCCAAGGCCTCCCAGGGCGGGATGTGGCTGCTCCACGCGACCCAGGGCGAGCTCCGGCGGCTGGCGCCCTTCCAGCTGATGCACCCGGAGGACCTGCAGCCCACCCAGCGGCTCGAGCTCCTCCGGAGCGGTGGGGGCTGAGCGGCGTGCTCAAGATCGTCAACATGATCCCCGCGTCGCTGAGCGGCGAGACGAACCAGGACAGCGAGCCCAATCTGGCGGTCAACCCGGCCAAGCCGACCGACATGGTGGCGACGGCGTTCACGCCCGCGCCGATGGGCGGCGGGTTCGCCCCGATCTACGTCTCCACCGATGGCGGGGCGACGTGGTCGCTGCGCACCGTGGTCCCGGGCAACGGAAGCTCCGGCACGGGGGACATCTCCGTGGCCTTCGCCACCACCGGCGGGAGGCTCTACGCGGGGATCCTCAGCGGCACGACCGGTCGCCTCCAGATCCTCCGCACCGCGAACTTCGCGGCGACGACCCCCATGACCTCGCTGGTGGACCGGGACTCGGAGGACCAGCCCTGGGTGGTCGCCGGCAGCGTGGTCGTGTCGGGGACCTCACGAGACCGCGTCTTCGTCGGGAACAACGACTTCGGCCAGCCGGGCGGGCGCACCGCCACGGTCAACCTCTCCGCCAACGCCCGCACCGCCGCCGCGCCCGCCGGCTTCGCGCCACACCAGATCGAGCGGCGCGTCACCGTGGGCCAGGACGGGCCGCCGGTGCGGATCGCCCTCCACCGCGACGGCACCGTGTACGCGGCGTTCCAGCGCTGGGTCACCGCGAGCGGCCCCAACGTCACGCTCGACGTCGTCGTCACGCGCGACGACAACTGGGGCACCGGCGCGAACCCGTTCTCGGCCCTCGTCGACCCGGGCGACGGCCAAGCGGGCACGCGCGTCGCCACCGGCCGCTTCGTGCGCTTCAACGCGACGATGGGTCAGGAGCGCCTGGGCGCCGACCTCGCGATCGCGGTGGACCCGGCCAGCTCGAAGATCGCCTGGCTGGCCTGGTGCGACCGCGTCGGCGGCGCCTCCGGGACCGACTGGACCGTGCACGTGCGCCGATCAACCGACCGGGGCGCGACCTGGTCCGCGGACGTGCGCACGATCACCAACGCCAAGAACCCGGCCCTCGCGATCAACTCGACGGGCACCGTCGGCCTCGCCTACCAGCAGTTCACGGCCTCTCGTTGGGTGACCCAGCTGGAGCTGACCCCGAACGCGTGGGCCACGCCCGCGAACCGGCTGGTGCTGCACACGGCGCCGGCGGGCACGCCCGCGCGGCGGTTCCTTCCCTACCTCGGCGACTACATCCGGCTGCTCTCGCTGGGCACCGACCTCTACGGCGTCTTCTCGGGCAGCAACACCCCGGACATGGCGAACTTCCCGAGCGGGGTCACCTACCAGCGCGGCGCCGACTGGGGCACCCGGAGGCTTCTCGCCACGGACGGGGTCACCCCCGTCGCACCGTCGATCGACCCGTTCTTCTTCCACTGGGCGCCGTAGGGCGCGCGGGACCGCGTCAGGAGACGCCGAGCCGGATCAGCGTGGCCCCGAGGGCCCCTGCGCGGATCGGGCAGGAGACCGAGTTCGCCAGGAAATTGACATCGCCGCAGCGCACCGAGGGGAGCGCGTCACCCGGACACCCCTTCCGGATGGCCTGTCACCGGCCGTAGCGGCAGTAGAACGGGTTGTACTGGCAGGACGCCGGGTCGCCGGCCACCGCGGTGACGAAGTAGCAGAAGGCCGCGAAGAACGATTGGTTGCGTCGCGCGGGACGCGTCGTCAGGTAGTCGCCGAACCGCTGCACGGTGCGGGTGCTGCCGTCGCGGAACCACACGACGAAGTCGCCGATGATGCCCATCGCGCAGTTGGCGTGGTCGTTCGCGCCGCCCCACCCGAGGGTGATGCCGATCTCGTCGTTGGAGTTCGCGGCGAGGACCGGATACGCGAAGGCGTAGTCGGGGTTCCAGACCTGCATCTCGCTCACGACGCTGCGGTTGCCGAGGTCGAGCTCGGCGACGCGGCAGTGCGTGTTGGGGAAGTTGAAGCCGCTCGACGTGCCCTTGCCGTTGCTCGCCGACCACGCGATCACCACGTGCCCGTTCGCACGCTCGACCCCGCCGGTGACGGCGAACGACGGGAAGCTGCGGAGCTTGGTCAGCCAGTCGTTGCCGTCGGGGCCCTTGGACGACATCGTCCCGTTCGGCCAGGTGGCGACGCCGATGGTGAACGACGAGTAGGTGTTGCCGCCGTCGGGCATGGTGAACACCTCGACGGTCGCGTTGTCCTTCTGCCCGACCCACACCGCCTGCGTCCCGGTCTGCTGGACCAGGTGCGCGCCCCACGCGGTCTTGGACTTCGCCGGGTCGGTGTAGCCGTAGTTGATCGTGCCCCCCGCGGCCAGGTCCTTCAGCGGGATTCGCACCACGAGCCGCCCGCCCGCGGAGAAGACGTCGGTCAACAGGTAGAGGAAGGTCCGCGAGAAGGCGAGGTCCGGGTAGTCCATGTCGCTGGTGGCGAAGCCGAAGTCACCGGCGACGAAGTCCCAGTAGGTCCACGCGGTGGGATCGCTCTTCACCGACGATGCCGACGCGACGGCGATCCGGAACGCGCCCTGGCCGGTCGAGTCCTTGCCGTACTGGAGGAACCAGACGAACCGGTCGATGCTGGGCACGTAGGTGACGATCTGGTCGCAGCAGAACCCACCGGCGAAGACGTTGGGAAAGATCGTCGTCGGGTCGAGCCGCTTCCAGTTCGCGCCGCCGTCGGTGCTCACGTCGCAGTACCAGTTGCCGGACATCAGGATCACGTCGCCCTCGGTGTCCGCGCCGCTCATGTCGGCGGCGTTCGTGAGCGCCTTGGTGAGCGTGTCCGACGGGCCGTACTCGTGGAAGACGACCGGCTTGTCGTTGCCGCTCGGATCCCTGTCGCCGACGCGCGCCGGTTGAGCCGGCTTGCTCGGCTCGCGCAGCGGCCGCGGCCTCTTGGCGACCTTGACCTGCAGCCGCTTTCGGATCTGCCGCTCGGACCTCGGCTCACGGGTGGCGGGCGGGTACTTCGCGCCCTTGACCCGGGTGCCGCCGCGGCGGCCTCGGGACAGCTCCGTCTCACGCATGGTCGTCCTCGGTTTCTGCGTCCGCCGCCCGCGGCGGCGGGATCGTCGTGTCGTCGTCCTCGCGCGCCCGTTCGTCGCTCTCGGGCGCGGTCGGCACGTGGAACGCGGGCCGGTCGGGCGGCCCGTCGCGGCGCGTATCGGCCGCCGGCAACGGCGCGCCGGTGGAGTGCCGGGCCGGCTTGCTGCCGTCCCCGAGCTCGTCCGGGTCCTCCGCGGGTCGGTCGCGATGGTCGCCAGGGCTGCTCATCTCAGACCTTCCGGAGCCTGCGGAGGTTGGTCCCCTTCAGCCGGCGTGCGTCCGCGCGGACTGCTCTCGGCGCCACTCGGAGCGCGCGAGCGCCGCGCACACGAGCGCCGCCACGGCGAAGAGCGCCACGACCACCCACTCGAGCGAGCCGTTGCCGCCGTCGGGCTCGATCCCGAGCGCCTCGATCCAGTCGTGCCACAGCAGGGTCAGCACGCAGAGGATCGCGGCGACGCCGGCCAGCGCGAGCTCGAGCCAGAACCTTCCCCTCACGCGGGATCCCTTTCACGAGCCACCGAGGAGCGGCCAACCGGCACGACCGTACGACCCGGCCCGCGACGGGGTCAATCGCCCCCTCTGCGCCGTCTCGGATCGCGCCGTGCGCTAGGAGGACTCCTCCTCGGGGGCCAGGGCCGGCGAGATCGCGCGGCCCGGCCTCTGCCGGCGGCGATGACGGATGATCAGGTAGGCGAGGCCCCCGATCACGGCGAGCACGAGCGCGTAGTCGAAGTAGTGGAGCTGGTGCTGGAGATGGTCCCAGTTGTCGCCGACGGCGCGTCCGGCGAGGGCCAGCGCCAGGACCCAGGGCAGGGATCCGAGCAGGGTGAGCCAGGTGAAGCGCCAGAACGGCATGCGCGCGATCCCCGCCGGCAGCGAGATGAAGGTGCGGACGATGGGGATGCATCGCGACAGGAGCACCGCCCAGCTGCCGTATCGGGCGAACCATCGATCGGCCGAGTCCAGCCGCTTCGGCGTGATGTGCAGCCAGTGCCACCGAAGGGCCCACTCACGGCCCTTGTAGCGCCCGACGGCGTACGCGATCCACGAGCCGATCACGTTGCCGAGCACCCCCGCGCCCACGATCAGCCAGAGGCTCTCCTGGCCCTGGCCGACGAGGAACCCGCCGTAGAGCATGATCGCCTCGCTCGGCACCGGGATGCAGGCGCTCTCGAGGATCATCAGCAGGAACACCGCCAGCACGCCGTACGACCCGATCTGATCGGTGGCGAAGTTGACGAGTGGGGCGGTGATGTCGGGCACGGGTGTCAGGGAGTCAGTCGGACGCCGATGAGAACTCGGTGAGAGCCGGGGATGCGTCGGCGACCTTCGGAAGCGCGATCCAGGCGTCGAGGCCCGTGGGCTCGAGGTTCCGCAGGTGGGCCTCTCCGCCATGCGCGCGCGCCACGGCGCGCACGATCGAGAGTCCCAGCCCCGCGCCGCCGCGGCCGCGTGCCGCGTCGCCTCGTGTGAAGCGGTCGAAGGCCATCCCCGAGAACCCCGGCGGCAGCCCGGGTCCCTGGTCTCCGACGTGCAGCTCCAAGCCGGCATCCTCGGAGCGGGACCAGAGCCGGATCTCGCCCGCCCCGTACCGGAGCGAGTTCTCCACGAGGTTCCCGATCGCCTGCTCCAGGAGGATCCGGTCGGCCAGGATGCACTCCGCGCCGTCGCCTTCGCCCTCGCCCTCGACGGAGATCGCGCGATCGGCGATGGATGCTCGCGCCGCGAACCGGTCGGCGACCCCCCGCAGCAGCTCGCCGACGACGAGCGGCTGCCGGTGGACCACGGGCCCGCCCTGGTCCGACCGGGCGATCGTGAGGAGGTTCTCGGTGAGGCGGGTCAGACGGTCGGCCTCCTCGTCCACCGAGACGATGGCCGCACGAAGCTCCTCCATCGACTGGTCGTCGCGGCGCGCGAACTCGAGCTCGGTCTTGATGACCGCCAGGGGCATCCGGAGCTCGTGGCTGGCATCGGCGACGAAGGCCCGCTCGTGGGCGAGCGCCGCGTCGATCCGGGCGAGCATGTCGTTCAGCGTCTCGCCCAGCCGGCGGATCTCGTCGCGCGGCGCGGGCACCGGCAGCCGCTCGCCGTGTTCGACCTCCGGTGATCTCCGCCGCGCGTCGCCTCATGGCCTCCACGGGCCGGAGTGCCGCCGCGGCAAGCCCGTAGCCGGCCGCCGACGCGAGCAGGAGCGCCACCGGGCCGCCGATGGCGAGGAGGAGGCTCAGGTTGTTGACGGCCTCGTCGCGCTCGCCCAGCGAGGCCCCGACCACGACGACCCGCGGTGGCCCGGGGCCATCGTGCGCGAGGGTCGCGAGCAGTCGCGCGCCGCCGTTCGCCCCGGCGACGCTCCGCCGGTCGATCAGCAGCGGAGCCCGCTCCGCGGACGCGAGCTCCCGGGGGCTGATGAGCGGCGCCGACCGCAGCAGAGGGGTCGCGTCGACGATCGTTCCGTCCCGGTCCAGGATCTGCGCGAGCGTCGCGCCCCGCTCGGTGAGCAGGCTCGGCCCCCCCGCGGCCCGGGCCTGGCCGGCGTCCGTCGCGAGCGCGCCCACGTCCGCCGCTCGCGTCAGGAGGGATTGGCGGATCGACTCGTCGAGGTCGCGGGCGAGGCTGAACCGGATGAGAAGCGCGGCACCGAGGAGGACGACCGCCATGACCCCCGCGAACGCCAGCGTGAGGCGCAGCCTTATCGGCATGCGGCTGGGCATCCCCCGTCCGTTCGCAGCATGTATCCGCTCCCGCGGACGGTCTCGATCGACACCACGCCGAAGGGGCGGTCGATCTTCTCCCGCAGGTAGCGCACGTAGACGTTGACGACGTTCGAGCGGTTCTCGTAGCCGCCCGACCAGACCTTCTCGAGGAGCTGGAAGCGGGAGAGGACCCGACCGGGCCGGCGCATGAACGCCTCGAGCAGTGAGAACTCGGTCGCCGAGAGGCCGATCGGCGTGTCGGAGCGCCAGGCCTGGCGCCGTGCCGGATCGAGACGGAGCGAGCCGACGACCAGGCTCGTCGGGCGCTCGACCGGGCCGCGCCGGATGACCGCGCGCAGGCGCGCGAGCAGCTCCGCGAAGGCGAAGGGCTTCAGGAGGTAGTCGTCGGCCCCGCCGTCGAGGCCGGCGACGCGATCCTCGACGCCGTCACGGGCCGTCAGCATCAGGACCGGCGTCCAGACGTTGGCCGCCCGCAGGCGGCGGCAGGCCTCGAAGCCGTCGATCCCCGGCAGCATCACGTCGAGGATGATCGCGTCGTACTCGGTGGACGCCGCCATCCAGACCGCATCCTCGCCGTTGTCGGCCCCGTCGGCTGCGATCCCCTCGGTGGTCAACCCCCTCAGGAGCAGCCCCGCCATCTTCGGATCGTCCTCGACGACCAGGATGCGCATCGGACTCCCCGCGTGGACGCAGAGTCCTGGCAGTCTAGGCGCCTCGGACCGGATGCTTTCAGGCATCGGGGGTCATCGTCACGGACGCTAGGCGCGCTGGATGAGAGGCGCATGAGCCTCGGCGACCCCCCTGCCCGGCCCCGTCTCATCCTCCTTTCATCCGGATCGGCTCTCCTTGGCGGTGGTGACGACAAGTGGTCCAGTCCCGATCCACACGGCGGGGCCTCGCGGCGGTCAGTGGTGGACGACGATGCAGCCCCGCGGCCGCGCGGGCCTCGTCGGCCTCGCCCTCGCGATCGCCCTGGCGTTCGGCCTGGCGCTGGACCGGCATCCCCCGCGGCCGGGCGCGATCCTCGGGGCCCTTGCGGACGTCTCCTGGCCATGGCTCAGCCTGGCGCTCCTCGCCAACGCCGCATCCATCGGGTTCCGCGCCGAGGCCTGGCGGGTGCTGCTGGGACGCCCCGCCTCGGCGCCGTCGCCGGGTCACGTCAACTGCCTCTCCGCCTACAGCGTCGGGCTCCTCGGCAACACGCTGCTGCCGGCGCGAGCCGGGGACGCGGCACGGGTGCTCGTCGCCACCCGGAGGCTTCCGCCGGGCACCGGGCACTGGGGAGGCGTCGCCGGCTCGGTGCTGGCGCAGCGCTGCCTGGACGTGCTGGCGTTCGCCATCCTGGTCGGGATCGTCCTCACGGCCGGGCAGGTGCCCGCGTGGCTCACCGCCGGCACCCTCGGGCTCGTCGCCGTCGGGCTCATCGGCATCGCCGCCGCCGTCCTCGTCAGCCGCCGGGTCCGGTTGCGGGCGCCGTCCGGCCGTCTGCTCTGGCTGACCGCCCTTGCCCGTGACGGGCTCGCCGCGCTCCACGAGCCCCGCGTCGCCCTGCGGGCCGGCGCTCTGCAGCTCGCCGGCTGGGTCGCTCAGCTGCTCGTGATCGACCTGACCCTGCGAGCGTTCTCGGCCCCCGTCCCGCTCCTCGCGTCGGCTCTGGTGCTGGTGGTCGTCAACGGCGTCCTCGCCTTCCCGCTCTGGCCCGGGGGCGTCGGGGCCTACCAGGCCGCCGTGGCCCTCGCCCTCGTCCCCTACGGGATCGCCTCGGCCACCGGTCTCAGCCTGGGCCTCGGGATCCAGGCCGTCGAGTCGATCGCCGGCATCGGCTTCGGTCTCGTCTTCGCCGCCCGCGAGGGCCTCTCGCTGGCCGTTCTCCGCCGGTCGGAGCGCGCGCTTCCCTGACCGCGGGCCCGGCCCGCGCGCATCCACGGGCCACTCTCATGCCCGTCTCATCGGCCGCTGGTTCTCTGCTCCGCGGCGCGCGCCGGGCTCGGTGTCCCCCGAGGCCGAGACCGACCGGCGCGCGCCGACCTCTGACAAAGGAGACAGATGACCCCATCGCAGGACCGCATGCTCGCGATCGCCGCCGCAGTTCTCGGCGTCGCTCTCCTCGTCGTGGCCGTCGTCTACTGGACGGAAACGGCCGGCGCTCTGCCGGGCTTCTTTCCCGGCCACAAGGCCGGATCCGCGGAGCACCACGTGAAACACGGGATCGCCGCGGCCGTCGTCGCGCTGGCGCTGTTCGCCTTCGCCTGGTTCCGGAGCGGCCCCTCGCGCTCCGGTTCGAGCCGTTGAGGGCGATCACCGCGCCGAGCACGTCCTGGTGATCGGCTATGGCCAGGCGATCATCCTCGGCCTCCTCCAGGGCTTCTCCGAGCTCTTTCCCATCTCGAGCCTCGGTCACAGCGTCATCCTCCCCGGCCTGCTCGGCTGGGACATCCACCAGAACGACGAGTTCTTCATCACGTTCCTCGTCGCAACCCATCTCGCCACCGCCCTGGTGCTTCTGGGCTTCTTCTGGCGAGATTGGGTGCGCATCGTCCACGGCCTCGGCCGCAGCCTCGGCAATCGCTCGATCGATCAGGGGGACCCCGACGCGGTGCTCGGCTGGCTGCTCGTCGTCGGCACCATCCCGGCGGGGGTCCTCGGCCTTCTGCTCGAGCATCCCCTCCGCAGCCTGTTCGCCTCGCCGACCTCCGCGGCCGTGTTCCTGATGATCAACGGGGTGATCCTGCTCGGCGCCGAGCGGCTCCGGCGGCGTGCGCCGGCCCGGGAGGAGGGTGACGGGGATGCCCGGATCGCCGAGCGCCTGACCTGGGGGTCCGCCTTCGGCGTGGGCACCGCCCAGGCCCTGGCCCTCATCCCCGGCATCTCCCGGTCCGGGGTGACGATGGCCGGGGGTCTGCTGGCGGGCCTCTCCAACGAGGACGCGGCCCGCTACGCCTTCCTGCTCGCCACCCCGATCATCGGCGCGGCCGCGCTGCTGAAGCTGCCCGACCTGTTCGGGCCGCAGGGGAACGGCGTTCGCGGACCCGCATTGGTCGCGGCGCTCTGTGCGGCGGTCACGGCCTATCTTTCCGTTCGATTCCTGATGAAGTATTTCGAGACCCGGACCCTGGTCCCGTTCGCCGTCTACTGCCTGGTGGCCGGCGCGGCATCGGCGGTCTACCTGGCAGTCTCGTGAGCTGATCGCGAAGCGAATCTGAGCGTCCTGAGACAACACGCAGCGCCCCCCCGCCCTTCCTCCGCGCCCGCCCTGCGCGTTGGATCGGCGCCGGCGCTGTTGCGACGCAACATCGGCCCCGCCCTGCTCGCACTCCCCCTCACGGTGGCGGCGGTGCTGTGGTGGCGGCACCCGATCGCGTCCGGCAGCGAGTACCTCCTCGGGCTCGAGGTGGCCGGGGGGCTGTTCGTGGTCTGGCTCGCCTGGGCGGCGCGGCCGTCCTTCATGAGCCGCCGCCTCGTCCTGGTCGCGATCGCGGCGGTGGGGCTGGTGGGGAGCGTGGCCCGGGCGCTGGGCCTCGACGCCAACGCCGAGGTGATCCGCACCTACCGGTCGCTCTTCGTCGCCCTTTCGCAGGGCACCAATCCCTACACCTGCAACTGCATCGTCCACTACACCCCACGGGGCCTGCGCCTCGGGGACTTCAACTACCCGCCGGCCGAGATCTGGTCGTACCAGGCGGTCCAGTGGCTCGCCGGGGGCTGGGGCGTCTCCATCCTCGCCGTGACCCTGATCTGCGGCGGCGCCATCGCGTTCGCGCTCCTGTTCCTCGCCGCACAGCCCGGCCGCCGTCGGTGGATGCTCGCGTTCGTCCCGTTCCTCGTGCTGTGGGAGCTGCAGACCACGATCGCGATGACGATGGTGGTGACCGGGGCGATCGTCGCGGTCCTCCTCCTGGAGATGCGGGGCGAGCGCCGGTGGCGCCGGCCGGTGCTCTGGGCGCTCTTCGGCATCGGGCTGCTCACGAAGTTCGTCGTGATCCCGCTCTTCGCGGTCTGGTGGTGGTGGACCACCGTCGCCCGCGTTCGCGCCGCTCGGCGATCGTCGCCCGTACCGCGCGGGCGGGTGCTCGCCGCCGCCGCCGCCGACCTCCTCGTTCCCCTCGGCACCGCCCTCGCGCTCTGCCTGCCGTTCGGCCCGGCGAGCGTCCTGCGCAGCACGCTCCTGTTCAACGTGGAGCTCGACCAGCGCGCGAAGCTCACGACGTACTACCCCAACGTCGTCTCGGGCCTGCTCACCTGGGCCCGGCTGGAGCGGGCCTTCCCGGTCCTCGCCGTCGGGACGCTGACGATCGCGGTCCTCCTGGCGCCGCGATTTCGCATCCTGACGGCGATGCTCCTCGCGACGACGGTCTTCCTGCTGGTGTCCCCGACCCCGGAGCCCCAGTACCTGCCCGTCGTGCTGCTCCTGTTCCTCGGCGCCCTTCTCGAGCGGGGGATGGGGGAGCCCTCGACGACCTCGAGCTCCCCGGGATCCGGCGAGGTGCGCCTGGCGACGCCCGTTCCGCCCTGAACGAGGACGGCGCTCGCTCGTTGACGGACCGTTCGGGCCGTGACTACCGTGGGGCACATGGGCGCAACCTGCCCCGCCTGCGGGGCCGACGCCGACGCCGCCTCGCGGTTCTGCGCGGATTGCGGGGCGCCGCTCGGCCGCCGGTGCCCGGCGTGTGGTGAGCCGGCCGGCGCCGCCAAGCGGTTCTGCACCGGTTGCGGGGGCGCGCTCGCCCAGGGGCCGGGGCCGCCGGCTCCGGACGCATCGGAGGGGGAGCACAAGCCGGTGACGGTGCTCTTCTGCGACATCGTCGGCTCGACCTCGATCGCCGAGCTGATCGGTGCCGAGGCGATGCACGCGCTCCTGAGCCGGTACTCGGACCTGGCGCTGGAGGAGCTGAGGTTCTATGGCGGCACGATCGACCGCTTCATGGGCGACGGCTTCATGGCCCTGATCGGGGTGCCGACCGCCCACGAGGATCACGCGCGCCGGGCGGTCCTCGCGGCGCTGGCGCTGAGGCGGCGCCTGCTGCGCGATCTCACGCCGCCCGGGCTCGATCCGGTCGAGGTGCGGATGGGGCTCAACAGCGGCTCGGTGGTGGTGGGCAGCCTCGGCGACGACCCCGAGGGCGACCACACGGCGATCGGCGACACGATCAACGTCGCGGCTCGTCTGCAGTCGGTCGCGGAGCCCGGCACCATTCTCATCAGCGACGCGACCGCCCGGCAGGTGGTCGGGTACGTCCGCTGCGAGCGGATCGGTCCCCTGGCGATCCGCGGGCGGGCCGAGGCCGTGGTCGCGCACCGCGTGCTGGGGCTCGGGCCGCGACGCTCGGCCCTGGAGGGTCTCGGCTCACCGCCCCGAGGGCGTTTCGTGGGACGCGAGCGCCAGCTCACCGCCCTTCAGGAACTGGTGGCCGAGGCCGCCTCCGGCCGCGGTCAGGTCGTCGGCATCGTCGCCGAGCCCGGCATGGGCAAGTCGCGCATCGTCGCCGAGCTGCGCCGCTCGCTGGCCGCCGAGCGCCTCACGGTGCTGGAGGGGCGCTGCCTCTCCTACGGCTCGGCCGTCCCCTATGTCCCGCTGGCCGACATCGTGCGCGCCAACTGCGGCATCGCCGACGGCGACTCGCCCGCCGAGGTCGAGACGAAGACCGCCTACGGGCTGGCGGAGCTCGGGATCGACCCCGGGCCCCGCACGCCGCTGCTGCTGCGGATGATGGGGGTGGACGACGGCGGCGGGGCGGCCGCCGAGCTCACCCCGGAGGCGGTCAAGCAGCGGACCTTCGAGACCCTGCTGGCGATGTGCCTCACCGGCAGCCGCCGCCGGCCGCTGCTGCTGGTGGTCGAGGACCTCCACTGGATCGACCGCGTCTCCGAGGACTTCTTCGCCCGCCTGGTGGAGAGCATCCAGGGCGCCCCGCTCGCGCTCCTCTGCACCTATCGCCCGGGGTACCAGGCCCCCTGGATGCAGGCCTCGTACGCGACTCAGCTCGCCCTGCCGCGGCTGACCCCGGCCGAGAGCCTCGTGGTGCTGCGCGCCGTCCTCGGCGAGCGGGCGGCGGACCCCGAGGCGCTCGAGCCGATCGTGCAGAAGGCGGACGGCAACCCCTTCTTCCTGGAGGAGCTGGGCCGGGCCTTGCTCGACGACGCTCCGAGCGGCCCGGGGCACCCCGTGCCCGGCACCGTGCACGACGTGCTGCTGGCGCGCGTCGATCGGCTGGCGGAGGAGCCGCGAAGGGTGCTCCAGACCGCCTCGGTGCTGGGGCGCGAGTTCCCGCTCCGGCTGCTCGAGGCGGTCTGGAGCGGGCCCGGCGGCCTCGATCCCCACCTCACCGAGTTGAGGCGCCTGGAGTTCATCAACGAGCAGGAGGGCGACGGCGAGCCCGTCTACGTCTTCAACCACGCCCTCACCCAGGACGTCGCGTATCAGAGCCTGCTCTCGAGCCGGAGGCGCCGCCTGCACGAGGCCGCGGGCACGGCCTACGAGGCGCTGTACGCCGACCGCCTCGGCCAGGTCTATGACCGGCTCGCCCACCACTATTCCCAGGCCGCCCGGGCGGAGAAGGCCGTGGAGTACCTCGGCCTCTTCGCGGAGTCGGCGGTGAGGGGCTACGCCCACGCGGAGGCGGCCGAGGCGCTGCGCGAGGCGCTGCGCCACGTCGAGGGCCTGCCGCCCGACCTCCGCGACCGCCAGGCCTGCGAGCTCACCCTTCGCCTGGCGTACTCGCTCTACTTCCTGGGCGGGTTCGACGAGAGCCTCGACGCCCTTCGCGCCGTGGAGGCCCGGGCGACGCGGCTCGAGGACGCGGACGTGGCCGGGCGCCTCCACATGTGGATGGGACACACCCACGCCCATGCCGGCGACAGCGACGGGGTGGCGACGAGCATCGCCCGTGCCATCCACGAGTCATCGCGCTCGGGCGATGTCGCCACCTTCGGCAAGGCGCACTACGTGCTCGCCCGGGAGGCCTTCTTCCTCGGCCGGTTCGCCGACGGGGCGGAGCACGGGCGCACCGCCGCCGCCTCCCTCGAGCGCACGGACGAGTGGTGGTGGCTGGGTCACGCCTACGCCTGGATCGGGCAGAACCTCCTCAACATGGGCGACTTCGAGGAGGCGCTCGCCAACGTCGCCCGCACGAAGGAGATCGGCCGCCTTCGGGACGACCCCCGTCTGCAGAGCTACGCCGGGTGGGAGATCGCCTGGTACGAGGCGACCCGCGGCAACTGGGAGCGCGCCATCGCCGAGGGCACCGAGAGCCTGGAGCGCTCTCCCGACCCGCTCAACAGCGCCTTCAGCATGTTCAGCCTCGGCTTCAGCTACCGGGAGAAGGGCGACCATGTCCAGGCCGCGTCCCTGCTCCAGGCCTCCATCGGCCTGCTCACCGAGTTCCGCTACGGCCGTCTTGCCGCGTGGCTCACCGGTTGGCTGAGCGAGGCCCAGCTCTGGTCGGGCGACCCGGCGACCGCCGGCGAGACCGCCCGCCGCGCCCTCGGCCTCAGCGAGAGGGTCGCCTACCCGTGGGCCGTCGCCGTGGCGCAGAGGGCCCTCGGCCGGGTCAGCCTGGCGACCGAGGACCTCGCGGGCGCGCGCGGCCGCCTCGACGAGGCGCGCTCGGCCTTCGGCCGCATGGGGTGCCGCTTCGACCTCGCGGTGACGCACATGGACCTGGCGAGGCTCCAGCACGCGTTCGGTGAGAGCCCGGCCGCGTCGGTCGAGCTGGATGCCGCTCGCGTCCTCCTGAGCGAGCTCGACGCGCCGATCTATCTCGCTCGCATCGACGAGCTCGCCGCCGAGCTCGGGGTCAGCCGCGGTCGATCGTCTGCGTGAGCGCGCGCAGGAGCCGGATGGCCGGACGGGAAGGATCGCCCTCCTCACGGCGTCGTCCAGTGCGACACCAATTGGAGGAGGACCCCGTGCGGATTCAGACCCCCCGTCTCGCGGCCGCGGCGCTGGCGACCGCCGGCGTGCTCGGGCTCGCCGCGTGCGGCGGCAACTCGAGCTCGTCGGCGAGCACCACGACCGCCGCGACGACCGCCGCCGCCCCCGCGGCGTTGACCGCCCCCGCGGGGCCGGCGTTGACGGTCACGCTCTCCGCCGATCCCAACGGCGCCCTGAAGTTCGACACGACGAAGCTCACGGCGACCGCGGGCACGGTCACCGTGGTCATGAACAACCCGTTGACCAGCGGCGTGTCCCACGGCATCGCGGTCGAGGGGAACGGCGTTGACCAGGACGGTCCGACGGTCCAGCCGGGCGGTAAGTTGACCGACACCCTGACGCTGAAGCCGGGCACGTACAGCTTCTACTGCCCCGTCCCCGGCCACAAGCAGGCCGGCATGAAGGGCACGCTCGTCGTCAGCTGACCGCGGGGCCGCTGCGGCGAGCCCCGCTCCTCCCGGGTGCTACGCCTCGTCGCGCCAGGCGACGAAGCGCAGCATCTGGGGCAGCGTGGCCGAGCGGGAGGCGAGCACGCAGGTGTGCCCTGCGCGCTCCCAGCTCACCACGAGCGCGCCGTGCAGGCTCGCGACCCACACGGGCGTGCCGTCGGCATCCGCGCCGCGCGCGCCGGGGGGCGCCTTCAGCGGCTGCCCGTTGACGATCGTGTAGCCCACCCGGACCGATCCGAGCCCGTACACCACGGTCTGCGTCGGCCGCTGGGCCACCGTGTCGGTCCGCCCGCCCACCGTTCCCCAGCGTGAGTCGTAGGCGTAGTTCGGGAAGCGGACGCCGGCGAGGGACGCTCGGACGAAGCGCGGATCGCTCCGGTTGACCGCCGGGGCCGGCCGGGTGGGCCCGCTCAGCGCAACCCCGGCGGCATCCGCCACGGACGGCGCTCCCGGGGAGCCGGGCGCCAGCACGATCGCCAGGGCGACCACGAGGGCGACGAGCGCGCCGCCGGCGGCCAGCACGGCGGGCCGGAACCGCCGGCGGCGCGCGTCCGCGCCGCGCAGCCGGTCCTGGGTGATCCTCGCCCGCAGGTCGTCAGACGCGCCCACCTGAGCGGACGCGGCGCGGATCGCCGCCCCGATCCGCTCGCTGCCGGTGGTGTCGTGCTCAGGCATGGGTCACCGTCGAGGGCCGCACCAGCTCGGATGCCACGCGCGCCCGGGCGCGGTGGAGCCGCGTGGTGATGGTGGACTCGCCCACGCCGAGCGCGGAGCCGGCCTCGCGGTACGAGAGACCGACGATGTCCACGGCAACGAGCGCCTCACGGAACGCCGCGGGGAGCCGCGCGATGGTGGCGAACAACGCTCCCGCCTCGATCGCGGCCTCGGGATCCCACGCCACCAGGTGGCTGATGGCCTCGTCGTGATCCTCCAGCGGCACCTCGGCGGGCCGCCGCCGGTTTGCGCGCAGGCGGCTCACGTGGGTGTTGCGCAGCACCCGCAGCAGGTAGCCGAGGTCGTCGTCGCGGCGCAGCCAGCGCGGCCGGGCCAGCACGAGCGCATAGGTCTCCTGCACGAGGTCCTCGGCATCCTCGCGCCGGCCGCACAGCGCCCATGCCGCCCGGAACAGCCGGTCCACGTGGTCGCCCAGGCGGGCAGGGTCGAGTCGATGCAGCGACGCCGAGGGGTCCCCATCGCTCACGTGGAGCACTCTACGACCGGGCCGGGTGCCCGCGCCGGAGGGCGGGGTCTCCAGGGCGATGGCGGCGGTCGGGGCCGGCTCGGAACGCAGGGTCACAAACCAGAGGACGCTCGGGGCGCCCCGAACCTTCCCGTGAGCCTGCAGGATCTCGCCCAGGCGTCTGGAATGTCTATCCGTCAGCTACCGTTGACGTTCAGGCAGGCAATCGAGGAGACAACCTCGTGCGTACGGAAGCTCCACCGCTTCTGCCGCTGTTCCGCTCGGAGGGCCAGGGCAGGCTGCTCGCTCGTGTGTATCTCGCGCCGAACCGGCCCGCGCCGATCGCCGAGATCGCCCGCGAGCTCAATTTGGATGCGGGAGGTCTCACCCGGGAGGCCGACCGGCTCGAGCGAGCCGGCCTCGTTCGTTCGCAGCGCATCGGGCGGCAACGCCTGCTTCAGCCGAACACGGAGTCGCTCTACTACCCCGAGCTTCATGGGTTGCTCCTGAAGGCGTTCGGTCCCGCGGCCCTGGTGGGACCAGCGCTAGCCGAGGTGCCCGGGGTGGAGCAGGCGTTCCTCTTCGGCTCCTGGGCGGCCCGCTATCTGGGTGAGGCGGGCCCCGAGCCGGCCGACCTCGATGTGATGGTGGTCGGGCGGCCGTCGCGCGGGGCGGTCTCCCGGGTCGCGAGGGCCTTGACCGAGCGCCTCGGGCGGGAGGTCAACGCCACGATCGTTCCGGTGGAGCGCTGGCGAGACGCGGCCGACGGGTTCGTGCGTCAGGTGCAGCGCGGACCCCTGGTGGAGGTCGACCTCGCCCGCGCGGGTGACGATGCGCGGTGAGCAAGGCCGCGCTCGACGTGCTCATCAATGAGGGAGTGATCGAGCGGGCCGACCCCGACCCCGACACCGCTCGCCAGGAACTCCGGGCCGCGCGGGCTCACGTGGAGAGCGCGGTCCTCATCGCGGGAGGCGACCCGACGGGTGCCTTCGCGCTGGCCTACGACGCGATGCGAAAGGCCTTTTCGGCGCACATGCGCGCCACCGGGTACCGAGCGACGACGGGCAAGGGGCACCATTACCGCACCGGTCGGTACGCGCTCGTGGCGCTCCGCGACCGGGGAGTGGAGGGCCATGTCGAGGCGTTCGACGACCTTCGGCAACTTCGAAACCAGTCGCAGTACGACGCGCTGATGGTCGAGCCGGACGACGTCACCGACATCCTTGCCCACGCCGAAGCGCTCGTCGCCGCGATCGAGGTCGAGCTGGGCCGATGAGGTCCCGGTCGCCGCGGCTCAGGTGCTGACGGGAGGGAGCACGGCCTCGGCGGCGGGGTCCCCGTAGTGCTGGTACGCCGCCCAGAGGGCCCCGAACCGGTCCTCGTTCTTCCAGAGCTCGTTCCGGGCGACCTGCACCGCCTTGCCCACCGACACGCCGGGGCCCGACCCGGGCAGGAGCGCAGCGTAGAGGGTGGTGGCGAACCGCTCGGCTCCGAGATCGTTCACCTCCCAGGCGGTCCCGATGTAGTTGCGCACCCCGAGCTTGAAGAACTCGTCCGCGATGCTCGGGAGGAGGGCGGCTCCGGCCGTCTCCTTCTGGGCGGTCTGAGACGACAGGCAGGCGTTGGCGACGACGATCGCCGGAACGTCGTCGAGCCGCTCGATCTCGCCGGATGTGATGAGCCCGCCGGCGAACAGCCAGCCGGCCCTGGTGGGATCCACGGGGTCGAAGTCGCCGTGGCCGGCGTAGTGGACGAGGTCGTACCCGCCCTTGGCCAGACGGCCGAGCACGTCGATCCAGTCGGCGGGAGGGATGTCGCGCAGGTCGCCGGTCCGGGGGACGCTCGGCGCGCCGATGAGCGCGTCGACATTGTCCTTCCCGAGCCGCTCCCGCAGCAGCCGCGTCACGGCGAGGGCCTCGTGCCGCGCGCCGGGGAGATCCATGCGCTGCGCCGGATCGCCCGGGTCGCCGATGACCAGCGCCCGAAGACCGCCGCCCGGGCGGGCGGGGGGCATCGGCGGCGGGCTGTAGGTCGTGCGCAGCTGGCGGGCGATCCGGGCTCGCACGGCGAGGGGCTCCTTGCGGCTGCCCGGCTCGTACGCCAGCAGCTCCCACTGCATCCGGGCCATCGGCCGGTCCAGCTCGAACACGAAGGAGTCCGATTGGAGAAGCCCGCGGAAGTCCGGGGGGATGAGGAAGCGCCCGAGGAAGTCCGACAGCCGGCCGGCCCGGTCGGGCGCGGGATCGGCGAGGCGCCCGACGAGGTCGTCGATCATCGCCGGCTGCACGCGGAGTACCCGTTCGGGAACCGTCGCCGAGGAGTGGATCGCCGCCACCCGCACGGCCCGCTCGTCCGCCCAGAAGGAGATGCGCACCGGGAGATCTCCCTTCGCGTCCTTCTCCGGCCGCCGCTCCACGAGGAACCGGGGGAGCCGCTCCTCGGGCTCCGCATCCGGTGCCGGAGTCTTTTCCCTCTTCCCCGCCTCGCGCACTCCCGCGCGCACCGCGTCGCGCAATCCGTCGGTGGTCGGGATCTGGCCGGTCAGGGTCTCGAGGGCCTGGCTCATGCGCGAGGAGGGTCGGGACCGCGCCGCGCTCAGGCCCGCGTCAACGAGAAGCGCGAGGGCCTCCTCCTGGGACACCCGTCCGCCCTGGCCCGACAGGGGCTCCTCGCCCACCCTGAACCTCACGGCGACGCTGTCGGGGCGGGTCTTCGCCTCCTCGTCCACGGCGAGCGCCGCGTCGCGCAGCGCGGCATGGACCTCGATCGCGCGCTGACGGCTCATCTCCGCGATGGTCAGCCTCTGCATGGGCGCGATCTGCGCCCCGGAATCGAGGAGGGCCTCGCCGATCCCCTCCACGAGCCCGCGGACCGCCTCGGTGATGCTGAGGGTGCCCTCGCCGGAACCGATCATGACCATGGCGACGTGCTTGATGTTCCGCAGCGCGCCGACGGCGAAGGCGAGCTCGCGCATCAGCCGGCGCTGAGCCTGGAGGCTGTACGTGCCGGGGTGTCCCATCCCCGCGATGGCCACGAGCTTTCCGCGACCGCGGGTGTGGCCCCACGGGAAGAAGGAGATCTCGCCGAGCGCTCCGCGGAACATCCCCCGCAGGGCCTGCTGGGTGATGACGAGATCCGAGCGGGTGTAGTCCCCGCCATGCGGGATGCCGGAGACGACCTTGTCGAGCGCGAGCTCGGCGTTCTGCGGGATGACGCCCATGTAGTGCCCGGCCACGTAGACGTCGGCCTTCACGAGCGTGACGTCCCCCCACACCACGTCCACGGGGAGCGGCACGAGCGGCTTGGGCCTCCCCCCGCCGCGCGGAGGGGCCGGCGGTGACGACGCCTCGGCGGGGGCCTCGCCTCCACGCCCCAGGTAGTCACCCAGGATGAGGTCGTCCAGCTTCACCGCCTCCTTCGGGGTCAGACGCGGCCGGTCCCCTCGGGAACGCCCCCGCGCGGCCCCGCTGATCGCCGCCACCTCCGCATCGCCCTCGGCCTCGGCGGTCTCCATCCGGGCCGCGCGCACCCAGCCTCCGCGCACGGCGCCCCGCGCCTGCGGGCGGGTGGCCGGCAGCCGGTCGGTCGCACCCCGCTGAAGCAGGTCGGCGATGGCGTCGAGCACGCCGTCGCTCTTCGCCAGGTCGCCGTGGGTCGCGTCGACCCAGTACGTGGCGACCCCGTCGAGCAGCCCGAGCTCGTGGGGGACGCGCCCGTCCCCGTCGCGGGTCTCCTGGAACGAGAAGGCCCCCGGTTTGTCGATGCGCACGCGATAGGGCGTCGCCCGGTTGTAGCCCGCGACGTAGACGAGCCGCTCGGGGTCGATCGTCGTCTCCAGCCGGGTGTGCGCGGCCCGGGCGGCGTCGAGGAGCTCCTGAACCACCGGATGCCGCCCCCAGGTGGACTCGTCGTAGAGGCTCGCGTGCGCGCTGTCGGGGATCTGCGCGGTAGGGGAGGGCAGCATGTGGGCGAGGCCGGGGAAGGTCGCGAGGATCGCCAGCACCTCGTCGAGGTCGTGCAGGAGGTCGGCCAGCGCCAGGCGCCGCACCAGCGGGTCCGCGCCCACCAGGGCGCGGGCCATGTCGAACGAGCCGCGGTTGGGCGTGCCCAGCATCACCAGCCGGCCGCCGCGCGCGTGCGCGTCGGGATCATCGATCGACTTCCACGTCTCGGCGAAGAGGGCGGCGAACGTCCGCGACACCAGCCCGCCCATCGAGTGCGCGACGATGTGCACGGCGCCCCCGGCGCCGAACGCCCGCAGCTCACCGTCCAGCCGCGCCGCGCTGCGGTCGAGCGACTCCCGCCAGTCGTATGCGAAGGAGCGCACCTCCCACCGCGTGTCGAGCTCCATCAGCAGGGGGAGGTACCCCCCCTGGTGGATCCCCGCGGTCCGCACCTGGGTGCCGGGGACCGCCGGATCGCCGGCCGGCGTGAGCGCGAGGTCGCCGAGGCGGCCGGAGATCAATCGCGCGTAGTTCGTCCAGACGCGGTCCGTGTCGCCGCGGGGATCGGTGACGTCGAGCATCGAGCCCATCACCCCGGGCAGCACCAGCACCTTGCCGAGCTTCGCCCGTCGCGGTCCGCGGCCGGCGGTGTCCTGGGCGCGCCGCAGCGCGGGCTCGCCGATCTGCGCGCTCAGCAGCTCGGACTCCTCGGGCGTGAGCTCGAGCAGGGCCTTCCGGGCGTCGGCCACGTCGCCGCGGTCGAGGGCCGCCTGGATGCGATCCAGCCCCGGGCTCCCGGTCTGGCCGGAGGTCACGTCCGCCATCCCGCCTCGTCCCTCCCGTTCATCGCGATGTCCCCCATCACTGGCCGAAGGCCTTCGGCATGAGCCCCCGCCCGAGGGCGATGGCCGAGTCGAGGTCGCCGCAGCTCGGGCAACCATAGATGCGCGCGGTCCGGTCGTCGCTTCCGCTCAGGATGCGGCCGTCCTTCGTGAACATGACGGAGTTCACCGAGTCGCCGTGCTCGTGGAGCACCCCCCGGACCTCCCCGGTGGCCGCCTCCCACACCCGGGTCGTCCCATCGACGCCCGCGCTCGCGAGGAGCTCCCCGTCGGAACTGAACCCGAGCCCCGAGACCGCTCCCGTGTGCCCAGCGAGCGCCCGGTCGGGCGGGGACGAGGGTCGAGCCGGCGGGACGCGGTCCCAGACGCGGATGATCCCGTCGCTGCCTCCCGCCGCGATCCGACCGTCACCGCTGACGGCGATGCTCTGGTTGACGACCCCCGGCGTGAGCAGCGAGATCGACGGGTCGCACGCGCCGTCGCGCGGGCACCCGCCGACCCTCCAGAGGAACACCCCGCCGGCTCCGGCCACCGCGAGCTCACCATTGGGGATGAAGCCCACCGCGAACGGCTGTTGCGTGCCCGGCAGCGTCAGCTGCACGGACGTGTCGGCGTGCCGGACGCGAACCAGGTAGTCGGAGCCCACGGTGGCGATGGAATCCCCGGCCGGGTTGAACGCGACCGAGACCACCGGGCGCGTCGACGGCGGATAGGAGGGGTCGGCGTGCGGCACCACCTCATCGCGCCACAGGCCCACCCTCGCCGCCCGGCGCACCGCCAGGACGCGGGCCTCCCCGTCGCTGCCTCCGACCACCAACCGGTCGCCCGCGGGGTCGAACGCCACCGACATCGGGGTCTCGGCGAGGGTGCGCTCGGCCACCGGAAGGCAGCGCCCGTCCTCGGGAGTGCCGGTGCAGCGGCCGAGGTCGTAGAGCCGCACCGTGCGGTCCTCGCTCACGGTCGCCGCGAGCTCGGGGCCGCCGGGCCCGCCGGCCGGCGCGTAGGCCACGCCCTTGAGGACCATCCGGGAGCCCGTCAGGATCTCGCCGCGGCGCACGTCCCACTGGCGCACGGCCCCGTCGTTGCTCACCGAGAAGAGCGCGCCCCCCGGCCCGAAGCGCAGCCCGAAGACCGCGCCCTGGTTGCCGTGCAGGACGAGCGGCGCGCCGCGCCCCGCCCGGTCCCACACGCGCACCACGCCGTCGTCGTCGCCGGTCGCCACCCGGGTGCCACCCGCCCCGAAGGCGATCGCCTGCACCCATGTGGGGTGCGGATAGCGAGCGGCGGCCGGACACGACCCGCGCCGGGGCCCGCAGCGGGCGACGTCGAAGATGGCGGCGCTCTTCCATGTGGCCACGCCGAGCTCGCCGTCGGGTGAGAAGGCCAGGCTCCCCACGGAATGCGACTCGTGCGTCACGACGAGCCCGGCGCGCGCCGCCCCCCGCCAGGTGGGGCCCGTCCGTCGCCAGAGCCGCACCAGGCCGACCCCGTCGCCCGCCGCCAGCATGCTCCCGTCGGACGAGAACGCGATGCTTCCCTGCACGTCGGCCAGATCCCGGCTGACCCACACCGCCCGGCACCGGCGCCGGGTCGCGGATGGGGCGCCGCACCCCGGGGCCCGGAGGTCGAACACGCTGACGCGCGAGAGGGAGGGGTAGGAGGCGGGGGGATAGCTCGTGCTCGTGACCGCGGCGTACCGTGCCCGCGGCGCGGCGCCCCCGACGCCCCCCTGCGCCAGCGCCACCCGGTCCGGGCTGGCTCCCGGGGGCAGGGACAGCCGGGCCGAGGACCGGCAGCCCGTCGCCGACGCTCGGCATGCCGCGAGGTCCCAGAGCTTGGCGCCTCCGGCGCCGCCCGAGACGCCGAGCCGCCCGTCGGCCGAGACGGATGCGGAGTAGGTCGCCGCCGTCGTCAGCGGGCGCGGATCCCGGGGACTGCGCCGCTCGAACAGGGTGAGGCCGCTCGCGCCGGCGGTCAGGAGGAGGCTCGCGCGCTGGTCCGACGAGACGTCGCTGACGCCCTTGGGCAGGGTGGCCTGGCGGCGCAGGCGTTGCTCGGGCTCCACGAGGCGCAGCGCCCGCTCGGCCTCGGGCGTGGGGTGATCGAGCGCCGCCAGGGCGCCGGTCAGGCTCGCCACCGGATCGCGGTCGACCGTGGCCTCGGCCTCGCTCGCGAGCTGGCGCGAACGGGTGGCGGCCTTCTCGTCGCGAAGCTGCGCGTAGGCGACGAGGCTCACCACGAGCAGCACCGCCATGAAGGCCGCCAGCCCGGCGAACACCATCGCGCGGCGCCGCGCGCGGAAGCGCGCCCGCGCCAGGCGGCGGCGCTCCTCCTCCGCGGCCCAGCCCTGGACCGCCCGCCCCAGCACGTCGTGGGAGAGCTCGTACCGCGCCGCGTCCGGCCCCGCCGCGGATTCGACCTTCCGGAGGATGCGGTTCTCGGGGCGGCACAGCACGTCGAGCGCCGCGGCGATGGCCCCCTCGGCCTCCGGCTCGCGGATGGCGTTGGCGAGCTCGCCGGCCGTGAGGGCGAACTTCGAGCCCGATTCCGTGACCAGGTTCCCGAAGGCGGCGCCCGCCAGACGCGTGGCCTCGCGCCCCTGCTCGCGCTCCAGCCGGCGCATCGCGGCGGCGAGGTGCTCGTTGACGATCGTGGCCGGCCCGCCGAGCCGCTGCGTGAGGGTGTTCACCCGGAGGACGGGCGAGCCGAGGTCGCGCTCGGCCTCCCAGAGCCGTGACATCACGAGCTGGAGGTAGGGGGTCTCGATGCGCCGTACGGCCGTGGAGGACGAGCCGGGGGGCCCCTGCCGATCCCGGGGCGCGCGGGCGCTCAGCTCGTCGTCGTCCACGACGGCCCGCACGAGCGGCTCCTCGTCCTCGATCCCGGTCGGGCCGGAGCCCCCCATCTGCCCCCACGCGGCGAGCGGCTTGACGATGGCCTCCCGCGCCGCGGCCTCGTCCAGGTGGTCGACGCGCAGGTAGTGGTCGAACAGCCCCGGCATCGTCGCCTTGAAGCGGTCCAGCCGGGCCAGCGCATCCTCGCGGATCGCGATCAGCACGTTCACCGGCAGGTCCGGGTCGGCCACGATGCGCGGCAGCTCGCCGGCCAGGCTGCCCTCGCCCTCCTCCGCGGGGTGGTAGCGCAGGTACTCCTCGAACTGGTCGAGCACCAGGAGGATCCGCCGGCCGTCGCCGGTCCACTCGCGCAGCGTGTTGACGGCCGGGCGCGACCCGTCCCACGGGCGCACGGGCTCGCCGGCCGTCTCGCCGAGCTGCTCGGAGATCGCCGCCATGAGGCCGGCCAGCGGGGGGTCGGCCCAGGAGTGGTGCCGCATCGGGTAGACGACGAGGATGGGCTGCCGGCGCGCCCCGCGCCGCCGCCACCGGGTGGCCAGCTCGGCGGCGACCCCCGCGCGCAGCAGAGAGGTCTTGCCGACGCCGCTCGGGCCGTACAGCAGCGTCAGCCGGGAGCCGAGGAAGTTGGCGGCCACCATGCGCCGTTCCCTGCTGCGGCCGAAGAACAGCCGCTCGTCCTGCAGATCGAAGGCGCGGAGCTCGCGGTACGGCCCGTCGCCAGGCGGCGCGTCCCCGGGCGGGTCACCCGCGCTCATGCGTGCTCCGGGAGCGTCTCCGCCAGCGCCCCCCGGATCCTGCGCTCCAGGCACGAGACGTACGACCGCAGGGGCGCGTCGTAGACCTCGACGTTGCCGCGCCGGATCCAGAGCTTCTCCTCGAGCAGGCTCGGCTTGTGCTGGATCGCCCAGTGCGCGAGCTCGCCGTCGCGCTCGGCCCAGATGCGGCTGAGCAGCACCCGGAGGTTCCAGTCGCGCAGGCCGTAGCCCAGGAAGAGCAGGCTCTTCAGGCGGATCTCCGCGCGCAGGTCGATCGGGAGCTGCTGCCATGGATCGGCGCGGCCGAGGTAGTCGATGTAGTTGTCCTCGGTGATGACGAAGCTGTCCTCCTTCGGCTCGTCGCGATGGACGGCGCCGTGGATCTTGAGGACGACCGGGCGCTCGTCGAGGTCGAACTCCGTGTAGTCGTCGGGCAGCACGACGGGCACGGGCGGTGCCCCGGGCGCCTGGTGCACGAAGACGCCGGGCGCCTCCCGCCGGGCGACCTGGTACCAGACGAGGTCGTACTGGACGCCCCGCGCGGCGAGCGCCTGCTCCATCCCGTCGTCGTAGTTGGTCGTGATGTAGAGCCGCGGCCGGATCTCGGGGGTCAGGGCGAGGGCCAGGCGGGCCAGGAAGCGGTGCGTCGAGGTCGGCCGGTACGAGCCCGCGAACAGCTCGTGCAGGTGCCGGTAGAGGATCTGGTCGCCCCGCCAGGCGTCGATCCACTGGGTGACCTCGGCCAGGTCGAGCCGCTCCGGCGCGGCCGGCGCGGCCGGCGCGGCCGTGGCCCCGGCCTCCTTCGTCGCGTCGTCCTCGTCGTCCTCGGAGCGGAAGCCGGTCTTCTCGGCGAGGAACTCGGCCAGCTCACGACCGTTCGGAAGGCCGGCCCCCGGGGTCCACGACGCGGCCGACGGATCCCGGTCCGCGATGCCCGCCCCCGCCCCCAGGAACGGCACGACCCCGCCCTCGATGAACGCCTGGGCCACGATGTCGTAGTGCATGTCGTGCGGCGCGGACATCGATCACCCCCGAAGCGCCAGAGGCGATCCGGCGCGGCCTGGGCGCCATCTCAGCATTTCCGACGGCGGTAGGGAAACGAATGCAATGCATACGTTCCGCCTGATGAAACGGAATCCTCGCCTGCCGGCCCTTGTCACCAGAGGCGATGACGGATGGTGGGCCGCCCTCGGGTCATTTCTTGCGCTTGCCGGTGCCCTTCCCGCCCCCACGCCGGGGGCGACTTTCCGCCTTGGGCTTGGCCGTACCGCCGGGCGCGCCGCCAAGAGAGGAACCGTCGGGGGGCCCGTTGCCAGGGTGGAAACTAACTCCGTCAGGTCCAGGCGGATCGCCCGGTCGGCGCGCGGACCCCTTCAACATGTCGATCTGCCTCCGGAGCAGCCGTGCATCGGCCTGCGACGCGGCGTGAGAGCTCGCGAGGCGCTCCTGCGCGGCCAGCACCTTCGGATCGTCGGGTGGGGCGCCCGTGTAGAGCTCGGTATTGATCGCGAAGGCGTCAACCTGTTGGCGCAAGGGCTTGGTGGGATCCGACAGCTGCCCGAGACGGCGGAACAGCGGCCGGGGGATGTTGACCCAATCCCACGCCCACCACTCGTCGGCCGTCGGCTCCCGCCACGCCAGGTAGCCGCCTGGCGCGATGCTCCTCGGCCGCTCGATCGCGCCGGTGAAGCTGTAGCGGCCGCCCGCGACGGCGACGGGGTCGTAGTAGGTCGGGGTGACGAAGTCGGAGACGAGGTAGCCGTTGATCGTGTACGCATGGGCCACGCCTCCCGGCGGATCGCACAGCTCGACCAGCATCTCCACGATGCCCTGGCCGGGTCGGGGCGAGCCGCCCGGCACCACGCGGTTGCCCCAGGGGTCGGAGATCATCTCGATGGCCTCGTGGCTCACGGTCAGAGACCAGGTCCGGTTGACCTGGACCAGGGCGAACGGCTGTCCCTTGCGGTCGCTGTGGATGCCGATGATGTCCATGCCGGGGAAGTCGTCCCGCACCACGATCGGCCAGTAGCCGGGCGGGACGTCCTCGAGGGCGAGAAACGGATCGATCGTCGCGTCCACCTGCCAGATCGGAGCGACATCGCGGGAGACCTGCCGCTGGACCGCCGCGGCGACCTCCTTGATCTCCGTGCGGGGGATCCGAGAGGTCTCGACCACGAGGGCGATGTTGATCAACGGCACGGCGTGGGCTCCTTCCGCTCGAGTGGCGCGTCATCGGTCGCCCGGGGATCACCCGCGGTCATGGGGCCCAGGTACGGCGCCTCGGGGGTCGTGCTCGCGTGCGCCATGTGCGCCCGCACGCACTCCATCCGGTCGGCGGGGTCCGTGAGCCCGGCCTCGTGCGCCTTGACCAGGGCCGCCGCGATCAGCCGGCAGCGGTGGGCGCCGAAGCTGGCCATCCCCTCGGGGTCCTCCGCGAAGCTCAGTCCGGGGGCGAGCCGGAGCGTGAGGGCCGGCACCGAGGCCTTGAGACCCGACCCCAGCAGACCGCGCAACTCATGGACATGGTCGAGCGCCACCGGGCGATCCTTCCGCTGAAGGGTCAGCACCGCGGTGTCGCAGCGCCCGAAGTTCCGGGGGTCGTCCACGACCTTCAGGCGGAACGGCAGGTCCGCCGCGTTCAGGCGGGTGGTGACCAGCTCCACGCAGCGCACCGCGACCTCCGCCCGGATGTGGAGGTAGTAGCGATCGAGCAGCCGCGGCCGGTCCGGGTCGAGCCCCCGGTCGCTCAGGACGAAGTAGAAGCCCGGCGAGAAGTTCGGTGCGTCGCTGGGCATCCGGACGGCGACCTGATCGCCCTCGCGCGGCGGACCCGGGCCCTCGTGGACCACCTCGTCCGGCTCGGCCCACAGGTGCAGGCCGAGCCGCTCCACGATCATGCGGCCCGCGTCAGACGCCGACGAACCGCCAGCCCGGCTCCGTCCTGACGGTTCCGGCGTTGGCGGCCGAGAGCGCCCGCGCGAATGTTGCGTCCGGGCTCAGGATCTCCCGGGGGGGCGGCGGTGTCGGCCCGCCCGCGGTGAAGAAGTCGGCGTAGAGGCGCAGCTGCATGGCGTGCACCAACGCCGCCCGCAGGCCCTCGGGAGGAGCGAGGCGGAGGACCGGCTCGGGGAGGTCGTAGGCCTCGCCCATCCAGGCGTACCGGGTGGGGCCGAGGACCTCCAGGGCCTCGATCGCCCCGGCCACCTGCGTGATCGAGCGGTCCTCAGCCATCGCGCAGGGGGAGCCCGAGCAACTCCGGGGAGGCCGCGGCCGGGCGCTCGAGCATGTTGAGAGCGACCTGTAGGTGCATGACCGAGACCGCTCGGAGATCCTCGGTCTCGGCGGCCGCCTCGACGGCGAGCTGCACGAGACGCACCGCGGCCAGGTCGATGCACCTCCCGAGCCCGGCGGCGGGGTCGATCTGCGAGCGCGCCTCATACGCGGTCCAGAAAGCCCCCAGGCCGGGCCGGATCGCGGCGAGCGGCAGGGTGGCCTCGTTGACGAGCCGCTCCGGGGAGACGGCGGGAATCTGGGGGATCGACCACAGCCAGGCGCCGAGGCAGGAGGCGACGAAGCAGGCCACGTCCCACAGGCCCTCGCCCGCGCCGGCGAATTCCCAGTCGACGAGCCGGGGCCCCGAAGCGCTTGCGGCGATGACGTTCTCCAGTCGCACGTCGCCGTGGATGAGGGTCTCGAGCGAGGGAGGCACGCACAGCCGGTCGAGGTGGGCGCAGAGCGGTGCGGAACGCTGGAGCAGGACGAGGACGTCGAGGGCGCCGGCGCTGTAGCGGTGGTTGTCGGCGGGCGTGGGACGGTGGACCCCCACGGGAGCCGAGCGAGCGTCGCCGGGCCACTCGTCCGCGGCGGCGCGGCCCTCCTCGTGCAGCACCCCGAGGGCGGCTCCCAGCGCGGTCGTCACCCCGGCGTCGAGGATGCCGGTCGCCGTCACCCGGCGGGCGAGGTCCTCCCCCCCGACCGCCTCGAGGCGCAGCGCTCCGTCCTCCTCGCTCCACCCCCGGCAGGCAGGAGCAAGGCGTGCCGTCGCCGGCAACCGGCGATCGAGCAGGTCGAGGACCCCGGCCTCACGACGGAGCTCCTCGCTCTCGCGGGGGTCCTCGGCGAGCTTGGTGAACAGGCGGAGATCACCCCGGGCCTCGAGACGATGGCGGTGGCGGGTGGCGACGCCCGTCCGGGTGGCCGGAGCTGTGCGGTGCGGCCCTCCGTCGGCGGCTAGAAGCAATTGCCCACGGACTTCTTCCCGGTCGTCGGCCCGAACTGCTGCTCGTCCCAGACGACGTTGCTCGACTCGGCCTTCTCCATGTAGTCCTGGACGAGACGCCCGGAGACGATGCCATCCTCGTCGTTCAGTACGCGGATGGACACCACGCGGTAGCGGATGAGCAACCCCGTTGGCATCCCGCGCGCGCAGCCAGACGGTGTAGGCGTCGGCACGATCGGCGCTGGTGTCGAGCCACCGGCTCGGAGGACGTTCGCGCCCCAGTCGGGGACCTCGATCCAGCAATCGAGTCGTGCGGTCAGGTAGATGCGCCAGGGGACACGGCGTTAAACGCCGTGGGCCGCGTCATGGCATCGGTGAAGGCCGCGGCCTGATCATGGCGCCATGTCCGTTGGCGGACAGGATTCGTGTTCGCCTGCGTGAGGACGTCCACGGGTGAACCGAGGTATCCGCGCACGATGATGGCGTCCGGTGGCATCGTGTCGCTGGCCGTCGCAGCAGCGGTTGGATGTCACTGACGAGGGGCGATGCTGGGACGGGCACGTTGTTCTCCGTTCGTTTGCGGTGGTCGGGCGGTCTCAGCCGTTCGTCTTGAAGTCGGTGCGCTCGCCGGCGGTGAGCTCGCGGGTGGTGCGCTGGCGCGCGAGGTCCCGCACCCCGTCGATCGGCCCGCAGACGTCGCAGGTCGTGATGCGGACGACGTTGTCGGATCCGTAGCTGGCGACGCGGGGCGCGGTGCCCGTGGCCGCGACGAACGCCACGCCGCTGTCACGCGGGACGGTCAGCAGGATCACGCCCCGGCGCCAGTCCCAGAGGCGCAGCCCGTTGTCGCTGCCGGTCACCAGCGTGGCGCCGTCGCTCGAGAAGGCGACCGACTTGCTGCTGCCGAACCGGCCTCGGAGGACGGTCGGTTGGTCCGTGCCGCCCACGTCATAGATCCTCACGGTCTCGTCGCCCACGGCGGCGGCCAGCCGGCGACCGTCCGCGGTGAAGGCGAGGCTGTTGATCTGCGCGTCGAGGTCATCGATCAGCCGCCCGCCGCGGGTGCCGTCCCAGAGGCGGATGACCCCGTCGCGGCCGCCACTCGCGATCGTTCCGTCGCTCGGCCGTGATGCCACGGCGGTCGCGTCCTCTGCGTGGGTGCCCAGGACCCGCGGGGCGGCAGGAGAATCGACCTTGACCGTGACGACCTTCCCGCCCAGGAGCGCCGCGGCCACGGTACGGCCGTCGGGGGTCCAGGCGAGCGTGCCCCCCACGGCGCCGAGCTGCCACGAGCCGATCCGCCGGCCCGTGACGTCGCGCACCACGAGCCTGCCGTCCGGGGGGGCGGTGGCGATCAGGCGGCCGTCGGGCGACACGGCGGCAGCGAACATCCCATCTGTGTCGGCGGGGAGCAACTCGGGCGCCGCCGCCGCCGGCGGTGTCCAGGCCCGCGCTGAGCCATCCGCTGCGACCACGGCGACTCTGCCCTGAGGCAGGAACGCCACGCCGCCGCTCCCCGGCAACGCCCCGCTCGGCAGGCGCGGCTCGCGCCCGTCCTCCCAGGCCCACGCTCGGGCGCTGCCGTTGACGCCCACGCTCACCACGCGGTCGCGGCCGAGGAAGGTCACGCCCGCGACGGGCCCCTGGTGGCCGGTCATCCGCGCCAGCACCTGGCCCGACGCGTCGACCACCCGGACGCTGCCGTCGCCGCCGGCGGCCGCGATCAACCCGCCCGGCCCGAACGCGACGCTGTTGACGCCTCCCTCGAACGAGTCCGAGAAGACGATCCTCGGCTCGGGGCCCAGCCGCAGGACCACCAGGCCCTGGCCCGTCCCGACGCCCAGCAGGCGGCCGTCCGGGCTGGCGCCCATCACCTGCGCCGACCCCGGGATCGTGACCGGCTCGCCCTGAGTGGCTCCCGGCGCCCAGCGCAGCAGCTTCCCCTCCGGATCGGTCGTGAAGAAACCGCCGGGCACGGTGTCGAACGCCACCTCGAAGAAGCTGCCCCGGGCGAGGGTGCGCGTGCGCCCGGTGGCGAGGTCGTGCGCGATGACGGCCTTGTCGCCCGTGGCGAGGATCCGCTTGCCGTCGGGCGAGAGCCGGACGCTGTAGACCGAGCCGTCCATCTTGGCCACCACGTGGGGCGCCGCCCGGCCGCCGGCCGGTGGCCAGGCGACCACCGCGCCGTCGTTGCCGCCGGTCAGGAAGCCGTCGTCGCTCCGCGCGATGGTGTTGATGCCGCCCGGCCATGTGCCCTGCTTCGTTGCCGACGTCCCGCGGGGATCCTTGGCCGGGTCCCAGAGCCGGAAGACCCCCCCGTCGGTCCCCACCGCGGCCTGGCCGTTGGGGCTCGCGGCCACGGCCAGCGGGAGCTCGCCGGGCATGTGGAGCGCCCCGCGGATGTGCGAGTCGTGGACCGCCTGGCGCAGGGCGGCCTCGGCCTCGGCGGACGGCGACGTGTCGTAGGCCGAGCTGGCGAGCAGCGTCGCCAGCTCGGGGTCGGTGGCGAGCTGGGTCTGGGACTCGGTGGCGAGCTCGCGCGACTGCGCCAGGTCGCGCTGGTCGGTGGCGTCCTGACGGGAGATCAGGGCGAGGATCGCGAGGACCGCGACGATCGCCAGACCGGCCACCAGGGCGCCGATCGCGATCCTCACCCGCCTGCGGGCCGCCCCGCGCTCGCGGTCGGCCCGGGCGCGGCTGGCGTCGAGGAACTCCCGCTCCAGCGGGTTGAGGCCCTCCTGGGAGCGCTCCTGCCAGGCGGCCAGGCGGGCGCCGCGGTAGAGCCCCCCGTCGTCGCGCCCCGAGCGCTCCCACTCCGCGCTCGCGTCGGTCAGGCGGCGGTGCAGTCGCAGGGTCTCGCGGTCGTCGTTGATCCAGCCCCGCAGCGCGGGCCAGCCGCGGATGAGCGCCTCGTGGGCGATCTCGACCGTCGGCTCGCCGGTCGCCGGGTCGCTGCCGGTGGTGAGCAGGCGGGCGGCAGAGAGCGACGCGACCACACCCTCCACGGCGGCCCGCTCGCCCGGCTCGCCCACCAGCTCGCGCATCTGGGCGACCCGCCGGGTGTCCTCGGTGCCCTCGCCGGGCTGCACCAGCCGCAGCAGCACCCGCCGCGCGGCCGCCTGGCCCTCGGCGTCGAGCGCCGCGTACTCGGCGTCGGCGCGCTTGGCGAGCGCACCCTCCACCCCGCCGCTCGCGGCGTAGGCGTCGAGGGTGAGGGTGCGCCCCTCGCGCCGGCTCCACAGCTCCATCAGCAGGTGCTCGAGCAGGGGGAGCGCACCCGGGCGGTCGGCCACGTCCTCCAGCACGGTCCGCGCGAGCCCCGGCTCGAGCTCCAGGCCCGCGCGGCGGGCCGGCTCCTCGATGACCCGCCGCAGCTCGGCCGGCCCGAGCGGGCCCACCAGGTACTGGCGGTCCGAGACCAGGGCGCGCAGGCGCGGGTGCTCGGCGCAGCGCGGGTAGAAGTCGGCCCGCATGGCCGGCAGCACGATCAGGCGGCCGCCCGGGATGGTCGCGGCGCGGCACAGGGCGTCCAGGAACGCCGTGCGCTCGGCGGGATCGGCGCAGAGGGTGAAGACCTCCTCGAACTGGTCGACCACCAGCACCGCGCGGGCGTCGTCGGGGCGGCCGGCCAGCGCGTCGGAGACGGCCGTGTCCAGCACGCCGGCGCTCGCGCCGAGCTGGTCGGGATCGAGGCGCGGCGCGGCGGGCAGCAGCGTGTGGAGGGTGGCGGCGAGGGAGGCCAGCGGCCGGGATCCGGGGCTCATGACCGCGACCGGCCAGCGGTCGCTGCCCGGCAGGGCGCCGGCGCGCAGGGCGGGCACCACGCCCGCCCGCACCAGCGAGCTCTTGCCGAAGCCGGAGGGCCCCACCACGGCCAGGAACCGGCCGTCCTCCAGGCGCTCCACCAGGCGCGCCACGTCCTGCTCGCGGCCGACGAAGTACTCCGCGTGCTCCTCGTCGAAGGCGTCGAGCCCGCGGTACGGGCACTCGCGGTCCTCGGCCGCGGCCGCCGGCGGTGGCGGCGCGCTCCGAAGCGTCCGCGCCAGGCGCGGCGCCGCCTCGGGGTCGCCGACCCCGGCGCTCAGGTCGGCGAAGGGCCAGGAGGCGAGGAACGCGAGCTCGGGGTCGGTGCGCTCCGGCGCCCCCGGCAGCAGGGCGGCCACGGCGCGGAAGCTCCGGTCGGCCGCGGCGAGGTCGGCGGCGGCCGACAGCGCCTCGCGGGCCCACGGCCCCAGCCCCCGCTCGCCGATGAGCAGGGCGCACGCGTTGGACGCGCGCAGGTCCTCGCGCACGTCGGCCGAGTCGGCACGGACCACGCGCGTCTCGAGCCCCGCCCGGACGAGCCCGGTCGCCAGCTCGCGCGCCGCGGGCCCGTCGTCGGCGTGGTGGAGCACGAGGGCGTCGTAGCGGAGCGCGAGCGCCGCCCGGGCGAGGGCGCCGGCGCTGGGGTAGCGGTCGTCGGGGCGCTTTGCGAGGGCGGTCGCGACCACCTCGTCGAACCCCGGGGGGACGTCGTGCACCAGCTCGCTCACCCGGGGGGGAGGCATGGTGAGGTGGGCCGCCAGCACGGCGCCCCGGTCGTCGCCGGAGAAGGGCACGGTCCCCGTGAGCGACTCGAACAGGACGCACCCGAGGGCGTAGACGTCGGTGCGCGCGTCAACCGGCTCGCCCCGGATCTGCTCCGGGGCCAGGTAGGAGAGGGTGCCCGCGAAGCGCCCCGGTGCGAGGTCCCCGGTCCCGTCCCCATCGCCGCCGTCCCCATCCCCGGTGGTCGCGAGGGAGACTCCGAAGTCCGACAGGTAGACGTGCTCCTCGTCCCCGACGGCCGCGAGCAGCACGTTGGCCGGCTTGACGTCGCGGTGCACCAGCCCGCGCGCGTGGGCCGCGTCGAGCGCCGCGGCGACCTGGGCCACCAGGCGCGTCGCCCGCCCGGGGGGGAGCCGCCGGGCCCGGGCGATCTCGTCGCGCAGGGTGCTGCCCTCGACGTAGCGCATGGCGATGAACAGGCGGCCGTCGTCGTCGCCCGCGCGGTAGATGGGGATGACGTTCGGGTGCTCGAGGCTGGCGGCCGCGAGCGACTCGCGCACGAAGAGCTCACGGAAGCCCGGGTCGCGCGCCCGCTCGGGAGCGATCAGCTTCAGGGCGACCGACCGCCCCAGCTCCGGCTCGCGGGCTCGGTAGACCACCCCCATGCCGCCGTGCCCGGCGAGCGCCTCGATGCGGTAGCCGGCGACGACGTCGCCCGGCTCGGCCAGCTCACGGATGCCCGCGAAGGTCGCCTCGCCGCCCGTCGCGACGGTGCCGCCGTCGTGCGCGCTCACGCCGACGATCCCCAGGCCACGAGCGCGCAGAGGCCTGTGGCTACGCCATCCTCCGACATGCGGAATCCTCCCTGACGGCCCGAGCGTACGTTCCCCCGGACGAGGGGCGCCATCCCGCCTCCAGGGGATGCCCGCGGGGGCCTTTCCGTTGGAAAGAGCAGGATCGGGCGCGTGAAAGGGGTCGGCATCTCGCATGGTGGGCCAGACGACCCTCCGTGGACTCCCGGAGGGCGCGCCACCACCCCTAGGGTGAGTCCCGGCTCCCCTGCCCGGACGTGCTCAGCGCCGCCCGCGGTCGGGGCTAGACTGTGGTCGCGGCGGGCGACCGGGGACGTCCAGCAGTGGGATCCGAGACCAGGAAGCCGGGCGATCTCGCCCGCATCCAGGAGGCCGAGCGCGCTCGGGGGCCCTTCGTCGTCTATCGCGACGATCAGGACGAGCAGCGCGTCCTGGTGCTGGACGAGGACGCACCGGCCCTGATCGGCCGGCGCGAGACGTGCGCGGTGGCGCTGCCGTGGGACGACCGCGTCTCGCGCGTCCACGCCGAGCTGGTGCCGGTGGGCGGCCAGTGGGCGGTGGTGGACGACGGCTCCACCAACGGCACCTTCGTGAACGGGGAACGGGTGATGCGCCGGAGGCGCCTGGCCGATCGCGACGTCGTGCGCGTGGGCCACACCCAGCTCCTGTTCCGCCAGCCGACGCTGGGCGAGACCGGGAGCACGATGATGGAGGACCGGCCCGAGGTGGCCCCGGTCACGGAGGCGCAGCGCCGGGTGCTCGTGGCCCTGTGCCGGCCGTGCCTGGTCGACCGGCTCGCGCCGCCCGCGACCAACGCCCAGATCGCCGCGGAGCTGCACCTGACGGTCGAGGCCGTGAAGCAGCACCTGCGTGCGCTGGGCACGAAGTTCGCCGTCGCCGGCCTTCCTCAGAATCAGAAGCGGGCCCGCCTGGTGCGGCTCGCGATCGAGGGCGGCGTCGTGACCCCGGCGGACGCGGAGGGCTGACCGGCGTCGCCCGTCGCGGGCCCCGGCGTCGGTCAGCGGGCGAGGACGGTGGAGCGTCCCACCGTGGTCGGCGGCGCGAGGAGCTCGACGGTGATCCGCACGCGGCCGACCCGGTGCTCGCCGAAGACGTCCGAGGTGACGCCGAGGCGCGAGGCCAGCACGACCGCGACGTTGCGCTGTCGCGAGGTGTAGTGGTCGAGCACCAGGCAGTCGAGGTGCGCCTCGGTGGTCTGGGGGATCAGCGTGAGCTCGCCCTCGAGGCTCACCGACCGGATGGGACGCGGCCCGGCACGGGCCGGGGAGCTCGCCTCGTCCGCCGAGGAGTCCGTGCTCAGGGTGCTCATGATCGCCGCCCCCCCTACCCGCCCGGGTGGAGGGGCGTGGCGCGCTCCGGCGCGGCGCGCGAGCCCGGTGCCGAGCGCGCGAGCTGGTCGAGGAAGCGCCGGCGGGCCACGACGAACTCCTCCCAGCTCGGCGGGAAGTCCGGGCCGACCCGGTCGTCGGCGCTCGGAGGAGCGAACGAGACGCCCTCGGCGTCGAGGATCAGCAGCAGGTTCGACATCTGTTCCCCCCTTGGCCTTCCGGCCGATCGGGATGGGACGTTTGCGCCGAGTCTGCGAGGGGCGGGCGACCGGGGCTAGGCCCCCTAGGGTGCGGCTTCGCTCACCCCGGCCGGCGGCGGGTCGTCGCGCACGGCGGCGATGCGCCACGGCACGTCCGGGGAGCCGTCGAGCGCCATCGTCCAGGTGCCGTCGAAGCGGGTGGCGCGGTCCTTCGACCCCGCCACGAGGGTGAGCGTGTTGCGGTCCTCCACGTAGCGCACGCCCTCCAGCTCCATGTGGACGGTCACGGTCGCCGGCGTGGCCTCGGTGTCGAGATCCACGAAGGTGACCCTTCGCACCACCGGGGCGCGCACGACCAGGCGCAGATCGCGGCCGGGGCTGGGCGGGTAGAGCAGCTCCTGCAGCAGCGCCGGCTGGGCCAGGTGCGCGAACGCGGCGTCGTCGCCGTCGACCGCCTCGGCCCAGGCCGCCACCCCGCGGCGGACCGCGCCCTCGATGATGTCCGGGTCGAAGCGCTGGTCGTTGAGGGACATGTCGCGCGCCTTCTTGAGCGCGTTCTCGGCGTCGTCGTCATCGACCTCGGCGGGGCTGACGTCCGCGGGAAGCGCGTCCGCCACCGCCGCCTCCACCCGCGCCCGGTCGGTCAGGCGCGCGTCCTCGGCCGGATCGGCCTCCATCGGCGCGTCGAGCTGGTGCTCGCCCTCCTCGTCCTGCTCGATCGACAGCAGCGTCCAGCGCCCGTCGCGCTTTCCGAGCGTCCAGTACTCGCGCAGGTACGTCTCGCCGCTGGTGTTGCCGGTGTGGTTGATGCGCTCGCCGGCGCCGTCCAGCACGTAGTCGTCGAGCGTGGCCGAGACCCGCACGACGCAGCGGTCCTCCGTGTCCTCGGGGCGGTTGGTGATGCCGATGTACTCCACCTCGCTGGAGCGCACCGCGACGTGGTTGTGCCAGCCCTTCGACGCGAAGTCCTCCAGCCGCAGCCGCCACTCGGCCATCAGGTCCGGCGCGACGCGGGCCGCGAGCGCCTCGCGGTCGTCGCGGTCCCAGGCCTCCTGAATCTGGGTGAAGAGCTCGTGTGCCTCGGCGCGGACGCGGTCGGCGGCGAAGGCCGGATCGTCCTCGGCCGCGACGAGCGCCGTGCGGTCGACCTCCTCGCGCCGCCGCTTGCGCCGTGCGGCGGTGGCCCGGTCGCGCGCCCTCGCGTAGGCGCGGCTGAACGTCTGCTTGCGCTTCTGCTGGACCGCGCTGAAGATCAGGACGGCGGCCACGCCGCCGAAGAGCACGAGGGCGCCGGCGCCGGAGATGCCTCCGCCGCCGGCGGTGCCGCCGCCCCCGCCGCCGAAGCCGCCCCCGCCGCCGCCCCCTCCTCCACCACCTCCGCCGAAGCCGCCGCTGCCGCCGCCGGCGGCCCCGAACGCGCTCGCCGCCTGGACGGCCAGCCCGAGGAGTGCGGCGCCCAGGACGAGCAGTCTCCGGCGCGGCGAGCTCACCGAACGAGGGTACCGGGGAATCTCATACGATCGGGCCAGTGATGTGGAGCCGCCGCTTCCGCGCCCGCCAGAGCATCCGGGGCAGCCTCTGGGTGTTGCCGCTGCTGGCGGCCCTCCTCGGCGTCGCGGTCGCCGCGGTGGCCGTGCACTTCCAGACCCGGCTGGAGTCGCCCACGGGCTGGGGGTACTCGGCGGACACCGCGCAGACGGTCCTGACCACGATCGTCGCATCGGCCGTCGGCCTGACCGGCTTCGTCGTCACGGTCAGCGTGCTCGTGGTCCAGATGGCCACCGGCACCTTCTCGCCCCGCTACATGAGGCTCTGGTTCCGCGACCGGGCCCTGCGGGGCGTGCTCGCGGTCAGCGTCGGCACGGTCACGTTCGCCTTCTCGCTGCTGCGCCGCATCGAGGAGAACCAGGTGCCCGACCTCGCGGTCACCTTCGCCGGCTTCCTGCTCGGCGCCGCGCTGGTGCTCTTCCTGGTCTTCTTCGACCGGGTGCTCCACCGCATGCGCCCGGTGAAGGTCGCGGCGCTCGTCGCCCGGGCCGGGCGCAGGACGGTGGAGAGGGCGGCGGGGGGAGCCCCGCCGTCCGGGGACGGCGAGGCCGGGGCGCTCGCCGACGCGCCGCCGGCCCTGGTGGTCCGCAGCCGTCATCCCGGCGCGATCCAGGCCGTCGACCGCTCGGGCGTGGTCCGCTGGGCGGCGAGCACCGGGTGCGTCGTGGTCCTCGAGCACGCCGTGGGCGACTTCGTGTCGTCCGGCGGGATCCTCTTCGAGGTCCACGGGCCCGTGGCGGACCTCGAGCGCGCCGAGCGGCGGCTGCAGGGCATGGTGGCGCTGGGCGTCGAGCGCACCCTCGAGCAGGACCCGGCCTTCGCGTTGAGGATCCTGGTCGACATCGCGATCCGGGCGCTGTCGCCCGCGGTCAACGACCCGACCACCGCCGTCCAGGTGCTCGACCATCTCGAGGACGTCCTCGCGGTGATGGGCCGCACGCCGGGGCTGGGGGGGAACTGGGAGTACCGCGACGACGCGGGAGCGCTTCGGATGGTGATCCCCGGCCAGCGATGGGAGGACCTCCTGGCGCTCGGCGTGACCGAGATCCGGGAGTACGGCGCGCGGTCGATCCAGGTGGCGCGGCGGCTGCGGGCGACGCTGGAGGCGCTCCGCAGCACGGTGCTTCCCGAGTACGTGCCCGCGATCGACGACGAGCTCGGCCGGCTCGGCCGGGACGTGGAGAGGACCTTCGGGTCGTCGCCCGACGCCGACCGCGCGATGATGCCCGACCGCCAGGGCATCGGCGGGCCGCCGCCACTCGAGGGCTGAGGCGGCTCAGGCCTCCTCGAGGCGGCTCTTCTGGTCGAGCCAGAACAGCAGCACGATGGACGGGGCCACGAGGACCAGGGCGACGCCGAACACCGCGACCACCCACCAGAGGGTGGTGTCGTCCCCGGCGGCCTGGGAGAAGGTGAGCGTCTCGGGAAGGATGTAGGGCCACTGGGCCACGGCCCAGGCGGCCACCACCGCCACCACCGCGCCCGCGGCCATGAGCCGCGTCCCCCGCGGGCGGCGCAGGGCCAGCGCCACGATCGTCGCGACGCCGAGGACCGCCGACAGGATCACGATCGGCAGCGCCTCGTGGGTCAGGCGGTCGTAGGTACGAGGCGCGTCGGACCGCAGGACGAGGATGCCGCCGAGCGCGAGGGCGCCCGTCACCACCCCGGCCCCCAGCGCGCGCCGCATGAAGTAGCGCTCGTGCTCGGCGTCGCCCATGCGCCGCGCGTCGGCGGTCAGGTACACCGCCGCCAGGTAGGCGCAGATCGCGACCGCCAGCGCCCCGACCATCGCCCCCGAGGGGTTGGCCCAGCTGGTCCAGATGTCGCCGGCGGCGTTGCCCTTGGGCACGCGCCCCGATGCGATCCCGCCGAGGATGGCGCCCAGGAAGAAGGGCGTCAGCACCGAGGCGATGGCGAAGGTCGCCCCGTAGGTGCGGCGCACCCCCAGCCGGGTCGAGGCCTTTCGGAAGGCGAAGCCGGCCCCGCGCAGGATGATGCCGAGCGCCGCGAGCGTGAAGGGGATGAACAGGGTGGACAGGATGGAGCTGTAGCCCTCGGGGAACGCGGTCCACATGACCACCAGCACGAAGATGAGCCAGACGTGGTTGGCCTCCCAGACCGGCCCGATGGCGCGGTCGATGAGCGCGCGAGGCGCCTCCCCCCGCCGGTCGCCCCCGGCGGTCAGGTCCCAGAAGCCGGCCCCGAAGTCGGCTCCGCCGAGCAGGGCGTAGAGGACCACCCCGGCCAGCAGGATGACCGCGCAGGCGTCGACGGCGCTCATGCGGGCCCTCTCGGCTCACGCGGGCCGGGCGCCGTCAGCGGCTCCCGCGGCCCGTAGGGGACGTCCGAGTCGTCCTCCTCGCCCGCGCGCCAGCGCTTGGTCAGCCCGCGGATCACGAGCACCGCGCCCACGGCCAGGGCGGTGTAGAGCACCAGGATCGCCGAGAGCGAGGTCCACACGGCGGTGGCGCCCGTGTTGGTCACGGCGTCCTGGGTGCGAAGGATCTCGTAGACGATCCACGGCTGGCGCCCCACCTCGGTCACGATCCAGCCCGATTCCACGCAGATGTAGGCGGCCACCGGCGCGAGGACGGCCGCGCGCAGGAACCAGCGCATGTCGGCCAGCCGGTCGCGCCGGCGCCACCAGATCCAGGCGAACCACAGCGCCAGGAGGAACAGCGCGGTTCCGAGGCCCACCATCAGGTCCCAGGCCAGGTGGACCGTGTTGACGGCGCGCAGCGGAGGCTGGTCGTCGGGCGGCACCGAGTCGAGGCCCTGGACGACGGTGCTCGTGCCGGTCGCGGGATCGCTCAGGAACGAGGCCAGCCCCGGGATGTCGAAGCCGCCGCTGACCGTGCCGTCGGCGTTCAGGTGGCCGAGGATGATCTCGGGCTTGTCCGAGCCGGTGGTCGTGTTGAGCTCGAGCGCCGCGAACTTGATCGGCTGCTCGTTGTAGATCGCCCGGGCGGTCGAGTCGCCGATGCCCATCTGGATCGGGATCGCGATGGCGGCGATCGTGAACGGCAGCAGGAAGCCCAGGCGGTGGTAGCGGTCGCGCCGGCCCCGCAGCATCCCGACCGCGTAGGGCGAGGCCACCAGGAAGCCGGCGGCGACGAGCGCGGCGAAGTACATGTGCGGGAACTCGTACTTGACCGCGTCGTTGAAGATCACCGACCAGACGCTCACGTCGGTGACGTTGCCGGCGGCGTCCATCGTGAACCCGCCCGGCTGGTTCATCCAGGAGTTCGCCGAGACCACCATCAGGGCGCCGAGGAGGCCCGTGATCGGGATCGGCACCCCCGTCCAGAAGTGGGGCCAGGGCCTCAGGCGCTTCCAGCCCGAGCAGGTAGATCGAGACGAAGATCGCCTCGAGGAAGAAGAAGATGCCCTCCAGGGCGAACGGCACGCCGATCACGTCGCCGAAGCGGTCGAACATGCCGGGCCACAGCAGGCCCATCTCGAAGCTCAGGACCGTGCCGGTCACGGCTCCGACCGCGAAGGTGATCGCGGCCACCTTCGACCATCGCTCGGCCAGGCGCATGTAGTCGGCGTCGTTGCGGCGCAGCCCCAGGTAGTTCGCGATCAGCATCATCAGCGGGAAGACCACCCCGAGCGGCACCAGGATGATGTGCACCCCGAGCGTGAAGCCCATCTGCGTGCGGGCCGGCAGCAGCTCGGCCGGCGCCTGGGCGGCCGCGGCGAACGAGGTCAGGACAACGCTCGCGCTCATCGCGAGATCACAACGTCTCCGAGGGTCCGGCGCGTCACCCCCATGGGATGAATGGCTTCGGCGCATTCTCGCGTCCCGCTGGGCATGGCCCGCGGCCACCGTGGGTAGGCTGGCCTATGCCGTCCGTCGAGCTCCTGGATGATCTCGCGGCGCTCGAGGGCCTCGGCCCCGAGTGGGATCGCCTCGCGGTGGAGTGCGCCCGGCCCTGCTCGGCCCCGGCGCTGCTGCTGGCCTGGTGGCGCCATCTGGCGCCCGCCGACGCCGAGCTCCGGGTGGTGGCGGTGCGGGAGGGCGGCCGGCTGGTGGGCCTCGCGCCCTTCTTCGTCCAGCCGGGCCCGGTCGGCCACGCGCAGGCGCGGCTCCTCGGCACCCCCACGATGCCCCAGCGGTCGTGCATCCTGGCCTCGGCCGGACACGAGGCGGAGGTCTGGACCGCCGCCGCGTCGGCGCTGGGCCGCTCCGATCCCCGGCCCGCCATGCTGATCCTGGAGCGCATCGACGCCGCCGCCGCCTGGCCGGCGGCGCTGGCGGCCGCCTGGCCCGCGCCCGCGCACGCCCGCCTGATCCGGGGGATGCGGGTGCCGGGGCGCGTCCTCTCGATGGACGCCGGCTCCTTCGAGGCCTGGCTGGACGGGCGCAGCCGGAACTTCCGCCGGGAGGTCCGCCGCACGGCTCACCGGGTGGAGGACGCCGGCGGCCGGGTGGAGCGCGCCGACGACCTTCCCGCGGCCATGCGTGCGCTCGACGCCTTCGCGCGCCTGCACGGGGCGCGGTGGGGCGATCGCTCGCGGCTGTGGGGACCGGAGACGCTGGCGATGTTGCGTGAGGCCGCCGAGGAGCTCGTGGGGTCCCGGCGCATGCGCCTCTACACCGTCACGGGGCCCGAGGGCATCGTCGCCACCCTCATCCTGTTCGCCGCCGGCGGTGAGGTCACGGGGTGGAACGGCGGATGGGATGCCGCCTGGGCCTCGGCACGGCCGTCGACCGCCCTCGCGCACCGGGCGATCGCGGACTGCTTCGAGATGGGCGACCGGCGCCTCGACTGGGGTGAGAACGATCCGATGGCCAAGCTGCGGCTCTCGGACGGCGACGATCCGCTGGCGTGGGCCACCGTGCTGCCGCGCGACCTCTCCTACCCGCTGGTGCGCGCCGCGACGGTGCGCGCCCGCCTCCCCGGCCACGTCCGGATGGCCGTGCGGCGCCTGCCCCCTCCGGTGCACCGCACCCTGCGCAGCGCCCACCGGCGCCTGTCGCGGTGACCGGCCCCGGTCAGCGCAGCCGGCCGCGCAGCTCCCGCAGCCGCCGCTGAACCCCGGGTGGGGCGCGCCGCGCGGTGCGCCGCGCGAGCCGGTTGAGCCGGCGGGGCACGAGCTGGGCCTCCCGGAGCGGCCGGTCCCCGCCCCCGGGCAGCACCAGCGCAGAGACGATCGGCTCGTCGGCGTCGGCGAGGCGGCGCTTGTACGGGATCGCTCCGCCGCCGAGATCGACGCGCCGATCCCCCATCGCGCAGGCGTGCTCGAGCGCCTGGACAAGGGTCTCGAAACCCGGGCGCAGGCGCGACCAGCGGCGATCGTAGCCTCCGTTCCAGTACGACAGCTCGTCGCCGGCGCCCACGAACAGCTGCACGCTGAGGGGGGTCCCGTCCGCCTCGAGCACCCAGATCCGCATACGTCCCCTCGGCACGAGATCCCGGGCCGCCTCGCGCAGCATCTCGCCGATCCCCCCGCCGCGCGGGCGGTTCCACGCGGGCGTGTCCCAGCGCGCGGCGGTCAGGCGCAGGAACCCCTCCACGGCCGCGTCGATCGCCTCGGGCGCCTCCGCCAGGCGGGCCACGGCGCCGTGCTCCTCCAGTCGCCGCCGGGCCTGCGTCCGCTGGCTGCGGAAGTTGCGCGAGCGGGTCGCCAGCCACTCCTCCCAGGTGCGGCCGTCCAGCCGCGCGACCGGCGCCCCGGTGGTCTCCCGCTCGACCACGGCCGATCCCCGTCCCAGGGCCAGCAGCCCGGGCCAGGGGGAGCCGGCGTCGGCCCGGTCCAGCGAGAGCGCCCCCGGGCCGTGGGGCAGCCGTCCCAGCGCCGCCGTGACGGCCTGGGCGACCGTGGCCTCGCGGCCGGGCACCGCGAGCGGCTCCACACGGTGGCCGGTGCCGAGCAGCCGGGCGACCCGCAGGCCCGTGGCCAGGCGGTCCTGGTGCCAGGCCGCGATGCCGATCACCTCGTCCCCGTCGCGCACGACCACCACCCGCAGCCGGCTGTCCTGCGGGGCGGCGTGGCGCCACCAGGCGAGCATCCAGGCCGGCGCCGAGTACGGCTGACGGCGCAGCACGGCGAGGTCGTCCCACGCCCGGAGGTGGGGCTCGAGCATCCCGGCGTCGTCGATCACTACGGCATCGACCGCCGGGAAGGTCGTGCCTGCGCTGATGGCGGTGCCCCTCAGGTGGCTTCCCCCCACAGGCGCTTGCCGGGAAGGCTCTACCGAGGAACGACGCTAGCAGCACCCTCCGCGACCGGTCACGCGGGGCCGTCGGACCCAAGTGATCAGATTCGCCGTGGGCGACCCGGGGTGCCCGGACGACGGCGCTCGGGGTTGGTGCCGACCGCGCCGCCGCCGGGCGGGTCCGGCATCTCGCGAGCGTGCACGACGTCTCCGAGCACCTCCACCACCCGCGGGTCGAACTGCGTGCCGGCGCAGCGTCGCAGCTCCTCGAGCGCGAGCTCGGTCGAGACCGGGACGCGATAGGGCCGCTCGGCCGACGTCATGGCCTCGAAGGCGTCGCAGGCGAAGATGATCCGCGAACCCAGCGGGATCTGCTCGCCGGCCAGGCCGTCCGGATACCCGGCGCCGTCCCAGCGCTCGTGGCTCGCCCGCACCAGGCGGGCCTCGGGAGCGAGGGACGGGGCGGCGAGGAGGATGCGCGCGCCGATCAGGGTGTGGCGGCGGACGAAGGTCATCTCGCCGTCGGTGAGCGGGCCGGGCTTGGAGAGGATCGACTCGGGGATGGCCACCTTGCCCACGTCGTGCAGCCCGGCGGCGCGGACCAGATGGCCCAGGGCGACCGGCTCGAGGCCGAACCGCCGCCCCACGCTCTCGGCGAGCGCGGTGACGCCCTGGAGGTGCTCCCCGAGCTCCGCGGAGCGCTCCAGCAGCACCCGCATCAGCACGTCGGAGCTCTGGCGGCTGGCCGAGGCCCGCCCGCGGGCCTTCAGCTGGTACATCCGCTGATCGGCGAGGCGCATGGCGGCCGCCAGGGTGCGCGCGTCCCGGGGCAGCAGGACGGCTCCGTGCGCGCTCGAGATCCTGAAGCCCTCGCCCTCCTCGGTCAGCGCCGCCAGGGCCGCCGCGATCAGGGCGTCGAGCCCCTCGGGGCCCACCGCGACCAGCGTGCAGAACTCGTCCCCGCCGAGCCGATAGGCCTGCCCGCCGGGAACCGCCGCCGCCAGGCGCGTCCCGAGCCGGGCCAGCAGGGCGTCGCCCGCCGGATGGCCGAAGCTGTCGTTGTAGCCCTTGAAACCGTTGAGGTCGAACATGATCAGGCTGAGGGGGTTCTCCGGGGTCGGGTCGCCGGCGCGGGTGAAGTCGGCCCGCAGCTTGCGCCGGTTGCCGAGGCCCGTCAGGCCGTCGGTGCTGGCCTCGTGGCGCAGCTCCTCATGCGCGGCCTCCCGCTCCCGCCGGCGCCCCGCGGCCTGGAGGAACAGCAGCGCGAGCAGCACGGTCAGGGTCACCCCGCCGGCCACGATCGCGGCCAGCTGCACCCAGCGGGTGCCGCCCTCGGGCAGGCTCACGCTCATCGTCCAGGGGCGTCCGCCCACGGTGACGCTCTCGGTGGCCGAGGGGCCGGTCAGGTGCGCCGGCCCGAAGACCGGCTGACCGGCGTCCGCGATCTGGAGGTGCGCGCCCCTCGGCAGGAGCTTGATGACCGGCGCCGCGAGCTGACCGTAGAGCCAGGTGCCGCTCACGTAGCCCCTCAGAGCGGCGCGCCGCTGCGCGACGGTGTGAACCGGGGCGCCCGTCCGGTACACCGCCAGCAACAGGGCGGTGCCCTGGATGGCGGGGATCGGGCCCACCTGGATCGGGGAGCTCAGCGCCAGCTCGCCGCGGTCACGGGCGATCCCGACGGCGGCCGGTCTGACCACGGCCGCGAGGCTGTCGAGACCCAGGGCCCTGGTGCCCTCGGGCGACTCCGGGGCGAGGTAGCGCAGCGGGAAGTACTCGGCCCGGGCCCCCGCCGGGCGGTAGCTCCCGTCGGGGGCGCGGTCCAGGATGCGCAGGCCGGTGCCCCGCTCGAAGCGCCCGCGGGCCGCGGCGGGCACGCGCGGCGTCCAGCTCAACCCGAGAAGCGTCGAGCGACCGAGCTGGATCCCGGCGAAGCGCATGAACTCGTTCTGCTCGACCATGTTCGACGCCGCGAAGAGCCCTCGAATGCCCAGCAGCGCGGCGCCGGTCTGGCTCACCTGGTCGTTGAGCTCCCGCGCCCCTCGCTGGGCCCATTCCCGTCGCGTCTGCTGCTCCTGGCCACTCTGGTAGTGCCAGACACCGACGGCGATCGCCGCCGTCAGGGCGAGCATCCCCAGGAGGACCGCCACCGAGCGAGGCCCGAGCCGACGTCGTTCGGGGCGCGCTCTCGGCTTGTCGGTCACCCCTCCTGCATCGGCAGACCGTCGTGGGGAAACAAGCGGGCGGGCAGGGGTGCCTGCCCCGTCGCCCCACCCCTCACGACCTCGCCGAGGGCCTCGACCACGCGGGGGTCGAACTGTGTGCCCGCGCAGCGGTGCAGCTCCTCCAGGGCGAGCTCGGTCGACATCGGGAGGCGATAGGGCCGCTCGGCCGAGGTCATGGCCTCGAAGGCGTCGCAGGCGAAGATGATCCGCGAACCCAGGGGGATCTGTTCTCCGGCCAGGCCGTCCGGATACCCGGCGCCGTCCCAGCGCTCGTGACTCGACCGCACCAGGACCGCCTCGGGAGCCAGGGACGGCGCGGCCAGGAGGATGCGCTCCCCGATCAGGGTGTGGCGGCGGACGAAGGTCATCTCCCCGTCGTCGAGCGGGCCGGGCTTGGAGAGGATCGACTCGGGGATGGCCACCTTGCCCACGTCGTGCAGCCCGGCGGCGCGGACCAGGTGGCCCAGGGCGACCCGGTCGAGACCGAGGCCCCGGCCCACGCTCTCGGCGAACGCGGTCACGCCCTTGAGGTGCCCCGTCAGGTCCGGGGAGCGCTCGAGCAGCACCCGCATCAGCACGTCGGAGCTCTGGCGGCTGGCCGAGGCCCGCCCGCGGGCCTTCTGCTGGTACATCCGCTGATCGGCGAGGGACATCGCCTCCTCCTGGACGGACGCGTCGCGGGGCAGCAGCACCGCTCCGTAGGCGCTCGAGATCGCGAAGCCCTCGCCCTCCTCGGTCAGCGCCGCGAGAGCCGTCGTGACGAGCGGGTCGAGACCCTCGGGCCCCACCGGGACCAGGGCGCAGAACTCGTCCCCGCCGAGGCGATAGGCCTCCCCACCGGGAAGCGCGGCGGCCAGGCGCGCGCCGAGCCGGGCCAGGAGGGCGTCGCCGGCCGGGTGGCCGAAGCTGTCGTTGTAGCCCTTGAAGCCGTTGAGGTCGAACATGAGGAAGCCGAGCGGCGCCTCGGGGGTGGCCTCGGCGGCGGCGGGGGGGAAGTCGGTGCGCAGCTTGCGCCGGTTGCCCAGGCCGGTGAGGCCGTCGGTGTTGGCCTCGCGGTGCAGCTCCGCATGCCCGGCCTCCCTCTCGCGGCGGCGGCGCCCGGCCTGGGCGAGCAGCAGCGCGACGAGCAGCGTCAGGGTCAGCCCGCCGCCGAGGATCGCCCCGAGCTGCACCCAGCGGGTGGCTCCTTCGGGCAGGCTCACCCGCACCGCCCAGGTACGGCCGCCCAGGGTGGTGGTCTCGGTGGCCGACGCTCCGGCCGGACTCCCGGACCCGAAGACCCGCTCACCCGCGTCCGTGATCACGAGGCCTGCGCCCGCCGGCAGGAGCTTCAGAATCGGCGCGGCCAGCTGATCGTAACGCCAGGCGCCGGTCGTGTAGCCGCGCAGGGCGGCCCGCCGCTCGGCGACGGTGTGGAGCGGAGCACCCGTTCGGTAGACGGGCGCCACGAGCACGGTCCCCCGGTCCGCGGGAGTCGCTCCCAGGTCGATCGGGGCGCTCATCGTCTTGCGCCCGCTGTCTCGGGCGATGGCGAGGACGGCCGACGCGCTGCTGTCCACCATGGAGTCGAGACCCAGCGTCCTCACGCTGTCGGGCGTCTCCGGCGCCACGTAGCGCAGCGGGAAGTACTCGGCGCGGTCGGCCGCGGGGCGGAAGCTCCCATCGGGAGCACGGTCGAACGATGCGCCGGCCGCTGGCCCGCTCGAAGCGCCGGCGGGCGGCCCCCGTCACGCGCGGCATCCAGGTGAGCCCGAGCAGGTTCGAGCGGCGCAGCTCGATCGCCGCGAAGCGCGCGAACTCGCCCTTCTCGACCCTGTGCGACCCCGCGAAGAGCCCCCTCACAGCGACCAGGGCGGCGCCGGTCTGGGCGACCTGGTCGTCGAGCTCCCGCCCCGCTCGCTGCGCCCACTCCTGTCGGGTGTCCCGCTCCCGGCCGGCCTGGTGGTGCCACACGCCGCCGGCGATCGCCGCGGTCAGCGCGAGCATCCCCAGGAGGACCGCGACCGAGCGCGGCCCGAGTGAGCGTCGTTCGGGGCGCGTCCGCGGCTTGTCCGTCACCCACGTTCCATCGGCATCGGGCCGCCGGGAAACGAGGTGGGCGGCGACCGCCGCCGTCGCCCGGCGACCGGGCGGCTCAGCGGGCGGCGGCGATCTCCTCGCGGGCGAGCGCGGTGGCGCGCGCGCGCCGGGGGTGGATCGCCAGCGCGAGCCCGGCCCCGACGACGGCGGCGATCGCGGCCAGCCAGAAGGCGGTGACGAAGGCCGACTCGGCGGGCACCTCGGTGGGGCCCACGGTCATCGCCGCGAGGAGGGTCGCCCCGATCTGGGCGCCGATCACCCCGCCGACCGTGCGGACCACCGTGTTCATGCCGGTCGCGATGCCGGTCTCGGTCGGGCGGACCGCGTCCACGATGAGGCGCGGCATGGCCGCGAACGCCGCCGCCACGCCGATCGAGCCGATCGCGAAGGTCACGATGATCTGCCACGGCTCCGTGTGCCACACGGCCATGGCGGCGCTGCCGAGCGCGGTGATCAGGAGGCCGGCGACGAGTGCCGGACGGGAGCCGAACCGCCGGCCCACGACGCCCGCCAGCGGCCCCGCGGGCAGCATCGCCAGCGCCCCCGGCAGCAGGTACAGGGCCGCCATCGTCGTGGTGGCGCCCAGGCCGTAGCTCGCGAGGCCCTGGACCGGCGCCGGCAGGTTGCTCGGGAGCTGGGAGAACACCGGCACGAGGGTGAAGGTCACGTACATCGCGAAGCCCGTCATGAGCGCGGCCAGGTTCGTGAAGAGCACCGGCCGCTGGGCCATCACCCGCATGTCCACCATCGGCTGCGCGATACGCCGCTCGGCCAGCACCCAGATCACCAGGATCGCGGCCCCGGCCGCGGCGAGCCCGAGGAACTCCGTCGACGACCAGCCCCAGTGCGGCCCCTCGGTCAGCGCCACGAGCAGGGCCACGAGGCCGGTGGACAGCAGCGCGGCGCCCACCAGGTCGGGACGGGAGGGGCTCCGGTTGGGCGACGGCGGCACGAAGCGCCACACCAGCCCGAGGGCCAGGACGCCCACGCCGGCGCCGACCACGAACAGCAGGCGCCACGACGCGTGGTCGGCGATCAGGCCCGACATCACCACGCCCACGCCGCCGCCCACGCCGAGCATCGCCGACACCAGGCCCATCCCCACCGGGACCCGCTCGGGAGGGAGCTCGTCGCGCAGGATCGAGAAGCCCAGCGGGTAGACCGCGCCGCCCACGCCCTGGATGGCCCGGAAGACGATCAGGGAGCTGATGTCCCAGGCGAAGATCGCGCCGATCGAGCCGATCACGAACACGATCAGCGTCACCCGCAGCAGGCGATCCTTGCCGAACTGGTCGCCCAGGCGGCCCAGCAGGGGCGTGGCCACCGAGGCGCTCAGCAGGTAGATGCTGACGGTCCAGGTGGCCCACGCGGTGGTGGTGCCGAGGTCCGACTCGAGCACCGGCAGCGCCGGGACCACGATGGCCTGCATCAGGGCGAAGGCCGCGGCCGACGCCGCGGCGGCGAGCAGGATGCCGCGCTGCGAGGAGCGGGAGCGGGGGAGGGCCCGGGCGGTCACGGCGAGCAGAATAATAAAACCACACGGTCAAGTAAATGGGCTGGTACGCTCGCCCCGTGGCAACCGAGTCCGCCGCCGCCGAGGAGACGCCCGCCGAGGCCGTTCGCCGCGGACGTCCGCGGTCCCGCGGCTACGACGAGGCGATCCTCGACGCGACGCTGCGCCTGCTGGGCGAGCTGGGCTACGCACGGATGTCGATGGACGGCATCGCCGCCGAGGCGGGGGTCAGCAAGCCCACGATCTACGCCCGCTACCGGGGGAAGGCCGACCTCGCGACGGCCGCCCTGCGGCACCTGCGCGAGGCCGGGGCGCCCGCGGCGACCGGCGACCTGCGCACCGATCTGGTCGCGCAGCTGTGCCAGCTGCGGGACAACGTCGAGCGGCTGAGCCTCTCGTCGCTGGTCGGCACCTGCCTCACCGAGCAGCTCCACAACCCCGAGCTGCTCGAGCTGTTCCGGGAGCGCACGGTCATCCCCCGCGTCGAGATCGTGCGCGATCTCCTGGCCGCGGCGCGCGACCGCGGTGAGCTTCGCCCGGACGCCGACATCGAGGCGGCCGCCGTGCTCTTCATGGGCGCGCTCCAGAGCCAGCGCCTGTACCGCGGCGACTACCCCGAGGGGTGGGAGGAGCGGATCGTTGAACGCCACGCTGGGCGGGGTGCTGAGGTAGGCCCTCAGCCGCGGCGGCCGAGGTCAGGCGGCACGTGCCCCTCGAGCGCTGCGCGGTCCCAGCCCGCGAGGTCCGCGCAGGCCTCGTAGGTGCTCTGGAAGAAGGCGGCGATCGCCGCCGCCGGATCGCCGCCGGCGCGGGCGTCCTCGTAGAGCAGCACGAACTCCCCCAGCCCCGGCTCGAAGCGCGCCGCGGCCGGCTCCACCGACAGGCGCTCCTGACCCTCCGGCGCCGGGATCATGTAGGCGTAGAGGATCGGGTGCGGGAACGGGTCGGCGCCCGGCCAGAAGCCCACGGCGAAGTTCTCCTCGTCCTCGCCGTACTCCATGATCCGCCCGCCCTCGGCGGGGGGCGGGATCGAGCGCCCGGTGAACCGCGTCTCGCTCAGGTCGAAGCCGCCCCAGTAGAAGTTCACCGGGCTGCTCTTGCCGTGGAAGGGCGTGCGGTAGCGCTCCATCACGCGGCTCACGCCGAGCAGGATCCGCCAGTAGCGCGCCGCGTACTCGCCGTCGTAGGAGGCGTGGACCTCGTCCTCCTCGAAGCGGATCGGGTCGGGCACCTCGGAGGGCAGGGTGTTGATCTCGACGTCCACCCCCAGCTCGCCCAGGACGCCCATGAGCGCGGCGTGGAAGTCCGCCACCGACCGCGGCCGCAGCTCCACGGCGCGCTCGGCGCCATCGCTGTGGCGCACCACCACGCGGTGCGCGACGAAGTCGAACTCGACGTCGAAGCTGGCCTCGCCGTGGGGGATGGGGCCGGTGCCGAGGCCCCGGGCCGTGAGGCCGAACGCCACCTCCCACCACTGGTTCAGGAAGGGGCACAGCTCCAGCTTCACCTTGCCCACCACCTGGGTGAACATGTGAAGGGTGTCCTTGGTCTCCCGCCATGCGGGATAGGACAGGTCCGGCCACGCGTCGCTCACTGGTGCCACCTCCCTGGTCGTCGCCACCGTACCGCTGGCGAGGGGATGACGTGGGGCGGCTACGCGCGCGCCGTGACCTCCTCGGCGCCGGGCACCGCGGGACCCGCGGCGGGGCCGGTCCCGTTGACGTCGTGATGCCCGGGGTCGTGCGCGTGGGAGTGCCGCGCGCCGGCATGCGAGTGCGCGTGCTCGTGGATCAGGTTGGCCCCCAGGAGCAGCTCGCGATCGGCCAGGGCGTCGGCCGGGGGGCGATCCGCGACGATCCGGTGGGCCTCGGAGAACACCGCGCAGCGGTCGGCGACGACCTCGAGGATGCTCAGGTCGTGGGTGGCCAGCACGATCGTCTTCCCGGCCGCCCTCAGCTCGAGCATCAGCTCGAGCAGCCACCCCTGCGTGCGCGGGTCGAGCCCGGCCGTGGGCTCGTCGAAGAGGAGCACCTCGGGGTTCATGACCAGCACCGAGGCGATCGCCACCCGCTTCTTCTCGCCGCCCGAGAGCTGGTACGGAGCCCGGCCGGCCAGTCCGGCGATGCCGATGAGCTCCATGATGTCGTCCACGCGGCCCGCGGCCTGGTCGCGCGGCAGGCCCATCTGGAGGGGGCCGAAGGCGATCTCCTCGCGGACCGTCGGAGAGAAGACCTGGGCGTCGGAGTTCTGGAAGACGAAGCCGAGGCGCGACCGGAAGCCCATCGAGAACTGCTCGTCCTCGAGATGGTCCTCGGTCAGCGCCTGACCGAACGCCTCGACCTCCCCGGAGTCGGGGAAGATCAGCCCGGCCAGGATCTTGAGCAGGGTGGACTTCCCGGATCCGTTGGCCCCCAGCAGCGCGAGGGTCTCGCCACGTGCGACCTCGAGGGAGATCCCGTCCAGGGCGAGGAACCGGTCGAGGTACGAGAAGCGGACGTCGCGGGAACGGAGGACGACGTCAGGCACCGAGGGCCCCCTCGACCATGAGGATCGCGACGGCGGCCGCGGCGCACCCGACCGTCCACAGGGCGTCGATGGCCTGGATGCGCGGCTGCTCCAGGGTCCGCGCGTCGCCCCGGAACCCGCGGGCCAGCATCGCGAGGTACACCTCCTCGCTCAGCGCGTGCGACTTGCCGAACAGCGCGCCCGCGCTGGCGGCCACGAACCGGCGCCCCGCCCGCCCGTCGCGGTCACCGCTGACCGCGCGCGCCGTGCGGGCCGTGTACATGTCGGTCACCGAGTTGAGCAGCAGGAAGATGTAGCGGTACGCCATGCCCAGGATGAGGATGAAGATCCGGGGGACGAACAGGGCGCGCAGCGCGGACAGCAGCTTGGCCCAGGGCGTGGTCAGGGTCAGCAGCACCACCAGGGAGATGGAGGTCGCCACCCGGGTCACGAGGAGCGCCGCGGAGCGGAGGCCCTGCTCGGTGAGCCCCACCGGGTTCCCGAACCAGTCCCCCAGGGGCACCACGATGTTCCCCGGGGTGATGAAGCTGAACATCGCCGGGATCACGATGATGCCCGTGAAGATCGGGATGAACAGCCACACGCGGCGCACGAAGAAGCCGACGGGCAGCTTCGAGGCCACGGCGAGCGGGATCGTGAGCGCGTACATCGCCAGCAGCACCTCGATGTTGCGGGCCAGCGCGGCGACGATCAGCAGCCCGACGAGCGTCACGATCTTCACCCGCGGGTCGATGCGCTGGAGCAGCCCGCGCCGCTCGGCCAGCTCGTCGGCGTAGATCGCCTGCCGGATGACGTTGGCTCCGCCCGCGATCGTCTTCTGCACGAAACCCCCCCTGCGGCGGCGTCCGATGCAGCCGCAGGGGCACAGGCCCACCTCACCTTCCAGCAGCCAGCGCGGGGTGGACCTGCCCTCGCTCATGTCGATCCGGCCTCGACGCGCCCGTGGCCGGTCCGTCCGCGGGCGAGACGGGCGAGGAAGAACATCCCAACGATCGCTCCGGCGATGATGAGCGTGCCGACGACCGCGGAGACCAGGTACCCGAGCACCTCGTGCCGCCCCGAGCTGAAGCCGTAGCCCCCCAGGACGGTGTTGCTCCAGAAGCCGGCGTACCTGTCCAACCCGGTCGGGACGCCGTTGAGGTGGTACTTGGCGAGGTTGAGGTCCTCCGGGGAGTCCTCGCCGAACGCGCCACCGGGCGCGAGCAGGCCGAGCGGGGTGAGGACGATCATCACCCCCAGGCCGATCAGCGCCCAGCGCCAGCCCAGCTTGGCCGGAGGGGGCACGTCCAGCTCGGTCTCCGGCACGTTGGCGTGGTTGATGCGGAGGATCGGGAGGTTGGCCCGCTGGAGGTAGGCGAAGATCCCGAAGGTGACGGCGAACTCGGCGAACCCGGCGATCGTCAGGTGGGCGAACATCATGGCCGGGATGGTCTGGGACAGGTGGAACGGCGCGTACAGGGGCGTGCCGTCGGCCGACGAGAACAGGTCCGGCTGGATTCCGAACTCGATCGCCGCGCAGAGGGCGGCGACGTTGATCCCGATGTACCCGGCGATGCCCGCGGAGATCGCACGTCGCGTGGAGGTGAGCGGCGAGTTCCGGGCCAGCAGCAGGTAGACGCCGTAGGCCACGAAGGGCAGCACGAACGCCATGTTGAAGGCGTTGGCGCCGAAGGCCAGCAGGCCGCCGTCGCCGAAGAAGAGGGCCTGGATGAGAAGGGCCATGCTGACCCCGATGACCGCGGCCCACCGGCCCAGGAGGATCGCGATGATCGATGCGCCCACGGCGTGGGCGGTGGTGCCGTCGGGGACCGGCACGTTGAACATCATGATCAGGAAGCTGAAGGCGGCGCCGACGGCGACGAGCGGCACGTATCGGTTCTTGACGACCTTCTGGACCTTCTTGGCCGCCGTCACCCAGATCGGGATCATCACGGCGCCGAGGACCCCGCACGTGCTCGGGCTCAGGTATCCGTCAGGGATGTGCATCGAGGGCTCCTAACCGGCGCGTCGACGGCGCGGTGGCCGGGGCACAGTCGGGGCGCTTCGTGGGCACGGCCGCCTCCCTCACATCCGGTTCCGGGCTCTGCGAGAGGGTTGCTGGTGCAACTGTCTCGCAGATGAAAGTGGATACGCAAGAGCGCGGATCCCGGATCACCGGAGGGTGATCAGCTCGCCGGCGGTTCCTCGTTCGCGGCGGCCGACCGGCGGCAGTCGGGGCAGATGCCCGGGATGGCGATCTCTCGGTCGGGGGTCAGCTCGAAGCCGGTCTCGGACCGCAGCGCCTCCTTGAGCGGGCCCAGGCTGGCGTCGTGCAGGTGCGCGACGGCGCCGCACACCTGGCACACCGCGTGGTGGTGGCGGTGCTCCCGGGCAACCTCGAAGTACAGCCGCTCCGACCCGAGGTCCGTGCGCCGGGCGATGCCGGCGTCCACCAGCGCGTCCAGCGTCCGGTACACGGTGGAGGGGTTGATTGACGGGTAGCGCGTCCTGGCGTGCGCCAGCACGTCGTCCGCCGTCACGTGCTCGCCCCCGCCGAGCGCCTGAAGGACCAGCAGGCGCTGGGCGGTCGGGCGGCAACCCGCTCGTCGCAGCAGGGCGGCGGCGGCATCCCCCGCCTCGCGCGCGACTCGTAGTTGCAACTCTGTCGCATCTGAGGGCGGATGGAAAGTCTCGTGGGTGTGCTGCGCCATGGTCACCTCCGGGTCGCCCTAGAGGATCTTCGGCAGGGCCTGCACGGTCAACATGACGCCCAGCCCCACGATGACGAGCGCCGACAGGGTGGGCACCGCCCCGGCGAATCGCCCGTCCAGGGGCAGGCGCTCCACCCAGCGCCGCGCGTAGAGCACCAGCAGGCCGATGATGCTGAGCAGGCCCGCGAGGCCCAGGGAGAACGCCAGCACCAGCACCAGCCCGTACCCGACCCGGTCGAGGGCGATCGCGCCCAGCAGCAGCACGAGGGCGGAGGGGCAGGGGAGCAGGCCCGCCGAGGCCCCCACCACGAGCAGGCTGCGCATCGAGAGGTCCTCCGGCGGCGCGTGGCTGTGGCCGCCGGGGCCATGGTGGTGGTGGTCGTGGTCGTGGTCGTGGTGTCGCCTGCCCGTGCGAGTGAGCGTCGTGGTGGTGGTGATGGCCGTGGCCGTGGTCGTGGGCCTCGGCTCCGTGAGAGTGGACGCCGGCCAGGACGAGCGCCGGCGCGGCCTCGGCCCGGTCGTGCGCGTGGACGTGCTCGTGCTCGTGGGCGTGGGCGTGGTCATGAGCGTGGCGCCGGCGCATGGCGCGCAGACGGCGCCACGCCACCGAGGCGCCGATGCCCACCACGGCGAGCGCGGCGATCAGGTTGATCCACGGGTAGAGCGTCTCGGGGAGGATGTAGCGGGAGGCGAAGAGCGTCACGAGCCCCAGCGCCAGCACGCCGATCGTGTGGGTCACCGTCACGAACAGGCCGAGCAGCAGCGCGTGGCGCGCGGTGCCGCGCGTGCCCACCAGGTAGGCGGCGACCATGGTCTTGCCGTGGCCCGGCGAGAGCGAGTGGAGCGCCCCCCAGCCCATCGCCAGCAGCAGGGCGAGGATGACGACGCCCACCGAGAGGTCGTCGTCGAGCAGCCCCGACAGCCCGCTGGGCGGGGAGGCCTTCACCGTGCTCTCCGGGTCGGCGGTCAGCGGCGCCACGGCGCCGGCTCCGCTGCCCGGGGTCCAGGTGGCCGTCGCCGATGTCACGTGGAGGGGGCTCTTCAGCAGCCCACCGGGATAGGAGCGCAGCTCGTCCGCCACGTCCTTCGTGCCCACGGTGGAGTCGGTCAGCCTCGCCCCGCTCGAGGTGCGCACCAGCAGCTCGTGCCAGCCGATGCGCCCGGCATAGGTGCTCACGTCCACGGACAGGCGGTGGGCCGAGCCCGCCGCGGCGGCGATGCCGGTGGCGCGGTACCAGGCGGAATAGCGCAGCACCTGGAGGCCGCCGGCGCCGGGGCGGAAGCTCGCGGTCTGCGAGATCGGCACGACCGTGGCCCGGCGGCCGTCGACCGTGAGGTCGATCTCGCGCACCCGCTCGGCGGCCCGCGCGGCGGCGTAGGGCTGCAGGCCTCCGTCCGACTGCACCGTCGATCGCTCGCGGAAGGTCGGGATCTCGGCCATGTCCACCACCTGGCGCAGGTAGAGCCGGCCGCCGCTCGCCTCCACGCGCAGGTAGCTGTTGACCGTGAAGTTGCCGAGCGGGTGGGCGCTCGCCTGGGCCACCGCGCCCACCAGCAGCGCGGCCAGGACCACCACCGCGACGAGGACGCCCCGCCGGCTCACGAGAGCCCCGCCAGCTCGCGCCGGGCGACCGGGGCCCAGCGCACGGAGAAGGCCGGGTTCAGGGCGAGGGCCGCCGACAACCGCTGCCGGGCCGCGTCCGCGTGACCGGCGCAGGACGCGGCCATCCCGGCCTGGAAGAGCATCAGGGCGTCGCGGGTGCCCAGGCGCAGGCTGCGCGTGGCGAACCGATCGCCCTCGGCGCACCTCCCCGCCCGGGTGAGCACCCAGCCGAGGATCTGATCGCCGACCACGCCCGGGCGCGCGGCCCGTCCGCGCCGGGCGCGGGCGATGTCGGCGGCTCCGGGCGTGTGGAAGTCGGCGTCGATGGCCGAGATGTCGAGGTCGACGTTCGAGCCGTTGGCGGCGAGCAGCTTCTGCATGGCGCCCACGAGGGCGAGGTCCTCGCGCGCGGCCGCCGTCCTGCCCTGGGCCAGATGGATCTCGGCGAGGGCGGCCGGGTACTCGGGGAGGGGCACCCGGTCGATCGCCCGGGAGTAGAGCGCGGCGGCGCGATCCAGCTCCCCGCGTGCCGCCAGCACGCGGGCGAGCCCGGCGGTGGCGCGCGCGTCGCCGGGCCGCTCGGAGAGCGCCCGCCGCATCTCGCGCTCGGCCCCGTCGAGGTCGCCGCCGCCGAAGCGCAGCAGGCCCAGCTGCACGCGCGTCCAGGCGCGCGACTCGGTGCCGGGCCCTCCGGCGTCCACGGCCAGCCCCATCAGGGCGATGGCGCTGACCCGGTCGCCCTGGAGCTCGCGGGCGTACGAGGCGCGGCTGTAGGAGGGGAGGTCGGGGCGAAGGTCGAGCCGCCGGTCGATGGTGGCGAAGCCCTCGCGGTAGCGGCCGAGCTCGATCAGGGCGTCGGCGCGGACGCCCAGCGGCGCCACGCGGGTCGGCGCCACGGCGAGGCTCCGGCGGGCCCACACCAGCGCCTCGCGGAACTCGTGCCGGGTGAGCGCGAGGGTGCCCATCACGTCGAGGGCGTCGAAGCTGCGGGGGTTGACCGCCAGGGCCCGCTGGGCGGCCTCGGTGGCCGTCGTGTTCCACGTCGGGTCGCCCGTCTGGCGCGCCCGGTCGAGGGAGGCTCCGGCGAGCTCCGTGAGGGCGCTCAGCCGGTCCGGGTCGTCGGCGAGGATCGCCTGCGCCTGCGCGATCGAGGCCTCGGTGGTGCGGGGGATGGCCGTCGTCGGCACGGTGGTGTCCGCCGCCGGCGAGGAGCCCCGCGTGTGCATCAGCACCGCCGCGCTCACGACGAGCACGACGAGGGCGGCGAGCGCCGCCAGCACCGGAGCGGGAAGACGGGAGACGTGGGGCATCAGGCGGGCCTCGTATGGGTCACTTCGGAAGATTGGTGGCGGGGGCCCGGCGGAGCCGGACCCCCGATGACGCTGAACGCGTTCCGCTCGCCCCTACGGAAGGGGGCCCACCGCCGGAGCCGGGGGCTCGAGGCGGTAGTGCGGAGGCGTGGTGCTGAACCCGTCGTTCGCCGGGGCGACGTACGGGAACGCGGTGTCGAACGGGACGTCGTTCTGGTTGACGCCGTCGCCGAGCGGAAGGCTGTTCGCCTTGCCGCCCACCAGGCCGAACAGGTCCCCGCCGATCACGCGCAGCTCGATGTCGATCACGTCGTCACCGAGCCGGCGGCCGTTCGGGAAGCCCGCGGCGTCGCCCTGGATCTCGCCGAGCGGCTTGGGGCTGGCCGTGACCGGTGTGGTCAGGTTCAGCCGCAGCAGGTCGGCGCTCGTCTTGCCGGTGGAGTTGTTCGCCAGTCCGAGCGACGAGAGGTCGAGGCCGTTGAGCAGGCCGGTCGCCACGTCCGCCCGGTCCTTCTCGGGGATGTTGAGCCCGAGGGTCGGGAAGAGCGCGTTGAGCGCGGCCGCCACGAACGGCGTCCGGTAGTACGTGCGGAACTGCTTGTCCCCCGAGGGGTCCGACGCGTTCCACTTGTCCTTCAGGAAGCGCGGGATCACGACCTCGTTGATGAGCGGGTTGCCGAGGCGCGACACCTGCTTCCAGCTGGTCGTGGTCTTGACGCCGACGTTGCCGTTGGCGCGCCGCACGGCGGTGTAGGACTTCACCGGGCGGTCGGTCGAGGCGTAGACGCCGATCACGTCGCCGTTCTTGGGCTTCAGGTCCGAGATCGGCACCTGGAGCGCGATCGTGCTCACGTTGTAGCGGGCGATCGAGTTGACGCCGCTGCCGATGTTGCCCGTGCCGATGTTGGCGCGGCCCGGCTTGTCGAGGTTGACGAGGTCGAAGATCATCCCGATGTCGCCGAAGAACGGGTCGTCGGCCTGGCCGGCGAACGTCTTCAGGCCGCCCGGCAGCGTGTGGATCGCCTGCTGGCGGAAGTTCGCGTAGTTCGGGATGCTCTTCGGGCCCGAGTTGTTCGGAGAGGTCACGCGGTTGCGCGCGATGCGCTTGGTGGTGACCGTTCCGGCGGCGTTCCGCGTGTCGCGGAAGACGCTGTAGAACTGCTTCACGAGCACTTCGCCCGTGGGGCTGGTGTACAGGTAGCCGGCCGCGGCCGACTTGGGAGCGCGCGTCGTGAACTGGTACCGGTAGCGCACGTCCCACTTGCCGTCGCCGGTCTGGTTGACGTTGAGGTTGTAGCGGGCGGTGTCCGAGAAGAGATAGAAGTTCGGGCCGCCGTGAGGCTCCTGGAACGGGATCCAGTTGCCGATGATCGTGACCGTGTCCGGAGCATCAGGGCTCCGGAAGGCGTACAGGTCGGTGTTGTCCGCGGTGGGATCCGCGAGAAGCGCCGGGGCCTCACGGTGGCTCGAAGCGCCACTGAAGGTCGGCACGAGGACCGCCGCCGAGATGGCCGCGGTCGCGGCGAGGGGGATGAAGTAGCGCACGAAGCGCTTCCTCGTCCTGGGAGTCGTCCCCATGGACACGTGGGTCCTTTCGATTCGCTTGTTCCCGTCGCGGGATGCCGCCCGGTTCCGGGATTCACGCGCCAATACGTCCCATCGGGCCGATCGGATCTCCCCCCCGGGCGATTCACGCAACGAGCGGGATCGGCGTCGTGCGATTCGGCACGAGGGCCGTCGACTAGACTCGCCCCGACCGTGAGCAAGAAGACCGCACCCCCCCGCGCGCGACCGACCCGCCCGCCCTCGCGCGTCCTCACCGTGCTCACCGGCGTCGGCCTGGGCGCGGTCTGGGGCTCGGTGATGTGGCTCATCTTCGAGGCCGCCGGCCAGGGGACGGGCGCCATCGGATGGCTCTATCTCGCGTTCAGCACCGCCATGATCGGCGGCGGCGTCGCGGCCTTCTTCGGGGCCACCGGAGCGCGCCAGCGGGGTGAGCGGCTCGGGCCGCGGCTGCGCCTCGGCCGGCGCGGGCGGAACCGCTAGCCACTCGGTGGCCGCCGGCCCCGCCGGAGCACCGGGGGTGGGTCGCACGTGGCTCCCCGGTGGACTATCCTCGGCTGGTGACCGTGCTAGGCGGGGAGCTAGCGGTGCCCTGTACCCGCAATCCGCTACAGCGGGGCTCAATTCCCGTCCGAGGGGCCGATCCCAGAGGTTCGGCAACGAGTAGAGCGGCGTTGATGGCGAGGTCCCATTCGGTGGGCGACCGCGAACCAGGTCAGGTCCGGAAGGAAGCAGCCTTAAGCGGAAACGCCCACGCGCAGTGGGGCAACCTCGCCGGAGCAAGCGGCTCGGGGTCCACTCTGGAATTGCGTCTCGACGACGGGTGCACGGTCACGTTGAGTTGACGGACAGCGGGGCCAGCCTCTACAACCGCCATCGTCCGGCGGTCTTCGCGGACATGGTGGGGCAGGACCACGTGGCGCGCGCGCTCGGCAACGCGCTGCGCTCGGGGCGGCCCGCTCAGGGGTACCTCTTCTCGGGCCCGCGCGGGACCGGGAAGACCACGACGGCGCGCATCCTGGCGCGCTGCCTGAACTGCCAGTCGTTCCCGGCTCCCACGGCCGAGCCGTGCGGCACCTGCGACTCGTGCCGCCGCACCGGGCAGCCGGACTGGATGGACGTGGTGGAGGTGGACGCCGCCTCGAGCGCGCGCCGCATCGACGAGATGCGCGAGTGGCTCGAGACCGTGCGCTACGCGCCGGTGGCGTGCCGGTACCGCATCACGATCATGGACGAGGCCCACCAGATCCAGGACCAGGCGGCCAGCGCGCTGCTGAAGACGCTCGAGGAGCCGCCGCCCCACCTGGTGGTGATCCTGTGCACGACGCACCCCTGGGAGATCCTGGGCACCATCCGCTCGCGGCTCCAGCACTACGTGCTGCGCAAGCCGGGCCTGCCGGCGCTGGTGAAGGTGCTCGACCGGGTGGCGCGCGCCGAGGACATCCAGACCTCCGAGGCGGCGCTCGACATCCTCGCGCGCGCGGCCGACGGGTCGTATCGCGACGCGCTCGGCCTGCTCGACCAGATCGCGACCTACGCCGACAACCGGGTCGAGGCCTCGGACGCGCTCGAGCTGCTGGGCGCCGTGGCGCGCGAGACGATCTTCGAGCTGGTCGACCTCATGGCCGGCGGCGACGCGGCCGGGGGCTTCGAGCTGCTGGAGACGGTCCTCGACGGGCCGGTCGACCCCGAGCAGGCGATGCGCGGGCTGGTGAACCACCTGCGCTACCTGTGCCTTCTCCAGCAGGGCGCCCGCCCGCGCGACGAGTGGTCGTTCTCCCCGGAGGAGATCGCGCGGCTCCAGGCCCAGGCCAACCAGCTCCCCGACGCGCAGGTGGTGCGCGGCCTCGACCTGCTCTCCGACGCCCAGCTGCGCATCCGCCACGGGGGGGCCGATCCGCGCCTGCAGCTCGAGCTGGTGGCCGCGCGCCTGGCGCGGCCCGCGCTCGACGCGAGCGCCGGGGCCCTCGCCGCGCGCGTCGAGGCGCTCGAGTCCGCGGCGCCGCGGGCCGTGAGCGCCCCGCCTGCTCCCCCGCCGCTCGCGGTGGCGGTGCACGCGCCGGCGCCGCCGGCCAGCCACGTGGTGCTCGAGGGCGAGCTGCCGGCGGTCGTTCCCGCGCCCGCGCCGGCGGCGCCCGCCCCGCCTCCGCCCCCGGCTCACGATCCGCCCGGGCAGCCCGTCGAGGTGGACCTCGCGCATCTCCACCGCCTGTGGCCGCGCGTGCTCGAGGCGCTCGAGCGCGACGCGCCGCCCACGCGCGGGTTCCTCGACGGGTCCCGCCCGGCGGCGGTGGACGAGCGGACCCTCGGGGTCACGGTCACCAGCCCGATGCGCGCCGAGATGCTGGGGAAGCCCGAGCACCGCGAGCGGGTGCGGGCCGCCGTCACGGCCGTGGTGGGGCGCACGCTGGAGGTGGACTTCCAGGCCGGGGCTCCGGTGAGCACGGAGGCCGCGGGGGGCGCGCCGGCGCCCCGCGACGACGACGCACTGCTCGAGGACCTGAAGACCATGTTCAGCGCCGTCGAGGAAGGCGGCGAGCGCGGCGACCCGGGAGGGCGATGATGGCGATGAACCCGCAGAAGATGATGAAGCAGATGCAGAAGATGCAGGAGGACATGCAGCGCGTGCAGATGGAGCTGCAGCAGGAGTCGGTGACCGCGTCCGCCGGGGGCGGCGCCGTGACGGCGCGGGTGAGCGGGGGCCTCGAGCTGATGGAGATCACCATCGATCCCGAGGCCGTCGACCCCGACGACGTGGAGCTGCTCCAGGACGTGATCGTGGCGGCGGTGAACGAGGCGATGCGGGCGGCGCAGCAGCTGGCGCAGGACCGCCTCGGCGCCATCACCGGCGGCCTCTCGGGCATGGGGCTCCCCGGGCTGTAAGCCCACCGCGCCGGAGTGCTCACACCCTCGATCGAGCGGCTGGTGGCCGAGCTCGCGCGCCTGCCCGGCATCGGCCCGCGCAGCGCCCAGCGCCTGGCCTTCCACCTGATGAAGGCGCCGCCCGAGCGAGCGCGCGCCCTGTCGGTCGCCATCGCCGACATGAGCGAGCGCCTGCGTCCGTGCTCGGTGTGCTTCAGCTTCGCGGAGGCCGAGCTGTGCCCGATCTGCGCCGACCCGCGGCGCGACCCCTCGTTGCTGTGCGCCGTCGAGGAGCCCTCGGCGATCCTCCCCATCGAGCGCACCAACGAGTACCGGGGCCGCTACCACGTGCTGGGCGGGGCGCTGTCGCCGATCGACGGCGTCGACCCGGAGGACCTGCGCGTGACCGAGCTCGTGGCGCGCATCGAGGCCGACGGCGTCGTCGAGCTGGTCATCGCCACCAACCCCACGATGTCGGGCGAGGCGACCGCCCTCTACCTGGCGGATCTCGTGCGGGGGAAGGTGCGCGTCACGCGCCTCGCCAGCGGCCTGCCGGTGGGGTCCGACCTGGAGCACGCCGACGAGCTGACGCTCGGGCGGGCGCTCCTGGGCCGGCGCGAGCTGTGACCCGGCGCCTCATGGTGGGCGACCACATGTCGGACGACGCCTCCGACGCGGCGATCGCCGAGCGCCTTCGCTCGACCGACGTCTTCTGGCTCGACGTCCATGCGATCGAGCCGGCCGACGTCGCGCTGATGCGGGACGTGTTCGGCTTCCACCCGCTGGCGCTGGAGGACGTGGAGAAGTTCGGCCAGCGCGCGAAGGTCGAGGAGTACGACGGGTTCACCTACCTGGTCGCCTTCGGCGCGGCCCCTCCGGGTGACGACGACCGCCTCGTCGAGGTCCACATCTTCTACTCCGACCACTATCTGGTCACGGTGCACCGCGACGAGGCGCCGGCGATCGACGAGACCGGGCGCCGCTGCGACGTGCGGCCGGAGCTGCTCGACGACGCCCCGCTCCTGCTCTACCACGTGCTCGACGCGCTGGTGGACGGCTTCTTCCCCGTGATGGACGACATCGACGCGCGCATCGCCGCCATCGAGACCCGGCTCGAGGGACAGCGCCGACCAGCGCGTCACCGCGGAGATCTTCGGGATGCGCCGCGAGCTGGTCACCATTCGGCGCGCGATCGCCCCGCAGCGCGACCAGATGGCGCGCATCGCGTCCGGGTCGGTCGACCTTCCCGGGCTCACGCCCGAGACCCGGCGCTACTTCCGCGACGTCGAGGACCATCTCATCCGGATCTCCGGGATCATCGACGGCTACCGCGACCTGCTCGCCGGCGCCACCGACGTCTACCTCTCGCAGATCAACAACCGGCTCAACCTGGTGATGAAGCAGCTCACCGCGGTCGCCGGGATCTTCCTGCCGCTGACCTTCATCACCGGCTTCTTCGGGCAGAACTTCAGCTGGATGGTCGAGCACGTGGGCGGACCCGGGGTGTTCTTCGTCCTCGGGATCGTCCTCCAGGTCGCGGTCGCGGCCGGCCTCGTGCTCGGCTTCCGCCGGGCCGGCTGGCTCTAGAAGACCCCTCGGCGCCGGCGTTCGGGCCGCATGGATACACTCCCCGGTCGGCCCGGAGGACGGCGGAGGGAGCGGTCATCGGCCTGAGGACGATGAAGTTCGGCGGCAGCTCGGTCGCCGATGCGGAGAAGATCAAGATCGTGGCCGGGCGCATCGCCGCGGCGCGCGAGAACGGCGACGATGTCGTGGCCGTGGTGTCCGCGCGGGGCAAGACCACCGACGGCCTGCTGGCCATGGCGCAGGAGATCTCCGACCGCCCCGACCCGCGCGAGCTGGACATGCTGCTGTCCACCGGCGAGCGCATCTCGTGCGCGCTGATGGCGATGGCCCTGCACGACCTCGGCCACGAGGCGAGCTCGTTCACGGGCTCGCAGGCCGGCATCGTCACCGACGGCTCCCACACCAAGGCCAAGATCCTCGAGGTGCGCGCCACCCGGCTGCGCGAGGCCCTGGACGACGGGCGCATCGTGCTGGTCGCCGGCTTCCAGGGCGTCTCCACGGATCGCAACGTCACCACGCTCGGACGGGGCGGCTCCGACACCACCGCCGTCGCCCTGGCCGCCGCGCTCGGGGCGGACGTGTGCGAGATCTACACGGACGTGACCGGCGTGTTCACCGCCGACCCGCGCGTGGAGCCCGGCGCCCGCAAGCTCCATCTGGTGAGCCACGAGGAGATGCTGGAGATGGCGGCGTCCGGCTCCAAGGTGCTCGCGCTACGGTCGGTGGAGTTCGCCCGCCGCCACGACGTGCCGCTGCACGTGCGCTCCTCCTTCCTTCCGGAGGAGGGGACCTGGATCACGAAGGAGACACCCGACATGGAGAAGGCGATCGTCACGGGCCTCGCCCACCGCAGCGACGAGGCGAAGGTCACCGTGGCGGGCCTGGAGAACCGCCCCGGCGTGGCCGCGCGCATCTTCACCGTCCTGGCCGACCTGAACGTGAACGTCGACACGATCATCCAGAACCAGGGGAGCGATCAGCGCGGCGCCGACGTCACCTTCACCGTGCCGGTTGACGAGCTCCGCACGTCGATGGAGGCGCTCGAGTCGCTCCGCGGCGAGCTGGGCTTCGACGAGCTCACGAGCGACGACCAGATCGGCAAGGTCACCCTGGTCGGGGCGGGCATGAAGTCGGAGCCGGGCATCGCCGCCAAGATGTTCCGCGTGCTCGCCGAGCAGGGGATCAACCTCCAGATGATCGACACCAGCACCATCCGCATCACGGTCGTGATCGACCGGCGCGAGGTGGAGCGGGCGGTGCGGGCGCTGCACGACGCCTTCGACCTCGCCAGCGAGGCCGCGCGGCGCCAGTCGGCGGAGGCCCCCCAGCGGGCCGATGTTTAACGTCGCCGTCGTCGGCGCCACGGGCGCCGTCGGGGGCACCATCCTGCGGGTGCTCGAGGAGCGCGGCTTTCCCGTCACCGAGCTGCGGCCGCTGGCCTCGTCGCGCAGCGCGGGCATCGAGCTCGACTACCTCGGCCGTCCCCGCACCGTGCGCACCCTGACCGCCGACGCGTTCGACGGCATCCAGATCGCGCTCTTCTCGGCCGGCGCGTCGCGCTCGCTGCAGTTCGCCCCCGCGGCCGTCGAGGCCGGCGCGGTGGTCATCGACAACTCGAGCGCCTACCGCATGGACCCCCGCGTGCCGCTGGTGGTCCCGGAGGTCAACGAGGCCGACCTCGAGGGTCACGCCGGCATCGTCGCCAACCCCAACTGCGTGGCGGCGCCGCTGGTGGTGGCGCTGAAGCCGATCGCCGACGCCGTCGGCCTGGAGCGCGTGATCGTCTCGAGCTACCAGTCGGTGAGCGGCACCGGCCAGGCCGCCGTGACCGAGCTGCGCGAGCAGTCGGCCGGCTACCTGGCGGGCGACGAGCCCGAGCCCGCCGTCTATCCGCACCCGATCGCCTTCAACGCGATGCCCCACATCGGGGACTTCGGCGAGGACGGCTACACCGGCGAGGAGCAGAAGGTCGCCGACGAGACCCGCAAGATGCTGGGCCTGCCCGACCTGCCGGTCAGCGCCACCTGCGTCCGCGTGCCGGTGCTCTACGCCCACTCCCAGGCGGTGCACATCGAGACCTCCGAGCACATCACCGCCGACGCCGCCCGGAACCTGCTCATGGTGGCCCCCGGGGTCGTGCTGGTGGACGAGCCCGCCCTCAGCCGTTACCCGCTGGCCCGCGACGCCACGGGGCGCGACGAGGTGTTCGTGGGCCGCATCCGCGAGGACAGCTCGCACCCGCGGGGGCTGGTGCTGTGGGTCGTGAGCGACAACCTGCGCAAGGGCGCCGCGACCAACGCGGTCCAGATCGCCGAGTCGCTGGTCACCCGGGGCTGGCTCTAACCCTCCAGGGTCCCCGGCGTGATGAGGTGGACCGATCCGACCCGCCCGATGCTCCGGTCGAACGATGCGATGCGCGGACCCCACTCGCCTCGGCCTGGGCGACGAGATACGCCTCAGCGAAGTCCAGGCGAGGCTCTCAGGACCTCCTCCGTGCGCGCTCGGATCGAACCGAGCGGCGCACTTCGTCCCATGGCGTGCCGCGCTTGCCGAGCGGTATGTCCACGCTCCCGGCGAGCTCCAGCAGATCGGGGGTCCGGGCGATGATCGCCCTGCCCCCGCTGACGCGAAAACTCACGCGGTCGCCGCCCGAGAGCCCGAGCGCGTCGCGCACCGCCTTCGGCACGGTGACCTGGCCCTTGCTCGTCATCCGCGCCAATCCCATCGGGTTCGTCATGCGTCGCCGGCCCATGGATCGAGCACCCTGACCCCGCAGCGCTCGAAATCCGCGACGTTCCGGGTCACGACCTGAAGGCCGTGGGCCTGGGCGGTCGCCGCGATGAGCGAGTCGATGAGCGGCAGCGGGCCCCGGGCGGCCTGGAGCTCGCCCCATCGCTCGGCGATGTCGGAGGTGACCGAGATCACCCGGCCGGCGAGGGTTCGCGCGATCTGACCGAGGCGGGCTTCGAACACCTCGGCCGCCTCGGGGTCGCGTGGCCGGAGGCGCTCGATGCCCTGGCGCAGCTCGCCGAGCGTCATGACGCTCATCGCCATGTCCTCGTCGCGCGTCGCATCGAGCCAACCACGCGCCGTCGCGGGTGCGCGAGTTCTCCCCAGCTGACTCGCGGCGGTCGTATCGAGGAGGAACCTCATCGCTCCAGCGTGACCTCCCTCGGCATGTCGCGGCGGTTCTCGGCGACGACCTCCTCGAGGATCTCCAAGAAGCCGTCATCCATCGCCTCACCGAAGGCACGGAGGGCGTCCTTGACCGATCCGCCCCCGAGGGCGCGGTAGTCCTCCACCGAGAGAACGACCGCAACCTCCCGCCCGTGGCGGGTGACCACCTGCGGGCCATCGGCCCTCGCCGCCTCCACGAGGCTGCTGAATCTCTGCTTCGCGTCCTGCACCGGCCAGGCCATCGCGCTCTCCATTCTGTCCAGACTGGACAGAATGGTGCCACATCATCAGCTCTCCGGGAAGCCGTGAGCGCTAAGCCTCTCCCGCGTCCTCGTCCCGGGCCTCTCCCGTGATCAGGCGCGCTCCGCGTCCCCGGGTGATGAAGCTCCCGGTCCAGCGAATGAAGACCAGGAACCGGTTCTGGAGGCCGACCAGGTAGAAGAGGTGGATGAAGAGCCACCCGAGCCAGGCGATGGTGCCGCTCAGGTGCAGGCCCTTGATCTCGCCCACCGCCTTCATCCGGCCGATGGTCGCCAGGTTGCCCTTGTCGACGTAGCGGAAGGGCGGGGGAGCGGGCTGCCCGGCCAGCCGGCGGCGCACGACCGTCGCCGCGTACCGGCCCTGCTGCATCGCCGCCGGCGCCACGCCGGGGAGGGGCATCTGGCCCCCGTGTCCGTCCGAGACGCGGACCATGTCCCCGAGCACGAACACCTCCGGGTGGCCGGGGAGCGTGAGGTCCGGCTCCACGGTGACCCGGCCGGCCCGGTCGAGGGGGGCGCCGGACGCCCGGGCCAGGGTGGCGGCGAGCGGCGACGCCGAGACGCCGGCCGCCCAGATGACCGTGCGGGTGTCGAGGCGCTCCCGGTCGCCACCGGTCACCTGCACGGTCACGCCCCGCCGGTTGACGCCGGTCACCAGGCGGTCGGTGCGCACGGTCACGCCCAGCTTCTCGAGCTGCCGCTTCGCCTTCTCGGACAGGCTCGGGGGGAATGCGGTGAGGACGCGGTCGGCGCCCTCGACCAGGATGATGCTCGCGCGCGTGGGGTCGATGTGGCGGAAGTCATGGCGCACCGTGTCGCGGGCGATCTCGGCGATCTGGCCCGCCAGCTCCACGCCCGTCGGCCCCGCCCCGACGATCACGAACGTCAGCCAGGCGCGCTGCACCTCGGGGTCGGGCTCGGCCTCGGCGGCCTCGAAGCTCGCGAGGATGCGCCGCCGCAACTCCAGCGCGTCCTCCAGCGACTTGAGGCCCGGCGCGAGCGGCTCCCACTCCTCGTGCCCGAAGTAGGAATGGGCGGCGCCCGCCGCGACGATCAGCGTGTCGTACGCCAGCTCCATCCGCCGGGCCCCCATCGCCTCCCGGGCGATGACCCGCCGGCCCTCGAGGTCGATGTCCTCGACCTCGGCCAGCACCACCGTCGCGCGGGGGTGATGCCGCAGCACGCCCCGCAGCGGCGAGGCGATCTCGCCGGGCGACAGGGCACCCGTGGCCACCTGGTAGAGCAGCGGCTGGAAGAGGTGGAAATTCCGCCGGTCCACCAGCGTCAGGTCCGCGGGCGCCTGGCGCAGGTGCTTGGCGGCCTGGAGCCCGCCGAAGCCCCCGCCCACCACGACCACCCGGTGCGCTCCCCGCTCGCCCATCGCCGCGATGCTACCGGCGCCGCCCGGTCACGGGACCTCGCTGAACGGCACGGGCCGCCCGCCCACCGGGACCATCCGCGGGCCCTGCGCCTCGCCCCGCCGCGCCGCCTCGCGGCAATCGGCGCACAGGGGGAGGGAGGCGTCCGGGTCGGCGGCCGGACCGTGCGCGGGGTCGTTCGCGCAGAGGCCGGCGAACGGGTCATCCGCCGGCTGGTGCTCGCCCACCGAGGCGGCCGCCTCATCAAGGGCGGCCAGCCCCGCGCGGACGCGGGCGTCGAGCGCGACCACCTCGTCGACGGCGATCGCCCTGGGGAGCGCGGCCAGGATCTCGTCGCAGCGTGCGACGGCGCGCCGGGCCAGGGCGGGCACCTCGCCCGGCAGGTCGGTGCGCTCGGCGAGCGCGGCCGCCCGCGCGCGTAGGGCGTCCAGACGCACCCGCACCGCGGCGCGCCGCTCCAGCACGGCGTCGCGGCTGCGGCGCGACTCGCGGCTCAGTCCCAGGCTCACCGCCCAGGCCGCTCCCAGGACCGCCAGGGCCAGGAGCACGAGCGTCGGGTGGCCATGGCCCTCGTCCGGCGGGAAGGGCGCGGTCGCCCGGGCTCCGGCGATCGCACGGTCCACCGGGTCGGCCACGGCGCCCACGCGGGCGGCGCGCAGCAGCCGGGTGGTCTCGGCCGGGCTCAGCGGCCCGACCGCCGCGACGCCGCGCCCCGGCGCCGACACCACCAGCGTGTCGGTGATCCCGGCCGCCCGTGCCAGCCGGCGCGCGTAGAGCAGCATCGACGACGTCCCGGCGGGCCCGGGGACCACGGCCAGCTTCACGGGCCGGCCCTGGGCGGCGAGCTCGGCGACGGCCAGCTCCAGGCGCCGCCGCGCGTCGGCGGTCCCGGCCCCCAGCGCCCGGGGGCTCGCATAGACGTCGGCGTGCGCGAGGACCTCCCGGGCGGGGTCGGCCGCGACGGCCGGCGAGGCCACGGCGCCGAGGGCGAGTGCGAGGACGGCGGCGCTCCACCAGCCGATTCGCCGCGCCCGGGTCATGTGCCTATGCGGGGGCGGGGCGGGTGGGCGCCTCCAGCAGGCGCCCGCCCAGCCGCCGCGCGCGGTCCCGGAAGCGCGGCCCGGGGATGAGCCCTCCGAGGCCGATGCGCATCAGGGCCACCTGGCCGTGGGTGCGGACGGTCGAGAAACCCAGCCCCTCCAGGAAGTCGCGGTCAAGCAGCGTGTGATGGCCGAGGAAGCGGTCCTCGGGCCGGACCTCCTCGGGGTACGTCAGCGCGAAGGCCTCCACCGCCGCCACGTCCCGGGCCTTCAGGTCGGCCAGCGCCTCCAGCATCAGCCGCTCGCACGCCCCCCCGGGGTCCTCGCCGTCGAGGAAGGTGCAGGTGACCAGCGCGGCGTCGCGCCCCGGCGGGCCGGCCGGCAGCCCCAGCGCGCGCGGGAACGCGTCCGACGGGCCGTACTGGATCATCCCGCGGAACCGGGCGCCCTCGTGCATCACGCGCCCGAAGGCGCCGTGACGCCGCGAGAACGACTCGGTCCAGGCCTCCTTGCGGCGCTCGTCGGTCACCGCCCGGTGGTCCTGCCAGAAGACGCAGCTCACGCACGGGGGCGGCAGGTCGAAGCGGCTTGCCCCCGTGAGGGGGACGATGGTGCTCACCCGCAGGCCCCGCGGTCCCCGATGGCGCAGACGCCGCCCATGTAGACCGGCATCTCGCGGAAGGGCGTCCCGCCGCCGCCGCCGTAGGTCTGGTCGAGGTAGGCCAGGATGCGGCGGCGGTCCCAGACCGCCAGGCCGCCGTCCACCAGCATCGGCACGAGGGGCGGCTCGCCCTGGAGCGCGACGAGCGCAGCCCGTGCCTCCGGATCGCCGCGCACCGTGACGGCCTCGTACTCGAGCCCCAGCGCGTCGAGGGACTCCTTGACCTCGACGCACTTCCAGCAGTCGGGGGCGTCATAGAGAACCATGAGGCCCCCAGGTTACCGCCGAGTCAGTGTCCCCGGATCGCTAGGCCCCCACCGTCTCCAGGACCCGGTCCACCGGCACCATGTGGCGCTTGAAGTCCATGACCTTGGTGTCGATCCCGAGGGCCAGGCCGATGAGCTGCGGGAGGTGCAGCACCGGCATGTTGTACTCGGTCCCGTTGAGGGCCTCGGCCTTGCGCTGGTAGGCGTCCATGGCCAGGTGGCAGAGCGGGCACGGCGTCACCATGCAGTCCGCCCCCGCGTCGCGCGACTGCGCCAGGGCGACGTGCGACTCGCGCAGCGCGACCTCCTCGCGGGCGAGGATGATCGGGAAGCCGCAGCACTTCGACTTGGCCTCGTAGTCGGCCACCTCGCCGCCGAGGGCGGTGATCAGCCGCTCCAGCGACTGAGGGCGGTCGGGGTCCTCGAAGCCCATCACCGAGGAGGGGCGCAGGAGCTGGCAGCCGTAGTAGGGCGCCACCCGCAGTCCGTTCAGGCCGCGCGGGCCCTTCGCCTCGAGCATGGAGAGGCCCTCCTCCGTGGCGAGGTACCACAGCAGGTGCGTGACCTCCTTGGTGCCCTCGTACGGGCGGGCGCCGGCCTTCAGCAGCTCCTCGTTGACCTTCTCCAGCAGCCGCGGATCGTCCTTCACCATCTTGTTCGCCCGCCGCAGGTTGAGCGTGCAGACGTTGCAGATGGTGAGCACGTTGACGCCCATCTCCTCGGCCTGCGAGAGGATGCGGATGTTGAGCGTGAGGTACAGGTTCGGCTTCGCCTCGGCGATGTCGCCGGCGCCGCAGCAGGTGGCCGCCGGCATCGGCAGCAGCTCGATGTCGAGCATCGGCGCGAGGTGCTTCGTGGTCGCGTCGAGCTCCTTCGAGCTGAACTCCGCGATGCAGCCCGGGTAGTACGCGAACTGCGGCACTAGATGGTCTCCTTGACGTTCGTCATCAGGGATTTGACCTCGCCCAGCTTCTTGATGCGCTCGGGGATCGGCGACGGCGCCTTCCCATGGCGCAGCATCTGGAGCGCGAACGGCACGTCGATCATGGCCTTGATCGGGTCGGTGAAGGGCACCAGCAGCGACTCGTTGAGCTTGCCGCCCGTGCGCATCGAGATGAGGAACGCCTTGGCGTGCCGGGCGCCCTTGTCCCGGGTGACGCCCTCCGCGAAGGCCACGCCGCCGAGCTTCTCGATGGCGTCGCGGGGGTCCACACCCTTGGGGCACCGCTCGTTGCAGTACATGCAGCGGGTGCAGTCCCAGATCCCGTGGTCACCCGAGTAGAGCTTGGCGCGCTCCTTGCGCTGGCCGTCGCGCTCGTCGCCGGCGAAGCGGTAGCCCCACGCGAAGGCGGCGGGCCCCACGAAGTCCGGGTCGGCCGCGAGCGAGTTGCACTCGCTGTAGCAGGCCGCGCAGAGGATGCACTTGCTCTCCTTGTAGATCCTCTGCATCGCCTCCTTCGAGACGATGCGTTCCCGCTCCGGCGGCGGGCCGTCGGGGATCAGGTACGGCTTGACCGACCGGAACTTCTCCCAGAACGGGTCGAGGTCGACGATCAGGTCCTTCTGCGGGGCGAAGTTCCCCATCGGGTCCACCTGGATGGTGTCCGCGCCGAACTCCTTCTTCACGTCCTCCACCTGGCTCATGCACGCCAGCACCGTCTTGCCGTTGACCTTGCAGGCGCACGAGCCGCAGATGGAGCTGCGACAGGAGTAGCGGATGGCCAGCGTGCCGTCCTGCTCGTTCTGCAGCGTCAGGATCGCGTCCAGGAGGGTCATCTCCGGATCGTGCTCCAGGTCGAAGCTCTGCCGGTAGGCCTTCTCCGACGTGTCGGGCTGGTAGCGGAAGATGTCGAGCGTGGTCGTGGGCATCAGTAGGACCTCACCTGGGGCTCGTACTTGGTCACCGTGACCTCGGAGTAGTCGAGACGGATCTCGTCGTCGTCCAGGTAGGCCAGCGTGTGCTTCATCCAGTTCTCGTCGTCCCGCTCGGGGTGGTCGAGGCGCGAGTGCGCGCCCCGGCTCTCGGTGCGCTCGACCGCTCCCGTGACCATGGTGTCGGCCAGGTCGAGCAGGTACCCGGTCTCGATCGTGTGGATCAGCGACTGGTTGAAGGTGCGGCCCTTGTCGGTGACCACCACGCCCTGGAACCTCCCGCGCAGGTCGTCCACCACTGCCTTGGCCTCGCGCAGCTGGGTCTCCGTGCGGAAGACGCCGACCTTCTCCTGCATCGTGTCGGCGAGGACATCGCGCAGCTCGTGCTGGCGCGGGCCGCGTTCGCGCTCGAGCAGCGTGCGCAGCTTGCGCTCGTAGTCCGGCGCCGCGTGCGGGTTGGCCTCCGGGGCCCGGCCGTTGAAGGTCTCGGTGGCGTAGCCCGCCGCGGCCGCGCCGGTGCGGGCCCCGTACACCACCGCCTCGAGCAGCGAGTTGCCGCCCAGCCGGTTGGCGCCGTGCACCGAGACGCAGGCGCACTCGCCGGCGGCGAACAGGCCCTGCATGTGCGGGGCCGCGCCCCAGCTGTCCACGTGCACGCCACCCATGTGGTAGTGGGCGCCGGGCCGGATCGGGATGGGCGCGTCGATCGGGTCCACGCCGGCGAACGCCATCGACAGCTCCCGGATCTGGGGCAGCCGCTCCATGATCTTCTCGCGGCCCAGGTGGCGCAGGTCGAGCAGCACGCACCCGTCGATGCCGCGCCCCTCGAGGATCTCGGTGGCCTCCGACCGCGACACCACGTCGCGCGAGGCCAGCTCCAGCTTGTTGGGCGCGTACTTGCTCATGAACCGCTCGCCCTCGCTGTTGAGCAGGTAGCCGCCCTCGCCGCGGGCCCCCTCGGTCACCAGCACGCCGTTGGTCTTGAGCGTGGTGGGGTGGAACTGCATGAACTCCATGTCCTTCAGCGGCACGCCCGCCGCGAGGGCCAGGCCCATGCCGTCGCCCGTGGACGAGTGGGAGTTCGTCGAGGGGCGGTAGACGCGCCCGGCCCCGCCGGTGGCCAGCACCACGGCCTTCGCCCCGACGGTCTGCACCGTGCCGTGGACCATGTCGTAGGCCACGACGCCGCAACAGCCGCCGTGCGAGTCCTTCACCAGCTCGGTGACGAACCACTCCTCGTAGGTCGGGATCTCGTACTTCACGCAGACGGTGTAGAGCGTGTGCAGGATCACCAGGCCGGTGAGGTCGGCGGCGAAGCAGGTGCGCGGGAAGCCGGCGCCGCCGAACGGGCGCTGCGCGATCTTGCCCGTGGTCTCGTGCCGGCTGAAGACCGCGCCCCAGTGCTCGAGCTGGATGATCTCGTCGGGGGCCGACTCGCACAGGATCTCGATCGCGTCCTGGTCGCCGATGTAGTCGGCGCCCTTGACGGTGTCGAAGGTGTGGTTGTCGGGGGTGTCCTCGGTCTGGTTGCCGAGCGCGGCGTTGATCCCGCCCTGGGCGGCGCCGGAGTGGCTGCGGACGGGGTGCACCTTGGTCACCAGGGCGACGTCCGCCCCCGCCTCGTGCGCGGCGATGGCCGCTCGCATCCCGGCCAGACCGGCACCCACCACCACGACGTCATGGCTCAGCAAATCGCCGCCCTTCGGCTTTGGACTCTGTCCGGCAAACCTTACCGGACGCCGCCTCGCGCCCCCGGGTCATTCGCCATGATTCCCGGCCGTGAGCCTGGATGCCGCCCTCACCCTTGGAGTCGTCGTCGCGGTTCTCGCCGTGTTGATCAGCGAGCGCGTCTCCCCGGCGCTCACCATCCTCGGCGGCGCCGTGGTCCTCCTCGTCTTCGGCGTCATCGACGCCCGCCAGGCCTTCTCAGGGTTCTCCAACCCGGCCCCCCTCACGGTGGCCGCGCTCTACGTGCTCGCGGCGGCGGCCGGGCGCACCCGGTTCCTCGAGGTCCTCGTGGACCGCATCTCCGCCCGCGCATCCCCCCGCCGGGAGCTGGGCGAGCGGGCGGCCCTCGCCCGGATCGTGGTGCCCACGGCGAGCGCCTCGGCGGTCCTCAACAACACCCCGATCGTGGCGATGGCGATCCCCGCGGTACTGTCGTGGTGCCGGAAGACCGGGCGCTCCCCCTCGCGCTACCTGATGCCGGTCAGCTTCGCCGCGATCATCGGCGGCACGGTCACCCTGATCGGCACCTCCACGAACCTCGTGGTGTCGGGGCTGCTCCAGGACGCCGGGGAGCCGCCCATGGGCCTGTTCGAGATCGGCGCGGTCGGCCTCCCCTTCGCGATCGCCGGCATGCTCACGTTGGTCGTCCTGGGACCGCGGCTGCTGCCCGAGCGCCGCGCCCCGAGCGAGGGCGCCGACGACGACGCGCGTGAGTTCACGGTGGAGATGGTGGTCGTCGGGGGCTCGGGGATCGCCGGGAGGAGCGTCGCGGAGGGCGGGCTCCGGAATCTTCAGGGGGTCTACCTCGTGGAGGTGGAGCGCGACGGCCACCGCATCTCCTCCGTCCGCCCGGACGAGGTGCTCGCCGAGGGCGATCGGCTCACCTTCGCGGGCAACGTGTCGCGCATCCTCGACCTGCAGCAGATGCGGGGCCTCGCCTCCGTGGAGGAGCGGCACTTCGGAGCCGTGGGCTCGACGATCGAGCGGCGGCTGTACGAAGCCGTGGTCGCGCCGGGGTCCGCCCTCGCCGGGAGCACGCTGAAACAGACCGGCTTCCGCGGCCGCTACGGGGGGGCGGTGATCGCCATCCATCGCGCGGGGGGGCACGTCGCCGGCAAGCTCGGGGAGGTCCCCCTGCGGCCCGGCGACGTGCTCCTCGTGCTGGCGGGTCCGGCGTTCCGCCCGCGCGCCCTCGACCGTCGCGACTTCCTCGTGGTGGCGCCCCTCTCGGGCGAGGGCCCGGCGCGCGAGGAGAAGGCGCCGCTCGTGGGCCTGATCGTCGTCGCCCTGCTGGTCGTGGTGGGGACTGGCGTGCTCGACATCCTGCCGGCCGCATTCCTCGCGGCCTTCGCTGTGGTCGCGTTGCGCATCCTGACGCCCACGGAGGCACGCGACGCCGTCGACCTCGAGGTGATCGTCGTCATCGCGGCCAGCTTCGGCATCGGGGCCGCGATCGAGTCGAGCGGTCTGGCGTCCGACCTCGCGAGCGTCCTGGTGGAGCCGTTTGGAGCGGCCGGCGACCTCGGGCTGCTGTTCGGGGTCCTCCTCGCGACGATGGTGCTCACCGAGCTCATCACCAACAACGCGGCCGCCGTGCTGCTGTTCCCCGTCGCGCTCGCCACGGCCGGCGCGGCGGGGCTCGAGCTGCGGCCGTTCGCCTTCGCGATCGCCATCGGCGCGTCGTCGTCGTTCCTGACGCCCATCGGCTACCAGACGAACACCATGGTCTACGGGATCGGCGGCTACCGGTTCAGCGACTACGCCCGCCTCGGATTCCCCCTGTCCGTGGTGATGATCGTCGTCTCGATGCTGGTCATCCCCTGGGCGTGGCCGCTCCGCTGAGCCCCCGCGGCGCGGGCCGGGCCGGGCGCGTCGGGTATGCTCAGATGTGTTTTTGCGGCCGCCCCGAGGGCGGCCGCTCCTCAGAGAAGGCATCGCGAAGGAGTGGGCTCCGTGGCACACCGCGTCACTTTCATTCCCGGCGACGGGACAGGCCCCGAGATCGCCGACGCCACGAAGCGCGTCCTCGACGCCACCGGGGTCGATTTCGACTGGGACGTCCAGGAGGCCGGCGTCGACATCATGGAGACGGCGGGCACCCCCCTCCCGGATTCCGTGATCGAGTCGATCAGGGAGACCACGGTCGCCATCAAGGGGCCGATCACCACCCCCGTGGGCCGCGGCTTCCGGTCGGTCAATGTAGCCCTTCGCAAGGCGCTCGACCTCTACGCCTGCGTACGCCCCTGCAAGAGCTACGAGGGCGTCCGCTCGAAGTACGAGGACATCGACATCGTCTTCGTGCGCGAGAACACCGAGGACCTCTACGCGGGCATCGAGTTCGAGAAGGACACCCCCGAGGTCCAGGCGCTGATCGAGAAGATCGTGGAACTCGAGCCGAGCGCCAGGGACAGCATCCGCGAGCACTCGGGCATCTCGATCAAGCCCATCTCGGTGGAGGGCAGTCGGCGGGTCGTGACGTACGCCTTCGACTTCGCCGCGGAGAACGGGCGGTCCAAGGTGACCGCGGTCCACAAGGCCAACATCATGAAGCACACCGACGGCCTCTGGCTCGCCGTCGCCACCGAGGTGGCGAAGGGCTACCCGGACATCGAGTTCGAGGAGCGCATCGTCGACAACATGTGCATGCAGCTCGTGCAGAAGCCCGAGCTGTACGACGTGATCGTGCTCCCCAACCTCTACGGGGACATCCTCAGCGACCTGGGCGCCGGCCTCGTGGGCGGCCTCGGGGTCGCGCCGGGCGCCAACATCGGCACCCACGCCGCCCTGTTCGAGCCCACCCACGGCAGCGCGCCGAAGTACGCCGGGCTCAACAAGGTCAACCCGATCGCGATGATGCTCTCGGGCGTGATGATGCTGCGGCACCTGAAGGAGCACTCGGCCGCCGATCGCATGGAGGGGGCCATCGCGGACGTCATCCGCGAGGGCCGCTCGGTGACCTACGACATGAAGCCGCACCGTGACGACCCGACGGCGGTGGGCACCTCAGAGGTCGCCGACGCGATCATCGAGAAGCTCAAGGTGACGGCATGAGCGCCGCGAAGGCGCCGCTGCGGGTGGCCGTGACCGGCGCGGCCGGGCAGATCGGCTACAGCATCCTCCCGCGCATCGCCGCGGGCGAGGCCTTCGGGAAGGACCAGCCGGTCATCCTCCAGCTCCTCGAGATCCCGGTCGACGCGATCCAGGAGGCGCTGAAGGGCGTGGCCATGGAGCTCGACGACTGCGCGTTCCCGCTGCTGCGGGGCCTGGTGCTCACCGGCGACCCCCGGGTGGCGTTCGCCGACGCGGACTGGGCCATCCTCGTGGGCGCCAAGCCCCGCGGGCCGGGCATGGAGCGCGCCGACCTCCTGAAGGACAACGGCAGGATCTTCGTGGAGCAGGGCAAGGCGATCGACGAGGTGGCCTCGGCCGACGCGCGGGTGGTGGTGGTGGGCAACCCCTGCAACACCAACTGCACGATCGCCGCCTCGCAGGCCTCCCGGCTCGGCCCGGAGCGCTTCACGGCGATGACCCGCCTCGATCAGAACCGGGCCCGGACGCAGCTCGCGCAGAAGGCCGGCGTGCCGGTCACCGAGGTCGAGGACATCATCATCTTCGGCAACCACTCGCCGACGATGTTCGCCGACTTCACCAACGCACGGATCTCGGGCAGGCCGGCCCGCGAGGTCATCGCCGACGACGCCTGGCTCGAGGGCGAGTTCCTGCCCACGGTCGGCAAGCGCGGCGCGGCCATCATCGCCGCCCGCGGCCTCTCGTCGGCCGCCTCGGCGGCCAACGCGGCGCTCGACCACGTGCGCTCGCTGCACACCCCGGGCGACACGATCCACTCGGTGGCCGTGCGGTCGGACGGCGGCTACGGCTTCGACGAGGGCGTCTGGGCCTCGGTGCCGGTGCGCACCACGGCGCCGGGCACCTACGAGGTGGTGCGCGAGGGCTTCGAGCACGACGAGTTCGCGAAGTCCAAGATCGCCGCGACCAACGCGGAGCTGGTCGAGGAGCGCGCGACCGTCAGCGAGATGCTGGGCTAGAGCGCCCTCCGGGCGCGCGGGGCCACCACCGGCGGGGTGGCCTCGCGGCGGATGGCGCGATCTAATGGCGGCGATGGGCCGTCGACGATGGCTGGGGTGGGGGCTCGCGCTGTGCGCGCTCGTCGCCGCGGGTCCGGCCGTGGCCTCGGCCCAGGCGCTGACCGTCTCCTCCTGGTCGGCTCCCGAGCGCCTGGGCCCGGACCACGACGGGGACGGGCTCGTGGACCTGCCCTCCACGCCCGCGCAGGTCACACCGGCGACCTGGCCGATCGACGTCACGATCGCGGACCCGGCGGCGCCGTCGTGCCCCGCGACGGCCTACTCCTGGACCATCGACGGCGCACCGGCCGGCGCGACGCGGCTGCGCGCGTGCGTCTTCCGGCTCGCCTTCCCATCGCAGGGCCAGCACCTGGTGACCGTTGCGCCGTCCGGCGCGCCGGCGGCCGCGGTGCCGGTGACGGTGCGGGTGCGGGACCTGCTGATCGTCTCCCTGGGCGACTCCGTCGCCTCGGGCGAGGGCAACATCGATCGCCCCGGGCACTGGAACGATCAGCGCTGCCACCGCTCCGCGCGGGCCGGCCCCGTGCTCGCCGCGCGGCAGCTCGAGCTGGCCGACCCGCAGACCTCGGTGACGCTGGTCGACCTCGCCTGCTCGGGCGCCGGCCTCGCCGCCGGGGTGACCGGCCCCTCCGGAGGGGCCGAGGCGGGGCCCGCTCCGGTGCCGGCCCAGATCGCCGCCGCGCGCACGCTCACGGCCGGGCGCACGATCGACGCGGTCGTCCTCACGGCGGGCGCCAACGACATCGGCTTCTCCCGCATCGCCAAGGACTGCTACCTCAACGCGCACTGCGACACCCTGCCCTTCGAGGCGTCGGTGGGCGGACGCATCGCGAGCCTGGGCGGCTCCTTCGCGACCCTGGCCTCGTGCCTGGGCACGGGCGGCGGCACGGCGTGCCCGGCCGGGCCGCCGCTGGGCGTGGCGCCCAACCGGGTCCTCGTCACCGAGTACCACGACCCGGTCCACCAGAGCCCCGGCGTGATCTGCAACCGCCCCGGCCCGCTGGAGCCGCCCTTCATCACCCGGGACGAGGCGACCTGGGCGTTCACCCACGTCGTCGTGCCGCTGAACGGCGCGGTCCAGGCCGCCGCGGCCGCCCAGGGCTGGCAGCTCATCGGCGGCATCCAGGGGGACTTCGTGAACCACGGGTACTGCCGCGCCGGCGATGCCCGGTGGGTTCAGATCGTGAGCGGCTCGCTCATCCAGCAGGGGTCGTTCTCGGGCGCCCTCCACCCCAATCGCTCCGGGCACCAGCGCTCGTTCTGCCCCCGGATCACCACGGCCCTGGCCACCCGCCTCGGCGTGCCCGGCGCCCTGCCGGCTCCCCAGTCGTGCGGGAGCTTCGACGACCTCTTCCCGGCCGTCTGAGCCGCCGTCCGGCTACTTGCCGAGGCGCTTCCGGATCGCGCGCCCGCCGAACGCCCCGGCCACCGCCCCCACGGCCGCCGACAGGATGATCACCCAGATCAGCGAGATGTTGGACGAGAAGAACACGAACGACACGTGCACCCGGTGGCTGTTCTCCACGATGAACACGAGCGCGATGCTGGCCACCAGCACCACGCCGCCGGCCATGGCGATCCGGCGCACCTCGCGGTCATCGATCCCGTCCCGGTCCTGCCCACCGGGGGGCTTGTCCGGATCGCTCACGGTCTACGCTCGGACGTGGGCGGCGCGGAAGACCGCCCCGAGCCGCTCCATGCCCTCCTCGATCTCGGAGGGGCCCACGCCGCTGTAGGCCAGCCTCAGCGTGCGCTCGCCGCCCTCGAGCACGCAGTCGCTGCCCTTGACGTAGGAGATTCCCGCCCGCGCCGCGTCGTCGAAGAGGTCGTCCGCCGAGAGGCCCTCCGGCAGGGTCAGCCAGCAGAAGAAGCCGCCCGCCGGCGGCACGCACCGGGTGCCCTCGGGCATGTGGCGCAGGCCGGCGACCATGGCGTCGCGGCGCTCGCGCATGAGGCCGGTCACCCGGGCGATGTTGCCCGGCAGGTGGCCGCCCTCGATGAGGGCGTGGATCGCGGCCTCCGACAGGAGGGCCGGGGAGATGTAGGTGCGCGACGCCGCCGCGGCCAGACGGGCGGAGAGGTCGGGCGGGGCCACGAGGTAGCCCACCCGCAGCCCGGGGGCCACGGTCTTCGAGAACGAGGAGGTGAAGATGACCCGGTCCAGGCCCTCCGCCTCGAACAGGCCCGGCAGGGCCTCGCCCTCGAAGCGCAGCCTGCCGTAGGGGTCGTCCTCCAGCACCAGGATCCCGAACCGGTCGCACACCTCCGCGAGGGCGGCGCGCTTGGCGGCCGAGAGCGTCGCGCCGGAGGGGTTCTGGAAGTTGGGGATCGTGTAGAGCAGCCGCGGGACCCTCCCCTCGGCGCAGGCGGCCTCGAGGGCGGCGACGTCCATCCCGTCGTCCTCGACCGGGATCGGCAGCACCTCCATGCCGTGCAGGCGCAGCTGGAGCAGGGCCCGGTCGTAGGTCGGGGCCTCCACGGCCACCAGGTCACCGGGCTCGAGCAGCGTCTCCAGCAGGAAGACGAAGCCCTGGAGCGACCCGTTGGTGATGAACACGTCCCCGGCCGGCACGCCGTGCTCGGCCGCGAGCACCTCGCGCAGCGGCGGGTAGCCCTGGCCGGTGCCGTACGACAGCACCCGCACCCCGTCGGCCTCGAGGGCCGTGCGGGTGCAGGCGGCGATGAGATCGGCCGAAAGAGCCTCCGGACACGGAGCGCCCCGGGCGAAGGAGATCGGCGACGACACGGGCGACGAGTCTAATGGACCGTTCCCGCACGGGCCTCGCGCGGTCGCCCGCGCGGGGGCGGCTCAGTGAGCGGCGCGGGCGGCCCGGGTGCGGGCGGCCTTGCGCTGGGCGACCTTGCGGAGCACGGCCTTGTTCGCGATGCAGAAGTTGCTGATGCCCAGCGGCTGCTTCGTGAAGCGCGTGCCCAGGTAGGGCCAGACGCGCCACACGTAGCAGGTGGCCGGCCGGGTGCGCTTCGACGGGACGCGGTACTGGAGCGTCCGCGGGAAGGTCGAGAACACCTTCGCCACCCGGGTCTTGCTGCTGGAGAGCCTCATCACCCGGAAGAGCTGGACGTTGTAGAGCGTGGTGCCGCGCGGGCCCGCGTTCCACCGCAGCACCGGCCGGCGCGTGGGCACCGTCACGCCCTTGGCGGGCTTCAGGCGCCGGTGGTTGGTGGTGGGCAGCGACAGCTTGGTGCCGGCCTGCAGCCCGCTCGGGCCGATGATCGAGAACGGCTCGGCCGTGACGCTCGAGGTGTTGCCCGCCCGGTCGGTCTGGCTGATCTGGAAGGTGTAGGGCCCGGGAGTCAGCGGGGCCAGCGTGAGCGAGGTGTCCTGGGTGGAGTCGCCCCGCACCACGCCGCCGCCGGCGCCGATGACGCGCCAGGTGTAGGTGGCGTGCGCCTCACCGCGCCAGGAGAACGCCGGGGTGATGTCCTTGCTGCCGCTGATCGGCCGCGTGTCGATGACCGGAGGCGCCGGGGGCGTGGTGTCCAGCGTGAAGGGATACGTGGCCTCCTCGCTCTTGACCGCCGCGGCGCTGACCTGGACGACGCGGAAGGTGTAGTCGCCCTGCGGCAGCGTCCCCAGGGTGACCTGGGTCGACATGCCCGAGCCCTGCTGGAGCAGGGTGGACGTGCCCGCCGGGATCACGGCCCACTCGAAGCTGGGCTGGTTGCCCGTCCACGCGAAGGACGGCGTCGTGTCGTTCGTCTGCGCGCCCGGGCCGCCGGTGAAGACCGCCGGCCCCGGGATGGTCGGGTCGATCGTGAAGGACCGGTGACCCGACTCGCGCGCCGGGTTGCCCGCCAGGTCGAAGGCCTTCACCCACCAGTCGATGTCCGTGTTCAGGGGCAGCTGGCCGGCGATGCTCGGGTCGAGCGTGGTGTCGGTCGCCTTCGGCCCGGTCGTGGTCGCGATCTTGTGGTCCGCCCCGCCGTAGTGCGCCCACAGCTCGTAGCCCGTCGTGCCCGAGTTCGCGTCGACCGCCTCGGTCCAGCTGAACTTGGGGGCTGCGGCGAAGGTGGCGTTGTCGGTCGGGCTCGACGGCGAGAACGCGGCCGGCGACAGGCTGTCCACCTGGAAGGCCGGCGTGGATCCCGTTGCGGAGTTGCCAGCCGCGTCAGAGATCGTCGCGGGGACTGCCGGGTAGGGGCCCGAGAGGGTGACTGGTCCTTGGTCGGCCGGGCACGGGGTGACGGCCGACGGGGAAGGGCCGGGGTTCGTGCAGGTCCAGTGCCGGGTTGCAGATCGGTACCAGCCGTTCGTCAGCGTCCCGACGATCGAGCCGGCGATTGTCGGCGCGGTTCGGTCGACGAGGATTGCGAGCGGCGCTGAGTCCGTGCCGCTCTCGTCGAGCGGAGCGGCGGGACCTGCCTGGACCGCCCTCACCTTGATGGAGTGAGTGCCCTCCGCCAGTGCAATCTGACCGGTCGTGTACGGACCCGCTTCGCCGACTGATCCCGCCGGCGTGGCGGCACCGTTGAACGTACCACTCGTAGCGCACGATGGCGAAGCCGAGATCTGCCGTGGTCGACGGAGTCCAGGTCACCGTGACGCCCGCAGCATTCGTCGGGCTCGCGGGAGTCGAGATCAGACCGGTCGGAGCCGTTGGGGCCGCCATCGCGCTCCCGGCGACCGCGAGGAACGCCACGACGCCGACGACGAGGAAGGCGAGACGGCGACGCAGACGGCGGGCGGTGGTCTGCATAACGGAAACATCCTAGTTAGCCACCCGGCCGTGGCGAGGTATTGGCGCTTAGCCGAGAGTCCAGTCTTTGCGCCACCGGATGGCTAGGAACCCGCAACGTGCGGGGAAATTCAGCGCTTGCTCGCCTTCCTCACGCAGAAATTGCTGACCCCGAGGGGCTTCTTCGTGAAGGACCGGCCCATGTAGGGCCACACCCGCCACACATAGCAGGCGCCCCTGGGGAGCTGGCGCCTCTTGGAGAGGCGGAAGCGGTTGCCGCGCGGGAACACCGATCGGATCTTCGCGAGCCGCCCCTTGGCGGCCACGCGGAAGATCTGCACGTTGTAGAGGCGCGCGTTCGCGCTGGCCTTCCAGCGCAGCAGCGGGCGCGAGGTGGTGAGCCGCGCCCCCAGGCGAGGCGTCAGGGCCTTGGCGTTGTGGGAGGGCAGGTTCGGCCCGCCGGTGACGGTCGCCCCCGGCGCCACCGCGAACGGCTCGGAGCGCCACTCGCTGGAGTTGCCCGCGGCGTCGGTCTGGCGCACCTGGAACAGGAACGACCCCTGGGGCAGCGGACCCACCCGCGCGCTCGCGTTGGCGGTCACCACGGGCCCGCGGACGGTGTTGCCGCCGACGCCGATCACCTGCCACGCCACCTTGGCGCCCGGCTCCACCCCCGACCAGGCGAACGTGGGGCTGGCGTTCAGGGTGGGGAACGAGGGCACCGCGGTGATCAGCAGGATGGCCGGGCTCTGGGTGTCGACCGTGAACGGCCGGGTGGCCGCCGGGCTGTCCTGGCCCTGGCTGGAGCGCTGGAGCACCCGGAACGTGTAGCTGCCGTCTCCCAGCGTCGCGAGCTGGGCGCTGCCGCTTCCGCTCCCCGCCCCGCCGGTCTGGATCGCGGCGCCGTCGGCGCCCAGCAGGGCCCAGGCGGAAGTGGCGCGGGTGCCGCCCCAGGTGAAGGCGGGGGCGCTCTGGTTGGTGGCGCCGGCGGGGCCGCCGAGGATCGTGGGCGGGACGGTCGGGGCGGTGGAGGTGCGGAGCGTCCGCTTCTCGCTGTCCTCCGGGTTCGAACCGGTGCCGAGGCTCTCCACCGACCACGACAGGGTCGCGTCGTCGGGGAGATCCAGCGCCGGTGCGACGCTGAAGGGCCCGGAACCGGCCGACGCCGGTCGCGCGAGCGTGGCGACCACGCCCACGCCGTCGACGATCACGTTGTAGCCCGAGGTGCTGCCACCACCGGCATGGGTCCAGGAGAAGGTCGGCCGGAGGGTCGTGCTGAGGGTGTCGTCGGGCGGACCGGTCAGGGTCGGTGGCGCCCCGAGCGCGGTTGCGCTGAGCGCCAGCACGCCCACCCCCGTAGCGCACATCAGTGCACGGAAGCGGTTCCTCAGGGAGCCTCGATCCGCCACCGGGCGATCCTAGCGTCACCCTCGCGCCGTGGGTGAACGGGGTGTTTGGGCGTCGTTAGACTTGGCGCTTCTCTCCGCGCCACGCCGCCGATGCCGGCGTCCATCCCCGACTTCGCCGCCGGCGCGTCGCACGTGAGGGTCCCCATGATCAGCGCCGTCGTCATCACCGAGACGCAGGAGCTCGATCCCCATCTCGATGATTGGGATCGGCTGGCCGTGCTCCGGGGGCAGCCCTACTCCGCGCCGGCCTGGATGCTCGCCTGGTGGCGGCACGCCTCCCCGCACGGGGCGCGGCTGGCCGTCGTGATCGTGAACGACGACGATCGCGTGATCGGCGTCGCCCCGATGTTCCAGCGGCGCACCAGGGCCGGGCTGTGGGTCGCGCGCCTGCTGGGCACCGGCCACCGCGTGGAGCCCCTGGCGGAGCCCGGCCGCGAATGGGAGGTCGCCGGCGCCGCGGTCGATGCCCTGCGGGGCCTGCCGGACCCCCCGGGCGCCGTCCTCCTCGACCGCGGGGACGCCCGCTCGCCGTGGCCGGCGCTGCTCGCGAGCGCCTGGCCGCGGCCCGCCACCACCCTCTGGAGCGAGCTCATCGGGGCGCCCGCGGTGCGGCTGGAGGGCCGGGGGTACGACGACTGGCTCGCGGAGCGGAGCAGCAACTTCCGCAGCCAGCACCGCCGCCGCCGCCGGCAGCTCGCCGAGCGCGGGGCGGAGTTCCGCCTGGTGGGCCCGGGCGACGACGTCTCGGCGCCGATCGCGTCCTTCATCGCCCTCACCATCGACCGCTGGGTGCTCCACCTGGGCGCCGGCCGGGGCCCCGAGGGGATCCGGGCGATGCTGCTCGAGGCGGCCGCCGACCTGGTGCCGCGGGGGCGAATGCGGATCTGGACCCTCGAGGCGGACGGCCGCGCGGTCAGCACCCAGGTGTTCCTGGCCGCCGCCGGGCAGGTGGCCTACTGGAACGGCGGCTACGACGAGCGGTGGGCGAAGCTGCGCCCGGGCTTCGAGACGATCATCCGCGCCATCGAGCACTCGTTCGCGCAGGGGGACCGGCGACTCGACCTGGGTGGCGGGGCCACGGGCTACAAGCTGCGCATGACGGGGGACGACGACCCCATCCGGTCGGTCCTGCTGCTGCCGGGCGGCAACGATCGCCCCCTTCGGCGCGCCCAGCTCCTGCCCCAGGATCTGGAGCGGCTGGCGCACCAGGCCGCGCGGCGCGCGCCCGACTGGGTGCAGCGGCGCCTCCGCGCCATGCGCGGCTGACGGTCACCGGACGTCCGGCGGGCCGATGGCCCGCCGGACGACGCGGTGAGTGGAGCTACCCGGTGACGGGCGGCTGGAACTGGGCCTCGACGCGGCGGAACCGCGTGACGGCCGTGTCCCGCACGGTCTTCGTGCCCTGGGCCGACACCTCGACGAGGTTGGTGCGGCTGCCCGAGATGCTGGTGGGAGCCTGGAGCCACACCGTGATGGTGCGGCTCTTGCCGGCGGCAAGGTTGCCCAGCTTCCAGACGATCTGCTTGCCGATCGAGACCGGACGCAGGCTGGAGCGGAGGTAGGCCATGCCCGAGGGCAGGGTGTCCACGGCGACCACCGAGCGCGCGATGACCTTGCTCGTGTTGCGGACGACGATGGTGTAGGGCACCTCGCTGCCCGCCAGCGCGGTGGCCTTGCCCGTCTTCACCACGCTCAGCGACGGCGCCTGGGCGATCGACGGCTTCGGCGTGGTCGGGGAGGTCGGCTGGGTCGGGGTGATGGTGGGCCCGCAGTTGGCGAACGCGACGCTCACCTGGGCGGTGTAGGTCTTGGGGGTCAGGAAAGCGGTCTGCTGCGGCTCTGCGCCCTCGGTGGGGACGGCCCGCGTGAGCTGGGCTCCCACCGACGTGACGGTGACGGTGGCGGAGCCCACGGTGCCCGAGGTCAACGTGACGCTCGCCGTGCCGGCGCCGCTGAAGGTGACCTGGCTCGCGCTGAGCGTGGCCGTTCCGGCGGTGACCGCGAGGTTCGCCGTGGCACCCGGGGTGCCGGTCAGATTGAGCGTGGTGCCGGGACCGCCGGCGCAGGTGGAGGCGGTGGCGGCCGAGATGGCCACCGGGCCCGCCGGGCCCTTGCCGGCCGCCAGGGCGACGAGCTCGGCGGCGCGCGCGTTGATCGCGGCGTCGCTCGTGGGATTGCCCGCGACGGCCTCGCCCATGACCACCCAGACGGCGGTCTGGAGCGCGCCGGCCTCGAGCTTCTGGGCGGCGCTGCCGGGAGGGCCGGCGGCGGCGAGGAATGCGTCGGTCTGCTGGATGAGCCAGGCGGCCGAGTTGGCGCCGGGGGTCGCGAGGACGGGGGCGTCGGCCGCGGTCTGGAGATCAACCGCGTAGTTCTGGCCCGCCCCGATCGGCGCGGAGGTGTCGACGCAGTAGCCCTTGTAGGCCGTGGTGGCGCCGCCGGCCGGGGTGACCTGAAGGTTGAAGACGCCCGGCGATGTCACCACGACGCCACCACCGGGGATGTTGACGGTGATGTCGGTGTACGCCGGGTCGGTACCGGTCAGCAGCAGGTTCGCGGGGGTCGCCGCCTGGGCCGGGACCACGAAGGCCAGGGCCATCAGCAGCCCCATCAGCACGAGCCCCACGGGTCCCCACCGCCCTGAGCCTGCGACTCGTCGATTGCGATTCTCTGTCTTCACCGATGGTCTCCCTTCCATCGCCTGGAGTGCCTCTCGCCTGCTGCGAATGGCGGAGTGTGCGAGTGCACGGTGTCCGTTCCCCCACCCCAGGTGGTGCGAGTCTCGTTCATCGCGGGGCTCCGGAACCAGCGGTTCTGACGGATTGATCTCCGTGCGACGCCGCTGGTGAGTGCTCGAGACCGAGGTACCGGAGGCTCACGACGAGGGGCAGTCTAGCCACGGGATCGGACCCCGGAACTGCCCGTTGATACAGGCGGATTGCTGACGCGGACCAGGATCAAGACCTGTTCGGACCGATCCCGCCCCCCGTCGGTATAGGAAGTTTGTCAAGTTCCGCGAGTACCGGGTCGATCAAAGGGGTGCAGGCCGCTCCGGCCCGCACCGGCAGGAGGCCCCGATAGGGCCACCGCCTCCCTCCCCGCCCCAAGGAATCCGACGTGCCCCACCACCGGATGCGACTTCCCCATGCCCGGATCACGATCCTCGCGCTCTGCGGGCTGGCGGCCGCGGCCGGTGTGGCGGGAGCCTCCGTGTCCCCGGACGCGACCCCGCCGAGCGCGCCGGGCCCCGTTGCGGCCTACGGCTTCGACGGCACGGGCCCCCGGGTGGCCGACGCATCCGACAACGCGAACGACGGAGCCACCACCGCCGCTCGAACGCAGGACGGGCGCTTCGGACGCGCCCTGAACCTCGACGGGCGCACCGCGGCCGCCATCATCCCGGACGACGCCTCGCTGAGGCCCCTCCGCACCGTGACGCTGGAGGCCTGGGTTCGCCCCGGCTCGGCGCGCGGCTCGCGCACCATCCTGGTGAAGGAGGGCGGCGGCAGGGTCGCCTACGCCCTCAGCACCACGGCCGGCCGGCCCCAGGCCGTCGTCAACTCCGGCTCGACCCGGCACATGGCCCGCGCGGCCTCGCCGCTGAAGCCGGGCGTCTGGACCCATCTGACCGCGACCTACGACGGTCGGTCGGTCCGCCTGCTCGTGGGCGGCGTCGAGGTCGCGCGGACCCCCGCCACCGGCAAGCTCTCCTCGGCCCACGGGCCCCTGCGCATCGGCGCCGCCGGCACCGGCGGCGAGCGCTTCGTGGGCAGCATCGACGAGGTGCGGGTCTACGGCCGCGCCCTGAAGCGCCCCGAGATCCTCCGCGACATGCGCCACGCCGTTCGCAGCGAGCCCGCGGGCGGCTCGACGACGCCGATCGTCGTCGCCCCCGCGAAGCCCGCCACGCCGGTGACGACCCCGGTGGTCATCACGCCCCCGGTCCTCGTCACGCCGCCGGCGCTTCCGGTCCCGCCCGTCGAGCCCCCGGTGGTCCCCCCGGTCGTCCCGCCCGTCGCGCCCCCCGTCGTCCCGCCCGTCGTGCCCCCCGTCGTGCCCCCCGTCGTCCCGCCGGTCGTCCCGCCCGTCGTCCCGCCCGTCGTGCCCCCCGTCGTGCCCCCGGTCGTGCCGCCCGTCGTCCCGCCCCCCACCGCAGGCGGCGGCACCCTGCAGTGGGGCTACGTCGCCAACTCCGGCTTCGCCGGCGCCCTCAACGCCGCCCAGACCGGTCACGGCAAGCTCATCCGCATGGAGTTCGCGATCGGCGACAGCCCCGCGAGCATGGCGCCCGACGTCGCCGCCGCCGCCAACAAGGGGATGGAGGTCCTCCTTCTCGCCGGCTTCGACCACAGCATGCCGACGGTCGCCGAGGCCCAGAACCTGGGCCAGTGGGCGCAGGCCTTCGGCCCCGGCGGCACCTTCTGGGCCACCCGCACGGACAAGGCGCTCGCCAGCCGGTTCATCGAGTTCGGCAACGAGTCGAGCTACAGCTACCAGGGCACGAACAACCGCGGCGGCGAGTACGCCCTCCGGTTCAAGGACGCCTACACCGCCATGCAGGCCGCCAACCCCGCCATGGGCCTTCTGGCCCAGGCCGACGACGGCAACTGCGGCTGCGCCACCTGGGTCAACGCCATGCACACCGCGGTGCCGAACCTGGGGACCATGGTCGCCGGCTGGACCGTCCACCCCTACGGCCCGAGGAGCCGCTGGGAGCCCCGCGTCGATCGTCTCATCGCCCAGACGGGCGCCTACTGGTCCTCGAGCATCCCGATCGACATCACCGAGTACGGCATGGCGACCGACAACGGCCGCACCCTGACCGACAACTACGACTGGCCCACCAACCAGACCTACCAGCAGGCCGCCGACGCGGTCACGCTCACCGTGAACCAGATGCTGGCCAAGTCGGGCTTCGGCTCGCGGCTCCGCCTCTTCACCTACTTCCAGGGCCAGGACCAGCAGCCCTCGGGAAGCAGCAACGAGCGCGAGTACTTCTTCGGTGTCACGAAGAGCGACGGCTCGCCCAAGGGCGCGCTCACCACGACGCTGGCGTCCATCGCCGACGCGCACCCCGCTCACTAGCGCGTACCCGGAGCTCGTAACCCCCCCATTCGTATAGGGCGTTAAGTCCGGCGGGGGCGGGGTCGATAAAGGGGGGGCAGGCCGCTCAGGCCCGCACCGGCAGGAGGCCCCGACCGGGCCCCGCCTCCCCTCCCCGCCCGAAGGAATCCGACTTGTCCCATCACCGGATGCGACTTCCCCATGCCAGGATCACGATCCTCGCCCTTTGCGGCATCGCCGTCGCGACCGGGGTGGCAGGGGCGTCGCCGGCGGTGACCGGGACCTCCGCGGGCCCCGTCGCGGCCTACGGCTTCGACGAGGGCGCCGGCGCCCGGGTGGCCGACGCCTCCGACAACGCGAACAACGGCACCACCACCGCCCGCCGCACCGAGGCCGGGCGCTTCGGACGCGCCCTCCGCATGGACCGCCCCTCGGAGGCCGCGATCATCCCGGACTCGGCCTCCCTCCGCCCCGCCAGGACCGTGACGCTCGAGGCCTGGGTCCGCCCGGACCGCGCCAACGGCTCGCGCGCCATCGTGGTGAAGGAGGGCGGCAACCGTGTGGCCTACGCGCTCAACACGACCGGCGGACGTGCTCAGGCCGTCGTCAACGCCGGCTCCACCACGCACGTCGCCCGCGCCGGCTCCCCGCTCAAGCCCGGCCGCTGGACCCACCTGACCGCGACCTACGACGGCCGCACGGTGCGCCTGCTCGCGGGCGGCGTCGAGGTCGCGCGCACCCCGGCCACCGGCAGGCTCCTCACGGCCCGCGGGCCGCTGCGGATCGGCGCCGGCGGCACGGGCGGCAACCGCTTCCTGGGCCGCATCGACGAGGTCCGGGTCTACGGTAGGGCCCTGAAGCACGCCGAGATCGTGCGCGACATGCACCGCGCCGTGCGCAGCGACCCGGCCGGCGGCTCGACCACGCCCATCATCGTGAAGCCCTCGCCCCTCTCCGGTACCCCGTCCTCGCCCGCTCCCGCCCCCGGCGACGGCTCGCCCCGCTCCGGCGGCGGCACCCTCCAGTGGGGGTACGTCGCCAACTCCGGGTTCGCGGGCGCCCTCAGCGCCGCCCAGGCCGCCCACGGCAAGCTCATCCGCATGGAGTTCGAGATCGGCGACAGCCCCGCGAGCATGGCGCCCGACGTGGCCGCCGCCGCGGACAAGGGCATGGAGGTCCTCCTCCTCGCCGGCTTCGACAGCCGCATCCCGAGCGTGAGCGAGGCCCAGAACCTCGGCGCGTGGGCCCGCACCTTCGGCCCCGGCGGCACCTTCTGGGCCACCCGCTCGGACAAGGCCCTCGCGAGCCGGTTCATCGAGTTCGGCAACGAGACCAGCTACAGCTATCAGGGCACGAACAACCGGGGCGGCGAGTACGCCCTGCGGTTCAAGGACGCCTACAACGCCATCCAGGCCGCGAATCCCCGCCTGGGCCTCCTGGCCCAGGCCGACGACGCCAACTGCGGCTGCGACAACTGGGTGAGCGGCATGGCCGGCACCGTCCCCGACCTGGGGGACATGGTCGCCGGCTGGACCGTCCACCCCTACGGCCCCGTCAGCCGGTGGAAGCCCCGCATCGACGAGCTCATCTCGCAGACGGCCGCCCAGGGCTGGTCCTCGGCCATCCCGATCGACATCACCGAGTACGGCATGGCGACCGACAACGGCGCGAACCTGAGCGACAACTACGACTGGCCCACGAACCAGACCTACCAGCAGGCCGGTGACGCGGTCGCGCTCACGGTCAACCAGATGCTGGCCTACGCCCCGCTCGCCTCGCGTCTGCGCCTCTTCACCTACTTCCAGGGCCACGACCAGCAGGCCTCGGGAACCGGCCAACGGGAGCACTACTTCGGCGTCATGAAGAGCGACGGCTCCCCCAAGGGCGGCCTCACCGCCGCGGTGATCGCCCAGGCCGACGCCCACCCCACGCACTGACCGGGAACCCGTGCGGAGCACCCCCCCGGCTTTACGTTCTTCTCACGGCAAACCTCCCCCCTCGGGGGGAGGTGCCGGGTTGACACCGCAAGTTCGGTGGGGCAGTGTGGCGCCCCGTTGCTCCCCGTGCCAGGGACGGCGACCCGCAGGACACGACACAAAACCTGACGCGCCCGGTGGCCCCCGCGCGCCTCGTACCCCAGGAGACGGTCGGATCCCGCCCATTGGAAGTGCGCGTCGCGCGTTCGGCTTGGTGGTGGTGGCCTTGTTCGTCGGCCTCCTGGTCGCCTCCTCCTCCGGGGGAACGGCGGCACCGGCCGGCAAGAAGGGCCTCGTCGCCTCCTACGGCTTCAACGAGGCGGCCTCCAAGGGTCTGAAGTTCGGCGACTTCTCGGGCAATCACAACGGCGCGATCGGGCACGGCGTGCGCCGCGTGAAGGGCAAGTTCGGCAAGGGGCTCTACTTCAACGGCACGAGCTCCTGGCTGACGGTGCCCGACCACGCCTCGCTGGACCTGACTCGGCGGATGACCCTCGAGGCCTGGGTCAAGCCGCAGGCCGGTAGCGGGAAGCGCACCATCCTCGCCAAGCTCGGGCGCGGCTCCAACGCCTACGCCCTCAACGCGGCCACCCACGGCGGCGGGGCCGGCGGAGTCGCCGGCATCGGCGGCGCCAAGAAGGTGACCGCCCCGGACGACCTGCCCCTCGGCAAGTGGACGCATATCGCCGTCACCTACGACGGCGCCGCGCTGCGCCTGTTCTTCAATGGCGCGCAGATCGGCACGACACCGGTGCAGGGGAAGATGACCACGAGCGGCGGTCCCCTCCGCATCGGCGGCAACTTCATCGGCGGCGGGTGGTTCAAGGGCGTCATCGACGAGGTGCGGATCTACAACCGCCCCCTCGCCGCCACCGAGATCCAGACCGACATGCGGCGCTCGGCGGGCCCCCGGGCCCCCGCGCCGGCCCCCGCCGCGGCCCCCGCGGCCGGCACGCCCGGCCCGTTCAGCTTCGGCATCGTGTCCACCCGCGGCGTGGACCACATCGACGACGTGAGCAAGCTCGGGGCGCGGATCACCCGCATCGAGTTCCAGATCGGCGCCGACACCGGCTCCATGGAGGAGTTCGTGGGCCGGGCCGCCCAGGACGGCGTCGAGGTGATCCTGCTCGCGGGCTTCGAGGGGCGCATCCCCAGCACCCAGGAGGCCCAGAGCCTGGGCGCGTGGGCCAAGCGCTTCGGCCCCGGCGGGACCTTCTGGGCCAACCGGTCCGACGGCGCCTACGCGGTGCGGTACATCGAGTTCGGCAACGAGACCAGCTACCGCAACCAGGGCACCTTCGAGGACGGCGGGGACTACGCCCGCCGGGCCCAGGACGCGATCGCCGCCGTCAAGGCCGCCAACCCCCGGGTGGGCGTCCTCGTGCAGGCCGACGACGCCAACATCAATCCGAGCCCCTGGGTGAAGGACATGTTCGCCGCGGTGCCCAACCTGGGGAACCTCGCCGCCGGCTGGACCGTGCACCCCTACGGCCCGCAGCCCCGGTGGGAGCCGCGCATCTCGCGCCTCATCTCGCAGACCGCGGCGGCCGGATCTCCTCCCCTGCCGATCTTCGTCACCGAGTGGGGCATCTCCACCGACAACGGCCGCTCGCTGGACGACAACTACGAGTGGCCCACGGACATGACCTATGCCGACGCCGGGGCCGCCGTGACCCGGGAGGTCGCCAACATGAACGCGCGCTTCCCCGGCCGGCTGGCGACCCTGCTCTGGTACTTCATCCGCGATCACGCCGCGCCGGGCGCCAGCGGAGGCCGCGAGGACTACTTCGGGGCCCTGAAGGAGGATCGCTCCGACAAGGGCGCCCTCACCACCGCCATCCGCGCCGCGGCGGCCAAGTACCCCGCCCACTGACCGAGCGGGGCGGGGCCGGCCGCTAGCAGTCGGCCAGGGAGCGCAGGGCCTGACAGAGCTCGATCCGCCGCGCCGGGTCGAGCGCGCCGGCCCGCTCGGTCAGGAACGAGCGCCGGATCGGCTGGAGGCCGTCGAAGGCGGCCGCGCAGGGAGAGGGGAGGCCCTCGTCCGCTCCCAGCGCGAGGTGGGTCGGGATCGCGCGAGCCGACCGGGTCACCGGGGCGACCACCAGCCATGACAGCACGGGGACGGCCTCGGAGCGGGTCACGACCAGGACCGGCCGGCGCTTGTCCGTGGCCTGGGCCCACCAGATCTCGCCCTGGCGGGGGAACGTCACCAGGGCTCCTCGGCGATCATCGCCAGCGTGGCGGAATCGGCCCATCCGACCTCCGTCTCGGTCTGGGGCCGGTCCTCGTACTCGGCCACGATCGCCCGGCCGATCGCCGCCCGCCGCCGTCGCTCGATGAGCTGGCGCAGGGCCGTGCGCACCGCGTCGGAGCGGCTCTCGACCGCGCCATCGGCGACGAGGCGATCGATCTCCGCGAGAAGGTCGTCGTCCACTCGGGTCACGAGCTGTGCCATGCGATGAGCATACCGCGATGAATACCAGAATGAATAGCGCCGAGGGAGGCGCCAGGCGCGCCGACTGCGTCAAGAAGAAGGGCCGCCGGGCGCTTGCGCGACCGGCGGCCCTCGGGGGCCGCACCGTCTGCGCTCCGGGTCGAGGCCCGGAGCGCGGAGGCTCCCGCTAGGTCGTCTTCACGACCTTCTTGACCGTCACCTTGGTCGCCGTGGTGTTCACGGTCTTGGTGCCGTTGACGAAGGTGATCCGCATCAGGAAGGCGCCCGGCTTGGCGATCTTCACCTTGAGGGCCGCCTTCTTGCCGGTCACGAGCTTGGTCGAGATGGTCTTGAAGGTCTTGATCGCGCCCTTGGCCTTGGTGTTGGCGCTCCTGATCTGAACGCGCACCCGGCTCTTGGTGACCGCCTTGTTGAAGCTCACGTTGACCGTGAAGGCCTTGCCGGCGAACACCTTCGACTTGGAGAAGGTGAAGCCGCCCTTCAGGCCCGTCACCGGGGGCGTGACCGGAGGCGTGACCGGAGGCGTGACCGGCGGGGTCACGGTTCCGTCCAGGCTGACCTTGACGATCGTGTGGCCGGTGGACGGCGGGACGTCGACGCCGAAGCAGGTCACGTAGAGCGCCTGCTCTCCGTTGGGACCCGCGGCGATGCCCGACGGGAGGTTGCAGCCGGGGACGGGCGAAGTCGGTGAAGGCGCCGGCGGTCGTGAAGCGGCCCACGCGGTTGATGGTCGACTCGGTGAACCAGAGAGCGCCGTCGGGGCCGGTCGTGATCGCGCGCGCGCCACTGCCGGCGACGCCGCCTCCGCCGAGGATCGAGCCGGTGGTGCTCATCTTCGTCACGCCGCCGTCGCTGGTGACACAGAGGTTCCCGTCGGGCCCGACGGTGATCCCGTTGGCGCCGCGAGGGGGGCGATCTGCGTCGTCGCCGCGGGCGCCGCGGCGTTCAGGGTGGCCACACCGGTGGCGGTGGTGACGAAGAGGCTGTTCCCAACGGCCGCGATGCCCTTCGGCGAGCCGCCGGTGGCGTAGGGACCCCCCGTGGCCCCGGTGGTGGCGTTCATCTGCCAGACGTTGTTGCCGTCCTGCTCGACGAACCACAGCGCGTTGTTCGCCGTGGTGATGCCCTGCAGGTTGACCGCCGGGAGGATCCCGTTGACGACCGGGAAGCGGGTGGCGACTCCGCCGACGAACTTGGTCGACGAAGCCGCTGAACTCGGTGGCCCAGACGTTGCCGTCAGGACCGACCGTGACCTGCGCGGGGCCGGCGGCGCCCGTGTAGCCGTTCGGCGACACGATGCCCCCGGTGCTGATCTGGCTGACCGCCTGAGAGCCCGGGTCGGCGAACATCATGGCGCCGTTGAACGCCGTGATGCCGAGCGGCTGCGAGTCAACGGCGGGTTCGACGGTGAAGTTCTTCAGCGTGACGGCGTTCGCCGAGGCGGCGAAGGCGGCGGTCGCGCCCATGGCCGCGATCGCGGCGGCGATGTACCTCCGATTGCGTTTCTTACCCTTCACGGTGGAGCCCCCGTTTGTCGGTCGTGACGGCATCGTGCCGCCCGCGTGGTGGAGTGATAGTGCCCCCAGCGGCGGTTTCGGTCGACCGCTGAGGGTTGAGTCCGGATACAGCGGTCGGGCAGTACCCGGGTCGCCGAACGGTTAGTAGTTACCGTTAGTTGCGAAAGCGATCGGCCATGGGGTCCGGATACACGCCCAGCCGGGCGCGGCTCAGGATCTCGTCCATGCCGTCGGGAACCCGCTTGGTGACCTCGTAGCCCAGCTCCTCGTGGATCCGCTCGAAGCTGACCTTGTAGGACCGCGGGTCCTCGTCGATCGTCGTCCACTCGGCGCGGAGCTCGGGCAGCCGCTCCTTGAGCAGCTCGTACATCATCCGCTTGGTGTAGTTCTCGCCCGAGTCGCCCACGTTGAAGGTGCGGCGCCGGCTGGCCTCGGGGTTGCCGAGGACCATGACGATGGCGCGCGCGATGTCGTCCACGTGGGCGTAGGGGCGCCAGAACTGCTCGCCGAAGATCGAGAGCACGCCGTCGGTGAACGCCTCGATGGTGAACTGGTTGACCGTGAGGTCGAACCGCATCCGCGGCGCCGAGCCGTAGACCGTGGCCAGGCGCAGCGCCGTGTAGGGCAGGCCGTTGGCCTTCTCGGCCAGGAACTGCTCCACGGCCACCTTGGTCTCGGCGTAGAGGGAGACGGGGTTCAGGTCGGCGTCCTCGGTGACCAGGGTGTCGCCATCCGACACGCCGTAGTTGCTGCAGGTCGACACGAAGATGAAGTGGCCCACGCCCGCGTCGCCGGCCTCCTGGGCCAGGCGGGTGGAGGCGTCGATGTTGATCGCCCGGGTGAGGTCGGGATCGCGCTTGCCGGCCGGGTCGCCCACGATGGCGGCCAGGTGGACGAGGCCGTCGGCGCGCTTCAGCAGCGGGCGCATCGCCTCGACCTCGCGCACGTCGGCGCGGTGGAACTCGAAGCGCGGGTGGCCGATCAGCTCCCGCACGCCGTCCGCGCCGTGGGCCATGCGGCACCAGTTGACGCCGATGACCGAGGTCCCGGGCTCGGCCAGCAGCCGCCGGGTGAGCGCTCCGCCGACGTAGCCGGCGGCGCCGGTCACCAGGACGGTCTTCGGGGTGGCATCCGTGCTCATGCAACAGCCTCCTGCAGCTCGAGGGCCCGCACCACGCGCACGACGTCGTCGTCGGTCATGGCCGGGAACAGCGGAACGGTGACCTCGCGCAGGGCATACGACTCGGTGAGGTCGAGCGGCTCCTGGGGCGCGAAGATGGTGAAGAGGTGGACGGGGGGGTAGTGGACGCTGGTCTGGACCTCGTCGGCCGCCGCCCGCGCCCGGATCTCGTCGCGCGCCTCGTTGGAGGGCGTCACGATCGGGAGGATGTGGCAGGCGCTGCCCTCGTCCTCGCCGGCGAACGGGATGACGAGGTCGGGGTTGTCGGCGAGGGCCGCGCGGTAGGACGCCACCAGGCGCCGCCGGCTGGCGGTCATGGCCTCGAGCTTGCCGAGCTGAACCAGCCCGAGGGCCGCCTCCAGCTCGCTGGGCCGGTAGTTGTAGCCCCGCTCGATGACGTCGTAGCCGCTGGCGTGCCCGCGCTGGCGATCCCAGCTCGTGGCGGTCATGCCGTGCGCGCGCATCAGGCGCATCCGCCGGACCATCTCGTCGTCGTCGGTGGTGATCATGCCGCCCTCGCCCGTGACGAGGTTCTTGTTGGAGAAGAACGAGAAGCAGGACACGTCGCCGATGGCGCCGGCCTTCCCCGCGGCGCAGTACGCGCCGGGAGCGTGGGCGGCGTCCTCCACCAGGGCGATGCCGTGGCGGTCGGCGAGGGCGCGGAGCTGGGCGATGTCGCCCATCCACCCGCCGTAGTGCATGGCGCAGATGGCCTTGGTGCGCGGGCCGATGGCCGCGGACACGGCCTCGGGGTCGAGGATCGGCCGCTCCAGGCTCACGATGTCGGCGAACACCGGCGTGGCGCCGGTGTAGGCGACCGCGTTGGCCGTGGCCACGAAGGTGAGGGAGGGGACGATGACCTCGTCGCCGGGGCCGATGTCGAGCCCCGCGAACGCCAGGTGCAGCGCGGCGGTGCACGACGAGACCATCACGGCGTGGCGGGTGCCCACAAGCTCGGCGAAGGCCTCCTCGAAGGCCGCCGTGCGCGGGCCCATGGTGAGCCAGGCGGAGCGGACGACCTCGGCGACGGCCTCGACCTCGGCCTCGTCGAAGGTGGGGGCGGCGAGCGGGAGCATGCGGCCGCTCATCGCATCGCCTCCGAGGGAGCCAGGAGCGCGTGCTTCATCTGCTCGTAGTCGTCGAGGGCCTTCTGGTAGTCGCTGTGGCGACCGATGTCGAGCCAGTACCCGTCGAACGGGTAGCCGGCCACCTTGTCGCCGCGCTCCAGCAGGCGCAGCACCAGCTCGGGCAGGTCGAGGCGCAGGCCGGGCTCGATGAGATCGACGGCCTCGGGCTCGAAGACGTACACGCCCATCGAGACCGTGGCCTCGAGGAGCGGCTTCTCCCGGTAGTTCAGGATCTGGCGGGTGTCGCCCACCTGGTCGCCGAGGTCCATGACGCCGAACTCCATCTGCACGTCGCGGCGCTGGACCGCGATCGAGGCGGTCGCCCCGCTGGCGACGTGGGCGGCCACGAGGTCGGTGAACTTCAGGCTGGTGAGGAGGTCCCCGTTCATCACGAGCACGGGGCGCTGCCGGGCGGCCGGGGGCAGGAACGCCAGCGGGCCGACGGTTCCGAGCGGCTCCTCCTCCTCGAGGTAGCGGATCTTGAGCCCGTAGCGCGAGCCGTTGCCGCAGTACGCGCGGATCAGGTTGGCCATGTGGCCCACCGCGAGGGTGACCTCGCGCCAGCCCTGGACGGCGAGCTGCCGGAGCAGCACGTCGAGGATCGGGCCCTCGCCGAGCGGCATCAGCGGCTTGGGGAGCACGGTCGTCAGAGGGGCCAGGCGCGTGCCCTTGCCTCCCGCCAGGATGACGGCGTGGGGGCGTTTGGGCCGGCTGCGCCGGGCAGGTCGCTCGTTCGTGAGCATCTTCAGGTCTGAACCCATTTTCGTCCTTGAGGTCGTCGTCGTGCCGTGGTCCGCGTGGCTTTCTCTCTCGAAGCTATCGGCTCGTCTGCAGAGAACCATCAACCGGAGGACCAGAGGACGACCCACCCACGAGGGCAGGTCTGCGCCTGTCGACTTGGACGACGGGCGGCCGCCCACCTGCTACGCGGCCGCGACGTGCTCGATGTGGCCCGCGAACGAGTTGACGAAGACCCCCACGTCGAAACGCGCCGTCGCCTCCACGTAGGCCGCCTCGCCCACGGCCGCGCGCCGCTCGGGTGCGGCGAGCACCTCCTCCACCGCATCCGCCATCCGGCCCGCGTCGTCCGGCGGGATCAGGAACCCGGTCTCGGTGTCGCGGATCAGCTCGGGCACCCCGCCGAGGGCGGTGGCCACCACCGGCTTGCCCAGCGCCATCGCCTCGATGACCGTGGTGGGCAGGGAATCGGGCAGCACCGAGGCGTGCACCACCACGTCGAGGCCGGTCAGGAGAACGGCCAGGTCGTCGAACGGCGAGATCAGCTCCACCCGGTCCGCGATCCCCAGGCGCTCGGCCCGGGCGCGGAGGTCGGCGAGGTGGGTCGGGGCCTCGCGCGCCTGGGCGCCGGCGATGATGAAGCGGGCCTCCACGCCGCGCTTCACCAGGCGGGCGGCCGCGTCGATCACCACGGCGTGGCCCTTCAGGGGCGTGAGGCGGCCGATCGAGCCCACCCGGGCGAGGCCGTCGGGGGCGGACGGCACCCCGTCGGCGCCGGCGCGCAGCGTCGTGAGGTCGATGCCGTTGTAGAGCGTGGTCACCCGCTCCCGCGGGATTCCGCCGGCGATCAGGGGGAGGCCGGTGGAATCGGACACGCTCAGCACGAGCGCCGGGATCCGGCGGCCGATGGTGAGCAGCAGCCGCCGTGTGGATCCGCCGAAGTCGGGTGAGTCCATCGTGTCGTGGATCCTCCACACCACGGGCCGCCGCGCCAGGCGGCCGGCGAGGCTCCCGTAGACGTGGGCCTTGGCGCTGTTGGTGACCACCACGTCGGCCTTGACGCGCGAGATCGCCCGGGCCAGCCGCACGGCCGCGACGGGCAGCGCCCCCACCGCGGACACCGCGCCCAGGCGCGAGCCGGCGCCGCCGCGCGCCACGTCGAGCAGCGCGGGCGAGACCGGCACGACGACGGTCTCCACGCCCAGCTCGCGGGCCCCCTCGGTGAGGAGGCCCTCGCCGGGGGTGATGAGGATCGGCGCCACGCGGGAGCGGTCGATGCGCTCCAGCAGGGTCAGCAGCATCAGCTCGGCGCCCCCGTAGCCCGTGTAGTGGTTGATGAAGGCGCAGCGCACCGGAGCGTGGGGTCGTCTCATGCCCGCGTCCTCCCGACCTCGTCGTAGACGGCCTGCCAGCGCTCGGCGAGCGCCTTCCAGGAGAAGGTGGCGGCGTGCTCGCGCGCCCGGGCCAGGCGCGCGCCGCGCGCCGGCTCGGGCTCGTCGATGGCCTCGCGCAGGGCCGCCTCGAGGCCCGCCACGTCGTCGGGCCGCACCACGCGGGCGTGCTCGCCGACCAGGGCGGGCAGGTGCCCTCCGCCCACGACCAGGGGCACCTCGCAGGCCATCGCCTCGATCGCCACCCGGCCCCAGGGCTCGTGGCGGGACGGCATGGCCACCACGTCCGCGGCGGTGAAGGCGACGCCCACCCGCTCGATCGGGAGCGGCCCGTGGAACCAGACCCGGTCGGCGATGCCGAGGCGCTCGGCCTGGGCGCGCAGGGCGCCCTCCTCGGGACCCTGGCCCACGACCAGGGCGCCCACGCCGGACATGCGGGCGACGGCCTCGAGCAGCACGTCGACGGCCTTGTCGGGGACGAGGCGCCCCACGATCGCGACGATGGGGCCCTCGTGGGTCAGGCCCAGCTCGCGGCGCGACTCGGCCTTGTCGCGCGGTCCCAGGAAGCCCAGCTCGATGCCGTGGCCGATGACCGCCGAGGGCCCGCGGTAGCCCTTGGCCTCGAAGACCTCGATCGACTCGCGGCTGCGGCCCACGACGTAGCGGGTGTCGTTCACCACCAGCCTCTCGCCCCAGCGGAACGGTGGCGGCTGGCGCTTGACGGCCTGCTGGCTGGGGTTCATCACCAGCGGGGCGTGGCGGGCGACCGCCCGGCGGGCCAGCACCACCTGGGTGCTCACGGCGCTGTAGGGCTCCTCCCAGAGGTCCACGATGTCGGGGCGCACGGAGCGCATCAGCCGCACCAGGCCGCGCGGATAGAAGTAGAGGTGCCGCTGGCCGCGGACCAGGGGGAGGGCCACGGGCAGCACCTCCAGCCGGTACCCGGGATCGGCCGGCCGCTCGGCCTGCATCCAGCGCCCGAGCTCGAAGAACCGCGACGGGGCGACCACGGTCACGTCCAGGCCCGGGCGCCGGGCCAGCTCGCGGGCCTTGGCCTGCGCGAGCTCGACCGAGACATAGGCGTGGCTGATCATCAGGATCCTCACGATGCTCCTCTCAGCCCCCGGGCCCGTGGGGCCCGGGCGGCCGTCACGTTTCCTTCAAGAGGGCCAGGTGCTGGGCGGCGACCGCGTCCCAGCTCGGGGCCGAGTCGTCGGCGATGGCGCGTGCGGCGGCGCGCGTGCCCGCCCGGTCGGCCCGGGTCTCGCGCAGGACGCACGCGATGGCCTCCGCCGCCGCGTCCACGTCGGCCGGCGGGTAGAGCCACTCGGACCTGCCGGCCAGCAGGCGCCCGATGCCCGCGATGTCGGGTCCCACGACCGGCGTGCCCGCGGCGAGCGCCAGGTGCAGGATGCCGCTCTCGGACGCGCGTCGGTGCCCCAGCAGGAGCACGTCGGCCGCGCGCGCCTCTCCCACCAGCTCGTCGATCGTCAGGTAGCGCAGGTCGAACGAGACGGCGTCGGGGGGGAGCCGGTCCAGCAGCTCGCGCACCGCCGGCTCGTCGGAGGCGCGGCCAACCACGCGCAGGTGCAGCGAGGAGTCGTCGGTCAGGGCCCGGCCGAACGCCGCCACCACGGTGTCGAAGCCCTTGTAGGGCCGCAGCGAGCCCAGGTGGGCCACCCGCGTCCCGCCGTCCCCCGCGACCTGGGCGGGGCTGGGGAAGGCGTCCGCGATCGGCCCGTAGGTGCCGTGCGCCACCACGCCGATGCGCGCGCCCCGCCCCGCCAGGCGGCGCACGACCTCGGCCTCGCCCGGGGTCTGGGTGATGATCAGGTGGGGCAGGCGGTAGGTGGCGCGGTGCAGCATGCGGCCGATGCCCGGGCTGTCGTGCGGGACGGCGTTGTGGGCGGTGATGACCAGCCGGTGCGAGACGACCCGCAGGATGGCCAGGAACACCAGCTCGGCGGTGCTCTCGGGCGCCTGCACGTGCACGATCACCGGCCGGCCCATCGCGCGGCCCCGCAGGGCCATGCCCACGACCCGCAGCCAGCCGAGCACCCAGGTGAGGGCGATGAACGCCATCCGCAGCTTGCCGGACAGCCGCCGGGGGGCCCGTCGCCACAGCGACGCGATGCGGCCCGCCTGGGGAAGCCGGCCCTCGAGCTCGTGGCCCTCGCGGGTCGCCAGCACGGCCGGGAGCCCCGCGCGCGCGAGCGCGTCGGTGAGCAGGAACGAGTAGTGGCCGATCCCGCCGCCGCCGGACCACTCCACCACGATGTAATCGCCCAGGAACTCGGTCACGCCGCGCTCCTCGGCCGGGCGCCCGTCGCCGCGGCAAGGCCCGGGGAGGGGCCGCCGGTCACCAGCGCCTCGAGGTCGTCGGCCATGCCGGCGCCGATGGCGGCCCAGCCGTAGCGCTCCTCGGCGAGGCGCCGCGCCGCCGCCGCCAGCTCCTGGCGCCGAGCGGGATCCGCCAGCAGGCCGGCCACGGCGTCGGCGATCTCCTGCGGCGTGTCGGCGATGAGCAGGTGACGTCCGTCCTCGGCCCGGATGCCCTCCGCTCCGAGCCGGGTGGAGACCACGGCTCGGCCGGCGCCGAAGGCCTCGAGGATCTTGAGCCGCGTGCCGCCCCCGCCCTTCAGGGGCACGAGCACGATCGACGACTCGGCGAGCATCTCTCCCATGTCGGCCACGGGGGACCGGACCTGGACATCCGCGGCAGCGAGGCGCGCGCGCAGCTCGGGGGATGCGTCGCGCCCGGCCACCACGAGCCGGCAGCGATCGGTGCGGGCCCGGATGGCGCCCGCGATCTCGTCGGCGATCCAGGTGCTCGCCACGATGTTGGGCGGGTAGCCCAGGTCGCCCGGGAAGAGCACGACGTCGCCCTCGGGCGGCTCGGGGCGGGGGCGGATGCCCTCCAGGTCGACCCCGTTGGGGACGACGACCACCCGGTCGATGCCGACGGCCCGCAGCATCGCCTCCTCGTCGGTCGAGCACACGTAGACGCGATCGCACGCCCGCAGGACGCGGCGCTCGAAGCGCCCCGTGCCGGCGCCCATCACGCGGCGCCGCAGCCGCCGGCGAGGGTCGGCCTCGGTGGCGATGTCGCTGGCCCGCCGCGCCCACTCGATGTTGTGGGTGTCCACCACGAGGGGCACCCCGAGATTCCGCGGCACGTTCACGGTGGGGCCGATGGAGCCGACCAGGATGAGGTCGATCTCGCCGGAATGGCGGCGCAGCCAGCCCGCCACCGAGGGGTTCCCCTGGACGGCGAAGTCCACGGGCACGCCGTGCGCCAGGTTGCGCAGGTAGGTCGCGTGGCGCAGCTCGGGCTTCGGCAGCGAGATGGGGCTCATGCCGGCGTCGCGCAGCTCCTGCAGCTGGGGCTCGGGCGGGGGCTGCGTCATCAGCAGGCTCACGCGATGGCGCTTCGCGAGGGCGTGGAACAGGTGGAAGTTCCGGATCTTGCCGCCGTTGTCGAGCGGCAGGACCGGGTTGTGGGGGACGACCGCCAGATGCAGGCGCCGGGCGGGCTCCGGGGTCACCCCACCCTCCCGTTCTCCGCCGGCTTCCAGTACCCGCCGCCGCGCAGCAGCACGTCGTAGTGGTCGGCCATCGTCTGGGCGTCGTGGTAACGGCGCACGTAGCGCTGCCCCGCGTCGGCGACCTGCTGGGCCAGGTCGTGATCCTCCAGCAGCAACCGCACCCGGTCGGCGAAGGCCCCGGCCTCGAGGCTCGGGATGACCGTGGGTCGCAGCGCGGGCTCGCGCTCGAGCATCTCCGCCACGTGGCCCTGGCGGCAGGTCACCAGCGGCAGCCCCGCGTCCTGGGCCTCGATCAGGGCGAAACTCGACCCCTCGTGGCGCGTCGGCTGGGCCGACACCGCCGCCGCGGCGTAGAGATCCCGGATCTCGTCGGGGCCCTGGTGGCCCAGGTTCACCACGCCCGGCCGCTCCAGGGGCCGCGGGCCGCACACGACGAGGGTCGCGCCCTCGGGCAGGCGCGCCGGGAGCTCCTCGAGCACGTCGGCGCCCTTCCGGTACTCCAGGCGGCCCGCGAACAGCACCAGCGGCCCGGGCGGCAGGTCGTGGCGCCGGCGCGCGGCCTCGCCGTCGCCGCCCGCGAAGGTGCCCGGCGTGATGCCGTTCTCGATGACCACCACACGCCGGAAACCGTAGTAGCGGCGGATCTCGCCCGCGGCGGTCCGTGACACCTCGACCGGGATGCCCCGCGCTCCGCCCACGGCCATGAGTCCCCCGTGGACGTAGCGGGTGCGCACGTACTCGGCCGGTGAGATCGTGGATCGGATCGCCTTCGCGTAGCCCGCGTAGTTCCCGTGGAAGACCACCGCCATGCGCGGGTGCCGCACCGGCCAGCCCATGACGCCGTTGGCCAGCACGGCGCCGGCGCCGGCGATGGCCTCGCGATGGCGCCGGGCCACGCGCAGGGCGGCCGTGGCGCCGGCCACGCCGAGCTTGTCGATGCCGCCGGGCACGTCGCGGTCGCCGTCCTCGCACCAGTAGGTCTCGATCTCCCAGCCGCGGTCGCGCAGCAGCGGGGTGAGCGTCTGCGTGAACCGCTCGATGCCCCCGGGGCTCTCGGGATCGCTGGGCGTGAGGATGACCAGCCGCATCAGCCGAGCGACTTCACCATCTCGCGCGGCCGCCGGATGGCGCGCAGGAGCACCGGCACGTCCACCACCCGGGTCAGCTGGAGCAGCAGCACGTAGATCACCCCGCCCGCCGCGATCCCCAGGAACAGCGAGATCTGCCCGCCCAGATAGGCGACGCCCCCGGCCAGCGCCGCCGCGATGAGCATCCGCACCACCCGCCCCAGCGGCAGGTGCAGGTGAGCCCGCCGGCAGGTGATCCACAGCGTGGCGATCATGACGGGGTACTCCGTGGCGACGGTCGCGATCGCCGCGCCGTTCGCGCCGAAGGGCGGGATGAGCAGCAGGCAGAGCGCGACGCAGAGGAAGGCGCCGCCGAAGGCGATGAACGTCCACACCTTCACCAGGTTCACCGCCGGCACCAGCGCTCCCCCGAGGTATCCGAGGAAGATCGCGATGACGACCGGCCAGATCAGGATCAGGACCGTTCCCGTGGGCCCCTCGAACTCCGAGCCGAACAGCAGGCCGGCCAGCGGGTGGGCCAGCACCATGCCGATCGCGACGATGGGGAAGGCCAGGCCCAGGAGGATCTCCCAGGCGCTCCCCACGAAGCGGCGCAGCCGCTCGGGGTTCTTGGCCGCCGCCTCGGAGATGAGGGGGAAGAGCGCCCCCACGATGGCGATCGGGATGATCTGCACCTGGTCCACCAGCCGGTACGCGGCGGCGTAGAAGCCGGCCTCCTGGGAGCCGGAGATCTGGTAGACGAGGATGGAGTCAACGCGGTAGTACACCGCCACCGCGATCGCGCCCAGGCCCAGTGGGATGCTCAGGCGCAGGAGCGAGGACAGCGCCGCCCGGGTGGGCCGGCCGATGACCGTGAGCTTCTTGGCCAGCCACGCCTGCACGAGCGAGGAGAACAGGCCGGCGATGGTGATGCCCGCCACGAGCAGGACCGGGCCCGCTCCGAACGCGATCATGATCAGGCAGACGACCGCCCACGCGATCGAGCTCGAGGCGTTGTTGATGATCGTCCAGCCCGGCTTCATGGCGGTCTGGACCACCGCGGCCAGGGCGCTGGGCACGCTCAGGATCATCCCGACGCAGACGATCAGCGAGCCGATGGCCACGGTCTGGTCCGGAGCCGTCGCCACCGCGACGACGGCCGCGACGGTGCCGAAGACGATGGCCATGATCGCGCGCAGCATCAGCAGCGAGCCGGCGATCTCGGAGGGGGAGACCTCCCGCACCGAGAGCCGGTTGACCGCCGCCTGCCGCAGGCCGAAGTCGGTCAGCGGGGCGAACAGCAGTCCCCAGGCGATGGCGTAGTTGAACGCGGCGAAGCCGGACGCCCCGAGGTGCCGGGCGAGCAGCGCGGTGGTGAAGATCCCCAGCGCGACCGTGGCCACGCGGGCCGCGAGGTCGGCCGCGGCCACCCCCGCGACCCGCCGGTCGCTGACCTTCCCGAGGTCGGGGAGCTGGTGGGCCGGGCCCCCGGCCTGGTCGGGCGCCTCCTGCGACGTGGGCGGCACCTCGGCCGGGATCGACGAGCTCACGCCCCGGCCTCCACGATCTCCTCGGGCGGGTCGGTGAGCGCGTCGAACGCGCCGACGATCACGCCGACCACGATGCCCCAGCGCGCGGTCTGGGTCAGGAAGGCGGCCGTGGCGATGGCCGGCAGCAGCGCCAGCAGCGCGGCCCCGAGCACCCACGCCACCTTGGGCGGATCGCGGTAGAGACCCCTGTCCGATGCGCAGGATGAGGCCGAGCACGAGGACGATCAGCCCGAGGATCCCCCAGATGCCGTAGCGCAGCGGCAGCGCGTAGTACGTGTTGTGCGTGTAGGTCCCATCGGTCGGGAGGAAGATGCTGTTGATCGGCGTGAAGCCGGCCGTCGGCCCGATGCCGTTCCACAGGTTCTGTCCCGCCAGGGCGTAGACCGCGTTCGACTCGTCGACCCGGTACTGGAGCGACGTGTCGGTCGAGCTGGACTCCTGCGCCGCGGACAGCGCCGTGGTCGCCCGCTGGACCAGGAGGTCGCGGGCCTTGGGGACCGCGACGCTCACCAGGACCAGGGTGAGGATGAGCGTGCCCATGACCGCCGCGAAGATGCGCACCGAGCGAACCACCCCGCCGCGGCGGCGGATCGCGTTGAAGACCAGGAGCGCCAGGGCGCCGACCGCGTAGCCGACGATGATCGACCGCCGCTGGGACGCGATGGCCGCGATCAGCCCTGCGATCACCAGCAGGCCCAGAAAGACCCACATCCGCCCGCTGACCCGCCGCTCCGTGAAGGCCACGGCCCAGATGCCCGTGCAGCACAGCAGCACGTACGGGCCGGCCGAGTCGAAGAACGTGATCGGGACGCCGTCGATCCGGACCGCGGTGCCCGCCACGCCCGCGATCCGCCCGATGGAGATGAGCAGCAGGATGCCGCCCACCACCAGGCTGCCGTCGAGGATCGTCCGCTCGGCGCGCGCGCGGGGCATCGAGCGCAGCACCCTCCACACGACGAAGGCCGCGAGCACGCAGTCGTAGAACGGCCGCAGCCCCTTGATCGCACCGGCGGTGGTGCTCAGGACGTACATCCCGACGATCATCCCGCCCAGCAGGCAGCCGCCGGTCGCGATCATCACCCACGTCACGCGCCCGAACAGCCGCCGGCTGCGGTCGGGCGCCGCGGGGAACCAGGCGGCCGCCGCGAGGGCGGCGAACACGAGCAGGATGTCGCGCGGAGCGAGGTAACCGTGGACGCGCGCCTCGTAGAGCGTGCTGCTCAGCGACCGGAACGCCGGGATGACGTCGGGGGTGCCCTCGTCCAGCACGGCGAACGGCAGGAGGATCGCCGCGATGGCGATGCCGGGGCGCGACAGGTACACGGCGATGCCGACCATCAGCACCACGAGGGTCAGGGCGAACGACCACGACCAGCTCGTGGCGAGTCGGCTCGTGAAGAGCACGGAGACGACCATCGCCACCCCGAGGGCGACGGTGGCCGCCTGCTCCCGGGTGGTGTGGAGCCGATGACCCCCGAGGGGCGAGTCTGCCACGGGTGCTACCGCCTGGACTGCGTCGGTGGCTTCTCTCCGGACGGGCGCCGGGTGCGGCGCCTGCCGTTGTCGCCGTCACCCGCCGAGGGCTTCTCGGGCGTGGTGGGACCCTCGCCCCCGGTGGCGTCACCCTCGCCCTCGGGGGGGCCGTCGCCCTCCGGGTCGCCCTCGGTCCACTCGCGCAGCTCGGCCCAGGAGTCCGGCTCCGCCTGCGCTCCGGTGTCCGCGAGCGGGCCCGGCGCGACCGTGGCGGCCGCCTCGCCGACGGGCGCGGACTCCCGCGGCGGGGCCTCGGCGGGCGCCGTGCTCTCGGGAGCCGGGGGAGGGGAGGGCGCCGCCGCGCCGGCGGGCGCCTCCCCCCTCCTGACGCGGCGCCCGATGGCGCGCCGGGTGCGCGCGGCGGCCGATCCGCCGGAGCCCTTGGAGCGCCCGCCCCCGCTCCCGCTGGGCGGCTGCTCGGGGGCGACGGGCTCCTCGAACACCTGCGGGCCCAGCTCCGGGTAGCCGTAGGCCAGGTCCTCGTCGCGCGGGGCCGACATGTTGAGCACCGTTCCCACGGGCTTGGCGCCCAGCACCTTCATGCGGTCGATCAGGCGGCGCACCTGGTAGAGGCGGGCGGCCCGCCGCCGCACCACGATCACCACGCTGTCGGCGGCCTGCAGGAACCGTGCGGCGTCCGGAAGGCCCAGGAACGGCGGGGAGTCGATGATGACCAGGTCGTAGCGGTGGCGGAGGGTCTCGATGATGTACGGGACCACCTCGCGCACCGCCAGGTCGCCCGGGTTGGGCGGCGGCGGCCCCGCCGCGAGCAGGTCGAAGCCCTCGACCGAGGTCAGCGCCTCGTCGATCCGCAGGCCCACCTCGCCCGGGCTCGCCGCGGAGAGCGACGAGAGCAGGTTGGAGAGGCCCACGCCGTGGGGCTCGCCCACGCCGCGGGTGATGGTGCGGAAGCGCAGGTCGGCGTCGATCAGGCACACGCTGGAGCCGCTTCGCGCCGCGACGCGGGCCAGGTGGAAGGCGATCGTGCTCTTGCCCTCGCTGGGGCGGGTGCTCTGGATCGCCACGACGGTGGCGCCGGTGCCCGGGGTGGCCACGAACTTCAGGTTCCCCAGCAGCAGTCGCAGGCCGGAGTCGAACCCCTCGGCCGAGCGGGCGCCGCGGGCGATGGGCACGCGGCGCACGCGCGGCAGCTCCGCAAGCACGGGCAGGTTGAGCGCCAGGAGGTCGTCGGCGCCGTCGACCGGGTCGCGCAGGCGGCGGTAGCCGGCCATGAGGCCCAGGCCCAGAAGGAACTGGAGGAGGCCCACGCCCAGCGCCACCCGCTTGGGGCTCGACTGGCTGACGGTGGTCGGCGTGGTGGCCCGGTCGAGGATCTCCACGTTGCCCGTCTGGAGCGCACGGATCTGGTTGAGGTCGCTGAGGCGCGCGCGCAGGCCGGAGATCTCCTCCGCCGAGCCGCCGTTGCTCTGGAGCCCGCTGATCTGGGTCTCGAGGTCGTCGATCGCCCCCTGCACCGTGCCCTGGTCGGCCTCCTTGCGGCTGAGCGTGAACTGCTCGGCCCAGGCGTTGGCCAGCACCGCCGCCCGCTCGGGGTCGGCGTCGTTGACCGTGATGTCGGCGATGTTCGTGTCGCCCGCGGAGCCCACGCTGACCTGCCCCAGCAGCGCGTCGGCCTGGCTGGCCGGGATGCCGGCCACCTCGGCCACGCGGGCGGCCATGGAGTTCGAGACGATCAGGCGCACGTTGGTGGCGGCGTCGCGCTGCGGGTCGGCGCTGCCCGTGAACACCGACGAGCCCGGGTCGAGCTGGGCGTTGCGGAAGAGCACCTTGGCGGTGGCCGCGTAGGTGTCCTGCTTCTGGCTCTGGAAGAAGAAGCCCAGCATGGCGGCGAGGACGGCCGCCCCGATCACGACGGCCCATTGGAGCGGAGTGAGGCGCAGCCAGCGGGGGATCCGCTCGAATGGACGATTCACGTGGCGACCTCCGTCGCGGTTGACAAGCTCGTGGCGGCGATCTCGATCTCGTCCATGATCTCTCCGGAGAGGTCCAGCGCGCGCAGGACGATGCGGGACTGGTCGGCGTCGAGCACCACCAGGTGATGCTCGGGGAGGAAGACGTCGAACTCGGGGCTGGGCGTCTCGTAGAGAGGACCGCCCGCCCCGCCGGTGATGATCTGCTGGATGGGGGTCACACGCCGGATCTCGGTGCGCGCGTAGGCATGCTCGTGGCCGTTCAGCACCAGGCCCACCCTCCCGGCCTCCAGAGTGCTCCAGAGACGGTCGCGCTCGTCCGGCAGAGCGTCGAGCGCGTGGCCCTTGTGAAGGCCCCAGGTGAACGCGGGCTCATGGTACACGGCGACCCGGTGGGGAGCTCGAGAGCGGGTGAGCGCGGCGGCCAGCCACTCGCGCTGGAGCGCGTCGACCATTCCCGCGGTCGTGTCCAGGCCCACGGCCAGGACCGGCCCCACGCGCACCAGGAAGCCGCGGCCCTCCGAGTAGGGGGGGTAGGGCGTGCGCGAGGGGACGGTGTCGCGCCACAGCTCGACCCCGCGGGGGCTGTCGAAGTCGTGGTTGCCGGGCACCGCGTAGAGGCGCTCCCAGAGACCGCCCCAGTCGCGCCGCCAGTGGCGCAGCATGCGCCTGCGCAGGGAATCGGACGCTCCGGCGTAGGCCGCGTCGCCCGTGAAGAGGGCCGCGTCGGGGGAGCAGGCCTCGGCCATGCGGAAGACCTGGCGCTGCATGGGCGGCTTGGAGTCTCCGGCCGCCACGATCCGCGTGGTCCCGGGGGGGCGGGGCAGCGGGTTGGCGCGACCGTGGGCGCCGAAGGCTCGGAGGCGGCGCATCGGGCTTCCCTAGACCGGACGGGGGTCGTCGACCATCTCGGTCACCGCCGCCCGAACGGTGTCGCGGTAGGCGGCCGACGAGAAGCGCTCCGCCCCGCCCCGGATCTCCGCGGGGTCGAGGGGCTCCTCGGCGGCGCGGCGCACGAGGGCGCGCAGGTCGTCCACCCCGCGTCCGGTCATGAGCCAGCCGGTGCGGCCGTCGTCCACGATGTCGAGCGCCCCGCCGGCGTCGATGGAGATCACCGGCGTGCCGCAGGCCTGTGCCTCGGCCATCACGATGCCGAAGTCCTCGTCCACGGGGTACACCATTGCGCGTGAGCGGCGATAGAGCGAACGCAGCTCGTCATCGTCCACGCTCTCGCGGAACTCCACGTTGGAGGTGGCCGCCGCGCGCAGCGCCGGCAGCATCGACCCGCGCCCCACCACGGTGAGGCGGTAGGGGAGGTCGCGGAAGGCCTCGACCACCAGGTCCGGGCGCTTGTAGCCGTTCAGGCGGCCCACGTAGAGGAAGCCGTCCTCGCGCTCCTCGCCGGGGGTGAAGAAGTCGGTGCGCACCGGGGGCGGCACCACCTGGGCCTCACGCCCGTAGAAGCGCCGGATGCGATCGGCCACCGCGCGCGAGTTGGCCATGAAGCGGGTCACGTTGCTCGCCGTCGCGCGGTCCCAGCGGCGGAACCCCGCCATCAGCCCGCGGGCCACGGTGCGCGAGCCGTGCGGGAAGCGCTCCTGCTCGGCGTCGAAGTCCCAGGCGTACCGCATGGGCGTGTGGCAGTAGCAGAGGTGCGGGGTGCCGGGCTCGACGCGCACCGCCTTCGCGCAGGCGTGGCTGCTCGAGACCACCGCGTCCACGCCGACCGGCCCGGGCATGAGGCGCCAGGCCAGGGGCATGAGCGGCAGGAACCACTCGTGGTGGGAGGCCGCGCCCGGAACGTGCTGCAGCATCGAGGGCCGCGCTCCGCGGAGCTGCTCGGGAAGGTGCGAGGGCCGCACCAGCGTGGTGAGGACCTCGGAGCCCGGGAAGGCGAGGAGGAGCTCGTCCACGCACCGCTCCGATCCCGCGTAGCGGACCAGCCAGTCGTGGGCGATGGCCACCTTGGGGGAGTCGGATCCCACGTTGGCAGCATCGGACGTGGTGGCGGGGGAGTTGAGTGTCATCGGTGACGGTTGAGGGGCGGCGCCACCCTTCGTGGTGGCGCCGCTGAGGCTACCGGCGGAAGTCGCTCGGTGTGCTCAGACCGCTCCCTTGCGGGCCAGCACGACCGCCGCCGTCCGGGCGAGGATCGCGACGTCCTTCACGAAGCTCCAATGCCGCACGTACGAGTAGTCGAGCTGCATCCGCTCGTTCCAGCGGATGTCGCTGCGTCCCAGGATCTGCCACAGCCCCGTGATGCCCGGCCGGACCTCCTGGCGCGTGATCTCCCAGTCGGTCAGGGCGTCCACCTCGTACTGGCGCAGCGGACGCGGTCCCACCAGGCTCATGTCGCCCCGCAGCACGTTCCACAGCTGGGGCAGCTCGTCCAGGCTGGTGCGCCGCAGGAAGTGGCCCACCGGGGTGATCCAGGCGTCGGACTGGCGCTTCATGGCGTCGGCGACCGCGGCGATGGCGTCGGGGCCCTCGGCGATGAGCTCGCTGGCCTGCTGCTTGTCGGCGCCCTGGGTCATGGTGCGGAACTTGAGGATCTCGAACGGCCGGCCGTTGCGGCCGATGCGGGTCTGCCGGAAGAGCACCGGCTTGCCGTCGTCGAGGCGGATGGCGATGGCCACCGCGAGCATGATCGGCGCGGTGAGCGTGAGCATCGTGGCCGAGACCACGATGTCCATGGCGCGCTTGGCCGCGTTCGGCAGCCGGGCCTGGCCCTTGCGGCGGACGGTCAGCAGACCGAGGCCGCCGAGGGATCCGACCTCGGGCGAGGGGCCCAGCAGGTCGAACAGCCGCGGCACCACGTCCACGTCCACGCCGTAGGAGTCGCACTCGCGCAGGACCCGCAGGATCTGCCCGTCGGAGTTGAGCGAGAAGGAGACGATGACCCGGTCGATGGCCTGCTCCTGGAGCACGGTGGAGAGGTCCTCCATGCGGCCGAGCAGCGGGGGGTCGATGCCGTCGATCGACATCGCCTCGTCGTCCACGCACCCCACGACCGAGAGGCCGCGCTCGGGGTGGCGCAGGGAGAGGTCGGCGACGTGGCGGGCCACCTGGCCCGAGCCGACGATCAGGACCCGCTGGGGGCGACGGCGGCGCGCGGCCTCCGGAACCCGGCGGGCGGCGAGCCACGCGAACGGCAGCACCAGGGCGACGACGGTGATCTGCCCGATGTCGAACGACCAGCCCGCGATGGCGCCGATGACCCACACGACCCACGCGGTGATGCCCGAGGCCACCAGGAGGCGCGGCAGCCGGCCGAAGCCGAGCGCGCTCTGCCGGAACTCGTAGCCGCCGGTCATGGCCAGCACCACCGGGGCGATCAGGGCGAACGCGATGGCGGGGGCGCTGAGCGCGCCGACGCCGTCGGCCTGCCAGCGCGCGTCGAAGAGCGGACTCCCGGCCAGAGGCACGGTGACCGCGAACAGCGCGAGCGTGATCAGGGCGTCCCAGATGACGAGGGCGGGGGTGCGCGAGATCCACGACTGCGCCCCGAACCGGACGGCCGTGCTCCGCTGTGTGCTCCTGCCCTCAAGCGGAAGGGTGCTCAAGGTGTGGCCTCTTCGAGTTCGTCGTGGACGTAAATCACAGGGCGATTCCACACTCCCGCCCCCGCCGGGGCACCCCCCGTATGGACAGACTCGGATGAGCCGAAGGGGGAGCCTGGGGTGAGGACCGGTCACGGCCGCCCCAGTCGGGCGAGACGATGGCGGGCATCGGGCTTCCACCCCCTGCCGGGGCAACGGATGCGAACTTCGGGTCTACCGTAAGCGCAGTGGGCCCAAACTAGCCGCCTGGCGGTTCCCCCTGGACCCCTGACGGGTTCACCGGCGCGGCGCGGCCGACTTAGGGTCGGCACGGAAGACCGTCCGCACGGAAAGCCGTCATGCGACTCTGGCCGCTCGCAGTCCCCCTCATCGTGCTCGGCCTGATCCCGGCGACGGCCCTCGGCCATGCGCCGAGCACCGGCTCGTACTCGACGGCCTCGCTCCGCTCGGCCGCCAAGGCCTGCCGGAGCTACTCGCCGAGGATGGAGACGAGGATCCGCCGGGTCGAGCGCCTCGCCCTCGGCCCGCGCCACGCGGCCGAGCACGCCCGCGCCCGGACGCAGAGCCGCCATGAGGCGTGCACGCCCCATGGCACCCTCCGCAAGAGCTTCGTGAAGAAGGTCCGGCGGGCGCGCAGCACGGTCAAGCGCCTGGACGCCACGGGCCCGACCTCTCAGGTCGGCCAGTGGAGCGGTGGCATCCCCCTCGACGTGGTGGCGATCCACACCACCCTGATGCCCAACGGGAAGGTCCTGTTCTTCTACAACAACCCGAGCCTGCCCGAGACCGCCTCGGCGCGGGTGGAGGTGTGGGATCCCGTCACGCAGACCGGGGTGCGCCGCGACGTCCCCGGCAACATCTGGTGCGCCGGCCAGACCGTCCTGGCCGACGGCCGGGTGCTGGTGGTGGGCGGCACGCTCCAGAATCAGGTCGGGGGCCCCGGCGGCGCCTTCAAGGGCCTGAACCAGATCTGGATCTTCGACCCGGCGACGGAGACCTGGCTGCGGGGCCCCGACATGCATCACGGCCGCTGGTACCCGACCGCCACCAAGATGGCCGACGGCCGGGTGCTGATCACCGCCGGCTGGGACGAGTCGGGCAACGGAGCCTCGGCCAACAACCAGGACCTCGAGGTCTACACGCCGGCCGCCGACGGTCACGGCCCGGGCACGGTGCAGGTCGTCGCCACCCGCGACATCGACTACTACCCGCACCAGTACGTCCTGCCGGACGGCCGGGTGATCCTGGCCGGCCCGCGCCACGTGGACACGGCGATCATCAACCCCTCCAACTGGACGTTCACGGACATCCCCGACCTGAACATCAACCGCGACTACGGCTACGGCGCGGGCGTCCTGCTGCCGGGCCCCCCGAGCGGCTCCACCAAGGTGCTGCTGATCGGCGGGGCCAACAACGTGTCCGACACCTCCACCGCCACCACGGAGCAGTTCGACGCCGCCAACCCGTCGGCCGGGTGGAGCTTCAAGGCGCCGCTGCCGGACAGCCGCCGCAACGTGAACGGGGTCATCCTCCCCGACGGCAAGATCCTGGTGGTCGGCGGCAACACCACCGGGGCCAGCGACGGCTACCGCTTCGAGTCGGAGAGCTACGACCCGGCCACCAACACCTGGACGCCGCTCGCCGCGCAGGCCGAGGGCCGCGGGTACCACTCCACCGCGATCCTCCTCCCCGACGCCCGCGTGCTGTCGGCGGGCGACGACACGGTGGCCGGTGGGGGCTGGACCAGCGACGTCGCCGAGATCTTCTCGCCCCCGTACCTCTTCAAGGGCGCGCGGCCGGCGATCACCTCCGCGCCGACGAGCGTGGGCTACAACGCCCCCTTCACCATCGGCACCGGCGACCAGGTGAGCCGCGCGGTGCTGGTGGCGCCCGGCTCCACCACCCACGCCAACGACATGAACCAGCGCCACGTGGAGCTCTCCATCACGCCCACGACCGGAGGCGTGCTGGCCACGTCCCCGCCCTCGGCCAACGTGGCGCCCCCCGGGCCCTACATGCTCTTCCTGCTGAACTCCGCGGGCGTGCCCTCGGTGGCCCGGTTCGTCAGCGTGGGCACCGGCCCGCCGCCGCCGCCCGACACCACCCCGCCCACGGTCTCGCTGACCGCCCCGGCTGCTGGGGCGACCCTCTCGGGCACCACCGCCGTCAGCGCAACCGCCGGCGACGACATCGCCGTCGCCGGTGTCCAGTTCACCCTCGACGGGGCCAACCTCGGCGCCGAGGACACCGGCAGCCCGTACTCGGTGAGCTGGAACACGACCACGGCGACCAACGGGACCCACACCCTGCGCGCGGTCGCCCGCGACGCCGCCGGCAACACCACCACCTCGGCCCCCGTCAGCGTCACCGTGTCGAACACCGGCACCCCGCCGCCGGCGGGCCTCGTGGCCGCCTACGGCTTCGAGGAGACCTCGGGCACCGACGGCCGCCGACTCCTCGGGCGCCGGCAACACCGGCACGATCGGAGGCGGGGCCGCCCGCACGGCCGCCGGAAAGATCGGCCGGGCGATCGACTTCGACGGCGTCAACGGCCTGGTCAGCGTCCCCGACGCCAACTCGCTCGATCTCACCACCGGCATGACCCTCGAGGCCTGGGTGCAGCCGGACACGCTCACGTCCTGGCGCGAGGTGATCCTGAAGGAGCGCCCGGGCTCGCTCACCTACTCGCTGTACGCCAACACCAGCTCCAACCGGCCCCAGTCCGACATCTCCACCTCTGCGGGGGACAAGAGCGCCGGGATCACGCCCCAGCTCACCACGGGCGCCTGGACCCACCTGGCGGCCACCTACGACGGCGCCAACCTGCGCCTCTACAAGAACGGGGTGCTCCAGACCACCACCGCCGCCCCGGGCGCGCTGGTCACCTCGGCCAACCCGCTGCGGATCGGCGGCAACACGATCTGGGGCGAGTACTTCGACGGGCGCATCGACGAGGTGCGGGTCTACAACCGGGCCCTCTCGGCCGCCGAGATCACCACCGACATGACCACGCCGGTCGGCGGCGGCGGCCCGCCGCCGCCCGACACCACCCCCCCCACGGTGAGCGTCAGCTCGCCGGCGGCCGGCGCCAGCGTGGCCGGCACCATCCCGGTCAACGCCACCGCCGCCGACAACGTCGGCGTGGCCGGGGTCCAGTTCACCCTCGACGGCGCCAACCTGGGCGCCGAGGACACCGCCTCGCCCTACTCCGTGAGCGTGGAACACCACCACCGCCACCAACGGGACCCACACCCTGCGGGCGATCGCCCGCGACGCGGCGGGCAACACCACCACCGCGACGGCCGTCAGCGTCACGGTCGCCAACCCGGTGCCCGACATCACCCCGCCCACGGTGAGCGTGAGCGCTCCCGCCGATGGCGCCACCGTGCTCGGCACGACGCCCGTCAACGCGACCGCCGCCGACAACATCGGTGTCGCCGGGGTCCAGTTCACCCTCGACGGCGCGAACCTCGGAGCCGAGGACACCAGCTCCCCCTACTCGGTGAGCTGGAACACCGTCACGGCCGGTAACGGCACCCACGTCCTGCGCGCGATCGCGCGGGATGCGGCGGGCAACACGACGACCTCGGCCCCGGTGAGCGTCACCGTCAACAACGACATCACCCCGCCCACCGTCTCGGTGAGCGCCCCGGCGGCCGGCGCCACCGTCACCGGCACCACCCCGGTGAGCGCCGACGCCGCCGACAACATCGGCGTGGCCGGGGTGCAGTTCACCCTCGACGGGGCCAACCTGGGCGCCGAGGACACCGAGCAGCCCCTACTCGGTCTCGCTGGAACACCGCCACGGCGACCAATGGAACCCACGTCCTGCGCGCGGTCGCACGCGACGCCGCCGGCAACACCACCACCTCGGCCCCGGTCAGCGTCACCGTCTCGAACACCGGCACCCCGCCGCCGGCGGGCCTCGTGGCCGCCTACGGCTTCGAGGAGACCTCGGGCACGACCGCCGCCGACTCCTCGGGCAGCCGGCAACACCGGCACGATCGGCGGAGGGGCGGTCCTGACGGCCGCCGGCAAGATCGGGCGGGCGATCGACTTCGACGGGGTCAACGACCTGGTCAGCGTCCCGGACGCCAACTCGCTGGACCTCACCACCGGCATGACCCTCGAGGCCTGGGTGCAGCCCGACACGCTCACGTCCTGGCGCGAGGTGATCCTGAAGGAGCGCCCGGGCGACCTGGCCTACTCGCTGTACGCCAACACCTCCTCCAACCGGCCCCAGTCCGACGTGGCCACCACCGGCGGCGACAAGAGCGCCGGGATCACCCCCCAGCTCACCACGGGCGCCTGGACCCACCTGGCGGCCACCTACGACGGCGCCAACCTGCGCCTCTACAAGAACGGGGTGCTCGTGACGACGACCGCCGCCCCGGGCGCCCTGGTCACCTCGGCCAACCCGCTGCGGATCGGCGGCAACACGATCTGGGGCGAGTACTTCGACGGGCGCATCGACGAGGTGCGGGTCTACAACCGGGCCCTCTCGGCCGCCGAGATCACCACCGACATGACCAAGCCGGTGGTCGGGTGACGAGCTGAGACGCGTCCGGCGGATCGGCGGGGGGCGGTGGCGCCTCTTCGGGATCATCGTCGTGGCCGTGGTCGCCGCGGGCGCGCTGGGCCTGTCGCCGGTCCTGGCCGGGCGCGGCGGCCCGACCGCCTTCAACGGCAGGCTCGAGGCGGGGGTGGGCGACCAGCACACGGGCAACCACCTGGCGCCCAACAGCGACCTGCGGGGCGACCGCATCCGTGACGCGCGCTGCGCGAACGTGGCCTACCGCGCGGGCCATCGTCCCTACTGCCCCAGGATCACCCCCAAGCGCGCCCGCGCCGAGCGCCTCCAGCGCAGCCGCTGCCGCCGGGTGTCGTACCGGCGCAAGAACCCGAGCCTCTGTCCGCAGCTCGGTCGCGCGATCAGGCGCACCATGGCGCAGCAGCCGGCCGACGTCACCGGCCGCTGGACGGGGCAGGTCCACGTTGACGGCCTCGCCATCAGCTCCGTGCTCCTGCCCACGGGGAAGGTCCTGTGGTGGGCCTATCCCGGCAAGCCCGACTTCACCCCGCCGCACACGCCGGCGTCGGACGAGGCCATCAACTACGCCGAGGCCTACGTGTTCGACCCGGCCACCAACACCAGCGTGCGGCGCGATCCGCCCACCGACCCGCGCACCGGCAAGCCCTTCAACATCTGGTGCGCCGGCCAGACGCTGCTCCGCGACGGCCGCGTGGTGGTGGCCGGCGGAAACCTGACCTACTACTCCAGCGCCAGCCCCAAGTACCGCGGCCTGGACGTGGTGCTCACGTTCAACCCCTTCAACGAGACGTGGACCTACCAGGGGCGCATGCGGGACGGCCGCTGGTACCCGACCCTCACCGAGCTGCCCGACGGGCGCGTGATCATCGTGGCCGGGCTCGACTCCGGCGGGGTCGACAGCGAGTTCAACAACCCCGACGTCGAGGTGTTCACGCCCTCGGCGGACATGAACGGCGTGGGCACCATCGAGCGCAAGCCCACGGCGGAGCACTACTTCGGGCTCTACCCGCACCTGTTCGTGACGCCCTCGGGGAAGGTTCTGGCCCTGGGGCCGCAGGGCTCCGACTCGGCGATGCTCGACACCACCACCTGGACCTGGCAGGACACGCCGAACTTCTCGGTCCGCCGCGAGTGGGGCGACGCGGTGCCGCTGCCCTCCGGTCCCTCGGGGCCCAGCACGATCATGATGATCGGCGGGTCGAACACCGACATCGACTACAGCAACGCCCCGGCCACGAACACCACCCTCCTGGTGAACACCACGACCGGCGCGATCTCGGCCGGGCCGTCCAACATCCGCGCCCGCAGCCACGTCAACACGGTCATCCTCCCGGACGGGAAGCTCCTGACCGTGGGCGGCGGCACGGGCAGCGACAACGGCAGCCTCTACGAGGGCCCGGTGTTCACGGCCGAGCTCTACGACCCGGCCACCGGGACCTGGACCGAGACCGATCCCCAGGCCGACGCGCGCACCTACCACTCCACGGCCCTGCTGCTGCCCGACGGGCGGGTCATCTCGATGGGCGACGACCGTCAGGCCCACTCCCAGAACCTGTCGCTGCGGACGCTCGAGTACTACTCTCCGCCCTACCTCTACAAGGGCGCGCGACCGACGATCACCTCCGCGCCCGCGGGCGCCGCCTACGGCACGACGGTCCAGGTCGGGACGCCCGACGCCGCCGGCATCGCCAAGGCCGTGCTCAAGAAGCTGGGCGCCACCACGCACGCGGTCAACTCGGACCAGCGCTCGCTGGAGATGCCCGTGAGCCAGGTGTCCGGCGGCGTGGCCTTCACCACCCCCACGAGCCTCAATGCGGCACCGCCCGGCTACTACATGCTGTTCCTGGTCAACGGCCAGGGCGTGCCGTCGGTGGCCAGGATGATCCGCATCGACACCGACCAGGGCGGGCCGGTCAACGGCACGGCGCCGACCGTCTCGGTCAGCGCGCCGGCCGCCGGGGCCACCGTCGTCGGGGACCACCCCGGTGAGCGCCGACGCCGCCGACAACATCGCCGTCGCCGGTGTCCAGTTCACCCTCGACGGGGCGAACCTCGGCAGCGAGGACACGAGCGCGCCCTACTCGGTCAGCTGGAACACGACGACGGCGACCAACGGGACCCACACCCTGCGCGCGGTCGCCCGCGACGCCGCCGGCAACACGACCACCTCGGCCCCCGTCAGCGTCACCGTGTCGAACACCGGCACCCCGCCGCCGGCGGGCCTCGTGGCCGCCTACGGCTTCGAGGAGACCTCGGGCACCGCGGCCGCCGACTCCTCGGGCGCCGGCAACAACGGCACGATCGGCGGCGGGGCCGCCCGCACGGCCGCCGGAAAGATCGGCCGGGCGATCGACTTCGACGGGGTCAACGGCCTGGTCAGCGTCCCGGACGCCAACTCGCTCGATCTCACCACCGGCATGACCCTCGAGGCCTGGGTGCAGCCGGACACGCTCACGTCCTGGCGCGAGGTGATCCTGAAGGAGCGCCCGGGCTCGCTCACCTACTCGCTGTACGCCAACACCAGCTCCAACCGGCCCCAGTCCGACATCTCCACCTCTGCGGGGGACAAGAGCGCCGGGATCACGCCCCAGCTCACCACGGGCGCCTGGACCCATCTGGCGGCCACCTACGACGGGGCCAACCTGCGCCTCTACAAGAACGGGGTGCTCGCGACCACCACCGCCGCCCCGGGCGCGCTGGTCACCTCGGCCAACCCGCTGCGGATCGGCGGCAACACGATCTGGGGCGAGTACTTCGACGGGCGCATCGACGAGGTGCGGGTCTACAACCGGGCCCTCTCGGCCGCCGAGATCACCACCGACATGACCACGCCGGTCGGCGGCGGCGGCCCGCCGCCGCCCGACACCACTCCCCCCACGGTGAGCGTCAGCTCGCCGGCGGCCGGCGCCAGCGTGGCCGGCACCATCCCGGTCAACGCCACCGCCGCCGACAACGTCGGCGTGGCCGGGGTCCAGTTCACCCTCGACGGCGCCAACCTGGGCGCCGAGGACACCGCCTCGCCCTACTCCGTCTGCTGGAACACCACCACCGCCACCAACGGGACCCACACCCTGCGGGCGATCGCCCGCGACGCGGCGGGCAACACCACCACCGCGACGGCCGTCAGCGTGACCGTCTCCAACCCGGTGCAGGACATCACCCCGCCCACCGTCTCGGTCACCGCCCCGGCCGCCGGGGCCAGCCTGGTGGGCACGACCGCGGTGACCGCCGACGCCGCCGACAACATCGGTGTCGCCGGGGTCCAGTTCACCCTCGACGGCGCGAACCTCGGAGCCGAGGACACCGCCGCCCCGTACTCGGTCTCGTGGAACACGACCTCGGCCTCGAACGGGGCCCACACCCTGCGCGCCATCGCCCGCGACGCCGCCGGCAACACCACCACCTCGGCGGCCGTCGGGGTGACGCTCAACAACGACATCACCCCGCCCACGGTCTCGGTGAGCGCCCCGGCGGCCGGCGCCACCGTCACCGGCACGACGCCCGTCAACGCCACCGCGGGCGACAACATCGGCGTGGCCGGGGTGCAGTTCACCCTCGACGGGGCGAACCTCGGCGCTGAAGACACGAGCTCCCCCTACTCGGTCTCGTGGAACACCGCCACGGCCACCAACGGCTCCCACGCCCTGCGCGCGATCGCACGCGACGCCGCCGGCAACACCACCACCTCGAGCCCGGTGAGCGTCACCGTGTCGAACACCGGCACCCCGCCGCCGGCGGGCCTCGTGGCCGCCTACGGCTTCGAGGAGACCTCGGGCACGACCGCCGCCGACTCCTCGGGCGCCGGCAACACCGGCACGATCGGCGGAGGGGCGGTCCTGCACGGCCGCCGGCAAGATCGGGCGGGCGATCGACTTCGACGGGGTCAACGACCTGGTCAGCATCCCGGACTCGCCGTCGCTGGACCTCACCACCGGCATGACCCTCGAGGCCTGGGTGCAGCCCGACACGCTCACGTCCTGGCGCGAGGTGATCCTGAAGGAGCGCCCGGGCTCGCTCTCCTACTCGCTGTACGCCAACACGAGCTCCAACCGGCCCCAGTCCGACATCTCCACCTCGGCGGGGGACAAGAGCGCCGGGATCACGCCCCAGCTCACCATCGGCGCCTGGACCCACCTGGCGGCCACCTACGACGGCGCCAACCTGCGCCTCTACAGAACGGGGTGCTCGTGACGACGACCGCCGCCCCGGGCGCGCTGGTCACCTCGGCCAACCCGCTGCGGATCGGCGGCAACACGATCTGGGGCGAGTACTTCGACGGGCGCATCGACGAGGTGCGGGTCTACAACCGGGCCCTCTCGGCCGCCGAGATCACCACGGACATGACCAAGCCGGTGGTGTGAGCCGGTTGCGCATTGCGGGACGCGCGGCGATCGGACCCTGAGGGCCCCGCAACCAGCGAGGCGCCGAACTAGACCCTTGGGCGGGCATTGCTCGACCTCGGTCCATATCGCCAGAACCTGCGCGATGCACACAGTTGGGCGTGCGCAAATCGCTGGTTCCGGCGGCTCTCGTTGCGCTGCTCCTGCTGGTCCCGTCGATGGCCCTCGGCCACTCCGGAAAAGGTGGCCTGTCGTCGTTCGCCACCCTCCGCTCCGCGGCGGTGACCTGCGCCAAGTTCACCCCCGCCCGCGAGAAGCGCATGCGCCGATTCGAGGGCCTCGCGCTGGGAACGCGCCACGCCGCGGAGCACGCCCATGCTCGTGCGCTCGGCCGCCGCCAGGCGTGCACCCGCACGGGGAGGCTGAAGAAGAGCTTCGTCGCGACGGTGCGCGCGGCGTCCAAGCGCGCGGCCAAGCGCATCACGGCCACCGGGCCGCCCTCGGACGTGGGCCAATGGTCGGCGCGCATGCACATCGACGTGACGGGCATCCACGCGACGCTGCTCCCCACCGGGAAGGTCCTGTACTTCAGCTACGGCCCGGCCGAGGACGGCATCGCCGCGCTCTGGGATCCGGCGACCGGCACCAGCCACCGGGTCAACCCCACGACGCACGAGAACATCTGGTGCGCCGGCCAGACCCAGCTCGCCGACGGGCGCGTGCTGATCGTCGGGGGGAACATCCTGAAGACGGGAGCGCAGTTCCGCGGGCTCGACTCGATCTACATCTTCGACCCCTGGACCGAGACGTGGAGCTTCCAGGGCCGGATGAACGAGGGGCGCTGGTACCCCACCACGACGCTGCTGCCCAACGGCCAGGTCGTCATCACCAGCGGGCTCAAGCGCGACGGCTCGGGAACCGTCAACACCGACGTCGACGTGTTCACACCGAACCCCGATCCGGCCGGCGTGGGCACGATCACCACCGTCGGCCAGAAGAGCTTCAACCTCTACCCGCGAACCTACGTGATCCGCGACGGGCGGGCGCTCGTGGCCGGCCCGCAGCGCAGTGACGTGGGGCTGCTCAACCCGGCGACATGGACCTGGAGCTCCGTGCCACAGCTGAACGGCGAGCACTACTACGGCACGGGGGTGCTGCTGCCGGACGGCCCGAACGGCTCGAGCAAGGTGATGGCGATCGGCGGCGACCAGCAGGCGGGGACCGAGGTGCTCGACGCCGAGAACCTGGGCGCCGGCTGGAGCTCCCGGGCGCCGCTGCCCCAGAGCCGCCGCAACGCCAACAGCGTCCTGACGCCCGACGGGGCGATCATCACGATCGGCGGCAACGGCACCGACACCTTCATCGATCCCCGCTTCGACGCGCTGCGCTACGACCCGGCCGCCAACACCTGGACCAGCCTGGCCGCCCAGGCCGAGCCGCGCGGCTACCACTCGACCGCCGTGCTCCTGCCCGACGCGCGGATCGTCTCCGCCGGCGACGACGGCCCGTCCGGCGGCGGCGGCCAGTCGGACGAGATCGAGGTCTTCTCGCCGCCCTACCTGTTCAAGGGCGCCCGCCCGAGCATCGTCTCGGCGCCGGACCAGGTCTCCTACGGCGCGCCCTTCGCGATCGGGACCCTCGACACCGACATCGCCAAGGCCGTTCTGATCGCGCCGGGCGCCACGACGCACGCCAACGACATGCACCAGCGGCTGGTCCCGCTGACCATCTCCCCGGCGACCGGCGGGCTCACCGCCACGGCTCCCGCGACCGCCGGGATCGCCCCGCCCGGCTACTACATGCTCTTCCTGGTGAACTCGCAGGGAATCCCGTCCGTGGCGAAATTCGTCAAGCTCACCACCGGCCCTCCGCCTCCGCCCGACGTGACCGCTCCCACCGTCGGCCTGAGCGCCCCGGCCGAGGGCGCGACCGTCACCGGCACCACCCCCGTGAGCGCCGACGCCGCCGACGACATCGGCGTCGCCGGGGTCCAGTTCACCCTCGACGGCGCAAACCTGGGCGCCGAGGACACGGCCGCGCCCTACTCGGTCTCCTGGAACACGTCCACGGCCGGTAACGGCCCCCACGCCCTGCGCGCGATCGCCCGCGACGCCGCCGGCAACACGACCACCTCGGCCCCGGTCAACGTCACCGTCGCCAACGACATCACCCCGCCCACCGTCTCGGTGAGCGCCCCGGCGGCCGGCGCCACCCTCACCGGCACCACCCCGGTGAGCGCCGACGCCGGCGACAACATCGCGGTCGCCGGGGTCCAGTTCACCCTGGACGGGGCGAATCTCGGCGCCGAGGACACGAGCTCCCCGTACTCGGTCAGCTGGAACACCGCCACGGCCACCAACGGCGCCCACGCCCTGCGTGCGATCGCCCGCGACGCGGCCGGCAACTCCACCACCTCGGCCCCGGTCAACGTGACCGTCTCGAACGCCGCCCCGCCGGTCACCGGCCTGGTGGCCGCCTACGGCTTCGAGGAGACCTCGGGCACCGCGGTCACCGACGCCTCGCCGGCGAACAACCCGGGCACGATCGCGGGCGCCGCCGCCCGCACCGCCAATGGGAAGATCGGCCGGGCCATCGACTTCGACGGGGTCAACGACTACGTCTCGGTGGCCGACGCCAACTCGCTCGACCTCACCACCGGCATGACCCTCGAGGCCTGGGTGCAGCTGGACACCGTCAGCTCCTGGCGCACCACGATCCTGAAGGAGAAGCCGGGCACCCTGTCCTACGCCCTGTACGCCAACTCCTCCAGCGCCCGTCCCCAGGGCGAGATCGTGACCGGCACCGGCGCCGGCACGGATCGCGTGGCCGGGGTCGGCCCGGCGCTCACCGCCGGCGCCTGGACCCACCTGGCCCTGACCTACGACAACGCCCAGCTGCGCCTCTACAAGAACGGCGTCCAGGTGGTCCAGACCGCCTCGACCGGCGCCATCCAGGCCTCGGCCCTGCCCCTGCGGATCGGCGGCAACACCATCTGGGGCGAGTACACCGACGGGCGCATCGACGAGGTGCGGGTCTACAACCGGGCCCTGTCGGCCGCCGAGATCACCACCGACATGACGACGCCGGTCGGCGGCGGCGGCCCGCCGCCCCCCGACACCACCCCGCCCACGGTCAGCGTCAGCTCGCCGGCGGCCGGCGCCAGCGTGCAGGGCACCATCCCCGTCAACGCCACCGCGGGCGACGACGTGGGCGTGGCCGGGGTCCAGTTCACCCTCGACGGCGCCCCTCTCGGTGCGGAGGACACCAGCTCGCCGTACTCGGTCTCGTGGAACACCGGCACCGTGGCGAACGGCCCCCACGACCTGCGCGCGGTCGCCCGTGACGCGGCCGGCAACGTGACCACCTCGGCGGCCGTCACCGTGACCGTCGCCAACGACATCACCGCGCCCACGGTCGGCGTGAGCGCCCCCGCCGAGGGCGCGACCGTCTCGGGCACCACCCCGGTCAACGCGACCGCCGGCGACAACATCGGCGTCGCCGGGGTCCAGTTCACCCTCGACGGCGCAAACCTGGGCGCCGAGGACACGGCCGCGCCCTACTCGGTCTCCTGGAACACGTCCACGGCCGGTAACGGCCCCCACGCCCTGCGCGCGATCGCCCGCGACGCCGCCGGCAACACCACCACCTCGGCGCCGGTCAACGTCACCGTCGCCAACGACATCACCCCGCCCACCGTCTCGGTGAGCGCCCCGGCGGCCGGCGCCACCCTCACGGGCACCACCCCGGTGAGCGCCGACGCCGCCGACAACATCGCCGTGGCCGGGGTCCAGTTCACCCTCGATGGCGCAAACCTGGGCGCCGAGGACACGGCCGCGCCCTACTCGGTCTCCTGGAACACCGCCACGGCCACCAACGGCGCCCACGCCCTGCGCGCGATCGCCCGCGACGCGGCCGGCAACTCCACCACCTCGGCGCCGGTCAACGTGACCGTCTCGAACGCCGCCCCGCCGGTCACCGGCCTGGTGGCCGCCTACGGCTTCGAGGAGACCACCGGCACCGCGGTCACCGACTCCTCGGGCACCGGCAACCCCGGCACGATCGGCGGCGGGGCGGCCCGCACCGCCGCCGGCAAGATCGGCCGGGCGATCGACTTCGACGGGGTCAGCGGCATGGTCAGCATCCCCGACGCCAACTCGCTCGATCTCACCACCGGCATGACCCTCGAGGCCTGGGTGCAGCCCGACACCCTCAACTCCTGGCGTGAGGTCATCCTCAAGGAGCGCCCGGGCTCGCTCACCTACTCGCTGTACGCAAACACCAGCTCCAACCGGCCCCAGTCCGACATCTCGACGACGGCCGGCGACAAGAGCGCCGGCATCACCCCCAAGCTGGCGGCGGCCGCTTGGACCCACCTGGCGGCCACCTACGACGGCGCCAACCTGCGCCTCTACAAGAACGGGGTGCTCGTGACCACCACCGCCGCCCCGGGCGCGCTGGTCACCTCGGCCAACCCGCTGCGGATCGGCGGCAACACGATCTGGGGCGAGTACTTCGACGGGCGCATCGACGAGGTGCGGGTCTACAACCGGGCCCTCTCGGCGGCCGAGATCACCGCCGACATGACCAAGCCGGTGGTGTAGCTACAGCAGGCCCGACCCGGCGCCGAGGGCGGCGATGAAGTGCACGACGGCCTGCAGCCGGCGCCCGCCGCTGGCGGCGAGCTGCCCGCTGTAGTGCTGGACGCTGGGCCACGGGTCGTCGTGGCGCCACACGCTGTGCACGCTGCCGGCCGAGATGCGCATCGTGCCCGCCGCGCCGCGGAGACCCTCGGCACGCCACGAGGCGCGCAGGTCGCGGCTGAACCACTGGTAGGAGTGACCCGGCTCGGACGGCGGGATCGGCCCGACGGGCAGGCCGGTGGCCAGCCGGGCCCAGATGCCGGGCAGGTTGGGGCCCGAGGCGACGGCCAGCGCCAGCGAGCTGTAGTAGCGGCCGTTGAGGTCGATCAGCCGCGGCTCGCCGCCGTCACGGGGCGCGATGAACTGGAGCTGGGCCAGGCCGAACCACCCGAGCTGCCGGAAGAACGCGGCCACCCGCGCGGCCAGCACCGGGTCGATCGCGACCGTGTGACCGCGCGCCGCCGACCCGGAGTCGGGCGGCCAGGTGCGCGGCGAGCGTTGCTGCACCGGCGCGAGCATCCGTCCGTCGCGGTCCATCACCGCCTGGAAGGACATCAGGTCGCCCTGGACCACCTCCTGGAGGATGGGCTCCACGCCGGCCTCGCGGATCCTCGCGACCGCGTGACGGGCCTCCTCGGGGCTGCGGGCGAGGACGGTCTCGAGGCGCCCCGGCGCGCCCGGCCGCAGCACGGAGTGGAGCCGCGGCTTCACGATCGTGGGCGCGTCCAGTCGCTCGACCGCACCGTTCGTGGCCCGCGAGGTGCGCGGCACCGTCAGGCCCACCGACCGCGCGGCGCACGACATGCCGAGCTTGTCCAGCGAGCGGACCACGGTGTCGTGACACGCGTAGGGCACGACCGCGCCGAGGCCGTCGCGATGGCGCGAGAGCGCGATCACGCCGATGTCGTCGGAGGTGAAGACGACGTCGTAGCCACCCTCGTCCACGGCCGTGCGGACGGCCTCGAGGTACTCCCGCACGCCGTCCTCCGCCTTCGGGACCTCGTGCCAGCGCGAGACCGCCCGGGAGGATCCGGCAAGGCCGCGGATGGGTGATCCCACGCCCACGGTCCAGCCGTCGTCGCGCAGCGCCCGCACGGCCGCGAGGGAGCCTCGGTCGAGCCCCTGATCCAATATGAGAGCGCGCACCCGCGATGAGTACCACGGTTCCGCGCCCGGCCACGATCAACCTCGGGATGGGGCGGTCCCCGGTCGTCCGGGGGGTTCCGCCGAGGGCGGGGTCCCCGCCCGGCGGAATCACACCCCGCACACGCCCTTTAACGCACCTCTTACCCAAAGCAGGGCACTACCCCCCGTCCGTCGAGGGTCTTCCCCGACCTCCGAACGTCGCGCTCGCGGCTCTGACCAGAGATCCTTCGAGGCGACGGGGTGTGCCCGAGCGAAGGAGTCGCGACTGTGTGGAGGTTGAAGGGGATCGGCAGCGGGCGCATGCGCGTCCTCGTAGCGCTCGTGATCGCGGGCGTCGGGGCGGCGACGCTCGGGCTCTCGCCCGTGATGGCCGGGAAGAACGACGACCCCACGCGATTCTCCAGCGCCTTCGAGGCGGGGTTCGTCAACCATGGGTTGGGGCACCTCAGCATCAGGGATGTCCGCAACGACAAGCTTCGCGCCGCGCGCTGCGCCGTTCCGGGCTACCGCGCGGCCTACGCGTGGAAGTGCCCGGCACTCAGCCCCAAGCTGAGGCTCTCCGAGGCCCGTCAGCGTGCGCTGTGCACCAGGTCGGCCTACCGCACGCGCCACCCCCGGTTCTGCCCGAGGATCACGGCTGCGAAGGTCGATCGGGCGCTGAAGCACGCGCTCGAGCAGCAGCCCGCGAGCGTCACGGGCCGCTGGGACCCGAACCTGGTCCAGATCCAGGGCCTGGCCATCAACTCGATGCTGCTCCCCACGGGCAAGATCCTGTGGTACGCATATCCGCAGAAGCCGAACTTCGTGCCGGGCTACCCGGGCTCGAACGAGGCCCAGGTCAATGCCGACCTCAACTACGCCGAGGCGTGGGTCTTCGACCCCGCCACGGGGGCGAGCGTGGAGCGCGACCCGCCGATCAACCCGGCGACCGGGAAGCCCTACAACCTCTGGTGCTCCGGCCAGGTCTTGCTTCGTGACGGGCGGGTGCTCGTGGCCGGCGGGAACAAGGCGTACTGGACGCTGGCCAACCAGAAGTACCAGGGCCTCGATGCGGTCCTGACGTTCAACCCGTTCAACGAGACCTGGACCGTGCAGCCGCACATGCGCGACGGCCGCTGGTACCCGACCCTCACGGAGCTCTCCGACGGGCGCGTGGTCATCACGGCGGGCCTCAACAGCGCGCCCATTGGAGGCGAGCAGAACAACTCCGACATCGAGGTCTTCACGCCGTCGGCGGACCTGAACGGTGTCGGCACGATCCAGAAGGTGGGCGACCAGTCCTTCGGGCTCTACCCCCACGTCTTCCTCAACACCCAGGGCAAGCTCATCACGTTGGGCCCGGACGAGACGGACAGCCACATCATCGACCCGGGCAACAACTTCGCCATCACGAACACCCCGGCCCTGCTCTCGTACTCGACCTTCGCGGCCGCCTACCCCGGCCAGGTCGACGATGGCGACCCCGTCGGCCGTCGCGAGTGGGGCTCGGCGGTCATGCTCCCCTCCGGCCCCGAGGGCCCGTCCACGGTCATGATGATCGGTGGCTCGGATGCCGAGGCGAGCCACTACGCCGACCCGGCCCAGACCAACGAGACCCTGCTCGTGAACATGACCAACGGCTCGATGGTCAAGGGGCCGTCCAACATCCGGCCGCGAAGCCACGTGAACACCACCATCCTTCCGGACGGCAGCCTGTTCACGAACGGCGGCGGCGCCGGCAGCGTCGGCGGCGACCAGTACGCCGGCCCGGTGTACACGGGTGAGCTCCTGAACCCGGGCGCCGGCGCCTGGATCGAGACCGATCCGCAGCAGGAGGCCCGGACCTACCACTCCACCTCCCTGCTGCTGCCCGACGGCCGCGTGGCCACGATGGGCGACGACCGCACCCTGAACTCGCAGAACCGCGCGCTGCGCAAGGTCGAGTACTACGACCCGCCGTACCTCTACAAGGGCGCGCGGCCCACGATCGCCTCCGCTCCGGCCGGCACCCCCTACGGCGTGCCCGTCGGGATCGGGACGCCGGACGCGATCGCGAAGGCCGTGATCATCAAGCTCGGCGCCACGACGCACGCCCTGGACACCAGCCAGCGGTCGCTGTCGCTGAACTTCGTCGCGGCGCCCGGCGGGATCAGCGTGACGATGCCCTCCAGCGCCAACGCCGCCCCGCCCGGCTACTACCAGCTCTTCCTGGTGAACGCCGCGGGCGTGCCGTCGGTGGCCAAGTTCATCCGCCTCGACACCGGGCTGCCCGCCCCCTCCGCGATCCCCGTGGTGACGCCCCCCCCCGGCACGGCCGCGTTCCCGGCGCCGAAGATCAGCAAGCTGAAGGCCACGGTGTCGTTCAAGAAGGGCTTCGCGACGGTGAAGCTGAGCTTCAAGGCCAGCAAGGCCTTCACGGGCTCCGTCAAGCTCTTCCCCATCGCCAAGGCGAGGAAGGGGAGCAAGGCCAAGCTCATCAACAAGGCGATCGCCTCGAAGACCATCAAGGGTGTCGGAAGCAAGACCTTCGCTGCTACGATTCGGTTCTCCGTCAAGGGCAAGAGGTTCCCCCTGAAGCTGCGGATGACGATCGCGTTGAAAGACAAGCGCGGTGGCGCTACGCGCACGACGACGAAGGGCTTGCTGTTGATCAAGTCGCCCAAGCCCACGGCCAGGATCCTCGCGAGGGCGCGGTGACGAAACGGTTCACCGGAGTTCTGCTGTGCCTCGTGGCCGCGCTCATCCTTGCGATGAGCGCGGCCACGGCCGTCGGTCAGGTCAGCCTGGGCGGGCCGGACGCACCGCCCGCGCCCGACCCCGCTCCCGCTCCCGCTCCGCACGTGTCCACGCCGGCGCCGTCGGCGCCCAGCAGCTCCCCGTCCACCGCGAAGCCCTCGGGCCCGACGCCGGCCGACCTGCGCGCCCAGCGCGCCGCCGCGCTCGCCCAGCAGCGCCGCGATGCGGAGCTGCGGCGCCAGGCCGAGCTGCGGCACCAGCGCGAGCTCGCCCTCGAGCGCAAGCGGGAGGCCGAGGCCCGGCGCCTCGCCGCCATCCAGCGCAAGGAGGCCGCGCAGCGGCACCAGCGGCAGGAGGCGGCCCTGGCCGCCTCGCGGGAGCTGGAGGCGTCCCGCGGCGGCGCGAGCACGCTCCCCAGCGCCACGTCCGGCGGCGGCGGCCAGGGGGGGTGGGGGATGGTGGCCATCGCCCTGCTCGTGGTGGCGGGGATCACCGGCACCCTGTCGCTGTTCCCGACGGCGGCCCGCCGCTACGACATGCAGGGCACCCGGGGCGTCGCGCTGCTCACGCGCCACCGCCTCGAGCTGGGCACGCTCTGCGTGGGCACGCTCGCCACGCTCCTGCTGGTCCAGCTGCTGACCTAGCGACTCACGACACTGGAACGGGCGGGGCCGGGCCTCAGCCGGTCGGGGCCGCGGCCGGCGCCGCCGCGGCGCGGGAGGCCTCCACGGCGGTCAGGAAGTCGTCCCACGGGGCGGCGTACGGCGCCATCTGCTCGGCCAGGCGCTCGAGGTCGCTCCAGCCGTCCTCGGCCTCCCAGGGCAGGTGCAGGGCCAGCGGCGCCCAGATGCCGGCCTCCCGCTCCACCAGGCGCCGCACGCCGGCCGCGACGCCGGCGGCCCGGTCGTAGAGGGGGGCGTAGGCCGGCATGTAGACCGCGTCCCCCCGCCACAGCGGCGTGGCGTGGAAGCCCATCAGCGGAACGGTCTCGGGCCCCCCGCACACCACCGAGAAGCGCGTCGCCAGCGTCGGGTACTGCTCGGCGTCGAAGCGGTTGAACGGGGGCACGAACACCCGGGGGCGGATCCCCAGCCCGCCCAGGACCGCGAGGCCCTCGTCGAGCAGGGCGCCGAGGGGTGCCGTGCCCAGACCGGTCAGCTCCGAGTGGCGGCGCGGCTCGGCGTGGCGGGTGCGATGGTCGAGGCCGTGCTGGGCGAAGGCGACGCCGTCCTCGGCCATGCGGGCGAGCATGGCCACCTCTTCCTCGTGCAGCGGCCGCGAGGTGGTGTCGCGCGGGCTCAGGTAGTTGCGGGCCACCCGAGGGGTCACCGCGATGAGATAGGGGACCCCGGCGCGGCGCATGATCTCGTGGAACTGGAGCATGTCGCTCACGGTCGCCGGGTTGTCGAACCCTCCCGCGTGCGGGAACTCGTCCACCCGCACCAGCAGGCGGGGAGGCCCCGCGCCGGCATCACCCAGCGCGGCGCGGCGCGCCCGGATCATGGGCTCCAGGCTGTCGCGCTCGTAGCCCAGCCCCCCGCGCTTCATCGACAGCCGCTGCGTGTAGCGCAGGGCCGTGCCCGGAATGTTCCGCGAGCGCACGGCACGGCGCACCGCGGGCAATTCCTGATCGGGAAGGATCGGGACGGCGCCGGAGGGATCCAGCAGCAGAGAGGCGCTACGGAGCTCGTCGTCGGTCAGCAAGAATCCCCCCGGTGGACCGATGGCGAGCGTATCCCGTCCGCCCGCCAGGCTCACCCCCCAGCCGGACGGCCTCGGGTGCGACGAATGGCGGAGACGTACTCGCCGAAAGCGGGTTTACGGGACCAATCGGCACGCAATACTCCGAACTGTTCCCCGCCATTCTCGCTGTCGCGCAGCGAATACCACAGGAATCCTCCGAGCCAGGGGTAGGACTGTGCCAGCGTGACGGCCCGCGCGAGGATCCGCGCCTGGCGGTGCTCGCTCACCGGGAAGCCGAGGTTTCCGCCGGTGGGCGCGGCGTACTCCGTGATCCACACGCGCTTGGCCCCGTCGCCGTGGTCCACCATCAGCTGGCGCACCGACGGCGCGCGGTCGTCCCACGGGCCGGTCATCTGGAGCCACGAGTAGGCGGGCCGGGTGTTCTCTCCGGGGACCTCGGGATCCGTGTAGGGGTGGATCGAGAGGGCGTCGAAGTTGCCCTTCAGGCCCTTGTCGTACATGGCCGCCACCCAGTCGTTGGGGCGCCCGCCCACGGACTCGCGGCGCGAGAGCGCGCCCACCAGCACCACGCTCCTCGGATCGGCCGCCTTGATCCGCGGGTAGGCGGCCTTCACCAGGTCCATGTACTCGGTCGTGGCGCGGTCGGGATCGTCGGCCGTGGGCCAGCTGTCCGCCAGGTTCGGCTCGTTCCAGATCTCATAATGGTGAACGCCCATCGGGGCGTAGTGGCGCACGAGGCGCTCGATGCGCCGGGCATACACCTGCGGGTCGCGGGAGCCCCCGGTGACCACGCCCATCACCTTCAGGCCGTCGGCGCGGGCCTCGCGCACCGCGTGCTCCTGGGCGGGGCTGAGACCGAGGTCGAAGCGCACCATGGCGGCGCCCATCCGCTTGATCACCGCGAGCTTGCGGTCCATCGCGGGCGGATCGCGGTGGAGGTTCTCGGCGAAGCCCCACACGATCGGCTTGGGGTGGGGCGGCGCCTGGACCTTGGGGGGGGCGTCAGAGCACGCGGCGGCCCCCGCCACGACCAGCAGCGCCGCCAGCGCGGCGCACGCCGTCCGCCCCTTTAGCGCGCGGCGAACGGGATGGTGGCCGTGCCGCGGGGGCGACCCTTGGCCGGAAGAGTGTCGAGGGCCGGCGGGCTCTTCGGCGAGGCGGCCGAGATCGAGAAGCGGAAGTGCCCCTTGTTCGCGCCCATGCGCTGGGACGGGAAGCTGATGGCCACCAGGCGGTTGATGAGCTTTCCCTTCGCCCGGTAGCTCTTGTGGCGCCGCTCGTCGCGGGCGGAGAAGGACCGCTTTCCGTCCTTGCGGCTCGCGCGGAGCGTCCAGCGCTCGCCGCCCTGGCCGAAGATGCGGAACGTGTAGACGTCGCGGTCGCGGAGCCCTCCGGCCAGCTTCAGGCGCAGCGTCACGTTGCCCCCGCCGAGGACGACCTCGCCGCCGAGGATGTCGACGTCCGAGCGCCTCACGTCCCCCGGAGGGTCGCTCAGGGGCATCGCCAGAGCGGTGACGGGAAGCACCAGCCCGATCAGGGCGGCGGCCATCAGGAGTCGCGTGATCCGCATGGCCAGCACCTTATCCGAGGATCGCGCCTGCCTCGGTAGAGTACGGCGTCCCGTACCCCCCTCTTCCGGGGGGGCTGGACGTCGTCTGCCAGCCATCACCGGAGGCCGTGCGTGGATCTGCTCGAGTACCAGGGGAAGCAACTGCTGCGGAATCGCGGCATCCCGACGCCGGAGGGCGCGGTCGCCTCGACGCCCGAGGAGGCGCGCGCCGCGGCCGAGCGCATCGGCGGCACGGTCGTCGTGAAGGCCCAGGTGCAGATCGGCGGGCGGGGCAAGGCCGGCGGCATCAAGGTGGCGGCGACGCCCGACGAGGCCGAGGCGCGGGCCCGCGACATCCTGGGCATGGACATCCGCGGCCACACGGTCCACTGGGTCTGGATCGAGGAGGCCTCGGCCATCGCCAAGGAGTACTACGCCTCGATCACCTTCGACCGCGCGGCCAAGAAGCCGCTGGCGATGCTCTCGGCGATCGGCGGGATGGACATCGAGGAGGTCGCCCGCAACCAGCCGGAGGCCCTGGTGCGCCGTCACATCGATCCCCTGATCGGCTTCCAGGCGCACGACGCCCGCTCGCTGGCCTACGGCGCGGGCATCGACGCGGAGGCGATCGGCGGCGTGGTGAAGATCCTGGGCGCCCTGTACGACGCGTTCGTGGGCCTCGACGCCATGCTGGTGGAGATCAACCCCCTGGTGCTGACGGAGGACGGCCGCGTGGTCGCGCTGGACGCCAAGGTCACCATCGACGGCAACTCGGTCTCCCGCCGGCCGGAGCTGACGGAGATCGGCGACGTGCTCCCCGAGGACCCGCAGGAGCGGATGGCCAAGGAGCGCGGGGTCACCTACGTCAAGCTCGACGGCGACGTCGGGATCCTGGGCAACGGCGCCGGGCTCGTGATGAGCACGCTCGACGTCGTGGCCCTCGCCGGGGGGCGCCCCGCCAACTTCCTGGACGCCGGCGGCGGGTCGAAGGCGGACGACGTCGTCACCGCCCTCGAGGTGCTGCTGAGCGACGACAAGGTGAAGGTGCTCCTCATCAACATCTTCGGCGGCATCACGCGCTGCGACGAGGTGGCCGAGGGTCTGCTCACCGCCCTCGAGCGGCTGGGCGCCACGCTGCCCATCGTGGTCCGCCTGGACGGCACGAACGAGGAGGAGGGGCGGGCGATCATCGCCGAGCGCGCGCCGGACAACGTCGTGGTGGAGACCACCATGCTGTCGGCCGCGCGGCGAGCGGTGGCCCTGGCCGAGGGGGTGACGGCATGAGCATCCTCGTCAACGCATCGACGCGGCTCGTGGTGCAGGGCATCACCGGCCGCGAGGGGGCGTTCCACGCCACCCGCAACAAGGCCTACGGCACCCAGGTGGTCGCCGGCGTGACCCCCGGGAAGGCGGGCCAGGACGTTCAACGGCATCCCGGTGTTCAACACCGTGGAGGACGCCGCCGAGGCCACGGGCGCGAACACGGCGATGGTCTTCGTGCCGCCCCGCTTCGCCGCCGACGCCATCCTCGAGGCGCTCGACAGCCCCGTGGACCTGATCGTGTGCATCACCGAGGGGATCCCGGCGCACGACATGCTCCGCGTCTACGCGCACCTGAAGCGCGGGGACAAGGCGCTCGTGGGTCCCAACTGCCCGGGGATCATCAGCCCCGGCACCGCCACGGTGGGGATCATGCCGACGCAGGTCTTCCAGCCCGGAGCGGTGGGCGTGGTCAGCCGCAGCGGCACCCTGACCTACCAGATCTCCAAGGAGCTGGCGCAGCTGGGCATCGGCCAGAGCACCGTGGTGGGCATCGGCGGCGACCCCGTCGTGGGGAGCTCGTTCATCGACGTCCTGGCCCGCTTCGACGCCGATCCCGACACCGAGATCGTGGTGATGGTCGGCGAGATCGGGGGCGCCGAGGAGGAGACCGCCGCCGATTTCATCGCCGAGACGATGTCCACACCGGTCGTCGGCTACATCGCCGGCTTCCAGGCTCCGCCCGGCAAGCAGATGGGACACGCCGGGGCGATCATCACCGGCACGAGCGGCACGGCCCAGGCGAAGAAGGAGGCCCTGGAGGCGCGCGGCGTCAGGGTCGGGGAGAGCCCCACGCAGGTGGCGGCGCTGGTGAAGGAGGCGCTGGGCTAGTGTCCTGAGTCGCTAGTCGAGGAAGCGCGCCACGAGGTTCCGGACGACGTGGACCACGTCGTCCGGGGTCCTCCAGGTGCGCTTGTGCCAGGCGAGCACCGCCTGGTCCCCGGGGCGGAGGCCGTCGCGGGCGATCGCGGTCATCGGCTCCCGGCACTGATCCCAGTCGGCGAAGCGCGCGCCGTTGAGCACCAGGCGCAGCGACCGGCCGTCGGGAAGGGCCGGCGCCGGCAGCTCCAGCGTGGTCGCCACGCCCCCGCGCCCCCGGTAGAGCGGGTGCCCCTGGGCCCCGGTCCCGATCAGGTCGGCGCTCGCCACGAGGTATGGCCCCGGGTCGCGGCCGTTGTCGTCCGAGGAGTCGAAGTAGTCGGGCCCGCCCAGGCCGATGTGCAGGTGCCAGACGCCGGCCGCCTTGCCGCTGGTGCCCACGCGCGTGCCCGCCGTGACCCGGTCCCCCTTGGCCACCGTGATGGCGCGCATGTGGGTGAGGAAGACGCTGGCCTCCGTGCCCTGGATCCCCACCTTGGCGCCGGCGAAACGGCCGGTGCCGCCGGGCCCCGCCGAGACCACGGTGCCGGCGATCGGCGCGAACACCGGCAGCGGGTCGGAGCTGTGCAGGAGGTCCCAGGCGGCGTCGCTCTGCCAGTTCTGGCCCGGGTGGTGCGTGCCGAGCCACGGCCCCCAGGCCTGCTCGTACTCGCTCCCGGCCAGCGGGTTGAAGAACTCCACGGCGCTATGCCGCCCGGCGCCGCTCCCCGCGAGCGCGGGCCTTCGCCGCCTCGACCTCGCGATCCTTGGGGGACGCGGTGGTGGACAGCTCACCCAGGAGGCGCAGGGAGACGGCCGCGACCTCCTCCACCGCGCGCTCGAACGCCTCGGTGTTGGCGCGCGACGGCCGGGTGAAGCCGCTGATCTTGCGGACGTACTGAAGGGCCGCGGCGCGGACCTCGTCCTCGGTGGCCGGCGGCTCGAAGTTGTAGAGCGTGCGGATGTTGCGACACATGGCGAGACCTCGCTTCGCGCGGTGGGGTGCCTGAGAGCGTTTCTACCAGGCCGTCCTACTCGATGACGGCGAGCACGTCCCCGGCGGCCACGGAGCCGCCCTCGGTGGCCCGCAGCTCGGTGATGGTGCCGTCGCGGTGGGCGGCGACCTCGTTCTCCATCTTCATGGCCTCGACGATGGCGACCACGTCGCCGGCCGACACGGCCTGGCCGGCCTCCACGAGGACCCGCAGGACGGTCCCCTGCATGGGGGTGACGAGCGCGGTGCCGGACGCGCCCGGCGCCGCCCCCGAGCGCGCCCGGTCCTTCCGCGGGCGGCGGGCCGGCGGCGCGCCGCCCGGGCCGGCCGCGGGGGCGTGGATCAGCACGACCTCGAAGCGCCGCCCGTCCACCTCGGCCGTGAAGTGGCGCTCGACGGTCGGCTCGGCCTCCGGCGCGGGGTCGGCCGGCAGCTGCGGCCCGGGCTCCTCGGGCGGCGGGATGGGCGTGGGCTCCTCGGCCAGGCGGGCCAGCAGGGCGTGGCAGGCGCCGCCGGCGATGAACTCCCCCTGCTCCAGCAGCCAGCGGTGGAACGGGATCAGGGTCGTGGGCCCCTCCACGACGTACTCGTCGAGGGCCCGGATCATCCGCCGCCGGGCCGACTCGCGGTCCACGTCCCACACGATCAGCTTCGCCACCATCGGGTCGTAGATCTCGGGGATGGTGGATCCCGCACGCACCCCCGAGTCCACCCGCACGCCGGGCCCGGCCGGCTCCCGGTACCCGGTGATGAGGGCGGGGGAGGGGAGGAAGCGCTTCGAGGCGTCCTCCGCGTTGATGCGGCACTCGATGGCGTGCCCGCGCGGCGCGATCTGGGCCTGGGAGATCGAGAGCGGCTCGCCGGCCGCCACCCGCACCTGCTCGCGCACCAGGTCCAGCCCGGTCACGACCTCGGTGACGGTGTGCTCCACCTGGATGCGGGTGTTCATCTCCAGGAAGAAGAACTCCTCGCCGGACACCAGGTACTCCAGGGTGCCGGCGGAGGTGTAGGAGACCGCCTGGGCGGCGCGCACCGAGGCCTCGCCCATGCGCCGCCGCAGGTCGTCGGACACCACCGGGCTCGGGGTCTCCTCGATCAGCTTCTGGTGGCGGCGCTGGATGGAGCAGTCGCGCTCCCCCAGCCAGACGCAGGAGCCGTGGGCGTCCGCCAGGATCTGGATCTCCACGTGGCGCGGCTCGGGGAGGTAGCGCTCGAGATAGACGGCGCCGTCGGCGAAGAACCGCTCGCCCTCGCGCACCGCGCCCGCGAACGCGTCGTCGAGGTCGGCCGGCGTGAGGGCCACGCGGAACCCCTTGCCGCCCCCGCCGGCGGAGGCCTTCACCGCCACCGGGTAGCCGATCCCCTGCGCGATCAGGCCGGCGGCGCCCACGTCCGCCACGGGCTCGGTGACGCCGGGCACGATGGGCACCCCGGCCTCGTCCATGAGCTGCCGGGCCCGGACCTTGGAGCCCATCGCGTCGATCGCGTCGGCCGGCGGCCCGATCCAGACGATGCCGGCGCGCTCCAGCTCCCGGGCGAAGCCCGCGTTCTCGGCCAGGAACCCGTAGCCGGGATGCACGGCGTCCACGCCGGCCCCGGCCGCGATCTCGAGGATGCGCGGCACGTTGAGGTAGGTCTCGGCGGCGAGACCGGGGCCCAGCAGGTGGGCCTCGTCGGCGTGGCGCACGAAGAGCGCGTCGCGGTCGGTCTCGCTGTACACGGCCACGGACGCGATGCCCATCTCGCGCAGGGTGCGGAACACCCGGATCGCGATCTCGCCCCGGTTGGCCACCATGACCTTGGAGAACACCTAGGGCCCCGAGTCGCTGGTTCGTGCCGCGTAATTGGTGACTCGGGGCACTAAGGCCGGCCTCCCCACGTGGGCCCGCCGTCCTTCGGGTGCGGCGGCACCTCGGTCATCTCCACCACTCCGGCCCGGCGCCAGCGCGAGCGGTACACCGGCGGCACGGGGTCCGGGGCGGCGGCGCCCTCCTCGTTGACCAGGGCGGTCAGCGCCGACGTGAGGGCGGCGAGCTGCTCCGCCGTCGGAGCGCCGCCGGCCGTGACGCGGATCTCCTGGATCCCCGCAGGATCCCGCAGCGTCACAGGGGGATGTTCCCGTGCTTGCGCCGGGGCCGCTGCTCGCGCTTGGTGAGCGAGGCCTCGAGGGCGCGGATGAGCCACGTCCGGGTCTCCTCGGGCTCGATCACGTCGTCCACGTATCCGCGCTCGGCCGCGATGTAGGGGTTGGCGAAGCGCTCGATGTAGTCCTCGATGAGCTGGGCCCGCCGCGCCACGACGTCGCCGCCGTCCTTCTCCGCCTCCACCAGCTCCCGGCGGAAGACGATGTTGACCGCCCCCTCGGGCCCCATGACCGCCACCTCGGCGGTGGGCCACGCCGCGTTGAAGTCGGCCCCCACGTGCTTGGAGCTCATGACGTCGTAGGCGCCGCCGTAGGCCTTGCGCGTGATGACGGTGAGCTTCGGCACGGTGGCCTCGGCGTAGGCGTAGAGCAGCTTGGCCCCGTGCAGGATGATGCCGCCGTACTCCTGTGTCGTGCCGGGCAGGAAGCCCGGGACGTCCACGAACGAGACCAGCGGGATGTTGAAGGCGTCGCAGAAGCGCACGAAGCGCGCGGCCTTGATCGACGCGTCGATGTCGAGCACGCCCGCGAGGGCCCGGGGCTGATTGCCCACGATCCCGACCACGTGGCCGGCCAGCCGCCCGTAGCCCACGACGATGTTCTGGGCGTAGAGCGGGGCGACCTCGAAGAAGTCGCCGTCGTCCACCACCAGCTCGATGACGTGGGTGATGTCGTAGGGCTTGCTGGGGGAGTCGGGGATGATCGTGGCCAGCTCGGGCTCGGCGCGGTCCGGCGGATCCCCGGTGGCCGCGAACGGCGGCGGGTCGAGGTTGTTCTGGGGCAGGAACGACAGCAGCTCGCGCACCTGCTCCAGGCAGTCCTCCTCGGAGTCGGCCGCGAAGTGGCACACCCCCGAGCGGGTGGCGTGGCTCTGGGCCCCGCCCAGGTCCTCCATCGTCACGTCCTCGCCGGTCACGGTCTTGATGACCTCGGGCCCGGTGATGAACATGTGGCTGGTCTCGCGCACCATGAAGATGAAGTCGGTGATCGCCGGGCTGTAGACGGCGCCGCCGGCGCAGGGGCCCATCACGACCGAGATCTGGGGGATGACGCCGCTGGCCCGGACGTTGCGGAAGAAGATGTCCGCGTAGCCGCCGAGGCTCACGACGCCCTCCTGGATGCGCGCCCCGCCGGAGTCGTTGATGCCGATGAACGGGCACCCCATCCGCACGGCCAGGTCCATGACCTTGACGATCTTCTCGGCGAAGACCTCGCCCAGGCTGCCGCCGAAGACCGTGAAGTCCTGGCTGAACAGGAACACCTTGCGGCCCTCGATCGTGCCGTGGCCGGTCACGACGCCGTCGCCCCAGGGGCGGTTGTCCTCCAGGCCGAAGCCGTGGGCGCGGTGGCGGGTGAACATGCCGAGCTCGGTGAAGCTGCCCGGGTCCAGCAGCAGGTCGATGCGCTCGCGGGCGGTGAGCTTCCCGCGCGCGTGCTGGCGCTCGACGGCCGCCTCGGTGCCCGCGTGGGCGGCCTCCTCGCGCAGCTTCCGCAGCCGCTCCCGCTTCTCCCCGGTGCTCACGACTCCGCCGCCCGCACCCGGTCGTACTCCCCGAACTCGGCGCGCATGACGCCGCAGACCTCGCCCACCGTGGCCCGGGCCCGCAGCGCCTCGCGCAGGGGGGGGAGCAGGTTCGCGGTGCCGCGCGCCGCGGCCCGCACGTCGTCCAGCCGGGCCTCCACGCGCGCGGCGTCCCGGCTCGCGCGCAGGGCGCGCAGCCGCGCGACCTGGTCGATCTCGATCTGGGGATCGATGCGCTGGAGGGACACCGGCTGCTCGTCGTCCTCCCGTTGGATGTTCACGCCCACCACCACCCGGTCGCCGGCGTCGACCGCCTGGTGGTGGCGGAAGGCGGCCTCGCCGATGGCGTCGCGCATGTACTCGATGCACGCCACCGCCCCGCCCCGGCGATCGATCTCCTCGATCAGCTCGCGCGCCCGGCCCTCGATCTCGGCCGTGAGCGCCTCCACCGCGTAGCTGCCCCCGAGCGGGTCGACCGTGTCCACGATCCCCGACTCGGCGGCGATCACCTGCTGGGTGCGCAGCGCCAGCTTGGCCGACTCCTCGGTGGGCAGGGCCAGCGCCTCGTCGAACCCGTTGGAGTGGATCGACTGGGCCCCGCCGAGCGCCGCGGCGAGCACCTGCACGGCCACCCGGACCACGTTGATGCGGGGCTGCTGGGCGGTGAGCGTGCTACCGCCCGTCTGGGCGTGGAAGCGCATCGTCATCGCCCGCGCCTCGGTGGCGCCGAAGCGGTCGCGCATGATGTGGGCCCACAGCGTGCGGGCGGCGCGGAACTTGGCCACCTCCTCCAGCAGGTTGTTGTGGGAGTTGAAGAAGAACGACAGCCGGGGGCCGAAGCGGTCCACGTCCAGGCCCGCGTCGCGCGCCGCCTCCACGTAGGCGATGCCGTTGGCAAGCGTGAAGGCCACCTCCTGCACCGCCGTCGAGCCCGCCTCGCGGATGTGGTAGCCGCTGATGGAGATCGTGTTCCAGTGCGGCAGCTCGGCGTCGCAGTAGGCGAAGGTGTCGGTGGTCAGGCGCATCGACGGCACCGGCGGGTAGATGTAGTTGCCGCGGGCCACGTACTCCTTCAGCACGTCGTTCTGGATCGTGCCCTGGAGGACCGCCGGGTTGACCCCGCTCTCCTCGGCGACGAGCTGGTACAGCAGCAGCAGCACGGCCGCGGGGGCGTTGATGGTCATGCTCGTGGAGACCCGGTCGAGCGGGATGCCGTCGAGCAGCCGGGCCATGTCCTCCACCGAGTCGATCGCGACGCCGACCCGGCCGACCTCGCCGGCCGCAAGGGGGTCGTCGGAGTCCATGCCGAGCTGGGTGGGCAGGTCGAAGGCGGTCGAGAGCCCGCGCGCGCCCGCCGCCAGCAGGTAGCGGAACCGCTCGTTCGTCTCCTCGGCCGTGGCGAAGCCGGCGTACTGGCGCATCGTCCAGGACCTGTCGCGGTACATCGTGGGGTGGATGCCACGGGTGTAGGGGAAGTCCCCGGGCTCCCCGAGCCGCTCCGGCAGGTCGAGCCCGGCGACGTCCTCCTCGCCGTAGACCCGCTCGATCGGTATCCCCGATTCAGTGCTGCGGACGTCGTCGTCCGCGCCCGCGCTCATTTCCGCCACCCGCCCCCCGCTGCCGAGATCGCGCCCGTTTCCTGTTTCCGGGCCGCGCCGAGCGGGCGCCGACGCTACCACAAGGGCCTGCTCGCGCGGGGCGGGAGCCCGGCCCCCATCGCTTGTCGAGGGGGTCCCGCAGGGGGAGGATGCCCTCGGATCCGACATCGGCAACGGGGGTGGGCCCGTGTGAGCGAGACCGCCGGCCCGGACTTCGCGGCGATCACGGAGCGGCAGCGGCAGGTCTGGTCATCGGGCGACTTCAACGTGATCGCCATCGCGTCGATGTCGGCGGCCGAGATGCTCGTCGAGGCCGTCGACCCTCACGCCGGCGACCGCGTGCTCGACGTGGCCTGCGGCAGCGGCAACGTCGCCCTCATCACCGCGCGCCGCTACTGCGAGGTGACCGGCATCGACTACGTCCCGGCCCTCCTGGAGCGCGCCCGGCTGCGGGCGGCGGCGGAGGGTCCGGCGGTGGACTTCCGGGTGGCCGACGCCCAGGCGCTGCCCTTCCCGGACGGGCACTTCGACGCGGTCGTCTCGGTGTTCGGGGTGATGTTCGCGCCCGACCAGGAGCGGGCCGCCGCCGAGCTGCTGCGGGTCTGCCGTCCCGGTGGGACGATCGGCGTCTCGGCCTGGATGCCGGAGGGATACGGAGGCGATCTGTTCGGCGCCCATGCCGCGTTCGTGCCCCCGCCCCCCGGGATGCGCCCGGCGCTGCGGTGGGGAACCGAGGAGGGGCTGCGGGAGCTGCTGGGCGCCGGCATCAGCCGGCTCACGACCGAGCGGCGGACGCTGATCCAGCACTACCGCTCCCTCGACCACGCGGTCAACGTCTTCCGCACCTACTTCGGGCCGTCCGTGACGGCGTTCGAGGCGGTGGGACCGGTCCGTGCGCCCGAGCTCGAGGCCGCCATCCGCGAGGTCCTCACCCGCTACGACGAGGGGCGCGCGGACAGCTGCGTGCTCCACTGCGAGTACCTGCAGGCGGTCGCGACCCGGGCCTGAGGGCGAGCCCGTGCGTCAGGGGCGGCGCGGCTGCACGAACGCCCGCCGGACCGCCACCGTCCCGCCCGCGGCGAACCGGGCGGTCATCCGGACCCGCCGGAGCGGGTAGTCGCGCTTCAGCACGATCCTGCAGGAGAAGCTCTGGCGGGCCCGCAGCCGGGCCCGGCAGCGGCCGAGCACGTCCCGGGCGAAGGTCGCGGTGACCGCGATGCGGCCGGCGCGCCGGCCGCTGACGACCTGGGTCACCAGCACCCGTCCGGTCACGGCGCGGATCGCCACGGGGGAGAGCAGCGTGTTCCCCGCGGTGAGGGCGCCCCCGGCCACGCCCGGCCTCGGGCCGGTGCTGGGGGGCACGATGCGGATCGAGACCTGCCCGAACACCGACGACTTCGATGCGCTCGTCGCGCGGACCTGGATGGTGCCGCCGCTCGGCACCGAGTCCGGCGCGGTCAGGAGCCCCGCGGTCCCGATGCGGCCGCCGCTGGTGCTCCAGCGAACCCCGCCCGAGAGGTTCGACAGGGCCGCCGTGAGCCGCACGCTGGCGCCGGCCGGCAGGCGTGCGGGCGCGCCCGAGATGGTCACCGACGGCCGCGTGTCCGTGAGGGCCACGGAGGCGATCGGCGGGCTCAGGGGGAAGGCCGAGCTGGCCGAGACCGCCACGTACTGGAAGCCGTCGGGGCCGCGGTAGCCCCCGGGCGGGGTGTACACCAGCGCCTTCGCGGACGGGTCGAAGGTCTGGCCCACCGGCACGCTCAGGCTTCCGTGCGCGGGCCCCGTGACGATGCGGTAGCGCAGGTCCCTGGGGGCCAGGTTCCCGAATCGCTGCGCCGCGACGGGGATCGCCTTCAGCGCTCCGGTCTGCGGCACGGACACCGGCTGGGCGATCCAGCCCGGCACGGTCACGGGCTGGCTGTCGGCGAAGGCCGGCGGGTTGACCTCGGCCGCGCCCCCGCCCTCCCAGATGACGTTGTCCGGGTCGGCCTCGCTGCCCACCACGTACACGCCGGGCGGGGTGTTGGAGACATCGACCCACTGGAAGGCGAGGAACTGCTCGTACACGTCGCGCCATCCCCGCGAGGTGCCCATGGTCAGGGAGGTGGCGCCGGGGTCCCCGGCGTCGCAGAAGTTGGTGACGTCCTGGGTGTAGACGGCCGGGTCCTGCGGCGGGCTCGGCGGCGGCGCGGCCTCGATGTCGTAGAGGCAGAAGCCCACCTTCTGGCCGGGAGCGACCTGGGCCGTCTTGTCGAGCGTCCAGAGCGAGTAGCGCATCGCGCGCTTCAGGTGGAAGTGGTCGTGCCCGTCGGCGGTCTCGAACAGGACCTCGGGGCTCCCCACCACCACCGAGGGGGCCAGCCCGGGCGCCGTGCGCGCCCGCTGCTTGACGTCCCCCGGGATCTGAGGGTTGCCGGAGATCTCGAGCGGGCCCGCGCCCACGTTGGTGACGTACCCGTCGAAGCGGACCAGGAGCTGACCGGAGCCGAAGGGCCCCACGTCGTCGTCCGCGTACACGGCCGGCTGCTGGACGAAACCGACGGGGTCGGCCCGCAGGTCGGGCGCCTGGGGGATCACCCCGGGTCCGGCGCTCGCGTAGATCGGCAGGATCACGGCCGCCCCGGCCGCGATGCCGATCAGGGCGAGGATCGAGTGGCGCCCGGGCCGCCGCATCGCGGGATCATCCTCAATCGCCGCCGCCCGCGTAACCCCCCGTCCGGCGAGGGTGCGCTAGCCGACCTTGGCGGGCGCGACCCGCACGCGCTTCAGCACGCGCTTCCCGTCGCTGGCGCGCAGGACGGCGATCACCACGGTGCTCGCGGGCCTCATCCCGGGGCGCAGGGCCAGGCGGCAGGTGGCCGACTGCCCGGTGGACACGCGCATGCGGCAGGCCCGCGTGGAGCGCTTTCCGTCGCGGGCCGTGATCACGATCCCGCCCGGCCGGCCGGCCACCACCCCGACGACGATGATGCGGCGGCGCGCCCCCTGGAGGCCCACGGTGGGCGTGGTGAGGGCCACGTTCGACGACAGGGTCCTCGCGCTCGGGGCCGGGGCCACGGGCAGCGGCACCGGATCGGGCGCGGGGATGATCGTGATCGTCACGTCGTCGTACACGGCCGGGTCGGCCACGCTGGTCGCCCGGACCGTCACCGGTCCGGGGGGCGGGCCGGCGGGGGCGACGTAGAGCCCCTCGGGCGTGATCGTGCCGACCGTGGCGTCACCGCCGGGGGTGCCGTTCACGGTCCAGGTCACCCCGGCGGCCAGGTTCACCAGCGCGGCCGACAGCCGGGCCGACGTCCCCACCGAGAGCTGCGCCGGCGCGCCCGAGACGGACACGGCGGCGCCGCTCCCCACCAGGAGGGCGCCCGCGCTGGGGGGGCTCGTCGGATAGAGCGCCTCGCTGCCGAAGGTGCTGAGGGCCACGTACTTGAACGAGTCGGTGCCGCGGAAGCCCGGGTCGGGCGTGTAGCGCACGGTCGCCGCGCCCGTCGCCGTGACCCCGAAGGTCTCGCCCACCACCCGGTCCAGGTGGCCGTGGGCCGGAGCCTGGACCACGCGGAAGCGCCGGTTGTGCAGCGCGATGCCGGCGCCGGTGCCCACGGACGTCACGGCCAGCGTCACGGGCACCTGCGAGTCGCGGTCGAGCGTCGCCTGCACCGGCGCGGCCAGCACGCCGGGGATCGTGGTCGGGGCCTCGGAGAACGCCGTGGGGTTGACCTCGTTCGTCTCCACGATCTGGTTGTCCGGATCCGCCGTCGCCCCCAGGAGGTAGCGGCCGGGGGGGACGTTCGAGACGTTGACGTACTGGAACTGGAGGCTGCGCGAGTACACGTCGCGCCAGCCGCGGGAGACGCCCATCCGCAGGCTGGTGGCCCCGGGGTTCCCCGTCTCGCAGAAGTGGCTCACGCTGAAGTCGTAGAACTGCTCGTCCTGGTCGGCCAGGACGGGCTCGGTGTCGAAGAGGCAGAAGCCCACCTTGCTGCCGGGGGCCACCTTGGTCCGGGCGGCGGGGTCCGCGTCGGCGCTGTAGAGGGCGTACTCCACCGCGCGCTTCAGGTGGAAGTGGTCGTGGCCGTCGGCGGTCTCGTACTTCACGTCCAGCGGGCTTCCCACCGTCGTCCAGTCGGTGCCCGTGCGCGCGCGCTGGACCATGCCCCCGGGGACCTGGGGGTTCCCGAAGATGTCCAGCGGCCCGTCGCCGACGTTCGTGATGTATCCGTCGAAGCGCACGATGAGCCAGTTGTTGACGCCCGCCGGGATGTTCGAGTAGACCTCGGGCGGGCTCTGGCCGTCGGGCGCGTCGGACCGCAGGTCCGGCAGTTGCGGCTCGACCGTCGCGGCGGAGGCCATCATCGCCAGCGTCCCGCCGGCCGCCGCCGCCCCCAGCATGAGGCCCAGCACGGCTCGTCGCAGGGGGCGCTTCATCCCAAGAACGCTACCCCGGAAGCGCGATTTCGCCATGTGCGGCCGTCCCCGGAGGCCCGATCCGAGGGTCCTTCCCGGCGCGAATAGGAGTTTTTGGGAGGAAACTGCACGGGGCGGTCCCTTTGTGCCGGGGTTATCGTGGGGCGGTGAGCATCGACGCGCCACCCGCCATCACCATTACGGTGCGCCTGTTCGCGTCCCTGCGCGAGGCCGCCGGGACCGACCGGCTCGAGTTGCGCCTTCCGGCCGCAACGCCCGCCGGCGCGGTGTGGAGCCACCTGCCGGGCGGCGTGGGCGCCGACGGGCCCCCCGACGGCGTGCGCTACGCGATCAACCACGAGTGGAGCCTGCCGGGCGCCCCGCTGCGCGACGGCGACCAGGTCGCGCTGGTGCTCCCGGTGTCCGGCGGATGATCCTCCTCTCCGATCAGCCCCTGGAGCTCTCCGCGCTGGTCGACGCGGTCGCCCATCCGGAGCACGGCGGCATCGCGACCTTCCTCGGCACCACCCGCCGCGAGGCGGGCGAGCGGGAGGTCGAGGCCCTCGACTACGAGGCCTACGAGGAGCTGGCGCTCGCCGAGATGACGGCGGTCGCCGCCGAGGCCGAGGCGCGCTTCGGGGCGCGCGTGGCCGTGGCCCACCGCGTGGGGCGCGTGGAGGTGGGGCGCCCGAGCGTCGCGGTGGCCGCCTCGGCCGGCCATCGCCCCGAGGCCTTCGCGGCGTGCCGGTACGTCATCGACGAGCTGAAGCAGCGCGTCCCGATCTGGAAGCGCGCCGTCTTTGCCGACGGCGGGGCCGCCTGGATCGATGGCTGCGCCGCCCGGGGCCATGCGCACGCGGCCCGCTAGCCGCCGGCGCCCGGCGGGGGAGACGCCGGGCCCCGCCCGCCCCGGCATCGGCATCGACGTGGAGGACCCGCTCGTCGCCCCGCCGCTCCCCGACTTCGAGGAGGAGATCGGTGAGGAGGAGGAGCTCTGGACCGACGACTCGGGCGAGGACTACAGCGGCTGGTACTGCGTGCGCACCGATCCGTGGGGGTGCCCGGCCACCGGGTGCGAGTTCGTCGCCCACTTCCTCACCGCCGCGCACCTGGTGATCGTGTGGCCGGAGGTCGACGACCCGGCCCTCCTGCGCCACGCGGCGGCCGCCCGGGACGTGGGCCGCAACCCCAAGCCCGACCTGTACGAGCCCTCGTTCGGCCCGGCCTGCTCCTACTACCAGTGGGAGGCCGCCGGGAACCCCGTGCACGCCGTGCGCGGCGACATCGGCGGGAACGTCTACAAGAAGAAGTGAATCGAGCGATCGAGGGCCGGCCTACGCCGGCGCGGGCACGCAGCCGTCGAGCCAGGCGCGCAGGGTGGTGTGCCGGGAGACGTGCTCGGCCCGGTCAAGCTCCCGGCGGATCTCGCCGAGGGTGGCCGAGCGCTCGGCCTCCACGTCGTGGGTGTGGATGGTCTCGAAGTTGACCTGATGGGCCCGGATGAAGGAGTCGTCGGGCAGCGTCGGGAACCGCTCGAGCGTCTCGCGCAGCATCTCCCGCACCGAGTCCTCCACGAAGCGGGGACGCCGGTGGGCGCGGTTGACGACGAACTGCTCGTCGGGGCGCTTGAGCAGCTCGTAGATCTCGGACGACATGCCCTCCTCGACGATCCGGAGCAGCACGTCGGCGTCGACGTCCACGTTCTCGGGGGCGCCCAGGTAGAGGGTGCCGCGCGCGCGCTGGTTGTGGGTGGCGATGGGCACGATGCTCACGATGCGCTCGACGTCGTCCTCGCTGAAGCCGTCGGCCCGCAGGGCGTCGGAGGCCTGGGCGCGGATGAGCCCCTGGGCGCACGGGCAGGCGTTCATGCCCTGCGCGCTCACCCCGACCACGCGGCGGCTGGTGCGCACGTTGGCGGCGGCGATGCCGATGAGCTCGTACATCTCCTGGGTGGGGATGTCGGTGACCGGCGTGCGCTTCTCCACCGGGTAGCTGGCGCGGATCGTGACCTCGCTGCGCAGGGCCCGCTGGCTCTCGACGACCTTGATCGCGATGCGCTCCGCGAGCGCCTCGACGCGCAGGGCCTCGCTGAGGGTGACCTCGTCGATCGCCTCGTTCACCGTCTCCTCGAAGCGGGACATGTGCACGCCCTTCTGGGCGGGGTTGAGGTCGCACGAGCACGAGATCTCGGCGTGGAACACCTGCTCGGCGCCCTCGTGGCGGATGCGGATGGCCTTCGCCGAGCGCGTGACGCCGGCCTTCGAGAGGCTGATGGCGGACGACGGGCGCGCCTCCTGCAGGTCCTCGGGCAGCGGCGGTCGGGTGGTGCTCATGGCTCTCGCTCTCGTCGAGGACGCCGGGTGGGGGGCACGGCGCGTTTCCCGGATCGACCGTGATTGTGTCGCACCGGATCCTCGCCGGGCCCCTCTCGCAGGTCTCTATACTCCCCGGCACCTCCCGTCCGTCCCTTTCGAGGAAGGACCGTGAGAATGTCGCAATCGTCCGCCCGCAGCGCCGTCGAGATTCCCCTGCCGGACGTGGATGAGATGCGCGCACTCGTCGTGGACGGGCGCGACAAGGGCTTCCTCACGTACGACGAGATCGTCGACGTGCTGCAGGAAGCCGACGTCACGAAGGACCAGATCGAGGACTTCTACTCGCATCTCCTCGAGCTGGGCATCGAGGTCCTGGACGCCGACGGCGAGGTCATCGCGCGCGGCGCGGCGACCCAGACCGAGAGGACCCCCGAGCTCGACCTCACGGTGGAGCCCAGCCTCGACAGCCTGCGCCTCTACCTCCGCGAGATCGGACGGGTGCCGCTGCTCACGGCCGAGCGCGAGGTGGCCCTGGCCAAGCGCATCGAGCGCGGCGACCTGTCGGCCAAGGCCGAGATGGTCGAGGCCAACCTGCGCCTGGTGGTGAGCATCGCGAAGGGCTACCTCGGGCGGGGCCTCTCGTTCCTCGACCTCATCCAGGAGGGGAGCCTCGGGCTCATCCGGGCGGTCGAGAAGTTCGACTACCGCAAGGGCTTCAAGTTCTCGACCTACGCCACCTGGTGGATCCGCCAGGCCGTGACGCGGGCGATCGCCGACAAGGCCCGCACCATCCGCATCCCGGTGCACATGGTGGAGAAGCTCAACAAGGTCGTGCACCTGGAGCGGCAGCTCGTGCAGCGCCTGGGCCGCGACCCGCGGGCCGAGGAGATCGCCGCGGAGCTGCGCATGAGCCCCGAGGAGGTGCGCGAGATCCTGCGCATCGCCCAGCTCCCGGTGAGCCTGGAGAAGCCCATCGGCGAGGAGGAGGAGTCGGAGCTCGGCGACTTCGTCGAGGACGAGGCGGCCGCCTCGCCGTTCGACGAGGCCTCGGTCAACCTGCGCCGCACCGACATCCTTCGCGCCCTCGACGCGCTCCCCGACCGCGAGCGCAAGGTCATCGAGCTCCGCTTCGGGCTGCTGGGCGAGCAGCCCCGCACCCTCGAGGAGGTGGGCCGCGCCTTCGGGGTCACCCGCGAGCGCATCCGCCAGATCGAGAACAACACCCTGAAGAAGCTCGAGAACCTGCCGGAGACCCAGAGCCTGCGCGACTCGGCCTGAGGGTCGCGGCCGCCCGGTGCCCGTCGCCGCCCCGGCGGAGCCCGCGACCGTCCTCTCCCGCGAGATCCCCTACGCGGACCCGGCGGCGCTCTTCGCCCCGTTCGCCGAGGATCCCCACGCGGTGCTCCTGGACGGGGCCACGCCCGACGAGGCCGGCCGCCACTCGTTCATCGCCGTCGAGCCGTTCCAGGTGCTCGAGAGCCGAGGCGGCCGCACCACGGTGGACGGCCGGCCCCGGGCCGGCGACCCCTTCCAGGCGCTGCGCGCCGAGCTGGACCGCTTCCCGAGCCGCGCCGAGCCGGACCTGCCGCCGTTCCAGGGCGGCGCGGTGGGCATTCTCGGCTACGAGCTCGGAGGGCATCTCGAGCGCCTGCCGCCGCCCCGCGCGTGCGACATGGGCCTGCCCGACATGGCGATGCTGTTCTGCGACGTGGTCGTGGCCATCGACCATCGGGAGCGCCGGGCGTTCGTCCTCTCGAGCGGGCACCCCGAGACCGGTGCCCGGGCGCGCGCCGTGCGGGCGCGCGCGCGCCTCGAGGCGGTGGCCGGGCGCCTTCGGGGCGCGACCGCGCTCCCCGAGCCGCCGTCTCCGGAGGCTCCGCCCGACATCGGCGCCACCCTCGAGCGCGCCGCCTACGAGGCGGCCGTCCGCCGCGCCGTGGAGCACATCCTGGCCGGCGACGTCTTCCAGGTGAACCTGGCCCAGCGCTTCACCGGGTGCCTGCCGGCGGGGATGACGCCCTTCGATCTCTTCCGCCGGCTGCGGGCGCTCAACCCGGCCCCGTTCGCGGCCCACCTGGCGCTGGGCGACGCGGCGGTCGTGTCCTCGTCCCCCGAGCGCTTCCTGCGCCTGGACGACGGGTGGGTGGACACCTGGCCCATCAAGGGCACCCGCCCCCGCGGGGCCACCCCCGATCGCGACGAGGAGCTGGCCGTCGAGCTCCTGGCCAGCGAGAAGGACCGCGCGGAGAACGTGATGATCGTCGACCTCCTGCGCAACGACCTGTCGCGGGTCTGCATGGACGGCAGCGTGGCGGTGCCGCGGCTGTGCGCCCTGGAGCGGTTCGCCACCGTCATGCACCTGGTCTCGCGCGTCACGGGGCGCCTTCGCGCCGGCGCCGGCGCGGTTGACCTGCTCACGGCCTGCTTCCCGGGCGGGTCCATCACCGGCGCTCCCAAGATCCGGGCCATGGAGATCATCGCCGCGCTCGAGCCCGTGCGGCGCGGGCCCTACTGCGGCGCGATCGCCTACCTGGGGTTCGACGGCGCGATGGACTCCAGCATCGTCATCCGCAGCTACGCCGTCCGGGGGCGGAGGGTGTCGTTCCACGCCGGCGCCGGGATCGTGGCCGACTCGCGGCCCGAGGACGAGTACGAGGAGACGCTCGCGAAGGCCCGGGCGCTGATGGCGGCCCTGTCCCCGGAGGTCCCTGCGGGGGTCCCGTGGTCCTCCTGATCGACAACTACGACTCGTTCGTGCACAACCTCGCGCGCTACGTGCGCGAGCTGGGGAGGCCCACCACGGTCGTCCGCAACGACGCCCTGACCGTGGAGGACGCGGCCGCCATGGGCCCGTCGCACATCGTCGTGTCGCCGGGCCCCGGCACCCCCGACGACGCCGGGGTCTCGCTCGCGCTCATCGCGCGGCTCGGCGGCACCGTCCCGATCCTCGGCGTCTGCCTGGGCCACCAGGCCATCGGCCAGGCCTACGGCGGCCGGGTGGTGCGCGCGCGCCGGCCGATGCACGGCAAGACCTCCGCGATCCATCACGACGGGACGGGGGTCTTCCGCGGGCTGCCCCAGCCGCTGCGAGCGACCCGGTACCACTCGCTGGTGGTCACGCCCGAGGGCCTGCCGGAGGATCTGGTGGTGACCGCCCGCAGCGAGGAGGGCGAGATCATGGGCCTGCGCCATCGCCGCCACCCCGTGGTGGGCGTGCAGTTCCACCCCGAGGCGGTGCTCACCGAGCGCGGTCACGACCTGCTGGCGGCCTTCCTGGAGGGCGACCAGCGCCCCCGGCCGCCTCACTCGTACTTGATGTACGCGAACCGCTGATCGTCGGGGGTGCCCGTGAACGGGCCGGCCTCGGCGCCCGGCCGCCACAGCACCACCTCGTCGATCTTGCGCGCCAGCGCGAGGTCCCTGTCGGTGATCCCGCCCGCCGAGTGGGTGCTCAGGCTCACCTCCACGCTCCCGTAGGAGACGGCGAGGTCCGGGTGGTGCCAGGCGGCCTCGGCCAGGTGGCCGATCACCGTGACCACCATCAGCGTCGCCTTCCAGCCGTGGGTCTCGTAGCGGCGCCGGATGGACCCCGCCTCGAGCGACCAGCCGGGCAGGTCGCGCGCGAGCCGCTCGGTGACCTCGGCATCGGTGTGGACGCGCTCCTCATCGGGCATCGTGGGCTGATCATAGGCGCGAGCGCGGGAGAACGACCATGACCGGGAACGAGGCCGTCTTCGCCGGCGAGCCCGCCGTCGACCTGGGCGGGGGGGTGGCGATGCCCCTGGTGGGCCTGGGCGTCTGGCAGATCCGTGACGGCCGGGCGGCGGAGGACGCGGTGGGCTGGGCGCTGGAGGCCGGCTACCGGCACATCGACACCGCCGCCGCCTACGGCAACGAGGAGAGCGTGGGGCGGGCGGTGCGCGCCGGCGGCCTGCCGCGCGCGGACGTGTTCGTCACGACGAAGATGCGCTCACGCGAGCCCGACCCGGAGCGCGCCCTCGCGCAGAGCCTCGACCGGCTGGGGCTCGACCACGTGGACCTCTACCTCATCCACTCGCCCGGGGGCGACAGCGAGCGCCACTGGCCCGCGTTCGCCGAGCTGCGGTCGCGGGGCCTGACCCGGGCCATCGGGGTCTCCAACTGGAGCGACGCGGCCCTCGGGCGTCTCGTGGAGCGGGCGGCCGTGCCTCCGGCCGTGAACCAGATCGATTTCAACCCGTTCCGCTTCGCGCCGGCGACGCTGGAGGCGCACCGTCGCTGCGGGGTGGTGCTGGAGGCCTACAGCCCGCTGGGCCGTGGGCGCGCTCTGGGCGACCCGGTGGTGGGCGAGGTGGCGCGCCGGGTGGGCCGCACGCCCGCCCAGGTGCTCGTGCGCTGGGCCGTGCAGCGCGGCCTGCCCGCCATCCCGAAGTCGAGCCGGCGGGAGCGCATCGCCGCGAACCGCGAGGTCTTCGACTTCGCGCTGTCGTCAGAGGACATGGCGCGACTCGACTCCCTGGGACGGGGTTAGGAGCTCGGGCTCGACCCCGGGGATCTGCCGGGGGGTGGCCTGGAAGCGGTAGCCCACCCCGTGGAGCGTCTGGATGTAGGTGAAGCGCCCGCCCACCTCGTCAACCTTGCGCCGCAGGCGCCGCACGAGCACGTCCACCGAGCGGTCGCCGTGGCCCCGCTCCCCGCCCCACACGCGGCGGAAGATCTCGTCCCGCGTCAGCGCGCGCGACCGCCCCTCGGCCAGCGTCCAGAGCAGCTTGAACTCCAGCGGGGTCAGCTCGGCCGGCCTCCCGGCCACGATCACCGACATGCGCTCGGGGTCGATGCTCAGCTCGCCCTCGGCGATCGGCACGTGGGTGGAGCGGGCGTTCTCGACCGCCGTCCGCCGCAGCGCCGCCGTGACGCGCGCGAGCAGCTCGCGCATCGAGAAGGGCTTGGCCATGACGTCGTCGGCGCCCAGCGAGAGCACCTCGACGCGGTCGTGCTCGTTGGTGCGCGCCGTGACCACGATGATCGGCAGGCGCGGCGCCCATTCCCGCGCCTGGCGGATGAGGTGCCAGCCATCCACGCCCGGCAGCATCAGGTCGAGCACCACCGCGTCCGGGGAGCCGCTCCGCAGGGCCCGCAGCCCCGCAAGGCCGTCGGCGGCGACGCTCGGCTCGAGCCCGGCCGCCCGCATGTGGAATGCGATGGCCTCGGCGGTGCTCTCGTCATCCTCGACGATCAGGATCTTCATTCGCCGAGCCTCCATTGGCCGTGAGGATAGGTCTCGGCCCCTCCTCGTTCGTCTCCATGCGGTGACGATCCTGTGAAACGACGGTGAAGCCCGCACCGTTGCGCAACGCCGCTTCCCGTAAGGGATCTCGGCCCGGTGAAGGGGTGTTACAGACGGCGCGCCCGGCGTCACATCTTCGTCACCTTCGCGGCGGACGGCCGGTGGTACCTTCGCGCCGCCTTGCTCCCGAACAGGGCTTCCGGATCAACGGTGGAGGCCTCTGCGCCTCCCGAAGAAGGAGTGTCCGCTCGGTGAAAAAGACCCTGCGCAACTCGCTGGTGGCGGCCGCCGCCGGCGGCGCGGCCCTCGCTCTCCCGGCCCTCGCGTTCGGCGTGGCGACCGGCTCGGGCGCCAGCTTCCCCGCGACCGCCTACTCCAAGTGGTGCCAGGACTCGGGGCTGTGCTCCTACACGTCCAAGGGCTCCACCGGGGGCATCAACGACCTCATCAACGGCGTCGTCAACTTCGCGGCGAGCGACGCGCCCCTCACGCCCCAGCAGACCAGCGACCTGGCCGCCAAGCGCGGCGGCGTCACGCCGCTCTACTTCCCGACCCTGATCGGCACGATCACGGTCGACACCAACATCGACGGGGTCTCGAAGGGCATCAACTTCGACGGGAAGACGCTCGCGGACATCTTCCGCGGCGCGATCTCGAACTGGAGCGACGCCCGCATCCGCAAGCCCAACCCGGGCGTCACCTTCCCGAACGCGCCGATCACCGTCTGCGTGCGGTCGGACGGGTCCGGCACGAGCTACAACTTCACCAGCTACCTGTCCAAGGTGAACACGAGCTTCCGCGGCGCGGTGGGCGCGAGCCAGCAGCCCAACTGGCCCACGAGCGGGATCACGGTGGTAAAGGGCGCGCGCAACCCCGGCGTCGCCGCCTGTGTCAAGTCGAACAAGAACTCGGTCGGCTACGTGGACATCTCCGACGCCCGCGACGCCGGGCTCACCCCGTTCTTCGCCAAGATCGGCAAGTCCGAGACGGTGAAGAAGAACGGCAAGAGGGTCCGCGTGACCCGGTACATCCTCCCGAGCATCGGATCGGGGGCGAAGGCCGGGAACCTGACGACGATCAAGCCCGATCTGACCGTCAGCCTCACGGCCAGCCCGGCCCGGGGCGCGTACCCCATCACCACGACGACCTGGATCCTCGCCTACTCCAACTACGCGGCGGCCGGCAAGTCGTCCACGTCGCGCGAGGACGTCAAGAAGGTCCTGAACTTCGTCTACTCGCGGGCCGCTCAGGCGCAGCTCGCGACCCTGCGCTTCGCTCCGCTGTCCCCGGCGCTCCTCGCCGCGGGCAAGGCCCAGATCAAGAAGATCAAGTAGATGGCAGCATCGACGGCCGCCGCCGAGCCTTCGGGCCCGGCGGCGGCGCGCCGGTCGCTTCGGCGGCCGCCGCTCGGCCTCGCGGCCGACCGTGGGTACCTCGTCATCACGGCCCTCGCGGCCGTCGGCGCCCTGGCGGGCATCGGGTACCTGATCTGGAAGACCGTCTCCCAGACGGGGGACATCTGGAGCACCTACGGGGTCTGGGGATTCCTCACGGGCACCCAGTGGATCCCGAACCCTGTGGACACCGCGCCCGTCTTCGGCGCGGCCCCCTTCATCTACGGCACCCTCGTGACGAGCGCGATCGCCATGATCATTGCGGTACCACTGGCGATCGGCGTCGCGCTGGCCACGACCGTGTTCCTGCCCAAGCGGGGGCGCGGACCGATCGCCGCGCTGGTCGATCTCCTCGCGGCCGTCCCCTCGGTGGTCTACGGCCTCTGGGGCATCCTGGTCCTGGTCCCCGCGGCCAAGCCGGCGCTCGAATGGATCGCGGATCACTCCGGGCCGCTCGGCTTCCTGGCCGGCCCCGTCACCTCCGGGTCGTACATCCTCGCCGGCCTCGTGCTCGCCGTCATGGTGCTGCCGATCGTCGCGGCCATCACCCGCGAGATCTTCGCCACCGTGCCCCGCGACCAGCAGGAGGCGGCCTACGCGCTCGGCGCCACGCGCTGGGAGATGGTCCGCAGCGCGATGCTGCCGTGGTCGCGATCGGGCATCGTCGGCGCGTCGGCGCTCGGGCTCGGGCGCGCCGTGGGCGAGACGATCGCCATCGCCCTGCTCCTGGGCAACTCGCCGAACGTCTGGGGCTCCCTCCTGGGGCCCGGGGCGACGTTGTCGAGCGTCATCGCGCTCGAGTTCGGCGAGGCCAGCAACCTCCAGCTCTCGGCGCTGGTCGCCCTCGCCGTGGTTCTGTTCGTGCTCTCGTTCATCATCAACGCGCTCGCCCGGCTCCTGGTGGGCCGCACGGCGGCGGGCCCCGGGCCGCTCCGGAGGGCCCTGGCCGGCCGTCCCGGGCGCGTCCCGCCGGCACCGGGCGAGCCTCCGAAGGCCGTGGCCGTGTCCTCGGGGGCAGTGGCGGAGCCCCCGGCGGGCGCGGCCGAGCCCCCGGCCGCCGCGGTGGAGGCTCCGGGAGCCGCCCAGGCGCTGCCCACGGTCTCGCGTACGCGCCGCGTCCGCTCGGCCTTGGCCGTGGCCGGGGTCTACGCCGCCCTGGTCCTCTCGCTGATCCCGCTCGTGCTGATCCTCGGCAAGATCCTCGTCGAGGGCCTTCCCGCGATCTCCTGGAGCTTCTTCACCGAGCTTCCGCCGTCCGACCCGTACTCGTCGGGCGGCATCTCGAGCGCCCTGGTGGGCACCCTCATCCTCATGGGGCTCGCGACGCTCTTCTCGGCCCCGCTCGGGATCCTCGTCGCGCTCTTCATCAACGACGCCGCGGCCAACGGCGGCCGTGTGATGCGACGGGTCGGAGCGGGGGTCGGCTTCATCGTGGACGTGCTGCTCGGTCTGCCCTCGATCGTGGCCGGGCTCATCGTCTATCTCGGGGTGGTCATCGCGATGGGCCACTTCTCGGCGCTCGCGGGGGGAATCGCCCTCGGCATCCTGATGTTCCCGATCGTCGTGCGATCGTCCGACGAGATCCTGCAGCTCGTGCCGACCGCCCAGAAGGAGGCCGCCCTCGCGCTCGGGGCGCCCCGCTGGCGGACGGTCTGGAGCGTCGTGCTGCCGGCGGCCGCCCCCGGGATCCTCACCGGCGTCATGCTCGCGCTCGCGCGGGCCGCCGGCGAGACCGCGCCGCTGCTGTTCACCTCTCTCGGAAACCAATTCCTCTCGACGGCCGTGCTCCAGCCGATCGCCGCGCTGCCGCAGCTGATCTTCGCCAACTCGGTGAACGTCCAGACGCCTCAGTCGCTCGAGCTGGCCTGGGGCGCCGCACTGGTGCTGGTCGTGATTATCCTGCTCTTGAACATCGTCGCTCGCCTGATCGGCGCGCGCGCCCGACCTTCGGAGGGCTGATGACGCCCGACAGCTCCTCAGCTCCCCCGCAGGTCCCCATCGAGCCGGTCACCGCCCCCCCGCCCGGCGGGGTCCCCGTGGCCGAGGGCCTGGCGCCCCCGATGCAGACCGTCGGGCTCAGCGCCTTCTTCGGGAGCCACGAGGTGGTGGAGGACATCAGCCTGACCTTCGCCGATCGCACGGTCACGGCGATCATCGGCCCGTCCGGCTGCGGCAAGTCAACCTTCATCCGCACGCTCAACCGCATGCACGAGCTGGTGCCGAACGCCTACGCCACGGGCGAGGTGCTGCTGCGCGGCCGGAACGTCTACGGCCGGGGAGCCGACCCGGTGGCCATCCGCCGGGCGATCGGCATGGTCTTCCAGCGGCCGAACCCGTTCCCCACCAAGTCGATCGCCGACAACATCTTCGCCGGCCCGCGGTTCATCCGGATGGGGCTGCGCCGGAGCGAGCGGGACGAGCTCCTCGAGCGCACCCTGCGGGGAGCGGGCCTCTGGGACGAGGTCAAGAACCGCCTCGGCGCGCACGCGGGGGGCCTGTCGGGGGGCCAGCAGCAGCGGCTGTGCATCGCGCGCGCGCTCGCCGTCGAGCCGGAGGTCCTCCTCATGGACGAGCCGTGCTCGGCGCTCGACCCCCAGTCCACGCTGCGCATCGAGGAGCTCATCTCCGAGCTCAAGTCGCGCCTCGCGATCGTGATCGTGACCCACAACATGCAACAGGCGGCGCGGGTCTCCGACTTCACGGCGTTCTTCACCATCGAGAACGAGGGCGAGCCGGGCCGCCTCGTCGAGGAGGGGCGCACGGACCAGATCTTCTCCCGCCCGGCGAACCCCCGCACCGAGGCCTACGTCTCGGGCCGGTTCGGCTAGCTCAGGCCCCCAGCCACCGCCCGAGTGCGGCGATCTCCTCGTCGCCCACGCCGTGCCCGCCCGGGCGGGTGAGGGCGGTCACCTCGGCTCCGGCCGCGCGGTAGGACGCGACGCCCGCCGCAACGGTCGCCGGCGGCAGGAAGGGATCGTCCTCGCCGCCCACCGCGAGCACGCGCCGTCCGGCCAGCCCGCCCGCGGCCAGGATGTGCGGCGGCAGGGGATAGACGCTCGACAGCAGCGCCACGTCGCCCACCAGGCCGGGATGGACCGCCGCCAGGGAGCCGGCCATCATGCCTCCGTTCGAGAACCCGACGGCCGTCATCGGCGTCGCGATGCCGTGCTCCGCCACCGCGTCCTCCAGCCAGGCGGCGACCTGCGCGAGGCGCTCGTCGATGCTCTCGGTCACGGGGACGCCGATGGCCTCGTGGCGGAACCACGCGAAGCCCGGGCCCTCCCGCTCGGGACCGCGGGGCGCGAGGACCGCGTGGCCGCCGCCGAGCGCCGCGCCCAGGCCGGCCAGGTCCAGCTCCGTGCCGCCGCGGCCGTGGAGCGCCAGCAGCGTCGGTGCGCCCTCCGCGCCGGGGACCAGCCGATGGGCCAGGCTCACGCGGGGTCCTCGCCGGCATCGCCGGCCGGCCGGCCCTCGTGCTCGGCCAGGATCGGCTCGGCCACCTCCAGCGCGGACCACGCCGCCGGGAACCCGGCCAGCCCGGACACCGCGATCAGCACCTCGCGCACCTCCTCGGGGGTCACCCCCGCGCCCAGCGCGCCGCGCACGTGCCAGCCCAGCTGCGGGCCCGCCCTCAGCGTGGCCGTCACGGCCAGCGCCACGATCGACCGGTCGCGCCGTCCCAGCCCCGGCCGGCTCCAGAGGTCGGCGAACGCGAAGGTGGAGGTCAGCTCCTCGAGGTCCGGCGAGAGGGCGCGCCAGCGCTCGACCGTCCCGTCGCCCAGATGCCTCCGGGCCAGCTCCCGGCCCCGCTCCAGGCGATCGTCGTCGTCGCTCATCGTGTCACCTCCGTCCTCGGATTGGTCAGGGGCACGAGCCGCTCCTCGATGCGCTCGCGATACGCCTCGTACTGCGGCGGCACGCGGAGCTCCTCGCCCAGCCGGTCCGGCTCCTCGTCCACCGCGAACCCCGGGCTGACGGTCGCGATCTCGAACAGCACCCGGCCGGGCTCGTGGAAGTAGATCGAGTGGAAGTACTGGCGGTCGATGATCCCCGTCGGGTGGGCGCCCGCCCGCGCCGCGCGGCGCGCCCAGTCGACGTGATCCTCGTCGCGCGACGTCCAGGCCACGTGGTGCACGGTGCCCGCGCCGGGCTCGCCGCGCTCGGGCGGCGCGGGATCGAGCCACAGGGTGCCGCGCCGCTCGGGGCCCCGGGTCACGAACCGCCCCGGCCCCTCGGCGGTGAAGCCGAGGCCGTCCACCAGGAGCCGCTCGGTGGCCTCGGGCGCCGCGCTGTGGATGCGCACTCCGGCGATCCCGGCCAGCGCGTGCTCGGCGGGGATGTCCGGCGCCCAGGCGGCGCGCGGCGCGCCGTCGGCCTCCTCGGCCACCACCAGCTCGATCCCCAGGCCCTCCGGGTCGGACGACACCAGCGCCCCGTCCTCGCGCCGCACCGGCCGTCCCGCGTCTCCCAGCCGCTCCGCCCACGCGTCGAGGGACGCGGGTGAGGGCACCCGCCACACGATCCGGTGGACCATGCCCGCCCCCGCGCGCCCCGGGGGCGACCCCGGGATCTCGAAGAACGTCAGGAGGCTGCCCGGGCTGCCGGTCTCGTCTCCGAAGTACAGGTGGTACATGTCCGGCGCGTCGAAGTTGACGGTCTTCTTGACCAGGCGCAGGCCCATGACCCGCACCCAGAAGTTGACCGTCCCCGGCGCGTCGGCCGTGATCGTCGTCACGTGGTGGACACCGTCGAGGCCCATCGCCGTCTCCTCACGCTGCTAAGATCGTTGCGTGTTCAAACATCAGGTTAGTTGACTACGCAAGCAAACGTCAAGGACGGCGGGGAGCCCTCTCCGGCGCCCCGTGGCCGGGCCGGCGAGCCGCTGACACCGCTGGAGCTGGCCGCCTGGCGGGGCATGCTCGGCGCCCACGCGGCGGTCGTGCGCCGCCTCGACTCCGACCTGCGCGAGCGGCACGGCATCTCGCTGACGGCCTACGAGGTCCTGATGCTGGTCGGCGACGCTCCCCGCCGCCGGATGCGGGTCTCCGAGCTGTCGGGGGCGACGCTCCTCAGCGTGAGCGGGGTCAGCCGGATGGTGGACCGCCTGGTGCGGGAGGGTCTGGTCACCAAGGAGCCCTGCGAGGACGACGGCCGCGGTGCGGAGGTCGCGCTCACCACGATGGGCCGGGGGCGGCTGCGCGCGGCGCGCGCGAGCCACCTGGCGGGGGTGCGGGCGGAGTTCCTCGGGCGTTTCTCCGACGAGGAGCTGGTCGAGCTGGCGCGGGCCTGGGAGCGCATCGCGCGCTGAGCAAGGCGGTTGGGAGGGGCTCCCGACAACCCCTCCCGTCGCGCCCGGGCCGGCCTTCCGGCCCACGCGACCCCAGTCCGCCGGCGGGGGCGCGTCGCGGCCGACCGGAGTCGACGGCGATTCTCCCGGGAGCCCGGCCGGCGCGGGTTACACCGCCGTAACCGTCCGGTGAAGATCCCTGGCGGGATCTTCACCGGGTGTCTGAATCCCGATCGGAAATCGAGTCGATTTCCGATCGGGAAGGGGCACCCGCTCTGCGGTGCGGACCTCGGGGCCGCGGTCCTAGGGGCCGGCGAGGGTGTTGACGGGCGAGGCGGGAGGGGTGTGATCGCGCCGCGCGCTCTCCTCCTCGGCCTGCTGGCGGAGCTGGCCGAAGCCGATGCCCTCGGCGATCAGGAACAGGAAGCCCACGGCCACCCCCACGATGGCCTCCGTGGCCTGAAGGACGATCGAGAACGCGAGGGCCTCACCCGCCGCCACCCCGTAGGAGGCCGTGAGGGGGACCACCGCCGCGGCCTGGAACACGAGCAGGTTCCCCGGCAGGACCGGGAAGGCCTGGGCAAGCGTGACGGTCACCAGCAGGAGGCCCGCGCCGCCCCAGCCGACGCGCTCCAGCCCGAACGCCCGGAGGGTGCAGTAGATGCCCACCCACTGGGCCAGCCAGGTGAGGAGGCTCGCGCCCACGACCACGCTCATCTGCCGGGGGTCGCGCAGGCCCAGGTGGCTCTCGCGCACGGCGCCCCAGAGGCGCGTGACCGCGCGCGCGGCCCGCGCCCACAGCGGGCCGGTGTTCAGCCACGGCGGGATCCGGCTGTGCCCGGGGCCCGACAGCAGCGCCACCGCGACGACGGACAGGCAGGCGACGCCCAGGGCGATGGAGGCGATCCAGGCGTAGGAGGGCAGCGGCAGGAAGAGGCCGATGGCCACGACCAGGAGGACCCAGGTGATGGTGGAGACGAGGTTCTCCGCCACCACGGTCCCCAGCAGCGTGGTGGTGGGCGGCCGCTCGCCGCGGCGCTCCAGGCGCCGGCGCAGCAGCAGGCACTTGACGATCTCGCCCACGCGGGCGGCGAGCACGGCGTTGAACAGGAAGCCCACGAACAGCGGGCTCAGCAGGTCGCGGAAGGGCACGGGCCGGCGCATGGTGGGGAGGGCGTCGATGACGCCCTTCCAGGCCAGGCCCTTGAAGCCCACCGACGCGAAGTTCGCCAGCACGGCCGCCGCCAGGAACCACCACGAGGCGACCCGGAAGGCGTCGCGCACCGTCGCGATGTCGAGCTTCCACGCCGCGATCAGGCCCACCACGACCACCAGGGCCACCCGCAGGATGGGAACCGCGATGCGCCGCCGGGCCGAGCGCCGCCGGGCCGCCGTCTCGGTCGTCACGAGGAGCCCACCAGCTCGTTGACCGTCACCAGCCCCAGCCCGCGCTCGCGGGCCGCGCGGCAGATCTCGGGCAGGGCGTCGGCGGTCTGCTGCCGGGGACGCTCGGGCGCCCAGCCGTCGGCGTCGTGCAGGAGCAGGATCGTCCCGGGCTCGAGCGCGCGGGCGGCGCGCCGGGCGATGGCCGCGGCGCCGGGCTCGGCCGAGTCGAACACGCCCCGCGTCCATGCGGCCACCCGGTATCCGGCCCGGCGCGCGCCGAGGGCGGTGGCCGGACCGCGGAATCCGTGCGGCGCGCGGAACAGGCGCGTCATCACGCCGTCGCCGGCCGCGCGCGCCACGGCCTCCTCGGTGCGGCGCAGCTGGTCGGCCACGTGAGCCGGACCGCGGAAGATGAGGATGCCGTGGTCGTAGCCGTGGCTGGCGACCTGGTGGCCCTCCTCCGCCATGCGGCGCACGAGGTCGGGGTGGCGCTCCACCTGGCGCCCCAGGACGAAGAAGGTGGCGCGGGCGTGCTCGCTGGCCAGCGCGTCCAGCATCTGCGCGGTCGAGGGGCCGGGTCCGTCGTCGAAGGTGAGGGCCATGCGGGGCGCGTCCCGGGGCCCGTGCGCCAGGGTGCGGCCGAACGCCGGGCTGCGCGGCATGAAGGCGGCCGCGCCCAGCGCGGCCCCGGCGACGGCGAGGGTCGCGGCCGCGGCGCGGTTGCGCCGGGCGAGTCCGACGGCGGCGAGCGCGACACCGGCCCCGCTCCACGCTGCGAGGCGGACGGCCTGCCCCTTTCGCATCGGCTGCGTCATGGCATCGGTTTCTGGCGCGGCCGGCGGGCCAGCGCCGGAGGATGCTACCAACGCGCCCGCCCGACCCCTCGGAGGGGTCGGTTGGCACACTCGGGTCGAGAGTGCCAAGAGTGGTCCCCGGGGATGGCTATAATCCGGGGGACGCTCCGGACGTCCCGTTCCCACGAGGTGGTGCCGCCGTGCCGACATACGAGTACCGCTGCAGCGACTGCGGCCATCAGTTCGAGGTCTCCCAGCGCATGTCCGACGAGCCGCTGACGGAGTGCGAGGTCTGCGGCGGCCAGGTGTCCAAGGTGCTCTTCGCGCCGGCGATCCACTTCAAGGGCACCGGCTTCCACAACACGGACTACGCCAGCAAGCGCCGCAGCGCGTCGGGCGACGACGGAGGCGGGTCCTCCGGCTCCGATTCCGGGTCGAACGGGAAGACCGGCTCCGGCGATTCGGCGTCGAGCGCCCCGGCGAAGAGCGAGACCGCCTCCTCCAGCTCCAAGACGGTGGGGCTCGACAAGATCTAGCCGGACGGCGGAGGGCCTCGCCGTCTACTTCGAGGAGACGAACGAGGCGATCTGCCGCTCGTTCAGGTCGGGGTCCGTCTGGACGACGAACGAGATGCCGTCGATGAGCTGCGGCTCGCCGGTGAGCAGGATGCGGTCGCCCTTCGTCTGCTTGAGGCGCCACTGGAGCCAGCCCATCTTCACCATGTCCATGGTGCCGATGTCGGTCTGGAGGGTGCGCACCACCTGGGCGCCCCGCCACGGCGCGCGCCACAGCCCTCCCAGCGAGAGCACCTTGCTCTTCATCCCCGACACCACGGCCTGCTGGCGGAGGGCGCGGTTGAAGTCGGTGTCGCACTTGCGCACGCGCGAGAACTCGAGCGCCTGGGCGCCGTTCAGCTGGACCCGCCCCGCCGGGAAGCTCACCGTCTTCCCCGCCTCGTAGGGGCAGTTGACGATCGCGGTGGGGTTGGTGACGGTCACGCCCCCGAGGGCGTCCACCATCTTGGGGAAGCCCGCGAACTTGATCACGATCAGGTGGTTGATCGGGAGCCCGGTCAGCCGCTTGACGGCGCGGATCATCCCGGCCTGACCGCCGAAGAAGAAGGCGGCGTTGATCTTCTGGGTCCCGTAGTGCGGGAGGTCCACCCGCCAGTCGCGCGGGATCGAGAGGTACTTGAGGTGCCCGGAGTCGGGGTCGGTGCGCATGATGAGGATGGTGTCGGCCCGGCTGCGGGTCTTCCCCTTCCGCTTGTCCACGCCCAGGATGAGGGTGTTGGTGGGGGTGCCGAGCATCCCGCCGGACGGCTTGTCGAGCGCCTTGTAGGCCGACGCGCTGATCTTCCCGTTCGCCTCGCCGACGGCGCTGTTGAGCGCCTTGTAGCCGAAGCCCGCCCACGCGAGGAACGCCACCAGCAGCACCAGCAGGGTCCGGCCGATCCACGTCACGGGCCCGACCCCGCGCAGGGACCACCAGCGCCGGCCCTCGCGCTTCAGCGCGCGGCGCTGCTCGCGCTCCAGCCGCCCGGGCCGGCGCGGCTCCTGGCGCGGCGGGGTGCGCGAAGGGGGCTCCGGGGCGGTGGCACGGCCCGACTCGCGGGCGTTCAGCTCCCGCAGCCTGCCGAGCCCGTCCTCCCCGTTGTCGTCTCCTGCGCGCGCCCGATAGCGGCGGTAGGGCTTGGTGGTCCGGGACATCGGCGAGTGATGGTAGCGTCCGGCGCGGGCGTGACTTTCTCGGGCAGGTCGCACGGCGGAGGGGGCCGCGATGGCGGACGTGGGCGGCCTGGTGGTGGTGGGCACCCCGATCGGCAACCTGGGCGATCTCTCCCCGCGCGCCGCCCAGGCGCTGCGCGAGGCCGACGTGGTCGCCTGCGAGGACACCCGTCGCACCGCGCCGCTGCTGCGTCACGCCGGCTCGAGCGCGCCGATGGTCTCGCTGCACCGCCACAACGAGGCCGGGCGGGCGGCGGAGCTCGTCGCGCGGATGGCGGAGGGGGACCGCGTCGCGCTGGTGAGCGACGCCGGGATGCCCCTGGTGAGCGACCCGGGCGAGCGCCTGGTGCGCGCCGCGATCGCCGCCGGAGCGCCGGTCACCGTCGTCCCGGGCCCGAGCGCCGTCACGACGGCCCTGGCGGCCTCGGGGCTGGCGGGGGAGGGCGGCTTCGTGATGCTGGGCTTCCTGCCCCGCCGCGCCGCCGAGCGCCGGGCGCTGATGGAGCGCCTGGCGGGCATCGACATGCCGGCCGTGGCGTTCGAGAGCCCGCGCCGCCTGCACGAGACCCTGCGAGCCCTGGCCGAGGCGTGGCCCACCAGGCCGGTCGCGGTGTGCCGTGAGCTGACCAAGCTCCACGAGGAGGTGGTGCGCGGCACCGCCGCCGAGGTCGCGGCGCTCATGGCCGAGCCGCCCCGGGGGGAGGTGACGCTGGTCATCGGGGCTGCTGAGCCCGCCGCCGCCGCGGGCGACGACGGCCTGCTCGCCGCGCTCGCCCTGCTGATGGACGCCGGCCTGGGGGCCGGGCGCGCGGCGGAGGTGGCGGCGGCGCTCGGCGCCGCCCCGCGCAATCGGGCCTACCGGGCGGCGCTCGCCCTGGCCGAGGAGCGGCGCGGGGCCACGTAGGCGGCCACTACAATCCCTCGTCGTGGCCGACGGACGCTTCTATCTGACGACGCCGATCTACTACGTGAACGGCGAGCCGCACATCGGCCACGCCTACACGACGATCATGGCCGACATCATCGCGCGGCATCACCGCCAGCGCGGCGAGGACGTCTTCTTCCTCACCGGCACCGACGAGCACGGCGGCAACGTCGTGCGCTCGGCCGAGCGCGAGGGGCGCACGCCGCGCGAGCAGGCCGACGTGCTGTCGGAGCGCTTCCGGGCCCTCGGCGGCGTGCTCGACGCCACCTACGACTTCTTCATCCGCACCACCGACCCCGAGCACGAGGCGGAGGTGCAGCGCATCCTCGAGCGCGTCAACGAGTCCGGCGACGTCTACCGCGGCAGCTACGGCGGGTGGTACTGCTCGTCGTGCGAGCGCTTCTACGGGGAGGACGAGCTGGTCGAGGGACGGCGGTGCCCGATCCACGGCACGCCGGTGGACTGGCTGGATGAGGAGAACTGGTTCTTCCGGCTCTCCGCCTACCGCGAGCGCCTGCTGGCGCACTACGACGCGAACCCCGGCTGGGTGCTGCCGGCGGCCCGTCGCAACGAGGCGCGGCGGATGATCGAGGACGGCCTCGACGACCTCTCGATCTCCCGCGCCCAGATCGAGTGGGGCGTGCCGGTGCCGTGGGACCCGGGCCAGACGGTCTACGTGTGGATCGACGCGCTGCTCAACTACCGCACCGCCCTGGGATACGCGCGGCCGGGCGTCGACCTGGAGCCCTTCTGGCCGCCGGACCTCCAGTTGATGGCCAAGGACATCCTGAAGTTCCACGCCGTCATCTGGCCGGCGCTGCTCATGGCGGCCGGTCTCGAGCTGCCCCGCCGGCTGATGATCCACGGATACGTCCTCAAGGGCGGCGAGAAGATGAGCAAGACCACCGGCAACGTGGTCGACCCGTTCCCCTTCATCGAGGAGTACGGCATCGACGCGCTGCGCTACTACCTCACGCGCGAGGTGCGCTTCGGCGAGGACGGCACCTTCACCGCCGAGGGCTTCGAGGCGCGCTACTCGCAGGAGCTGGCCAACGAGCTGGGCAACCTCCTGAACCGCGTGGTGAGCATGATCGGCCGGTATCGCGACGGCGTCGTCCCCCCGGACGGCGGTCACGACGGGGAGCTGGCGGCCGAGGTCGCCGCCGCCGCCGACGCCTGCGTGACGGGCTTCGACCGCCTCGACCTGTCGCGGGCGGCCGAGGACGTCTGGCGGCTCGTGCAGCGGCTCAACCGCCTGGTGGAGCAGCGGGCCCCCTGGACCCTCGCCAAGGACCCCGCGCGCGCCGGGGAGCTCGACCAGACGCTCTTCAGCCTCGCCGAGGGCCTGCGGGCGGCGGCCATCCTGCTGTGGCCGGTCATCCCCGGGTCGGCCGCGCGCATCCTGGCGGCGCTGGGGCAGGACCCGGCCGACGTCTCGCTGGCGCGCGCCGCGTGGGGGGCCGGCACGCCGGGGGCCACGGTGGTGCCCACCGGCCGGCTCTTCCCGCGCGTGGAGGAGAAGGTGGCGTAGTTGACACCCACGCCCACCTCGACTCCTGCGAGGACGACCCGGCGGCCGTGGTGGCCGAGGCGGTGGGGGCGGGCGTCGAGCGGATCGTGACCATCGGCGTGGGGCGGGAGTCGAGCGAGCGGGCGGTGTCCCTGGCCGAAGCCCACCCCGAGGTGTACGCCGCGGTGGGGGTGCACCCGCACGACGCCGACGGGTTCACGCCGGCCGACCTGGTGTGGCTGCGGGAGCTGGCGGCGCACCCGCGCGTGGTGGCCGTGGGCGAGTGCGGACTCGACTTCCACCGCGACCACGCCCGTCCCGAGGCGCAGCGCCGCGCCTTCTCGGCTCAGATCGGGCTCGCGCGAGACGTGGGGCTGCCGCTGGTGATCCACACGCGCGACGCGGCCGGCGAGACGCTCGACATTCTGGGCCGCGAGGCCGGGGACCACCCGGTGGTGCTCCACTGCTTCTCACTTCCGGAGCGCCTCGCGGAGGTCGTGGAGCGCGGCTACCTGCTGAGCTTCGCCGGCCAGGTCACCTACCCGAGGTCCGCCGACCTCCAGGCGGCCGCGCGCGCGGCGCCCGGCGATCTGCTGCTCGTGGAGACCGACAGCCCCTACCTCGCCCCGGTGCCGCGCCGGGGGCGCCCCAACCGACCCGCCAACGTGGTCCACACGCTGCGGTTCATCGCCGCGCTGCGCGGGGTGACCGACGAGGCCCTCGACGAGCTCACCACCCGAAACGCCGCCCGCGCCTTCGCCTGGTGACCCGGGCGTCCCGGGGGCCCGGGTCGGCGTCATGCGGCTGCTCGCGGCCCATGGCCTGCGCCCCGACACCGAGCTCGGCCAGCACTTCCTGCTCGACGAGAACCTGGTCGATCTGGCCGTCCGCGAGGCGGGCGTCGGTCCGGGCGACACCGTGCTGGAGGTCGGCGCCGGCCTGGGGGTGCTGACCGCCGCCCTCGCGCGCGCGGCCGGCACGGTGCACGCGGTGGAGATCGACCGGCGCCTCGAGCCCGCCCTCGCGGAGGTGGTTGCGGACGCACGCAACGTCCGCCTGCACTGGGCGGACGCCATGAGGATGCCGCTCGAGGAGCTCGATCCCGCGCCGACGGCGCTCGTCGCCAACCTGCCCTACTCCATCGCCACGCCGCTGGTGGTGGAGAGCCTGTGGCGGCTGCCCGGGCTGGAGCGCTGGTGCGTGATGGCCCAGCGCGAGGTGGTCGACCGCTGGCTCGCGCCGCCGGGCGGCCGGCTCTACGGGGTGCCCTCGGTGCTGCTGGGGCTGACGGCGGAGCCCACCTTCCGCCGCTCGGTCGGCCGCGAGGTGTTCGCACCCCGTCCGCGCGTTCAACTCGGCGCTCGTCGCGCTGCGGCGCACGGCGCCCGGGCCCGGCCCGGGGGTGCGCGCCCTGGTGCGGGCGGCCTTCGCGGCGCGGCGCAAGACGCTGGTCAACGCGCTCGCGGCGGCCGGCGCCGACAAGGGGGCGACCCGGGCGGCGCTCGGCGTGCTGGGTCACCCCCCCGGCGTCCGGCCCGAGGCCCTGTCGCCCGCCGACTTCGCCGCCCTGGCCCGGGAGCTGTCCTGGAGCGCCTGAGCGTGTCCGCGCCGGCCAAGCTGAACCTCAGGCTGGCCGTGGGACCCCGGGGCGAGGACGGCTATCACCCGCTGACCAGCCTGATGATCGCCCTCGACGGGCTCGCCGACGGCCTCGAGGTCGCCCGCGCCCGCGAGCGCCGCGTGCGCTGCCCGGGCATCGAGGGGCCCGCCAACCTGGTCTGGACGGCGCTGGACGCGCTGGAGGCCGAGGCCGGGCGCGCCCTGCCGGTGGACGTGAGGATCGACAAGCGCATCCCGTCGCGGGCCGGCCTGGGCGGGGGGTCGAGCGACGCGGCGGCCGCGCTGGTGGCCGTGGACCGGCTGTACGGGCTCGGCCTGGGCGAGGACCGGCTGGAGGCCGTGGCGGCGGGGGTGGGGTCGGACGTCCCGTTCTTCGTGCGCGGCGGGGCCCAGTGGGCCGAGGGCCGCGGCGAGCGTCTGCGGCCGGCGTCCGCACCCGAGTTCGCCGCCCTGCTCGTGAAGGGGGAGGCGGGGCTCTCCACCGCCGAGGTCTACGGAGCCTTCGACCGGCTGCCGGCGCCCGCCGGCCACCCGGCGGGCGAGCCGCCCCCCCGCCTGCCCGCCCTCGCGGCCTGGGCCCGCAACGATCTCTGGCCCGCGGCGCTCGCCCTGGCGCCCGGCCTCGGGGCGGCCGCCCGCGCCCTGGCGGCCGCCGGGGCCGGCGCGGTGCTCCTGTGCGGCAGCGGATCGTGCCTCGCCGGGCTGTACCCGGACCGCACGGGCGCGGAGGCGGCGGCGCGGACGTGGCCGGGCGAGGGCTTCCGCGCCGTGGTGACCCCCGCCTGAGGGGCCGGGGTCCCGCGAAAATTCAACAACCGGCCGCCGGCGATGCCGGTCTGGACCTTCGGGCCGGAGAGATATGTGATTCGCCCAGGTCGACACCCACCCGTTCGTCCGTCCGAGGGGCAAGGACGCCCTTAGCTTGCGAATCCCCCGAAATCGCCATACGGGACGGCAGCGCACTTCGGGGCAAAGCGCCGACCCCGACCATCCCTCCGAGGAGTGATGACGTCGGTGCCAATCGGTGAATACGCGTCTCAGAAATGGGCGGAACCATCGCCTGGTGATCGTCCGGTGGCTATCGTCGGACCCGTGTCGACACGGTCGCCGCCGGTCTCTCAGGCCGACTCATGGGGACTCCTCCTGGCGGCGGCGTGCGCGGTGGCGGCCCTCGCGGCCGGCGGCGGCCTGACGGCCGGGCCGTCGCTGTGGGGGGTGGTCGGCGTGGCGGCGCTCACCCTGCTCCCCTGGGCCGTGCGGGGGGGCGACCGCACGGCCGTGACGCTGATCGACCTGCCGATCCTCGCGGCGGTCTACCTCTGCTCCCCGGCGGTCGCCCCGCTGCTGGCCGGAGCCCTGGCGGCCATCGACAACAGGGCCTTCGGCCGGGCCGTGGTGATCGCGAGCGCCGGCGCCTACGCGCTGGCCGCCGCCGCCGCGGTCGGAGCCTTCGAGCTGGCGGCGGCGGCGGGCCTCGCGACCGACCCCGCGGACCCCGCATGGTTCGCCGCCGCGTTCCTCGCCGCCGCGGCCTTCTTCCTGGTTGACCACCTCCTGGTGAGCGGGCTGATCGCGTTCGGGGACGGGGAGCCGGCGCGGGACGCGTGGCGGCGCTTCCTGCGGCCGATGGCGGGCGCCGACCTGATCGGCTGCACCATCCTGATCGCGTTCGTGAGCCTGGCGGCCGGCGTGCCGGGGGTGCCCCTCAAGGTCGTGGCCGACGGCGTCGCGGTGACCGCCATCATCCTGCTCATCGCCCTGATCGACCGCACGCGGCGGATCAACGAGGCGATGAGCGCCCGCGAGCGGGCCCTGCTGGAGCGCGAGGAGGCGGTGCTGGCCCGAGAGGACGCCACCATGGGCACCGCGGACGCCCTCGAGATGGCCGCGACCGCGGCGCGCGGCGAGCGCCGCGCCTCCGAGCGCGCCGACCGGGCCGTCACCCGCCTCAACGACGTCGCCAGCGGCACCATCCCGGTGCTGGTCGCGATGGTCGACCTGCGCGACCGGTACACGGCCCAGCACTCGGCCGGCGTCGGCCGCCTGTGCTGCCTCCTGGCCGAGGAGCTCGGCTGGGCGCCCGAGGACGTGGCCCTGGCCCACATGACCGGCCTCGTGCACGACATCGGCAAGGTGGGCCTGCCCGACGAGGTCCTTCGCAAGCCGGAGCGCCCGACCGACGCCGAGTGGACCCTCATCCGCCGGCACCCCGACTGGGGCGCCGACGCGCTCGCCGAGATGCACCTGATGCCGGCGGCGGTGGACGGCGTGCGGGCGCACCACGAGCGGTGGAACGGGAGCGGCTACCCTGCCGGGCTGGGCGGACACGACATCCCCTCGCTCGGCCGCCTCGTGGCGCTGTGCGACTCCTACGACGCGATGACCGGGCGGCGCCCGTTCCGCGGCGGGGGCAAGCCGCCCCGCCAGGCGCGCGCCGAGCTGGGCGACCAGGCGGGCGTGCTCTACGACCCCGAGATGACCGCCGCGCTCCTGCGCGTCCTCGACGGCCTGGACGAGGTGGAGGAGATCCTGGCGCCGCGCGACTTCGCCGACGAGTGGCGCAAGGCCTGCGCCGGCATCGACATGGAGAGCCTCTACATGCGCATGTCGGCCGATCTCGAGGACGCGATCCGCTCGTAGCGGCCTCGCTAAGATCGTGGGATGGCCGATCCGCTCGTCATCGAGGCCCGACCCACCACCATGCGCGGGCGCGCCAGCCGGTGGCTGAGGGGGCGGCGCATCCTGCTCGCGGGCCTCCTCGCGCTGGCCGAGGTGATCCTCTTCCTCGTCCGGCGTCCCAATGCCTTCCTGCTGGTGGCCCTGGCGGTGGCGCTCCTCGTCGTCTCGTTGTGGGTGGCGACGCGGGTCGCCCCGGGACTGCTGCGCGACATCCTGTGGATCGTGGCCATCGCGCAGGCCATCGTCGTCCTCATCCCCCTCGTCGTGGGGCTCTCCGTCCTCGCCGGCCTGCTGGTCGCGCTGGTCCTCCTCATCGGCCTGATCCTCGTGGCCGTGCGCTGGAGGGTCTGAGGCCGTGATCGCGGCCGCGTTCATCGCGGCCCCCCCTCCGCCCGTGGCCGCCTCGCCGGCGAGCCAGGCCCCCCGCCCCGATCCGCAGGTGCCGGCTCAGTGGCACCTCTCCCAGATCGGCTGGACGCCCCCGCCCGCGGGCGGCCGGCGCCCGCTGGTGGCGGTCCTCGACACCGGCGTGGACGCCGGCGCGCCCGACCTGGCGGCCGCGATCGCCCCCGGCGGGCGCTCCTTCCTTCCCGGGCGACGCGACGCGGGCGTCGATCCCGACGGCCACGGCACCCACGTCGCGGGCATCATCGCGGCGCTGTCCGGCAACGGAATCGGCGGGAGCGGCGTGGCCGCGGCGCGCATCCTGCCGGTGGTGATCGCGGACGGCACGGGCACGACGACCACGACCTCCCTGGTGCGCGGGGTCCGGTACGCCGCGGCCCGTGGGGCGCGGGTGATCAACATCTCCTTCGGCGGTCGGGGCTTCTCGCGCGTGGAGCAGGAGGCGATCGACTCGGCCGTCCGCCAGGGCGCCCTCGTGGTTGCCGCGGCCGGCAACTCCGGCGCTCTCGGCGCCGCCGAGTACCCGGGGGCCTACCGGCACGTGCTGGCCGTGGGCGCGCTGGGCAGATCGGGGCGCCCGCTCGCGATCTCCGCCCGCGGCCCCCAGGTGGCCATCGCCGCGCCCGGCGAGGACATCCTCTCGACCGCTCCCAGGGCCCTCGCCGGCCGCTCCCGCGACGGCCTCGTCGCGCGCACCGGGACCTCGATGGCGGCCGCCGTCGTCTCGGGCGCGGCCGCCCGCCTCATCGCCCGCCGGCCCGGTCTGTCGGCGCAGCAGGTGTGGGCGATCCTCGTCGGGACGGCCCGCGACGTCCCGCCCGCCGGGCCCGACCCGGCCACCGGCGCCGGCGCGCTGGACCTCGCCGCCGCGCTGGCCGCCCCTCCGCCTCCGCCCGAGGACCCGGAGCCGAACGACGACACGCGGCTCGCGGCGCGAACCCCCCCGCTCCTGGCGGGCCGGGGGCCGTCCGCCGCCACCGTCGCCGGGGCCGTGGGCTCGCACGCCGACCCGCGCGACGGCTTCCGGGTCGTGCTGCGGGCGGGCCAGACGCTCACGGCCGAGCTGGCCGGGCCGGCCGGCGTTGACCTCGACCTCGCCCTCTGGCGGCCGGGCACCCCGGCCCGCCGCCGGGACCCGGCCTTCGCCCGGGCCTGGCTGTCGGCGGCGTCGCTCGGACCGTCGTCGGACGAGCGGCTCACGCTCACCGCCCCGGCCGGAGGCGTCTACACCCTCGAGGTGCAGGGCGCGGACGGAACCGCCCGCTACACCCTCACGGCGCGACGCGGCCCCTGACGCCGGGCGCGCGGGACTTCCCGTGGCGCGCGCGGGCAGTCATCATGTGCGCCGATGACGACCGCCCGCGAGGCGCCGGTCGCGGTCGATCTGACCGACCCGGCGCTCTACATCAACCGTGAGGTCTCCTGGCTCGACTTCAACGCCCGGGTGCTGGCCCTCGCCCGCGACCCCGAGATCCCCCTGCTCGAGCGGTGCAAGTTCCTCGCCATCTTCACCAGCAACCTGGACGAGTTCTTCATGGTGCGCGTGGCCGCGGTGCAGGATGCCCTGGAGGCGCGTCGCGTCCCCTCGACCCCGGACAAGCTGTCGCGGGAGGACGTGCTGGGGCAGATCGCCCGGCGGGTCGCGGATCTCGCGGCCGAGCAGAGCCGCATCTGGCGCGAGGAGCTGCGCCCGGCGCTCGCCGAGGCGGGGATCGAGGTCACCAGCGTCGACGACCTGACGGCGGCCGAGAGGCGCGCGCTGGACGAGCGCTTCGACCGCGAGGTCTACGCCGTCCTCACGCCCCTCGCGGTGGGGCCGGGGCTGCCCTTCCCCTACATCTCGGGGCTGTCGCTGAACCTGGGGCTGCGGGTGCGCGACCCGGTGAAGGGAGAGACCCGCTTCGCCCGCGTCAAGGTGCCGCCGAAGCTGCCGCGCCTGCTCGCCGCCGGCGACCGGCTGGTGTTCATCGAGGACCTGATCGAGGCGCACGTTGACCGTCTCTTCCCGGGGATGGAGGTCACCGAGAGCATCCGGTTCCGGGTCACGCGCGACGCCGACTTCTCGATCTCCGACGAGTCCGACGACCTCATCGGGGCGGTCGAGGCCCAGCTCCGCCGCCGGCGCTTCGGGCACGTCGTGCGCCTCGAGGTGGAGGAGGGCGCCTCCGACGACCTCGTCGCGGAGCTCGAGCAGGCGCTCGAGGTGGGCACCCTCGACACGTACCGCATCCCGGGGCCGCTCGACATGACGGCGTTCTGGCACCTCGCCCTGCTCGACCTGCCACTGCTGCGCGACGCCGCCTGGGAGCCCCGCACCCAGCCCCGCCTCCAGGCCGAGGAGGGCGAGCGCAGCGACATGTTCGCGGTCATCCGCGCCGGGGACCTGCTGGTCCATCACCCCTACGACGACTTCGACACGAGCGTCGAGCGCTTCGTGGAACAGGCCGTCGAGGACCCCGACGTGCTGGCGATCAAGCAGACCGTGTACCGCACCAGCGGCGACTCGCCGATCGTCCCGGCCCTGATGCGCGCCGCCGAGCAGGGCAAGCAGACCGTGTGCCTGGTGGAGCTGCAGGCCCGCTTCGACGAGGAGCGCAACATCCAGTGGGCGCGGGCGCTGGAGCGCGCCGGGGTCCACGTGGTCTACGGCCTGTCGGGCCTGAAGACGCACGCCAAGGTGGCCCTGGTCGTGCGCCGGGAGGGCAACCGGGTGCGCCGCTACGTCCACATCGGGACGGGCAACTACAACCCCTCCACCGCGCGCCTCTACACCGACCTCGGGCTCTTCACCTGCCGGGAGGACCTCGCCGAGGACGTGGCCGACCTCTTCAACCACCTCACCGGCTTCGCGCGGCCGCCGCGCTACCGCAAGGTGCTGGTGGCCCCGGTGCACCTGCGCGACGGCATCCTGGGCGAGATCGACCGGGCCGTGCAGGGCCACAGCCCTGATTCGCCCTCGCGCGTCGTGATGAAGATGAACTCGATCATCGACGGGCCGGTGATCTCGGCGATCTACCGCGCGTCCCAGGCGGGGGTGCAGGTGGACCTGATCGTGCGCGGTATCGCGGGGCTGCGGCCCGGCGTGCCGGGGGTGAGCGAGAACGTGCGCGTGATCTCGATCGTGGGGCGCTTCCTCGAGCACGCCCGGATCGTCGCGATCACGGTCGGCGGCCGCACCGGCTACTTGATCGGCTCGGCGGACATGATGGCCCGCAACCTCGACAACCGGGTCGAGCTGCTCGCGCCGGTCGAGGACCCGGTCGCCTGCCGGGAGATCCAGACCATCATCGACGTCCAGCTCGCCGACACCGTGCTCGCCTGGGAGCTCGGCTCCGACGGCACGTGGCGACGGATCCGCCCCGAGACGGGGGAGGCGCCCCTGAACTCGCAGGATGCCCTCATGGACCGGGCGAGCCGGCTGGCGCGCGTGATCTGAGACGCGTTCCGCGGGGCGTGCGGTATCGTGGGAACGGTGAGCACCGAGCAGACCGACCTCACGGCCGAGCAGGACGACGTCCCCACCTGGAGCCCCCCCGCCAAGCCGAGCTTCAACTCGCCGGCGGCGGACCTGAACCAGCTCCGCAACGAGGCCAAGCGGGTCGCCGAGACGGCCCCGGGGCAGCCGGTGCACAAGTCGGTCCTGGAGCGGGCCCGGGCCCTCGCCTCGGCGGTGGAGCACGACCTGGGGCTCCCCGACGCCCCCGACGGGCTCTCCTACGCCGACCTCGCCGTGCTCCTCTCCCAGTCGAAGTAGCCCCGCCCCTACTCCGGCAGGTCCATCAGGAGGCGCGCGACGGCGCCGTAGTCGAGGTCGGGGGAGACCTGCCCGAGCAGGCCCAGGGCCGCGTCGCCCATCGTCAGCGGCCCGCCCGCGAGGTCGCGGGCGTGGCCCATGTCCTTCCGCAGGTCGCGCATCGTGAAGCGGGGCCGATGATCGCCCGCGAGGACGCGAGGGAAGAGATTCCTGAGCTGCCACGAATCCCCTGAGGAGCTCATCACGATCTCCCGGGCGAGCGCCGGGTCGAGGCCCGCGCGCTGGCCCACTCCCAACGCTTCGGCGGTGCCGGTGGCGATGACCCCCACGAGCAGGTTGTTCACGAGCTTGGCCACGAGCCCGAGGCCCACGGGGCCGCAGTGGAACCGCTTCGCCGGGTCGCCCATGGCGTCGAGGGCGGGGGCCGCGCGCGCGAGGGCCGCCGCGTCGCCCCCGCACATGATCGAGAGCGTCCCGGCGTCCGCGCCCATCGAGCCGCCGCTCACCGGGCAGTCGAGGTAGGCGACCCGGTGGCCCGCGCACTCCTGCGCCAGCTCCCGCGCGACCGCGGGCGCGATGGTGCTCAGCTCCACCAGCACCGGCGGTGGGGACGGGGCGGCGAGCATGGCCTCGACGACCTCGCGGACGTCGTCGGAGTCGGTCACGCACGAGCAGCCGAGGTCGGCGCCCGAGAGGGCCGCGCCCACCGACGGGGCCAGCGTGGCGGGCAGGCCCTCGGCGCGGGTCGGGGTGCGCGCGTAGAGGCGCACCTCATGGCCGGCGGCGGCGAGGTTGCGCACCATTCCGGCGCCCATCAGGCCGGCGCCAACGAACCCGATCAGCACGCGGCCACGATACCGTCCGCCGCGCCCGGGGGGCGGAAAGGGAGTGAGGGCCGTTCCGACGCTCGACCCCGTTGCCGGGGGAACGTTGCCCGGGAGGCCCGGGGCGCTGTGCCCGAGCGCCACGAGCCTCCGAACTGCCGCGCGGGGGCAGTGGGAACGACCCTCGATCAGAAGCGTGCCCGAGCCCGGGCGACCCTCGCGCCCCCCGTGGGGATGGTCAGGCACCGGCGGAACCCCGTCAAAGGGCGAGTCTTTGGTCCAGGAAGACCGCAGGAATCGGCTTGCGCAGGGGTGGGAACCCCGGTATCCACCCGCCCGTGACCACCCTGCCCAGCGACCGATCCTGGATCCGCAGCGCCGTGCACCCGATCCGGCGGATCGGAGCCTGGCTCGCGGCCCTCGTCATCGGCACCACGCGGCGGTCGGCCGCGGACGACATCACCGGCGTGGGGAGTCAATTCGCGTACAACGCGTTCCTGGCGACGGTGCCGTTCCTGCTGCTGCTCGTCTCGGTCGTCGGGCTGGTGGCGCAGCCCGACACGTTCGACGAGTTCCTCGCCGACGACGCCGACAACGCGATCCCCGTGGACCTGCGCGAGCTGCTGCGGTCCGCGCTCCGGTCCGCCACCGCGAACACCGGCCAGGCGGCCCTGTTCCTCGCCATCGGCCTGATCGCCGCCCTCTACGTGTCGTCCAACGTCATGGGCGCCCTGGTGGGCGGCCTCGACCGGGCGCGCGACGTGCCCCATCGGCCGTGGGTGCGCGGCAAGCTGGTCGCCCTGATCCTCGTGATCATCACGAGCGCGCTGGTGCTGGCCACGACGCTCGCCCTGGTGGGTGGATCGCGCCTGGTGGAGGCGCTGGCGGAGCAGATCTTCGGCCGCGGCGCGCCCAACGTGGCCGGGCGGTTCCTGTACCTGATCGGCACCGCCAGCCTCCTGCTCTTCACCGCGGCCGTCTACCACTTCGGCCCCAACGCCCCCCGCCGGCCGCTCCTGGTCGAGCTGCCCGGGGCGGTGGTCGCCGTCGCGCTGTGGGTGGGCGTCAACCGGCTCTTCGCCCTCTACGTGGACAACTTCGGGAGGCTCGAGAGCGTCTACGGCGCGCTGGCCAGCGCCGCGATCTACCTGATCTTCCTCTTCCTCACCTGCGTCTCGCTGCTGATCGGCGCCGAGGTCAACGAGCAGGTCATCGAGATGCGGGCCCAGGCGCGCGACGGCCCACCGCCCGGCGCCTGACGGCCTGTCAGCGCTGGCAGCCGGGGCACCAGTAGGTCGTCCGGTTGGCGTCGCCCTGCCCGCGCGACCGGATGCGGGCCCCGCAGCGGCGGCAGGGCCGCCCCGGTCGCGCGTACACCCACGTCCGCTCCCGGGCTCCCGGGGGCGCGTCGGGCGGGCGCCAGGTGCGGATCGGGCCACCGTCGCGCACGCCCTCGGCGAGGAGGCGGGCGGCGACGGAGCCGAGGGTCGCGGCCTCCTCCTCGCTCAGGCTGCCGACCGGCCGCCAGGGGTCGATCCCGCTGAGGAAGCAGGCCTCGCTCTTGTAGACGTTGCCCACGCTCGCCACGACCCGCTGGTCCACGATCGCCTCGCCCACCTGGCGCGTGGGCTCCAGTCGGCCGAGCGCGCGAGCGGTGGCGGACCCGGCCGGCACCTCCGCCCCCAGCAGGTCCGGGCCCGTGGCCAGCAGGTCGCGGGGCAGGGGCTCGCCGGGCTCCAGGAGCCGCACGCGCGGGCACCGGTAGAGCGCCGCGACGTGGGCCGCGGTGCCGAGCGCGAGGAACAGGCCGGCGCGCGGCGGCTCGCCGGACGCCGGCAGCAGCCTCCAGACCCCGCTCATCATCAGGTGCGAGTGCAGGACGCGCCCGCTCTCGAAGCGCAGCAGGTGGTGCTTGCCGACGGCCTCCGCGGCGCTCACGCGATCGCCGGCGAGGCGCTCGGGGATCCGCTGCGCCGCCAGCCGCGGATCGGGCGCCTCGATGCGCACCAGGTCCCGCCCCGTCAGGGCGGCCCCGAGCCGGATCGCGTTGCGGTGGCTCACCTGTCCCTCGGGCACGAGGGGCACGATAACCTGCGCCCGGTGAGCGCCCGAGGGCCGCGACGATGAGCGACACGCCCCCGCCGGCCCCCGCCGAGGCCCCTCGCCGGACGCCGTGGCGCCGCAACCTGATCCTGCTCGCCGTCGCGCTCGTGGTGATCGTCCTGGCGTACGTCATCGGCGGGGCGGCCCTGCCCCGCTGGTGGTCTCACCGCATCGGCGACCAGGTGGACGGCAGCCTCTCGGCCGGGATCGGCCTGGGCCTGTTCTACGGCTTCGTGTTCACCTTCCTGCCGCTCATGGTGCTGTGGCTCATCGTGCGGAGGAAGCGCTCGTGGAGGTTCCGCGCCTGGGTGATCGCGGCGGCGGTGGTGCTCGCCATCCCGAACCTGCTCACGCTGGGCATCGTGGTGGGCAACGGCAGCGCGGCCCACGCGGGCGAGCGCACCCTCGACGTCGAGGCCCCGAACTTCCGGGCGAGCACCCTCGCGGGGGCCGTCATCGCCGCGGTGGCCTTCATCGCCCTGCAGTACCTGCTCACCTCGCGACGCCGGGCGCGGGCGCGCGAGAAGGGGCTGCGCGACGAGCTGAAGGCCCGCGACGAGGCCCCCTGACCCATCCGCCCGGCGGATCTGCTTCGTCTGCCTGGGAAACATCTGCCGCTCGCCGACGGCGGAGGCCGTGATGCGCGCCCGGATCGCCGCGGCCGGCCTCGAGGGCGAGCTCGTGGTGGAGAGCGCCGGGACGGCCGCGTGGCACATCGGCGAGCCCTCGGACCGCCGGGCGATCGACGAGGCGCGGCGCCGGGGGATCGCCATGGAGGGCCGCGCGCAGCAGTTCACCGCGGCCGACTTCGGCCGCTTCGACCTCGTCCTGGCGATGGACCGCCGGAACGCCGCCGACCTGCGCCGTATCGCCCCCACCCGCGAGGACGCGGCCAAGATCCGCCTCCTGCGCGATTTCGACCCGTCCGCCGCGAGCGGCGACCTCGACGTGCCCGACCCCTACTTCGGCGGCCCCGACGGCTTCGAGGACGTGTTCGACATGGTCGAGCGCGCCTGCGCGGGCCTGCTCGAGCACCTGCGCGCGGGGCCGCGGGAGCGGGGGTGACCGCGGCGCTGCTGGCCGCGGTCGAGAAGGCGGTCGGGACGCGCGCGGAGTCGGCCGAGCCGGTGGCCGGGGGCGACGTCAACCGCGCGCTGCGCGTGGGGCTGGCCGACGGGCGGCGGCTGTTCGTGAAGTACCGCCGGGACGCGCCGGCGGGCATGTACCGGGCCGAGGCCGGCGGGCTGCGGTGGCTGGCGGAGGCCGGCGCCCTGCGCACGCCGGAGGTCGTCGCGGTCGGCGACGCCGCGCCCCCTCGCTTCCTCGCGCTGGAGTGGATCGACCGCGGTCGCGCGGGGCCCGGGCACGACGAGGCCCTCGGCCGGGGGCTCGCGGCGCTCCACCGCGCGGGCGCCCCGTCGTTCGGCTTCGCCGAGGACAACTTCATCGGCACCCTGCCCCAGCCGAACGGGCCGCTCGAGAGCTGGCCCGAGTTCTACGGGGCGCGGCGCATCGAGCCCCTCGCGCGCCGGGCGGTGGACGCGGGCGCGCTGCCCGCCCGCGTCCTGGCGCGGGTGGAGCGGCTCAGGGCCCGCCTCCCCGAGCTCGGCGGCCCGGACGAGGACCCCGCCCGCCTGCACGGGGACCTCTGGGGCGGCAACGCGCTCGCCGACGGGGACGGCGCGCCCGTTCTCATCGATCCCGCCGTCTACGGGGGCCACCGCGAGATCGACCTGGCGATGATGCGCCTGTTCGGCGGCTTCTCGGACGCCGTCTTCGCGGCCTACGCGGAGGCTCACCCGCTCTCCCCGGGGCACGAGGACCGCGTCGAGCTCTACCAGCTCTACCCGGTGCTGGTGCACGTCTGCCTGTTCGGTGGCGGGTACGCTCGCTCGGCCGAGCGGATCCTTCAAGGCTACGCGGGCTGAGGGCTCGGCTCGCGCCCGGTCTCGGCCACGTGCATCCCGTGCATGAAGGGCTCGAGGCGGTCGGCGGAGAGGCCGGTCGTGAGGCCGCTGAAATCGTGCCGGGTGCGCCGCCTCAGGCCGCTCCCAGCCAGGAGGCGACCGCCGTCAGGTCGCCCTGGGTCAGGCCGTGGCCGGCCGGCTCCCAGCGCTCGGTCACGTCGGCTCCGTGGGCCCGCAGGGCCGTGAGCAGCCGCTCGACCGCCGGCGGGGGGAGCAGGGTGTCCTGCCGTCCGGCGGCCACCAGCACGGGCACGCCCGAGAGGTCGAGTCCCTCGGGGGCGGGCGCCGGGAGCATGCCGCGCAGGAGGGCCGCCCCGGAGAGCACCCCGGGGTGGTGCAGCATCAGGCTCGTGGCCGCGTTGGCGCCGTTCGAGTAGCCCACGGCCACCACGGGCCGCCCGGTGAGATCGTGGGCCGCAAGGACCTCGTCCACGAACTCCGCGAGCTCCGCGGTGCGCTCGCGCAGGTCCGGGAACCGGAACGGGTCGGACGGCTCGCGGGTGAAGAAGCGCGCCATGCCGCCCTCGCTCACGCGCCCGCGCGGGGCGATGAGGGGCGCCCGCGGCGCCAGCCGGCGGCCGAGCCCGATCATCTCGCCCTCGTCGCCCCCCGTGCCGTGCAGCATCAGCAGCACCGGCCCCGCGCCGCCCGGCGCGAACTCGTGCCGCCAGGCCGGCGAGGGCTCCTCGGTGCTCACGCGGGCGTGCGCGCCCACCCGGCCCGCGGGTCGGGAAGGGGCGTCAGACGGGCCTCCACCTCCGCCCGGTCCGGCTCGAGCCAGCTCGGCAGGATGATCCGGGTCCCCAGCTCGTCCACGGGCAGGTCGCGGGTGAAGCCCGGCCCGTCGTCGGCGATCTCGTAGAGCACGCCGCTCGGCTCGCGGAAGTAGATCGAGTGGAAGTAGTAGCGGTCGATGACCGGCGTGGCGCGCACGCCCGCCTCGATCAGCCGCTCGTGCCACGCCGGGTGCTCCGCCACCGTCGTCCCCCACGCCACGTGGTGCACGGTGCCGGCGCCCTGCAGGGCGCGCTCGGCCGGCGGGGGATCCAGGGTGATCGTGCCGCCGCGGCGCTCCCCGCGCAGCTCCAGCGAGCCGCCGGCCGTCTCACGGGCGCCCATGACGTCGCGCAGCAGGGCGGAGCTGCGGTCGGCCCGTCCGGCGTAGGCCCGGACGCCCACGAAGCCGCCAAGCGCGAACCGCGCCGGCACCTCGGGGTGCTCCGCCACGAGCGCCGGGTCGGCCTCGCTCACCACGAGCTCGTGACCCAGGCCCTCGGGATCGGCGAACCGCAGCGCGTCGCCCGTCCGCTCGGTCGCCACGCCCTCGGCGGCCAGCCGCCCCTCCCAGAAGTCGATCGCGTCGCTCGAGGCCACCCGCGACACGATGCGGTGCACCATCCCGGAGCCCGCGCGGCCGCGCGGTGTGCCGGGGTACTCGAAGAAGGTCAGCTCCGCGCCGGGCGAGCCCTTCTCGTCGGCGTAGAACAGGTGGTACACGTCCGGGTCGTCCTGGTTCACCGTCTTCGCCACCAGCCGCAGGCCCATGACGCGGGTGTAGAAGTCCACGTTCCCCGGCGCGTCGCCGGTGATCGCGCTGATGTGGTGGATGCCCTCGAGGCGCATGGCCCTCCCGCTCCTTCTATTTGTTTGCGTACTCAACTATAAGACGAGTTGCTTGCGCATTCAACGATCGAGCCGAGGCACGCGCACGCGGTAGGCCAGCACCTCGTCGCCGTGCTCGTCGAGCCACCGGCCCTGGTCGCGCCAGCCGGGACGGGCGCGGTCGAGCAGGCTCCAGAAGTCGCCGGAGTGGCTGGGGACCCGAAGGTGGCAGAGCTCGTGGACGACGATGTGGTCGCGCACCTCCGGGGGCACCATGACAAGGCGCCACGAGAACGACAGGTGCCCGGTGCGGCTGCAGGAGCCCCAGCGGGTGCGCTGGTCGCGCACCGACAGGGAGCGGTACGAGACGCCGAGGCGGGCACCCTCGCTCCGGGCGCTCGCGGCGAGCCGGCGCCGGGCCTCGCGGCGCATCAGCCGCTCCACCGCCGCGGGCGCCCGGTCGGCGTCTCCCGCGACCCGGATCGTCTCGCCCGCCAGCCGCGCGACCGAGGCGCCGGCGCCGGAGTGCTCGATCCGCAGGGGCCGGCCGTCGATCCAGGCGCACCCCTCCCGGTCGAGGCCGAGCGCGGGAGCGCGCGCCGCGCGCTCCTCGATCGCGGCCAGCCGGCGCTCCAGCCAGCCGGCGTGCCGGCGCAGCAGCCCGGTGACGACGGCCTCGGGCGTCCCGGCCGGGACGACGACGACCGGCGGCTGCCGGGGGCCCACCCGGAGGGTCGCCCGGCGGGCCCGCCGTGAGACGCGGACGCCCACCTCGACCTCACGACCGGTGAGGCGGACGCGGTACGCGGCCCCGTCCTGTGCGGCGGCGCCTATGCGCGCAGCACCATGGCCCGCAGGTCGGCGCGGAAGCCGGCCTCGGCCAGCGCGGCCTCGAGCGGGGAGCCGAAGACCGGCTCCCCATCGACGCGCTCCACCGCCGCGCGACGGCGCCGATCGGCCACGATCCAGGCGGCGAGGGCCCGGAGGGCGGGCGCGAGCGAGACCGGATCGGCGGGCTCGAAGGTGAGGATGCCCCGCCCTCCGCGCTCGAGGTAGACGCGCGGGACGCCGTCCACCAGCACGACCTGGGCGCCGAAGACGCGCGACGGCGAGCGGCCGCCCTCGCGCCGCGGCCACGGCACCGCGGCGCCGTACGGCTGGGCCGGATCGGCGGCCCCCAGCACGACCGTCCGCGGGTCCTCCCCCGGGGGCGCCTCGCGCAGGTCGCGCAGGCGCTCGACCGCGCCCGGCATCGCGAACTGCGCGCCGCCGAGGCCGGCCACGAAGTAGCCACGGCGGCAGGCGCCCAGGGTCTCGAGGTCCGCGAGAGCGGTGTAGAGGGCCGCGAACCCGCCCGGGACGCCCTCCGCCAGCGCGGCCGACCGGGTGAGGACGCCGTGCCGCTCCACCAGCAGCTCGGCCAGGGCGCGGCGCCGCTCGTCCGGTGGGGGACCGTCGCGGAAGAGCGGCTCGGCCAGCGACCAGCGCCCCACCACGGCCGAGGGCGCGCCCCGGCCCGGGCCGCCCACCCGCCGCCGGCGGGAGCCCGCGCCGGGCCGGGGCGGCGGCGGCAGGCGGCGCGGGGCGCGCAGCGGCAGCCAGAGGTCGTTGCTGACCTCGCCGGCCCAGACGAGCGACCACAGGGTGGCGAAGAGGTCCTCGCGGGAGGCCGGGACCGCGGCCCGCAGGTCGTCCCAGAAGCTGGCGCCGGCGGCGAGCGCGGCGCGCAGCGCGTCGGCCACCGTGCCCTCCGGCGCGGGGTCGCCCGAAGGGGGCCCCAGCAACGGCGCGTCCTCGCGGAGGTAGATGGCCACCCGCCCGCCGCCGACTCCGCCGGCGCCCGCGCCCACCCAGACGATCTCGCCCCGGGCGGCGAGCTCGTCGAGGCGCGCCGGGGCGTAGTCGGCGAGCCGCCGCGGGAGCACCTCGCCCTCCCACTGGGCGGCCGGCAGGGCGAGCCCCTGCAGCGGCGCGAGCGCGTCCCGGAGGGCGTCGACCCCGCGGGCGGCGCCCGGGCGGTCGACCCGCTGCCAGTCGGGCAGGAAGCGCCCGAGGGCCCGCGGGTCGGCCGGCTCGATCTCCCGCCGAAGGGCCGCCAGGCTGGCGCGGCGCAGGCGGCGCACGACCTCGGCGTCGCACCACTCGCGCCCGGATCCGCCGGGGCGGAGCTCGCCCCGCACCAGGGCGCCCTCGGTCTCGAGGGCGGCCAGGATCCCGTTGACCGCCCGGTGCTCCAGGCCGTACCGCTCGGCGACCTCGGCCGTGTGGAACGGCCCGTGGGCCCGCGCCCAGCGCGCCACCAGCCCGCGCAGCGGGTCGGGCACGGGATCCAGGAACGCCTCGGGCAGGCCGCTCGGCGGCATCGCTCCCAGGCCGTCGCGGTATCGCCCGGCGTCCTCGGCGGCGATGACCCGCTCCTCGCCGCCGAGCCGGATCGCGCAGGCCCGCCGCTCGGCCACGAGCTCGCGCACCACGTCTCCGGCCGTCTCGGGATCCGCCAGCCGCGGGCCGATCTCGGCCGGCGAGAGGTCGCCGATGCGGCGCAGCAGGTCGTGCAGGCCGTCGGCCCCGCGCGCCCGGGCGCGCTCGGACAGGCCCTGGAGGTCCGCCTCCAGGGCGGCCAGCGCGTCGGCGTCGATGAGGTCGCGCAGCTCCTCCTGGCCGAGCAGCTCGCGCAGGAGGTCGCGGTTGAGGGACAGCGCCTGGGCCCGCCGCTCGGCGGCCGGCGTGTCGTCCTCGTACATGTAGGACGCGACGTACTCGAACAGCAGGGAGCCGGCGAAGGGCGACGCGGTCGCCGTCTCCACCTCCACCACGGCCAGCTCCCGCGACCGCACCCGGCCCAGCACCGCGCGCAGGGCGGGCAGGTCGAACCAGTCGTCGAGGCACTCGCGGTAGGTCTCGAGGATCACGGGGAAGCTGCCGAACCGGCGCGCCACCTGGAGCAGCGAGGACGCCTTCAGCCGCTGCTGCCAGAGGGGCGTGCGGTGCCCGGGGCGGCGGCGGGGGATGAGGAGGGCGCGGGCCGCGTTCTCGCGGAAGCGGGCGCCGAACAGGGCGGTGCCGCCGAGCTCTCCCAGCACCAGCTCCTCGATCTCCTCGGGGTCGATCAGGGCGAGGTCGGAGGGCGGTGCCTCGTCGGCGTCGGGCAGGTGCAGGGCGATGCCGTCGTCGCCCCAGATGGCGTGGGCCTCCTGGCCGGTCGCCGCGCGCAGCCGCGCCCCGAGGGCCATGGCCCAGGGCGCGTGGACGCGGGCGCCGAACGGGGTGAGCACGCACAGTCGCCAGTCGCCGATCTCGTCGCGGAACCGCTCGACCACGATCGCGCGGTCGCTCGGCACGATCCCGGTGGCGGCGGCCTGGTCCAGGAGGTAGGCGACCAGGTTGGTCGCGGCGCGCCGGTCGAAGGCGCTCTCGTCCCGGAGCCGCGCGGCCGCCCGCTCGGGACCGGCCGCCACGAGTTCCCGCGCCAGCCGCCCGACCGCCTCGCCCAGCTCGTAGGGCCTCCCCACGCCCTCGCCCTTCCAGAACGGAATCGCCCCGGGCGCCCCGGGGGCCGGGGTCACGACGACCCGGTCGCGGGTGATCTCCTCGATGCGCCAGGTGGAGGCGCCGAGCATGAAGGTCTGGCCCGTGCGCGCCTCGTAGACCATCTCCTCGTCGAGCTCGCCCACCCGGGCGCCGTCGGGGAGCACCACGCCGTAGAGGCCCCGGTCGGGGATGGTGCCGGCGTTCTGCACCGCCAGGGAGCGGGCCCCGTCGCGGCCGCGCACCGTGCCGGCGCCACGGTCCCACACCACCCGCGGCCTCAGCTCGGCGAACTCGTCGGACGGGTAGCGGCCGGCGAGCATGTCGAGGACCCCCTCGAGCTGCTCCCGCGACAGCTCGGCGAATGGATAGGCCCCCCGCACCACCCGCTCGAGGTCGTCGACGGTCCAGGTCTCGCCGGAGCACATGGCCACGATCTGCTGCGCGAGGACGTCCAGCGGCAGCCGGGGCACCCGGGTCTCCTCGATCGCGCCGCTCTCCATGCGCGCCACCACGGCGGCGCACTCGAGCAGGTCGCCCCGGTACTTGGGGAACACCACCCCGCGGCTGGGCGCTCCCACCTGATGGCCGGCCCGCCCGATGCGCTGCAGGCCGCGCGCAACGCTGCGGGGGCTCTCCACCTGGATCACCAGGTCGATCGCGCCCATGTCGATGCCGAGCTCGAGGCTGCTGGTGGCCACCAGGGCGGGGAGCCGCCCGGCCTTCAGCTCCTCCTCGATCAGGCTCCGCTGCTCGCGGGCCAGGCTTCCGTGGTGGGCGCGGGCGACCTCCTCCTCGGCCAGCTCGTTCAGCCGCAGCGCCAGGCGCTCGGCGAGCCGCCGGTTGTTGACGAAGATGAGCGTGGAGCGGTGGGCCCGGATCAGCTCGAGCAGCTCGGGGTACATCGCCGGCCAGATGGAGCGGCGGCGGCCCTCGCCGCCCGGCACCTCGACGGGATCGTCCTCCTCGGCGGGGGGCCGCCCCAGCTCGCGCATGTCCTCCACGGGCACGACGACGCTCAGGTCGAGCTCCTTCGCGCTCCCGGCGTCCACGATCGACACGGGGCGCGGGCGGCCCTCGTCGTCCTGGCCGCCCAGGAAGCGCGCGATCTCGGCCAGCGGCCGCTGGGTGGCCGACAGGCCGATGCGCTGCAGGCTCCCGCCCGCCCCGACGACGAGGCGGTCGAGGCGCTCCAGGCTGAGGGCCAGGTGCGTGCCGCGCTTGGTTCCGGCCACGGCGTGGATCTCGTCGACGATCACCGCCCGGATGCCGGCCAGGATCTCCTCACCCCGCGACGTGAGCAGCAGGTAGAGGCTCTCGGGCGTGGTGATCAGGATGTCCGGCGGGGTGCGCAGCATGCGCTGCCGGTCGCGCTGCGGGGTGTCCCCGGTGCGCACCGCCACGGACACCTCGGGCGCCTCCAGGCCCCGCAGCGCGGCGGCCGCGGCGATGCCGGCCAGGGGACCGCGGAGGTTGCGCTCGACGTCGTAGTTCAGGGCCTTGAGGGGCGAGAGGTAGAGCAGCCGCGACGGCGGCCGGCCGGCCAGCCGGTCCTCCACGATCCCGTTCAGGCCCCACAGGAACGCCGCGAGGGTCTTCCCGGAGCCGGTCGGGGCCAGGATGAGGCTGTGCTCGCCGGCGGCGATCGGCGGCCAGCCGCGCTCCTGGGCCGGCGTCGGCGCCGGGAACGCCCGCGCGAACCACTCCCGCACCAGGGGATGGAACCGCGCCAGTGCGGGGCTCTCGCCGCCCCGGGTCCGGACCGTCGTCGCGCTCATCGATCGATGGTATCCCCGGCCGCGGTCGCCCGGCCGTCTCCCGCGCCCTCGAGGGCGTCTTCGGGCCGGCCACGGGTCGGGGTATCCTGCGCGCCGTGGGAACCGAGACGCCCGTCAAGCCGGTCACCGGGCGGCCGGGCTCCTCGTCGGGGCACGGCGAGCCCTGCCACGTGATCGTCCTGAACGACGACCACAACACCTTCGAGCACGTCGCGCGCACCCTCGCCCGCTTCATCCCGGGGGTCGGTTACGAGGAGGGCATGGCCCTCGCCACCAAGATCCACAACGCGGGCCGGGCCCGTGTGTGGAGCGGCGTCCGCGAGCAGGCCGAGCTGTACTGGGAGCAGCTGAAGGACGCCGGCCTGACCATGGCCCCGCTGGCTTGACGTGAGGACCGGGGCCGACTGGCTCCTGGAGGCCCTGGCCGCCGAGGGCGTGCGCCACCTCATCGGGAACCCCGGCTCCACGGAGCTGCCCATCACCGACGCGGCCGGGCGCGGGCGGGCGGTGCGCTACGTGCTCGCGCTGCACGAGGCGTCGGTCATGGGGATCGCCGACGGCTACGCGCAGGCCTCGGGGGGCCTCGCGGCCGTCAACGTGCACGTGCAGCCGGGGCTCGCCAACGCGATGTCGGGGATCCTGAACGCCGCCCGCGCCCGGGTGCCGGTGCTGGTGACCGTGGGACAGCAGGTGCAGGACCTGCTCCCCGGGGAGCCCTTCCTCGGGGGGGAGCTGGTGGAGCTGGCCCGCCCCCTCGCCAAGGGGGCGTGGGAGGTCACCCGCGTCGGCGACCTGCCGCGCCTGCTCGCGCTTGCGATGCGCACGGCCCGCGAGCCGCCGAGCGGGCCCGTGGTCCTGAGCCTCCCGCTCGACGTCCAGGTCGCGCCGGCACCCTCGCCGCACGAACCGGAGCCCCCGCCGCCTCCCTGCCCCCCCGACGCCGCGGCGCTCGACCGGGCCGCCGAGCTGCTGGGCGCCGCGCGAGCCCCGGCGGTGCTGGCCGGCGACGCGGTGCCCCGGGGGGGCGCGTCGGCCGAGCTGGCGGCCGTGGCCGAGCGCCTCGGGGCGCCGATCCTGGGGGAGCCGCTGGCCGCCACGGTTCCCCTGCCCACCGACCACCCCCTCTGGCGCGGCCCGCTGCCGGCCTTCGCGTCCGAGATCGCCCCCCTCCTCGCCCCCCACGACGTGGTCCTCGCCGTGGGGATGCCGGTGTTCCGGCTGTTCGGCGTCAGCTCCGGAGGCTCCCTCCCGCCCCGGACGGCGCTCGTGCACCTGGAGGTCGACCCCCACGAGGTGGGCAAGGTTCACGAACCCGCCGTCGGCCTCGTGGGGGACGTGCGGCTCGGGCTCGCCGGGCTGCGCGAGCGCCTGGGCGCGGCTCCCGCCGAGGCGGGGGAGCGCCGCGATCGGGCGGCCGCCGAGGTCGCGGCCGCCCGCGCGGCCGCGAGGGCGCGCGTGGAGGCGGCGGCGCACGGCGAGCGGGTGGGCCCGGCGGCGTTCGCGCGCGCCGTGGCCGGCGTCGTGGAGCGCGACGACCTGGTGGTGGACGAGGCCCTCACCGCCGGCCGCGGTCTGCGGGCCGTGATCGGCCCGCGCACGCCCTCCACGTGGCTCGCCCACCGCGGCAGCGCGCTCGGCTGGGGGCTCCCGGCCGCGGTGGGCGCGGCGCTGGCCGATCCGGGGCGCCGCGTGATGGCCCTGCAGGGCGACGGCGGCTTCGTGTTCGGCGCCCCGGCGCTCTGGACCGCCGCCCACGAGGGGCTCCCGCTCGCGCTCGTCGTGGCCGACAACGGCGGCTACGAGATCCTGCGCGCCGGCCTGGAGGGGATGACCGGCCGCGCCGAGGGCGACTGGCCCGGCATCGCGCTGCGGGAGCCGGCCCTCGACGTGGCCGCGATCTGCCGTGGGTTCGGCGCCTCGGCCGCCCGCACCGAGCGGGCGGCCGACCTTCCCGAGGCACTGCGGGACCTGTGGCGCCGCGCGCGCGAGGGCCCCGCGGCGCTCGTGGTGGGCGTCGCGGGACGCACACCTCCCGTGGGCTATCCGATCCCGGGGGGCTGAGGGTGGGCGGTCGCCGCCGACCCCCCCGCCGGAGGATCCGACTGACCCGCACCCGTGTCCGCATCCAGCTCGCCGTGCTCCTGACCATCGCGCTGGCGCTCGCCCTTGCGGCGTGCGGCGGGGATGACGACGGCCACGCGGGCTCGACCGCCGCGGACTGCAGCCGGGCGGCCCTGCCGCTGGTGAGCTCCGGGAAGCTGACGGTGGGCACGGCCGACCCGGCGCTCCCGCCGTACTTCGAGGGCGGCGACCCCTTCAACGGCAGGGGCTTCGAGGGCGCGATGGCCTACGCGATCGCCGACGCGCTGGGCTTCGCCCCGTCCGTCGTGGCGTGGACCGTGGTGCCGCTCCGCAACTCCTTCGCTCCGGGCCCCAAGAACTTCGACTTCGACATCAACCAGATCTCGATCACCGAGCCCCGCGCGAAGCAGGTCGACTTCTCCGTGCCCTACTACACGACCCCGCAGGCGGTGGTGGTCGCCACGGGCTCCCCGTACGCGAGGGCCAGGACCTTCTCCAAGCTGTCCGACGCCCGGTTCGGCGTGCAGCGGGGCACCGCCAGCCTCGACGCCGTGAACGCGGTGATCTCCCCCAACCGGCGGCCGCGCGTGTACAACGACTCCGGCGACACGGTCCGAGCCCTGAAGTCCGGCCAGGTGGACGCGATCGTGCTCGACCTGCCGACGGCCTTCATCCTCACGGCGACCGAGATCAAGGGCGGCACGATCGTGGGCCAGTTCCAGGCCCCCGGTGGCGAGGACTGGGGCGTGGTCCTGGCCAAGGGCTCCGGGCTGACCCCGTGCGTGGACGCGGCGATCGGCCGGGTGCGCGACTCGGGTGAGCTCCAGAAGATCACCGACCAGTGGATCGGCGCCGAGGCGGTGCCGGAGCTCACCTGAGCACGACCCCCGCGGTGGGCGTCGCGGGGCCGCACCCTCCCGTGGGCTATCCGATCCCGGGGGTCGCAGGGTAGGCTGCCGCCGTCGCCGACCGCCCGCCGGGAGACCGTAGATGACCCGCACCCGAATCCACATCCTGCTCGCCGTGCTGCTGACCGCCGCTCTTGCGCTCGCGCTCGCCGCGTGCGGTGGCGGCGACGACAGCGCCGCGGGCTCGGCCGCGTCCACGACCGCCGCCGCCGACTGCAGCCGGGCGGCCCTGCCGCTCGTGAGCTCCGGGGAGCTGACGGTGGGCGCCGACAAGCCGGCGTTCCCGCCGTACATCATCGACAACGACCCCACCAACGGGAAGGGCTTCGAGAGCGCGGTGGCCTACGCCATCGCCGACGAGCTGGGCTTCGCCCCGGCCGACGTGGCGTGGATCGTGGTGCCGTTCAACTCCACCTTCGCTCCCGGCGCGGCCAAGTTCGACTTCGTCATCAACCAGGTGTCCATCACCCCCGCGCGCCAGAAGCAGGTCGACTTCTCCACGCCCTACTACACGACCCCGCAGGCGGTGCTGGTGGGCAAGGGCTCCAAGTACGCCGGGGCCACGACCTTCGCCGAGCTGTCCGACGCCCAGATCGGGGTGCAGGTGGGCACCACCAGCCTCGACGCCGTCAACGAGGTCATGAAGCCCAGCAAGCAGCCGCGCGTCTACAACGACTCCAACGACGTGGTCCGGGCCCTCAAGTCCGGCCAGGTGGACGCGATCGTGGTCGACCTGCCCACCGCCCTTCTCCTCCGGGACACCGAGATCGATGGCAGCACGGTCGTGGGCCAGTTCCCGGCCCCCGGCGGCGACGACTGGGGCGTGGTGCTGAAGAAGGGCTCCGGGCTCACCCCGTGCGTGGACGCGGCGATCGGCCGCCTGCGCGACTCGGGTGAGCTGCAGAAGATCACCGACCGTTGGATCGGCGCCGAGGCGGTGCCGGAGCTCAGCTGAGCACCTCCTCCGCGGTGACCGCGGCGTCGGAGGCCCGCCTCGTCCGCGAGGCGGCCCGGCGCCGCCGGGCGCGCCGCGGAGCCGCGATCGCGGCGGTCTCGTCCGTGGTGGTGCTGGGCGGCCTCGCGCTGCTCATCGTCACGAGCCCGGGGTGGCCGGACGTGCAGAGCACGTTCTTCGACTGGGACGTGTTCCGGTCGTCGTTCCCGGCGGTGCTGCGCGGCTTCTGGCTCGACGTCAAGACCTTCATGGTCGTCGAGGTGCTCGTGCTGATCCTGGCCCTGCCCGTCGCGCTGTGCCGCAACAGCCGCGCGCCGGCGCTCTTCCCGCTGCGCCTGCTGGCCATCGTCTTCACCGACGTCATGCGCGGCGTGCCCGTGCTGCTGGTCGTCTACCTGATCGGCTTCGGGGTCCCGGCCCTCGGCATCTCGGGGCTGCCGTCCGACCCGGTGGTGCTGGGGGGGATCGCGCTGACCCTCTGCTACACGGCGTACGTGGCCGAGGTGTACCGGGCCGGCCTCGACTCGATCCACCCCAGCCAGCGCTCCGCCGCCGTCGCGCTCGGCCTCACCGAGCGCCAGGCCATGACCTACGTCGTGGCGCCCCAGGCCGCGCGCCGGATGGTCCCGCCGCTGCTGAACGACTTCATCTCGCTCCAGAAGGACGTGGCGCTGATCTCCGTGCTCGGCCCCCAGGAGGCCTTCCGGGTGGCGCAGATCACCGCGGCGTCGCAGTTCAACTACACGCCGCTGCTGGCCGCGGCGCTCCTCTACCTGGCCGTGACCGTGCCGTTGGCCCGGATCGTCGATCGCCAGCAGGCCCGCGCGCGACGGCGGCAGGGGCAGGTGGTGGCGCCATGAGCCCCGCGACGCCCGTGCTCGAGCTGCGCGGGGTGACGAAGGCCTACGGGGAGCGCCTCGTCCTCGGGGGCATCGACCTCGTGGTGGGGGAGCACGAGGCCGTGGCGCTGATCGGCGCCTCCGGCTCCGGGAAGTCCACCCTCCTTCGCTGCGCCGACCTGCTCGAGGAGATCGACGACGGCGAGATCTTCCTGGACGGCGAGGCCGTCACCCGGCCCGGCGCCTCCAGCGTGGCCAGCCGCCGCCGGCTGGGGATGGTGTTCCAGTCGTTCAACCTCTTCCCGCACCTGTCCGTGCTCCAGAACGTGACCCTCGCCCCGGTGAAGGCGCACGGCAGGTCGCGCCGGGAGGCCGCCGCCGCCGGCCGCGAGCTGCTCGCGCGGTTCGGGCTGGGCGGTCGCGAGGACGACTACCCGGACCGGCTCTCCGGCGGACAGCAGCAGCGCGTGGCGATCGTGCGCGCGCTGGCCACCCGCCCGCGGGCGCTGCTGCTGGACGAGGTCACCAGCGCCCTCGACCCGGAGCTGGTGGGGGAGGTGCTGGAGGTGATCCGCGAGCTGAAGCGCGAGGGGATGACGATGCTGATCGCCACCCACGAGATGGAGTTCGCCCGCGACGTGGCCGACCTCGTCTGCTTCCTGCACGAGGGGCGGGTGCTGGAGCAGGGCGAGCCCGACCGGATCCTGCGCGACCCGGAGCACCCCGAGACGCGTCAGTTCCTGCGGCGGCTCATCGAGGCGCGCTGATCCTGCCGGCGGCGTCGATGCGCGCGGCCCGCGACCCGAAGTCCTCGCGGGAGAGCGACTGCACCTCCGAGATGCCGTACCCGCCCGCGGCCGGGGTGCCCGAGCCCACGAGCTGGGTGGGCCGGAACCGCCCGGAACGGAATCGCCCGTCCGGCGACAGCGTGGCCTGCAGCACACCGCTCGTGGAGAGCACGCCTCCGAGCCCGAACACCTTGTAGCCGCCGAAGTTGCCCATGCTGTAGGCGATCAGGCGGCCCCGGTAGAACTCCATCCCGCGCAGCACGTGGGGTCCGCTGCCCACCACGAGATCGGCCCCGGCGTTGACCACCGCGTGGGTGAACCGGCGCAGGTCGCCGCGGTTCTCTCCGAGGAAGGTCTCCGTCCCGCTCGGGACGTGGGTCTTGTCGCTGCCCTCGGCCCCGCCGTGGAACATGACCACGACGAGCTCGGCGTGGGCCGCGGCCTCGCGCACGCGGCGCCTGGCCCGGGCGATGTCCGTGAGCGAGTCCGCCCACGTGTAGGGGGCGAACCCGAGCAGCGCCACGCGCTGGCCGCCCACCGTCTGGGTGGCCTGGGTGCCCGGGCGGCCGGTGTTGAGCAGGCCGACCCGGGTGAGCGCCGCGACGGTCTCGCGCTCGGCCGACGGCCCGTAGTCGTACGCGTGGTTGTTGGCGAGGTTCATCACCGTGAAGCCCGCGCCCTTCAGCCACCGCGCGTACGAGGGGGGCGTGCGGAAGGCGTAGCAGTTCGAGCTCCCCGCGCCGCACTTGGACGCGCCCCCGGTGGCCAGGGTGCCCTCGAGGTTGCCCAGCACCACGTCGCCGACCAGGTACTGATCCACGCCGGAGAAGAACGACCGCCCGCCGTCGGGGGGAAGTCCGTAGGGCAGGCTGCCCATCACGATGTCGCCGACCGTGGTCACGCGGACCGGCTTCGCGTCCCTGGCCGGCGGAGCCGGCGCGGGCGCCGGGGCCGTCTCCGTCCCGGTCCCCGGCGAAGGCGGCGCTCCGGGCGCCTGCGCGGTCGCCTCGCTGGAGGAGCCGGTGAACCTCATGATCGCCACCGCGGCCACGACGGCGAGCGCGGCGATGACGACGCCCGCCACCATGCGGCGGCGCCGGATGGCGCGGCGCCGCTGCTCCGCGCGCCGGGCGCGCCGCGGATCCTGACCGGGCTCCACCGGCGCCATCCTAGATCGTCACGTCCTCGCGGCGCGCCAGCGCGGCATCGACCGCGGCGACCACGTCCCCGGGCGTCAGCCCGGGGCGAAGCTCATCGAGTCCGGCGGCCGCGGCGACCAGGCCGGCGGCGAACTCCTCGCCGCGGCCCAGCAGCCGGGCGAGCAGGCCGGGGTCCAGGCTCATCAGGATCCCCGCCTGGAACAGGGCCCCGGCGCCCCGGCGCGTCTGGGAGAGGCCCACCACCTTGCGCCCCGCGGCGGTGACCTCGAAGGGGGAGAGGCCGCCGTAGCAGGCATCGGCGGCCGGTCCCGGGCGCGCCCGGTCCTTCCGCGCCCGCGCGATCGACACGACCTCGACGTCCGGGACCCCCCCCGCGCGAAGCCCCTCGGCGATCGCCTCGCCCAGCCAGCGGTAGGCGTCCACCACGTCGTCCCCGGCGAGCTCGTGGCCGCGCGGCAGGGCCACGTCGAGGGCCAGCAGGCCCGCGTCCCACAGCACCGGCCCCCCGCCGGACGAGCGGCGCACCACCTCGACCCCCTCGGCGCGCGCCGCCTCGCCGTCGATGTCGGGGTCCACCGCCAGGCGGCCCAGCACGAGCGCCGGCCCGGTCACCGTGGACCAGGAGAGCGCCGGCGCGGGGTCGGCGCGGAGGCCCTCCAGCAGCTCCACCGGCCGCGCGACCGCCCGCGCCGGCGGGAGCGCCTCCGGGCCCAGCCGCCGCCAGGTCTCGCCCAGGCCTAGGAGAGGTAGGGGGCCACGCCCACGGCCTGCTGGGCGGCGTCCATCACCATCTCGCTGACGGTGGGGTGCGCGTGGATGATCTCGCCCAGCTCGCTCACCGACAGGCCCTCCGAGATGGCCACGCCGATCTCGTGGATCATCTCCACGGCGTGGACGCCCATGATCGTCGCGCCCAGGAGGAGCCCGGTGCCGGCGTCCGTGACGAGCTGCGCGTAGCCGTCGGGCTCGCCCTCGGCGAGGGCCTTGCCGGATCCTCCGAACCGTGCCTGGCCCAGCTTGACGTCGTACCCCGCCTCCTTCGCGTCGTCGGCGTTCAGGCCGACCGTCGCGATCTCGGGGTGGGTGTAGATGCAGCTGGGCACCACGGTGCGGTCCATGGGGATGAGGTGCCCGGTGAGCGCGTTCTCCACCGCCCGCCCCCCCTCGGCCGAGGCCAGGTGCGCGAGCTGGAGGCCGCCGATGCAGTCGCCCGCCGCCCAGATGGCCGGATTGGCGGTGCGCAGGTACTCGTCGACCACCACGATCCCGCGGTCGGTGACCTCGACGCCCAGCGCCTCCAGGCCGATGTCGCCCGCCTGCGAGCGCCGGCCCACCGACACGAGCAGCTTCTCCGCGGAGACCTCGGTGCCGTCGTCGAGCTTCACGGTCACGCCGTCCTCGCGGTACTCCGACACCTCGGACACCTGGCGCCCCAGGTGCACGATGACGCCCTCCTTCTCCAGCAGGCGCTGGAACTGGCTCGCCGTCCGGCCGTCGATGCCGGCCAGCAGGCGGGGCAGGATCTCCACCACCGTGATCTGGGTGCCGAGGGCGGCGAACAGGCTCGCGAACTCGCAGCCGACGACCCCGCCGCCCACCACGAGCATGGTCTCGGGCACCGACTCGAGCACCAGGATGTCGTTGGAGGTCAAGACCGCCGGGTGATCCATGTCGAAGCCCGGGAGCCCCGAGGGCTCGGTGCCGACGCACACGACGAGGTGGTCGAAGGGGTGGTGCTCGTCGCCCACCACCACGGCGCCCTCCTCCACGCGCCCCTGGCCGCGCACCACGTTGACGCCCTTGCGCTTGGCCGCGCCCTCCACGCCCTGGCGCATCTTGACCACGACCTCGTCCTTGCGCTCCATCATGCGCGGGAAGTCGAACGAGACCTCCGGCACCACGAGCCCGTAGTCCGAGGCGTGCCGCACCCGCCGCAGCAGGTCGGCCGTCGCCAGGAGCGCCTTCGTGGGGATGCACCCCCAGTTGAGGCACGTCCCCCCGAGCTCCGCCCGCTCGATCAGGGTCGCGTGCGCCCCGAGTTGCGCCGCGCGCAGCGCCGCCACGTCTCCGGCCGGGCCGCCGCCCAGCACCACGACGCGTGGCTTTCCCTCTCCGTCCTCCTCCACGCTCACAGAGCCTCCCGAGTCTCGCCGCCGAGGGCTGCGGCGATAACCCGCTCCTGCTCGGCCTGGTGTGCTTGAGGGTAGCCCTCGGAGGGGCTCGCGCGCCGCGCCCGGCCGCAGTAGTCGAGCGGCACGCCCTCCGGCAGCAGGCGCTCGATCTGCCGCCGGATGAACTCCCACGCGCCCATGTTGCGCGGCTCCTCCTGCACCCAGGTCACCCGCTCGAGGTTCGGGTGGTCCTCGAACAGCACTGCCAGGCGGTCCTCGGGGAAGGGGAAGAGCATCTCGACGCGGGCGATCCCCAGCTCCGGGTGCGCCTCGCGCTCGGGCCGCGCGTCCATCTCGTGGAAGATCTTCCCCGAGCACAGGATGAGCCGGGTGATCTCCTCCCGCCTGCCCTCGGTGCGCGGGTCCTCGATCACCGCGTGGAAGTGGCCCTCCGAGAGGTCCTCCAGGCGCGACGCGGCCGCCTTCGACCGCAGCAGGCTCTTGGGCGTGAAGATGATCAGGGGCCGCTGCAGGTCGGTGAGCGCCTGCTTGCGCAGCAGGTGGAAGTAGTTGGCCGCGGTGCTGCAGTTGGCCACGCGGATGTTGTCCTCGGCGGCGAGCTGCAGGAAGCGCTCGATGCGGGCCGAGGAGTGCTCGGGGCCGTTGCCCTCGTAGCCGTGCGGCAGCAGCAGGGTGAGCCGCGAGCGCTCGCCCCACTTCGCGCGCCCCGACACGATGAACTGGTCGATCATGATCTGGGCGCCGTTGGCGAAGTCGCCGTACTGCGCCTCCCACAGCACGAGCGCCTCGGGCGCCTGGGTGCTGTAGCCGTACTCGAAGCCCACCGCGGCGGCCTCCGACAGCGGGCTGTTGTGCAGCTCCAGCGACGACGACGCCCGCAGGAGGTTGGCCATCGGCGTGTAGACCCGGCCGGTGTGCGGCGTCCAGGTCTCGCCCTCGCCCATGTCGTGGAGCTGGAGGTGCCGCTGGCTGAAGGTGCCGCGGGCCGTGTCCTGGCCGGTCAGGCGCACCGGGACGCCCTCGGTGAGCAGGCTGGCGAACGCGAGCGCCTCGGCGTGCGCCCAGGTGATGCCGCCCTCGGGGCCCATCGCCTCGCGGCGGCGCTCGAGCTGGGGCAGCAGCTTGGGATGGATCGTGAAGCCCTCGGGCACCGTCAGGAGCTGCTCGTTGAGGCTCCGCAGCACGTCGGCCGACACCGCGCTCAGCACCGAGCGCGGCTTGGGGCCGCTCCGCGGCTGCTCGTCGGCGCTGGTGCCGAGGTCGCCGCGGCTGGTCACGGCCTCGTGCGCCTCGCGCATCCTGCCCTCGGCGGCCGCGATCATGGCGTCCACCTGGTCCTGTGTGAGGAGGCCCTCGCCCACGAGCTTCTGGGCGTAGATCTTGCTGACCGGCGGGTGGGCCTTGATCGTGCGGCTCATGACCGGCTGCGTGTAGGCGGGCTCGTCCAGCTCGTTGTGGCCCAGGCGGCGGTAGCCGATCAGGTTGATCAGGACGTCGCGCAGGTAGCGCTGCCGGTAGGCCACGGCGATCTGGGCGGCCGTGATGCAGGCGTCGATGTCGTCGGCGTTCACGTGGATGACCGGGATGTCGTAGCCCCGCGCCAGGTCGCTCACGTGGTAGGTGGAGCGCGAGTCGTTGGGGTCGGTGGTGAAGCCGACCTGGTTGTTCGCGATGATGTGCACGGTGCCGCCGGTGCTGTAGCCGCCGAGCGCCGCCAGGTTGAGGGTCTCGGCCACCGCGCCCTGGCCGGTGAAGGCGGCGTCGCCGTGGATCAGCACCGGAACCGCGGCCGACGGGTCGTGGCGCGCGACGCGCCCGGTGCGGAAGGTCTGGCGGGCCCGGGTGTGGCCCTCGGCCACCGCGTTCACCTGCTCCAGGTGGCTCGGATTGGCCGCGAGCTTGACGGTCACCGGCCGGCCGCTGCGCGTGATGTAGGTGCCCTCGGCGCCGAGGTGGTACTTCACGTCGCCCGCGGTCTCGCGCATCTCCTCCTCGCCCGACTCGAAGGCCATGTGGCCCTCGAACTCGGCCAGGATCGACTCGGTGGGACGGCCGACGACCTTGGTGATGAAGGCCAGCCGGCCCCGGTGGGCCATGCCCAGCACCACCTCGGCCGTGCCCTCGGCGGCCATCAGCTCGATCACCTGGTCGGTGATGGGCACGAGCGCGTCCACGCCCTCGATCGAGAAGGTCTTCTGGCCCAGGTAGGTGCGCCGCAGGAAGCGCTCGAAGGCGTCCACCTCGACCAGGCGCTCGAGGATCGCCAGGCGGCGCTCGGGAGCCAGCGGCGCGCGCATCCGGCCCGACTCGACCGCCCCGCGCAGCCACAGCCGCTTCTGGTGGTCGGACAGGTGCTCGATCTCGTACGCGATCGTGCCGCAATAGGCCTCGCGCAGGTGGGGCAGCGCGGCGGCGAAGCTCTCGCCGGGGACCTTCACCCGCAGCAGCGACGCCGGGATCCGCGCCATCAGCTCCGGCGTGAGCTTGAGGCGCTCGGGCGCGAGAGCCGGGTCCCCGGGAGGCGGCGCGCCGAGGGGGTCGAGCCGCGCCGCCAGGTGCCCGTGGCTGCGGTATGCGCTGACCACCGACATGGCGGCCGCGACGCCCTCCAGCAGGTCGGCGTCCACGGTGCCCGCGACGGCGGGCGCCGGGGCCGCGGCGGGAACGAGCGCGGCCGCCGGAGCGGCTTCGGTCGCCTCGGGCCGCGGCGCGGCGGCGGGAAGGCCCAGGCTGTCGCGGACGTCGTCGTAGAAGCCGTCCTCGCCGCGCAGCAGACGGTCGATCTCCGCCAGGAACGCCCCGCTCTCGGCGCCCTGGATGACCCGGTGGTCGTAGGTGCTGGTCATGGTCATGACCTTCTCCACGCCCAGCGCGCGCAGCGCCTCGGGGCCCGCCGACGCGAAGCCCGCCGGGTAGCCGATGGCGCCCGTGGCGATGATCGTGCCCTGGCCCGGCATCAGCCGCGGCACCGACGCCACGGTCCCGAGGCCCCCCGGGTTGGTGAGGCTGATGCTCGCCCCGCGCAGCTCGTCCGGCTTCACCTTGCCGGCGCGCGTGCGGCTCACCAGGTCGTCGTAGGCGTCGCGGAACCCGCGGAAGCCCGCGGCCCCGGCGTCGCGCACCACGGGCACGAGGAGCGAGCGGCTGCCGTCCTTGCGCTCCACGTCCACGGCCAGCCCCATGCTCACGCCGCCGCGCACCAGCTTGTGCGGCGCGCCGTCGAACCAGGGCGTAGCCGGTGGTCATGGACGGCTGCGCGGCGACCGCCCGCACGACCGCCCAGGCGATCAGGTGCGTGAAGGAGAGCTTCTCCGAGCGCCCGGCCGCCTTGAGCTGGTCGTTGATCTCGCGGCGCTGCGCGTCGAGGACGGCCACGGAGATCGTGCGGAAGCTGGTGGCCGTGGGGATCGACAGGCTGTCGTCCATGTAGCCGGCGAGGGCGGCGGCCGGACCGCGCAGGGGCGTCGCCTCCTCGCCCGCGCCGACCGGCACGGACGTCGCCGCACGGGGCGCGGCCGCCGGGGCGGGCGCGCTCGCCGCGGCCAGCACGTCGGGCTTGCGGATGATGCCCCCGGGCCCGGTGCCGGTGACGGTCGCGGGGTCGATGCCCTTCTCCAGGGCCAGGCGCCGCGCGACCGGCGTGATCGCCGGCCACTCGGCGTCGCCCGCCGGCGCGCTCGGGGGCTCGGCGGGGGTGGCCGTGGCGGGGGCCGCGGCCGTGGCCGCGGCTCCGTTGCCCGAGGACGGCGCGGGGGCCGCGGCGAGCGCGCCGGCCCCTGCGGCGATCTGGCCGAGGGGCTGCCCGACCGTGAACGTGCCCCCGGCCTCCACGGCGATGGAGACGAGGCGACCGGCCGCCGGGGCCGGCACCTCGAGGTCGACCTTGTCGGTCGAGACCTCCACCACGATCTGGTCCGCGGCGACCGCGTCGCCCACGGCCGCGCGCCACTCCACCACGACTCCCTCGGTGACCGACTCCATGTCGGGCAGCACGATCGGCATGAGCGCGCCGTCGCCCGCCTCGGCGAGAGCCGGGGGCGGGACCGGCGGGCCGGGCTCGGGGGACTCGGCCGCCGCAGGGGGGGCGGGGGCGGCGGCGGTCCCGGCCGGCGCCGCGGGAGCGGACGCCCCGTCGTCGGCCGACCCGTTGCCCGTCGGCTGCGCCGCGCCGCCCGGGACCAGCTCGGCCAGCAGGGCGCCCACCGCGACCGTGTCACCGGCGGCGGCCACGATCCGCTCCACGCGACCCGCGGCCGGCGACGGCACCTCGACGTCCACCTTGTCGGTGGTCACGTCGAGCAGGATCTCCCCGGCCTCCACGGCATCGCCCTCGGCGACGCGCCACTCGACGACGATTCCTTCGGTGACCGACTCGCCGAGCTCCGGCAGCAGTACCTGGATCGTCTGGGAGGAGGTGGTCAACACGCGGGCCTCTAGGCTAGCGCGCCATGCGGCCGGGTCAACCGCTTCGGGCGTTGCAATTGGCCCTTCGCGCGCCCCATCGGTGAAACCTTCCCCTCCGGCGCGTTCGCCGGAGGCCCGGGTTCAGTCGCCGAGCTCCAGGATCCGCTCCATCGCCTCGGCCACCGCCGCGCGCTGGCTGTGCGTGAGGCGGCCCAGCCGGCCCACCACGCCGTCGGTGTGCTCCAGCTCCAGATCACGGGCCACGCGGGTCAACTCGTGAAGCGCCCCCTGGCGTTCCCACTCGTCGATCGGGGGCTCGAGAAGCGAGGTGACCGGGATACGCTCGTTGCTCTCGTTGTGCACGTTGGGAACCCTAGTGACCGCCTCGGTGGACGTCACCCCCTCGATGGTCTAGGAGGTTTCGCTCGCCTCGGCCGGACCCGGCGGCGAGCAGGACATTCTCGCGATATGCTTGCGCAGGCAAGTAGATGGAACTGGCGTTTCTGGAATGCATCAGAGAGTTGGTGAAACGCGATGAGCAGCCCCGAGCAGCCCACGACCACGGCCCCGGCCGGGGGCACCATCCACCCCGAGACCACGATGGGCGCGGTGTCGCTGACCGTGGCCGACCTGGCGACCGCCGACGCGTTCTACCGGCGGGCCCTGGGTCTGCACGCGCTCGCGCGTTCCGGCGACCGGGTCGTGCTGGGCGCGGCGCCCGGGGCGCCCCTGGTGGAGCTCGTGGGCGACCCCGGCGCGCCGCCGCGCCCGCGCCGGAGCACCGGGCTCTTCCACCTGGCGATCCTCGTGCCCGACCGCGCGGAGCTGGCGCGGTCGCTGCGGCGGGTGCTCGCCGCCGGGGCGGGCTTCACGGGGGCCTCCGACCACCTGGTGAGCGAGGCCCTCTACCTCGCCGATCCGGAGGGCAACGGCATCGAGATCTACCGCGACCGCCCGCGTGAGGAGTGGCGCCGGCAGGGTGGGGGGATCGCCATGGACACCCTGCCACTGGACGTGGAGAGGGTGCTCGGCGCCCTGCCCGAGGGAGCGGGGGATGAGGGCGTGCCGGACGGCACGAGGATGGGCCACGTTCACCTCCAGGTGAGCGGACTGCCCGAGGCCGAGGGCTTCTACGCGGCGGCGCTGGGCTTCGAGCCCACCGTGCGCAACTACCCCGGGGCGCTCTTCGTCTCGGCGGGCGGCTACCACCACCACCTGGGCCTCAACACCTGGGGCACCGCCGGGGGCCCGCCGCCCCCGCCCGGCGCGCGGGGCCTGCGGGCCTACCGGGTGGTCGTGCCGGACGTCGCCGAGGTGTCGCGCATCGCCGGCCGCCTGGAGGCGCGGGGGATCGAGGTGAGCGCCTCCGACGAGGGGCTGCGCGTCACGGACCCCGCGGGCAACGCGGCGATCGTGCAGACGCGGGAGGCCGCCACCGGCGCGTGACAACTGGTACAGGATCCTGTCACAAGGATAGGATCCTGCCGTGTCCCGGTCCCGACTCCGGCGTGCGCGCGAACGCGCAGGCCTCACGCAGGGTGAGCTCGCCGACCGCGCCTCGGTCAGCCGGCCGCTCGTGGGGGCGGTCGAGGCCGGCCGGCACTCGCCGGCCGTGGACGCCGCCCTGCGCATCGCGGCGGCGCTGGACGTGTCGGTGGAGGAGCTGTTCGGGGAGACGCCGGCGGGCGCCGTCTCCTCGGTCGGGGGCGCGCTGCCCTCCGGCACGCCCGTGCGCGTGGGGCGGGTGGGCGAGCGGCTCGTCGCCGCCCCGCTGAGCGCCCTCGTGTCCGGGCAGACCGGGTGGGCGGCCGCCGACGGCGTCGTGCGCGACGAGGGGGTCGCGATGCTGCCGGGCGCCGACGACTCCGCGCTGGTGGTGATGGGCTGCGACCCGGTCCTGGGGACCATGGAGACGCTCCTCGACCGGCGCGGGTCGCGCCGCATGGTGGCGGTGCAGGGGTCCAGCGGGGCGGCGGTCGAGGCCCTCGCGGCCGGCCGCGTCCACGCGGCCCTCGTCCACGGGCCCGGGGACGCCCTGCCCGAGCCGCCGGTCCCGGCGCACCGGGTTCATCTGGCGCGCTGGCGGGTGGGGGTGGCCGTTGATCACGTCCGCGGAGGGGCGAGCCTCGACGCGATCCTCGCGGGCGAGGTGCCCCTGGTGCAGCGCGAGCCCTCGGCCTCCAGCCAGCAGGCGCTGGTGCGCGCGGCGCAGGCGATGGGCGCCCCCGCCGTGCCCCCCGAGGCGATCGCCGACGGGCACCTGGACGCCGCGCGTCGCGCGGCCATCGCCGGGTGCGCGGCCGTCACCTTCGAGCCGGCGGCGCGGGCCCACGGCCTGCGCTTCCTGCCGCTCGAGACCCACGAGGTCGAGCTCTGGATCGACGAGCGCTGGGTCAACCATCCGAGCGCCCGGGCGCTGGGCGACCTCCTGGCATCCGCCGCGTTCCGTGAGCGCGCGCGCCTGATGGGCGGCTACGACCTCGACGGCGCAGGAGCCCTGCGCACCCCACCCCGACAGGAGCGGCGATGACCGAGCTCACCCGATCGGCCCTACTCTCACGCGCCCTCGTGGCCGGCGGCGCCATCGCCACCGGCGGCTTCGTCGCCGCGCATGTCGCGCGCGCGGCCGACTCCGACGAGGACCTCGCGTGGGTCCGCCTCGGGGTCAACCTGGAGTTCCTGAAGACCGTCTTCTCCACGCGGGCGCGGCGCACCGGCTTCTTCACCGGCGCCGATGCCGGCTCGCTCAAGCGGGGACAGGAGGCCGACCGGGCCCACCTGGACAAGTTCGTCGAGACGCTGACCTCCCAGGGCCGGACGTCGATCGACGGCCACGACCTCGACATCGTCTTCCCCAAGACCGCGTTCAACAGCCGCGACAACATCGCGGCCCTCGGCAGCCGGCTGGCGATCCTCGGCGTGCGCTCGTACCTCGGCGCCTCGGCCGGCGTGGCCTCGCCCACCCTCCGGATCCTGTTCGCCCAGGTCGCCGCCAACGAGGGCGAGCAGATGTCCTTCTTCCAGGGGCTCCGGGGCCACGCGATCGGCCCGGCCTTCCCCTACGGCTACGACATCGCCCGCGCCGCGGACGAGCTCGCGGTCTACCTACCGTGAAGGGAGCAGCACAGATGCCACATCTGCGCCGCCTGGCGCTCGGGCTGGTCCTCCTGGTCCTCGGCGCACTCCCGGCGGGCGCCGTCGCCGCCACCCCCCCCAACGTCTTCGCCGCGGCCTCACTCACCGAGGTCTTCCCGAAGATCGACCCCACGCCCCACTACAACTTCGCGGGCTCGAACCAGCTCGCCCTGCAGATCCGCCAGGGGGCTCCCGCCGACGTGTTCGCCTCGGCGGCGCCCAACTACACCCAGGACCTCTTCGCGCAGGGGCTGGTCGAGAAGCCGCAGTTCCTCGCCTTCAACCGGCTCGCCTTCATCGTCCCCAAGAGCAACCCGGCGGGCATCACGTCGGTGTACGACCTGCGCCGCCGCGGGATCAAGCTCGTCATCGCGGCCCCGGCCGTGCCCGTGGGCGCATACACGCGCACCGTCCTCCGCAACCTCGGCCTCACGAGCGCCCTCGCGAACGTCGTCAGCCAGGAGTCCGACGTGAAGGGCGTGGTCGGCAAGGTCGCGCTGGGTGAGGCGGACGCGGGCTTCGTGTACGTCACCGACGCGCGCGCCGCCGCCTCCCAGATCACGTCGATCCCCATCCCGACCTTCGCGCAGCCCAAGGTCCGCTATGAGATCGCGGTGGTCACGGCCAGCACCAACAAGGCCGCGGCGAACGCGTTCATCAAGAGGGTCAAGAGCCCGCGGGGCAAGCTGATCATGGCGCAGGCCGGCTTCAAGTTCCCGAAGCCCAGGGTCAGGAAGGCCAAGGTCAAGCACGAGCCGGCAGCCGCGAGGTGATCCTCGGCCGGCTGCGGCCGTTCACGATCCTGCTCGTACTGGCCACCGTTCTTGCGCTGGCCTTCCTGCTGCTGCCGATCGTCGCGCTCTTCCTGCGGATCCCCCTCACCGAGCTGGTCTCCCAGCTCGGTGAGGACGTCGTGGTGGAGGCCCTGAAGGTCACGGCGGTCACCAACGCCATCGCGTTCGGCGTGACCCTGGTCGTGGGCACGCCGGCCGCGTACTTCCTCGCCACCCGGCGCTTCCCGGGGCGCAGCCTGGCGATCACGGCCATCGAGCTGCCGCTCGTGGTGCCGCCGGCGGTCGCCGGCATCGGCCTGCTCGCCGCCTTCGGGCGCCTCGGCCTGCTGGGAAGTACGTTCGAGGTCTTCGGGATCACCATCGGGTTCACCAAGACCGCGGTGGTCTTCGCCATCATCTTCGTCGCGGGGCCCTTCTACCTCCGGCAGGGTGTCGCCGCGTTCGAGGGCCTCGACGACAACCTGATGCTCGCCGCCCGCACGCTGGGCGCCGGGCCCGGCCGCTCCTTCTGGCGCGTCGCTCTCCCCCTGGCCTCGACGGGGCTCGCGGCGGGGGCGGCCCTGTCGCTCGCCCGGGGGATCGGCGAGTTCGGGGCCACGATCATGTTCGCCGGTAGCCTCCAGGGCGTCACTCAGACCGTGACCCTCGCGATCTATCAGCAGCTCGACGTGGACTTCGACATCGCCCTGGCCATCGGCGCCCTGCTCGTCGTCGTGAGCGCGGTCGTCCTTCTGTCCATGAAGTTGGTGATCGCGTGGCGAGGCTCTCCGTCAACGTCGCTGTTCCGCTTCGGCACTTCGAGCTCCGGGTAGCGCTCGAGGTCGAGGAGGGGGAGACCCTGGCCCTGGTGGGGCCGTCGGGCGCGGGGAAGACGACGGTGCTCCGCGCGATCGCCGGCGCCGTGAAGCCCGGATCTGGGCGCATCGCCCTGGGGGACCGCGTGCTCTTCGACCGCGAGCGGCGGATCAACCTGCCCCCCGAGGCGCGGCGCGTGGGCTACGTGTTCCAGGAGTACGCGCTCTTCCCGCACATGAGCGTGCGCGAGAACGTCGCCTTCGGCGGCAAGGCGCGGGCCGACGAGCTGCTCGAGCGGTTCGGCATCGCGCACCTGGCGAAGGTCCGGCCCGCTCAGCTCTCCGGCGGCGAGCGCCAGCGGGTCGGGCTCGCGCGGGCGCTGGCCTCGGATCCGGCCATCCTGCTCTTCGACGAGCCGCTGTCCGCTCTCGACACCCACACCCGCGCGGGCGTGCGCGGCGAGCTCCAGGGGCTCCTGGCGGAGCTGGGGCTGCCCGCGCTGCTGGTGACGCACGACTTCGAGGACGCGGCCGCGCTGGCCGATCGCGTGGGCGTGATCGTGGAGGGGGGCATCCGCCAGATCGGCACGGCGCACGACCTCGTCGCCGCCCCGTCCGACGCCTTCGTGGCCAGCTTCGTGGGAAGCAACCTCCTGGTGGGCGTCGCGCGCCCGGCCGGGGACGGCCTGGCCGAGGTGACCCTCGAGCGCGGCGGCACCGTCTACGCCGTCTCCGACCTCGCGGGCCCGGTCGGCGCGGTCGTGCACCCCTGGGAGGTCTCCATCGCGACCACCCCCGGCGGCGACGACTCCACCCTGAACCACATCCGCGCACCGGTGGGATCGCTGGTGCCGGTGGGCGGACGGGTGAGGGTGCGGGTGGGGCCCGTGGTGGCCGAGGTGACCACGGGCTCGGCCGAGCGCCTCGGGCTCGAGCGCGGCACCGTGGTCACCGCCTCGTTCAAGGCCACGGCGACCCGGCTGGTGCCCCTGGGCGGCGGGTACGGGCGGGAGCAGGCGCCCACGGGCTAGCCTCCGGCGTCATGCGCCCGCTCGAGGTGGCCGCCCCCGGCGGCATCCGCGCCCCGCTCGACCCGGCCCTCGCCGGCGTCCGGGACTCCGAGGAAGCCGGGTTCGATGCCGTCTGGTGGTCGGATCACTTCCTCCACTGGTTCCCGCCCGGCGTCTGGACGCCCGACCTGGTGCCGATGGCCCAGGTGGTGCGCACGCCGCACGCCTTCCTCGACCCCATGGCCGTGATGGCCGCATCCGCGGTCCAGACGGAGCGGGTGCGGCTCGGCGTGGCGGTCACCGACGCGGTCCGCCGCCACCCCGCCGTGCTCGCGCAGACCTTCCTCACGCTCGACCATCTCAGCCACGGGCGCGCCATCCTCGGGCTGGGCGTGGGCGAGGCCGAGAACATCCTGCCGTTCGGCTTCTCGTACGAGCGGCGGGCGTCGCGCCTGATCGAGGCCATCGAGATGATCCGTCTGCTGTGGTCGACCATCGAGCCGGTCAACTACGCGGGCGAGTTCTGGACGCTCGACCAGGCGATCCTCGGAGCGGAGCCCTACGGTGAGCGGCCGCCCGAGATCTGGGTCGCGGCCCACCGCCCGCGGGTGCTGCGCGCGGCCGGGCGCCTGGCCGACGGCTGGCTCCCGGTGTTCACGGACCCGGCCGAATACGGGAGTGCCCTCGCCACGCTCCGCGGTCACGCGGCCGACGCCGGCCGCGCCCCCGAGGACATCACCGCGGGCCTCTTCGCATGGATCGTGGTCGACGAGGACCGCGAGGCCGCGGAGCGGATGCTCGACACCCTGCTGCTGCGGCTGGTGGCCCTGACCGCGCCGGCCGAGGACTTCGCCCGCGCGGGCGGCGAGCCGCCGCTGGCCGAGGGCTGGGGGCTGCTGCACTACGTCCCCACGCGGGTGGGCCGGGAGGAGGCCCTGCGGCTGGCGGCGGCGGTGCCGGCGGAGCTGCTGCGCAGCTACTACATGTGGGGCACGCCCGACGACATCGTCGAGCGCCTGCGGGGCTTCCGCGAGGCCGGGCTCGAGCACGTGTACTTCTGCAACGTCACCGGCCTCGGCGACATGACCAAGCTCGCCGGCTCGACGGCCCTCCTCCGCGACATCATGCACGGGCTGCGCCGCCTGCCCTGAGCCGGGCGCCCGTATCGTCCCGGACGTGACGAGCGGACGGCCATCGCCGCTGAGCGGGGTCCTGCGCGACCGCGACGGCGACCTGCGCGTGACGAGCATGGAGCTGTTCTTCGACCTCGTCTACGTCTTCGCGGTCACCCAGCTCTCGCACACCCTGGTGCAGCACCTCACCGTGCGGGGCGCGGTCGAGACGCTCGTGCTCTTCCTGGCCGTGTGGTGGGCGTGGAACTACACCGCGTGGGCCACCAACTGGATCGACCCCGACGCGCTCGCCGTGCGCCTGATGCTGGTCGTGCTGATGATCCTGGGGCTGGTGATGGCGGCGTGCATCCCCAGCGCCTTCGAGGGGAGGGCGCTGGGGTTCGCGGGCGCCTACGTGGCCCTCCAGGTGGTGCGCGGCGCGTTCATGGTGGTGGCGCTCCGCGGGCAGCGGATGGGCCGCAACTACGTCCAGCTCCTGGCGTGGTCGTGCATGGCGGGGGTCTTCTGGATCGCCGGCGCCACGGTGGAGGGGGACGCCCGTCTGACCCTCTGGGTGGTGGCCCTCGTGGTCGACTTCGGCGCACCGCTGGTCAACTTCTGGCTGCCCCGCCTCGGGCCGACGCCGATGAGCGAGTGGACGCTGCGCGGCGGTCATCTCGCCGAGCGGATGCAGCTCGTGCTGATCATCGCCCTCGGCGAGTCGATCCTCATCACCGGCACCGGCTTCAGCGAGCTGCCCGGCGGCGCCTCGACCACCGTGGCGTTCATCGTCGCCTTCCTCGGCAGCGTCGCGCTGTGGTGGATCTACTTCGGCCGCCACGCCGAGGAGGGCGCCCACCGCGTGGAGGACGCGCGGGACGACGCGACCCGCCTCGCCCGCACCGCGTACGCCTACGCCCACGCGATCATGGTCCTCGGGGTGATCGTGACCGCGGTCGCCGACGAGGAGGTGATCCTCCATCCCACCGGGCACATGGAGACCGCGGTCGCGCTCGTGATCCTGGGCGGCCCGGCCATCTACCTGGCCGGCGACGCGCTCTTCCTGTGGATGGTCTCCGGCGGCGTTCCCACGTCCCGCCTCGCGGCGGTCGCCGCCCTGGCCCTGCTCGGAATCCTCGCGCCGGCGGTCACCCCGCTGACCCTCGCGGTCGCCGCCACCCTCGTGCTCGCGGGGCTGGTGGCCGCGGACGCCTGGGGCCGCCTCAGCCCCGCGGGATCGCCGTCCCCTGGATCGCGGGCCTGATCAGGCGGTGACCGGCGGGCAACTCGAAGCGCTCGATGTCGGTGATGTGGAGCCCGGCCGCGTCGATCGCGGCCGCCGTGTCGCGGTTGAGGTGGCAGCCGTCGCCGATCCGGCGCTGGATGGGGGTGAGCCGGTCCTGCCAGCGCGCCACGCCGCCCTCTCCCCGGACGTGCTCGAGGAACCTCAGCGAGCCCTGCGGCCGCAGGACGCGCCGGATCTCGGCGAGCGCCGCGTCGAGGTCCTTCACCGAGCACAGCGAGATCGAGGCGACGACGTGGTCGAACGAGCCGTCGGGGAACGGCAGCGCCTCGGCCCGTCCCTCGACGACCTCGACGGGCACGCCGGCCTCGCCGGCGCGCACGACCAGGTGCCGCGCATATCGCCGGTCGGGCTCGAGGGCCACCACCCGGGTCGCACGTCGGTAGCGCGGGATGTTGCGCCCTGTCCCGGCGCCGATCTCCAGCACCTCGCCCTCGAGCATCCCCACCAGGCGGTCGCGCCGCTCGGCCAGGCCCGCGCGATCGAGGCCACCGCACATCAGGTCGTAGAACCGAGCCTTCATGGTGCGTCCGATCGTCGCGCATGCCCGGCCGGCGCGCCAGCGGCGCCGACGAGGCCGCACATCAGGCGCACCGCCTCCGCGTCGTCGAGCCCCTCCGCCCGGACGAGCGAGGACCAGGTCGTGAAGGCGACCGCGTGGCCCAGGGCCGCCCGGACGTCGCGGCGGGCGCGCCCACGCTCCCGGCGCCCGCGCATGAGGACATCGCCCAGCGCGCCGACGTACGCCCGGAACCCCCCCGCCATGAGCTCGGCCACCATTGGGACGACCGCCTCGTCGCGCAGCAGGTTGGCCAGCATCGGCTCCGTCCGCCCGTAGAACGCGTAGAGCTCGGTCAGCGCCTCGCGCAGCCGGACGTCCGGGTCGGGGATCGCCGCCCAGGCGCCGGGATCGGGCGCGGGATTGGCCGCCCGCCAGTGGTCGCTGCACGCCAGGAACAGCGACCGCTCGTCCGGGAAGTGGCGGTAGACCGTGGCGCGCTCCACGCCGGCGCGCTCCGCCACGGCCGTCACCGAGGTGCGCGCGGGCCCGAGCGTGCCGTGGAGCTCGACCGCGGCCTCGGTGATGCGCAGCCGGGTCTGCTCCTGGAGCTCGGCGCGCCGGCGCATCCGGTACGCGCGCTTCGTACTTTCGTTCGTCATGAGTGTCCGCGAAGTTTGACACGCGGCGCCGGTCGTGGGAAGTTTCGCGCAACAGTATTGTTCAATGAAAGGCTCCCTCATGCAGACGGGAACGGTGAAGATCGTCGGACCGGCGGACGGCAAGCCGGGCTCGCTCGGCTCCATCGGGGTGCGCTTCATGGTGGGCGGGGACGAGTCGGGTGGCGGCTTCTCGCTCGTGGAGCACCCCATGCCTCCGCGCCACCTGGCGGCGCCGATGCACCGGCACAGCCGGGAGGACGAGTACAGCTTCGTCCTGGAGGGGCGGCTCGGGGCCCAGCTCGGGGACGAGATCGTCTTCGGCGAGCCGGGGGACCTCGTCTTCAAGCCCCGCGGCCAGTGGCACACGTTCTGGAACGCGGGCGACACCCCGGCGCGGATCCTGGAGATCATCTCCCCGGCCGGATTCGAGCTCTTCTTCGAGGAACTGGTCGAGCACGGCTCGGGCGGCGGGCCGCCCGACCCCGCCGCGCTCGAGGGGTTGGCGGCCCGCTACGGGCTCGAGATGGATTACTCCAGCCTGCCCGGGCTGATCGAGGAGCATGGCCTGGTGTTCGGGCCTCCGGGCTCCTGACGCGCGGCATCAGCGCAGCAGCGACCGCCGGACCAGGGTGCGGTTCGCTCCCGCCGCGTCGGCGATCGTCAGGGCGATGGTCACCCGCGCCGCCGTGCGGTGCGCCAGCCGCCGGCGAGCGTCCTCGCCGACCCGAAGGCGCAGCCTCGCCCGGCCCCCGTGGCGGCGGGTGACCGAGCCGCGGGCGACGACGACGCCCTCGGCGGTCACGTGCGCGCGCACCTCGCATCCGGCGGAGCAGGTGACCGGAATCGCGAGCCCCCGGCCGAGCAGCCCGCGAAGGCCTCCCAGGGCCGCGGCCACGCGCGCGGTCAGGCCGGCGGAGACGAAGACGGTGTCCGGCGGGAGGGGGCTCGCGGTCGCGGGCGCCGGCCCGCCGGTCGCCACGGCGGACGCGGCCTCGTTGGTGGCGCTCGCCGCCCCCGGGCCGGCTCCGGCCGTTCCGGGGTCCGGGACGACGACGAGATCGAAGGGCGCGACCTCGTCGACGCTCGTGAAGGGGTTCGAGTTCGTCCACTGGGCGTGGAGCGCGCTCGCGCAGCGGTAGCCCAGGTTCCGCAGGAGCGGCGAACCGAAGGCGAAGACGACCGAGCCGTCCGAGGGGAAGAGCACGACCCCGTCGACCGGTCCGACGGCCGTCAGATCGAGGTGGGCGGTGCCCTGCGGGTTGCCGCCCGAAGGGTCCTGCGTGCTGCCGCTGAAGGTGGCGTCGCCGGCGACGGCCGCGCCGCAGCCGGCGCCCGGGGACGAGGTCTGCGAGATCACGCCGTCGTATGTCGTACGCGAATGGGATGTGACCGTGATCGTGCCGCGGTAGGTGATCCGGAGCTCGCCGGCGCTCGAGTCGTAGCGCACCGCGGCGCCCGACAGATCCAGGCCCGAGGGTGCGCCGGAGGGGGAGGTGACCTGGTCGCCCGCAGGGTCGCCGCGCTGGCCGGCGAGGACCTGGGCGCTCGCCGGCGCCGCGGCCGCCAGGCCGAGGCCGATCGAGACGACCAGGGCCGTCCATGCGCGGGGACCCCTTCGGCGAGCAACGCTGCCCTGCACGAGAACCCCAGTCGGAAGCGGTGCGTCGGTCCGGAGGACTTCGGCGGCCGGCGGGGCGTGGTGCCCTGCCCGGCCGTCGCACCCGATGATGGCGGCGCGCCCGCTCCCGGCGCCTCCCGTTCGACCAGTTTCCCCGCCGCCGACCGTCCAGGCCTGAGCGGGCGGCCCGCGACCCGGCGCCCTAGGCCGCGGGCACCCCCGGCGGGCCGACGCGGACGCGGTTGCGGCCGTCCACCTTGGCGCGGCGCATCGCCGCGCCGGCCGACGCGAACAGGTCCTCCGCCGCCCCGCCGGGCCCCAGCTCCGCGACCCCGATGGAGACGGTGACACGGCCTCCGCACGTCGGCGTGGCCGCGATGACGGGGCGCAGGCGCTCCGCCGCCTGCTCGGCGCCGGCCAGGTCGGTCTCGGGCATCAGCCAGGCCAGCTCCCCGCCGGCCACCCGGCCGAGGACGTCGGTCTCACGCGCGCGGGATCGCGCGAGCTCCGCGAGCGCCGTCAGGGTCCTGTCGCCGGCACGGCGCCCGTGCCGGTCGTTGACGCGGGTGAAGTGGTCGATGTCCAGCAGCGCCAGGCTGAGCGGCCGCCCGTGACGGGCCGCGCGCTTCACCTCCTCGGCCAGCCGCTCGCGGAAGGTGCCGAGGTTCAGGAGGCCGGTCAGCGGATCGGTCCGCGCCATCGCCCGCTCGACCTCGAGCCGCCGGCGGGCGGCGGCGACCTCGAGCCGCGCGATGAGCTCCTCGGGGCGGGGCGGGCTGATCAGGTAGTCGTCGGCGCCCGCGTCGAGCGCCTGCGGCAGGAGCTCCGGGCTCCGTCCGCTCAAGACCACGACCGAGGGCCGCCGGGGTCCCAGGCCGCGCATCTCCCGGATGAGCCCGAGCCGCTCCTCGGGTGACCCGTCGAGCGACAGGAGCACCGCTTCGACGCCGGTCGCCGAGAGGACCTCCCCGGCCGTGAGGGCCGTCTCGGCCGGGATGCCGTTTGCGCGGAGGATCTCGAGGAGCCGGGACCGCACGGCGGGGTCGGGGTCCGCGATCACAACGCGCCGCGCGACGCCCGGCGGCGGCGGACTCGGAGGGGCGGACGTCTCTGCCTGCTTGCCCATCGGGACCCTTTGGTCGAGGCCTTACGTGCCCATCGGCACGCGGCCCCGAGACCTGAGCGACGGCGTGCAGGCGGGTCAGCGGCTCAGAAAGGCGAGCCCGAGCACCACGAGCACGAGGCCCGCGGCCAGGCGCGGGGCTCGTCCCGCGGGCCGGCCGCGGATGCTGTCGGCCGAGCATGACGCGAGGATCGAGCGCCGCGAGGCGAACGAGAGCGCCGACGCCGCCGATCCCGCCGAGCCGATCGACAGCACCGACCATGCGGATCCGATCGACGCGATGGATCCGACCGATCCGACCGAGGCGATCGAGAGGATGGAGCCCTCGCTCGCGATCGACAGCATCGAGTTGCTCGACCTCAGCGACCACCGCGATCCCATGTCCGGCACGGTACCGGCCATCAGATCCAGCCGCGGCGCTTGAAGACCAGGTACAACGCCGCCGAGACCGCGACCATCAGCCCGAGCGCGAACAGGTACCCGAAGCGCCAGTGCAACTCGGGCATGTGCCGGAAGTTCATGCCGTAGATCGTTCCGATCACGGAGGGGGCGAACAGGATCGCCGCCCAGGCGGAGATCTTCTTGACCTCCTCGTTCTGGCGGATCGAGGCCTCGCTGAGTGCCTTGGTCTCGAGTGTCAGGTTGACGTTGAGGATGCTCTGCAGGAGTTGGCGGAAGCCATCCACCTGCTCCTGGACGCGAAGCGCGTGGTCGAGGACGTCCCGCACGTATCGCCCCTCCTCCTCGGCGACGCCCTGGTCGGCCATGAGGTGCTCCAGGATGGGGATGAGCGGCTTGGTGGCGCGCTGGAAGTCGATCACCTCGCGGGTGAGCTCATAGACGCGTCGCGAGGCGTCGGCGGTGCCGTCGAAGACCTCGTCCTCGATCTCGTCGATGTCGTGCTCCACGCCCGCCACCACGGGCGCGTAGTCGTCGACCACGCGGTCGACGATCGCGTGGAGGATCGCCACCGGGCCGCGGCGCAGCAGGTGGGGACGAGCCTCGAGGGCCGCGCGGACCTCGGCCAGACCGGGAGCGTCGCCGTGGCGGACGGTGACCACGAACTGCGGGCCGGCGAACACGTGCACCTCGTCGAACTCGACGGTCTCGGTCTCGTCGATGTACCGGGCCGGGCGCAGGACGCAGAAGAGGGTGTCGCCGTAGCGCTCGAGCTTCGAGCGCTGATGGGCTTTCACGGCGTCCTCGACGGCGAGGTCGTGCAGATCGAAGTGGGCCGTGACCTCGGCGAACTCCTCGTACGTCGGACGGTAGAGGCCGATCCAGGCGATCGCGTCGCCCCCGCTGCAGACCCTCGCCATGGTCGCCAGGTCCCCCGACTCCGGTGCCCGGTGGCCGTCGCGATAGATGGCGCAGTTGACGATCACGGCGACAACCTATCTCGCCGCGTGCGCCCCGACCGTCACCTATCCGGGTGGCTCGGTGGAACGCCCGGCCCCGTGCGATGCCCTCTCGTCATGCACCACGAGCACGTCGCAGTGCGCCCGGCGTGCGATCCTCTCGCTCGAGGATCCGACGCCGCCGAACGGCCGCCCCCGGTGGGCGGCGACGACGATCACGTCCGCGCCCAACCTCTCCGCGACGGCCAGCGTCTCCGCCGCCGCCCCACCCACGGCGGCGATGGGCCGCGCCTCGATCCCCCGCCCCGCGAGGAGCCGTGTCGCCTCGCCGAGCAGGGCCGCCTGCCGTCGGCGCTCCTCCACGAACGGCCCGATCCGAGAGCTCACGCCCGGCTCGGGCATCACGTTCAGCACGCTCACCTCGTCGCCGCGCCGCGCAATCTCGGCGGCCCGCTCGAGCGCGGCCCGCGTCGACGGTGATCCGTCGTAGGGCACCAGCAGGCGCCTCGGCTCGCGCTCCACGTCGCCTCCGTCCTTTCTCCCGGATCAGATCCAGGCTAGGACGGCGCGGGTCAACGAGGCCTAAAGATGGCGCGGCGGGGCCTCAGGATGCCGTCAAGACGCGCGGGCCCGTCGCGTCCCCTCCGGGTCGCGCCTGACAGCACGGCCGGACAGAGTGCCGCGACAGGTGGCGGCGGCAGTGGCAGAGTCCATCGGCGACCTTTGTCGCTGTGAGGCGATGCCTCTGCCCGGCGAAGCCGAGGTCGAGCATGTGGTTCTCCACCGCCAACATGGCGCTCACCGCCGCGCAGGCCGCCTGTATCGCGCTGCCCGGGGCCGGGCTGCCCGCATGGGCGGCCCGGTTCCGGGCGGGGGCCTGGGCCCTGGTGCTGCCGCTCTCGATCGCCGTCGTGGTCGGCGCGATCGCGGTCCTTCCGACGACCGCCGATGTCCTGACCTGGATCGCCCTCCTGCTCGTGCCCGCCGGTGCCGCCCTCGCCCTCGGGTGGGCGGCCCGCGGCGCCCGGCCCTGGCGGGCGGTCCTCGCCGCTCCTCTGCTCGCGCTGGCCTGGACGGCGCCCCACGAGCGCGCCGGCCAGGCGGCCACGGTGATCCTCATCGCGGGCTCGGCGATCACGGCCGGGCGGCTGATCGCGGGGGTGGCGCCCCTCGCGCTCCTGAAGGCGGGAGTGCTCGCAATGGCCGTCATCGATGCGATCCTCGTCTTCTCCAACAACCTCCAGGGCCCGAACGCCGTCCTCATCGCCGCGACGCCCGGGGCGGGGCTGCCCCAGCTCCAGTCCGCCCATTTCGCCGGCGCCGGGCTCGGCTACGGAGACTTCTTCGCCGCCGCGGTCGTGGGCGCCATCCTGGCGGTCGAGCGCGGGCCCCGTATCGGCGGGGCGGCCGCGATGCTCCTGATCACGCTCGCCTGGGACCAGCTCTTCCTCGTCTACGACGTGATCCCGGCGACCATCCCGCCGGCGCTGGTGCTGATCGGCGCCGAGGTGTGGCGGCGATCGGCGAGCCCGCGCGCCCGCGGCTTCGGGGCGGCTACGGATCCACGAGGAAGCTGAACATCATCCCGCTCTCGTGGTGCTCGGCGATGTGGCAGTGCGCCATCCAGAGACCGGGGTTGGTGACGTCCAGCAGGATGTCCACCGTCTCGCCGGTCCGCACGAGGACGGTGTCCTTCCAGGCCAGGTTGGGCTCCACCCGGCCGTCCCGGCTCAGGATGAGGAAGCGCCCGGCCCCGTGGACGTGGAACGGGTGGTGCATCGGGTGGTCGGAGTCCATCTCGTTGACCAGCCGGATCTTCACCCGGTCCCCGACGCGGAAGCGCCAGTCGATCGCGGCGTTCTCGGCACCGCCGGGGCGGTCGATGAGCTTCCAGCGCATGTTGGCGGGGGTGGTCATCCGGTTCACCTCGACCATGTCGTCCTCCCACTCGATACCCCCGGCCGCCTCGTGGCCGTGTTCCTCGTGGGGCTCATGGTCGTGCTGGTGCGCAGCGTCGTCGTGGGTCGTCGAGCCCGCGAGCGCGGCGGGCACCAGCTTCATGCCGCACTTCGGGCAGCGGCTGGGCTCAGCGTTGACGACCTCGGGGTGCATCGGGCAGGCGTAGCCGGCGGCCGGCGCCGCGGTGGCCAGCAGCTTCATGCCGCATTCCGGGCAGCGGCCCGGCTCCTGGCTCACGACCTGCGGGTGCATCGGGCAGGAGAAGACGACCTCGCCCTCCGGCGTGGCCATGTCCATCTCCGCCACGAAGGCGAGCGTCTTGTCCGGCTCGGCGTCGAGCTCCGATGCCAGCCGCCCGCGCAGCTCCTGGAGCTCCCGGTCCGTGCGCAGCTCCTCGAACGCCGGCGCGAGCGAGGGCCTCGCCGGCTCCGCGCCAACCGTGATCGCCGCCAGCCGGTAGGACCGGTCGGGGGTGTGGTGCTCGAGCGCCAGCTCCCCCGGCCGGTCGAAGAGCACGTCCACCACGGCCCGCTCCGAGGGCGCGAGGAGCACCCGCTCGACCAGCTCCTCGTGCTCGTACCGCCCGCTGTCGCCGCCCACGAGCTTCATCCGGGCGCCCGCGATCCCGACGTTGAACACCCGCGTGTTGGCGGTGTTGGTCAGATGGAAGCGCACCACCTCGCCGCGCCGCGCGTCGAGCTCGAGGTCCGTCTGCCCACCGACCAGCATCACGTTGCCGAACCGGCCCATGGCGGTATGGGTGCTCCCGGAACGCCGGAAGGGCGCGATCCGGCCATCCTCCACCAGCACGTCGTCGAGGGTGAGCAGCACCTCGCGGTGCACCGGCCCCCAGTAGCCGGGATCGGCCGGGACGACGAGGATGTTGCCGTAGAGGCCCATCTCCTGCCCGTAGTCCTCGCGGATGTGCGGGTGGTACCAGTAGACGCCGGGGTCGGGGAACGCGATGCGGTAGGAGAAGGTGTCTCCGGCCTGGATCGGGGCCTGCGTCTGGTGCGTGCCGTCGTAACGGTTGTCGAGGCGCAACCCGTGCCAGTGAACCGTCGCCTCCAGGTCGGTGTGGTTGGCCACGTTGACGACGAGCTCCGAGCCCTCGGGTACCCGGAGGGTCGGGCCGGGGATCGAGCCGTTGTAGGCGAGCATTCGCACCGTCGTCTCGCCGAGCCGCTTCGCGACGGGTGCGATCCGCAGGTCGAATGCCTCGCCTTCTGTGAGGTCGACCACCTCGGAGCCGACGGCCTCGGGGAGTCCGGTGGCCTCGGTCGAGAACATCTCCTCGCCGGCGTGCTCTTCTCCGCGCTCGGGCATCGTTCACACCTCCTGAGGCGTGCCCTCGTTGTCTGGTGCAGGACCCCCGGCAGCGTCGCTCCGCGCGAGGGCGTCGATCCGCCCGGCGATGAACTCGGCGTCGTCACCGACCCAGCCGAGCAGCGCCGACCCGCGGGTGTGCTGCCATGAGAGGCCGAGGACGTAGAGGCCGGGGACGTCGGTGACCCCTCGGCGGTGCTGGACCCGCCCCTCGCGATCGAGCACCGGAAGCTCGATCCACGAATGGTCGAGGCGGTATCCGGTCGCCCAGATGACGGCATCGGCGTCGAGCTCGCTGCCGTCGGCGAAGCCGAGGGTGCGACCCGAGGCCCCCACCACCCGCGGTCTCAGACGCACGCCACGGCGCCGGAGTCCGCGAGGGCTCGACCCGATCAGGGTGTCGCGATCCCGCGCCCGGCGCCCGATGCGCGAGTCGACCGTCTTCGTCAGGAAGCCGAGCTTGGTCAGCCACCAGAACAGGTCGCGCCCGAGCAGCCTCTGCGGCAGCGGCGTCTGGCGAGAGCCGACGGCGAGGTTGACCCGATGCGTCGCCGACAGCTCCTCGGCGAGCTGGAAGCCGGTGTTGCCCCCGCCCACGACGACGACGCGTCCCTCGGGCGGCAGATCGGTGGGCGTCCGGTAGGAGGCGCTGTGGATCTGGAACACCTCCGGCGCGAGCCCGGCGGCGAACGCCGGGATGCTCGGCGCCTGGAACGGACCGGTGGCGACGACGACCTGGTCGGCCTCGAGCCGCCGGCCGCCGAGGTCCACCACGAAGGTGCCGTCCCCCTGCGTCAGCGACCGGACCGCGCTGCCGACCTCGACCGGGAGCGCGAACGTCTCCGCGTACCGCTCGAGGTAGGCGGCCACCTCCTCGCCGGTCGGGTACCCATCGGGGTCGCCCGGGAAGGCCAGCCCGGGAAGCCCGTCATAGCGGCGCGGCGTGAACAGCGTGAGCGAATCCCAGCGACCGCGCCACGCGGACCCGACCGAGTCCCCGGCCTCGACGATCACGAACCGCCGACCCTGGCGCGCCAGGAAGTGACCGACCGCCAGGCCGGCCTGCCCGGCACCGATCACGACCACGCTCACGCGCTTGTCAGGACGGTCGGTTGCCGTGCTCGCCTCCGTCTGAGATGCGGCCACGAGTCACGTTAGCTGAGTTCGCGCCCGGCCCAGGATCACCGCCGCCGCATCGCCACCCACGTGAACGACTGGCTCGATCCCCCCGGGGTGCGGTGCTCGTCGCGCCGAGAGCCGACGAGGGCGAACTCGGTGCCGAAGGCGTCGACGAGGCCCTGGGCGTCGTACCTGGCGACCGGGAGCCCGGAGCAGGTCGCGGGTCCGTCCTCCGCGAAGGTGCCGACGACGACGTGCCCGCCCGGGCGCACCGCCGACCGTGTGGTCGCGAGATAGCGCTCCATGTCCCCGGCATCGACCAGGAAATGGAAGACGGCCCGGTCGTGCCAGAGCTTGTAGGTCCGGTCGGGTACCCAGTCGAGGATGTCGGCGTGAATCCAGCGGACTCGCGCGTTGACCGGGTCCAGCCGGGCGGGCGCGGTCCGCAGGGCGACCTCCGAGAGGTCCAGCACGGTCACGTCGCCGAACCCGCGCGCACGCAGCGCGCCGGCGAGAGGCGAGGCGCCCCCGCCCACATCCATCACGGCCTCCTGCGGCCCGACCCCCGTCAGACCGATCATCTCCAAGGACATCCGCGGCGATCGCTCGTACCAGCTCACACCGGCCGGGCCGCGCTCCTCGAACACCCGATCCCAGTGGCGGCGCCGATCGGCGCCGGAGGTCACCGGCGGGTCGGAGCGAGGACCGGCAGCCCGGTCGCCGCCCACGCCTCGAACCCCCCGATCATGTCGGTCGCGGCCCGGATGCCGATCTCCTGGAGCGTCGCGGCCGCGAGGCTCGACTGATACCCCTGCGCACACATCAGCACCAGGGGACCGCCGACGCGTACGAGGCGGGGATCGTGATGCTCGCAAGCCGGATCGGCGCGCCACTCGAGGACGTTGCGGGAGACGAAAACGGCACCCGGCACGAGTCCCTGCTCACAGCGCTGGGCCTCCGAGCGGATGTCCACGATGAGGCCGTCTCGCCGGGTGGCCGCCAGAGCCTCGTGCGGGGTGAGCCGTTCGAGCCGCGTCCGGGCCTCTCGGAGGAGATCCTCGACCGTCCTCCGCCCGCTCATTGATGCCTCGACCACGGTCCACCTCCGAGAGATCGAATCGTACGGCCGACCGATCATCGCCCCTGGGACGCAGGCCCCAGTTCCACCGCTCCCATTCCCGAGCAGCACTCGTCGGCGCACCCCGAGGAAGGGGCCGCAACCGGGACCGCGGGCTCGCAGCAGCCACAACCCTCGCCCCTCCAGGCGAGGGTCCCTTCCCGAACGGCGACGGCCGCGATCAGCAGAGCCACCATGGGATCGAGCCACCAGGCGCCGAGCAGGGCGTTCCCGAGAAGCCCGACGAGCAGAGCCCCGGCCAGGTAGGCGCACAGCAGGTTCTGCGCCCCTTCACCCTTGGTCGCGACCGAGCCCAGGCGCTCGCCGATGCGTCGCTTGGCGACTCCCAGGACCGGCATCCCGATGAGGCTCGTGATCGCCAGGCCGATTCCCAGCCAGCTCGCGCCGGCGTGCTCGCCGGCGGCCAGCGCGCGGATGGCCTCGAAGGCGACGTACGGCGCCAGCAGGAAGAACTGAACCGCCACGAGCTGCTGGGCACGCCGCTCGGCGTGGTCGGAGAGGGTGCGCTGGCCGGTGAACCGCCAGATGATGATCGCGCTCGCGAAGCCCTCGATACCGGAATCGAGGCCGAAGCCGATCAGCGCCACCGAGCCCGCCAGCAGACCGGCGACGATCGCGATCGCCCCCTCGGCGCTCATCCACACCAGGCTGATCCAGGACAGGCGCCGCGCCCAGCCGGCCATGCGAAGCCATTCGGAGCTCCCGACGGCGGCCGGTGCCTGCGCCGCCCGGCGCGTCCTGATCGCCAGCCCCGCCGGTTGGGTGCTCACCGGTGGACCCCCGCTGCTTCGAGCACCGCTGCGAGCAGGGCCCGGCCCCCCTCGGTCAGGCGGTAGAGCACCATCCTGCCCTCCCGGCGAGAGCTGACGATCGCCGCGCGGCGGAGTACCCGCAGGTGGTGGCCCACGAGCTGCTCGGAGCGCTCGGCGATCCACGCCAGATCGCACACGCAGAGCTCCTCGTCCTCGGCACGGGCGAGTGCCGCCGCGACGATCAGCCGGGTCGGGTCGGCCAGTGCGCGCGTCCGCTCCGCCGCGGCCTCGGCGGCGGCCGGGGTCAGGCGCTCGGCGCGGAGCGCCTCGGCGCGGGGCAGATCGAGGCACAGCAGGTCGCAGCGGTCATCGGACATGTACCGGCCATAATAACGTCAGTTTTGGTGTTTGTTCCGCGTCCACGCCTCCGCTCACAATGAGTGAGAATATGAGCATGTACTCATCTATGCTCCGTTCATGAGCCATGGCGTCTCAGGTCATGCGAGCCCGGCGACGATCGATGAGCCCCTGGCCGAGGAGGTGGCCGACGCTCTCAAGGCGCTCGCGAGCCCCTCGCGGCTGCTGATCCTCGGCCGGCTGCGCGAGGGGGCCTGTGCCGTCGGCGAGCTCTCGCAGGCCGCGGGCCTCAGCCCCTCGGCCACCTCGCACCAGCTGCGGCTGCTCCGTCACATGGGGTGGGTGACGCGCCGGCGCCGGGGCCGCGAGGTGCACTACGCCCTCCATGACGCCCATGTGGCCGACCTGATGGCGCAGGCCGTCTACCACGTCGAACACGTGCGTCTCGGCCGCCAGGCGCGCGCTGCGGCGCCCGCGACGGCATGAGACGTGCGCACCACGTGCGCGCTCACGACGCACACCAGGACTCCCATCACCCTGGCCAGGGCGGCCACAGCCACAGCCATGGGCGTGTCGACGCCTCGCTGCTCGAGAGCCGGGAGGCGATCCGAACCCTCTGGCGCTCCCTCATCATCCTTGCCGTCACCGCGGCGCTGCAGATCGTGGTGGTGGTCGCCTCCGGCTCGGTCGCCCTGCTGTCGGACACCGTCCACAACCTCGGCGACGCGCTGACCGCGGTGCCGCTCGTCGCGGCGTTCCTTCTCGGCCGACGGGCTCCCACGGCCCGCCTCACCTACGGCTGGGGGCGCGCCGAGGACCTCGCGGGCCTCGCGGTGCTCGCGATCATCCTGTTCTCGGCCGTCTATGCCGGCTATGAGGCGATCGCCCGCCTCATCCACCCGACCACCCCGGGCTACCTGCTGGCCGTCGGCCTCGCCGGGGCGATCGGGTTCGCGGGCAACGAGTGGGTCGCCGTCTATCGCCTGCGCACCGGCCGGCGGATCGCCTCGGCGGCGCTCGTCGCCGACGGTTACCACGCCCGGATCGACGGGTTCACCAGCCTCGCCGTCGTGGCCGGCGCGATCGGCGTCGCCCTCGGCTTCCGGCTGGCCGACCCGATCGTCGGGCTCGCCATCGCGGTGGTGATCCTGCGAATCGTCTGGACGTCCGCGAAGGAGATCGGCCTCCGAGTGCTCGACGGGATCGAGCCCGAGATCATCGAGACGATCCGCCAGCAGGCCGGGCACGCTCCCGGGGTGCGGGGCGTGGCCGAGGTGCGCGCCCGCTGGTTCGGGCACGAGATCCACGCCGATGTGCGCGTCGTCACCAGAGGGGACGTCACCCTGGAGCATGCCGATCGGATTGCGCGCGCGGTGAGCGATCGGCTACGGGAGCGGGTGGATCACCTGGGCGAGGCAATCGTGCGGGTCGAGCCCGAGTTGACGATCGGCGCGATGATGTCGGGCACGGGCGGCGGGTCCTCCGACGGCCCGGCCGTCAGTTGACCGCGAGGAAGATGGACACGGCCCCGCCGACGACGACGCAGTAGATCGCGAACGGCGTGAGGCGCTTGGTCTCGAAGTACTTCAGGAGGAACTTCACCGACAGGTAGGCGGTGAGCGCGGCGCACAGCGCGGCGACGAACGCCGGCCCCCGGACGCCGTTGCCCTGCTCACCGAAGAGCTCGGGCAGCTTGAGCAACGCGGCCGCCCCGATGATCGGCGTCGCGAGGAGGAAGGAGTAGCGGGCCGCGTCCTCGTTGCTCAGACCGGCCACGAGGCCGCCGGCCATCGTCACGCCGGTGCGCGAGATGCCGGGGATGAGGGCCAGCGCCTGCGCGGTCCCGACGCCGACCGCCTCGCGCCAGCTGAGCCGCTCGGCGATTCGCTCGTCGGAGTCGCCGACCTCGCGCGCGGGCGCGCGCCGGCGCAGATGCTCCGCCCCGAAGAGGATCAGGCCGTTGATCATCAGGAAGAACGCCGCGGACGCAGGAGAGGCGAACAGGCTGCGCAGGGGGTGCTCGAGGAGCAGGCCGAGGACGCCCGCCGGGATCGTGCCGACGACCAGGAGCCAGCCGAGCCTCGCGTCGGGATCGTCCGGTGCGATCTGGCGATCCCGGAGGCTCCGCCCGATCCCCTTCACGATCCGTACCCAGTCCTTCCAGAAGAAGCCGAGCAGTACGAGGGCCGTCGCCAGGTGCGTCGCGACGAGAAAGGTGATGAAGAAGCCGTCGTTCTGGTGGATGTTCCAGCCCAGGAGCCGGGGCAGGATGACGCTGTGCCCGAGACTCGAGATCGGGAAGAGCTCGGAGAACCCCTGGAGGAGGCCAAGGATGATCGCCTGTCCGTAGCCGATCATCTGCGTCGCTTCGGGCCGGCCTCAGGCATCCACCGGCCTCCGGCCCGTCTCGAACCAGGCGAAGGCGAAGAGGCCGAGTGCCACGACCAGCGCGGCGATGCCGTGCTTGAAGTGATGGTGGTCGGAGCCGGCTTCGTGGCCCGGAAAGAACCCGGGCAGCGAGCTGGCGGGCTCGACCCAGTAGATCACGGCGACGACGAGCAGGAGCACGCCGACGACGGCGGCCCCGATCGCGACGAGGCGGCGGGTGGCGGGACTCATCTGGTTCCTCTCAGTGGAGTGCGGTCGTGTCTCTCTAGGTCCTGACGTGAGAGGCGCGGGAAAGTTCGCTCGCGCCGGCCGCGTGAGGAGTATCGGCGAGAAGGGCTCGACGTTTACCGACGGGCGCCATCCACGGTCGCAGGGGTCCGCGACGACGCGGGTACGACTCCGACCCGGGTGGCGGTGTCGAGCATGCCGGCGTCCGGAGCGGCATGATGGCCGGCGGTGCCGTCGATGATCTGCTCGAGCCGGTGATCCATGGTGCTCCTCGGATCGTGCGCGGTCGCCGGCGGCGGCGGGTCTTCTCCTCATGACGAGAGGTGGACGTGGAAAGCTCGATCTCGGCATCCGGTTGGCGCCGGCGCGCGCCCGCGGGTCCGAGGCCGCGTGAGGGACGCGGGCGATGATGCGCAGGACGAGCTCCTCGCTCGCCTGCGCCGCCGTGATGAGCAAGCCTTCCGGGAGCTGGTCACCCGCCACCAGGGCCTTGTGCGCGCCTACGCGGCCGGCATCCTCGGCGATCGCCAGGAGGCCGAGGATGCCGCTCAGGAGTGCTTCATCCGGGCGTACCGCCGCCTGGGAGCCTTCCGGGGCGACGCTCCTCTCCAGACATGGCTCCTCCGGATCTGCCGCAATCACTGCCTGGACCGTCTCCGAGCGCGACCCTCGGTCCAGCTCGTCGAGTTGCACGACGACCTCGCCCAGGGGGCGAGCGATACCACCACCACGGGGGCCGCGATGCGGGTTGAGCGGGAGAGCCTGGTGAGCGCCCTCGGAGCGCTCCCCGACGTCCTGCAGCAGGCGGTCGTGCTGCGGGAGCTCCGGGGCCTGTCGTACCAGGAGGTGGCCTCGGCGCTCGGCGTGCCCATCGGCACGGTGCGGTCACGCCTCAACGCCGCCCGGGCCCAGCTGCGTACATCCTTGGGGGAGTCGTGACCGGCGCATCCCCTCCCGACGAGAGCTTCGTTGATCGGGTCATGGGGGAGGTGGCTCGCCAGGAACGCCGCCGCGTGCCCGTCGCGCTCGCGCTCTCGATCCTGGTCCTCGTCCTCGCCGTGCCGGCGGTGGTGGCATTGGCCGCCCGCCCCGCTCTGGACGCCGGTCTCGCGCTCGCCGCGTCCGGGCTGGGAGAGCTCGTCAAGGCGACCGCCGACAACCCCTTCTTCTGGGCGGGCGTCGCCATCACCGTGCTCTGGCTCGGCTGGCTGGCATCCCGGGCTCTGATGGGACGCACATGAGGATCGTCCTCGTCGTCGTCCTGGCCGTGTTCGCGGCGCTGCTGGTCCCGTCCGCCGCCGCGGCCGCCGATGGCCCGGCGGGACACGGCGACGCCGTCGTCGCGGTCGGCCGCGATCTCACCGTCGATGGCGCGGTGGATCGCGTCGTGGTGGTCGGCGGCGATGTCCGGCTGGGCCCCTCGGCGCGCGTGGACGGCGACGTGATCGTCCTGTTCGGCACGCTGCGGCGCTCGCCCACCGCGCAGGTGCATGGCTCCGAGTACGTCCTCGACCGCGGCCTGATCGACTGGATCCCGGGCCCCGGCTGGGTCGCGGGGCTGCTGCTGATCATCGCCCTGTTGGTCTATCGGATCGCCGTGTGGGCCGCGGTCTGCGCGATCGCCGCCACCCTGCCGCGGGCCGCGATCTTCGAGCGCTGGACCCGCGGGTGGGAGCCGAGGCCGGGCCTCGCCCTGGCGATCGGGATCATCGCGGTGGCCCTCGTGCTGCCGGCACTCGGCCTTCTCGCCGTGTCCGCGATCGGGCTCCCGCTCGCGCTCGTCGGACTCGCGGCCCTTCTCGTGGCGGCCGGGGCGGGGCTCGCGATGTTCCGGGAAGGACCGCTGTGGCCGCGCCGGCCCGGCCGCCTCCTCTACGCGGCCTACCTGGTGCTTCCGCCGGCGCTCGAGATCGGCCTCCTGATCACGGCCGCCGGCGGTCTGGGGGCGGCCATCCGCGCCATCACACGTGCGGCCTCGAACCGCGCGGCGGCGGCTCGCTAGGTGAGCACTCCGATGGCGGCGTGGACCGAGCGCACGGCGCTCGCGCCCTCGCCGACCGCGGCGGCGACGCGTTTCATCGACCCGTGGCGGACATCGCCGACGGCGAAGACGGCGGGTACGCTCGTCTCGAAGGGGAGCGGCGAGCGGCCGAGCGCGGCCCAGGTGTCGCCGAGGTCGTCCGGGCCGAGCTGAACGTCGGTGCGGACGAAGCCGTCCTCGTCGAGGGCGATCCCGGTGAGCCAGGCGGTCGCCGGCTCGGCGCCGATGAAGCAGAAGAGGCCACGGCACGGAAGCGTCTCCTCCTCGCCGGTGGCGCGGGACGTCAGGGTGACGCGCTCGAGCTCGTGGCCACCGTCCAGCCGGGTCACCTCGGTCGAGACCCGGACCTCGATCCGAGGATCGGCCACGATGCGGTCGACGAGATACCGCGACATCCCCGCCGTCATCTCGGGGCCGCGGATCACCAGCGTCACCGAGCCGGCCGATGACGCGAGGGAGAGCGCCGCCTGCCCGGCGGAGTTCGCGCCACCGATCACCGCCACGGGCTCGCCCGTGCGGCCCCGGACCTCGAGCTCCGTCGCCGCGTAGTAGATCCCCGCGCCGACGAACTCGTCCCAGCCCTGGAGCGGCAGCGCGCGGTAGCGCGCGCCGGTCGCGATGATCACCGCCCTCGAGGTGACGTGCGTCCCGTCGCCGAGCACGGCCGCGAGCCGGTCGCCGCCGGTCTCCAGCGCGACGATCTCGCAGGGGCTCGAGAGCTGTGCCCCGAACTTCATCGCCTGCACGACGGCGCGCTGGGCGAGTTGCGCGCCGCTGAGGCCGGTCGGGAAGCCGAGGTAGTTCTCGATCCTCGCGCTGGCGGCCGCCTGTCCGCCGGGCCCGACCGCGTCCAGCACGGTCGTCTTCAGTCCTTCCGAGGCGCCGTAGACCGCCGCGGCGAGCCCGGCCGGTCCTGCGCCGATGATGGTCAGGTCGGGCTGCTCGCCGCCGGTTTGCCGGAACGAGAGGCCGAGGTGCTGGGCGAGCTCGCCCGGGAGTGGTCCGCACGAGCGTGCGTTCGGGGGTCAGCGCCGCCGGCAGGTCGGTCGCCTCGAGCGAGGCCGCGCGCATCAGCGAGCGGCCCTCGACCGAGTCGGCGTCGAGCCAGACATGAGGGAGGCTCCGGCGTGCCGCGTAGGTCCGCAGGGCGAGCGCCGCCGAGTCCATCCCGCCCCCGATGATCTCGAGTCCCCGGGCCGCGGGTCCTTTGCTGAGCCTCTCGCGCCGGGCGAGGAAGGCCTGGAGGAGCAGGTCGGAGAGCTCGGCGTCCTCGGCCATCATGCGGCGGAAGCGGGCCGGCGAGATCCGGTGCACGCGAGCGGCCTCGACCACCCGCGCGGTGAGGTAGGTCGTCTGTCCCGTGAGCAGGCTCAGCTCGCCGACGAAGGCGCCTGGGCCATGGCGGACGATCGACGCCTCGGGGGCGTCGTGGGTCGCCGGGCTGATCACCTCGATCGCGCCGCTCTCGACCACGATCAGGTCGTAGCTCGGGTCCCCGGCCGTGAACGCATCGTCGCCGACCTCGAGCGTTTCGGGGCTGCCATAGGCACGCAGGCGCGCCAACTGCCGCTCACTCAGCTCCGGGTAGGCGAGGAGGCTGCCCGTCGAGTCGCCGGGCGTGTCCGTGCCCCCTGCCGCCGCGCCGTCGTCCACCTCGTTCACCGCGTGTCCCTCGTCGTGCGCCCGGTCGGCCGGATGTCCGACTCGGGACGCTAGCGCGATCGCCGACGAGCCCGCTCCCGCTCCCTTCGGTATTCGTCGTGGCCGGAGTGCGCGCGACCGAAGAACCGCACTCGCGTCGCCAGGCCCGCCGGTGGTGCGCCCACCGCCACCACGGCGGCCGGAATCGAGGACGCGAGCCTCCGCTCCCGCGACCACCCCGAGATGACGCGAGGCCCGAACAGGGTCAGGTTGAGGCAGCCCGGAAGCGCGGCGGAAGGAGCGACGACGCCTCGATAACCGAGCTCGCGAAGGCGCGTTCCCTCCGCCTGGCAGCGTGAGTAGTCGTCGTCGATGAGGGCATCGGGCGGGAAGCCCGCGGTCTCCGCCCGCCCGAAATCGCTGTAGTCGGCGAGGCCCTGCTCCGACAACCGGGCCGCCCAGATGGGCATCCGCACGAGCGAGAGGTCCCGGTCGGTCTGGAGGTTCTCCGCGCGCGCGAGCTCCGCCCATGCGCCGGCCGGATGGAGCGCGAGGTACTGGGTCGGGACCTGACCGGCGGCGTTCCACCGTCCGGGTGCGGTGTTGGACCGCGCCCAGAAGGGCGTGTCGTAATCGGAGTACCGAAAAGCCACGCGGTCGTCGTAGCCGATCACACCGGGGTCGCGACGCCCCCTAGGAGCCATGCTGAGCGCGGCCCTGTCGAACGGCGCGCATCAGGCCCTGCTCAGCGGCCGGATCGTCCAGGACGTCGATCGGGGCCCGTCCGTCCAGATCCCTTCGGGGCCGGTGGAACCACGCCACCACTCCCTCGGGCGTCCACGCCCGCTTCAGGAGTGCGACGAGGCGCCCAACGAGCTCCAGGCGTCGTGGGCTCTCGCCCCCATCCTTCAACCAGCGTTGGAACTGGCGAAGCGAGATTCCTGCGAGTTGGGCGATCTCACGCTGGGGAACCCGGGGGAGCCACTCGACGAGCGAATCGCCCATCGCGCGAGCGTCTCGGGGATCGGCGCCGAGCTCCGCGTCGAGTGCGTCCCGCAGCACGTGTCGAATCTGCTCGCCCCGGATCAGCAGATCCTCGAGGACATCGATGCGGGAGCCGGCGTCACCCTCGGTGTCGAGCCTCTCGATGCCCCCGATGATCACGCCGCGGATCTCGGCGAGGCTCTCGGGATCGAGGTCGAGGGGTCCGAGGTCCTTGCTGAGCCGCGTGACGACGCGCCGCATCGTGTCGGCGAAGTTCTCGCCCCGGCGGTCGTCGAGCGTGTCCGCCTCGTCCCGAAGGGTCTCCATCCACTCGAGGACGACCCGCTCGGCCTGCTCCAGCTGAGCGCGCTCGGTGGTCTCGGTCGTCATGTCACCTCCATGTCGTCATACTATGTCATAGAAGTGCCATTCGATCAGGGGCAGGCCGGTTCCCAGGGGGGATAGCCTCCGACTCGTCCCGACGCAGGCCGGCACGCCCATCCTCGAGCGGCTCGAGCATGCTCTTCTCGATCATCAAGCCGAACACGTACCAGGATTCGCTCAGGCTCATGCACCTGAGCAGAACGCTGGACGGCATCGAGGGCATCGCCAGGGTGTCGATCATGATGGGCACTCCGGCCAACAAGGAGATCCTTCGCGCTGCCGGGTTGGGCGCGCCCGAACTGGAGGGCGCACGCGCGACGGACCTCGTGATCGCGGCCGATGTGACCGACGCCACGGTGGGCGAGTCCCTGGTCGCGAAGCTGGACGAGTTCCTCGCGCACCAGGTATCGGCCTCGAGCCGATCGGGGGTGCGTTCGGCCCGCTCTCTCGAGCGAGCGTTGAGCCTCGCCGGCGACCCGAACCTGGCGCTCGTGTCGATCCCCGGAGAGCACGTGGCATCGGAGGTGCACCGGCTGCTGGACCGGGACATCCACACCTTCATCTTCAGCGACAACGTCAGCATCGAGGATGAGCTCGCCCTCAAGCTGAAGGCTCGTGAACGGGGGCTGCTCGTCATGGGGCCCGACTGTGGAACCGGGGCGATCGGCGGGCTGCCGCTGGCCTTCACCAACGCGGTCCACCGCGGGTCGATCGGCCTCGTTGCGGCGTCGGGTACGGGGCTGCAGGAGGTGATGGTGCAGATCGACCGGCTCGGCGGAGGGGTCTCCCACGCGATCGGGCTCGGCGGGCGCGACCTCAGCGCTCAGGTGGGGGGCGTCACGTGCCTTCAGGGATTGCGTGCGCTGGATGCCGACGCCACCACCACGACCATCGTGCTCATCAGCAAGCCTCCCGCCGCGAGCGTTCGAGACGCGGTCCTCGCCGTCGCCGGCACGCTCTCGAAGCCGGTCGTGGCGATCCTGCTCGGCGAGCGTCCGGCCGTCGAGGTCAACGGCAACGTCCACTATGCGCGGACGCTGGCGGAGACGGCCATGAAGGCCGTGGAGCTGGCGGGCACACGGGCCTCCCGGCCGGTGACGCTTCGCGCCGAGCAGCGGTACATCAAGGCTCTCTACACCGGAGGGTCATTGGCCTCCGAGGCGGCCATGTTGCTCGGCGACGCGCTCGGCGTGGCCGCGGACGCCGAGCACTCGGGCGGCGCGCTGCTGAGGGCGGACGGGCACGAGGTGATCGACCTCGGGGATGACGCGTACACCCGCGGACGGCCTCATCCGATGATCGACCCGTCGTCGCGCAACGAGCGCCTGCCGGCGGTTTTCGACGACCCGGCGACCGCCGTCCTCCTGCTGGACGTGGTCCTCGGTTTCGGATCGGACCCCGACCCGGCCGGGGCGCTCGCCACCGTCATCGCCGATGGCTTGGCCAGGCTTCGCGCCGTCGGCCGAGATCTCGCCGTGATCGCGTCGGTGTGCGGCACCGACGATGACCCGCAGTCCTTACGCGCGCAGACCCTCGCACTCGAGGAGGCGGGGGTCTCCGTGCTGCCCAGCAACGCGGCCGCCGTTCGCCACGCTCTCGCCATCCTGCGGCGGCGGGACGGGGAGGCCACCTCGCAGGACGGCGTGCCCGGCCCGATCCGCCGGCTGCTCGCCGAACCGCCGCGGATCATCAACATCGGTCTGCGCGAATTCGCCGAGACACTGGACGACCGCGGCGCCCGCGTGGTCCAGTACGACTGGAAGCCTGTCGCCGGCGGCGACCCGAGGCTCCAGGCGCTCATCGATGCGCTGAACTGAGGTGGCCCGGACCTCGCACCCGCCTAAGCAACCACAGGAGGTGCGCAGATGCCGGAGTACGAGACGATCGATGCGGCCAACGAGGCCATCGCACAGAAGATCATCGACGCCCAGCCGACGCTCGTCAACGTGGTGCGCGCGAAGACCGTCATCCCCGAGTTGGAGGGGAAGCTCATCCTTCACGCCGGTCCGCCGATCGCGTTCGCGGACATGCCGGATCCGGTTCAGGGCGCGGCCATCGGCGCCGTCCTGTTCGAGGGCTGGGCCGAGGACGAGGCCTCGGCGCGCCGGGTGTGCGAGGAGGAGATCGAGTTCGCCCCCAACCATCACTACGGCGCGGTCGGGGCGATGGGCGGCATCCTCAGCGGCAACCTGCCCGTGTTCGTCGTCGAGAACACCACCGACGGAAATCGCGCCTATACGACCATGCACGAGGGCGAGGGCAAGGTCCTGCGGTTCGGCGTGTACGACGAGTCGGTGGGCGCCAACCTCACCTGGATGCGTGACGTGCTGGGCGAGGGGTTGTCGAAGGCCCTGAAGTTGCTCCCCGACGGAGGGCTGGCGATCAACCCGATCCTGGCCGAGGCGGTGACGATGGGAGACGAGTTCCACGTCCGCATGTCGGCTGCGTCGAGCATCATGTTCCGGGAGCTCGCACCGAAGCTCGTGCAGGTGGGTCTGCCTCAGGACCAGCTCCAGTCGGTCCTGGACTTCCTCGCCGGAAACAAGAACTTCTTCCTGACGCTGGGGATGGCGGCGGGGAAGGCGGTGCTGGACGCCGGCGCGACCATCCAGGAAGGCAGCATCGTCACCTGCCTGACGCGCAACGGAAGGGAGTTCGCCATCCGGGTCAGCGGGCTGGGTGACCGTTGGTTCACCGGGCCGGAGGACACGCTGGACACCCTGTACTTCCCTGGGTTCTCGGACGACGACGCCTGCCCCGACTGCGGCGACAGCGCCATTCTGGAGGCCTACGGGCTCGGCGGGCTCGTGGCCGTCGCCGCTCCGTCCGTGCAGCAACTGGTGGGCACGGGAGAAGGCGGCTTCGACGAGGCTCTGGCCACGAGCGAGGAGCAGCAGGAGATCGTGGTCGCGAACAACCCGAACATGCCGATCCCGAACTGGAACTTCAGAGGCATTCCCGTCGGCATCGACATCCGCAAGGTCGTCGCGACGGGCATCGCCCCCCTGATCACGACGGCGGTCATGCACAAGAAGGCCGGAATCGGGATGGTTGGCGTCGGGAAGGTGCGAGCCTCGATGCCGTGCTTCACCTCCGCCCTCGAGGCACTCGCCGAGACTCGTGGCGGCGCGGCGGTGGCCTGAGGCGGACACCGGCCCGCTCGGCGCGGCCCCGCGGTGCCGATCACCCGCATGAGCACGGAGATCGAGCGGATCCTCGACAGACCTCGTCGGTTGAGCATCCACTCGGTCTTCGACTCGGTGGTGAATCTGCGGGCGGGACACCGATTGGTCACCTGCACGACGCGTGTCATCTCGGTCCCCAACGGCATCGAGATGACACGCTCGGACCTGGCCGGGCTTCAGCGCCTGCGGTTCACGACACCTCGCGATGTCCTGGAGTGGCGCCCGGTCGACGGCGTCCTCGCGAGCCGCACAGGCGCGATGGTGATCGCGTCGAAGCCGGACATGGTGGTCTTCGAGACCGCCCTCCCGGCCGCGAGCGGCGACGACCTCCGCGGCCCGGCGAGAGCACTCCTCGCGCACCTGGCACGGACGCGGGCGCGAACCGGGCTCGGGTGCGATTGGCCGGCGCTCGCGAATGACGTCGCCCTCACAAGCGCCGTCGAGTCGTTGGCCGCCGGCCGGGTCGACGAGGCCGTGATCCACTGGTTGGGCCGGGGGCCGGGCCTGACTCCCAGCGGCGACGACGTGCTGGGAGGGATGATCACCGCCCTGCAATTCGTCGGAGCGATCGACGCTTCGCGAATCGGCCTGCTGAGAGAGTCGATCGACGCCGCTGCGGGTCGTCTCACGACGGACCTCTCCGCGGAGTACCTGCACTATGCCTGCCGGGGAATGGCGAGCGGGATGGTGCGTGACCTGCTCGTCGCGCTCGATCAATCGGACACGATTGCCCTGCAGGATGCCCTCGACCGGCTCAGCCGGCACGGCGACACATCAGGCATGGACTGTGCGCTGGGCGTGGTCCTGGCCCTGATCGTCTCACCCACGCGGGCGACTCGGGACCGTTAGCGCGATCGCCGACGAGCCCGCTCCCGCTCCCTTCGGTATTCGTCGTGGCCGGAGTGCGCGCGACCGAAGAACCGCACTCGCGTCGCCAGGCCCGCCGGTGGTGCGCCCACCGCCACCACGGCCGCGGGGATCGAGGACGCGAGCCTCCGCTCCCGCGACCAGCCCGAGATGACGCGAGGCCCGAACAGGGTCAGGTTGAGGCAGCCCGGAAGCGCGGCGGAAGGAGCGACGACGCCTCGATAACCGAGCTCGCGAAGGCGCGTTCCCTCCGCCTGGCAGCGCGCGCGTCTCGGGGATCGGCGCCGAGCTCCGCGTCGAGTGCGTCCCGCAGCACGTGTCGAATCTGCTCGCCCCGGATCAGCAGATCCTCGAGGACATCGATGCGGGAGCCGGCGTCACCCTCGGTGTCGAGCCTCTCGATGCCTCCGATGATCACGCCGCGGATCTCGGCGAGGCTCTCGGGATCGAGGTCGAGGGGCCCGAGGTCCTTGCTGAGCCGCGTGACGACGCGCCGCATCGTGTCGGCGAAGTTCTCGCCCCGGCGGTCGTCGAGCGTGTCCGCCTCGTCCTGAAGGGTCTCCATCCACTCGAGGACGACCCGCTCGGCCTGCTCCAGCTGAGCGCGCTCGGTGGTCTCGGTCGTCATGTCACCTCCATGTCGTCATACTATGTCATACAAGTGCCATTCGATCGGCGAGCGAGATGAGGCCGGCTCCATCACGGTGAGGCGAGCGCCGCGAGGACACCCAGGGCGTCGAACGGGGCACGGGTGCGAAGTCCCCCGTCTCCCACACCGGGGGCAGACCCGTCGAGAGCAGCCCTTGAGTCAGCCTCTCCGAACGCCTGACAGGACGTCGCGACAGGTCCGGGCCGCAGTGGCAGAGTCCCTCGGCGACATGTGGTTCTCCACCGCCAACATGGCGCTCACCGCCGCGCAGGCCGCCTGTATCGCGCTGCCCGGGGCCGGCCTGCCCGCATGGGCGGCCCGGTTCCGGGCGGGGGCCTGGGCCCTGGTGCTGCCGCTCTCGATCGCCGTCGTGGTCGGCGCGATCGCGGTCCTTCCGACGACCGCCGATGTCCTGACCTGGATCGCCCTCCTGCTCGTGCCCGCCGGTGCCGCCCTCGCCCTCGGGTGGGCGGCCCGCGGCGCCCGGCCCTGGCGGGCGGTCCTCGCCGCTCCTCTGCTCGCGCTGGCCTGGACGGCGCCCCACGAGCGCGCCGGCCAGGCGGCCACGGTGATCCTCATCGCGGGCTCGGCGATCACGGCCGGGCGGCTGATCGCGGGGGTGGCGCCCCTCGCGCTCCTGAAGGCGGGAGTGCTCGCAATGGCCGTCATCGATGCGATCCTCGTCTTCTCCAACAACCTCCAGGGCCCGAACGCCGTCCTCATCGCCGCGACGCCCGGGGCGGGGCTGCCCCAGCTCCAGTCCGCCCATTTCGCCGGCGCCGGGCTCGGCTACGGAGACTTCTTCGCCGCCGCGGTCGTGGGCGCCATCCTGGCGGTCGAGCGCGGGCCCCGTATCGGCGGGGCGGCCGCGATGCTCCTGATCACGCTCGCCTGGGACCAGCTCTTCCTCGTCTACGACGTGATCCCGGCGACCATCCCGCCGGCGCTGGTGCTGATCGGCGCCGAGGTGTGGCGGCGATCGGCGAGCCCGCGCCCGGCCCGCCGCGTCGGAGCTCGCGGGAGACCCGCGTGAGGTCACCCCGGTGGATCCACGGCGTCTCGGCGCTCGGCATCCTCGGGGTCAGCGCGGTCCTGGGGGCGTTGATCGCCGCGGCGGTGATGCACGCCCCGCCCGCCCGCCCGGTCGCTCGCCGGTCCGCCGATCCGGCCCCCGCCCACGCGCCGCCGGTCGCATCCCCCGCCCTGGCGATCGCCTCCCCCCATCGATCCGTCCCCGCGGCATCCCGCGCCGCCGACCAGGCCGCCGTATCGGTACGTGCGTCCGATGGCCGGATCCTCCCGGCTGCCGGGGTGGTCTCCTTCACCGGGGTGTCGCGCGAGGCGGATGGACTCGTCTTCCGCGGGGTCAGCGTTCTGGGCGGCCAGGTCACCGCCGAGCGGATCGTCGTCCCCGACAGCGGCTTCGGCGGAGCGCGGGTGGACGGTCTCCGCGTGGACGGCTCACGGCGTCCCGTGGGCGAGAACCTGCTCTACCGGCTGCGGGGGGGCGGGTATGTCGTCGTCCTCCAGGAGGCGGTCGCGGGCACGCGCCAGGGCCTCGTCGCTCTCAGGGTCCACACGGATCGAGCCCTGGGTGACGGTGAGCTCGGCGGGGACGTGCTCGTGGGCGCATCCACGACGAGGGCCGGGGGCAGCGCGTCGGTCCTGGCGCTCGGGCCGAGCTCGGCACCTCCCGCCGGCCAGGGCGACGGCTATCCGCTCGCCGTGAGGGGCGTGGTCGTGGGCTGTCCCTTCGTCCCGGGGTTGACCCACAGCCCCACCGCGCCGCCCGACAACCTCGCCTCGGACAACGCCGTCGACCTCGCCGTCCCGGTGGGGACGCCGGTGCTGGCCGTGACCGACGGGACGATCGGGTCCCTCATCGGGCCCCTCGACTCGAACGACCCGCACATGGCCGGGCTGCGGGTGCACCTCGACGGGGTGGCCGACCGCTTCTACTACGCGCACCTCTCCCGGATCGACGTCGTGCCCGGAGAGCACGTCCGGCAGGGGCAGACGATCGGGTTGTCGGGTGAGGCGGCCGGGGTGGCGCATCTGCATTTCGCCCAGGATCTCGGCGATCCCGCCCGGACGGTCGGGGAGTCGCGGGCCTGTCCGATGCGCCTCCGCCCGAACGAGCCCTGGGGTTGACCCGGGGCCAGGCGGGGTCCGCCGTCACCGGGGCGACTCACGCGTCCCGGCAGCTCGCGCAGTGGCCCTTGAGGACCACGTCGTGGGCGTCGACCGCGATGTGGTCCGAGCTGGCGGACGCCACCTCGAGGGCCCTCTCGAGCCGCGGATCCTCAAAGGGCCGGACATCGCCGCAGATGACGCAGACGATGTGGTGGTGGTGCTTTCCGCTCGGCAGAGCCGGCTCGTAGCGTGCGACGCCGTCGCCGAGGTCGAGCCGCTGCACCAGGCCGAGATTCACGAGCAGGTCCACGACCCGGTAGACGCTCGCCACGCCGACCCGCCGCCCCTGGCTCCTGAGATCGTCGAAGATCTCCTGGGCCGAGCGGCAGCAGTCCTGGTCCGCAAGCGACTCGATCACCGCTCGCCGCGCGCCACCGGAGCGGTGCCCCGCTGCGGCCACCCGGGCGATGGTATGGGCCGTCCATTCGGCTGCGCTCGGAGTCTTGGAGTGACTGTCCGGCGGGTGCGTCATTGGCGAACCGGGATGCCTCGTGAGCCCAGAGCGGGGAGCGACCAGCGCCGGCCGGCGACGCGCGACCCGGCGATGAGGATGTATGAGAGGACCAGCACCAGGGCGATCGATGCGCCCGCGGCCACGCCCGCGTAGTACGACAGATACAGGCCCATGATTCCCGACGCGATGGCGATCCCGGCGGCGACCGCCATCATCGGCGCCATCCGGCGGGTCACCACGCGCGCCGCCGCCCCGGGAGCGATGAGCAGGGCCACGACCAGCAGGTTGCCAAGGGCCTGCACCGCCACGAGCACCGCCGCCGCCAGGAGGAGGAGAAGGCCCATGTCGACCGCTGTCGGCGACGTGCCGAGCTGGCGGGCGCTCGAGCGGTCGAAGCCGACCGCCAGGAGACGCGAGTGCATTGCGACCAGCGCGAAGAGGACGATTGCGCCAAGACCCGCGGCAAACGCGAGATCGAGGTTCGTCACGGCCAGGACGTCGCCGAACAACAGCCCCTGAATCCCCGGCGGAGAGGCGGGAGACAGGGCCAGGAGCGCTCCGAGCCCGAACAGGGTGGTGACGACCACCGCCACCGCGGTGTCGCGACCGATCTCGGGCACCCGGCCGACGAGCGCGATCCCGAGCGACGCCGCCGCGAGTCCGATCAGCCCGCCGAGGAGGAGCGGCACGCCCGTGAGGGCGGCGATCACCAGGCCGGGGAAGAGCCCGTGAGCGAGCGACTCCGCCCCATAGGAGAGCTCGTAGAGGACGATCCATGATCCGAGGGCGCCGCCGATGACGCCGAGCAGGGCCACCTCGGCGAACGCTCGCTGCAGGATCGCCTGGGACCAGGGATCGGCGAGGGCGCTCCAGATGCTGTCGAGCACCGCCACCCCCTCAGTGGTCGTGGTCGCGACAGTGAACCGGCGGAAGAACCCCGCGCCGTGGCTCGCCGCCATCGCCCGGCAGGGTCACGATCGCGTTGCCATATGTCGCCTCCAGCACCGGGCCGGTCAGCGCCGACGCAGGCGGGCCAAAGGCGACCTGGCGTCGGTTGAGGCAGAGCACGAGGTCCCAGGCGCGGACCTGCTCGACGTCATGGGTGGAGATCAGGATGCCGTGTCCCGACGCGGCGAGGTCGTCGAGCAACCGGAGCAACCGTGCCGTGCTCGGGGCGTCGAGCCCGGCGAAGGGCTCGTCGAGCAGCACCAGGCGCGCGTCCTGCATGAGGGCACGAGCGATCAGCACGCGCTGGCGCTGGCCGCCGGAGAGGTCCCCGAAGGAGCGGTCGGCGGAGGTCTCGAGACCGACCACCCGGAGCGCCTCGCGGGCCTCGCGCCGCTCGCGGCGCCCCGCCCGGCGCCACCAGGGGAGCCTCCCGATCGCCCCCATCAGGACGACATCGAGCCCGCTGACCGGGTAGTCGAGGCGCGACCGCTCGGTCTGCGGGAGCACCGCGCAGCGGGCGCCCCGCGCAACGGTCCCGCTCGAGGGCCTCAGCTCGCCCGTGAGGACGCGAAAGAGGGTGGACTTTCCGCCGCCGTTCGGGCCGAGCACCCCGATCCGCTGACCGGCGTGGACGGCGAACTCGACCCCCTCGAGGACGGGCGGGCCCCCATAGCCGGCCGAGAGGCCGCGGCATCCGGCGAGGAGCTCGCCCCCCGACGTCGCGCCGGCCGTCGTCGTCGTCAGGTCGATCATCGGATGCCGGGGATCGTGCACCCGCGTGCGCCCCTCGTAAAGCCCCGCACCATGGCGTCCGCGTTGGCCGTCTCCATTCCGAGGTAGGTCGCCCCCGAGGAGTCGGCCGGCCCGAGGGTGTCGCCGTACAGGGTGTAGTCCGCCGACGCCCCGGTCTCGCGGGCGATCGCCTGGGCCAGCTTGGGGCTGAGGGAGCTCTCGGGGAAGATCGCGGCGACGCCTTCCGCCTTGATGAGCCGGCTGAGGGTCGCCACGTCTCCCGCCGACGGCTGAGCCTGCGTCGTCTGCGAGGGGATGACCGCTCCCACCACCTCGATGCCGTAGCGCTTCGCGAAGTAGGAGAAGGCGTCGTGGTCGGTCACGAGCTTGCGCTGAGCGGGTGGCACGGCCCGGAAGCACGCCGCGATCCCGGAGTCGAGGGTCCTGAGCTTCCCGAGGTAGGCCCGGGCGTTCGCCGCGAACCGGTCGGCCCCGGCGGGATCGGCCGCGGTGAGCGCCTCCCGGATCGTGCCGATCGCGGTCTCGACGTTGACCGGGTCGTGCCACCAGTGGGGGTCGAACCTCGACGCCTCGGGGCCACTGGACTCACCGGGGAGCTTGACGGGAACGGTGGCCCCGACATCGACCACGCTCGGGCTGCCGCCCGCTTCCGAGACCACGTCCTTCATCCACGCGTCGAGGTTGTCACCGCTGGTGAAGACCACCTTCGCGCCCGCCGTCGCGCGCACGTCCTGGGGGCGCGGCTCGTACTCGTGCGGGTCGGTGTTGGGCTGGAGGATCTGATGGAGGTCCACGCGGTCCCCGCCCACCGCCCGCACGAAGTCGCCGAGCTGGGTGGAGGTCGCCACGACGTCAACTCCCCCCGAGCCGCCCGCCGACCCGCCGCACCCGGTCGTGAGGGCGAGCAACGCGAGGATCGCCGCACCCGAGCCGGCCAGGCGCAGGACGAGCGGACGACGCAGCGCCCGGCCGCCGAGGGCGATCGCGAAGACCACGCCGGAGATCACGGCGATCGTGGATCCCGGCGGGGCGTTGGTCTCGACCGAGAGCCAGATCCCGCCGACCCCCTCGAGCGCCGTGAGGGCCACCGCGCCGATCTGCCAGGGCAGGAGCCTCCGGGTCCACAGGCGTACCGTCGCGGCGGGAACGACGATCAGCGCCGACGCCAGAAGGGCGCCCACCGCGGCGAGGGCCGCGATCGTCGCGACGGCAGCGAGGCCCAGGAGGACGAGATCGGACGCCGAGGAGCGCACGCCGATGGCCCGAGCGCCGTCGGGATCGAACCCCGTCGCCAGCCACCGCGGGCCGAGCACGAAGGTCGCCGCCAGAACCAGGGCGGAGGCGATCCCGGCGACGACCAGGTCGCCCCGGTCGATCACGAGGAGGCTCCCGAAGAGGAGGGTCTCGATGCTGGCGGCCGACCGGAAGACGTCGCTCGCGAGGATCACCCCGACCGCCAGGCAGCCGGCGAGGACGATCGCCGTGAGGCTGTCGTAGCGGGATCCCCGGCCGCCCGCGAGCACCCGCACGCCCACCGCGAAGATGATCGCCGTGCCGAATGCGCCGAGCACCGCCGAGAAGCCCAGCCCGTCGGCCAGCACGAGCCCCGGGAAGGCGGCGGCGCCGACCGCGTGGGAGAAGAAGGCGAGACCTCGAAGGACGACCCACGTGCCCAGAAGGCCCGCCGCGAGAGACAGCAGCAGGACCTCGGCGACCCCCCGCTGGACGAACGGGAGCTGAAAGATCTCGAGCATGCGGCGACCTTTGGGTACCGGTGCGGGCCGGGCGATCATAGTGGGACTGATTCTCATACGTAAAGTCTGAGGGTGACGGTCGCCCGCCGCTCGGTGGCCACCGCCCGCGCCGCGTCAGGGGTGAGGCGCCGGCATCCCTGCGTCGACCGCATCCCGTTCGCGCAGGAGCTGCACCACCGTCTCGCCGACGGCGTCCAGGCTCGCGGGTGAGAGCTTGTCGATCGTGTCGGTCACCGCGTGTCCCGGGTAGGTCCAGTCGATCAGATCGACGGCGGGAACGCCGGCCCGGAGGAACGGGGTGTGGTCGTCGATGAGGCTGGTCCCCGTCGTCGGCGGGAAGACCGCACCGGCGCCGACGGCCTGGGCCGCTCCGCGGACGTCCCTCCAGAGGCCGCGTGACGAGGTGCCCTCCCGAGGCAGCCGCAGGCCCTTGTTGCCCACGTAGTCCAGGAGGATCATCGCCCCCGTCCGGCCGGGGTGCGCGGCGACGTACGCCCGCGAGCCCCGCAGCCCGACCCGCTCGAAGTCCGCGACCTGCTCCGGCGTGCCGTGGGGCGGCTCCTCGCCATCGAAGAGGACGAACCGGATCTCACGCGCGCCGGCGGGCCGATCCAGCGACCGCATCGCGCGGGCGACCTCCAGCACGACGGCGGTGCCCGCGGCGCCGTTGTTGGCCCCGACGAATCCGGCGGGGTCGGCCAGGACGTCGTAGTGGGCGCCCACGACGATGCCGGGGCGCCGGCCGGGGAGGGTGCCGACGATGTTGCGCAGACCCCGGCCCGGGACCTTCTCGAAGCGGCCCGCCGGAAGAAGGGGCCGGAGCCGCTCGGCCAGGCGGCGCAGCGCCGGCGACCCCGCCGGTCGCTGGCCGTACCGAAGCTGCAGTTCGACGAGGCGCCATGCCCTCCCTTCGTTGAAGCGGTCGGCGCGCGCGCCGAACTCTCGACGAGGGGGATCCGTCGCTTGCCATGCCGCCGCGAGGATCGCGACGATCGCGAGAGCTGCAACCACCCCAAGTGCGACGAGAGACCTTTTCGGCCTACCTTCGTCCAAGGTTCCCTTCCTCGCGCACAGAGCGGGCGGTCGCCGGGATCATCGGTCTACGCGCTTGGCGAGAAGCGTCGCGCGCCCGCATAGGTGCGTGCGAAGGAGCCGATGTCGATTCGCTCGACCTTGACCACGTCGCCGCTCTGTGGCGCGTGGATCATTCGGTCCCCGCCGATATAGATGCCTTCGTGGTGGACGTAGCCGGTGCTGTCGGCGAAGAAGAGGACATCTCCCGGCTGCAGGTCCGCGTCGGCCACCGGGGCGCCGACCCTCGCCTGGTCCTCCGCGACGCGCGGCAGCCGGATCCCCAGCCGGCCGTAGATCCATGCGACGAGCCCCGAGCAGTCGAAACCGCCCGGCGCCGAGCCGCCCCAGACATAGGGTGTCCCAAGTTGTTGCGCGACGAGGGCAGCCGCCCGCGGGCCGAGGCCGGCGGCTGCGCCGGGAATGGGATGTGCGGGCACACCTGCCACGGGATCGTGAGGGCCGGCGGGGAGCCTCAGCGGAGCGGTCGGGTCCCCGGTGAAGGTGATCACCGCGTCGAGGGGCGCATCGCCGGTCCACGCCGCTTGCCGATCGGTCCGATCGGCCGCCGCCTTCAGCTCGCTCTGCTCGCCGTCCACACCCATGTAGCGCGGGTCTTCCGCGGTCAGGTCCCACCCGGGGGAGCGGGAACGGATGGCCCCGAGCGCTCGTGAGCGCAGGAGGATGGCGGCGAAGTCCAGCGCGGCCGGCGCGGAGTCCCAGCTGGACGGAAGGTCTCCGCCCACCGCGCCGTCCAGCCACTGCTCGAGCCGCACGACGTTCACCACCGAGATGGTCCGCCGCTCCCCGGAACGGAGCACCAGCCCCCCGCGGAATCCCACCCCGAGCGGCTCGGCGAGAAGAACGGTGGACTCGGCCGTGCCGCCCTCGAAGCGAAGAACGGCCGATCGAAGGCGCCGTACTCGCGTCCGAGCGTCGAGGTCGCGCACCGCCCATCCGGCGCGCGTGCGCGACGCCTCGTAACGATGATCCGCCACGAGCGATATGCGACCGCTGCCCGCGACGAGGACCGGGTGCCCGTGAGCGGCGACGGTGACGCGAGGAGCGAGATCAGCGACCAAGACGTGCATCAGCGGATTCGCGGAGGCTTTCAGGGATGCCGCGGGGAAGGCGGTCGCGAGGATCTGCGCCGCGCTCGAGCCCGAGCGTGCCTTGGCGAGGATCTGGTCGGCGCTCACCTCGGACGAGTCGGACGCCCACGCGAGCGGGCAACCGCCGAGCAGCAGGGCCGCCGCTGCAACGACCGGCAGCCCCCGGTGCCCCGAGACCCTCCTGCACCTACCGGGCATGCGCCAAGCCTCGCATGGTGCGAGACGAGCTGCGCTCCGGGCGCGTTCCGAGCTTCTCGTGAGCTCCCCACGACGATAGGGTCACGCGGTCGGAGAGCGTGGGAGACCCCATGTGCATGCAGTGCGTCGGAGCGGTTGGGACGGCCTTCCAGGCCGCGACCCTCATCGGGGGGCCCATCGCGCTCAAGTACCTGCAACGCGTGCGCGCGTTCTTCGGGCTGCCCGACAATTCAGCGGCCGCCGTTGCGGCTCGTGCCAGGGCTCTCGAGGCCGAGACCACCCCTTCCCGCGAGCGGCACAGCCGCCATCGCTCCCCTCCGAACCCGAGCGGGCGATGTTGCAACGGCGGGTGCTCGGTGAGTCCAGCTTCGGAATCCCCGGGGCGCCGACGGGCCCGGGCGCGCGCCCGCGCCACGGGCGGTGATCGCGGGCCAAGGACGACTCGGCCCGGATGGGTCCCCGGGCGAGAGGCCTCGATCCCACCCGGTCCCGCGCGTCGCGGGCCCCGCGGGACGGGAATCAGTGGCCGCTCCCCGCCGGTACGACACCGTCGATCAGCGGCCTGTCCGCGGCGCGTCGTCATCTCTCCGCGGAACATCGGCTTCTCGCCAGATGCCGAGTGGATCTCGTGTCCTGAGTCGCTGGTTCGTATGACATCGCTCGAGTGCGGGACGGGCAGGGCACCCCTCATCGAAGACCCCCCGCCCCCTTTGCGGGGGTGCCCACCCCCTCCCCCCCGGGGGTCCCCACCCGAGTCTCCTCGGCCCGCGGCTGAACTTCTACGTCGCCTTGGTGCTGTTTCGTCGGCGCGATCGCGTGCTTCGTGTGGAGCCAGCGCCGCGAGCCGGCCGAGCCGCCGAGGGCGGCGCCGGGGGTGCCGAAGGCCCCCGGCGGCCGCGTCCGGCCCGCGTGCAGGCGCGCTTGGCGCTCAGCCGGTCGTCAGCGCCTGACCGCTCGCGACGCAGCCCGTCGCGGGGGTGTCGGCCGCACGCAGGCTGAGCGTCGCCGTCGCGACGTGCGCGGCGCCGTCGGCACCCGTGTAGCTCAGTTGGAGCGTCGTGCGCTGCACGCCGTCGACCCCGGAATTGCCCTGGCCGACGGCCGTCCCCGCGAGGAGCGCGATCCCGCTCGCGAAGGCCGTCGAGGGTCCGTTCACGCCCGACGACTCCAGGGTCAGCGTCGTCCCCGACAGGTTGGTCGTCTGGATGGTCGGGATGCTGCCCGGCGAGCAGCCCACGTCGAGGCGCGCGATGCCCGGCATGGTCAGGAGCGGGGTGTTCGCGGTGCCGGGCGCGAGCGCGAGGCGGCCGCTCACGAGCTGGCCGGCGCCGGTCACCACCTGGCCCGGCGCGATGTTGGCGGCGGTGATCGTGGCGGCGGCGATCTTGGGCCCGGTGACGGCGTTGGGGCCGAGCTTGGCGGTCGTCACGCTGCCGTTGGCGAGCGCGGTTCCCTCCACCGCGCCCGCGCCAATCTTCGCCGGGGTGACGGCGCCGGTGGCCAGCGCCGCCGCGCCCACGGCGCCCGTGCCGAGGTCGGCGCCGCGCACCGCGCCGGCGCGGAGCTTGGCGGAGTTGACGGCGTTGTTCTTGATCTTGGCCGTCGTGACGGCGCCGTTCTTGAGCTGCCCGGCGCCGATCTTGGTGGCCGCGTACCCCGCGCCCGACGTTGCGACCAGCAGCGCGACCGTCGCGATGATCGTCGCCGGATGGAGCAGCCTCTCCCTCGTGAGCATGGTCTCGCCCCTTCGTCGCGTGGACCCGTCGAGGCGAGCCTACGCGGACGCCCCGCGCCGGCGCTCAGCGGGCGAGTGCGGTCCTCGCCGGCGCGCCCGATGCCCTGGGCGATGAGGACGCCGGGCGCCGCGGCGAGGTCTGACTGTGAGGCTGATGGCGGCTCCGTCTGGGGCCGCGGGATCCCGGTGCAGTGGGCATCCTGGTAGGCAACCGGCGCCGGCTTGCGCGATCGAAACTCTCGTCCTCTTGGGGTTCTTGCGGCCCCGTCAACCCGGGCCGTCGAGTCGCAGGCGAATCGTCTGGGCACTTCGGAAGCTGGCACCCGTCCTTCCCTTGCCAAAGATTTGACTGAGCCTCGTCGGGGGCTTACCCCGGCGTCATACCGTGGGTGGGGCCAGGAGCAACTCGACCAGAAGGAAGTGACCGATGGTGCCTATGAACCGTCGCTGGCTCGCGCCGATCGCTGCGGGTGCCGCCGTGTTCTCGCTCGCGGGAACCGGCGCGGCCATTGCCGCCGGAACAACCCATTCGAAGGCCGCGAGCGCCGTCAACTGGACGATCCCGCTGCGGCCCACCGCCGCCTTCCCCAGAGCGATCGGCCACGCGCAGTACCAGGCCCAACCCGGCCAGCGTGAACTCCAGATCGAGGCCGAGCACCTTCGGGGGCTGGCCGGCAAGCGGGTCCTCTTCTACGCCAACGGCGCGAGGCTCGGTCGCGCGACCGTCACCCGCCTCGGCGTTGCCCAGATCGACCGCAACACCGAGCGGGCCCAGGCTGTCCCCAAGATCGCGCATGCTTCCACCGTCTCGGTGCGCACCGCGGGCGGTGCGGTGATCCTGCGCGGGACCTTCTAGACCCCGCATGCCCTGCGTCCGCCGACCGCGCATCCCGCGTCGGTGGCCGGAGGCCTGCGCGCACCTCCGCCGGGACCTGTCCGGAGGTGGTGCCGAGGGAGTGGAAGAAGGGGCACCGGTACCGGCGCGCGGTCCTGCCCGTGGCCACGAGAAAGTCCCCTGACCTGATCGCCTGAGCGGCCCCGCCGCGGCGAAGAGGTGGCCCTTGGGCCATGTCGCCGCCGGGGGCCGCCGTGAAGTCAGCGAGGGAACGCGTGCAGATCGTGAGCGCCTACAACGAGCTCGGCAGCTACCGCGCCGCCGGCAGGCTCTGCGGCACCACCCACAAGACGGTTCACCGGGTCGTCGAGCGCTGGCGGGCTGGCGCCGCCGCGCAAGGAGCGCCCGAAGAACACCGACGCGGTCGCCGATCTGAACGCCGAGCGCGTCCGGGCCACCGACGGGCGGATCTCCGCCAAGCGCCTGCCGCCGGTGGCCCGCGCCGCCGGATACGCGGGCTCGGCGCGCAACCTGCGCCGCCTGGTCGCCGAGGCTAAGCGATACAGGGGGCCGAGATCCTCGGCATCGCGATCACGCCCGAGAGGCACCCGTATCCACGACCTCCCGGCCCCATTCCCGCGATGGCACCCCCTCCCTCCCCCGGGGGGCACTCCCGCACCGTCCCCCGCACCGTCCGAGACGGTCCGGGATGCTCCCGCACCGCCCCCAGATGTATCCAGCCTCAGCGCCCGATGACCCGAGAACGGCGAAAGCCCGGTCGAGGACCGGGCTTACGAAGTAGCGGGGGCAGGATTCGAACCTGCGACCTTCGGGTTATGAGCCCGACGAGCTACCAGACTGCTCCACCCCGCGGCGGTTCAGAAAGTGTAACGAACCGTCCCGTGCGGTCAAGAGCCGGGGATGACCCGCACCGGAGCGCCGACCTCGGCCCAGCCGGCGCGGACCACTCGGGCATAGACGCCGAACAGGTTCTCGCGCTCGCGGGCCAGGCCCGCGAGGACCCGGTTGTCGCGCTCCAGGGTGTCCGGATCGAAGGTCGTGATCGCGCAGCGCTCGGTGGGGGAGACGACCTGCAGCACCGGCCCCTCGTCGCCGAGTCGCAGCGCGGTCCCCACCCAGGCGTCCTCCGCGAACGGCTCCTCGCCGTCGAGCTCCACGACCACGTTCGGGCGGAAGCGGCGGCGGTCGGCCTCGTCGACGCCCTGCCAGGCGCCCACCGCCGCCAGCGAGGCCGTGGACACCAGATGGACGGGCGCCGCGTCGTGCATGCCCACCGGGCTGCTCAGCAGCCTCACGTCCTGCCCGATGGCGCGGCCGACCTCGGCGGCGAGCGACGGGTCGTCCCAGACCAGCTCCCAGCCCTCGGGGGTGGACACCTCGACCCCCCCGCCGCCGTCGGGATCGGAGCAGCCGGCCCGGAACGCCAGGAGGGCGTGGGCCCGGCGGGCCGTGAGCGGGTTGCCCGCGCCGTCGATGACGGCCACCCGCCGGTCGCCGAGGATGCCGAATGGGCCCACGAACGCCCGGCGCAACCGCTCCCCGCCGAACGACTTCACGGGGAACCGCCACAGGTCGGCCACCAGCCCCACCGCGGGCGGCCCGGACGCGCTCAGCGCAGGGTGGCCAGCAGGATCACCAGGACCAGGAGGATGCCGAGCCCGGCGTACGTCCAGCGCAGTATCCGCTGACGTGTCTGGCGCATCTCGGCGATCCGCCGGCGAGAGGCCGCCCGGAGTTCCTCGGAGTCGCGCTCGGGCTCAGGCCACTCGTCGTCGTCATCGGCCACGGTGCGAGGTTATCCCAGTCGCCGGAACGACGAAGGGGCCCGTCCCCGGGCCCCTTCGCTGACTCACGTTCCTCCGCCGGCGAGGGCGGTCACCGCCTCTAGGCGACCTCGCGGAGGCGCTGGGCCTCGGCCAGGCTGGCGAGCTTCTGAAGCGACTGGTTCTCGATCTGCCGAATGCGCTCGCGGGTGACGTTGAAGGTGCGCCCGACCTCGTCGAGGGTCCGCGGGTGCTCGCCCCCCAGGCCGTAGCGAAGCTCCAGCACCCGGCGCTCGCGGTAGCTGAGCGTGTTGAGCACGTCCTGCAGCGCCTCGTTCCGGAGCACGGTCTCCGCCGCGGCCTCCGGCTGGACGGCCTTCTCGTCCGCGAGGAACTGGCCGAACTCCGACTCCTCGTCGTCACCGACGGGCTTCTCGAGCGAAACGGGCGTCTGCGCGCTGCGCTTGATCGACTCGACCTCGGCCTCGGGCAGCTTCACCGCGTCCGCGATCTCCGCGATCGACGGCTCACGGCCCAGCTCGGCGACGAGCTTGCGCTCGGCGCGGTTGATCTTGTTCAGCTTCTCCACGACGTGGACCGGCATCCGGATGGTGCGGCCCTTGTCGGCGATCGCCCGTGCCACCGCCTGGCGAATCCACCAGGTGGCGTAGGTCGAGAACTTGAAGCCCTTGCGGTAGTCGAACTTCTCGGCCGCGCGCACCAGCCCCAGCGTGCCCTCCTGGATCAGGTCGAGGAACGCCAGCCCCTGGTTGCGGTAGTTCTTCGCGATCGAGACGACGAGCCGCAGGTTGGACTCGACCATCTTCTTCTTGGCCTGAAGGTCACCGAGCTCGATCAGCTTGGCGAGCTCGACCTCCTCCTTGGCCGTGAGCAGGGGAACCCGGCCCACGTCCTTGAGGAAGAGCTGGAGGGCGTCCGTGCTGGTGTCGGCCTTCAGGTTCAGCTTGCGCGGAGGACGGTCCGCGGCCTCGGCGATCTGCGCGAGCCGCTCACGGGCCTCGCCCTCCTCGAGCAGCTCGATGCCGAGCTCGTCGAGGTGGCGGTACAGGCCCTCGGCCGCACCCTCGTCGAGGGACACGCCCTCGACCGACTGGGCGACCTCGTCGATGCCCAGAAAGCCCTGCTCCTGACCACGGGTCAGGAGAGCCTGGACTTCCTCCAGCTCGACCATCTCACTCACCGTCATGTTGCCACCTCCGGCTGGACGCCATCGGAGCACGCGGAACCATCCACGTGCCCCCACCGCCGGGCGTCCTCACGAACGTCCGTTCGATAGGGTACTGCTTTACTTCTTGAAGTCAAGGACCAGCCAGCGAACTTGCATCGGCAACTCGGCGCCAGACCTTTAGCCCCTGCACTACCCGTTTCGGACGCCTGATCCACTCGCGGGATTCTCGGCGCCCGGGGACGTTCCTCCCCACGGGACCATCGGCATGCTCCCATGAGCGCCTTAAGCACCGGTTAAGCCGAGGTGCGGTGACGATGAAGTTTCTCGTCGGATCTCTATGGGGTCGATTGGACCCTGGTGAGCGCCTGAAGGGCGCGGGCGGCGAGGATCCCCAGGCGCGTCGCGGGCCCCGCCGCCACCGTGGCGCTCCACTCCCGGCGCGCCTCACCCGCCCGCCCGCGGGAGACCGCCAGCAATCCCTGATTGAAGAGCACGACCTGGCTCCCGGGGTTCGCCGAGGCCAGGCTCGCCAGCCGGGCCGCCGCGCGAGCCGGCCCCGGCGGGGCCTGGGCTCCGAGCACCATCGCCAGGCCGACCCGGGCCGAGAGGTCGCCGGGAGCCACCCGCAGGGCGTCGCGATAGGCGCGCTCGGCTCCCGCTCCGTCGCCCTGCTCCTGGAGCACCGAGCCCAGCGCGACCCGCGCCGACGCGCCGCCCGCGCCCGCGGCGACCAGGGCGCGCAGCCGGGCCGCCCGCTCGGGCTTCGGCAGGCCCGCGACGTCCGCCGGCAGGGCGTCGGCGGGGAAGAGGGCCAGGAACGTCTGCCCCGATGCGCTCGGGGTGGTGCCGAGCGACGCCACCGGACCCGGGACGGCGGGCTGCGCCTCGTCGCGGGCTCCCGCCCCGACCGGCGAGTCCAGCGACTTGGCCAGCAGGATCGCGCCGCCGGCGACCACGATCCAGATCCCGAGCACCGCCGCGACCCACCGCGGAGGCGGCCGTCGGAGCCACGGGCGGCGGGGGAGGGGAGTGTCGGGCACGACCGGCACGTTATCCCGGCCGGAGAGTGTCACGGACGTTTCCGGGATCCCGGGGGCCGGTGGTAGCATCCGCAACGATCATGAGGTCGATCGCTCCCTCGGTCGCGCCGCAGGCGGTGTGTCCGGTTCTCGCAACGGCGCAGATCGTCGCCGGAAAGTGGACCCTCCTCATGCTCCGCGACCTCGCGGGGGGGCCGCGGCGTTTCGGAGAGCTGCAGCGGTCGCTGGCGGGCATCAGCCCGCGCACCCTGTCGCTCCGGCTGCGCTCCCTCGAGGAGGAGGGCATCGTCGAGCGGCGTGAGTTCGCCGAGGCGCCGCCGCGGGTGGAGTACCGCCTCACCGCCAAGGGCGCGCACCTGATCCCGATCGTGGACGCGATGCGCGAGTACGGCAGCCGCTGGCTCGACGCCGAGCCGTGCGACGAGGAGTCGAGCGGGCCCGGCGCCCCCCGTCTGGAGGCGGTGGGCTAGTGTCCCGGGCCGGGGCTACCCCGGCCGGCGGCTGCGCAGGAAGCGCAGCGGCAGGTAGAGCGTGTGGGGCATGCGCCGCTCGAGGCGCTTCCTCAGCTCGGCGCGGCCCTCATCGTCCAGGAGATGGACGATCGTGGAGCGCGAGAACACCGCCCAGGCGTCGCCGACGTCCTCCATCACCACGGCCAGCTGGACGTCCTGCTCCTCCACGGTCCCGAGGCCGGCCTCCTTGAAGGCCAGGGTGTCGCTGGGCTCGTGGGGCATGCTCGCGCGGCTCGCCCGGCCGGCGAGCGCGCCCGGGGCGCGCCGTCCGACGACGGCGATCACCATCCCCATGAACGACGCGTCGATCGGGCGGAGCCGGTCGAAGGCGGTGACGCTGGCCACGAAGCGGCCGCCGGGGCGCAGCACGCGGCGCACCTCGTGCAGCAGCCGCGGAAGATCGGCCACCTCCTCCAGCATCATGCTCGCCACCACGCAGTCGAAGGTCCGGTCGGGGACCGAGGGCATCATCTGGGCGTCGCCGGCGCGGAAGAGCACCGGCATCTCCTCGGGGGTCCGCCGCCGCGCGGTCTCCACGCACTCCGGGCTGAGGTCGATGCCGACGACCATCCCCTCGGGGCCCACGATGCGCGCCGCGGCGCGAGAGGCGCCGCCCGATCCGCAGCCGATGTCGAGCACGCGCTCCTTCGAGACGATGGGCGCCCAGCTGAGCAGGCTGTCGTAGAGGTGCACGCCGCGGTTCCCGGGCAGGACCGCGAGGGAGTCCTCGGTGCCCGCCGGATCGATCGCGTGGACCGCGCGGTAGAACCGCGTGGCGAGCGATCCCACCAGCGGGATCCCGGCGGCGACCTGCTCGCGGATGTCCGCGACGATCTCCTCCGGCCCGGCGGGCGCAGGCGCCTGCGGCTCGGCCGCTTCCGGCTCGCTCCTCATCGACCGGTCATGCTACCGCCGCCTCGTGTGCCGAGCTCCGCGGCCACCCGCGCGAGACCCTCGAGATCCACCGGCTCGCGGGCGAAGGCGGGCACCGTGGCCATGGCGCCCCCGCGCATGACGTGGACGAGCGCCTCGCGGGCATCGAGGTCGCGGATGCCGAGGAGCTGATCCTCCTCCTGGGTCCGCGCCGCGCGCCGGGCCAGGCCGGGGGGGTCGGCGGCGCCGGCCTCCGCGAGCGCGGCCGAGAGGGCCGCCGGGCGCGCCAGCCCGCCGTGCGGGAGGGGATGGACGCGATTGAGCACCAGCGCCACCAGCGGGAATCCGTCGTCGTGCAGGCGCCGGGCGAGCGCGATCGCCTGTCGCACGGGGTCGGTCTCGGGGGCGGCCACCACGACGAACCCCGAGGCGGGGGACAGGAGCATCTCGTGCACCACCCGGGCCCGGTCGGCGAAGCCCTGGTACATCCCGTCGAAGGCCGCCAGGAAGTCGGCGACGTCGCGCAGGAGCTGGGCCCCGGTGAGCCTCTCCAGGACCGAGATCACCGTGCTGCTCCCGGCGTGCAGCACCCGGCGCCCGAAGCCGCCGCGCAGGAGGGCGGGCCGCAGCAGAAGCCGCAGCGCGCGCCCCTCGATGAACCGCGTGATGCGCTGGGGGGCGTCCAGGAAGTCCAGCGCGTTCCGGGCGGGCGGCGTGTCCAGCACGATCCGGTCGAACGACCCCTCGTCCACCAGCTCGTGCAGCCGTTCCACGGCCATGTACTCCTGCGCGCCCGCCACCGCGCCCGACAGGTGCCGGTAGATCCGGTTCTGAAGGATCCGCTCCCGCGCCTCGTCGTCGGGAGCCTCACGCGCGACGAGCCGGTCGAAGGTGACCTTGGCATCGAGCTGGAGCGCCCACAGCTCGCCCGACGCGTTCGTGCCGAGGGTTCCCAGGTCCACCCGGTGCGGCGCGTCGCCCAGGCCCGCGAGCCCCAGGGCGGTGGCGAGGCGCCGGGCCGGGTCGATCGTGACCACCGCGGTGCGGTGGCCCTCCTGGGCCAGCCGCAGCGCCACCGCGGCTGACACGGTCGTCTTTCCCACTCCGCCGGCTCCGGCGCACACCACCAGTCGCCGGTCCTCCAGGGCCCCGATCACGGCCGCCCGTTCTGCGCGCCGATGGCGGCGCCCAGAGCCGCCGCCAGGCGCTCCAGGGCGGCCAGGTCGAACCGGCGCTCCACGATCTCGGGCAGCTCCAGCACCGGCAGCCCGATCCCCGCGGCGAGCCGCTCGCGGTATCCGGCGTCGGAATGCTGCCGGGCAAGGTGGGCCAGGGCCGCCGCCGCGGCGTCGCGCTCGGCTCCCGGAGCGCCGGCGGCCGCGGCCGCGAGGGCCGGCGCCTCGGACTCGGAGAAGCGCGGCTCGCGGACCCCGTTCAGGACCGCGGCGGCCACGGGGAGCCCGCCCTCCCGAAGCATCGCCGCGCCGTCGACGGCCTCGGTCACCGAGAGCTCGTCGGGCCGCGCCACGAGCGTGATGCCGGTCGCCCCGGGGTGCGACACCACCTCGTGGATGCGGGCGGCCTGGTCGCGCACCGGCCCGCCCTGGGCCATGTCCTCCACGTTGCCCGCCGTCTCGAGCAGGGCGACGCCGTGGCCCGTGGCCGGGCAGTCCACGACGATGGCGTCCCACACCGGCTCCTCGCGAGCCGGCTCCCCGGGCCGCGCCGGGACGGGGCGCAGGGCGATGGCCAGGGTCCAGATCTTCCCCAGCGTCACCAGCTCCGCCAGGCCGGGCGCCGCGGCGGCGAAGGTGTGGAACGCGCGGCTGCGGGTGAGCAGCTCCACCAGCGGGCGCACGCGGAGCTGGCTCGCCAGGTACTCCTCGGTGGCGCGCTCGGCGTCGATCGTGATCCCGTAGAGGCCGGGCGCGAGCTCGGTCTCCCGCTCGTGCACGACGCCGGCGGTGTCGAAGAGGTCCGAGAGGCGATTCTCCCCGGCCACCTCGACCACGAGCGTGCGCTTGCCGGAGCGCGCCCAGGCGAGGCCGAGGGCCGCGGCGACGGTGCTCTTGCCCGCCCCGCCCTTGCCGAGGACGAAGTGCAGTCGCCGCTCGTCGAGCGGAGGCCCCACCGGGGGCGGCGGCGCGGCGCTAGGCGGCAGACGCACCCCGGCCCGTGGCCGGCACCCCGGCCCGCACCCAGCCGCGGGCGACCGCCCGGCGCGGGCACAGCGGGCACACCACCTCGTGACGCCGGCCGCGCTCGGGGTCGAGGAAATCGTGCGCGGGCTCCCCGGGGAGCACCACCCGGCCGCAGATGGCGCAGTCGCCCGGGCCCTCCGCGCGCCTACGCCGCATCGGCGTCCGCCCGCTGGTCGAGCGCCTCGAGGCGGCGATCGATGATCTCGAGCAGCGAGTCCGGCAGCCCGGCCTCCCGCGCCACGCGCCCGGCCTCCTCGAAGCGCGTCCGGGCCCGGTCCGCCGCCTGCCGGTCGTGGCGGTTCTTCAGCATGTTGTCGCCCGACAGCAGCAGTTGGCGCACGCGTCGCTGTGGATCGTCGCCCTCGTTCATCGCCGGACCCTCCGAGCCGCCCCAGGGGAGGGAGAGACTATCGCGGCGCGGCGAGGAATTCGGCGAGCTCGGCGGCCACCCGCTCGGGCTGCAGCGACGAGGGGACGGGCCGGCCCCGCCCGTCGCCCGCGTAGAGGCGCGGCCGGATGGGCGCCACCCCGTCGAAGCTCCAGACGCCCGGGCCGCGCTCGGCGGCCTGGAGCCTCGGCAGCAGGGGATCGAGGTTGACCCGGGGCGGCAGCGGGCGCGAGGCGTACGTGACCCAGGTCTCGTAGCGGTGCACCAGCACGAGCGTGCCGTCGGGGGTGGCGGTGAGGACCCGGGTGCGCGCGGTGCGCGGGTGCACCGCCATGTCGTGCAGGGGATGGGGCGCGCGCACGATCGCGATGTCGCCCCCGGGGTGGTCGTCGATGGTCGCATCGCCCGAGTCGAGGAGGGCCATGTCGCGCTCCACGAGGGCCCACTCGGCGCGCCACGTCAGGGAATAGCGCTCGGGGTCGGCCAGCAGGCCGCCGGTGCGGGGCAGGATGGCCAGGTAGATCTCGCCCGCCGGGTCGGTCGCGCCGGCGCTCGCGAGCGCCCGGCCGACCTCCGGGAACGGGGTCCGGGCCCGTTCGGCCATGGCCATCGCGGCGATCGCGACCCGCGCGGCCCAGGGGTCGGTCCAGGTGCCGAAGTCGCCGGCCTCGGCGGCCGCCAGTGCCAGCGCGCGCTCGGGGGCCCCCTCCGGCGGGCGCTCGAGAAGCAGCCAGATGCCGAAGAGCCCGTCCTCGTCGTAGTGGTTGTTGGTCACGGCGCGCAGCTCGGGACCCGCGGCGGCGGACCGGAGGTAGCGGTCGACGATGAGGGCGCTGGTGTCCGCCGCGAGCGCGGCGGGGGTGCCGCTGTCCGGCCAGTGCGAGAGGGCCAGCGCCGTGCCGGGCAGGCGCGCGCCGTCGACCACGACGTGCGGCTCCCCGCGCAGCCGCTGGGCCGGCACGAAGACCGCCTCGGGCGCGACGCGGGGCAGCGCTCGGGTGTCGGTGGCGTCCCGGGGCGGCATCGGCGCCCGCAGGATAGTGCGGCTGCGATACTGCGCCCCGTGGGCTTCCTGGCCGACAACGGCGTCCCGATCGCGGCGATCATCTTCGGCGTCCTGGTGCTGGCGGCCCTGGTGGCCCTCGGCGTCGCCGGCCTTCGCCTCTGGCGCGTGATCAAGGGAGTGCAGCGCGAGGTCACGGGCGCGACCGGCGCCCTCACCGCCGAGGTCGCCCTGCTCCAGGAGGCGCTCGACCGCCAGCCGGAGCGCCGGGCCGAGCTGCAGGAGTCCATCGCCGCGCTGTCGCTGCAGGTCGCGCTGCTGCAGGCGCTGGCGTCCCACGCCTCCGATGCGGCGGCCATCCTGCTCTCTCCGCTGCGCTACGTGGGGAGGTGACGCCGCAGCGCCTGGGGGTCGTGGACGTGGGCTCCAACTCCGTGAACCTCCTCCTGTGTGACGGCGTCTCGGACCTGGGCCCCGAGGGCGAGCGCGTGACCACCGTGATCGGGCTCCGCCGCGGCGCGGCGCCCGACGGCGCGATCGCCGAGGACGCCCTCGGCCGCCTCGACGAGTGCCTGGCGGGCTACGCCGAGCGCCTGGCGGCCTTCCGGCCCGACCGGGTCGTGCCCGTGGGGACCAGCGCCGTGCGCGACGCCCCGAACGCCGATCGCGTGGGGGAGGTGGTGCGCCGCCGCCTCGGGGCGCCGCTGCGCGTGCTGACCGGCCAGGAGGAGGCGGCCCTGGCCTTCGCCGGCGCCCGCCTGGCGGCGGACGGCGACGGGCCCGTGATGCTGATGGACGTGGGAGGGGGCAGCACCGAGCTGGTGCGGGGCGGGGCCGGCGGGCCCGAGGCCGCGGTGAGCCTGCAGCTCGGGACGGTGCGCCACACGGAGCGGTACCTGTCCGGCGACCCGCCCACCCCGGAGCAGATCGCGGCCCTCCGCGCCGAGGCGCACGCCATGGCGGCGCCGGCCCTGGAGGCCATCGGCGGTCCCGCCGGCGCGATCGGCGCGGCGGGGACGATCACGACCCTCGCGGCCATCGACCTGGGGCGCTTCGACCGCGACCTGATCCACCGCCACCGGCTGTCGCGGTCCCGGATCGAGGAGATCGGGGAGCGCCTCGGCGCGCTGACCCTGGCCGAGCGGCGCTCGGTGCCCGGGCTCGATCCCGCGCGGGCGGGGGTGATCGTGGCGGGCGCGGTCATCGTGGCGGCGATCCTCGACGCCGCGGGCCTCGACGGGCTGATGGTGAGCGAGCGCAACCTGCTCGACGGCGTCGCGCTGGAGGCGCTCGCCGAGGGTTGGAGCAGCCCGCCCTGAGGGCAGCACCGCGTGTGTTGCCCGAGCCCCGCCCGGTGATCGAGTATCGGAGCATCAACTCCCGGAAGGAGGCGTCATGCCGGAGACGATGAGGGCGGCGGTCTTCAAGGATGTGCGGGACATCCACATCGAAGAGGTCCCGATCCCCCATTGCGGGCCGACCGACGCGATCGTGAAGGTCACGACCACGACCATCTGCGGCACCGACTCGCACATCTGGCGGGGCGAGTACCCGGTGGCGCCGGGGCGGGTCGTGGGGCACGAGCCCTCCGGCGTCATCCACACCATCGGTGAGGCCGTGCAGGGCTACGAGGTGGGCGACCGCGTGGTGGTGGGCGCGATCACGCCCTGCGGCTCCTGCTACTTCTGCCAGGCGGGCGACTTCTCGCAGTGCGCCGGCTACGAGGACCAGTGGGGGATCATCGGCGGCTGGCGCCTGGGCAACTCGATGGACGGCGTGCAGGCCGAGTTCTTCCGGGTGCCCTACGCGCAGTCGAACCTGGCGAGGATCCCCGAGGGCCTGTCCGACGAGGAGGTGCTCTTCGTCACGGACATCGCCAGCACCGGCATCTCCGCCGTGGAGACGGCCGACGTGCAGCTCGGCGACTCGGTGGTGGTGTTCGCCCAGGGGCCCATCGGGCTCTGCGCCACGGCCGGCGCGCGCCTGAGGGGCGCGGGCCTGGTGATCGCCGTTGACTCCAACCAGAAGCGCCTCGAGATGGCCCGGACGATGGGCGCCGACGTGGTCATCGACTTCACCCAGGAGGACCCGAGCGCGAAGGTGAAAGCCCTCACCGAGGGCCGCGGCGCCGACGTCGCGATCGAGGCGCTCGGCATCCAGGAGACCTTCGAGAACTGCCTCAAGTCGGTGCGCCCCGCCGGCGTCGTCTCGTCGCTCGGGGTCTACGGCGACAAGGTCACCATCCCCCTCGAGCCGTTCATCTACGGGATCGGCGACATCGACATCCGCACCACCCTGTGCCCCGGGGGGAAGAAGCGCCTCGGCGCGCTGATGAGCCTGGTCAGCACGGGCCGGCTCAACCTTCAGCAGCTCATCACCCATCGCTTCACGCTCGACGAGATCGAGGAGGCCTACCCGCTGTTCTCCAACCAGGAGGACGGGGTCATCAAGGTGGCGGTCACCCCCTGATCGGCCGCCGTTCCGGCGTCGTGGCCGGGGCGCAGCCGCGCCCGGAACGCTGATCGGGCCGTTCCCGTTCGCCGGAGAGGATCGTCACGATCGTTCAGATCGTGACGATCCTCTCGTAGACTTAGGCGAATGAGCACCGCGCAGAACGGCGCCTTGGGCGATCCGTCCACCGGAAGCGACGTCATGGACGGCCGTCGCACGATCCTCGCCCGCGGCGAGAACATGCGCCACGTCCGCCACGCGGACATCCTGCAGCGATGGCCCATCCTCCCCGAGGAGTGGGCGCGGGCGGTCGAGTCGGCCCGCCTGGCGGCGGTTGACCGCACGCCGGGCACCGCTACATTCGGCCGCTGATCTGCCGATGACCCTGGAAGCACCCACCGCCGGAGTGGCGAAACGGTAGACGCGGGGGACTTAAAATCCCCGGCCCGAGAGGGCATCCGGGTTCGAGTCCCGGCTCCGGCATCGGCTGTGGGGCGCCCGCGGCCGGCCCGGCCCCGCAGAATCGAGTCCTCACAAAGAGGCCCCGCGCAGGTGAGCGCGAACAAACGGGACTGACGCTCACCCGGTGGGGGGGGCGACCCGCGCCCCGGCCGGGTCCCGCTGGAAGCCCGCGAGAAGGATGTGCCGCTCTCGGGTCGTGCGCCTCGTGCCCGGCTTGGCTCGGGGCCGAAAAGCGGGCTTCGAGGAGCCACGCCGGGTGAAGAGGGAGATCCGCTCGGGCTCCGCGCCGTGACAGGATCGGCGGCCATGAACGGCGAGACGGAGAAGCGGCCGGGGAGATTGACCCGGTTCGTTCCCATCGTGGGGTGGTTGCCTCGCTACGAGCGCCGGTGGCTACGGGGTGACATCGCCGCAGGGACGGCCGTGACCGCGCTGATCGTGCCGAAGAATCTCGGTTACGCCGGTATCGCCGGAGTGCCGTTGCAGAACGGGCTGTACGCCGCCGCCGCCGGGGCCATCATCTACGCGCTGTTCTGCACCTCGCGCCAGATCTCGACCGGGCCGAGCTCCGCGCTTGCCGCGGTCGCCGGGGGCGCGGTGCTGCTGACGGGTCTCGGCGGTGAGCAGGCGGCGCAACTGGTGGCGGCGATCACGCTGGTCACCGGGGTCCTGTTCCTGCTGCTGGCCCTGTTCAGGATGGGGTGGATCGCCCAGTTCCTCTCAAAGGCCGTGGTGACGGGGTTCCTGGCGGGGGCGGCGGTCGATGTCGTCATCGGGGAGTTGCCGAAGCTGACCGGGACCTCGTCCGAGGGCGCCAGCGCCTGGCGTGAGCTGGCCTCGTGGATCGGCTCGCTCGGCGACATCAGCTGGACGACGCTCCTGGTCGGCGCCGTGGCGCTCGCCGTGATCCTCGGCCTGCGGTTCGCGGCGCCCGCGGTTCCCGGTGCGCTGGTGCTGGTGGCCGGTGGCTTGCTCGCGTCGCGCCTGTTCGACCTCGGCGCGCACGGGGTGGCGCTGGTGGGGGACGTGCCCCGCGGCCTGCCGGCGCCGCAGCTGCCGGACATCGACATCGTCAGCCAGCACCTGTCGGAGATCGGCATCGCCTCGGTGGCGCTGCTGCTGATCGGCTTCTCGCAGACCGCCGGCGACGCTCGCACCTTCGCCATGCGCCACCGCTACCGCATCGACGTGAACCAGGAGTCGGTGGCCCAGGGGATGGCAAACGTCGGCGCCGGGGTGTTCCAGGGGATGCCGGTGTCAACCAGCCTCTCGGCGAGCTCGCTCAACGAGTCGGCGGGAGCGAGGACGCCGATGGCCTCGCTCACGACGGGGGCCCTGGTGCTGGCGACGCTGATCGTCCTGGCCCCGCTGTTCTCGGACCTTCCGAAGGCCGTGCTCGCGGCGATCATCATCGACGCCGTCGTGTTCGGGATGATCGACCTGGCCGAACTGCGTCGCCTGCACCGGGTGACGCGATTCGACTTCTGGATCGCGGTCGCCGCGATCATGGGGGTCCTCTCGGCCGGCGTGCTCGCCGGTGTCGTCATCGGGGTCGTGCTGTCGATCGGGTGGCTCATCTACGTCGCCACGCGGCCCCCGATGGCCCTGCTCGGCCGCCAAGTGGGAACACAGGTGTTCCGCGATCTCGACGAGCACCCGGACGACGAGACGTTCCCGGGCATCGCGGTACTCCGCCTGGACGGCGGCCTGTTCTTCGCCACCGCGGAGGCGCTCGAGGACCGCATCCGCGCCCTCGCGGACACCGACCACCCGCTCCGTGTGCTCGTGCTCGATTTCGAGGGCGTCAACTTCATCGACTCGCAGGGCGCGGCCAAGCTCACCGAGATCCTGGAGCTCACCGATGCCGATGGTGTCACCCTGCGCCTGGCACGGGTAAAGCCTCACGTGCTCACGGTGCTCCGCGCCGACGGGATCATCGACCGAATCGGTGCTGATCAGATCCACGGCAACGTCCAACGCGCCGTCCAGGCCGGGCTCGACGAGGGCACCCATCGCCCCGCTGCCGCAGGAAGCCCCGAGCGGCGGTGACGACAACGAACTGACCGGCCGGTGGCCGGCGCCTCTCGGTGGAGGCCCTCGGGCGGTGGAGAGGCTCAGGGGCTCGGGGGCCTGGGGGTGCTCGTTCGAGCCGCTGGCTTGGAGCCCAGGATCTTGGGCCCCCGGAGCCTGTGCTGTTCGGTCCGTAGAGCGAGTCCTGGTGACAGGTCTCGGAGGGCTCCCCCTTCCCGCGGGCAAGGGGCGAGGTAGCATCGCGGCCATGCCCGAGGCGAGCAGCCCGCCCGGGGAGGCGACGGGCACCCCACTGCTCTCCCTCCTGCCGGCAATGGCGATGTTCGTCCTCGTCGTCGACACATCGCCGATGAACGTCTCGATCGCATCGGTGGTTGACGATCTCGACACGACCGTCAGCGGCGTCCCGTCCACGATCGCCCTCGAGGCGTTGGTCTCTGCCGCCTTCATCCTGATCGGGAGCAAGGTGGGCGACCTCATCGGGCGTAAGCGCGTCGTGTCCCGCCTCCTGCCACGCGCCGCACCTGGGGTCGGCCGTGGACCAGGGGGCGGGGCCGCCGCCCCACCTCGAGGGCTCGCCCGCGGGTCGCCGACGATGCAGATGAGAGCGGAATGAGCGAGTGGGCGCTCGCGCTCCTCGCGCTGGCGGTGCTCGGGTTCGCCGCCGTCTCGGGGCGGCTGGCCGGCACGCCGATCACGCCGGCGATGGTGTTCGTCGCCTTCGGGCTGCTGGTCGGGCGCGAGGGAATCGACGGGATCGACCTCTCGAGCAGGGGCTCGGCCGTGCGCACGCTGGCGGAGGCGACGCTCGCGCTGGTGCTCTTCTGCGACGCCTCGCGCATCGACCTGAGGGAGCTGCGGCGGGGCTTCGACCTGCCGGTCCGGCTGCTCGCGATCGGGCTGCCGCTGACCATCCTCTTGGGTGCCGTGGCTGCGGCTGCGCTCTTCGGCGAGCTGAGTGTCGAGGAGGCGGTGATCCTCGGGATCATCCTGGCGCCGACGGATGCCGCGCTGGGACAGGCGGTGGTCACCGAGCCGCGTGTGCCGGCGCGAATCCGCCAGGGACTCAACGTCGAGAGCGGGCTCAACGACGGGATCTGCGTGCCGCTGCTGCTCGCGGCCGTCGCGGCTGCCGACGCCGCGTCCGAGATCTCCGGCGGCCGCGGTCTCGGCACGTTGCTGCTCGAGGAGATCGGCTACGGCGTGCTGGGAGGAGTCGTCGCCGGGCTGGTGATCGCGGCCATCCTCACCCAGGCGGGCGGGCGCGGCCTGATCGCCCCCGCGTGGAGACAGGTGATCCCGGCTGCCGGCGCCGCCCTCGCCTACGGAATCGCGATCGCGCTGCACGGGTCCGGCTTCATCGCGGCCTTCGTGGGCGGCATCGTGTTCCGCCTGGCGCTCCGGCGCGACCCCGAGGGAGTCAACCGACTCAGCGAGGAGGTGGGTGCCGTCCTCAACGGGATCACCTTCGTCCTCTTCGGCGCCATCCTGCTCGGACCCGCCCTGACCGAGCTGAGCTGGCAGCTCGCCGTGTACGCCGTCCTCAGCCTCACGCTCGTGCGGATGCTTCCCGTGGCCGTCGCGGTGTGGGGCACGCACGCCCAGCGCCCGACGGTCGGCTTCCTCGGCTGGTTCGGTCCTCGCGGGCTGGCGTCGATCGTCTTCGCGGTGATCGTGGTCGAGGGGTCGGCGCTGCCGCACGAGCGCCTGATGGTGATCGCCATCTACCTCACCGTCGGACTGTCCGTCCTGGCCCACGGGCTGACCGCCGCTCCGCTCGCCGGTCGCTACGCCCAGTGGTACGAGCGGCACCCGCGCGAGGCCCGCCCGCCGATGGAGAGCGCCCCAGCCGAGGTCACGCGATCCCGGGGAATCGGCAGCCATCGGGCGCAGACAGGCGGCGACCGCACGCCCGCGTCCGGCTGATCGGCAGGCCGCGGGGTGTCGTCCCGACCGACGTCGTTGCGGACCATGGAGCCGACATCCCGCTGCGACCGAGCGCCGATATTCTCCGCCCGCCGGGTTCCGTGGCTCAGCGGACCATCAGGTTGACGAGGTCTTCGTCCGAGAAGCCCTTGGGAGTGGTCGCGGCTGTCGCCATCACGTTCCCTTCCGGGCCGAGGTCGCGGCGCCGGCCGAGCTCAGTGAAGGGTCCTGACGCGGACTGCTCTGCCCGCTCCTCACGGCGCGACGTCCGTGTGCGCGCGACCCGGGTTGACCGCCCGCTGCGCGTCGAGCACGGGCGTCGTGGGCTCGCGCCGGCGGCGGATCCACTTGCCGGTCTCGATGGTCAGCGGCAGCGCCGCGGCGAGAGCCAGGCAGGCAAGCCACTCGCGTCCCGTGAGCGAGGTGGTGAGAAGCCCCTTCTGCAGCCCGGGCAGCTCCGTTGCGAGGACGATCATCGTGAGGGGCACGAGGGAGATCGCCGCCGCCTTCAGGATTGGCGCCGAGAGACCGCTCGTCGGATCGCGGCGGTTGGTGAGCGCGTTGAAGACGGTACCGAGGCCCATCACCGCGAAGGTCATCGTCAGCGAGGCCGAGGAGACGTCCGTGCTGGGGTCGTCGGGGCCGAGCACGAGGGGGATGAAGGCCGCGACGAACAAGACCGCGCCGTAGAGGACCCAGAGGAGGACCGCGCCGCGGTTGGTGATCGGCAGCGCGGGGTCCCGCGGGGGCCGGTGCATCACGTCCGGGTCGCCCGGGTTGACCGCGATCACCACGACGCCGGCCGCGGTGGCGAAGAAGAGCAGGTACAGCACCATCAGCGGCGTGAGCGCGACGCCCTGGTTGACATCGAAGGCCGTCGCCGCCAGGAAGAGCATCACGAGCGCCAGCAGCTGCGTCATCTGGTAGCGGACATAGGAGACGACCTTGTCGTAGACACGCCGCCCGATCTCGACCGCGTGCACCAGCGTGCCGAAGTTGTCGTCGGTGAGGATCATCCTCGCCGCCTGCTTGGTGACCTCGCTCCCGCTGCCCATCGCGACGCCGATGTCGGCCTGCTTCAGGGCGGCCGCGTCGTTGACCGCATCACCCGTCATCGCGACGATCAGCCCCTGCTCCTGCATCAGGCGCGCGAGGCGCAGCTTGTCCTGCGGCGAGACGCGGCCGAAGACGTGCAGGTCGGTCAACCGGCGCGAGAGCTCCTCGTCGCTCAACTCCTGCAGCTCGGTGCCGCTGATCGCCCCCGGTCCGAGGCCGAGGGTCTCGCCGATCGCCTGGGCCGTGACGGCATGATCGCCGGTGATCATGCGCACGTCGATGCCGGCGCCGAGCGCAGTGCGCACGGCGCCCTTCGCCTCGGCGCGCAGCGGGTCGATGATTCCCGCCATACCCACGAAGGCGAGATCCCTGGTCAGCGACATCGGATCCTCGGCCAACGCCGGTAGCTCGTCGTCATCGACCAACCGGGCGGCGAAGGCGAGCACCCGCAGGCCCTTCTCGCCCATCCGCTCGTTGGCGGCATTGATGCCGGGGCGGGCGTCGGCGATCGGCACCTGGGAGCCGCTGAGCGGCCCACCCGAGTGGCTGCAGCGCGCGAGCACGACGTCGGGCGCGCCCTTGACCAGCTCGATCACGCGCTCCGCTCCGCCCACGGGGTACCGGTGGAACGTGGCCATGAACTTGTAGTCGGAGTCGAACGGCACCTCGGCGATGCGCGGGTAGGCGCGACGGGTCTCCTCGGCGTCAACGCCGAGCTTGGCCGCCAGCACGACGAGCGCCGCCTCGGTCGGATCGCCGACCACCGCGCCGTCGTCGGCCACGGTCGCGTCGCTGTCGAGGGCGAGCCCGAGCGCGAGCCGGCTGAAGTCCGGCACGGGCACCCCGGCGACCGACGCGATCGCGCCGGACTTGCGGTAGCCCTCTCCCTCCACCGTGAACCAGGAGTCGCCGGCGTAGACGACCGAGACCATCATCTCGTTCATCGTGAGGGTGCCGGTCTTGTCGGTGTTGATCGCGCTCGTCGCCCCCAGCGTCTCGACGTCGGTCAGGTTCTTCACCACCGCCTTGGCGTCGGCCAGCTGCTTCGAGCCGAGGGAGAGGAGGCCCGAGACGAACGCCGGCATGCCCGTCGGGATCGCCGAGATGGCCATCGCGGTGCCCAGCAGCACCACGTCGCTGAAGTCCTCGCCGCGCGCCAGCCCCACGATCACGATGAAGGCGACCGCGGCCCACGCGATGGTGCCGAGCACCTTCGTCAGGGAGTCGAGCTCGCGCTGCAGCGGCGAGCGCGTGCGGGTGACCGAGGTCAGCATCGTCGCGATCTGACCCATCTGGGTCTCCATGCCGGTCGCGGTGACGACCACCGTCGCCGTGCCGCGGGTGACCGCCGTGTTCTGGAAGACCATGTTGGTCCGGTCGCCGACCGCCACCTCCGCCTCCTCCAGGGCCTTCGCGCCCTTGGCGACGGGGGCGCTCTCGCCGGTGAGCGCCGCCTCCTGGGTCTCGAGCGTGGCCGCGTGAACGATGCGGCCGTCGGCGGGCACGATGTCGCCGGCCTCCAGCTGCACGATGTCGCCGGGCACGATCTCGGTCGCGGCGACGAGCACCAGGGCGCCGTCGCGGAGCACCTTGGCCTGGGGCACCTGCAGGTTCGAGAGCGCGTCGATGCTGGCCCGCGCCTTCAGCTCCTGCCGGGTCCCGAGCACCAGGTTGAGCAGGATGAGCAGCGCCACGATGACGGCGGTGGACAGCTCGCCGATGACCAGGCTCACCACCGTCACCGCGACGAGCATGATGTTCATCGGCTCGCGCAGCTGCTGCAGGGCCACCGACCACATCGAGGGCGGCTCCTCGGCCGTGATCTCGTTCGCTCCGTAGCGCGAGAGCCGGGACGCGGCCTCGGCGCCGCTCAGCCCGGACGTCGAAGCGGACCCCAGCGCATTGACCACTTCCAGGGCCTCGCGCGTGTGCGGTGCGGCCATCGCCTGGCCCGCAATCGCCGGGGTGGCTGGCTCACTGTGCATCGGGACTGCCTCCTGCATCGTTCGCGGATGCTGGTGCGCGCACCTCAGCCGTTCTCACTCCAGCGGATGCGGTGGTGCACCGCTTCATCCCTTGGGGACCATGCGGGCGTGCGCCGATCGCGCGATCCTGATCGTGAGATGACCATCGAAGGGCATCGATCACGTGACCCGCATCCCGTCTCGTCCCGGTACGGAGGCGCACTGTGCCGGACGGACCCGATCCCCGCCAGACCGCAGAGGACGGGATGTGTCACTGCCGAGGACGAGCGTGGCTGACTCCTCGCTTCGGGACGTGGCCCCGGGCATCACCCGGTGGGGGGATGCGCTCCGGGTGCGGCGCGGTGCCGCGACGGCGCTGGCGCTGGTGGTTCTGGGCTCCTGCAGCGGCCTGGCCGGCTGCGGTTCCGGCGGGGCCGGCAGTGTGGCCGGCAGCCTCACCGGTACCAGGACGGAAGGAGTCACCGCGCCTTCTTCGAGCCCCGCCTCGACCTCTCCGGTCACGCTGCCGGCTCGGACCGAGACGCCGCCCTCCCAAACCGTCGCCGGCGCGCCGTCCAGTCCGACGACGGTTTCGACTCCCCAGACGACCGTCACCACGACGGTCCCGGGACCGGCGACGACAGTGACCGCCCCAGCCCAGACGGTCACGGCGCCGCCCACGACGGTGACCGCTCCAGCGCAGACGGTCACGGTCGTCCAGGCCGACACGGTGACGACCACGACGACCACCCCGTCGAGCCGAGCCGCGCCGGCGGCCGCGGGGGCCGCTGCGGGTGCGGCGGCCGCAACCGCCGATTCACAGTCCGCGGATTCGGAGAGCGTGCCGGGATGGGTCTGGGGACTGATTGGCGCATGCCTGGGTGGCGGCGCGGTAGGGCTGGCCTGGTACGTTCGTGGCCGACGTGGCGGGGGCAGGTCATCTCCAGGATGAAACGCAAGGAGTACGAGAGGGAACTGGCGCGCCTGCAGGCCGAGCTGGTTCGGCTCCAGGACTGGGTCGTCTTCAAGGGGCTCAAGATCTGCGTCGTGTTCGAGGGTCGCGACGGTGCCGGCAAGGGCGGGGTCATCAAACGGATCACCGAACGGGTGAGCCCGCGCATCTTCCGGGTCGTCGCGCTCCCGGCGCCGACAGAGCGCGAGAAGAGCCAGATGTACGTCCAGCGCTACCTGCCGCACTTCCCGGCCGCCGGAGAGGTCGTCATCTTCGACCGCAGTTGGTACAACCGCGCCGGCATCGAGCGGGTGATGGGCTTCTGCTCCGCCGACGAGGTGGAGCGCTTTCTGCGGATGGCGCCGATGGTCGAGCGGGCGATGGTCGACTCGGGGATCATCCTGATCAAGTACTGGCTGGAGGTGGGCCAGGAGGAGCAGACCCGGCGGCTGGAGGCCCGCATCGACGACGGCCGCAAGGTCTGGAAGCTGTCGTCGATGGACCTCAAGTCCTACAGCCGGTGGTACGACTACTCGCGGGCCCGCGACGACATGTTCACCGCCACCGACACCGACTTCGCCCCCTGGCACGTCGCCGACTCCAACGACAAGAGGCGCGCCCGGCTCAACGTCATCAGCCACCTGCTGGCGCAGATCCCCTACGAGTCCGCGCCGCGCACGCGCGTCGCACTCCCGGCACGTCAGGACCGTGGCGACTACCGGGACCCCGAGTATCCCTCTCGACGTGTGCCGGCGAGGTACTGACGGGTTGATGGTCGCGGTCCCTGCCGTGTACCCGCAGTTCAAGCGCCGCTAGCCGGAGCTGATCCGTGGGCGCCCGAGGCGGGGCTCCGGCATCGGCTAGTCGGTGAGAGGCCAGTCTGCGGCGATGGCCCGCGCCTGGCCCCGGCTGAGGAAGGCGCTCGGATCGCGGATCTCGAGGTGGCCGTCGCCGCTCCCGGTCACGACCCGGCCGTCCGCCAGGACGGCCACCTCCTCGATCGCTCCGTGGGCGGTGGCGATCGAGGCGAGCGGGCGCGCGGTGCGGGCGGGGTCCCAGACCTGGATCTGGCCGTCGGTGCTCCCCGTGACGATCCGGCCGTCCCTCAGCGCCGCGAGGGCGTAGACCGTGCCGTGGCCCGTGTCCCACGAGGCGACGGCCCGCCCCGGGTGGCCCGGGTCCCAGATCTTCAGGATGCCGGCGCCGCTGGCGGTCACGATCCGGCCGTCCGCCAGCGTCGCGGCGGCGAACAGCGGGCCGTGGCCGGTCTCGAACGTGCGCTCGGGCCGGCCGGGCCGCGCCGGGTCCCAGACCGTGAGCGCCCCGTCCTCGCTCATCGTCGCGAACCGTCCCGCGGGGAGGGGGAGGATCCCCCACACGCGTCCATGCCGCGAGTCCCATCGCGCGACGGCGCGGTCGAGGTGCGCAGGGTTCCAGATGGCGACCTCGCCCTCGGCATCGGCCGACGCGAGGCGACCCCCCTCCAGCGCGGCGAGGGCCATCCCCGTCGTCGTCCCCGCGGAGCCGGTGGCAAGCGGACGGGCGCGACGCAGGGGATCCCAGATCTGCAGGCGGTCCTCGCCGAGCAGTGCGACCCGTCCCCCGGGCAGGACCGCGAGCGCGTTCGTCTTCGCGAGACCGGTCGTGAGCGTGACGAGCCGGCGGGGTGGGTCCTCGCTTGCCAGGACGCTCAGCCGCCTCGCGCCGGCGATCGCCATGCGCCCTCCGGCCATGATCCCCAGAGTGACGAGCTCCTTCACCGGCTCCGACACGAGCCGCGGCTGCGCGTGCTCCAGATCCCAGACCTCGAGCTGGCCGCCGTCGCTTCCGGTGACCACCTCCCCGGGCGCCGGCGAGACGACCTTGAGGAGCGGGCCGTGATCGGTCGGGATGCGCTCGAGCACCCGCTCGGGCCGGCTGACGGACCGCACCTCGAGCGTCGAGTCGTCTGAGGCCAGGGCGAGCCGGCCCCCGTCCAGGGCGGTGATGCTCCAGGCCGTTCCGTCCCCGGTCTCGCCCGACCCGAGCGGCGCCAGCGGCGGCCCGGCCCGCCAGACGTCGACCCACCCGGCGTCGCCGCTCGTCGCGAGCCGTCCGCCGGGCAGCGGCTCGATGGAGTAGACGGCGCCGTGCCCGGTGTCGGCGGCGGCGACCGGGCGGGACGGCCGCGCCGGATCGAAGATCTGCAGCCAGCCGTCGTCGCTGCCGACGGCCAGGAGGCCCCCGGGGAGCACCGCGAGCGCGTCGACCGCCTCGTGGCCGGTCGGGAAGCCCTCGGAGGGCTGCTGCAGGTCGCCGAGATCGCGCACCTGGACCCAGCCGTCGCCGCTGCCGATCGCGACCCGGTCGCCCGGCAGGAGCGCCGCCGCGTAGAGGGAGCCGTGCCCCGTCTGGACGGACGCGAGCGGAGGGCCCAGAGCGGGGCCCCGGACCTCGAGCGTTCCGTCGTCGTTGCCGCTCAGGATCCGGCCGCCCGGCAGCTCCAGCAGGGCGTAGACCGACGCGTGACCGGTCGCCACCGAGGCCAGCGGGGCCGCGGGTGCCGAGGGGTCCCACACCTGCAGCTCGCCGCTCTCGCTGCCCGTCACGATCCGGCCGCCGGACAGCGCGGTGACGGCCCACAGACGGCCGTGGCCGGTGGGGATCGACCGCCGCAGCGGCTGCTGAGAGGCGAGCCGCAGCGCCTCGGCGCCCTCATCGGTCGGCGCCTCGGCGAGCGACCGCTGCGCGAGCGTGAAGGGGTCGCCGCCGGTCGAACGCGGCGAGCCGCGACTGGGCCGCGAGCGCCCGGCCCGCCTCGCTGCGCGCCGCCGTGGCCTCGCGCTTGGCCTGGTCTCGGGAGACGAGCGCCACCGCCGCGAGGACGGCCAGCACCACGACACCCCCGATCAGCGCGCCCACCGTCAGCCGCAGGCGCCGCCGCCGGGCCGCCTGCTCCCGGCGCTCGCGACCGCGGCTCTCGTCGAGGAACGCCCGCTCGCGGTCGTTCAGGTCCCCCGCCGGGCGGCCGGTCCAGGCGTCGAGCCGCGATCCCCGGTAGAGCAGCGCGTCGTCCCGGCCCGAGGCCTCCCACTCGCCGGCCGCGTCCGTCAGCCGGCGGTGCAGCCGCAGCTGCTCCCGGTCCTCCTCGATCCAGGCGCGCAGCTCGGGCCAGCCCCGGATGAGGGCCTCGTGCGTGACCTCGGCGGCGGGGGCGCCGGTGGCAGGATCCGTCGTCAGCGTCACGAGTCGCGCGGCGGACATCGCCTCGAGGATCTCGTCCACCTCCGCCTGCTCGTCCGGCGACGTGGCCAGCTCCGCGACCTCGGCGCGCCGGCGCGTGTCCTCCACGCCCTCGCCGGGCTGCGTGAGCCGGAGCAGGACACGCCGGGCGATCGCGCGCTGCCGCGGCGTGAGGCCTTCGTACACCTCGTTGGCCCGCCGGGCGACCGCGCCGCCCACGCCCCCGCACTCCTCGTAGGCCTGGAGTGTCAGGAACGCGCCCCGCCGCCGCTCCCAGAGCTCGAGAAGGAGGTGCTCCATCAGCGGCAGGGCGCCGGGCTGCGGGGCGACGTCGGCGACGATGCGCCGCGTCAGCCCGTCCTCCAGGGTCAGGCCCGCGGCGGCCGCGGGCTCCTCGATGGCGCGCTGGAGGCCGCGGGGTCCCAGGGGGCCGACGAGGAACTGCCGGTCGGCCACCATGGCCCGCAGCTCGGAATGCTCGGCGCAGCGTGCGTAGAAGTCCGACCGCATCGCGAGCACGACGACGACGTGCCCGCCGGGCACCGTGGCGGCGTGGACGAGCGCCTCGATGAATGCGCGTCGCTCGCGGATGTTCGCCGCCAGGGAGAAGACCTCCTCGAACTGGTCGACGACCACGAGCAGTCGGCGGGGCGCGTCCGGCGCGGCCGCGGCGCGCTCCCCGGCCCGGTCGAGCGTCCGCGGGTCGTCCAGCACGTCGGCCGCCGACGGCGCGCGGGCCCCGAGCACCGGCGCGAGCGCGGCGGCCAGCGACGCGGCGGGGCTCCTGCCGGGCGTCAGCGTGCACACGGCGGTCAGCGGGTCCTCGGCGCGCAGGGCCGGCAGGAGGCCCGCCCGGATCAGCGAGCTCTTGCCGCTGCCCGAGGCGCCCAGGACCGCGAGGAAGCGAGCCCCCCGCAGCTTCTCGACCAGGATCGCCGTCTCGCGCTCGCGCCCGACGAACAGCGCCGCGTCGTCCTCGCCGAACGCCGCGAGGCCCCGGTAGGGGCAGCCGGCGACCGCCCCGGGCGCGAGTGGGGTCGGAGCCGCCCCGAGCAGCCGCAGCAGGTCGGGGATGGCGTGGGGGTCGTCGGGATCGGCGCGCAGGTCGATCACGGGCCGGCTCGCGAGGGCGGCGAGGGCGGGCTCGAGCAGATCCGGGGCTCCCGGTAGCAGCACCGCGCCCAGCACGAACGCGGGGTCGGTCGCGGTCACCGCGCGCGCGGCCGACAGCGCGTCGCGCGCCCACCTGTCGAGCCCGGCGCGGCCGACGAAGACGAGGCAGGCGCGCGCGGTGGCGAGGTCGTCGCCGGCGCCGTCCGAGACGCGCGCGTTGACGCCCTGCGCGCGCAGCCGCTCCTCCAGCCGGCCGGCCGCGGCGCGGTCGTCCGCATGATGCACGAGCACGACGTCCCGGCGAGCGGCGGCGGCGGCCCGCGCGAGCGCGCCGGCCGACTCGTAGCGGTCCTCGGGACGCGGGGCCGTCGCGCGGGCGACGACCGCCGAGAGGCCCGCGGGGAGGCCCGCCAGGTCGGGTGCCGCCGCCCCGCCGTGCGCTGCGAGGCGGGCCCGCGACGGCGGCCGCCCGGTCAGCGCGGAGAGGAGCACGCACCCGAGCGCGTACACGTCGGTCCACGGGCCGACCGCGCCTCCCGCAAGCTGCTCGGGCGACAGGTATCCCGGAGTGCCCCCGGTCCCCCCGGCGCGGCGGGCCTGCTCCACGGGCATCGCCAGCCCGAAGTCGCTGAGGTAGACCTGCTCCTCACCGCCCCCCGGGTCGGCCACGAGGATGTTCCCCGGCTTGACGTCGCGGTGGACGAGACCGTGGCCGTGGGCGGCGTCGAGCGCGTCGGCCACGCGCCCGACGATCCGGACGGTCATACCGAGCGGCAGCAGCCCGCGGCGCTCGATGAGGTCCTGGAGGCTGCCGTCCTCCACGAACCGCATCGCGATGTAGAGCCGGCCCGCCTCCTCGCCGCTGCGGTACACGGGCAGGACGTTCGGGTGCTCGAGCGCCGCGGCCCGCCGCGACTCCTCCGCGAAGAACCGTCGGAAGCGGGCGTCGGACGACAGCCCCGGTGCCATGATCTTCACCGCGACCCGGCGGTCGAGGCTCGGCTCGCGTGCGCGGTAGACGACGCCCATCCCGCCCCGGCCGGCCTCGCCCTCGATCACGAAGCCGCCGATCGACGCGTGGTCGAACGCGACCGACGCAGGGGGCGACGACCGGTCCTCGATCGTCTCAAGCGCCGGGTTGTCTGTTGTCCCCTCCACCCCGCCTCCGGCGTCCCCGGACGAGCCTCGCGCGCCGGGAGCATCCATCAGGGTGCGTCGCGTGCGCAAGCGGGTCCGCCTGGCCGCGACCCTGCCGTCGGCGCGCGGTCGTCAGCCCTCGTCGGCTCCGTCAACCTCCGCCCCGACCAGCACGACGAGACAGCTCAGCCACAGCCAGAGCAGCACCACCACGATCGACGCGAGCGCGCCGTACGTCTTGCCATAGCTCGCGAAGCTCGCCGTGTAGACGGCGAACAGGGCCGACACGACCAACCATCCCACCGTGCCCACCACGGCCCCCTTGGTGACGAAGCCGAGCCAGCCGCGAGCGCTTTCCCTGACCGAGAAGCGGTAGAGCAGGCCGACGCCGGCGATCATGAGCACCGCGAGGATCGGCCAGCGCAGGACATCGAACGCGACGCGCCCGGCATCTCCGAGCCCGGAGTCGTTCAGCAGCGGGGGAACGGCGGCGACCAGGAAGATCACGATGCCGATGAACACGATCGCGCCGAGCGTCAGGACCAGCGCCTTGCCCTTCTTGACGACGAACCCCTTCGGCTCGTCCCGCTCGCGCGCGACGTGGATGCCGGTGATCAGCGCCGCCATGCCGCCCGACGCGCTCCACAGCGCGAGGAGGATGGCGATCACCGCCGTGATCGACACGCCCGAGCTGCTGGCGTTGACGATCGACGTGAGCTGAAACACGAGGAAGTCCTGGACCTCGGCCGGCAGCGACCCGCCCAGGTCCTGGACCTGGCGCGTGACGTCCTCCGGGCTGGACACGAGCCCGTAGATCGAGACGAACGCGATGAGCATCGGCACCAGGGCAAGGAACGCGTAGAACGCGACGCCGGCCGCCACCAGGGTGAGGTTGTGCTCGCGGAGGCGCTCGGGAAGCCTCGCGGCGATCGACTTCAGGTGAGCCGCCGAGCTCGCAGCCATGGGCCGATCCTATGGGCCGGCGCACACGGCGCGCACGCCTCGCGCGGCCCGCTCCTCAGTCCTCGTCCAGAAGGCGACGGTGGCGTATCGCGCCGCGACCCCCGTGCTCAAGACGGCATGGGGGAGGACCGATCCATCGTGCATGGGGCGATCCTCAACCAGCCCCGCCGGAGACGGCGCGGTGCCCAGCGTTCGTTCCCACACGTGGCGGGGCGTCGCCATGCCGGCGCTCGTCGCGCTGGCGGCAACCGTGGCCGTGCTGGGGCTCGCCGCGGCGAACCCGCCGTTCGCCGTCTGGGCGCTCCCGGGCATCGAGGCCGCGTGCGCGCTCATCTGCCTGGGGCGCGGGGTCCTGCGGCCGGCCGGCCGGCTCGGGTGGCTGGGGCTCGGCATCGGCATGGCCCTCTGGTCGGCGGGGGACATCGTCTACGCGGCGATCCCCGACCTGCCGACGCCGTCCGTCGCGGACGCCCTCTGGCTCGCGTTCTACCCGCCGACCTACGCGGGGCTGGTGTTCCTCGCGCGCGGGCGCCTGTCGGGCGCGGGCGTGGCTCTGTGGCTGGACGGCCTGGTCGTGGGGCTGGCGGTGGCCGCCATCGCGGCGGCCGTGGTGGTCGCGCCGGTCGCGGCCACCACCGACGGCCCGCTCGCGGCGGTCGCGGTCAACCTGGCCTACCCCATGGGCGACCTGATACTCGTCGGGCTGGTCGGCCTGGTCGTGGGCGTGGGCGGGTGGCACCTCGGCGGACGGTGGCTCCTGCTCGGCGGCGGCCTTCTCCTGACGGCGGTCGCGGACGGGATCTACCTGGCCCTCTACGCCGCCGGCGCATGGCAGGACGGCACCGTGTTCGACGGCCTCTGGCCGCTGGCCATGGTGATGCTCGCAGCGGCGGCGCTGATGCCCGCCTCGGCGGACATGGAGCGCGCCCGCACGGGCCTTGGGATGCTTGCCGGTCCGGCCCTCGGGGCGACGGCGGCGCTCGCCATCCTGGCCCTCGACGCCGCCCGCCCACTGGGCACGCTGGCGATCGCCCTGGCCATCGCCGCCCTCGCGGCGGTGTCACTGCGGATGGGCGTCACCTTCGCCGAGAACCAGCGCATGATGGAGGGGCTGCGGCTGCAGGCGACCACCGACCCGCTCACCGGCCTGCCTCACAACCGCGAGTTCCACGCGCGCCTGTCCGCCGAGGTCGACCGGGCCCGCCGCAACGGCCGCGCGCTGAGCCTGGCCGTGATCGATCTGGATCACTTCAAGCGGGTCAACGACGAGCACGGGCACCCTGCCGGCGATCGCGCGCTGGTCGAGGTGGCCGACCTCCTGCGACGTCACGCCCGGTCGGGCGACACGCTGGGACGGCTCGGCGGCGAGGAGTTCGCCTGGATCCTGGCCGAGGGGGACGACGAGGAGGCGTGGCGTGCGGTTGAGCGCACGCGGCTCGCGCTGGAGCGGCGGCGGCTGAGGGGGATGCCGGAGCTCACGTTCTCGGCCGGCGTGTGCGCCCTGGCGAACGTTCCGGCGCCGCTCGATGGGCGGGAGCTGATGCGCCTCGCGGACGTGGCCCTCTACACCGCCAAGGCGGGGGGCCGCAACGCCGTCGTCAGGTACGCGGCCGACGCAGGACGGAGCCTGACCCCGATGTCCTAGTGTCCCGAGTCGCTCGTTCGTATGCAGTTCCCGAGCGAATCTCCCGCGAGACAAGGACGCAGATCTCCCGCAATATCGGGAATATTGTGGGAGTCGAGGACGCTGTATCGCGATGAGATGCAGCCGGGAACCGCCATGTAATTAGCGACTCGGGACACTAGTAGGCTTTGTTAGAAGGTTGAAGTTGGCTCGCTCGGCGCCCGAACGTTGTCCGCATCGGCGGTCATCGTGTCGGGGGGCGAGCATGGGAGTCGTGTCGATCCAGGGGCCGGCCACCGGGGCGCGCGAGCGCCTGGTGGCCTTCGTGGCCGAGATGGCCGCGGGCATGGCCCACCCGCGCCAGCGCGCCAACGCGTTGGTCTACGTGCGCGGCTCGAGTACCGGCGTGGCGGCACGCTCGCGTACATAGCGGCGTGGGATGTGCACGACGCCAATCTCTTTGACCGAGTTGAGGAGAAGACCGGGATCGTCCCGTTCGGCCGCTTGGTTGACGAGGTCATGAACACCGAGCCCTACAAGTCAGCGGGCCGGGTGTTCTGGGTCGCGGACAACGGCTCAAGCCACTGCGGCCGCGCGTCCGTGCAAAGGATGGCCGACGCTTACCCCACAGCGCGGCTGATTCACCTGCCCGTGCACGCCTCGTGGCTGAACAAGATCGAGCTCTACTTCTCGATCGTTCAACGCAAAGCGCTGACCCCGAACGACTTCCCCAACCTCCAGGCTCTGACCGACCGACTGACGACGTTCGCCGAGCACTCCTGGAGGATCGCCCGCCCTTCGACTGGACCTTCACCCGCAACGACCTCAACCAGGTCCTCGCGAAGATCGCCGGCCGCGAGCCCGACCTCCGACTCGCGGCCTAACGATCAAAGCTTCCGGACAGCTCTACTCGTCAGCCCACCAGTCGCGCTGGCCATCGACGTCTTCGCGCGGAGCCTCGCCGAGATTGGGCGCGCCGATGACGAGGATCTCGAGGCCCTCCGGCCCGGCCTCGTAGCCTCGCCACGTACCGGGCGGGACGCGCACCGCGTCCCATTCCTTGAGCTCGACGATCTCGTCGTCGACCTTCATCCGCCCGCTCCCGCGCAGGACCACGTACACCTCCTCTTGCTTCTTGTGCGTGTGGCCGTAAGGAAAGCGATAGCCGGGCGGTACGCGCTGGTAGCTCAGGCCGGATTTCTCGAGCTTGAGCGCCTCGGTCGCCGAGCGGAACTCCAGGTCCGGCGCGCCGTCGAACCTCGAGCCGAGGTCCTCCAGATCCTCCTTGATGTTGCTGAGCGTGAACGGCACGGCGCAATCCTATGGCACCGCGCAGGCCGTGCCATCGCGCTACATGACTCGCCACCGGCCGCGCGGCTCTTTCGACCCAGTCCTCATCCGTACTTACGGACAGCTCTACGAGAGGTGGCCCGTCTCACGCGCGCCCGGTCGCGGGGTGTGGGTCGTCGCACCCCGGGGTGGCCGGCGCACCCCACGCCGTCGCCTTTGGCCTGACCGGCCATGATCACCCGGGACTTCTTCACCCGCGACCTGGCGGCGCCCGAGCGGGAGAAACTCACCGGCGCCGAGCGGGTCTTACCTGCGCTGCCCCCTCTGGCTCCGCGTGCTCATCGTGAGCCTCGCCCTGCTCCTGCCGATCGTTCTTCTCGTGGGCGACTGGCGCCTGCTGTCGGGGCGCGTTCGCGGTCAGGGGCTCACTCAGCGCTGAGGACGCCCGCTCGGATCCTCGGGCTACGGCGCTCCGGCAGTAGGACGTCGCGCCACCGGCGGCCTCGTCCTCGTCCGCCCAGGACGAACCCTTCACCGGCGCAGGCAGTTTCTTCACGGTCCCTGCGCCCGCGTTATCCGGGACCGGCCTACGTTCGGGTGGACACCCTCTCCGCCCCAGGAGGTCGGAACGTGCACCCCACTCACAGGATCGCGATCGCCGCCATCCTCGGACTCGCCATCGTCGCCGGTCTCGCCGGCCTCACCCGGACGCTCGACCTGGGCGCCGCGAGCCAGACGAGCCGGCAGATCAGCCCCTCGGCATTCGCCGCGCGCTCCCACCGGCTGGACCGGGCCGAGTCCGCGCTGCGCCACGCGCTCAAGAGCCGCCCGCCGGCGCTGCCGGCCATGCCGGCCCAGACCGACCCGATCCCCGCCGCGAGCCCCGCGCCGGCCCAGCCGGCCGTCCAGCAGGTGACCTACGTGCGCCCCCCGCCGCACGTCGTGACCGTGCACCGCGCCGGCGGCGGAGAGGGCGACGACCACGGTGAGGGCGGATCGGGAGGCGAGCGTGACTAGGCAGCTCGCGCGCGCCTACGCCGCGGCCGGGGCGATCCTCGTCCTGTTCCTGGCCTGGGCCGTCATCTCCGCCAGCCCCTGGTCCACCGCCTCCGCCTCCCCGGATCCGCGCGCCGCGACACTTCAGGCGCGCGAGGCCAAGCTGCGCCACGAGGCCGTGGTGGTGCGCCGCGAGGTTCGTCACCGCTGGGCCGTCTACCGCGTCCGGCTCGCGCACCGCCGGCACGACATCGCCGTGGCGGAGAAGGCCCACCAGCGCCAGGTCGCGTCCGCGCGGGCCGCCACAGCGAGCGCCGCCTCGTACAGCGCGCCGTCGGTTTCGGTCGTCCAGCTGCCCGCCCTCACCGTCACGCGGACCTCGTGATGGAGCGCCGCGAGTTCCACGCGATGGGGACCACGGTCGAGCTGTTGCTGGACGCTCCGCCCGGGGAGCCGGTCGAGCGCGCCTTCGACGAGGCGTGCGCGGAGATCGAGCGGCTGGAGGGCCGGCTCTCGCGATTCCGGCCGGACTCCGAGCTGTCCGAGCTCAACCGCCGGGGCCGGCTTCAGGCCGGCGAGGATCTCCTCGCCGTGGTCGCGCTCGCCATCGAGGCCCGCGAGCGGACCGGAGGACGGTTCGATCCGACCGTGCACGACGCGGTGGTCGCGGCCGGCTACGACCGGAGCTTCGAGGAGGTCCCGGCCGATGGGCCGGGGCCTGCCGGCGCGGGTCACCCGGGCGGCGGCGATGTGGTGGTCGACGCCGGCCGGCGCGAGGTGGTGCTCGGGCCGGGGGTCCGGCTCGACCTGGGGGGCATCGCCAAGGGCTACGTGGTCGACCGGGTCGCCGAGCGTCTCGGCGAGGCCGGGCCCTGCCTGGTCAACGCGGGCGGCGACCTCCGGATCGCCGGTCCGCCACGGCAGGACCCGTGGCCGATCGGCGTGGAGACGCCCGGTGAGCCCCTCGTCCTCGGCCTGAGCGCCGGGGCCGCGGCCACCTCGGGCCGGGACCGGCGCCGCTGGCGGCGCGGCGGCCGCGAGCAGCATCACCTGATCGACCCGGCGCGCGGTCGCCCCGCCGAGGGCGACCTGAGGACCGTGACCGTCGTCGCCGAGAGGGCGTCCCGGGCGGAGGTCCTCGCCAAGGCCCTCTTCCTGCGTGGGGAGCGGGGGGCACGCGAGGAGGCCGACCGCCGCGGCGTGCCGGCCGTGCTCGTGACGCGCGACGGCCGGGTGCTCCTGGCGGGGGGGCTGTCGTGACCGGCGACCCCACGCTCTGGATCCTCGCGCGCTCGACCGGGGTGGTGGCGTATGCCCTCCTGACCTCCACCGTGCTCGCCGGCCTCACGGCCAAGTCGCGGCCCGTCCGGTCGCTGAACCCGGCGGCAACCGTCGACCTGCACCGATTCCTGTCGCTGCTCTCGCTGATGGCCGTGGCGCTGCACGGCGCGTTCCTCGCGCTGGACACGTCCGTGCCGATCCCGGTGGTCGCGCTGCTGGTCCCGGGGACCTCGCCGTACCGTCCGCTGTGGGTTGCGCTCGGCGTCCTCGGTGCCGAGCTGATGCTCCTGATCCACCTGTCGTTCCGCTTTCGGAGGCGGATCGGGGTGCGGACCTGGAGGCGCCTGCACTACGCGACGTACCTGGTGTTCGGCGCCGCCACGGCCCACGGTCTCATGGCCGGGAGCGACAGCGCCCGCCCGTGGGCCCTCGCGATGTACGTCCTCGCCACCGGCGCGGTGGTCGCGCTGACCGCGTGGAGGGTGCTCGGGGCGCCCCGCCGGGCGCCGGCGCCGGCGGCCGCTCAGCCCGCCGAGCCCGCGCCGGTCGCCGCGGTCGCGGCCGGGGCGGCGCCCGCGACCTCGGCTCTCATCGAGGCGAGGTCGGAGGGCCGGTTCACGGCGAGGGCGGCCGTGACCGCCCCGGCCGGGTTCCGGTACCGGGCGACGAAGCCGCCCTCGCGCTCCTCCACGACGGCGTCCGCGCCCGGCGTCCCGTGGCCGATCATCTGGAGCCGCCATCCGAACTGGTCCGACCAGAAGTACGGCGAGGGGGAGGCCGAGGGTGCCTGACCCATGATCGCGCGGGCGACGGCCGCGCCGCCCGTCGCCGCGGAGGTCCAGTGCTCCAGCCGGAGGTGTCGCCCCAGCTCGGGGCGCCACGGGCTGGCGACGTCGCCGCAGGCGTGGACCCCGGGGGCGTCCGTCGCGCCCTCGGCGTCGGTCGGCACGCCCCCGTCGTCGGCCAGCGGAAGAAGGCCATGGAGGATCTCGGCCGACGGTCGCGTGCCGACCGCGACCAGGAGGGCGGCGCAGGGCAGTCGGGTCCCGTCGGCGAGCTCGACGCTCTCCACGCGGCCGGCGCGCACGGCGACCCCGGTCACGCCCACGCCGAGCCGGAGGTCCACGCCCTCCGCCCGGTAGTGGTCGGCCAGGCGCCGCCCGACGGCCGGCCCCAGCGTCGCCGCGAACGGCAGGGGGAGGGCCTCGACCAGGCTCACCTCCACGCCCAGGGCCATCGCGCTCGATGCCACCTCGGCGCCGACGAATCCGGAGCCGATGATCACCAGGCGCCCCCCCCGCTCCAGGTCGGTGCGCAGCGCCTGCGCGTCGTCCAGCCCGCGCAGGTGGTGGACGTTGCCGGCCGCCGGGACGGAACCGAGGCGGCGTGCCCGCGCGCCGGTCGCCACCACGAGATGCCGCCAGCGCACCGGCTCGCCGCCGAGGAGGGCGCGCCGTGCGCGGAGATCGACGTCGCCGAGCCCCTCTCCCAGGCGCAGCTCGATCCCGCGGTCCTTCCAGAAGCCCACGTCGCGCAGGGCGAGGTCGCCCGGCGCCCGCGCCCCGGTGAGCATCTCCTTGGAGAGCGCCGGGCGCTCGTAGGGGGCGTGGGGCTCGTCGCCGGCCACCACGACCCGCCCGCCGAACCCGCCCGCCCGGAGGGTCTCGGCGCAGCGGGAGCCGGCCAGGCCGGCCCCCGCGATGAGGACGTCGATCTCGGTCACCTCAGACGACCGGCGCGCCGGCGTCGTCCACGACCCGGATCGCCGCCATCGGGCAGGCCTGCGCGGCCTCCACCGCCTCGGCCCGGCCGGTGGTCTCCGTGAGGACGACGACGATGCCGTCGTCGCCCAGCGCGAAGGTCGCGGGGTCGATGTCGGCGCAGGCGCCGAAGCCGCTGCAGACGTCGCGGTCGATGATGATTCGGTAGGCCATCAGGTGCTCCCTTGGGCGATGGTGCGGATGGGCGCCGCGGGGCGCGGGGCGCTCCGCGGGGTGAGGATGCGGACCAGGATCAGCCACAGGACGGGGATCCCGGCGACCAGCGCGAGGATCGGGCCGCCGACACCGGCGAGGTCCGTGCCGCTGGTGATCGCGTGCAGCATCGCCAGGACGAAGGCGCCGAAGCTCGCGTAGTGCAGGCGGCGCCACATGCGCTGCCCGATGCGCTTTCGCAGCCGGAACGAGACGACGAGCATCACCATGAGCCAGCCCGCGATGACCCCGGCCGCGACGGCGACCGGGTGCCAGGGCGCGGCGAGGGGGACGAGCAGCGCGGCGGGCCCGAAGTGGATGGTCGGGTCGAGCAGCAGGGCGCCGCCGTGGAGCGCGAGCGCCGAGAGGCCCATCCAGGAGAGGGACCGGTGCAGCCCGAGCAGGCGCTTCTGGCGCCCGGTGCCGAGCAGGCGCGTGCTCATCGCGAGGCCGAGCCAGACCGAGAGGGTGAGGAAGCCGAAGGCGACGAGGCCCGCCCCGCGCGCCACGAACCAGGCGACCGGCAGGCCGGCGAGCACGCTCATCAAGCCGCCCCCGCCACCACGAGCCCGGCCGTCCACTCGAGGCGCGCCGTGCCCAGCGCCACGGGCTCGCCGGCGTCCGGCACGAGGAGCGCCGCGATGTCAGCGTGCGCGGCCACGGCCGCCTCGGCCACCCGGAGGTCGCCGAGCGCGAGCAGCGTCGCGAACGCCTCGGCGCGGTGGGCCCGGGGGGCGACGACGGTCACGGTGAGCGGGCCCCCGCGCGCCGGCTCGCCGGTCGCGGGGTCGATCAGGTGGTGGAGCGAGCGGCCGGGGCCGAAACGGCGCCGGTCGCGCCCGGAGGTGGCCACGCCGCCTCCGTCCACGAGGAGCGTCGCCAGGCGCGCGCCGGGATGGCGCGGGTCGGCGACGGCGACGCGCCACGGGCCGCCCTCGGGCGTGCGCCCCCACAGAGCGAGGTCCCCCCCGAGGTCCACCAGCCCCCCGGGCATCCCGGGCCACGCGTCGCGCATCGCCTCCAGTGCGCGCTCGGCGGACCAGCCCTTCGCGATGCCTCCGAGGTCGATCGCCGTCCCCTCGGCGACGCGCACGCGGCCGTCCTCGGCCTCCACCGCCGCGCCCGGGCGCCAGCCGGCGGGCGGCCGGGGTGCGCGCGCGTCGAGGAGCTCGAACGACCGGTCGTATCCGGCGGCCTCGAGGGCGGGCAGGACCGTCGGGTCGAAGCGCCCGTCCGTGGCGGCCCGCGCGGCGAGCGCGGCCCGCGTCGCGCCGGCCATGCGCGGGCCCACCTCGACCCACGAGCCCGCGCCGCGGTTGACCCGGGCGAGGTCGCTGTCGGGCATGAACCGCGAGAGCGCGCGCTCGCATGCGCCGACCTCCTCGCGGGCCGCCTCGAGCGCCCGCCGCACCCGGCGCGAATCGCCCGGGCCGGAGGTCACGGCGGCGGCGCAGTCGCACCCCATGGCGTGGAACCGCTCGGTGACGAGGCGGCCGCTCACGAGGTCTTGGTGGTCGCGTGGACGGGGGCGCTGACCGCGGTGGCGTGCGCGCCCGCCGGTGCGGCGGAGGCCGCGCCCGAGGCCGTCGAGGCCGAGGTCGCGGGCACGCTCGCCGTCGTCGCCGGGCTCGAGTGCGTCCAGGCGAGCGCGGCCGTGACGCCGAGCACCGCCCAGACCGTCGCGGCCGCGGCCCAGATCTTCTGCATCAGTCCACCTCCTGTCCGTCGTCGTGCCACACGGCCGGCGGAGCCGGCGGGGTCGCGAGCGCCTTGGTCGCCGTGGCGGCCGGGGGGGCGGGCGCGGCAGCGCTCCGGTGCGAGAGGCCGGCGATGCCGACCGCCCCGGTCATCACCGTCGCCGCGAGGAGCGCGGCGAGCCCGAGCGTCGCCCGGCGGCCCATGAGAGACCTTTCGTCGAATGCCATGAGACGACGATGAGGCACGCGGGTAAGGCGCTGGTAAGGGGCATGCGCGCCTTTCGGCAAGGGCGCCGTCGGCGTTCCTCGGCGGTCTATGGTTGGCCCGTGCCCCCCGTCGCACAGAGCGTCCTCGTGGTGGAGGACGACGCCGGAATCGCCCGTCTGCTCGAGATCGAGCTGGACGAGGCCGGGTACGCGCTCCACGTCGTGGGCACCGGCGCGGAGGCCCTGGAGGCGATGGACCGCGACCACCCGGACCTCGTCGTGCTCGATCTGCGGCTGCCCGACATCGACGGACGCACGGTCTGCCGCCGCGCCCGCCGCGCCGGTCACGCGATGCCCATCCTCATGCTCACGGCGCTCGATCGCGTCGGCGATCGCGTGCTGGGACTGGATGCCGGCGCCGATGACTACCTGGCCAAGCCGTTCGCCGTCGAGGAGCTGCTCGCCCGGCTGCGGGCCCTGTCGCGGCGCTCCGGCTCGTCCGACGACTGGCTGGAGGTGGGCGGTGTGCGCCTCAACCCGGCGACCCGGGAGGTGCTGGTGGACGGCGAGCCGGTGGAGCTGTCCGCGCGCGAGTTCGACCTGCTCGCCTTCCTGATGCACGCGCCGGGGCGCGTCTTCACGCGCGAGCAGATCTACGAGGGCGTCTGGGGCTACTCGTTCATGGGGCAGACCAAGGTCATCGACGTCTTCATCTCGACGCTGCGTCGCCGCCTGGGGTCGACGCCGGAACGGTCGATCATCCGGACGGTGCGGGGCGTGGGCTACACCGCGCGCGCGTGAGCCCGACCGGCGGCGGCCCCGCCCGCGCGGCGCGGTTCCCCCTCGGCACCATCCGGATGCGCCTCACGGCGTGGTTCCTGCTGGCCATGGCGGTGCTCGTGGCGGCGGGCTCGACCGCGACCTACCTCATCGTGCGCGACCGGCTGCACGCCGAGGCCTCGAGCGCCGCGCTGGTGCTGGCGCGCGCCGCCGCCGCGGTGGAGGAGCCGGGCGAGGCCGCGCTCGATCAGCTCGCCGGGCCGGGCGACCGGGTGTGGCTCGTCGATACGTCCGGGAGGGTGCTCGCCGGGACACTGGGGTCCTCGGAGACCACCCGGGCGCAGATCGCCGCGACCACCGCGCGCATCCACGGCGTCACCGCGACCGCCACCGGGCCGCGCGGCATCGAGGCGATCGTGGTGCGGTCGACGGGAGGTCTGGACAGCACGCTGCGCACGCTGCGGCTCGTGCTGATCGCGGTGGGCCTGGCCGGGCTGCTGGTGTCGGCGGCCGTCGGGTGGATCCTCGCGTCCCGCGCCCTTCGCCCCGTCGACCGGATGCGCCGCGAGGTGGACGAGATCTCGGGCACGTCGCTGGGCCGCCGGCTGCCGGCCGGCCCCCCCGACGAGCTGGGGCTCCTCGCGGCGGCCTTCAACCGTCTGCTTGCGCGCGCCGAGGTGGCGGCGCGCGAGCAGGAGAGCTTCGTCGCCGACGCCTCCCACGAGCTCAAGACGCCGATCACCGCGCTCGAGGGCCACGCCCGGGTGGTCGTCCGCGCGATCGACCGTTCCGATCCGGCGCAGGCGCGCGAGTCGGCGCAGATCGTCCTCCAGCAGTCGCGACGGCTGGCCCTCACGCTCAGCGAGCTGCTCGCGCTGGCCGAGGCCGGTGGGACGTCCCCGGAGGAGGCCGGGCCGGTGCGCCTCGACCTCGCCGTCGCGGAGGCCTGCAGCGAGATGGCCGCCCACGAGCCGGATCGGCGGCTCGACGTCAGGCTCGAGGAGACCACCGTCGCGGCCGATCACGGGCGCCTCCGCGAGCTGGCCCTGATCCTCATCGACAACGCCGTCAAGTACAGCCCACCCGAGACGGAGATCACCGTCTCGGTGAGCGCCCGGCCGCCCCGGCTGACGGTCCGGGACCGCGGTCCCGGGTTGTCCGCAGAGGACGCGGAGCGGGCCTTCGACCGGTTCTTCCGCGGCTCGGCGTCGGCGCGAAGCCCGGGAAGCGGTCTCGGGCTCGCGATCGCCCGCGCCATCGGCCACCGGTACGGCGCCCGCGTGACGCTCGAGCCGGGACCGGACGGGGGCACCCGGGCCGTGGTGGCGTTCCCGGAGGACGCCGGCTGAAGCCGGCCGGCATGGGGCGGTCATTCCGGCGCGCCGCCCGCCCGGGCCGGGGGTCGCGTGGGACTCCTGCCGGCCGAGCTCGGGGTCGCCGCCGGCGGCCCCCGGGGCGATCAGTCGGTGAGGCGCCTCTCGCGCTCGGCCTGCCGGGCGACCGCCGTCTCGAAGTAGGCGATCACCTCCGCGGGGACCGGGCCCGTGGGGGGTTGGAGATCCATGTCGGCGAGGCGGGGAGACGGCGGCTCGCGGAGGACCCGCAGGGTGTCGCCGTCAGGCTCGGCCGTGAGTGCGTGGGTGCTCATCCCGGCTGAGATTCGCCACCGGCCCGCCGACCCCTTCCGCGCCCTCGCGCTCGCGGTCCTCGAGGTGGATCAGGACGTCCGTGTCGGGCAGCGCCGCGCGCAGCGCGCCCTTCACCCGGCCGCTCAAGACGTGGCCGTTGCGCACCGTCGTCTCGGGCGGCACGACCATGTGGAGGTCCACGTGGCGCTTGCTGCCCGCGCGCCGGCCGCGCAGCGCGTGGAAGCTGACCCCGTCCGCGGTGAAGCCCGTCAGCACCCCCTCGATGAGGTTCCTCTCGTCGTCGGGCAGGGCGCGGTCGAGCAGCACCTGCACGGCCCGCCACAGGAGCCGGCCCCCGACCCAGATCACATAGGCGGCCACCAGGAGGCCGACGACCGCGTCGAGCCACTCCCAGCCGGTCACGGCCACCAGGACCAGGCCGGCCGCCGTGCCCGCCGAGGTCCAGACGTCCGAGGAGAGGTGCGCGGCCTCGCCCTCGACGGCGGGCGAGCCGGTGCGGCGGGCGACGGCGCGGAGGCGCGCCGACACGGCCACGTTCACGAGCGCCGCGACGGCCATCACGGCGATCGCGAGGTTCAGGTCGGTGATGGCCGCCGCTCCCGAGATCAGCCGGTGCACCGCCTCGATGGCGACCGCCATCCCGGCGATCAGGATCAGCGCCCCCTCGACGGCCGCCGCCAGGTTCTCGCTCTTCTCGTGGCCGTACGGGTGGTCCTCGTCGGCCGGCCGCGCCGCGGCGCGCACTCCCGCGAAGGCGATCCCCGAGGCCAGGAGGTCGCCCGCCGAATTGGCCGCCTCCGAGAGCACGGCCACCGATCCGGTCAGCAGGCCCACCGCCAGCTTCATGATCGTGAGGACCGCGTTCGACGTGACCGAGAGGACCACGGCGGCGCGGTTCTGGCGTGGGCGGGGGTCCATCCGGGGGACGGTAGTGATTTAGCCTGTTGCTACGTCAAGTCGGCCCGAGACGCGTCTCCCCTGCGCTAGCCGGGGCAACCACGGCCGCCAAGCCGCGACTACGGACGGGAGGCCCATGCGATTGCTGCGACGCCCCCGCCCGCTCGTGCGCGCCGAGGTCGCGCTGTACGGGCCGCGCCGGGCGGCCGCCCTGCTGCACCCGGGCGACGGCCGCTGGCCCGAGCACGAGGCGAGGGACCGCCTCATGGTGGGGGTGGGGCTGGCGGCCCTCGCCGCCTTCCGCATGACCGAGCTGCGCTGGATGCCCTACCGCGACGCCCTCGCCACGCTCGCCACCCGGCTGGCGCGCGCCGAGCCCGGGCCGCTGCCGGGCGACCTCGCTCCGCTCGACGGCCTGGGCGCGTCGGGCCTGCTCAGCCTGGTGCCCTGGGAGGGCCCGGGACGCGAGAACGTGGAGGCCGAGATCGTGCCCACGCACGCCGGCCCGGTGCCGCGCATGTCGAAGGAGCCCGAGTCGGCCGGGCCGGTGAAGGAGATCGCGGCGGTCGCGCTGCTCGTGGCGCTCGCGGCCGACGCCGGGCCCGACGACCGGCTCGCGCTCGCGCTCGGGATCGAGGGGCTGCTCTCGTGGTTCCGCGAGTCCGACCGGGGGTTCCCCAGCCGGAACGCCCTGGCCTTCGCGCTCGCCCACGCGGACGGCCGCCTCCGCGAGAGCGGGCGGCCACAGCCGGCGTGATCCAGTTCACGGGATCTCAACCAAGCCTCGCGGGGACCTGCGCTACCGTGACTCCGATTCCGGACGCACCGCGCCCGTCATCCGATGCCGGAGGCACCGTGACACACCGCAAGCGCATCGCGCTCATCGCGCATGACAACCGCAAGCTCGACCTGCTCGAGTGGGCCCGGTTCAACCGAGGGACCCTGGCCGAGCACGAGCTCTTCGCCACCGGGACCACCGGCGGCATGGTCGAGGACGCCCTCGACCTGAGGGTCCACCGCTTCCTGAGCGGTCCGCTGGGCGGCGACCAGCAGGTGGGCGCCGGCCTGGCCGAGGGACGCCTCGACGTCGTGATCTTCTTCTGGGACCCCCTCCAGCCCCAGCCGCACGACGTGGACGTGAAGGCCCTGCTCCGGATCGCCGTGGTGTGCAACTGCCCGATCGCGTGCAATCGCGCGACGGCCGACTTCGTGCTGTCGAGCCCGCTCATGAGCGAGCCCTACCAGCAGGCCGCCAACCTCATCCCCGAGCCCCTTCTGGCCCGGTAGCCCCGCGGGCTACTCCTCCTTGCCCGCGGCCCGGGCGTCGGCGGCCATGTCGGAGATCTCCTGCACGACCTCCTCGTTGGCGAGCGTCGTGACGTCGCCGAGCTTCCGGTCCTCGGAGATGTCCCGCAGCAGGCGGCGCATGATCTTGCCCGAGCGCGTCTTGGGCAGGTCGTCGGTCAGCACGATGGACTGCGGGCGCGCGATGCCGCCGATCTTGGTGGCCACGTGCTGGCGCAGCTCTGCGATGAGCGCCTCGTCGCCGGTCACGTTCCCCTTGAGGGTGACGAAGGCGGCGATCGCCTGGCCGGTCGTGTCGTCGGAGCGGCCCACCACGGCCGCCTCGGCGACCTTGGGGTGGTCGACCAGCGCGCTCTCGATCTCGATCGTCGACAGGCGGTGGCCGGAGACGTTCATGACGTCGTCGATGCGCCCCAGGAGCCAGTAGTCGCCGTCCTTGTCGCGGCGGCAGCCGTCGCCGGCGAGGTACTTGCCCGGGTGCTGGCTCCAGTACGTCTCGACGTAGCGGTCGTCGTCGCCGTAGAGGGTCCGCAGCATGCCCGGCCAGGGCTCGGTGAGCACGAGGTAGCCGCCCTCGCCGAGCGGGACGCTCTGGCCGGAGGAGTTGACGACGTCGGCCGTCACGCCGGGCAGCGGCCGGCAGGCCGACCCGGGCTTCAGGGTGCTGACCCCCGGAAGCGGAGAGATCATGATGTTGCCGGTCTCGGTCTGCCACCACGTGTCCACCACGGGGCAGGCGTCGCCCCCGATGAAGGTGCGGTACCAGATCCACGCCTCGGGGTTGATCGGCTCGCCCACGGTGCCGAGCAGCCTCAGCGAGCTGAGGTCGTGCCGCTCGGGGTACTCGGTGCCCCACTTCATGAACGTCCGGATGGCGGTGGGGGCGCAGTAGAGGATCGAGACGCCGTAGCGCTTGCAGATCTCCCACCAGCGGTCCTTGTCGGGGGTCCCCGGCGCGCCCTCGTAGAGCACGCTGGTGGCGCCGTTGGAGAGCGGGCCGTAGACGATGTAGCTGTGCCCGGTGACCCAGCCCACGTCGGCCGCGCACCAGTAGACGTCGTCGTCCTTCAGGTCGAAGACCCAGCGGTGGGTGGCCGTGACGCCGGTCAGGTAGCCGCCGGTGGTGTGCACGATCCCCTTGGGCTTGCCGGTGGTGCCCGAGGTGTAGAGGACGTAGAGCAGATCCTCGGCCCCCATCTGCTCGGGCTCGGCCTCGGCGGGCTGGCCGGCCACGAGCTCGTGGTACCAGACGTCGCGACCCTCGACCCAGCCGATCTCCTGCTCGGTGCGCCGCACGACGACGCAGGTGTGCACGTCCGGGCACTCCTCGAGCGCCGCGTCGGTGTTGCGCTTGAGCGGCACCGTCTTGCCGCCCCGCCAGGCGCCGTCGCCGGTGATCACCGCGGTGCAGCCGCAGTCGAGGATGCGGTCGCGCAGGCTGTCCGGCGAGAAGCCGCCGAACACCACCGTGTGCGGCGCCCCGATGCGCGCGCAGGCGAGCATCGCGACCACGATCTCCGGGACCATGCCGAGGTAGATCGCGACCCGGTCCCCGCGTGAGACGCCCTTCGCGCGCAGCCCGTTGGCCAGGCGGCAGACGCGCTCGTGGAGGTCGCGGTAGGTGATGTCGAGGCGATCGCCCGGCTCACCCTCCCAGTGGAAGGCGACCCGGTCGCCGCGCGACTCCAGGTGGCGGTCGAGGCAGTTGACGCTGACGTTCAGGGTGCCGTCCGCGAACCACGTGAAGAAGGGGGCGTTGGAGCGGTCGCAGGCCTGTGTGGGCTCGGCGCCCCAGGTGAGCATCTCCTTGGCCGTCTCCATCCAGAACGCCTCGGGGTCGGCCGCGGAGCGCTCGTAGAGATCGGCCCTGGCGTTCGCCTGCGCCGCGAACTCGGGGGGCGGGGGGAACCGCCGGTCCTCCATCTCGAGGGAGGTGATGGTCGGGCCGTCGGTGCTCATCGCTCGACTCCTGGGACGCGGGACGGGAGTCCTTCCGGGACCGGCCCATCGTATCCGCTGTCACGAGCCCCTCGTCCAGGGCGCGGGGGTCCGGACGGTCCACTAGGTTTCCCGCCATGCATCTTCTCGAGGGCGAGCAGGTGCTCTGGCAGGGACGCCCTTCGTGGCGCTCCAATCTGAGCCATTTCGTCGTGTGGGTCCCCATCGCGCTGCTGCCCGCGATCATCGCCGGCGCGCTCACCGCCAAGGATCAGGACACCGGGCTGCCCTACCCCACGTGGATCGCGATCTCGATCATCCTGGTCATCCTCGTGGTCGGCCTCGACGTGATCCGGCGCTGGGCGACCTACTACGTGGTCACGAACGAGCGGCTGGTCGTGAGGCGCGGCATCCTCACCCGCCGCGAGCAGACCGCGCGGTTCGACCGGATCCAGAACGTGAGCATCACCCAGAGCCTGATGGACCGGCTGCTGAAGGTGGGGGCCGTGAGCTTCGACACGGCGGGCACGGACGAGCGGTCGAGCGATTTCACCTTCCGAGGGATCTCCGACCCCCACTCCCTGGTGCGGATCGTGGCCGAGAACTCGCTCCACCCGGGCGCCGAGCCCACCCTCGGACTCTAGTCGCGAAAAGTTCACATCCCCCAAATGGGGGATTTACCTCGAGGGGCCCTGCTGCCGAAAGGGGAGATGCCGCCCGCGTGCCCGGGTGGCGCTCCCCATCGCTCTCCCCAGGAGCTCCGCATGGCCTCCCCCGCCGCTCTGCACACCGACCGCCCCCTCGCACCCGCACGCCCGCGCCGGCGCAGCCGCGCGAAGCCGAAGCCCGCGCGGGCCCGACTGATCGTGACCGCCGAGCTCCGCGGCCTGGGCGGCGTGGTGCTGGAGCAGGCGCTCCTCGACTCCACCTCCGACCCGCAGAAGAGCCTCATCGCCTGGGCCAACCGGCTCGCCGCCGAGCTCGACGTGGAGGGCGTGGGCACGCCGCGCTCGTACCGCGATCTCATGCAGGGCATCGTCGGCGTCAACCGCCGCGCCGCGGCGGACCCGACCCGGCCCCTCGTCGCGCTGCCGCCGCTCCCCGTCGGTTAGCCGTCCGGGTCGTCCTCGCGCCCGAGGTACGCGGCGCCGATCACTGGGCGGTCCCGTCCCCGGGCCGTCCCGGCCGAATGTCCTCGCTCGCCGGCCCGGCGCGAGCCGCCGCGAGCTCCGCCTGCGCCCGGGGCTCGCGCACCAGCAGGGACGCGAGGGCGGCGGCGGGCAGCACCACGGCGAGCCCGCCGACGATGTCCAGGATGTAGTGGTTGCCGGTGACCACGATCGACACCGCCACCAGCACCGGATAGGCGAGGCCCAGGGCGCGCGACCACGCCCATGGGGTCAGGGCCCAGAGGGCCCAGGCCACGACCGGCGCCATGCCCACGTGCAGGCTCGGCATCGCCGCGACCGGGTTGTAGAAGGCCCGCACCAGCGGCGAGTCCAGGTCCACGAACGTCATGGAGCTGACCGTGTCCGTGAAGCCGGACGTCAGGAGCCGCGGCGGGGCCACGGGCTGGAGCGCGTACCAGACCAGCCCCGCCGACCACGACAGGAGGGCCATGTTGCGCAGGAAGGCGTAGGAGTCGCGGCGGAAGCGGAACACCAGGAACAGCGTCAGCGGCAGAACGATCACCTGGCTGGCCACGTAGAAGGTGTTCCAGAACGGCATGGCCAGGTGGTGGGAGACGAAGAAGTCCTGGAGGCTCGGCTCCCAGTGGATGCCGAGCGTGCGCTCGAGATCGATCAGGGAGGCGGCGTTTCGCCGGCCCTCCTCCAGGCTCCCGCCCCAGAACCCCTTCACGAGGTTGTAGACGCCGTAGGCGCCGAGGGCGATGGCCACCTCCTGCCACCCCGACCCCACGGTCGAGGCACGGCGGCGGACCGCGACCGCCCACCTCACCACGAACCGCCACGCGACCATCAGCGACGCCAGCCACGCCGCCCCGAGCGCCCCCGCCGAGCCCCGCAGCCGGTTTCCCGTCGCGCGGATGCGCGGGGCGGGAAGGTGGCGCCGCTCGTCTCGGAGTTGGGGCATCCCGCAATCCCTCAAATGTGGGAGGGCAGCCGCCGGATCGTAACATCGGTCACACGGCGCCAGCCTCGAGCGGCACGACCAGCCGCGCGGCGCGGATCCCGCTGCGCACCGCCCCCTCCATGGTCGCGGGCCAGCCGGTGGCGGTCCACGCGCCGGCCAGGGCCACCCCGGGCAGGGGGGTCGCGGCGCCGGGGCGCCGCGCGGCCTGGCCCGGCGCGGAGGCGAAGGTGGCCTGCGGCTCCTTCACCACCGCGCTCGCCATGACCTCCGCGTCCCGGGCCGCGGGCAGCAGGCCCTCGAGCTCGGCGCGGATGAGCTCCGCCAGGTCGTGGCGGGGCACGTCGACCTCCGCGCGAGCCCCGGAGATCGACACCGCCAGGTGATGCCCCACGCCGCCGCCGTGCCCCATGGCGGTGCGGTTGAAGATCCACTGGGCCGGGCCGTCGACCACCGCCGTGAACGGCGCGTCCATCACCGGGCGGTCGTACCAGACGTGCACGTTGACGATGGGCGACGATCCCAGGCCGGGGTCGGCGGGCAGCGCGCCGGGGGCCACGGCGCGCACCCGCTCGGGGGGCAGGGCCAGCACCACGGCGTCCGCGGCCAGGCGCTCGCCGTCGGTCAGCGTGACGCCGCCGGGGCCCGCCTCGGCGACCGCGCGCCCGGTGAGCACCCGGCCGCCCCGGGCCCCGATCGCCTCCCGGGCCGCCGGGTCGACCAGGCGCGAGAGGCCCACGCGCGACCACCCGATCGCCGAGCCCGTGGGGGTGCGCAGGAAGCCCTCGTGGAAGACGAAGGCGGCGAGCGCCGCCGAGACCCGGTCGCTGCGGTCGTTGCAGGTCGGCAGCACGATCAGGTCCCAGAACCGGGCGATGGATCCCGGGCCCTGCCCGCGCTCGGCCAGCCAGTCGGCGAAGCTGACGTCGTCCAGAGCCTCGCGGCGCGGCCGGGCGCAGCGCGCCCAGCGCGGCCAGGGCGCGCAGGGCGCCCGCCTTCTCGCGCGCCGACAGCAGCGGGTAGGCCGCGAACGAGGGCCCCAGGTGGAGGGGCGCCGGCAGGGCCGCGGCGCGCAGTGCGCCCCGCCGCCCCGCCCGGTCGCGCACGGGGACGTCGAGGCGCTTCTGAAGCACCGTGTGGCGCAGCGTGCCGAGCTGTCTCAGCAGCGCCATGTAGGCCGAGCAGCAGCCCAGGAAGACGTGCTGGCCGTTGTCGACCTCACGACCGGTGTCGGGGTCGCGGAAGCTGTAGGCCTTGCCGCCCAGGAAGGGCCGCCGCTCCACGAGCGTGACCCGCGCCCCCCGCCCGGCGGCCTCCACGGCGGCCGCCACGCCCGCGAGGCCGCCCCCGCAGACCACCACCGACCTCTCGCGCGTCACCGGAGGGCCGCGGCGCTTCGCTGGCCCATCAGGGCGAGCTTGCGCGGGGTCGACAGCGAGATCCGCTCGGAGAAGACGTCGTAGTCGCGCGCCTCGATGCGCTCCAGGATCTCGCGGTAGAGGCCGGACAGCATCGACACGCACATGCGGGCGCGGCGATCGAGCAGCGGCAGCAGTCGCTCGCCGCGGGCGAAGTAGTGGTGGGCCCGCTCCCCCTGGTCGCGCATCAGGCGACGGAACTCCGGCGTCGCGACCCCCTCGAGCAGGTCGCCCTCGGCCACGCCGTGGGCCTCCATCTCGTCCGCCGGCAGGTAGATGCGGTCGCGCCCCGCGTCCTCGGCCACGTCGCGCATGATGTTCACGATCTGGAGGGCCACGCCCAGGTCGGCCGCGTGCTCGGGCGCCCGCGGGTCCTCGAAGCCGAACACGTACAGGCTCACCAGGCCCACCGCCCCCGCCACGCGGTCGCAGTAGACCTTGAGCGCCGGGAAGTCGGGGTAGCGCGAGACCGCCAGATCCATCTCGACGCCGTCCAGCAGGGCGTCCAGGTGCTCGCGCGGGACGCCGAAGCGGCGGACCGTGTCGGCCAGGGCGACCAGCACCGCGTCGTCCGGCGGGACGTCCCCGCGGTAGCAGCGCTCCACCTCCTCGCGGCGCGCGGCCACCGACGCCAGCCGCCGCTCCATCGATCCCCCGTCGTCGACCCCGTCGTCGGCGCGGCGGCTGAAGGCGTACGCCGCGTAGATCCCGCTGCGGCGCTCGGGCGGCAGCAGCACGAAGCCGTAGTAGAAGTTGCGCGCCTCGGCCCGGGCGATCTCGCGGCAGCGCTCGTAGGCCTCGTCCACCGTCACCCCGGGCCCCTCACCATGAGCACCGCGGTCCGGGCGGCCACGCGAGCCCGCCCGCGCACGCCCGGCGCCGGCCGCCGGGCCAGCGTGTCGTGGTCCTGGCGCGCGATCGCGTCGCACAGGGCCAGGCCCGCCGCGCTGAACGCCCGCAGGTCGATGGAGACGCGCCGCGGAACGAACCGGTAGAGGGGCGCCCCGCGCTCCAGGAACGCGCGGGCCCGCTCCACCTCCAGGGCCACCAGCTCGCGCACCCGCGGGGTCGCGCGGTCGGCGCGCAGATCGTCCTCGGTCACCCCGAAGCGCGTCATGTCCTCGCGCGGCAGGTAGATGCGGTCGCGGTCGCGCAGGTCGCGCCGGATGTCCTGCCAGAAGTTCACGAGCTGGAGCCCGATGCAGGTGGCGTCGCTCATCCCCGTCCGCCACGGGTCGCGGTATCCGAGCACGCCCAGGACCATCTCGCCCACGGAGGTGGCCGAGTGGCGGCAGTAGTCCAGAAGCTCGTCGTGGCTGTCCCAGCGCGCCCGCCGCTGGTCCATGCGGTTGGCCTCGATCAGCCGCCGGAAGGGGTCGAGGTCCATCCTCCGCCGGTCGATCGTGTCGGCCAGGGCGACCAGACGCGTGTCCGCGTCCCCGCCGGCGACCGCCCGGTCGAGCTCCTCCTCCCAGGCGTCCAGCGCGGCCAGGCGATCGGCCGGGCCCCCGGGCCCCTCGTCGCCCAGGTCGTCCGTCGCGCGGCAGAACGCGTAGACGGCCCTCATGTCGGCGCGCACGTCCCGGGGGGCCAGCGCGAACGCCACGGGGAAATTCTCGTCGTGACCCCGGGTCGCCCGGCGGGCGGCGGCCCGGCCCTCGCGCAGCGCGGGGGCGGTCATCGGGTGAGCCGGGCCAGGGCGGTCACGGGGAACACCAGGCGGTAGAGGTGGTAGTTGATCATGAAGTCCGTCGGGAACCCGGTACCGGTGAACCAGGGCTCGTCCCATGATCCGTCGGACCGCTGGGTGCGCGCCAGGAAGTCGAGGCCCGCGTCCACCGACGGATGGCCGGGCGCCGCGGCGTGCAGCGCCAGCAGCGCCCAGGCCGTCTGCGATGCGGTCGACTCGCCGCGGCCGATCCACTCGGCCTCGGCGTAGCTGCGGACGTCCTCGCCCCAGCCGCCGTCCGGGTTCTGGTGACCGGCCAGCCAGGCGACGGCCCGGCGGACGCGCCCCCCCTCCATGTCCTCGCCGGCCGCCGCGAGCGCCGGCAGCGCGGCCCCGGTCCCGTAGATGTGGTTCACGCCCCAGCGCCCCCACCACGAGCCGTCGTCGCGCTGGGTGTCCCACAGGTAGGCGACGCCCCGCCGCACCGCCGGGTGGTCGCGCGGCACCCCGCACTCCACGAGCGCCTCGACCACGTGGGCCGTCACGTCCTCGGTGGGCGGGTCGAGGACCTCGCCGAAGTCGCACAGCGGAAGCTGGGTCATCACCCGGCGGTCGTTGTCGACGTCGAAGGCGCCCCAGCCCCCGTTCGCGCTCTGCATGTTGAGCAGCCAGTCCACGCCGCGCCGGACGGCCGGGTGGGAGGCCGGATGACCGGCCTTGCGCAGCGCGATCAGCACCTCGGCGGTGTCGTCGGTGTCGGGGTACCACTCGTTGGCGAACTCGAACGACCAGCCCCCCGGCCGCCCGCGGCGCGGGATGTGGTGCCAGTCGCCGTACCGGGTGACCTCCTTCGACAGCATCCAGTCGCAGGCCGCGCGCAGGGCGGGGTCGCCGGGCGCGGCGCCGGCGTCGGCGAGCGCCACCGCGGCCAGGCAGGTGTCCCACACCGGCGACAGGCACGCCTGGATGCGGAGGCGGTCGCCGTCGCGCACCGTGAACGCGTGGTCGAAGCCGGCCAGCGCCCGCGCGATGACCGGGTGGTCGAGCGGCCACCCCAGCGCGTGCAGCGCGAAGATCGAGTAGACCCACGGCGGCTGGATGCCCCCCCACGAGCCGTCGGCCTCCTGGCGGTCGCAGATCCAGCGCGCCACGCGCGCCTCCGCCAGCCGGCGCAGCGGCCGGATCGGCCGGCGGTTGTAGCGGCGCGCCAGGCCCATCGCCCGGGTCAGGAGCGGTGTCCAGGGGCCGGGGGTCTTGGGAGCGCCGGCGGGGTGCGTGCCGGCGGGGTCCGTGAAGAGCTCCTCGGGGCCGAGCGCCTGCCGGTGGGTCGGCTGTCGCGAGAGCACGATCATCAGCGCCACGAAGGTCCCCCGTGCCCAGCACGCGAAGCGGTAGGGGGAGAGGGGGGCGCGGTCGGGCAGCAGGATCATCTCGGGGGGCAGCACCGGCAGGTGCTCCCACGGGTAGTGGCCCAGCACCGCCAGCCAGAGCTTGGTGAAGAAGCGCGTGCGGTCGGCCCCGCCCAGGCGGTGCACCAGCTCGCGCGCGCGGACCATGGCCGGGTCGTCCACCGGCTCGCCCAGCAGCTTCAGCGCGTAATAGGCCTCGACCGTCGTGGACAGGTCCGGGGGCGCGGAGTGCCACTTGGCCCAGCCGCCGTCCGCGCCCTGGGTGGCGCGCAGCTCGGCGACCAGGCCGGGACGGTCCTCCTCGCGCAGCCGCCCGAGGGCGCGGAGCATGAAGACGTGCTCGGCGGTCATGGTGGAGTTGGACTCGAGCTCGCCCCACCACCACCCCTCGCGGTCCTGCAGCCCGCGAAGGTGCCGCTCGCCGCGCGCCAGGGCCTCGCGGGCCCGCTCGCGGGCGCCGGCGCCGGTGGCCGCTCCCGTCGTCACGCCGCCCTCCGGCCCTGGAACCAGTCGATCGCGTCCGCCAGCGCCGTCCGCACCGGCGACTGGGGCAGGCCCAGCTCGCGCACGGCGCGCGAGCCGTCCACGAACATGCGCTTGCGGGCCATGAGCGCGCCGTCGAGCGGCGCCATCGGCTCGCGCCCGAGCATCCGCCCCTCGATGGTCTCGTCCACCGCCGCCACGGCGATGGCCAGCGCGTGGGGCAGCCGCACCCTGGGCGCCCGCCTCCCGGCGAGCCCGGCCAGGATCTGCAGGATCTGCCGCAGGGTCAGGTTCTCGTTGCCCAGGATGTAGCGCCGGCCGCTCTCGCCGCGCTCGAGCGCCAGGCGGTGGCCCGCGGCGACGTCCCGCACGTCCACGAGGTTGAGGCCCGTGTCGACGTAGGCGGCCATGCGCCCGGCGAGGAAGTCGGTGACGATGCGCCCGGTGGGCGTGGGCGCGTGATCGCCGGGCCCCACGGGGGCGGTGGGGTTCACGATCACGACGCGCCGGCCCTCGGCGGCGGCGGCAAGCGCGAGGCGCTCCGACTCCAGCTTCGACCGCTTGTAGGCCCCGATCACCTGCGAGGGGGGCAGCGGCGTGTCCTCGTCCCCGGGGCGCCCGCCGGCCGGCAGTCCGACGGTGGCCACCGACGAGCAGTGCACCACGGGCACGCCCGCCTCCCCGGCCGCCGCCAGGACGTTGCGGGTGCCGCCCACGTTCGTGGCCGTGACCTCGGCGGCCTGGTGGCGCGCCAGCGAGTAGCGCGCCCCCACGTGCACCACGGCGTCGACCCCCGCCGCCGCGTCGCGCACCGACCCGGCGTCGCGCAGGTCGCCGGCCACCGCCTCGCAGCCGGCCGGCAGCCGCCCCGAGCCCAGGCTCTCCGGGCGCACGAGCGCCCGCACGGTCCACCCGTGGGCCATCAGGTCGACGGCCACGTGGCCTCCGATGAAGCCGGTGGCCCCGGTGACGAGCGCGGTGCTCACCTCATCCGCTCCAGCAGCTCACCCACCCCGCCGCGCAGCGCCTTGGAGGCCGCGCGGGCGGCCGGCGCCAGGCGCAGCAGCGCGGGCACCTCGCGGGGGTAGCGCACGAAGTAGAAGATCCCGGAGAGCGGGTTGAGCCGCCCGGCGGCGTCCATCAGCCGGTCGAAGTCCGGCATCCGGTGACGGGCCTCGTCGGTGACGGCCCGCAGGCTCAGGAAGGGCACCGACTCGGCCGCCGCGGCCCGGGCCAGGGCGGCGCTCTCGAGGTCGACCGCGAGGCCGTCCAGGCGCGCCCGGTCCTCGGGCGTGCGTGCCAGGCGGGTGGCGCTCACCATCGTCCCGCGCCGCCCGGGCGCGGCGGCCAGCAGCTCCGGGTCGGCCGCGAAGCGATCGCCGCTCCTCTCCTCGACGACCTGGTCGGCGGCGACCAGGTCGCCCGTGCGGAGGTCGCCGGCGAGGGCGCCGCAGAAGCCGGCGGCCAGCAGCGCCCGGGGCCGGGTGGCCGCGATCCGCGCGCCGGCCCGCTCCGCCGCGGCCGCGCCCATCCCCGACAGGTGCACATCCACCCCGGGTCCGATCAGGTCGGCCAGCGCGCGCCGCTCCGCGGGGACGGCGCACACCACCGCGATCACGAGCGGGCCAGCGCCACCAGGTCGCGCGGGCTCTTCAGCGCCTCGAGGATCGTGCTCGCCTCGTAGCCGCAGTGCATCAGGCAGTTCGCGCAACGGGGGTCGCGGTCCGTGCCGTATGCCTCCCAGTCGGTGCCCTCGTACAGCTCCTTGAGGCTGCCGACGTGCTTGTCGGCGAGCATGTAGCACGGGCTCCGCCAGCCCTCGACGGTGTAGGTGGGCATCGACCACGCGCTGCACCGGTAGTTGCGCTTGCCGGTGAGGAACTCGTGGAAGAGGGGGTTGTTGTAGAAGGGGATGTCCATGTGGTCGCACAGCTCGTGCACCTCCGCGTACAGCGCCTGGGCCTCGGTGCGCGCCAGGAATTGCTCGCGGTCATGCGTGACCGACTCGTAGTCGTAGCCCGGTGACGTGATGCAGCCCTCGATGCCCATCTCCTTGAGGTATGCGAACAACTCCACGTACTCGCTCGCGGCCACGCCGCGGTAGATCGTTGTGTTGGTGCACACCCGGTAGCCCAGGTCGATCGCCTCGCGCATGTGGGCCGTCGCCTTGTCGAACACGCCCGCCCGGTCAACCGCGTGGTCGTGCACCTCGCGCATGCCGTCGAGGTGAACCACGAAGGCGAAGTGACTCGATGGCGGGATGCGCCCGAACGCGCGATTCATGAGGATGCCGTTCGTGCACATGTAGACGAAGCGGCCCTGCCCGATGATCCCGTTGACGATCTCGTCGATCTCCTTGTGGATCATCGGCTCGCCGCCCGGGATGTTCACGATCGGCGCGCCGGCCTCCTCGGCCACGCGCAGGCACTCCTCCACCGGCATGCGCTTGTGGAAGACGTGCTCGTACTCGCGGATGCGCCCGCACCCGTGACACGCCAGGTTGCAGATCTCGAGCGGCTCGAGCATGAGCGTGAAGGGGAAGCGCTGCTCGCGCTTGATCAACCGCTTCTTCACCAGATAGGTGGCCATTCCCAGCTCGAGGGCGCGCGGGCGGTGAGGCACGATGGAGCTCCTCGCGGGGCGGAGGACGAGTGGACCGTGTTCTGCGGGCGAATCTACCCCATACCACCGCGTGCGCGCCGCTCCCCGCGAGCGCCCGGCGGAATCAGTGCTGGCGGGCGAAGGTGAGGTCGGTGATGCCCACGAGGTCCTCGCTGGGGCCGGGCAGGGCGGCGAGCGCCTCCAGCGCGCGGGAGTGCGCCTCGCCGGCCAGCCGCCGGGCGCCCTCCAGACCGTGGGTGCTGACGTAGGTGATCTTCCCCATGCGGGCGTCCGCGCCGACGGCCTTGCCCAGGGCGGCCTCGGAGCCCTCGACGTCGAGGATGTCGTCCACGATCTGGAACAGCAGGCCGAGCTCGCGCGCGAAGCTCCGGAGCGCCGCGTCCACCGGCGCCGGCGGGTGCGCGAGCACCAGGGCGCTGTGCACGGCGCACGCGATCAGGCGGCCGGTCTTGAGCGCGTGCACCCGCCGCAGCGCGCCGGCCGACTCCCTCCCGGCGTCGCGCAGGTCCAGGTACTGGCCCCCCACCATCCCCCCGACCCCGGTGGCCCGGCTCAGCTCCCGCAGCACCCCGACGCGCACGGCGTCGCCGCCCGGCTGCCGCTCGGCCACCAGGCGCACGGCCTCGGCGAACAGGGCGTCGCCCGCCAGGATGGCCGTGTCCTCGCCGTAGAGCACGTGGCAGGTGGGCCGGCCCCGCCGAAGGTCGTCGTCGTCCATGGCGGGGAGGTCGTCGTGGATGAGCGAGTAGGTGTGAACCAGCTCGATCGCCGCGGCCGTGGGCAGCAGCCGCTCGGGCGCCTCGCCGAGGCCCTCGCAGGTCGCGAGCGCCAGCACGGGGCGGATCCTCTTGCCGCCGGCGAGCAGCGAGTGGCGCATCGCCTCGATCAGACCCTCGGTACCGGCCATCTCCTCGCGCTCGAGGGGGTCGGTGGCCGCGAAGTCGAGGTCGCGGAGATAGCTCTCGACCATGTCGCGCAGGTGCTCGGGGTAGGGCGTCGGAGCCTCCGTGGGGGAGGGACGCGGCATGGTACTCCCGGTGGTGGCCGGGGCGTACTAACGTCGGCCCGTGCGCGCCCTGATGATCCACGGTCCGGGGGATCTGCGCCTCGAGGAGGTGCCCGGTCCCGTGGCCGGACCCGGCGAGATCGTGGTGGCCCCCGACGCCGCCCTGACCTGCGCCACCGACGCCAAGATGCTGCGCGTGGGCGCCCACCCGGCGCTGGGACCGCTGCCGGCGCCGCTGGGGCACGAGCTCGCCGGGACGGTGGTGGAGGTGGGGCCGGGGGCGGCGGGGGTGCGCGTCGGCGACGCCGTGGTGGTCGCCAACTCCGCGCCGTGCGGGCGCTGCCGCGACTGCGCCGCGGGGAGGGAGAACCTGTGTCCGCGGATCGTGTACCTCACCGGCGCGTTCGCCGAGCGCGTGCTCGTTCCCGCGCCGATCGTGGCCCGCAACGTGCTGCCCCGCCCCGACGGGCTCGCCCCCGAGCTGGCGGCCGCGACGGAGCCCCTGGCGTGCGCCGTCCACGCGGCGGACCGCGTGGGAGCGGGGGAGGGCGACACCGTGCTCGTGCTCGGCGGCGGCGTGCAGGGGCAGCTCCTGGCCGGCCTCCTCGCGCGGCGCGGGTGCCGGGTGGAGCTGGCCGACCCGCACCCCGGGCGGCGCGAGCGCGCCCTTCGCTTCGGGGCCGAGCGCGCCCATGCGGCGCCGCGGGACGCGGGCGACGTGGCGCGGCTGCGGGAGGAGCTGCCGGGCGGCCGCGGCGCCGACGCGGTCATCGAGGCCGTGGGGCGCCCCGAGACGTGGCGGATCGCCGCGGCCCTGGCGCGCCCCGGGGGCGAGGTGCTGCTGCACGGCGGGTGCGCGGCGGGCAGCGAGGTGACGCTCCCCACGGGGCCCCTCCACTACGAGGAGCTCACCCTTCGCGGCTCCTATCACCACACGCCCGCGGCGGTGCGGCGGGCGCTGGCGATGCTGGAGGCCGGCGAGCTGCCGGTGGCCGAGCTGGTGGGCGAGCCCATCGCGCTCGCCGAGGTGGGCGCGGCGCTGGCGGCCGAGCCGGGCGCCAAGCGCCCCGTCCGCATGTGATCTGCGGACGGGGGCGGCGGACCCTCACTACATGTTCTTGTTCACCCAGCTGCGGAGGCGGTCAACCTGCTCCGCCTGCTCGCGCAGCGCGGCCAGCTCCCTCTGCTGCTCACGCACGACGGCTGCGAGCTCCTCGATCGCCTCGCTCGCCCGGGCGAGGGCCGCGTCGGCGTTGGTCGAGCCGCGACGCGGTCCGCGCCGGCCGGTGCCGCCGCCGGCGCGCGGCGCCCGCGGCTTGCGCGGCTGGAGGGCGGCGCCGCGCTTGCGGGCCACCCGGTAGTAGTTGGCGGCGACGGTGCCGGCGCGGCGGCCGGAGGTCTCCGACAGGCGCTGGAAGGCCTGCGTGCGCGTGAGGCCCTCCTGGCTCATGAGGGCCTCGACCTGGTCGAAGATCTCGTTGCCGACGCTCCCCCGCCCGCCGTTCGTCTGCTCGTCGCTCATCCACCCTCCGCTCGTCCATGAATGTCAATGACGATGCGGACTGTATATGAAAGGTATGAGCGCGATCTAAATCGCCACTCTCTCACCTTGCTGCGAGAGGTGAATTCACCAAGATCTCACCCGCCGGGCGAGGCCTCGAACAGCGCCATGGTGGCGGTGAATGCGTGCAGGAAGCTCTTACCTCCCACCGGGCCGATCTCACCGTTGCAGAACAACCCCGCCGTGGGGATGCGATCCAGTTCCTCGGCGATCGCGGTGGCGTCGTGGTCGGGGCCGCGGAACATCCGCGTGCCCCGCCCGTTGCAGCTGAACACCAGGGCCCCGCCCGGATCCGTGTCGCCCAGCTCGACCCGGGCCGCCCGGAGCGCTGCGCGCAGGTCCTCGTCGGCCGAGCCCGCGTCGCGCACGTGGAACCGCATCGTCTGGCCCACGCGCACGCGCTCGCCCACCACCAGCGCGCCGCTCTCGCGGTCCCCGCCGTGGATGGAGCGGATGAGGAAGTCGCCGCGCTCGTAGTCGGGGGTGTTCTCGTTGATCACGAGGCCGGCCATGATCCCCTCTCCCGCGAGCGCGCGCTCGACCGGGTCGAGGCCGTCGACGACCTCCTCCAGCTTCTCCATCGCCGCCATGCCGGCCAGCTCGTGGACCCGCGAGCCCTCGGCCGCCGTGATGACCATCTCCGGCCCGATCGGCTTGCAGCCCTGTGACACCACGGTGCGGATCCGCGCGCCGCGCAGGGCCACTCCCACCGCCCCCTCCGTGAGCACGTCGCCGGCGGCGAACAGGCGATGGTCGCCGGGATGCCGCCCGCCGGAGGCCAGCCCGCCCACCACCATCGGGGCGCCCGGCTCCTGGTTGAGCTGCGTCAGCAGGCCGTCGGCGGGGAACGTGAACGGGTCGGCCAGCATCACGACCGGGCCCACGTTCCCCGCCGGTGCGTCCGCCAGGGCGTCCGGCCAGCCGAGGATGCCGAGCCCCTCTCCGACCGGCCGCGCGACCAGCCGGAAGGGGATCGGCTCGGCTCCGGGCAGGTGCGCGGCCCACACCGACAGCGCGGGTCCGTCCTCCACCTCGCGGCCGGCGCCCACGATCGCCTCGCCCATGCAGCCGATGAGATGCCCGGGCGCGAGCGCGTCGTCGATCTCCTCGAGCAGGGCCTCCGCCCCCTCGCACAGGGCCGGGGACGCGAAGATCACCACCAGGTGGGGGGAGACCCCGGGTCCCAGGCCGTCGCGGACGGCGGCGCAGGCCTCGCGCGCGGCGCGCGCGGGCTCCGGCGCCTGGGACAACCCCACCCCGAATCGCGCTGCATCGTTCATGCGGTCGATCATCGCGCACCCCGCCCGTCCGCGCCCACCCCCGCCCGGTGGGCTGTCAGCCGTCCTGCTCCGGCGGGATCGGGGCGAAGGGGTCGAGCAGCGCGCGCGCCTCGAGCTCGCGGTCGGCCGGGACCAGCAGGCGGCGCGGGCCGCCGGCGAGCATGTCCGGCACGTCCACCGCCCGCTGCACCAGGCAGGGGATCTCCAGCTCGGCCAGCATCGCGGCCAGCATCTCCGCCTCGGGCTGATGGCGCGCGAAGGCCACCTGCACCCACCGCACCGGCTCCGGCCGCGGCCGCCTCCGCCAGGGCCGGCGCATCAGTAGAGCGGCCCCATCGCCGGCGCGGGCGGGCGCGGCTCCCCGCGCCCGACGAGGAAGGGCTTGATGAGCGCGGCTCCCGCCACGAAGCCGCCGATGTGCGCCAGGTAGGCGGTGCCTCCGCCACCCGAGGTGGCCGAGTCGCCGAGGAGCAGGAACTGGAGCGCGAAGAAGATCACCAGCCAGAGCCACGCCGGGATCCTGAACGGCAGGAAGAAGAACGGCATCACGATGGTCCACACCCTGACGCGCGGATACAGCACCAGATAGGCCCCGAGCACCCCCGCGATGGCCCCCGACGCGCCGATCAAGGGTACCGTGCCGCCGGGGTCCGCGAGTGCCTGCGTCAGCCCGGCCACGGCTCCGCAGAGGAGGTAGAAGGGCAGGAACCTCACGCGCCCGAGGCGATCCTCGATGTTGTTCCCGAACACCCACAGGAACAGCATGTTGAAGATGAGGTGCAGCCAGTCGGCGTGAAGGAACTGGCTGGTGATCACGCCCTCCACCCGGGCGTGCTCCTGGTTCAGCAGCAGGCAGCCGTCCAGCGTGCCGGCGTCCCCCCCGCGCACCGTGTGATCAGCCACCAGCCCGTACTCGCAGATGAAGGCCTGCCGTCCGTGGAACGAGAGGTCGTCGGGCTTGGACTGCTGGTACAGGAACACCAGCGTGCAGGCCACGATCAACCCGATCGTCAGGACCGGGCGCCGTCGTGTCGGGTTCTCGTCCCGGAGCGGGATCACGCGGAGATCCTGGCCGCTCCCCGGCGGCCCGGGCTATCCCAGGATGTGGGCGAGCAGGGAGGCCTGGGCGTGCATGCGGTTCTCCGCCTGGTCCCAGACGGCGGACCGCGGCCCGTGGAGGACCTCGTACGTGATCTCCTCGCCGTGGTGGGCCGGGAGGCAGTGGAGCGCCACGGCGCCGGGCGCCGCCGCGTCCATGAGCGCGTCGTCGACCCGGTAGGGCTCGAGCGCGGCGATGCGGGCCGCCGCCGTGTCCTCGTCCCCCATCGAGACCCAGGTGTCGGTGTAGAGGGCGCGCGCGTCCGCCACCGCCTCCCACGGGTCCTCGACGACCGCGGCCCGGCCGCCCCGCTCGCGGGCCGTCGCGTCGGCCCAGGCGACCACCTCGGGGTCGGGCCGGAAGCCCTCGGGGCAGGCGGCCGTCACCCGCATGCCGGTGAGCGCGCCGATGATCATCAGGGAGACGCAGCAGTTGTTCCCGTCGCCGAGGTAGGCGACCCGCAGGCCCGAGAGGTCGTCGAAGCGCTCGCGCAGGGTCTGCGCGTCGGCCAGCGCCTGGCAGGGGTGGTGCTCGTGGGTGAGGCCGTTGATGACCGGGACCCCGGCGTTGCGGTCGAGCTCCTCGAGGGTCGCGTGAGGGCCGGTGCGCAGGACGATGGCGTCGACCATCCGGCCCAGGACCTTGGCCGTGTCCTCGACGGTCTCGCCGCGGCCGAGCTGCATGTCCTGCGCCGAGAGCGCGAGGCTCGTGCCCCCGAGCCGCGCGATGCCGCTGGCGAACGAGACGCGCGTGCGGGTGGAGGGCCGTTCGAAGATCAGCGCCACCACGCGCCCGGCGAGCAGCGGCGGCCAGCCCGAGGCCCGCTCGGCCTTCAGGCGGTCGGCCAGGTCGAGGATCGCCGTGACGGCGTCCGGCGGGTGGTGCCGGAGCGTCAGGAGCGAGCGGCCCGCGACGGCCGGATGCGGGGCGATGGCGGGCGACGACATGACGGCGCAGTCTACTTCGCGCCCCCGTTCCGTCCGAGCCCGCCACTAGGGTCGCCCGCCATCAGAGACCAGCGGGGGTCGAGGATCTCAAGCGGCGCGGTCATCGAGGCGGAGGAGGTGGGCGGGGACGCCTCGGCCGCCCGTCGCCGGACCGTCCTCCTCGGCGGGGCGATCGCCCTTCCCGTGCTCCTGGTGCTCGCCGGCCTCACCTCGGCCTGGCCCCTCCTCGCGCTGCCGCTGTGCCTCGCGCTGCCGCTCGGCGGGAACCGCGGCATGGCGACGGCCGTGTGCGTGGCGGGGGTCACGGTCGCCCTGGTCTCGGGCCGCCCCGGCACCGACGGCGCGGCCCTGGCGATCGGCATCGCGGCGTTCGCCATCACCGGGCTGGCCGTGGGCGCGGGCCACCGGGCCCGCACCCTCGACGTCGAGCGCATGGCGAGCCTGTCGTTCACGGACCGCCTCACCGGGCTGCACAACTACGCCTTCTTCGCCGACGTCCTCCCGCGGGAGTGCCGTCGCGCCGAGCGCTACGTCCTCCCGCTGTCGCTGGTGCTGATGGACCTCGACCACTTCAAGGCCTTCAACGACCGCTACGGCCACGACGCCGGCAACCGGATGCTGGCGGCGGTGGGCGAGGCCATCGTCTCCAGCACCCGCGCAACCGACATGCCGGCGCGCTACGGCGGAGAGGAGTTCGCGCTCATCGTGCCCGGGCCGTCCGACGAGGCGCTGGAGGCCGCCGAGCGGGTGCGCGCCGCCGTGGCCCGCGTACGCGTGATGGCGCCGGGCGGCGAGGCGGTGGGCACCACGATCTCCGCGGGCGTCGCCGACTTCCGCAACGCGGCCGACGACCTCGACGGCGACCTCATGCTGCGCCAGGCCGACACGGCGCTCTACCGGTCGAAGGCCGCGGGGCGCGACCGGGTGAGCCTGCACGCGTCCGGCGACCGGTGGGCCGCCGTCTCGTAGGACGGCCGGTCGCCCCCCGCTACTCGACCGCGCCGACCAGCCGCGCGGGGATGTCCGTAAGGGCGGCGACCAGCGCGAGCAGTCCGAGCACCCCGTTGAAGGCGATCAGATCGCCGTCGCGCACGAAGAGGTCCGACGGCTGCCCGTCGAGCAGCAGGCAGAGCACCGCCCACGCCACCAGGAGCACGCCCGCTCCCGTCAGGTAGCGCCGCGCCCGCTCGGCGGTGATGCTCATCGCGACACCCACCAGGCCGAGGACCAGCCAGACCAGCGCGGTGAGGGGATGGACCGTGAAGATCCACAGCGCCCAGGTGCCGCCCTGGCCCTTCGTCCGCAGCACGGCGAGGATGCCCAGCAGGGTCAGCAGGCCGGCCACGAAACTCGACACCGTCATCATGAGGCGGGCGCGATCAGTCGGGATCGGGATGCCGTCCTCGTCCATGGAGCCAGGCTACCGCGGGCGGGGCGAGGGCCGCCAGCGCGCCCTCCGCCGCCAGGCCCAGCCCCGCCCCGGCCACGACGTCCGCCGGATCGTGCTCGGCGGTGGCGACGCGCGCGGCCATTCCCACCAGCGCCGCGCCGAGCACCACGGCGCCGGCCCCCGGGTGGCGGCGCGCGACCGCGCGGCCGATGGCCGCGGCCGCCGCCGCGTGGCGGCTGGGGAAGCCGCCCCCCGGGCGCGCCCCCGGACGGGGCCGCCCGAGGCGATCCCGCAGCAGTCGCGCCGCGACCGCCGCGGCGACGCCCGCGGCCCCGGCCTCCACGCCGAGGCGCCGGGTCGACCGGCCCGCGATCAACGCGGCCACCAGCACGCGGAACCCGGGGCTCAGGCCGGACGCGGCGATCCGGGCCGCGCGCGGGCCGCCCGGGGTGCGGGCCACCAGCGACCTCAGGGCCGCGCCGGCGCGGCGGTCCATCCCGGTCAGCCCGTTCATCGCGGACAACGCTAGCGGCGTTGTTATCGTCGGGGGCCGTGCGCCGCACCCTGGCCCTCCTCCTCGCCGCCGCGCTCCTCGCCGTCTCGGGCTGCGCCGGCCTGGGTGAGCAGAGCGGCACCGTGGCGCTCACCCCCGCGGCCGATCGCGCGCCGGCCCCGGCCGTCACGGCGCCGGCGCTCGACGGGGGCAGGCCGATCACGCTCGCGGCCTTTCGGGGCCGTCCGGTGCTCCTGAACTTCTGGGCCTCGTGGTGCGAGCCCTGCCAGAAGGAGATGCCCGCGCTGGTGGCCTTCTCCAAGGAGCACCCCGGCCTGTCCGTGGTGGGCCTGGCGGTCAACGACCGCCCCGCGTACAGCCGGCGCTTCGCCAGGAAGGTGGGCGCCGACTTCCCCCTCGGCATCGACCGCGACGCCGACGTGGCCGCCAAGTTCGACGCGACCATCGGGCTCCCGATGAGCGTGATCATCGATCAGGAGGGCCGGATCGCGACGACGATCTACGGGCCGGTGAGCCGCACGGCCCTGGAGGGCTACGCGAACCAGCTCGGCGTCTAGTGCCCGCCCGTTCCGCCGTCGCGCCGGTGCTCCATAATCCGCCCGTGCCGAGCGCCCTGGAGCCCCGCGTCGCCGATCACTGCCGCAGGCACCGGCTTCTCCCCTCCGGGCGGCCGGTGCTCGCGATGGTCTCGGGCGGCGCCGACTCCACCTGCCTGATGCACCTGCTGACGCGGATCCACGACGGGCCCGTGGGGGTGCTGACCGTGGACCACGGCCTGCGCGCGGAGTCGCGCCGCGAGGCGGAGGCGGTGCGCGAGGCCGCCGCCGCGCTCGGCCTGCCCGCCCACGTGGAGCGGCTCGGCATGGCTCCGGGCGCGGGCGTGCAGGAGCGCGCGCGGGCGGGGCGCCTGGAGGCCGCGGAGCGGGTGGCGGGAGAGCACGGCTACGAGCGCATCGCCACCGGGCACACCGCGTCCGACCAGGCCGAGACGGTGCTGTTCCGCCTCGCGCGCGGCACCGGGCGCACGGGGGCGCTCGGAATGGCGCCGCGCCGCGGGGAGCTCGTGCGGCCCCTGCTCTGCGCGACCGCCGCCGAGACGCGCCGGTGGTGCGCCGAGCAGGGCCTCGAGGTGGTCACGGATCCGTCCAACTCCGACGCGGCCTACGCCCGCGCGCGGGTTCGCGCCGGGCTGCTGCCGGCACTGGCCGCGGTCCATCCCGGCGCCGAGGCGCACCTGGCCGCCGTGGCGGACCTCCTGCGCGACGAGGCCGAGCTGCTCGAGCCCCTGGTGGAGGGGGCCTGGGAGCGGGTGAGCGACGGCCCGGGCCTCGACGCGGCGGCCCTCGCCGCGGAGCCGCGGGCGATGCGGCGCCTGCTGGCGCGGCGCCTGATCGCCGAGGCCGGCCTCGGTGGCGATGCCCTGGGGGGCGAGCCGGTCGCGCGCGCGCTCGAGACCGCCGCCGACGGGCGGAGGCGCAACCTGCCGGGCGGGGGAGGGGTGAGCCGGGAGGGCGGTCGCCTCGTGGCCTTCGGGCCGGCCGTCAGGGCTCCCCTCCCGGCGTCCCTGGCGGTGCCCGGCGCGACCCCGTTCGGCGATCTGGTGGTGCGCGCGGCGGCCGGCCCGGCGCTCGCGCCGACGCCCGCTCGGGTGGCGGTGCGCCTGGCGGGCGACGCCGTGGTCCGCTCGCCCCGGCCCGGCGACCGGCTGGCGCTGCCCGGTGGCGGCCGGCGCGCCGTGGGACGCCTGCTGGCGGACGCCGGGGTGCCCGCGCGGCTGCGCCACCTGGTGCCGGTGGTCGCCACGGCCGAGCGGGTCGTCTGGGTGGCCGGCCACCGGGCCGCCGCCGACCTCGTGGTGCGCGACGGCTCCGGGGCCGTGGTGCTGGAGCTGTGCCGGCCGTGAGCGAGGGCTCGATCGGCGAGGTCCTGATCTCGGAGGAGGCCCTGCAGGCGCGGGTCGCCGAGATCGCCCAGCGCGTCTCCGAGGACTACGCCGACCGGGACCTGCTGGTGATCGGCGTCCTGAAGGGCGCGATCTTCTTCATCGCCGACCTCGTCCGGCACCTCGACGTCCGCTGCGAGCTCGACTTCATGGCCGTCTCCTCCTACGGATCGTTGACCCACTCGTCCGGGGTGGTGCGGATCCTGAAGGACCTCGAGGTTCCCATCGCGGGCCGCCACGTGCTGCTGGTGGAGGACGTCGTCGACTCCGGCCTGACGCTCTCGTACCTCATCAAGAACCTGCGCGCGCGCGGGCCGGCGTCGCTGGAGATCTGCGCCCTCCTCACCAAGCCCGGCCACCGGCGGCTGGCGATCCCCACCCGCTACGTGGGCTTCGAGCTCGACGACGTCTTCGTCATCGGGTACGGCCTCGACCACGCGCAGCGCTACCGCAACCTGCCCTACATCGCCGCCCTGGAGCTCGAGGAGGGGCAGGACTAGAGGGCGACTGACCCCGGCGGCGTAGCCTCCTCGCCGTGACCGACCCGCTCGCCTGGCTCTCGCCCCCCTGCGTGATGGGGGTCCTCAACGTGACCCCCGACTCGCTCTGGGGCGGCGCGGGGGAGATCGACACGGAGGTGGCACTCGCGCGGCTGGAGGGGATGGCCGCCGACGGCGCCGCGATCTGCGACGTGGGCGCCGAGAGCACGCGCCCGGGCGCGGACCCGGTGGACGCCGACGTCCAGCTCGTGCGCCTCTCGGGCGTCCTGCGCGCGCTGAGGGTGGCGCCGGCGCCGCTCGCCCTGTCGATCGACACGTCACTGGCGCCGGTGGCGGCCGCCGCCCTGGACGCGGGCTTCGCGCTGGTCAACGACGTCACGGCCGGCCGCGGCGATCCGGCGCTGCTGCCGACGGTGGCCGAGCGCGGGGCGGCCGTCTGCCTGGTGCACATGCGCGGCGACCCCCGCACGATGCAGAGCGACCCGCGCTACGGCGACGTGGTGCGGGAGGTGCGCGACCACCTGGCGGCGCGGCTCGCGGCGGCGGTCGATGCCGGCGTGCCCGAGGAGCGGGTGCTGCTCGACCCCGGGATCGGCTTCGGCAAGACACTCGAGCACAACCTGGCCCTGCTCGCCGGGCTCCCCGCCCTGGCCGGGCTGGGGCGCCCGCTGCTCGTGGGCGTCTCGCGCAAGGGCATGTTCGGCACGCTCCTCGGCCGCGGCGTGGACGAGCGCATGCCGGCCTCGGTGGCCGGGGGGCTGGCGGCGGTGGCGCGGGGCGCGGCGGTGCTGCGGGTGCACGACGTGCGCGATACGGTTGACGCGCTGGCGGTGTGGACGGCGGTGGCGGCCGCGGAGGAGCGATGAGCGACGAGCGCCTCACGATCTCGATCCGCGGGCTCGAGGCCTTCGGCCGCCACGGGGTGCACGACTCCGAGCGCGAGCTGGGGCAGCGCTTCGTGGTCGACCTCGACCTGGAGCTCTCGCGCCTCGCCGCCGTGCGCAGCGACGACCTGGCCGACACGGTGGACTACGCGGCCCTGGCGCAGGCGGTGGCGGCGATCGTGACCGGGCCGCCGGTGAGGCTGCTGGAGCGCCTGGCGGGGCTGATCGCCGACCGCGCCCTCGCGGAGGAGGGCGCCCGCGCCGTCACGGTGACGGTGCGCAAGCCGCACGTCGCCCTGCCGCAGGTCGTGAGCGAGACGGCCGTCACCCTGCACCGCACCGCCCCGTAGACGGGTGGGCTACTGGCTCGGCCTCGGGGCGAACCTCGGCGATCGCCGGGCGGCCCTGGAGGCCGCCCTCGCGTGGCTCGCCGGCGCCGGCGTGGGCGTCGCGGCCGTGAGCCCCGCCTACGAGACCGCCCCGCGCGACCTCGTGGATCAGCCGTCCTTCCTGAATGCGGCGGCGCGGGTGGCCAGCGACCTGCCACCGCCGGAGCTCCTTTGCGCGATCAAGCAGATGGAGGCCGAGCTGGGCCGCGATCCGGGCGGGGTCAGGTTCGGCCCCCGCGCCATCGACTGCGACATCCTCCTGTGGGACGGCGGCGCCTGGCATGACGAGGCGCTGGAGGTGCCGCACCCGCGCCTCGCCGAGCGCCGATTCGCCCTGCTGCCGCTGCTCGATCTCGACCCGGCCCTGACCCTGCCCGACGGCCGCCGGCTGGCCGACCTCGCCGCCGCGATCGACCCGGCCGATCAGCCCGTGGATCGCCTTCCCGAGCCGCTCGCCATGCCTCGGGAGGGGGAGGGGGGTGAGCTATGATCGACGGCCTCTCGCGCCAAGGAGCACGCGATGTCCCACACCGATGAGCTCGAGGAATACGACGCGGAGCTTGAGCTGCGTCTCAAGCGCGAATATGCGGACGTCTTCCCGCTCTTCCGCTACTGCGTGCTGACGCAGGAGGCCACGTACCTCTGCAATCACTTCGACCGGGACTTCATGCCCCAGGCCTCGTACCCGTTCTTCCACATCACGATGGAGGACGTGTGGGTGTGGGACAAGAACCGGCCCTCGCGGATCATCCCGAAGGTCGAGATCTACACCACGCAGGACGTGACGGTGGAGATCCTCAAGGGCGTCGAGCCGGTCGAGGCGAGCGACTCGACGGTCTGATGCTGCTGGCGGTCGACGTCGGCAACACCCAGACCCTGGCGGGGGTGTACCAGGGCGACGAGCTGCTCCACGAGTGGCGCATCTCCACCGAGCGCGCGGCCACGGCCGACGAGCTGGCGGCCGACCACGACCAGATCCTGCGCCTGCGCGGCGGCAGCCTGGGCGCCCTCGGCAGCATGGTGGTGAGCTCGGTGGTGCCGACGCTCTCGGCCGAGTACCGGTCGCTGTCGCTCAAGTACCTGGGCCAGGAGGTCCTGATGGTGGGCCCGGGCGTGCGCACGGGCCTCCAGATCTCCATCGACAACCCGCACGAGCTGGGCGCGGACCGGATCGCCAACGCCGTGGCCGCGCTGCGCCGCTTCGGCGGCCCGTGCATCGTGGTCGACTTCGGCACCGCGACCACATTCGACGCCGTCTCCGAGGCCGGCGAGTACCTGGGCGGGGCCATCGCCCCCGGCCTCGAGACCTCGCTCGACGCCCTCACGGCCCGGGCCGCGCGCCTGGTGAAGGTGGACCTCGTGGCGCCGCCGCGCGTGATCGGCAAGTCCACCTCCGAGAGCCTGCGCTCGGGCCTCGTCTACGGAACGGCGGCGATGGTCGACGGGCTCGTCGCGCGGATCAAGGAGGAGCTGGGCGCGGGGGCGTTCGTCGTCGCCACCGGCGGGCTGGCCGAGCTGGTCTGCCGCCACTCGCTGCAGATCGACCAGAACGAGCCGCTGCTGACCCTGGAGGGCCTGCGGATCATCCATGAGCTGAACGCGCGCCGGCCGGCCCCGAGCGGGGAGGTGACGCGGTGAAGAAGCGCATGCGCGCCATCCTGGTCGAGCGGGCCGCCGACGCGGCCCTCGCGGACGAGGCCGCGTCGCACCGGCCCGGGCCGATCGCGGAGCCCTTCGAGATCGCGGGCCTCCGGCTGGAGAACCGCCTGGTGCAGGCGCCCCTCGCCGGCATCGCCAACTGGGCGTTCCGCCGCCAGTCGCGCCGCCACGGCGCCGGCCTCGCGGTGTCGGAGATGATCGCGAGCTTCGGCATCCGCTACCAGAACCGCAAGACGCAGGGCATGCTCGCCATCGCGCCGGACGAGCACCCCGTGGGCGTGCAGGTCTTCGGCGCCGACGCCGGGGCCATGGCCGAGGCGGCCCGTGCGGTGGAGGCGGCGGGCGCCGACCTGGTCGACATCAACATGGGCTGCCCGGTGCCCAAGATCTGCAAGACCGGCGCCGGCGCGGCGCTGCTGGCCGACCCCCGCGAGGCCTCGCGGCTGGTGGCGGCGATGGTCCGCGCCGTGGACATCCCGGTGACCGTGAAGATGCGGCGCGGGCTGACCCCCCAGGACTCGACGCCCGCCGAGACCGCCCGTCACCTCGCGGCAGCCGGCGCCGCCGCGCTGTGCTTCCACCCCCGCGCCGCGGCCGAGGAGTACGAGGGCCGCGCCGATCACCGCCTCACCGCCGAGGTCGTGGCCGCGGTGGACGTGCCGGTCATCGCGAGCGGCGACATCGTCACGCCGGGCGACGCCCGCCGGGTGCTGGACGACACGGGGTGCGCGGCCGTGGCCGTGGGGCGCGGTGCCCTGGGCTATCCCTGGGCCTTCGGCGACATCCTCGCCGGGGTCGCGCGGCCCCGCCCCGAGATGGCCGAGGTGGTGGACGAGATCACCGCCTTCGCCGCCGACGTGCGGCTCGCCCTGGGCGAGTCGCGGGCGACCGGTTACATGCGGAAGTTCTACGGCTGGTATCTCGCCGGGCACGACCTGCCGACCGGCGAGCTGGAGGCGCTGCTCACCACCCCGACCCTGGACGGCGCCCTCGCGCGCCTGAGGTCGCTCGCCGCCGCCCCGGCCGCCGCTTGAATCCCCCCGGAGGCGCGGCTACCTTACGCCGCCGCCCCGCGCGATCGCTCCACACGGAAGGAGCCCACCCCGATGGACCGCGAAGTGATCCTCACGGAAGAGGGCTACACCAAGCTCAAGGAAGAGATCGAGTATCTCTCCACGACCAAGCGCCGCGAGGTCGCCGAGCGCATCAAGGAGGCGCGCGAGTTCGGTGACATCTCCGAGAACTCGGAGTACGACGACGCCAAGAACGAGCAGGCGCAGGTCGAGTACCGCATCCAGTCGCTGGAGCAGAAGCTGCGCAACGCCCGCGTGGTGGACACCGAGCAGGTCTCGACGGAGACCGTCTCGATCGGCGCCCGGGTGACCCTCAAGGACACCAAGAGCAAGGCCACGCGCAACTACTCGATCGTGGGATCGGCCGAGGCCGACCCCAAGAACGACCGCCTCTCCAACGAGAGCCCGGTGGGCAAGGCCCTGCTCGGCCGCAAGAAGGGCGAGAAGGTGACCATCCCGGCGCCGCGCGGCGCGCTCGAGTACCAGATCGTCAAGATCGCGCGGTCCCCGGCGGAGCACTGAGCCCGGACGACGACGCCGCCGGGCCCGAGGGCGGGCTCGCGGCGCTGGTGGCGGAGCGCCGGGCGAAGGCCGAGGCGCTGCGGGCGCGGGGCGTGGACCCGTTCCCGCACCGCTACGAGGGGCGGGAGGAGATCGCCGCGGTGCGGGCCGCCCACGATGCGCTCGGGCCGGGGCAGGCGGGCGACGCCCGCGTGCGCGTGGCCGGCCGGGTGGCGGCCCGCCGGGGGCAGGGGAAGGTGGCCTTCCTCGACCTCGACGACCGCAGCGGGCGCATCCAGCTCTGGGCGAGCGTCGACCGCCTGGGCGAGGAGGGGATGGCGGCGACCCTCGACCTCGACCTGGGGGACATCGTGGGGGCCGACGGGACCGTGGCCCGGACCCGCCGCGGCGAGCTGAGCGTGGCCGTGGACGAGGTCGTGCTGCTCGCGAAGGCCCTGCGGCCCCCGCCGGACAAGCACGGCGGGCTGCGCGATCCGGAGCTGCGCTTCCGCCGCCGCTACCTCGACCTGATCGCCGACGCCGAGGTGCGCGACGCCTTCGTCACCCGCTCGCGGGACATCGCCGAGGTGCGCCGGTTCCTCGACGACCGCGGCTTCGTGGAGGTCGAGACCCCCATCCTCCAGCCGGTGTACGGGGGCGCGGCCGCGCGGCCGTTCATGACCCACCACAACGCGCTCGACCGCGACCTCTACCTCCGCATCGCCACCGAGCTCTACCTGAAGCGCCTGATCGTTGGGCGGCCTCGAGCGGGTCTACGAGCTGGGCAAGGACTTCCGCAACGAGGGGGTGAGCCACAAGCACAACCCCGAGTTCACGATGGTCGAGACCTACGAGGCCTACGCCGACTACCGGGACGTGATGGAGATGCTGGAGCAGCTCGTGGCCTACGTCGCGCGGCAGGCAACCGGTGGCACGAAGGTCCCGTGGAAGGGCGGCGAGATCGACTTCGCGCCGCCCTGGCGGCGGCTCGACCTCCGCCAGGCGCTGGTCGAGGCGAGCGGCATCGACGTGCGGGAGCACGCCGGCGAGGCGGGCCTGCGCGCCGCCATGCGGGCGGCCGGCCTCGACGCGCCCGACGGCGCGTCGTGGGCGAAGCTCGTCGACGGGCTCCTGACCCAGACCCTCGAGCCGACCCTGATCCAGCCCACGATCCTCCACGACTACCCGGTGGAGCTCTCGCCCTTCGCGAAGCGCGAGCCCGGACGACCCCGGCATCGTCGAGCGGTTCGAGGCCTTCGCCGGCGGGATGGAGATCGCCAACGCGTTCACCGAGCTCAACGACCCCGACGACCAGCGGGAGCGCTTCGCCATGGCGGTCGCCGACCGCGAGGCCGGCGACGACGAGGCGCCGCCCACCGACGAGGACTTCCTCATCGCCCTCGAGCACGGCATGCCGCCCACCGGCGGCCTCGGCCTCGGCATCGACCGCCTGGTGATGCTGCTGACCGACCGGCACACCATCCGCGAGGTCATCCTCTTCCCGGCCATGAGGACCTGACCGCCCGGGACGGGCGCCCTGCGCTATATTCCCGGGCCGCGCGCAAGCGAGAGCAACGAGGGAGCGCATGGCGAAGCCGAGAGGCCGGGCACGATCGAAGACGAAGGGCCGCAAGGGCGGGGCGCCCGCCCAGCGGAAGCGGCGGCCGCAACTCGGCCTCGAGGAGATCGACTGGAAGAACTACCCGTCGCTCCGGAGGTTCGTGAGCGAGCGGGGCAAGATCCGCTCACGGCGCATCACGGGCCTGTCGCGGCGGCAGCAGTCGCTCGTGGCCACGGCCGTCAAGCGCGCCCGCACCATGGGCCTGCTCGCCTATCCCGACCAGGATCGCAAGGTCCGCCACTAGCTGCGGGCCCGGCGCCCTCGAGGGCGGCGGGTGCGGGTGTGCCGCGGGCGTCCGGCGAGCCGGTCATCATCGGGCGGTGAGCGGTCCCGGCACCCGTCGCCACGCCCCTGACACCCATTCGCCGCCCCCCGGGCCGGCGGAGGGGCCCGTGCTAGAATCCGCCATCAGCAAGCGACTCACGAGCCCGTCGTCTTCAACCGTGGAAGCGCCCTCCGCAAGCGCTCTCCGCGCGTCCTGCACCTCGACGTCCCGCACTCTCCAACGCCTGGCAGGTTCTGCCGGCGCGATCTTCGCGTCTCCGGAAACGGGCGAGTAGGAAGGGGAATCCCCGATGTTCGAACGTTTCACGGAGCGCGCGCGCCAGGTCGTCGTCCTGGCCCAGGAAGAGGCGCGCACCCTCAAGCACAACTACATCGGCACCGAGCACATCCTCCTCGGTCTCCTGCGTGAGGAGGAGGGCCTGGCGGCCCGCGTGCTCGAGGGACTCGAGATCACGGTCGAGGAGGTGCGGGCGCAGGTCATCCGCATCGTGGGCTCCGGCGAGGAGGTCACCTCCGGCCAGATCCCCTTCACCCCCCGCGCCAAGAAGGTGCTGGAGCTGGCCCTCCGCGAGGCGCTCTCGCTGGGCCACAACTACATCGGCACCGAGCACATCCTGCTCGGGCTGGTGCGCGAGAACGAGGGCGTCGCCGCCCGCATCCTGGCCGACTTCGACGCGGACTCGGAGAAGATCCGGAACGAGATCATCCGGATGCTCTCGGGTCCCGGCCGCCGCCAGCAGGGGCAGGGCGGCACGTCCAGCCAGACCGGCGACAAGAAGTCGAGCAAGCTGCTCGACCAGTTCGGCCGCAACCTCACCAAGCTCGCGGCGGAGGGCAAGCTCGACCCGGTTGTCGGTCGCCAGAACGAGATCGAGCGGGTCATGCAGATCCTCTCGCGCCGGACCAAGAACAACCCGGTCCTGATCGGCGAGCCCGGCGTGGGCAAGACGGCCGTCATCGAGGGCCTGGCGCAGCGCATCTCGAGCAACGAGGTCCCGGAGCTTCTGCGCAACAAGCAGATCTACACCCTCGACCTGGCCGCCCTGGTGGCCGGCTCGAAGTACCGCGGCGAGTTCGAGGAGCGCCTGAAGAAGGTGATGAAGGAGATCACCCAGCGCGGCGACATCATCCTGTTCATCGACGAGCTGCACAATCTCGTCGGCGCGGGCGCGGCCGAGGGCGCGATCGACGCGGCGTCCATCCTCAAGCCGGCCCTCGCGCGCGGCGAGCTGCAGACCGTCGGCGCCACGACGCTGGACGAGTACCGCAAGTACCTGGAGCGCGACTCGGCGCTCGAGCGGCGCTTCCAGAAGATCAACGTGGACGAGCCCAGCCAGGAGGAGACCGAGCAGATCCTGCGCGGTCTCCGCGACCGGTACGAGGCCCACCACCGCGTCACCATCACCGACGAGGCGCTGGCCGCCGCGGCCAACCTCGCCGACCGCTACATCTCCGACCGCTTCCTGCCGGACAAGGCCATCGACCTCATCGACGAGGCGTCGTCGCGCATGCGCATCAGGACCATGACCGCGCCGCCGACGTACCGCGAGCTCGAGGAGGAGATCGACCAGGTCCGCAAGGAGAAGGAGGCGGCCATCGAGGCGCAGGAGTTCGAGAAGGCCGCGAACCTGCGCGACAAGGAGCGGCGCCTCACGAACAAGAAGCGCGAGCTCGAGGAGCAGTGGAAGAGCGACGAGGGCGGCCCCCGGGCCTCCATCGGCGAGGAGGAGATCGCCGACATCGTCTCGATGTGGACCGGCATCCCGGTGTTCAAGCTCACCGAGGCCGAGACGCAGAAGCTGCTGCGCATGGAGGAGGAGCTCCACAAGCGGGTCATCGGGCAGGAGCAGGCCATCGCGGCCGTCTCCCGGGCGATCCGGCGCGCCCGCGCGGGCATCAAGGACCCGAAGCGGCCCTCCGGCTCGTTCATCTTCCTGGGCCCGTCGGGCGTCGGGAAGACCGAGCTGGCGCGCACCCTCGCGGAGTTCCTGTTCGGCGACGAGAGCGCGCTGATCCAGGTCGACATGTCCGAGTACATGGAGAAGCACGCGGTCTCGCGCCTGGTCGGCTCGCCTCCGGGATACATCGGCTACGACGAGGGCGGCCAGCTCACCGAGCAGGTCCGCCGCAAGCCGTACTCGGTGATCCTGCTCGACGAGGTCGAGAAGGCTCACCCCGAGGTCTTCAACATCCTCCTGCAGATCCTGGAGGACGGGCGCCTCACCGACGCCCAGGGCCGTTCGGTGGACTTCCGCAACGCGATCCTGATCATGACCTCCAACATCGGCGCCGCGACCATCTCGCGCAACACGCCGCTGGGATTCTCGGTGGCCGAGGAGGGCGGGCTCTCCTACGACGACATGAAGTCGCGGATCATGGGCGAGCTGAAGCGCGTCTTCCGGCCGGAGCTGCTCAACCGGATCGACGAGGTGATCGTCTTCCACAAGCTCACCAAGGAGGAGATCACCGAGATCGTCGACCTCCTGCTGGTGCGGCTGCAGAACCAGATGAAGGAGCACGGCCTGGCGCTGCGGCTCACCGACGACGCCAAGGAGCTCCTGGTGGAGCAGGGCTACGACCCCACGATGGGGGCGCGGCCGCTGCGCCGGGCGATCCAGCGCCTGATCGAGGACCCGCTGTCGGACAAGCTCCTCTCCGGGGACTTCTCGGACGGCAGCACCGTCACGCTCGACCGGGACGGCGACGAGATGAAGCTCATCACCCAGGAGGCCGAGCCCGAGCCCGAGGCCGTCGGGGCCACCGCCGGCGGAACGCCCGAGGAGCCGCCCTCCACCAGCAGCGAGTCCTGATCCGAGGTCGAGGATCCGGCGTGGCGCAGACGCGCGCCCGAGTGGTGTATTCGTGTGGGGCCTGCGGACAGCAGGCCCCACGCTGGGTCGGGCGCTGCGCGGCCTGCGGTGAGTGGGGCACGGTCGCCGAGGAGGCGGCGCCCGCCGGTCCCCGGCGCGGCGTGCTCGCTCCGGTGCCCGAGGTCACCCGTCTCGCGGACCTCGTCGAGGGGCCGCTCGAGCGCATGGAGACGGGCATCGCCGAGCTCGACCGGGTGCTGGGCGGAGGCCTGGTACCGGGGTCCCTGGTGCTGATCGGCGGCGAGCCCGGCATCGGCAAGAGCACCCTGGTGCTCCAGGCGCTGGCGAGCCTGGCCGGCGCGGAGGCGTCGGGCGGGGGCCGCGTGATGCTGGTCACCGGTGAGGAGTCGCCGCTGCAGGTGCGCGGGCGCGCCGAGCGGCTCGACTGCGACTGCGGGCAGGTGCAGGTGCTGGCCGAGACCCGGCTCGAGTCGGTGCTCGCGGCGATCGAGGCGCACCAGCCGGTCCTGTGCGCGATCGACTCGGTGCAGACGCTCCACTCGGACGCCCTCGACGGGGTGCCGGGCGCGTCCAACCAGGTCCGCCAGGTCACCGTGGAGCTCATGCGCACGGCCAAGGAGCGCGGCGTCACGATCCTGCTGGTCGGCCAGGTGACCAAGGACGGCGGCCTCGCCGGCCCGCGGACGCTGGAGCACCTGGTCGACTGCGTGCTCTCGTTCGAGGGCGACGACCTGCGCGCGCACCGCGTGCTGCGCGCCACCAAGAACCGCTTCGGGTCGACCAACGAGACCGGGCTGCTCGAGATGCGGCCCACCGGGCTCGTGTCGGTGGACGACCCCACCCGCCTCTACCTTGCCGAGGCCGGCGAGCGGGTGGGCTCCTGCGTCTTCCCCGTCATCGAGGGGAGCCGGGCGCTGCTGGTGGAGGTCCAGGCCCTGGTGGGCCCGACCGAGCTGGTGCCGCCGCGGCGCGTGGCCATCGGGGTCGATCGCACGCGGCTGGCCCAGGTCATCGCCGTGCTGTCACGGCATGCCGGGCTGCGGCTCGGCGACGCGGACGTCTTCGTGAGCGTCGCGGGCGGCGCCCGCGCCCTCGACCCGGCCGCCGACCTGGCGATGGCCCTGGCCGTGGCGAGCGCCCACCGGGGCGTCCCGCTGCCGCGGGGCACGGTGGCGTTCGGAGAGCTCGGCCTCACGGGCGCGGTGCGCCCGGTGGGTCACGGGGCCCGCCGCCTCGCCGCGGCGGCCTCGCACGGAATGGAGATCGCGATCATGCCGCCGGCCGAGGGGCCGCGCGGATCCACAGGCGGTCGTTCCCGGGGTGCTCAGCCCCGTCCCCGATGTGCGCGAGGCCCTTGCGGCCGCGTTCTCCCGGTAGGGGAGGGAGAGGTCCTGTCCATCACGAGCGAGGGGGAGCGGTTGTACGAGATCGGCGACAAGGTCGTCTACCCGCATCACGGCGCAGGCAAGATCGTCAAGAAGGAGCAGAAGGAGATCCTGGGTCAGAAGCGCGAGTACCTCACGATCCAGATCCTCTACAACGACATGACCGTGATGGTGCCGACCGAGAACGCGGACAAGGCGGGGCTCCGGAAGGTGATCGGGGAGGAGACGGTCGACGAGGTGCTCGCGGTCCTGCGCGACGACGGCACGCAGATGCCGAAGAACTGGAACCGCCGTTTCAAGCACAACCGCGACAAGATCAAGACCGGCGACATCTTCGAGCTCGCCGAGGTCGTCCGGAACCTGTCGATCCGGGACCTCGACAAGGGGCTCTCGACCGGCGAGAAGCAGATGTTCGGGCGGGCCAAGAAGATCCTCGCCAGCGAGCTGATGTACGCGCGCGACATGGAGGAGCAGGAGGCGATCGACTTCCTGGAGAACCTCCTCGAGGACATCGGCCGCGGCCGGGCTCCCGACGAGGGATCGGCGACCGCCGCTCGCGGTGCCGAGGCGCTCGTGGACTAGGGGGCCAGCAGAGCGGCGTTTCAGGGCATCATCGACGGGGCGCAGCCGTGAGTGAGACGAGAAGGAAAAGGATTTCGGGGGTGCGTCGAGTGATGCCGGAGCCTGAGGGGACCACGCGGTGCTGATCCTGGTCAGCCGGGTGGTCCTCGCGCTGCTCTGCGGTCTCGGGGCCTACCAGGGCGCCGCGTCGCTGCCCGTCGAGGACTGGCTCGACTCGCCGTGGACCTACGCGGCCCGGGCGGCGATGACGATCGCCGGGGGGCTGGTGGGCTGGCTGCTGGGCGGCGTCGTCGGGCGTTTCCTGCGCGACCGGGTGGGCGCCATCGACCGCGCCTCCGACCGGCGCTCGGCGGCCGAGCTCACGGTGGGCGCGCTCGGCTTGGTCGTGGGCCTCGTGGCCGCGGCGCTGGCCGGCGTGGCCGTGGCCCGGCTCCCCATCGTCGGGCCGTACCTGCTGCTGCCGGTCGTGCTCCTGGTGGCGTACATGTTCACCCGCATCGCGGCGCGCCGCCACGTGGACATCCTGCGCCTGGTGGGCATCCGATCGCGTCCGAGCGCGGAGGGCGTCCCCACCCGCCTCGTCGACACCAGCGCGATCATCGACGGGCGGCTGATCGAGGTGCTGCGCACCAAGTTCCTCTCGGGCGCGATCGTGGTGCCCGACTTCGTGCTCGAGGAGCTCCAGCGCGTGGCCGACTCGGCCGACGGCCTCAAGCGCGCCCGCGGCCGGCGGGGCCTCGAGATCGTGGAGGAGCTGAAGGCGGCCTCCAACGGAGGGTTCTCCGTGCGCCGCGGCGACTATCCCGAGCTGGAGGGGGTCGACTCCAAGCTGGTCCGCATGGCGCAGGACGTGGGCGCCTCGATCGTCACGACCGACTACAACCTCAACAAGGTCGCCCAGATCCAGGGGATCGAGGTGCTGAACGTCAACGAGCTGGCGAACGCCCTCAAGCCCGCCGTCCTGCCCGGCGAGCCCCTCCAGGTGAAGATCATCCGCGAGGGCCGCGAGTACGACCAGGGCGTCGGCTACCTCCCGGACGGAACGATGATCGTGGTCGAGGGCGGCCGCGCGGCGGTGGGGCGGGAGGTGACCGTCGAGGTGACGAGCGTCCTGCAGAGCCCGTCCGGGAAGATGATCTTCACGAAGCTCCCGGAGAACCCCGGATAGTCGCGGCCACCAGCCACTCGGCGAGGCCCACGCCGGCGTGTGCGTTGCCGGCCGGGATGCCCTCGTGCTTCGCGAACGCGTACACGGGGCGGTCCGCGGCCTCCCGCTCCAGCAGCTCCCGCCAACCCTCCCGAGCCTCGTCCGAGTAGCTCTCCCCGCGCAGGCGAACGTAGGCCAGCGGCCCGGGCGGCAGGCTCGGGAGGACCTCGCCCGCGGTCTCCGACACGCAGACCGTCCCGCCGGCGGCCGCGATCCGCTCCCGCACCCCGGTCTCGTCCCAGGAGTCGTGGCGGAACTCGAGCGCGACCGGCAGGCCCGGGGGCAGGCAGCCCAGGAACCCCTCCAGCACGGCGTCGTCGCGTACGCGCGTGGGCGGGAACTGGAAGAGCACGGCGCCGAGGCGGGTCCCGAGGGGGGCCAGCGAGTCGAGGAACCGCTCGAGGAAGGCGTCGCCGCCCTCCGCCGGGGGAAGGGCCCGCACATGGGTCAGCCGCCGGTGCGCCTTGGCCGCGAACCGGAAGCCCGGGGGGGTCGCGTCGGCCCACCGCGCCACCGCCGCCTCGGACTGAACGCGGTAGTGGGTCGCGTTGATCTCGCAGGCGCTCAGGACGCCGGCGTAGTGGGTCAGGAACCGGTCCTGGGGGAGCCCCTCGGGGTAGAAGGCGGGCTTCCACTCGCGGTACGCCCACCCCGATGTGCCGATGTGCAGGCTCACCCGCACATGCTTCCATCCGGCACGGCCCGCGGCCAGGGTCCGGCGGGCCCGACCGGTACCGTGGGGAGGTGACCGGCGGCCACCCCATCGACGGAACCCTCGGCATCCCGGCTCCCGAGGCCGAGCCGGTCACCGCCGCGGACGCGCCGCCTCCCCTGGCCGTGGCGATCGTGGTGGCGGCCGGCGCCGGCGTGCGGATGGGCGCCGAGGTGCCGAAGGCGCTGATGGAGATCGCGGGGCGCCCGATGGTGGCGTGGAGCGTCGCCTCGCTCGCGGCGAGCGCCCGCGTCGCCGCGATCGTGGTCGTCGCTCCGCCCGGACACGTGGCGGAGGTGGAGGAGGCCGTGGCCGGGATCGCCGCTCGGGTGCGGGTCACCGCGGGCGGGGAGAGCCGCGCCGAGTCGGTCCGCGCGGGCCTCGACGCGGCGCCGGGGGAGCCCGAGCAGGTGCTGGTGCACGATGCCGCGCGCCCCCTGCTGCGCCCCGAGCTGGTGGACGCCGTGCTGGACGCGCTCGACGGCGCCGAGGGCGCGGTGGCCGCGGCCCCGGTGGCCGACACCCTGAAGCGCGCGGGCGAGACCATGATGGTGGGCGGCACCGTGGACCGGGGCGACCTGTGGGCGGCCCAGACCCCGCAGGCGTTCTGGACCCGGTCCCTCCGCCGGGCGGTGGACGCCGCCTCGGCGGCGGGCCTGCTGGCCCGGGCGACCGACTGCGCGACGCTCGTCGAGCAGGCGGGGGGGACGGTGCGGCTGGTGCCCTCGCTGGCGCCCAACCTGAAGGTCACGACGCCGGCCGATCTGGCGGTGGCCGAGGCGTTGTTAGGGTTCCCGCCGACCTCGGGCCCCTGATGCTGACCGACTACCACATGCACCTGCAGCCCGACGGCGCGTCGGAGCGCGCGAAGGCGGCCCCGGGCTGGGACGCGGAGGGCGGCCATCTCACGACCGGCTGGATCGGCCGCTACGTGGCCCGTGCCCGGTCGCGGGCGGTGTCGGAGATCGCGATGACCGAGCACGTCTACCGCTTCGCCCAGGCCCACGGCTGGAGCGCCGACCCCTGGTGGGGCGAGGAGTCGACCGAGGACGCCGACGCCTACTGCTCGGCCGTCGTGGCCGCGCGGGAGGCGGGCCTTCCCGTCCTGCTGGGCGTCGAGATGGACTGGCTCCCCGACCGGCAGCGCGAGATCGCCTCCTTCCTGCGCGACCGCCCCTTCGACATCGTGCTGGGATCGGTCCACTGGCTGGGCCCCATGGCGGTCGATGACCCCGCGGTCCCGGACTGGCACGGCCGGGCCCCGGCCGATGTCTGGGCGGACTACCTCACCGAGCTGGTGGCCGCCGCGGAGTCGGGGCTGTTCGACGTGCTGGCCCATCCGGACCTGCCCAAGGTCTTCGGCGCCCGGATGCCCCCCGAGCTGCAGGACGTCCTCGACGCGGCGGTCGCGTCCATCGCGGCGACGGGCATCGCGATCGAGTGCTCCTCCGCCGGCCTGCGCAAGCCGGTGGGCGAGCTCTACCCGGAGCCCCGCCTCCTGGAGCGCTTCCGGCGCGCCGGCGCGCCGGCCACGCTCTCGAGCGACGCCCACGCCCCGCAGGACGTCGCGCGCGACTACCCCACGGCCGTGGCCGCCCTCCGCGGCGCCGGCTACGAGACCATCACCCGCTTCTCGGCTCGCCGGGCCCAGCAGGTCCCGCTGCGGTGGGCATGAGGATCGGCTGCGGCCTGGACGCGCACCGGTTCGGGCCGGGGCGCCCGCTGATGCTCGGCACGATCGCCGTCGATCATCCCGAGGGGCTGGTGGGCCACTCCGACGGTGACGCCGTGGCCCACGCGCTGTGCGACGCCCTGCTCTCGGCGGCCGGGCAGCCCGACCTCGGCGCCCTGTTCCCCCCGGGCGACGACGAGTGGGCCGGTGCGTCGGGCGAGCGGCTGCTCTCGCTGGTGATGGAGCGGGTGGAGCGGGCCGGTCTGCGCGTGGTCAACGCGCACGCCGTGGTCGTGTGCGAGCGGCCGCGCCTGGCGCCGGTGCGCGAGGCGATGCAGGCGGCCCTCACCACCCTGCTCGGGGCACCCGTGGGCGTGCACGCGACGACCACGGACGGCATGGGCTTCGCCGGCCGCGGCGAGGGCGTCGCCTGCCAGGCCGTGGCCCTCCTGGAGTCCGCATGACGGACAGTCTCAGGCTCCACTCGACCCTCACGAAACGCAAGGAGCCGGTGGCTCCGGGACCGGCCGGGGCCCTGCGCGTCTACTTCTGCGGGCCCACGGTCTACGGCCGCGTCCACATCGGGAACGCCCGGCCCTTCGTGGTCTTCTCGGTGCTGAAGCGCTCCCTCGAGCGGCGCGGCATGCGGGTGAAGCTCGTCTCGAACCTGACCGACGTGAACGACAAGATCTACGACGCCGCCCGCGCGGAGGGCGTCCCCAGCGATGAGCTCGCGCGGCGCTACTCGGAGGCCTACATCGCCGACACCGACCGGCTCGGCCTGGGCCGCCCGGACGAGGAGCCGCGCGTCACGGAGTCGATCCCCGAGATCATCGCCCTCATCGGGACGCTGGTCGAGAGGGGCCTCGCATACCCCGCCGCCGGGGACGTCTACTACCGCGTCGAACGCTTCCCCGGCTACGGGCGCCTCTCGGGCCGGAAGCTCGACGAGATGATCTCCCAGGAGCCCGGGGAGGGGAAGGAGTCGCCCCTCGACTTCGCCCTCTGGAAGGGGCGCAAGGACGACGAGGACACGTGGTGGCCGTCGCCGTGGGGCCCCGGCCGCCCGGGTTGGCACATCGAGTGCTCGGCGATGGCCGAGACGGCGCTCGGCCACGGCTTCGAGGTGCACGGGGGCGGGATCGACCTGGTCTTCCCGCACCACGAGAACGAGATCGCCCAGTCCGAGGGGGCTCACGAGGGCCCCATGGCGGCCGTCTGGATGCACAACGAGATGCTCGAGCTGGGCGACGAGAAGATGAGCAAGAGCCTGGGCAACATCGCCCTTCTGGGCGATGTTCTCGACCGGTGGCCGGCCGAGGTGGTGATCGCCTTCTTCCTCACGAGCCACTACCGGTCGCGGCTGCCGTTCACCGAGGCCCGGATGGCCGAGGCCGCCGCCGTGGTCGATCGGCTGGCCAACGCCCTCCGGGCGATCGATCGGGCCATGGCCTCCGCGGCGGAGGAGGGGCTCGACCCCGACCTCGCGCGCGCCGTGGTCGAGGGCCGCACCGCCTTCGCCCGCGCGCTCGACGACGACTTCAACACGCCCGAGGCGTTCGCGGCGCTCGCCCTGATCGTGCGCGCGGTCAACCGGGCCACGGCCCCGGAGCGCCCGGCGGGCGCGTCCCAGCTCCGCGAGACGCGCCATGAGCTGGTTGACCTGCTCGACATGCTCGGCCTCGCGGGCATCGATCCGGGTCCGGACACCGGCGTCCCGGACGAGGCCGCCGGGCTCCTCTCGCAGCGCGAGGAGGCGCGCGCCGCCGGCGACTTCGCCCGCGCCGACGCGCTGCGAGGCCGGCTGCGGGACATGGGCTTCGAGATCACCGACACCCCCGACGGCCCCCAGGTGACCCGGACGCCGGGGGTCTCCCCTCCGGCGTGAGCCGTGAGGTCGTCTACGGACGGAACCCCGTCCGGGAGCTGATCGCCGCCGGGCTCCGCCCCGTGCACGAGGTGTGGGCGCTCGCCTCGCTGCGCGGGGAGCCGTGGCTCGCGGGGGTTCCGGTCGTCGAGCACACCCGCGCCGAGCTCGGCCGGCTGGCCGGGAGCTCGGATCACCAGGGCGTCGTGGCGCTCACCGAGCCCTACCCGTACGCCGACGCGCGCGACCTCCTGGAGCGCCCCGGGGCCATCGTGTGCCTCGACGGCGCTCACGACCCGCGCAACATCGGCGCGATCGCGCGCGTCGCCGAGGCGTCGGGCGCCGCGGGCCTGGCGCTGCCGCGCCGCGGGGGCCCCGGGGTGACCCCGACGGTCGCCAAGGCCTCGGCCGGAGCGGTCGAGCACCTGCCCGTGGCCCGGATCGACAGCGTCGCCGGCTTCGTCCTGCAGGCCCGCGACGCCGGACGGATGGCCGTGGGCGCCGACCAGGAGGGCGCCGAGGACTACCGCGACCTGGCCTGGCCCGACGACCCCGTGCTGGTGATGGGAGCCGAGGGCGCGGGGCTCCGGCCGCGGGTGCGGGCCGCCTGCGACCACCTCGTCCGCATCCCCATGTCGGGGCGCGTGGCCTCCCTCAACATCTCCGTGGCGGCCGGAATCTTGCTCTTCAGGGCATTTCGCAACACCGATTGACGGAAATTGCGGCGTTCTCTCGTTGACTCCGCTTTGTGCGGACGATAACAATGCCCAACCCTCAAGTTCTCAACACTTTAGTTCAGCCTGAAGGTTGAGCGCTGGATCACGGAGAAGGCCCATGGAAATCGCGTTCTCACGAGTTCACACCGCCTCCCGGGGACGCGCTGACCGGGCTCCAGGATCTCACCCTCAACCGTGGGTCGAGATTCAGGACCGGGCCCTCATCACCCGCGCGCGATCCGGTGATGCGGCCGCCATGGACCAGCTGATCGAGAAATACCGGGGTTTCGTGCGGATGAAGGCCAGCGCCTACTTCCTGGCGGGCGGGGAGAGCGAGGATCTCATCCAGGAGGGCCTCATCGGGTTCTTCAAGGCGGTCCGCGACTACCGCACCGACCGCGAGGCGTCGTTCCGCTCGTTCGCCGAGCTGTGCGTGACGCGCCAGATCATCACCGCCATCAAGACCGCGGCGCGCAACAAGCACGTCCCCCTGAACACCTACGTCTCATTCAGCCACTCGCGCGCCGGCGCCAGCGGCGACCAGGAGATGTCCCTCGCGGAGGTGCTCCCGGGCGACCCCGTGGTGGACCCCCTGAGCCAGGTCATCTCCTCCGAGGAGCTGCGCAGCCTGGTCGAGTGCCTCGGTGACACCCTCTCGGACCTCGAGAGCGGCGTCCTGACCATGTATCTGGAGGGCCGCTCCTACGAGGAGATCGCCGACCGACTCGACTGCACCCCGAAGACGGTCGACAACGCCCTGCAGCGCGTGAAGCGCAAGGTGCTCGTCCACCTGCGCGGCCGCGAGGTGCTCGACCTGCGCTGAACGGCTCTCAGGGCCGTTCGTCGATCGCGTCGTACACCTGCGCCGCCGGCGCCGCCATCACGCGCTCGGCCATCTCGAGCTTCCACCGCGCCAGCAGCCGCTCATCCTCCGGGGTGCGGTCCTCCCGGCGCGCCAGCACGATGAACTCCTCCGTGACGTACCCCTCACGGAGCGTCAGCGTCACCGTCCGGTCGCGGTAGCCGAGCAGGAAGACGAAGCGCTCGAGCGCCAGCCCGCGCTCCGGGCGCGCCAGCGACGGGTCGACCGCGTACCGGCCCTCGGTCACCGCGCGGGTGACGAGCTCGAAGCCATCGCGCGCGCCCGGCCCGCCGAAGGCGGTTCGCACGGTGATCTCACGCCTCTCCGCCGGCCCGCCGGGCGCGAGCAAGGGGAGCGCCCGCTCCAGGACCTTGAAGGCGTGCGCGACGCCACCGGGAGATCCAGGGCCGTGGTACCCCATCATGTCCTTGAATAAGAATACGACCGGGCGCCCCCGGTCGATGAGAGAGAGTCTATATGCCGCGCCGCGGATTGTTGATTCCTCACTCGTCACGTGCTCGTGTGGCATCACTCAGGAGTTACCTTCAGAGTTACCTCTCTACCACGCGAGAAGCCTGAAGCCATGGGCTTCTGGCCCGGGGCGCTCCGTGTTCACGTGACCGTGAATCCCGAGAGGCCGGCAGGTGATTCCTCCATCACGTCCAGCCGCTCGACGTCCGCGTCCGGCGGCCCGACGTGGGCGAACGCCACCATCTCGCGCACCGCGTCGTCCGGTCCCTCGAAGGCGGCCTCCAGGGTCCCGTCGGGGAGGTTGCGCGCGTATCCGGCCAGGCCGAGCTCGGTGGCGAGCCGCCGCAGGCTCTCGCGGAAGAAGACGCCCTGCACGCGCCCGTGGGCCACGACCCGTCGCCGCATGGCGTCAGGTTCGCAGACCGCGGCGCCGGCGTTCACGAGCCGGTCGATCTGCTCGTCGGTGCGCCCCGTCTCGCGCAGGACGGCCCGCGTGTCCTGTCCGAGGCGCCGACCCGGGTATCGGATCGAGCCCGGCGTCTCCGAGAGACGGAGCACCGGCGCCGTCATGGTGAGGGCGCCCAGCTCGGGATCGTGGGCCTCGGCGAGCAGCCCGGCGGCGCGCGCGCCGGGGTCGTCGAAGAGCTGGTCGCGCTCGCGGACCGGGGAGGCGGGCACGCCGGCGTCGGCGAGGCGGCGCTCCCATTCGCCGCCGGTGCGCTCGCGCATCCTCGGGGCCACCAGGGCGACCAGCTCGGGCTCGCGCTCCGCGCGCACGGCCCGGTCGTCCCAGGGGGGCTGGTCGAGCAGGCCGGGCAGCCCGATCACCTCGCAGAAGCTCCGGGCGAGGCGCTCGGCGTGGGCGGCGACCACGAGCCAGCCGTCCGCGGTCCGGTAGGGCCGGAAGAAGGCGCGCGAGAACGTGCGCACCCCGTGCTCCGGGAGGTCGTCGATGCGCACCAGGGAGTACGCGTTCAGGGCGACCGCCGTCCCCAGGAGGCTCGCGTCCACGAGCTGGCCCCGTCCGGTCGTCGCGCGTGAGACCAGCGCCGCGAGGATCGCGGCGCACGCGAGCAGCGGCAGGGCGGTGTCGGTCACGGGCACCGGACCGGGGAGCGGCTCGCCGTCGTCCGCCCGCGCCATGAACCCGGTGAGCGCCTGCGCCTGGAGGTCGTAGCCCGGCCGGCCCTCGAGGGCGCCGGCGGCGCCGAAGGCGGAGATCGCGCAGTAGACGAGGGCCGGGTTGAGGGCCCGGGCGTCCTCCCAGCCGAAACCGAGCCGCTCGGGCGCCCCCGGGCGCAGGTTGGTCACGAGCACGTCGGCTCCCGCGATCAGATCGCTCATCACCTCGCGCGCCTCGGGCATGCGCAGGTCGAGGCACACCGCGCGCTTGTTGCGGTTGAGCTGGAGGTGGTGGCGGCTCCGGCCGGGGTGGCCCGGGATGCGCTCGTGGTCGCGCCAGTCGTCGCCGGCGGGGCCCTCCACCTTCACGACCTCGGCCCCCAGGTCGCCCAGGTGCATCGCCGTGAGCGGGCCGGCCAGGTTGTGTGACACGTCGAGCACCCGGAGGCCCCTGAGCGGGGGCCGGCTCATGGGCCGATGGTATCCTCGGGCGGTCCTGCGGGGATCGAAGGGAGCGGTGCGATGGGCCTGATGGGCCGATTCACGACCATCGTCAAGGCCAAGGCGAGCAAGGTGCTGGACCGCGCCGAGGACCCTCGGGAGACGCTCGACTACTCCTACGAGAAGCAGCTCGAGATGGTGCAGAACGTGCGCCGCGGCGTGGCGGACGTGGCCACCAGCAAGAAGCGCCTCGAGATCCAGGCGGCAAAGCTCGAGCAGAGCGTCGAGAAGCTCGACGGGCAGGCCCGCCAGGCGCTCGCGCAGGGGCGCGAGGATCTGGCCCGCGTGGCGCTCGAGCGCAAGAAGGCGGCCCAGCTCCAGCTCCAGTCGATCGACGAGCAGAAGGCCCAGCTCCAGATCGAGCAGGACAAGCTGGTGCTGGCCGAGCAGCGGCTGACGGCCAAGGTCGAGGCCTTCCGCACGCGCAAGGAGACCATCAAGGCCCAGTACACCGCGGCCGAGGCGCAGACCAAGATCTCCGAGGCGGTGACCGGGGTCTCCGAGGACATGGCCGACGTGGGCCTCGCCATCGAGCGGGCCGAGAACAAGACCGAGACCATGCGCGCCCGCGCGGGCGCGATCGACGAGCTGCTCGAGTCGGGCGCGCTCACCGACCTCACCGACAACCGCGACTCCATCGACCGGGAGCTCGAGCAGATCTCGGCCAAGGGCGACGTGGACAGCGAGCTCGAGAAGATGAAGGCCGAGCTCGGCGCCGGCGCGCCGCCCCCCGATCAGATCGGGAGCGGGGGCGCGGGCGGGGAGGGGGAGCAGAAGTCGTGATCGTCCGCATCCTCGGCGAGGGCCAGTACCGCCTGGACGACGCCGACTTCTTCGCCCTCAACGCGATCGACGACCGGGTTCAGGCCGCCGCCGACGCCTCCGACGCCGCCGGCTTCACGGCCGCGCTGACCGAGCTGGTGGACACCGTCGTGCGGGTCGGCACGCCGCTCGACACCGACGAGTTCGAGGGCTCCGACGCCATCGTGCCCGGACACGGCACGACCCTGGACGACGCCCGGGAGCTGCTCTCCTCCGAGGGGCTCATCCCCGACTGAGGCGCGGGCCGGCCTCGCGGATCGCCCCCATGCCCGACGCCGGCTACCGCGAGCTCGCTCCCCCCGCCGCCCTGCGGCCGTGGGTGGAGTGCCTGTGGCGGCGGCGCGCGCCGGGGGACGCGGCGGAGGACGTGCACCGCGTGCTGCCCGACGGCTGCATCGACCTGATCTGGATTGACGGCGCGGGGCTCCTGGCCGTGGGACCCAGCACCACGGCGTTCCTCGCGCGGATGGCGCCCGGCGAGGGCGCCGTGGGCGTGCGATTCCGGCCCGGTGGCGCGCCGGCGTTGCTCGGGGTGCCGGCCGACGCGCTGCTCGATGTCCGCCCGCCCGCGGCCGAGGTCTGGGGCCCGGACGCGGAGCGCCTGGAGGAGGCGGTGGCGGGCGCCGCCCGGCCGGAGGAGCGCGGCGGGCTGCTGCTGCAGTGGCTGGAACGGCGCGTGGCGCGGGCGTCCTCTCCCGACCCGCTGGTGGCCGCCGCGGTCGCCGGACTGCGGGGGCGTGAGCCGATCGCGGCCCTCGCCGGCCGGCTGGGGGTGGGGCAGCGACACCTGCGCCGGCGCTTCACGGCCGAGGTGGGCTACGGCCCCAAGCGGTTCGCGAGGGTGGTGCGGCTGCATCGGGCCCTCGCGATCGCCGGCTCGGGCGGGGAGCGCGGGTGGTCCGAGGTGGCGTTCGAGGCGGGCTACGCCGACCAGTCCCACCTCGTCAACGACTGCCGCGCCCTGGCCGGGGTGCCGCCCACGCTCCTCGCCGCATAGCCGTTTCCTTCAAGACGACCGGCGTCCGCGGGCGGGATGATGGCCGCGGACACACGGCGACGAGGAGGGCGGCATGAGCGAGCGGGCGACCCTGGGATGGGTGATCGTCTACGTGCCCGAGGTGGAGCGGGCGGTGGAGTTCTACGAGCGCGCCTTCGGCCTGACGAGGGCCTTCGTCGACCCCACCGGGAACTTCGGGCAGCTCGACACCGGCTCGACCGCCCTCGCCTTCGCGGCGGAGGCGCTGGCCGATGGGCACCTGCCGCACGGAGTGCGGCGGCCGGGCCCGGACGAGCCGCCCGCGAACGTCGAGCTGGCCCTGGTGTTCGACGACGTCCACGCGGCCTTCGCCCACGCGGTGGCCGAGGGGTGCACCGTCCTGGCCGAGCCGGCGCCCCAGCCGCAGAACCAGGTGGTGGGCTGGGTGCGCGACCCCTTCGGCACCCTCATCGAGATCGCATCCCCGATCGGGGTCAGCTGACCTCCGCCGTCCACGGGGGCGTCCCACACCGGGTACCACCGCTCGAGCTCCGGCTCGATGGGGATCTCCTTCTCGAGCACCCCCTTCAGCCGCAGCTCGATCCCGTTGTCGCGCTGCTTGCCGGCGCGCGGCGCGAAGGGATAGAAGGTGCCGCGCTTGTAGCCGTAGACGAGGTGGACGGGGCCGTCGCCGGCGCGGAACCCGAACACCGCGCACAGGAGCTGCTCGGAGTACCCGCGCTCCTCCAGCGTCTGGCTCACCAGGTGGGTGGCCGTGACCACGTCGTCGAGGTCGGGGTCGGAGATGACCACCCACGCGAAGCCGAAGGAGTCCGAGTGCTGCTCGGTCTTCGTCCCGGCCTCCGAGTTGGCCAGCGTCAGGAGCTGCTGGACCTCCGCGATGATCTCGTCGAAGAGGGCGGCGTCGATCGGCTTGAAGCACACGCCCGCCCGCCCCGTCGGCACGATCGCGAGCGACGTCTGGAGCGTGAGGGCGGCGTTGCCGATCGCGAAGAGCCGGTCGAGGTTGGCGCGCTTGGGCGCGCGCTGGCCGCGCAGGACGTCGAGCAGTCCCATCGGCGGCGCGGGCCTAGAGTGCCGTGCCCGGCGACGAGTCGAGCGTCGCCTGCATGGCCATGAGCCGCTCGATGCGCTTCTCCGTCGGGGGGTGGGTGGAGACGATGCTCGAGAGCGAGAAGCCCTTCGCCACGGCCGGCATGATGAAGAAGGCGTTCATCCCCTCGGCGGCGCGCAGGTCGCGCGTCGGGATCCTGGTCATGGTCCCGGAGATCTTCTGGAGCGCCGCGGCGAGCTGCGCCGGCGCCCCGGTCATGATCGCCGCGCCGCGGTCGGCGGCGAACTCGCGGTAGCGCGAGAGGGCCCTCAGGAGCAGGAACGACACCACGTACACGACCACCGAGACGAGGATGACGATGAAGAACACGGCGGCGCTGTTGTCGCGCCCGCGCCCGCCGCTCATGCCGCTGTAGATCCCGAAGCGCACGAACAGGCCGGCGACCGTCGCCAGGAACCCGGCGACCGTCATCACGATGACGTCCTTGTTCACGATGTGGGAGAGCTCGTGGGCGATCACGCCCTCCAGCTCGCGCGGCTCCAGGCGCTGCATCAGGCCGGTGGTGACGCACACCGTCGCGCTCTTGCGGTTGTGGCCCGCGGCGAACGCGTTCGGCATGTCCATCTCCGACACCGCGACGCGGGGCTTGGGAATGTCGGCGAGCTGGCAGAGCCGCTCGATCATGGCGTGCAGCTCGGGCTGCTCCTCGGGCGTCGTGACCTTCGCGCGCATCGACGCCAGGGCGATCTTGTCGCCGAACAGGAGCTGCGCCACGGCGAAGCCCCCGGCGATGACCAGGATGGTGATGGCCCCCACGCCCGCCGCGATCATCGCCCCGATGAACAGGACGTAGACGAGGCCCAGACCGAAGATGGTCAGGCCCATCCTGGTCGTCAGCCCGCGATCCCTCCCGTACCACTTGCGCACCGCGCCGCCCTCCGTCGTTCTTCCCTCCCATCGATGATACGCCGACCCCTGGGCGTAGCCTTATGGGGCGGTGAAGACCTTTCCGATCAGGCGAAGCCGCTGGGCGCTACCCGTTCTCGTGCCGCTCGCCGCGGGGCATCCCACGGTTACGGTTGACGACGAGCGCGTGTCCGTCCGCATGGGGTGGCTGGGCAGCGCGAACGTCCCCGTCGGGCTGATCACCGCGGTCGGCACGATGGACTGGCCGTGGTGGTTCGGCGTCGGCGTCCGCATCGCCCGCGGCCTCGTGGCCTTCGCCGGCGGGCCGGGCCCCATGGTGCTGCTGGAGCTCGCGGAGCCGGTGCGCGTGCGCACCCCGCTGTCGTGGCCGGCCCGGCGGATCGCCATCGGGGCCGAGGACGTCGAGGGCCTCATCGCCGAGGTCGCGCGGGTGCGCGCCGGCGTCGGCCCGGAGGAGCGCTAGGCCCGCATCAGGCGTCCGGCTGCATGGCGACGATCTCGTTCCCGTCCGGATCGAAGAACTGGATCATCCTGGCGCCGCCCATGTCCTCGATCGGGCCGCGCTGGACGTTGTGCTCGGCAAGGTGCCGGTCGAGCGACTGGATGTCGGACGCGCGCAGGACCACGGTCGCGCCGCCCTGGTGGGGGCGCGTGGCGAGCTCGCCGGAGAGCGCCAGGGTCACCTGGCCCGCGTCCAGCTCCGCCCAGTCCCGACCCTCGCGCCGGAGCAGGGTGAGCCCGAGCGTGCCCTCGTAGAAGGCGATGGCCCGGTCCATGCTGCACACCTGGTAGAAGACGGTGTCGATGCCCTCGAAGAGACCCACGCTCCGAGCCTACAGCCCGCCGATGAGGAACTCTCGGACATCCATCTCCATCTCGATCTCGACCTCGTTCTGAGCGCCGATCGGCTGGGGCCAGATCGGCCGGGCGGCGCGCCGCCCCACCGCGGATCCACTTCCCGATCGGGACCCGCCCTCGTCGTCCCAGGCGGCGGATCCGCTTCCCCGATCGGGGGCTGTCCGAGGTCCCGGGGCAGCAGCCGTCCGGCCATGGGCCGGTCGCGCGCGGCTCGTGACGCTCGGTTGGTCTCCGGGCTCGCCCATCACAGGGCCGCCACCCGGGCCGCCGCGCCGTTGCGGGGTGCGGCCGCCTGGGCGCGCGCCAGGGCCGAGCGCCGAAGCGCCTGGCACACCGACAGGGCCACCCGGTAGCCGGCGTCCGACTCCGAGCCGGTCAACAGCATCGTGCCGGCCGGCCGGCCCGACAGGGCCCGCACCAGGCGCCGGGGGCGCTCGGAGACGATCATCACCGGCCGCTCGTCGGCGGCCAGGCCCTCGGCCAGCTCGCCCCAGTCGGCGTCCTCGCCGCGCAGGTCGAGCATCACGATGTCACCGCTTGACGGGTGCCAGCCGGTCGTGGCGGGCCTCGGCGGCCATCACCACGTAGCCCAGGCGCGTGAGCGTCTGGCACAGCGCCGATCGTCCGACCCCCTCGGGTCCCAGGACGAGAATCTGCATCGCTTGCATCTGTCGTACCCCAATCTCTCGCGAAGAGTGTGCGCCGACCAAGCCGGCGCGGGACGCGGAGTGCCCGTCCCGAGGCGCACCTCGGGTGGGGCAGGGGTACTTAGCCGGGTCGGCGGACCGCCAGGCGATGCCCGGGCTGGGAGCGCAGCAGGCCCCACAGCACAAGGCGCTCCCCGGAGCCCGGGCGCGGGGCCAGGGCGAAGGCGAGGATCACCGCGAGCTGGACGAACAGGAACAGGGTGCTCTGGATCGGCAGGCTGCCACCGCCCGGAAGGACGTAGCTGGCCAGCACCGCCAGGAGCGAGGAGCCCACCGGGGCGGGCCCGCCCTGGGCCTCCAGGTGGACCTGGAAGGGATTGTTCCCGCGCTCTGCCGCCTGGCCGAAGCCGGCCCGGCTCTCATCGCGCGGGGTGGGCGGGGCGATGACGCTCTGGCCGGGCCGCTCGAGGCTGATCGGCTTCGCGAAGCCGGCGCTCTTGATCGAGTCGGCGGCCGCCGCGGCCGCGGCGTTCGAGCGGAGGTTGCGGTCGTTCCTCGCGGCGTTGGCCGCGGCGGCGCCCGAGGCGTCCGGGCCGCTTCCGAGCGCGACGGCCAGCGACGCGCTCTGCGCGGTGGGCAGGGCCTCGGTGGACTGGTCCGGCACCGGGGCCGCGATCGGCTTGGGCGCCTCGGTGCGCGGCGCGTCGGGCGCCGTCGGGAGCGCGGCCGGAACGGCCTCGGGGACCGTCGGAGCCGACGGGGCGACGGGCGCCGAGGTCGTCGTCGCCGTCGCCGTCGGCGTGGTGGTCACGGCCGTGCCGGGCTGCAGCTCGACGAGCGTGGGCGGCGAGAGCGGCGCGGTGGTGGTCGAGGGCGGCGCCGCCGGGGCGGCCGTGCCGGCCGGGGCCGTCGTGCCCCCCGGAGCGGTCGTATCGACGGGAGCGGTCGTGTTGACCGGCGTCGCCTGGTCGGCGGCGGGGGCCGCCGGGGTGGGCTCAACCGCCGGCGCGGCGGCGGCCTCGGCCGTGGCCGGCTCCTGGGCGACGGTGGTCTCGGCCATCGCGAGCGCCGGCACGACAAGTGCCAGCACGACGCCGACGAGCACCGTCCGGAGCCAGATGGCGCCGCCGCTCGAGTGGCGTTTACGAGGGAAGCCCGTCACCGAATCGACCAAAGTCTCCAAGGGGTCGCCACCAGGCGGAAATGCCCGTGACAGCGCCGACAATACAGCGCCCCTTCGCGCCGTAAAGAGGGAGGGGTCAAAACCCCCTATTCGGGGGGGCGACAGAACGCCGGACTCGTCTATTCGGGGTGCCGCGAGGGCCGGTCTAGACTGGCTCGCAGGCATGGTCGCGCGCCCTCTCACCTGTCTGTGCGCCGTGCTCTGCGCGGCCGCCGCCGCCGCCCTCGTGGCGGGGTGCGGGGGCGGGGAGAGCGGCGGCTCGGCGACCACGGCGGCGGCGACCGCCCGCCCCGGTCCCGAGGTGACGGTCTACTTCTCCGACGACTCGGGCGCGCTGGTTCCGGAGCGCCGGTCCGGCCGTCCGGGGGAGGCGCCGCTCGACGCCGCCATGGGAGCCCTCGCGCAAGGGCCCTCGGGCGCCGGGCTGGTCCCGGCCCTGCCGCCCGGCACCACCGTCCGCTCGACCCGCGTGGAGGGCGGCGTCGCGGTCGTCGACTTCAGCGCCCAGCTCGAGACCGGGTACCCGCCGGGCGGGTCAGCGGCCGAGCTGGCGGTGGTCGCGCCGATCGTCCGGACGGCCACCGAGGCGGCCGGAACGGCCCGGGCGCGGATCCTCGTCGACGGCCGCGCGCCCTCCCCCGCCGGGGCCCAGCTCGACCTGTCCGCGCCCCTCTCACCGGCGGAGCTCGCGCCAGGCCGATGACGGCGGGGGGCGACGTTAGAGTCGCTCGTCGGTGCCCCCCGCGACCCAGCTCCCGCTGCCCCTCCCCGCTCCCCAGCCCGGCGCCGAGCGCGGGGACTCGCTGCCCGACCGTCTGTGCGCCCTGCTCGCGCGGCGCGGGCGCCCCCTGGAGGTGGGGCACGTGGCGTCGCAGCTCCTGCGCCTGCGCGGCTGCCCCGAGCGGCTCCAGCGCCGGCTGGTGGCCCAGATCGTGGAGGGCGACGCGCGGCTGGCCTGGCTCGGCCGCGACCTGGTGGGCCTCGCCCCGAGCGCCTGGTCGCGAGCCGAGCTCGCCACGACCACGTTCTGCGTGGTGGACCTCGAGACGACCGGCGGATCCCCCGGCTACTCCAAGGTCACCGAGATCGGCGCCGTGCGCGTGGAGGGGGGCCGGGTGGGGGAGCGCTTCGCCACGCTGGTCGACCCCGGTCGCCCGATCCCGGCGATCGTCACCGATCTCACGGGCATCGACGACGCCATGGTGGAGGGAAGCCCGGACATCGAGACGGCGCTCGCCGGCTTCGTCGACTTCGCCGGGCACGACGTCCTGGTGGCCCACAACGCGCCCTTCGACCTCCGCTTCCTCAACTACGAGCGCCGCCGGCTGGCCGGCCGGTACTTCACCCAGCCGTGGCTCGACACGCTGACGCTCGCGCGCCGGCTGCTGAACGGGCAGGTGCCGCGCCACGATCTCGGCACCCTCGCGGTCTGGGCCGACACCACCGTGCGGCCCATGCACCGCGCCCTGCCGGACGCCGAGGCCACGGCCGAGGTCCTGCTCGCGCTGCTCGAGCTGCTCGACGAGCGCGGCATCGACTCCCTGGAGCGGGCGGTCGCCTTCGCCGGAGCCGGCGGTGCGCGCCACGCCCACAAGCTCGCGCTGGCCGACGACCTCCCCGCCCAGCCGGGCGTGTACCTGATGCGCGACCGCGACGGCGGGGTGCTCTACGTGGGCAAGGCCACCAACCTGCGCCGCCGGGTGCGCTCCTACTTCGGGCCCGGGGGACGCCACGGGCGGCTCATCGGGCGGGCGCTCGAGGAACTGGATTCCCTGGACCACGAGACCTGCGGGTCGGAGTTCGCCGCCCTCCTCCGGGAGGACCGGCTGATCAAGGAGCTCCGGCCGCCGTGCAACCGGCGGGGCGCGGGGGGAGGGGGGGCGTACCTCAAGCTGACGCTGGCCGAGGACGCGCCGCGCCTCTACGCGGTGCGCGCCCAGCTCCCGGACGGGGCCGCCTACTTCGGGCCGGTGCGCTCGCAGCGCCTCGCCCGCGGAGCGGTGACGGCGCTGCGCCTGCTCTACGGGGTCGAGGGGCCCGACACCGCGCGGGCCGCCGACGCCGTGCGCCGTCTGCTGTCGGGGGAGCCGGCGGCTCTGGCCGACCTGGGCCGGCGGCTGGCGATGGCCGTGCACGAGGGGCGGCTCGCGGTGGAGCCCGGCTCCCCCCACTGCCCGGCCGCCGCCCTCCTGGGCACCCTCGGCGGCCTCGCCCGGGCGCGCCGGGCGCAGGGCAGCCTCGCGGTCCTGCTCGAGCCCGGTGAGGAGGAGGGCTGCGTCGAGGCGTTCTTCGTCGCCGCCGGGGTGGTCTGCCACCAGGCGCCGCTGACGGCGGAGTGGTGGCGGGAGCCCGCCCGGCGCGGGCTGGCGATCGTCCGGCGCGAGTCGCGGCGGCCGCCGCGGCCACCCGCTGTCGCCGTGCTGGACGAGCTCGGCATCGTGGAGGGCCGCCTGCGGGACCGGGGGGGCGCGGGCGCCACGCTGGAGCTCGCGGCCGGCTGGACGACCGACTCGGCGCTCGCCGCCATCGGACGCGCGGTGGGCGCGCTGGCCGGGATGCAGGGCTCGCCGTGCGAGCCGCCGCCGCCCTCGCGCTGAGCGGCCGCTACGCGCCGTTCGGTCGCCAGGCGGCGGCCGGGCTGCGGGCCTGGGCCGACGGCTGCGGCGCGCTCCTGCGCATCGAGGACGACCGCAGCGATCCGACCGAGTCCGCCCGGCTCCTGCCCGGACTGGCGCGCGCGGCCGACCTGACCTTCGGGCCCTACGGGAGCGGCCCCACCCGGCGCGCCGCCGAGGCCATGGCCGGCCGGCCCGAGGTCATCTGGAACCACGGCGGCGCCGAGGTGCCCCGCACCGGGGCCCGCGTGATCGATGTGCTGGGGCCGGCGCGGCTGTACTGGCGCGGGCTGGCCGAGGTCCTGCGGGCGGCCGGCGCCGACCCGGGCGCGGTCGCGGTCGTGCGCGCGCCCGGAGGCTTCGGCCGCGCGGTGGCCGGCGGCGCGGTCGAGTCGCTGGCGCGCGCGGGCGCCCGGCCGCTCGTCGCGCTCGACCTCGACCCCCGCGATCCGGGGGCGGCCGTCGCCGCGGCGCGGGCGGCCGGGGCCGGGTGGGTGGTGGGCGGCGGGCGGGCCGAGGACGACCTGGCCCTGGGGCGATCGCTCGCGGGCACGGGAATCGCGGCCGGCCTGGTGGTGTGCGGCGTGGCCCTCGCCGGCGACGAGCTGGGCGACGCCGTGAGCGGGTGGATCGGCCCGGTCCAGTGGGCGCCCTCGGAGGGCGGCCCGGCGCCCCCGGCGCCCCTGCCCGCGGGGGCGGACTATCCCGCCGCGCAGGCGCTCGCCGCCGGCGTCATCGCCCAGCGCGCCCTGGCGCTGGCCGGCGGCTCCGGGCCCGATGCACTCTGGGACGCCGCGCGCGCGCTGCGCACGGCGACCTTCCTGGGGCCCTTCGCGGTCAACGCCGAGGGCCGCCAGACCGCGCACTCGCCGGCCATCGTCCGCTGGACCGGGGCGGGGCGGGACCTGCGCCGCGTCGTCGCGTGGAGGCCGCCGACGGCGGCGTGACACACTGACGGGGTGATGGTGACGGGCCGCGCATCGGCGCACGGGGCCGTCGGCAGCCTCGTGGCCTGGTTCCGCCGGGAGGGCGCCGACCTGCCCTGGCGCCACACCCGGGACCGCTACCGGGTCCTGGTGGCCGAGGCCCAGCTCCAGGCGACGCCGGTGGCGCGCGTGGTGCCCTACTACGAGCGGTTCACCGCGCGGTGGCCCACGGCCGCCGACCTCGCCGGGGCGGAGCTCGGAGACGTGCTGGCCGAGTGGCACGGCCTGGGCTATCCGCGCCGGGCGCGGAACCTCCACGCGGCCGCGAGGGTCGTCGCCGAGCACGGCTGGCCCGAGCGCCTCACCGACCTGCCGGGCGTGGGCCCCTACACCGCGTCGGCGATCCGGTGCTTCGCGGACGGGGAGGACGTGCTGCCGCTCGACACCAACGCGGCCCGGGTGGTGGCCCGCCGCTTCCCCGGGGGCTGGCCGGGCGCGCCCGGGGCGGGGTGGGAGGCCGGGCAGGCGGTGATGGATCTCGGGCGCCTGTGGTGCACCGCCCGCCGCCCGCGCTGCGACGCGGGGTGCCCGCTTCGCGAGGGCTGCCCGGCCGCCGAGGCCGGAACGGCCGGCCTCGAGGAGCCGCCGGGCCGCCGGCAGCCCCGCTACGAGGGATCCATGCGCCAGCGGCGCGGGGTGCTCCTGGGCGCCCTGGCGAGCCTCGGCTGGGCGAGCGCGGACAGCGATCCCGACGCGGCGGAGAGCCTGGTGGCCGACGGGCTCGCGCGGCGGCGCGGGGCGCGGTTGCTGCGCGCGGCGTCGGGCCCATGAAGGCTCGGCAGGTGGTGGTGGCGGCGATCATCGAGCGCGGCGGCCGCGTCCTGGTGAGCCAGCGGGGGCCCGAGGTGGGCCAGCCCGGGCGCTGGGAGTTCCCGGGGGGCAAGCGCGAGGAGGGCGAGGACGACCGCCGGGCGCTGGCCCGGGAGCTGCACGAGGAGCTCGGGATCTCGCTCCCGGTGGGGCCGCGCGTGTGGACGGCCACCGCCGGGCCCCTCGAGCTGCGGTTCTTCCGCTGCGAGTGGGCCGGCGGCCAGCGGCCCCGGGCCCTCGGGAGCGTCCAGTTCCGGTGGGTGCGGCGCGAGGACCTGCCCGGCCTGCCGTTCCCGCCGGCGGACACGCCCCTCGTGCGCGCCCTCACCGAGGGGCGGGTCTGAGCCGGGGATCTTGCGAGGCGGGGTACACTTTTCGGCGGACCCTGGAGGTGGCGATGGCCAAGGCAAAGCGGGAGCGGCGCAACAGCATCAGGACCATGGCGACGGACTCGTCCGCGCTCGACGCCCTCGAGTCCCTCGAGCGCGCGGAGCGGTCCGCCGCGGAGGCCGAGCGCACGGGCCCCGAGCCCGAGGCCGGCGCCTCGATTCCCGTCGAGGTCGAGAAGGAGTAGCCGGCCGGGCGCCCGTCAGGCGCTCGTCGCGGCCGCCCGCGAGAAGGGCTCGCCGCTGACCAGGAACCGCACCCGCCCCCCGAGCTCCGAGCCGTTGTTGGCGACGCGCTCCAGGTGGCGCGCCACGAGCACGGCCGCCGCGGACCACGCCCGCGTCTCCGGCTCGTCGGGGGCCTCGGCCACCGCGGTCAGCACGTCCCGCAGCATGTGGCGCACGGTCGCCGCCTCGGCGGCCGCCTCCTCACCCAGCTCCGCATCGCCGCGCGCGATGGCCTGCACGGAGCGCGCGAGCGTGTCGATGGCGCGGGCGCTCATGCGCGAGATGAGCGCCTGAACCTCGGGCACCGCCCCCTCGGGCCGGACCAGGGTCGCCGCCTCGGCGATCGCGACCCCCAGGTCCCCCACCCGCTCGAGCGCGACGACGGTGATGAGGCCGACGTGCAGCAGGCGCTGGTCCTGTGCGACCGGCGCCTCCAGGAGCTGGAGGCTGAAGACCTTGTGGTCCAGCTCGGCGCATCGCTGGTCCACGAGATCGTCGCCCTCGATCACGTCGGCGGCCGCCGTCAGGTCGACCTCCTCCCAGGCGCTCACGCCGCGCTCGACCTGCGACAGGACGAGGCTGGCCATCTCGACGAGCCCGTTGCGGAACTGCTCGATCTCGGCCTGGAAGTTGAGGCGGGTGCTCATCACGGGGAATCCTAGTGCCATCTTGTGACATCGGGGTGTCCGCGAGCCGTATCCTGACCCGGTGACCACGGCCGCCCCCGCCGTCGCCCCGCCGGCCCTCCCGGCGACCCAGAGCGTGCTCCGGCAGATCGTCCGGCGCCCCCACCTGTTCATCGCGTTCACGTTCACGATCACCGTGTGCGGGCTGGCGCTCGATCACTACGCCGACCTCGGCGCCCAGATGCTCCTGGCCCTGTGCACGTGGGTCTTCCTCGGGATCGCCTTCGTGTACCTCACCCCGATGGAGCGCGCCCAGACCTCGGTGGTGGTCGTCGTCGCCACCTGCGCCGAGATCATCGGGTCGGTCATCTGGGGCGTCTACGTCTACCGGCTGGGGAACCTGCCGCTGTTCGTCCCGCCCGGCCACGGCTTCGTCTACCTGACGGGGCTCAGGATCAGCCAGACGGGGTGGGCGCTCCGCCACGGACGGGCGCTCGTCCGGATCGCGATGGCCGGCGTCGCGCTGTGGGCCCTGCTGGGCCTCGTGGCCCTGGGGCGGGTCAACGCGGCCGGGGCGTTCGGTGCCACGGTGCTGCTCCTGTTCCTGTGGCGCGGCCGCGCGCCGACCGTCTATGCCGGCGTGTTCCTGGCGGTGGCCTTCCTCGAGATCTACGGCACGGCCGTGGGGACCTGGCAATGGGCCGCGGAGGTCCCCGGCCTCGGCGTGCCGGACGGCAACCCTCCCAGCGGCGCGGCGAGCGGCTACGTGTTCTTCGACATCGCCGCCATCGCCCTCGCGCCCTGGCTGCTGCAGGCCTGGAGCCGGCTCCGGGGCCTGAGGCTGTCGCCGCCCCCGGTGGCCGAGCGGCGATAGGCGGAGCCGCCGCTACACTCGCCCGAGGTGGCCGACCAGTCGATCACCGGGGAGATCAGCCTGCTGTGGCAGGACCGCGACCCGTACGCGGGCGACGTGCTGCTGATGAGCCTCGACACGGACGAGCCCTTTCGCATGAACACGTTCGAGATCCGCGGCGGCCTCGCCGAGCGGCTCAAGGACGGGGTGCTGGCGGAGGGCATGCGGGTGCGCGTGGAGTGCCGGGCGGAGACGATCGAGGTGGTGAACGTGGAGAACGGCGAGACGTCCGACGAGGACCGCGCCGTGGTCACCGACGTCATCGTCCTGGACGGATGAGGGCCGCTTCGAGGGACGGCCGCGGGGTGACCGGCGTCTATACTCCGCTCGGCCAGGGAGGGCGTTGATGGGGCGTAGCCAAGGGGTAAGGCAGCGGGTTTTGGTCCCGCGATCGGGGGTTCGAATCCTCCCGCCCCAACCAGGTGGTCCCTCCCGCCCCCCGACCCCCAGGATCGCATGAGCATCGGTGTCGTCGTCCTCGCCGCCGGGCAGGGGACAAGGATGCACTCGGACATCCCGAAGGTGGCCCAACCGCTCGCCGGGCGGCCGCTGATCGCGTGGGTGCTCGACGCGCTCGCCGCGGCGGGCTCCGACCACACGGTCGTCGTGGTGGGGCACGAGGCGCAGGCCGTCCGCGGGGTGCTCCCCCCTGGCGTCACCGCGGTCGTGCAGGCCGAGCGGCTCGGCACCGGCGACGCCGCCCGGGTGGGCCTGGCCGCGCTCGACCGCGCATGCGACACGGTGGTGGTGGCCTGCGGCGACACGCCGCTGCTCCCGCGCGAGCTGGTCCGGGACCTGGTGGAGGCGCAGACGGCCGGGGAGTCGCGCGCGGCCACGATCGTGACCGCGGTGCTCCCCGACGCCGGCGCCTACGGGCGGGTGGTGCGCGCCGCCGACGGCACCGTCGCGCGGGTCGTGGAGTCCCGCAACGCCTCGGCCGAGGAGCTGGCCATCGGGGAGTTCAACGCCGGCCTCTACGCCTTCGACCGGGCGCGCCTGGCCGGGGCGCTCGACCGCCTGGCGACCGACACCGAGACCGGGGAGCTGCTCCTCACGGACGCCCTCGCGATGCTCGACGGCCCGGTCGCGCTCCTGCCGGCCGGCGACGCGGAGGTGGTCGCGGGGGTCAACGACAAGCTGGAGCTGGCGGCCTGCGAGGTGGTCCTCCAGCGGCACCTGCGCGACGAGCTGATGCGCGGCGGCGTGACCATGCCCGACCCGGGCTCGGTCTACGTCGACGCCGGCGTGCGGGTGAGCGCCGACACCGTGCTGTGGCCCGGCACGCACCTGCGCGGCGAGACTCGCATCGGCGCGGGGTGCAGCATCGGCCCCGACGTGGTCATCGCCGACAGCGCCATCGGTCCGGACTGCACGATCCTCAGCGCCCACGTGACCGGCGCCACCATCGAGGGCGGGACCCGGGTGGGCCCGTTCGCGTACCTGCGCCCGGGGACGCGGCTGGAGCGGGGCTCGCGCGTGGGCACCTACGTCGAGATCAAGAACTCGGTCATCGGACCGGGCGCGGCCGTGCCGCACCTCTCGTACGTCGGCGACGCCACGGTCGGGGAGGGCACGAACATCGGAGCGGGCAACATCACGGCCAACTACGACGGGTTCCGCAAGCACCGGACCACCATCGGCGCGCGGGTGAAGACCGGGTCCGACTGCGTCTTCGTGGCCCCCGTGACCGTGGGCGACGACGCGATGACCGGCGCGGGGTCCATCATCACGGACGACGTCCCCGAGGGGGCGCTCGGCATCGCGCGGGCGCGCCAGTCCGTGATCGAGGGCTTCACGGAGAAGGCGGTGGCACGGGCCGCCCGGGCGGCCTCCGAGGCCAAGGGGGGGCGCCGGTGAGCACGAGCATCGACCGGGACGACTCGAAGCGGCTGATGGTGTTCGCCGGGCGGTCGAGCCGGGAGCTCGGCGGGAAGATCGCGACCCGCCTCGGCATCGAGCTCGGCAGCGTCCGCCTCCAGACCTTCGCGAACGGCGAGATCTACGTGCGCTTCGAGGAGAGCGTCCGCGGCGCCGACGTCTTCCTGGTGCAGTCCACCTCCAAGCCGGTGAACGACAGCCTCATGGAGCTGTTGATCATGATCAACGCCGCCAAGCTGGCGTCGGCGCAGCGCATCACCGCCGTCATCCCCTGGTACGGCTACTCGCGCCAGGACAAGAAGTCCGCGCCCCGCGAGCCCATCACCGCGAAGCTCGTCGCCGAGCTGCTGCAGGCCGCCGGCGTGCACCGGGTGCTCACGATGGATCTCCACGCCGGCCAGGTCCAGGGCTTCTTCCAGGTGCCGGTGGACCATATGACCGCCCTCCCCATGTTCGTCGACCACTTCCGCGAGCGGGTGTTCACGGGCGACCTCTCCTCCCGCCTGGTGGTGGTCTCGCCCGACGCCGGGCGCGCCAAGCTGGCCAACCACTTCGCCGAGCGGCTCGGGGCGACCCTGGCCGTCCTCACCAAGCAGCGGCCCGATCACAACGAGGCCGAGGTGACCCTGCTGATCGGCGACGTCGAGGGGCGCGACGCCATCCTGATCGACGACATGATCGACACGGCGGGCACGCTCTGCGCGGGAGCCGAGATGGTCAAGGAGCAGGGCGCCACGCGCATCTTCGCGGCGGCCACCCACGGGCTCCTGTCCGGGAGCGCGGTCCAGCGGCTGCGCGACTCGGTGATCGAGGAGGTCGTGCTCAGCGACACCATCCCGCTGCCCGAGGAGGCCGGCGAGAGCGAGCTCTTCCGGGTCCTCTCGGTCAACCGCATCCTGGCCGACTCGGTTCACAACGTGTTCTGCGACGAGTCGGTGAGCGCGATCTTCGCGGGAGAGAACCAGCTCTTCTAGCGTCGGCGAGCGGCACCATGGACGACGGATGGGCCTCGCGGGGGTCATGGAATCGTCGCGACCCGCCGATACCCACGAGACCGAAGCCGACGGGCCGCCCGAGCCCTGAGAGTCGAGGTGACGGACCCCCTCGCGGGGGAGTGCTGAATCGTCCGGCGCCGATGGCGCCGGCAGCCCGAGTCGTCCGCCATGGGCGATCGGAAACAGGGGGGTGGAGAGATGCCGCGAGGACCAGCGACCCGCATCGCATCGCACGCGATTGCGGTCGTCCACCCGAGCCGGGTGCCCAGGTGAGGAGCACCGGTGACCTCGAGCGACAGGCGGCCGATGCGTTGGGGCCGGTCTTCGATCGCACGCTGAAGAACCTGGATCTCGGCCCCGACAAGGCCCGGGTCCTGATGCGCCAGATCGCCGAGGCCTACATGACGGGCCGGGCCGAGGCGATCAACGTCTTCCCGCCGAAGGCGAACCTCGCGCTGTCGGCCGAGGGCGTTGCGATCGCCCTCGCGCTCCAGCGCAGACCGACCACCGGCCCCTCCCCCGGCTCGACCGCGCCGACGGCCGGCGGTGTCTCTGACCGCGCAGCGATCGAGACGAGCGAGCTGGAGGCGCCCGAGGTGATGCCCCGCGGATCCGCCCACACCGTCGCGATCGAGGTTGCGGTGGACTGGGACGACCCCGAGCGCCTGATCGAGCTCCTGGCCGCCTTGGATGCGCGCACCGAGCCTCTGGAGTCGCCGGTGGGGGCCCACGTGCGCCGGCGCGTGATCGGCGTGACCCTCACGGTCGACGCCGGAAGCCGGAAGGCGGCGGAGGAGCTCGCCACCCGCGTGCTCATCGACGAGATGGGGATGCTCGGCCTGGTCTGATCGGCGGGGCGACGGTCCACGGTGGCGTGGCCGACACTTCCCAGACGGATTATCGTTGTTGCGCAACCGCGGCGTTTGCGGCCGCGGAGACACGCACCTTCCGTCGGGGACGGCAATTGGCCCGCATGACTCACAACCGGCTCGCCTAGGGGACACCGAGGACTCATGTCCACACCCGACGAGCCCCGCGAGGATCCCGTCCCCGTCGCGGGCGCGCGACTCTCGGCCGACGATGTGGCCCGCCTCAACGAGGCGCTGAAGGCCCTGCCCGCGGAGATCGCCGCGAGCCTGCGCGCCAAGCCCCTCGGCGTGAAGGAGGTGCGCTCGAGGTGGCTCAAGTGGCTGGCGCTGGTCGGTGTGGTCGTCGCCATCGGCTCCGGGATCTTCAGCCTGGTCTCGGCGCTCACGACCCCGAGCGTCGTCCACCAGGTGGCCCCCATCTCACGCACCGCCGAGCGGCTCGACCGCGGCCTGACCGGGCTCCAGGCGGCCATCGACCGCGCCCAGGCCCGCTACCGGGCCGTGCGGGAGCGGGTGGCGCCCGAGAGCACCGCGGGTCAGGCGGGCGGCCCCGCCCGGCGCGAGTTCTCCCTCGGGGGCGGCGCGTTCCGCGTGACCCTCGTCCGCGACCCCGATGCCCAGGCCGGCGGTCTCCTGCGCGGCTGGCGGGCGCGGATCGCCCCCGCCCGCTAGTCCAGAAGCCGCTCGGCCTCGGGCACGTTGGCGGTGAAACGGGGCCTGCGTCCCTCCGCGGGCTCCGCGTCGGACCGGTCGAGGACGATCTTGACCGCGCCGTTGCTCTCGCCGCCCACCGGGCGGTCCAGCCCGAGCAGGCTCGCGATCCGCTCCTCGACGCGGAGGAAGCGGTCGATGGCCTCGATGTCACCGGCCGTGGCCGGGCCGTAGAGGACCCGCCAGAGGTCCATCAGGGCCTCGGCGTGCAGGAGACGGCGCTCCTCGGTGTCCGACTCGCCGGCGAGGAGCTTGACCTCCTTCTGCACCAGCTTGCGGGCCGCGCCGCGGTTGACCCCGAGGCGGCTGCCGATGGAGTCGAACGCCGCTCCCTCGCGCCGCATCTGGAATGCCGCCGCGCGCATGCGGGCGCTCGCCTCCCGGCGGACCGAGGCCTCATCCCTCACTGCCACAGGCGCTCACCTTTCGTCGCGGAATTCCCCTGCGTCGTCCCCTCAGGATACGACACCACTCAAAGATGACGCGCTTCCACCGTCTTTCGCAACATCGATTGCGTCCGCTCGGGGGTCTCACCGCCCGACGGTCACGCTCTCGCCGTCCAGTGCGGAGGTGGGGTCGACGGCCGCCAGGGCGAGCAGGGCCGTCGCGGCCGGGGGCCAGAAGTGGGTGCCGGCGCCGGCGCGTATCTCGTCCACGGCGCGCTCGCGGGGGAGGGCGGGCCGCCACGCCCGCGGCGAGGTCATCGCCTCCCAGGCGTCCGCCACGGCCAGGATCCGCGCGCCCTCCGGGATCGCCTCGCCCGCAAGCGCGTCGGGGTAGCCCTGGCCGTCCCACCGCTCGTGGTGGCCGCGCACCCACGAGGCCTGCTCCGGCGTGAGAGCGCGGCTGGCGATCTCGGCCCCCACCACGGCGTGCTCGCGAACCCGGTCGAGGGCCTCGGCGTCGAGCGGACCCTGCTGCCGGAGCACCTCCTCGGGCACCGAGATCTTCCCGGCGTCGTGCACCAGCGCCGCCTCGCGCAGGAGCGCGCGCCGATGGGGGGTCCAGCCGAGCCGCTCCGCGATCGCCTCGGCGAGCCCCGCGACGCGCTCGGAGTGGCGCAGCCGGTGGGCGTCGCTGGCGTCGACGAGGATCGCGATCGCCCGGATGGTGTGGAGCCGGCCGGGCTCGCCCTCGGCGCGCAGCTCGGCCCGGCGCAGCGTGAGCCGCCGGGCGAGCTGGGGCGAGTGGCGCGCACAGCGGTTGCGCCCGCTGACCTTGGTCCAGATGAGCGCGAGGTCGGCGTTGCGGAACAGCGCCTGCCCGTCGTCGTCCGCCCCCAGCTCGGCCGCCCCCAGCGACGCGGTGAGGCCGCCGACGACGGGGAAGGGCAGCACCGCCACGCTCCGGCGCGCCCGCTCGGCCAGCGACGCGGCGCCGTCCACATCGGTGGCGGGGAGGAGCCATGCGAACTCCTCGCCCCCCACGCGGGCCATGAGGTCGCCCGTCCGGGCCGACGCCAGCAGGCGCCTGCCGACCTCGGCCAGCACCGCGTCGCCCGCCTGGTGGCCGTGGGCGTCGTTGACGAGCTTGAAGTGGTCGAGGTCGGCCAGCACGAGCGACAGGGGCTGCCCGTAGCGGCGCGCCCGGGCCACCTCCTGCACCAGGCGCTCCTGGAAGGCGCGGTGGTTGGCGAGGCCGGTGAGCGGGTCGGTGGCCGCGAGGGCCCGCAGGCGGCCGTGGACCTCGGCGTTGGTGACCGCGAGCCCGATGAGGTGGGCGAAGCGCTCGAGCCGCCGCTCCTCCCCGTCGGTGAAGGGGGCGCCGCCGAGGAGCCGCTCCGCCACGATCCCGCCCCACAGCCGCGAGCCGGCCCGGATGGGCGCGCAGACGCCGCAGGCGAGATCCTCGGGCACCACGCCGGCCGAGACCGGGTCGGCGCGCCGCAGCGCCGCGTAGTCGTCGACGCGGGCCGGCCGCCCGGTGCGCGCGACCCGCGCGACCGACCGGTCGCCCTCGTTCGAGAACCGTGCGCCGACGGGGTGCGCCGAGCCGAAGCCACCCACCGTGACGATCGCGTCCTCCTCGAAGCGGACGACGTGGACTCCGTCGGCCCCCATCCGGCGCACGGCGTCCTCGGCGACGAGGGCGATGACCGAGTCCAGCGGCGCGGCGTGCGCGACCGCCTCCGCGGCCCGGCGCAGCGCCGCCTGCTCGTCGGCCGCCGCGGTGCTCGCCGCCGCCGCCTCCCTCAGCCGGTCGTGGTCGCGACGCTGCGCGGTCGCGTCCCGCGCCGTCAGGGCGACCTCGGTCGCCGACAGCCGAACCACCTCGCGGTCGACCCACTCCGCGGGTCCTCCGGCCACCCCGGTCCGGCCCTGGTCGCGGCGCGGCTCGCCGTCGGCCAGCGTCTGCGCGCACATCCGCGCGAGGGGCTCGGCGACGACGGCCGGCATCGTCTCGCGCAGCCGGCGGCCCACGGCCGACCCCAGCAGCTCGGGCCCGCGCGCGTTCTGGGCGACCACGACGAAGTCCGCCTCCTCCGCGGTCGCCGCCCGGAGCACGACGATCGCGTCGCGGCTCGCCGCCAGCGCTGCGGCCAAGCGGGCGTCGCCGGTGCCGGACGTGTCCATTCGCCTCCTCCCGAGAGCCACCTGACCTTAGGCGGTTTCCCGTCCGAGAGTGAGAGACGAGAGTTCGGTACACTCCCGCGTCGGCCCCGAGGAGGAATTCGGCACTGATGGGACACATCTCGCTCAACGCGCAGGAGCGCACGGAGTTCGGCGACGGACCCGCGCGCCGGCTCCGGCGGCAGGGCTTCGTGCCCGGCGTCGTCTACCAGCCGGGCGGCCCCTCGCTGGCGCTCTCGCTTCCCGACCGCGAGCTGCGCCGAGCTCTGGCCGAGGGGCGCACGGCCGTGATCGACCTCACGATCGACGGGTCCGGGGCGCGCCCCGTGCTCCTGAAGGACTGGGACCTCCACCCGGTGCGGGGCAACGTCCTGCACGTTGACTTCCAGGAGGTCGACCTCACGGTCGAGGTGGAGGCGCCGGTGAGCGTGGTCCTGGTGGGCGTCCCCGCCGGCGTGAAGGAGGGCGGGGTGCTCGACCAGACCCTGCGCGAGATCGTGGTGCGCGCCCTGCCGGACACGCTGCCGGACCACCTCGAGATCGACGTCAGCGAGCTGGACATCGGATCGTCGACGAGCGTCGCCGACATCACCGCGCCCCCGGGCGTCACGATCGTGACCGAGCCCGAGATCGTGCTGGCCTCCGTCGTGGCCCCGAGCGTCGAGGTCGTCGAGGAGCCGGAGGAGGGCGAGGAGCTCGTGGAGGGCGAGGAGCCCGTCGAGGGCGAGGACGACGACTCCTCCGACGAGTAGGACCCCCGAGTCCATGGCGGCGGGCGACGAGGACCCGCTTCCCATCCGCCTCGTGGCCGGTCTCGGGAACCCCGAGCCGCGCTACTCGGGCACGCGCCACAACGCCGGCCAGATGGTGGTCGACGCGCTGGCGACGCGGCTGGGCGCCACCCGGTTCACCGGCCGCTACGCCGGCCGCCTGGCGGCGGCGCGGGGCCCCTCCGGTCCGGTGGGCCTGCTGGTGCCGCTGACCTTCATGAACGAGTCGGGGCACTCGGTGGGGCCGGCGGCGGGCGCGCTGCACGCCGCGCCCGAGCAGGTCCTCGTGGTCCACGACGAGATCGACCTCCCGTTCGGGACGGTGCGGGGCAAGATCGGCGGCGGGGCCGGGGGGCACAACGGCCTGAGGTCGGTGACGCGCGGGCTGGGCACGGGCGAGTACCCGCGGCTGCGCCTGGGCGTGGGCAGGCCGGCCCCCGAGTTCCGCGGCGACGGCGCCGACTGGGTGCTCGCCCGCTTCACGGAGCCGCGGGAGGAGGTGGAGGCGATGATCGCCCGCGCCGCCGACATGGCCGAGGTCGTGCTCGCCGACGGCATGGACGCGGCCATGAACCGGTTCCACTCCGCCGAATGATCGGCACCCCCGAGATGATCGGCACAACCGAATGATCGGCACAACCGTCCTTGACCGCGCCCTCCTGCGCGCGCCCGCGCTCGCGGAGGCCGCCGCGCGCCTTGCCGGCGGCGAGGCGGCGGGATCGGTGGCCCTGGCACGGCCGGCCTGGCCGTTCGCGCTCGCGGCGCTCTCGCGCGAGACCGGCCGGGCGCTGCTGGTGGTGGCGCCGGGTGACGACGAGGCGCGCGACCTCGCGACGGAGCTGGGCGCCGTGCTCGGGCGCGGGCCGATCGCCCTCTGGCCCACGCGCGGGGTTCCGGCGGGCGGCGCCGTGGGCCCGTCCCCCCACCTGGTGGGCCTGCGGGCGCGGGCCCTCGCGACCCTCGGAACCCCCGGGTCGGTGGTGATCGCGGGCGCGCCGGCGCTGGCGGAGCGCGTGCCCGCGGCCTCCGCGCGCCAGGAGGCGCTCGAGGTGTCCGTGGGCCAGGCGCTCTCCCTCGACGACCTGGTCGACCGGCTCGTGGCGATGGGATACGAGCGCGTGCCCCAGGTCGAGGAGCGCGGCGACCTGTCCGTGCGGGGCGGGATCCTCGACGTGTACCCGTCGACGGCCGATCTGCCCGCGCGCATCGAGCTCTTCGGCGACGAGGTCGAGAGCATGCGGGCCTTCTCCCCGTTCACGCAGCGCACGATCCGGCCCATGTCGCGGCTCACCGCGTGGCCCGCGGCCGAGCCCCGCGGGGCGGACGTGGCCGACCCCCTCACCGACCCCGGGCCCGGCGATTCGGTGGTGGTGCGACTGGCGCCCACCGAGCACCACGCCGCCCTTCGCGAGGCGGCCGAGCGGCTCGAGGACGAGGCGGCCGCCGGAGCCCTGGTCGACCCCGCGCGGGTGGCGGATTCCCTGGCCCGGGCCGCGTCCCTCGACCTCTCCCCGCCGGCCGGATCCGCGGAGCCGGCCCTCGACGCCGTCGAGGCGCGCTTCGCCACCCGCTCCGCGACCGAGGCCGAGGGCGAGCTGGCCCGGCTCGGCCGCTCCGGGATGCGGGTCGTCGTGGCGTTCGGGCGGCGGGGCGACATGGCGCGCGCGGCCGCCCGGCTCGCACGGCTGCGCCCGCTTGAGCTGGAGCCCGGGGAGCTGCCGCCCGCCGGCGAGGTGGGCATGACGATCATGCCGCTGCGCGCCGGCCTGGTGTCACGCGCCGCCGGCGTCGCGATCGTGCCCGAGGAGCGGCTGATGCGCCGGCGCCGCCCCCCGTCGGAGCGCGGCCCGGTCGTCGGCCGCCGCCTGGCGAGCTTCCTCGACCTGAAGGTGGGCGACCACGTGGTCCACGAGGACCACGGGATCGGGCGGCTCACCGCCTTCGAGACCCGCACCGTGGCCGGCCTGACCCGCGACTACCTGGCGCTGGCGTTCGCCGACGGCGACCGGCTCTACGTGCCGCACGACCAGCTCGACCGGGTGACCCGCTACGTGGGCGCCGACGGCTCGCCCCCGGCGCTCTCCAAGCTCGGCGGCAAGGCGTGGGATCGCATGAAGTCCCGCGCGCGGGTGGCGGTGCGCGAGATGGCCGGGGAGCTGATCTCCCTCTACGAGGCCCGCGCCGCCGCGAAGGGCTTCGCGTTCCCCGCGGACGACGAGCTCACCCGCGAGCTGGAGCGGAGCTTCCCGCACCGGGAGACCCCCGACCAGCAGCGGGCCATCGACGCGGTGGTGGACGACATGGAGCGCCCCCGCCCGATGGACCGGCTCATCTGCGGCGACGTCGGCTTCGGCAAGACCGAGATCGCCATGCGCGCGGCCTTCAAGTGCGCCGCCGCCGGGAAGCAGGTGCTGATGCTGGTGCCGACCACGATCCTGGCCCAGCAGCACCTGGCCACCTTCCGCGACCGCTACGCCGACCTGCCCGTGAGCGTGGACATGGTGAACCGCTTCCGCACCCCCGCCGAGACCCGCGAGGCCCTCGGGCGCTACCGCGACGGCCGGCTCGACATCCTCATCGGGACCCACCGCCTGCTGTCGATGGACGTGCAGCCCAAGGACCTCGGCCTGGTCATCGTGGACGAGGAGCAGCGCTTCGGCGTGGCCCAGAAGGAGGCCCTCCGGCAGCTGCGCCTGCGCGCGGACGTCCTGGCCATGAGCGCGACCCCCATCCCGCGGACGCTCCAGATCTCGCTGTCGGGGCTGCGCGACATCAGCGTCATCGAGACCCCGCCGGAGGGCCGGAGGCCGATCGCCACCCATGTGCTGGAGTACGACGAGCCGGTGGTCGTCGAGGCCCTGCGCCGCGAGGCCGCCCGCGGGGGTCAGAGCTTCTACGTGCACAACCGCGTGGAGACGATCGAGGAGGCCGCCTCCCAGCTGCGTGCGCTGGCCCCGGAGCTGACGATCGTGACCGCGCACGGCCAGATGGCGGAGCACGAGCTCGAGGACGTGATGCTGACCTTCGTGCGCGGCGAGGCCGACGTGCTGGTGGCCACGAGCATCATCGAGTCGGGGCTCGACATCCCCCAGGCCAACACCCTCGTGGTGGAGCGCGCCGACCGGCTCGGGCTGTCCCAGCTCTACCAGATCCGGGGGAGGGTGGGCCGCTCGGACGTGACCGCCCACGCCTACCTGCTCTACCCGGACGCGGCCACCCTCAGCCGCGACGCCGCCTCGCGCCTGCGGGCGCTGGCCGACTACACGGAGCTCGGCAGCGGGCTCCGGATCGCGATGAGGGACCTCGAGATCCGGGGTGCCGGCAACCTCCTGGGCGACGAGCAGAGCGGGCACGTGGCCGCGGTGGGCTTCGAGCTCTACCTGGAGATGCTGAACGAGGCCGTGATGGCCGGGCAGGGGCGCGAGACGCACGAGCGGGAGGTGCGGGTGGAGATCCCCGTGTCCGCCTACATCCCGAGCGACTACGTCCCGCTCGAGACCGCAAAGATCGACCTGCACCGGCGCATCGCCCTCGCCGCGGACCTCGACGAGATCGTCCGCCTGCGCGGCGAGATGGAGGACCGCTTCGGAGCGCCGCCTGCCCCGGTGGACGCCCTGCTGGCCGTGCAGAGGCTGCGGGTGAAGCTGCGCGCGGCGGGGGCCAGCCAGCTCTCGATGCGGTCCGGCCGCCTCACCGTGGCGCCCGTGAGCCTCACCAGCCAGCAGCTCCGCGCGCTGCGCGAGACGGACTCCCGGGCCACCTACGCGGCCCGGGAGCAGATCGTGTCGCTTCCGGCCGGCTCCGCCCCCGGCGAGCGCCTCGCGGCGGCCGAGGCGGCCCTCGACGCCCTCGTCGGGGCGACCGCCGTCGCCGCCTGAGAAGGTCCCCAAAACCGGCTTTCCAAGCCTTAAGACGCCCCTAACGGGGGCGCGGAGGGCAGGTGCTACCATCGCCCGCGTCGTGGCGAAGACCATCCGCAGATCACCGCGCCGAGCGGGGGTCGCCGCCGCCCTCGTCGTCGCCGGGGCCGTCGGCCTCCTGCTGGTCTCCGCCTGTGGAGGGAACTCCGCCAACCTCTCCGACGGCGTCGTGGTTCGCGTGGGCGACTCCAACATCACCCAGGCCCAGCTCGACGCGGCCATCGCCCGGCAGAGCGCCGTGGCCAAGGCCTCCGGCCAGACCCTTCCCGCCGCGGGCCAGGCGGGGTTCGACCAGGTGCGCCAGCAGGCCGTCCAGGATCTGGTGCAGTCCCGGATCATCGACTTCGAGGCCCGTGATTGCGGCACGCCCTGCACCGTCACCGAGGCCGACATCGACGCCGACCTCGCGCGCATCGTCAAGCAGAATTTCGGCGGCTCGAAGAAGCAGTTCGACGCGTTCCTGATAGCGCGGAAGATCTCCCCGGCCGACGCGCGCGACATCGTCAAGGACGGCCTCCAGCGGACAAAGCTCAAGGACCACGTCACCCGGGGCATCCGCTTCACCGAGGCGGACGCGCAGAAGTACTACGACCAGAACATCGCCCAGTTCAAGGTCGCGGCCGGGCGCCGGGTGAGCCACATCCTGGTTCCGACGAAGGCCGAGGCGGACAAGATCCGCGCCGAGGTGACCCCCCAGAACTTCGCCGAGCTCGCCCGGAAGGACTCGACCGACACGACCACCAAGGACAAGGGCGGCGATCTCGGAGCGCTCGTGAAGGGCCAGTTCGTGCCGGAGTTCGACAAGGCCGCCTTCGCCCTGAAGGACGGCCAGATCTCCCAGCCGGTGAAGACGCAGTTCGGCTGGCACATCATCACGGTCAACACGACGCCCGCCCACACCACCTCGTTCGCCGAGGCGAAGGCCGGGATCATCGCCAGCCAGCTGGCCCAGAAGCGCGAGCAGGCGTGGTCGGACTGGAGTGTGGGCGTCCTCAAGAAGTGGGACGCCAAGACGACCTACGCCGACAAGAGCCTGAAGCCGGCGCCGACCCCCACGGCACCCACCACCACCACGCCGTAGAGTCCCGGCATGGTTCGGGTCGTCGGCCTCGGGTCGGGAGCCGCCGACGCGGTGCCCGCGACGGCTCTGGCGGCCCTTGCGGCCGCGTCCCGGGTGCTCGCGGCGCCGCTCTCCGCCGAGCTCCTCGCGGTGCTTCCGGTGGTGCCGGAGGCGCTGGGCGAGCTCTCGGGGCTCCCGGCTGACGCCACCGTCGCGGCCCCCGACGCCGAGGCGCACCGCCTGGCGCTGGCGCTGCCGCACGCGGACACCCTTCCGGCCCGCGATGCGCTGCGGGCGCGCGCCATCGGGGCGGAGGTCGCCGCCCTCGCCGAGGTGGGCGTGAGGCTGCGGCGGGACTGCCCCTGGGACCGCGAGCAGACCGCCGAGACGATCGTTCCGCACACGATCGAGGAGGCGTTCGAGGTGGCGGACGCCGTGGCCCAGGGCGGCGCGGGCCTGCCCGACGAGCTGGGCGACCTGCTCTTCCAGGCCGTGTTCCTCTCCCAGCTCCTCGAGGAGCGGGGCACCGCCGACCTCGCCCTCGTGGCGCGCGGCCAGGCGGACAAGCTCGTGGCGCGGCACCCCCACGTCTACGGGGACGCGGCCGCCGGCACGGCGTCGCGCGTGGTGGACATGTGGGAGCGGCGCAAGCGCGAGGAGCGGGCCGGCCAGGGGATCTTCCACGAGCTGCCCGCCGGGCTCCCGGCCCTCGCCTACGCCACCAAGGCCCAGCGCCGCGCGGCGGCGGTCGGCTTCGACTTCCCCGGCGTCGACGCGGCGCTGGCGAAGCTGGAGGAGGAGACCGCGGAGCTGCGCGAGGATCCGGGGGCCCGCGAGCTGGGGGACGTGCTGTTCGCCGCGGTCGCGGCGGCGCGGGCGCTGGGCGCCGATCCCGAGCTCGCCCTGCGCGCCTCGGCGCAGCGTTTCCGCGAGCGCGTGGAGGGCGCGGAGCGGCTGGCGGCCGAGGCCGGGGCCGCGTTCGAGAGCCTGCCGGTCGACGAGCAGCTGCGCTGGTACGAGGCATCGCGCGCCTCGGGGTCGCCGGCGTGATCGCCCGCACGAACGAGTGGGCGGCCCTGGAGCGCCACGCCTCGGCCGTGCGCGACGCGCACCTGCGCGACCTCTTCGCGTCCGACCCGGCCCGCGGCGAGGAGCTCGTCGTGGACGTGGCCGACCTGTACATCGACTACTCGAAGAGCCGGGTCACCCGCGAGACGCTCGTCCTGCTCGCGGCGCTGGCGCGGAAGGCGGGCCTGCCCCGGCGCATCGAGGCGATGTTCGCCGGTGAGCGCATCAACGTCACCGAGGGGCGGCCGGCGCTGCACGTGGCGCTGCGGGCTCCGCGGGACGAGGTGATCGAGGTCGACGGCCACAACGTGGTGCCCGACGTCCACGCCATGCTCGATCGCATGGCCGATCTCGTCCGCCGCGTGCGCTCGGGCGCATGGACCGGCGCCACGGGCGAGCGCATCCGGGCGGTGGTGAACATCGGCATCGGGGGCTCGGACCTCGGCCCCGCGATGGCCTACCGGGCGCTCGGCGACCGGGCCGATCCCGCCATCGAGGTGCGTTTCGTGTCGAACATCGACGGGGTCGACGTCCTGGATGCCGTGGACGGCCTGGACCCCCGCTCCACGCTGTTCGTGGTCTCGTCCAAGACCTTCACGACGCTGGAGACCCTGACCAACGCGCGCAGCGCGCGGGACTGGCTGCTGAGCGGCCTCGCGGGCGAGGCGGCCGACGACCCCGTGCGGCACCACTTCGTGGCCGTCTCCACCAACGCCGAGCAGGTCGAGGCGTTCGGCATCGACAGCTCCGAGATGGTCGGCTTCTGGGACTGGGTGGGCGGCCGCTACTCGGTCGACTCGGCCATCGGCCTGTCGCTGGCCATCGCGATCGGGCCCGAGCGCTTCGGGGAGTTCCTCGCCGGCTTCCGCGCGGTGGACGAGCACTTCCGCTCAACCCCGATCGAGCGCAACGCCCCGGTCCTGCTCGGGCTCCTGGGGATCTGGCACGGCAACTTCCTGGGCGCGGAGACCCACGCGGTGCTGCCCTACAGCGAGCGGCTCGGGCGCTTCCCCGCCTACCTCCAGCAGCTCGACATGGAGAGCAACGGCAAGTCGGTGGACGTCCACGGCCGCCCCGTCGAGACGGCCACCGGCCCGGTCGTGTGGGGGGAGCCGGGCACCAACGGCCAGCACGCCTTCTACCAGCTCATCCATCAGGGAACCCGCCTCGTGCCCTGCGACCTGATCGGCTTCACCCGCTCGACCCGGGAGCTGGGCGAGCACCATGACCTGCTGATGGCCAACCTCTTCGCCCAGGCCGAGGCCCTCGCGTTCGGCCGCCAGCCGCAGGAGGTCGCCGCCGAGGGCGTGCCTCCGGCGCTCGTGCCCCACCGGGTCTTCCCGGGCAACCGCCCCACCAACACGATCCTCGCGCCCGAGCTGACCCCCTCGGTGCTGGGGCAGCTCATCGCGCTCTACGAGCACAAGGTCTTCACCCAGGGGGTCATCTGGGGCATCGACTCCTTCGACCAGTGGGGGGTCGAGCTCGGAAAGGTGCTGGCATCGCGCATCATCCCCGAGCTGACCTCGGCCGAGGACCCCGACCTTCGCCACGATCCCTCCACCAACGCCCTTATCCGTCGCTACCGCGCACACAGGAGAGACAGCTGATGCAACTCGGGATGATCGGGCTCGGCCGGATGGGCGCCAACATCGTGCGGCGGCTGATGCGCGCCGGGCACGAGTGCGTGGTGTACGACGTGAGCGCCGACGCGGTCGCCCTGCTGGCGGCGGAGGGGGCCGTGGGCGCCTCGTCGCTCGCCGACTTCGCGGCCAGGCTCGACGCCCCCCGGGCCGCCTGGATCATGGTGCCGGCCGCCTACGCCGGCGCCACCGCCGCCGAGCTGGCCGGGCACCTGGCCGCGGACGACGTGATCATCGACGGGGGCAACAGCTATTACCGCGACGACATCCGGCGCGCCGAGGAGCTCCGCGCCCTGGGCATCCACTACCTCGACGTGGGCACCAGCGGCGGGGTCTTCGGGCTGGAGCGCGGCTACTGCATGATGATCGGGGGAGAGGACGAGGTGGTGCGGCGGCTCGACCCGATCTTCCAGGCCCTGGCGCCCGGCGTGGGGGCGGCGGGGCGCACGCCCGGCCGCTCGGGCGAGCCGAGCCCCGCGGAGCGGGGGTACCTGCACTGCGGCCCGGCCGGCGCCGGGCACTTCGTGAAGATGGTCCACAACGGGATCGAGTACGGGATCATGGCCTCCTACGCCGAGGGCATCGCGATCCTGAGCAAGGCCGGCATCGGAGCCGCCGAGCAGGAGCACGACGCCGAGACGACCCCCCTGCGCGACCCCTGGGCCTACCGCTACGACATCGACATCGCCGAGGTTGCGGAGGTGTGGCGGCGCGGCAGCGTGATCTCGTCCTGGCTGCTCGACCTGACCGCCATCGCCCTGCTCGAGGACCCGGCGCTCGAGGGCTTCTCCGGCCGCGTGTCGGATTCGGGCGAGGGGCGCTGGACGGTGCTGGCCGCGGTGGACGAGGGCGTCCCCGCGCACGTGCTCACCGCCGCCCTGTTCGAGCGGTTCAGCTCGCGGGGCGAGGGCGACGTCGCCAACCGGCTGCTGTCGGCCATGCGCAAGCAGTTCGGCGGCCACCAGGAGAAGGCGGCCGAGCCGGGGGGGACGGCCTGAGCGCCGGGCGGGAGCGCCCGCCGGCGGGCGCCATCACCCCGTCAGGGCTCCCGGCGGCCCTCCAGCTCCAGGAGGAAGCGCTTGCGGTCGAGCCCTCCCGTGTACCCGCCCATGGCCCCGCCGGAGCGCAGGACGCGGTGGCAGGGCACGACGACCGGGATCGGGTTCGCGCCCAGCGCGTTCCCCGCGGCGCGCCAGCCGCGCGGGCTTCCCGCCGCGACGGCCACCTCGGCATAGGAGCGGGCCTGGCCGTACGGGATCCGGGCCGTCTGGCGCAGCACGGCGCGCGGGTAGCCGTCGGCGACGAGCGACCAGTCGATCGGGATCCGGAAGTCGCGCCGGCGGCCCTCGAAGTACTCCTCCAGCTCGCGCCGCACCTCGTCCAGCCGCGCGGGCGCCTCCAGGATGCGCGGTGACACCGCCACCGCCAGCCGCTCGAGCAGGTGGTCGTCCGGCTCGTGGTCGTAGGCCAGCGCCACCAGGCCCCGCCGCGTGACCGCGGCCCACAGCGGACCCAGGGGCGAGTCGACCGTGGCGTAGGCCACGTCCACCAGCCCCGCGCCGGTCGCCCGGTCCGCCAGCCCGCGCGCCGCCCGCTCGGCGGCGCCGGACATCCCGGCCCCGCCCGCCGACCGCAGCGCCCGCTCGATCTCGTCGTTCACGCCATCACCTCTCTCAGACGTCGCAGTCCCTCGAACGCGCTCCGGCGGGCCGCCTCCTCGGAGCACCCCATCACCGCACCCACCTCGGCATACGGCAGGTCGCTCACGTAGTGAAGCGCCACCGCCGCCCGCTGCTTCGGGGGCAGCGCGCGGACGGCGGCCCAGAGCGCCGGGTCGGCGAGGTCGGGCGTGCCGTCGCGGGCCGGTGGCTCGGGATCGGCGACCGGCTCGGCCCGGCGCCCGCGCGCCCGCACCGAGTCGATCGCCGTGCGTCGCGCGATGGTCAGGATCCAGCCCCGCAGGTTGTCCGCGTTCTCCAGGCGCGGGTACGCACGCAGCGCCTTCAGGAAGGTCTCCTGGAAGCAGTCGTCGGCGTCGTCCGGGCCCACCGTGGCCGCCAGGAAGCGGTAGACGACCTCGCGCTGCTCGTCGAGGAAGCGGGGAAAGGGGGGAGGCGGCACCACCATGAGAACGTACCCCGGCCCTCCGGCGTGAGGTCGCCGCGCGCCGTCCGGGGCCGGCGGGGCGCGGGGTAGACTCGACCGCCCGATCCCACCGATCCCGGAGCGCCCATGTCCCAGATCGTCCGCGTGCACGCCCGCCAGATCCTCGACTCCCGCGGCCAGCCGACCGTGGAGGTGGAGGTCCGCCTCGACTCGGGCGCCATGGGCCGTGCGGCGGTCCCGTCGGGGGCGAGCACCGGCGCCTACGAGGCGCTGGAGCTGCGCGACGGCGACACGTCGGTCTTCGGGGGCAAGGGCGTGATGAAGGCCGTGGCCAACGTGGAGGACGAGCTGGCCGGCGTGCTGGTGGGCCAGGACGCCGCGGCGCAGGCCGTGATCGACCGGACGATGATCGAGTTCGACGGAACGCCGAACAAGGCGCGCCTCGGCGCGAACGCCATCCTCGGATGCTCGATGGCGGTGGCCCAGGCGGCCGCGAACGACGCGCGCCTCCCGCTCTATCGCTACCTCGGGGGCGCGCGCGCCAACCGGCTGCCCGTGCCGCTCATGAACATCCTCAACGGCGGCGTCCACGCCGACAACTCGGTGGACCTCCAGGAGTTCATGGTGGTGCCCGTCGGCGCCCGCACCCTCGCCGACGCCGTGCGCATGGGGGCCGAGGTGTACGCCGCCCTCAAGGCCGTGCTGCGGAAGCGCGGGGCGGCGACGGGGGTGGGCGACGAGGGCGGCTTCGCGCCGGACCTCGACAGCAACCAGGACGCGCTCGAGGTCATCATGGAGGCGATCGCCGCCGCCGGGTACACGCCGGGCACCGACATCGCGCTGGCCCTCGACCCGGCCACCACCGAGCTCTACCGCGACGGGGCCTACCACCTCGAGGGCGAGGGCCGCACCCTGGACGCCGCCGGCATGGTCGAGTACTGGGTCGAGCTGGTCGACCGCTACCCCATCGTGTCCCTCGAGGACGGCATGGCCGAGGAGGACTGGGACGGCTGGGTCATGCTCACCGAGCGGCTGGGCGAGCGCGTCCAGCTCGTGGGCGACGACCTCTTCGTCACCAACAGCTCCCGCCTGCAGAAGGGCATCGAGCTCGGCGCCGGCAACGCGATCCTGATCAAGCTCAACCAGATCGGCACGCTGTCCGAGACGCTGGCGGCGATGGACCTGGCGGGCCGCTCCGGCTACGCCTCGGTGGTCTCGCACCGCTCGGGGGAGACCGAGGACACGTTCATCGCCGACCTCGCCGTCGCGACCGGCGCCGGCCAGATCAAGACCGGAGCGCCGTCGCGGAGCGAGCGCGTGGCGAAGTACAACCAGCTGATCAGGATCGAGGAGCAGCTGGGCCCCGCGGCCTCGTATCCGGGACGGTCGGCCTTCCGAGCGTGAGGGGCCGCCCGGCAGGAACACGCCGGCCCGGCGCGTACCCCCAAGCACACGGGGGCCGCCGGCCCGATCCGACCTGCCAGGACGACCATCAGCCCCAAGCGCATCATCGTGGCGGGAATGCTCACCGCCCTCATGGCCGGCTACGTCGGCCCGGTGCGCGGCTATCTGGACCAGCGCGCGGAGCTGCGCGACGAGCAGGGGAAGCTGGCGATGCTGGAGCAGCGGCGCGACACGCTGCGCACCCAGCTCGCCGCGCTGGGACAGGACCCGGTGCTGGAGGCCCGCGCCCGTCAGCTCGGGCTGGTCAAGCCGGGCGAGCGGGCGTTCCTGGTGCGCGGCGACCTCGATCCTCCGCCGCGGGTGCGGGAGCGCCGCGGTGACGAGGGCCCCTTCAGCTGGGTCACCGGCAGGTTCTGACCGCCGGGCGCTGACCGCGCTCCTCGGGCGCGAGCCGTTCACCGATTTCCACGTCGTCGTGCGGTGCCCCCACGGGGCGCCCGCGGTGGTGCGCAACGCTCCGGTCGACCTCCGCGGGCGGCCCTTCCCCACGCGCGATTGGCTGTCCTGCCGCGCCCTGGCCGAGGCCGTCAGCCGGCTCGAGGCGTCGGGCGGGGTGCGCGCCCTCGAGGCCGACGAGGGGATGACCGGACACCTGGAGCGGGCGCACCGCCGGCACCAGGAGCTGCACGCGGGGCACCGGGTGGCGGGCTCCGGCGACCCGGGGCACGTCAAGTGCCTCCACGCTCATCTCGCCTTCGCCATGGGCGAGGGGGGCTCGCCCGTGGGCGACTGGATCATCGCCCGCGCGCCCATCGTCTGGCCGGAGCGCTGCTGCGTGGCCGGCGAGCTCGCGGGCGACCGGTGAGCGCCTGGGACCCCGCCGTCGCGACGGCGTCGTTCTCGTGGGACGAGGGCCTGGCGCGGCTCCGGGAGCCCGTGCCCCCCGCGGTGGCCGCCGCCCGGCGCCGGATCATCGCGGCCGTGGAGGACGAGCTTCGCCGGCGGCTGGGGGCCACGTTCTCGCTCGCCGACCTCGCGCGCGTCTACGAGGGGGCCGGGTCGTGGTACCTCGACCTGGCCTCCCGGGTCGCGCCGCGCGCGCCGGACGCCTGGGACCCCGCGGTCACCCTCGACGCCGCCTTCGGCGTCCACCGCCGCCACGCGACCGACGCGCGCGCGTGACCGCCGGCCCGCGCCCCCGCCGGCGTCGCCGCAAGATCACCCTGCCGCTGGCGCTGCTGCTGGTGGTGATCGCACTGGTGGCCGGGATCCTGGTGGGCTACTCGGCCCGGGGCGACTCGCCGCCGGGCGGCATGCTCACCGAGGACCGCTCGGTGCCGGTGGTCACCGTGACCGTGCCCGCCGAGCCGTAGGCGCCTCGACCCCGCCGGGGGCCGGCGCCGTCCACGTCTCGGCGAGCTGGGGCGACCGGGTCTCGCCGCGCTCGATGAGCGCGTGGATGTCGGGCAGCGCCTCCCGGCGCAGGTAGATGTGGCGCTGGCCCACGCTCGGCTTCTCCCCGAGAAGGCCCGCCCGCAGCAGCGCCTCGGCGACCTCGAGCGCCTGGCGCCGCTCGTGCGCGGCCGCGCCGCGGTAGAAGTGGCCGAACTCGGTGTGGTAACCCACGCCCACCTTGCCCATGCGGAGCATGCGCTGCAGCACCGTGCGGGCGTGCCGGCGGCGTGGACAGGGGTCGTCGGCGATGGCGAGGCTCGGCGGCTCGTGCCGCTCCTCGGCCGGCCGGCCGGCGCAGCCCCAGTCGCGCAGCGACGCCACGAGCTCCCAGGGGTAGGCCGGCAGGTCCACGGGCTGGCCGTGGTCGGCCAGCGCCAGCGCGACGCGCACCGGGTGCACCGACAGCTCGCGCGCCAGCGCGGCCAGGCCCTCGCCCCTCGGGGCCGGGAGAGCGGGGAGGGGCAGGTCGGGACCGCCCAGCGTGATCCCGTCCGGCAGCGGCTCCACCTCGGCCCGGCTCGGCGGCGCGAAGGCGTGGGCGAGCGCCACGGCGGCGAGCTCCTCGTCCATGCCCGGCGCCACCAGGCAGGTGTAGCCGCGCCAGTCCTCCAGGCGCACGGTGTGGGGGTCGGCCTCGCCGAGGACGGCCGCGCCGAGGCAGCGGGCGAGCGCCCCAGCGGGGCCCTTGGGCCAGAAGGCGATGGCGTTCTCGACCGACACGGGCAGCGCCCAGGCCCGCTCGCCGCGGGCGGTGCGGCCGGCCCAGACCCAGAGCGTGTAGTCGCGGGCGTGGACCTCACCGGCGGACGCCGCCAGCGTCTGGAGGACGGCCTCGAGCGGCTCGTCCCGCTCCCAGGCGTAGAGGCCCCGCGCCACCTCGCCCAGCGGGCGGTTCAGATCCTGGAAGGTCACGCTCGCGGCCGCCATCGACCAACGGTAGCGCGGGTGCGCCGAGGTCGACCTGGCGGATCGGGGGGCGCCGCGTTCAGTCCGGCACGGGAGGCAGCCCCTCGGCCGTCCGCCGCATCAGCCAGGCCAGCAGCCGGCCGCGCTGCTCGCCGTCGAGCCAGTGGGCCGCGGCGTGCTCGAGCCGCTCGATGGCGGTGCCGGCGCCCGCCATCGCCTGGTTGCGCCCCGTGCGCCATGCGATCCATCCCACCAGGCGCTCGGCGTCGCCCTCCCCCACGTGGAGACGGCAGAACGTGAGGAGGTCGTCGGGGGACGCGCGCACGGCCCGGTCACGATAGCGAACACACGTTCGCACCTGCTCAACGTGGACACACGGAGGCCGGCGATCCGATGAGAAGATGGAGCCCATGAAGATCGGCGCCGTCTACCCGCAGACCGAGCTTCGGGGGGATCCGGCCGCGGTTCGGCGGATCGGCAGAGCCGTCGAGGACCTGGGCTTCTCCCACCTCCTCGCCTACGACCACGTGCTCGGCGCCGTGCACGCCGATCGCACGCCTCCCCTGCCGGGCCCCTACACCGAGCACGACCCGTTCCACGACCCGCTCGTGATGTTCGCCTACCTCGCCGGCATCACCGAACGAATCGAGTTCGCCACCGGGATCCTGATCCTTCCGCAGCGCCAGACCGCGCTCGTGGCACGGCAGGCGTCCGACGTCGCTCTCCTCTCCGGGGGTCGGCTGCGACTCGGTGTGGGGCTCGGCTGGAGCCAGGTCGAGTACGAGGCTCTCGGACAGGAATGGCGCGCTCGCGGCGCCCGGCAGGAGGAGCAGATCGAAGTGCTCCGCCGGCTGTTCACTGAACCCGTCGTCGACTTCGCGGGCCGCTTCCACCGGATCGACCGAGCCGCACTCGTGCCCAAGCCGGCGCGGCCCATCCCGATCTGGCTCGGTGGATCGAGCGAAGCGGCGTTCGACCGGGCCGGACGGCTCGCGGATGGCTTCATCTTCTTCGGTGGCGGCATCGACCACACCGTCGACGCCTGGAACCGGCTGCGCGAACGGGTGAGCGGTCTCGGGAGATCGGTCGAGGACTTCGGCGGTGACTATGTAGCGCTCCCGCAGGGCGGCATCGACGATCTCACCGCGGAGGTCGATGCCTGGCGCGAGGCAGGAGGGACTCATGTCTCGGTGGTCACGATGGGCCTCGGCCTGGACTCCGTCGAGGGCCACATCGACTACCTCGCATCGGTCGCAAACGCGCTCCGCCTGTCGTGAATCACGCGTGGCCCGCGGGCCCCGCCGCTGCTGGTCCTTCTCCCCAGGGCGATATCCGCGCGGGGTGGCGGCACGGCAATCTGCCGCCGTGGACACCCGTGACATCGCGAGGCGCTTCCGGCCCGCGAGCGCCTGACCGCACCCCTCGCGTCCTGGCCCACGGGCCGCGCCCGGGCATATCCTCCGCCGGGAGGTGGATGCGATGCAGGAGCCCGCGGAGAAGGTCGGCCTTCGGAACGCCTGGGGACGGGTCGCCGACACCTACGTGGACGGCTGGGCCCAGCGCACGGCCGAGTTCACCGCCGCCGGCCTCGACGCGCTCCACCCGCCCGAGGGCGCGCGCGGCCTCGACATCGCGTGCGGCCCCGGCCTGACCACCGCCGCCCTCGGCGAGCGGCTGGGGGGCACGGGGGAGGTCCTCGGGGTGGACTTCGCGCCCTCCATGGTCGAGAAGGCGGCCGGGCTCTACGGGGAGCGCCCGGGGCTCGCGTTCGCGGTGGACGACGCCGAGCGGCTCTCCCAGCCCGATGCCGCGTTCGACGTGGTCACGTGCAGCTTCGGCCTCATGTACTGCTACGACGCCGCCGCGGCCGTGCGCGAGATGCGCCGGGTCGTCCGCCCGGGCGGCCGGGTCCTGAACGTCGTCTGGGGCCGTGCTCCGAACGTGTGGTGGGTGCCGATCATCGAGCTCATCGAGGCGCGCGCCGAGTACTACTCGGCCGTCTGCCCGCTCATGTTCTTCTACGGCCTGCCCGGCGTCCTTCCGCGGATGCTCGACGAGGCGGGACTCGAGACCGTCGTGACCCGCACGATCGACGGACGCCTGCGGTACCCCACGGTGGACGAGGCGGTCGAGGCGGCGATCGTCGCCGGCCCGCTGTGGGGCCTGTTCTCCAACCGGCTCGACGCGGCCCGCCAGGCCGAGGTGCGCGAGGCGTTCACCGCGCACGTGGAGAGCGTGGCGGAGACCGGCCCGGACGGCATCGCCCTGCCGGCGGAGATCGCCGTGGTGGTGGGAGAGCGCCCGGCGCCGGGCGGGTAGCGTTCCCGGAATCGGCCGCGAGGTGAGGGGGGACGCGATGTCGGAGCTCGTCGTGGTGGTGGTCGCGCAGGCGAAGCCGGGGCAGGGCCGGGACGCGATGGCGGCGTTCCAGGCGCTGGCGGTGCGGACCCACGCCGAGGAGGGGTGCCGGCTCTTCGCGCTCCATCGCTCGCCGGAGGACCCCGACCGGATCGTCGTGATGGAGCGCTGGGCGTCGCGCGTCGCGCTCGACGAGCACCTCGCCACCCCGCATCTCCTGGAGTTCCGCCGGAGCGGGGCCGACCTCTGGGCCGAGCCGTCGCAGATCATGGTCCTCGAAGCCGCCCCGTGCGGGGACCCCGTCAAGGGGGCCCTCGCCGGGGTCTGAGGCCGGCGGCCCGGGGCGGCGCGACACGCCGCCCCGGACGGGCCGTCACACCAGCGCCCGCTCCCGGATCGCGTCCAGCGACTCCCGTCGGCCGGTCACGTTCCAGATGACCTCGCACAGCGTCGCGAAGCGGACCTGATCGTCGTGGGCCTGCGCCTTGGTCTTGCGCTTGGCACGGCCGTTCGTGCCCGGGACGGTCTCGGAGGTCAGTTCCTTCCGGGCCTCACCCAGCATCCACTGGATGGTGTCGAGGGCGTCGTACTCGGATTGGTGGCTCATTCGGTCTCCCGAGGGGGTGAGGATCAGGGACGCGGCTGCCGGTCCCGGGATACCCGCACCGCCCGTGCGTGGAACCTATCGCGCGCCCGGCCGGGCGACGAGGGTCGCGGTCACACCTCGTCCTCGTCATCGTCGTCCCCGGGCTCCACGACCTCGTCGAGCGAGATCTCCTCGATCTCGTCCCCGTCGCGAAGCACGACCGCGTCGGCGGCCTCGTCGGCGTCCGCGTCGGGCTCGACCTCGACCTCCACCTCGACGACGGGCTCGCCCTCCAGCACCTCCGCCAGCGCGGGCGTGAGCCGGTCCGCGTCGTCGTCGATGTCGGGAACGACGTCGTCGTCCTCCGTGAGGCCCTCGATGAGCAGGGGGTCGGTCTCGAACTCGTCTACCTCGAGGAGCTCGGCCTCGTCGGCGCGACCCTCCGGGTCCCAGCGGACCTTGACCTCGCCGTCGAGGATCTCGGCCTCCGCGAGCGCGACCGGGTCGCGCGAGGTGAGCTCACCGGGGGCGGGCGGGGGCGCCGCCTCGGCGCGCAGCTCGGCCGGGTCGGCCGTGAGCCAGAGGGTGATCTGGCGTGCGCGCTTCGAGACCGCGTGGACCAGCGCATAGCGCGACCCATCGACGTGCTGAAGCGACTGATCCAAGCGCCGTCCGTACAGCATCCAACCTCCCCGGCCGTTTATGGCACGTGTCAAACCAGCCCTCCATACTAGCTGTCGAACGCGGCACCGCTCAGCCCCGACCCCGCGTCATCGGCGCAAGGAGGCCTCCCACGATGCTGGTGCTGACCCGAAAGGCCAATCAGAGCATCATGATCGGCGACAACATCGAGGTCTCGGTGCTGTCGGTCCTCGGCGAGAAGGTGCGGCTGGGGATCCAGGCGCCGCGGGACGTTCCGGTGTTCCGCAAGGAGGTCTTCCTGGAGATCCAGGCTCAGACCCTCGAGGCTCAGAGCTTGGAGGCCGCCGGGTCGGCCGGCGAGCTGCTCGACCAGTCCCCGACCTGAGGGGCGAGGGCCTCCGCCAGGAGGCGGTAGGACCGCAGGCGCTCGGTGTGATCGTGCACCGAGGTCATCACCATGAGCTCGTCCGCTCCGGTCCGCTCGACGAGGCCGAGGAGCTCGGCGGCGACCCCGGGCGGGTCGCCGAGCACCTGGGCGCGCCGGTAGCGGCGCACCTGGTCGGCCTCGGCGGGGGTGTAACGGTGGGCGGCCGCCTCCTCCGGTGAGGGCAGCACGCCCGGCCGTCCCGACCGCATCCGCACCACCCCCAGCGCCATCGAGCCGGCGAGGTGCTCGGCCCGCTCCGCGTCCTCCGCGCAGACGACCGAGACCGTGAGGATCGCGTGGGGCTCGGGGCAGCGGTCGGACGGCCGGAAGCTCTCGCGGTAGAGCCGCATCGCCGCCTCGGCGCCGCGCGGGTTGAGATGGCGGGCGAAGGCGAACCCCGTGCCCAGCGCCGCGGCGGCCTGGGCCCCGTACTCGCTCGAGCCCAGGATCCAGATCGGGGGGAGCGGGACGTCCCGCGGCTCGGCGTTCACCGAGTGGAAGGGGTGGTCGGGCGGGAACCCGTCGCCCCCGTACGCGAGGAGCTCCAGGAGTTGCTGGGGGAAGTCGTCCGCCGTGAGGGCCTCCACCGAGCGCCGGAGCGCGATCGCCGTCACCTGATCGGTGCCGGGCGCCCGTCCGATGCCCAGGTCGATGCGGCCGGGGAAGAGCGCCTCCAGCACGCGGAAGGTCTCGGCCACCCGGAGGGGCGCGTGGTTGGGGAGCATGATCCCGCCGGCGCCGACGCGGATGCGCGTCGTGGCCGCCGCGACCTGCCCGATCATCACCTCCGGCGCCGAGCTCGCGAGCCCCGGGGTGTTGTGGTGCTCGGCGAGCCAGTGCCGCCGGTAGCCCCGGGCCTCGGCCGACCGGGCGAGGTCGATCGTGTTGCGCAGAGCCTCCGCGGCGGTGGAGCCCGAGGGGACCGGGGAGAGGTCGAGGACCGAGAGGGGAGGGCTCATGCGACCCGCCGGATGGTACCGGCTGCCGGCGCGGGCGCCCGGCGGAGCGACGCCCGGGGCGTCTCAAGTTTCCCCGCTCGACGCCGATGAGGGGGGCGTCCCCGTCGCGTGTCCCCACCCTTGAAGGAGGACTCGGATCGTGAAGCGTGTCATCACGGTGTTCGTCGTCATCGACGCCGTCGTCCTCGGCGCCGTCATGGCCTGGGTGGTGCGGTAGCACCCCTCGCATGTCCGGGCGGGACTAACCCGATGACGGGTCGCCGTCCCGCCATCCGCCGCGGCGGCCTGACCTATGCTTCCCCGGTCCCGGACCGGCGTCGCGTCGCGCGGTCGCGCCGTCGCCCTGCTGACCGCCCACGAATCCGGCCGCACCACGAGGAGATCCCCGCATGAAGGTCCACGAGGTCGACGTCCACCCCGCGCTCCCGGAACGCCTCGCCTGGCTCGGCGAGATCGCACGCAACGTGTGGTCGTCGTGGAGCCCCGAGGCCGGGGACCTCTTCTCCCGCCTCGACCCCGAGGCCTGGGAGCGGCTCAGCCACAACCCGGTCGCGCTGCTGCGGGGCCTGCCGCAGGAGAAGCTGGACGCCGCGGCGGCCGACGAGAGCTTCGTGGCGATGGTGGCCCGGGTGGCCCGCCGGCTCGACGCCTACACCTCCGAGCCCGGCTGGCTGCGGTCGTCCTCCGCCGAGGCGCGGGACATGCTCGTGGCCTACTTCTCGCTCGAGTTCGGGCTCGACGCCGGCATCCCGCTCTACTCGGGCGGCCTGGGGATCCTGGCGGGCGACCACCTCAAGTCGGCGTCCGACCTCGGCGTGCCGCTGGTGGGCGTGGGCCTGCTCTACCACAGCGGGTACTTCCGCCAGTCGCTGGGGCCCGACGGCGGTCAGCGCGAGCGCTACCCGTCCACCGACTGGGCCGACCTGCCGCTCTCCGACGAGGGCGACGCCTCGGGGGCGCCCCTGTACGTGGAGGTCGAGATCGGCGGGGAGACCGTGCGGGCCGCGGTGCGCAGGATCCAGGTGGGCCGCGTTCCGCTCCTCCTGCTCGACGCGGACGTGGAGGGCAACTCGCCCGAGGCACGCGCGATCACGGGCGCCCTCTACGGCGGCGATCGCGAGATGCGGATCCGGCAGGAGATCCTGCTGGGCGTGGGGGGCGTCCGTGCGCTCGCCGCGGCCGGCATGCGTCCCACGGTGTTCCACATGAACGAGGGCCACTCGGCGCTGCTGACGCTCGAGCGGCTCCGGGCGCTGATGAAGGGCTCCGGCCTGGACCTCGCCGAGGCCCTCGAGGAGGCCCGCGCCTCGACCGTCTTCACCACCCACACCCCGGTCCCCGCGGGCAACGAGACCTTCGAGCCCGAGCTCGCGCGCACCTACCTCGAGCCGCTCGCCGCGGCGATCGGGATGACCTGGGAGGAGCTGGCCGCCCTGGCCTCTCACCCGGACGGCGATCCCCAGTTCGGGATGACGCCGCTGGCGCTCCGCACCTCGGGCTTCGCCAACGGCGTCGCCGAGCTTCACGGCGACACGTCCCGGCGCATGTGGCGCGGGCTCTGGCCCGACCTGCCCGTCGACGAGGTGCCGATCACCAGCGTCACCAACGGGATCCACACGGCGAGCTGGCTCAGCCGCGAGATGCACGAGCTCTTCGAGCGCTACATCGGCCCGGCGCTGCGCGAGCGGCCCGAGGACCCAACGGTGTGGAACCGCGCGGAGAACATCCCCGCCGGCGAGCTCTGGCGCGTCCACGAGCTGTGCCGCGAGCGCCTGGTGATGCTCGCGCGCAGCCGCCTCGCCCGCCAGGGGTCCCTGCGCGTGGGGCGCCGCGAGGCCGACGACGTCCTGCGCCCCGACGCGCTCACCATCTGCTTCGCGCGGCGGTTCGCCACCTACAAGCGCGCCAACCTGCTCTTCCGGGACCAGGAGCGCCTCTCGCGCCTCCTGGGCGACGAGAAGCGCCCGGTGCAGCTGATCGTCGCCGGCAAGGCCCATCCCCTCGACGTGCCCGGGAAGGAGGTCCTGCGCGGCGTGGTCCAGGCCGCCCAGCGTCCCCGCCTGCGCGACCGGATCGTGTTCCTCGAGGACTACGACATGCACATGGCGCGCTACCTGGTGCAGGGCGCCGACGTGTGGCTCAACGTGCCGCGCCGCCCGCTCGAGGCCTCGGGCACCAGCGGGATGAAGGCCGCCGTCAACGGCGCGCTCAACCTCTCGGTGCTCGACGGCTGGTGGGCCGAGGGCTACTCGCCCGCCTGCGGCTGGGCCATCGGCGGCGGCGAGCAGTACGACGACCCGGAGGAGAACGACGCGGTCGAGGCCGAGGCGCTCTACAGCCTGCTGGAGCGTGAGGTGATCCCGATGTTCTTCGATCGCGACGCCTCGGGCCGCCCGCGCGAGTGGACCAGGATGATGACCAACTCCATCCAGCACCTGGGCGCCGAGTTCAACACCGGGCGGATGGTGCGCGACTACGCCGAGCGCGCCTACCTGCCGGCGCACCGCGCGCTCGTGGCCCTCGCCGCGGACTCGAGCTCCGGCGCCCGCCGGCTGGCCGCGTGGCGCGAGCGCCTGCAGGAGGCCTGGCCGCAGGTGAGCGCCAGCAGCAGCGTCGCCGGCGACGGTCCGGTGGCGGTGGGCTCGGACGTGCGCGTGGACGTGCGCGTCAACCTCGGAGGGCTGTCGCCGGACGACGTGCGCGTGGAGGTGGTCGCCGGCGTGCGCAACGGGGACGGGCTCTCGCCCCGCAGCGTCGTGGAGGGCGTCCACGAGGGACGAACCGGCAGCCTGGAGCGCTACCTCGCCGTGGTGCCCACCGCCTCGAGCGGCCGGCTGGCCTGCGCCGCGCGGGTCGTGCCGCTGCGCCCCGACGGCGCCGGGCCCGAGCCCGACTTCCTCATCGCCTGGGCCGACGACTAGGTCACTGCCCGCGGGCTCAAGAGCGTGACCCGTCCGGCCGACGAGGTCTGGACATGCCCGTCAACCCCCTCAGCGGCGCATCCACGGGGGAGCTGTTCGACCGGGCCATCATCCTCGGCGCGGAGGCCCGGGAGGCGCTGGCCCGCGGCGACCGCGACGCCTGTGAGCCGTTCGCCCTCCGGCTGCGCGCCACGGTCGGCGAGATCGCGCGGCGCCTCGACCGCCACGACGGCCCACTCGGCGGCCACCTCGAGGCCATCCACCACTACGTCGTGGAGGGCCTCGATGCCGCGACGGTCGACGTGGCGACGCTCGAGGACATCCTCGCGGACCTGGTGGTCCTGCGGGACGCCCGGCTCGCCCTGGGGCGCCCGCCCGCCCGTTGATCTCAGCGGCGCGCCGTGCGAACCTGAACCCACCGCTCGCAACAAACGTAACGAGGTTGGCGTCATGCGGGTCAAGGATGCGATGAGCCCCATCAGCGCGACCGTCGGTCTCGAGCACACCCTGCAGCAGGCCGCGACGCGGATGATCCAGCACCGCACCGGCGCCGCCGTGGTCATCGACGGCAGCCTTCCAGGGCCCGCCGTCGTCACGGAGCGCGACCTGCTGCGCGCGGTCGCCGCCGGGGGGGACCCGGCGGTGGAGCTGGTCGAGTCGCACATGACCGGCCGGCTCGTGACCGCCGCGCCGGACTGGCCCATCGCCGACGCCGCCGCGCTCATGGTCAAGCAAGGGGTGCGCCACGTCCTGGTGTTCGACGCCTCCGACCTGGTGGGCATCCTCTCGATGCGCGACGTCGTCCGGGTGGGTGGCCTCGCCCCCCTCGCGGCGACCCGCGGGGAGGGGTAGGGACTCTCCGCGCGGGGGGCTCAAGAACGGGTCCGGGCCGCCGATAATCGCCCTGTGACCCTCCCGGGCCCAGAGGCTCCACCCTCCGCGAACGACGCCGGCGGGCGCGTGCCCGCCGATCTCGCGCCGCTCATCCGTGAGGCGGCCGGGGCGAACGGAATCGATCCCGCGCTCCTGACCGCGATCGTCTGGGCCGAGAGCGCCCTCGGTCCGCGGGCCACCTGGCTCACCACGTCCGGCGGCCCCATCCGCCTGACGCCGGCCATGGCGCGATCGCTGGGCGTGACCGACCCGCTCGATCCGGCCCAGAGCCTGCGGGGCGCGGCGCGCCACCTGCGGTGCCAGGTGGAGGCCTTCCACGGCGATCTGCCCCTCGCGGTGGCCGCGTTCATCGCCGGCCCCTCCGCGGTGCTGCGGCACGACGGGGTGCCGCCCTACTCCTGGAGCCGGACCTACGTCTCCAGCGTGATGGGGTGCTACGAGGCGCTCACGCTGTCCGTCCCTCAGGCCCCGATGTGGGGATCGGGCGACAGCTCCATGCGCACCTGGGTGCCGTCCTCGCCGGTCCTGATGGAGACCAGGTCGGTCAGCTGACGGATGATCCACAGCCCGCGCCCCCGCCGCCCCAGCGGCGCGGGGGGGTGGGTGCTCCAGACCCGGGCGCGATCGAACCCGCCGCCGACGTCGCCCACCACCACCACCAGGCGGCCGTTGACCCAGGCCGTCACCTCGATGGGCGGCCGGCCGTGCTCCTGGGCGTTCGCGATCGCCTCGTCGAGCGCGAGCACGAGGTCGCCGGCGCGTTCGGCGAAGCCGTTGCTGACCGCCAGGTCGCGCACCACGGCCCGGACCTCGGCGATCTCCGCCGGATCGGTGCCGAGCGCCGCGCGGTAGCGGTGATCCCCCTCCACCCCTGAAGGCCGCGGCCCCGGCCGGCTGCGCTCGGACGCCATTGACCCGCAGGCTACCGGTCGTCCCGGCCTGCGAGGGTGGTTCGCTCGTGGGACGCCCCGAGCATTTCTTGTTCGGGTAGCCTAACTCCGCTCATTCGCCCGAGCGACTCTGTCCCCTCCACCCGGAGGCGTCCATGCCGCGCCGCACCACCCTCGCAATCGCCCTGCTCGCCCTGTCGGTGGCGGCCTTCGCCGCGGCCTGTGGTTCCGAGGACGACGGTGCCGCCGTGCGTGGCGAAACGACACCGGCGACCGGATCGGGCGCGGGCTCGGCATCCGGGAGCGCGTCCGGGACCGGCCTGTCGCTGGAGGACACGAGGACGGCGACGACCGACGACCCCGAGGTGCTGGAGGGCGTGACCCGGTACAGGGCCTACGTGAGGGATCAGGTCGACGAGCTGATCGCCGCGACGACCGTCTTCACCAACGCCGTGCGCGCGGGCGACCTGCCGGCGGCCAGGGCGGCCTACGCCCCGAGCCGCGAGGCGTGGGAGCGCATCGAGCCCATCGCCGGCCTGATCCCGGACGTCGACTCGACGGTCAACTCGCGGGTGGACGACTTCGCGGGCCCCGACGACCCCGCGTTCACCGGCTGGCACCGCCTGGAGTACCTCCTCTTCGAGAAGAACACCACCAGGGGCGCCGCGAGGCTCGGCGACGGCCTCGACAAGGACCTGGCCTCGCTGAAGAGCGGCGTCTCCGCGCTGGAGATCCCGCCGGCCGCCGTCGCCCTGGGCGCCTCCGAGCTGATCCAGGAGGTGTCGGAGGGCAAGATCACGGGTGAGGAGGACCGCTACTCCAAGACGGACCTCTGGGACTTCAACGCGAACGTCGATGGCTCCCAGAAGGTGATCGAGTACCTGGCCCCGGCGCTCCAGTCGGCCGACCCCGACCTGCTCGCCGCCATCCAGGCCGGCTTCGGCGACCTCCGGTCGGGCCTCGCCCCGCTGCGCAGGGGTGAGGGCTGGGTGCTCTTCTGCCCGCAGAACGACGAGTTCCCCTCGCCCCTCTGCCCGAAGCCCACGGTGACGCCGGTGCAGATCAGCAGGCTCAAGGCCCAGCTCGGCGGCCTGTCGGAGAACCTCGCCCTCGTGCCGGGAGCGCTCGGCCTGTCGTGACGCCGCCCGGAGGCATCTCGCGGCGCGCGTTCCTGGCGGGCGCCGGCGGTCTGGCCGCCGCCGCCGCGGGCCTCGCGGTCGGGCGCGCCACCGACGACCCCGGCGAGGGCCCGGCCGGGGACCTGGCGTTCATCCCGTTCCACGGGGTGCACCAGGCGGGCATCACCGGCCGTCCGCCGGCGTTCGGCCAGGCGGCCTCGTTCACCGTCGTCGCGCGCGATCGCGCCGAGCTGGAGGAGACCCTCCGCGGGCTGACCGAGGAGATCGAGGCCCTGATGTCCGGCCGCCCGCCCGAGGTGCGCGATCCCGCCTACCCCCCGGTCGACTCCGGCCTGCTCGGGCCCGAGCCGGCCCCCGACGACCTGTCGGTGGTCGTGAGCGTGGGGGCCTCCCTCTTCGACGGCCGCTACGGCCTGGCCGACCGCCGGCCGAGGGAGCTGGTGACGATGCCGTTCCTGGCCAACGACCGCCTGGACCCCGAGCGCAGCCACGGAGACCTGCTCCTGACCCTGCAGGCGGAGCACCCGGACACGGTGGTGTTCGTCCTGCGCCAGCTCATGAGGCGCACGCGGAGCACGCTGGTCCTGCGCTGGGAGATCGACGGGTTCAACCGCCGCTCGCGCCAGGGCGCCCACGCGAGCGGATCGCCGCGCAACTTCCTGGGCTTCCTGGACGGCACCGCCAACCTCGATGCGGGCGACCCGGCGCTGATGGACCGCCACGTCTGGGTGGCCGCCGACGACGCCGAGCCGGACTGGACCGCGGGCGGCTCGTACCACGTGGTGCGGGCGATCCGGATGATCGTGGAGTTCTGGGACCGAACGCCGCTGGCCGAGCAGGAGCGGCTCATCGGCCGCCGCAAGGCCACCGGGGCCCCCCTGGGCGGCACCCACGAGACCGACGTGCCCGACTTCGTGGCCGATCCGAAGGGGGAGGTGACGCCGCTCGACGCCCACATCCGACTCGCCAACCCCCGCACGCCGGCGACCCAGCGCAACCTGATCCTGCGCCGCGGCTTCTCGTACACCCGCGGCTACGACGGGGCGGGGCAGCTCGACCAGGGCCTGACCTTCGTGAGCTACCAGCGCAGCCTCGAGACGGGCTTCCTGGCGGTGCAGGCGCGCCTCAGCGGCGAGCCGCTCGAGGAGTACATCCGCCCGGAGGGCGGGGGCTTCTTCTTCGCCCTCCCCGGCGTGCCGGAGCCCGGGGGCTACCTGGGCGAGGGGCTCCTGGCGGGCTCGTCGCGGAGGGAGCCCTAGCGCGCTAGACGGGGAGGGGGACGGCGCCTCGGGGACGATCCGAGGCGCGCCGCCCCGGGCCCTGGACCGCGGTCGCGTCCTGCGGGCGCACGGCGCGCAGGGCCCACCAGCAGACGGTGGCCAGCTCGTCGGCCAGCTGCTGCACCAGGAACAGGCGCGTCGAGTGGAGCACGTGGGTGTCGAGCGCGCCGGCGCGGACGTTGACCGTGGCGGTCACGGCCACGTCGCCCACCACGGGGAGGTACTTCCCCAGGCCCTCGCCGGGCGTGAGCCCACCCCTGGACACGGCGATCGCTCCGACCCCCGACAGGGAGCCGAGCGCGGCGTCAACGGCCACGATCACGGGTCGCGGGCTCCATCCGGACAGGGGGGCCAGGCGCTCGGCCATGTTGAGGGCGTGGAGGGGCCGCTCGAGCGTGCCGATGATGCTCCGCTCGGCGCAGCCCAGCCGCAGCAGCCGCTGTCCGGCGAGGGGCCCGAGGGAGTCGCCGGTCAACCGGTCGCTGCCGATGCAGGCGAACGCGACGCCGCGTTCCGCGGCTCCCAGCGCTTCGAGCTGGCGCTCCAGCGTCAGCGACAGGGCGACGAGCCCGGAGGGATCGTCGCCGCGCGCCTCGCAGAGGGCCGTCTTGGGGATCGCCGGGCGGGGGGACGTGGTCACGGGAGCCACCGTAGGACCGGCGGGCGGCCCCGATGCCACCCATCCGGATAGACGGGGCGGAGACTTTCGTGCAACCCGGTCCCCTCGTTCGGGGCTGGTCGCACGACGTCTCAAGTCCCGAGTTCGCCATTCCGATAGTGAAGCGTGGACATCAATGGGGGACCCGGGCCCCTCCCGGAGCGAGGGTCGCGGGTCGACCTGACCGGACCGGCCGGCGGGCCGTGGGCGGCCGTGGTCGAGCGCACGCGCGACGGGCTCATCATTCTGGCCACCGACCCCGGCATGCCGCTGCCGCCCGTGGCGGGGCGCCTCAACATGCTCTACCCGGCCCGGGGCATCCCCTGGGAGCTCGATGTTCAACCTGATCGCGACGCCGCCCGGGGCGAGCCCCGCGGAACGATCCGCGCGCCCGGCCGGCGAGCCGCAGCGCTCGCGCCGGCGCGCCGTGCGCACCCCCGTGCGCGTGGCCGTGGCGGCGAGGCTCGAAGGCGGCGACGACGACGTCGTGGCGGCCTGCACCGAGAACATCTCCACGGCGGGAGCCCTGCTCGCGACCGCGGAGGCGATGGACGTCGGGCGCCTGCTGCTGATGCAGATCGGCGGAGACGGCCCGGAGTCGCCGGCCCTGGCGGGACGGGTCGTGCGATGCGACCCGCACCCCGGTCGCGACCTCCCCTGGCGGGTGGCCGTCGCCTTCGTGGACCTCCGCGGAGGCGAGCAGGACCGCCTGCGCCGCTTCCTCCTCGACCCCGCCCGACCCGCGGACGGGGGCTCCGGCTGAGGCGTCCGATAGTCTGCCCGGCCGGGGTGGGTGGATCTCGCGACGGAGGCGATGCATGACAGGCAGGCTCTCAGGGCGGCTCGCCGTCATCGCGGCGGTGGTTCTCGCGGCCGTCCCGGCCCTCGCCCTGGGCCAGGCGCCCGCCGCCCCGGCGCCCGCCGCCCCGGCGCCGGGCGTGGTCGCCGCCGGCGTCAGCATCGCGGACGTCCCGGTGGGCGGGCTGACCGAGGCCGACGCGGCCCGCGCGGTCATCGTGCAGCACGTCGCGCCGCGACGCGCCCCCCTGGTGGTGACCTTCCGCGGCCGCCGCCTTCGGATCGACCCGGTCAAGGTCGGCTACGTGGCCGACGTGGCCTACGCGGTGCAGGGGGCGATGCTGTTCGGCCCGTCGCGGCCGGTGCCGCCCGAGGGCGTCAGCGTGCCCCTGCGCGAGAAGGTCAACCGCACCCGCCTGCGGGCGCTCCTGAACCTGCGCGCGCGCGCCAACGACCTTCCCGCGCGCGACGCCCGGCTCACCTTCAGCGGCGTCCAGCCCGTGGTCACCAAGCCGCGCATCGGCGTCGTGATCGACGTGCCGAAGGCGATGACCCAGGTCGAGTCGGCCATCCTGCTGCGCGACCGCACCGCCTACGCGCTGCCCTCCACGCGCGTGCGGCCCGCGGTGACCTCGGTGGGCCCCGCCGTCATCATCGAGCGCAACAAGTTCCGGCTCACCGTGTGGCGGGCGGGCAGGCGCCACACGTACCCGATCGCCGTCGGCCAGCCGGCCTTCCCCACGCCCACGGGCATCTACCGGATCGTGAGCAAGCAGGTGAACCCCACCTGGTTCCCGCCCGACTCACCCTGGGCCGCGGGCCTCGGCCCGATCCCCCCCGGCGTGAGCAACCCCCTCGGGACGCGGTGGATGGGCACCTCGGCGCCCGGGATCGGCATCCACGGCACGCCGCAGTCCTACTCGATCGGCAGCGCCGCCTCGCACGGCTGCATCCGGATGTACATCCACGACGCCGAGGCGGTCTTCGACCAGGTCGACATCGGGACGCCCGTCGTCATCAGGTGATCCCGCCGGCAACGCGGCCGGGATGACGCGCTCGGGCCGCTACGTGGGCGCGATCGGCACGCCGAGGCCGTCGGGCATGAGCCCTCCGAAGATCCCCATCACCTCCGCCGAATAGCGGCCGGAGCCGGTCGTGGAGGTGAAGCCGCCGTCCACGGTCAGGACCGAGCCCGTGATGTAGCTGCCGGCGTCCGACGCCAGCAGCAGAAGGGGGCCGGCCAACTCGTGCGGCGCGCCGACGCGGCCCAGCGGGGTCTGGTCCTCGCAGCGTTCCAGCCACTCCGGGATGGCCAGGAAGCCGTCGGTCATCTCGCTCGGGAACCACGACGGTGCGAGGGCGTTGACCCTCACGCCGCGGTCGGCCCACGTCCCCCCGAGGTGCTTGGCCATCTGGATCTGGGCCGCCTTGGAGGCGCAATAGGCGGGCGGGAGCCCTCGGTGGCCCGAGACGCCCGCCACCGAGGCGGTGATGATGATCGAGCCGCCCCCGGCCGCGAGCATGCGCCGTGCCGCCGCCGTCACGGTGTTGAAGGTGCCCGAGATGTTCACGTTGACGCCCATCGCGAAGGCGTCCGGCGGGGTCCGCTCCGGGGCCGGGACGCCCTCGGCGACGACGCCGGCGTTGGCGACGAGGATGTCGATTGCGCCGAACCGGTCGATCGCCGCTTCGCACATCGCCTCGATCTGCCTGGGATCGGTGATGTCGCACTCGACGACCAGCGCCTCTCCGGAGCCGGGGAGCTCCGCGGCCACCGCATCGAGCCGGTCCCGGCGCCGCGCGGCCAGCACCACGTTCGCCCCGTTGGCGGCGAGCGTCTGCGCGAAGGTGACCCCGAGACCGGACGAGGCCCCGGTCACGATCGCGGTCCTCCCCGTCAGGTCGAACAGCCGGGCTGCGTCAAGAGCCCGCGTGCTCATGGCACGCCTCCCTCCTCGACGTCGCGTCCCTCGCGGACCGATCCTATGAAGCGCCGCAGCGGCACGTCGATGGCGGTTTCACCATGCGCATCGCGCGTCATCGGCGATCCTCGGGGCCCGCAGATGACGCTAGGGGCTCGCGGCCTCCAGGGCCTGGCGGATGCGGGCCGCCGCCGCCGGCGGCAGGAGGGCGCGGACCCGCGTGCCCTCCTCGGTCAACTCCTGCTCCACCTCGCTGCCCGCCGCGTAGACCTCGGCGATGAGGGCGGTGCGGGTGTAGGGGATCACCAGGTCCACCCGCGTCAGCCGCGCGCGGGCGGTGCGGGCGAGCAGGCGGGACAGGCTCTCGAGGCCCTCGCCGGTCGCCGCGGAGACCTGAAGGGCGCCGGGGTGGCGATGCGAGAGGGCGATGCGCTGGTCGGCGTCGGCCAGGTCGATCTTGTTCAGCACGAGCATCCGGGGGACGTCGGCGGCCCCGATCTCGTCGAGCACCTCGGCGACCGCGTCGGCCTGCGCGGCGCGGCGCCCCTCCGACTCGGAGGCGTCGGCCACGTGCAGCAGCAGGTCCGCCTCGCGCACCTCCTCGAGGGTGGCCGAGAATGCCGTCACGAGCTGGTGCGGCAGGCGCCGGATGAACCCCACCGTGTCCGACAGCAGCACCTCCTGCCCCTCCGCCTCCAGGCGCCGGGTGGTGGGGTCGAGGGTCTCGAACAGCGTGTCGTCGGCGGTCACGCCGGCCCCGGTGAGGGCGTTCATGAGGCTCGACTTGCCCGCGTTGGTGTAGCCGGCCAGCGCGATCTGAGGCACGGCGGACACGCCGCGGCGCTCGCGCTGGATCTCGCGCGAGCGGGACACGTCGCGCAGCCGGCGCCGCAGCGCGGCCATGCGGTTGCGCACCAGGCGCCGGTCGGACTCGAGCTGCGTCTCGCCGGGGCCGCGGGTGCCCACGCCGCCGCCGAGCCGCTCGAGGTGCTGCCACAGGCCCTCCTGCCGGGCGTACGAGTACTCGAGCTGCGCCAGCTCCACCTGGAGCTTGCCCTCCGCCGAGCGGGCGTGCTGGGCGAAGATGTCGAGGATGACGGCCGTGCGGTCGACCACCCGCGTCTTGAGCCGGTCCTCCAGGGCGCGCTGCTGGCCCGGGCTGAGCGATCCCTCGGCGGCGATCAGGTCGGGCTTCAGCCGCGCCACCAGCGCGGCGAGATCGTCGAGCTTGCCGCGGCCCAGGTAGGTCCGCGGCTGCGGGCGCTCGCGGTGCTGGACGACCGTGTCCACCACCAGGGCCCCGGCCGTGCGCAGCAGCTCGGCGAGCTCCGCGAGCCGGTCGTCGGCCTCGTCGCCGTCGCGCTCGAGCGAGGCGATCACCACGGCCCGCTCCGGCCCGCGGCGCACCAGCTCCTCCTCCGGCCGCGCCGCCGACCCCCGATAGGTGCGTTGGATCTCCGCCACGGGGGAATCATGCCGCACGATGGGCCCGCGACCGCCATCGACCGCCCCGGCCAAGCGCGCCGGGCGCTCCACTAGGCTGCCGACGGTGATTCGCGAGCCCACGCCCTCCGCCGACGCCGTGCCCGACTGGTACCGCGACGCCGTCATCTACGAGCTGCACGTCCGCGCCTTCAGCGACAGCAACGAGGACGGCATCGGTGACTTCCGGGGCCTGATCGACAAGCTCGACTACCTGCACGACCTCGGCGTGACGGCGATCTGGCTGCTCCCGTTCTACCCCTCGCCGCTGCGCGACGACGGCTACGACATCGCCGACTACCGCACGGTCAACCCGTCCTACGGGAACATGCGGGACGTGGCCATGCTCATCCGGCGGGCGCACGAGCGGGGCCTGAAGGTCATCACCGAGCTGGTCCTGAACCACACCTCCGACCAGCACCCGTGGTTCCAGCGCGCGCGGCGGGCCCCGGCGGGAAGCCGCTGGCGCAACTTCTACGTGTGGAACGACACCCCCGAGCTGTACCGGGACGCCCGCATCATCTTCAGCGACTTCGAGGCGTCCAACTGGTCGTGGGACCCGGTGGCGGGCCAGTACTACTGGCACCGCTTCTACTCGCACCAGCCGGACCTGAACTTCGACAACGCCGAGGTCCGCCGTGCCCTGGTGTCGCAGGTGGACCACTGGCTGCGCATCGGGGTGGACGGGCTCCGGCTGGACGCCGTGCCCTACCTCTACGAGCGCCAGGGCACGAGCTGCGAGAACCTGCCCGAGACCCACGGCTTCCTGCGCGACCTGCGCAGCCACGTGGACGAGCGCTACCCCGGCCGCATGCTGCTGGCCGAGGCCAACCAGTGGCCCGAGGACGCCGCCGAGTACTTCGGGGACGGCGACGAGTGCCACATGGCCTTCCACTTCCCCCTCATGCCGCGGCTCTTCATGGCGATCCAGATGGAGGACCGCTTCCCGATCATCGACATCCTCCAGCAGACCCCGGAGATCCCCGAGGGCTGCCAGTGGGCGCTCTTCCTGCGGAACCACGACGAGCTGACGCTCGAGATGGTGACCGACGAGGAGCGCGACTACATGTACCGGATGTACGCCCACGAGCGGGAGGCCCGGATCAACCTGGGCATCCGCCGGCGCCTCGCGCCGCTGCTGGGCAACGACCGCAGCAAGATCGAGCTGATGAACGGGCTCCTGCTCTCGCTGCCGGGCACCCCCGTCATCTACTACGGCGACGAGATCGGGATGGGAGACAACATCTACCTCGGCGACCGGGACGGGGTGCGCACGCCGATGCAGTGGAGCGGCGACCGCAACGCGGGCTTCTCGCGGGCCAACCCGCAGCGGCTCTACCTGCCGCCGATCATCGACCCCGAGTTCCACTACGAGACCGTCAACGTCGAGACGCAGGCCAACAACTCGGGGTCGCTGCTCTGGTGGATGCGCCGCATGCTGGCGCTGCGCAAGCGCTACGAGGTCTTCGGCCGGGGGACGCTGGAGTTCCTCCACCCCGAGAACCGGCGCGTGCTGGCGTACCTGCGGCGCGGCGACGGGCGCTCGGTGCTGATCGTGGCCAACCTCTCGCGCTTCCCCCAGTACGTGGAGCTCGACCTGTCCCAGTTCCGCGGCTCGGTCCCGGTCGAGCTGGTGGGCCAGACCGCGTTCCCCCCGATCGGCGACCTGCCGTACCTGCTCACCCTGGGCCCGCACGCGGTCTACTGGCTGTCCCTGGAGGGCCAGCGCGAGGAGGCCGGGGCCATCGCATCCGACGGCTCGGCCCCCGCGTTCACGGCGACCGGCGCCCTCGACGCGATCGCCACCGGGCGCAGCCGCGGCGACCTCGAGCGCGCGCTCGCGCGGTTCCTGCCGACGCGCCGGTGGTTCGCCAGCAAGGCGCGCAGCATCCGGTCGGTGTCGGTCCGCGACACGCTGCCCATCGCGGGGCCGCGAGCCGCGCTCGCGGCCCGGGTGCTGATCGTGGGGGTCGAGTTCGGGGAGGGCGAGGGCGAGACCTACTCCGTCCCGCTGGTGCTCGTGGAGGGCGAGCGGGCCGAGCGGGTGGCGATCGACGCGCCGCGCAGCATCGTGGCCCACCTGGAGGGCCGAGCCGAGCCCGCCGTGCTCGCCGAGGCCCTGCTCGACCCCGACGTCTGCCGCGCGCTGCTCGACGCGGTGCGCCGGCGCCGGCGCCTGAAGGGCACGTCCGGCGGCCAGCTCTCGGGCTCGCCGACGGCCGCGCTGGCGCGGGCCATCGACGGCGACGAGCCGCCCGACCCGTCGATCTTCCGCGCCGAGCAGAGCAACACGTCGGTGCTCTTCGGCCAGAGCCTCATCCTGAAGCTGTTCCGGCGGGTCGAGGCGGGGGTGAACCCCGACCTCGAGCTCGGCCGCTACCTCGTGGAGCGCGCCGGCTACGCGCACACGCCGGCCGTGGCGGGGGCGCTCGAGTACCGCGTCGACGGCGGAGAGCCGGCCACCCTCGCGATCCTCCACGAGTTCGTCCCCAACGAGGGGGACGCGTGGCAGTACACCCTCGACGCCCTGAGCCGGTTCTACGAGGAGGCGGTCACCGAGCGGATCCAGCCGGGCGCCGCCCCGCCGCCCCCGTGGAAGGGCCTGCTCCTCGACCGCGCGGACCGGCCCGTGCCCGAGGAGACGGACGAGCTGGTGGGCTCCTACCTCCAGTCCGCCGCGCTCATGGGCCGGCGCATCGCCGAGCTGCACTCGGCGCTCTCGGGGGACGCCGCCGACGGCCTCGCGCCGGAGGCCTTCACGCCGCACTACCAGCGGTCGGTGTACCAGTCGATGCGCAACCTCACCGGCAGCTCGATGCGGCTCCTGCGCCGCGGCCTGCCCGCCCTGGGCGAGCGCGAGCGCGAGGCGGCCGAGCGGGTGCTGGCGGTGGAGGGCGACATCCTGCGCCGCTTCTCCGCGCTCATCGACGGGCGCCTCACGGCCCGGCGGATCCGCTGCCACGGCGACCTGCACCTGGGGCAGGTGCTGTTCACCGGCCGCGACTTCATGATCATCGACTTCGAGGGCGAGCCGGCGCGCTCCCTGAGCGACCGCCGCGTCAAGCGCACGCCGCTGCGCGACGTGGCGGGGATGCTGCGCTCGTTCCACTACGCCACCTTCACGGCCCTCCTCGACCAGTCCGCCCGCGGCCTGGTGGAGCCCGACTCGCCCGCCGCCATCGAGCTCGAGGCCTGGGGGCGCCACTGGTACGACGCCGTGTCGGCCGCGTTCCTGGGCGAGTACCTGCGCGCCGCCGAGGGCGAGCCGTGGCTGCCCCGGGACCGGGACGAGCTCGCGCTGCTGCTGGACACCTCGCTGCTGGAGAAGGCCGTCTACGAGCTGGGCTACGAGCTCAACAACCGCCCGCCCTGGGTGCCCATCGTCCTGGTGGGGCTGATCGACCTCGTGGAGACGCCCCCAGGGTAGTCATCTGCCGCCACATGTGGTGGTGCGTCATGCCCAAGGCGCATCAGTCTCAGAGGCTCCAGCCTCGATGATCCTCAGGTCTCCGCCGCCCCGACGACGTGGCCGATGGCGCTCATCCGGGTGTGCACCATCGTGATGCCACCCTCCCGAACGCCCAGGCGGCGGAGGTCCGCCACCAGGCGCGAGCGGGTCACCGCCTCCGGGTCAGGCGCTCGGCCGCTCGAGCAACGCCACCGGGAGGTCGCCGGCCAGGTCGGCGACCGTCGCTCGTTCCCCCAGCTGGATCTCGGCGCCGGTCAGGACGCTGCGCCACGCGCCGCGCAGCGATCCGGGGATCCGCACCGCCTCGGCCTCGCCCCCCTCCCGGATGGGGGTCGCGGCGATCACCCCGCCGCCCCGGGCGTAGGCGATGGCCGCCTCGCCGGCGTCGAGCGGCTCGTAGGCGCCCGCGAAGGGCCCGGGCCGCCGGGCGCGCAGGTCGAGCGCCCGGTGGATGAGGAACATCTTGGCCGTCTCGCGTGTCGGCGCGCCGCTGCGGAGCACCTCCTCCAGAGCCGCGCGGCGCTCCTCCCAGTCCACGGGGCGGCGGTTGTCGGGGTCCACCAGCGACAGGCACCGGAGCTCGTCGCCCTGGTAGATGTCGGGCACCCCGGGGGAGGTGAGCTTCAGGAGCGTCTGGCCGAGGGCCGACCGCTCGCCGCGGGGCACCACGACCTCGAGCAGATCCTCGAGATCGTCCCGGAACTCCGCGGACGCGTAGAGGCCCGCGCAGAACCTCAGCACCGCCCGCTCGTGCCGCTCGTTCGGCTCCACCCAGCCGGTGGTGACCTTGGCCTCGCGCATGGCCTTGACCATGTAGGCGAGAAGGCGCTCGCGCTCGAGCGGCCAGGCGCCCACCAGCGTCTGGTAGATCAGGTACTCCTCGCCGGGATCGGGGGCGCCGCCGGCGCGGAGCGGGGTGTTCATGTCCCGCCAGCGAAGCACGTGGTCGCGCCACTCGCCGGCCATCCCCGACAGCGCCCCGATCCGCGCCCGCACGTCGCCCGAGCGCTTGGTGTCGTGGGTCTGGGTGGCCAGCAGGCCGCGCGGAAAGCGCTCGGCGCGCTCGGCGTTGGCCGCGTGCATCTGCGCGGGGGAGATGCTCCAGCGGCCCGGGTCGGCGCCCACCTCGTTCAGGGCGACGAGCCGGGTGTAGCGGTAGAGCGCGGTGTCCTCGACGCCCTTGGCCATGACGGCCCCGGTGGTCTGCTGGAAGCGCACCGCGAACGCCTCCTCGTCGGGGTCGGCCGGAGCGACGAGGGCCTCGCGCACGCGGTCGGGCAGGACCGCCTCCTCCACCGCCTCCACGTCGTGGGGGTCGTTCTCCTGGTCCGTCTCGGGCTCCAGGTACGTGCGGTACACCGGCAGGGCCGCCACCGCCTCGGCCATGCCGGGCTCGTCGAGCAGCGAGCGCAGGCGCTCGACCTCGGGCTCGAAGGTGGTGCGCGCCTCCTCCAGCTTCGCCTCGGCGCCCAGCTCCTCGAACCCCCGCGTCTCGCCGGTCAGCTCGGCGTAGAGGGCCGTGAGCGGCTCCTCGCCGGCCGGGTCGATGAACAGGGCGGTGGAGTCGGCCATGAACTCGTAGCCGGTGGTCCCCTCCACCGGCCAGTCGGGCAGGAGCTCGCCCGGCTCGATGATCTTCTCCACCCAGATGCGGTCCACGCCGCGCTCGGCCAGGCGCACGAGGTAGCCCGCGGGATCGGCGAGGCCGTCGGGGTGGTCGATGCGCAGCCCGTCCAGCACGCCCTCGGCCACCAGCCGCAGGATGAGCGCGTGCGTCGTCTCGAAGACCTCCGGGTCCTCCACGCGCACGCCGGCCAGCTCGTCGATGGAGAAGAAGCGCCGGTGCCGCCCGGTCTCGGGGTCGATGTCGAAGAACCGCTCCCGCAGGGCGGGGTCGGCCCAGAACGGATTCTCGTCGTCGGTGGCCATGTGGTTGGGCACCACGTCCAGCAGCACGTCGAGCCCCGCGCCGGCGAGCTCGCGCAGCTCCGCCTCGCCCCCCAGGTCCTCCGACACCCGGCGCGGGTCGATGACGTCGTAGCCGTGCGTTGACCCGTGCCGCGCCTGGAGCACGGGCGAGAGGTACAGGTGGCTGATCCCGAGCCGGCGGAGGTATGGCACCAGCTCGCGGGCCTGCGCGAAGCTCATGCCGGGGCCGAGCTGGAGCCGGTAGGTCGCCCTCACCAGGCCCGGCGCAGGACGACGAGCGAGCGGGCCTCCAGGGTGAGCTCCCCGCGGGCCGGCCAGCTCTCACCGTCCTCGGGGAGGTCGGGGTCGGCCGTGGAGATCACGTGCCGCCAGCGGTTGCCGAAGCGGCGCGGCGGCAGCCGGAACGGCGTGGGCTCGTGGCCGGCGTTCACCACCATCACGAACGAGTCGTCGAGCACCGGCTCGCCCGTGGGCGAGGGGGTGGGGATCTCCTCGCCGTTCAGGAACACCGCCAGGTTGCGGAGATCCGACCGCCGCCAGTCGCGCTGGCTCATCTCGCGCCCGTCGGCGCGGAACCAGCGGATGTCCGGGAGGCCGGACCCCGACTCGGAGCCGTCGGTGCCGCCGAAGAAGTCGCGCCGGTGGAAGATCGGGTGCGCGCGGCGCAGGGCGATCAGGCGGCGCGTGAAGTCCAGCAGGCGCCGGGCGCGGTCGTCGAGATCCCAGTCGAACCAGCTGATCTCGTTGTCCTGGCAGTAGGCGTTGTTGTTGCCCCCCTGGCTGCGGTTCATCTCGTCGCCGCCCAGCAGCATCGGCACGCCCTGCGACAGCAGCAGCGTGGCAAGGAAGTTGCGCTGCTGGCGCTCGCGCAGCGCGAGGATCTCGGGGTCGTCGGTCGGCCCCTCGACACCGCAGTTCCAGCTGCGGTTGTCCTCGGTGCCGTCGCGGTTGTCCTCGAGGTTCGCCTCGTTGTGCTTCTCGTTGTAGGAGACGAGATCGGCCAGCGTGAAGCCGTCGTGCGCGGTGATGAAGTTGATCGAGGCGAACGGCGCGCGCCCGTCCGACTGGTAGAGGTCGCTCGAGCCGGTGATGCGCGAGGCGAACTCGGCCATGCCGTTGCTCTGGCCGCGCCAGAAGTCGCGCACCTCGTCGCGGTAGATGCCGTTCCACTCGGTCCAGAGCACCGGGAAGTTGCCCACCTGGTACCCGCCGGGGCCGACGTCCCAGGGCTCGGCGATGAGCTTCACCTGGGACAGGACCGGGTCCTGGTGGATGATGTCGAAGAAGGCCGAGAGGCGGTTGACGTCCCAGAACTCGCGCGCCAGCGCCGACGCGAGGTCGAAGCGGAAGCCGTCGACGTGCATCTCCAGCACCCAGTAGCGCAGGCTGTCCATGATCAGCCGCAGCACCTGGGGATGCACCGGGTTGAGGCTGTTCCCGGTCCCCGTGAAGTCCACGTAATAGCGCGGGTCCTCGGGCGAGCAGCGGTAGTACGAGAGGTTGTCGATGCCCTTGAACGAGAGCATCGGCCCCTGGTGGTTGCCCTCGGCGGTGTGGTTGTAGACCACGTCCAGGATCACCTCGATCCCCGCCCGGTGCAGGGCCTTCACCATGCCCTTGAACTCGTGCACCTGCGCGCCGGTGTTCCCGGTGGCCGAGTAGAGCGCGTGGGGGGCCAGGTAGCCGATGGAGCTGTAGCCCCAGTAGTTGCTGAGGCCCCGCGAGGCCAGGTGCTGCTCGTCGGCGATGTGGTGCACGGGCAGCAGCTCCACGGCCGTCACGCCCAGCGAGCGCAGATGCTCGATGGCCTGGTCGGACGCGAGGCCGGCGTAGGTGCCCCGCAGGTCCTGGCGCACGGCGGGCTGCAGCTCGGTGAAGCCCTTCACGTGGACCTCGTAGATGAGGGTCTCGTTCCAGGGCGTCCCCGGCGGGCGGTCGCCCTCCCAGTCGAACCCCGGGTCGTTGACGATGCACTTCGGGATCGCGTCGGCGTCGTCGGTGGCGTCGAGGACGAGGTCCGCGTCGGGGCCGTCGGGCTCGTAGGGGAGCACGTTGGCCGCGTCCCACAGGATCCCGCCCTCGATGGCCTTCGCGTAGGGGTCGATGAGCAGCTTGTGGGGGTTGAAGCGGTGGCCCTTCTCGGGATCCCACGGCCCGTGCACCCGGAACGCGTAGCGCTGGCCGGGCCCGACGTCCGGCAGGTAGCCGTGCCAGATGAACGCGGTGCGCTCGCGCAGGTCCACCCGCGTCTCGCGATCCTGGCCGTCGAAGAGGCACAGCTCCACCCGCTCGGCGTTCTCGGAGAAGAGCGAGAAGTTGGTGCCGGTGCCGTCCCAGGTCGCGCCGAGGGGGAACGGGTGCCCCGGCCACACGCGCGGGCTCATCGGGCCACCGCCGCGGACCGGGCGGGGAGCCGCACGCGGCCGTCGCGGAGCTCCGCGCCGGGATCGGTCGCCAGCACCAGCTCACGCGCCTCCACGGCCACCTCCGCGTCGTGGTCGCCGAAGTTGCCGAGCACCCGGAGGGCGCCGCGCCGCATGGCGATCCACGCGGCGCCCTCGTCGAACTCCACCTCCGGCGCCTCCTGGGGCAGGCCGCGGCGCAGCTCGAGCAGGCGCCGGTAGAGGTCGCGCATCGCGGGGTCGCCCTCCCCCGGGCGCAGCGTGGAGCGCGCGAACGTCTCGGGCGACTGGGGGTCGGGCACCTCCCCGTCGAAGCCCTCGAAGGCGGCGAACTCGGCACGCCGCCCGTCCCGCGTCGCCGTGGCGATCGCCGGGTCGATGTGGTCGGTGAAGAACTGGAACGGCGTGTCCGAGCCGTCCTCCTCGCCCATGAAGATCATCGGGACGTAGGGCGAGAGGATGACCCAGGCGGCGGCCAGGGCGCGCACCCCCGGCGGCGGCCGGTCGCCCACCGCGCGGTTGCCCACCTGGTCGTGGTTCTGGGAGTAGACGACGAACTGGGCCGGCGGGCGGTCGGCGGCCGGGGCGCCGTGCCGCCGCCGGCGGAACCCCGAGTGGCGGCCGTCGTACACGAAGGGCCGGCGCGTGGCCGTGGCCAGGTCCTCCACCGAGCCGAAGTCCCCGTAGTAGCCGTCGCGCTCGCCCGTGAGGAGCGCGTGCAGCGAGTGGTGGAAGTCGTCGTACCACTGGGCGCCGATGCCGTACCCGCCGGCCTCGCCGGGTCGCAGGATGCGCGGATCGTTGAGGTCGCTCTCGGCGATCAGCAGCGCCGGCCGCGGCGACGCGTCCCGCGCCCGGTCGGCCAGCTCGGCCAGCAGGTGCCGCGCCCCCATGTCGTAGATCGCGTGCACGGCGTCCAGGCGCAGCCCGTCCATGCGGTACTCGCGCAGCCACATGAGCGCGTTCTGGAGTGCCCACTCGCGCACCCCGCCGCAGTCGGCGTCGTCGAAGTTCATCGCGCGGCCCCAGGGCGTGCCGTGGCGATCCGTGAAGTAGGGGCCGAAGGCGTCGAGGGCCTCGGACCCGGGTCCCACGTGGTTGTAGACGACGTCGTGGATCACCGCGATGCCGTGCGCGTGGGCCGCGTTGACGAAGGCGGCCACGGCCTCGGGCCCGCCGTAGGCCGGGTGCGGGGCCCAGGTGTAGAGGCCGTCGTAGCCCCAGTTGCGCTCTCCCGGGAAGGTGGCGAGCGGCATCAGCTCCACCGCGGTCACGCCCAGGTCGCGCAGCTCTCCCAGGCGGGCGGCCGCCGCCGCGAGGGTCCCCTCCGGCGTGAAGGTGCCCACGTGGATCTCGTAGATGACCAGGCGGCCGTGGTCGAGTCCGGCCCAGGCGTCGTCGGTCCACGCGAACCGGGCGGTGTCGACCACGCGCGAGGGTCCGCGCACCCCCTCCGGCTGGAAGCGGGAGCAGGGATCCGGCAGCGGATCGCCGCCGTCGAGGACGTAGCGGTAGTCGTCGCCCGCCACGGCCGGCGCCACCCCCTCGAAGACGCCCCGCCCCGCGGCGCCGAGCGCCGCGCGCCCGCCGGGGAGCGCCACCTCCGCCGCCTGCGCGCGGGGGGCCCAGACGCGGAAGAGCGTCGTGCCGTCCTCCTGGGGATGCGCCCCCAGGGGGCGCTCCCATGGCAGCGGGCCGGCCTCCTCAGCCATCGGGCGAGAGCCAGATGGCCGCGAGAGGGGGCAGGGTCAGGTGCGCGGACGCCGGCTGATCCCGGAAGGGGCCCGACGACGCGTTGACCCCGCCGAGGTTGCCCAGGTTGGCCCCGCCGTAGATCTCCGAGTCGGTGTTCAGCACCTCGCGCCAGCGGCCGCCCCGGGGCATGGGCAGGTGGTAGTTGAGCCGGGGGACGGGTGAGAGGTTGGCCGCCATCACCAGGATCCGGCCCCCCGACGACTGGCGCGCGAAGGCGACGACGTTGTCGTGGCGGTCGTCCACCGCCAGCCAGCCGAAGCCCTCCGGCCGGGAGTCCCGCTCCCACAGGGCCGGCTCGTCGCGGTAGAGGTGGTTGAGGTCGCGCACCAGCCGCTGCACTCCCGCGTGGCGCGGGCGCTCGAGCAGGTGCCAGTCGAGGCTGCGCTCGTGGCTCCACTCCTGCTCCTGCGCGAACTCGCAGCCCATGAACAGCAGCTTCTTGCCCGGATGCGCCCACATGTAGCCGTAGAGCGCGCGCAGGTTGGCGTGCTTCTGCCAGTCGTCGCCCGGCATCCGCGCCAGCAGCGAGCCCTTGCCGTGCACGACCTCGTCGTGGGAGAGCGGCAGCACGAACTGCTCGGTGAAGGCGTAGACGAGGCTGAAGGTGAGCTCGTCGTGGTGGTAGCTGCGGTGCACCGGCTCCTTGCCGAAGTAGTCGAGCGTGTCGTGCATCCAGCCCATGTTCCATTTGAGGTCGAAGCCCAGCCCGCCCTCGGAGGTGGGTCGCGACACCGCCGGCCAGGCGGTCGACTCCTCGGCGGCCATCAGCACGCCGGGCTCGTAGCCGTGGGTGATCTCGTTCAGCTCCCGCAGGAAGCCGATCGCCTCGAGGTCCTCGCGTCCGCCGTACTCGTTGGGGACCCACTCTCCGGCGGCGCGCGAGTAGTCGCGGTAGAGCATCGACGCCACGGCGTCCACGCGCAGACCGTCCGCGTGGTACTCCCGCAGCCAGTAGAGGGCGCTGGCCACCAGGAAGTTGCGCACCTCGTTGCGCCCGTAGTTGAAGATCAGCGTGCCCCAGTCGGGATGGGCGCCCCGGCGCGGGTCCTCGTGCTCGTAGAGGGCGGTGCCGTCCAGGCGCGCGAGGGCGAAGTCGTCGCGCGGGAAGTGCGCCGGCACCCAGTCGAGGATCAGGCCGATGCCCCGCTCGTGCAGGCGGTTGACCATCTCGCGCAGGTCGTCCGGGGAGCCGAGGGTGGGCGTCGGCGCGAAGTAGGAGGTCACCTGATAACCCCACGAGCCCGAGAACGGATGGGCCATCACGGGCAGCAGCTCCACGTGGGTGAAGCCCATGTCGCGGGCGTAGTCGCCCAGCTCCGCGCCCAGCTCGGCGTAGCTGAGGGGGCGGTTCCCCTGCTCGGGGTTCCAGCGCCAGGAGGGCAGGTGCACCTCGTAGATGGACACCGGCTCGGCGTGCGGATGGCGCCGGAGCCGCTCCGCCATCCGGTCGCCGTCCCGCCAGGAGTGGGCGCTGCGGAACACCTCGGAGGCCGTCAGCGGAGGCCGCTCCGCCGCCTGTGCCATGGGGTCGGCCTTCAGGCGCAGCGACCCGTCGGCTCCGCGGATCTCGTACTTGTACCGGCTACCCGGCTCCACGCCGGGCAGGAACAGCTCCCAGACGCCCGACGATCCCAGCGAGCGCATGGGGTGCACCCGGCCGTCCCAGCCGTTCCAGTCGCCGACCACGCTCACCGAGCGCGCCGCCGGCGCCCAGATGGCGAAGGACGTGCCCGCGGTCCCGTCGATCTCGCGCGGGTGGGCGCCCAGCTTCTGCCACAGCTCCGCGTGGCGCCCCTCGCCCACGAGGTGCAGGTCGAGCTCGCCCACCGTGGGCAGGAACGAGTAGGGATCGCGGGCGCGCACGGTGTGGCCGCCCTCGTACTCCACCTCGATCTCGTAGCGCGGCACCGTCGTGGCGCCCGGGAGCAGCGCGGCGAAGAGGCCGGAGTCGGCGTGCTCGAGCGTCACCGGCCCCGCGCCCTCCGGAAACGCCCGCACCGCCTTCGCGTCGGGGCGCCAGGCGCGGATCGCCACGCCCCCGGGCGCGATGTGCGCGCCCAGCACCCGGTGCGGCTCGTGGTGGTCGCGCGCGGCCAGCGCCGCGATGTCCTGCTCGATGCCCGCGACCGGCGACGCCGCGTCCCCGCCCCCCTTGGGAGCGGGCGTGCGCGGGCGAGCGGGGCGCCCCGAGGGGCTCACTGGTCCACCCGCAGCACGTGCATCGGGGCCACCGCCGGATCCAGGCGCACGTAGTTCCCGCCCACGCCCCACGGGAACGCCTCGCCGCTCACGAGGTCGCGGGCGGTGAAGGCCTCTGGCAGGTCGAGGTCGCTGGGAAGGATCACGAGGCCCTCGTGGGCGTTGTGCGGGTCGAGGTTCACACAGACGATGATGGCCCCTTCGCCGCGGCCCTTGGCATAGGCGATCAGCGCCTCGTTGGCCGTGTCGAGGAAGCGCACGTCGATGCGCCGCAGGTGCTCCGAGCCTCGCCGGATCTCGTTCAGGCGCCTCACCAGCGGCAGCAGGGGCCCGTCCAGCGCCCGCGTCTTGATCTCGTACTTCTCGGAGTCGAGGTACTCCTCGCTGCCGGCCGCGACGGCGGTGCCCTCCAGGTTCTCGAACCCCGAGTAGATGCCGTAGCTGGGCGAGAGGGTTGCGGCCAGCACCAGGCGCGCCTCGAACGCGGGGCGCCCCCCGTCCTGCAGGTAGGCGTGGAGGATGTCGGGGGTGTTGACGAAGAGGTTCGGGCGGAAGAATTCCGAGACGGGCCCGGCCAGCTCGGTGACGTAGTCGATCAGCTCGGCACGCGAGTTCTTCCAGGTGAAGTAGGTGTACGACTGGCTGAAGCCGGCCTTCGCGAGCTCGTACATCCGCGCCTCGCTGGTGAAGGCCTCGGCCAGGAAGATCGTGTCGGGGTAGTCCTCGCGGACGTCGGCGATCAGCCACTCCCAGAAGGCCGTGGGCTTGGTGTGGGGGTTGTCCACGCGGAAGATGCCCACCCCGCGCTCCACCCAGAACATCAGCGCCTCCCGCAGCGCCTGCCAGAGGCCGCGCCAGTCGGGGCTGTCGAAGTTCAGGTTGTAGATGTCCTGGTACCGCTTGGGCGGGTTCTCGGCGTACTTCAGGCTGCCGTCGGGCCGGCGGTGGAACCAGTCGGGGTGATCGCGAAGCCAGGGGTGGTCGGGCGAGCACTGGATCGCGAAGTCGAGGGCGATCTCCAGATCGTTCTCCCGAGCCGCCATGACCAGGCTCTCGAACTCGGCCAGCGTGCCGAGGTCGGGGTTCACGGCCGTGTGCCCTCCCGCCTCGCCCCCGATCGCCCACGGGCTTCCGGGGTCGCCGGGCTCCGCGAGGGGGGCGTTGTTGCGCCCCTTGCGGTGGGTGATCCCGATCGGGTGGATCGGCGGCAGGTAGACGACGTCGAAGCCCAGCTCGGCCAGCCGCGGGAGCTGCTCCCTCACGCCGGCGAAGCCCCCGAAGGAGCGCGGGAACAGCTCGTACCACGCGCCGACGCGCGCCCGCTCGCGGTCGACGTCCACCTCGTACGTCGGCGACCGCCGGCGCTCGTGCCGCTCGGTGCTGCGGGCCAGCGCCACGGCCACGGCCGGCGCGGTGGCGGCGGCGGCGCGCTCGGCCACGGGGCCCGGCGCGCGCATCGCGCGGAGCGCCTCCGACACCACGGCGCGGTCGCTCGCGCGGAGCCGCTCGGCGGCGTCCTCGATCAGGACCGCTCCCTCCTCGAGCTCGCTCTCGAGGTCCTCCTGGCCGGCCGCCAGCTTGCGCTCGATCTCGTTCCTCCACGACGCGTAGGGGTCCACCCAGGCCTCGACCTGGAAGCCGTGACGGCCCAGCGCGACCGTGGGGAACGCCCCCTCCCACCGGTCCGGGCCGAGCTGCGACATCGGCTCCTCGAGGAACCCGCTGGTCCCCGGCGGACGGTGCCGCACGACGGCCCGGAGCTGCTCGTGGCCGTCCCGCACGAGGTCGCACGCGACGACCACGGGATCACCGAGGGTGCGCTTCACGGGGTACCGGCCACCGTCCACCGTCGGCCCGACGTCGTGGATCTGAAGGCGCGATGGCGGCGTGCGGGGAATGGAGACGGGCACGAGGCGCACGCAGCGTAGCTTTCCCGAACATGTCGCGTGCGACACCCCCCCCGCCCGGGGACGACCCCACCGCTCCACGCCGCGCCGGGGTGCTGCTGCCCGTCGCGTCCCTTCCGGACGGTCGCCTGGGCCCCGGCGCCTTGGCGTTCGTCAACTGGCTCGCCGACGCGGGGCAGGCGTGGTGGCAGGTGCTGCCGATCACGCCGCCCGACCGCTATGGCTCGCCCTACGCGAGCCGGTCGGCGTTCGCCGGCTGGGCGGGCTACCTGGCGGCCCCCCGGGCCGCGGTGAGCGCCGCGGAGGTCGCCGACTTCCGCGAGCGCAACGGCTACTGGATCGACGACTGGGCGCGCGCCGCCGGCCCCGGCGCGCTCGAGGACCAGGTGCGCGTGGACCGCGAATGGCGGTCGTTGCGTGATCACGCAGCTTCCCGCGGCGTCCGCATCCTGGGCGACCTGCCCTTCTACGTCGCCCCCCGGGGAGCCGACGTCGCGGCGCATCCCGGCCTGTTCCGGTCCGACTCGGTCGCCGGGGTGCCCCCGGACGCGTTCACGGCCGACGGCCAGCTCTGGGGCAACCCCACCTACGACTGGGCGGCCATGCGCGCCGAGGGGTACCGGTGGTGGATCGAGCGCCTGCGCCGCTCCCGTGAGCTGTTCGACTCCCTCAGGATCGACCACTTCCGGGCCTTCGTGGCCTGGTGGGGGGTGCCGCGCGGCGCCCGCACGGCGCGGTCCGGGAGCTGGCGGCGGGGGCCGGGCGCCGAGGTCATCGACGCCGCCCGGGCGCAGCTCGGAGCGCTGTCGCTGGTGGCCGAGGACCTGGGGGTCATCACCGCGCCGGTGCGCGTGCTGATGGCGCGGCTGGGGCTGCCCGGCATGCGCGTCATCCAGTTCGCCTTCGAGGGCAGCCCGGGCAACACCCACCGCCTCGAGAACCACGTGCGCCACGCGGTCGTCTACTCGGGCACCCACGACAACCAGACGGCGGCCGGATGGTGGGGGACGGCCTCCGACGCGACGCGACAGGCGGCCACGGCCGCCGCCGCCGCCGCGGGCATCGCCGGCGAGCCTCCGCACCGGCTGATCGTGCGGCTGGCGCTCTCCTCGCCGGCGGGCCTCGCGATCGTGCCCGTGCAGGACCTGCTGGGGCTGGGGGACGAGGCCCGGCTGAACACGCCGGGCACGCGCCACGGCAACTGGTCGTGGCGCCTCGCGGAGGGCCGGCTCACCGCCGGCCACGCGGCGTGGCTGCGGGGGGCCACGGAGGCCGCGGGGCGGCTTCCCGGCTAGCCATCAGGTCGAGGACGAGCGGGAGGCGCGCACCGCGCGCGCCATGCCGATCAGCAGCTTCGGCATGTCCCGGCGGCTGCGCGTCACCGCGCGGGCGACCTGCTCGGGGACGTCGTCCCCCTCCAGCGGGGGCCCGTGCCCCACCAGGAGGTGGCGGGCGGGGATCCCGGTCAGGCGGTGCGGCGGGGTGAGGCGCAGGAGGGCGTGGACGCCCACGCGCTCGCCGGGAGCGGCGAAGAACGCGGTCGTGCCGAGCGCCTCGGTCACCACGAGGACCGCCGGCCCGGGCCACCAGAGCGCCACCTCCCGCCAGCGCCTACGGTGGGTGAGCCCGATGGTCTGGAACGGGGTGCCCGGCAGGCCGTGGAAGGGGGTCTCGATACGGGGCACCCGGTAGCGGGCGGCGAGGGCCGCGGCGTCGCGCTGATGGCGGTCGAGGAGCTGGAGCACGCCCCGCACCTCGCCCAGCGCCGCGATCCGCTCGTGCAGGCCGTCCCCGTCGAACGGGGTCCACCAGCCAGACGCCGCCCTCGTGGGCCAGGGCGTGCGAGGCTCGCTCCATGGCGGGCGGCTCGGCGGCGATCCAGCCGGTGCCCCAGTCGTGCTCGTACGTGAAGGTGAGGTGCATGGGCTCGTCTAGCCTCTGGGGCTGTGGATGGGGCGATCGAGGCCGTTGGCCTCACCAGACTGTACGGGCGCGCGGTGGGCGTGCAGGGCATCGACCTCTCGATCGCTCCCGGGGAGTGCTTCGGGTTCCTGGGGCCGAACGGCGCCGGCAAGACCACCTTCATCCGCCTCGCCCTCGGGCTGATCCGGCCCACCTCGGGCGCGGTGTCGGTGATGGGCCATGACCTCGGGCGCGACCGGATGGGGGCGCTCGCCCAGGTGGGCTACCTCCCGGGCGAGCTCGGTCTCTACGGCGGGCTCACGGGACGCCGCACGCTGGAGGCGCTCGGCCGGCTGCACCCCCGTCCGCCCGCCCTGCGGGACCGGCTGCTCGACCTGCTCGACCTGGAGGCGGCCGACCTGCGCCGGCGGGTGCGCGAGTACTCGCGCGGCATGAAGCAGAAGCTGGGGCTCGTGGCGGCGCTCCAGCACGACCCGCCGCTGGCGATCCTGGACGAGCCCACCAGCGGCCTCGACCCGGTCGTGCAGGGCCGCCTCCTCGAGTGGCTCGCGGGCCGCGCGCGGGCCGGACGCACCGTGTTCTTCTCCAGCCACGTCCTGGCCGAGGTCGAGGAGCTGTGCGACCGGGTGGCCATGGTCCGCCACGGCCGGCTGCTGGTGGCCGGGCCGCTCAGCGACCTGGTGGGCTCGCGCACGAGGCGCGTGGAGGTGCGCTTCGCGCGGGAGGTGGACCCGTCCCGCTACGCCGCGGCGGGCGTGGGCCCGCCGGAGGTGCAGGGTCGCCGGCATCGCTTCTCGCTCTCGGGCGACCCGGCGCCGCTGCTGGCCGCGCTGGCGGCGCTGCCGGTGGAGGAGGTCACCATCGAGCGGGCGAGCCTGGAGGACGCCTTCCGGGAGCTCTACTCGGACGGCCCCGCCACGTGAGGACCACCTACGCGCTCGCCCTGGAGCGCGCCTGGGTGCGCATCGTGCTGCTGGCGATCGGCTTCGCGCTCTTCGAGCTCGTCGTGGGGCTCTCCTACGCGTCGGTCGACCAGAACGCGGTGCGCCGGCTCCTGGACGCCCTTCCGCCCGCGCTGCGCGCCCTGGCCGGGAGCGCCGACCTGGGCAGCGCGACCGGCTGGGCGGGCTCCGGCTACCTGCACCCGGTGGCCCTCGCGCTGCAGGCCGCGGTGGCGATCTCGATGGGGGCGACCCCGGCGCGGGAGGCCGAGGACGGCACCGCGGAGCTGGTGCTCTCGCGCCCCCTGCCGCCCGCCGAATGGCTGGGCGCCCACGCGCTGGCCATGGCCACCGGGCTGGCGGCGGTGGTGGCCGGCGGCTACCTCGGCGGGCTCGCCGCGTCCGTCTCGGTGGAGGACCTGGCCCCGGTGGACCCGGGACCGCTGGCCCTGGCCCTGCTGGGCGGGTTCGCGATGTTCCTGGCCGTGGGCTGCGTGACGCTGCTGGTGGCCTCGATGGAGCGCAACGGCGGCCGGGCGGTGGGCTGGGCCACCGGCTTCCTGGTGATCTCCTACGCCATCGACTACCTCGCCCAGGTCTGGTCGGTGGCCGAGCCGCTGGGGCCGCTCTCGGTGTTCCATTACCTCGATCCCCCCGAGGTGCTCCGCACCGGCTCCCTCGGCGCGGCCGACATGCTGGCGCTCGCGGGCCTCGCCGCGGTGGCGACCGTCGCCGCCCTGGTGCTGGTGGGCCGGAGGGACCTCACTCCCTGAGCCGCGGCCGGCCGGGCCGGTCAGCCCTGGCGCCCCTCCTGGGTGACGATGAGGCGGTGCAGCGTGCGGATGACGGCGTCCTCGGGGACGTCGCCGGTCGAGCGGACGTAGAGGGAGTTGGGGCCCACCGCATAGGCCAGCCGGCGCTCCGGGTGGTCCCCGTCGATCCGCGCTCCCCGGCTGCCCGGCACCTCCGACGGGGTCCACGCGCTCGCGCCGTCCTCGTCCGCCAGCCGGGCCGAGGCGTCGCCCCCGACGCCGGTGGCCACGAGGTGCGAGCGCCAGACGCTCACCGCGGCCTGCAGCTTCCCGCCATCGGGCGAGGTCCAGGTGCGGACGGCGGCGGTCTTCAGGCCGCGGTCGGGGAGCTGCGCCGCCAGGTTGGGGTCGGCCGTGCCCGTGAGGGTCTCGAGCAGGGTGCCGGGGTCAACCGTCGTCACCGGCGGGCCGCGCAGGTCGTCGGGGCTCGGGAGCACGTTGAGCAGGTAGATCGGGTCGGCGTCCGGCCCGCCGGCCTCGGTGGGGCTGGACGGACCGCACCCCGCCGTGACGAGCGCGGCGAGGACGAGGATGGCGAGGATCCGCACGACGGCGAGGGTATCGCCCTTAACCGGCCGTCAACGACAGGGCCCGGCACGGCCGGAGACCTCTCCTATAATCGCTCCGGGCCGGAGATCCGCCCGGCTGAGTGATCCCCAAGGAGAGACCATGGACCTCGCCTCCTACAAGGCGGGCAACAACTTCAAGACCTTCGTCCTCGTCGCGGCCCTCACGGGGCTGCTCGTGGCGATCGGATACCTCATCGGCGGTGCGTCGGGCCTGATCGTCTTCGCCCTCATCGCCGTGGTGTTCAACTTCGTCATGTTCTGGTTCAGCGGGAAGATCGCTCTGAAGATGAGCAAGGCGGTCCCGGTGAGCGAGCAGGAGGCTCCCGAGCTGCACCGGATGATCGCCGGGCTCGCCGCCCGCGCCGGGGTCCCGAAGCCCGCGGTGTACATGACCCCCGCGGAGCAGCCCAACGCGTTCGCGACCGGCCGCAGCCCCAAGCACGCCGCGATCGCGGTCACCCACGGCATCATGCAGGCGCTGCCCCCTCGCGAGCTCGAGGGCGTCCTCGCCCACGAGATGGGCCACATCAAGAACCACGACATCCTCATCGCCAGCATCGCCGCGATGGTGGCCGGGGCCATCTCGGCCATCGCGAACTTCCTCCAGTTCTCCCTGCTGTTCGGCGGTGACGACGACAACCCGCTGGGGATCGTCGGGACCCTGGCGACGATCATCCTGGCGCCGATCGCGGCCGCGATCATCCAGATGGCCATCTCGCGCCAGCGCGAGTACGTGGCCGACGCCACCGGCGCGCAGCTCCTCGGCGATCCCAACCCGCTCGCGGACGCGCTCGAGACGCTCCAGCGCGGCGCCGAGGCGATCCCGATGAAGGTGAACCCGTCGGCGGCCCCGCTGTTCATCGTCAACCCGCTGGCGTCCAACGCCCGCGATCGCGGAGGGCGCGGCGGGCGCGGCATGGGCCAGTTGTTCTCCACCCACCCCCCGATGGAGGAGCGCATCGCGCGCCTCCGCCGGATGGCGGGCGCCAGCAGCCTTCAGCTGCAGACCTTCTAGGGGGGTCCGGATGGGCATCAAGGAAGAGGTCAAGAAGCTGGTCAACACGGAGTCCGCGGCGCACAAGCGGCTGATCGAGTACGTCGTGCGCCAGCTGAAGGCCGGGCGCAGCCTCAACTCGGTCTTCGAGGACCCCTACGTCACCAACCGGCTCGCGCCGGTCGACCGGCGGGCCCTGCTGGAGGAGCCGGAGGTGGTCGAGGCCGCCGGCGGCAGCGAGGTGCTCGAGCGCATGCGCGCCGAGCTGGAGGCGCTCGCGAGCCGCTGACGCGACGCCGGGGGGCGGGTGCGCGAGTTCTTCATTCAGAACGAGACCATCATCCTGTTCGCGCAGGGGCTGGTCTTCTTCACCCTCGGGTTCGCGGTGTGGCTCCAGCGCCGCCGCGCGACCCGCCTCACCCTCTCCTCCTCGCTGATCTGGCTGGCGGGCTTCGCCTTCGTCGAGGCGCTCGCCGTGTGGGGCTACGTGTTCGTGCCCATCCAGGAGAGCTACATGGGCACGGGCCTCATCGACGGCCTGCTCGTGCTGCGGGGGCTGGTGCAGATCGTGGCCTTCGTCCTCCTGGTGCAGTTCGGCCTCCGCCTGATGGGGCCGTCAACGCTCGTGCGGCGGAGCCTCACGATCGTCTCGATCCTCGTGGCGGTCGGGATCGTGGCGATCACCGCGCTGGCCGCCGACGCCTCGGCCTGGAGCGCCGCCGAGTGGGAGTCCGCCGCCGTGGAGCTCGCGCGCTACAGCCTGCTCCTGCCCGCGGCGCTCCTGTCGGCCGTGGGCCTCTGGCGCCAGCGGGCCGAGCTGTCGGCGGCGGGGATGCTGGGGATCCGGCCCTACGCGGCCGCGGCCGCCGCGGTCCTGGCCGTCTACGCGATCGTGGGCGGGGCGATCGTGGCCCCCGGTCCGCTCACCCCGGGGGGGATCCTCGACTCCCAGGGCTGGTTCGACCTCACGGGGCTTCCGCTGGAGGTGGTGCGGGCTCTCGCCGGCCTCGCCCTCTGCGTCCTCGCGGTGAAGCTGCTCGAGATCTTCGACGTGGAGGCCAAGCAGCAGCTCGAGGCCCTCGACCGGGCCCGCGCCATCGCCGAGGAGCGCTCCCGGTTCCGGCGTGACCTGCACGACGGCACGATCCAGTCGATCTATGCGGCCGGGCTCCACCTGGAGTCGGTGGCCATCCGGTGCGACGAGCCCTCGGTGCGCTCGGAGGTGCGGGAGGTGGTCGCGGACCTGAACGCCGTCACGGACGGCATCCGCGACTACATCCGCGCGCTGGCCCAGACGCCCGCCACGCCCGAGGGCATCGCGGCCGGGCTCGGCGCCCTCACCCGGCGGTTCGCCGAGGAGACGGGCGGCGACGTGCGCTTCCGCGCCGAGGGCCTCGGCGCCGCCGGGCCGCTCCCCGAGGAGGCGGGCGAGCACCTCGAGCAGATCCTGCGCGAGGCGCTCTCGAACACCGCCCGCCACGCCGGCGCCTGCCGCGTGCAGGTGGTCCTGGCGTTCCACCCCGACGAGCTCGATCTCTCGGTGACCGACGACGGCCGCGGCTGCGGCTCCGCCCCCCCGGCGGCCGAGGAGGGCCACCAGGGACTGCGCAACATGCGCGAGCGCGCCCGCCGGCTGGGAGGGCGCCTCGCCGTGGGCCCAGGGCCCCGCGGCGGGACGCGCGTCATGCTCGAGGTGCCACTCGACAGCGAGGAGCCCGCAGGCGAGGCCTCCATTCCCGATTCCGTTCCCGAGGTGACCGCGTCGTGACCACCGTCCCAGCAGACCCCATCCGGGTCCTGATCGTCGACGACCACGCCGTGGTCCGCATCGGCCTTCGCACCCTCCTCTCGGCCTCGGCGGGCTTCCGCGTCGTGGGCGAGGCCCAGACCGCCGCCGAGGCCGTGCAGCTCCACGAGCAGACCCACCCGGACGTCGTCCTGATGGACGTGCGCCTGCCCGACGCCAGCGGCGTCGAGGCCTGCCGCCGCATCAAGGCCGACCATCCCGACGCCCGCATCGTGATGCTGACCTCGTACTCCGACGAGGAGGCGATCGTGGGCGCCGTGATGGCCGGGGCCAGCGGGTACCTGCTCAAGCAGGCCGACGCCGAGCGCCTGACCCAGGCCATCCGCGAGGCCGCGGCCGGGGAGTCCGCGCTGGATCCGCGCGCGGCCGGCGCGCTGCTGACCCAGTTCCGCGAGCTGTCGGCCAAGCAGTCCGAGGCGGAGCTCGCGGGCCTCACCGACCGCGAGCGCCGCATGCTGGCGCTGATCGCCGAGGGATACACGAACCGCGCCATCGGTGAGGTGCTGCACCTGTCCGAGAAGACCGTGCGCAACCACGTGAGCCAGCTTCTGCGCAAGCTGGGCTTCCAGCGACGGTCCCAGGCGGCGGCCTGGGCGGGGCAGCGACGGCTGGAGCTCCCACCCGACTGAGTGGCGCTTCCGCAAGGAGATCGCCCTCGCGCGGAGAATCGAGCGGAAGTCCATTGCCACCACCAAGGTGCGCTCGATGTCTCGATCCGCTCGCGTCCTCGCCCTCGCCAACCAGAAGGGCGGCGTCGCAAAGACCACCACGACGCTGAATCTGGGCGTGGCCCTGAAGGGCCTCGGCGCCCGGGTGCTCGTGATCGACCTCGACCCCCAGAGCAACCTGTCGATGAGCCAGGGGATCGACGTGGAGTCGCTCACCGTCGGCATGTACCACGTGCTCACGGGCAGCGCGTCCATCACGGAGGTCATCGAGGCCCGTGAGGTGGACATCGCCCCGGCCGGGATCGAGCTGGCCGGCGCCGAGCTGGCCCTGTCGGCGGCGATCGGCCGCGAGCGGACGCTCCAGCGCGCCCTGCGCCCGGTGCGGGAGCTCTACGACGTCATCCTGCTCGACACGCCGCCCTCCCTGGGGCTGCTCACCATCAACGCGATGGTGGCCTCCGACGGGGTGATCGTGCCGGTGCAGTGCGAGTACCTCTCGCTGCGCGGGCTGGCCCAGCTCAACCAGACCCTCCAGCAGGTGCGCGAGAATCTGAGCCCGAAGGTGGACATCGTGGGTATCCTCCCCACGATGTACGACGGCCGCACCATCCACGGCCGCGAGGCCGTGGCGCTGCTCGAGGAGAGTTTCGGTGACCGGGTCTATCGCACGCGCATCGGCAAGACGATCCGCTTCGCGGAGGCGCCGGTGCAGGGCATGAGCGTCATCCGCTACGACCCCGACGGCCAGGCGGCGCGCTGGTACCGCCAGCTCGGCCGCGAGGTGGCCGATCGGGAGCTCCACCTGGGCGTGGGGGTGGGGCGACCGCGCGAGGCGGCGGCGTGAGCACCCGCGGCGGCCGGCCGAGCATGCGCGAGGGGCCGCTGTCGGAGCTCTTCCGGAACACCGACGCCCTCAACCCCCGCCCTCCGCAGCAACCCGAGCAGGATCGCGGGCCCGGGCCCTCCGACCTGACCAACTACGTGGCCGTCATCCGCGTGGTGGGGGTGGGCGGCGCCGGGTGCAACGCGGTCAACCGCATGATCGAGGCGGGGCTGCGGGGTGTGGAGTTCGTCGCCGTCAACACGGACCGCCAGGCGCTCGAGGTGAGCGAGGCCGACGTCCGCATCCCGGTGGGCATGGAGCTCACGCGGGGTCTGGGCACCGGGGGCGACCCGGCGCTCGGCGAGCAGGCCGTCCGCGAGAGCGAGGAGCAGGTGCGCCGGGCCCTGCGGGGCAGCGACCTGGTGTTCATCGCCGCCGGCCAGGGCGGCGGCACCGGCACCGGCGGCGCGCCGCTGGTGGCCAAGATCGCCCGCGAGATGGGCGCGCTCACCGTCGCCGTGGTCACGCGGCCGTTCGGCTTCGAGGGCAGCCGGCGCACCCAGGCCGCCGAGGTCGGCTTGGAGCGGCTCCAGGCCGCCGCCGACACGGTGATCATCATCCCCAACGACCGCCTGATGGCCGTGCTCGAGCGCGGCACGAGCATGGTCGACGCCTTCAAGGTCTGCGACGACCTGCTGCGCCAGGGCGTGCAGGGCATCTGCGACCTCATCACGCTGCCCGGGCTCATCAACCTGGACTTCGCCGACGTCCGCACCATCATCCGCGGCGCCGGCACCGCGCTGCTGGGGATCGGCTACGCCGGCGGCGGCAACCGCGCCACCGAGGCGGCCCAGGCCGCGATCGCGTCGCCGCTGCTGGAGACCCCGATCGACGGCGCCAAGGGCATCCTGCTGGGCGTCACCGGCGGCCCGGACCTGTCGCTGGTGGAGGTGAGCGAGGTCGCCCAGGTCGTGGCCGACGCCGCCGACCCCGAGGCGAACATCATCTTCGGCGCCACCATCGACCCCGACCTCCAGGGCCAGGTGTGGGTGACCGTCGTGGCCGCGAACTTCACCGGCAACCGGTCGGCCCCCCCGCGGGAGCCCGAGGAGGCCGGCGCCGCGGCGGCCCCCCGCGCGCGGGAGCGGGCGCCCCGGCAGGCGCCGGTCACGCGCTTCGACATGCCCTACCCGGCCGGCCCGGCCGGGTCGCGCCGCGGTGGTGGCGGCGCCGTGTTCGACCTGGAGTCCGAGCCGGCCGATCCCGACGCCACCAGCCTCATCCCGCGACCCGACGCCGATCCCGGCGGCGGGCGCGGGGACGCGGCGTAGCGAGCGCCCGGCCTGACCCGCCGGTGGGCGTGGTCGCCGCCGGCCACCCCCACACCGCGCGCGCCGGGGCGCTGACCCTGGCCCGAGGGGGCGGTGCGGTGGACGCGGTCTGCGCGGCGGCGTTCGCGGCGGCGGTCGCCGAGAGCCCGCTCACCGGCCCGGCGGCCGGCGGGTTCCTCCTCGCCCGGTCGCCCGAGGGCGCGGTGACCCTGCTCGACTTCTTCGTGGCCGTGCCCGGTCTCGGCCCGGCCGGCCGGCGGCTCGACGCGCGGGATCTCGACTCGTTCACGGTCCCGTTCGGCGGCGCCGACCAGGTGTTCCACATCGGCCCGGCGTCGGTGGCCGTGCCGGGCATGGTGTCGGGACTGGGCGAGGCCGCCTCCCGCCTGGGCCGGCTCCCCCTGGCCGACCTCGTCGAGCCGGCGGTGCGCCTTGCCCGCGAGGGCGTGATCCTGGGCCGGGAGGCCGCCTACCTCCACGAGATCCTCGCCGACATGCTGCGGGCGACCCCCGCGGCCGCGGCCGTCTACGCCCCCGGTGGCCGCCTGCTGGGCGAGGGCGAGCGCCTGCGCCTGCCCGACCTGGCCGAGACCCTGGCGCACCTCGGGCAGGCGGGCCCGGGCAGCATGCGCGACGGCCCGCTCGCCGCCGCGATCGTCGAGCACCTCGCCGCGACCGGGGGGCTCGTGACGGCCGAGGACCTGAGGGAGTACCGGGTCGTGGAGCGGCGCCCGCTCGAGATCTCCTACCGGGGGCTCACCCTGCTGATCAACCCGCCGCCGTCCTCCGGCGGCGCCCTGATCGCCGTGGCCCTGAGCGAGGCCGAGCAGCACCATCCGCCGCGCGGAGACGTGGAGCACTACCGCACCGTGGCGCGCGCCGGGGCGGTGGCGAACGCCCTGCGCGGGCCGGAGTTCGACCGCGACCTCCACGAGGAGGACGCCATCGAGCGTCTCTGGGCGCGGCGCGTGGCCCGGCGGGAGGGCGCCGACCGCTGGCCGGTGAGCCGCAAGCCCACCGGCTCCACAACCCACATCAGCGCCGTGGACGGCGACGGCGGCATGGCCAGCCTGTCGAGCTCCAACGGCTCGGGGTCGGGCGTGGTGGTGCCGGGGACCGGCATCCTCCTGAACAACATGCTCGGAGAGGAAGACCTCAACCCCGGCGGCTTCGGCCGCCTCACCCCGGGCGCCCGGATGACCTCGATGATGGCGCCCACCCTCCTGCTGCGCGGTGACGAGCCGGTGCTCGCGCTGGGCTCGGCGGGGTCGAACCGCCTGCGCTCGGCCATCCTCCAGACCGTCATCAGCGCGGTCGACGGCGGGCTCGGAGCCGCCGATGCGGTGCGACGCCCCCGCGTCCACCCCGAGGGCGACGGCGTGGACGTGGAGGGGGGAGTGGGGGAGGAGGCGGTGGCGGCCCTCGTCGCCGATGGCCACGCGGTGCGCCGCTGGGGGGCGACGAGCCTGTTCTTCGGAGGGGTGAGCCTGGCCGGATCGGGCCCCCGGGGGCTCGAGGGCGCCGGAGACCCCCGGCGAGGCGGTGCGGCGGCGGGCGTGACGGCGAGTGGCGAGGTGATCGATCTATGACTAACCATCAAGTCGAGGTTGACGGTACGGCCTACGAGCTCGATCCCCAGGGCATCCGGACCTCGCTCACCGACGGGCCCCCCATGCTGTGGGGCTTCCAGGTGCGGGTGCTGCGGGACGGCGAGGAGCTGGGCATCAAGACCTGCTTCATCGGCCGCGTCAGCGTGCAGTTCCGCAACGCCGACGCCCCGGACGGGCCCATCGAGACCCTGCTGCCCGTCCTGCACGAGCTGGCCTTCGAGAAGGTGGAGCAGCGCCTGCGCGAGGGCGAGACGGGCGACGAGATCCTCTTCGCCTGAGCCCCCGGCTCAGGCGGTCTCGTTCTCCGCGTCGCGCCGGTCGACGGCGAACCCCAGGACCCGGCCGGGGTAGAAGTGGTCGAGGGGATGCTCCTGGAAGCGCCGGTAGCCCATTCCCTGCCCCTCGGTGGCCGGCCCCAGCACCCCGTGGAAGTCCTGGGCCGTCACGACGGCTCCGCCGTCGGCCATCCACGGGAGCACGATCTCGAGCTCGCGGGCCTGCAGGTCGCGTCCCGCGGCGGAGTCGTTGATGAAGAGGTTGACGCGTTCCCACTCGGGCAGGAACCGGGGCAGCACGTCGCGCGAGTCACCCGTCACCGGGTGCCAGTACGGCGTCAGGTCCGGGCGCCGGCTCACGAGCCGCCCGGCGTAGGGGTCGATGTCGATGCTCGTGAGACGCCCCACGGCGCCCTCGTCCGCGTTCCGCGCCAGCGCCTCGAGCACCAGCAGCGAACCCACCCCGTCGAGCACGCCGGTCTCGAGCACGTGGCGCGGCCGCAGCCGGCGCGTCAGGGCGTAGAGGGACCCGTGGAAACCGCTCACGGGGATGCGGCTCTTGTGGCCGATGCCCCGGCCCACGTCCAGCGAGTCCGGCGCCTCGCGGAAGAGCGCGGTCATCGTCTGCAGCGGGTCGCCCGTCAGGTCGGCGAGCACCGCCGCGAGATCCTCCTCGTTGACGATGTGGTAGGTGAACGAGTCCACCTCGGGGTCCCGCGCCAGGTAGCGCAGCCCCCGCCGTGAGAGCAGCGGATGCCCGAAGTGGCGCAGCACTCGGCGCTTGGTGAACAGGCGCGCGCGCCCGAGCCGCCGCGCGATCGCCCGCACCTCAGGTGACCGCCTCACACACCAACGCTATGTCCTGGAACCGCCGGCGTGAAGTCCGCCCGCCTCGGAAGAACCCTCAGGCGGCCTCGTGGCGACCGCCGAGGACCTCGGCCACCCCCGTCGGTCCCGCCCGCAGGAGCTCGGCCGCCCGGCGGGCGCCGGACGCCCGGTCCCGGGCGGCGCGCGCCCCGATGGAGTCGCCCGCCCGCCGGCTCTCGGCGGCCTCGCGCTCCGCGGCCGCGGCCAGAGCGTCGAGCCGCTCGGCCATCCGCGCGCTGCGGCTCGCCGGCCGAGGCCGCCGGCGCCGGCCCGGCGAGGGCGCGGACGCGCCGACGGTCGCCCCCGGGAACAGGATCAGCTGACCCCCGCCGGACGGGCGGCGGTTCATCGGAATCCCCCCGGGTGAGGAACAGAACGCATGTTCGTAGTGTGCCACGCCCCTCGGACGGAACGCCCCGCCGGTCAGGGCGGCGGGACGCTCCCTGGGGCGAGCGGATCCGGGCCGCGCCCGGCCTCGCGGATGACCGGCGGGCCGCCGTCGTGGGGCACGTGCACCACCACCTGGCGGCCGTCCTCGGGGAGCTGGAAGCGGAAGGCCCAGTCGATCTCGGTCCAGCCGGCGACCCGCAGCGTGGCGGGCTCCGGGCCGATCCCGGCGTCCGCCAGGGTGCGGGTCGCCTCGCCCAGCGCGGCGGCGCCGGCCGGCCCGAGCAGAGCCGAGGCGACCGGGTCGCTCACGGGGCGAAGGGAAGCTCGACGACGCGGGCGGGCCCGCCGGCCCCGTCCACCTCCACCGGGGCGCCCGGCTCCACCTCGCGCCTCAGCACCGCGAGGCCGATCACCCCCAGGTCGGGGGTCGTCGCGACGCTGGTCAGGCGGCCCACCTCCCGCCCGCCCGACCGCACCGCGCCGCCGGGCGGGGGCGCGGGGGACGGCAGCCGCAGCCCTCGCAGGACGCGGTTGGCCCGGCCCCGGAACTGGAGCCGCGCCACGGTCTCCTGACCCAGGTAGCAGCCCTTCTCGAAGGAGACGGCGTCGTCCTCGAGGCCCGCCTCCTGCACGAGCGTGGTGGGGCCCGTGTCCCGGCCGACCAGGGGCTGGCCGGCGGCCACCCGCGCCATGTCCCGGGCCTCGGCGGACGCCTCCGGCAGGCCCAGCCGCGCGATGGCCGCGGCGGCGTCGGCGACCACCAGGTCGAGGGTTCCCGGGAGCGTGCCGGGCAGGGCCAGGTCGGCCAGCTCCTCGGCGCCCTCGGGGGCGCCGGCCACGGTCAGCAGCTCCACCTCCTCGGGGCCGATCAGGTCCAGCTCCTCGGAGAAGTGGTACTTCTCGAGCAGGCCCATGACCTGCTCGGCGGCCTCCGGCGCCGCCACGACCGTGAAGGCGTCCGGGCCGTCGCGACGCACGCGCAGGTCGGCCTGGAGGTGGCCCTTGGCGTCGAGCAGCAGGGCCCGGCAGGACCCACCCGGGGCGAGCCCGGCGACGTCGTTGCTCAGCAGGCCGTGGAGGAAGCCCTCGGCGTCGGGCCCCTCCACCCAGATGAGCGCGGCCCGCCCGCGCACGGCCGCGCCGGACCCGCCGGGGCGCAGGCGCGCGTAGTCCTCGGCCGGGGGCGAGGGCGCCCGGGCGCCGCTCACGGGGTCGAGACCTTCCCGTTGCCGCTGGAGCGCTCCGCGGCCATCCGGGCGTGCTGCGCCTCGCGGCCGGCCGTGGAGAGGATGTCGGCCACCATCCGCAGGCGCACGCTCTCGTCGCGGCTCTCCAGCAGCTCCTGCTTGGGCCCGGGGGGCAGCTCGAAGGCCCCCGCGACGGCGTAGGAGAGGGCCACGCCCTCGGGAGGCTCCGGCGGCGGCGCGTCGTCGGCGAGCCCGGCGAGGGCCCGGAAGCGGTCGAGGACCTCGGCGACGAGGGCGGGGTCCGTCTCGGAGGGCTCGTCCTCCAGATCGCGCACCAGGGCCGAGAAGTAGAGGCGCCCCTCGGTCTCCTCGACCAGGGCGACCGGGCGCAGGCCCCCCACGATCACGTTCAGGCGGCCGTCCTCGAACCGCCGCACGAGCTCGTCGAACCGCGCCGCGCACCCCACGTCGGCCGTGCCGGTGAGGCCGGTCTGGACCACCACGAACGGCCGGTCCTCGAGGACGCTGTCCGCGTAGAGCTGCCGGTAGCGCGGCTCGAACAGGTGGAGCGGGACCCGCTCGCCCGGAAGGAGCACCAGGTCGAGGGGGAAGAGCCCGAGATCGACGAGATCGTCCACTCCGACGAGTCTAGAGCGCCGCCCGCGCGGCACGCCGGGCCGGGTGCGTCAGACGGGGACCGCCGCCGCCGCCACCTCCGCGTACAGCTCGGCCAGCGACCCGATGTGCCCCTCGACGGTGAACAGGCGCCGCCGCTCGCGCACCCGCTCGCGCAACCGGTCGAGGCCCTCATCCTCCAGGCGCGCCTCGAGCTCGCCGGCGTGGTCGATGGCCACGCCCACCCCGTGCTCGCGCACCAGGCGCCGCAGCGCGCCGTGGGGGCCGGCCGCGATCGGCAGGCCGGATGCCAGGTACTCGTAGGCCTTGTTGGGCAGGGCCGTGTCCATGTGCGCCGCGTTCCGCAGCGGGTTGAATGCGGCCCAGCCCACGTCGTGGGCCGGCAGCGCGCGCATCAGATCGACCGGCGCCAGCGAGCGCATCAGCCGCATCCCCGGCACGGTCCGGGCCAGCTCCCGGTAGGCGGGCGCGTCGCGGTTGGGATAGACGTCCAGACGCAGCCCGGCATCGCCGATGGCGCGGAACTGGTCGCGCAGGTCGTAGTGGCTCCCGTTGGCCGACAGGCTCCCCTGGTAGACGACCCGCAGCGGCCCCCCGCGGCTCGGCCGGGGCGCGGTCGACTGGGCGATGTCGCGGGACAGCGCGTAGTTGGCGAACAGCAGCGTGTGCGGCGGGAGCGTGTACCGCGCCGTGAGCTCCTCGCGCATCTCCTCGGAGACGGCGATCAGCCCGGCGCAGCCCTCCACGGCCTCGCGCTCCAGCGCGTCCTGATCCTCGGGATCGTCGAACCCGTCCTCGTAGGGCGTGGAGCGCAGGCTCTGCATGTCGTGGACGTCGTGGATCACGGGCACGCGCCCGTCGGCAACGTCCAGGGCGAGCACGGTGAGGACGTCGGGCAGGTTGTGGCTGTGGACGACGTCGGGGCGGAACTCGGCGAGCGCCGCCGCGAGCGCCTCGCGCGGGTCGCTCGCCGGGAGGCGCCACCAGCGCTCGAACAGCTCGTCCCCGGCGCCGTACCACGACGTGAGGGTGCGGCCCTGGTACGCGAATCCCAGCCGCACGCCCGGCACGCGGGCGCGCAGCCCGATGGCGTACTTCATCGCGCGGATGCAGGGCTGGCGCTGGAGGAAGAGGACCTTCACGCGCGGGGCTCGCGCCGGTCGCGCAGCGCGCGGGCGGGGTTCCCCACGGCGAGGGAGTAGTCCGGGAGGTCCTTGGTCACCACGGCGCCGGCGCCGATGATGCACCCCTCGCCGATCGTCACTCCCGGCAGGATGCACACGCCCATCCCGATCCAGCAGTCCGCTCCCACGGTGACCGGGCGGCGCGTCCAGCCCTGATCGGGGATCGGTGCATCGAGATCCGTCTCGTGGTTCGCGGTGTGGATCATCGTATAGGGGCCGAAAATCGACCGGTCGCCGACCACCAGCCCGCCGAAGCCATTCACGTAGCAGCCGTAGTTGAAACCCACGCGATCTCCCATCTCGATGGCGTCCCCGTTGAGCCAGACGATGGTGTCGAGGTAGAAGCAGCCCTCGCCCACGCGCGCGGCGTCGGCGGGGCGGAAGGGGATGACGCTCTTGCTGCGCTCGGTGATCATCACGGGAGCACACCTCCGGGTGGGGGACGGGAGCGACCCTAGTCGCAGGGGCCGGGTAGAGTCGCCGCCCGTGAGCACCGACCCGCCGCTCCCGCCCGCCCTCCTGCGGCCGGCCCTCGCGGGCGTTGACGCCTACGAGCCCGGCCGCCCCATCGACGACGTCCGCCGCGAGATGGGCCTCGACTCGGTCATCAAGCTCGCCTCGAACGAGGGGCCCTTCCCGCCGATGCCGGGGGCCATTGCCGCGATGAACGCGGCCGCCTCCGAGGTGCGCCTCTACCCCGACGCCGGGGCCTGGGCGCTGCGGGACGCGCTCGCGGAGCGGCTCGGCCTGGACCCGGCCCAGGTGCTCCCCGGCGCCGGCCTGGACGGGCTCATCCGGCTCATGTGCCTCGCCATGCTGGAGCCCGGGGACGAGATCGCCATGGCCTGGCCCTCGTTCCTCTCGTGGCGCCAGGGCGCCCAGATCCAGGGGGCGACCGCCCGGCTGGCCGCCCTCGCGCCGGACGGCTCCTACGACCTCGACGCGCTGTTGGCCGAGGTGACCCCGCGCACCAAGCTCGTGGTCGTGGTGAGCCCCAACAACCCCACCGGCGCCGCCGTCGGGGCGGCCGACCTCGTCCGGTTCCTCGACGCCCTGCCCCCGCACGTGCTCCCCGTGGTCGACGAGGCCTACTTCGAGTTCCTGCCGCCCGGCTCCCACGACGCCGCCGCGCTGGTCGCCGAGGGCCGCCCGATGGCGGCGATGCGCACCTTCAGCAAGGCCTACGGGCTGGCCGGACTGCGGGTGGGCTACCTGATGGGACCCTCGGCGCTGGTGCGGGCGATCGGCGTGGTGCGCCCGGTGTTCGACGTCACCGGGCCGGCGCAGGCGGCGGCCCTGGCCAGCCTCGCCGACGCCGACGCCCACCTGCCCGAGCGGATCTCGCTGAACGCCTCCGAGCGCGGGCTGATGGCGGCGGGCCTCCGGGCCCTGGGCCTGGACCCGATGCCCAGCACGGCCAACTTCGTGCTGGTGGACCTGGGGTCGCCGGAGCGCGCGCAGGCCGTCAACGCGGCCCTCCTCGCCCGCGGCGTCATCGTCCGCCCGGCCCGCGCCTTCGGAGCGCCGAGCGCCCTGCGGATCACCGTGGGATGGCCGCAGGAGAACGCGCGCCTGCTGGCCGCGGCCGCGGAGGCGCTGGGGGAGGCCGGATGACGCACGACGAGCTGGTGGCCGGGGTGCTGGCCGGCGAGCGCCGCCCGCTGGGACGCGCGATCAGCCTGGTGGAGCGCCTGGGGTCCGAGGGCCGGCGCCTCGCGGCCGAACTCCACCCGTTCGACCGGCCGCGCCTGGCGCGTCGGAATCACGGGGGCGCCCGGGGTGGGCAAGAGCACGCTCATCGGCGCCCTGGTGCGGCTGCTGCGCGCTCGCGGCGAGCGGGTGGCGGTGGTGACCGTTGACCCGACCAGCCCCTTCACCCGGGGGGCCGTGCTGGGCGACCGCATCCGCCTGGTCCACCACTTCACGGACCCCGGGGTCTTCATCCGCTCCATGGCCAGCCGCGGTCACCACGGGGGCCTCGCCGAGGCCACCGCCGACGCCGTGCTGGTGCTCGACGCCGGGGGCTTCGACGTCGTGCTGGTGGAGACCGTGGGCTCGGGGCAGAACGAGGTCGAGGTGCAGTCCCTCACCGAGACGGTGGTCCTGGCGCTGATGCCGGGCAGCGGCGACGGCGTGCAGGCGATCAAGGCCGGCCTGATGGAGATCCCCGACGTGCTGGCCGTCACCAAGGAGGACCGCGCCGGCGCGGACGCCCTGGTCGCCGATCTGTCCAACGCCCTCTCGCTCGTGCCGGCCGGTCCGTGGGAGCCCCCGATCGTGCGCGTCTCGGCGCTGGATGACCGGGGCGTTGACGACCTCTGGGACGCGGTCGAGCGGCACCGGGCCTTCCTGGGCGAGGAGGGCCGGCTCGAGCTCAGGCGGCGCGACGGCCTCGCGCGCCAACTTCACGCGCTGGCGTCCGACCGCCTCGCGCGGCGGGTGGAGACCGCGGCCGACGCGGCGTTCCTGGACGGGCTGATCGACGAGGTGATGGCCCGCCGCGTGGACCCCGCCGGCGCCGTCGACCGGGTGCTCGAGCGGGCCGGCCTGCCGCCGGACGCCGCGCCGTGAGCGAGCCGCGGGCCGACCGGCCGTCGATGCCGGGCTACGGCGTGCTCGGGGCCGGCGAGGGCACCGGGCTGCTGCCGTGGTCGTGGGCGGAGGAGCGCCTCGCCGGCTCCCGCTACTACTGGGTGTCCACGGTCCGGCGCGACGGCCGGCCGCACGCGTCCCCGGTCTGGGGCGTCTGGCACGACGGCCGGCTGTGGTTCTCGTGCGGGGGCCGGTCCGTCAAGGCGCGCAACCTGGCCGCCGACCCACGGTGCGCGGTGACGACGGACGACGCCGAGAACCCGGTCATCGTGGACGGCGTCGCCGAGGTCACCCGCGACCCGGCGGCGATCGCCCGGTTCGTGGAGGCCGGCAACGCCAAGTACGGCCCGTCCTACACCGTCGAGTTCCTCGACCCGGACGTGAACGCCACCATCGCCGTGCGCCCCGGGCGCGCCTTCGGCCTGCTGCACGACGACTTCACCGGCTCGCCCACGCGCTGGACCTTCGGGGCCTGAGCGCCGGGCCGGTCAGCTCTGGTCGATGTGCTGCTCGGACTCCTCGCGGGGCCGGATGAGCGTCAGGGCCAGGACCGTCATCAGCGAGAGGACGGCGAGCACGACGGCCGCCCCGTAGGCGCCGGCCTGATCGAACGCCGTATGGCGCTCGTTGACGAAGAGCGTGAGCGTCTGCGTGGTGCCCTGGATCCGCCCCGACACGACCGCGACGGCGCCGTACTCGCCGAGCGCCCGGGCCGTCGTGAGCACCACGCCGTAGGCGACCCCCCAGCGGATGCCGGGAAGGGTGATGCGCCAGAAGGTCTGGAGGGGCGAGGCCCCGAGGGTCATCGCGACCTCCTCCTGCTCGGCGCCGATCTCGCGCAGCACCGGGACGACCTCGCGGACGACGAAGGGCAGGCACACCACGATGGTCGCCAGGACCATGCCCGGCATCGCGAAGATGACCCGGATGCCGTGATCGGCGAGCCAGCCGCCGAACCATCCCCGGAACCCCCAGACCAGCACGATCGAGAGCCCGATCACCACCGGCGAGAGGGCGAGGGGGAGGTCGATGAACGCCATCAGCATGGTCTTGCCGGGTACCCGGCGCCGCACGATGACGAGGGCGGCGATGATCCCGAAGATCGTGTTGGCCGGGACGACGATGAGCGTGATCTGCGTGGTCAGCCAGAGCGCGTGGACGGCCGCCGGGCTCGAGATCGCCTCCCAGAACGCGTCGAAGCCGCCCTCGAAGGCGCGCCAGAAGACGATGGCCACGGGCCCCGCCAGCACGAGGCCGAGGTAGCCGAGGGACGCCGTGCGCAGGCCGATCCTGCCGGCGCGGGCCGGCGCCCTAGCGCTGATGGCGCGCCACCCGCCGCTCGACGAGGGCGAAGATCAGGAGCACCGCGAGCGAGAGCCCGAGCAGCACCACCGACACCGCGGCCGCCGAGCCCGGCTGGTCGCTCTCGATGAGGCCGAAGACGTGGACCGAGGCGGTCTCCGTCTTGAACGGGATGTTCCCCGAGATCAGCACCACGGAGCCGAACTCGCCCATCGCCTTGGCGAAGCCCAGGCCCGCTCCGGCGATGATGCCGGGGGCCAGGTTCGGGAGGATGATCCGCCGGAAGATCGTCCAGCGGCCCGCGCCCAGGGATGCCGCGAGCTCCTCCATCTCCCGGTCCAGGCTCTCCAGCAGCGGCTGGACCGCCCGGACGACGAATGGCAGCGTCACGAACGCCAGCGCCAGCGCGATCGCGTAGCGCGTGTAGGCGACGTCCACGCCCAGCGGGCTGCCGGGCCCGTAGAGCACGAGCAGCGTGAGGCCCGCCACGATCGTGGGGAGGGCGAAGGGGAGGTCGATGAGGGCGTTGACGACGCTGCGCCCGAGGAAGCGGTCGCGCGTGAGCGTCCAGGCGATGGCCGTACCGGTGACGACGTTGATCGCCGTCACGATCGCGCTCAGCACCAGGCTCAGGGTGAGCGCGGCGCGGGCCTGATCGGTGGTCACGGCCGCCCAGAACGAGGACGTGCCGTCGTCCAGCGAGCGCCACGCCACCGCGGCCATCGGCAGGAGGACGAAGATGCTCAGGTAGGCGACCACCACCCCGACGCCAAGGCCGGTTCCCAGGCGGCCCCTCCTCCGCCGTGCGCGGAGAAGGGGGACGCCGGGAGCGGTGGTCGCCACCCTGCCGAGTCCTACGCCCGGCCTACTGGCCGCGCTGCGCCTTGGCCGCGACCCCGTTGGCGGGATCGAAGAAGACCTTGTTGGCCAGGTTCCATCCGCCCACCACGTTGATGGTGAACAGGCCCGGCGGGCGGGGGTACCTCTTCTGGATGGACGTGTTGCGGATCAGGGCCGGAAGGACCGGGCGGTAGCCCTTGCTCGCGTAGAGCGCCTGCGCGCGCGCGGTCCAGGTGAAGTTGACGAACGCCTTGGCGGCCTTGAGGTTGCCGCTGGTCTGGACGGCCGCGATCGGGTTCTCGATCAGGATCGTGTTCCTCGGGATCACGTAGCTGACCGGGATGCCGTGCTGCTGGGCGTAGATCGCCTCGTTCTCGTACCCGATGAGCACGTCGCCCTTGCCGCCGGCGAAGGTGTCGAGGGCCTCGCGGGCGCTCTTGTCCTGCACGCTCACGTGCTTGTAGAGGTCGCGCAGGTACTGCCTGGCCTCGTCGTCGCTCCGGCCGGCCTTGCGCTGCGCGCCGTAGGCCGCGATGACGTCCCACTTCGCGCCGCCGGAGGTCTGCCAGTTCGGGATGAGCACGTCCACCCCGGGCTTCAGCAGGTCGGTCCAGGTCTTGATCTTCTTGGGGTTGCCCTTGCGGACCGTGAACACGACCACGGACCGGGTGACGATGCCCTTGAAGGGCCCCTGGTCCCAGGTCGGGGAGACCTGGCCCGTCTGGACCAGGCGGTCGATGTCGGGAGCGAGGGAGAACGCGACGACGTCGGCGGGCAGGCCATTGGCCACGGCGCGGCTCTGGTCGCCGGACGCCCCGTAGGACTGGCTGAAGGAGACACCCTTGCCTGCGGGCGTGCTGGTGAACGCGGGGATCAGCGCCTGATAGGCCTCCTGCGGCGTCGAGTACGCCACGAGGCTGAGCTTCGACGCACCCTGAGCGGCGCCCACCACGGCGAGCAGGGCGCACGCGGTGATCGCGAGGACCACCCGGGCGCGCACCGCTCGGCGGCCAGGACCTACACTCATCTCTCACTCCTTGGTCGGTAAAGGGGCCAAGCGGGTGAAACGCGCCCCCTCCGCTGCAACGGAGGGGGCCACCATGATCGCCGCCGTCTTTGCATAAGCAAAACTGATTGCTTACATAAGCGGCGGGCCGCACACTGCCCGAGCGCGTGCGGCGGTGTCAAGGGGTGTGGACCGCGTTTGTCCGGCCGCGACCTCCGGGGTCAGCGCAGCAGGAGCCAGATCGCGACGCCGACGCCCAGGGCGATGACCGACCACCTCAGGACGTCGTCGTTCAGGCGCCGGGCCACCCGCGCCCCGATCGCTCCGCCCACCAGCGTGGCCGGTGCGAGCACGGCGACCGAGGGCCAGTCGATCGGGCCGAGGATCATGAACACCGGCGCGGCGACCAGGTTCGCGAGCAGGATGAGGGTCCGGTTCACGGCGTTGAGCCGCTGGAGGGTGTCGATGATGCCGAGGGCGAGCACCGCCAGCAGCAGCACCCCCGCCGCGGCGCCGAAGTAGGAGGCGTAGGCGCCGGAGGCGAACACGGCCGCGACGAGCCCCGGGGACGGGCGGGTGGCCACGCCCTCCCGCGCCGCCAGGGCCGCGCGCAGCCGCGGCCCCAGGGCGAGCAGGGCACAGGCCATCAGCACGAGCCACGGGACCACCGCCTCGAAGGCCGACTCCCCGCCCCACAGCAGCAGGGCCACGCCGGCCGCGGCCCCCAGGACCGTCGGGATCCCGAGCAGCCTCAGCCGCCGTCCCTGTCCCACGAGGAACCCGCGGTAGCCCTCGACGATCGACACGTAGCCCGGGAGCTGCGAGACCGTGTTGGTGATGTTGGCCTCGAGCGGCGACAGCCCGGTGGCCACCAGCACCGGGAACGAGATCAGCGACCCGCCGCCCGCGACGGCGTTCACCCCGCCCGCCAGGACGCCGGTGACGGCCAGGAGGACGAGATCGGAGGCGTCCACCTCCCGGGCCTCAGTCGCGCGGCGGGGCGGCGGCCGTCAGCCGGCCGCGCCCCCGTCCGCGAGCCGCTCGGCCACCTCCAGGATCAGGCGCACCCCGAATCCGGTTCCGGCCCCGCCCACCATCCCGGTGCCGGCGATGTTGACGTGGCACCACGGCAGCCCGTCGGTGAACTCGCGCAGGAACTGGGCGGCGTACACCGGGCCGGCCTGGCGCTTGTTGGAGGCGTTGGCGAGATCCGCGACCTTGCTCTCGATGAGCGGGCGGTAGCGCTCGTGCATGGGCATGGGCCACGCCAGGTCGCCCGACTCGTCGGCCGCGGCGCGCACCAGCTCGGTCCAGTCCGGGTCGGAGCCGAAGAGCCCCGCGTAGACCTCGCCCAGCGCCACCACGATGGCGCCGGTGAGGGTGGCCATGTCGATCAGCCGGGTGGCGCCCTCGCTCGCGGCGTAGGCCAGGCCGTCGGCGAGGATCAGGCGCCCCTCGGCGTCGGTGTTGATGATCTCGACGGTGCGGCCGTTCAGGGTCGTGACGACGTCGCCCGGCTTCACGGCGTGTCCGCTGGGCATGTTCTCCGTGGCCGGGATCACGGCCAGGATCTCGACCGGCAGCCCGAGCGCGGCCACGAGGGCCGTGCCCTCGAGCACCGCCGCGCCGCCGCCCATGTCCAGCTTCATCTCCTCCATCCCGCCCGAGGGCTTGATCGAGATGCCGCCGGTGTCGAAGGTGACCGCCTTCCCGACCAGGCCCAGCACCTCCCCGGAGCGGGTCACGCCCGGCGGCCGGTAGCGGAGGACGATCATGCGGGGCGGCTCGTCGGAGCCCTGGGCCACCGCCAGGAGGGCGCCGGCGCCGAGCTTCTCCAGGCGCGCCCGTCCCAGCACGGTGCAGGTGAGGCCCGGGATGCCCTCGGCCAGCTCCTTCGCGCGCTCGGCGAGCACCGTCGGGGTGAGGTGGTTGCCCGGCGTGTTGGAGAGGTCGCGCGCGCCGTTCACCGCCTCGACCACGCGGTCGGCGCGGCGCAGGTCGGTCGTGCGGACGATGGGGGAATGGACCGCCAGGCGCCCCGGCCCGGCCGGTGCGTCGCCGGCCGTCTTGAAGCGGTCGAAGCGGTAGGCGCCCACGCCGAAGCCCTCGACGAGCGCGGCGATGTCGGCGACGGATGCCGATTCCGGCGGGACCACGGCGACCGACTTCGCCTTCACCTGCGACGCCGTCCCCGCCGCGGCCCTGCCGGCGGAGCGCCAGTCGTCGCGCGCCGCCGCGCCCAGCCCGACCACCACGACCCGGGGGGACGCGAGCCCGGAGGCGGCCCGGAAGAGCGTCGCCGAGCCGGCCTTGCCGTCGATCTCCTTGTCCTTGACCGCGCGCGCCACCAGACCGCCGAGGGCGGAGTCCACCGCGGCGACCGGACCCGTCAGCGGCTTTGGCGGGTCGGCCACGCAGACGACCAGGAGGTCGCCCTTGGCGGCGACCGGGTCGGCGGACTTCCTCAGCGTGCTCTGCATCGCGCTCCCTCTCCGGATCGGTGGTTCGCGCAGGATACGCGCGGGCCGCGTCCGGGCCGCGCCGGCCGTGTGGGATACTCGCCACCCCGTACCGGCAGGAGGATCCCCCGCCATGTCGGACCGCCCGATCCGCATCGTCATCGCAAAGCCCGGCCTCGACGGCCACGACCGCGGCGCCAAGATCATCGCCCGCAGCCTGCGCGACGCCGGGATGGAGGTCATCTACACGGGCCTGCACCAGACGCCCGAGCAGATCGTGGCCACGACGATCCAGGAGGACGCCGACGCCGTTGGCCTGTCGATCCTCTCAGGCGCCCACATGACCCTGGTGCCGCGCGTGCTCGACCAGCTGCGCGCCGAGGGCGCCGACGACGTGCTGGTGATGGTGGGCGGCACGATCCCGCGCGAGGACATCGGCGAGCTCAAGCGGCTGGGGGTGGCCGAGGTCTTCACCCCGGGCGCGCCGGTGCAGGGGATGATCGAGTTCATCCGGTCCCACGTGGGCGCCGCCTCGTGACGGTGGTCCGCGAGCGCCGCGGGCCGGTGGCGGTGCTCGCGTTCACGACCGGGGATCGGGCCGAGGGGATGGCCGCCTTCTTCGAAAGACGCCCGCCGGCGTTCACGGGGAGATGACCCCGCCGGGGCCGGACCGTTAGGGTTCGGAACCTCACAACGAACGCACTTCGGCAGGGGGGATGCATGAAGATCGCGGTCTGCGTCAAGGAGGTTCCGGACGCCGGTCCGAACCGCCGGATCGACCCGGGGACTCTGCGAATGGATCGCTCGGGCGACCGGTCGCTCAACGCCTTCGACCTCAACGCCATCGAGGAGGCGCTCCGTCTGCGGGACGCCGCCGGCGAGGGCGAGGTGGTGCTCGTCTCGATGGGCGCGAGCCGCGCCCTGGAGTCGATGCGCAAGGGCCTGGCCATGGGCGCGGACCGGGCGCTCCTGGTGTCCGACGAGGGGGCGGCGGGGTCCGACCTCGTGGCGACCAGCTACGTCCTCGCGGCCGCGCTGAAGGCCGAGGCGCCGGACGTGGTGCTCTTCGGCCAGCAGGCGTCCGACGCCGACGGCGCGGTGCTCTGGGCGGCGGTCGCCGACCGGCTGCAGATGCCGGTGGTGTCGCAGATCTCGGAGCTGGAGGTCGCCGACGGGAAGGCCACCGCCAAGCGCCAGACCGAGTTCGGCTACGACCGCATCAGCGCGCCGCTGCCCGCGGTGCTCGCGGTGGCGGACTCCCTCAACGAGCCCCGCTACCCCTCGCTCAAGGGGATCATGGGCGCCAAGAAGAAGCCGCAGGACACGAAGACCCTCGCGGATCTCGGGCTCGAGGCGGACCGCGCCGGCGAGGCCGGCTCGCGCACGACCGTCATCGCCCTGGGCGAGCCGCCGTCGCGCGGCGACACCATCAAGATCGAGGATGACGGATCGGGCGCGCAGAAGATCCTCGACTTCCTCATGGAAAGGAAGCTCGTATGAGCACGCTGGTCTTCCTGGAGCACCACGGCTCCACGCTCCAGAAGGGGCCGCTCGGCGTGCTCTCGAAGGCGGCGGAGCTGGACCCGGACACCTCGGGCGTCATCATCGGATCGGGAGTGCGCGACATCGCCGCCGGCGCCGGCAAGTACGGCGCCGTCAAGGTCTTCGTGGCCGACGACCCCGCGCTCGAGGCGCCCCTGCCGCAGCCGCGGGTGGACGTGATCAGCAAGCTCGTGCAGGACCAGGGCTTCGACACGGTGCTCTTCGCCGCGTCGGTGCTTGCGGCCGACGTGGCCGGAGGCGTCTCGGCACGGCTCGACGCCGGGCTCAACTGGGACCTGGGCGACCTCGTCTCGGACGGCGGCGAGCTGGTGGGCAAGCGCTCGGCGCTGGGCGACACGGTGCGGGCCGACGTGGGCTGGAAGGACGGGCCGAAGCTCGGCCTGGTGCGGTCCGGCTCCTTCGACCCGGTGGAGAAGGGCGGGGAGGCCGCCGTCGAGGACGTGGCCGTGAGCCTCGAGGACTTCTCGTCGCAGGCCGTGATGGTCGACCAGGCCCACGAGGAGCAGTCCGGCCCCTCGATCGAGGACGCGGACATCCTGGTCACCGGCGGGCGCGGTCTCGGCTCCCCGGACAAGTTCTCCATCCTCGAGGACCTCGCCTCCGCGCTGGGCGCGGCCGTGGGCTCCACCCGCGCGGTGGTCGACTCCGGCTGGTACCCCTACGCGACGCAGATCGGGCAGACCGGCAAGGTGGTCTCGCCGAAGCTCTACATCGGCGCCGGCGTCTCGGGTGCGATCCAGCACAAGGTGGGGATGCAGACCTCGCAGGTGATCGTCGCGATCAACAAGGACGCGAACGCGCCGATCTTCGAGTTCAGCGACCTGGGCGTCGTGGGCGACCTCCAGGAGATCGTCCCGAAGCTCACGGAGCTGGTGAAGGAGCGGAAGGCGAACTAAACGCCGCCGTCGGAACGTCTCCTGGGGGGCCTACCGCGGCATCCATGCCGCTTGTAACCGACGGCGGCTGGAATATCCCTCGAGGAAGGCCGGCCACCCCCCGTCGCGCGCGGCGGGGGGTGATTGGCCACCCGCGCTATCCTCCACACATACGGCCGCACGTTCGCGGGCCGTTTCAGCACGAGCGAAAGGCGTCGCCATGAAGACCGACATCCACCCCGAGTACGTGGTCGCGCACGTGCGCTGCTCGTGCGGCAACGAGTTCGAGACGCGCTCCACCAAGCCCGAGATCAAGGTGGAGATCTGCAGCAACTGCCACCCCTTCTACACCGGCCGCCAGAAGCTGGTGGACACGGGTGGCCGGGTCGAGCGCTTCCAGCGGAAGCTGGCCCAGAGCCAGCGGACCGGGGCGTAGGGGGGCGGCCGGGGCCCCGGTCTCCGGCCCCGCGCTCTCATGAGCACCGATAACGCGCGCCTGGTCGAGCAGATCTCGCGGACCCGCGCCGAGCTGGCGGACGCGCTCGCCGACCCGGATCTGACATCGGACCGGCTGCGCTACGCCGAGGTCACCCGGCGCTGGTCGCACCTGGCCGAGGCGTTCGACCTCGCCGCGCGCTTCGAGGACGCGGAGGGCCGCGTCCGCGAGGCCGAGGCGATGCTCGCCGAGGAGGACGACCCCGAGGTGCGCGGGCTGCTGGAGGAGGCGCAGGAGGAGCTCGCGTCCCTCGGCGCGAGCATCCGCGAGGCCATGATCGAGCCCGACCCCGACGACGACCGCAACACGATCGTCGAGATCCGGGCGGGCACCGGCGGCGAGGAGGCGGCGCTCTTCGCGCGCGACCTTCTCGACGTCTACACCCGCTACGCCGAGTCGAGCGGGCTGAAGGTGGAGCTGCTGTTCGACCTCCGAGGCCGACGCGGGCGGCCTGCGCGAGGTGACGCTGGCCGTGAAGGGCTCCGGCGCCTACGCGGTGTTCAAGCACGAGGCGGGCGTGCACCGGGTGCAGCGGGTGCCGGCCACCGAGAGCCAGGGCCGCCTGCACACCTCCGTCGCCACGGTGGCGGTGCTGCCCGAGGTGGAGGAGGTTGACGTCTCGATCGATCCGAACGACGTGAAGCGCGACGTGTACCGGTCGAGCGGGCCGGGGGGCCAGAGCGTCAACACCACCGACTCCGCGGTGCGGCTGACGCACCTCCCCACCCAGATCGTGGTGTCGATGCAGGACGAGAAGAGCCAGCTTCAGAACTTCGAGCGCGCGATGCGCGTGCTGCGCGCCCGCCTCTACGAGCGGAGGCAGGCCGAGCAGGACGCCGAGCTGTCGGCGGCCCGGCGCTCGCAGCTCGGATCGGGCGACCGCTCCGAGAAGGTGCGGACCTACAACTACCCCCAGAACCGGGTGACCGACCACCGCGTCGGCGTCACCCTGCCGCTGCGCGAGCAGGTGCTGGCCGGGCACCTCGAGGCGTTCACCGAGGCCCTGCGGGCGCAGGAGCGCCAGCGGCGGCTCGAGGAGCAGACGATCGCGCAGGCGCCGGCGTGACGCCCAACCCCGATCTCCTGCGCATCGAGTTCCTGGGCATCACGGCGCACCACGACGAGGTGGAGATGCCGCGCGAGGACCTCGCGCTCTTCTTCGCCGGCCTCAGCGGCCCGTACGCCCTCACGCGCCTCGAGTACCACTCGGACGCGGGCGCCACGTTCTCGGGCCCGGACGGCGCCGAGTGCGTCCTGCGCCCGGGGCAGATCGCGTCGTGCGGGGTCACCTCCCTGGGCTACCGGGAGGGCCTGGGCCGCGTGGCCGGGCTGCTCTCGGAGGCGGTGGATCGCTACGGCATCGGCCAGCTCTGGGTCGACGACATCACCCTGGTGGCCGTGTGGGACGTGGAGGACAGCGAGTCCGCGCGCGAGCTGCTGGTGGGCAGCATGCTCCAGGTGGACGAGGAGCGGCTGGACCTGCTGGGCGGCGAGCACGTCTCGCTGGGGCTGCGCATCTGGCGCCGCGCGGGCGACTCGGCCCTGGAGGTCGCGATCGAGCCCATGCACTCCGAGCCGTCCAAGGTCTACATCCGGCTCGTCCAGAGCCAGAGCGAGCCGATGGACGCGGCCTCGGTGGCCGAGGCGGCCGACTCGGTGCACGACTTCCTGCAGGGCCCCCTCAAGTCGTTCGTGCTCGCGCGCGCCCGCCGCTGACGGACTGACGGCCGAGATGGGCGCGGCCGACCCGCCCCTCACCATCGCCGAGGTCCTGCGGCGCAGCACCGCCTACCTGTCCGAGCGCGGGTCGCCGTCGCCGCGGCTCGACGCCGACCTGCTGCTGGCCCATGCCCTGGGCGTCGAGCGGCTGCGCCTCTACACCGACTCCGAGCGCCCGCTCACCCCGCCCGAGCTGGCCCGCGCCCGCGACCTGCTGGCCCGCCGCGGCCGCCGCGAGCCGGTGGCCTACCTCACCGGCGAACGGGCCTTCCGCCGGATGAGCCTGAGCGTGGGGCCGTGCGTGCTGGTGCCGCGGCCGGAGACCGAGACGCTGGTGGAGTGGGCGCTCGAGGTCGCCCCGTCCGGCGCGGCCGTGGTCGACTGGGGATCCGGCAGCGGGGCCGTGGCGCTCGCGCTGGCCGGCGAGGGGGACGGGCTGCGGGTGACCGCCCTCGAGCGATCGCCCGAGGCCCTGGAGGCGGCGCGCGAGAACGGGTCCCGCCTGGGCCTGGAGGTGGAGTGGCTGCGCTCGGACGGGTTCGCCGCGGTCGCCGGCCGGCGCTTCTCCGTGATCGCCGCGAACCCGCCCTACCTGTCGGAGGCCGACCTGGCGGCCGCCCCGCCGGAGCTGGCGTTCGAGCCGGCCGAGGCCCTCGTGGCGGGCCCCACCGGGCTGGAGGCCGTCGCCCGCATCGCGGCCGAGGCGCCGGAGCACCTGGAGCCCGGCGGCTGGGTGCTGATCGAGGTCGGCGAGGGCCAGGCGCCCGCGGCCGAGGAGGCCCTGCGCGGGGCCGGGCTGGGGCAGGTGTCCCGGCGGGCCGACCTTGCGGGCGTGGACCGGGTCGTCGGCGGGCGCGCCGGCGCGACGCCACCCGCGTGATGGCGTTCGAGCGGCCGAGAGCCGAACTGTCTGGCTCGTCTCACCACCATGGTAGATTTCCACCATGGCTCTGAACATCAAGGATGCGGAGACGGTGCGCTTGGCGGCCGAGGTCGCGGCGCTGACGGGCGAGAGCAAGACCGGCGCGGTCCGCACCGCGCTGCGCGAGCGACGTGACCGTCTGCGGGGCGCCGAGACGGCGGAGGAGCGGTTTCAGCGCCTGCACAGCTTCCTCGAGCAGGAGGTATGGCCCTCCCTCCCGGAGGACGTCAGGGGAAAGGCGATCTCCAAGGCGGAGCGGGAGAAGATCCTCGGGATCGGACCCGAGGGCTATTGATCCTCGACAGCTCGGCGATCGTCGCGATCATCCTGGGCGAACCCCACGCTCTCGCGCTCGAGAGGACGCTGGCGCGGGACCCCTATCGAGCCGTCGCGGCGCCGACCGTGCTCGAGACGGGCATGGTGCTGGCCTCCCGCCTCGGCGAGTCGTCGGAGATCCACCTCGCGGCCTTCCTGGTCGAGAGCGGCGCCGCGGTCATCCCGTTCGGCGAGCGACACTGGCCCGTCGCACTCGACGGGTTCCGTCGTTTCGGCAAGGGACGTCATGCGGCCGCTCTCAACTTCGGCGACTGCCTCACCTACGCGACGGCGAAGGTCGCCGATGAGCCGCTCCTCTGCGTGGGAGGCGACTTCGCCCACACCGACCTGACCATGGCGGTGTGACCGACCTCCCCGCGCTGCGGCGGGCGCTGCTCGCCGGCCGGGTCGCGGTCGTCCCCACCGACACGGTCTACGGCCTGGCGGCCGCGCTCGACGTGCCGGCCGGCGTGGCCGCCCTCTACGCGCTGAAGGGACGGCCGCGGTCCCAGCCCTGCCAGGTGCTGCTGTTCGGCCCCGCGCTCCTGGACGAGGCGATGGCGGCCCTCGACCCGCTCACGCGCTCCGCGGCCGCGACGCTCCTGCCCGGCCCGGTCACGTGCCTCGTGCCGGACCCGGCGGGCCGGTACGCGGCCGCGTCGGGCGACACCCCCGGGACCGTGGGCCTGCGCGCGCCGGCGCCCGGGCCGCTCGACGCGCTCGGGCTGCCCCTGCTCGCGACGAGCGCCAACGAGCCCGGCGGCACGGACCCGGCGAGGCTCGACGAGGTGTCGCCCGCTCTGCGCAGGGGCGCCGCGGTGGTCGTCGACGGGGGACCCCTGCCGGGCACCGCGTCGGCGGTGGTTGACCTGCGGGCGCTGGCCGGCGGCGGGGCCGCCGCGCTGATGCGCCCGGGGCCCGATCCGGGGGCGGTGGCGAGGGCGCTCCGGGACGCGGGAGTGCCGGTCGAGCCGTCGTGGCCGGGGTGTACCCTCGGACCTTCCCAAACCCCCTGAGCCCGGGAGCGGCGCGTGAGCTTCACCGACTTCGACAGCTACCTGTCACAGGACGTCTCGGTGGTGGATCCGGAGATCGCCCGCCTGCTGCGGGCCGAGCTCGACCGCCAGAGCGAGACGCTCGAGATGATCGCCAGCGAGAACTTCACGAGCCAGGCGGTCCTCCAGGCGGTCGGGTCGGTGCTCACCAACAAGTACGCCGAGGGCCTGCCGGGCCGGCGCTACTACGGCGGCTGCGAGGTCGTGGACGAGGTCGAGCAACTCGCCATCGACCGCGCCAAGGCCGTCTTCGGGGCGGCCCACGCCAACGTGCAGCCCCACTCCGGGTCCACGGCCAACGAGGCCGCGTACCGGTCCGTGCTGAAGGCCGGCGACCGGGTGCTGGCGATGGCCCTCTCGCACGGCGGCCACCTGTCGCACGGTCTGAAGGTGAACTTCTCGGGGGGGCTCTACGACTTCCAGCACTACGGCGTGCGGCGCGGGGACTGCCGCATCGACATGGACCAGGTGCGGGACATGGCCCGCGAGCAGCGGCCCGCCCTGATCGTGGCCGGCGCGTCGGCCTACCCGCGGATCATCGACTTCGCCGCCTTCCGCGAGATCGCCGACGAGGTCGGGGCGCGCCTGATGGTCGACATGGCCCACATCGCGGGCCTCGTCGCGGCCGGCCTGCACCCCACGCCGGTGGGCGTCGCCGACCTGGTCACGACCACGACGCACAAGACCCTCGGCGGCCCCCGGGCGGGCATCGTGCTGAGCTCGGAGGAGCTCGCGACCGCGGTCGACCGGGCCGTGTTCCCCGGCCTCCAGGGCGGCCCGCTGATGCACGTCATCGCGGGGAAGGCCGTCGCGCTGGGCCACGCGCTCACGCCCGAGTTCCGGGCGCGCCAGGAGCAGACCGTGGCCAACTGCCGGACGCTGGCGGCCGAGCTGGTCGACGGCGGCCTCGCCCTGGTGAGCGGGGGCACCGACAACCACCTCCTGCTGGTGGACCTGTCGGACACGGCCCTCACCGGCGCCGACGGCGAGGAGCGGCTGCACCGCGCCGGCATCACGGTCAACAAGAACGGCGTGCCCTTCGACGAGCGGCCCCCCACGGTCACCTCGGGCCTGCGCATCGGGACCCCCGCGCTCACCACGCGCGGCCTGGGCGAGGACGAGATGCGCGAGATCGGTCAGGTCATCGTGGCCGCGCTCCGCGAGGAGGTCTCCGACGCCGAGCTCGAGGCGCTGCGCGCCCGCTCCCGCGCGGTGGGTGAGCGCTTCCCGATCTACCCGGGCCTCCTGGCGGCCTCGGCGGTCGCGTAGGCCCCATCCGCGGGCCGCGCCGGCCCCCGGGCGCTCGGCGATACTGGCGCTTTGCGCGCATCGGCCCGTGAAGGAGTGTCAGGCCGTGTGAGGAGTCTGTGACGGAACCGTTGGGTTCCCCATCCGGCGGGCGACGAGGGGCCGATGCGGGACTAGGTTGCGGGCAATGACTCCCCCCCGGACGCGCCTTGGACGCTCGGTTGTGAGCGGCGCGATCATTCCCCTCGCGTGCGTCGCCGGAGCCGTTGCCGGGACGTTCGGGGTGGGGGTCGGAGCATCGCCGGCCGCGGCGGCGCGGATCGAGGTCGGCGTCTATCAGGACAACCCCGTCGCCGGGGTGCCGGCTCTGACCAGGGTCGTCGGCCGGAGGTCGACCCGCGTCATCTCCACCTACGTCACCGGCGGCAAGCTGGTGGAGCCGTCGGTGGTCGCGCTCGCCCGGCGCACGCACGCCCGCCTGCTGGTGAGCTGGATGCCCGACAGCGGCAAGGAGGGCGCCAAGCAGCCCCGCTTCAAGCTCTCGCGAGTCCGCCGCGGCGCCCAGAACCGCGGGCTGGTGGCCCTGACCAAGCAGCTGCGCGGCCTGAAGCCCGCCCCGATCCTGCGCCCGATGCCGGAGCCCAACACGCCCTGGTACGCCTGGTCGGGCACGGTCAACGGCAACACCCCGGCGGCCTACGTGGCGGCCTGGAAGCAGGTGCGCAGGACCGTGAGGAACGCGGGCGGCACGAGGATCCGCCTGCTGTGGGCGCCCTATGCCCGGAGCGTGCCGGCGACGCCCGAGAACGCCATCGCGGCCTACTTCCCGGGCGCCGCGCAGGTCGATCTGGTGGGCACGAGCGGATACAACTTCGGCGCGCAGGGGGGCCTCGCCTGGACGGAGCCCGCCGCCCTCTTCGAGGACGCCTACCGCGAGATCTCGGCGCTGAGCTCGGCCCCGTTCTGGATCGCGGAGACCGGCTCGACCGCGCTCGGGGGCAGCAAGGAGCAGTGGATCGGGCGGCTCGGCTCGCTGCAGACCGCGATCCCGAACCTGGCCGGCCTGGTCTGGTTCGACGTGCGCGACCGCAACGGCGACTTCCGCATCGGGGCGAAGAAGACGACCCGCCTCGCCTTCTCGAAATTCGTCTTCCGAAGGGGCGCATGAGCCCACGTCTGAAGGCCGCGCCGCGCCGGCGCCGCCTCTCGCGCCCGGTGGCCGGCGGGGCGCAGGCCGCGCTGACCGAGACGATGGTCGACCGCCTGATGTGGCGCGCGGGCTTCGGCCCCGACGAGGCCGGCCGCGCGGCGCTCAAGGGCCTCTCCCTGCACGTCGCCGTGGACAGGCTCATCGCCGCGCCGCAGACCCCCACGGGCCCGGCGGCCGTCCGCTCGGACGGCACCCCGCTGAAGCCCTACGAGTCCGACACGGACCTGGTGCTGGCCTGGTGCGACCAGATGATCCGCACGGGCAACCCGCTGGTCGAGCGCCTCACCTTCTTCTGGCACCGCCACTTCGCCACCCAGCGCGACATGGTGTCCCCGCCGCAGCTCATGACCACCCAGAACGCCCTCTTCCGGCGCTACTCGGACCTGCGGGCCTTCCCCACCGCCAACTTTCGCACCCTGGTCTACGAGATGGGGGAGGGGCCGGCGATGCTGCGCTTCCTCACCGGGGAGGACAGCACCAAGAAGAACGTGAACGAGAACTACGGCCGCGAGCTGATGGAGCTGTTCTGCGTCGGCGTGACCAACGCCGCCGGCGCTCCCAACTACACCGAGGTCGACGTGCGGGAGGCCGCGCGCTCGGCCACCGGCTGGACCATCAAGGACGACGATCCGGATGCCGTGACCGCGGTCTTCGACAAGACGCGCTGGGACGACGGCCAGAAGACGGTGCTGGGGAAGACCGGCGCGTTCGGGCACCGGGAGCTGGTGGACGTGGTGCTCTCCCATCCGAACCACGCGCCGTACCTCGTCACCAAGCTCTGGCACGAGTTCATCCCCACGGCGCCGAACGCCGCCACGGTGCGCGACCTCGTGAACGTCTACCTGAAGGCCAAGCTGCGCATCAAGCCACTGGTGCGGCGCATCCTGACCCACCCGGCGATGCTCGACTCCGTGAAGGAGCCGAACATGATCAAGCCCCCGGTCGTCTACGCGATCGGGCTGATGCGGACCCTGGGCCTGCAGATCAAGGACGGCACCCTCTACGACGCCCTGAGCGCCATGGGGCAGCTCCCGTACTTCCCGCCCACCGTGGCGGGCTGGGAGGGCGGCCCGGCCTGGCTCAACACCAACACCGCGCTGTCCCGGTTCGCGCTGGCCAACAAGCTGCTCAGCCTGAAGTACGCGACGCTGGCCACGAAGGCGCCGGAGGACGAGGCCTCGGAGACCCCCAAGCAGGCGTTCCAGCGCGCGCACGCGGCGGTCGGCCGCCCCTGGATGGCCAAGGGCACGGTCAGCTCGCTGCAGTACTACGCGGCGCACGCCAAGGCGGCCTCCTCGGGTGACCGCATCGCACGTCAGCGCGTCCTGCGCGCGTTCATGCTCGCCGGCCCCGACGCACAGGTGATGTGATGACCCAGGACTTCGATCCCGACGAGATGGGCGGCGCGGCCGCGATGGACCCGGGCGAGGCCGAGGCCATCAACTGCGCCGACTGCGCCCGCTCCGACAGCCTGGTCACCGGCCTCGATCCGGTCGACCGGATGCCGATCCCGGTGGAGGCCGTCGCGGGCTTCCCCGACGGGGTGCCGCGGTCCAAGGGCCTCAGCCGCCGCGACTTCTTCCGCACCGGCGCGCTGGGTGTCGCGTCGGTCTACGCCGCGAGCCGCATCGACTGGACCCGGGCGTTCGAGGCGGCGGTGGCCGAGGGCGCGGAGCCCGGCAACCAGCTCGTGATGATCTTCCTGAACGGCGGCAACGACGGCCTCAACACCATCATCCCGGTCCCGGACTTCGCGACCTACACCGCCAAGCGTCCGGGCCTGGCGCGCATCCAGGGACCCTCGACGGCGACCCAGGTGGGCAGCACGGTCATGCCGGGCACGGGCGGCGCCACCGCGTGGGCCAACGTCGGCCTCTCCGGCGTGGGCAACAACGGCGACACGCGCGGCTTCGACACCCTGTTCGGAGACGGCACCGGCGGTCCCGGCTCCGACCTGGCCGTGTTCCCGGCGGCCGACTACACGCCGGCCAACCGCTCGCACTTCGACAGCCGCGACTACTGGTTCGCCGGGGCCCTCCAGAAGATGACGACCGGGTGGCTGGGGCGCTGGCTCGACCTCTACGGATCGCCCGACAACCCGCTCCAGGCGGTGTCGCTCGACTCCACCATCTCCAAGCAGATCCGCACCGTGAAGGCGCCGGTGAGCGCGGTGACCGGCCTCACGGGCGTCGAGTTCCGGGTGGACAACGTGGCGGCGGCGCAGGCGAACCCCACCGAGCAGATGGCGCCGCTCTCGCTGGTCCCGGTGGGCGCGGGCAACGTCGAGCTGGGGCGCTCGCGCGACGTCTTCGGGCGCACCGTGCAGGTGTCGCGCTCGCTGCGGCCGCTCGCCGGCTCGCCGGTCGCGGGGGGCTATCCGACCTCCAACCTCTCGCAGCGCCTCCAGCTCGCCGCGACCCTCCTGTCGGCGAACCTCGGCGTGAAGGTCATCACGATCGACTGGGGCTCCTTCGACACCCACGGCAACCAGCTCAAGAGCCAGGATCCGCAGCTCTCCACGCTCTCCCGGGCGCTGGCGGCCTTCACGGCCGACCTCACCGCCCGCGCCATCGAGGGACGCGTGATGACGGTGGTGTTCTCGGAGTTCGGCCGGCGCGTCGAGTCGAACAACAGCGGCACCGACCACGGCGCGGGCGGGCTGATGCTGGCCATGGGCTCGGGCGTGCGCGGCGGGCTGCGCGGGGAGCACCCCGGGCTGACGACCCTCGACCGCGGCGACCTGCGGGTGACCACCGACTTCCGGTCCGTCTACAGCTCGATCGTGTCGGAGTGGCTGGGGGGCGACCCGCGCGCGGTCATCCCGGGCGGCCCGTTCTCGCTCGGGGGCCCGCTGGTCGGGTGATGCACGGCCCTCCCAGGGCCCGCGTCGCGCTGGCCCTCGTGTGCCTCTCCACCCTCGGCGCCGCCACGGCGGTGGCCGCCCCGCGCATCCATCGCACGACGCTCCCGCCGCCGGCGACCCCGCCCCGGCTGCCCAACTCGCTGGGGGTGGACGAGGGGGAGTGGCTGGTCGTGCCCTCCAAGAAGCTGGTGGCGGCGGGCCAGGTGACCTTCCACGTCAACAACCGGGGCATGGACGACCACGACTTCAGCATCGTCGACGGCACGGGGACCCTGCGGCAGGTGTACCTGGCCCCGGGGACCAACGGCACCGTCACCGCGACCCTCACCCCGGGGCGCTACAAGATCTACTGCTCGCTGTTCGCCGGGACCTCCGACTCCCACGAGACACAGGGAATGGTGAGCTTCGTGGACGCGCAGGCCGACCCGGCGCCCGTCGTGCAGCAGAGGTCGCGGCGGGCCGCCGAGCGGCGGGCCGCCCACCGCTGAGCGGCGGCCCCGCGGGGCCGCGGTCGACGTTGACAGGCGACCCGCCGACCTCGTTGACTGCGACCCGCCCGATGTACGACACCCTCCTCTTCCTCCACCTCCTCGGCGCGTTCACCGCGTTCGTGACCATCGCGATGTTCTCCGCCTACGCCCTCGGCGTCGCTCCGGACCGGGGTGGCTTCCTGCTCGCCGACTGGTCGTGGAACGTGAGCGGGATCCTGCTGGTGGTCTTCGGGGTCTGGCTCGCCCTCGACGTGGACGGCTACGAGATCTGGGACGGGTGGATCCTCGCCGCGCTCGTCCTGCTGGGCGTCTCGAGCGCCTTCGGCTCGCGGGCCCGGACGGCCGTCGTGGAGGGGCTGAAGACCGGCGGCGTCCCGGCCGAGGGCCGCCTGTCGATGTGGCACTGGCTGCGCACGGCGACGGTCGTGGCGATCCTGGTCCTGATGATCTGGAAGCCGGGCGCGTGACCCTGGCCGCCGCGATCCGGCCGGACGCGTGGGGCCTGCCGCTCTTCGTCCACGTCCTCGGCGCGATGGTGCTCGTGGGATCGCTGGTGATGGCCGCCTGGTTCCTCTTCGCGTCTCGGCGCGGCGACGCCCTCGACGGGGTCCGCTGGGGATGGCGCACCCTCCTCTTCGCGGCCCTCCCCGCCTACATCGTCATGCGGGTCGGGGCCGAATGGATCCTCTCGAAGGAGCACCTGGAGAACGCCGACCTCACCTGGATCGGCATCGGCTTCATCGCCAGCGACGCGGGCGCGCTCCTGCTGCTGGTGGCGCTGGTCGCCGCGGGGATCGCCGTCCGGCGCGCCGGGCGCGCCCGGGCGGCCGCAGCCTCCGCGGGGACGGCCTCCGCGGCGGCGGGCGGCGCCGGCGTCGCGATCGCCGCGTGGGCCACCAGCCTGCTCATCCTCGCGTACCTCGTCGCCATCTGGGCGATGGCGACGAAGCCCGCCTGATCCGCGGGCGAGCGCTCATGGACTGGCGCCGCCTGCTTCCGGTCGTGCTCGGCCTGCTCGCGCTGGCGAGCGCCCCGGCCCTCTCCGTGCCGACCGCGACGCCGGCCGCCTGCCCGCCGGGCGTGCCGGCCTCGGCCGCCGCGCGCGTGGACTGCGGATTCATCAACGTCCCGCTGCGGTACGACGTGCCCTCGCCGGAGATCCGGATCGCCTACGCGCGCATCCGCGCGGCGCGACCGGGGGCGGCCGACGCCACGCTCCTCCTGGGGGGCGGCCCGGGCGAGAAGATCCTCCGGTCCCTGGGCCCGGTGTCGCGGCCCGGGGGGCTCGGCCCGCTGCTGGCGCGCACGCGCGACCTGATCCTGATCGACCAGCGGGGCGTGGGCCGCTCGACGCCGGCGCTCGAGTGCCCGATCGGCGGGGTCCCCCGGGGCGAGACGCTGGCCGGCCTCTTCGTTCAGTGCGCCGCACGCCTCCGGGCCGCGGGCAACGACCTCTCGGCCTACAACACCCTGAACGACGTCCGCGACCTGGACCAGGTGCGCCAGGCGCTCGGATACCCGCAGCTCAACCTGTTCGGCAGCTCCTACGGCGCCCGCCTGGCGCTGGAGGCCCTGCGCGGGGAGCCGCCATGGATCCGCAGCGTCGTGCTCTCGTCGGCCATCCCCGCCGAGGCGAACTTCGTCGCCGACGCGGCCTCGTCGTTCACCGCGGCGCTCGCGCGCACCTACGCCCTCTGCCACGCGTCGCGTCGCTGCAACACCGAGAACCCCGGCCTCGCCCGCACCCTCGACCGGGCCATGCGGCGCCTGGCGGCCCGGCCGGCCGTGGTCCGCACGAGGACGGGCGGCGTCACCAGGACCGTGACCATCACGGCGGCCCAGGTGAGCCTCGCGTTGTTCTCGGCCTTCTACAGCCCCGGGGGCATCGCCCAGATCCCGCGCGTGATCACCGCGATGGGACGGGGGGACTTCGGCCCGCTGGTGGGAGACGACGGCGGGGGCGCCGCCGCCGTTCCCGAGTCCGACCTCTCGAGCGGCATGCAGCTCTCCTTCCTGTGCCAGGAGGAGGCCGCCTACGGGCCGGCGTCGCTCGCGGCCAACGCCCGGCGGCTGCCGCGGGTCGCCCGTGAGCTGGTCCGCGCGAGCCCGATCGTGGGCCAGCCGCTGCTGTCGGTGTGCGCCGGGTGGGGGGTGCCCAAGGCGGACCCGCTCACCTTCCAGCCCGTCTCGAGCGCGAAGCCGGCGCTGGTCTTCTCGGGCCAGCTCGACCAGATCACCCCGCCCCGCTACGGCGCGACCGTGGCCCGCGAGCTGCCCAACAGCACCCTGATCAAGGTGCCCTTCGTGGGCCACTCTCCGGCGGTGGCCGCGGGCGCCTGCGGGATCGGCATCATCGCGCGCTTCTTCGACGATCCCACCGCCGCGCCGAACACCGCATGCCTGGGGGCGGGCTAGACCGCCGTCCCCACGACGGCCCCGATCGCGATGGTCAGGGCCATCGCGACGGCTCCCCAGGCGGCGACGCGCAGGGCGGCGCGGCCCTGACGGGCGCCGCCGAGGCGGGCGCCGACCGCCCCGAGGACGGCCAGCGCCACGAGGGTCACCACCACCGTCACGGCGATCCGGGCACCGCTCGGGGCGACGCCGATCGCGATCAGGGGGAGGATGGCGCCGACCGCGAACGAGACCGCCGACGTCCACGCGGCCTGGAAGGGGCGGGCCATGGCGCGCTGGTCCAGGCCCAGCTCGTCGCGGGCGTGCGCGGCCAGGCGGTCACCCTCGGACAGCTCCTCGGCGACCTGGCGGGCGAGCCCCGCGCTCAGGCCCCGGTCCTCGTAGATCGCGGCCAGCTCGGCCAGCTCGCCCTCGGGGTCCGCCTCGAGCTCGCGGCGCTCGAGGCGCAGGTCGGCGAGCTCCGCGTCGCGTTGCGAGCTCACCGAGACGTACTCGCCGGCCGCCATCGAGAGCGCGCCGGCGACGAGACCGGCGAGCCCGGCCGTGAGGATCGCCGACAGCGACGCATCGGAGGCCGCGACGCCCACGACGAGGCCCGCGGTGGAGAGGGTGCCGTCGTTCGCGCCCAGCACCGCGGCGCGGAGCCATCCCTCGCGGTGGCTCAGATGTCGCTCGGCGTGAGGCACCCCCCAGCGTTCGCCGGGGCCGCCCGTCGTCCTCCGGCGCCCCCCCGGATAGGCTGCCCCGGTGCCCGCCCGCCCGACCACCGTCCTGTCCGGCGCCATCGTCGGCGCGCACCTGGCGGCGATCCGCGACGCGCGGTCGGCCGACCCGGCGGTGCGGCGCTCGGCCCGCGTGCTCGGCACCCTCGCGGTGGCCGAGGCCCTGCGCGACCTCGAGACCGTGGACGGGGAGGTGACCACGCCGGTCGCTCCCGCGCGGGTCACGCGCCCGGCGCGCCGGCTGACCCTGGTGCCGGTGCTCCGGGCCGGGCTCGTCCTGCTGGAGCCGGCGCTCGACCTGCTGCCCCCCGGGACGCGGGTGGGCTTCATGGGCCTGTCCCGGGACGAGAAGACCCTCCAGCCGCACACCTACCTGACGAGCCTGCCGGACGATCTCGCGTCCGACGAGGTGGTGCTGCTGGAGGTCATGATCGCGACCGGCGGCTCGAGCGTGGCGGCGCTGCGGGCGCTCCGCGCGGCGGGGGCCGAGCGGCTGCACCTGGTGGGGCTGATCGCCGCCCCCGAGGGGCTGGCGGCGGTGGCCGCCGCCGATCCGGAGGTGCCGATCACGGTCGCCGCCATCGACGAGCGCCTCGACGAGCGCGGCTACATCGTCCCGGGCCTCGGCGACGCGGGCGACCGGCTCTACTCGGAGCCCGGCTGATCTCCGAGCCCCCGACGGCCGCGTGACCGGGCGCCCGCTGGGGGTCGTGACCGGTGCGTCGTCGGGCATCGGCTGGGGGTTCGCCCAGAGCCTCGCCGCCCGCGGCCACGACCTCCTGGTGGTGGCGCGGCGCGAGGACCGCCTGCGCGAGCTGGCCCGGATCGTGGCGGAGCGGCACGGGGTCGAGGCCCGCGTCGTGGTGGCCGACCTGGCCACCGACGCCGGGCTCGCGGCCTGCCGCGAGGCCATCACGGCCGAGCCGGAGCCGCCGGAGGTGGTGGTGCTGAACGCCGGCTTCGGCTCCCGCGGGCGGCTGTGGGAGCTCGAGCGCGAGCGCCAGTCGGCGATGGTGCGCCTCAACTGCGTCGCGGTGGTGGACCTGGCGGCCCACGTTCTGCCCGGGATGGTCGCGCGGGGCAGCGGCGCCGTGGTGGTGGTCAGCTCGGCGGCGGCCTGGCAGCCGGTGCCCTTCATGGCCACCTACGCGGCGACGAAGGTCTTCGGGCTGCACCTGGCGGAGGCCCTGGCCGAGGAGCTGCGCGGCACCGGCGTGCGCGCGCTCGCGATCTGCCCGGGGCCCACGCGGACCGAGTTCACCATGAGCGCCGACACCGGCCCCGCGCACTGGTGGATCCCATTCGACGACGTCGATCTCGTGATCCGGGCGGCGTGGCGCGCGCTGGCCGCGGGGCGGCGGCGGGCGGTGACCGGGCCGGTCGCGCGCGGCAGCATGCTGGCCGCGCGTATCCTCCCGCGTGGCCTGGTCCTCCGGGCCGCGGCGCTCACGCACACGACCCGCGATTCGTTGAAGGGCTTCGACCGGGGGACCTAGAATCCCCTCTAGCGCCCTCCCGACCCCGATCGGCGCCGGCCCGGCGCTGGGGTTGACCCTCTCCTGACGACAACCCTCATCCCCATCATCTGCGCCCTCGTGGCCGCCCTCGTGGTGCTGGCGGCCACACCCCTGGCGGCTCGGCTCGCGCGGGCGGTGGGCGCGGTGGACCAACCCTCCGACCGCCGCATCCATCGCGAGCCCACCCCGCGCCTCGGGGGGCTGGGCATCCTGGCCGGCTTCCTGGTGCCGGTGCTCTACTACCTGCCCGCGGACTCCGCGGCGCGGGCGCTGGTGTGCGGCGCGATCCTCATCACGGCCCTCGGGGCGGTCGACGACATCTGGGGCCTCAGCCCGGCCCTGAAGCTGTGCGGCCAGGTCGCGTGCGCGACGGTTCCGATCGCCGCGGGCCTCACGATCGACCACATCACGCTCCCGTTCCTGGGCGCCGGCGACCTCGGCCCGGCCCAGTACCCGCTCACGGTGCTGTGGTTCGTGGCCCTCATGAACATGATCAACTTCATCGACGGGATGGACGGGCTGGCCGCCGGCATCACCGGCCTCGGGGCGACGACCTTCGCCATCCTGGCCGCCTCGCTGGGCCGCGCCGACCCGGCGATCATGGCCGCCGCCCTGGCGGGCGCCTGCGCCGCCTTCCTGGTCTTCAACTTCCACCCCGCCCGGGTCTTCATGGGGGACTCCGGGTCGATGCTGCTGGGCTTCGTCATCGCCGGCGTGGCCATCAGCGGGGTCATGAAGACAACGGCGGCCATCGCCGTCGTGGCGCCGCTCCTGATCCTCGCGATCCCGATCCTGGACACCTCGTTCGTGATCCTGAAGCGGCTGAAGCACCGCCTGCCGATCTACTCCGCCGACCGCAGCCACTTCCACCACCGCTTCTTCGCGATCGGCTGGGGCCAGCGCAAGACCGTGCTGGCGCTCTACGGCTGGTGCGCGCTGATGGGCGCCGTGGCCGTGGCGCTCCGGTTCGTGCCCTACGACGACCCCGGCGGCGCGGGGATGCTCGGCTCGTTCGGGCTCGCGGCGGCCGGCCTCGTGGCCCTGATCGCCTCCATCTATCTGATCTACGTGCTCGAGATCCTGAAGTGGCGGAGCACGCCGGTCGTGAAGCTGGTGCGCGAGAGCCGCCAGGCCCGCGCGAGCGCCCGCGAGATGGCGGAGCGGCCCTAGGGCGCCGGCTCGCCCGGGTCTCCTACGCGGAGGGCGGGACGATCACCAGGGGGGGTGTCCCGGCGGACGCCCCGGCGGGGATGAGGGCATCGTCGATGGCCCATGTCGCGGGCGCCGCCAGGACGCGCTCCACCAGCTCCGGCGGGGCGCCGGACGCCCGGAGGCCCGCAAGCGTGTCCACCGGCGTGCCCACGGCGCGGCTGATGGCCGACCCGGGCACCGTGAGCCACAGCGAAACCGGACCCGGCGCGGTGGGCAGGAAGGCGATCCGTGCGCTCCCGTCGGCCTCGACCGGGGCGGTCACCGAGAAGCCCGGGCCCACGGCGCGCAGCTGCGCGCGCGCGGCCGACCACATCCGGTCGGGGCCGGTGCCGAGGCCCGCGGCCAGGCCCAGCGGGTCGTCGCCCAGCCGGACCGTCACCTGCGCGGCCGAGCCGGCGGGCAGGGGAGGGGAGCCGATCGCGCCCGGCGGCAGCTCGACGCCGGAGTCCTCGCGCGCGACCGCGGACACCACTGCGTGGGCGGCGGCCGGCGGGAGCGTCGCCGCCGGCGTGCAGCCGACGGGCTTGGAGCCGGGCGACGGGAAGGTGCGGCGGAACTCGGCCACGAAACGGGCGGCATCCTCGCCCAGGCGGTAGGCGCCGGGGCCGGTGCCGAGCACCCCGCAGGCGCTGCCGGTGCGGGCGAGCCGCCAGGTCTGGGCGTGATCGCCGCCGCCCCGGAGCAGCACGTGGACGCGCTTGCTCTCGCCTCCGATCGAGTCCATCTCCTTGGCCACCTCGCCGGGCCACGTGACCCACTCCTCGGCCGTCCACTGGTCGCGCTCGTGGTAGGCCTCGAGCCAGACGCCCCCGGCCAGCGACATCGCGCGCCGGGCGCCGGTCCACGACTTGTCGTCGGCCAGCAGCTGGCCGGGCGACCCCACGTAGAGGTGCACGCGCAGGTTGAGGCCGTCCGGCGCGTAGGGGGTCGTCTCCTTCTGGAGGAACCGGAGGGCCTGCCCCAGGTCGTCCCCCTGGCGGCCCTTGAAGGCGGGTCCGAGCTCGTCGAGGAACACCAGGTGCCCGCCGGACCGCGCGATGCGGTCCCTCAGGATCTCGGTGATCCTCGTCGCGCCGAGGCCCACGAGGCTCGGGGTCGCGCGGGTCCCGGCGCCGCCGGACACCTTCCAGGCCTGCCGCGTCCCCGGCAGGGCGCGCTTGGCCGGCTGCTGCTGGATGAGGCCGTCGGCCTGGGTGAGGCCGGGGGGCCCGATGGCGAGGAGCCGCTGCACCTGGTCTCCCCGGTCGTAGAGCACGGTCTCGGCATGGAGGAGCGGCGCACAGGCGAGGACCGTGCCTCCGGCGCTGAGCACGAGCGCTGATCGGAGGGCACGGAGCACGGAGCTCCTCATAGGGCGATCCTCCCGACTTCGCCACCCTACGGGCAACTGACCGAAAGGCCAGCGCCCATCAGCGTTTTTGGCGCTGCGGTGCCGCGGTCAGCCCGGCGCCGGACCCGTCGCCTGCGGCACGCCCGGGCGCGCCCCGCGGGTGGCCGCCCACGTGGCCGTCGATGGTGACGGGGGCGTGGGACGAACGTCCCCCCGTCGCGCTTTCGTTGCCGCCCCAATCGGCGTCCCGATATACTCCCGCGCGCTTCGCCGGACCGCTCTGCGCGCGGCCCGGCCCGGCGTGCGACGGATCCGACCCGGAGGGACCTGCATCACCCAGCAGCGAATCGCGGTGCCGCAGGAGCGACCGGTCCCTCCCGTCCCGGCTTCCGCACCGATGCACCCTCGGCCGCTGACGTTCATCGCGTCCGGCGCCGGCCTCATCGCAGCCTTCCTCTGCCTCCCCGTCGTGCTCCTGGCCGGCGGCCCGCTGAACGGGTGGATCGTGGGCGTGGCGCTCTGGTCCGCCAACTGGGCCCTTCAGATCTTCACGGCCAAGGTCGCGCTCAACTCGTCGGCCACCGCGGCCGTGGGGCTGTCGGGCATCTCGTTCATCTCCCGCGCCTGGCTCACGGCGATCATCCTGTTCGTGATCGCGCTGAAGTACGACCAGGCCGTCGGACTGGCCGCCGCCGGGGTGTTCCTGGTGGCCTTCACCTGCGACCTCGTCGGGCGGACCACGCTCTTCGTGATGAACCAGAACGCCCGCAAGGACGTGCCCCGGTGAGTCATGCCCGGCGGGTCTGGACCCTGGCCGTGACCCTCGGCCTGACGCTCATGCTCGCGCTGCCCGCGCTCGCGGCGGCGGCCGCCGACAAGTTCGACCCCTCCGTCGAGTTCAAGACGGATCCCTACATCTCGATCGAGCTGGGTCCGCTCGACCTCTCGATCAACAAGGCGGTCATCTACCTCCTGCTCGCGGCCGCCATCTGCATCGGGGTCGGCATCTTCGTGATCCGGGGCGGCCTGAGGATGCGGCCCACGCGCGCCCAGAACGTCGTGGAGCTCGTCTACGAGTTCGCGGAGCAGCAGATCGCCCGCCCGACGCTGTCCGAGAAGGTCTTCTCCCGCTACTTCCCGTTCATCGCGACGCTGTTCATGTTCCTGCTGGTCAGCAACCTGATCAGCTTCATCCCGCTGCCGGTCTCGCACGAGAGCGGGAACCTCCCGTTCGGCCTCCCGGACCTCAGCCTCTACGCCGCGACGGCCAACATCAACGTCACCCTCGCGCTGACGCTCGTCACGTTCATCGCCTTCAACTACGAGGGCGTGCGCGCCCACGGCCCCGTCGGGTACCTCAAGACCATGGTCCCCGACGCGCCCAAGGTCATCAAGCCGTTCATCTTCGCCCTGGAGCTCCTGTCGCAGGTCCTGCGCCTGGTCAGCCTTTCCGTGCGTCTGTTCGCCAACCTGCTCGCCGGTCACCTGCTCATCATCATGTGCGCCGGGTTCGTGGTCCTGCTCGGCAACTTCGCCGGGCTCATCGCCATCCCCGTCGGCGTGTTCTTCTACGTCTTCGAATGGGTGCTCATCGCCGGCCTGCAGGCGTTCATCTTCGCCATGCTCAGCGGCATCTACATCGGCTTCGCGGTCCAGTCGTCTCACTAAGGACAGGAGGGTTGTTCCATGCCACTTGAGGGCAATGTCGAGAATGCGGCAAAGATCCTTGCGCTCGGTCTCGCGACCGGCTTCGGGGCCATCGGCCCGGGCGCCGGCGTCGGCTACCTGATGGGCAAGACCGTGGAGGCCGTGGCGCGCCAGCCCGAGCTCCGCGGGGAGATCATGTCGCTGATGTTCCTGGGCCTCGCCCTGACGGAGGCGATCGTCTTCTACGCCCTCCTCATGGGCTTCGTGGCGTTCTTCATCGGTTAGCCGATGTCGCTGATGGGCACCAGCCTGCTCCCCCACCTGCTGCCGTTCCCGGCCGCGGCCAGCAACCCGCTGCTCAAGGCCAGCCCGGGTCTGATGGTCTGGACCCTGGTGATCTTCGGGATCACCCTCTTCATCCTGAAGAGGTACGTGTTCGGCCCGGTGGGCGCCGCGATCGAGAAGCGCCGGGCGGACATCTCGGCGAGCATCGAGGAGTCGGAGCACGCCCGCGACGAGGCGGCTGCTCTGCTCGAGGACTACCGCGTCCGCCTGGCCGAGGCGCGCAAGGAGGCCGACCTCCTGCGCGAGGAGGGCCGCAAGGACGGCGAGAAGCAGGGCCACGAGCTGGTGGCGCAGGCCCACGCCCAGCGCGAGCGCGTGCTCACCGACGCCGAGGCCCAGATGGAGGCACAGGCCCGGGCCGCGGCCAGCGGCCTGCGCGACGACGTCGTGAGCCTCGCGCTCATGGCGGCCGAGAAGGTGTCCCGCCGCAGCCTGAGCGACGAGGACCACCGGCGCCTGATCCAGGAGGCCATCGACGAGGCCGACCTGTCGGTCGTGACCGCCGACGGCGGGGGCGCCTCGAACGGGGGTGGCACGCCGGCGTGAGCGTCGCGGCCACCTACGCCGAGGCCCTCTTCGAGGCGGCGACCGAGGCGGACGCCGTCGACGCCGTGGCCGCGGACGTCTCCGCGTTCGCCCGGGCGATGCGGGAGTCGACCGAGCTGCGCGCCGTGCTCACGAGCCCCGAGGTCGACATGCGCGCCAAGAAGGGCACCCTCGCCGACCTGACCGAGGGCGCGCACCCGCTCACGGCCAACTTCCTCCAGGTCCTCATCGACCGAGGCCGCATCGCCGACCTCCCGGAGATCGCCCGCGCCCTGGAGGAGCGCGTGGCGCGCGCCGAGCACCGCCTCGAGGTGGAGGCGACCACGGCCGTGCCGATGCCCGACGACCTGCGCAAGCGCATCGTGCAGCGCATCCAGGGCCAGACCGGCGCCACCGTGGATCTCACCGAGTCGGTGGATCCCGACATCGTCGGCGGCCTGGTGCTGCGCATCGGCGACACCGTGGTGGACGGATCCCTCCGTCGCCGCCTCGACGAGCTGCGCCACACGCTGCAGGCAGCACCCATCGACGCCGCCGCGGTCTCGTCGTGACCCGCCCCGTCGCGAGAGGTCCCCACCCGAACGTCCTCGAGCAGAGAAAGGTGACGCCCCCCAGATGAAGCTGCGACCCGACGAGATCACCAAGGTCCTCCGGGGCCAGATCGAGCACTACTCGGGCACCGTGGAGGTGGAGGAGGTCGGCAGCGTCCTCCAGGTGGGGGACGGCATCGCCCGCGTCCACGGCCTCCAGTCGTGCGTTTCCCTCGAGATGCTCGAGTTCCCCAACGACGTGACCGGCCTCGCGCTGAACCTCGAGGAGGACAACGTCGGCGTGGTGCTGCTGGGCGACGACACCCTCATCAAGGAGGGCGACACGGTCCGCCGCACCGGGAAGGTCATCCAGGTGCCCGTGGGCGACGCCCTGCTGGGACGTGTGGTGGACCCGCTGGGCGTCCCCATGGACGACCGCGGCCCGATCGAGACGACCGAGTTCCGCCCGGTGGAGTTCAAGGCCCCCGGCGTCGTCCAGCGCCAGCCGGTGAAGGAGCCGCTCCAGACCGGCATCAAGGCCATCGACGCGCTGATCCCGATCGGCCGCGGCCAGCGCGAGCTGATCATCGGCGACCGCCAGACCGGCAAGACCACGATCGCGGTCGACACGATCATCAACCAGCAGGGCCAGGACGTGAAGTGCTTCTACGTCGCGATCGGCCAGAAGGCGTCCACGGTGGCCACGGTGGTCCAGCGGCTCCGCGACGCGGGCGCGATGGAGTACACGACGGTGGTGGCGGCCACCGCCGCGCAGGCCGCGTCCCTGAAGTACCTGGCGCCCTACGCCGCCGCCGCCATGGGCGAGCACTACCTCTACAACGGCCAGCACGCCCTGTGCATCTACGACGACCTCTCCAAGCAGGCCGACGCCTACCGCCAGATGTCGCTGCTGCTGCGGCGCCCGCCGGGACGCGAGGCCTTCCCCGGCGACGTCTTCTACCTCCACTCCCGCCTGCTCGAGCGCGCCTGCAAGCTCAGCGACGAGCTGGGCGGCGGCTCGCTGACGGCCCTGCCGATCATCGAGACGCAGGCGGGCGACGTGTCGGCGTACATCCCGACCAACGTGATCTCGATCACCGACGGGCAGATCTTCCTGGAGGGCAAGCTCTTCTTCCAGGGCGTGCGCCCCGCCCTGAACGTGGGCATCTCGGTGAGCCGGGTCGGCGGCTCGGCCCAGATCCGCGCCATGCGCAAGGTGGCCGGCCGGCTGAAGCTGGAGCTGGCCCAGTACCGCGACCTCGAGGCGTTCTCGCAGTTCGGCTCCGAGCTGGACGCCGCCACCCAGCGGACGCTGGCGCGCGGGGCCCGCTTCGTGGCCACGCTGAACCAGCCCGCCTACGCACCGTGGCCCGTGGAGGAGCAGGTGGCCGTGATCTACGCCGCCAACCAGGGCTACCTCGACCGCGTCGGGGTCTCCGAGGTTCCCGAGGTCAACGAGACCATCCGCCGGGAGCTGCGCGAGAAGGGCGCCGACCTGCTGGCCGACATCCGTGAGAGCAAGGACCTCTCCGACGAGACGGCGGCCAAGATCGACGCCATCGCGAAGGACGTGGTCGGCCGCTTCGCGCCGGCCGAGGACGTCGTCGCGGCGGTGGAGCTGCCGGCCGAGGAGGAGGCCGCCCCGCAGAGCGACGAGCCGGCCCCCGCGGCCGCCTAGGCACCGAGGCACGTGGCCACCACCCGGGACATCAAGCGGCGGATCGAGTCGGTCCGCAACACGCGCAAGATCACGCGCGCCATGGAGCTGGTCGCGTCGGCCAAGCTGCGCCACGCGCAGGAGGCGATCGAGGCGCTGCGCCCGTACGCCCAGGCCATGCGCAGGCTGATGGCCCAGGCGGCCCGCCAGAGCGGTAGCGCCAAGATCGCGCTGCTCGAGGAGCGCGAGCCGTCCGGCCCGGCCATCGTGGTGGCCATCACCGGCGACCGCGGCCTGGCCGGCGCGTTCAACGTCAACATCGTGCGGACGGCCCTCGCGGTGGCCCAGGAGCTGCGCGACGAGGGCTTCTCCGAGGTCGAGTTCACCACCGTCGGCAAGAAGGGCCTCGGCACGCTCACCTTCCGCGGCGAGAAGATCGACCGGTCGTTTCAGGGCTTCTCCATCCAGCCGACCTACGCCGACGCCGAGCAGGTCACCGAGCACCTGGTGGGGCGCTACAGCGAGGGGGAGGTCAACCGGGTGGTGGTCGTCTACAACGCCTTCAAGTCGGTGCTCGAGCAGAAGGTCACCACCGAGCAGCTGCTCCCGGTGCAGCGGCGCGTCGTGCTCGACACGGACGACGACGGCGAGGAGGACGAGGCGCCCGCGCCCAGCCGCGGCCTGGCGCTCTTCGAGCCCGACCCGGAGGACTTCCTGAAGGCGCTGCTCCCGACCTTCCTCGACACCACCATCTACCGCGCCCTGCTCGAGAGCGCGGCCGCCGAGCTGGCGGCGCGACGCGCCGCGATGCACAACGCCACCGACAACGCCGGCGAGCTCATCGACGACCTGACGCTGGCCATGAACCGCGCCCGCCAGGCCGCCATCACCCAGGAGATCCTGGAGGTCGTCGGCGGCGCCGACGCCCTCCAATAGGCACCACCGTCCCCCGAGGAGAGATCCAGACACATGGCAGACGACGCTCGCAGCACGGGCACCATCATCGAGATCAAGGGGGTGGTCATCGACGCCCACTTCCCGGACGGTCTCCCGAGCATCTACAACGCCATCGAGATCGACCGGGGCACGGACGGCGCGCCGCTGGTGGCCGAGGTGCAGCAGCACCTGGGTGACGACCGGGTGCGGGCGGTGGCCTTCGACACCACGGACGGCCTCGCCCGCGGCACCTCCGTCACCGACACCGGCGGCCCGATCTCGGTGCCGGTGGGCGATCGCACGCTGGGCCGGATCTTCAACGTGCTGGGCGAGACGATCGACGAGGGCGCCGACGTGGCGGCCGGCGAGCGCTGGCCCATCCACCGCCACGCCCCGGCGTTCGACCAGCTCGACCCGACCGAGGAGCTGTTCGAGACCGGCATCAAGGTCGTCGACCTGCTCGCCCCCTACGTGAAGGGCGGCAAGGTCGGCCTGTTCGGGGGCGCCGGCGTGGGGAAGACGGTGCTCATCCAGGAGCTCATCAACAACATCGCCCAGGAGCACGGCGGCCTGTCGGTGTTCGCCGGCGTCGGCGAGCGCACCCGCGAGGGCAACGACCTCTGGCTCGAGATGAAGGAGAGCGGGGTCATCGACAAGACCGCGCTCGTCTACGGGCAGATGAACGAGCCCCCCGGCGCGCGCCTGCGCGTGGGACTGACCGGCCTCACGATGGCGGAGTACTTCCGCGACGAGGGCGGCCAGGACGTGCTGCTCTTCATCGACAACATCTTCCGCTTCGTGCAGGCGGGCTCCGAGGTGTCGGCCCTGCTCGGCCGGATGCCGTCGGCCGTGGGCTACCAGCCCACCCTGCAGAGCGAGATGGGCGACCTCCAGGAGCGCATCACCTCCACCCGCAACGGCTCGGTCACGTCGGTGCAGGCCATCTACGTCCCCGCCGACGACCTCACCGACCCGGCGCCCGCCGCCAGCTTCGCGCACCTCGACGCCACCACGGTGCTCTCGCGGGCGATCTCGGAGAAGGGCATCTACCCGGCCGTCGACCCGCTCGACTCCAGCAGCCGCATCCTCTCCAAGGAGGGGGTCGGGGCGGACCACTACGAGGTGGCGACGGGCGTGCAGGAGATCCTCCAGACCTACAAGGACCTCCAGGACATCATCGCGATCCTGGGCGTGGACGAGCTCACCGACGAGCAGAAGCTCTCGGTGTCGCGCGCGCGGCGCATCGAGCGCTTCCTCTCCCAGCCGTTCCACGTGGCCGAGGCCTTCACCGGCCGGCCCGGCAAGTACGTGCCCCTCAGCGAGACCATCCGCGGCTTCAAGGAGATCGTCGAGGGCAAGCACGACGACCTCCCCGAGGAGGCGTTCTTCCTGGTCGGCGGCATCGACGAGGCCGTCGAGAAGGCCGAGGAGCTGAGCAAGAGGTGAGCACCGGAGCGACATCGACCACCGAGTCGGCCGCTCGCGGCGGCAGCCGGCCCGGGGGGGTCGGCCAGGAGCGCAAGCGCCTCCGCGTCCGCATCCTCACCCCCGAAGGGGCGGTCTTCGACGATCTCGCCTACATGGTCATCGCCCCGAGCGTGGACGGGGAGGTGGGCATCCTGCCCCGGCACACGCCCTTCATCGCGTTCCTCAAGATGGGCGAGACGCGCATCAAGCTGGAGGACGACAGCGAGATCGTGTTCGCCACCACGGAGGGCTACCTCTCGGTGGAGGAGGACCAGGTGCTCCTGCTCGTCGAGCAGGCCGAGCGGGCCGACGAGATCGACACCGAGCGGGCCCAGGCCGCCCTGCAGGCGGCCGAGGAGGCGCTCACCGCGGCCGGCGAGGACGAGGTGGCCCGGGTGGCGGCCGAGAGCGCGCGCCGCCGCGCCGAGAACCGGCTCAACGTGGCCGGCCGCTAGTCTCCGCGCCGATCCGATCCGTGCCGACCCCGGGGGGCTTCGCCATGGCACTCGACCGCCCTGAGATCGACCCGCCCGAGGGCGCTCCGCCGGCCGACCTCGAGATCGTCGACCTCGTGGTGGGCGAGGGGCCCGAGGCCGTGCCGGGGTCGGGTGTGTCGGTCCACTACGCCGGGGCGGCCTTCTCGACCGGCGAGGAGTTCGACGCCTCGTGGAATCGCGGCGCCCCGTTCACCTTCCCGCTGGGCGGCGGCCGCGTCATCGCCGGCTGGGACCGGGGCGTGGCCGGCATGCGCGTGGGCGGCCGCCGGCGCCTGGTGATCCCGCCGCACCTCGCCTACGGCGACCACGGCGCCGGCGGTGTCATCGCGCCCGGCGAGACCCTGATCTTCGTGGTGGACCTGCTGGCCGTCGACTGACGGCGGGCCGGGGCAGGCGCGGCCCCCGCGGCGCCGGGATAATCGCGGGATGGCCATGATCCCGGCAGTCCTGCACGTGCGCGACTTCCGGCGGGTGTGGCTGGCGAGCCTGGCCTCCAACGCCGGCTCCTGGCTCCAGGTGGTGGCCAGCGGCTGGCTGATCTTCGAGCTCACCGACAGCCCGGCCGCGGTGGGCGCGCTGGCCCTGGTGACCCGGGCGCCGGCCTTCCTGCTCTCCACCTACGGGGGGTCGCTCGCCGACCGCTTCGACCGCCGCTCCGTGGGCATGGCCACGTTCGGCCTGCAGGCCGCGGCGGCCGGGACCCTGGCCCTGATCACGCTCGCGGGAGGGGCGAATCTGGCGGCGATCTACACCCTCACCTTCGCGGTCGGCGTGGGGTTCGCCCTGGGGCTCCCCGCGATGCTGGCCCTCATCCCCACGCTCGTGCCCTCCCCGCGGCTCTCCCAGGCGGTGAGCCTCAACGCCGCGGGGATCAACGTGGCCCGCCTGGCGGGCCCGGCCATCGGCGGCGGGGTGCTCGTGCTCTTCGGCGCCACGACGTGCTTCGCCCTCAACGCCGTCTCGTTCCTGGCGCTGGTGTGGGTGCTGTGGCGCATCCCGCCGCGCCCGCCCGCCGCCGGGCGCGAGCGGGGGAGCACCCGGCAGGCGATCGACTACGTGCGGCGCGACCCGGCCGCCCGCCGGCTGCTGCTGGGGGTGGGGCTCTTCACGGCCCTGGCCTCGCCCGTCCAGGAGCTGGCGCCCGTGATCGCCGCCCGCCTCGACGCGGGGCCCGAGGGGCTGGGGCTGCTGCTCGGGGCCATGGGCGGCGGCGCGCTCGCGGGGGCCTGGCTGCTGGAGCACCTCCACGGCCGCGGGCTGCCGCGCAGCCGCGCCCTGCCGATCTCCACGATCGCCTTCTCCGGCGGGCTCGCCGTCGTCGCGGTCACGCCCTGGCTGGGCGTCGGGCTCCTCGGCATGGCCTTCGGCGGCGCGTTCTGGATCTGGCAGTTCGCGGCCACGAACACGGCCATCCAGCTGCGCGCGCCCCTGCCCCTCCTGGGGCGCATGCTCGGCCTCTACCAGCTCGCCGTGATCGGGCCGATCGCCATCGGATCGTCGCTGGCGGGCCTGGTGGCCCAGGGCATCGGGATCGAGCCGACCCTGCTCGGCTGCGCCGCGCTTCTGGCGCTGTGGGGCGTCTGGAGCCTGCGCAACGCCGTCGTCGAGATCGACGCCGGGCGCTGGTCGGTCGACGAAGGCGGCGATCGCGTCGAGCGTCCGGTCGGGGATCCTGCCCTCGACCTGTAGGAATGGCCGGCACCGGCACCGTGCGGCCGGCGCTGCCGTGAGCCAGCGGCGCCGGACGGCGAGCCGCCGCCGCCCAGCGCGCGTCGCGGCCGCTGGGGCGGGGCCTTTCGGGCCCGCCCCGCGTTCCCGGTCGACTGCCGGCTCTCGGCTATTCTGCCCCGGTGGACGAGGTCCAGCTCGCCGAGCGGCTGATCGCCTACGACACCTCCCGCCGTTCCGGCATCGCTCTGGCCACCGACTTCGTCGCGGGCTGGCTGGAGGCTCGTGGGGCGGCCGTCGAGCGCATCGAGACGGGCGGTCGCCGGTGCCTGGTGGCCCGCGTCGGCTCCGGGCCCGTCCGGCTGATCTTCAACGGCCATCTCGACGTGGTTCCGGGTCACCCGGAGCAGTTCCAGCCCCGCATCGACGGCGGGCGGCTGTTCGGGCGCGGCGCCTACGACATGAAGGCGGCCCTCGCGGCGATGATGCTCGCGACGACGGACCTCCTGGGCTCGCTCGCCGGCGCTCAGGTCGAGCTGATCGTCGTTCCCGACGAGGAACGCGCGGAGCCGGGGGAGAACTGTACCCAGATGCTCGTGCGCGACGGACTGAGGGCCGACTTCGTGGTGTGCGGTGAGCCGACCGACATGCGGGTGGGGGTGCAGGCGAAGGGCGTGCTGCTCCTGCGCGTGGAGGTGCCGGGCACGGCGGCCCACGGCTCCACGCCGTGGCTGGGCGAGAACGCCGTCCTGCGGGCGATCGACCTCTTCCGCCGCATCGAGACCCTCCCGTTCGCCGGCGAGTCGGCGCCCCTGTTCGAGCGCCCGTCGATCAACCTCGGGCGCATCCAGGGCGGCGACGCCGTGAACAAGGTCCCGGACTCCTGCCGGATGGACGTCGACCTGCGCTACCTGCCCGGGCAGGACCCCGACGAGGTGCTCCGCCAGGTGCGCTCGCTCGATCCCCGCGCCGGGGTGGACGTGCTGCTGGAGCGGCCGCCCGCCGAGGTGTCGCCGGACCACCCCATGGTGCTGGCCCTGCTGACCGCCGCGAGCCGGCACGAGCCCTCGGCCACCTCGGTGGGGCGCGACGGCGCGTCGGACGCGGTGGCCTTCCTCGAGGTGGGCGTGCCCGCGGTCGAGTTCGGGCCGCGCGGCGCCGGCCACCACGGGCCGGAGGAGTTCGTGGAGATCGAGAGCCTGCCCCCCTACCGCCGCGCGCTGGTCGAGTTCGCGCACCTCGCGGCGCGGCGGGCCGCCCCCGCCGTCGAGCCCGGAGCGGCGGCGTGAGCCCTCCTCCCCGCGAGGATCCCCCGCACCGGAGGGCTCGCTACTGGCGTGTTCCGCGCCGCCGCAGCCGCCTGTGGCTGGCGGTCACCGGATGGACGCTGTGGGGGATCATCGGCCTCGTCGTCGCCGTGGCGGCGGGCGCCTACATCCAGCTCGACAGCACCCTGGAGGCCGCCGCCCCGAACACGCCCGAGGCACGCGCCGCGCGCGCGGCCACGAGGCCCGCCCTGCCCGGCCAGCCCAAGAACATCCTCCTGATCGGCTCCGACGCGAGGGCCAACCAGGGGGATCCCGGCCGCAGCGACACCCTGATCCTGGTCCGCATGGACAGCCGCCGCGGCTTCATCTCGATGCTCTCCTTCCCGCGCGACCTCTACGTGCCGATCGACGGCGGGCCGCCCGACAAGATCAACGCGGCGTACAGCCGCGGCACGGACGTGGCCATCCGGACCGTCGAGCAGGTCACCGGCCAGCCCGTGAACTACTACGTCGACATCAACTTCACCGGCTTCGCCAAGCTCGTGAACGAGCTCGGCGGGGTCTTCATCGACGTCGACCGGCGCTACTACAACCCGGAGGGCACCGGATACGCCCCGATCGACCTCCAGCCCGGGTACCAGCGGCTCAACGGCAACGACGCGCTCGACTACGTGCGCTACCGCCACACCGACTCCACCTACGCCCGCGACGCGCGCCAGCAGACGTTCCTCGCCGAGCTCAAGCGCCAGACGAAGGACATCGGCAGCATCGCGAGCCTTCCGCGCCTGAAGAAGCTCTTCGGCAAGGACATCCAGATGGACATCACCGATCCGCGGACGTTCCTGTCGCTGCTCGAGCTCGCGCTCGTGACCCCGAAGGAGAAGATCGCGAAGGTGAAGATCCAGGGCACGGACGCGATGACGGCGGCCGGGGCCTCCATCCAGACCGCCTCCCAGGCGACGATCGACGAGGCCGTGGCCGAGTGGAAGGACCCGAGCTTCGAGAGCGACACCACCTCGGGCGCCCGGGTGCTCAAGCCGTCCCAGGTCGATGTGACCGTGCTCAACGGCAGCGGCCGGGTCCTCGCCGCGGAGGACGTCGCCCAGGCCCTCGCCGGGAAGGGCTACCGCGCGCTGGTGGGCGGGAACGCCGAGAGCTTCGACTTCACCTCGAGCGCCGTCTACTACGCGCCGGCCTACCGCGACGCGGCCAAGAAGATCCAGGCGCTCCTCGGCCCGACCGCGTCGAGCGCGCCGCTGGAGCCGCGCCAGGCCCGCGGCAACAAGGTGGTGGTCGTCGCCGGCGCCGACTTCACGGGGACGCTGGCGACCCCTCCGAAGGCCGAGGCGCGCGCGCCGGCGAGCACGATCGACACGACCAGCCTGGTCAACGGGCTGCGCAGCGCGCAGCGGACGTCGGGATTCCGGGTGATGGTGCCGATGAAGGTGGCGAGCGGCTCACGCCTCCGGATCCTGCGCCAGTACCGGATGAACGCGGGCTCCGGCAAGGGCGCGCCGTCGATCAAGATGGTGTTCGAGACGGGCTACCACAAGTACTGGGGCATCGAGATGACGACCATGAAGAACCCCCCGATCGTGGAGGGCGAAACCGGCTCGTACGACTCGGGCGGCCGCAAGTACCTGACGTACTATGACGGCCTGAACCTGCAGCGTCTCGCTTTCCGAAAGGGGAACGTGACGTTCTGGATCTCGAACACCCTTCAGAACGACCTCAGCGCCAATACGATCGAGGAGATCGCGAAGTCGATGCGTCCCCTGAACCGCGCAAAGCTGCCCAAGGGCCGCACCGACACGCCCATCGACGTGGAGTTCGAGGGCTCGACGCCGTGAGCGAGCGCGTCGGAGTGATCGGGGCCGGCTACGTCGGCCTGGTGACCGGTGTCTGCCTTGCGTCGATGGGGCACCACGTGACCCTGCGCGACATCGACGAGCTCAAGGTCGCCGCGCTCAACGACGGGGTGGTGCCGATCTACGAGCCCGGCGTCGCCGACCTCATGGCCGAGCACCGCGAGCGGCTGGTCTACACGCTCTCGCTCGAGGAGATGCTGGAGTCCTCGGAGATCGTCTTCATCGCCGTCAACACGCCCCCCACCTACTCCGGTGACGCCGACCTGTCGCGGGTGATGGCGGTCGTGGCCGAGCTCGAGAAGGTGGGCGCCGACGCGCGCCACGTGCTGGTGATGAAGAGCACCGTGCCGGTGGGCACGGGGGAGCGGGTGCGGGCCGAGCTGGACGCCCGCGGGCTCTCGTCGGTGGGCTACTGCTCCAACCCCGAGTTCCTGAAGGAGGGCGCCGCGGTGCCCGACTTCCTGCACCCGGACCGGGTCGTGATCGGCGACTTCGACCGCCGCCACGGCGACCTGCTGGAGTCGCTCTACCGCCCGCTGGGCGCCCCGATCGTGCGCACGACCGTCCCCTCGGCGGAGATGGTCAAGTACGCGTCCAACGCCTTCCTCGCCACCAAGATCAGCTTCATCAACGAGATCGCGAACGTGTGCGAGGAGGTCGGGGCGGACGTGGCGGTCGTCGCCCACGGCATGGGCCTCGACCCGCGCATCGGCCCCTCCTTCCTGCGCGCCGGCATCGGCTTCGGCGGAAGCTGCTTCCCCAAGGACGTCTCGGCCCTCAAGCAGCTCGCGGGGAACTCGGGCTACCACTTCCAGCTCCTCACCTCCGTGATCGAGGTCAACGAGCTCCAGAAGCGGCGGGTGATCGGGAAGCTCAAGAAGCACCTCGGCTCGCTGGAGGGGCGCCGGGTGGCGCTGCTCGGCCTCGCCTTCAAGCCCGAGACCGACGACATGCGCGAGGCCTCCAGCCTGGTGCTGGCCGCGCGGCTGCTGGCGGAGGGCGCCGAGGTGCGCGCCTACGACCCGGTGGTCCAGGCCGCCGACCGGCTGCACGGCGTGGAGATGTGCGCGAGCGCCGAGGAGGCCATGGCGGGCGCCGACGCCGCCGTGCTCGTGACCGAGTGGAGCACGATCGTCAACCTCGACTGGGCGGCCACGGCGGCGACCATGCGCTCGCCCGTGGTCATCGACGGCCGCAACGCCCTCGACCCGGAGGTCATGACGGCGCTCGGGTACACGTTCGAGGGCATCGGGCGCATCCCGGCACCCGCGGCCGCCGCTCAGCCCCAGCGGGTCGGCTGATGCAGGCCGTCATCCTCGTCGGGGGCGAGGGCCGCCGCCTGCGGCCGCTCACCGACACCCGCCCCAAGCCGATGATGCCCCTCGTGGACCGCCCCTTCGTGGCGCATCAGCTCGACCACCTGCGCCGGCACGGCATCACGGACGTCGTGTTCTCGTGCGGCTACCGCCCGGACGCCCTCGAGGCGCACTTCGGCGACGGCTCGGCCATGGGCATGCGCGTGCGGTACGTGGTGGACCCCGAGCCGCTCGGCACCGCCGGCGCCATCAAGAACGCCCAGGGGCTGCTCGACGGCGACGCCGTCTTCGTGCTCAACGGGGACATCCTCACCGACCTCGACCTCGGCGCGATGATCGCGCGCCACCGCGAGACGGGCGCCGTCGGCACGCTGGCGCTGACGCCGGTGGAGGACCCGAGCGCGTTCGGCCTCGTCCGCCTGAACGACGACTCCTCCGTGGAGGCCTTCGTCGAGAAGCCCAGCCGCGAGGAGCTGCGCCCCGGCGAGCCCTTCCGCATCAACGCCGGCACCTACCTGCTGGAGCCCTCCGCGGTGGACTCCATCCCGGCCGGGCGCGCGTGCTCGATCGAGCGCGAGGTCTTCCCGCAGCTCGCGGCCGGCGGCCGCCTGTTCGGCTTCCCGAGCGATGCCTACTGGCGCGACATCGGCACCCCGGCCTCGTACCTCGCGGCGCACCACGACGTGCTCTCGGGCGCGGTGGTCACCGAGTCGCCCAGCGGCGCGGCCTACCTCGGCCCCGGGGCGCGCATCGGCTCGGGCGCCTCGGTCAACCCGCTCTCCAGCCTCGGCGCCGGCGCCGACGTGGGCACGTCGGCGACCGTGGAGGGCAGCGTGGTGGGCGAGGAGGCCCTCATCGGCGACGGCGCCGCCCTGATCGACGCGATCCTGGGCGCCGGCGTGCGGGTGGGCGCGGGCGCGCGCATCGGCGAGGGGGCGGTCGTGGGGGACGGCGCCAGCATCGCGGCCGGGTTCCGCGTGGACGGCTCGGAGCCCATCCCGACCGGCGCGAGCGTCGGGTAGCCTGCCGCCCGTGTTCGGACTCGACGGACCCGCCGCCTTCGAGGGCGACAGCGTCGGCCTGCTGGGCGTCCTCGCCGAGTCGGTGGCCGCCTTCGACGAGGCGCGGGCCGCCGCCGAGGCCGTGGAGCTGATCTTCCCGGCCGAGGAGGTCCACGACGTCGCCGTGTGCGGGATGGGCGGCTCGGCGATCTCGGGCGACCTGATGCTGGGCGCGTACCGCGAGCGCGTGCGCAAGCCCATGACCGTGGTGCGCGACTACTACCTCCCGGGCTGGATCGGGGAGAACACCCTGGTCATCCTCAGCTCGTACTCGGGCGGTACGGAGGAGACGCTCACCTGCGCCTCGCAGGCCATGGAGCGCAACGCCCTCTGCGTGGCCATCACGAGCGGGGGCAAGCTCGGCACGTTCTACGCCGACGAGGGCATCCCGGTCGTCCCGGTGGCCCCCGGCTACCAGCCCCGCGCGGCGCTGCTCCGGATCCTCACGCCGATCGCCGTGCTGCTCGACCGGATGGGCGTCGTGCCGCCCCTCGCGGCCGACCTCGACGAGGCGCGCGCGACGCTGGCGAACGCCATCGCCACGCTCGGCCCCGAGGTCCCCGAGGCGGAGAATCCCGCCAAGCAGCTCGCCCGGTCGCTTGCGGGCGCCATCCCCATGTTCTGGGGCGCCGAGCTCACCGCCCCGGTGGCCACGCGGTGGAAGGGCCAGATCAACGAGAACGCAAAGGTCCCCGCGACGGCCTCGGTGCTGCCCGAGCTCGACCACAACGAGATCGTCGGCTTTGCCGGCATGCCGGCCGAGTTGCAGAAGCTGAGCGCGCTGGTGATGCTGCGGGACCCGCGCCAGCACCGCCAGGTGCAGCGGCGCTTCGATCTCACGCGCGAGCTGGTGGAGATGCACGTCGGCAAGGTGCTGTCGATCACCGCGGAGGGGGAGGGTCCCCTGGCGCGGAGCCTCGACCTGGTGACGCTGGGCGACTACGCCTCGATCTACCTGGCCCTGCTCCGGGGGGTCGATCCGGGCCCCGTGGACGTGATCGAGCGGCTCAAGGGACGTCTCGCCGAGACCGGCTACGGACGGGCGCAGGCTCAGTAGCGTTCGCGGGATGAGGGTTCGCGGGCCCGTCCGCCCCGAGGAGGTCGTCCGGCTCCTCGACGATGCCGTCGAGATGCTGGACCAGACGCGGCTGCCGTCCGAGGAGGTCGTGCTCCGCTGCGACGGCTGGCCCGGGGTGGGGGACGCCATCCGGCGGCTGGCCATCCGCGGCGCTCCCGCGATCGGGGTGGCCGGCGCGATGGGGGTGGCCCTCGCGGCGATGCGGTCCGCCGGCGAGGGCGCCGAGGCCCAGGAGGCCGAGGTGGCGCGGGCGGTCGCGGGGCTGCGGACGGCGCGGCCCACGGCCGTCAACCTGGCGTGGGCGGTCGACGCCCAGGCCCGCCGCGCCGCCGCGCACCGCGGGTCGCCGCCGGAGCTCGCGGCCTCCCTCGCCGCCGCCGCGCGGGCCCTCCACGCGGCGGAGGTGGACCGCTGCCGGCGCATGGGGGTCCACGGCCGGGGCCTCATCGGGCGCGGCGCCGGGATCCTCACCATCTGCAACACCGGGGCGCTTGCCACGGGCGGCTACGGCACGGCGCTCGGCGTGGCGCGGGCGGCGCACGAGGCCGACCCCACGGTCCGCACGCTGGTCTGCGAGACCCGCCCGCTGCTCCAGGGCTCGCGGCTGACGGCCTGGGAGCTGGAGCGGGAGGGCATCCCGTACACGCTGATCGCCGACGCGATGGCCGCGTCGATGATGGCCGCGGGCGCCATCTCCCACGTCGTGGTGGGCGCGGACCGCATCGCGGCCAACGGCGACGTCGTCAACAAGATCGGCACCTATTCCCTGGCGGTTCTGGCCCGCGAGCACGGTGTGCCCTTCCTGGCGGCCGCGCCCACCAGCACGGTGGACCTCTCCACGCCCTCGGGCGCGGACGTGCCCGTGGAGGAGCGCTCGGCCGAGGAGGTGCGCGGGCTGTCGCTGTTCGGGCGCCCCGCCTCGCCGGCGGGCGCCGTCGTGGCCAACCCGGCCTTCGACCGCACGCCGGCGCGCCTCGTGGCGGCGATCGTCACCGAGCAGGGCGTGCACCGCCCGCCCTACGAGCGCTCGCTGGCGGCGGCGGTGGCGGCGGCCGCCACCGAGGCCGGCGCGGCGGCGTGACACACCCCTGACGCCCGCGCGGTCCCGCGCGCGCCCGCGGAGCGCAGGCTCCCGCGGGTGTCCGCGATCCGCCTGCTCGACCTCATCCTGCCGCCCGCCTGCGCCGCGTGCGGCCTGCCCGGCGGCGCCGCCTGCGCGGCGTGCCTCAGCTCCCTGGCGCCCCTCCCGGAGCCGTGGTGCGGGGGGTGCGGCGCTCCGGTCCCGGTGCCGGTGGACCGGTGCCCGGCGTGCGTCGGGCCGGTCGAGGGCGCGCGGCAGGCGGTGGCCTACGCCGGCCCGGCCACGGCGCTGGTCGCGGCCCTGAAGGATCAGCGCCGGCGCGGGCTCGCGGGCGTCCTGGCGGACGTCGTGGTGGCGCGGGTGCCCCGCCCGCCGGAGGGCGCGACGCTGGTGCCGGTGCCCCTCGGCCGGCGGCGCTCGCGCGAGCGCGGCTTCAACCAGAGCGCGCTCCTCGCCCGCGAGCTCGGCCGCCGCTGGGGGCTGCCGGTGTCCGAGCCGCTGGTCCGGGTGCGCGAGGGCGCCGACCAGCGGGGCGCGCGCGCGAGCGCGCGGGCGCGGCAGGTGGCGAGCGCGTTCGCCGTGCCGCCCGGCGGGGTCGCGCCCGGCCGGCCGTGGCTGGTGGACGACGTGCACACCACGGGCGCGACCCTGGCCGCGTGCGCGCGGGCGCTGCGGGCGGCGGGCGCCCCGCGATCGGGGGCGATCGCGTTCGCGCGCGTGCCGCCGGAGGGGGCGCCGCTATGATCGGCGTCCGATCGATCGCCGCGCGCATCCGGCCGGACGGTCTGGGACGCGCGGACGAGCAGCCTCGAAGGATCAGAAAGGGGCGATCGTGCAGCTTCAGGTCAAGGGCCGGAACATGTCCGTCACCGATGCCCTGTTCGATCACGCGGAGCAGAAGCTCCTCGGGCTGGCGCGCATCCTGCCGCCCTGGGACGAGGCCACCACCGTCGAGCTCGAGCTGTCGGTGGAGCGGAACCCCAAGATCGCGCACCCGCAGATCGCGGAGGTCACGGTCCGCACCAAGGGCCCGGTGCTTCGCGTGCGCGAGAGCGCGGAGGACATGTACTCGGCCATCGATCAGGCGGCGCGCAAGCTGGAGCGCCAAGCCCGCCGCTACCGCGACCGGCGCAAGGCCCACGGGCCGCGCGGGATGCCCGGAGGTGAGGCGCCGGCCGCCGCGCCCGAGTCGGCCGGGGTCGGGGCGCCCGGCGAGCCGTCGCCGCGCCTGGTGAAGAGCAAGAGCTTCGAGATGAAGCCCATGAGCGCCGAGGACGCGGCCCTCTACATGGACCTGCTGCACCACGACTTCTACGTCTTCCGCAACGACGCCGACGGGCAGGTGAACGTCGTCTACCGGCGCCGGGACGGCGACTTCGGCCTGATCGTGCCGGAGGGCTAGGCGCTACGATCATGAGGTCGCCCACACGAGTCCACGAGCGTGTTCATGAGCACTGACCTCCTCAACAAGGTCCTTCGCGTCGGCGAGGGCCGCGCAATGAAGTCGATGGCGAGCCAGGCCGTCCGCATCGGCCTGCTCGAGCCGGAGATCGAGAAGCTCTCCGACGCGGAGCTCCGCGCGAAGACCGACGAGTTCAGGGCGCGCCTGGAGGGCGACAAGCCCGAGAAGCTCGACGACCTCCTCGAGGAGGCCTTCGCGGTGGTCCGCGAGGTGGGCCGCCGCCAGCTCGGCCTGCGGCTGTTCGACGTCCAGCTCATCGGATCCATGACGCTCCACTCCGGCAAGATCGCCGAGATGAAGACCGGTGAGGGGAAGACCCTCGCCGCCGTGCCGGCCGTCTACCTCAACTCGCTCGCCGGGCGCGGCGTCCACCTGGTCACGGTCAACGACTACCTGGCCCGCCGCGACGCCGAGTGGATGAAGCCGATCTACGACGCCCTGGGGGTCAGCGTCGGCGTCATCGGCTCGATGATGCCGGAGCCCGAGCGGCGGGTGTCCTACGCCGCCGACGTCACCTACGGCACCAACGCCGAGTTCGGCTTCGACTACCTGCGCGACAACATGGCCGTGCGCCTGGAGGACTGCGTGCAGCGCGGGCACTACTTCTGCATCGTGGACGAGGTCGACTCGATCCTCATCGACGAGGCGCGCACGCCGCTCATCATCTCGGGCGTCCCCGAGGCCGCCACCGACACCTACTACCGGTTCGCGCGGATCGTGCCCACGCTGAAGGCCGGCGACGACTTCGAGGTGGACGAGAAGCACCGCACCGCGTCCCCCACCGAGAGCGGCGTGGACAAGGTGGAGAAGGCGCTCGGCATCGAGAACCTCTACCTCGACGTCAACGGCAACCTGGTCAACCACCTGATCCAGGCGCTGAAGGCCCACTCGCTCTACCGCAAGGACAAGGAGTACATCGTCCGCGAGGGCGAGCTCATGATCGTGGACGAGTTCACGGGCCGCGTCCTCGAGGGGCGGCGCTACTCCGAGGGCCTCCACCAGGCCCTGGAGGCCAAGGAGGGGCTGCGGATCCGCGAGGAGAACCAGACCCTCGCCACGATCACCCTCCAGAACTACTTCCGCATGTACGACAAGCTCTCGGGGATGACGGGAACGGCCTCCACCGAGGCCAACGAGTTCGCGAAGATCTACGAGGCCGAGGTCGTCTCGATCCCGACCCACCGGGACATGATCCGGATCGACCAGAACGACTTCATCTTCAAGACGAAGGACGCGAAGTACCGGGCCGTCGTCGAGGAGATCGCCGATGCGTACGAGCGCGGCCAGCCGGTGCTGGTGGGGACGATCTCGGTGGAGATCTCCGAGATGCTCTCGGGGATGCTCACCCGGCGCGGCGTGGAGCACAACGTTCTGAACGCGAAGAACCACGCCCGCGAGGCGGAGATCATCCAGCACGCCGGCCAGCGCGGCTCGGTCACGATCGCCACCAACATGGCCGGGCGCGGCGTTGACATCAAGCTGGGCGAGGGCGTCGAGGAGCTGGGCGGCCTCTACATCGTCGGCACCGAGCGCCACGAGAGCCGGCGCATCGACAACCAGCTCCGCGGCCGCTCGGGACGCCAGGGCGACCCGGGCCTCTCGCGCTTCTTCCTGTCGGCGGAGGACGACCTGATCCGCATCTTCTCGGGCGACCGCATCTACAAGATCCTCGACCGCCTCGGGCCCGGCGACGACCTGCCCATCGAGGCGAAGATGCTCACCAAGACCGTCGAGGGCGCCCAGAAGAAGGTCGAGGAGCAGAACTTCAACATCCGCAAGCGGGTGCTGGAGTACGACGACGTGCTGAACAAGCAGCGCGAGGTGTTCTACTCGGAGCGCCGCCGGGTGCTGGAGGGCGAGGACCTGGGCGAGCAGGCGCGCGACTGGATCGCCGAGACGCTCGTCGGGCTCATCGACCAGTACGGCGACGAGGACTCGCTGCCGGCCGACTGGGACCTCGAGGGGCTGTTCGGGGCGCTCCAGGGGTACTACCCGATGAGCTTCACCCTCGCGGACATCCAGGACGCCCTCGACGACGAGGCCGATCCCCTGACCCGCGAGGAGCTCCTCGACAAGCTCGAGGACGACGCGATGGACGCCTACGACCGGCGCGAGGAGGAGCTGGGCTCCGAGCTCGTGCGCGACCTCGAGCGCTGGGTGCTGCTCCAGCTCATCGACCAGCACTGGCGCGAGCACCTCTACAACATGGACTACCTGCGCGAGGGCATCCACCTCCGGGCGCTCGGGCAGAAGGACCCGCTCTCCGAGTACCGCCTCGAGGGCCACGGGATGTTCGACGAGATGATGGACATCGTGAAGAGCGAGTTCGTTCGGTACATGTTCCACATCCAGGTCGACCGGGCTCCCGAGGCCGAGGAGCAGCGCGTCGCCGACGTGGACTACAGCTACCAGAGCGACCCGATCCAGGGCTTCGACGGCGCGGTGGCCGACGACGAGGTCGGCCTCGACGAGGAGGAGGCCCAGGTCGAGAAGGGCCGCGGGGCCGTGGCCGTCGTGGAGCAGCGCGTGCTGAGCGACGACCAGAAGGTGGGCCGCAACGACCCCTGCCCGTGCGGCTCCGGCAAGAAGTACAAGCGCTGCCACGGCGCATGAGCACCGACGCGAGCCCATCGCTCGAAGACCTCGTCCAGCGTGCCGCCCGACTGCGGGAGCGGGCCGGCGTCCTGGGCGACTACCTTTGACCCCCCGAGCCTGGAGCGCAGGATCGCCGAGCTCGAGTCGGCGATGGGGGAGCCGGGCTTCTGGGACGACGCGTCCCGCGCCGCCGAGATCTCGGCGGAGCACGCCGGGGCGCGCTCGCGCCTGGGCGAGTACGAGGGGCTGCGCGGAGACCTCGAGGCGCTGACCGAGCTGGTCGAGCTCACCCGCGAGGCCGCGGAGGAGCCCGACCCCGACTTCATCGCCGAGCTGGACGAGGGCCTGCGGCGGGCGGACGGCCAGCTCGGCCGCCTGGAGGAGGCGCGCCTGTTCTCGGGCCGGCACGCCGCCGGCGACGCCGTGGTCTCGATCAACGCCGGCGAGGGCGGCACCGACGCCCAGGACTGGGCCGAGATGCTCCTGCGCATGTACCTGCGCTGGGCGGAGCGGCGGGGCCTGCGCACCGACCTCAAGGAGGTCCAGGAGGGGACCGAGGCCGGCATCAAGTCGGCCACCTTCACGGCCCACGGGCCCAACGCGTACGGGCTGCTGTCGGCCGAGAGCGGTGTGCACCGCCTCGTGCGCCTGTCCCCGTTCGACTCGGCGAACCGGCGGCAGACGTCCTTCGCCGCCGTGGAGGTCGCCCCGCTGGTGAGCGAGGCGGTCAACGTGGAGATCCTCGACAAGGATCTGAAGATCGACACCTACCGCGCGAGCGGCGCCGGCGGGCAGCACGTGAACAAGACCGACTCGGCCGTCCGGATCACCCACCTGCCCAGCAAGATCGTGGTCCAGTGCCAGAACGAGCGATCCCAGACGCAGAACCGCGCCACGGCGATGGCGCTGCTGCGCGCCCGCCTGGTCCAGAAGGAGCTGGACCGGCGCGAGGCCGAGGCCGCGAAGAGCCGCGGCGAGAGCCAGAGCATCGGCTTCGGGAGCCAGATCCGGTCCTACGTGGTGCACCCCTACACGATGGTCAAGGACCTTCGTACCGGGCACGAGACGGGAAACGCGCAGGGCGTGCTCGACGGGGACCTCGACGAGTTCATCCGGGCGGAGCTGGAACGGCGCGCGCGAGGCGTTCCCGTGGTCTCGCAGGGCTCCGGGAACCCGGCCGGGGAGGACTGATCCGGACCGCGTCGAAGCCTGGATCGTGCGGTTTTCCGGCGACTTTCGCGGATTGACACCCTGCGTGGCCAGCGGCTACCCTCCTGCTCGCTTCGCGCAGCGGTTGCGTCCGCCACCGGCCCCTTCGATGGCGGAACCGCCCTTCCGGCGCCCTCCGGCGCACCGGCGCATCTGGTCTCCATGAGCACCGACGCCCCCACCACACCCTCCTCCCCCGACACGCCCCCGCGCCGTGCGCGGGAGCGCGCGCGGGCGCGCACCTCGGCGCTCGTCCGCTCGGACCGGAGGGCCGTGCTGCGTCCGGGGGACGGGCCGATGGTCATCCTCGAGGGGGTGACGAAGTCGTACGGGCCCGACGTCACCGCCCTCGAGAACCTGTCCGTCTCGATCGAGAGCGGCGAGTTCGTCTTCCTGGTGGGCGCCTCGGGCTCGGGTAAGTCGACCTTCATCCGGCTCCTCATCAAGGAGTTCGACCCCACCGAGGGCACGATCACGGTGGGTGGGCGGAACCTGCAGCGCCTGCGCCGCTCCAAGGTGCCCTACCTGCGGCGCGCCATCGGGTGCGTCTTCCAGGACTTCAAGCTGCTCGCCGGGCGGACGGTCTACGACAACGTGGCCTACGCGCTCCAGGTGATCGGCGACAATCCCCGCAGCATCCGCCGCAAGGTGCCCGAGACCCTCGCCCTGGTGGGCCTGTCCGAGAAGGGCGGCCGCTATCCCAACGAGCTGTCGGGCGGTGAGCAGCAGCGGGTGTCCATCGCGCGGGCGTTCGTCAACCACCCGCGCCTGCTGATCGCCGACGAGCCCACGGGGAACCTCGACCCCGAGACGTCGATCGGCATCATGCAGCTCCTGTACCGCATCAACCGCACCGGGACCACGGTCATCATGGCCACCCATGACCGCGAGATGGTGGACAAGATGCAGATGCGGGTGGTCGCGCTCGAGGACGGACGGCTCGTCCGCGACCAGCGCCAAGCCAGCTACACACGCGCCGACTCCTGAGCGTGAGACTGCGCTTCTTCCTGGCGGAGGCCATCCGCTCGATCCGCGCGAACGCGGCGGTCTCAATCGCGGCCACGGTGACCGTGCTGATCGCGGTCTTCATCCTCGGCGCCTTCATCCCGTCGTTCCTGTACGTCCAGTCGGCCGTGGACTCGCAGAAGAACAGGATCGACGTGCGGGTCTACATCTCCGACTCCGCCAAGGTGGCCCAGGTCAACCAGCTTCAGGCGGCGATCAACGACCTCCAGGCCCAGGGGTTGATCAAGCAGTCCACCTACATCAACAAGGACCAGGCCCTGGCGGAGCTCAAGTCCCGCCTCAAGGACCCGAACATCACCGACCTCGTCGGCTCGAACCCCGTTCCCGCCAACTTCCGCCTCAAGCCGACGGACGTGGAGAAGGCGCCCCAGATCGTGGCGGCCCTCAAGGGCCAGCCGGCGGTGGACAGCGAGCAGGGCATCTCCTACGGGAAGGCGACGGCCGACAAGCTGCTCTCGGTCGCCCGCTTCATCCAGTGGGCCGGCCTCGCCCTCATCACGATCCTGCTGGTCGCCTCGATCCTGCTGATCGGGAACACGATCCGCCTCTCGATCTTCGCCCGCCGCCGCGAGGTCGAGGTGATGAAGCTGGTGGGCGCCACCAACTGGTTCATCCGATGGCCGTTCGTCATCGAGGGCATCGTCTGCGGCCTGCTGGGGGCCGTGCTGTCGGTGGCCCTCCTGTGGGCCGTGAAGGTGGGCGTCGTGGACCAGTGGATCGCGGGCGCCGACAGCGACCTGACGCGCAACGAGGCGACCACCATCGGCTTCCCGGCGCTGAGCCTGATCCTGATCGCGGCGGGCGCGATCGTGGGCGCGCTGGGCAGCGGCATCACGCTGCGCCGCTTCCTCAAGGTCTGAGCTCCCGGGGTCGCCGGCGCGCCCCGGTTTCCGGGCCGTTCGCCGGCACCGGCGTATCATCCGAACGCGTGAGCCGGCGCAGACACCCATGAGAGCCCGCCGGCTCCTGGCGATCGTGGGCGCGGTGCTCGCCGTGGCCGTGGTCTTCGTCGGCGGCGTCGTGGTGGGCGGCCACGCCGAGGCCACCGGCCTCACGCAGCTGCGCGACCCCCTGCGCGGGTTCCTGCTCGGCAACAGCGGGGAGAGCCTGCCCTCCCAGGTGCTCGACGTGCTGCGCAACGACTACTACAAGCCGATCGACGCGAAGAAGCTCGAGAGCCTCTCGGTGGACCGGATGATCGAGGCGCTCAACGACCCCTACACGGACTACCTGAGCGCGGACGAGCTGGCCGCGCTCCGGGAGAGCTACAACGGCACCTACTCGGGAGTCGGTCTGGTGCTCGCGGCCCGCGGGAAGTCGCTCGTGGTGCGGAGCGTCGTGCACGGCGGCCCCGCGGACCAGGCCGGCATCAAGGTCGGCGACCGGCTGGTGTCGATCGACGGCAAGCGCCTCACGGGGGCCGACCTGGCCGGGGCGGCCGGCCGGGTGCGCGGCCCGGAGGGCACCCAGGTGCGCCTGGGGGTGGTGACCGGGGACTCCCCGGTTCGGCAGCTCACGCTCACCCGCCGCGAGATCGCCGCCCCGCCGGTCCTCTCCCGCATGGAGACGGTCGACGGCAAGAAGGTGGGCTACCTGCGCCTGCCGCGGTTCGTGCGGGGATCGGCCACCGCGCTGAGCGACGCCGTGAAGCGCCTTCGGGCCAAGGGCGCGCGGGCGCTGGTGCTGGACCTGCGCCAGGACCCCGGCGGGCTCGTGACCGAGGCCGTCGGGGTTGCGGGGGTCTTCCTGCCGTCCGGCACGCCCGTCGTGACCACCGAGGGCCTGCACTCGCCGCGGGAGACGCTCAGGACCAGCGGTGATCCGGCGGCCGGCGACCTGCCGCTGGTGGTCCTGGTGGACCAGAACAGCGCGAGCGCCAGCGAGATCGTGGCGGGGGCCCTGCGCGACGCCGACCGGGCCGTGCTGGTGGGCGACCACACCTTCGGCAAGGCCCTGGTGCAGACGAGCCGTCAGCTCCGCGACGGCGGGGCCCTCAAGTTCACCATCGCCCACTACCTCACGCCCGACGGGTACGACCTGGCCAAGCGCGGCCTCCCCCCGGGCGTGAAGGTCACCGACAACCCGCATACGCCGGCCGACGAGGTGCTGCAACGGGGCCTGCGCCAGGCCCTCGCGGACGTCCCGTGAGCCCCCGGGGAGGCTCCCAGGAGGTGCTCGTCGCGGAGCTGGTGTCGGCCGGGCGCGGAGCGGCGGCCCAGCCGGCCTTCGATCCGGGTCCGCGCGTGCCCCTGGCCAAGGGCGCGCGCGACGGGGCCGAGGTGGGCGACCTGGTGACGGTGACGATGCGGGGCCGGGCGGGCCGCGTGACGGCCGTCCACGGCTCGGCGCGCTCGCCGCGCGCCGCCCTGCGCGCGCTGCTGGCGGCCAACGGGCTGGGGACCCCCTTCCCGCGGGCCGCCCTCGAGGAGGCCGAGGCGAAGGAGACGGACGCCCCGGCCCGCGACCGCGGGCGCCGCGACCTGCGCGACCAGCGGGTCATCACGATCGACCCCGAGGGCGCCAAGGACCACGACGACGCCATCGCCGTCGCCCCCGAGGGAGCCGACGCGACCCGCCTGTGGGTCCACATCGCCGACGTCTCGCGCTTCGTCGCGGCCGGCGGCCCGCTCGATCGCGAGGCGGCCCGGCGCGGCACGTCGGTCTACGTGCCCGGGGCGGTCGACCCGATGCTCCCCGCGCGCCTGTCCTCGGACCTCTGCAGCCTGCGGCCCGGCGCCGACCGCGCGGCCGTCACGGTGGAGATGGTCATCGCCGCCGACGGCGAGGTCGGCGACACCCGCTTCTCGCGATCCCTGATCCGCTCCGAGCGACGGCTCACCTACCCGGAGGTGGACGCGCTGGCGGCGGGCGAGACGCTCGGCGATCCGGGGCTGGAGGCCGACCTGGCGCGCGCGGCGCTGGTGGCCCGGGCGCTGCGCGACCGGCGGCTCGCCCGGGGGGCGCTCGAGGCCTCCTCGCCCGAGCCGGTGGTCACCTTCGCGGGCGACCGCGTGACCGGGATCCACCTGGAGGGCCAGACCCCCGCGCACTCCCTGGTGGAGGAGTGCATGATCGCGGCCAACGAGGCCGTCGCCCGCTACCTCATCGCCCGCGGCCGCCCGACGGTCTTCCGCCACCACGAGGACCCCGCCCAGAGCCGCATCGAGCTGCTCTACCAGCAGCTGGCCGAGCTGGACGTGGCGACGCCCCCGCTTCGCGAGGGCCCCCTCGGGCCCGCGGCCCGGCGTGCCGCCGCCGCGGCCGCCGCCGACGCCGTCGCGCGCCACCTGGCCGCCGGCCGCGGCGGGCCCGCGCTCTGGACGCTGGTGCTGCGGTCCCTGCGCCAGGCGTACTACTCCCCCCACGAGCCCGGGCACTCGGGGCTGGCCAGCCCGGCCTACCTGCACTTCACGTCGCCCATCCGCCGCTATCCCGACCTGCTGGTGCACCGCGGCCTGCTCGACGCCCTGGGCCTCGGGGACCCGGCTCCCGGGCCGTCCGAGCTCGGGGAGGCCGCCGACCACAGCTCGGCCGCCGAGCGCGAGGCGTCCGCCGTCGAGCGCCGGGGCGACGACATCTGCGCCGCCTTCCTGCTCGAGGATCTCCTCTCGCGCCGCGGCTGGGAGAGCCCGCTGGAGGGAACCGTGGTCGGCCTCATCGACGCCGGCCTCTTCCTCCAGATGGAGGACGTCTTCACCGGGTTCCTGCCGTCGCGGCGCCTGGAGGACGACCACTACCGTGCCGACCCCCTCGGGGTCAGCCTGATCGGCACCCGCAGCGGGCGGCGCATCCGCCTGGGCGACCGCCTCGACGTGCGCGTGGTGCGCATCGAGCCCCTGCGCGGGCGCGTGGAGCTGGAGCCGGCCTCCGGCGGCCCGTCCGCCCGCCGCCCGCCCGGCCCGGTCCCCCGCTCGCGGCGGGGCGGCCCCGGGGGACGCGGGCGCTAACATCGTCGCGCCCATGGCGACGAAGAACCGAAAGAGCGGCGCCGGAGAGCGCTTCAAGGACGTGGCCCGCAACCGCCGCGCCCTGCACGAGTACGAGATCACGGATCGCGTCGAGGCCGGGCTCGTGCTCCAGGGGAGCGAGGTCAAGGGGCTCCGCGACCGCGGGGCCACGATCACGGACGCCTATGTGCAGATCCGCGGCGGCGAGGCGTGGCTGGTGGGCGCTCACATCGCCGAGTACGACAACGCCGGCTACGGGGGCCACGACCCGCGCCGAACCCGCAAGCTGCTGCTCCACCGGCGGGAGATCGAGCGCCTCGCGTCCGCGCTCGCGGAGAAGGGCCTCTCCCTGGTGCCGCTGCGGCTCTACTTCTCCGGCGGGAGGGCCAAGATCGAGCTCGGCCTGGGGCGCGGCAAGACGCTCTACGACAAGCGGCGTACCATGGCGGAGCGCGACGCCAAGCGCGAGGCCGACCGGGCCATCAGGGCCGCCCGGCGCTAGCCAGGCGCTTCGCGCACAGTTGGACGCGACCAAGGAGGGGGAAGCGTGCAGTTGACGACATCGAGCCCGGCGGACGGTGCGCGCGGACGGATCGTGGAGGTGCTCGCCCAGGGCCGCGGCCGGGCCGAGATCGGCGGCCGCACGGTGGACGTCATCTCGCTGAAGGGCGGGCCCTTCTCGTGCGGCGACATGGTGCAGGTGGTCGGCCAGGGCCCCGACGGGACGGTCGTCGACCACAGCGGCCGCTCTACGTCTTCAGGGTCGCCCGCGTGACGAACGTGCGCCCGCCGGCGGTGATGACGACCCGGTAGGCGCCCTTCGTCAGCCGCGTGCTCCTCAGGACGACCCGGGTCGGCCCGGGCACCTTCAGGCGCACGCGCCGGCCGGCCTTCGGCTTCTTGTTCTTCTTGCCGGTGCCCTGGAAGAGCTGGACCCGCGCGGTCCCGGTCCTGTTGGCGCCGATCAGGACGGCGATGCCCGACGTGCGCGCCGCGACCGCGCTGAGGCCCCTGGGCAGGATCGTCGTCAGCCTCAGCCGGACCGTGGCTCCCCCGCCGGTCGTTCCGCCGCCACCGCCGCTGCCACCGCCCCCGGTGACGGTCAGCTTCCCCGTACGGCTGCGCGCCTGCCCGTTGGCCAGCCGGGCCGTGAGGGTGACGTCGTAGGTCCCCGCGCGGGCGCCGGCGGGGATGCCGACGGCCACCAGCGCCTGGCTGTCGCTGTCCGTGGCGGGGGTGAGATCTCCCGGCGTCACGCCCAGGGTGGCGCCCGGCAGCGTCGTCGTCGCCGTCAGGGCGAAGCGCGCGAGCGAGAACGCGGAACCCGCGAAGGGCAGCGTGAAGGGTACGGCCGCCAGTCCTCCCGGCGACCCGTTCGCGGGCGCTCCCGCCACGATCCCGAGGTCGCGGACCACGCTGGTCACCCCGCCCCCCGTGTCCTTGCAGATCGCGTAGACGTCGTTGGTGGGCGAGGGGTCCTCGTCGAAGACCGTCGAGAGCGAGGCACCGCAGAACACCGGCCGCGAGCCGGGGGACGCCGCGGTCACTCCTCGGCCCCCGGCGACCAGCTCAGTCGCGAACGGCCCGGGGAACGGGCTGCCGTCGGCGCTCTGACCGAGCCGGTAGGCCAGCGGAATGGTGATCGATTGCGGGCCGCTCGTGTTCGAGTAGTTCGTGACCGCCGAGATGAACCCGACCCAGTGCGTGCCGGGCGCCGCAGGGTCGAGGCGCTCCAGCTCGGCGGCGTAGGACGGGCTCTCGGTGAAGGTCAGCGCCTCCGGTCCCAAGGAGGTGAACGCCGGCACGCTCACGTTCGCCTGGACGCGGGCGCCGATCAGGATCTGCCCGGTCCCCGGGAGGGCGGGCAGGCCCGAGACGCCGTCGCCGCAGCCGGTCGACCCGGATGCGCAGACGGTGAGCTTCACCGGGAAGTCGCCGATGACGTCGGCCTGCGGCCCGATGGAGATGCCCGAGATCGCGACGCACCCGGAGGTGAGGGCGGTCGCGCCCACGATCGAGGCGATCGCGAGGAGCCGGATCGGGCCCGGGGCTTCTCATCGGCGTCCGGCTCCTCGCAGTCTGGCTCGGCTACTTCGTCAGCGTGGCCCGTTTGACGAACGTGCGTCCGCCGGCCGTGATCACGACCCGGTACGCGCCCTTCGTCAGCTTCTGCGCTCTTCAGCACGACCCGGGTGGGGCCCGGGCACCTTCAGCCGCACGCTCTTGGTCGCCTTCGGCTTCTTGTTCTTCCTGCCGGTGCCCTGGAACAGCTGCACGCGGGCGCTGCCGGTCTTGTTCGAGCCGATGAGGACCGCGATGCCCGACGTGCGCGCCGCGACCGCGCTGAGCCCCTTGGGAAGGACCGTGGTGAGCTTGAGCTTGGTGCTCCCGCCTGTCGTCCCGCCGCCGCCACCGGTCACGGTCAGCCGGCCGATGCGGGTGCGCGTCTGGCCGTTGGCCAGCCTGGCGCTGAGCGTGACGTCGTAGGTCCCCGCCTTGGCACCCGCCGGGATGCCGACGGCCACCAGGGCCTGGGTGTCGCTGTTGCTGGATGGGGCGAGAGCTGCCGGGGGTCACCGCGACCGTGGCGTTGGGGAGGCTGGTCGTCGCAGTGAGGGTGAAGTTGGCGGTGGCCGTCGCGGTGCCGGCGTAGCGCAGCGTGAAGGGCACGCTCGCGAGGCTGCCGGCCCCTCCGCTGGCGGTGGCACCGGAGGAGAGGATCCCCAGGTCGCGCGTCGGGGTCGAGGGCGCGACCGTGGCGTCGCCGCAGGTGCCGACCTTCACCTCCGGCGATGCGCCGTCGACGAACGGCTTCGTGATGTCCGGGGTCAAGGCAGACCACGGGCCGCGTGCCGGGCTGAGGCGGCGGTCACCTCCGCCCGCCGAGGACGATCGTCGCGGAGACCGGGCCGACGAACGGGCTGCCGTCCTGGCCCTGCCCGAGCGTCAGGTTGAGCGACACGGGCGCGCTCTGGGGGCCGCCGGTGTCCGAGTAGTTGGTCACGGCCGAGAGGTAGCCGACCCATTTCCGTCCGGCGGGCGCCGGCGTCAGGCGCTGGAGCTCCGCCGCGTAGCTCGGGCTGTCGTTGAAGAGGAGGGCCTCGGGGCCGGTCGACGTGAACGACGCGGGAAGGCCGACGGCGGTCGGGACCTGGATCCCGACCTGGACCTGACCCGTGCCGGTGACGCGCCGGGGTGCTCGACGTCCCCTTGTCCGCGCAGCTCCCCGCGACCGTGCCCGAGGCGCAGATCGTGAAGTTGAGCTGGACGTTCCCGACGGTCTGGAGCTGGGCGATCGTGACCGAGGCCGGGGTGAACACCACGCAGGCCGACGTCAGAGCGACGGCCCCCACGACCGCGATCGCGGCCACCAACCGAGTCCACGCCCTTGCGCCCCATGTCCGCTCCTGATCGACGACAGCCGGTGGGCGACTCTCTCACGGGCCGCCCGGGGCTGTCACCTGGCCCGGGGTCTGGGCTGACGGTCCGCTCAGAACCGCATGTGCAGGGGGTTTCGGGGCCACCTCAGGGCGGCCCCGCCGCTGTTACTCCGTCAGCGTCGCCCTCTTCACGAACTTCCGTCCGTCGGCTCGGATGACGACCCGGTATTGGCCCTTGTGAAGCTTCTGGCTCGTGAGGATCACCTGGATGGGTCCGGGAACCTTGAGGCGAACGCCCTTGCTCGCCTTCGGCTTCCGGTTCTTCCGGCCCCTGCCCTGGAAGAGCTGGACGCGTGCCTGGCCGGCCTTGGTCGCGCCGATCAGGACGGCGATTCCCGATTCACGGGCGGTCTCCGCGCTGAGCCCCTTGGGCAGAAGCGTGGTCAGCTTCAGCTTCCCGGTCGTCCCACCGCCGGTCGTCCCACCGCCACCGGCTCCGGTCACCGTGAGCTTCCCGGTGCGGCTGCGCGTCTGGCCGTTGGCGAGCTTGGCGGTGAGGGTCACGTCGTAGGTCCCCGCCTTGGCGCCGGCCGGGATGCCGACGGCCACCAGGGCCTGGCTGTCGCTGTTGCTGGCGGGCGCGAGGCCGCCGGGGGTGACCGCGAGGTTGGCGCCGGGGAGGGTGCTCGTGGCCGAGAGGCCGAAGTTGGCGGCGGCGGTCGCGGTGCCCGCGTAGCGCAGCGTGAACGGAAGGCTGACGAGGGAGCCGGGCGCGCCGCTCGCCGTCGCGTTCCCCGCCAGCACGCCGAGGTCTCGCGTGCTGCTGGCTCCGCCGCTGAGGGCGTCCTCGCAGATGGTCAGCATGATCCCGCTCATCGTCGGGTCCTCATCGTTCACGGTCGTGAGGGCGGTGCCGCAGGCCACCGGGCGCGTGGCCGGGAACGCCGCGCTGACGCTGCGGGACCCCAGCACCACGGTCTCCGAGATCGGGCCCGTGAAGGGACTGCCGTCGGGGCCCTGCGGGAGCTTGATGGGGATCTGCACCGCGAAGGTCTGCGGCCCCGAGGTGTCCGAGTAGTTGAAGGCCGTCGGCGTGATGTATCCCACCCAGCGCCGTCCCGCCGCCGCCGGGGCCAGGCGCTGCAGCTCCGATTCGTAGCTCGGGCTCTCGGCGAAGGCGAGCGCCTCCGTGCCCGTCAACGTGAAGCTGGTCGGAACCGTGACGCTCGTGGGCAGCTGCAGGCCGACGAGAGCCTGCGCGGCCCCGGGCAGGGCGAACGAGTCGGCGAAGCCCTTGTCCGCGCAGTTCGTCGAGCCCGACGCGCAGGCCGTGAAGCTCGCCTGCACGTCACCGATCGTCTGGGGCTGGGGGAAGCTGGGCCCGCTCTGGAAGACCACGCACCCTGACGCGAGCGCCGTCGCGCCCACCACCACCGCGACCGCGACCAGTCGCTTCCATTGTGTCCGCATGCCCGCTCCCCGAATCGACAGATTCTCCAGGCGGGCAGAATCTCACGACCGGGCCCCGCCTGTCACCTGCCGCTTCGGCTAGCGGTCCTGGACGATCAGCAGGTGGAGCCCCTTGGCGCCGTGCGCGCCGAGCGTCGAGATCTTCTCGATGTCGGAGGTGCGGCTCGGGGCGGAAACCAGCGAGACGGCCGACGGCGGCCGCCCGGGCCGGCCGTAGGTCTCGACCAGCGCCTCGGCCAGGGTGGCCCGTAACCGCGACGCCGGCAGGACCGCCAGGTGGTACATGCTCACCACGTCGATGGACCGCCCGTGGCCCGGGCCGGTCTCGAGCACGAGCGTGCCGCGCTCGGCCACCCCCAGCGCCGGGACCGTGACGCCCAGGGTCAGCTCGGGGCCCTCCAGCCCCAGCAGCTCCCGCCAGCCGTGGCCCCGCCCCTCGGGCCAGCGCAGCACCTCGCGCCCGTCCTCGCCCAGGGCCGCCGAGACCCCCAGATCCTCGAGCACCGGGTCGGCGGCCACCAAGGCGCGGATGATCCCCCACTCGTCGGCCTTCTCCACGGCGGCGCGCGCGGCGCCCGCCGCGTCCACCACGACGCCGCTGGCCCGCCGGCGCGTGAGCGCCGCGATGATCCCCTCGGCCAGGGGCGCTATCTCGGCGGCCACCGCGTGGGCAGGTCGCGCTGATCGGTCCAGTCGCCGCCCGGGCCGGGCAGGCGCCGCGCCCATCCCCGGCGCCCCACGGCCCGCAGCCCCAGGCGCGCCATCGCGATGGAGGCGCGGTAGGTGACCGGGTGACGCCACGCGCGGCTCCACAGCCGGAAGCGCATCCGGTCGCGCCGGTGGGCCGCCGTCTGCGTCCGGGCGCGCACGCGCACCAGCAGGTCGTGCAGCGGGATCCCCACCGGGCAGGCCTCGTGGCAGGAGCCGCAGAGCGAGGACAGGAACGGCAGCTCGCTCGATCGCTCGCCCTCCATCCCCTCCAGCAGCGGCGTCAGCACCGATCCGATCGGGCCCGAGTAGGGCGAGCCGTAGGCCTGCCCGCCCACCTGCCGCCACATCGGGCAGGAGTAGAGGCAGGCTCCGCAGCGGATGCAGTCGAGGGCCTCCTCCACGTCGGTGCCGCGCAGCGCGGAGCGCCCGCCGTCCAGGATCACCAGGTGGAACTCCTCGGGGCCATCCGCCTCGTCGGCCGCGCGGGGGCCGGTGATGAGGTTGACGTAGCCGGCGGCGTCGTCGCCGATGGCGGCCATGGGGAGGATCTGCAGGATGTGGGCGGCCTCCTCCCAGTCGGCCACCACCCGCTCCATTCCCATCACCGCCACGTGGATGCGCGGCAGCGCCGTCACCAGCCGCGCGTTGCCCTCGTTCTCGACGACGCAGATGGTGCCGGTCTCGGCCACCCCGAGGTTGACCCCCGAGATGCCGATGTCGGCGCTCGCGAACACCTCCCGCAGCCGCTTGCGGGCGTGCGCCACCAGCGCCTCGCGGTCGGTGGGAAGGTCGTCGCCGCTCTCGGCCATGAACAGGTCGCGCACCTGCGACTTGTTGAGGTGCACGGCCGGGGCGACGATGTGGCTCGGGTGCTGGCCGGCGAGCTGCAGGATCCACTCGCCGAGGTCGGTCTCGACCACCTGGAGCCCCGACTCCTCGATCGCCTCGTTGAGCTTGATCTCCTCGGTGGCCATGGACTTCGACTTGGCCACCAGACGCGCTCCCCGCGCCGCCGCCAGGTCGGTGATGTAGCGGCAGGCCGAGGTCGAGTCGGCGGCCCGCACGACGACGCCGCCCGCCGCGCGCACCCGCTCCTCCAGACGGTCGAGCAGCGCGGGCAGATCACGGATGTTCCCGCGCCGGATCTCCCGGGCGCGCTCCCGCATCTCCGCGAACGGGTACTCCGCCCCCACGCGCTTGCGCCCGGCCGCCCAGCTGCCGGCGGCGGCCTTGAGGTTGCCGTTGAGCTCGTCGTCGGCGAGGGCCTCGACGGTGCGCTCCCGAAGGGTGGTCGTGGTCTCGGGGTAGACCACCGGCCGCGCGTCCGGCCCCCGGGCCGGCGTCACTCGGCGAGCACCTCGGCGAGATGCCGGGCCCTCAGCGGCACCCCCGTGCGCCGGGCGCGCCCCACGATGTGAAGGAGGCACGAGAGGTCGCAGGCCACCAGCTCGTCGGCCCCCGTTGCCGCGGCGTTCCTCGCCTTCTCCTCGCCCAGCCGTCCCGAGACCTCCGGGAAGTTGACGCTGAAGGTGCCGCCGAAGCCGCAGCACACGTCGGTCTGCTCCATCTCGCGCAGCTCCAGGCCGCGCACGCCCGCGATGGCCGCGCGCGCGCTGGTGCGCTCGCCCAGCAGGCGCAGCATGTGGCACGAGTCGTGATAGGTCACCGACCCGGAGCCGTGGGGGCGGGGGGAGAGGCCGTGGCGCTCCAGGAACTGGGTCAGCTCCATGGTGCGGCCGGCCATCTGCCGGGCCTCGGCCTCCTCCGGCTCGCCCGCGAACAGATCCGGGTACCCGTGGACCACCATCGCGGCGCACGACCCGGACGGCACCACCACCGGGTCCTCCCCGCGGAAGGCCTTCAGCGCCTGCCGCGCCACCGGGCGGGCCTGCTCGGGATGCCCCGAGCTCCATCCGGGCTGCCCGCAGCAGGTCTGCGCGCGCGGGACCACCACCTCCACGCCCACCCGCTCGAGCACCGTCGCGGCCGCCCGCGACACCGACGGGGCGATCGCGTCGGCCAGGCAGGTCCGCATGAGCATCGCGCGCATCGCGTGATGGTAGCCCGGCCCGGTGCTACCTTGAGGGGGAACCAAGGGCCCGATCCAGTTTCGACGGAGCGGTACCGCAACAGCAAGCGAGCCGCGGACCCGGTGGACCGCGTTAACAACCGGGAACAACGGAGCTGCGGAGAACTCTCCCAAGCTCGCTCTCGCTGCCTAAACAGCAGTAAATGAGAGCCATCGGCCTCCCTTCGGGTCACGGGGGAGATCACCGGTGTCAGCTAGTGACCCTGGTCCGGCGGCAGCGGTTCTCGGTCGTCGGGCGAGATCACAGGAGAACCTGGCGGGGGAGCGGTTGGTCGACGGTGACGCCCCTCGCGAGAAACTCACCGCCGACTGCGCTCGGAGAAGCTGTTGGGGGAACGCTTTCGGACGCCGGGGCAGTGCCGGCCGGGTCCACTGGAACGACTGAGCCCCGGGTCCTGGACATGAGGACCCGGGGGCTCAGCCGCCGCTCGGCGCGGCGAGTTCATTGCGGCCTGCCTCGGTGCGGAGGTAGCCGCCGGACGGCGGGTCGAGCGCCAGCAGCTCGGGGATGCTCACCGAGCGCATGCCCCTCTTTCTCATCCAGGGAAGGAGGCGGTTGATGACCTTCTGGGTCTGTCCCCGGTTCTCGTGAAAGAGCACGATATCCCCCGGAGCGATGGTGGCCTCGATCCGCTGAAGCATCTCCTGCCAGCCGGCGCCGGCCGAGTCGCGGCTGTCGATGCTCCACAGGACGTCGATCATCCCGAGACGGCGGGCGGTGGCATCGATCGCGGGCGTGCGCGCACCGTAGGGCGGGCGAAAGAGCAGAACCGGGGCGCCGGAGGTCCTCTCGACGAGGACCTTGGTGCGGGCGATCTCGCTCGTCGCCTGCGCCGCCGTCAGGCTCGGCAGGCTGGGATGGCTCCAGGTGTGGTCACCCACCGCACCGACCGTCCGCTCGCGCGCCGGCTCTGCGGGGAAACGCTCGACGGTCGAGCCGCACAGGAAGAAGGTGGCCCGCATCCCGTAGCGCGCGAGCGTCTCGATGGTCGTCCGAGTGTACGGGCCGGGGCCGTCGTCGAAGGTGAGCGCGACGAGGTTCCCGCCCTTTCCGGGAGTGCGGTACACGGGGACCCCGGACTCCCGGACCCGGGCCACCGCATCGGCCTGCTGAGTGGTGGTGGGCCCGGCGGTCGCGGGCAGCTCGGCCCGCCGGGGTGCTGTGGCGACGCGGGTGGAGGTGGCCCCCCCGGCCGCGGGCGCCGGGGTGAGCGACGAGGCGACGGTGGCCGGCGCATGCCCTCGGCCGCCTGTCAGCGCCACGATCGCCGCACCGGCGGCGATGAGGGCTGCCAGGACCGTCACCGCAGCGACGATCCGGCGGCGACGTCGCGCCTTTCGCGCCCGCTCGCGTCGTGCCCGACGGTCCGCGGGCTCGAGGTGTCCACCCGCACCGTGGTCTCCGGATTCGTCCATGCCCTCCCATTCGAGCGGATCGCGCCACCCTCATCAAATGGGTCTGCCCGGGCACGGGTGGGTCGAGGAGCCTCCGCTGCCGGCGACGGATCTCCCTCGGCGCGATCGGCACGGGCGAACCCTGACCGGCCACCCGGCGCCCGGACCGACTCGACGAGCGCCGCTCGCGCAGGTCAGACTTGGCGGGCGCTCTTTCCTCCGGCCCCAGACAAAGGATGTCCACATGACCGCGAAAGCTGACTACACCGACGAGGAGTGGGCGGCCCTCACGCGTTCGCCGATCGTTGCGGGCTTCGCGATCACGCTCGCCGACCCGGGTGGGCCGATCGAGATCACCAAGGAGAGCCTCGCCGCCATGAAGGCGGCCGGCGCCCCGCCGAGCGACGACGAGCTGCTGGTGGCCGTGTCGCAGGCGGCGATGGCGCAGCGGCAGTCGCGCCACAACCCCGTGAAGGACCTCGACCTGAAGAGCAAGACCGCCCGCCAGCAGATCGTGGACGACCTGACGAACGTCAACGCGATCCTGGCCGCGAAGGCCACGCCCGAGGAGGCCGCGAGCTTCCGGGCCTGGTTGATCGAGGCCGCGCAGGAGGCCGCCAACGCCGCGAAGGAGGGGGGCTTCTTCGGGATCGGCGCCACCCGGGTGAGCGAGGGCGAGGAGAAGATGCTCGCCCAGCTCCGGGAGATCCTCGGCGTCGAGGCGAAGTAGCGGACCGCCCGGGCTCAGTGGCCGTAGGAGTCCGAGTCCTGGGCGGCCGATTCGCCCCGGTCGAGGGCGGAGATCGCGCTCAGCTCGCCGGGCGTGAGGGAGAAGTCGAAGACCCCGAGGTTCTGAGCCAGCCGCTCCGGGTTCGACGACTTGGGCACGGCGACGAGCCCGAGCTCGATGTGCCAGCGCAGGACGATCTGGGCCGGGGTCCGCTCGTGGCGCGCGGCGATGGCCGTGATCACGGGGTCGGCGAGGAGGTCGCTGCCCTTGCCGATGGGGCTCCACGACTCGGTGACGATGCCGCGCTCGGCGTGGTAGGCGCGCACGGCCTCGCGCGTCACCCGGGGGTTCAGCTCGATCTGGTTGACGTCCGGGGTCACGCCGGTGGCGTCGATGACCCTCTGGGTGTGCTCGGGCTTGAAGTTGGACAGGCCCACGGCGCGCACCAGCCCGGCCTCCATCAGGTTGACCAGGCCCTGGAAGGCGTCGACGTAGCGGTTGCGCCACGGGTTGGGCCAGTGGATCAGGAACAGGTCGATCCGGTTGACCCCGAGCCGCTCGGCGCTCATCTCGAACGCGTCACGGGCCTCGCTCCGGCCGTGCCATTCGGCGTTGAGCTTGGTGGTCACGAACAGCTCGTCCCGGGGCGCGCCGCTCGCGCGCATCCCGCGGCCCACGCCTCTCTCGTTTCCGTAGGCGTGGGCGGTGTCGATGAGCCGGTAGCCGAGCCCGATCGCCTCGGCCACGACCCGCTCGGCCTCGCGATCTCCCATGGGCCACGTCCCCAGCCCGAGGTGGGGCATCCGGGCTCCGTGCGGCAGCTCGAGCGTCGGAGCGGGGGGCGGCACGCGTCGAGCGTCTCCTAGTGGGCGGCGGAGCTCAAGCTCGGCTCGCCCACCGGCTCGCCCGGCGGCGGCTCGCCCGGCCTCGGATCATCCCGCAGCGTCGTGCGGAGCGGGACCTCGCGGATGAGCCAGGTGAGCGCGAAGGCCAGGAGCGAGATCGCCGCGGCGGCCAGGAAGACCGTCGAGAGGGCGCCCGCGAAGCCGTCGAGGTAGGCCTGGTGCACCGGGCCGGGAAGCGCGGCCACCGCGCCCGGGTCGATGTTCCCCGAGTGGAGTCCCGCGCCGGCTCCGGCCGGCAGCCGGTCGTTCAGCCCGCTGACGAGGCGGTTGGTGAAGACCGCGCCGAGGGTGGCGGTGCCGAGCGAGCCGCCGATCGAGCGGAAGAGCGTGGCGCCCGCGGTCGCCACCCCCAGGTCCGCGTAGGGGGCGTCGTTCTGCACGGCGAGGATGAGCACCTGCATGACCATCCCCAGCCCGAGACCGAGCACGGCCATGAAGGACGCGGCCATCAGCTCGGTGGTGCCCGAGTCCATGGTCGAGAGCAGGAGCAGGCCCACCACGGTCATGCCGGTGCCGATGATCGGGTACTTCCGGTAGTGGCCGGTCCGGGCGATGAGCCGGCCCGACACCACCGACGAGAGCATGAGGCCCCCCATCAGGGGCAGGAGCTGCAGGCCCGACGCCGTCGGGCTCAGCCCGCGCACCACCTGCTGGAAGAGGGGCAGGAAGGTCACGGCGCCGAAGAGCGAGAAGCCGATGATGAGGCCCACCGCGCTCGTCACCCGGAAGGTGCGGATCCTCCAGAGCCGCGGCGGGAGGACCGGCTCGGCCGCGCGGCGCTCGACGAGCGCGAACGCGACCAGCGCCAGGGCTCCGCCGCGCCGCCAGGCAGGATCATCAGGGGCGACGTCCAGCCGAGCGTGTTCCCGCCCAGGGTGGTGGCCAGCACCACCGCGGTCAGCCCCGCGGCGAGCAGCAGGGTGCCCAGGTAGTCGACGGAGTGGTGCGCGCCCCTCGGCACCGTGGGGAAGGCGGCGGCCAGGACCGCGAAGGCCAGGAACCCGAGCGGCAGGTTGATGTAGAAGATCCACTGCCAGGACAGGTTGGTGGTGATGAAGCCGCCCAGCAGCGGCCCCGCCACGCTGGCGGCGCCGAAGATGGCGATGAAGAGACCGGTGTAGCGGCCGCGCTGACGCGCCGGGACCACGTCTCCGAGCGCGGCCTGCGCGCCGACCATGAGCCCGCCGCCGCCGAGCCCCTGGACGGCCCGGAACAGGATCAGCTCGGGCATGGACTGGGCCAGGCCGCACAGCGCCGAGCCCACCAGGAAGAGGATGATGGCGCCCTGCAGCACGCGCTTGCGCCCGTAGAGGTCGCCGAGCTTCCCGTAGAGCGGTGTGACGACCGTCTGCGCCAGCAGGTAGGCGGTGACCACCCACGACAGGTGCTCGAGGCCGCCGAGGTCGCCGACGATGGTCGGGAGCGCCGTGGCCACGATGGTCTGGTCGAGGGCGGCCAGGAGCATGACCAGCATGAGGCTGCCGAGGACGGCCGCCAGCCGGCGCTGTCCCGTCGCCTGGGCCGGGCTCACATCGTCTCCATCGCACCGGCCAGGAGGCGCAGGATGCGGGGGGCCGCGGCCAGGTCGCGCGCGCTCAGCGAGGTGAGCGCCTTCTCGAAGGCCGCGCGCACCTCCCGTCGCTTCTCGTCGCGCAGGCGCCGTCCCTCGTCGGTGAGGCGGGTCAGAACCACGCGCCGGTCCTCGGCGGAGCGGACGCGGGTCACGATGCCCATCTGCTCCAGGTTGTCGAGCATCCCGGTGACCGTGGCCGGGCTCACGCCGGCCTTCTCGGCCAGCTGCCCGGTGGGGCGGCTGTCGCCCTCCTCGAGCGCCGCGAGGACGCGGAGCTGCGCGAAGCTCAGGTCGCCCGGGCTCTGGGCGTCGCGGCCGCGCAGCCGCCGCTGGGCGACGAGGAACTCACCGAACGCGGCGAGCACCTCCGCGACGGCGGGATCCGGCTCGACGGGCTCGGATGCCGGCGGGACGGGGCTTGCAGAGGAATCCTTGTATGGCACAACCAAATGGTAGCAGACTATTCGGTACCGAAGTAAATGGGGGGGGGCGACCCGACCGGCCTCCCGCCCGGCACAATCGGGGGGAACGCCCGCTGGAAGGAGCATCCAACGCCCCGCCAACGGGGCTGACGCACGCTCATGGCTCACGGGGCACCGGGCCCCGGATGCCAAGGAGGAAGCGGATGTGCCCCATGTTGATCCAGTGCGAGTGCGGACAGCGCGTGGAGGGTGAGGACGAGCCGGCCGTGCTCGCGGCGGCGCACGAGCACATCGCCGCGCAGCACCCGGACCTCGCCGGCCGCCTCTCCGACGACGATCTGCGCGGGATGGCCCACCGGCAGTAGGGTCGCCGGGGGAGGTCGATCGATGAGCAAGGCGATCTACTGCGACTGCGGCCTGGTCTGTCGCGGCGACTCCGACGAGGAGCTGTTGCGCGAGGCTGAGCGTCACCTTCGAGACGACCACCCGGGCCTTGCGGGACGGGTCCGCCCGAAGGATCTGCTGGCCATGGCCGTCGAGATCGCGCCCGAGCCGGTCGCCGACCCCGACGAGTCGGAGGGGCCGCTGGTGGTGCGGCGCGGCGGCGCGATCGCGACGGTCATCCTCAATCGCCCGCAGCGCCGCAACGCCATGTCGCTCGACCTGATCACCCGGCTCCGGCGAGAGCTCTCGGCGCTGGGCGACGATGCCGGCGTCCGCGCGATCGTGATCGCGGGCGCGGGATCGGTCTTCTGTTCCGGCCACGACCTCGCGGAGATGCGCGGCATCGACGAGGCGGCCTGCCGGGAGCTGTTCGAGACCGACTCCGGCCTGATGAAGGACCTCCACCACCTCCCTCAGCCGGTGGTCGCCCGGGTGCAGGGGCCCGCGAGCGCCGCCGGCTGCCACCTCGTCGCCGCCTGCGACTTCGCCGTCGCCTCGCCGGAGGCGACCTTCGCCGTTCCGGGCCCGGTGCTCGGGCTCGTCGGAACGACCGCCATGGTCGAGGTGGCCCGGGTGATCGGCCGCCGGCGCGCCATGCAGATGCTCATGAGCGGGGCGCCGATCTCCGCCGAGACCGCGCTCTCCTGGGGGCTCGTGAACGCGGTCGTCCCGGCGGGCGATCTCGTGGCCGCGTCTCTGGCGATGGCGACCACCGCCTCGGCCGGGGCGCCCGGCACGGCGGCCGTGGCGAAGCGCGCCCTCTACGACAACCTCGACCTCTCCTTGGACGACGCCTATGCGCACGCGAGCGAGGTCACCTGGCGCACCGTTCCCGGAGCCGACGCGCAGGAGGGGATCTCGGCGTTTCTCGACAAGCGCCGGCCCGCCTGGCGCCGGGACGAGGCGGGCGCCTAACGGGTGCGGAGAAGGCGCCGGTGGAGCGCCCGGATCTCCCCGCCGGGGGACATCCCCAACTCGTCCCGAAGGCGGAGCCGCAACCCCTCGAACGCTCCGAGCGCCGCCGAGGGATCGCCGCGGGCGGCCAGCACCTCCATGTGGCGCATGACCGCCGACTCGTCCAGTGGCCGCCGGTCGACGAGCCGGCGTGACGTCCGCTCCGCCGCCACGAGCTCGCCCCCGCCGAGGGCGAGGCCGCAGTTGACGATGCACCTCTGGGCCCGTTCGGCGACGCGCTCGAGCTCCCGCCGGCGCTCGTCCACCCAGGGCAGGTCGTGGCCGACGAGATAGCCGCGCTCCGGCACCATCAGCGCCACCCGCGCGGCCCCCCAGGCCTCCCCCCACGCACCCGATGCGACCGCCGACTCCGCACGGTGGATCGCCTCCTCCGCCGCCTCGACATCGATCCAGGCGTCGGGGGGCAGGACGAGCTGGATGCGCTCTCGGCCCCACAGCGCATCGTGGCCCAGTGCCGACCGCAGCTTCGAGAGCAGGGCCCTGAAGGCCGCCCCGGCGGCGGGCGGACGGCCCCTCGGCCAGACCGCCTCCATGAGGACGTCGCGCTCGACCGGCCGGTGGCGGCTCTGGACCAGGAACGCCAGTAGCAGCACGCCCTGGCGGCGCGGCAGCCGGGACTCCACCCGGACCCCTCTCATCGTGACGCTGACCGCTCCGCAGAGATGGATGCGCGCGCTCATCGTGGTCGCGAGCCTAGGCCCGCCCGACCCCGCTCGCCAAGGGCAGGCGCGCCGGCGCCAACGCCTCGCCAACGGTTCGCCAACGGGGTCAGCGGACGCTGGGTCGGGCGTGGGAGCCCGTCCAGGGAGAGAGACGAGGGGGCCCGATGGGAACACGGGAACTCGAGGTCGAGGCGGGGCAGGGACCGGAGACGTTCCACGTCTCCGGCGAGGAGATCGGCGACGGCCCAACGGACCGGCCCTGGTGCCGCGACTACGAGGAGATCGAGTAGGCGGCTCACAACTCGGCCTCGGCGGCGCTACCCGACGGGGCGCCCGGTGCAGCACAATCCCGCGATGGCGCTCACACCATCCCCGGCTCCGTCGCCGGGCGGGGCCGTCGTGGGGGAGGACGGGCTGGCGCGCTGCCCCTGGGCGGCGACGCATCCGCTGAACCTCCTCTACCACGACACCGAGTGGGGTGTGCCGGTGCACGGGGAGCGGGCCCTGTTCGAGCGGATCTCGCTCGAGGCGTTCCAGGCCGGCCTGAGCTGGCTGACGATCCTGTCCAAGCGCCCGGCCTTCCGCGAGGCGTTCGCCGATTTCGATCCCGACGCCGTCGCGCGGTTCGGCGACGACGACGTCGAGCGCCTGATGGGCGACGCCCGGATCGTGCGCAACCGGGCCAAGATCGAAGCCGCGCGCGTCAACGCCCGCGCGGTGGTGGCGCTGCGCGCGGACGGCGGGCTCGACCGTCTCATCTGGTCGCACCGGCCGCCGCCCGGGCCGGCGCCGCGCACCATGGCCGACCTCGTGGCGAGCACCCCGGAGTCGAAGGCGCTCTCCGCCGACCTCAAGGTCCGCGGGCTCGTCTTCGTCGGGCCCACCACGGCCCACGCCCTGATGCAGGCGGTCGGGCTCATCGACGCCCACCTCGCGGGCTGCCACCGGCGGGGCGGGCTTGGCGACGCTTCGGTCTGAGGCCCCCTGGCCGCGGGGCGCCGTGCACGGCGTGCACCGCGACCCCCGCATGCTGGCGGCGATCTGGACGGGCGGGGCCTGCGGGGGGCTGCTGCGCGCGGCGCTGGAGGAGTGGTGGCCGCCCGGGGACGGCTGGCCCTGGACGACGCTCGCGGTCAACCTCGCCGGCGTCGCGCTGCTGGCCTGGGCGGCGACGCGCCTCGCCGAGCGCCTGCGGCCGTCCACCTACCCGCGGCCCTTTCTGGGCACCGGCCTGTGCGGCGGGCTGACGACCTTCTCCGCCCTCCAGGTCGAGCTCGTCCGGTTCCTCCGGGACGGCCGCCCGGGGATCGCCGCCGCCTACCTGGCGGTCAGCCTCGTGGGAGGCCTCCTCGTGGGCTTCGTCGCGATGCGCCTGGTGCGCCGCGCCAGGTGGCGCACGTGAGCGGCGCGGGCCTCTGGATCGGCGTCGCCGTGGTGAGCGGCCTGGGAGCGCTTGCGCGCTATTGGCTCGACGGCCTGGTGAGCCTGCGGGCGGGCGGGCGGTTCCCCCTGGGCACCCTGGCCGTCAACGTGAGCGGCTCCCTTGCGGCGGGGGTGCTCGCCGGCGCCGCGGTCTCCCACGGGGCGTCGATCCTGCTCGGAGCCGGCCTCATCGGCTCCTACAGCACCTTCTCGACCTGGATCTACGAGACCCTGCTGCTCGCGGAGGACGGGCGCGGGAGGGCCGCCATGGTGAACATCGCCGCCCAGGCCGCCCTGGGCCTCGCGGCGGCGGCCGCGGGCTGGGCGATCGGGGCGGCGCTGTGAGGGCCCGGGCGCGTCAGATGCCGAGGCGCGGCATGTAGGAGGCCGGGTAGCGGTCGCCCGTGGCGGCGCCGACCGGCGCGGCGTCGGCGATGGCCTCCAGCTCGGCGGCCGACAGCTCGAGCGCCAGCGCGTCGAGGTTGCGCTCGACGTGGTCGGCGCGGCTGCTGCCCACGAGCGGGATCACCTCGGGCCCCTGCGCGAGCAGCCAGGCCAGCGACAGGGTCGCGAGGCTCACCCCGCGCGCGTCCGCGATCTCGCCCAGGGCCCCGACCACGGCCATGTTGCGGGCCAGGTTGTCGCCCTGGAAGCGGGGCACCTCGCGGCGCCAGTCGTCGGGCGCCAGGTCGTCGGTGGTGCGGTAGCGCCCGGTGAGGAGCCCGCGCGAGAGCGGGCTGTACGCCACGTAGGCGATGCCGAGCTCGCGCACCAGCGGCAGGATCTCGTCCTCCGGATCCCGGTACAGCAGGGAGTACTCGCTCTGGAGGGCGGCGACGGGGTGGACGGCGTGGGCGCGCCGGATGGTCTCGGCGCCCGCCTCCGAGAGCCCGATGCGGCGGGTCTTGCCGGCCGAGACCAGCTCGGCCATCGCGCCGACGGACTCCTCGATCGGGACGGTCGGGTCGACGCGATGCAGGTAGTAGACGTCCACGTGGTCGACGCCCAGCCGGCCCAGGCTGGCGTCCATCGCCCGGTGAAGGTGCTCCCGCGTCCCGCCGCTCGACTTCGTGGCGAGCACGACCTCGTCGCGGCGGCCGGCGATCGCCCGTCCCACCAGCTCCTCGTTGGTGCCGTTGCCATAGGCCTCGGCGGTGTCGATCAGGGTGATGCCGACGTCGAGCGCGCGGTTGATCGCCCGCACGCCCTCCGCCTCCTCGGCGGGGCCGTAGTAGCCGGCGAAGCTCATCGCGCCGAACCCGATGGGGCCGACGCGCGGGCCGCCGTGCCCGAGATACCGCTGCTCCATGGTGTCTCCTCGTGGATCTGGACCAGGGTCACGCTACGCCGCCCCCGCCCGCCGGCGCCCCCCGATCCGGTGCCCCGGGGGGCGGTGCCGGGGAGCGGTCTGGCACGATCGTCGCCGAACGGCGAGGGGTGGGGAGCCGATGAGCACCACGGTCCGACACAGAGTGCGCCCGGCGAGCGAGGACGCCTCGGTCACCCCGCTCGAGCTCTTCTTCGACCTCGTGTTCGTGTACGCGCTGACCCAGGTGACCAGCCTGATGGCGGACCACCCCTCCGGCGAGGGCGTCCTCCACGGAATGATCGTGCTCGTGCTCTTCTGGTGGTGCTGGGTGGGGTACTCGTGGCTCGGCAACACGGTGCAGGCCGACGAGGGCCTCACGCGGGCCACCTTCTTCTTCGTGATGGCCGTGATGTTCGTGGCCTCGCTGGCGATCCCCGAGTCGTTCGACGACCTGCCCGGGGGCCTCGACGCGCCCGTGGTCCTCGCCGTCTGCTACGCCCTCGTGCGCCTGGCGCACATCGGCCTGTACGTGCTCGCGGCCGAGGGCGACTCGGGCCTGGCGCGTCAGCTCGCGATGTTCGCCCCGGTCGTGGTCGTGTCGATCGTGCTGGTGATCGCGGGCGCGCTCGTCGGGGGGAGCGGTCAGGAGGGCCTGTGGATCGCCGCGCTCGTCGTCGACCTGGCCGGCACCCAGGCGATCGGCGCCTCGGGCTGGCGGCTGCGCTCGGCGCGCCATTTCGCCGAGCGGCACGGGCTGATCGTGATCGTGGCCCTGGGCGAGTCGATCGTGGCGATCGGGGTCGGCGTGGCGCACCTGCCGATCTCCACCTCCATCGTGATCGCCTCGACGCTCGGCATCGCCCTCTCCGCGGCCATGTGGTGGGCCTACTTCGACGTCGTCGCGGCCGTCGGCGAGCGCGTGCTCGCGAACGCCCGGGGCGAGCACCGCGCGCGTCTCGCCCGCGACTCCTACTCCTACCTGCACCTTCCGATGATCGCGGGCATCGTGCTCGCGGCCCTGGGGCTGAAGAAGGTGCTGGGCTACGTGGGCGGCGAGGGCGGGCACGACTGGAGCTACGTCATGCACGGCCTGCCGGTGTACGCGCTCCACGCCGGGGTGGCGCTCTACCTGCTGGCGCACGTGGGCTTCCGGCTGCGGAACGTGGGGACGCTCAACCGGCAGCGGCTGTTCGTCGCGGTCCTCCTCCTGCTGCTGATCCCCCTGGGCGAGCGCATCGGCGCGCTCATGGACCTGCTGCTGGTGAGCGGGATCGCGGTCGCCCTGATCGCCTACGAGGCGCTGCGCCACGGCGACATCCGCGACCGGGTGCGCCACCACCTCGAGGAGGAGCAGGCCGAGGTGCCGCGGCTGAGCTGAATCCTCAGCCGAGGTGCTGGTCGGCGTAGCACCAGCGCCAGGCCTCCCCGGGCTCGATGCTGCGCATGACCGGGTGGCCGGTCTCGTCGAAGTGCCGGTCGGCGTGCTTCCCCACCGAGGAGTCGCAGCAGCCGACGTGCCCGCACCCGAGGCAGAGCCGCAGGTGCACCCAGCGCGTGCCGTCGCGCAGGCACTCCTCGCAGCCCGCCGGCGTGCGGGGCTTCACCACCCGCGGCGCGGCCCGCAGGTGCTCGCAGTCGCCGGTCCGCTGCGCCGGCGCCTCCAGCTCCCCCTCCACCCGCGCCTGGGCGTCCTGGGCCAGGTCGAGCAGCGACTCCTCGAGGTCGACCGTCGTCATGGCGGCGCGGAGCACCTCGTCGTCCACGGTCCCCGCGTCGCGGGCGCGGACGATCGTCGCCCGCTCGGCGGCGAGCATCTCCAGGCGCAGCCGCCGGTAGGTGACCGACGGGGGCTCCACCTCGTCGTGCGAGCGGCCGAGCCGCTCCCAGGTCATGTTCGCCCGCCGCCGGGCGCGCTCCCGGAGCTGCGCGATGACCTCCTCCGGATCGTCCGGCGAGCGCACCTCCTCGAGCCGGTCGAGGCCGGCGCGGGTGGCCTCGGTCACCAGCGACGCCGCCTGCAGCGCGTCCTCGGCGGCGTCGGGACCGACGAGGCGCAGGCGCCGCACCAGCCACGGCAGCGTGGGCCCCTGGATGAGCAGGGTCCCGGCGACCACGGTGAACGCGGCCAGGCGCAGCACCTCGCGCTGGGGCGTCTCCTCGGGGAGCAGGAACACCGCGGCCAGCGTCACGACGCCGCGCATGCCGGCCCACGAGACCACGATCCCACCCGACCAGGGCCAGGCGCGGCGCCGCATCCGGGGGGGCCCGAGTCGGTAGAGGGCGGTCGAGAGCAGCACGTAGACCACCCGCACCAGGATCGTCGCGAGCAGAACGGCCGCGCAGATCAGGACGATGCGGCCGGCGCTCAGGTCGCTGTCGCGCACGTCCTGGAGGAGGGTCTTCATCTGGAGGCCGATGAGCAGGAAGACCGCGTTCTCCAGCAGGAACTGGACCGTGCGCCAGTTGGTCTGCTCGGCCAGGCGCGAGGATGCCGACTGGAGCGTGGGCGCCTTGTGGCCCAGGAGGAGGCCCGTGACCACCACGGCCAGGACGCCGGAGGCGCCGATGGCCTCGGCCGGCAGGAACGCCACGAACGGGGCGAGGAACGACAGCGTCGTGTCGAGCACCGGGTCCTCGATGCGGAGCCGGATGCGTGCGAGCACCCACGTGACCGCCAGGCCCACGAGCGCCCCGCCGCCCGCCGCCACCACGAAGTCCCAGGCGACCGAGCCGACCGTGACGCTGTGGGTGAGGGCCGTGACGGCCGCGCTCACCGCCACCAGGGCGGTGGCGTCGTTCAGGAGGCTCTCGCCCTCGAGGATCGTGACGATCCGGCGCGGCATGCCCACCCGCCGGGCGACCGTCGTGGCCGCGACGGCGTCGGGAGGCGCCACCACGGCGCCCAGCGCCAGGGCGGCCGCCAGCGACATGCCCGGCACGACCCACCAGGTCACCAGGCCCACCGCCACCGTCGTCACCACGACGGCCCCCACCGCGAGGAACAGGAGGGCGTCCATCACGTCGGCGAAGCCGATGAGCGAGCTGCGGATGGCGGCCGCGTACAGCAGCGGAGGCAGCAGGCCCACCAGCACCAGGTCCGGGTCGAGCTCGACGCTCGGGATGCCCGGCGCGAACGACGCCACCACCCCCACCACCACCAGGACGAGCGGCGCCGACCACCCCTGCCTCGTCGACAGACCGGCCACGAAGGCCACCGTGATGACGATGGCCAGGACCTCGAGGGCGGTCTCCACGACGCAGATGATGCCCGGACCGGGGTCCGGCGGCCGCGGCCGGCCCCTCCGCCGCGCGTTCTACCGCTCCCCGCGCCCCCGAGACCACCGAAAGAGGGACGAATTCGCCCGCATAAGCGCCGCACAGAACCGAAAAACCCCACGGACACGGCGATTTCGTCCGCGGTCGCTGCTAGGTTGCGCGAGGCGAGCCACGCCTGCTCCCGCACATCGAAGCAAGGGGTCACCGTGAACAAGACCGAGTTCGTCAGCAGGGTCGCGCAGAATGGCGACGGCATGAGCACCGCCGACGCCACGAAGGCCGTCGCGGCAGTGCTGGCCGAGATTCAGGACGCTCTCAGCAAGGGCGAGGACGTCGCCTTCGCCGGCTTTGGGAAGTTCACCGTCTCGCACCGCGCCGCGCGTACCGGCGTGAACCCGCAGGACCCCAGCAAGAAGGTCGAGATCCCCGCCCGCACGGTGCCGCGCTTCACGCCGGGCGCGGTGCTCAAGGAGGCCGTCGCCCGCGTCGGAAGGTAGCCCCGCCGGCCGGGCCCTCGTGACGAGCGGCCTGTCGGGCGCGTGAGCGACTCCACGACGGAGCTCGTCGCCACCGCCGGACTCGCTGCCCGCCGCGCTCACGAGAGTCTGGTCCGCGCGAATCCGCGGGCGGTGACCGCCGCCCTGCGGGCGATGGCGCGCCTGCTCGTCGAGCGGGCCGAGGACATATGCGACGCGAACTCCGCCGACGTCGAGGCCGCCGGCCGGGACGGTCTGGGGGATGCCCTGATCGACCGGCTGCGGCTGGACCACGCGCGCCTCGGCCGCATGGCGGCTCAGATCGACACCCTGGCCGAGCTCCCCGACATCGAGGAGCCGGCCGGGTCGCGCCCTCTGGGGGGAGGCCTGGTGGTCTGGGAGCGCCGGCGCCCGGTGGGCGTGGTGGGCGCCAACTACGAGGCGCGGCCGAACGTGACCGTCGACGTGGCGTCTCAGCTCGTGAAATCGCGCAACTGCGGGGTCCTCCGGACCGGCTCGGCGGCCCTGGGCTCGGCCGAGGCCCTCATCGACCGGGTCATCGCGCCGGCCCTCGCCGAGGCGGGCCTCGCGCCCGGCGCGATCCAGCTCGTGCGCTCGGCCGACCGCGGCGCCGCCCGCGCGCTGGTCGCCCAGCCGCGCCTGATCCCGCTGGTGATCCTGCGCGGCAGCGGCGCGACCACGGCGGCGCTCGCGCGGGAGGCCGCATCGCACGGCGTGCGCACCCTGGCCCACGCCGACGGGGGCGGGGTGATGTTCGTGGACGCGCGCGCCGACCTCGCCCGGGCGCTCGGGCTGATGGAGCGCAGCCTCGACCGCCTGGGGGTCTGCAACCGGCTCAACCTGCTGCTCGTCGCCCGGGACCGGTGGGACCAGGTGCTGCCGCCCGCCCTGGAGCTCCTGGGGCGCCTCGGCATCCGGGCGTCCCTTCCGCCGCACCCGCACCCGCTGGGCCACGAATGGGCGCTGGACGACGGCAGCGAGGCCACGGTCACGATCGCCGAGGCCGCCGACGCCGCCGACGCGGCGCGGATCGCCAACGACCAGACCTCCGGCATCGCCGCCTCGATCGTCACCGAGGATCGCGATGCCGCCACGGCGTTCCTGGGCGCCTACGCCGGCACCGGGGCCTTCTGGAACGCCACCACGCGCCTGCTGGACGGATTCGAGCTCCTGGGCGCGCCGGAGACGGGCATCAACGTGGACCACGTGCCCGGCCCGCGCGGGCCGGTCACATTCCGCGACCTGTATCTGCGCCAGTACGTGGTGCTGCCCGAGGAGGCGGGCCACCCCTGGCGCCCGTCCTCGGCGGCATCCGAAGAGGACGACGCCTGATGGGAGCGAGACGGCTCGGAGAAACCCGGAGGCGGCTTGCTATTGTCCAGCGACCCGCCGCCCGGGCGGGCCTCGTCAATGGCGCACACCCTCACCTCCATCTCCATTCGACGCGCGATTCCGCGCCTGCGCCCGCACGTCGGGGGATCCGCCTGACGCCCATCACGGTGCTGTTTGCCGCCTAGACGCGGACCCGACACGCGCCCGCCGGCCGGGCCGTCGACCCGGATCAACGAGGCGATCCGCGCGGAGACCGTGCGGCTTATCGACGCGGAGGGCGAGAACCGGGGGGTCGTCCCGCTCGCGGAGGCCCAGGAGATCGCCAACACGGCCGGCCTCGACCTGGTCGAGGTGGCCGCCGAGGCCCGCCCGCCCGTCTGCCGGATCATGGACTACGGCAAGTGGCGCTACGAGCAGGAGCAGAAGGCAAAGCAGGCCCGCCGGCACCAGAGCACGATCACCATCAAGGAGATCAAGTTCCGGCCCAAGATCGACCCGCACGACTACGTCACCAAGAAGGGGCACGTCGAGCGGTTCCTGCGCCACCGCGACAAGGTCAAGATCACGATCATGTTCCGGGGCCGTGAGCTGCTGCACCCCGAGCGCGGCGAGGCGATCCTGCTGCGGCTGGCCGATGAGCTGAAGGACCTGGCGCTCGTCGAGAGCCGCCCGAACCTCGACGGCCGCAACATGGTGATGATGCTGGCTCCGCTGAAGAACCCCACGCCCACGGCGTCGGGCGGCGGCTCCGCGGAGGGCGGCGCGGCCGCGGAGACGGCCGATGCGGGCGCGGCCCAGCGGGCCGAGACCGAGGCCGCCGAGCCCGCCGAGACCGAGGCCGAGCCCGCTCCCGTGTCCACGCCCGCCACCGTGGGGGGCGGCCCGTCGAAGGGCGACCAGCCCGCCGAGGCCGGCGAGGACGAGCCCGCGCCCGAGTAGGGCCCCTCCCGCTCCCGTGCCGCGTCGTCTATGGTGTCCGACGGCCCGACGCCGCCTGCCAGGGAACTCCGAATGCCGAAGATGAAGACCAGACGAGCCGCGACCAAGCGCTTCCGGGTGACCGGGACGGGCAAGGTGCTGTTCCAGCGCGCCGGCCTTCGGCACAACCTCGAGAAGGTCTCGGGCAAGAACCAGCGCGCCCGCTCCAAGGAGGCCGAGCTGGCCCCGGAGATGACGCGCAGCATCAAGCGGATGCTGGGGAAGGGCTAGTCGATGGCGCGCGTCAAGCGATCCGTCGCCGCCCGCAAGAAGCGGCGCAAGGTCCTCGATCAGGCCAGTGGCTACTGGGGCACCAAGCACTCCTCGTACAAGCGCGCGAAGGAGCAGGTCCAGCGCTCGCTCCGCTACGCCTACCGCGACCGGCGGGTCAAGAAGCGCGACTTCCGTCGCCTCTGGATCGCCCGCATCAACGCGGCGGCGCGGGAGAACGGCATCACCTACGGCGAGCTGATCCACGGCCTGCGCCTGGCCGAGGTCGAGCTCGACCGGAAGATCCTCGCCGAGCTGGCCACGCATGAGCCGGCCGCGTTCGCCTCGCTCTGCGCCCGCGCCCGCGCGGCACGAGAGCTCGCCGCGACCCCCTCCTAGCGCTCGGAGCGGGTTGCGGCTCGTCAGCTCGGCGCGGAACCCCGCGCTGCGGCTGGCCATCGCGCTCCAGACCAAGAAGGTCCGCCGCGAGCGGCGGCTCCTGGTGGCCGAGGGCGAGGACCTCATCGACGCCGCCCTCGCCCGCGGGGTGCGGCCGGTCGCGCTCCTGGTGGACGACGAGCGCGTGCCCGACGACGACCCCCGGCTGGCCGCCACGGCCGGCCTGGCGGAGCGCTACCGCGTGCCGGCCTCGCTGATGGGCAAGGCCAGCGGCCTCGCCGCCGCCCCCCGCATGCTGGCGATCCTCCCCCAGCCGCCCGTCAGGAGCTTCCGCGACGTCGCGTTCCCGCCGTCGCTGGGCGTCTACCTGGCCGGGGTCGCCGACCCGGGCAACGTGGGCACCCTCGTGCGCAGCGCCGCGGCGCTCGGGGCCGATTGGCTCGCCCTCGGTCCCGGCTCGGCCGACGCGTTCCACCCCCGGGCGGTCCGCGCGGCGATGGGGGCCACCTTCGCCCTGCCGATCCTGGAGGGGGTCTCGCCCGCCGATCTCGCGACCCGGGAGGGCTTCGACGTGGTGGGCGCCGTCGCCCACGACGGGCCGCCGCCCTGGGAGGTGGACCTGACGCGGCCGCTGGTGCTGGCCCTCGGCGGCGAGCGGTCGGGCCTCGGCTCGGTGCTGGAGGAGCTCGGGGCGGGCCGGGCGGTCGTGACCACGACGATCCCCCAGACGGCCGGCTCCGACTCGCTCAACGTGGCCGCCGCCGGCGCGGTGCTCATGGCCGAGGCGGGGCGTCAGCGCGCCGCCGGCGCCGGGGACCCGTCCGCTACCCTCCGATCGCGATGAGCGAGGGGGATCTGCCGGAGATCGAGGCGCAGGCGCTCGCCCAGGTGCGGGCCGCCGCCAGCCTCGCGGAGCTGGAGGACGCGCGGGTGGCGCACACCGGGCGGCGCAGCCGCCTGGCCGCGATCCTCGCCGGCATCGGAGCCCTCCCGCCCGAGCGCCGGGGAGACGTGGGCAAGGCCGCCAACGCGGCGCGGCAGGCCATCGAGGGGGCGCTCGCCGCGCGCGGCGAGGAGCTCGAGACCGAGGAGCTGGGCGCGGCGCTGGAGCGCGACCGCGCCGACATCACGCTGCCCGGCGACGCGTACCCGCTGGGAGCGCTCCACCCGATCCGGCAGATCCGCCAGGAGATGGAGGACATCTTCCTGGCGCTGGGCTACCGGATCGCGGACGGGCCCGAGGTCGAGACCGAGTGGCACAACTTCACGGCCCTCAACACGCCGGAGGGGCATCCGGCGCGCTCGTCCAGCGACAACTTCTACGTCGAGGGCCACCCGGACCGGCTGTTGCGCAGCCAGACCTCGCCGGTGCAGGTGCGGGCGATGCGGAGCGAGCCGCCGCCGATCTACCTGATCGCCCCCGGCTTCGTGTACCGCCGCGACGACATCGACGCCACGCACAGCCCGATGTTCCAGCAGATGGAGGGCCTCGCCGTGGACGAGGGCCTGACCCTGGCGCACCTCAAGGGCACGATGCTGCACTTCGCGCGCGAGCTGCTGGGCGCCGACCGCGAGATCATCCTCCAGCCGCACTTCTTCCCCTTCACCGAGCCCTCGGTGGACGTGCAGGTGTCCTACGTGGACAAGGCCGGCCGGGCGGGGTGGCTCGAGCTGGCGGGGGCGGGGATGGTCGATCCGAACGTGCTCGAGTGCTGTGGGATCGACTCCGAGCGGTACACGGGCTTCGCCTTCGGCTGGGGGCTCGACCGCATCGCGATGATCCGGCACGGCGTGCCCGACCTGCGGATGCTCTTCGAGGGAGACCTGCGGGTGCTGGAGCAGTTCGCGTGAGGCTGCCGCTGTCGTGGCTCGAGGAGTACGTCAACCCCGGCCTGGCCGCCGAGGAGCTCGCGGCCCGCCTGTCGCGCTCCGGCACCCTGGTCGAGGCGATCCACCGCATCGGCGTGCCGTCGGCCAACGGCAACCTCGCCGCCTTCCGGGTCGGGCGGGTTCTCGCGGCCGAGCCCCACCCGAACGCCGACCGCCTGCGCCTGTGCCGGGTCGACATCGGCGCCGGCGAGCCGAGCCAGATCGTCTGCGGCGCCCCCAACGTCGCCGCCGGCCAGACCGTGGCGGTCGCCCTCCCCGGCGCGCTCCTGCCGGGCGCGGACCGGCCGCTCGGCGTGGCGAGGCTGCGGGGCGTGGAGAGCAACGGGATGATCCTGTCGGCCACGGAGCTGCGGCTGGGCGAGGACGCCGCAGGGATCATGGTCCTGGACGACGGCATCGCCCCGGGCACGCCCCTGGCCGAGGTGCTGCCGCTGTCGGAGACGGTGCTCGAGCTCGAGATCACGTCCAACCGGCCCGACTGCCTGGGGGTCTGGGGCCTCGCGCGCGAGGTGCACGCGGTCACCGCGGCGCCGCTGCGGCCGCTCGACGAGTCGGAGCCGCCGGCGCAGGGGACGGACCGGGTCGAGGACCACGCGTCGCTCGAGGTCCGCGCCCCGGACCTGTGCCCGCGCTACATGGCGCGCGTGCTGGCCGACGTGACGGTGGGCCCCTCTCCCGCCTGGCTGCGGGGCCGCCTCGAGGCCGCCGGGATGCGCTCGATCAACAACGTCGTCAACGTGACCAACCACGTGATGCTGCTCACGGCGCAGCCGCTCCACGCCTTCGACCTCGACCGCCTCGCCGGCGGAGCGGTGGTGGTGCGGCGGGCCGAGGAGGGCGAGCGCATCGTGACCCTCGACGGCCAGGAGCGGACGCTCGGCCCCTCGGTGCTCACGATCTGCGATGCCGAGCGGCCGGCCGTGATCGCGGGCGTCTTCGGCGCCGAGTTCGCCGAGGTCGGCGCGTCGACCACCCGGGTGCTGCTCGAGGCCGCGACCTTCGACGGCCCGGCCACCCTTAACGCGTCGCTGTCGCTGGGCCTGCGCACCGAGTCGAGCAGCCGCTTCGAGAAGGGCCTGCCCGGCGAGCTGCCGCCGCGCGCGATGGCGATCGCCTGCCGGCTGCTGGTGGAGCTGTGCGGCGCGCGCCTGGTGCCGGGCGTGCTGGACGCGCACGTGCCCGCGCCCGGGCGGCCGCCGGTGCGGCTGCGGTGGGCGCGGCTGCCGGCGGTGCTCGGCATCGAGGTGCCGCGCGAGGAGGCGGCCGGGATCCTGGAGCGCCTGGGGTGCAACGTGGTGGTGGGCGACGAGGGCCTCACGGCGCTGGTGCCGTTCGAGCGGGGGCGCGACCTCACCCGCGAGATCGACCTCATCGAGGAGGTCGCGCGGATCCACGGCCTCGACAGGATCCCCACGGCCATGCCGTGCGTGGTGGGGAGGGGGCGGCGCACGCCGGCCCAGGCCCTCGAGCACCGCCTCGCCCGCCTGGCCGCCGACCTCGGCCTGTCGGAGGCCGTGACCTACCACATGGTGCCGGAGCCGGACGCCGACGCGCTGCGCCTGGCCCCCGACGACCCGCGCCGGCAGGTGGTGAGGCTGGCCCATCCCATGAGCGCCGAGATGGCCGTGATGCGCCGCTCGATGCTCCCCGGCCTGCTGCGGGCGGTGGCCCGCAACCAGGCCCACCAGCGCGCGGACGGCGGGCTCTTCGAGATCGGCCGGACCTACGCCCCGCTGCCCGATGGCCAGGCCGAGGAGCGCCGCTTCCTCGCGGCCGTCCGGTGGGGGCGGGTCGGAGGGCAGGGCTGGCGCGACCGCGGCCGCCCCGCCGACCTCTACGCGGCGAGCGGCCTCGCGGCGACCCTGGCGCGGGCCGCGCGCGTCGAGGTCGAGGCCCAGCCGAACGCGGCCCCCTACTTCCACCCGGTGCGCCAGGCGCGCCTCACGGCCGGCGAGCTCACGGTCGGCTGGGCGGGCGAGGTCCATCCGCTGGTGCTGCGGGCGTTCGACGCGGCGCCCCCGGTCGCGGCGGTGGTGCTCGACCTGGAGGCGCTGCTCGCCGCCGGTCCCGCCGAGCCGCCGGTCTTCCGCGACGTCCTCACCGTCCCGGTCTCCACCCGCGACGTGGCCGTGGTCGTGCCCGAGGGCGTGCGGGCCGCCGACCTCGTGGCGGCCTCCCGCGCCGCCGGCGGGGCGGAGCTGCGCGAGGTCCGCGTGTTCGACCGCTACACCGGCGAGCAGGTGGAGCCGGGCCACGTGAGCCTGGCCCTGCGCCTGATCCTGGCCGACCCCGGGCGGACGCTCACCGACGAGGAGATCGAGGCGGTGGTCGACCGCGTGCGGGCCGGGCTCGAGGCCGCCGGCGCCCGCCCGCGGGAAACGACGCCGTGAGCTCCCGGGTGCACGTGTTCGGGGCGGCCGGCTTCGCCGGCGCTCAGCTCGCCGAGCTGGTCGACGGCCACCCCGGCCTGGAGCTGGGGGTGATCACGGCCCGAGGCGACGCGGGGCGCCGGCTCGTGGAGGTGGCCCCGGAGTACCGGGTCGAGCGGCGGCTGGAGGAGCCCGACATCCGGTCGGTGGACGCCGGCGATCTGGTGGCGGTCTGCTACCCCCACGCCGAGGCGGCGGCCCTGGTGTCGGACCTGCTCGAGCGGGGCGCGCGGGTGGTCAACGTCTCGGCCGACCACCGTCTGCGCGACCCCGCCCTCTACCCGGCCGTGTACGGGTTCGATCACCCCCGCCCCGACCTCCTCGCGGAGGCGGTCTACGGGCTGCCCGAGCGCTACCGCGACGCCATCGGAGCCGCCCGGCTGGTGGCCAACCCCGGATGCTTCCCGGAGGCGAGCCTGCTCGCGCTGCTCCCGCTGGCCGGGCGCCTGAGCGAGGTGGTCATCGACGCCAAGAGCGGGGTCAGCGGAGCCGGGCGGACGCCCACCGAGTCGGTCCATTACTCGCGCGCGACCGACAACGTGAGCCCCTACAAGGTCTACGCGCACCGCCACGCGCCCGAGATCGAGCAGGAGCTGGGGATGGAGGTCACCTTCACGCCGCACCTGGTCCCGGTGGACCGGGGGCTCCTCGCCACCTGCTACGCGCGGCTGGCCGACGGGCCCGAGCACCCGGACGACCTCGCCGGCCTCTACCGCGACTTCTACGCCGGGCACCCCTTCGTGGAGGTGGTGGACGCCCCCCCGGGCATGCGCGCCGTGCAGCGCACCAACTTCGCCCAGGTCTGCGTGATGCCCGACCCGCGCGGCGGGCGTGTGACCGCCTTCGGCGTCATCGACAACCTCGGCAAGGGCGCGGCCGGCCAGGCCCTGCAGAACCTGAACCTGATGGCGGGCCTCCCCGAGACCGAGGGCCTGCTCTGAGCCTGCCGCCGGTGGCGCGCGACGACTGGATCGCCGCGCCGGAGGGGCTCGCGCCGCTGCCGGGGGGCTCCGTCACCAGCCCGCCCGGCTTCGAGGCGGCCGGGGTGGCGTGCGGCCTGAAGCCCTCGGGAGCGTTCGACCTGGGGGTCCTGCGCTCCCTGGCCCCGTGCGCCTCGGCGCTGGTGGACACGGCGAGCGCCCTCCCGTCCGCGCCCGTCCGCTACAACCGCGGGCTCGACCGGGCGCGGATCCGCGCGGTCGTGGTCAACGCCGGCACGGCCAACGCCGCCACCGGGTCGCCCGGCCTGGAGGACGCCCGCGCCATGGCGGCGCGCGCCGCCGCCCGCCTGGGGATCGACCCCGGCGAGGTCGCCGTGTCGAGCACCGGCACGATCGGCGACCGCATCGACATGGACATGGTGGGGAGGGGCATCGACGGGGCGGCCGCAGCCCTGTCGGCCGGCGGCGGCGCCGACTTCAACCTGGCCATCTGCACCACCGACCGCGCGCCGAAGGGCGGGGCCTTCCGCCTGGCGCTCGGGGGCCGCGCGGTCACGATCGGGGCCGCCGCGAAGGGCGCCGGGATGATCCGCCCGGGCATGGCGACGATGCTGGCCTACGTGACGACCGACGCGCCCGTCGCCGCCGCGGACCTCCAGGCGATCACGGCCGCCGCGGCGGCCGGCTCGTTCAACCGCATCAGCGTCAACGGCCAGATGAGCCCCTCCGACACCCTGCTGGTGATGGCGGGGGGCGACGGCGCGCCGCTCGCCGGCGGCGATCGCGATCGCCTGGCCCACGGCCTGGAGGCGGTCTGCCGCTGGCTGGCGATCCAGATGGTGAAGGACGGGGAGGGGGCCGGCCACGCCGTGCGCGTGGTGGTGACCGGGGCCCGCGACGCCGCCGAGGCCGAGACGGTCGTGCGGGCCGTCGGCGACTCGCCGCTGGTGAAGACCGCCATCTTCGGAGAGGACCCCAACTGGGGGCGGGTGAGCCAGGTCGTGGGGATGGCCCTGGCCGGGGCGAGCGGGCCGGTGCACGAGCCGGTCGTCACGGTCGACGGCGTCCCCTACGCGTCGGCGGGGGCGCCCGAGGTGCTGGCGAGGGAGGAGTACGACCTCCAGGTGGCGCTCCGCCGGGGCGACGCCGGCGCGCACGTCTGGGTGTCGGACCTCGGCCACGGCTACATCACGATCAACGCGGAGTACCACACCTAGTGTCGTGAGTCGCTGGTTCGTACTGCCACGTAATTAGTGACTCAGGACACTAGAGTCCACGGCTCGCCACCACCAGGCCGGCACGCCAGCCCGGGGCGCGGCCGCCCCGCGGGAGCGGAACCGAGTCCGGGGAGAGGCCGCACCGGGCGATCAGCCATGCGCTCAGCGAGTTGGAGTTCCACATCTCGCCGGCGCGGAGCTCGTCGCGCCCCCAGACCGGCGTCGGGATCCGCGGGACCAGATCGAGCAGCCGCCGCGCGAGGCCGGCGTCGTCCGTGAGCCGGCGGGGGCTCTCGACCGCCTCGGCGAGGTCGGGGATGACGCCGCCGGGCCACCGGCGCACCTCGTAGCGGAAGATCCGGAAGCGCCCCGCCCGGCGGCTTCCCACGGCGCCCTCGGCGACCACGCCGCGCGCCGCGCCGTGCGCGTCGGGAACCGGCGCCATCTCGATCACGAACCGCCCCTCGGGCACCCGCACGACGAGCGCCGAGTGGTAGAGGGCGCAGGGCGGCCGCCGGTCGAGCCGGGCCGCCACCGCCTCGAAGACGCGCCCGTTGAGCCGCACCGAGCGGCCGCCCGCGCCCAGTGGGAGCCAGTACAGGTCCACGCACGATCCGGACTCGGAGATCACTGCCCGACCGTCTGGACGATCAGGAAGAGGTTGAGCCCCACGATCAGGGCGGTCACGACCGTGGCGGCCATCGTCGTGGAGCGGCGGTTGACCAGGCCGCCCATCAGCCTCGGGTCCCGGCAGAAGTGCAGCAGCGGGATCAGGGCGAATGGGATCCCGAACGACAGCAGCACCTGGCTCAGGACCAGCACGCGGCTGGGGTTCACGCCGATCGCGAGGACGATGAGCGCCGGCGCCATCGTGATCGCCCGCCGCGCGAACACCGGGATCTGCCGGCGGATGAAGCCCTGCATCACCACCTGGCCGGCGAGCGTGCCGACCGAGGAGGAGGACAGGCCGGACGCCAGCAGGGCCACGCCGAAGGCGATCTGGGCGTGCGGGCCGACCAGGTCCCCCAGGCGGTGGAACACCTCGTCGATGTCCTTCACCCCGGTGAGGCCGCGGGAGTGGAAGACCGCCGCGGCCATCACCAGCATCGACAGGTTGATGACGCCGGCGATCGACATGGCGATGACCACGTCGATGCGCTCGAAGTGGAAGATGCGCCGCCGCTCGCTCTCGCTGCGGCCCAGCACGCGCCGCTGCGTGAGCGCGGAGTGCAGGTAGATCACGTGAGGCATGACCGTGGCGCCCAGGATCCCGGTGGCCAGCAGAACGCTCTCGGTGCCGTCGAACCGCGGCACGCCGAGGCCCTCGGCGATGCCGCGCGCCGACGGGTCGGCGAGCACGAACTGCACGGCGAAGCCCACCAGGATCACGCCGACGAACATCGTGATCGCGATCTCCAGCGGGCGCGCGCCGCGCGCCTGGAGGGCGAGGATCGCGAACGAGCACACCCCGGTGAGCACGCCCGCCGCGAACAGCGGGATGCCGAACAGCAGGTTGAAGCCCAGCGCGGCGCCCAGGAACTCGGCCAGGTCGGTGGCCATCGCGATCAGCTCGGCCTGCGCCCACAGCCCGCGCGAGACGCGCCGCGAGTAGCGGGCCCGGCAGACCTCGGGCAGGTTCATCCCCGTCGCGATGCCGAGCTTGGCCGACATCGTCTGGATGAGCATGGCCATGAGGCTCGCCGTCAGCACCACCCACATCAGCAGGTAGCCGTAGGCCGCGCCGGCGGCCACGTTGGTCGCGAAGTTGCCCGGGTCGACGTAGGCGACCGACGCCACGAACGCCGGGCCGAGGAACGGCAGCACGGACCGCAGCCCGCGCCGGTGGCCCGCCAGCGAGCGCGCCGCGGCGTCGGCCACCCGGGCCTCCCCGGGCAGCGCGATCTCGGCGGGGTTCGCCGGCGGGGGGATCGCCCGGGGACGGAATGGGCTCGGCCGCCTCATTTCTTGAAACTAGCCGAGACTAGGTCTACTAATAAGCCGTGGCTAGGAAAGGTCTGACGCGCCGTCAGGTACTGGTGGGCGCGGCGCCCGTCCTCGCGGCCCTTCCCATGGCCGGCCTCGTCGCGGCCCCCGCCCTGTCGGGCGGCGCGAGCCCCCGTGAGGGCACCGCCGGAACCCACGCCGCGGGCCACGGCCACGCGGCGATGATCGGCGCCGCGGTCCCCGCCCCCGGCGGGGCGGGCGACCTCGACCGCCTGCTGATCCCGCCCCCGGCGCTGCCGCACCGGCCCGGGCGCGTGCGCCGGTACGACCTCGTGGCCGTCGACCGCGACATCGAGGTGGCCGAGGGGGTGACCTTCTCGGCCTGGACCTACAACGGGACGGTCCCGGGGCCGGTGATCCGCGCCACCGAGGACGACATCCTCGAGGTCGCGTTCACCAACGCGGGCTCGCACCCCCACACGATCCACTTCCACGGCATCCACCCGTCCGGGATGGACGGGGTCTTCGAGGTGGTGGACCCGGGCGACTCGTTCACCTACCGGTTCCCGGCCCGTCCCTACGGCATGCAGCTCTACCACTGCCATGCGACGCCGCTGAAGAAGCACATCCACAAGGGCCTCTACGGCGCGTTCATCATCGACCCACCCGAGCCGCGGCGACCCGCTCACGAGCTCGTGATGGTGATGAACGGCTACGACACGGACGGGGACGGCGAGAACAACTTCTACACGGTCAACGGCCGGGCCTTCTACTACGCCAAGTACCCGATCCGCGTCCGCCGCTCGGAGACCCTGCGGATCCACCTGGCGAACCTGACCGAGTTCGACCTCATCAACTCGTTCCACCTGCACGGCGAGTTCTTCCGCTACTACCGCACCGGGAGCACCGACCAGTTCGAGTACACGGACACGGTGGTGCAGGCGCAGGGCGAGCGCGGGATCGTCGAGATCGACTGGCACAACGCCGGCACGTTCATGTTCCACGCCCACCAGTCCGAGTTCGCCGAGCTGGGCTGGATGGGCTACTTCGACGTCCGGGACGAATGAGCACGGAATCGGTCGGGGCGCGAGGCGGCGGCTGGGGCATGCGCCTGCTGGTGCTGGTGCCCATCGTGCTGCTCGTGGGGATCGCGGCGGCGTTCGTCTCGTCCGGCGGCTCCATCACCGGCCTGGTGGGGAGCGCGCCCCCCTCGGTTGACGCGCTCGACCTGCGCCGGGTGGAGTTCCACCCCGGGGAGATCCGCGTGCTGGTCCGCAACCCCCAGGCGGACGACGTCACGATCGCCTCGGTGACGGTGGACGACGCGGTGTACCCGTTCACGACCGATGGTCCGGACACCCTCGGCCGACTGCGCTCGACCACGGTCGAGATCCCGTTCGACTGGGTGAAGGACGACCCGTACACGATCGGAGTCACCAGCTCGACCGGCATCCAGAGCGTTACCCAGGTGGCCGCGGCCGTGGAGACCCCGGGGGCGAGCGGCCGCAGCGCGGGGGGCTACGCCCTGATCGGCCTCCTGGTGGGGGTGGTCCCCATCGGGCTCGGGATGCTCTGGCTCCCCTCGCTGCGGCGGGCCGACCCGCGCGTGCTGGCCGGGTTCATGGCCCTCACGGGCGGCCTGCTCACCTTCCTGGCGGTCGAGGCGCTGGCCGAGGCCCTGCAGCTCCAGGCGGGGCTGCCCGGCGCGCTCGGCGGGCCCGGGCTGGTGCTCCTGGGGGTGGCCGCCAGCTACCTGGCCCTGTCGTGGGTGGCCCAGCGCTTCTCGGCGCGCGGCTCGCCGTCGGGCGTCCGCGGGCAGCCGCTCCAGGGGCTCGCCCTGGCGAGCCTGATCGCCGTGGGCATCGGCCTGCACAACCTGGGCGAGGGCCTCGCCATCGGCTCGTCGTTCGCCGTGGGGGAGCTGGCGCTCGGCACGTTCCTGATCGTGGGCTTCATGGTCCACAACATCACCGAGGGGCTCGGCATCGCGGTCCCGGTGGCCGAGGGGCGGCCGGTGGGGATCGGGCGTCTGGCGATCCTGGCCCTGGTGGCGGGCGCGCCCGCCATCGCCGGGGCATGGATCGGCGGGTTCCTGGTCAACGACGTGCTGGCGGTGCTGTTCTTCTCGATCGCCGTCGGGGCCGCCCTGCAGGTGGTGGTGGAGGTGGGCCGCTACCTCGCCCGGCGCGCGCCCGGCGGGCTCGGCTCGGGCTGGGTGGTGGGCGGGTTCCTCGCCGGCGTCGCGGTCATGTACCTGACGGGTCTTCTGGCGGGCTGAGGTCCAGGCCGGACACCCGGTGCAGGCGCCCCTCCTCCTCGCTGTGCTCCACCTGGAGCGTCGTGTGATGGAGGCCGAACTCCTCGTCGAGCATCCGGGACAGCTCCCGGCGGCGAGCGTGGCAGTCCTCGTCGGGACCCACCAGCACGTGGGCCGACAGGGCGGGGAACCCCGAGGTGATGGTCCAGATGTGCAGGTCGTGGACCTCGCGCACGCCCGGCACCGCGGCCATTCGCCGGCCCACCGCCTGCGCGTCGATCCCCTCCGGGGTGCCCTCCAGCAGCACGGCGACCGACTCGCGCAGCACCCGCCAGGAGCTGGCCAGCACGAGCATGCCGATCGCGATGGCGATCACCGGGTCGGCCCGCAGCCACCCCATCGTCAGCACCAGGATCGCGGCGATCACCACCCCCGCCGAGCCGAGGAGGTCGGCGAAGACGTGGAGCGTGGCCGCACGCACGTTGAGGCTCTCGCTGCCCGCGCGCCACAGGATCGCCGCGCCCACGGCGTTCACGGCGAGGCCCGCCAGCCCGATCCCCAGGGTCACGGCGCCGTCGATCTCGGTCGGTGAGGAGAGGCGCCCGACCGCCTCGACGATGATCCAGATGGCCACCGCCACCAGCACGACGCCGTTGGCGAGCGCCGCCAGGATCTCGGCCCGCCGGTAGCCGAAGCTCAGCCGCGCCGGAGCCGAGCGCCGGGCCAGCCAGATCGCGCCCAGGGCGAGGCCCAGCGAGGCGCTGTCGGAGAGCATGTGGGCCGCGTCCGCCAGCAGCGCCAGGCTGCCGGCGACGAGGCCGCCGACCACCTCGACCACCGCGAAGAGGGCCGTGAGCCCGAGCACCGCGCCCAGCGCCCGGGCGTCCCGCGACCGGTCGGGGCCGTGCGCGTGGTCGTGCCCGTGAGCGCCGTGATGCCCCATCGACGGCGACGATGTCAGCCCCGCGCGGACGCGTCACGCAGATGACGGCCCCCGCCAACGGCGATCCCGTCTGTCACCATCCGGCGCCGATGGGAGCCGACGAGAAACCCGACATCACGCCGAGTGCGCCCGTGCGCGAGCAGGTCGAGGCGCGCGTCGGCGTGCTGCTCGAGGCCCTGCCCTACATCCGGGAATTCGCGGGGGCCACGATCGTCATCAAGTACGGCGGCGCGGCCATGACCACGCCGGGGCTGAAGGCGTCCTTCGCCCGCGACGTGGCGTTGCTCAAGCTGGTGGGGATGAACCCCGTGATCGTGCACGGCGGCGGCCCCGACATCTCGAGGTACTCCGACCGGCTGGGCCTCGAGGTGCGCTTCGTGCAGGGCCTGCGGGTGACCGACGCGCCCACCATGGAGCTGGTGAAGATGGTCCTGGTGGGCAAGATCAACAAGGAGATCGTCGCCCAGCTCCACCTGGCCGGCGCCCCCGCGGTGGGCCTCGCCGGGGACGACGGCGGGCTCATCGAGGCCGAGAAGGCGTCCAGCGACGAGGCCGACCTCGGCTTCGTGGGGCGGGTGGCCAGCATCGACCCGTGGGTGCTGGAGAGCCTGTCCGAGTTCGTGCCGGTGGTGGCGTCGGTGGGGGTGGGCGCCGACGGCCAGAGCTACAACATCAACGCCGACGCGGTGGCCGGCCGCCTGGCCGCCGCCCTGGGCGCCCGCAAGGCGATCTTCCTGACCGACGTCGAGGGGATCTTCCGGGACATCGCCGATCCGGGAAGCCTCATCAGCGAGTGCCGCCTGCGCGACCTGCGCGCGCTGATCGCCTCCGGAAGCGTCGGCAGCGGGATGATCCCGAAGCTGGCGGGCGTCGTCGACGCGCTCGAGGCCGGGGTCGAGGCGGTGCACGTCCTCGACGGGCGCATTCCCCACTCGGTGCTGATCGAGATCTTCACCGAGGCCGGCATCGGCACCAAGATCACCGCGTGATCGACGAGATCCTCGTGCAGCGGGAGGCGGCCGCGCTGATGCCCACCTACCGGCGTCAGCCGGTGGCGTTCGTGCGCGGCGAGGGCGCCTCCCTCTTCGACGCGGAGGGGCGCCGGTACGTCAACTGCATGGCCGGCATCTCGATGAACAACGCCGGCCACTGTCACCCGGCCGTCGTCGCGGCGATCGCCGAGCAGGCGGGCCGGCTCATCAACATCTCCAACCTCTACTACTCGGAGCCGATGGTGGAGCTGGCCGAGTGGATCCGGGACCACTCGCTGGGCGGCCGGGTCTACTTCTGCAACTCCGGCGCCGAGGCGGCCGAGGCGGCCCTGAAGCTCGCCCGCAAGCACGGCGGCCCGGGACGCACCGACGTGGTGGCGCTGGTGGACGGGTTCCACGGGCGCACCTACGGGGCGCTGTCGCTCACGGGCCAGCCCTCCAAGCAGGACCCGTTCCGGCCGCTGGTGCCGGGCATCACCCACGTCGAGCGCGACGACCCCGCGGCCCTCGAGGCGGCCGTCGGGCCGCGCACCTGCGCGATCGTGATGGAGGTGGTGCAGGGGGAGGTGGGCGTCCAGATCGTGCCCCCCGAGATGCTGCGGCTGGCGCGCGAGCTCGCGGACCGCCACGGGGCGCTCCTGGTGCTCGACGAGATCCAGACCGGCCTCTCGCGCACCGGCCCGCTGTGGGCCCACCAGGACGTGGGGGTGGTTCCCGACGTGATGTGCCTGGCCAAGAGCCTCGGCGGCGGGGTGCCGATCGGAGCCGTCGTGGCGCGGCCCGAGCACGACTCCGTGCTCCAGCCGGGCGACCACGGCTCCACGTTCGCGGGCAGCCCGCTGGCCTGCGCCGCCGCTCTGGCGTCGTGCGCCGTGCTGGACGACCCGGCGCTCCAGGAGGACGTGCGGCGCAAGGGCGCGGCCCTGCTCGCGAGCCTGGAGGGCCTGGTTGCCGACGGCCTCGCCACCGAGGCGCGGGGGCGGGGCCTGATGTGCGCGATCGACCTTCCGCGCGCGCGCGCCGCCGAGGCCGTCGAGGGGCTCCTGCGCGAGGGCTACCTCGCCAACAACACCTCCGACCGGACGGTGCGCTTCCTGCCCCCCCTCGTGGTCGAGCAGCGGGATCTGGACGGCCTCACGGCGGCCCTCGGGCGGGTCTTGACTCGGTTTTAGGCTCGGAGCCGCGCGCCTTCGCTAGCCTGCCCCGGTGACCGGACCCGAGGGGGGCAGATGGTGACCACGGGCAATGGAGCGCAGGCGCCTCCCGCGGCACGCGCCGTGGGCGCGACCAAGATCTACGGCCAGGGCGACAACGAGGTGCGGGCGATCGACGGGATCGACGTCGAGTTCGCGACCGGCGCCTTCACGGCGATCATGGGACCCTCGGGGTCCGGCAAGTCGACCCTGATGCAGTGCATGGCCGGCCTCGACCGGCTCACGTCCGGGGAGACGTGGATCGGCGACGTCGAGTTGAGCGGGCTGTCCGAGAAGCAGATCACCATGGTCCGCCGCGACCGCGTGGGCTTCATCTTCCAGGCCTTCAACCTGGTCCCGACCCTCACCGCGGTCGAGAACATCCGGCTGCCGCTGGACATCGCCGGGCGCGACCCCGACCCCGCCTGGATGGACGAGGTCGTGGATGCGCTCAACCTGCGGGAGCGGCTGAAGCACCGGCCCTCCGAGCTCTCCGGGGGGCAGCAGCAGCGCGTCGCGGCCGCCCGGGCCCTGATATCGCGTCCCAACATCGTCTTCGCGGACGAGCCCACCGGGCAGCTCGACTCCCAGTCGTCGGCGGAGCTGCTCTCCTTCATGCGCCGCGCCGCGGACGAGTTCGGCCAGACCATCGTCATGGTCACGCACGAGCCGGCCGCCGCGAGCCAGGCGGACACGGTGCTGTTCCTCGGCGACGGGCGGATCGTGGGCCAGATGGACGACCCCACGCCGGAGACGATCCTCGACCGCATGAAGACCACCGGGGCGGGGCCGAGGACGTGATCCTCCGGCAGGCCGTCCGGAACCTCTTCGCGAGCAAGCTCCGGCTCTTCCTGACCTCGCTCGCCGTCGTGCTCGGCGTGGGCTTCGTCGTGGGGGCCTTCATCCTCGGGGACACGATCAACAAGGCCTTCGACGGCGTCTTCGAGACCGCCAACGCGGGAACCGCCGTGCAGGTGCGCGGGGTGAAGACCGTCTCCGACGCCGACCGGCAGCCCGTCCCCGAGTCCCTGCTCCCGGCCATCCGCGGCGTGGACGGGGTGCGGACGGCCGAGGGCTCCGTCTTCGGCACCGCCCAGATCATCGGCAAGGACGGCAAGCCGGCGGGCCTCCAGGGACCACCCGCGCTGGGCTTCAACTGGTCGAACGACGCCGATCTCAACCCCCTGCGCATCATCGCGGGCGCACCCCCGCGCGCGCCGGACGACGTCGTCATCGACAAGACGACGGCCGACGACGAGCACTTCGCGATCGGTGACCGCGTCCGGATCATCACCGCGGCGGGATCGGATGACTACCGGCTGGTCGGGATCGTGGCCTTCGGGGAGGAGAACAACCTCGCGGGCGCCACGCTCACCGCCTTCACCACCGCGACGGCGCAGCGGGTCCTCGACTCCGAGGCCCGCTTCGCCACCGTCGGCGTCACGGCCGACCCCGGCGTGAGCGAGGCGGCGCTCGCGCGCAGGATCCAGACCGTTCTCCCCGCCGGGTACGAGGCCATCACCGGCGACACCGCCTCCAAGGAGGCCAGCGACCAGTTCAAGCAGTTCGTGGACATCTTCCGCAACTTCCTGCTGGGCTTCGCGGCCATCGCGCTCTTCGTGGGCAGCTTCATCATCTTCAACGCGTTCAAGATCACGGTCGCCCAGCGCACCCGTCAGCTGGGGCTGCTGAGGGCCGTCGGCGCCTCGGGGAGCCAGGTGGTGCGGTCGGTGCTGCTCGAGGCCTGCTTCATCGGCCTCGTCGCGTCGATCATCGGGATCATCTTCGGCATCGCGTTCGCGGCGATCCTTCGCGCCGGCTTCAACGCCGTCGGCGCCTCGCTCCCGTTGACCAGCCTCCAGATCGAGCCGCGCACGGTCATCGTCGGCCTGGTGGTGGGTATCGTCGTCACCTTCGTCGCGGCGCTGGTCCCGGCGTGGAAGGCCAGCCGCGTTCCGCCCATCGCCGCGATGCGCGACATCGAGGTCGCCGGGGCCCCGCGGGCCCGCCTCATCGTGTCCATCGTGCTCACGGCGCTGGGGGTCGCCCTGGTGCTGCTCGGGATGCTGGCGCCGCTGTCGGGCCTCGCCCAGCGGTTCGGCCTGATCGGCCTGGGTGCGGTGCTCCTCTTCGTGGGCGCCGCCATGCTGACCCAGTACGTCGCGCGTCCGCTGGCCCGGATCATCGGCGCCCCGATGGCGCGTACGGGCCTGGCGGGCCGGCTCGGCCAGGAGAACGCGATGCGCAACCCCTCGCGGACGGCCCAGACGGCCGCGGCGCTCACGATCGGGGTGGCGCTGGTGACCGGCGTCACCATCTTCGCCGCATCCCTCAGCGAGACGTTCCTGGGGACGCTCGACAAGCGCGTGCGCGCCGACCTGGTGATCCTGTCGAGCAACCAGCAGCCGTTCAGCCCCGCCGCTGCGGCCGAGCTGAAGGGCACGCCGCAGCTGGCGGGCGTCACCGCCTGGCGCGACGGCGAGTTCAAGGACGCCAACGAGGACACCCAGTCCCTCTCGGCCATCGACCCCGCCCAGTTCGGCGAGATGTACGACCCCGGCGTGACGTCCGGGTCGATGGCGGGTCTCTCCCAGGGCGGCACCATCGCCGTGCAGAAGGACTTCGCCAAGGACAACCACCTGGCCGTGGGGTCCGAGATGCCCGTCCTCTTCGCGAAGACGGGGAAGAAGAACCTCCGCGTCGCCGCCGTGTTCACCGACGACACCTTCGGCCAGTTCTTCGTGTCGCTACCCGAGTACGAGCGCGACTTCACGACCCAGCAGGACACGGTGATCCTGGCTCGCGCGAGCCCGGGGGTGTCCCCGGATGAGGCGAAGGCCGTCGCCGAGCGCGATCTGAAGGACTTCCCCAACCTCGACGTGCGCACGAAGGCCGAGTACAAGGACTTCGTCGCGAGCCAGATCAACGGATTCCTGCGGCTCTTCTACGTCCTCCTGGCGATGGCCGTGGTCATCGCGATCTTCGGGATCGTGCTGACGCTGGCCCTCTCGGTGTACGAGCGCACCCGTGAGATCGGCCTGCTGCGGGCCGTGGGCCTCTCACGGCGCAGCGTGCGCGCCATGATCCGCTGGGAGGCGATCATCGTCGCGCTGATCGGAGCGCTCGTCGGCCTGGTGCTGGGCGTCTTCCTCGGGGCGGTCAGTGTCTCGGCGATCCCGGAGTTCAAGGCCCTGGCGATCCCCTGGGGGTCGATGGTCGTCTTCCTCGTGGTCGCCGGGGTCTTCGGCGTGCTCGCCGCGATCCTCCCGGCGCGCCGGGCGGCGCGGCTGAACATCCTGGAGGCGATCCAGAACGAGTAGGGCCCGACGTCGTCCTACGCGGCCTGCAGGTCCCCGTTGACGCGCGCCTCGGCCTCCTCGGCCACCGAGCGCAGGAAGCCCACCTCGAGGCGGGTGCCGTCCCCCTCGGGGACGAGCTCGAAGTCGTCGGCGAGGCCCCGGATGATGATGAGGCCCCGGCCGCGCGGGCTGGAGGCGGGGGGCGGCGTGTCCGGGTAGACGGGCACGGGCACGCCCGGGCGGCCCTCGTCGACGACGCTCAGGCCGGTGCGCTCCTCGGTGACCGAGAGTTGCACCTCCACCCGGCCCCCCTCGGGGGAGCCGTGCTCGATCGCGTTGGCCAGGGCCTCGGTCGAGGCCAGCAGGACGCGCCCGGCGCCCTCCGCGGGCCAGGCCTCCCGGGCGAGGAGGCACGCGAAGGCGCAGCGCACGAACGCGACCACCTGGAGGTCCGCGGGGACGCGCAACGCGGAGTGGACGCCGGCCGGGCTCATGCGTCCGAACGATGGGGGATCGGGGATATCGATGTCGAGATGACGTCCATCGCCTATCACCGGTATACGCGAGGTCCGCGGAGAGCCGTTACCCCCGAACGTCGAGTTCGCCGGTTGACCACCCCTCGCTCGGGTGGGAGCCACGGGCGGCGGGCGCGGCGGCACTAGACTGCGCGGCGGCCCATCCGACCGGAGGAACGCCGTTGCCCGAGCACCGCCCCGCCCCGCCCGTCGCGAGCTACCTCGCGCTGCCTCACGAGGTGCACCGCGTGGTGCTCCTGTACTCGGGCGGCCTGGACACGTCGGTGATGCTCAAGTGGATCCAGGACGAGTACGACGCCGAGGTGGTGGCGCTGTGCGTCGACCTGGGGCAGCCGGACGACGACTTCGACGCCGTGCGCCAGAAGGCGCTCGACCTGGGCGCGGTGGAGAGCCTCGTCGTGGACGCCAAGGAGGAGTTCGCCCGCGACTACGTCGCCCCGGCGATCCGGGCGAACGGCCGCTACCAGGGCGGCTACCCGCTCTTCACCACGCTCGGCCGCCCCCTTCTGGCCAAGCTGGCCTGTGACGCGGCCCGCGAGCACGGGGCCGACACCATCGCCCACGGCTGCACGGGCAAGGGGAACGACCAGGTGCGCATCGAGGCGACGGTCGCGACCCTGGCGCCCGACCTGAAGGTGATCGCGCCGGTGCGCGAGTGGCAGATGGGCCGTGACGAGGAGATCGCCTACGCGCAGGAGCACGGCATCCCGGTCACGTCCACCGTCGAGCGCCCCTACTCGATCGACGACAACCTCTGGGGCCGCTCGAGCGAGGGCGGGACCATCGAGGACCTCGACCGGCCTCCGCCGGAGGACGTCTTCCAGCTCGTCACGCCCCCCCAGCGGGCCCCCGACCGGCCCGAGGAGATCGCCATCGGCTTCCGCGACGGGCTGCCGTCGAGCCTCGACGACGAGGAGCTGGGCCTGGTGGAGCTCATCCGCCGGGTGGCCGAGGTGGCCGCGCGCAACGGCGTGGGCATCGTGGACCACATCGAGGACCGGGTCGTGGGCCTGAAGGTGCGCGACATCTACGAGGTGCCGGCCGCCGAGGTGATCCTCACGGCGCACCGCGAGCTCGAGAAGCTCGTCTGCACCGGGCGCGAGAACGCCCTGAAGCCCCAGCTCGACGCCCTCTGGGCGCAGCTCGCCTACGAGGGGCTCTGGTACGAGCCCCTGCTGGCCGACCTCAACGCGTTCATGGAGCACGTCAACCGGCGGGTCGAGGGGCGGATCACGATGCGCCTCTACAAGGGCACCGCGACGGCCGTCACGCGCAGCTCCCCCAACGCGATCTACGACCGCGGCCTGGCCACCTTCAACGCGGACGCCTCCTTCTCCCAGGCGGCCGCCCCGGGCTTCATCGAGCTCTTCTCGCTCCAGAGCCGCATGGCCTACCGCATCGCCGAGGCGCGGGAGAAGGGATGAGGCGCAGCGGGCCGCCCATCCTCCCGATCGACCCGGCCGCCGTCCCGGCGTTCTCGCGGGTGGAGTTCCGCGGCCATCGCGGCCTGCGGCTGACGGCGGCCCCGACCCCGGCGGGCGCGGCGCCCGACGAGGGCCCCCCGCTGCGCCTGCGCGCCGGGGCTCCGGCGGTGGTGCGCGAGGCGGTCGTGGTGGCCGGCGGCAAGCTCGCGCTCGCGCTGGCCCCCGGGGTCGCGTTCACCATGACGATCCCCGGCATGGCGGTCGTCCACGACCGCCGTCCGCCCGGCCTCGACCGGGCCGTCGGCGCCCCCGGCGCCAACGCCGGCCTCCTCCACGCCGACGACGGCTGGCGGGTGGTCGTGCTGCCCAGCCTGGGCGACGTGGCGGCCGGCCTGGGCGACGGCCCGGTCGCGCTCCGGGCCGACGGGCGCCGCGTCGCGGCGGTGGTCGACGGTGGGGTGGAGGAGTGGGACCTCGGGACGCCGGAGCCGGTCGCCCGCCACGCCGGCGTCCCCGCGGCGCTGTGTTACGCCGCCGACGGGCGCCCTCGTGGCGGCCGCCGGCGCCGGCGTGGTCGCGCCGGGCGGGGATCCGGTGCCCGGCTCGCCCATCGTGTCCCTGTCGGCCGCGGCGGCGGGATCCCGTCTGGCCGCCGGCCACGAGGACGGTTCGATCAGCGTCTGGGAGGCCGGTGCGTCCGAGCCCCTGGCCGCATGGCCGACCCCCCTGCCGGGCTCCGGCCCGCCCGCCCTGTCGCCCGACGGCGCGCTGGTGGCCCTGGGCACCCCCGCCGGCGAGGCGCCGGCCGCCTGCCTCCTGCGCGCCGAGGACGGCACGCTTGCCCGCCGTGTGGAGGGCGCGCGCCTCATCGCCCTGTCGCCCGCCGGCGACGGGCTGATGGTCGGCGGCGACTGGGGCTGCGCCTGGTTGACACCCTTCGAGGAGGACTGATGAGCACACGCCCGCTCCCGCCGCCCGAGGTGCTGCGCGACGACCCCGGCCCGTGGAGCGTGGTGAGCTCCGTCTTCGCGCAGGCCGGCCGTCCCGGCCGTCGCCGGGCGCAGCCGCCCACCGGGCTCATGCTGTCGCCGCCGCCCGACATCGGCCGCCCGCTCGCCGGCATCGACCCCGGTGTGCGCGTCGCCGGCCTCGGCCCGCTGACCGTGATCGCCGCGGCGCGCGAGCCGGCCCTGGCCCTGAGCTTCGAGGCCGGTGAGGGGGTGCTCCGAGGTGTGAGCCCCTACGTCATCCGCGCCTGGTCCCTGCCCGGCCTGGCGCTGGCCGCCGAGGAGCGCCCCGCCGACGATCCCGCCGCCGGCCTCCCCGGCCCCCTCCACCCCGCGGCGCTCGGAGACGACGAGCTCACCGGGGTCGCCGCGCCGGACGGGGGCGTGACGGCGGTCTACACGCGCGAGGGCCGCCTCGACGTGATCGCGCTGGTGCGCGAGTCGGACCGCGCCATCGTCCGGTGGGTGCGCGGAGCCCGGGCGGCGGCCTGGTCGTCGGACGGGCGCTACTTCGCCCTCGGCGGTCCGTGGGGGGTGGTGCTGGCAGAGATCAAGGAGGAGAGGTGATGACGCCCGACGAGATCGGGTTGACCGCCCGCACGGCGATCGACCGCTTCAACGACCCGGCGCGCCGCGACGAGTACTTGTCGCTGATGATCCAGATCGGCGTGGTGCCGCCCCCCGGCGGCTGAGCTACGCGGGCAGGGCCCCGATCTGGGCGAGGAGCGTCAGCACGTCCAGGTGGTGATGGACCTCGGCCACCGCGTCGCCGCTCACGCTCATCCAGAGGGTCGCCGGCACCGTCACGCTGGCGCCGGTCGGCGGGACGGTCCCGCCGGGCGTCTCGAGGGGCCCGGCGTGGGTGCCCCGCCAGGTGACCTCCTGCGCCACCGTGCTCCCGTCGGCGAGGACGCGCTCCACGGTGCCCTGCACGTCGGGCAGCGCCGCCTTCCAGCTCTGGCAGAGGGCCAGGTAGGCGTCGGCTCCCTCGATCCGCCGGCCGGTGCCGGCCTCGACGTACACCGCGTCATCGGCCAGGCCGGCACGGAACGTGCCCCAGTCGGCCTGGTTGAACGCCTGGAGCAGGCGGTCCGCAACCGCCGTCGCGTCGCTCATCCTCCACCCCCTTCGACTGTGCCGGAGCCCGACCCTACGATCGCCGCGGCGCCCCGGGGAAGGGGCGGATCGGAGCGCGAGACGACCGTCTCGCGCCGCGAGCCGCGGACGGGTCAGCCGCCCGCGGCCACCGGGTGCAGCACGCCGCGGAGCCAGGACCGCGCCGCGGCGGCCACCGCCACGAGGTCGGCCCTCAGGCTGTGGTCCCCCGGCACCAGCGCCACCGTCCGGCCCGCGGCCGCCGGCGGGATTCCGAACGGGTCCCGCTCGCCCTGCACGACCAGCACCGGGACGCTCACCCCCTCGAGCTCGGGCAGGCGGCTCGGCGCCGGCCCGGTCGCGGACCGGCGCGGAGGCGGCTGGAGCGGGAACGCGAGGCAGATCACGCCAACGGCGCCGGTCGCCTCCGCGGTGCGGCAGGCCACCCGCGCCCCCGACGACCGGCCGCCCACGACCAGTGGCAGGCCGCGGAGCTCCCGCGCGACCAGGTCCCCGGCCACCGCGGTCCACGCGGCGTCGAGCCGGGGCGCCGGCGCCGGAGAGCGCCGCCCGGCGACGCGGTAGGGCTGCTCGACGAGGACGACGCCGATCCCGTCGGCGCGCGCCGCCTCGGTCACCGCGACCAGGTCCCGCGCCGCCACACCGCCTCCGGCGCCGTGACCGAGCACCAGCGCGGCCTCCGGCTCGTCCACGAGGTGGAGGTGGACCCGCGCCGGGCCCTGCGGGGTGTCCACGTCCCGCGTCGTCACGCGCCGCCGCCCGCCCGCCCCGATCCGTTCCCGGCACGCCGGGTCCGTGACCGGCCGCGGGCGTCGACGGTGGCCGTCGTGCACCAGACGATGCGGCGCACCCGCCGGTCGAGCTCGGCGGCGAACGCCGGCGGCATGGACCCGGCGACCGGCATGGGGCGAGATTATGCGACCGTGCCGACCGAGGTCCTCAGCCCGCGCGCGCTCGGCCGGGCGACCCTCGCGCGCCAGCTCCTGCTGGATCGCGCGGACCTGCCGCCACGCGACGCCGTGGCGCACCTGGTGGGCCTCCAGGCCCAGCAGCCGCGCGACCCCTGCCTTCGGGCCGGCCTCCGCCGCCGACGTCGCGGCGTGGTCGCGCCTGACGGGCTTCCGCGAGGTCTTCGACCGGCTGCGTCCCGGCCTGCGGGCGTTCCGGGACGAGCGGGGGCGCGAGCTGCTCGATCTGCCCCGCGCGCCCCGGCCCGATCCCGACACGCCGGCGCCGCCCCGCTTCCTGCCGGAGTACGACAACCTGCTGCTCTCGCACGCGGACCGCTCGCGGTTCGTGTCGGAGGACGACCGGCGCCGCCTCTCCGCGGCGCCGGGCCGCGTGGCCGGCTCGGTCCTGGTTGACGGTGCGCTGCTCGGCACGTGGCGGGTGGACCGCGAGGAGCGCGGGGACGGCGGCGCGGTCCTGGTGGTGCGGCACCTGCGCCGGCTCACGGTCTCGCGGCGGGCCTCCGTGGCGCGGGAGGGACACGCGCTGCTGGGGCTGATCGAGCCCGGGACGGGGCCGCGGGACGTCCGATTCGACCCGGTAGCCTGAGGAGGTGGCCTCCACCATCCATCGCGGCAGGGTGCGGCGAAACAGCCCGCACCGCGCGTGGTCGTTCCTTGCCGCCCTCCGCGCGCGTATGCGAGCCTGACCGCCCCGATGCCGGCCGCCCCCGACCCGCCCTTCGCGCACCTCCACGTCCACTCCGACTACTCGGTCCTGGACGGGGCGTGCAAGATCGAGCGGCTCCTCGACCGGGTCGAGCAGATCGGCCAGAGCGCCGTCGCGCTCACCGACCACGGGGTCATGAGCGGCGCCGTCGAGCTCTACCGGCAGGCGACCAAGCGCGGCATCACGCCGGTCGTCGGCCTCGAGGCCTACGTGGTCCCCGACCACCGCGAGCGCCCCACCCGCGAGCGGCGCAACCACCTGACGCTCCTCGCCGAGACGACCGAGGGCTACTACAACCTCATCAAGCTCTGCTCGGCCGGCTACCTCGAGGGCTACCACCGCAAGCCGCGCATCTCGCACGAGCTCATGGAGCGCCACGCCGACGGCCTCATCGCGCTCTCCGGTTGCCTGTCGGGCGTGGTGTGCTCCAGCCTCGAGCGCGACGACCTCGGGGCGGCCCGCGCCGAGCTCGACACCCTCGCCCAGATCTTCGGCCGCGACGACGTCTACGTGGAGATCCAGCACGCCGGCCTGGACATGCAGACCGGCATCAACGAGCACCTGCGCCGGCTGGCGGGCGACACCGGGCTGGCGATGGTGGCCACCTGCGACGCCCACTACCCCTGCCGCGAGGACGCCGACGCCCACGAGGCGCTCCTGGCCATCCAGACGCGCGACCTGCTGAGCAACCCGAACCGCTTCAAGTTCCAGACGAAGGAGTTCTACCTCAAGACCGGCGCCGAGATGGCCGAGGCCCTGCCCGGCTTCCTCGACGCGCTGCCGGTATCGCTGGAGATCGCCGGGCGCTGCGCGGCCCTGGAGCTCCCGCTGGGCGACGTCAAGCTGCCGCGCTTCCCGGTGCCCGGCGGGGTCACCCCCGAGCAGTACCTGGACCGCCTGTGCCGCGAGGGCATCGCCCGGCGCTACCCGCAGGGGGCGCCGGCCGAGGCCGACGAGCGCCTGCGCTTCGAGCTGTCGGTCATCGCCGAGATGGGCTTCGCCAGCTACTTCCTGATCGTGTGGGACTACATGCGCTGGGCGCGCGAGAACGGCGTCGGCGTGGGCCCGGGGCGCGGCTCGGCGGCCGGCTCCCTCGTGGCCTACGCGCTGCGGATCGTCGACCTCGACCCGCTGGCCCACGGGCTGCTGTTCGAGCGCTTCCTCAACCCGGGGCGCAAGAGCATGCCCGACATCGACACCGACTTCTCGGTGGCCGGCCGCGACCGTGTGGTGCAGTACGTCACCGAGAAGTACGGCACCGGCGCGGTGGCGCGCATCGGCACCTTCGGCAAGCTGCTGGCCCGCGCGGTGGTGCGCGACGCCGGCCGCGTCCTGGGCCACACGTACGGCCAGGTCGACCGCATCGCCAAGCTCGTCCCCGAGCGGCCCATCGGCATCAAGCTGGCCGACGCGATGAAGCCGGGCACGGAGCTCGCCCAGGCCTACGCCGACGACCCGATCGCCAAGGAGATCATCGACACGGCCCTGCCCCTGGAGGGGCTGGTGCGCAACGAGGGCGTCCACGCGGCGGGCGTCGTGATCGCCCCCGGCGACATCACCTCCTACCTCCCGGTGCGCCTGGACGACGAGGGCAACGTGGTGACCCAGGTCCCCGACCACGACGTCGAGGCCCTCGGCCTGCTGAAGATGGACTTCCTGGGGCTGCGAAACCTGGACGTCATCGAGGGCTGCCTCGCCCTCATCGAGGAGCGCTCGGGGCAGCGGCTCGACATCGAGACCGTGCCCCTGGACGACCCGAAGGTGTACGAGATGCTCGCGCGGGGCGAGGCGATCGGCGTCTTCCAGTTCGAGTCCAGCGGGATGCGCGAGGCGCTGCGCGAGGTGCGCCCCACGGAGTTCGCCGACCTGATCGCCCTGGTCGCGCTCTACCGCCCGGGTCCCATGGCCTTCATCAGCACCTACGCGCGCAACAAGCGCGACCCCTCCCGGGTGACCTTCGAGGACCCGCGGCTCGAGTCGATCACGGGCCTCACCTACGGCGTCGCGGTGTACCAGGAGCAGCTCATGGCGATCTCCCGCGAGATCGCCGGGTTCTCGCCCGCCCGCGCGGACGACCTGCGCAAGGCCGTGGGCAAGAAGGACAAGGTCCTGATGGCCTCGTTGAAGGACGCCTTCATCGACGGCTCCGTGGAGAGCGGCACCGCGCCCGCCGTGGCCCAGAGCCTGTGGCGCCTGTGCGAGGCGGCGGGCGACTACTCCTTCAACAAGAGCCACGCGGCCTGCTACGCGCTGCTGGCCTACCGGACGGCCTACCTCAAGGCCAACCACCCGGCCGAGTACATGGCCTCGCTCCTGAGCTCGGTGATGGACACCAAGGACCGGGTGCCCTTCTACGTGGCGGCGTGCTCGGAGATGGACCTCGCCGTGCTCCCCCCCGACGTCAACCAGAGCGGCGCCGACTTCCGGGTGACGGGCGACCGCGAGATCCGGTTCGGCCTCACGGCGACCAAGGGCGTGGGGGAGAACGCGGTCACGGCGATCCTGGCCGCGCGCGACGCGGGCGGCCCGTTCGAGTCGATCTGGGACTTCTGCCGTCGCGTTGACCAGGCCCAGGTCAACAAGCGCGCCCTGGAGAGCCTCATCCGCGGCGGCGCTCTCGACTCCACCGGCGCCACCCGGCTGGGGATGCTCGAGGCGCTCCCCGCCGCCGTGGGCCAGGCCGCCCGCCGGCGCAACGACCTGGCGGCCGGGCAGGAATCGCTCTTCGGGTCGATGGGCGGCAACGGCGTCGAGGCGCCCGCCGAGATCGACCCGCCGGTCGGAGCCGCCGAGATGCCGCGGGACGAGCTGCTCGCCGCCGAGAAGGAGGCGCTCGGGCTCTACGTCTCGAGCCACCCGCTCCACGATTGCCGCCAGCAGCTCGCGCGCGCCACCACCTGCCGCCTCGCCGCCCTCGCCGAGCGCGCCGACGGGGAGGCGGTGACCGTGGGCGGCCTCATCGGGGTCCTGAAGAGCATCACCACCCGCCGGGGCGAGCCCATGATGTTCGTGCGCCTCGACGACCTGGAGGGGTCGGTGGAGGTGGTGGTCGTGCCCGCCGTGCTCGCCGAGGCCCGCGAGCTGCTCACGCCCGACGCCATGATCCTCATCTCGGGCCGGGTGGACCAGAAGGGGGAGGGCGAGACCAAGCTGGTCGCCCAGACCATCCGCGCGTTCACGCCCGAGGAGGGCGCGGAGGAGGAGCGCCTCCTGGTGCGCATCGACGCCGCCCGGCTCGCGCAGACCCCGCTCGACGATCTTCGGCGGCTGCTGGTCAACCACGCGGGCCCCGCCCCGGTCGTCCTCGACGTCGTCACCGACGGCCGGCGCCGCCGCCTGCGCCTGGGCGAGGAGTTCCGGGTCAACCCCCGCGACAACGGCCTGGTGGCCGAGCTCAAGACCCTCTTCGGCGAGCGCTGCCTGGCCTGACCGCGCCGGCGGGCGCGCGGGCCGGCGGGGGCCGCGCCTCCGGTTCTTGACCGGCGGCGGACGGTGCGGCTTCAATAGGCGCCTTGCCCGAGAGATCCCCCCGATGAGCCCCACCACCACGGCCGCCGCGCGCGCGGCCGGGTCGTGCCGCCAGTGCCCGGTGTCGTGCGAGCGGGTCGTCTACCCGGCGGGGTGCATCGAGTCCGGGTGCTCCCGTCTCTACTCCTACGAGGACGAGGCCACCGGTCGCACCTGGATGGGCTGCCTCGAGGGCATCTACCGCGCCGAGATCGACCTCGACGGCTTCCGGCGCCTGCAGCGCACCGCGGCCGGGTTCGGCGCCCTGCGGGCCGCCCGGGAGCCGCTCCCGATGTGCCGCTGCGACGTCGAGCGGACCTTCGAGCACCGCTCCGACGGGCCGTGCGTGAACCCGGACTTCCTGCTGTCGGGCCAGGATCGCGCCTACACGGTCCGGGCGACCCGCCGCGAGGACGACGACCGCGTCTAGTGTCCCGAGTCGCCAATTACGTGGCAGTTCCCGGCTGCATCTCATCGCGATACAGCGTCCTCGACTCCCGCAATATTCCCGATATTGCGGGAGATCTGCGTCCTTGTCTCGCGGGAGATTCGCTCGGGAACTGCATACGAACGAGCGACTCGGGACACTAGCGACCACCACCGAGGGGAGTCACCCGCATGTCCGTCGCACGCGTCACCGAGATCACCTCCACGTCCGAGAGCAGCTTCGACGACGCGATCCGGGCCGGCGTCGCCCGCGCCGGCAAGACCCTTCGCAACGTCAGGAGCGCGTGGGTCAAGGAGCAGCAGGTGCGCGTGGGCGACGACGGCGCGATCGTGGAGTACCAGGTCAACCTGCTGGTGACCTTCGTCCTCGACGACTGAGGCGCCTCGGCCCTCGGCGGAGCCCGGGCCCGTGTCCGAGCCCGCTCCGGTCGGCCTGATCACCGGCACCGGGCTCTACGAGCTGGAGGGCCTGGAGCAGAGGCGGGTCGACATCGTGGACACGCCCTACGGCCCGGCCGAGGTCACGTCGGGGCGCCTCGCCGGCGTGCCCGTGCTCCACGTCCCGCGGCACGGCTCGGGCCATGCCCGGTTGTCGCACCAGGTCACGGCGCGGGCCAACGTGGCCGCCATCGCCGCCGGGGGCGCCGTCGCCCTGGTGTCCACCACGGTGTGCGGGGCCGTCAACCCGTCGCTGGAGCTCGGCTCGCTCGTGGTCTTCGACGACCTGCACTTCCCGTCCAACCGCCTGCCGGACGGCTCGCTGTGCACGCTGTTCACGTCGCCCGACATCCCGGGGCGGGGCCACTGGATCTCCGAGCGACCCTTCGGCGAGCGGGTGCGGGCCGGCCTGCTCCGCGGCGCCGAGGCCGCCGGCCTCACGGCCCGCGACGGCGGCACCTACGGCCACGTGGACGGGCCGCGTCTCAACAGCGTCAGCGAGATCGCCCAGCTCGCCGCGGCGGGCGTGGCGGCCGTGAGCCAGACCGGGGGCCCCGAGACCGTGCTCGCCGGGGAGGCCGGCCTGGCCTTCGGCCTGGTCGGGTTCGTGACCGACCACGCCAACGGGGTGCTGCCCGAGGCGACCCCTCCCGAGACCCTGGCGCGGCTATTCGGCGAGAGCGCGGGCGTGTTCCAGCGCGCCCTCGCCGCGGCCCTCCCGGTCATCGCCGCCGACCCGGGGCGGCCGGCGGGCTTCGTCTTCTCGCTCTGATCCCGCCGGGGCTCGCCCGCGCTCGCGGGCGTAGGTGACGGCCCCCACGGCCAGCCCGGCCGCCAGCCAGGCCCCGTGCAGCAGCCAGGTGCCCGCCGTGACGTGCAGGTAGTCGGGCAGCGCATACCGCATGCCGCGATAGAGCGGGTTGGCCGTCGTCTGGAGGTCGGCGGCCCAGGTCACCCGCCCCGACAGCCCCTCGACCAGCAGCCACGCGTAGGTGAGCAGCCCCAGGGCGCCCAGGGACAGCACCGCGGCCAGCCGCCTCCCGCCCCCGCCGGCCCACCAGGCGATGGCGAGCACCGCGGCGGGCAGCACCACCACGAGCTGGCGTCCGGGGAACCACCAGCCCTGCATGGTGAGCGCCACGAACGTCGCCATCAGCCAGCCGGCCAGCAGCGTCAGGCCGAGCGCCCCCGCGCCGCGCGGGCGGCGGGCGGCGAGCGCGGCGACCGCCGGGACCAGCAGCAGCCACGCCGGCTGCCACGCCGCCAGGCCGAAGTCGCGGTCCACCATCAGGCCCACCAGACGCCGGCTGCGCCCCAGGTAGTGGGGATCGTCGCCGGCCACGGTGAGCTCGCCGCCGGTGAAGTGGGAGCCGCTCGCGTAGGGGGTCAGCCCGTCGTAGATCGCCAGGTGCACCGCGACGTGGGCGATGGCGGCGGCCGCGAGGGCTCCCACCAGCACGCCGGCCGTCCGCGCGCGCCGCGAGCGCCACAGCCGCCAGAGCCCGATCGCGGCGAGCACCAGGGCCACGGGCGTGTACTTCACCGACAGCCACGGCAGGACGATCACGCCGAGGCCGAGCGCCCACAGGCCGCCGCGTCCGAGGGGGCCCATCAGCGCCGCGAGGGCCACCGCCACCGCGAGAGCCGCCGGCAGCTCCGGATAGACCTCCGAGCCGTACACGGCCAGGGGGGCGGTGGCCGAGAGCAGCGCGACGACGGCGGTCGCACGGCGCAGCGGGACGCCCATGCGACGGACCGCGGTCCACAGCATCACCGCGGCCAGCGCGGCGGCGAGACCGGCCAGGACGATCTTCGCCAGCACCCAGCCGCCGAGGACCATGGGCACGGCGAGGATGGCCGGCAGCAGGGGGTCGTGGGGCTCGATGAGCCGGCCGTCGCCACGGTCCTCGGCCTGCGTGAGGATCTCCTCCCCGTGGAAGGGCAGGTAGGCGCGACGGGCGATCTCGTCGCTCACGTCGAGGTTGCCGTCCTCGCCCAGGCTGAGCGCGCTGAGCAGGTAGTGCGGCTCGTCGCCGGTGGTCTGCGCGCCGTGCGATCCGCGGACGTCGATGCCGGCGGCGGACGCGGCGAAGGCGATCAGCGCGGCCAGGATGAGCGCCGAGCGCAGCGTGAGGCCCCGCCTCAGGCGAACCGGCGCCCCGATCGTGCTCCCGTGCACTCTCACCCGAGCCCCCCGGGTCGCCTGGTGCCAAGCCGCCGCGCGGCGGCGCAGAGTGTAAGGTCAACCGCCGTTGAATATAAGGTCCACCTATCAAAGGATCTATGGTCGGGCGAGGCCGGTGCTGACGGCGCTCGTCGTCCTGGGTCTCGCGGGTGGCGTCGTCTACGTCGTCCACTCGGTTGACCGGGAGACCCTCGCGGACACGGCCGAGGCCGCCGCGCGCGACCCGCGGGGCCTCACCGTCGCCCTCGGGGCGTACGCGCTGGCCTTCGCGCTGCGGGCGGGGCTCTGGTGCCGGGCGCTCCCGGGGCTGAGCTTCGGCCAGTCGCTCTCGGCCCTGCACGTGTCGCTGGCCGGCAACCACCTCCTGCCGCTGCGCCTGGGCGAGCCGCTCAGGGTGGTGAGCGTGGCGCGCCGCACGCGGGTCCCCGTGGCGGCGGCCACCGCCTCGACGGTCCTGCTGCGCGCCGCCGACATCCTCGCGGTCGTGGCCATCGCGGCCCTGCTCGGGCCGGAGGTCGCCGAGGAGCTCCTGGGAGGGGCGCGGATCCCGCTGGCGGTGGTCTCGGCCCTGTTGCTGGTCGCCGCCGCGGTCGGGACGGCGCGCGTCGTGCGGCGGGCCGGATACGGCCGGCGCGGGTGGCTCGTGCTGGCCCTGCCGGGGGCGACCGTGGCGTGGCTGCTCGAGAGCGTGCTGGTCTGGAGCTGCGCGGGCTGGGCGGGCATCGACCTCTCGCCGCGCGACGCGGCCCTGGTCACGGCCGTGACGATCGCGGCCCAGGCCGTGGCGATCACCCCCGGCGGCGTCGGCACCTACGAGGCCGCCGCCACGGCGTCCCTGGTGGCCCTGGGCGCGGATCCCGGCGCGGCCCTGGCCACCGCCGTGGCCGCGCACGCCCTGAAGACGGCCTACGCCCTCGTGGCCGGCTCCGTGGCGGTGGGGTGGCCCGCGCCGAGCCTGGTGGGCCGCCTGCGCGTGCCCCGGCGCACCCCCCGGATCCCGGTCGCGGCCGCCGGCCCGGCCGCCCCCGTGGTGCTGGTCCTGCCCGCCCACGACGAGGAGGCCACCGTGGCCGCCGTGGTCGCCCGCGCTCCGGCGAGCGTGCGCGGCCGGCCCGTGCGCGTGCTGGTGGTGGACGACGGCTCGCGCGACGCCACCGCCGCCGAGGCCGCGCGGGCGGGGGCCGAGGTGCTGGCCATGGGGGCCAACCGGGGGCTCGGGGCGGCGGTGCGGCTCGGCCTGGCGGAGGGCGTCGCGCGGGGCGCCGCGGCCGTGGCCTTCTGCGACGCCGACGGCGAGTACGCCCCCGAGGAGCTCGAGGCGATGGTCGCCCCGATCCTGGAGGGCCGGGCCGACTACGTGGTGGGCTCACGCTTCGACGGCTGCATCGCGCACATGCGCCCGCACCGGCGCCTGGGCAACCGCGTGCTCACCTGGACCCTGTCGCGCGTGGCGCGCCGCCGGCTGGCCGACGCGCAGAGCGGCTACCGGGCCCTCTCGGCCGCCGCCGCCGCAGATGCGGAGATCGTCCACGACTTCAACTACGCCCAGGTGCTCACGCTCGACCTGCTGGCCAAGGGCTACGCCTACGCCGAGGTCCCCATCAGCTTCCGCTTCCGCGAGCACGGCGACTCGTTCGTGCGCCTCGGCCCCTACCTGCGGCGGGTGGTGCCCGCCGTCTACCGCGAGCTGAACGCCGGGTCAGTCCTCGACGACGTGCGCGGCGAAGCGCTCGCGCGCGGCGGCCCAGCCCAGGGCGTCGAAGGAGCCGTCGCGTCCTAGGCAGTCGGCGGCGGCCCAGGCCATGGCGAGCGCGTGGTGGGCGTTGTCGTGGACGAAGAGACCCTGCCGGCCCAGCGTGAGCAGCGCGGGCTGGGCGGCCGTCCAGGCGTCGAGGGCCGCCACGGAGCCCTCGAAGCCGGCTCGCAGGATGGGATAGGCGTTCTCCAGGCGCACGACCTGCACCTCGGCCGGGCGCGGATGAGGGAGGCCCGCCTCCACCAGCCCGTCGGCCACCACCCGGCCCAGCTCGTCGGCGCTCGCGCCCCAGATCTCGTCGCCGGCGTCGCAGGGGATCTCCGCGCACAGCACCGTGCGAGCCGCCGGATCGTCGCCGTCGCGGTAGTTCTTGGGCTCGGACACACGCGTCACGGGGGTGGCGCCCGCGGGCAGGTAGTGGGCGTCGAACTCCGTGTAGCGGGGCCGCTCCACCACCAGGTAGGCGAGCGTCATGGCGCGGAAGCGCAGCGCCGCCGCGGCGGCGAGGGCCTCGGGCGGGGCGGCGGGCCAGGTCATCCGCGCCAGCGCGGTCAGCGGGATGGTCGACCACACCCGCCGCGCCGCGATCGTCCGCCCGTCCGACAGCCCGGCGACGGCGCCGTCGGGGGAGAGCGAGAGGCTCCTGACCGGGGCCCCCAGCATCAGGTCCACGCCGGACCGCACGCCGGCGTCGGCCAGCGCCTCCCAGATCTGCCCGTAGCCGCGGCGTGGAGAGAGGAACGAGCGCTTGCCCGGCGCTCCCCGCCGCATCGCGCGCGCCACGATGCGCCCGGGGGAGCGCGCGCCCACCCGGCGACGGGCCTGCTCGCCGGCGAGCTCGGCCGGATCGACCCCCCAGATCTTGCGCGCGTAGGGGAAGTAGAACCGCTCGCAGAGGGTGGGCCCGAGGGCGGCCATCAGCACCTCGGAGAACGTGTCCGCGCGCGGCGGCCGGCGCAGCGGGCGCAGGGCGGAGTCGCGCAGCGCCCCGGCGGCCATGCCCGGCGGCAGGCGCCTCACCAGGTCCAGCGGGCGCAGGGGGAAGGCGATCCACCGGCCGCCGAGGCGGATGCGCCCGTGCCGCGGCCGCGTCTGAAGATCGTCGCCCAGCAGCGCCCGCAGCTCGGCCAGGATCCGCGGCTCGATGGCCGGGTGCAGGCGGTGGCTGCCCAGATCGACGCGCACGCCGGCCACCTCGCGGCTGGCGGCGGCGCCGCCCACGAACGCGGACCGCTCGAGCAGCGTCACGCGGTGCCCCGCCGCCGCCGCGCGGTAGGCGGCGCCCAGGCCCGCCGGGCCCGCTCCCAGCACCAGCAGGTCGCAGCTCGGCGCGCTCAGCTCCGGGCGACGGAGGACGTGACCCGCGCACCGGGTGCCGCGTAGGCCACGGTCGGCGGCCCCGTGAAGTTGACCGCGACCCGGTCTCCGGCGCCGAGCACGGGGGGCCCGATGATCCGGGCCCGCACCACGCAGCCGTCGTCCAGGCGGACCCGGTAGACCGCGTCGTGGCCGTAGTACTCCGTGCCCTCGACGGTCCCGTCGTCACCGGCCTCGGCGCGCAGCCGCTCGGGGCGGACCATCACCTCGACGGCCCCCTCGGCATCGGTGTGGAGGGGGATCTCGCCCACCGGGGTGGCCGCCCATCGCCCGGTGGCCTGGCCGGGCAGGAAGTTCGCGTCGCCGATGAACTCGGCGACCTCGCGGCTGGCGGGCAGCTCGTAGAGCTCGGTGGGGGACCCCTGCTGGGCCACGCAGCCGCCCTCGATGACCGCGACCTCGTCGCCCACCAGGAAGGCCTCCTCCTGGTCGTGGGTCACGAAGAGGGCGGTCATGTCCGTGCCGGCCAGCACCCGGCGCACCTCGAGGCGCAGCTCGGCGCGCAGCGGCGCGTCCAGGTTGGAGAAGGGCTCGTCGAGCAGGATCACCGAGGGGCGCGGCGCCAGCGCCCGCGCCAGGGCCACCCGCTGCCGCTGGCCGCCGGAGAGCGTGGACGGCATGCGCTGGTCGTATCCCTCCAGGCCCACCAGCTCGAGCGCCCCGGCCACCCGGCGAGCGCGATCGGGGTCCCGGCGCGTCAGGCCGTAGCCGACGTTGCGCGCCACGCTCATGTGGGGGAAGAGCGCGGGGTCCTGGAACACCATCCCGATCCGGCGCCGCTCCGGCGGTACCGCGACGCCGGGGCCCGTGAGGACCCGGTCGCCCACCCGGATCTCGCCGGAGTCGGGACGCTCGAGGCCGGCGATCGCGCGCAGCAGCGTGGTCTTGCCGCACCCGCTGGGTCCGAGCAGGGCCACCAGCGCGCCGGCCGGCACGGTCAGGTCCACGCCCCGCAGCACCGCGGTGGGGCCGAAGGCCTTGGTGAGGCCCGTGACCGTGACGGTCTCAGCGGCCGAGGGACGGCCCCCCGATGCAGCCACGGTCGATCGATGAGACGCCCGGCATTCGGTCTACCTTACCGGGGTGTGGGTCGCGCGGCGAGGGCGCCGGGGAAGGCTACGCGGGGATCGGGAGGACGTAGAGCCCGGCGGCCGCGCGCTCGCCGATCGCGCGCTCCTCGCCGCCGATCGCGACGGTGAGCTGCCCCGCCGCGGCGTCCACGCGCCGCACCTCGAGGTCGGTGCCCGGCACCAGGTTCTGCTCGTAGAACCAGTGGAGCAGGTCGCCGTCGTGCTCGGCCAGGCGGACGATGCGGACGAATCCCGACTCGATCTGCGCCAGGGAGCGCAGCGCCCGGTTCTCCTCCTGCTCCTGCGAGGGGTCCACCGGCCACCCGTGCGGGCAGCGGTCGGGGTGGCCGAGCTGGGTGTCGAGGCGCTCCACCATCTCGTCGCTGAACGCGTCGCCCATCTCGTCGGCGTGGACGTGCGACTCGGCCGCGGAGTAGCCCATGAAGTCGGTGAGGAAGCGCTCGATGATGCGGTGGTTGCGCACGATCCGCTCGGCCTCGGCGCGCCCCCGGTCGGTGAGGAGGGGGCCCTTCCGCGGCCCGCGCTCGATGAGGCCGTCCGCCTCGAGCCGCTTCATCATCTCGCTCGCGGTCGGCGGCGTGACGTGCAGCATCTCCGCGACCCGCGCGGCCGGCGCCGGCGCCTCCTTCACCACGGGGCCGTACTCGCCCACCGGGAACGCGAGGAAGTAGATCGCCTCGAGGTAATCGTTCACGGAGTGCGCCCGTGCCACGCGCAAATCCTACCCGCCGGCCAGTCCCTCGTCGCCCTAGCGCGAGCCGGACCGGTTTGGCAGTCTTGGGCCATGCGCCCGCCGTACGAGCCCGGGGGGAGCCCCCGCCGCATCCTCGTGATCGCCAACGAGACCTGCGCCGGACGGGCCGTGGTCGATGAGGTCGTCTACCGCGCCGGCGCCGGAGGAGAGGTGCTGGTCGTGGCGCCCGCGCTGGCCCGCTCCCGGATGGAGCACTGGCTCGCGTCCGACCTCGAGCGCCGGCAGGCCGAGGCGCTCGCGCGCCTCGACGCGTCCGTGACGGCCTTCACGGCGGCCGGCCTCTCGGCGCGCGGCCACCTGGGGGACGCCGACCCGCTCCAGGCCCTCGACGACGCCCTGCGCATCTACGACCCGGACGAGGTGATCATCTCGACCCACCCGCCGAGCCACTCGAACTGGCTGGAGCGCCAGGTGGTGCGGCGGGCGCGCGAGCGCTACGACAAGCCGATCACCCACGTCGTGGTGGACCTCGAGCACGAGAGCGCGGAGACCTCGCTCGACACCCGCCCGCCCCTCGCCTCGGAGCGGCCCCCGCTGCGCGTGTTCCACGCCAGCGACTACGACGAGGCCATCGCGATCCGGGAGGCGGGCTTCCGCGACGGCCCCACCGACGACGCCCGCACCGGCGTGTGGGTCACCGACCGGCCGCCGGCCATCGACGTCTCGGACGCGTCGAGGGTGCTGTTCGCCGTGGACGTCCCCGAGGACATCGTCGAGAACTACGTCGAGGGGGGCTCGCCCGGCGAGCGCCGGTTCCTGGTCCCCGCCGAGCTGCTCAACCGCCACGGCCCGCCGGTCGTCGAGGGGGACTGGTCGGAGTAGGCGCCGGGGGCGCCGGGGGCGCCGGCGCCGGGCGGCGCTCCGGGGCTCAGCTCTCGGTGATCGTGACCCGGTAGATGTAGATCGGCTGGGTCGGCCTCTGGGTCGCCGGGTCGCTGGGATCCGCGTTGGGGTCGGCGAAGCCCTCGATGCGCTTCGCGACGTCCAGGCCGGAGGTGACCTTTCCGAAGCGGCTGTAGTCGTTGGGCAGCAGCGAGCCGTCGCCGGTGACGATGAAGAACTGCGAGCCGTTGGTGTTCGGCCCGGAGTTGGCCATGGCGACCGAGCCGGTCGGGTAGCCGTCCTTCGGCAGCTCGTCGTCGAACGCGTAGCCCGCATCGCCGGAGCCGGTGCCGGTGGGGTCCCCGCCCTGGATCACGAAGCCGGCCACCACGCGGTGGAAGGTGAGGCCGTTGTAGAAGCCCTGGCGGGCGAGGAAGACGAAGTTGTTCACCGTCACCGGGGCCTCGGTGGGGTCGAGGGCGATCACGATGTCTCCGCACGACGTGGCGAGGGTCGCGGTGTAGGTGTGCGAGGTGTCGATCGTCTGCGGAGGCGGGGCCGGATAGGACTTCGGGTCCGGCGGCGGGTCCGGGGCCCGGTCGGTGCACGAGCCGGCCGGCGCGGTGGGCGTCGTGACGGCGGCGCCCGCCGTGTCCGGGGCGGCGGCGGTGCCGGCCGCGTCGTCGCCCCCGCCACAGGCCGCGGCCAGCAGGATCGCGACGACCAGCGCGGCGAGGGCGGCGATGAGGGACGGTCGCGAGCGGAACATCGGCCGAGGAGTCTAGTGCGGGGCTAGCGCCGGCCGGGCGCCGTCGGGTGATCGTGCACCTCGAAGTAGGTGAGCGTGGCCGCCACCGCCACGAACGGGGTCACGATCGTGTTCCCGACCGCCGCCTGGACGAAGCTGCTCACCCCCCCGCCCAGCGGCAGCGCGACGGCTCCCAGCGCCAGGCTCACCACGAGCTCCACCAGGAGGGTGACGATGGCGACGCCGAAGACCGGCCAGCCGTGCCCGCGCACCAGGCCGCGGCTGCGGACGAAGGACGCCAGGATGCCCCGGCCCTCCAGGACGATGACCGGGGACAGGACGAACCACCAGGTCAGCAGCACGAGCCCCGGCGCGACCAGCGTGAGCAGGCCGATGAAGATCCCGACGGCCGCGAGCACGCCGGCCACCGCCAGCACCAGCAGCCGGGGGCCGGTCAGGCGGAACGTCTCGGCCACGCTCAGGTCGGGGCGCCCCCTGCGCGCGTCGTCCACGGCCCTCACGAGGGCTCCGTTCACGAGGAACAGGGCGGACAGGTCGAGGAGGTTCGCGCCCACGATCCCGGGCCAGCCCGCCAGGGCGAGGGGTGCCGTGACGGCGCCGAGGGGCACGAACACCACGGCGGCCAGGGTCACGAGGTGGCGCCAGTGGGTCCGGTAGAGCTCCCACGAGCGCCGGAGGACGTCACCCGTCTCCATCCGGCCCGATCCTAGTGAGGCGATCAGGTGCGGATTCCCACCCCGCGCATGAAGGTCACCCAGGCCCAGCCGACCATGACCGCGGCGAGCCCGAGGGTCACGGCCACCGCCACCCCGGCGTCCACCTCGGAGGTCCCCAGCATCCCGTGCCGGGCGGCGACCACCATGTAGAGGATCGGGTCGGCGTGGGTCAGGGCCCGCCAGGGCTCGCGGAGCGCGGCGATGGAGTAGAAGACGCCGCCCAGGAAGACAAGCGGCTGGATGACGAGGTTGCCCACCACGTTCTGCTGGTCCCAGCCGGTCGAGTAGAGCCCCACCACGATCCCCAGGGCCGAGAAGGCCAGGCTGGTGCCCACCAGGGCCACGGCGAGCATGGCCGGGTTCTCCACGGGAAAGGTCACGAACAGCCGCGCCACGCCGAGGGTGAGCGCGCCGATCATGAGGCTCCGGACGACGCCGCCGCTCATGTAGCCCACCAGGAGGTGCGTGGCGCTCATGGGGCTGCTGGCGGGGTCCTCGATGAAGCCGTCGTTTCGCGCCTGGTAGATCGAGGTGGCGTTGTTCCCGAACGCCGACGTGGCGACGCCCATCAGCACCAGCCCCGGCACGATGAAGCGCTCGTAGGGCACGCCGTCCACCAGCCGGATCTGGTCGCCCAGCGCCACGCCGAAGACCACGATGAAGAGGGTCGCCGCCACCACGGGCGGGGCGATCGTCTGGCTCCAGAGGCGCAGCACGCGCAGGACCTCGCGCTCGGACAGCGCCCCCACCCCGCGCCAGCGCAGGCGCCGCAGCTCGGCCGTCGTCACCGGCCCACCACCTGGAGGTAGACGTCCTCGAGCCGGGGCGCGCCGAAGCGGTCGCGCAGCTCGTGGGGCGCCCCCTCGGCCACGATCCGCCCGCCGTGGATGAAGGCGACGCGCTCGCAGAGCTCCTCGGCCTCCTCGATGTAATGGGTGGTGAGGAGGATCGAGGTGCCGTCGGCATGGAGCGTGCGGATGTACGCCCACAGGTCGTGGCGGAGCTCGAGGTCGACCCCCGCCGTGGGCTCGTCCAGGATCACCAGGCGGGGGCGGTGCAGCAGCGCGCGGGCGAGCAGCAGGCGCCGGCGCATCCCCCCTGAGAGGCGGTCGGCGTAGCTGCCGGACTTGGCCTCGAGGTCGAAGGCGAAGAGCATCTCGTCGGCCCGGTGGCGGGCGTCGGCGCGGCTCATGCCGAAGTAGCGCCCGTGCAGGGTCAGCAGCTCGCGCACCGGCACGAAGCGGTCCAGGGCGACCTCCTGGGGCGCGTACCCGATCGCGCGGCGCGCGAGGTCGGCGCCCTCGCCCCAGGGCGGGTCGCCGAAGACGCGGATCTCCCCGCCCGAGGGCCTCGTCAGCCCGACCACGCTGCGGATCAGGGTGGTCTTGCCCGCGCCGTTGGGCCCGAGGAGGCCGATGAAGGCTCCCTCGGGAACCTCCAGGTCGAGCCCGGCGAGCGCGACGACGTCCCCGGGGAAGATCTTGGTGACCCCCGCGCACGAGAGGGCCGCGACACCGCCGGCCGTCGCTACCAGCCCACCTGGACGACGGCCACGGCGCAGATGAGGTGGTCCTCCCCCGGCCCGGCGTCGGTGCCGTTGGGCATGCGCAGGCCGCCGGGCTCGGCCGTGACGGTCACGCGGCCGTAGGGGAACTCCGCGGCCACCTCATCGGCTCGCACGGCCTCGTGGCCGGGCACCGCCACCCGCACGTCCACGCGCATGTCGGCGCGGTCGCCGGAGGGGATCAGCCGGCGCACCCCGGGAAGGGAGGTGCGCCCGATGGCCTCGCGCACGGCACGCCGCGCGGCCTTGGTGGCGTCCTCCCCCACGAGATCCACCCCGAGCCCCATCTCGAGGAAGACCGGGAAGGACGCCCCTCCCTCCGGCGACTCAGACGCCGTCGTCGTCCTGCTGGCCGCCCCGCAGCTTGCGCAGCGCCACGAACACCCCGCCGCCGATCGCGCCGAGCACCGCGATCGTCCCGAGGATGCGCTTCTTGCCGCTCTTCTTCTTGGCCTTCGACTCCTCCACCAGGCTGGTCACGGCCTTCTGCAGGTCCTGAACGCTGGACTCGACGCGCCGGTGGAGCTTGCGGTTGTCGGCGAGGTTCCGAGCGGCCTTGCTGGGCTTGTTCTTCTGGATCTCCCCGGTGACCTCGCGCCCGGTGGCGAACGCCCTGCGGATCGCGTCGTGCAGCTCCGGGTCGTTCATCGCCTTCTGGACGATGGGGCGCACCGTCTCGACCAGCGCGGTCGCGCTCCCCGCCGCCGCCGCCCCCGCGCTCCTGGTCCGCTGCTTGATCATGAGCCCTCCCTGTCGGTCGTTCTGTCCGTTTGATCCGTTCGGCCGCAGAGCGTCGACCCGCCGGGTCGCCTCGCGGCGGAGCACGAGGCGGACGAACCGGTAGGTGAGGTAGCCCACGAGGGCTTTGCGGCGGTCGAGCACGTCACGAGTGTAGTGCCGTTCCTCACTCTGCGTAAAACCCCACGGATCGATCGGCCAGGGGTCCGCGGGCCGCGGGGTGGGGTACCATGCGCCGGGGCCCCGACGGTGGGGCTCGCTCAAGCGTTCGAAACGAAGGATGTTCAATGGCTGAGGGTGTCGTGAAGTGGTTCTCCTCCGAGAAGGGCTACGGATTCATCACCCCGGATGACGGGGGCAAGGATCTTTTCGTGCATTTTTCGGAGATCCAGGGATCGGGATACCGGAACCTCGAGGAGGGCCAGCGGGTCAGCTACGAGGCGACCGAGGGCCAGAAGGGCCCCCAGGCCTCCAACGTGTCGCCGCTCTAAGCGGCACCCGAGCTCATCTCGAAGGAGCAATTCTGGGAACCAAGCAGAAGGAAGAAGCGATCGAGGTGGAGGGCGAGGTCACCGAGGCCCTCCCGAACACGATGTTCCGCGTGATGCTCGACAACGACCACGAGGTCCTGGCCCACATGGCGGGGAAGCTTCGCCGGTTCCGCATCCGGATCAACCCCGGGGACCGGGTGAAGGTCGAGCTGTCGCCGTACGACCTCACCAGGGGTCGCATCACCTTCCGCCTCAAGTAACCGCCGGGACCGCCGCCCCCGGGCGGCGGCCCGAGAGCGGGCGCTACGGCACGGCCGCGAGCGCGGCGGGAGCGATCTGCGCCTCCGAGGCGCGCCGGGCGCGGGCCATCGCGTGGGCCTGGGCGTCCAGCACCACCGGGCGCAGCGGCGCCTCGACCACCCGCCCGCCCGACACGCCGACCCGGTAGGCGCGCCGGCCCTCGCGCGATGCCACCACCGCCGCGAGCCGGTGCTCCACGAAGTGCAGCGCCACGCCGTCCTCGGCGGCGACACCGCCCACCAGGCCGTCCTCGATCGCGCGCAGGTAGGTCTCGCGGCGGGTCGCGTAGTGCGGGCAGTTGCTTCCGGGGAGCAGGCCGAGCCCGTCCTCGAGCGTCGTCAGGCGCCGGCCGAACGACGCGGTGATGCCGCCCTCGAACCAGCACATCGACCCGGCGCAGAGCCCGCCGAGCACGATGCCGCGCTCCCAGGCCTCACGCAGCACGACGTCCATGCCCTGGGCGCGCCACACGGCGAGGAGGTTCACGGTGTTCCCCCCGCCCACGTAGATGACGTCCTGCGACAGGAGGAACGCCCGGGCGTCGTCGACCGTGCGGTTGAACAGGGCCAGGTGGCACGGGTCGCAGTGGCCGCCCGAGAACGCGTTGTAGAACTTCACCAGGTAGCTGTTGTTGTCGCCGCCCGCGGTGGCGAGGAAGCACACCCGGGGGCGTGGGCGGCCGCTGGCATCGAGGATGTAGTCGTCCAGCGCGGGCGATTCCTCCTCGCTGAACCCCCCGCCCCCCATGGCGACGATCTGCCGCGGCCGGCGTCCGGCCGAGGAGCGCGCCCGAGCGGGAGACGTTCGAGCCATGACGGGATGATGCGGCGGATGTCCTCCGTCGTGCAGGGACCTGTGGACAGATTTCGGGCCACCGGCCTGGCCCGGCCGACAGCCGGCCGCGGCGTATTCTGGCGCGATGGCCCGGCACATCGTGGCGTGCGGCGGCGGTGGATGGATGTCCGACGGGCGCATCGGCGCGCTCGAGCGGTACATCCTGGGCCTCTGCGCGAGCGAGCGGCCCCGCGTCTGCTTCCTCCCCACGGCGAGCGGCGACTCCGACGCCCTCGTGACCCGTTTCTACGAGGCCTTCGAGGAGGTCGCCTGCGAGCCCTCGCACGTCGCGCTGTTCCGGCCGCACCCCGAGCGCATTGCCGAGCGCCTCCTGGCCGCGGACGCGATCTACGTGGGGGGCGGCAGCACGGCGAACCTGATCGCGATCTGGGAGGCGCACGCCCTGGGCGCCGTGCTGCGGCGGGCGTGGGAGCGGGGGACGGTCCTCTCCGGGGTCAGCGCGGGCGCGATCTGCTGGTTCGAGTGGGGCATCACCGACTCCCTGGGCGCCGGCTACGCGCCCGTTGAGGGCCTGGGCTTCGCCGCCGGGGGCTTCTGCCCGCACGCCGACGGCGATCCGGCCCGCGTCCCCGCGCTGCGCGAGCTGGTCGGCCGCGGCGCGATGCCGCCCACGCTCGCGGTGGACGACGGCGCGGCCGTGCACCTGATGGACGGAGCCGTGCACCGCGTGGTGGTCACCGGCCCGGGCCTGGGCGCGCGCCGGGTCGGACCGGGCGGGACCTCGCAGGACCTGGAGGGACCCGCGCCGGCGCTCGCCCCCGCGGGGTAGCCCGGGCCGCCCGCCGCTTCTGGCGACTCTCGCTTGACCTCGGCGGCCGCCGCTGTCAAGGGTGGTGGGGCCACGGTTGGCCTCGACATGGATCGCGTGCGCCAGAGGATCCTCGCAACGGCGCGACGAGTGGGGCTCGAGCCTCATCTGCGTCGCGCGCAAGACGTCTTCACCCCTCGCTCCCAGCTGCGCAACCGCCGGGACGACGCCCACCTCTGCGCGATCATGGCGGCGGTCCTCCCACCCGGGGCGAACTGCATCGACATCGGCGCGAACGCCGGGGACGTGCTCGGGATGATGGTGCGCCTCGCCCCCGCCGGGCACCACATCGCCTACGAGCCGCTCCCCGAGCTGGCCGGCAGGCTGGCGGAGCGGTTCCCGGGCGTCGAGGTGCGCAACGCCGCCGTCTGGGAGACCTCCGGGGAGGCCACCTTCTACCGCGACACCGTCTCGGACTCGCGCAGCTCGCTCCGTCCCAACGGGAGCTCCGAGCCCTTCACGGTGCGCCTCGATGCCCTCGACCAGGCCCTGCCGGAGGGATACCGGCCGCACTTCGTGAAGATCGACGTCGAGGGCGCCGAGCTGGGGGTCCTGCGCAGCGGGGCCGAGACGCTGGCGCGCCACCGCCCGCACATCGCGATCGAGCACGGCTCGGCCGCGGCGGCCTTCGGGACCACGCACCGGATGATCCACGACTTCCTCGCGGGAGACCTCGGAATGCGGATCTTCGACATGGACGGGCACGGGCCCATCGGCGCCGACGAGTTCGACCGGGTGGCCGATCCTCCCGGGGACCGCTGGAACTTCATCGCCTGCCCGTGAGGGCCGGCGTCGGCGTCCCGGCCGGGGCGTCGTCGAAGGCGCGCTCCACCGCGCCGCGGTCGGGGCCGCTCACCATGAGCCATTCCATCGTTCGCACGTGCGAGACCGTGCCCACGCGCCGTCCCTCGGGGTTGTGGATGCCGATGCGCGCCCCCACGTAGCGGGGCACGTCGATGGCCAGGGCGGCCACGTGGCCGCGGGCGGCCAGCAGGTCGGCCACCGCGGCCGGGTCGTGGAAGCCCTCGTCGTTGACCGAGACGATCAGCCAGGGCGTCCGCAGGCCCTCGACCAGGCCGGCCAGGGCGTCCCACGCCTCGCGCGAGCGGTTGAAGCTGCTGTGGCGCGCCCGGCAGTCGACGCGCTTTCGCGCGACGCCGTAGGTCTCGGGGCGGTCCCAGCGCGTGATCGTCTCCCACACGTGGTAGTTCGAGAAGTAGGAGTGGTGGTTGTAGGGCGGGTCGAGGTAGGCGCAGCCGATCCCGTCCAGCGCGCCCGCCAGCACGGCCGCGTCGAGGCGGGTGACCTCGCCGGCCGGCCCCGGCACCGGCTCGGGCTCGCGGAGCTCCAGCTCGCGCAGGCTTCGCGGGGCCGGGCGTTTGAGGTAGGCCATCTGGAGGCCGCAGGTCGAGTCCACGCGGTCGGCGGCCTCGATCAGGCTCGTCAGCAGGCACCCCCGGAGAGCCGGGTCGTCGGTGAGCCCGTCGATGGCGTCGCGCATCGCGTCGATCCGGGCGCCGTTGCCGGGGGAGAAGTAGCGCGCCTGCCGGCAGAAGGTCTCGGTGACGTAGCCGGGACGTCCGGGCAGGGCCTCGAGGCGCGCGAGCAGGCTCCGCAGCCGGGGGCGGTCGAGGCGCTCGTCGGCCGCGATGTAGGCGTGGCCGAAGGCCTCGGAGTAGGTGGCGAGATCGTTGGAGACCACCCGGCAGCCCGCGCGGCGGAAGGCCTGGCCCACCCGGGTGGTCCCGGCGAACAGGTCGCAGGCCGAGCCGATCGGCAGGCGTGACGCCAGCCGCTCCAGCAGCGGCGCCAGCGTGCGCTTGGACCCGAGGTACTTGATCACGTCGCGGACCGCCTCCGGCCGACGCCGTCCGGCACAGGCGGCAGGGTAGTGCACGGCGGCCGTCGAAGACCGGATCGACCACCAGCACCGGAGGCCCCGCCGTGGACCGGATCCTCGTTCGTCTGTACTACCCGGTGGCCATCGCCGCCGTCGGCGTTCTCGTGCTCACCCTGGGATGGCTCCTGGGCGTCGGGGGCTGATCCCCGGTCGCGGGTGGGACACTAGACGGGAGCCGGGACCTGGTCGCCGCCGGACAGCCGCTCCCCGATGCCCAGGCAGCTCGGGCAGGTGATCGGCTCCAGACGGCCGGACGAAGCGGTCAGAAGCCGCCGCTGTCCCCAGCAGGTGGCGCAGGTGATCCACACGGGATCGTGGGTGTCGCCGGTGCGGTGAGGTGTCATCGGGCGAGTGTGAGCCGTCGTGGAGGGCAAGCCTTTGGCCTCCGGGCCAACGATCGGGCGGCGGACCTCCGCCGGGCAGGCGCGGTAGCGTGCCCTCGGATGAGAGCGCTCCTGCTGCCCGCCTGGGGGTCGACCCCCGAGCTCGCCGACGTCCCCGAGCCGGAGGTGCCGCCCGGCCGCACCCTGGTGCGCACGCGTGCGATCGCGCTCAATCCGGTGGACCTGGCGATCGCCGCGGGCCGCTTCTACCTGCCGCTCCCCGAGCCGCCCTTCGTCCCCGGGGCCGAGGCCGTCGGCGAGGTCGTGTCCTCCGACGTCCACCCGCCCGGCACCCGGGTCTGGTGCCTCGCCATGGTGGGGTCCCTCGCCGAGCTGGTGACGGTGCCCGACGACAGCGTGGTGCCCGTGCCCGACGGCCTCCCGGACGAGATGGCGGTCGCGGTGGGCATCGCCGGCCTGGCGGGCTGGATGCCGGTGCGCGACCGGGGCGGCCTCGCGGCGGGGGACACCGTGATCGTGCTGGCGGCGGGCGGGATCGTGGGCCAGGTGGCGATCCAGGCCGCGCGCGGCATGGCCGACCGCATCGTCGCGGTCGCCCGCGGCGCCGAGGGCCGCGACCGGGCGCTGGCCCTGGGGGCCGACGTGGCGCTGGCCACCGGCCCGGACCTGGCCATCGCGCTGCGAGAGGCGTGCGGCGACGGCGCCGACCTGGTGGTCGACCCGCTCTGGGGCGACCCGGCGATCGCCGCGCTCGGCGTGCTGCGCCACAACGGGCGGCTCGTGCAGGTGGGCAACGCCGCGGCCCCCGTGGCCGAGCTGGCCCCCGGGCCCATGCGCGGGCGTCGTCTGGACATCCGGGGCTTCTCCGTGTTCAGCGAGGAGCCCGCGACGCGGGCTCGGGCGTACTCGGCGCTGGCCGAGGCCACCCTCGCGGGCGACGTCACGCTCCCGCTGGTGGTGGCGCCGCTGGAGGAGTGCGCCGCGGCCTGGGAGCGTCAGGCAGGCGGCACGGGCGGGGTCAAGCTCGTGCTGCGCGTCTGAGCGGGAGAGGGGCGTGGGCTCGTTTCGCGACGACATGGCGGCCGGGTACGGCTTCGAGGTCCCCACGATCCGCCTGGGGCGTCCGTTCGCGACGCCGGACCAGATCGAGACCTCGGTCGAGGTGGGCATCCCGCTGGGCTTCCTCAACCGCCACGGGCTCATCGCCGGCGCCACCGGCACGGGCAAGACGCGCACGCTCCAGCTCATGGCCGAGCAGGCCTCGGCCGCCGGGTGCCCGGTCTTCGCCGCGGACATGAAGGGCGACCTCGCGGGCGTCGGCGCCGCCGGCGCCGCCGACGACAAGCTCACCGCCCGCGCGGCCGAGCTGGCCGACCAATGGGCTCCGGCCGCCTGCCCGGTGGAGCTGATGTCGCTCACCGGCGAGGGCGGCGTGCCGCTGCGTGCGACGGTCACGGGCTTCGGGTCGACCCTGCTCTCGAAGGTGCTGAGCCTGAACGAGACCCAGGAGTCGAGCCTGTCGCTCGTCTTCCGGTTCTGCGACGAGAAGGGGCTGGCGCTCATCGACCTGGAGGACCTCCGCGCGGCGCTCGCCTACCTCACCGGGCCCGGCAAGGCCGAGCTGAAGGAGCTGGGCGGCATCTCGACCTCCACGGCCGGCGTGCTGCTGCGCGAGGTCTCGCAGCTCGAGGGCGAGGGCGGCGATGTGTTCTTCGGCGAGCCGGCCCTCGAGGTGGCGGACCTGCTCAGGGTGGCCCCCGACGGGCGGGGGATCGTGTCGGTGCTGGGCCTGGCCGACGTGGCCCGCCGGCCCGCGCTCTTCTCCACCTTCCTGATGTGGGTCCTGGCGGAGCTGTTCGAGACGCTCCCCGAGGTGGGCGATCCCGAGGTGCCCAAGCTGGTCTTCTTCTTCGACGAGGCGCACCTGCTGTTCGACGGCGCCTCCAAGGAATTCCTCCAGTCGGTGACCCAGACCGTGCGGCTGATCCGGTCCAAGGGCGTCGGCGTCTTCTTCATCACCCAGCTCCCCACCGACATCCCGGACGAGGTGCTCTCGCAGCTCGGCCACCGCGTGCAGCACGCGGTGCGGGCGTTCACCCCGAAGGACGCCCGCGCGCTGAAGGCGGCCGTCGAGACCTTCCCGACCACCGAGCACTACCCCGACCTGGCGGAGACGCTGTCGTCGCTGGGGGTGGGGGAGGCGGCCGTCACGGTGCTCGACCCGCGGGGCGTGCCGACGCCGGTGGCGGCGACCAGGCTCTACCCGCCGGCGTCGCGGATGACCCCGCTCACTCCGGAGGAGCGCGCGGCGATCATCGCCGCCTCGCCCCTGCGGTCACGCTACGCCGAGCGCATCGACCGCGAGAGCGCCGCGGAGCTGCTCGAGGCGCGCGTGGCCGGCGACACGGCGAAGGCCGAGGAGGTGCGCGAGCGCGCCAAGCCCGCACCCACGCGGCAGGCTCCGCCCGACGACGAGGGCCTGGCGGGCCAGGTGGAGGACATCCTCAACTCGAGCATGGGCAAGCAGGTGACCCGCGAGGTGGTGCGGGGGATCTTCGGGATGCTGGGCAAGAAGCGGTAAGTGTCCCCGGGCCGGGGACACTAGGATGGGGCGCCTCTCCCTGGTGGGGAGCCTGCCCGTGGCCGCCACGCCCGAGCGCGCCTGGGACGTGTGGTCGCGCGTCGAGGACTGGCCGCGGTGGGAATGGATGGGCTCGGCGGACGCGGAGTGGGTGGAGGGCCCGCCGTGGACGGAGGGATCGGTGCTGCGGTTCGGGCACCGGCCGTGGACCTTCGACTGCGTGCTGCTGAGCGTGAGCCCCCCGGCGGAGGTGGTGTGGGAGGGCCGTGGCGCGGGCATCCACGGCCGGCACGCGATGCGTTTCCTGCCCCACCCGCGCGGATGCCTGGTCCAGACGTCCGAGGTCTTCACCGGGCCCGGGGCCCGCGCGCTGCGCCCGCTGATCCGCTGGTTCTGGCACCACCAGCTCCACGCGTTCCGCCGTCACGTGGAGCGCCATGGGTGAGGAGATCGAGGACGGCAGTGCCCGTCCGGAGGATCGCGAGCGGTTCGCCGAGCGCTGTCGCGAGGGCCTGGTGGCCCTGCAGGAGCTGCTCGCGCGGCCGGGCTTCGGCGCGGGGCGCGACTCGATGGGGGTCGAGCTGGAGGTGGGCCTGATCGACGAGCGGGCCCAGCCGGCCCCGGTCAACCACCAGGTCATCGCGACCGCGGACGAGCCCGGCCTCCAGCTCGAGCTGGACCGCTTCAACCTCGAGTACAACTGCCCGCCGCAGCGGTTGGCCGGCGCCCCGTTCTCGGCGGTCGCCGACGACCTCGCGGGGGCGCTCGCGCGCATCGAGGCCGCCGCCGCGGTCCACGGCGCCCGCCCGGTCGCGGTGGGGATCCTGCCCACCCTGCGGGCCGAGCACCTCGGCGCGGCGGCGATGAGCGACTCCCCGCGCTACCGGGCGCTGAACGCCGGGCTCCGCGGCCTGCGCGGGGGGCCCTTCGAGATCCGCATCCAGGGCACCGAGAGCCTCGAGACGACCTGGGACGACGTCACCCTGGAGGGCGCGGCCACGGGCCTGCACGTGCACCTGCGCGTGCCCCCCGCTCGCTTCGCCGCCACGATGAACGCGGCCCAGATGGCCACCGGCCCGGTCCTGGCCGCCGCGGTCAACTCCCCGCTCCTGATGGGGAGGGTGCTGTGGCAGGAGACGCGGATCGCCCTGTTCGGGCAGGCGGTGGACGATCGCGCGCCCGTGACCGCCGCCTGGCTGCCCTCGCGCGCCTCGTTCGGCCACGGATGGGTTGCCGACGCCCTCGATCCCTTCAGCGAGAGCGTGGCCCTGCACGTGCCGATCCTCCCGGTGCTCGGCGACGAGGAGCCGCTGGAGGTGCTGCGCGCCGGCGGCATGCCGGCGCTCCACGAGCTGCGCCTCCACCACGGCACGGTGTGGCGCTGGAACCGCACGGTGCTCGCGCTGGGCGACGATCCCCACCTGCGGCTGGAGATGCGCGCGCTCCCCGGCGGCCCCTCGGCGCGCGACATGGCGGCCAACGTGGCGTTCATGGTGGGCCTGACGCTGTCGGTCGCCTCCGAGATCGACTGGATGGCGCGCTCCATGCCCTTCGACATGGCGCGCCGCAACTTCTACACCGCGGCCCGCCAGGGGCTGGAGGCGGAGCTGCTGTGGCCCTCGCCCACGGCTCCCTCGCCGCGCCCGGCCTACGCGCCCGACCTCGTGCGGCGCCTGATCCCGCGCGCCGCGGACGCGCTGGTGATGGCGGGCGTCGACCGCGGCGAGGCCGAGGGGCTGCTCGAGATCGTCCACGTCCGGGTGGACGCCGGCGCCACCGGATCCTCCTGGCAGCGCCGTGCCCTGGCGGCCCTGGAGCGCCACCTCTCCCGCGACGAGGCGCTGGCCCGGATGACCGAGGAGTACCTCGCCCGCAGCCGGGACGGGGCGCCCGTGGCCGAGTGGAGCCTTCCCGGCTCCTAGACTCGCGACAGCACCGCGATCCGGGAGCGCGATCCGGGCCAGCGCCCGTCTGCCAGGGCGCGCGAGTCGAACCGGGCGGGGCCGAGGACGCCCTCCCCCCAGCAGAGCTCGTGACCGCGTCCCTCCCGGTCGAGGGCGTAGCGGCTCCCGTCCGGCCGCTCGTACACGGTCAGGCCGCCTCCGTCGCCGATCGGCCGGTCCTCGTCCATCGGGTACTCCCACATGGAAGTCTCCTTCACTTTGAGTCAGGTCCGACGCGCATCCCGCCGGACGCGCGAAGTGGTCCCCAGGTCCGGTGTTCCAGCCGGGCTGGAGCACGACTGTCGTGCGGCCACGGGTGCGCGCCAAGGCACCCTTGGGTTGGTCGGGCCACACCCCGCGCCCAGCCGGCGACGCCCGAGGGACCGGGTGTCCCACGCAGGCGGCGCCCACCTCGCCACATGAAGCTGATGTTGGATGCACGGGCCAGACACAGAGGCGTGCGATTCGAGCGGGGGCATGAGTCGCGTCTGGCAGCGAAGCTAGGCGAGCTGCGTTCCGGGCGTCAAGCGCAACCCTATTCCCGTCTCGTTGAGTGAGTCGCCGGACACCCAACCCAGAGCGCGCCTTCCCCGACCCGGTCGGCTGCCTCGATCGCTCCCAAGACGTCCGCGGCTGATACCGGGCGTCTGGCTAGGCGATGGCGCCCTCGGCGGCGGGCGGCACGGGGACCGGCTTCCGGTCCGGCCCCATCGCGACCATCGTGAAGTGGCCCACCGTGCAGAGCTCCGTGGTGCCCTCGATGGGGCGCTCCTTCCGCACCTCCACGCGCACGCGCATGCTGGTGCGCCCGACCGAGACGACCCGGGCGGTGATCTCCACCAGGTCCCCCTGGAGGATCGGGACCTGGAACGCGATGTCCTCGATCGCGGCGGTCACCACCGAGCTGCGCGCGCGGCGCATCGCGGCGAAGCCGGCCGCCTTGTCCATCCACGACACGAGGGTGCCCCCGAAGAGGTTTCCCTGCGGGTTGGTGTCCGTGGGGAACACCGACTCGAGAAGACGTGCCTCCACCCGTGATCCCCCTCGTCATCGCGCGGGCTCCTCGCGAGCCCGTCGCTGGCGCGTGAGATCGTACTTCCCGGGGACCCCCGTCCCGGACAGGAAGGACCGGCGCTAGGAGATGACCGGCGGGCCGATCACGGGGAGCCCGAGCAGCGACGGCAGCGAGGGGTTGACGCTCCCGGAGAGCTTGGTGGCGATGCGGTGGAAGACCTCGGCCTCCTCGGGCGTGAGGTCGGCGAGCCCGGACGGGCCGGTGAGGTAGGCGCGCAGGAGGCGCTCGCGCGCGGCGAGCCCGGCCGCCGTGGGCACGAGCTCCTTGACGCGCCGGTCGCCGGCGGAGACCCGGCGCTCGGCCAGGCCGCGCTCCTCCAGCCGGTCGGCGAGGGCGGTCGCGTAGGAGGCGTCGCAGTGCATCTGCTTGGCCAGATCGCCCAGGCTGGGCGGGTTGTCGGCATGGAGGCGCATCAGCGTGATGGCCTGGGGAGGGGTGAGCCCCTCGGCCGTGGAGGCGGCGAGCCAGCTCGCGCGCATCGCCATGAACACGCCCACCATGAGGCCCCAGGCCTCATCCACGGGGCCGCCGGGCGGTGGGGGCTGGTCGCTCACGGAGGCCATCGTAACGCTCTCCCGGATCCCTTGACTAGGTCAGAAGGTAGATGCTAGACAACTATTGGCAATAGTAAACCAATCGGGGAGCGACGATGAGCGCATCCGAATCGCAGCCGGCGGTCCAGGCGCGCGGACTCGTGAAGAGCTTCGGCGACGTGCGCGCCCTCGACGGCGTGGACATCGACGTCCCGGCCGGCACGGTGCTGGGGCTGCTGGGCCCGAACGGGGCGGGGAAGACCACGGTCGTCCGCATCCTCTCGACCGTCATCGAGCCCGACGCCGGCGAGGCGCGCGTGATGGGGCTGGACGTGGTCCACGACGCGCCCCTGGTGCGCACGCGGATCGGGCTGGCCGGGCAGTTCGCGGCGGTGGACGGCAACCTCACCGGCCGCGAGAACCTGCGGCTGATCGGAGCCCTGACCCACCTGCCGCGCCGCGCGATCGGCCCGCGGGCGGACGAGTTGCTGGAGCAGTTCGGGCTCTCGGACGCCGGGGGCCGCCCGGCCCGCACCTACTCGGGCGGGATGCGGCGGCGCCTCGACCTTGCGGCCGCCCTCGTCCACCGCCCGCCCGTGCTCTTCCTCGACGAGCCGACGAGCGGCCTGGACCCGGCCAGCCGCAGCGACCTCTGGGACACCGTCCGGGGGCTGGTGGCCGGCGGAACGACGGTCCTTCTCACCACCCAGTACCTCGAGGAGGCCGACCTCCTGGCGGACCGCATCGTGGTGATCGACCACGGGGGCGCCCTCGCCGAGGGCACCGCCGCCGATCTGAAGCGCCGCCTGGGCGGGACCGTGCTGGAGCTGACCGTCCTGGACGACGGCGAGGCGCAGCGGGCGGCGGGCATCCTCGACCGGCTGGAGCTGGGGCGGGTGGTACGTGACGGCCGCGCGCTGCGCGTGAGCGTGAGCGACGGAACGCGCGCACTGATCGCCGCCGTGCGGGCGCTGGACGCCGTCGGCATCGAGCCGGCCACCGTGGCCGTGCACGAGCCGTCCCTGGACGACGTGTTCCTGGCCCTCACGGGCCGGCGGGCCGAGCCCGGGACCGACGAGAACGACGAGGCGGCCGCGCGCGGCCGCGAGAGGGAGGTCGTGGCATGAGCACCACCGCACTCCGCGCCCCGTTCCCCATCGCGGCGAGCGGGCTGGGGCGCATCCGCTTCGGCATGCGCGACGTCCTCGCCATGACCTGGCGCAACCTGCTGACGATCCGGCGGGTGCCGCAGCTCCTGGTGTTCGCCACCATCCAGCCGCTGCTGTTCGTCCTGATGTTCCGCTACGTGTTCGGCGGCGCGATCCACGTCGCCGGCATCGACTACGTCAACTACCTCATGCCCGGCGTCTTCGCCCAGGTGGTCGCCTTCGGCGCCGTCCAGACCGCGATCGGCCTGGCCGTTCGACCGCGGGGGCGGTCTCATCGAGCGCCTGCAATCGCTGCCGATGGCGCGGTCGGCCGTGCTCGCCGGGCGCACGATCGCCGACCTCTGCCGCAACACGCTCGTGGTGATGCTGATGCTGGCGGTGGGCTTCGCGGTGGGCTTCCGGCTCCAGACCGACGTCGCCAAGCTGCTCCTGGCCCTCGTCGTGCTGCTGCTCTTCGGCTTCTCGTTGTCGTGGGTCTTCGCGTTCATCGGGCTCTCGGTGAGCAACGCCGAGACCGCCCAGGCGGCCGCCTTCCCGCTCCTGCTGCCGCTCGTGTTCGTCTCGAGCGCGTTCGTGCCCACCGAGACGATGCCGACCTGGCTCCAGGCGTTCGCGAACCACCAGCCGGTGACGGCGGCCGTCAACGCGGTGCGCGCCCTGGTGCTCGGCGGGCCGTGGGTCCAGGACGTGCTCATCAGCTTCGCCTGGACCGCCGGGCTCCTGCTGGTGTTCGTCCCGCTGGCGGTGCGCCGCTACCGGCGCGGGGGAGCCGCCGGGTAGGGCACCTCCATGGTGCGGGTCCCGGACGCGCCGGCCAGCGCGTCCGGGGCGCCACCGGGAGCCGGGACGAGCGCCGCCCTGTTCGCGGCGGCCCCGATTCCGCCCCCCACGAGCGCGCCGGCAAGGGCGGTGAGCGCGATGCACACCAGGGCGATCCCGGCCTCCCAGTCGCCCGACAGCCCGGTGTCGAGCCAGTGGGGCAGGTCGAGGCCGGCCAGCACGCCGGCCGGGGGGTCCCGCACCCAGGCCTCGATCGCGTCGGCGCCGGTGGCCACCATCGCCAGCACCCATGCGGCCAGCGCGTGGGCCACGGCCCGGGTGCGGGCCATGCGGGCGGCCACGTAGCCGCCCAGGGCGAAGGCGCCCGCCTGCATCACCAGCACCCAGAGGCCCGGGAAGAACCGGTCCTCCACCCCGGGAGCCCCCGTGGCGATGCCGATGCCCAGGCCGAAGTCGACGCCGGCCGCGCGCAGGCAGCCGGCGGTCAGCATGACCGCGCCCCAGGCCGTGAGCCAGCCCGCGACCGGGGCCAGGAGGGACCCCCGCGGCACTCTCATGAGCTCCCGCGGCGGCTCCAGGTCGCGCGTCATCGCCTGCGTCGCTGCGGACGCCCCGGTGGGCACGGGGGTGGAGGATCCGCTCTCCACGCACCCACCCTACCCCCGCCTCCGCGTTCCCGAACACCCGGCCCGGCCTTGACCACCGGGCGCGCGGCGCATAGAGAGATCCCGTGCCGGTCCACATCACGCCCCTCACGCCGCTGGCCTTCCTCGAGCGCTCGGCCTCGGTGTTCGCCGACCGGGTGGCCGTCGTGGACGGCGCCGACCGGATGACCTACGGCGATCTGGCGGCCCGCGTCACCCGCACGGCGCACGCGCTGCGCGCCTCGGGCGCCGGCCCCGGCGACCGCGTCGCCTACCTCTGCCCGAACACCCCCGAGCTCCTCGTGGCCCACTTCGCGGCCCCGCTCGCGGGGGTGGTGCTGGTGGCGCTCAACACCCGCCTCGCCGCCGAGGAGGTGCGCTCCATCTGCCGGCACTCGGGCGCGCGCCTGCTGCTGGTCAACGCGTCCCTGCGCGACACCGTGGCTCCGGTCGCCGACCGGCTGGGCGACGTGCGGGAGATCGTGTGGGCCGGCGACGCCGGCGCGGCGGACGGCCTGCCGGGCATCTCCCACGCCGAGTGGCTGGAGCGGGGGTCCGACGAGCCGCTGCCGTGGACGGTCGACGACGAGGACGCGACGATCTCGATCAACTACACGTCGGGCACCACCGGGCAGCCGAAGGGCGTGATGTACACGCACCGCGGGGCCTACCTCAACGCGCTCGGCGAGAACGTCACCGCCGGCCACCGCGTGGACACGGTCTACCTCTGGACCCTGCCCATGTTCCACTGCAACGGCTGGTGCCATCCCTGGGCGATCGTGGCCGCCGGCGGCACGCAGGTGTGCCTGCGCGCCGTGCGCCCGGAGGAGATCTGGCGCCTGATCGACGAGGAGGGCGTCACCCACCTGTGCGGCGCGCCGACCGTGCTCTCGATGCTCGTGAACTCCCCCGCGGCCCACCCGATCGAGCGCGGCCTGGTGGTGATGACCGCCGCGGCGCCGCCCAACCCCACGGTGCTCGGCCAGACCGAGTCCCTCGGGGCGACCGTGCTGCACGTCTACGGCCTCACCGAGACCTACGGCCCGTACACCGTCTGCCAGTGGCAGCCCGAGTGGGCCGACGAGGAGGCGCCCGAGCGCGCGCGGCTGCTGTCGCGTCAGGGCGTGGCGATGGTGATGGCCGACCCGATCCGCGTGGTGGGGGAGGACGGGCGCGACGTCCCCCGCGACGGCCGGACCGTGGGCGAGATCGTGATGAGCGGGAACGACGTGATGAAGGGCTACTTCGACGACCCCGGGCAGACCGCCGCGGCGTTCCGGGGCGGCGTGTTCCACTCCGGCGACCTCGGCGTATGGCATCCCGACGGCTACATCGAGCTGCGCGACCGGGCCAAGGACGTGGTGATCTCGGGCGGGGAGAACATCTCCACGATCGAGGTGGAGCAGGCGCTCGGAAGCCACCCGGCCGTGCTCGAGGTCGCCGTCATCGGGGTGCCCGACGACCACTGGGGCGAGCGGCCCAAGGCGTTCGTGGTGCTGCGCCCGGGGCGCGAGGCCTCACACGACGAGCTCACGGCGCACATGCGCGGGCTCCTGGCCGGGTACAAGTGCCCCGACAGCTTCGAGGTGCTCGCCGAGCTGCCGCGCACGTCCACCGGCAAGGTCCGCAAGTTCGAGCTCCGCGAGCGGGAATGGGCGGGGAGGGAGCGGCGCATCAACTGAGGCACGGACGGGGGGAGGGGCCGGCATGGGGGCACACGACGAGCGGCACCGCAGGAGCCTGGAGGACCCCGAGGGGTTCTGGCTCGAGGCGGCGGACGCGATCGACTGGGAGACGGCTCCCACGCGGGCGCTCGACGACTCCCGCGCGCCCTTCTACCGCTGGTACCCGGACGGCGTGCTCAACACCTGCCACAACGCCCTCGACCGGCACGTGGACGGCGGCCGCGCCGAGCAGGCCGCGCTGGTCTACGACTCCCCGGTCACGGGCGTCGTCCGCAGCCTGACCTACCGCGAGCTGCGCGACGAGACGGCCCGTTTCGCGGGCGTCCTGCGCTCGCTGGGGGTCGGGCGCGGCGACACCGTGGTGATCTACATGCCGATGGTGCCCGAGGCCGTCGTGGCGATGCTGGCGTGCGCCCGCCTGGGCGCGGTCCACTCGGTGGTCTTCGGCGGCTTCGCCTCTCGCGAGCTGGCCATGCGCATCGACGACGCCCGCCCCACGGTGGTGGTGACGGCCTCCTGCGGCATCGAGGTCCAGCGGGTCGTCGAGTACGCGCCGCTGCTCGAGGGCGCCCTGCAGCAGGCCGAGCACACCCCCGCCGCGTGCGTGGTGCTCCAGCGCCCCGAGGCCGAGGCGCCCATGCTGGCCGGGCGCGACGTCGACTGGCACGAGGCCATGGCCGCCGCCGAGCCGGCCGGGTGCGTGCCGGTCGCCGCCACCGATCCCCTCTACGTGCTCTACACCTCGGGTACCACCGCGCGGCCCAAGGGGGTGGTCCGCGACAACGGCGGGCACGCGGTGGCGCTGCGGCTCTCGATGGAGGACATCTACGACACCGGCCCCGGGGAGGTCTACTGGGCGGCGTCCGACATCGGCTGGGTGGTGGGCCACTCCTACATCGTCTACGCGCCCCTCATCACCGGCTGCACCACGATCCTCTACGAGGGCAAGCCCGTGGGCACCCCCGATCCCGGGGCCTTCTGGCGGGTCATCTCGGAGCACGGGGTGAAGACGCTCTTCACCGCGCCCACCGCCTTCCGGGCCATCAAGAAGGAGGACCCGGCGGGCGAGCACCTGCGCCGCCACGACATCTCGGGCTTCCGCTGCCTGTTCCTGGCCGGCGAGCGTCTGGACCCCGACACCTACCACTGGGCCCACGACCTCCTGGGCGTGCCGGTGATCGACCACTGGTGGCAGACCGAGACGGGGTGGCCGGTCGCCGCGAACTGCATGGGCCTGGAGCGGCTGCCGGTGAAGCCGGGCTCGCCCACCAAGCCGGTGCCGGGCTACGACGTGCGCATCCTCGACTCGGAGGGGGCGCCGGCCCCGGCGCCCCAGGAGGGATCGGTGGTCATCGGGCTGCCGCTGCCCCCGGGCACCCTTCCGACCCTCTGGCACGACGACGACCGCTACGTCGAGAGCTACCTGACCGCCAACGACGGCTACTACACCACCGGCGACGGCGGGTACTTCGACGAGGACGGCTACCTCTACGTGATGGGGCGCATCGACGACGTGCTGAACGTCGCCGGCCACCGGCTGTCCACCGGGGCGATGGAGGCCGTGGTGGCCGAGCACCCCGACGTGGCCGAGTGCGCGGTCATCGGCGTCGCCGACGAGCTGAAGGGCCAGGTCCCGGTGGCCCTGGTCGTGCTGAAGGCCGGCGCCGACCGCGACCCCGAGGACGTGCAGCGGGAGCTGGTGCGGAGCGTCCGCGAGGAGGTCGGGCCGGTGGCGAGCATGAAGCGGGTCGCCGTGGTGGCGCGGCTGCCGAAGACCCGCAGCGGGAAGATCCTGCGCGGGACCATGAGGGCCATCGCCGACGGGCGCCCCTACGAGGTGCCGAGCACGATCGACGACCCGGCGATCCTGGACGAGCTCGGCGAGGCCCTTCAGCCCACCGCGTGATCCCGCCGGGCCAGGAGGGATACGGCCACCCCCTCGACCCGCTGCGCTGCCGGCAGGCTGTGCCCGGGACTCCCGTTCGCCGGCGCCATCGCACCGGGGGGAGCCCTCGACCTGCTCGGGGGGCGGGGAGGGGGTCGGCCATGCGGGAAGGCTCGCCCACCGTCCTCACGCGGCTCTCACGGCGGGCTCACGGCCTGGCCGGTCACGGGTGAGCCGAGCGTTTCCGCAAGAATTCGATGGTCCTGACGCCCTCCGGAATGGGATGATCGGCCCCCTTCCCCCCGTGCCCGAGGATCCATGACGACGACCGTGACCGATGGCGCGCCGTCCGCGAGCATTCCGGTCGGCGTGTTGCGCACGCGACTCCTGCCTCCGCGGCTGCCGCCCAACAGCGTGCCCCGCCCGGAGCTGGTCGCGCGCGCGAACCGCGGCCTGGAGGGCCGGCTGCTCGCCGTCGTCGCCGGGGCCGGCTACGGCAAGACCACCCTCCTGGTGCAGGCGCTGGAGAGCTCCCCGCTGCCGTGGGTCTGGGTGTCGTGCGACCCGCGCCTGCGCACCCCCGAGATGCTGCTGGCGCACGTGGCCGCCGGGGTGGCGGGGGCCTTCCCGGGCGTGGCGACGGCCCTGCCGCCCGGCGGCTCCCCCGACGAGCAGATGGCCGCCCTCGCCAACGAGATCGTGGTCACGATCCCCGACGACTTCGTGCTGGCGCTCGACGACGTCCACGCGCTCGACCCGGGGCCGGTGCGCGACACCCTGGGGCGCCTGGCGTCGGACCTGCCGCCCAACGTGCACCTGGCGATCACCGGCCGCCGCGACCTGGGCATCCCCGCCTCGCGCGCCGCCGCGGGCGGGGCCACCGTCATCGACGAGGGGATGCTCGCCTTCAGCTTCTCGGAGGCCGCCGAGCTGCTGGAGGACGCGCCCGGGGAACTGCTCGAGACCGACATCGGCGAGCTGCACCAGCGCACCGAGGGATGGGTCTCCGGGCTGCTGCTGGCGACCCGGTCCGGCGGGGCCACCGGGCGGGCTCCGCACGTCTCCACCGCCGGGCCGCACTTCGACTACCTGGCCGACGAGGTGCTGGCGGGCCTTCCCCAGGAGCTCCAGCGCTTCCTGCTCGACACGTCGGTGCTCGAGCGGTTCACGCCGCCGCTCGCGGCGGCCGTCTCGGAGCGCCCGGACGCCCGCGACGTGCTGCGCGACCTGGTCGCCTCGCACCTGTTCATCGTGCAGGCCGAGGGCGACTGGTACCGCTATCACCACCTCTTCGGGGCGTTCCTGCGCCGCCGCCTGGCCGAGCGCGAGCCGGTGCGGCTGGTGGAGCTGCACGCGCGCGCCGCCCGGGCGTGGGAGGCGGCCGGCGACAACCAGGAGGCGGTGCGGCACTTCCTGGAGGCCGGCGCGCTCGCCGAGGCGGCCCGGGCCCTGGAGCCCGTGGCCGAGTCGATGGTCGCCACGCCCGAGCGCCAGACCCTCGCCGCCTGGCTCCAGCGCATCCCGCCCGAGGAGTGGCGCCCGCGCCTTCAGCTCGCCCACGCGCTCCTCACCTACCTGGGCGGCGACGCACGCGCCGCCTTCGAGGCCTGGGACGGGGCGATCGACCGCCTGATGGACGCCGGCGAGGTGGAGCGGGCCGCCGGGGCGCTGTACCGCTCGCAGCTCGCGATGCTGACCGTGGGGGTGAGCCCCGCGGTGCGGGTCGCGCTGGCCGAGCGGCACCTGCCGCGGCTGGACGGCGCCGGCCCGGCCGGAGGCCTGGCGCGCATGATCGTGGCGGTCGCCTACGCGATCGGCGGCAAGCGGGCCGAGGCCGAGGAGCTGATCGGCGCCGCCCTCGCCGCGGCCGGCCGGCGCGAGCTGGCGCTGCTCGGTCCCTGCGCCGAGATGGTGCGCGGCTTCTACTTCGACTACGCCGACGGCCACCTGGACGAGGCCCTGCGGCGCATCGAGGACGGCCTCAGCCGGCTGGAGCCGATCGAGGTGGAGGAGTCGTTCATGCTCCAGGCCTTCGGCCGCGGCAACCGCGCCCTGATCCTGGCCGACACCGGCCGCTACGAGGACTGCCTGCGCGAGGCCCAGTCGGTGCTCGACCTCTCAGCCTCCCTCGGCATGCGGTCGGCTCCGTCGCTGCTGATCCTGTGGTGGCGGCTGCTGTCGCTGTGCGGGCTGGGGGACTGGGAGGGGGTGGCGGCGCTGGAGGCCGAGGCGCGCCGGGCCATCGGCGCCGGCACCGGCACCAACGTGGCCTACCGCATGGGCGCCCAGCTCGCCCGCGCGGCGGCCGCCCGGGGCGATGTCGAGGCGGCCCTCGCGCGCATCGCCGCCGCCCGCGCGGCGCTGCGGGACTACGGCGACTCCTACGAGATCCCCATGGTGGTGGGGGAGCTCGCCCTGGCGGCGGACGCCGCCGGCCAGGCCGCACTCGCCCGCGAGCTGGCGGAGGAGGCGGTCGCGACCGCCGCGCGCCTCCAGCTCGACTGGTTCCGCGCCCGCGCCGCCCTGCTGTCGGCGAGCATGCACATCGAGACCCCGCTGGGGGACGCCCGGCTGGAGGAGTCCCTGGAGCTCACCGGGCGCCTCGGCCTGGGCATCCTGTGGCGCCGGCGCGAGCGGCCCCGCGCGGGGGCGCTCCTGGCGCGCGCGCTGCAGGCCGGCCTCCGCGGGGCGCCGGCGGCCGCGCGCCTCGCCGCCGAGTGCGGCCGCGAGGTGCTGCACGAGTGCGTCGAGCGGCTGTCGGACCCGGCCGCCCGGGCGCGGCTGGCCGACGCGATGGGCGAGGACACCGACGTGGACCCCGAGACCATCCGGCTGCTGCTGGACGACCCCGATCCGGGCGTCGCGAGCGCCACCGAGCGCGTGCGCGAGCTTCTGGAGCGCCGCCCGCGCCAGCCGGTCCGGATCGAGACCTTCGGCGGCCTGCGCCTGTACCGCGCCGGCGACCGGGTGCCCGACTCCTCGTTCGGGCGCGCGAAGGCCCGGGCGCTCATGGGCGCCCTCGTCTGCGCCGAGCCCCGCGGCGTCCACCGCGACCGGCTGCTGGAGCACCTCTGGCCCGAGCTGCCGCCCGAGCGGGGGACGCGCGCGCTCGACACCACGCTCCACGAGCTGCGCCGCACGCTCGAGCCGCTGGCGCCCCCGCGCTCGGGCGGCTCGCTGGTCCACCGCGAGGGCGAGGTCTACCGGCTGGCCCTGGGCGAGCGCGACTCCTGGGACGCCGGCGACTTCCTGCGGCTGGCCCGGGCGGGGGAGGGCGCGCCCGACGACGTGGCGCTGGAGCGCATGCTCCGCGCGGAGGCGCTGTGGCGCGGGGACTTCCTGCCCGACTTCCCGTACGAGCCCTGGGGCGAGGACGCGCGCCGCGAGCTGGAGCGGGCGCGGCTGGAGCTGCTGGAGCGCCTGGCGCGCACCCTGGCCGAGATGGGCCGCCCGGGCGCCGCGATCGAGCGCTACCGGCACCTGGTGGAGCTGGACGGCGAGCGCGAGGGCTGGCACCGCGCCCTGATGCGCGCCTACGCCCAGGCCGGCGAGCGGCCCCTGGCCCTGCGCCAGTTCCACGCGTGCCGCGCGACGCTGCGCTCGCGCCTCGGCATCGAGCCCAGCGCCGAGACGCGCGAGCTCTACTCCTCGCTGCTCTGAGCTAGCCCCTCCGGGCTCCCGCCAGCAGGTCGCGCAGCCTCACCGCGGCGTCATCGACGAGCGGCGGGCCGTGGCCGCTGCCCACGAACTCGACCTCGCCCACGGTGGCGAGCTGGCTCAGCGAGCGGCGGTTCGCGTCCATGTCGGTGCTGAGGCCCTGCCAGCCGGCCTCCAGGCGCGGCCAGGTGACCACCACGTCGCCCGTGAAGAGCGCCCGCTGGGCGGGCCAGTAGAACGACATGCTGCCGTCGGTGTGCCCGGGCGTGTGGATCACCTGGAGGGGGCCGATCATGTCGCCGTCGCCGATCGTGCGGTCGGGCTCGCACGCCGGGAAGCTCACGAACGCCGGCCGGCGGTGCAGGTACCGCTCCACGTAGTAGCCCACGTTGAGCCCGAACTGGAGCTGGTAGACGCGGAGGGGGCGGCGGGGGAGGAAGCCGGTCGCCGCCGAGGGGCGCTCGCCGGCGATGATCTCACCCTCCCAGGCGTTGGCGATCACCTGGGCGCCGCTCAGCTCGCGCAGGCGGGCGGCGCCCCGCACGTGGGAGCGGTGGGCGTGGGTGAGCACGATGCGCTTCAGGTCGCCCACCGGACGGCCCAGGCGCGCCATCTCCGCCAGGACGACCTCCCCCGTGTCGCTGGACAGCGTGTCGATGAGGGTCAGGCCCTCGCCCCAGTCGAGCAGGAAGGCGTGCACCCGCCCGGAGGTGCCGTCGGTGATCGCGTGGATCGGAGGGCCGGTCACCGGTGGTTCCCCGGATCGTCCCAGGGCGCGAACGGGTTGCGCAGGGCGCGCAGCCGGCCGCGCAGGTCCGGGACGTGGCGTCCCACGACGGCGGCCATCGAGGCGTCCTCGATCCACCGCATCCCCTCGGGGCTGTAGACCTCGGGCCGGAAGTCGTCGGTGAAGAACGGGTCCGACTTCAGCCGCCGCGAGGCCATGAGCACGAAGATCCGGAAGGCCGTCTCGCTGAAGCCGAAGCCCGGCAGGAGGGGCTCGGCGTACAGGCCCACCATCAGGTCCACGCGCTCCACGTCGCCGTAGAGCCCGGCGATCCGCGCGGCCTGCGGGGCGTCGTCGCGGCCCTCGCCGGTGAGCGCGCCGAAGCTCTCCGCGGGCGCCAGCCTCAGCATCCTGCGGAACTCGTTGTAGCGCGGCACCCCCCGCTCGCGGTCGCGCAGGAGGTCGATGGTGGAGACGTCCACGCGCCGCTCCGCGCCGAGGGCGTCCCGGGTCTCGCGCATCAGGCTGCGCAGCGTGTCGGGGAAGTTGTGCAGGCACAGCGCGCCCGGGTGCTGGACGCCGAACGAGTACCAGAGGTCCGGCAGGGCGCGGCAGTCGGTGACGTGGCGAGCGTGGCGGCCGGTCATCTCGAGAAGGGTCAGGCGGCCGAGGTCGTCGTGTCCGCCGGCGGCCGAGCGGAGGGTGATCTGGTCGGGCAGCAGCGGGTGCATCCGGTAGACGGAGACGAACTCCTCGGTGATCGAGTAGGGCACGCCGTGGTCGTCGCGCCGCGACCCGGGGATGCCGGTGAGGAAGTCCCAGCGCACCCGCTCGCGCAGCCGGCGGGGGCAGCGCGGGCCCAGGATCCCCCACCAGTTCCCGCGCAGCGCCGCCTGGACCGTGGGGTGGGGGAGGATGGCGAGCGTCCACTCGACCGTGTGGATCTTGGCCATCACGGCGGCGTTGACCATCCGGGCCGTCTGGAAGAGGCGCTCGTCGTCCCAGCCGGGGTGGTTGAAGGCCAGGTGGTCGCAGATCGCGTTGTGCTCCCGCGCGAAGAGGTCGTGCAGCAGCGACAGGCCCAGCCACCAGTTGCCGTTGACGCCCGTCAGGTCGATCCCGGTGTCGCCCTCGAGGGGCAGCCGGCCGTCGGCCTCCAGCCGCAGCTTGCCGTCGCCGGCGAGGGTCCTCAGCAGCCGCTGCCGCTCGGCCGAGCTGCCGTAGAGCTGGGACCCGTCCCACCAGTGCGTCTCGGTGTTGGAGAACACCGGCGGGCCGCCCGGAGCGGGCCGCCCCGTCGCCGGCGGCGTGCGCACGATCTCCATGGTGTCGCCGGGCGAGGGCCAGTCGTCGCCGGGGGGAAGCGGCACCTCGACGCGCTCGTCGCGCACGCCCTTCCCGTGGCTCATCCAATCGTGAACCATGAACTGCAGCCAGGCGGCGGCCAGCAGGTTCAGGATCGTCGCCTCCTGGATCGTCCCGTTGCGGGCCAGGAGCGCCTCGCTCACCTCGCGCGGGTTGGGGTCGAGCAGGTCGCCCGCCGGAGGCCCGCTCCAGAGCGGCTGGTTCCGGCCGAAGGGCGCGCCGGCCGCGCCCGTGGCGGGCCGGCCGGGGTCCGTGAACGAGCCGTCGGCCGTGCGCTCCCGGCGCGGCGGCGGGACGGTGCCCGGCGTCGGGCCGCGCGGGGCCTCGCCGCCCTCCGGGGTCGCCGTCGCCTCGTAGAGGTTGTGCGCGCGCAGCCGGGTGCGGATGGCGAGCAGGCACACCAGCCCGAGCAGCCGGGGCTGCTCGTGCCACGGCCGCCGGCGCTCGAGGCCGTCGCCCACCCGCAGCAGGACCCACCGGAACATCCGCTCGGCGCCCGCGTTCACGGGCACGAGCCTATCCGCACGATCCCGCGGCCGTCACGGGCGCGCCTCGTCCACCTCCGCCGAGAACGCCGAGATCCCGCGGGCCTCCCGCAGGTCCACGGGCACGCCCCGGTGCTCGTCCGGGACGGTCCCCGGCGGGGTGCCCGGCTCGACCCACACCTCCAGCGTCGGGGCGGCCGCCCGGGTGCTGGGCAGCACGGCCACGACGCCGGGCACCCGGCCCACCCACCGCCGGGCGGACCGCAGCGCCGCCGCGAGGCCCACCCGGCCGGGTTCCTCGCCCGCCGGCTTCTCACCGCGGTCGTGCGTCAGCTCGTCCAGCATGGGAGACCTCGTGGTGGGGGACCGTTGCGGTCGCACCTCACCAGCCGGCTCTCACGCGCCGGTCACGCCGTCATCACGGCCGGGAATCACGGCTCCAAGCGGGTGAGGGGAGTCGAACCCCCGTCTGTGGCTTGGAAGGCCATTGCTCTACCGTTGAGCTACACCCGCGCGACGGCCGTCAGGTTAGCAACGGCCCCTCGCGCGCCCGCCGGGGACGGGCTACGTCCGCAGGGCCAGGCCCTCCTCGTGGAAGCGCCTGGCGCGGGCCATGTTCTCGAGGTCGGGGCCGCTCCCATCCAGGCCGGGCACCTCGAGGATGACGGGGAGCCCCTGGAGGTCGGGGCACCCCAGGATGCGGCGCATGCCGTCCTCGCCGATCTCGCCGTCGCCCAGGTTCTCGTGGCGGTCGCGGTTGGAGGCGAAGGCCACCTTGGAGTCGTTCAGGTGCAGGCAGCGCAGGCGTTCGAGGCCCACGACCTGGTCGAACTCCGCCAGCACCCGGTCGATCCCGCCCTCCTCGTGCACCGGGTAGCCCGAGGCGAACAGGTGCTGCGAGTCGAGGCAGAAGCCCAGCCGCGAGGGGTGCCCGACGGCGTCGAAGACGGCCCGGAGCTGCGCGAAGGAGCGGCCGATGGTGTCGCCCGCACCGGCGGTGTTCTCGAGGAACACGGCGCAGTCGCCCGGGCCGGCCTGAAGCGCCTCGGCGATGCCGGCGCCGATCCGCTCGATGGACTCGCCCTCCTTCGACCCCTTGAAGGAGCCGACGTGCAGGACGACGCCCTCCAGGCCGAGGGCCTCGCCGACGGTGAGGTGCTGCCCCAGGCTCTCCACCGACGACCGGTAGATGTTGCGCGTGCCCACCGCGGGCTTGCCGGGGGGACCGGTGGGCACCTCGCGGTCGGGGGCTCCGAGGTTGATGAGGTAGAGGCCGTGGCTCACCAGCGGGCCCATCCCGGCCTCGGCCGCCCCGGAGCGGAAGGCGGCGATCTCCTCCTCCGTGTGGTTGATCGGGCGCCAGGTGCGCGGGTTGTGCGTGAACACCTGCAGGCTCTCGCAGCCCAGGTCGCGGCCACGGCCGATCGCCTTGCTGATCCCGCCGGACGACGAGACGTGGGCACCGAATCTCACGAGGACTATCCTACGGTCGTGGCGAGGGAGCGACCCGAGGTGACCGGCCCGGCGCGGGTGCGATTCGCCCCCAGTCCCACCGGAAACCTGCACGTGGGGGCGGCGCGCACGGCGCTGTTCAACTGGCTGGTGGCCCGGCACACCGGGGGGACCTTCGTTCTGCGCGTCGAGGACACCGACCGCGAGCGCTCCACGGACGCCAGCGAGGCCGAGATCCTGCGCGCGCTCACCTGGCTGGGGCTCGACTGGGACGAGGGGCCCTTCCGCCAGAGCGAGCGCGGCCACGTCTACGCCGACGCGGTCGAGCGCCTGCGGGCCGCCGGCGCCGTGTATCCGGCCTACGAGTCCGACGAGGAGCTCGAGGCCCAGCGCGCCGCCGCCCGGGCCGACAGGCGCGCCCCGGTGGTGCGCGGCCGGCGCGACCGGGACGCCGGCGAGATCGCCGAGCTGGAGGCCGCGGGCCGGGCGCCGGTGTGGCGCTTCGCGGTCGAGATCCCCGGCACCACGGTGATCGACGACTACGTGCGCGGGCCGGTCACCTTCGACCACGCCCAGATCGAGGACTTCGTGGTGGCGCGCTCGGACGGCACGCCCACCTACAACCTCGCGGCGGCGGTGGACGACCTGGACATGGGCATCAGCCACGTGATCCGCGGCGAGGACCACATCTCCAACACGCCCAAGCAGATGATGGTGATCCGCGCGCTGGGCGGCAGCCCGCCGGAGTACGCCCACATCCCGCTCATCCTGGGCGAGGACAAGCGCAAGCTCAGCAAGCGCCACGGGGCGGCGTCGGTCGAGGACCTGGAGGAGGCGGGCTTCATCCCGCGGGCGGTGGTCAACGCCCTGGCGCTGCTGGGATGGAGCTTCGACGACAAGACCACCATGTTCACGGTGCCGGAGCTGGTGGAGGCCTTCTCGGTCGCGCGCATCTCCAAGAGCCCGGCCGTCTTCGACCTCAGGAAGCTGCAGGTGATGAACGGGCGCCACATGCGCCTGATGCCGAACGAGGAGTTCGAGGAGGTGCTCGTCGGGTACCTCGACAAGACCGGCTACCTGGCCGCGCGGGGCGAGGATGCCGAGGCGCTGGCGCGTGCCAGCGCGCCCCTGGTGAAGCGCAAGATCAGCACCCTCGCCGAGTACGACGACCTGGCCGGCTGGCTCTTCGGCCCGCTGGAGATCGAGCCGGAGGCGTGGGAGGTCCTGACGCGCGACGTCAAGCACTCCATCCAGGTGATCGGAGGGGGCCTCGGACGGCTGGAGACCCTTCCCGAATGGACAACCGATGCGGTCAAGGACGCCCTGCAGGACCAGCTGCACGTGATGGGGGAGGCCGCGCGCGACTTCCTGGAGCCCCAGCGCATCGCCATCACCGGGCGCCTCGTGTCCACCGGCATCTACGAGAGCCTGGCCCTGCTCGGCCGCGAGGAGGCGTTCGCGCGCTACCGCGAGACCCTGGGCCGGCTCGCCGACATCTGGGCCACGGCGTGATGCTCGACCGCACGGCGCAGCGCACGCTGATGCTGGTGGCGGGCGTCCTGTTCGGCAGCTTCGCGGTGGTGGCGTTCGTCTTCCGGCGCCAGCACATCTCGGACAGCACGCTGTCGATCGTCGGCGGCGTGATGGCGTACGCCTTCCTCGCGGTGATCGTGGTGGTGGTGTGGCGCAGCTGGCGCCGGGCGCGGCACCAGCCGGGCGCCGCGGCCAAGCGCTACGTCTCGCGCCATCCGGCCGTGGCCGAGATCGTGGGGACCCCGGTCCACGTGGGGCCGCCCGAGGGCGACGTGCCCGCCGGCGGGGGCTCGGCGGCGCAGGCCAACCTGGTGGTGCCGGTCAGCGGGCCCCAGGGCGAGGCGCGCGTCGACCTGGTGATGGCGCGCATCGCGCGCGAATGGGAGGTGCTGTCGGGTACGTTGGTCGCGGACGGGGAGCGGGTGCCACTCGCGGCGGGCCCCCCTGACGGGGCCGTGGACGATCTCGACGGGGAGGGGTGATGGCGGATTCCAGCATGGGCCTGCACGAGGCCAGGGAGGACCTGGCGCCGCCGACCCTCGAGCGGCACCGCAGCCTCGTGTCGCTCATGGAGGAGCTCGAGGCGATGGACTGGTACCAGCAGCGCATCGACGCCACCGGCGACGCCGAGCTGAGGGACATCCTCGCCCACAACCGGAACGAGGAGACCGAGCACGCCGCGATGACGCTCGAATGGCTGCGGCGCCACGACTCCAAGCTCGACGAGAGCCTGCGCACCTACCTGTTCTCCGAAGGGTCGATCCTGGCCCTGGAGGAGGAGGCCATGGGCCGGGAGGGCGGCGGGCCGGGCGGCGCCGGAGCAGCCGACGGCAGCCTCGGAATCGGCTCCCTGCGCGGCGAGGAGCAGCGGTGAACCATCTGCTGCGGCCGCTGGCGCCGATCTCCGACGAGGCGTGGGAGCAGATCGAGAACGAGGCGCAGCGCGCGCTGCGCACGTTCCTCGCCGCCCGCCGGCTGGTCGATTTCTCCGGCCCCCACGGCTGGGAGCACTCGGCGCTCGGCCTCGGCCGGGTGGACCCGGTCGCCCCCGGTCCGGCGGCCGAGGTGGAGAGCCGCCTGCGCCGCGTGCAGCCGCTGGTGGAGCTGCGAACCCCGTTCCGGGTGGCGCGGTCCGAGCTCGACGCCGCCGACCGCGGCGCCCCCGACGCCGACTGGGACGTGGTCATCGAGGCCGCCCGCCAGGCGGCGCTCGCGGAGGACCGCCTGGTGTTCCAGGGGTTCCCCTCGGCCGCGGTGAAGGGCCTCGTGGCCACCTCGCCGCACCCCCCGATCACCATCAGCGAGGACTACCACCGCTATCCGAACCACGTGGCCCAGGCCATCGAGACCCTGCGGCGCGCCGGCGTGGGCGGGCCCTACGCGATCGCGCTCGGGCCGCGCTGCTACACCGGCGTGATCGAGTCCACCGAGCACGGCGGGTACCCGGTGCTCGAGCACCTGCGCCTGATCACGGGGGGCCCGGTGGTGTGGGCGCCGGCCGTCGACGGGGCCGTGGTGCTGAGCCAGCGGGGCGACGACTTCGAGCTGGTCGTGGGCCAGGACCTGTCGATCGGCTACACCGACCACGACGCCGAGTCGGTGGGCCTGTACCTCGAGGAGAGTCTCACCTTCCGGGCCGCCGGCCCCGAGGCGGCGGTCGCCCTGGCGTACGCCGACGAGCTCCCGAAGACGCGTTCGCGCCGTCGCACGAGCGGGGCGCGCTAAGCTCCGGCCTCACCGCAAGGGGAGTATCCCCAACGACGTCCTCGTCAGTACGGCCCCCGCGGCCCGGTGACGTCGGCCCCGCCACGGCGGGGCGGGAGAGACCTTCGGCGCACGCCCGTCGTCCGCGTCGAAGGAGCTGGTCCTCATGGAACCACCCCTCTGGGCATGGATCGCCCTCATCGTGGGCGTCCTCGCTCTGGCGGCGATCGACCTCCTGGTCTTCGGCCGCGGCCAGCGCGAGGTGCGGATCAGGACCGCCGCCCTCTGGAGCCTCGTCTGGATCGCCCTCGGGCTGAGCTTCTCCATCGTCCTGGCGCTCACCCAGGGGGGCCAGGCGGCCGGCGAATACGTCTCGGGCTATCTGATCGAGTGGAGCCTCTCGATCGACAACCTGTTCGTCTTCGCCGTCATCTTCGCGTACTTCGCGGTGCCGAAGGCGGTGCAGCCGCGGGTGCTGCTGTTCGGCGTGCTCGGCGCGCTGGTGTTCCGCGGGATATTCATCGGCATCGGCGCCGTCGCCCTCGGCGCCGCCCACTGGGTCATCTACGTCTTCGGGGCCTTCCTCATCTTCACGGCCTACCGCCTCGCGCGCAGCGGCACCGAGGAGGTCGATCCCGGCAAGAACAGGCTCCTTCAGCTGGTGCGGCGCTACGTGCCCAGCACCGAGCACTACCGGGGCAACCGGGTGTTCGTGCGGGAGAAGGGGCGCCGGCTGGCGACCCCGGTCTTCGCCGTGCTGCTGGTGGTCGCCAGCACCGACGTGATCTTCGCGATCGACTCGATCCCGGCGATCTTCGCCGTCACCAACGAGGCGTTCATCGTCCTGGCCGCCAACTGCTTCGCGCTCATGGGGCTGCGCGCGGCCTACTTCGTGATCGTCGGCGCGCTCGGGCGCTTCGAGTACCTGCACTACGGCCTGGCCGTCGTGCTCGGGGTCGTGGGGCTGAAGATGCTCACCAGCGAGGTCTACGACCCGCCCATCTGGATGACCCTCGGCGCGGTGGTGCTGATCCTGGGCGCGTCGATCCTGGCCTCGCTCTGGGCCACGCGCAGCCGGGCCCGCGTCGAGTCCACCGGCCCGCAGACCTCCTAGCCGAGCCCCTTCAGGCGCAGTTTCTGGAGCCAGTCGTGCCCCAGCGCGCCGGGCTGTGAGATGGCCCGCGCGGTGGGCCCCTGCAGGCGGAAGTCGAGGCCGCCGCCGTCGATGTCGTCGTAGAAGACGACGGCGCGAAGAAGCGGGTAGCTCGTGCGCAGGGTGCGCAGCGTCTGCCCGATCCAGGCGTGGGGGTCGCCCCCGGAGGCGGTGGTGCCGATCTCGCTGATCATGATCGGCTTGCCGAAGGCCGAGAGCGCGGTGTAGGTGGCGCCGTAGAGGCTGTCGGCCGTCCGCCACGAGCTCCAGCTGTAGGCGTCCCCCCAGTTGAAGCCGCTCGTCGAGACCCAGTTGACCCAGCGCGGACCGGGGTAGAACTGGGCGATGTCGGCGTTCTCGCCCGGGCGCCCCTCCAGGTTGTTGATCGACCAGACCCAGCTCACGTTGTCGGCCCCGGCGGCGTCGAAGATGCGGTGCACGTGTCGCCAGGCCTTCACGTACAGGGCGGGGGTGTTCCCGTTCACGTGAACGCCCCACGGGTACCAGGTGCCGTTCATCTCGTGGGCCATCCGGATGAGCACGGGCTGCCCGTAGGCGGCCACGGTGCGGGCATAGGCGCGGATGTAGGCGTCGTGGTCGCCGCCGGCGATCCGCTGGAGGTCGATTCCGGGCTGGAGGGCGGTGTGGATCTCGCCCTTGGGGGCCGACCACGGCTCCCAGGTGACCATGGGCACGGCGCCCTGGCGGGACACGCGCAGGGCCCAGTCGGTGCGGAAGCGCTGCTCGCCGCTCAGCCACTGCTGGTACCAGCCCACGATGCGCGGGCGCGCGCCGTGCTCGCCGGTCCAGCTGTCGACCGTCGACTCGCCGCTGGCCAGGGAGTAGTTCGAGACCCCGAGGTAGATCCCGTGCGCGGGCGGCAGCGCCCGGCGCCGGGGCTCGGCCTCCGCCTCGGCCGCGGCCTGCTGCTCCGCGCGCGAGGGGGTCTGGGCCGCGGGGGTGGAATGCGCCCCCGGGCCGCCCCGGTTCACGATGAAGGGCACCGAGATGAGGGCGACCACCGCCACGGCGACGGCGGCGCCGGTCAGGAGGCGGCGAGGGGTCATCCCCCGGGCCATCGGCACCCGCGCGGGGCCGCTTGAGTCCCTCGGGGATGCGCACCGACGCGGGGCATGAGGATTTCGTAGGGTTCAGCCCGCGCGCCGCGGTGCCGATGGTTGGTTCACGTGGCTCACCGTGCCCTCATGCCTCACATCCCGCGCCCACACATGCGCGCCCTGGGTCTTTCCATGGTCGTGCTCGCCGCTGTCGTTCTCGCGGCCGTGCCCGCGTCCGCGCGACCGGCGGACACGCCGGTGAAGTCCGGCGAGACGGCATCCCTGGGCTCGGCCCGCGCCGCGGTGGCCGGCGTGGCGACGGCGACGGCCCGGATCGCGACGGTCGCCCGCGCGAAGAGGAAGCGGGCCCGGGTCGCCCGCGCCCGCGCCGTCATCATCCGCTCCGGCAACCCGTTCGCCGCCCTTCCCCAGTACGTCGACCCGCGCACCCCCGCCCGCGCCCAGGCAGGCGCGTGGCGCGACTCGCGGCCCGCCGACGCCGCCCTGATCGACGAGATCGCGAGCCAGCCGCAGGGCATCTGGCTCGGTGACTGGATCCCGGACGTCCGGGCCGAGGCCGCCGCCCGCGTCTCCGCCGCCCGCGCGGCCGGCGCCCTCCCGCTTTTCGTGGCCTACAACATCCCCAACCGCGACTGCGGCCTGCACAGCGGTGGCGGCGCCGCCGACGCCGCCGGCTACCGGCGGTGGATCGACGCGCTGGCGCGGGGCATCGGGGCCGGTCCGGCCGCGGTGATCCTCGAGCCCGACGCCCTGGCCGCCAACTGCCTGGACCCCGCCGCGCAGCGGCAGCGCCTGGCCCTTCTGAACGGCGCGGTCAACCGGCTCGCGGCCCAGCCCGGCACCGCCGTCTACATCGACGCCGGCAACCCCACCTGGGTCCCCGCTCCCGAGATCGCCCGGCGCCTGCGCGCCGCGGGCGTCGCCCGGGCCCGCGGCTTCGCCATCAACGTCTCGAGCTTCTCCACCACGCCCGTCAGCCGTGCCTACGGGCGCGCTGTGTCGCGCCGCGCCGGGGGCGCGCCCTTCGTCATCGACACCGGCCGCAACGGCGCCGGACCGGCGCCGGGCGACGACTGGTGCAACCCCTCCGGTCGCGCCCTGGGCGACCGGCCGACCGCCGCCACGGGCGACCGCCTGGTCAACGCGCTCCTCTGGGTCAAGCGCCCCGGCGAGTCGGACGGCGCCTGCAACGGCGGGCCGTCCGCCGGCGAGTGGTGGGCCGACTACGCCCTGGCTCTGGCCCGGGCGGGGGTCTCCTAGAACCGGATCCGGGCACCGGAACTCCCGAGGCCGCCCGCGCCTGCCGATAGCGGGGTGAGGCAATCGGTCCGGGAGGGCGCGTGCGCGACCGCAGGAGGGTTCGTCGGCGGTGGGTTCTGGGGCTCAGCGCATGCGCTGCGATGCTGGCCGCCTCGATCGCGCTGGCGCCGATGCTCGCCGGCACGCAGCTCGGGTCAACGGACCTCTCCTTCCTGAACGCCGTGGAGGGCGGCGTGGTGGATCACGCCGGCGACCACGTCGCGGCGACGCCCGCGGCCGAGGCCCGGGCGGCCGCGCGCCTTCGCTACTGCGACCAGGACGCCTGGCGCGCCGACCACGAGGCCTTCTGCCCCGAGGCCGCACCCACGGCTCGGGAGGCCCGGACGATCCAGGCCGCGGGCCTCACGCAGAGCCCCCTCGCCACCACCGAGGCCGACGGGGCCTGGGGCCCCCTCCTGTCCATCCCCACCAACGCGATCCACGCCGTCCTGATGAACAACGGCAAGGTGCTCTGGTTCTCCCAGCCCAAGTACCCCGCCGAGAACGAGGCGACGATCGGCGGAACCGCCCACGTGTGGGACCCGGCGACCAACACCAGCACATCGGTCCCCCCGCCGGACGTTGACTACCCCGTCACGGGGAGCGGCGGTCTCACCGCGACCCGCCCCGCCAACCTCTGGTGCGCCGGGCAGACCCTCCTCGCCGACGGCCGGGTCCTGGTCGTGGGCGGCAACCTGGAGTACCCCGACAACGGCGGCAACGGGGCCGGAAACGGCTTCAAGGGCGCCCCCTGGGTGATGACCTTCAACCCGGCCGACAACACCTGGACCCGTTACGCCGACATGCCCCACGGGCGCTGGTATCCGACGCTCACCGAGCTGCCCGACGGGCGCGTCCTGATCGTCGGCGGCTGGGACGAGACGGGGGGCCTGGACAACGGGGGCACCGGAGTGCCGCCGGCCATGATCGACAACCAGGACGTCGAGGTGTTCGACCCCGCCCTCGCGACGGCTCCGGGCGCCACGGCGACGGCGGTGGTGAGCGCGCTGCCCCCCCACGGCACCGGCCAGCCGACCCCGTACCCCGACCACCAGACCCTGGGCCTCTACCCGCACATGTTCGTCCTGCCGAGCACCACGACCCTCGGCGCGCCCGGCGTGAACGGGCCCGGCGACAAGGTGCTGGTGGCCGGGCCGACCAGGTACGACTCGGCCGTCATCGACACCAGCACCTGGGTCTGGACCGACGTGATCTCCCAGCACCCGGACACCGGGCAGCCCCGCCTCTCGCAGGACCGCTCGTGGGGCACGGGGTGGCTCGCCCCCTCCGGCACCGGCGGCTCGACGAGCGTCGTGCTCCTGGGCGGCGCGGACAGCGGCGCCCCGGCGCCCGGCACGGGCACGGGCACCGCCCCTCCCGCCGTGGGCACCTCTGAGACGCTCGACCTCGACAAGGCGATCGCCGATCCGGCGTCCGGCTGGAGGCTGGGCGTCTCCCCGGACCTCAACATCGGCCGCGGCCACTTCAACACGACCCTGCTGCCGGACGGCTCGATCCTCAGCAACGGCGGCGGCTACGGGCGCAAGAACGACAGCCTCTACGCCGACCCGGTCTACCAGTCCGAGCTGATGACGCCCGGATGCCCCTGGCGGCTGGTGGGCAGCGAGGACGACGCACGCACGTACCACTCCACGGCGCTCCTGCTGCCCGACGGCTCGGTCGTCTCGGCCGGCGACGACCGCGACATCGCGCCCCCCGACACCGCGGGGCACATCCCGTTCGCCAACCGCACGGCACAGATCTACCGCCCGCCGTACCTCTTCGCCGGACCGCGGCCGACCATCGCCTCGGCGCCGGCCGCGGTGAGGTACGACGCCCCCTTCACCGTGGCGGTGGGCGGCGACGTCTCCGCCATCACCCGCGCCGTGCTGGTGCGGCCGGGAGCGGTGACCCACGCCAACAACATGACGCAGCAGGTCATCCAGATGCCACTGGTCGCCCACACGGACGGGCTCGCGGTGAGGTCGCCGCTCGACGCGACCGTCGCCCCTCCGGGCGACTACATGCTCTTCGTCCAGAACGCCGCCGGCGCGATGTCGGTGGCCAGATGGGTCGAGATCGACCCGGCGGCGCCCGCCACCGTGGGTCCGATCGGTGGGGTGGTCGCATCCCAGACCGCGACGGCGATCCCCTGCGCGGCATCGCCCCCCCCGACGACGACCCCGGCGCCGCCGGCGATCGGCCCGGTGGACCGCACGCCGCCCAGGGCGACCCTGACCGCCGCGAAGGCCAGGGTCCGCGGTCGCGCCGTGACCCTGCGCCTGAGGCTGCGCAGCAGCGAGCGCGGAACGGTGCGGGTGACCGTGGCCCGGGTGGGCCGGGGCTCGAAGCTGACCCTGAACCGCCCCTGGAGGTCCCCGGTCGCCGTGGTGGCCGCGCGCACGAGGTGGCTGGTGGTCACCGGCCGGCTCGGCGGGGGCGTCGCGCCGCGGCGCCTGCGGGTGACCCTGCGCGTCGCGGACCGGGCCGGCAACGCCCGCCGGCTCGTGCGGGTGCTGTCGCTGGTGCGGTTACCCCGTCCCTGAAGTCCCTCCACGCCCTCGCCGATAGCCCGGCGGAGGAGAGAAAAGACCAGAAGGGCACGGATGCCGACCCAGACGACAACGACCCCTGACGCCCGCTACGCCTCGGTGGGACGGCCCGGACTCGTTCCGGCCGACCGGCGCGCCCAGGCGCTCGCCCTGGCGGCGCTCACGTTCGGCCTGCTGTACCTGACGTGGCGCTGGGGCTGGACGCTCGACCGCGGGTCGCTCTGGATCGGCCTGCCGCTTGTGCTGGCGGAGACGTACGGCCTCGTGATGATGATCCTGCTGTCGTTCTCGTGCTGGCGCCTGGCCGACCGGCCGCTGCCCCCGCCGATGCCCGGCCCCGACGTGGCCGTCCTCATCGCGACGTTCGACGAGTCGGAGGAGGTGCTGCGGCCCACGGTTCTCGGCGCGCTCGCCCTGCGGCACGATCCCACCCCCGTGGTGTGGGTGCTCGACGACGGCGCGCGCCCATGGGTGCGCCTGATGTGCGAGGACCTGGGGGCCCGCTACCTCTGCCGGCCCAGCCCGCGTCGCAACGCCAAGGCGGGCAACATCAACCACGCCCTGGAGGTCGTGGAGGCCGAGTTCCTGGTCACCCTCGACGCCGACCACGTCCCCCGGCCGGAGCTGCTCGAGCTCAGCCTCGGCTATCTCGCGGACCCGAAGGTGGCGGTCGTCCAGGGGCCGCAGGCCTTCTACAACCGGGGCTTCCAGCACCCCCGCGAGGAGGGCGACCCCCTCTACAACGACCAGAGCATCTTCTTCGACGTCATCTGCCGCGGGAAGGACCGCCACAACGCGGCCTTCTGGTGCGGGTGCCCCACGGTCATCCGCCGCGAGGCCCTGGTCTCGGTGGGCGGGGTGGCCACGGAGACGGTGGTGGAGGACGCGCACACCACCCTGCGACTGCACAAGGCCGGGTGGCGCACCGTCTTCCAGCCGCGGGTGCTGGCCCTGGGGCTCGCCCCGGAGGACATCGCGGCCTACATCGTCCAGCGCAGCCGCTGGGCGCGCGGGTCGCTGCAGATGCTGCGGCGCAACCCGCCCCTGTTCGCGCGGGGGCTCACCTGGCGCCAGCGCCTGGAGTACTCGGCGAGCACCCTGCACTTCCTCGAGGGGCCGCAGCGGCTCGTCGCCCTGTCGGTCCCGCCGCTCGTGCTGCTGACGGGCGTGACCCCGATCGCCGCCGGCCCCCTTCTCTACGCCACCCTGTTCTTCCCCCAGTTCGTCCTGATGCCGCTCACCTCGTGGGCGATCACGCAGGGCCGGTACCACATCGTCGACGGCGAGCGGTACTCGATCGTGCGGATGGAGGGCTACCTGCGAGCGCTGCGAGCCCTCATCCGCGGAGGCGGCGCCAAGTTCACCGTGACCCCGAAGGGGGCCCGCGCCGAAGCCTCGGTCGTGCGCGCGCTGCGGCTGCCGATCTTCCTCGCGGTCCTCACGGGCGCGGCGCTGGCCTACCAGGTGGTCGCGCAGGCCCTTCTGCTGCCCGGCGTGCTCAGCCCCGGCGCGTACGTGGTCACGGTCGTGTGGGCGATGACCAACATGGCGATCATCGGCGGCGTGTTCGCCTGGGCGCGCGGCGTGCACCACCGGCGTCGCAGCCACCGGTTCCCGGTGGCCCTCGAGGCCGCCTACGCCGCCGACGCGCGCCAGCGCCCCACGCTCTCGGCCCGGGTCGACGACCTCAGCCAGACCGGCGCCGGGGTGCGCGTGGTGGAGCGGGCCGAGGTCGGGTCGCGCATGCGCCTGGTGCTTCTGCTCGACGACGGCCCCGTGGACGTTGTGGGCACGGTCGCCGGCGTGCGCCCGCTCGGCGACGGCTGGCGCCTGGGCGTGGACTTCGAGGACCTGCCGCCGGGGGTGGGCGACGCCATCGGCCGCTGGTGCTTCCTGCACCCCTTCGGCCCCGGCGCCGAGGTGCGCATCGCCGACGTCGGCCGCCCGCGCCGGGTGCCGTTGGAGCAGCCCGCCGCCATCGCCCTCGCCGAGGTCGCGGCCACCGTAGCGAGGGACTCCGGGGAGCCGTCCACCGGCTGAGGGCGGCTCATGGGCTACCCTTGCCCCGACCCCGGGACGTAGCGCAGCCTGGTAGCGCACCGCCTTTGGGTGGCGGGGGTCCCCGGTTCGAATCCGGGCGTCCCGATGCGATGGAATCAGCGGTTTCCGCGATCGCGTGCTGCCACTGCACCGGCGGTGAGTAGGGTCGTCCCCACACGGGATCGATGGCCCACGGATCCCGGAACAGGTGGGACGTGCCCGCGGTGCGGCTGATGCTCTGCGTGATCCTCGTGCTCGGCCTCGCCGTGGCCTCCGCGAGCGCGGCGGTGTTCGAGGGGCAGCAGACCGATCCGGTGGGTGACTCCGTCATCACGCCGGGCTTCGGCGGCGAGAGCTTCCGCAGCATGGATCTCACGGGCGCGTCGGTCCGCTACGACTCGGATCTCGGCGAGCTGCGGGTGACGTTCACCGGGGACCTGCCCATCAACGCGCACCAGGGCACGACCTTCAGCGGACGCATCTCCTCCATCGCCGGCGCGGGTGGGGGGTGCGGCGCCCTGTCCCCCGCGAACGACCTCACGTTCACGGGTGAGACCCACTCCGGCTCGGCCGGCGGGGTCCGCCTGGGCTCGGCGCAGCTCCGGGGGCCGCTCGACTTCCCCGGCTCGGCGGTGTTCCCCGCGGAGGGGGTCGTCACCTTCGTCTTCTCGGGCTCCGTGCTCGCCGGCCGCGACTACCTCTGCGCCCGGGATCTCCAGGCGACGTGGATCGACTCGCAGAACGTGACGAACGACGACGGGATCGCGCCCTTCTGCATCGTGGCCGGCTGCTTCGGCGCGCCGGTGGGCGGCACCCCGCCGCCGATCACCCCCTCCACGGTGGTGACCGCGCAGGCCGTCCCGCCCGACGCCCGCTGCTCGATCCTGCCGGCCAAGATCAGGGCGACGACCGCCCGGCTGAAGCTCCTGCAGAAGGCCGCCCACAGCGGCTCTGCACATCATCGCCGGGTGGTGACGCGACAGGCGCGGGTGCTCGCCCTGCGCCGCACCGCGCTGCGCGCAACCGACAGGGCTCTCTGCTCTTCTACTCCATGAGACCGAAGAGCGTTGCCGCGTCCCAGTAGACGCGCTCCTCCTCGATGAGCCCGTCCCGGAGCCGGTAGACGCTCACTCCGGGGAGCCAGATCTCACGGCCGCTCGCCTCGAGCCCCGGGATGTCACCGGTGTGCGTTCCGCGGTAGGTCCATTCGAGGGTGGCGGTGTCACCCTGCTCGATCAGGCCGCGAACATCGAGAACGCAATCCGGCACCGCCGTCATGTAGGCCTGCGCCTGCCCGGCGATCGCGTCGCGCCCCTCGAGCCGCGCTCCGGGCCGGGCGTACTCCACTCGCACGCCGTCCGGGGTGAACGCGTCGGCGACGCGTCCGCCGTCGCGCGAGTTCCAGCCCTCGATGAGTGCCTGCACCGACATGCCCGCCCCCTGATTCCCCTGGCCGCGGCGTCTCCGCGGCGCAGCACCCCGAGCCTCCGGCGAGCGGGTCGGCGCGCGCAAGCCTCGGGAACCGCCCGTCCCATGATGTGAGCCCTGGGCGGCGGACGGGACCTCCGAGGAGTAACTTGCTTCACGCAAGCGACAGAGGGAGACGGGTGGGTGCCGCGGCGATGGCAGGTGCTTCTCGTGGTGACGGCGGGGGCGTTCCTCGCCAACCTCGACCTGTTCATCGTGAACATCGCCTTCCCGGCGATTGAGTCCGACTTCCCGCAGGCGAGCCTCTCGGCGCTGTCGTGGGTGGTGACGGGCTACGCGATCGTGTTCGCGGCCCTGCTCGTCCCCGCCGGCCGGCTCGCGGACCTCCTCGGCCGCAAGCGGCTGTTCCTCGCGGGCCTCGGCGTGTTCCTGGTCGCCTCCGCCCTGTGCGGCGCCGCCACCGGCCCGTGGGTGCTCATCGGCGCCCGCCTTCTCCAGGCCGTGGGGGCCGCGCTGCTGATCCCCACCTCCCTCGCGCTCCTGCTGCCGGAGTTCCCGCCGTCCGGCCGCGCGGCCGCGGTCGGGTTCTGGACCGCGGGGGCGGCCGTCGCCGCGACCGTCGGCCCCACGATCGGGGGCCTGCTCGTGGAGCTGAGCTGGCGCTGGGTGTTCCTGGTCAACCTCCCGCTCGGCCTGATCACCGCGGCCGCCGCGGTCCACGTGCTCCGCGAGTCGCGCGACACCCACCGCGCCCGCGTGCCCGACCTGCTCGGGGCGCTGCTCCTCGCCATCGGGGTCGGGGCGCTCGCCCTGGGCGTCGTCAAGGGCGCGGAGTGGGGTTGGACGAGCGGCCGGGTCGCCGGCGTCCTGGTCCTCGCGATCGTGGCGCTCGTCGCCTTCGGCGCCCGATCCGCGCGGCACCCCGCGCCCGTGGTGGAGGCCGCGCTGCTGCGCGTGAAGGGCACCCGCATCGCCAACGCGAGCGTGTTCCTGTTCTCGATGAGCTTCTTCGGGCTGCTTCTCGGGACGGTGCTCTTCCTCACCGGCGTCTGGCACTACTCGGCGCTGGAGGCCGGCCTGGCCTTCGCGCCGGGCCCGCTGATGGTCGCCCTGCTCTCCTGGCCCGCCGGATCGCTGGCGGGGCGCGTCGGGCCTCGGCCGCTCGCGGTGGCCGGGACCGTGCTCTTCGCCCTGGGGTGCGTCTGGTGGCTCTGGCGGGTCGGCGAGTCGCCGGCCTACTTCACGGAGCTCCTCCCGGGGATCATCGTCTCGGGGATCGGCGTGAGCCTCACGTTCCCGGTGCTCGCGGGCGCGGCGGTCGCCGGCCTTCCGCCCGACCGCTCGGCGACCGGGAGCGCCCTCTTCAACATGGCCCGCCAGATCGGCGGCGTGTTGGGCGTGGCCATCCTGGTCTCGGTGCTCGGCGACACGGCCTCCGGGCTCCACGAGTTCCAGATCGGGTGGACCTTCATGGCGGCCGCCTCACTCGCCGCCGGCGCCGTTGCCCTGCTCCTGCCCCGCGGGGCCACCGTGAGCCTGAGCCCCGCGCCGGTCACGGTCGCGACGCAACCCGTGGAGCGGGGAGCGCCATCTCCCAACGTCTCCATCTGACCGGCGTCCCCCGCACCCCGGGCCGCTCCCGTGACCCCCCGCCTCAGTCCCCGGGGCGCTCCAGGAGGTCGCGGTCGACGAGGTCGGCGTACTCCTGGTGGCGCTCGATGTAGGCGGCGATGAAGGGGCACCGCGGGACAACCGGCTCGCCCGCCTCGCGGGCCGCGTCGAGCGCCCCGCGGGCCAGGATCGAGCCCAGGCCCTTGCCCTCGTGGGCCGGGTCGATCTCGGTGTGGAGGAAGACGATCCGCCCGCCGCGCCGCTGGTATCGGGAGAAGCCGGCCACCTCGCCGTCCACGACGACCTCGAATCGCCGCCGCTCGGGGTCGTCGCGCACCTCGGCCACGGGCATACCGTAGCCGCGCGCCGAGGGGTGCGGCCCGCCGTGGCGTAACCTGACGGGCGTGTACCTCCTCCACCGCTGGAAGTGCCCGTGGTGCGCCGCCGCCCGGCAGGGCATCGAGAACGTCGGCGCCCCCGTGGATCTCGTCGAGGTGCCCTATCCCCGCGAGGAGCGCGAGGCGCTCATGGCGGTGAGCGGCCAGCGCCGTGTGCCGGTGCTGGTGGACGGGGGCACGGTGATCGTGGGCTCGCGGCAGGTCGTGCGCTACGTCTACTCGCGATTCGGCGGCGGCGCCTTCGAGCGGTCCGTGCTGGAGCTCGACCGGGACATCGCCGCCGAGGGCGACCTGACCGGCGACGCGTGCGAGCTGCCCGAGGCCAGCGGCCGCGCGTAGTCCGGAGACGTTTCCGCGGTGGCCGATCGGGCAAGATGCTCACGCACGACGCACCCCTTCCATGAAAGGACCTTGAATGGCAGCCAGCGACAAACGGATCGGCGGGATCAGCATCGGCGGGATCCTGGTGATCCTGGGGATCATCGTGGCGGCGTTCTGGAGCCTCCTGCTGGGCGTGATCATCGCCGTGGTCGGGCTGGTCGCCTTCGGCGGCTTCGTGCGGGGCAAGTGGTACTGAGAGCGGCGCCGGGCCGCCCCGCACCACCGCTTTCCCAGATCTGAAACGGCGGATCCGGGCATTCACCCCATCCGATTGCGAGAATCGCCCGGTGCGTAGACGTGTGGTGGTGACGGGCGCGGGCGTCGTGAGTTCGCTGGGTGCCGGGGTGGAGTCCTTCTGGGACGCCCTCGCCGAGGGCCGCTCCGGCGCAAGCCGCGTCAACGTCGACGGGATCGGCGAGATGACCGCCTTCCCCGTGGCCGACGAGACCGAGGACGCCCGCGAGCGCTTCGGCCAGAAGGAGGCCCGCCGGATGGACCGCGCGGGGCGCTTCGCCTCGGTCGCCGCGGCCCTCGCGATGGAGGACGCCGGGCTGGCCGACGCCGATCACGAGCGGATCGGGGCGTCGATCGGGAGCGTGCACGGGGGCCCGGAGACCCTGCTCGAGGCACACCGGGTGCTGGCCGAGCGCGGCGCCGACCGTGTGAGCCCGCTGGCGATCCCGCTCTCGCTCTCGAACGCCCCGTGCGCCGCGGCCGCCCGGAGCCTGGGCCTGCGCGGCCCCTCGGCCGCGCCCGCCACCGCCTGCGCGGCGGGCTCGGACGCCATCGGGACCGCGCTCCTCCTGCTCCGCGACGGCCGCGCCGACGCCATGGTGGCCGGCGGGGCCGAGGCGCCGATCTCGCCCATGGTGGTGGCCGGCTACATCCGGGTGGGGGCCCTCACCAAGAGCGATCGCCCGGCCCACGAGGCGTGCCGGCCCTTCGACCTGGCCCGCGACGGCTTCGTCATCGGCGAGGGCGCCGGGGTGCTGATGCTGGAGGAGCGCGAGTTCGCCCTGGCCCGCGGAGCGCGCATCTACGCCGAGCTGGCCGGCTACGGGTCGACCTGCGACGCCAACCACCTGACCGACCCGGACCCGTTGGGCGAGGGGCCCTCGCGGGCGATGCTCCTGGCGATGGCCGACGCCGGCATCGGGCCCGAGGACATCGGCTACGTCAACGCGCACGCCACCTCGACGCCGTCGGGCGACCTGGCCGAGTCGCGCGCGCTGGCGCTGGCGGGCCTCGGCGGAGCGGCCGTGTCGTCGACCAAGGGGGCGCATGGGCACGCCCTCGGCGGGGCGGGGGGCCTCGAGGCCGTGGCCCTGCTGATGGCCTTCTCCCGCGACGTCCTTCCTCCCACGATCAACCTGGAGGACCCCGACCCGGGCTCACCCCTCGACCACGTCATCAGCCCCCGCTCGGTCGCCGTGGGGGCGGTGCTCTCCAACTCGTTCGGCTTCGGCGGCCACAACTCGTCGCTGGTCTTCCTGCGCCACGAGGCTCCCTGACCGAGCCGGACCTGGGCGCCGACCTGCTCGGTGCGCTAGCTCTGGGCCAGGAGGGGCAGGTCGCGCACGATGGCGTCCGGCTCGAAGCCCACCGGGTAGGCCGTGGCGAGCTCCCCGCTGCCGGTGACGCCGTAGATGAGGCCCGAGTGCTCGACCAGCTCCGGATTCGTCTTCGGCACCCCGCGGGCGATCTGCCAGTTGGCCCACACGGGCTCGAGCTGGGCCCGCGTGCCGACGAGGTAATCGACGAAGCCGTTCACGCGGTGCGCCTGGAGGAAGTTCCGCACCACCGGGACCGTGTCGCCCTTCGGGTCCACCGAGACCGCGATCACCTTCATCTTCTCGCCCAGCGGGCCGGCGTCGGCGCGCACCTTGCGCAGGTTCTCCATGATCAGCGGGCAGACGTCCGGGCAGTGGGCGTAGACGAAGGTCACGAGCACGGGCTCGCCGCGGTAGTCCTTGATGTCCACGGTCCTGCCGTTGATGTCCTTCAGCCGCAGCGGCGGCGCCTCCCGGCGCGGGTTGATGACCCCGCCCTCGAAGGCGGCGGTCGTCGTCGCTCCGCCATGCCCGGCGTGGGTCCCGGCGGCGGCCTGATCGCCGCTGGAGCCGCCGCACCCGGCCACCACCAGCCCGACACCGAGGACCAGGGCGGCGACGGCCGCGAGCGCGCGCGAGCTCACTGGTGGAATCTCCCGGGTCGGAACTGGATCGGTGCGGAGGTGGTGGCGGACAGGCCCCCGCCCGCGGACACGGCCACACGGTAGACCCCGGCGCCGCGGAGCAGGAAGCGCGTGTGTCCGGTGGCACCCAGCCGCGCCTCGGTCACGTCCTCCCAGCGGTAGCTGTCGAGATCGAGCCGCTCGAGCATGACCGGCGTCCCGCGCCGGGCGGGCGTCACGGTCACGCGCACCCGCCGGCCGTTGCGCCGGGCGGCCAGGTGCGGGAGCACCTCGACCCGGATCGCCGGGCTGATCGAGGCCCCGGTGAGGGCGCGGAAGGCGGTGCGGGCCGCCAGCGGTGGGGAGTCGGCCGCGAACGCCCCCGTGGCGTCGGTGGTCACCGAGGCCACGGTCTCCCAGGCGCCCGGCACCCGGCGCTCGATCGTGACCGGCGTCCCCTCGCCGGCGCCGGGGACCGTGCCCTCCAGCATGGCCTCCTCGCCGGCGTGCACCGGGGCCGGGGTCTGCAGGGCCACCAGCGACACCGTGAGCGTGCCGCGGATGTAGGCGTGGAAGATGCAGTGGTAGGCGTAGACGCCCGGCGTCGCCGGCGCGGTGATCGTGAACTCGTGCCCGGGGGAGAGCGCGCCCGAGTTCCACTGGCCGCCGTCGGCGGTGGTGGTGTGCCGGTTGCGCCCCGCGTTGCGCCAGGTCACGCGCGTCAGGGGGGGAACGACCAGCGTGTTCGGGATCACCGTGACGTCGGTGATCGCGACGGCCCGCGCCGCGGTGGCGGCCGGCGCGGCGGGCGGCTCCATGTGCTGGGCGATGATCATCGGCGCGCCACGTCGTAGAGCCCGATCATCCCGTTGGCCATGTGGGACTCCACGTGGCAGTGGTAGTACCAGACGCCCGGGGCGTCCTCCCTCCAGCGGATCCTCAGCGTCTGGGAGGGGCCGAGGGTCTCCGAGTCGGTCGGCACCCCGTTGCGCAGCCAGCGGTGCCCGTGCGGGTGGAAGACGTGGAAGTTGTCACCGATGGTCAGCACGTCCCACTGCACGAGGTCGCCGACACGCGCGTGGAAGGTGGGCGTGTTGCCGATGAACGCGCGCCCGTTGATGGTGTCGAAGCCGTTCGTGCTGGCCAGGAAGACCACGAACTCGCGGTCCGGCGGCGGCTCGCCGGGCTTGGCGATGGAGATCGCCCCGTAGAGCCCCCGGTCGAGTGACTCGTGCATGCTGGGCGAGTGGTCGTGGTAGGGCCAGACGCCGTAGGAGTCGCTCACGGCCTTCAGGCGGTAGGTGAAGCTGCCGCCCACCGGCACCGCCCCGCCGCGGCCGCTGCGGTAGGGGATGTACGCGCCGTCGCTGCTCGGCGCGTACTTGAAGGCGTGGAAGTGCATCGAGTGCGGCAGGCGGTAGTGGGTGTCGCGGTTGCGGAAGTGCACGATCACCCGGTCGCCGACGTCGGCCCGGATGGTGGGCCCGGGGATGCCGTCGTTGTCGCCGGACTCGGCCGTGTTGGGCCAGGGCTTGCGGAACCCCGGGGTGTAGCGGCGATAGACGATCGCCACGAACTGTCGCTGGGACGGCGGGATCTGGGTGCCCATCACGGGATCGCCGCCGTTCGGCGCGACGTCCCACCGGGTGTTCACCGCGGCGATCCAGTACTCCCGGTTGGCCGCCTGGGCCGGCGCGGGGCGCAGGGTCAGGGCGGCCAGCAGCCCGAGCACGACGCCGGCCAGCGCCAGGGCGGGCCGGCGCCGTGCCGCAGGGCTAGCTGACAGTGATGCTGCCCCTCATCTCGGGGTGGACCATGCAGCGGAACTGGTACACGCCCGCCGTCGGGAACGTGACCGAGAAGCTGTGCGGTCCCGTGGAGTGGCCCCTCCCGAAGAGGAGCCCGCTGTTCAGGAACCCGTTGCCGTGCGTCGTCGTGGTCTCGGACACCGGCGTGCCGGGCGGGTCGCTCGCGTAGACGCCCTCCGGGTCGGCGTTGGCCTGGAGCCCTCTCTCAACGCCGTCGACGTAGGCCTTCGGCCCGAACGTGACCGTGTGGAACTCGTTCACCCCGGCCATCTGGAACTTCACCGTCGTGCCGGCGGCAACCGTGTTCTTGCTCGGGAAGAACGCCAGCGTCTCGAGGGGGCCGACGCCGGGGCCGATCTGGACCGTGGTGGCCGGCGACTTGTGGGCGAGTGCCTTCTGCAGGTTCTTCGCCGCGGCCACCTTGAGGGCGGCCAGCTTGGCCTTGCCCCGTCGCGCCAGGGTCGCCGCGCTCGGGACGCTCCTGCTCTTCGGCAGCACCACGATGGTGCCCTTCATCCTCGGGTGCACCGCGCAGCGCACCTGGAAGGTGCCGGCCTTCGGGAACGTGACCGTGAACTTGGGGGCGTTTCCGTTGAGGAAGCCCGAGCTGATGGTCTTGGCGCCGGTCGCGACCGTGCCCCCCGAGGGGCCGGCGGCGGCCGGGTTGAAGTTGAGCGCCGGCTGGCCGACCCACCAGTAGGGCACCCCGGCGGGGTCGTTCTTGGCGGGGTTCAGCTGGCCCGTGGGCACGATCAGGGGCGGCGGGTCGCCGCCGTTCTTCGGGATGACCAGGGTGTGGAAGCCCAGGATCGTGAAGCGGACCTTGTCGCCCTGGTGGATGACGGTGCGCCCCGGGAAGAAGGTGTTGAACTCGGTGATCGGCGGTGCGAAGTCGCCCTCGGTCACCTGCGCCGTCGCGGGCGCCGCGGCGAGCATCGCGGGGGCGAGGATCGCGCCGGCCAGACCGACGGCTCCAGCCCCCAGAGCGACGCGCAACGACACGGCGAACTCTCCCCATGCCCATCTCCTTCGTCGGGAAAATCGGCCCGCCTGGTCCGGGAACGCCGGGGGCTGCCGTTCAGATCGGCCGATTAGACACCGTGAGCCGCCGAAATCGCAAGAACCCCGGGGGTGGAATCCTCAGTCGGTGGGGACGCTGATCACGACGAGCTTCGGCTCGGTCATGCTCCGCACCGCGAAATGCGGACCCTCGCGGGTGTTTCCGCTGTCCTTCACGCCCCCGTAGGGCATCTGGTCGGCGCGGAAGGTGGGCGTCTCGTTCACCAGCACGCCGCCGAAATGCAGCCGCCGGGCCCAGGCCAGGGCGCGGTCGGCGCGGGCGGTGAAGATGCCCGCCTGCAGGCCGAAGGGCGACGAGTTGGCGAGGTCGATCGCCTCGTCCACGGTGTCGTAGGCCGCGATGCCCACCACCGGCCCGAAGACCTCCTCGCACGAGACCTTCATCTCGGGGTCGATGCCCTCCAGCACGGTCGGCCGGAGCAGGCCGTCGCGCACCTCTCCGCCGGTCAGCACCTCGGCGCCGCCGTGGCGCGCCTCGTCGATCCACTCGACGATACGGTCGCGGTTCTGCTCGTCGATGACCGGCCCGACGTCGGTCGCGTCGTCCATCGGGTCGCCCACCACCAGCTTCTCGACCGCGGCCACGAAGAGGTCGCGGAACGCGTCGAGCGCGCTCCTCTCCACGTAGACGCGCTGCACCGAGATGCACGACTGGCCGGCGTGGGTGAAGCCGGAGCCCGCGAGCTTGGTCGCCGCCAGCTCCAGGTCGGCGTCCGCCTGCACGATCACCGGGGTCGAGTTCCCCAGCTCCAGCGCCACCTCCTTGCGCGGCTGGCGCTGCCGGATGCCCCAGCCCACCGGCGGGCTGCCGGTGAAGGAGATCATCGGCACGTCCGGGTGGTCCACGATCGCGTTGCCCACGGTGCCGCCGCCGCCGATGACCACCGACAGGGAGCCCTCGGGCAGCCCGGCGTCGGCCAGGGCGCGCGCCAGCAGCAGCGCCGACAGGGGGGTGGCCGAGGCGGGCTTCAGCACCACCGGGCACCCGGCGGCGATGGCCGGGGCCAGCTTGTGGGCCACCAGGTTGAGGGGGAAGTTGAAGGGCGAGATCGCGCCCACCACGCCGATCGGCTCGCGCAGGATCATGGCGAGCTTGCCGGCGCCGGCCGAGCTGGCCTCCATCGGCACCATGTCGCCCGCGAGGGAGCGGGCCTCGACGGCCGAGAAGATGAGCGTGTCGACGCAGCGGGCGGCCTCGCCGCGCGCCTGCTTCATGGGCTTGCCCGCCTCCAGGCAGATCGTGCGAGCGAAGGTCTCGGCGCGCTCGGCCACCAGGCGCGCGGCGCGCTCCAGAACGGCGGCGCGCTCGGCCGCCGGGGGAGGGGGCAGGTGCCGCAGCGCGCCGGCGACCGCCGCGTTGACCTCCGCCGGGCCGCCGACGGCCACCGTGGCGATGGTCTCGCCCGTGTAGGGGTTTGCGACGTCGAGATCGTCCCCGGATGCGGCGAAGGCTCCGTCGAGCAGCATCCCCGTCGGCTGCGCCGGATCGAGGGCCGGGCTGAGAATCGCCATGCTGAACCTCTTCCCGTTTGGGCCGTGCCTCACCCGCGAGGATATCCTCGGAGCCGCCTCGTGCGCCGGATCCGGGAAGGGGGACCCCCTGCAGGCTGCGGAGCTGATGGTGAGCTGCCTCGAGTCGGAGGGCGTCGAGCGCATCTTCGCGATCCCCGGAGAGGAGACCCTCGAGCTGGTCGAGGCCCTCCGGGACTCCCCGATCGACATCGTCATCGTGCGCCACGAGCAGGGCGCGGCGTTCATGGCCGACGTCCACGGGCGCCTCACGGGGCGCGCCGGCGTGTGCCTGGGCACCCTCGGCCCGGGCGCCACCAACCTCATCACCGGCATCGGCGACGGGTACCTCGACTACGCCCCGATGGTGGCCATCACCGGCCAGGTGCGCCTGGACCTGGTGCACAAGGAGAGCCACCAGTACGTGGACGTGGTCGACATGCTGCGCCCGGTCACCAAGTGGAACGCGCGCATCGAGCGTCCCGAGACCGTCCCCGAGGTGGTGCGCAAGGCGTTCAAGGTGGCCGAGGCCGAGCGGCCGGGCCCGACGCACCTGGAGTTGTCCGAGACGATCGCCGCCGCCGAGCTTCCATCCTCGATGCGGCCGCTGGGGCGCAGCCGGCCGGAGCACAGCCACCCGGACGACGCGGGCATCCGCGAGGCCGCCGAGATCATCCGCTCGGCACGGCGGCCGGTGATCCTCACCGGCAACGGGATCATCCGCGCGGGCGCGGCCCCCGCCCTGCGGGCCCTGTGCGAGCACGCGGGGATCCCGGCCTGCCCGACCTTCATGGGCAAGGGCGCGCTGGACGACCGCTCCCTGCTGTCGCTGCCCGCGGTGGGGGTCCAGGCCCGCGACAGCATGACCGCCGGGCTCGACGAGGCCGACGTGGTGGTGTGCGCCGGCTACGACCTGGTCGAGTTCGGCCCCGCCGCCTGGAACGGCGGAACCCCCAAGCGGATCGTGCACATCGACGCCCGGCCGGCCGAGGTGGACGGCCACTACATCCCCGAGATCGAGCTGGTGGGCGATGTCACCGACGCCCTGGTGGCCCTTCGAGAGGAGCTGCCCGCGGGGCCCGCGCCGCCCTATGTCACCCGCCTGCGCGTGGCCGTCACCACCGAGCTGCGCGCCACCACCGAGCACCCGGGGGTGGTGAGCCCGCTCGCCGCGGTCGGGGCCATCCGGGCGGCGATGGCGCCCTCGGACATCCTCATCTCGGACGTGGGCGCCCACAAGCTGTGGCTCGGCCGCCTGTTCCCGGCCTACGAGCCGGGCACGATCATCATCAGCAACGGCTTCGCCACCATGGGCATCGGCCTGCCGGGCGCCATCGCCGCGGGCCTGGCCATGCCCGAGCGCCGGGTGGTGACCGTGTGCGGCGACGGCGGGTTCCTGATGAACGTGCAGGAGATGGAGACCGCCACGCGCCTGGGCGTGCGCGTGGTCGCGGTCGTCTGGGTCGACGGGGCCTACGGCGTCATCGGCTGGAAGCAGGAGCGCCGCTACGGCCACACCACGGCCATCCACTTCGGCAACCCCGAGTGGGCCGACCTGGCGCGCGCGTTCGGCTGGAGCCATCGCGAGGCCACCGACGGGCCGGCCCTGACCGCGGCGCTGGAGGCGGCCTTCGCGGGCGACGGCCCCGCGCTCGTGACGGTGCCGATCGACTACCGCCACAACGCCCGGCTCACGAACCTGGGGGAGCCGGCCCTGGGGGCGTGACCCTCGGGACCACGGCGACGGGCGTCTCGCGGCTCGGGAGGTCGTCGGTCTCGAAGGCGGCCCCCTCCAGGAGCAGGCGCTCGTCGTCGCCGAACTCCGCGAGGAAGGCGTCGGCCGGCTCGAGGAAGTCGATCCACTCGGTGCGGTAGTGCATGGGAACCACCCATCGGGGGCCGAGGTCCCGCGCGATCGCGGCCGCCTGCGCGCCGCCCATCGTGGGGCCGCCGCCCACGGGCAGGAAGAGGAGATCCGGGCGCCCGATCACGGCGGCCTGTTCCGGGCGCAGCTCGCTCTGCCCGAAGTCGCCGAAGTGGCAGACCCGCACGCCGTGGAGGTCGAAGGCGACGATCAGGTTCGGCCCCCGGAGGGTCCCGGCGGCGTCATCGTGCTCGGAGGCGATCCCGAGGACGGGCCCCACCGGGGTCGTGAAGGTGCCCGCGGTCGAGCGCACGAGGTGCGGCTCGCCGCCGGCCGACTCCACGCCGTTGTGGTCGGGGTGCTCGTGCGTCACCACGAGCAGGTCCGCGGGCAGATCGCGTTCCACCGGGTAGTCGAAGCGTCGCCCGCGGGTGGCCATCGCCGCCGAGAAGTCCGCGAACGGGTCGATGAGCACGTTCGTCGAGCCGGATGTGACGTGGAACGCGGATTGTCCGAGCCACCGAACGCGCATCGTGGTCACAGCCTGGCGCAACTCCGGCGCGGTGCGCCCCCTCTAGGGTCCGAGCGCCGCCGGGCGACGGGCGAAGGCGGTCGCCGACGGCCAGTAGTCCTCGAGGAAGCTGATCGAGACACCGCCGCGCGAGCCGGAGGACTGGATCATCCAGCCGTTGCCGAGCGCGATGCCCTCGTGCCCGATGGTGCCGCGCGGGCTCTTCGGGCCCTCGGGCCCGAAGAAGATGAGGTCGCCCGGCGCCGCGGCCGCCACCGGCTCCCGCTCGCCGGGGCGCTCGAAGGCCATCTGGTCGGCGGTGCGGCCCACGATGTCGGTCCCGAGGGCCATCGTGCTCGTCCCCGCCGCCCCCTTGAAGGCCCACCACACCAGGCCGGAGCAGTCGAAGCCACCGTGCGCCTGGGCTCCCCAGGCCGAGTGCGGGCCCGGCCAGTCGCCGCCCCAGACGTAGGGCTGGCCCACCTGGGCGATGGCGGCCTGCACGATGGCCAGGCGCTGCGGGGACATGGCCGGGAGCTGGATGGTGCGGTAGCGCATCAGCCGCTGGCGGGTCCACGACGAGATCTGGCGCGCGCGGTCGAGCTTGCCCACGATGTCCGCCAGGTGCACCGGCTCGCGGCGCCCGCGCTCGAGGTCGTCGCGTGGGGCGGGGTAGTTGTAGACCAGACCCAGCTCGCGCGCGAGGATCTCGCTGCCGAAGCCCGAGGGCAGGCGCAGGCGCTGACCGTCGGCCGTCGCCAGGGCCATCAGGCCGCGCCGCTCCGGCTCGAGGTCCAGGGCCTTCACGAACCGCAGGTTCGCGATGATCGCTGTGGCGGGTGAGGCCGGGTCGGGGCTGGTGACCGGGCGGCCGCGGAGGATGCCGATGGCGCGGTCGAGGTCGGCCTTGGTGGCGTCGCGGCCGAGGTCGGCGGTCGCGAGCTCGGGCCAGAGGCCGCTCGACGCGAGTTTGAGGGCCGCGGGGCGGGCCCAGTTGAAGGGGCCGGCCGGGACGGGCTTCGCGGCCGGCGGGTTCGCGGCCGGCGGCGCGACCACGGGCGGCGCGGCGACGGGCGGCGCCGGCGCGGTGGGCGTGGGCGCGGGGGCGGCCGGCGGGGGGGTGACGATGATGATGGGCGGCGCCGGTCCGGCCGCGGCGATCGGCGGCGCGGCCAGAAGGGCCAGCACGACGGCGGCTTTGCTGAGGCGGACCACCATGCCTGTTTCGGCCACCAGGGCACCATTCTTCACCCGTCCGGTCGCCGTCCAGCCATCTTGTGCGACATTTGTTGCGGATCTGCAACGTGTTTCAGGGGGGGACCGATGGCCGATGACATCCGCGAGCGCGAGGCCGCCTGGCGCGAGAAGCTCACGCCCGAGCAGTATTCGGTGGCCCGCGAGGGCGCCACGGAGCGGCCGTTCAGCGGCGTCTACTGGGACAACCACGCCGAGGGCGTCTATCGCTGCGTCTGCTGCGACGAGCCGCTCTTCGACTCGTCCACCAAGTTCGACTCCGGCACCGGGTGGCCCAGCTTCAGCGCCCCGGCGACCGACGAGGGCGTGGAGAGCCGCACCGACACGAGCCACGGGATGGTGCGCACCGAGGTGGTCTGCCGCGGCTGCGGCGCCCACCTGGGGCACGTGTTCCCCGACGGCCCCGGGCCCACGGGGCTGAGGTACTGCATCAACTCCGCCTCGCTCGACTTCGAGGGCCGCGAGGAGAGCTGATCCTCACCCTGCTGGCGGCCGCCCTGCTGATCGGCGCCGGCGGGGGCGCGCCGCAGGCGCCCACGGCGGGGGCGGACGCGCTGCCGGCGCTCACGCCGGCCCAGCTCGCGGGGCAGCGGATGGTGTTCGGCTTCGCGGGAACCCGGGTCCCCGCCGAGCTCGAGCGTCGCATCCGCGCCGGCGAGGCCGGGGCGGTGATCCTGCTGGGCTCGAACACCCCCAGCCGCCAGGCCGCCCGCTCGCTGACGGCGCGGCTGCAGGCGATCCCGCGGCCGGCCGCCCTCGACGCGCCCCTGCTCGTGATGGTCGACCAGGAGGGCGGGCTGGTGCGGCGGCTGCCGGGTCCCCCGGCGCGGCGGGCCTCGGCCCTCGGGCAGGCGCCGCCGGCGTCCGTGCGGGCGGCGGGCACGGCGGCCGGGCGGCTGCTGCGCTCGGTGGGCGCGAACGTCGACCTGGCGCCGGTGGCCGACGTGGCCCGGCCCGGATCGGCCCTCGCCCGCGACGGCCGGACCTTCGGCTCCTCGCCGGCGCGCGTGTCGCGGGCGGTGGTCGCGTTCGCGGGCGGGCTGGAGTCGGCCGGCGTCGCCGCGACCGGCAAGCACTTCCCCGGGCTCGGGGCGGCCCAGGTCAGCACCGACGCCGCGCCGGTGCGGCTGTCGATCTCCCGCGCCACCCTCACCCGCGTGGACCTCGCGCCCTACCGGGCCCTGATCGCCCACCGGGTTCCGATGGTGATGACGTCCACCGCCATCTATCCGGCGCTCGACCCCGCCCGCCCGGCCGCGCTGTCGCGGGCGGTGACGACCGACCTCCTGCGGGGGGACATGGGATTCCGGGGCGTGACGATCACCGACGCCCTCGACACCCCCGCCCTCGCGGCGGTGGGCGGCACCGGCGCGGTGGCCGTCCGGGCCGTGGCCGCCGGCAACGACCTGCTCATCCACAGCGGGTTCGACAACGGCGTCACGGGCGCCGCCGCCATCGCCCGGGCCATCCGCCGCGGGACCCTCGATCGCGGGGACGCCCGGGCGGCCGTGGCCCGGCTCCTGGCGTTTCGCGAGCGCCTGGGCTCCTGACATGATCGGACGGTGAGCGTGTCATCACTGCGGCGGGTCAGGTTCGAGGACGCGCTCGAGGTGATGCGCTCCCACGCCCTGTCCCTTCCGGCCGAGCCGGTGCCCCTCGAGGAGCTGGCGGGGCGGATCCTGGCCGTGGAGGTGCGGGCGCGGGTGGACCACCCGGCGTTCACCAACTCGCAGATGGACGGCTACGGGGTGCGGGCGGCCGACGCCGCCGGCGGCACGCCGCAGCGGCTGGTGGGCGAGAGCCGGGCGGGCGCGCCATTCGGCGGCGAGGTGGGAGCCGGTGAGGCGGTCCGGATCTCGACGGGCGCCGAGCTCCCCGCCGGCGTCGACGCGATCCTGCGCAAGGAGGACGCCGAGGAGGCCGACGGCGCCGTGACCGCCCTGGACCCTCCGGCCGCCGGCCTCTTCGTGCGGGTGGTGGGGGAGGACGTGCGGCGCGGCGAGGTGCTGCTGGAGGCCGGGCACGTGGTGGCGCCCCACGAGGTGGGGGTCGTCGCGGCCGCCGGGCACGCCGAGGTCGCCTGCTGGCGCCGGCCGCGCGTGGCGATCGTCGGGAGCGGCGACGAGGTCGTGGAACCCGGGGGGATCCTGAAGGCCGGCCAGGTGTTCGACGCGAACCGGCCCGGCGTGGCTGCCCAGGCCCGGGCCGCGGGCGCCGAGGTCGTGTCGTCAACCGTGGTCCCGGACGATCGCGACGCGACGATCGCGGGGCTGCGCGAGGTCCTCGACGACGCCGATCCGCCGGCGGACGTGATGATCACCATCGGGGGCATCTCGGTCGGCCCGCACGACCACCTGCGCCCGGCGCTCGAGGAGATCGGTGTGGCCGAGGTCCTCTTCGGAGTGCGCATCCGCCCCGGCAGCCCGCTCTGGCTCGGCCGGCGCGGCGAGCAGATCGTGCTGGGCCTGCCCGGCAACCCGGTCTCGGCGGCGGTCTGCTTCCACGCCTTCGGCCGGCCCCTGCTGGGACGGGCCGGCTCCTGGGACCGGCTCATGCCCCTCTCCGCCGAATACGTCAAGGACACCCCCCGGACCGAGCTCATCCGCTGCCGCGAGGAGGACGGGGCGCTCACGCCGCTGCCCCGCCAGGGCTCCCACGCGGTCACGTCCCTCGCCGGGGCCACCCATCTGGCGGTGATCCCCGCGGAGGCCGAGCGGGTCCCCGCCGGACAACAGGTCAGGTGCTGCCCCCTCTAGCGGGGGGGATTCCGCCGACCGGCGAAAAAGCACCTTTTCGAGGGATCCGCGGGCTCTCGGGACTGCCCTATCGTCGTGTGCGGATTGTGACGAGGGGACGGGCCGATGGGTGGTGCGTCAACGCTCAGGGACACGGTCGAGGCGGCGGGCAGCCGTCTCGAATTGAGCGTCCGCGAGCTGCGCGACTCCTTCGGCATCGTGAGCCTGACGACGGCCGGCCGCGATCGCATCGCCCGCGAGCTGGGCGCCGTCGGGCTGAGGGTCGAGCCCTCCCTGGGGCGGCTGGGGCTCGACGAGCGCATCACCATCGTCGGCCGGAGGCCGAGGCTCCGCCTGGTGCCGGCTCTCCCCGAGCCAGAACATGAGCCCGAGCCGGTGGAGATCGCGCCGTTCGTGCCGTGGGACCCGCCGCCGCGGCCGTTCTGGAGCAACCGGCGCCGCACGGTGATGGCCGGCCTGGGGGTCGGGCTGCTGGTGATCCTGGTCGCGGCGGTGTTCGGGTGGAACGTGGGGACGGATGGGCCCCCGGCCGGGAGCATCCCGGCCCCCGCGGCCGCGGCGAGCCCCCCCGCGGCGGTGAGCCCGCCCGCCGCGGCGGGCGGGCAGGGGCACCCGAAGGTCGTCGCGTCGCTCCAGAGGGTCGACGACGCCCTGGCCCAGGACGACACCACGTCGGCGCGTCGCATCCTGAGCGCGGTCAACCCGGCCGTGCTGAGCGCCGACCCGGATCTCACCCTCCAGGCGCGGATCCTCCGCAACCGGATCCGGTTCACCGAGAGCTACCTGGCGGCGACCGCCCTGGCCGAGGCCGGACGCTACGGCGAGGCCCGGGAGATGATGCTCGTGCTCGTCCCGTTCCGCGACGCCGGCGTCAAGGCGCGCCTCTACGGGGTGGAGATCGCGAAGGGCCTCGTCACCCAGGCGCGCACGGAGGTCGCCGCCCGCCCCGATCACGCGCTCGCGCTGCTGGACAGGGCGCAGGAGATCGCACCCGCGCTGTCGGAGATCACCGAGGTCCGGACCCAGGCGGCCGGCGGGTAGCGAGGTCGGGTACGCTGGCGCGCAAATCGCCCGGGTGGAGGTGCACGATGATGCATGAACCAGGGGGCCCGCCGCGTGGTCACGGCCCCGGCATGCGGGTTGCGGCGGTGGCGATGCTCACGCTGCTCGTCTCCGTGGCGCTCATGGCGGCCGGCTGCGGCGGCGGCGACAGCTCCAACACCAGCGCGAACGACGCGTACGCGAGCAGCGTCTGCACCGCGATCGGCACCTGGGAGAACCAGGTCAAGAGCATCGCGACCAACTTGACCGGGGGCATCTCGAAGGCCTCGCTGCAATCGGCGGTCACGCAGGCCGAGACCGCCACCAAGACGCTCGCGACCGAGGTCGCGGCCGTGCCGCCCCCGGACTCCTCGGAGGGCCAGGCCGCCAAGCAGCAGGTCGATCAGCTCTCGAGCAGCCTCACCAGCACCGTCAACTCGGCCAAGTCCACCGCCGCCCAGATCCCGAGCAACGCCTCGACCGGGACCATCGCGGCGGCGCTGGCCGGGCTCGCGCCGCAGGTGAAGAGCCTCGCGACCACGGCCCAGACCACGCTCAGCTCGCTCCAGGACGCCGGCGGGTCACTCGCCTCCGCGTTCAAGAGCAGCTCGTCCTGCCAAAGCCTCGGTAGCTAGGGCGCCGTCCCGTCGCGGCCGGCGAGTCTCGTCAGCCGCGCCGGGCCTGGCGGCGCGCCTTGCGGCGACGGTGCCGGCGCATCATGCCGAACCCGATCCACACCAGGGCTCCGAAGAGCGCCATCACGATGGTGTACAGCCAGAGCGGCCAGGTGAAGCTCCAGACGAGGAAGTCGATCCTGACGTCCTCGGTGTTCTGGAGCATGAAGATGAGGAGCAGCCCGGCCCCGGTGAGCGAGGCGATCGCTCCTCCGCCCAACCGGAACCCTCCCCCCGAACCGCCGTTGCCCTGTGTACTCACGAAAGCCACCCCTCTGTCGTCCATCCCGGACCGGTGACGAGAGGCTACCGGCCCCGCTCGCTGGCATGCTGCGATCCTGACGCCATGCGCCATCCCGCCGGAGTAGCTCAGTCTGGTAGAGCAGCCGCCTTGTAAGCGGCAGGTCAGGGGTTCGAGTCCCCTCTCCGGCTCCTGCGAGATCCCGCTCTGGCAGCGGGATCTCGCCCGTCAGCGCGGCGGGCGGCGCTGACCCCGTTGAACTCCGGGGGGACGTCTGATGGGCGTCTGAGAGCGCCCCCCGCACTGTGGGGGGACTGGGGGGGGAGAACGCGGAGCGGGAGGTTGAACGGGCCCGCAGGGCCCGTAGTCGGGGGTACTGGGCATTCGCAGGGCCGGCGACGGCCCTCAGATCGCCGCTGTGGCCTGGTGCCGTTGCTGCACGCGAATCCTCATCAAGTCCTCACGTGCGAGCAGTGCCCCGGCCGCATGATGTCGATATCACCAATGGCCGAGGAGGCATGACATGAACGTCCTGATCGTGAACTTCACACTCGAGGGGATCTCGGAGGAGCAGTACCAGGCCATGTGCGACGACATCGCTCCGGCATTCGCCGCGGTCCCCGGCCTGGCATCGAAGGTCTGGCTCGCGGACCGCGATGACGGCATCTACGGAGGCGTGTACGTGTTCGAGAGCGCCGAGGCGGCGGACGAGTTCCTCTCCTCCGAGCTCTTCGCAGGTGTCGGATCGACACCAGGCTTGACCGGGATCACGGTCAAGCGGTTCGGTGTGCTGGCCGGGCCGACGAGCACGACCCGTGGGCTCGTCGCGGCGCACACCTGACCGCCTGTCACGATGGAGCCAGATGCTGACTGAACCGGGCCTTTCGCCGATCGTCGGTCGGTCGCGGGAGCTGGCCGCGCTGCTCCGCGTCCTCGACGATGAGGGCCCGCGTGTGTGCTTCGTGTACGGCATGACCGGCATCGGAAAGTCGGCCCTGCTGAACGAGTTCGCCCGGGTGTGCCGCGATCGCGGCACACCCGTCGTCTCGATCGACTGCCGCGCCATCGAACCGACGGAGCGAGGACTGCTCGACGCGCTCCACTCGGCCCCGACGCCCGCACTCGACGACGACGATGGCTGCGCTCCCACGGTCGTCACGATCGACGCCTACGAGCTGTTCCGGATCGCTGACCCCTGGCTGCGCCACGACTGGCTACCCAGCGCCGGCCGCGCCGTTCGACTCGTGGTAGCCGGCCGCGAACCGCCCATGCTCGAGTGGGCCGTCGAGCGCGGTCGCCTCGGAGGGCTCGAGGTGTTACCGCTCGGCCGGCTGGGCGACGACGAGGTCGACGAGTTGCTCCGTGTCGCCGGCGTCGACGAGCCCGATGCGGTTGCGGCCATCCGAAAGGTCGGGGCAGGGCATCCACTCACCTTGCGGCTCGCCGTCGAGTCGTGGCTGGCCGGCGGGGACCTGCCGGCGGCGGAAGCAATTCCCCGTGTCCTGCATGCGCTGGCGTCGTCGTTCCGCGACGGTCTCGACGGTCACGCACGCCGAGCGCTCGACGCGGCATCTGTGGTGCGGCGAGTCACGTCGGGCGTTCTCACCGCCATGCTGAACGAGGACGCCGACGATGCGGTGGAGCGGCTGAGCCGCATGTCGTTCGTCGATGCGGCGGCCGACGGGCTCGTCCTCCACGACGCGGTTCAAATCGCTCTGGCGGAACGGCTGCGGTCGCTCGATCCCGACCGGTTCCGCTCGTACCGGGCGGCCGCATGGCATCACGTTCGGGCCCAGACCCACAGCGCCAGCGTCCGCGAACTCGCCCGCTCGACGGCCGACCTCCTCTTCCTGATCGACAATCCCGTCGTGCGCGAGGCGATGTTCCCGACCACGGCGCACCGCTACTCCGTCGAGCCCGCCCGCCCCGAGGACATGCCCGCCATCCGGGCGCTGTGGACTGAGCACGACCCGCCTGAGGGCGCCGCCGTCCTCGATCGGTGGGCAGACCTGGCGCCGCACGCGGTGCGCGTCGTCCGTGACCGTTCCGGTGGCGTCGCCGGGTGCTCCGTCACCTGCGAGTGGCGGGCGATCCCGCCCTCCCTCGAACGAGACGATCCAGTCGTCGCGGCGTGGCTTGCCCACACACGACGCCACCCATTGCCGCCAGGCCAGAAGACGCTCGTGCACCGCCGCGCCCTCGCCGTGGGTGCTGGCGAGGCGCCCGGTCCCGTCCAGGCCGCGACCATGCTCGACGTCAAGCGTGATTACTTCATGATGCGCCCGCACCTGGGCCGGCTCTACTTCGTGGTGGCCAACCCCGAGCCGCTCATGCCCGCGCTCGTCACGCTCGGCTTCGCCCCATTGGAGCAGCCGGTCGTCGTCGGCGACGTCGCCTTCCACCTCGCCGCGCTCGACTTCGGTCCCGAATCGATCGACGGCTGGCTGGCGAACCTCGCGGCCGCCGAGCTCGGCATCCCCCGGTCACCACTGCTCGACGCCGGCGACCGCACGGTCGATGTCCAGGGTCTGCGCGTCCAGTTGTCGCCTCTCGAGTTCGGCGTTCTGGAAGCGCTCCACGAACGCTCGGGGAAGCCGGTCAGTCGCGTCGATCTGCTCTCGATCGTGTGGGGAACGGAGTACAACGGCGGCAGCAACGTCGTCGACGTCGTCGTGCGCACCCTCCGCCGCAAGCTCGGCACGTCCGCCAGCCGAATCGAGACGGTTCGCGGCGTCGGCTACCGCCTGCGCTGAGCAGCGCAACTCGGTCCCCGCAGCCGGCCGAGCAACGGCGGCGCACTCATTCCGTCGGGTCAGGGACGAGCGACGTAGATCACGTTTACGGGATCTTCGGGAGGCGTGTCGATGACCTGCACGTCGCCGAAGCCGGCCTCGTCGAGGACTCTCGGCTCCTGAAGATCCCGCGAAGCCACGCTTACCGAACGCACGGGCGCAGGGCCAGGAAAGGTCCGTCAGCGCACGATGCGGAATGCCCGGGTGGCGGTCGTCCCGCGTCCACGCGCGGGGTTCGCCAGCTTGGCGACCAGGGTGTACGGCCCGGGAGCGAGGGCCTTGCGGCGCAGGCGGCCCGTGAAGCGGAAGCTGTTTTGGCCTGGCGCCCCCCTGTGGGCGAAGCTGCCCTTCAGCCCTTGCTGTCGCGTGCAGCGGCGAGCCCCGGGCGGCGCAGCGGCCGGCCGCACGCAGCGCCTTCCCGCCCGCCGGCCCGCGAGGGGCTTGCGGATCGTGAAGGTGACCCGGCCGGCGCCGTCGAGGCGGTAGGCGACGGTGGTGCCGATCGGGGCCCGCTGGGCCGAGGTCGTGATCACCTTGCCGACGCTGCCCCCGGCCCCGGCGGCGCGGAACGCGGCCGGACGCAGGCGCAGCCCGGAGACGCGGCGGGCGGCGGGCGATGACGTGCCGGAGGCGCCCGGCCGCGCGCCTGCGGCATCGGGCTGGACCTCGACCGAGCCCGCGTCGCAGCCGCCCAGCCGCGGTCGCGGCAAGCCGCGCTGGTCGGTGGCCGGGCAGGCCGCCCCGGCCAGGGCGTCGATGGCGGCGCTCCCGGGCCCGGGCAGGAAGGTCGGCGTGGGCCCGCCGTTCGCCGCCAGGGGGCCGAGCCTGGGATCGCCCTCGAGCCGCGGGCCGGGGCAGCTGGCGTCGCCGGGCAGGGTCACGCTCCTCACCGGGCCCGCGGTCACGTTCTGGCAGGCCGGCGCAGGGTCGGCCAGGATCGCGCCCGCAACGCGGCCGCCCGCGACGCCGTTCGCACCCTCGGGGAACGAGACGGGCCCGCGGAGGTTGCCGGAGAAGGTCGAGTACTCAACGTCCGTCGTGCTGCTCGAGTCGGCGAACAGCGCACCGCCGCTGCCGCCCCTGGCGGGCATCGAGGGGTCTCCGCCCGTGAGCCCACCGGCTCCTGCGCGGTTGGCCGCGAAGGTGCTCGTGGAGATCGAGACCGCCGCGCCGAAGACGTAGATCGCTCCGCCGACGCCGCCGGCGCCACCAGGGCCCGGAGCAGCGGGTCCGGTACCGCCATTCCTGCCCACCCCGGCGAGGTTGCCGCTGAAGGTCGTCCTCGAGATCGTCGCGGTGCCGCCCTCGACCTCGATCGCACCCCCACGCCCGCCATCGCCGCCGTTCCCTTCACCCGGGCCGCTGAAGAGACCCCCGTCTCCGGCCAGGTTGCCGACGAAGCTCGAGTCGGTGACCGTCAGGCTCGGCGCCCCGGCGATTCCCGGACGGCTCGCGATCGCGCCCCCGGCCCCGCCCCCTCCAATCGGGCCGCCCCCCATCGATCCCGACGATCCGTCACCGGCGGAATTCGCGACGAAGGAGACGCGAAGCGCCGTCAGCGCACCCTGGCTGCGAATCGCTCCACCCGCCTCGCCCGGGTCACCCTCCGGACCCCGTCCATTGCGGACGCTGAGGTCCTCGAGCGTGAGACTCGCTCCCTCCACGAGATCGAAGGCGCGGTCGATGCGGCTCGCGTCGATCGCGGTGGATCCCGTCCCCCGGCCCGTGATCCGCACTGCCTGGATGCCCGTGTCGAGGTCGCCGGTCATGTTGCCCGCCTCGCCGGCTCCTGGGAGCGAGAGGGCATAGGTCTGGGCGTCGAGCAGAATCGTGTCGGTCCCGGCGGCGGCGCCGGCCGCGCAGCCCTGGAACGGCGTGTTGTCGCGGGCCGCGAACACCGCCTCTCGCAATGAGCACAGCCCGTCGGCGGCGAGGAGATCGGCCGTTGTGGTCACTTGGATCTCGGCACCCTGCGCGATGGCAACCGGGCCGAGAAGGACGAGCAGGAGCAGCAGTCCCCGTTGGAGCGACCTCATGGGCCGACCCTACGTCAGGACTTCCCGAGGCCGCCAGGCTCAGGAGAGACCGCTCGCCATCGAGGTCGCACCGGGCTGGCCTGAGGACTTGTAAGCGGCAGGTCAGGGGTTCCGGCTGCCGCCTCGCCCAGGCCCGGATCCCCCACTCGCGGTATCCTCGGCTCCCGACGACCCGGAGGCGCCGATGGGCACGGTTGGGGTGGTCCGATCCGACGGGCCGGGGCAGCGGATCCACGACGTGGCCGACCCGGCGAGCGGGCAGTTGAACTCCTTCCCCGTCCCCGGCACTCTCAGCGCGTCCACGCGCGCCGCCCGCATCCGCCAGCTCGGCTACGGCGCGACGGCGTCGATCTTCGGCACGGCGTTGCACCGCCTCTCGCCGCAGGCGCCGTATCAGGCGAACCCGAAGGCGTGGGTGGACGCGTTCGAGGGAACGTGGGGCGCGGGGCCGGGCAACGACCAGGTCTGGTGGCGCCTGCCGGCGACGTTCCCGACGGAGTTCATGTCGGGCATCAACCTGAACTTCCAGGGCGTCGGACCGGGCGCGAGGCTGGTCAGCCTGACGGTCCAGACCTGGCCCTACTCGGGCATGACCGGAACTGTCGTCATCGACATCGGCGCGCTACGCACCGAGATCCCGATCTCGGTGGCGGCCGAGCACATCATCGACATCGCCTTCGTCCACGGCGGCGGGTTCATGGACACGCGGATCTTCTGGCGGCCCGGGATGATCGACTTCGTCTGGAAGCGCGGCGCGATGCGGAGGGGCTTGACGGCGCCGGGCGCGTAGCTCAGGCCACCCCCCCCGAGACGAAGGCGTTCCTAGGGCTCGTGTCGGCGAAGCACGCGGACGAGGTACGCGACGATGAGGAGGTTCACGACGAGGCCGCCGGCCTTGAGCAGAGTGGCGCGGTGCGCGAGCTCGTAGACCTCGAGGGGGATGAGGAGTGCCGTTGCAATGACGGTCAGGTACTCGGCCCACCGGCGCCTCTGCCACAGCCCGATGCCCTCGACGAGCTCGAGGACGCCGTAGCCGAGGGAGAGGACCCCGAGCACCGTGACCTGACGTACCGTCAAACGGTGCGCGCGGTCGATCGCGTGCGACACGAGCCGGCCGGCCGGGTTGAGGCCCAGATGGACCGAGATCCATCGCGTGACACCGCCCCAGTCCGCATGGCGGTTGGCGAGAAGGAGAGTCCCGACCACCAACAGGGCGAGGCCCCGCGCGGCCCGCTCTGCCGCGATCCACGGAAGCAGGCGCGCGCGGCGGTCCGTATCCACGTGAGACCCTTGCCGGCCGGCTGCCGGCGGAGGCGAGATCTCGTCGGCCACGCCGAGACGGTACGGGACTGACGTTCGAGCCCCTTCTGCGGCGAGGTCCGTCGAGCGGTCGAGACACCCGGCGAGGCGCGACCGGGCGCTCGCGCACCGCGGACGGCGGCGAGCGCAGTCGCCGCTCGTAGAATCGGTGTCCCCTGGTCGATGGAGGACGTCCCCCCTCGTGAAGCCCCGACATCCTCGTCTGCGCCGCGCACGTGCCGGGCGCCGGCTGGCGCTGAGCCCGGTCGGCCTCGGCGTCTTCTCCGGCCTTCTCGCCATCGCGCTCGTTCGCTGGGCTCCGCCGGGACCCGACGTGCCGGCCCACCTGTACCAGATCGCGGAGTACCGATCGTTCGGCTTCCGCGCCTGGGACAACCTCTGGTACGGCGGCAGCTACACCGAGGTCGGCTACTCCCTGATCTTCGCCCCGGCCGCGGCCACGCTCGGGCTCACGGCGGTCATGGCCGCCTCGGCCGCGGTCGCGTCCGCCGCCTTCGCCGACATCACGCGCCGGCGCTGGGCGGATCACTGGCGGCCCGCCGCTCTCGCCTTCGCCGTCCTGGCCCCCACGCCCATCCTCTACGGACAGTGGCCCTTCATGCTCGGCACCGGCTTCGGCCTCGCCGCGCTCTGGGCGCTCCAGGTCCGCCGCATGACGGCCGCGGTCGCGCTGCTCCTCCTCTGCTCGGCATCGAGCCCCCTGGCGCTCCTCTTCGTGCTGGTGCCGCTCACCGCCGCCGGTCTGAGCAGCGCTCGCTGGTGGCGGGAGCCCCGACTCGTGATCGGGGCCGTCGGTATCGGCGGGGTCGCGGTCGCGCAGCTCCTGATGCAGCTCGCCTTCGGCCGCGCGGGCGCCCGCTACCCCAGCGGCGTTCCTGAAACGGTCGAGATCGGTCTTGTCTGCGCGGCGGGTCTCGCGCTCTGCTGGAGGCTCCCCGGGCATCGCGTCCTGCGGTGGACGTTCGCGGCCTACGCCGCTCTGGGGGCGGTCATCCTCGCGGTCCCCTCGACGGTCGGCGGCAACTCCGCGCGCCTGGCGATCTACATGGCGGCGCCGATGCTGCTGGTGCCGATGGCCGCGCGGCGGTTCCGTCCGTACGCCGCGGTCCTTCCCGTCCTCGCGCTCGCGCTCGCCTGGCAGGGCTCGTACCTGGTGTACCAAGGGCGCGCCGATGCGGCGGCCCCGGCCGTTGCCGACGAGGCCTTCTGGGCTCCCGCGGCCGCGTTCCTCGCACGCCACGGGGACCCCGGGCACCGCGTCGAGGTGGTCGCCACCGCGGGCAAGTGGGAGTCCTACCGCCTGCCGGCGCACGGCATCCCGCTGGCCCGGGGCTGGTTCCGGCAGGACGACTGGCCGCAGAACGCCGCCCTCTACGGACCGCTGTCGCGCCGCTCCTACCTGGCGTGGTTGAGGGACATGGGCGTGCGCTACGTGCTCCTGCCCGACGCCCACCGCGACACGAGCGCCCGCGCCGAGGCCCTGCTCGTGCACCGCGGGGGCGTCCTTCCGCAGGTCGCCCGGCTGCCGCACTGGAAGGTCTACGAGGTGCCGCACGCGACGCCGATCGCGACGCCGGCGCAGGGCGCCCGCATCGTCGCGCTCGATCCGCAGTCGGTCACGATCCGGATCCGGCGGGCCGGGACCTACCGCCTGCGCCTCACCTACACCCCGTACTGGACGGTGACAGGACCGGCATGCGTCGCGCCCCGGGCGCCCTGGGGGACGCTCCTGCGGACGCGGGCACCCGGCCTGGTCGTCCTCCGCTTCGAGGTGTCGGCCGACGGGATCATCGACAGCCTGATCGGCGGTGACCGATGCCCGGCGACAGCGTCTGCCGGATGAGCATCCGCGAGCAACGCGCGCTGCCGCCGCGCGTCCATCGTCGGCGCTAGCGGTCTTCGGTACCCGCCATTCGGCGGACAACGGCGTCGATGTCGGCGCTCTCGCGTTCGACCTCGTCGACGTAGAAACGCCCCCACGCGACGCGGTCGTCGCGGATGCCCATGATGACGACACCACGCTCGTCAAGCGGCGTGCCGTCGGCCTTGGTTCCCGTCCAGTGGATCTCCACGAAGATGGCGTCTCCATCGACCGCCGACCGGAGGATCTCGGCGTGAAAGTCGGGGATCGCCTCGAGCAGCGCCGACCAGTTGGCGCGCACCTGGGCGCTTCCGTGGAAGGTCCGGGCCGGAAACAGCGGCTGCTCGCTGCGGTAGTCCTCGTGGAAGCAGGCGAGCATCCCCTCCAGATCGTGCGCGTTCTGCGCAGCGGTCAGCCGCTCCATCACGGCGCGGGGGTCGCCCATGGGGCGAACATACGCCGGGGCCCGGGCCCACGGCAACGGCTCGCAGCCCCAGCTCCTCGAGCGCTCCGCCGCTGGACGGCCGGGGCCGTCGGACGAGCACCCTCCATTCCGCTCCCTTCGCGAGCCACGATGCCCCGAAGGCGGCGACGCGTTGTGTAGCGTCCACCGCCGGTTCCGGTGGGCGATGGCCCGCGACCGACGCCGGCCGAGCCGCCTCGAGAGGGACGTCATGACCGACCCGACCGCTCCTCACCCGCCGCTCCCCGCGCCGCCGCCCGACGGTCTGGCCGTTCCGCGGGACTTCGAGGCACGCCGCGGCGCCGGCCTGCGGCTCGGCGTGTCACTCGGTGGGGGAGGGGTCTTCTTCGTCGCCTGGCAGGTGTCGTATCTGCACGAGCTGGCGGAACGGGGTATCGACCTCGGCGCGGCCGAGCGCGTCGTGGGCACGTCCGCCGGATCCCTCGTGGCCTCCCTGCTCGAGGCCGGTCACCTCGGCCGCTTCCGGCGGACGCTGTCGGTGCTGGGGAGGGTGCCCAGGCTGCTCGGCGCGCTCGCTCCGTCGGGCGATCTCCACCCGAGCCAGCGGCGGGCGGTCGACCTGTTCACCGCGGCCGCGGACGCCGAGCCGGAGACCATCCGGGCCATCGGTCACGCGGCGCTGGCGGCGCAGACGCCCGCCGCCTCGGTGATGGTGCGCAACGCCGCCCTGATCCTGGCGTCACGCCGGTGGCCGTCGCCCGGGCTGTGGCTCACCTGCGTCGACGCCCTCACGGGCGAGCGGTGCGTCGTCACCGCGACGGCTCGCGTCGGCATCGCCCGGGTCGTCGCCGCGAGCAGCGCGGTGCCGGGGCTCTTCGCCCCGCAGCAGGTGGGCGACCGCCGCTGCATGGACGGCGGCGTCAGCGGCACCGGCACCCACCTCGACCTGCTCGCGGGCAGCGGGCGCGTCGTGGTGCTGGGCCTCACCGATGGCGCGGGCCTGACCGAGGGGATGATGACCACGGGGCCGGGCACCCACGAGGCCGAGCTCGCCGCCCTGCGCGCCTCGGGCAGCGAGGTCGTCCACCGCCATCCCGAGTCGGTGGACGTCGCGACGCTGATGGACCCGGCGGCGGTACCCGACGCGATCGCGATGGGCCGGCGTCAGGCCGCCTCCGACGCCGAGGATCTCCGCGTCTTCCTGGCCTGATCGGCGGACTGGCGCCGGCCTGCGATTCAGCCGCCGGGCGCGTAGCGGTGGTGCAGGATCAGGGGGTTGCCGTCGGGGTCGCTGAAGAAGGCCTGGTGGCAGACGCCCGAGTCCAGCAGCTCGACCGAGAAGGTGACGTCCTTCGCCTCGAGCGCGGTGCGCGCCGCCTCGACGTCGTCGACCTGCAGCGCGATCGGCACGCTGTTGGCGCGCGCCTCCGGCTGGCCGAAGGCGGTCGGGTCCATCACGGCGAGCGTGAGGTTGCCGGCCTGGAACTCCGTCGCGGGCATGTCGCCCCACCGCTTGCGGCGCTCGAGGCCGAGCGTCTCGCCGTAGAACGCGACGGCTCGGTCGTGGTCACGCGTCGGGATGCAGACGAAGTCGACGCCCGTGATCAGGGAGGTGGCGGTGCTCATCGCGGCTCCTCGGATTCGCTGGTCAGGGGGAGAGGCGGCGCGCCCACGGAACACCACGGGGGCGCGCCGCGCGCCCGGGTCCGGCTCAGGTGTACATCAGCGACCCCGGCGTGGTCAGCAGCTCGCCCGTCTCGAGCCACGTCTTCAGGCCGGAGAGGATCATCGGCCAACCGCCGTAGAGCTCGTTGTTCGCACCCTCGCGCAACTGGTCGTGGGTGACGGTCAGGCGGCAGGAGTCGGCGACCGGCTCGATCTCCCAGGTGATCCGCGAGGTGCCCTCGCTCTTCACGTCGTCGCTCCACAGGGCGACCATCGTCTGCACCAGCCGGCGCGGCGGGTCGACCTCGAGGTTCTCGCCCTCGCCCAGGAGCATGTCGCCGGCCCGCATCTCGTAGCGCGAGCCGGGCGTCCAGTCGGAGCTCATGCCGGGCGCCGAAGTTGTACTTGCTCCGGATCTCGGGATCGGTGATCGCCTCCCAGAGGCGCTCCGGGGTCGTGCGGATGTAGATCTCGAAAACCTTCTCCATGGGACTCTCCAGTTTGTCCTTGAGCCCGCTGAGCGCGGCGGCCCAGGGCTCGGCGTACTTGCTCACCCAGCGGTCGTGGACGAGCCGGATCGGAACCGGGTTCAGGAAGTGGAGCTTCTCGCGGCCGCGCCGCCTGGTGACGACCAGGCCGGCCTCCTCGAGCTGCTTCAGGTGCTTCATCACGCCGAAGCGCGTCATGGAGAAGCTCTCCACGAGCGCGCTCAGCGTCTGCCCGTCCTCACGGAAGAGCTCGTCGAGCAGGCTCCGCCGGGTCGGATCGGCCAGGGCTCTGAACACCGCGTCCACGCCGAGGAAGATAGGTGACTATTTAGTCACATGTCAACTCCCGCCAACGGCGCCTGGTTGACGCGGCCCAGGGGCGGGCGGAGTATGGCCGCGGTGACGCTGACATCGAGAGCCGTCGTGCTCGGGGCGGTTCTCGGCATTCTCGGCGTCCTGCCGGCGGGTGCATTCGGCGCGACGATCACCGTCACGATCAAGCCGGACGCCGTCGCGGCGGACGGGCAGTGCGGCCTGCGCGAGGCCATCTCGGCGGCCAACCTGAACGTGGCCACCGCCGGCGCGGGCGAGTGCCCGGCGGGCGCGGCGGGCGGGTCGGACACCATCCGGCTCGGCGCCGGCGTCTACGTCCTCACCCGGACGGGCTCCAAGGAGGGTGAGGACCTGAACGACTCCGGCGACCTGGACGTCAGGAGCTCCCTCAGGATCGTCGGGGCCGGGAGGGACGCGACCACGATCGACGCCCGTGGGACGGACCGGGTGATCGACGTCCAGGCCGCGGGCGCCCCGCTCGTCGTGATCGACGGCGTGACGATCACGGGAGGCGCGACCCCCACCGGGACGCCGGGTGCGGCCGTGGTCGCGCCGGGCGGGGGGGTGCCCTCCAGCATCGTCGGCCCCGACGGGGGCTCGAGCAACTCGGGGGCGGGGATCCGCACGGGCGGCCGGCTGACCATCGTGGACGGTGCCGTCGTGGGCAACACGGCGGGCACGGGGGGGCGGGGCGGCGACGCCACCGGTGGCCTCAGTCAGAACGGCTCGATGGGGGGCTCGGGCTACGCCGGCGGGGGCGGGCGCGGCGGCGTCGGCGGCATCGACGCCACCGTTCCGGGAGGGACGCTGACCCTCGTCGGGAGCGTGGTGGCCCACAACACGGGCGGCACCGGCGGGGCGGGCGGGACCGGACGGGGCGGCTCAACGACCGGGGGTCTCCTCGGAGCGGATGGCGGCGACGGGGTCGGGGGCCATGGCGGCCGTGGAGGCGTCGGTGGCATCGATGGCGGGAGCCTGACGATCACCGGCAGCGCGATCACCGACAACCGGTCCGGCGCGGGCGGCCCGGGGGGCGATGGGTTCGGCGGGGCGGCCGCCGGCGGGGGCGCCGGCGGCACCGGTGGCGACGGCGTCGGCGGCACCGGCGAGGAGGGCGCCAGCGGCGGAGGCATCCGGATGCTCGGGGTCGCGGTGATCGAGGGAACCACGATGGCCCGCAACTCCACCGGGGGCGGTGGGCAGGGGGGCGCGGGACGGGGCGGCGCCGGCGCGGGCGTCGGCGACGTCGGCGCCGGCACCGGCGGCAACGCGGGGAAGGGCGGTGATGGCGGCGGCATCGCGCTGGTCGGCCTGCCGCTCGCGATCACGAACGCGACGTTCGCCGGCAACACCACCGGCGGAGGAGGCGGGGGTGGTGGCGGCGGGTTCGGCCTCAGCACCGGAGGCCCCGGGAGCGCGGGCGGCAACGGCGGGGAGGGTGGCCACGGCGGGGGGATCGCCAACATCGGCACCCTCACGCTCGTGCACGCGACCGTGGCCGGCAACGGCACCGGGGGGTCCGGCACGGGGGGCCACTCGGTCCTGACCGGCGGCCCCGGGTCGCCGGGCGCCGCCGGGGCGCCCGGCGTGGGCGACGGCATCCGCAGCGAGGGGCCGACGACCCTGGCCCGCACGATCGTGAGCGGCAACCGCTGCGACGGCGTCTACTTCGTCCAGGACGGCGGCGACAACGTGGCCTTCCAGGCGATCGGATGCGTGGGGAGCCCGTCGGATCCGCTGCTCGGGGCGCTCGCCGACAACGGCGGGACGGGACCCACGATGAAGCCGGGGGCCGGGGGATCCGCGCTCGACCGGGCACCGGCGACAGGGTGCCCGGCGACCGACCAGCGTGGCGCCCGGCGTCCGATCGGCGCGGGCTGTGACATCGGCGCCTACGAGGTGGCGCCCCCGCTCGCCACCACCGGGGCCGCGAGCAACCTGACCGGCAGCTCGGCCGGGGTGGATGGCACCGTCGACACGCGCGGCTTGGCCACGAGCGCGCGGGTCCAGTTCGGCCCGACCGCCGCGTACGGGCGCCAGAGCGCCGTCTCGGCCGTGCAAGGCGCGGCGGCCCCGTCGCCCGTCGCGATCGACCTGACCGGTCTCGCGCCGCGAACGACCTACCACTACCGGCTGGTGGCGACCGGACCCGACGGCACCGCGAACGGCGCCGATCGGACCTTCTCCACGACCGCCGCGCTCACCACGGGTGCGCCCGGCGCCCCTCGCGTGACCCGGCTCACGATCTCCCCGAAGACGTTCGCGGTGGGCGAGAAGGGGGCGGCGCTTCGGGGCCGGACACGAACGCAGGCCGCCCTCGGCGCCGTCGTCCGCTTCCGGCTCTCCGAGAAGGCGTCGGTGCGGCTCCTGGTCCAGCGCACGATCGCGGGGCGGAGGAAGGTGGCGCGCAGGGGGAGGATGCGGTGCGTCGCCGTGAAGGCCCACGCGCGGGTGCCCGGCCGTGCGCGCTGCGTGCGGCACCCGGGGCGCGGGCGGCTGCTTCGGGCCGGGACGGCGGGCGCCAACCGCATCGTGTTCAGTGGGCGGATCGGGGCGAGGGGGCTGCCGCCCGGCGCCCACCGGCTGGTGGTGATCGCCACCGACGCAACGGGCGCCCGGTCGAAGCCGCGGCACGTGGCCTTCCGGGTGGTGGGCCCCGCCCGCTAGCCGGGCGCGAGCCGCCGTCTCGCCGCCCCGGTAGCCTCCCGGCGCGGTGGATGAGCTCGCAGCACTGCTCGCGATTGTCGCGGCCTTCTTCTTCGCCCTCGCGGCGACGCTTTGGCAGAAGGCCGCCCTCAGCCTCACCGACGTCTCCTTCCGTCACCCGAAGTCGTTCCTCGTGCTGCTCACCCAGTGGCTGTGGCTCCTGGGCCTGGCCGTGCAGCTCCTCGGCGTCGCCCTGCAGGCGGCCGCCCTCGACCGGGGGCGCGTCTCGATCATCCAGCCGCTCCTGGTCACGTCGGTCATCTGGGCGCTGCCGCTCGGCTACTACATGACCGGCCAGGTGATCACCCGGCGGCTGGTGTTCGGCGCCGGGGTCATCGTCGCCGGCCTCGCGATCTTCGCCTCCTTCGGGGATCCGGCCGCCGGGGTGGACAACGCCCCCGCGTCCGACTGGATCGCCTCGATCCTGGTGATCGGCGCCATCTGCGCGGCGCTGCTCCTGTTCGCGAACCGCGGCAACCTGACCGCCCGCGCCGCGACCCTCGGCACCATCGCCGGCGTCCTGTACGGCCTCTCGGCGACGCTGATGAAGCCCGTGGTCGAGAGCCTCCACACGGTTGGGGTCTCGGGGGTGCTCGGCGGCTGGGAGTTCTGGGTGATGACGACCGCCGGGCTCGTCGGCTTCCTCTTCCAGCAGCTCTCGCTCTCGACCGGGCGGCTCGTCCCCTCGGTGGCGACGGTCTCGGTCGCGAACCCGGTGGTCAGCGTGCTGCTCGGCGCGCTCGTCCTCCAAGAGCGGCTCGACACGAACCCGGAATGGCACGCGGTGCTCGGAATCGGCGGGCTCGCCCTGGCCCTCTTCGGCGCCGTCATGATCGCGTCCGCCGAGGAGAAGGGCGGGCACGAGACGCCGGCGGCCACCCCGGAACCGGCTCCGGCATAGCGAGGTGCCCCGCCGGGGAGCGTCATGGGGTGCGGCCGCCAAGTCGTGGAGCTGGCGCCCCTCGCGGGAGAGCGGGCGATCGACGCCAGCCTGATGGCGGCCCCAGACGGAGCCGCCATCATCCTCACAGTCAGCCCTTGCCGAGGGGGATGCGGGCGGGCTGCGACGCCGTGGGTTTGGGGATGCGGATACGGAGCACGCCGTAGGCGACGGCGGCGGTGATGTCCTTCGCCTCGACCCCCCGAGGAAGCGGGAAGGTGCGCTCGAAGCTGCCGAAGGTCCGCTCAAGGCGGTAGCGGTGCTCCTCGCGGACCTCATCCTCGAGCCGGCGCTCGCCGGCGATGCGCAGCATGCCGTCGTGCACCGTGATCTCGACGTCCTCATCCTTCACGCCCGGCAGCTCGGCGGTGATCACGATCTCGTCGTCGGTCTCCATGACGTCGGCCACCGGCGCCCACCGGTGCGGCAGCCGCGATGCGGTCGGGTCGGTCAGGCGGCCGAACAGGCGATCCAGCTCGCCGCGCAGGCCGGCGATCTCTCGGAACGGGTCCCAGCGGACGATGTCGGGCATCTTCGTCTTCCTTTCGACACGGTCGGACAAAGATGCTCGCGCGGCCCCCGGTTGCCGCCATCCGTGGGGCCCCCCAGGCGGCATGCGGTCAACCCGCGGTCTCGCGCCCCGCAGGTGTCGGCCCCGGGCCCGGGCGTTGTACGATCGCCACCTTGGCGATCGCGTAAGGGGACATCGATGCCACAGGTGCGCGCCCACGGGCTCTCCTTCAACTACGAGGAGCAGGGGGAGGGCGAGCCTCTGCTGCTCATCCCCTATCTCGCCGCCGACAACGCCTGCTACGCCTTCCAGCTGCCGGCGTACACGGAGCACTTCCGGTGCATCTCCGTGGACCTGCCCGGCTCGGGCGAGAGCGACAAGCCGGCCGGGCCCTATTCCACCGAGGGATACGCCGACCAGCTCGCCGGATTCCTCGAGGCCATCGGGGTCGAGCGGGCACATGTCGCCGGGGTCTCGCTCGGAGCAGCGGTGGCGACCCACCTGGCGGCGCGTCATCCGGAGCGCGTGCGATCCCTCTCGCTGCACAGCGCCTGGCCGGCCACGGATCTCTACCTGCGGACGATCGTCGAGATGTGGCGGGCCCTCGCGAGGGCGCTGCCCACGGTCGCCGACGCGGTCATCCAGGGCATCTTCCCGCTCTGCTTCACGCCCGAGATGTACGCGCAGAGGCCGGAGTTCGTGGACGGCCTGGTCGAGTTCGTCCGGAGTCGCCCGGCCCAGCCGCTGGATGCGTTCCTGGCCCAGTCCGAGGCCGTCATCGGCCATGACGCGAGCTCGGCGCTCGGCTCCATCACCGCTCCGACGCTGATCACCTTCGGGGCCCATGACATGGTCACGTCCACGCGGTTCGCCGAGCCGCTCACGAGCGGGATCGCGACGAGTGAGCTCGTCGTGTTCGACCACCTCTCCCATGCCGGCCTGCACGAGGATCCGGAGGCCTTCAACACGGCCACCGTGGAGTTCCTGCTCCGTCAGAGCGGCTGAGGCCTCCGCCCGTCAGCCCAGCGTCTCGTAGTCGGCGCGCCACTCCCTCTGGGTGCCGGGCGGCTGGTAGGCGCCCTCGGCGGACATGGCTTTCAGCAGGGCGTCGTGCCCCTCGTCCGAGCTGATCAGCTGGTGGGTCGAGACGCTCTTGAGGAGACCGGAGCTGGTCACGCGACCGGAGAAGGCCGCGGCGGCGGCCACGTCGGGCATCTCGTAGATCACCAGGCCGTCCCAATCCCCGAGCATCCAGTAGAAGACCTCCATCCGGCCGCCGATCTCCTCGATCAGCTCCCGCGCCGCGTGCGCGCGGTTGCCGGGCTGCTTGATCATGCGGTCCCACGCCTCACCGGTGTAGCTGAAGAAGCTCACGTATCTGAGCATGGTTCCCCCGTTTCTGCCGCGTTTTGCCGTCCGCGCCGATCCGTCAACTCACCTCGTCACCGCCCCCCCGCCTGCGCATCGGCCTCATCCTGCTGACGAGGACGGCGACGACGGTCACGAGATAGACCTGGCCGATGAGGGCCTCCGAGACCGCGAACATGTGCCCGGCGTTGCCGGCCGTCGTGTAGTCGCCGTAGCCGACCGTCGTGATGGTGGTGAAGCTGAAGTACAGCCGCACCGAGAGCGTGCCGTCCGTGCCCTGGGCGAAGAGCGGCCCGTCCCCGATGACGGCCACCACCGTGAAGATGAAGACGAACAGCATCCCCAGGAGCACGTAGATGGTGATCGCGCCGATGACCGACTGCGCGTTCACCTCGTCGTGGCTGACCACGCCACGCGCGATGACCACGATCGTCGCCGCCACCAGCAGACCGCCCAGGATCCCGCTCGCGCTCGTGAGGGCCCTGTTCCCGTGCACCACCTCGGCAACGGCCACCGCGATCGCCACGACGGGGATCGCGATGCGGATGCCGATCGGCCCGGCGCGAGAGGTCCACATCGCGATCATGAGGGCGAGGCTCTGGATCAGCAGGAGGACACCGATCGACCACCTCTCGTCCGGCGCCGTGGCGGCGAACACGAAGCCGATCACCACGAGAAGCAGGACGAAGGCGTAGCTGCGGCTCGCCCGCAGCCCGGTCAGCCAGGACGCGAACGCCAACCACCCGCGGTGGATTGCGGGGGCCCGCTCGTCCACCGCCGCGTCTCCGGGTTCGTCCTCGGCCGTCACCTACCCGCCATTCGTCGATGGGCTGCGCGACCGATCCTCCGTCGGCCGCGCCGGCGAGGCAACGCCCCGTCGGGACGATACGAGCATCGGGCGGGTCGTCGGGGTTCATCCCGATCGGGCGATTTCAATTCAGCGATCGCGCGACGAGGATCGCGCCGATGGCGACCGAGCAGGAGACCCTCCGCCAGGCCCTTCGCACGCCCCGGTCCGCCGCGGTGGCGGGGATCGCCTTCTCCGTGCTGTTCGCGGCCGCGCTGGTGCTCATCCACCTGTCGGTGCCGCTCGATCCCACCGACAACGGGGACTGGCTGAGGGACGGCTCGCGGCGGGACGCGGTGCGGGTGGCGCTGGCGCTGGTGCCGTTCGCGGGGATCGCCTTCCTCTGGTTCATCGGCGTCGTGCGCGATCGCGTGGGCGAGGCGGAGGACCGCTTCTTCGCGACCGTCTTCCTGGGCAGCGGCCTGCTGTTCGTCGCGATGCTCTTCGCGTCGGCGGCCGTCGCCGCGGCCGTGGCCGGCGTCGCCCACGACCATGCGCAAACCGTCGTCACGTCCGGCGCGTGGGACCTCGGCCGGCGCCTGGCCCACGACCTGCTGGTCGTCTACGCGATGCGGATGGCAGGTGTCTTCATGATCGCCACGTCCACCATCCTGCTGCGCACCCGGAACGCGCCTCGGTGGCTGACCGCCGGGGGATTCGCGGGGGCGCTCCTCATCCTGCTGACGGCCAGCTTCCTCCCCTGGGTCGAACTGGTCTTCCCCGTGTGGCTGTTCGTCCTCAGCGTCCACATCCTGAGGGCCAGCCTCGCGCGCGGTCGCGCCGACCAGCGGGGCGTTCCGCGCACCGGCTGACCCCGGCCCCGCTCTCTCTCGCGGGCCGGGCGCGCCGCTCAAGTCGGCCGCTGCGCGTCCCGATGAACGGAATGGCCGCCGGAGGCCGTGTGTGCCTCGGTCCTCCCGCGCGCACCCCATTCCGGATGGAGACCATCATGCTCGAGCGGCGCAGGAACAGGCTGCCGGGCCACGACGGCTTCACCCTCGTCGAGCTCCTCGTCGTGGTGCTCATCGTCGGCATCCTCGCCGCCATCGCCGTGCCGCAGTTCATCGGGCAGAAGTCCACGGCCAACTCCGCGGTCGTCATCGCCCTCCTGCACCACGGCTCGGTCACGTTCGAGTCCCACTACACCGGCACGCAGGCGTATCCGACGAGTCCGACGGCGGCGGTGACCGCCATGAAGCTGATCAATCCCAGCATCGCCTGGAAGGCCACCACCGCCACCCCCGTCGCCACCGCGCCGAAGAACGAGGTCGTGATCCTCACCTCGACGGCGACGACGTACAGCCTCCAGGCCGCCTCGGGGTCGAAGACCTACCGGTACGCCCGAGCCGCGAACGGCAAGGTGACCCGCAGCATCGTCGGGGGCGGTACCTGGTAGGCCCCCTCGCCATCCGCTCGGAGCCCAGGACGCGGCCGGGGCCGTATCTCCTAAGCGACCGGCTCGTCGAGATCCACCGCGACGCCGATCGGCAGCCACCGGAAGCGCTCGGCGATGTCCGCGGGGGCGCCGGCGAGGTCGCGCTCGATCCCCTCGCGCCCCTCCTTGAAGTGCTTCCACCCCTCGTAGTGGATCGGGATGGCGGTGCGGGGGCGGACGCGGCGGCACAGCTCGACGGCCTCGCCACCGGTCATCGTGTACCGGAGCGGTCCCGTCACCGGGAACTGCACGCCCCCCAGGTGGAGGAGGGCGACGTCGACCTCCAGGCGTTCGGCGACCTCGCGCACGCCGTCGTAGAGCACCGTGTCGCCCGAGATCCACAGCACGCCGTGGCGGTGATCTCGATGGACGGCCGCCCGGCCCCCTCCAGGAGCGTGGTCGCCCACGGCTCGAGACCGCGAGCCCCGGAACCCAGCCGCCGGGCGCCCGCGGCCGACGTGACGACGACCCCCGCCGAGGGCAGCAGCGCCCGCCCGGCCGGGTCGAGGTTGTCGCCGTGGTGGTCGTGGCTCAGCAGCACCGCGTCGATCGGCGGCAGCTCCGCGGCGGCGAGCGCCGGCCCGGTCGTCTTGCGCGAGCCCGTGCCCCAGCCGAACCGGTAGGTGCCGCCCGGGGGGTCGAAGGCCGGGTCCGTCAGCAGCCGCCGGCCACCGGTCTCGATGAGGACCGTCGGGCCGCCGATGTGCGTGACCCGGACGTCCTTCATGCGCCGGTGTGGCCCTCGGCCCAGTCCAGCGCGTAGTCGGCGACCTTCCTCCCACCCCTCGCGTGCCGGGAGAAGGTGGGGCCCCGCGAACTCCCCGACCTCGGTGACGGTGTCCGACGTGTAGTGCTTAGGAGCCCTGGTGACCGGGCGTCACCGTGGCGAAGGCGCTCTCCCAGAAGATGCTGCCGGACGCCGGGACGTGGTAGCGCTCGTACAGCTCGCGCGACCGCTCCCCGCTGAAGGTGTTCGTGAAGGCGTGGTTCCACTCCTCGCGGCGCTTCCCCCGTTGACGGCGCACCGGGCATGACTTACGCTGGCGCGATGCTCCGGCGTCGCGCCCTCCTCGCGGTCATGGTGGCCCTCGGCGCCGGGGCGTGCGCGTCGGCCGCCGCGGGGGCCGGGCCCGGCTCGACGACCCTGGTCAGCATCCCGAACGGTTTCGCCGCGCCGTTCGACGGGGTCAACTCGGGGGTGGCCCAGTCGGCCCGCGCCGTGAGCGCCGACGGCCGCTTCGTCGTCTTCTCGTCGCTCTCGGACGGGCTGTCCCCGGGGCAGGCCGACGACGCCGGCTTCCACTGCTATCGGCGAGACCTCGCCACCGGCACCACGGTGCTGCTGGACCGGGCCACCGGCGCGCAGGGGTCCGTGGGCAACTCCGGCTGCTCGGACCCGACGATCTCCCCCGACGGCAGCGCGGTGGCGTTCACGTCCCTGTTCGACCAACCTCGTTCCCGGGGACACCAACGGCATCGCCGACATCTTCGTGCGAATGGTCGGCGCGGCGGTCACCTACCGGGCGAACGTCGACGTCAACGGGGCGCAGTCGACCGGGTCGGTGTTCGGGGCGGCGATCACCACCACCCCAGCGGTGAACCGGGTCAACGGGCCGACGGTCCACGTCGCCCTCGCCACCAACGGGTCCCTCGATCCGGCGCACGATCCCGATGCGCCCCCCGGGATCTTCGACGTCTACCTGAGGCGCTCCCAGCCGCTCAGCATCCTCGCCATCTCGCCCTCCAGCACCACCCTGATCAGCCGGGCGACCGGCGCGACCACCAACGCGGCGAACGGTGGCGATCCCTCGATCTCGGCCGACGGCACGAAGGTCGCGTTCACGACGACCTCGAACCTCGACGCCGCCGACACCGGCAACGACCGCGACGTCTACCTGCGCGACGTGAACGCCAATACGACCACCCTGGTCAGCCGCCCCGACGGCGTCGTGGGCCAGGCGGACGGCTCGTCGTTCGCGTCGGAGATCTCCAACGACGGGGGGAGCGTCGTCTTCGACAGCAACGCGTCCAACATGGACGACGACTCGGGACCGGACGTCAACGGCGTGCCCGGCCGTGACATCTACGTCCGGCGGCTGGCGGCCAACGAGACCCTGACGGCCAGCCTCGTGACCGGGAGCCTCACCCAGCGGGGAACGGGGGAGAGCCTGAACGCCTCGATCAGCTCGGACGGCAACCGGGTGGCCTTCCTCACCACCTCGGCGAACCTCGGCGACGGCGACACCGACACCACCGCGGACATCCACGTGCGCGACCTGACCACGAACGTCACCACCTGGGCCAGCCGGGCGGATGGGCCCGGGGGAGGACCGACGGGCGAAGGTGGGCGCGACGCCGCGATCTCCGGCGATGGCGCGGGGGTGCTCTTCGACGGTCCGGCGCGGGCCGTGGCGCCCGGCTCCGGTGGGGATGCCGGCCAGGTCTTCCTGAGGACCCTCGCCGCCGGCACGACGCGCCTGGTCTCCCGTCCGACCGGGCCCGACACCGGGGCCTTCGCGCAGCTCGTCAGCCGGTCCTCGCTCACGCCGGCCGACTTCGACGACGGCGACACCCAGCCGCTGGCGCGGCGGGTCACGAGCGCCGACGGGCGCTTCGTGGTGTTCGCCTCGGACAGCGACGGGATGCTGGCGGGGCTCGGCGCGCCGGGCCGGCAGGTCTTCGTGCGCGACATGGTGGCCGGGACGACGCGCCTCGTGAGCCACGACGCGAGCGGGGCGCCGGGGACCGACGACTCGGGGCAGCCCACCATCAGCGCGGACGGCTCGGTGGTCGCCTTCACCACCCGCGCGCCGAACCTCGGTGCGGTCACCAACGCGCAGGTCGACGTCTGGCGGGCGGCCACCGACAGCGTGAGCATCGCCAGCGCGACGCCCGCGGGAGCGGCGGGGAACGGCCGCAGCTACTCGGCCTCGCTCAGCACCGACGGCACCAAGCTCGCCTTCGAGAGCCTCGCCACCGACCTCGGCGAGACGCCGGCCCCCGGTGTCACCGTCAACGCCTGGTGGCGCGACCTCACGACGGGCACCACGCGCCTGGCCTCGCGCGCCGACGGGGCGGCCGGGGCGCCGGCGAACGGGGCCTCGTTCCGTCCGGCGATCAGCGGCGACGGCAGGCGGGTGGGCTTCGCGACGGTCGCGACCAACCTCGGCAACGGCGACGCCGGCGCCACCGTCGACGTCCACGTGCGCGACATCGCCGCGGGCACCACGCAGTGGGCGAGCCGGGTCGACGGCCCGGGCGGCGTGGGGGCCAACGGGAACTCGCTGTACCCGTCGCTCGACGCCGACGGCGGCGTGGTGGCCTTCGAGTCGGTGGCGACCAACCTCACCGACGACGACACCGACGCGGTCCCCGACATCTTCACCCGCGACCTCGGCTCCGGGCGGACGACCCTCATCAGCCGCGCGTCGGGCGCCGCGGGGGACAAGGGCACCAAGAGCTCCATCGTGCCGCTGATCTCCGGCGACGGCCGCCGCGTGGCCTTCGAGAGCCTCGCGCCCAACCTCGTGCCCGACGACCCCAACACGGCGGACGACGTCTTCGTGCGCGATCTGGCGGCCCGCACGACGGTGGGCGTCTCGCGCGTGGACGGGGCGGGGGGAACGCTGCTGGGCCTCGACGACCGCGCGGCCTTCGGCGCCAGCCCCGACCTGCACTGCGTCGCCTTCGAGAGCGACCGGCCGGCCTTCGTTGCCGGCGGGTACTCCTCGCCGGACTTCACGCAGATCTACCTGCGCACCGTGAGCGGCGACTGCGCGGCCAACCCGGCGGTGCCGGGCGCGGGCGCCGGCGGCGCCGGAAAAGTGAAGCTCACCAGAGTCTCCCTGCGGCCGAAGGCGTTCCGTCCTCGCGCCAACGGGCGCGGCGGCGCGATCCTGCGCTTCACGCTCTCGGAGAAGGCCCGGGTCAAGGTCACCGTCCAGCGCCCGCTGGTGGGCCACCGGCGCGCGAAGCGCTGCGCCGTCAGGTTCCGCACCGGCAAGCGCTGCACCGTCTGGAAGGCGGTCGGCTCGCTCACGATCGCCGGGAAGGCCGGCGCGAACCGCCGGGTGTTCACGGCGAAGCTGAAGCGCCGGACGCTGGCGCCGGGCCGCTACCGCCTCTTCCTGGTGGTCGTGAAGGCCGGCAAGCGGGCGAGCACCCCGCGCACCGTGCGCTTCCGCATCAAGCCCCCGCCGGCCCGGTGAGCCCCGAGGGCCGCGGCGCGGCCCTCGGGAGTCCCGCCCTACGCGCGGTGCAGCCGCGCCGGGGCGCGGCTCGCCCGCGCCCGGCCGCCCGGCTCGCCGGCGACGGAGGACGAGGCGCCGGGCAGGCGGCGGAGCACCACCGCCGCCGTCACCACCGCCAGGCCGGCCGCGACCGCGACCCCGATGGCGAGCGCGTCCGTGAAGGCGTGGTCGGCCGCGTTGACGAGCGCTCCGCCGACCGCTCCCGGGAGGGTCGGCCCGACCGCGTGCGCGGCGGCGACCGACTGCTCGGCCGCATCCTGGGCGGGCGCGGGAACCGATGCCGGCTGGTCGAGCCTCGCCGCGTAGATGGAGGTGACGATCGATCCGACGATGGCGACGCCGAGGGCGCCCCCGACCTGCCGCGCGATGTTGTTGACGGCGGAGGCGACACCCGACCTCTCCTCCGGCACGGAGCTCATCACCATCTCGGTCCCGGGTGCGTTCACGAGCCCCATGCCGGTGGCGACGACGAAGAACATGACGCCGATGGCCCAGTAGGACGCGTCGGGGGACCACGCGAAGGTGGACAGGAGGCCGGCGCCGAGCAGGAGGAGACCGGCCGCGATCGTCCGGGGCCCTCCGATCCGAGCGACCAGCGCCTCGCTCCGCCGCGCGCCGAGCACGAGCCCCAGGGCGATCGGGGTCATCGCGGCGCCGGCCTCCAGCGCCGAGTAGCCCTTCGTGAACTGGAGGTAGAGGGTGAGGACGAACATGCTCCCCATGAGGGCGAATCCGGACGCGCCGACGGCGAGGGAGCTCACGCTGAAGCGGGGCTCCCGGAAGTAGCCGAGGTCGAGCATCGGCTCGGTGACCCTCAGCTCCCAGGCGAGGAACCCGGCCACCAGGACGACGGCGGCGCCGAAGCCGGCCAGCACGACCGGATCGAGCCAGCCCCGGGACGGCGCCTCGATGATCGCGTAGATCAGGCTGAGCAGGGTCGCCGACGAGAGGGCCGCGCCCACGAGGTCGAACCGCCCCGGCGCCGGGTCGCGTGTCTCCGGAACGAGCCGGACGCCCGCGACGAGCGCGACCGCTGCGACGGGCACGTTGACGAAGAAGACCGAGCCCCAGTCGAACCATTGGAGCAGGAGCCCCCCGACGAGCGGCCCGAGGCCGATCCCGAGGGCGGCCAGGGCGGCCCAGATGCCGATCGCCTTCGCCCGCTCCTCGCGGGGGAAGACCGAGGTGATCGTCGAGAGGGTCGCGGGCATGATCAGCGCCGCGCCGAGCCCCATGACGGCGCGCCAGCCGATGAGCTCGCCGGCGCTCCCGGCGAACCCGGCGGCGAGGCTCGAGAGGCCGAAGACCGCGATTCCGGCGTGGAGCATCCGCTTCCGGCCGATGCGGTCGGCGAGCGTTCCCGCGGTCAGGAGCAGCCCGCCGAAGACGAGCAGATAGGAGTCGACCATCCACTGGAGCTTCGAGGCCGAGGCATCGAGGCTCTCCTGCAGGGTCGGCAGGGCCACATTGAGGATCGTGTTGTCGAGGCCGACGATGAAGAGGCTGAGGGACAGGACGGCGAGCGCCTGCCAGCGACGGTCGTAGGCGGCCTGATCGATGGACATCAGATCGTTCTCCTCTCGAGCTTGGGGATCGAGATCGACGGGCGACGCCACCCGAGGCGCGCGCCGAGGGCGATGGGCGCGACGGTGAGCGCCGCGATGCCCGTGCCGGCCGCCGAGTCGAGGAAGTAGTGGTTGCCGGTCGCGCTCACCGTGAGCGCCATCGCGACGGGGTGGAGCAGGAACAGCGTCCGCAGCACGCGGCCGCGGGCCGCGCGGAAGCCGTAGAGCCCCACCAGGAGCGACCAGCCGACGTGCATGCTGGGCATCGCCGCGTAGGGGTTGAAGCGGATCCCCGCGAACGACCCGCTGTCGTGTCCGGAGAGGCCCACCGTGTCGGCGAGGCCGAGTCCGGGGACGAGGCGGGGCGGCGCGGTGGGGAAGAGGATGAAGACGACGCTCGCGATCGCGATCGAGACGAGCAGGACGGTCCGCAGCTCCCGGTAGAGCGGCGGGTGCCGCAGGGCGAGCCAGACCAGGACCGCCACGAGCAGCGGCGCGAAGCCGGCCATGTAGTAGGCGGCGAAGAGCCGGGCGACTGGGGCGAGCGCGTGCTGGAGGGACGCCTCGCGAAAGACGCCGAGGTCCCGCTCGGCTCCCACGATCGACTCGGCGTGCGACACGGCCTCCGGCCGGCTGCCCATCGTCAGGTGGCGAACCATGAGGTACGCGCCGTACAGGCAGGCCCAGACCGGCAGCTCGACCGCGGCGAGGCGGACGAAGGCGCGTCGGGCGGAATCGGCGGCGAAGGCGGGTGACCGGGGCATCTCGACCTCAGGCTCGCCCCGGTCCGCCGGGATCGCACCGGCCATCTCACCGGGTCGGCGTCCCGTGCGCCGCAAAAGTCATACGATGCGGGGATGCTCTACGGCAGGGACGCGGAGCGATCCCTCCTCGGCGGCCTCCTCGACGGGGCGCGCGCGTCCCGGAGTGCCGTCCTCGTCATCCGGGGCGAGCCGGGGGCCGGCAAGTCGGCTCTGCTCGACGACGCACGCCAGGCCGCGGACGGGATGACCGTGCTGGCCGCGCGCGGGATCGAGTCGGAGGCCCAGCTCCCCTTCGCCGCCCTCCACCAGCTCACGCGGCCCGCGCTCGAGCACCTGGGGCAGCTCCCCGGCCCTCAGGCCGGTGCCCTGCGCCGGGCGCTCGGCCTGGAGGAGGGTGAGGGCGACGATCGTTTCCTGGTCTCCCTCGCCGTCCTGAGCCTGCTCGCGGAGGCCGCCGAGCAGCGTCCGCTGCTGTGCCTGATCGACGACGCCCACTGGCTCGACGACGCGTCGGCCGATGCGCTCGTCTTCGTCGCCCGCCGCCTGGAGGCCGAGGGGGTGGTCATCCTCTTCGGCGCCCGCGAGGGGGAGGCCCGCCGCTTCGACGCGCCCGGGCTGCCCGAGCTGAACCTGGCGGCCTCGACCGCGAGGCGGCGCATGCCCTCCTGGATTGCCGCGCAGGGGTTCCCCTCTCGGCCGACGTCCGCGACCGGCTCATCGAGGGGACCGGCGGCAACCCGCTGGCGCTGCTGGAGCTGCCCGGCACCCTCGGGGAGGCGAGGCTCTCCGGCTCCGAGCTGATCGACGGACCCCTGCCGGTCAGCGCTCGCGTCGAGCGGGCCTTCCTCGCTCGCGCACGGCGCCTGCCGCAGGAGACCCAGACGCTCCTGCTCGTCGCGGCCGCCGACGATGCCGGCGAGCTGGCGACCGTTCTCCGCGCCGCGCGGTCGCTGGGCATCGACGCCGCGGCGCTCGACGGAGCGGAGCAGGAGGGTCTCGTGCGCGTCCAGGGGACGCGCATCGAGTTCCGCCACCCCCTCGTCGGGTCCGCTGTCTACCAGGGGGCGCCGCTGTCGCGGCGCCAGGAGGCCCACCGGGCCCTGGCGGACGCGCTCGAGAGCGACACCGACCAGCGGGCCTGGCACCGGGCGTCGGCGAGCGTGGAGCCCGATGCCTCGGTGGCCGGCGCGCTGGAGCGGGCCGCCGGCCGCGCGCGCCAGCGGAGCGGGTACGCCGCGGCCTCGCTGGCGCTCGAGCGGGCGGCCGCGCTCACCGAGGAGGACGGGACCCGTGCGCGCCGGCTCTCCGCCGCCGCCGGGGACGCCTGGTGGGCCGGCCGGCTCGAGCGGGCGGTCATGCTGCTGGACCGGGCGCGCCCCCTCGCCACCGACGCGATCCTGCTGGCGGACATGGATCGCCTCCACGGCCTGGTCGAGCTCACCTCGGGCGTGCCCGCCGACGCGTTCGAGATCTTCGCGCGCGCGGCCGGGCTCGTCGCCTCCCGCGACGGCGGCCGTGCGCTCTACCTGCTCGGGATCGCCAGCGTGGCCGCCGGCTACGCGGCGGACCCCCGGGGATGGGTCGCGATCGCCGACATGGCGCGCGACATGGAGGTGGAGGACACGCCCGACAGCCGCTTCCTGCGACGGCTTCTGAGCGGCCTCGGCGCCCTGTCCGCGGACGACTTCGACGGGGCGGTCCCGGAGCTCCGGGCGGCCCTCGGCGGGGCGGAGGCGCTCGATGCCGATCGATTCGACACCCGGCCGGGCCTGCTGATCCTGGCCGGCGCGACCGCGTTCTTCCTGGGCGACGACGAGGCCGCGCATCGGTTCAACCACCGAGCCGCCGCGCGCGCGCGCGCCCGGGGCGCGGTGGCCATCCTGGCGCAGATCCTCCCGCGCCTCGCCCACACCGAGCTGTGGGCGGGTCGCTGGCGGCCGGCGTCGGCGAACGCCAGGGAGGGGTTGCAGCTCGCCCGGGAGGTCGGCCAGCACGACGTCGCCGCGCATACGCTCGTGGTGCTCGCTCTCGCCGCGGCTCCTCGCGGAGACGAGGAGGAGTGCCGGTCGCTGGTGGCCGAGAGCCGCGAGGAGGCCCTCGCCCGTGGGCTCGTCCACGTCGCCGACCTCGGCCGGTGGGCTCTCGCGATGCTCGACCTCGCCGTCGGGAGCGCGGAGGAGGCGCTCGCGCACCTGCGGGAGATGTCCGCTCCCCTCGCCGTCCTCTGGGCGGCCCTCGATCGCATCGAGGCGGCCGTGCGCGCCGGAGAGCCGGACACGGCCCGGAGCTGGCTCGAGCGGTTCGAGCGATGGGCGACGAGCACCGGGGCGCCCTGGGCGCTCGGGGTCGCCTCGCACGGCCGCGCCCTCGTGGCCGACGACGCCGAGGAGGCCGAGCGGCTGTTCGAGGAGGCGCTTCGGGCTCACCGGCGAGCCGCCCGTCCCCTCGAGAGGGCCCGGGCGGAGCTCGCCTTCGGAGAGTTCCTCCGTCGCGGCCGCCGGCGCGTGGAGGCGCGCGATCACCTGCGGGCGGCCCTGGACGGGTTCGAGACGCTGGGGGCGACGCCCTGGGCGGAGCGGGCCCGTGTCGAGCTCAGGGCGAGCGGCCAGACCGCTCGACGGCGCGACCCCAGCACGACCGGCCGGCTCACGGCACAGGAGCTTCAGATCGCCCGCTTCGTCGGGCAGGGGCTCACGAACCGCGATGTCGCCGCGCAGCTGTTCCTCAGCCGCCGGACGATCGACTTCCACCTGCGGAACGTCTTCCGGAAGCTCGGCATCGCGACGCGCACGGAGCTCGCCCGCCTGGACCTCGACTCCGTGACCGAGGGCGCTCCCGGGGCCGGCGACCCGGCGACATCGCCGGCGCGAACCTAGACGCCTCCTCCTAGCGTGGGTGGCTCGCCCCTCGCCCACCCGCCGGGCGCGGTGAGGGGACCCGGACGAGGGAGGAGCACGACGTGAACCGCCGAGATCGCGGCCGGCGTGAGTACGAGGCGTTGATGGCCTCGCCACCGGAGAGGGCCCTCGCCGACGTCCGCCTCCGCTCGCCGGATCTCCACGACGCCGTGGTCGAGGGGGCGTTCGGCGGCTCGCTGGCGCGCCCCGAGCTGAGCCGGGCGGCCCGGGAGATCGCGACGATCGCGATCCTGGCCGCCGCCGGAGGCAGCGAGCGTGCGTTGGCCCTGCACGCCGGCGCCGCCCTGCGCACCGGCGTCGCGGCCTCCGAGCTCCTCGCGCTGTGCGAGCACGTCGCCGTCTACGCGGGCTTCCCGCGCGCGCTGAACGCGCTCGCCGTCATCGACGAGGTCGTCACCGGTGCGGGCAGCCCGAGGCCGGCGGCGCTGCGCAGGGTGCGCCTCGACGACCACGAGACGGTCGTGGCCCACCGGGGCGACAGCGGACCGGCCGTGCTGCTGGTCCACGCGCTGGGCCTCGACTGGCGCATGTGGGACCCGGTCATGGCGCCGCTGTCCGTGGGCCGGAGGGTGTTCGCCTACGACATCCGCAGCCACGGATCGGCCGCGGGCGCACCCACGCCGTTCACCATGGCCGAGGCCGCCGCCGACCTCCTCGGCGTGCTGGACGCCCTCGGCCTCGCGCGCGCCCACGTCGTGGGCCTGTCCTACGGCGGCGGGATCGCGCAGACCGCGGCCGTCGGCCACCCGGAGCGATTCGCGTCGCTGGCCCTGCTCGCCACGACCGACCATCCGTTCGACGCCTTCGAGAGCCGGGCCCGCTCCGGCGAGACCGAGGGCATGGCGGCCCAGATCGTGCCGTCGCTGACGCGCTGGTTCACGCCGGACGCGCTGGCGCTCGACGGCTGGGGCGTGCGGTATGCGCGCGAGCGCATCCTGCGAGCAGATCCCCGCGACTGGGCCGCCTCGTGGCGCGCGTTCAGCGGCATGGACGTACAGGATCGGCTCCGCGCCTTCGCATCGCCCGCCCTCATCCTCGCGGGCGGGCTCGACGCCTCCACGACGCCCGGGATCATGACCCTCATCGCCGGCCGCATCCCGGGCGCCGTCTACCAGGAGCTGCCCGGGACCCCCCATATGCAGACCCTCGAGCGGCCCGAGCTGGTGGCCGCGGCCCTCGACCGGTTCCTCCCGGCCGACGGCCCGGCCATTCGACCGGCGCGAGCGTAGGCCCTCCTTCTTAGGTTCGGTGCAGGGTCTCGACGCCCCGCTTGCTGGAGCGGATGAGACGGGAACGCAGCCGCAGGAGGGAACGATGAGGGTGTTCGTCGCAGGTGCAACCGGGGCGATCGGCAGACGCCTGATCCCCATGCTCGTCACCGCCGGCCACGATGTCGTCGGCATGACCCGTTCGCCGGACAAGGCGCGGGATGTGCTCGAGCTCGGTGCCGAGCCGGTCGTGGCCGACGGCCTCGACCGCGACGCCGTGATGCATGCCGTCACGCGATCCGAGCCGGAGGTCGTCGTCCACCAGATGACGGGTCTCGCCGGTGTCACGAGCCTCAAGAGGTTCGACCAGGAGCTGGCGCAGACGAACCTCCTGCGCAGCCGGGGGACCGACAACCTGCTCGAGGCCGCGCGGACGGCCGGCGTCCGCCGCCTGATCGCCCAGAGCTACGGCCACTGGGCGTATGCGGGCGCCCCCCGCTCGCTGAAGACCGAGGCCGACCCGCTCGATCCGAACCCACCGGCGTCGATGAGCGCGACGCTGCGTGGGATTCGCCACCTCGAGTCGGCCGTGGTGGGCGCCGAGGACATCGAGGGACTGGCCCTGCGATACGGCCTCTTCTACGGCCCCGGCACCGGGCTCGCCCCGGGCGGACCCTTCGCCGAGCTGGTCAGGCGCCGCCGGCTGCCCCTCATCGGCGGGAGCCCGGGCGTGTGGTCGTTCGTGCACGTTGACGACGCGGCGAGCGCGACGGTGGCCGCCCTGACGAACGGCGCGCCCGGCGTCTACAACGTCGTCGACGACGAGCCGGCCGCCGCGTCCGTGTGGCTGCCCGAGCTCGCGCGGATCCTGGGCGGGAAGCCGCCGCGGCGGGTCCCCGTCTGGCTCGGCCGGCTCGCGGCGGGCGAGGTCGGCGTCTATCTGTTCACGCGCACCCAGGGCCGCTCGAACGCGAAGGCCAAGGGCGACCTCGGATGGCAGCCTCTCTACCCGAGCTGGCGCGGGGGGTTCCGGCACGGCCTCGGGGCCGTCGAGCGGCCCGAGCCGGTGGCCGGCCACCGAGAGCGGGAGATGTCATGACGGGCGATCCGGCCGGCAACACGGTGCAGACCACCTTGCTGGAGGCGCGGCCGCCCGCCTTGCCCGACGACGCGGAGGTCATGACCGTGCTGATCGAGGTGCCGCCCGGCGACCCCGGGAGCCCGCCCCACCGCCACTCCGGGCCGGTGTTCGGCTACGTGATCGAGGGCGAGCTGGTCTACGAGCTGGAGGGCGAGCCCGCCCGCGTGATCCGCGCCGGCGAGCCGTTCTGGGAGCCGGGCGGCGACCTCATCCACCTCCGGGCCGCGAACAACCTCGCCGACCGCTGGACGCGCTTCGTGGCCGTCATGGTCGGGGCGCCCGGCCGGCCGATGCTGACGCCGGTCGGCGATCACGAGCTCGAGGACCGACGCGGGCGCCCAGTGGCGCGCCGGGCCTGAGAGGAGGAGCGATGCATGTCTTCGTGGCCGGGGGGACCGGCGTGATCGGCCGGAGCCTCCTGCCCCGGCTGAGGGCGGCAGGGCACACGGTGACCGCGATGACCCGCCGGCCCGAGGGCGGCGCGCTGGTGCGGTCGCTGGGCGCCGAGCCGGTGGTGGCCGACGCCTACGACCGCGACGCGCTGCACGCGGCGCTGGCGAGCGCGCGACCCGATGTCGTCCTGCACCAACTGACGGACCTGCGCGAGGGCAGCGGCGCCGCCAACGCCGCGCTCCGGGCCGAGGGCACCCGCAACCTGGTCAACGCGGCCCGCGCCGCCGAGGTTCCGCGGATGATCGCCCAGAGCATCGCGTGGGTCTACGAGTCCGGCGACGACTCGGCCGGCGAGGGGGTCCCGCTCGACCTCGAAGCCGCGGAGCCGCGACGGACGACGGTGCTCGGCGTCGCGGCGCTCGAGGGCGCCGTGAGGGAGATGCCGGAGTGGGTGCTGCTGCGCTACGGGCTGCTCTACGGCCCGGGGACGTGGTACGCACCCGACGGGCTGCGCGCCGACGACGCGCGCGCCGGCCGGCTGGTCGCCGACGGCGACGTGTCGAGCTTCGTCCACCTCCACGACGCTGTGTCGGCGGCGGTCGAGGCGCTCGAATGGCCGTCCGGCATCGTGAACGTGTGCGACGACGAGCCCGCGCCGGGGCGCGCGTGGGTCCCGGCCTTCTGCGACGCCGTCGGCGCGCCTGCGCCCCCCGTCGCCGGCACGGCCCGGGCCCCGTGGGCGCGCGGCGCGGACAATCGCCGCGCGCGACGGGAGCTCGGGTGGACACCCCGCCACCCGTCCTGGCGCACGGGGTTCACGGCCGGGTGCCGAGCGCGGCCACGGGTGGATGAGAGGGGAGCCGGTGGTCTGCGGGCTTCCCCGGAGACCTCGTCCGCGGACCTCCCCATGCCGTCGCCCCGCGACTCCTGCGAGCCTTCGTTCGCGGGGATCGGACCCTTCGACCATTCTCGAGAGATCGGAGCGGCGATGACGGACGAGCAGGCAGAGGCACGCATCAGCCGACCTGGAGGGCGCGGTCACCGCGCTCGAGCAGGAGGTGGAGAAGATCCGGGAGGACCTTCGGGCCCTGGCATCGGTCGTCGGCGAGCGGTTGCACGACGCCATCGGGTAGCGCGCTCAGGAGGGCGCCAGGCGCACCGCGGTCAGCTTGTACTGCGGGCATCCGCTGACCGGATCCACGTGGGGGCCCACGAGGCGATTGGTGTGGGTCTCCGGCTGGTGGAAGGAGAGGAAGAGAACGCCGGCGGGTACGCGGTCCGAGTGCGCGGCGATCGCCGTGGTGGCCCCCCACCGGCTCTCCAGCCGCACCGGCTCGCCGTCGCCGACGCCCTCGCGAGCCGCGTCCTCCGGGTTGATCTCGAGCGCGTCGCCCGGGACCAGCCGCTGGTTCGGCGTGCGCCGGGTCATCGTCCCGACGTTGTAGTGCTCCAGGACGCGGCCCGTGACCAGCCGGTACGGGAAGCCGGCCACGTCGTGCTCGGGGCTCGCGGCGAAATCGAGCGGCGCGAGCGGCGCCGGGCGGGGGAAGCCCCGCAGGTGGAGGCGGGGCGTGCCGGGGTGCTCCGGATCCGGGCAGGGCCACTGGATCCCGTCGGGCTCGAGGCGATCGGCGCGCAGGCCGCCGAAGGCCGGCGCCGCCGCGGCGATCTCGTCGAGCACGTCCGCAGGATCCCCGTAGTCCCACTCCGCCCCGAGCGCCCGCGCGACGTCGCGGACGACCTCCCAGTCCGGCCGCGCCTCGCCCGGTGGGGGCAGGGCGGCGCGCACGCGCTGGACGCGCCGCTCGGCGTTGGTGAACGTGCCGTCCTGCTCGAGCCACCCCGCCGCGGGCAGCACGAGGTGCGCCATCCGGGCGGTCTCGCTCAGGAAGAGGTCCTGGACGACCAGCAGGTCGAGGCGGGCGAGGGCGCGCCCGACGCGGAGCTGGTCGGGGTCGCTCTGGGCGAGATCCTCGCCCTGCGCCCAGAGCGCGCGCAGCTCGCCCCGCTCGGCCGCGGCGATCATCCCGGTCACCGTGAGCCCGGGCCTCTCGGGGGGCGGCGTGCCCCACAGGGCGCCGAGGCGCGCCCGGACCGCCGGGTCGTCGAGCTCCTGATAGCCGGTGACGAGGTCCGGCATGCACCCCATGTCCGCGCTTCCCTGGACGTTGTTCTGCCCGCGCAGCGGGAGCATCCCGGCCCCCGGCCGCCCGATGCTGCCCGTGAGCAGGCCGAGGTTGACGAGCGCGCGCACCGAGTCCACGCCCTGGGTCAGCTCCGACAGGCCCAGGCCGTGGACGAAGAGCGCCGGGCCGGCGCCCAGCACGCCGGCGGCCGCGTCCAGCGTCCCGGGGTCGACCTCGGCCCGCCGGAGGTCCGCCGTGGCGTCCCCGGCGAGCAGGTGGGCGGCGAGTGCCTCGAGCCCGACGGTCCGCTCCGCCAGGTAGGCGCCGTCGACCGCCCCGCGCCGAAGGAGCGCCCGGGCCAGCGCGTTGAGCAGCGGGACGTTGCCGCCGGGTGCCACGGGAAGATGAACGGTCGCCACGGCGGCGAGCTCCGTCCGCCGCGGATCGATCACGATCAGAGGGGTGCCGCCGAGCGCCGCCCGGAGGATGCGCGCGCCCACGACCGGGTGCGCCTCGGTCGGGTTCGCACCGGCGACCACGATGGCGCGCGCCTGCTCGATGTCGTCGAAGCAGGCGCTGGCCGCCCCCGTCCCCGTGGCCGCACGGAGGGCCGTGGCGGTGGAGGAATGGCAGACCCGGGCGCAGCAGTCGATGTTGTTGGTGCCCAGGACGGCGCGGACCAGCTTCTGGAGCAGGTAGCAGGCCTCGTTGGTCGAGCGCGAGGAGGCCAGGGCCGCGAGGGCGTCGGGGCCGTGGGCGGCGCGAATCGCGCCCATGCGCTCGGCGACCCAGGCGATCGCGGTCTCCCACGCGACGGGCCGCAAGTCGCCGCGGTCGTCGCGCAGAAGGGGCGAGGTGAGCCGCTCCGCCGACGCCTGCCAGCCGTGCGCGTAGCGGCCCTTCAGACAGAGATGACCGTGGTTCACGGCGGCGTCCGGTACGCCGCGGATCCGCGCCACCCGCCCGCCGGCGATCGCCACCTCCACCCGGCAGCCGACGCCGCAGTAGCCGCAGGTCGAGATCGTGAGGCGCTCGGCCGGGAGCGCGTCGACACGGTCACGGTCCGTGATCGCCCCGGTGGGGCATGCCTCCACGCACGCCCCGCACGCCACGCAGTCGCCGTCCGCGAATCGCCCGCCCGGCCCGGAGATCAACCGCGCCGCGGCGCCGCGCCCCTCGATGCCGTACACGAAGCGCCCCTGGACCTCCTCGCAGGCGCTCAGGCAGCGACGGCAGGTGACGCACATGTCGGGGCGGAATCGCAGGTAGGGGTGACTCGCGTCGATCGCCCCGGCGCCCGGATCCGCGACGGCCCCGAGCTCCACCCCCAGCTCCGCGGCGAGGGCGGCGAGCTCGGAGCCCCCCCCGAGCGCGCCGGGTGGGTGCGCCGCCACCTCGAGGGCGAGGACCTCGCGGCGCAGGGCCCTCAGGGCGGGCGTGTCCGTGACCACCTCGGCGCCGTGGTCGAGGGCGGTGTGGCACGCGGCGAGCGGCCGGGGGGACCCGTCCACCCGCACGAGGCAGACGCGGCAGCCGCCCTGGGGCGAGAGCCCGTCGCGGTGGCAGAGCGCCGGAACGGAGATCCCGGCCCGGCGGGCGACGGCGAGGATCGTCTCCCCCGGGGCGAAGCGGACCGAGCGCCCGTCGATCGTCGCGCGCCCCGTCACGATGCGGCCTCGGCGGCGGCGATCCGGTCGCCGAAGAGCTCGACGAGCCGGCGCACCGGCCGGGGGATCCCCTGGCCGAACGCGCAGAGGCTCGCCTCCCCCACGACCTCGAGGAGGCGCTCGATCTCCGCCCGGGCGCCTCCGAGCCCCGGTCCGACGGCGAGCTCGAGCGCGCGGCGGGAGCCCAGCCGGCAGGGCGTGCAGCGCCCGCACGACTCGGCGGCCATGAACCCCAGCCAGCCGCGGAGGAGCGCCGGCAGGTCGGCGTCGTCCGGGAGGGCCACGAGTCCTCCGTGCCCGAGGACGAGGCCGCGCTCGGCCATCGCCGTGTAGCAGACCGGCACGTCCCACTCCTCCGGCGGGATCACGCTCCCCATCGGCCCGCCGGCGAGAACGGCCGCGAGGGCCGCCGGTCCCGCGGGGCCGCCGCCCTCGTCCTCGACCACCTCGCGCAACGACGTGCCCATCTCCACCTCGACGACCCCCGGGCGCGCGAAGCCGTGGTTCAGGCAGAGCGCCTTCGTGCCGGGGGTCGCCGCCGTTCCGAGGGCGGCGTAGGCGTCGGCGCCGTGCTCCACGATCCAGACCGCGTTGACGAGCGTCTCGACGTTGTCCACGACCGTCGGGCGTCCGTGGAGGCCGGCCGTCACGGGGTAGGGAGGGCGCAGGCGCACCTCGCACCTGCGCCCCTCCAGGGCCTCCAGCAGGGCGGTCTCCTCACCGCAGACGTAGCTGCCGAGCCCGGAGACGACCCGGACGTCGAACGGCGGGCCCGATCCCAGCAGCGCGCCGCCCAGGATCCCCGCCGCCCGCGCGTCGTCGACCGCGCGTTCGAGCGCGGCGCGCGCGGCGGGGTACTCGGAGCGCACGAACGCGATGCCCTCGCGGGCGCCCACCGCCAGGGCGCAGATCGCCATGCCCTCGATCACGCCGTGTGGGTCGTCCTCCATCAGCAGGCGGTCGACGAACGAGCCCGGGTCCCCCTCGTCCCCGTTGGAGATCACGTATCGCGCGTCGGCCGCCGTCGCCGCGGCGAGGCGCCACTTGCGCCCGGTCGCGAACCCCGCGCCGCCCCGGCCGCGGAGTCCCGAGCCCTCCACGGTCGCCAGCACCGCCTCGGGCCCGTCGCCGAGCGCCCGCTCGAGCGTCGCGTACGCGCCGTCCCCTCGGGCGCGTGCCAGGTCCGCGAAGCCGCCGCGCCCGAGGCGGCGGGTGACGATCGGCACGCTCCGGGCGCGAACGCTGGGCGGCGTCGTGGCCGCCGTCGGCGCGGCGAGCGCGCGGTCGGCGTCGGCGCCGGGGCCGGGGAGCATGACCCGGCCGTCCCGCCCCAGAAGGGCCGGGGAGCGGTCACAGTGCCCGAGGCAGTGCGCGACGCGCACGTGCGCCCGGCCCGCGAGGGCCTCGGCCAGCGTCCCGCCCCCGGCGAGCGCGCAGGATGTCCCCACGCAGACGCGGACGTCGGCGGGCCCCTCGGCGAGGTCGGCGTAGGAGGAGATCGCCCCCCGGAGCGCGGCGACGGGGATCCGGGTGCGACGCGCGAGCTCGGCGAGCTCGACGGGGCCGAGGGGGCGGCCCAGCCGCTCGACCATCTCCCGCGCGGTCTCCAGGGGATGGGCGTCCGCGCCGCGGAGGCCCGTCAGGCGCCCGAGCGTCTCGCCGGCCACGAGACCAGGCCCTCAGGCGACCGCGGGCGGCGAGAGGGCCTGCGGGTCCTCGAGGAGCGCGAGGACCCGGTCGAGGAAGGCGGCGGCCGGATCCCCGTCGATCACCCGGTGGTCCACGGTCAGGCTGAGGACCATCAGGGTGCGCGCGACGATCTCACCGTTCACGACGGCGGGGCGGAGGCGCGCCCGTCCGATGCCGAGGATCGCGGCCTGGGGGAGGTCGAGCAGCGGTGTGAACGCGTCGATGCGATGCGCCCCGAGGCTGGTGACGCTGAACACCGCCCCGCGGGTCTCCTCGGCCGTCGTCCGCCCGGACCGCGCCCGCTCGGCCATCTCGGCGATCTCGCGGTTGAGGGTCTCGAGGTCCTTGTCGTCGGCCTCCCGGATCACGGGGACGATCAGCCCGTCGTCCACCGACACGGCCACGCCGATGTCGATCGACGCGGCCGCCACCAGCCCGTCCGCACTCCACCGCCGGGTGATCTGCGGGTGCTCGCGGAGGGCGAGCGCGCAGGCACGCACGATCGCCTCCGTGTAGCCGGCCCGGCGACCCCACGCGGCGCCGAGACGGAGCTCCGCCGCCAGCGCCGTCGCGTCCGCCTCGCAGGTCAGGGTGAACTGCGCCGCCTCGCGCAGGCCCGCCGTGAGCCTGGTCGCGACGGTGCGGCGCATCGGCGAGAGCGGTGCGGCGGGGGAGGGGGCTGCGCCGCCCCCTCCGCCGGTCCCGCCCATCTCCGCCGCCGCGCGCACATCGCCCTCGACGATCCTGCCGCCGGGACCGCTGCCGGCGAGCGCCGACAGCTCGACTCCCAGCTCGCGCGCCAGCCTCCGCGCGGATGGAGAGGCGTGAGGACGAGGAGCGTCGGGCGCGACCGCCGAGGGGGGCACCGCCGCGGCGGGCGGACCCTCGGCGGCCGCGATCCCCACCTCCAGGATGGCGATCGGCGCCCCCTGCCGCACCACCTCCCCGGGTTCGACCAGCGCCTCGGCCAGCACCCCGTCCGCCGGTGCCCGCACCTCCTCGCTCACCTTCTCCACCTGGACCTCGGCGACCAGCCCACCGGCGCTCACCGACCCGCCCGGGAGGACGAACCAGGCGACCAGCACCCCCTCCTCGACGTCCTCGGAGAGCGTGGGCATCAGGATCTCCTGGCGCATCCCTCCCCCTTCCTCGGGGTCAGCCCCGGGCCAGCCGCCGCGCCGCGGCGGCGATGGTGTCGGCGTTGGGCAGGCAGAACTGCTCGAGCGGCCGGCTGTAGGGGATCGGGACGTCCGGGTACGCCAGGCGCACCGGCGGGGCGTCGAGGTAGTCGAAGGCCTCCTCGATGACGGTCGCCATGATCTCGCCGCTCATCCCGAAGCTGCGGTAGTCCTCGTCGACCACGAGCAGGCGCCGCGTCTTGCGCACCGACTCGGCGATCGCCTCACGGTCGAGTGGGACGAGGCTGCGCAGGTCGAGGACCTCGGCCTCGATGCCCTCGGCGGCCAGCGCGTCGGCCGCGTCGAGCGCTCGGTGGACCATCAGCGACACGGTCACGATCGTGAGGTCCGTGCCGGCGCGTTTCACGTCGGCCTTCCCGATCGGGACGACGTACGGCTCCTCCGGCACGGGGCCGGTCGCGCGCGGGTTCGGCGTCATCCAGCCGAGCCCCATCACGCCCTTGTGGAAGAAGTACATGACGGGGTTGTCGTCGCGGATCGCCGCCGTCATCAGGCCCTTGGCGTCGTACGGTGTGGAGGGGACCACGATCTTCATCCCGGGGAAGTGGGCGAACGCGCCGTAGAGGGTCTGGGAGTGCTGCGCCCCGTCGGAGTACCCGCCCCCAATCGCGGTGGTGATCACCATGGGCACCGAGACGTTGCCGCCGGACTCGTAGTGGATCTTGGCCATGTGGTTGTAGATCTGGTCCATGCAGACGCCGAAGAAGTCCACGAACATGAGCTCGGCGATCGGGCGCATGCCCGAGATGGCGGCCCCCACCGCGGCGCCGATGAACGCCGTCTCGGAGATCGGCGTGTCCATGATCTTCTCGGGGCCGTACTTGGCGAGGAGACCCTCGGTCGCTCCGAAGATGCCGCCGTAGGTGCCGATGTCCTCGCCCATCACGAAGACGCGCTCGTCGCGCTCGATCTCCTGGCCGATGGCCTCGGAGATCGCCTTGGAGGTCGTCAGCAGACGACCGGTCTGAGCTGGTGCTGTCGTCATCTCAGTGCCGTCCTTTCGCGTCAGGCGAAGACGTGGTCGAGGGCAAACTCCGGCGCGGGAGGCGCCGCATCGCGGGCGAACTGGATCGCCTCCTCCACCTCGGCGCGGCAGGCGGCCCAGACGTCGGCGACCTCCTGCTCGGTGATCTCGCCCGAGGAGACCAGCCGCTCCTCGTACCGGCGGATCGCGTCGCGCCGCTCCAGCTCCGCGATCTGCTCGGCGGTCCGGTAGAGCTGCGCGTCGCCCTGGAAGTGCCCGAGAAGCCGGTCCGTCTTGATCTCGATCAGGGACGGCCCGGCGCCGCGGCGGGCTCGCGCGACGGCCTCGCCGGCGGCCTCGTAGATGGCGACCGGGTCGTTGTCCGGGATGAGGACCCCCGGGATCCCGTAGGCGCCTGCGCGATCGCTGTTGTTGGCGATGGCGGTCGCGGCCTCCTTGGGCACGCTGATCGCCCATTCGTTGTCCTCGCACACGAAGACCACGCCGAGGTCCCACAGGGCGGCGAGGTTCAGCGACTCGTGGAACGAGCCCTGGTTCGCGGCCCCCTCGCCGAAGAAGGACACCGCGATGTCGTCGCGGCCCATCTTCTTGAACGCCAGCGCGTGGCCCACGGCGGTCGGGATGCCCTCCCCGACGATGCCGCTGCAGCCGAAGGCGGGCTCGACGGAGAACAGGTGCATGTGGCCGCCCTTGCCGTGCCCGAGGCCGGCGTCCTTGCCGAAGATCTCGGCGGCCATCATCTTCATGTCCACACCGTGGGCGAGGGCCTGATGGTGGGGACGGTGGGTCGCGGTGATCGCGTCGGTGGGTCGCAGGTGGGCGCAGACGCCGGCTGCGACCGGCTCCTGGCCGGCCGCGAGGTGCATCTCGCCGGGGACCGGTCCCGCGGCGATGTCGAAGGCGGGCGTCTTGCCCTCCATGTAGACCTCGACGAGGGTCTCCTCGAAAATGCGGATGCGAACCATCTGCCGGTGCATCTCGCGCAGGGTCGAGTTGTCGGGCATCACGAACCTCCTGGGGTCGCTTGACGTGTGTCGTGGGTGACGACGGCAGCGGGGGGTGAGGCACGCGCGTGCGCGCGGAGAAGCCCCGCCGCATCGATCACTCGGAGCCCTTCGTCCGCGACGCGGACGCTCGCGGGCTCCCGGGGGGCGAGGACGATCTCACGCTCGCCATCGAGGGCGAGGGTCCCCGGGCCGCGCATCTGGATCGCCTCACCGCGCTCGAGCTGCGCGACGTCGCGTATGCGCAGCGGGACCAGCCGGCCCGGGCCGATGGGCGCGAGGATCGTCCGCCCCGGGGCGCCGAAGCGGAGGTGGACTCCCCGCGGCCGCGCGCGATCGGCGGGCGCCAGCATCCCGGCGACGCCGCAGAGTCCGACGACCGCGGGGTCGCCGTGCAGGACGACGGCCTCGACGAGGCGCGACGGGTCCCAGATCGCGTGCGCGCCGACCCACCGGTCGGTGACGAGGGCGGCATCGCAGATCGCGATCTCCGCGCCGCGTCCATCGAGGGCGATGGACAGGTGCGGGGTCGCGCGAGCGCTGGCGGCGAACCGCCTGGGCCCGGTCGCGTAGAGGCCGGCGGCGAGCCCCGCCGCGGTCGGGTCGACCCAGCGCGCGAACGCGTTGTTGGTCCCACCGGGCAGGGGGACGATCACGGCGCCGGGCCAGCCGGCGGCGACCGCGCGGTTGGTCCCGTCCCCGCCGTACGTCACGACGCACGCCGCCCCCTCGTCGGCCAGCGCGGTCGCCGCGGCACGCGTGCCGGCGGCGTCCCGCGCGGACCGGGGGCCGGCCGGGTGTGCGTCGACCGGCCCCCTTGCTCCCGAGGCGGCGAGCGCCGCGAGCGCCCGCTCGACGATGCGCGCCGGCTCGTGGAGGTAGCGCACCCGCACGGACGGTGTCGCCGCGAGGCCGGCGAGGACGCGGGCCACGACGTTCACGCGCTCGTGGAGGTCGATGGTCCGGGCGAGCGAGGTCAGGCGGCGCACGTCCTGGGCCGCGCCGCAGTGGACGATGAGGCCCACCGTCGCGGTCACGCCTGTCTCGGTCGCCGCATGGCCACCGGCCTCCTCACGGATCGCTTCACACGACGGTCCGTCACCGTGGCGGGTGGCCGCATCCGTGATTTCGCCGCCCTCCCTGCGGGCTTTCCGCGGCCGGCCGGGGTCATCCGTAGTTCGCCGAAGGCCCGGTGCGCGCGGCACCGGATGGCGCCGGGGCTCCCCCGATCCAGGCTGGACGCGCCCCCTGAAGGAGGAACCGTGATCGACGCCGCACCGAGCCCGACGACCCGCGCGAAGATCGCGCGACTGGCGAGTCTTCATGACGAGGAGGGCGTCGTGTCGATCTACGTCAACGTCGCCCCCGGCGCCCGGCACGAGCCGCCCCAGGGAGAGATCGCCCTGCGGGCCGGCCTCACCGCGCTGCGCGAGCGGCTCGAGGCGAGCGGCGAGCGGCCGCGGCTGGCGCTGCTGGAGCGGCGATTGAAGGAGAATGCGGGCGGCCTCGCCGCGCTCGCCGACCCCTCCCGCCCGGGTCGGGGACGGGCCCTCTTCGTCCCGCTCTCGGGGGCCGCGCCGCACGAGGCGGCGACCGCGGGCCGCGTCGAGGAGCATGTGGTGCTGGAGACGACCGCCTATCTCATGCCGCTTCTCCTGGCGCTCCAGGAGTCCGCGCCGGTCGGCGTCGTCGCGGTCTCGGGCGACGGCGCGCGGGTCGTGGAGGTCCGAGGCGCCGGCGCGGAGGAGTCGCTGCGGCTCACCTTCGACGACCAGAGCGCGGAGTGGCGGCGGCTCCAGGGCCCGGCGGGGGGCACTCCCGCCAACCAGCGCCAGGCCTCCTCGCAGGCCGACCTGTTCGCCCGCCGGGTCGAGGAGCACCGGCGGCACCAGCTCACCCTGTTCGGCGAGACCCTCTGGGAGCGCGCCGGCGCGCGCGGATGGACCCACGTGCTCGTCGCCGGCGATCCCGATCGAACCGAGGGGCTGCGTGCGAGCCGGCCCGAGGGGGGACCCCACATCCTCGTGAGCCCGCACCTGCTGCCCGACCACCTGTCGCCGGTCGCGGTGCGGGACGCGACCGCGCCGGAGATCCGCGCCGCGCGGCTCGCCGGCCAACTCGCGCTGGCCGAGCACACCCGGGACGCGGCGCTCGCCGCGGCCGGCCACGGCGCGGTGGGGGTGGGGGACACTCTCGAGGCGCTGGCCGAGGGGCGTGTGCACCACCTGCTCCTCGACCCGGTGGCGCGGCCCGCCGGATCACGGGCTCCCGACGGGCGGCTGGTGCCCGCGGGCGAGGTGCCTCCGGGCGCGGCCGCCGAGCAGATGAGCCCCGAGCCCCATCTGCTCGAGCGCATGCTGGAGCGGGCGCTCGACACGGACGCCCTGGTGACCGCCGTCGAGGGACCGGCGGCCGAGGTGCTCGCGCCGTTCGGCGGCGTGGCCTGCGCTCTGCGCTGGTAGGGGCGAGCCCCAGGCCCCGGCCGCGGCCTACAGGGCGCTGGGGTAGGTCTCGGGCGGCTCCCCGAGGGCCCACCGCTGTCCGCGCTCCAGCGGCTCGACGGCGCGGGTCAGGTCGATGTGCACGAGGGCGTCGAACTGGCGCGGGATGTCGGCCGCGAACCAGTGGCTCTCGCGCTCGGTCCGGGGCCGGTAGATCACGCCGATCGCGCGCTCGAGGCGGGGCTCGCGCAGCGCGGGTCCGCAGCGACCGGCCGCGAGCGGGCAGAGCAGGAAGGCGCGGATGCCGACCTCGTGGAAGAGGGCCTCGTAGCTTCCGGAGGGGGCGGGCCGCACGCGCATCCGCTCGGCCGGCTCGCCCCAGGCGGAGGCGGCCGTGACCGTGCCGGCGTGCGTGGTGAAGCCCACGAGGACGACGTCGCGCGGGTGGCGCTCGCGCATCAGCTGGCCGATGTTGAGCTCTCCCCGCTGCGCCATCTGGGTGGCGCGCGCGTCGCCGATGTGCGAGTTGTGCTCCCAGACGACCACGCGGGCGCAGTCGCCGTGACGGTCCAGGTGCGCCATCAGCTGGTCGAGCGTGTCCGCCATGTGGCGATCGCGCAGGTTCCACGACGCGGCCGCATCGCCGAACATCGTGCGGTAGTACTCCTCCGCGTCCGCGACCACCACCGCATTCTGCTCGGCGAAGAAGTACTCGTCCTCGGCCACCGCCCCGTCCCGGCGGAGGTAGTCCCCGGCGCGGCGGCGCAGGTCGACCAGCTCCCTCAGTACATGCCGGCGGCACGATTCGCCGACCCCGAGCAGGACGGCGCGGCCGTACTCCGAGCTCTCGCCCGAGTAGGGCTGCAGGCACTCGTAGCGGCGCCGCGCGCGCTCCGCCGCGTCGGGGTCGTGCGCGTCGAGGTAGCCGATGACGGCCTCGATCGAGGCGCCCAGGCTGTAGAGGTCGAGGCCGTGGAAGCCGACCGGGGCGCCGTCGCCGGCGAGGCCGTCGTTGTGAGCGCGCAGCCAGCCCACGAAGTCGAGCACATCGGCGTTGCGCCACATCCACGTCGGGAAGCGCCGGAAGCCGCGCAGCGCCTCCTCGGCGCCCGCATCCCGCCCTGTCCCCCGGACGAACCGGTTGACCCGGTCGGCGTCGGGCCAGTCGCCCTCGATCGCGACGGCCGTGAAGCCGCGCTCCTGGATCAGGCGCTTCGTGATCCGCGCGCGCTCCCGATAGAAGTCGTGCGTGCCGTGGCTGGCCTCGCCCAGGAGCACGATCCGCGCATCGCCGACCAGGTCCAGCAGGGCGTCGTAGTCGCGCGGGTCGCCGGTCAGGGGCCGGGCGTCGCGACGGACCGCCTCGATCACGTCGGCGTCGGGCCGGGACGCGACGAGCGGGATCGCCACCCTCAGGCCCCCGTCGCGCTCGTCAGGGGGACGGCCGCGGGCAGATGGGCCACGAACCAGTTGACCGCGAGTCCCGCGACGGCCTCGAGGGTCCCGGGCTCCTCGAACAGGTGTCCCGCGCCCGGGACCACGTGGAGGCGATGCGGGCAGCGGAGCAACCGGGCCGCTCCACGGTTGAGCTCGAGGACCTCGCGGTCGAGCGAGCCGACGAGGAGGAGGGTCGCCGCGCGGACCTCCGGGAGCGCGTCGGCGGCCAGGTCGGGCCGTCCCCCACGCGATACGACCGCGCGGACGTCGTCGCCCAGGGCGGCGGCCGCCCTCAGGGCCGCCGCCGCGCCGGTCGAGGCCCCGAAGTAGCCGATCGGCAGCCCGCTGGTGGAAGGACTCCGCTGGGCCCACCGCGTCACGGCCTCCAGCCGGCCCGCGAGCAGCGGGATGTCGAAGACCAGGTCGCGGCGGCCCTCCTCCTGCTCGGCGAGGAGGTCGAAGAGCAGCGTCGCGAGACCGGCATCCTCGAGCCGGCGCGCCACCATCCGATTGCGCGGGCTGAGGCGGCTGCTGCCGCTGCCGTGGGCGAAGATCACGAGGCCCTGGGCGCCTGGGGGGAGCGCGAGGTCGCCGTACAGGTGGACACCGCCCAGGTCGATCATCATCTGCCCCGCGGGCTCATCCGGTGGGTCGGCGCCCGGTGGCGGCGTCGGGACCCCCGCCTGGGCGAGCAACGCGAGCACCTCGTCGTCCGTGACCTGCGCGAAGTCCCGGTACCACCGGCCGACGCCGATCAGATCGGCCGGGATCGTGTGGCAGACGACCTCATCGGCGGCTTTGCGCAGCATGGCGACCGCGTCGCGCGAGCCGACCGGGACCGCCACGACGATCCGCCCCGCCCCCCGCTCCCGGAGCGCGCGCACCGCCGCGAGGTCGCTCAGGCCGGTGGCGAGCCCGTCGTCGACGAGGATGACCGTGCGGCCCCGCACGTCGAGCGGCGGCCGTCCGTCGCGGAACCGCTCCACGCGGCGGCGCAGCTCGCGGAGCTCGACCGCGAGGATCCGGTCGAAGTCCTCCTGCGTGATGCCGACCCTCCGCGCGAGCGCGGTGTCGACGACGACGGTCCCGTCCTCGGCGACCGCTCCGATGCCGAGCTCCGGGTCGTGGGGCGCTCCGAGCTTGCGGACCGTCAGGAGGTCCAGCGGGGCGTCGAGCGCGCGGGCGACCTCGACCGCCACCGGCACGCCCCCGCGCGGCAGCGCGATCACGATCGGACGCTCCGTGGCGATCGGCCTCAACAGGTCGGAGAGCCAGCGCCCCGCATCGCGGCGGTTCTCGAAAACCATGTATCGACACTGCTCGGGCGAGGTCGCGCGGCCATCTGCGCCGACCCCGATCGTATCCCGGGTTTTCCCGCAGGCTGCGGCCCGGGGCGCGCCGCCTGGACGAAGGGCGTCGGCGGGTCGATGGGCTCAGGGGAACGCGACCACGTCGCCGGTGAACGGGTACTGGGCGGTCCGATCCGCCGGCGGCCGGGCGGGCACCCTGCGCGGCGCCGGGGGATCCGCCGCGATCCCGGTCACGCGGCCCTCGAGGCGGAAGGCGTCGAAGACGTAGGGGAGCCCCTCGGCGCCCAGGTTCGACGCGCCGCCGCGGGAGTCCATCACCTGGAAGTGCAGGTGCGGCTCGGACGAGTTGCCCGTGTTGCCGACCAGCCCGAGCACCTGGCCCGCCACGACCTGATCGCCCGGCTTCACCCGCAGGCTGCCCGGCTGCATGTGCCCATAGAGGGCGAAGCGGCCGCCGCCGAGATCCTGGTTGACGAAGTTCCCCGCCAGGTCGTTCGGCCCGATCCCCGGCCGGGGGTTGGGCGGGGTGTTCTCGGGCACATCGTCCCGGGTGGCCACGATCCGCCCGGGCGCGGCGGCGATCACCTCGGCGCCGAACAGGAGGTAGCTCTCGTTGCGCTTCGGGTCGCCGCTGAACGTGGCGAGCCCGTCACCGAGCCGCACGAAGTCGATGGCGTACCGCTGGGCGAAGACGGGCCGATCCGCGCGCGGGCCTCGCGTGGTGACGGCGAGGCGATGGGCGAACGGCCGGCCGCAGCAGCCGAGGACCCCGAGGTTCCCGCCGTGGAGCGGAGGGGCGACCTGCAGGGCCGGGCGTCGCCGCACCCGCGTCACGACGGTCGTGGGGTTCCTGCGGGGAGTCCGGGGGACGCGCCTGGAGCTGACCCGTTCCGACGGGAGCGCCCGCCCGGTGAGGCTCGGCGAGTCGATCGACCTCCAGGACGGCGACGTCGTCACGTCCCATGGGACGTACGCCGACGTCGACCTCACGCGGGCGGACGGGACGGTCGTGTCGCTGTCGATCGAGCCCGGCGGCTCGATCGGCTCGGGCCCGGATCCGATGGTCATCCGCCACCGGGGCGGGCGGGTCATCGCGGGGTCGCTGGCCGGCTTCACCGCCGACTCGTCGGTCTTCGATTCCGGGCCGAACGCCATGGCCGCGGCGCCCTCCGGGGTGGTGAGGACCACGGTGACGAAGGGCAGGGTCGCGCTGGCGCTCGACCCGTCCGGCCGGGCCCTCACGGTCCGGAGCCTCGCGGGAAAGGCGGTGGTTCAGGCGGGCTCGGCCACGCTGGCCCTCCCGGCGGGAGCGGAGGCCCTCGCGACCTCCACGAAGGTCCGCCGTCTGCCGCCCGCGCCCGACCTGAGCCGGGTCGTCCCCGCGCCCCGCGTGCTCGCGGCGGGTCCCGTGCAGCTCGTGGTCCCCCGCCGGATCTCCTCCCGCTCGCTCTCGGATGCCCGCTGCCTTGCCGTGGGGCTGCGGAGCACCGGGTCGGCGCAGGTCCTGGTGACGCTGCTCGCGGGGACCGCGACTCGGGGGAGCCTGATCACGCGGAGCCGGCTCGGCGTCCGCGCGGGGCTCGAGCGGAGGCTGTGCCTGCCCCTCTCACCGAAGGCGAGGGGTATCCCGGTGGGCACGCCCCTGACCGTCGCCCTGGGCGTCCGCGCCGGCGCCCTTCGGCGGCTGTCGACGGGGCGCATCCAGCTGGCCCTCGCCTGAGCTACGGGATCAGGTTGATCGGCCGGGTGACCGGCGGCCCGGTGCGCGGAGCGGGGCCGCCCGTGCCCGCGACGGCGTTGAGCGCCACCCCGACCGCGATCCGAAGCCGCGTGCGCGCATCGAAGGTGCGCGCGCGGAACGGCACCGGGATGCAGGCGACCCTCTTGCCGGCGCGGCGGAAGACCACCACCTTCTGGCCGAAGAGGCGGATGCTCCGGATGCCGCTGAAGATCCTCACGTTCACCCGCGCGGGCTTGGTGCTGACCACCAGCGTGCGCACGCACTTGGAGTTCTTCAGGGAGCGCAGGGAGATCTTCCCCGGGGCGACCACCGTCGCCGGGCCCTGGGTGATGGTCTGGGGGCTCGGGATCGTGTTCTGCAGGTTGGGGGCGGGGGGCAGGTCGCCGAACCGGAGGATTCGCGGCGTCCGGGTGTCGCGGGTGTAGATCGTGCCCGCGGAATCGATCGCCAGCCCCACGGCCTGCAGCCGGTCGCCGGGCGTGCCGTTGCCCAGGAGCGGGGCCCCCACGAGCACGCCGTTCGGCGTGTAGCGGCGGATGCCGGACTTGGTCCCGCCCTGGCTCGCCACCAGCACCTCGCCGGTGCGGGGGTTGACGGCGATCCCGAAGCGGGCGCAGCTGTAGTCGGCGCCCTGGGTCACGTCCCACCGCGTGATCAGCGTGCCGTTGGGATCGTGCTTCTGCACCGCCGCCTGGCACCCCCCGTCGCCGAAGATCAGGAGCGCGTAGACGTTGCCCGCCGCGTCGACCGCGACGTCGTCCACGAAGTTGCCGCCGAGGGGGAACTTGCGCACGAGGCCCCCGCCGGTGTTGAACACCTCGATGCGGCTCGCCCGGGTGTCGGCGACGTAGAGGTTGTCCTGGGCGTCGAGCGCGATGCCCTGGGCGAGGTCGTCGAACGCGTCCTGGCCGGTCGGCGCGATCGCGCGCAACGGGGAGCCGGTCGGGGAGAGCACCAGCACGCGATTGCGGTCGCCCTCGAAGGCGTACAGGTTGCCCGCGGAGTCCACCGCCACCCCGGCCGGCCGCTCCACGTCGACGCCATGCGCCCTGTCGAGCACCCGGAGGAGGGTGCCGTTGGGGTCGTAGGCGAGGATCCGGCCGCTCGCTCCGAAGAAGGGGTCCGCCACGTAGATCACCGAGCCGGCGCGGTCCACCGCGACCCCGGCCTCGCCGCCGCCGAAGCCCTGGATGGTCCACTGCCGCACGAACCCGATCGCCCCGAGCGCCGGCGCCGCGGCGATCGCCGAGAGCGCGAGGCAGAGCGCTGCGATGAGGCCAATCGTGCGGCGCGGCATGGTCTGGCTCCGGGTCGCCAAAATCTCCAACGCAAGTCAACACGCCGCCGGACCGGTGTCAACCCCGCGACCGGCCAGTGAGGCCCCGACGGCCCGTGTCCGGGGGGCGGGGTTGGCTACGCCCTCAACGCCTCGACGGCCCCCTCGACCGTCGCGGCGAATCCCTCCCAGAACTCTTCGCCCGCGAGGTCGGCGGTGGGGACGGCCACTTCGGCGACGCGCAGATCACGCTCGAGCGTCTGAATGAGGTCGCGCGCGGCACTCGCGCGCATGTATGGAGACTGTTGGTCGAGACCAGGATCGGCGAGAAAGCGCAGCATGTGGCGCACCGCACGCAGCAACACCGGCCACTCCCGCTGGCCCGGCAGCCGGCTCGAGTCGAGCCCGAGAAGGCGAAGAGCCGCGGGTCGTGCCGCGCGACATCAAGGGTTGAGCTCCACGTTCTGGCCGTTGAGATGACCGGGGCCCGCGACGCGGGCCCCGGTCACGTTCCGCCTCAGCCGAGCTGGGGCTCGGGGACGGGGTGCGAGTGCCCCTAGGCCTTCGCCGAGCGCCGGCGGTGGAGCACCGCCGCGGCGCCCACCATCGCGAGGCCGAGCGCGGTCCACACGAGGAGAACGGCGAGGTGGCGGGCGGCGCCGGCGCCGTCGAAGAACGCCGGGCTGCGAAGCAGGTTGCCGCCTGCTCCCGGCGGGAGCAGTTGCCCGGTGGCGCCGACGCCGGTCGGGAGTAGCTCGGGGGCCGACGAGTGGGCGGTCGCCCCGGGTCACTCGAGCAGCTCGCAGCCATACGCCTTCGCGACGGCGGCCACGTGCTCCCAATCGGGCTCGCCGTCGGACGGCGGCGCGACGGTGCGGCTCTGCGCGGGAACGCTCATGTCGCGCACCAGGCCCTCGAAACCGCCCGGGGTGATGACGAAGAGCATCCTGCAGCCGCGCTCGCCCACCGCGTAGCGGTGCGGGACGTCACGCGGGCCGAAGACGACATCGCCCGGGCCCGCGTGGACGGTGCGGCCACCGACCTCGAACGACACCTCGCCGTCGAGGATCCAGAACGTCTCGTCCTCTCGGTGGTGGACGTGCAGCGGGGCGGTCGAGCCGGGAGGCTCGGTGACCTCGATGATGCTCAGCCGGCCGCCTGTCTGCCCGGCGGTGAGCGCGATCTCGGCGAGACCGGCGAACCACCACCGGGCCTCTCCCTCGCCATGGCGGGTCAGCGCCGGCGCGAGCGTTTGCGTGGCGTCGGTCATGGGTCCTCCCGTTCGGATTGTGTGGACAGGTCCAGGAGCGAGATCGCGACGCGCCAGGTGCCGTCCCCGATCCGGCGCGCGACGTGGCTTCCCGCCGGAGACACGACGAGCGCCGTCCCGCGCGCCTGCAGGACCCGACTCGCCCCGCCGACGTAGATCCGCCCGGCGGTCCACAGCGTGGTGGCGGCCCTGCCGATCGCCTCGCCGCCACGTGCCACGCGAGTGCCATCGAGCGCAAGCACCGCGCCGTCGTCGAACAGCGTGCAGAACCCGGCGCGATCGCGCACCACGAAGGCGTCCTCGAACAGCATCTCGAGCTCCTCCGGCGTGCGCGCTCCTGAGTCCATGGCCGCGACGCTAGGTCGGGCCGCGGGGGCCGGCCATGCCAGAAACCTGGCATTCACTTCGGGGGCGGCCGGTCGTAGGGTCGGGCGATGACGCCCTACGCCCAGGAGCGGGCGAAGGACAGGATCACCGCCCTCGCCGCGGCCGGACTCGATCTCGTCCCGTTCTGGCGCGAGGCCGGCGAGATCATCACGCCGCTCGTCCCGCACTACATGGGGCCGTGCTGGTTCACGCTGGACCCGGCGTCGCTGCTGATCACCAGCCACTTCAACGAGTTCATGCCGGAGTTCCCGCACGACTCGCTGGCGCTCGAGTACTACGAGGATGACGTCCACAATCTCGCCGACGTGGCGCGATCCCCACGGGGGGTCTCGACCCTGCACGGGGCCGCGGGCGGCGATCCGAGTGGCAGCCCTCGGTGGCGGGCGAACATCGCGCTCGGCGGTGACCAGGAGCTCATCGCGGGACTCCGCACCCCGCGCGGGGACGTCTGGGGCGCACTGAGCCTCTACCGCGAGCGGGGGCAGCCACTGTTCAGCGACGAGGAGATCGCGTTCGTGCGGGCCGTGGCCCCGGCGCTCGGCGAGGGTGCATGCAGGGCGCTGCTCCTCGGCGAGGCGCAGGAGCCCGAGGGCCCGGATGCGCCAGGGCTGCTCGTGCTGTCGTCCGCGTGGGAGATCGAGTCGGCCACCCCCGGCGTCGAGCGGTGGATCTCCGACCTGCCGGAGGGTGACTGGGACGCGGGACGCCTGCCGTCCGCAGTGCTGGCCGTGGCCGGACGGGCGCTGCGCTCCGTCGAGCGGCGCGACGCGCCCGGCGAGGTCGCGCTGGCCCGTGTGCTCTCTCGATCCGGCACGTGGGTCGTCCTGCACGGCGCGGCGCTCGTCGGCGACGGCGCGCGCCGCGTCGCGGTGATCGTCCAGCCCGCACACCCGGCCCGCATCGCGCCGCTGCTCATGTCGGCCTACGGCCTGACGCAGCGCGAGCAGGAGGTCACGGCGCTCGTGCTCCAGGGCGAATCCACCGCGAGCATCGCGAAACGGCTGGTGCTCTCGGCCCACACCGTGCAGCAGCACCTCAAGAGGATCTTCGAGAAGACGGGGGTCCGCAGCCGGCGCGACCTCGTCGGCAAGGTGTTCTTCGCCTACTACGAGCCGCGCCTGCGCGACAACGAATCGCGAGCGCAGGAGGACAGGCCGCTCCGCGGAGGGCCGCTCGTCATCTGAGTCCGCGCGGGCAACGCTTTCGTGATGCAAGCCGCTACGATCCGGGAATGCTGGGTCGCGACTACTCGGGTCAGAACTGCTCCATCGCGCGGAGCCTGGAGATCGTGGGCGAGCGCTGGACCCTGCTGATCCTGCGCGACGCCTTCCTGGGCGTCACGCGCTTCGAGCGCTTCCAGGAGCGGCTGAAGCTGGCGCCGAACATCCTCACCAAGCGCCTGCGCGCGCTCACGGACGCCGGAGTCCTCGAGCGCCGGCCCTACCAGGAGCGCCCCGAGCGCTACGAGTACCTGCTCACCGAGCGCGGCAAGGGCCTGCTCCCGGTCATCCTCGGGCTGATGGAGTGGGGCGACGGGAACCTGGCCCCCGACGGCCCGCCGGCCCTGGCGCGCCACGCCGGCTGCGGGGGTCCGGTGGAGGCCGGGGCCGTCTGCGGGGACTGCGGGCGGAGGGTCGGCGCGGACGACGTGGAATGGCATTTCGGCCCCGGCTCGGGTCGCACCGGCGTGCGGCGGCCTCAGCCCGTCTGAGGGAGGCTCCTTTTGGCGACGCACGACGGGCACCGTGAGCCGCTCTACCTGGACGATCTCCGCGTCGGCCAGCGCTTCACCACCGGCGCGCACACCATCGACGAGCAGGACATGCTCGACTTCGCGCGCCGGTTCGACCCGCAGCCCTTCCACCTCGACGACGAGGCGGCCCGGTCGACGCTGTTCGGCGGCCTGGCCGCGAGCGGCTGGCACACCGCCGGCATCACCATGTGGCTCCAGGTCACGAGCGGTCCGCCCATCGCGGGCGGGCTCATCGGGGCCGGCGCCCACATCGACTGGCCGCGCCCCACCCGGGCGGGGGAGACCCTCCGCGTCGAGAGCGAGATCCTCGAGGTGAGGCCCTCGCGGAGCCGCCCGGACCGCGGGATGGTGACCATGCGGAGCACGACCCTGAACCAGGACGACGAGGTCGCGCAGACGCTCACGGTGACCATGGTGGTGCCGCGCCGCCCCTGACCGGCGGCGTCAGTCCCGCGTGCCCGACTCCGTCCACTCCGGGATCTCGTAGACGCCTCCCGGGACGCCTCCCACGCACAGCACGCGCATGCCGTCGGGTCCGCTCCGCAGCCGGCGCGGGACCGACGGCCCGATGCGGGCCAGGTGCTCGGGGTCGAGCGGCACGCTCTGCTCGGGCTCGCCGTCGATGACGACCGCACCGGAGCCGCTCAGCGCGAGATAGAGCTCCTCCTGGCCGGTCGCGGTCTCGTCGTGGGACCGGGTCGTGTAGTCGGGGGGCAGGTCCATGATCTGGACGCCGAAGCCCCGGATCCCGAGGCCCTGCCGCACCATCTTCGCGAAGCCGTCCCAGAGCTGGGGCAGCTCGTCGATGCTGCTGGCGGTGATGTCGAGGTCGGCGGGCGAGGCCATTTCTGCGTGGCATCGTCCCACGGCATGGCCCGTGCGCGCACCCCCTTTCGGCCGCCCCGTCAGGGACCCGGTCGCGGCCCGCCCGGAGGGGGAGGGGGCGGGCGCCGGGCGGGGCGCGGCGGTGGCGCCGTGCCGCCCAGGATCGCCTCGAGCCGGGGCAGCGACCGCCCGAGGGCATCGACCTCCGGAGGGGGCAGATCCCCCAGCAGCCCGGCCAGGCGCTCGCGCAGCAGGGCCCGGGCCGAGTCCAGCGCGGCCGCCCCCGCGGGCGTGAGGGACAGGCTCTGGCGCCGCCGGTCATCCCCGCCGCGGGCGCCCCGCTCGATGAGCCCGGCCCCCTGCAGACCGCTCAGGAGCTGGGAGACCGCCGCGGCCGAGACCCCCGCCTGGCGGGCGAGATCGGCGCCGTGGGCGTCCCCGCCGGCCATCGCCTGAAGCGCCCCGTACTGGGCCGGCGTGAGGGGGGGATCGTGGGCGGCCAGCAGGCGCTCCGTCCACCGCGTCACGAGCGGCGCCACGCGGCTGAGCGAGTCGGCGACGTCCTCTCGACGCGGTCCGGGGGGAGGCACGGTCGGCACAAGTCCTTAAATCGACTTAACTATAAATCATGCTTGTCCTTCTGCACACTATTGGTCGTGGCCGCCCCGGCTGAGGCGCCGAAGCCGGCGGGAGTAGGTTGCGGAGCGCCGTGACCTCCGCCGAAGAGAGCATCACCACGATGATCCGCCGGATGGTGGTGCTGGGGGCCGGCGGCGACCTCGCCGCCCGGCTCCTGCTGCCCGGCCTCGCCGGGCTCCTCACCCTGGGGAAGCTCCCCGAGGGGTTCCGTCTCGTGGGGGTCGACCGCGCCGAGCTCGACGATGACGCGTTCCGGGCGCACGTGGAGCAGGTGGTCGCCGAGCACGGCGACGAGGGCGCCCGCGCCCACGACCTCGCCGCGATCTGCTCCTACGTCCCGGGCGACGCGGGCGACCCCGCCGCGCTCACGGCCGCGCTGGCCGAGGGGGAGGGGCCGGCGGTCGTGTACCTGGCCCTTCCGCCGCCGGTGTTCCCGGCGGCCATCAGGGCCATCGCCGCCGCCGGGCTCCCCGAGGGAAGCGCCATCGTCGTGGAGAAGCCCTTCGGACAGGACCTGGCCTCCGCGCGGGCGCTGAACGAGCTGCTCGCGGGTGCGGCGCCCGAGCACGCGATCCACCGGGTCGACCACTTCCTGGAGAAGCAGACGGTCCAGAACATCGCCGGCATGCGCTTCGCCAACCGGATCTTCGAGCCGGTGTGGAACCGCGACCACATCGATCGCATCGAGATCACCTTCGACGAGTCGCTCGCCCTCGAGGGGCGCGCCGGCTACTACGACCACGCCGGCGCCCTGCGCGACATGATCCAGAACCACCTGCTCCAGGTGATGGCGCTGGTGGCGATGGAGCCGCCGCCCACGCTCGGCGAGCGCGACCTGCGCGACCGGAAGGTCGATGTGCTGCGCGCCATCCGCACGCCCACCGCCGAGGACGTGGCGCGCGGCACCGTGCGGGCGCGCTACTCGGCGGGCACCTCCCGCGGCGAGCCGGTGCCCGACTACGCGCGCGAGGAGGGCGTCGATCCGGCCAACGAGACCGAGACCTATGCACGGGTGACCCTGCACGTGGAGAACTGGCGCTGGCAGGGCGTGCCGTTCGTGCTGCGCTCGGGCAAGGCCCTGGGCGACGACGACGAGCACGTGGCGATCCACTTCCGCGGGGTGCCGCACCTCACCTTCGGGCAGAAGCACCCGCCGAGGCACAACCAGCTGCTGATGGGCCTCTCGCCGGACCGGCTGGAGCTGTCGGTGGAGATCAACGGGCCCGGGGACTTCTTCGACCTGGAGCCGGTCACGCTGTCGGCCGCGCTCGCGCCGCAGGAGGTCTCGGCCTACGGCCGCGTGATCCTCGACGTGCTCCACGGCGACCCCACCCTGTCCATCCGGGGCGACGAGGCCGAGGAGTGCTGGCGCATCGTCGAGCCGATCCTGGAGTCGTGGAAGCGGGGCGTGCCGGAGCTGAGGGAGTACCCGGCCGGCTCATCGGGCCCGGACTCGCTCCCCGTGACCTGATCGCATACATCGGGTCTCCGCCCGGGAGGAGGCGGGCGGAGCATGGCGAACATGTGTTCGTCCACCCCGCGCGGTAGCATCGTTACCGGCCCGTCAGACGGAGGCATGCCATGGAGGGATCCCGAGGAGCGAACGGCTCGCGCCACCTGAAGGCGGTGGGCGCCGCCGCGCTCGAGCCCGCCGCCCTGGCCGAGGAGATCCTCGCCTGCCTGGCCGGCGCCCCCGGCGGCATTCCCGTGCGCGCGCTGCCGGCCGCGCTCGCCGAGCGCCTGGCGACGACGCCCTCCGAGCTGCCCGCGCGGCCCGTGGAGACGGCGCTCGGCCTGCTCATCGCGAGCGGCCGCGTGGACGAGCGCGCCGGGCGCCTCATGCCGGTGAGCGAGGAGCAGCGCCGGGCCGTGTAGCCGTCCTTCGCGCGGCCTGCCCTAACATCCCCCCTCGTGCCTGCTCGCGAGGACATCCGGAACGTGGCCATCGTGGCCCACGTCGATCATGGGAAGACGACCCTGGTCGACGCCATGCTCTGGCAGTCCGGCGCCTTCCGCGCCAACGAGAACGTGGCCGAGCGCGTGATGGACTCGATGGACCTGGAGCGTGAGAAGGGCATCACGATCCTCGCCAAGAACACGGCCGTCCGGCACGGCGGGATCAAGATCAACATCGTCGACACGCCCGGCCACGCCGACTTCGGCGGCGAGGTGGAGCGGGCCCTCCACATGGTCGACGGCGTGCTGCTCCTGGTGGACGCCTCCGAGGGGCCGCTCCCGCAGACCCGCTTCGTCCTGCGCAAGGCCCTGGCCGCCCGCCTGCCGGTGGTGCTGGTGGTCAACAAGGTCGACCGCCCGGACGCCCGGGTGGCGGAGGTGCTGGACGAGATCTACGAGCTCTTCCTGGACCTCGACGCGGACGAGAGCCAGATCGACTTCCCGATCGTCTACTGCAACGCCCGCGCCGGCCGCGCGTCGCTCGACCCGGCCGAGGAGGGCGAGGACCTGGAGCCGCTCTTCGACGTGCTGCGGGCGCACGTCCCGGCGCCCACGGTCACCGAGGGCGCGCCGCTGCAGGCGCTCGTGACCAACCTGGCCGCCTCCAGCTACGTCGGCCGCCTCGCCATCTGCCGGGTGCACGAGGGCGAGATCGTCGCCGGCCAGCTCGTGGCCTGGTGCCGGGCCGACGGGTCGGTGGTGCCGGCGCGGGTGAGCGAGCTGTACGTCACCGAGGCCCTCGACCGGGTGCCGGCCGAGTCGGCGGGCGCCGGCGAGATCGTCGCGGTCGCCGGCCTCCCGGACGTGACCATCGGCGAGACGCTCGCCGATCCCGACGACCCCCGCCCCCTGCCGGTGATCTCGGTGGACGAGCCGAGCCTGTCGCTCACCATCGGCATCAACACCTCGCCGCTCTCCGGGCGCGACGGCAGCCGGCTCACGGCCCGCCAGGTCAAGGACCGCCTCGACCAGGAGCTGGTCGGGAACGTGTCCCTGCGCGTGCTGCCCACCGAGCGTCCCGACGCCTGGGAGGTCCAGGGCCGGGGCGAGCTCCAGCTCGCCATCCTGGTGGAGACCATGCGTCGCGAGGGCTTCGAGCTGACCGTCGGCAAGCCCCAGGTGCTCACCCGGCGCATCGACGGCGTCCTCTGCGAGCCGCTCGAGCGGGCGTCGATCGACGTGCCCGAGGAGTTCCTCGGGGTGGTCACCCAGCTCCTGGCCCTGCGGCGCGGCCGGCTGGAGCAGATCGTCAACCACGGCACCGGCTGGGCGCGGATGGAATACGTCGTCCCGGCGCGGGGGCTGGTGGGCTTCCGCACCGAGTTCCTCACCGAGACCCGCGGCACCGGCCTGCTCCACCACGTGTTCGACCGCTGGGAGCCGTGGATGGGCGAGATCCGCAGCCGTCCGCGCGGCAGCCTGGTGTCCGACCGGGCGGGCGTGACCGTGGCCTTCGCCCTCTTCTCGCTCCAGGAGCGCGGGACCCTGTTCGTGGGTCCGGGGGAGCAGGTCTACGAGGGCGTGATCGTGGGGGAGAACAGCCGGGGCGACGACCTCGACGTCAACCCCACCAAGGAGAAGAAGCTCACCAACATGCGCTCCTCCACCTCGGACGAGCTGGTGCGGCTGGTCCCGCACCGCCGGCTGTCGCTGGACCAGGCGCTGGAGTTCGTGCGCGACGACGAGTGCGTGGAGGTCACCCCCGGCGCCGTGCGCCTGCGCAAGGTGGAGCTGGCGGGCACCGCGCGCACCAAGCGCGCCCGGCGAGCCGCGACCGCGGCGGCCTCCCGCTAGGACACCAGAGGTCGAGCACGATCTGGACGTCGCCCCGGGTCATTCGGGCCAGTCGGAGGAGAGCGCCTCCATGTCCGCCATCGCGGCGCGCCGCTCGGCACGGTCGGCCGGGTCGTCGGCGAGGCGCTGGACGTGTCAATCGGCGGCACGCTCCGTGGCCAGCGCCCGGGCGCGCGCGGGGAGCTCGGGCGCGCCGATCTCCTCGCACACGCTCTCGAGGGCGTCGGTGGGGCCGCGCCAGGCGAGGGCGTTCGACGCGGTCCTCCAGCACTCCCGGCACATCCACGCGCAGGGTGGCGAGCATCCGGAAGTGCTCAGCCGCCTCACGGCCCGCGCGCAGCGTCGCCGCCAGGCGTGCCGCTCCGCGCACCGTCACGTCCCACTGCGCCTCGTCGCCGGGGATCTCCTCGAGGTGGACGTAGCGCGCCAGGAGGGCGGCCGCGCTCTTCGCACCCCATCCCGGGAGGCCCGGGAAGCCGTCGGCGGAGTCGCCCACCAGACCGAGGTAGTCGGGGATCGACTCCGGCCCGACCCCGAACTTCTCGCGCACGCCGGCCGCGTCGCGCACGGTGCCGGCACGGCGGTCGAGCTGGACCACGACGCCGCCCACGCACTGGGCCAGGTCCTTGTCGGGCGTGCACACCAGCACGCGGGTGACCCGGGGGTCCGCCGCGGCGCGCGCGGCGGCGGTGGCCAGGGCGTCGTCGGCCTCCACCTCGCGCATGGGCCACACCGTCAGGCCGAGCGCCTCCAGGGCGCGCTCGACGAGCGGGAACTGGTCGAGCAGGGCCGGGTTGACGCCGGCGCCGGTCTTGTACCCCGGCCAGAGGTCGTTGCGGAACGACTCGATCACCGTGTCGGTCGCCACGCCGACGTGCGTCGCGCCCGCCGCCAGCAGGTCGAGCACGGAGCGCGTCACGCCCCGGGTCGCGGCCCCCCGGGAGTTCGCCGCAACCTCGCTGGGGAGCACCGAATGGTGGCGGAAGAGCTCGTAGGTGCCATCGATCAGGTGGACCTCCATGTCTCCACGCTAGCGGTCGAATAGGCTGACACCCACCGCCTCGAGGAGCAGGGATGTCCGACGCCGTCATGACCGATCGCCCGGTGATCGTGGAGCGTGATGGGCCCATCCAGACCATCGTGCTCAGCCGCCCCGAGCGGCGGAACCCGCTCTCGACGGCCACCATGACCGCCCTCCAGGAGGCTCTGCTCGCGGCCGGGGAGGACGAGTCGGTGCGCGCGGTGGTGCTCGGGGCGCAGGGCACCGTCTTCAGCGCCGGGCACGACCTGCGCGAGCTCGCGACGCGCGACGCGGCCGTGCACGAGCGCATCTTCGCGGCGTGCGCGGAGCTGATGCTGACGATCCACCGGCTGCCCGTGCCGGTGGTGGCTCGGGTGCAGGGCCTCGCGACGGCCGCGGGCTGTCAGCTCGTGGCGGCCTGTGACCTCGCGGTGGCGGCCGAGGGCGCGCGCTTCGCGACCCCCGGCGTCAAGACGGGGCTCTTCTGCACCACGCCCATGGTCGAGGTGGCCCGCGCCGTGGGGCGCAAGCGGGCCATGGGGATGCTCCTGACGGGCGACCCGATCGACGCCGCGACGGCGCTCGACTGGGGCCTCGTGAACCGGGTCGTGCCGGCCGACCGCCTCGACGACGAGGCCGCCGCCCTCGCGGGCCGGGTGGCCACCGCCAGCCGGGCCACGGTGGCGATCGGCAAGCGCGCCTTCGGCGAGAACCTCGACCTCCCGCTCGAGGAGGCCTACCGCCACGCCAGCGGGGTGATGTGCCGGAACGCCGGGATCGACGACGCGCAGGAGGGCATCGCCGCCTTCCTGGAGAAGCGCGAGGCGACCTGGTCACACCGCGTATGACGGGCGGACGCCCGGCGCGCGCACAGATCGAGGCGATCATGGCCTGCGTGCCGGGCGGCGTGGCCGTGGCCGACGCGAGCGGGACCGTGATCGAGGTCAACGAGCCCTGGTGCGAGATCGTCGGCCGGGCACGGTCGGAGATCACCGGCCGGCCCTGGGACGCTCCGCTGCACCACGACGACCGGGGTCTCACGGCCGGCGCGGCCTCGGGGGCGGCCCGGACCGTGGAGGTGCGGGTGGTCCGTCCCGGCGGTGAGGTGCGCTGGGCGGTCGCGACGCTGAGGGCCGTGTCCGGCGAGCCGGCGACCGTGGTGGCCCTCGAGGACATCACCGAGGCAAAGCGCTGGGACACCGAGCGCGCGGCGCTGCACCGCGTGGCCGAGGCCGTGGGACGCGGGGAGGAGCCCGAGGCGCTGCTGAGCCTCGTGGCCGAGGAGATGGCCTGGCTGGTGAACGCGGACGGCGCCGGCATCGTGGTCTTCGAGGGCGCCGACCAGGCGCGCGTCGTGGGGAGGTGGGCGATCGACCCCGAGCTGATCGCGGCCACGCCGGACTTCCTGCCCCTGGAGGGCGAGGGGGCGACGGCGCGCGTGTTCGCCACGGGCCGCACCCACCGGGCCGACCCCCGGCGGACGTCCGGCGGGCACGGGCCGCCCGCGCCGTGGCAGTACTCGGTGGCCGCGCCGATCCGGGTCGAGGGGCGGCTGTGGGGGGCCCTGGGCGCGGTGAGCATGGAGGGCACCGCCCTGAGCGACGACGCCGAGGAGCGCATCGCGCGGTTCGCGGAGCTGGTGGGCGTGGCGATCGCGAACACCGAGGCGCGTGAGCTGCTGGTGCGCCAGGCGAGCACCGACCCGCTCACCGGCCTCGCCCACCACGGGGCCTTCCACGAGGCGCTCGCGGACGAGGCGCGCCGCGCGGAGCGCTACGGTCACCCCCTGAGCCTGGCCGTGATCGACCTCGACCACTTCAAGGCCGTCAACGACGCCCACGGCCACAGCACGGGGGACAACGTCCTGCGGGAGGTCGCCGGGCGCCTCCGCGGCCGCGCGCGGTCGATCGACGTGACCGGCCGCGTCGGTGGGGAGGAGTTCGCCTGGCTCATGCCCGAGACCGGCGTGGCCGGCGCGGCCGCCGGGGCCGAGCGCCTCCGGGCAGAGATCTCGCGGGCCCGGATCGGCCCGGTCGAGCGCCTCACGGCGTCGTTCGGGGTCGCCGAGCTCGTGGCCGGCGACGAGGACGGCTCGGACCTCTTCCGCCGCGCGGACACCGCCCTCTACCGCGCCAAGAACAACGGCCGCGATCGCACCGAGGCCGCGGTTCCGCCGGCGCCCCCGGTGGCGTAGGTCGTCGGGCGTGTCCCCCTCGCGGACGGACCCGGCCCGGGCCTTCGGGGCGCTGCACGAAGGCCTCGCCGAGCTCGCGACCGTCGTGCTGTCGCAGGTCGAGCGGGCGGTCACGGCGTGGGACGAGGCGGATCCGAGCGTCGCCGATTCGGTGATCGCCACCGACCGAGAGGTTGACACGCGGAGCGCTGCGCTCGAGGGCCGCATCCTCGAGCTGCACCGCACCTGGCCGGCTTTCGCGGGTGACCTCCGGCTGCTGCACGTGGGGCTCATCGCCGCGGTGGCGCTGGAGCGCGTCGGGAACCTCGCCGTGGACATCGCCAAGCTGGCCGGCTCGGTGCCGCCACCCCCGGAGGGGCTCGAGACCGTGCGCGACCTCATCGGGGCGATGAGCCGGTGCGCCGTGGACGCGCTCTCCCGCGCCGTCGAGGCCATCGCCCGGGAGGACGTCGAGGCCGGGGAGGGCGCGGTGCGGGACGCCCGCCGCGTCAACCCGATGCTGGACCGCGTGCTCCAAGCGGTGAGCCAGGCCCCGAGCGAGTCGGGCATGCGCGCCTGGACCGCGGCCGCGGTGCTCGTGGCCCGCCACATCGAGCGGATCGCCAACAACGCCGCCGAGCTCGGCCAGCGGGTGCGCTTCCTGGTGAGCGGGGAGACGCTTTCGAGCGACGCCGGCTGAGCGCGCTCGCCGCCGTCCTCAGGCGGTGCGGACCGCCCCGACCGGGCGGGGCGGCCAGAACCGCGCGGTGAGCAGCGCGAGCGCCGCCCCGGTCAGGGAGACCCCGAGAGCGGTGGCCTGCACTCCCAGGCTGAACGCCAGCACGGTGTTGGCGCCGATTCCGTAGGTGGCCACGAGGGCCGGCACCAGGGCCGCCTCGCGCACGCCGACCCCGCCGGGCGAGATCGCGATCAGCCCCGACATCACCAGGAGGGCGAACACCAGCAGGGCGGCCGCGGCGGGCATCCCGAAGGCGTGGAGCAGGAAGGCCAGACTCACGACGCGGCCGGCGACCGCGCCGAGCTGGAGGGCGATCGCGACGAGCGTCTGACGGCCGCGGCCGAGCATGGACGCCCCCTCGAAGAACCCCAGCATCGGGCCCCGGGCGCGCCGGGGAAGGAAGCGCGCCATCTGCGCGGGCCGCACGCGCCGCACGACGAGCAGCGCGCCGGCCAGACCCACCAGGGCCCCGAGCGCGACCCAGCGCAGGAACGAGGCGGCATCCGGCAGCGGGATGACGACCGTCGCCACCGCGGCCACGACGAAGGTCACGAGCCCGTCGATCACCTTGCACGCGCCGAGGCTCCCGGCGACCCGCAGGCCGCAGCCCGCTCCGGCGACCGGGTGACGGCGGATCACCGCGTAGCGGACAGCCTGGCCGAGCTGGGCGGGCAGCAGCTCGCCCGCGCCGTGGCCGATCCAGTAGGCGCTCATCACATGGCGTCGACCGACCCCGCCGACGCCACCGGCACGCAGGCCGACACCCCAGACGAGGCCCGAGCAGATCTGTCCCGCCGCGTAGGCGATGCCGGCGGCGGCGACCCAGGCCCAGCTCACCGCGGCGAAGGCTCCGCGCAGGGCTCCGGGGTCGATTGCCTTCGTCGCGCCCCATGCGGCGAGAGCGACAAGGGCCGCGCCGACGACGACGAGAACGGCGCGACGTGGGATGAGGGTGGAGGTGATCAGCGACCTGGCATCCAAGAGGAGGATAGCTCGCCCAGCAAGGACGACTGTCATCACTGTCGGCTGCCGACCGCCTCATCCTGAGTCGCGGGGTGGCCCGCGGCGCGCGCGGGCGCCTCCCGGCGCGCCCCCCACATGCCGCTCACCGCGGCGTACAGGAGCACCATCCCGGGGATCTGGGCCAGGTGGTAGAGGGAGGTGGGGTCGAGGTTCACGAGGCCGGCCACGCCCGCCGGCGCCGCGCGCACGCCGGCGGCGGCCCCGCTGGCTGCGATGGCCAGGATCACCGGGCCCGCGAGCGGATTGCGGTCGTACGCGGCCTTCCCCCAGAGGGCGAGCACGCACAGCATGGTCAGGCCCTCGCACAGGAGGATGGCGCCCACCCCCGCGTGCCCGGAGACGGCCAGGGCGACGTACGCGACCAGCCCCACAGAGCGCAGGACCCAGAACGCCCGGGCGTGGCCGGGCCCCAGAACCTCCTCCACGCTGGCCGCCAGCAGGTAGGAGACCGTCACCACGACCATCGTGCTGATGACCGCCCAGCTCGGGCCGGACCAGCGGTCGGAGTAGGTCACGAACCCGTGGTGGACGGCCCCCGCGAGGGCGGCGGCCCCGGCCCACCAGAACGTGAGCTTCCAGTAACGGTGGACGCCCGGCATGCCCTGCAGCCGGACGGCCAGCCACAGGGTCACCAGGCCCAGCGCCAGGTCCGTGAGCGAGCTTGCCGGTTGGGAGAGCATCGGACGCCCGAGGGTATCGCGGCCCCGGTGTGCGTTGCATTACATATGTATTTGACCTATAGTGCCGCCGATGCCACCGAGACGAGGAATGGGACCGCGCGGACACCGCGCACGCTGCCGCCGGAGCATCGGCCCCGGGCGCTGGGAGGTTCGCGCCCGGATCGAGCGCTTCGTGGAGCCGGCCCTGCTGCAGCTGCTCAGCGAGCAGCCGATGCACGGGTACGAGCTGCTGGAGCGGCTGCCGGAGCTGGCCCGCGAGGAGCGCCGGGTGGACCTCGGCAACCTCTACCGCCTGCTGCGCTCGCTCGAGGAGGAGGGGATCGTCTCCTCCGACTGGGACGAGAGCGTCTCCGGTCCGGCGAAGCGGATCTACCGCCTCACGCCGGCCGGTGAGGGCCTGCTGGACCAGTGGGCCGACGCCCTGCGCGACGCGCGGGCGGTCGTTCGACGCGTTCCTCACCCGTCACGACGCCGGGAAGGGGGTGAACACATGACGCACCGATCACGCCACCGCGGCGGGCCGGGCTGCGGCCTCCACGGCCGCCGCCGCCGGTCCTTCAACCGCGAGGAGTGGCTGGCGAAGCTGGAGGAGTACCAGCGCGACCTCGAGCAGGAGACGGCCGACGTGGCCGACCTGATCAAGCGCCTCCAGGACGAGGCGCCCGCGCAGACCGACCAGGCGACCCAGACCACCACCGTGTAACACGGGATCCGCGGCCCCGGCGGCCCGCCGGGGCCCGCGCGATCACCCGCCCACGGTCGCGGTCGCGCGCGCCTCCGGGGACCCCACGGCCGCCCGGGCGATGCCGCGCACCATGCCGCGGAAGACCAGGCCGTGCAGCGGCCAGATCGCGTACCAGTAGAGGCGCCCGAGGAGGCCCGCCGGGTCGAAGATCGCGGTCTGCCGGATGATCGACCCGCCGTCCACCGGCTCGACCTCGAACTGCAGCCAGGCGCGCCCCGGCAGGGTCATCTCGGCCGACAGCCGCAGGAGGCGGTCGGGCTCGATGGCCTCCACGCGCCAGAAGTCCACCGTGTCGCCGCGGCGCAGCCGGTCGGGATGGCGGCGGCCGCGCCGCGCCCCGGCCCCTCCGAAGGGCAGGTCGAGCAGGCCGCGCAGGCGCCAGAGCGGGTCGGCGTAGTACCAGCCCTGGGTGCCGCCGATGCGGCGGATGGGCGCGAACGCCGCGGCGGGGGAGACCGGGACGCGCGCCGAGCGCGAGTTGACCAGGCGCGAGCCCACCGCGGCGCCGCCGAACGCCCGCGGCGCGGGGCCCGACGACATCGCGTCCGACCAGCGGGTGCTCGCGAACTCGCGATCCTCGTTCTGCAGGGCCCGGTCGATGGCGTCCGCCGCGCCGCGCGGCCGCACCGAGAAGAGGCCGGCGGCGCCCGGGTCGCGCACCACGGTCTCGTTGCGCAGCCCCTCCACCAGCTCGCGGCCGACGCGGGCGTAGATCGGCGTCAGCAGGCCGAGCCACAGGCTGGAGAGCCACGGGGTGAGCACGGGAACCGGCACCATCACCCGCCGCAGCCCCCGCCGGCGGGCGTACAGGCGCATGAGCTCCCGGTAGGACACGCGGTCGGGGCCGCCGATCTCCACGACGCGGCTCTCGGGCAGCGGCACACGGGCGGCCTCGGCGAGGTAGGCGAGCACGTCCTCGATCGCGATCGGCTGCGTCAGGGTGCTCACCCACCGGGGCGTCACCATCACCGGCAGCCGGTCCACGAGGGCCCGGATCATCTCGAACGACGTGCTGCCCGATCCGATGACGATCGACGCCCGCAGCTCCAGTGTCGGCACCCCCGACGACGCCAGGGTGCGCCCGACCTCCTGGCGGCTGGCCAGGTGGGGCGACAGATCGTCGCCGTGGCCGAGCCCCCCCAGGTAGACGATGCGGCCCACCGCGGCGGACCGCGCCGCCCGGGCGAAGGTGGCCGCCCCGCGCCGGTCGGCGCCGCGGTAGTCGGTGCCGGAGGCCATGGAGTGGACCAGGTAGTAGGCCACGTTGACCCCGGCGAGGGCGGCGTCGAGGGAGCCGGCGTCCATCACGTCTCCGCGCAGGACCTCCGTGCCCGGGGCGACGCGGCCCTCCAGCTCCTCGGGGCGACGGGTCATGCAGCGCAGCCGGGCGCCCTCGGCCTCGAGCAGCTCCAGCAGGCGGCCCCCGACGTAGCCGCTGGCCCCCGTCAGGAGGATCAGGGGACGGTCCACGGCGGTGGTGGGGGAGGCGTCGGGGGCCGGGACCATCCCGTGAGGGTAGCCTCGCGGACGTGAGCAGGGTCTCCACCATCCGCCGCGGGGCCCTGGCGGGGGCCGCGGCGGCCACCGCGTGGTCGGCCCTGGAGCCGCTCGCGGCCCGCACGCTGGGGACCCGCTACACCGACGTGCGGCTCCTCGGCCGCATGGCCCCGGTGGGGCGCTGGTGGGCGCCCGCCGGGATCGCGATCCACGCGGCCAACGGCGCGGCCATGGGCGCGGCCTTCGCGCTGGCGGGCGGGAGCGGGCCGCGCGCCGGCCTCAAGCTGGCCTGCACGGAGAACCTCGTCGCGTGGCCCGGCATGGCGATGATGGACCGGGTCCACCCCGACCGGCGGTCGGGATACTGGCCACGGCTGCTCACCGACCGGCGCGTCTTCGTCCAGGAGACCGTGATGCACGCGCTCTTCGGGCTCCTACTGGGCCTCTTGCTCCCCAAGCGCTGAGGGTTTTCCGGGGGTTTCTCCCCGTTTGGGCAGGTGCGGCCTAGCCCTGTGCGGATTTCGCGATTCTGTGCGGATCGGGAAGCTCGCGGCATGGGGAAGAAGCGTCGCGGGATGGCCTTCCGTCGGATGGCGGTACGAGGCCTCGCGGTCGCGCTGCTGGCGGGTGGGCTGGCCGGCGTTCCCCAGGCGCAAGCGCACGGCGGCCTCGCGCGGCCGGGGATGACCGAGGGTCAGCTGCTGCGGCTGGAGACGCAGGTCCTGGGGCGCGCCCACGCCCTCCAGCACCTGCGCGCCCGCCGCGAGGCGCGCCGGCTGGCGGCTCACCCGCCGCCGAAGGTGAAGCGCTCGAAGGTGGCGGGCGCTCCGAGCGCGGTGGGCCAGTGGTCCGGCCGCTACCACGTCGACGTGACCGGCATCCACGCGATCCTTCTGCCCACCGGGAAGGTGCTCTTCTTCAGCTACGGCACCACCGAGAACACCAGCATCGGGATGCTCTGGGACCCGGCCACCGACACGGAGAAGAGCATCGAGACCCCGAAGGAGAACATCTGGTGCGCCGGCCAGACGCTGCTGGCGGACGGCCGCGTGCTGGTGGTGGGCGGAAACATCCCCAAGGGCACCAGCACCAACTACCGCGGCCTCGACTCGATCTGGATCTTCGACCCCTGGACCGAGAAGTGGACCTTCCAGGGGAAGATGAACGACGGGCGCTGGTATCCCAGCACGACCCTGCTTCCCGACGGGCGGGTCGTCATCACCAGCGGCCTCTCCGCCGACGGCTCGGGGCGGGCCAACACCGACGTCGAGCTGTTCACCCCCTCGCCGGACCGCACCAAGCCCGGGACGATCACGACCGTCGGCTCCCACCTCTTCGGCCTCTACCCGTTCCAGTTCCTCATGCGGGACGGGCGGGTGCTGATCGCCGGGCCCTACCGCGCCGACTACGGCCTGCTGAACCCGGCGACCTGGGCGTGGGACCCGAAGATGCCGCCGATGCTGGGGGACCACTACTACGGCTCGGCCGTGCTGCTGCCGGACGGGCCCAGCGGGTCGAGCCAGGTGATGGTGATCGGCGGCGACCAGCAGGCGAGCACCGAGGTCATCGACGAGGAGGACCTGGGAGCCGGCTGGCACCTGCGCACGCCGCTGCCCGAGGCCCGCCGCAACGCCAACAGCGTGCTCACCGCCGACGGGGCGATCATCACGATCGGCGGGAACGGGCTGAACAACTACGAGGAGCCGCGCTACAACGCCCTGCGCTACGACCCGGTCGCCGACACCTGGTCGCAGCTCGCCCCCCAGCTCGAGGAGCGCGGCTACCACTCCACCGCCCTGCTGCTGCCGGACGGGCGCATCGTCTCGGCGGGCGACGACGGCCCCACCGGCGGCGGGGGCGCGTCCGACGAGATCGAGGTCTTCTCGCCGCCCTACCTCTTCAAGGGCCCGCGGCCCGCGATCATGTCGGCGCCGGACGCGGTGGGCTACGGCGCGGGCTTCTCGGTGACCACCTCGGGCGAGCCCGTGGACCACGCCGTGCTGATGGCGCCCGGCGCCACGACCCACGCCAACGACATGCACCAGCGCATGGTGCCGCTGGCCATGACCTCCGCCGGCGCCGGCCGCATCGAGCTGACCAGCCCGGCCACCCGCGCCATCGCGCCGCCGGGCTACTACGAGCTCGTGCTCGTCAGCGCGGCGGGCGTGCCCTCCGAGGCCCGCTTCCTTCGCCTCGGCGATGACGCGGCCCAGGTGCCGGCGCCGCCCCCGGCCGGATCGGCCGGGCCCGCGAAGCACGGCGGCGTCCAGGCCACCCCGTCCACCACGGGCACCCTGGGCCCCCCGGCGTCGCTGGCCCCGCTCTCCTACTGGCGCCTGGGCTTCGAGAACCCGCTGGCCGGCGTCTCGCGCTCGTCCCTCGTGGCGGCGTCCCACTCCGGGCGCAGGGCCCTCTGGGTGGGGAGCGGCGCGCGCGTGGACAGCCCGCGCATGGTCGCCGGGCGGTACCGCGTGAGCCTGTGGGTGCGGAGCGGGCCGCCGGGCCTCCGGGCGTCGACCGGGCCGGCCGCCCTCCGGCTGCGGATCGCCACCCGGCCGGGCGTGTGGAGGTGGCGGATGGTGAGCGCGACCGTGCGGCTCGCCGCGGGTCCCGAGCGCGTGATCCTGCGGCTGGCCCCGGGCGGCAAGGCGATCGTGGACGACCTCGTCCTGACGCGCCTCGGCGCCTAGTGTCGTGAGTCGCTGTTCGTATGCAGTTCCCGAGCGAATCTCCCGCGAGACAAGGACGCAGATCTCCCGCAATATCGGGAATATTGTGGGAGTCGAGGACGCTGTTCGCGATGAGATGCAGCCGGGAACTGCCACGTAATTAGTGACCGACCTCACGGCCCTCGGGGATCACCAGAGCTCGGGCACGCGGGCGACGCTCGGCGGCGGCGGCGCGTCGCGGCCCAGCCTCTTGAGCTTCGGGAACGAGGGCTTGGTGCGCTTCGGCTGGCCGTGTGGGATCGAGGCGAGCACGTGGGCGATGCAGTTGAGGCGGGCGCTCCGCTGGTCCTCTGCGTCCACGACGAACCACGGGGAGTCGGGGGTGTCCGTGTGTCCGAACATGTCGTCGCGGGCCCGTGAGTAGTCGTCGTACTTCCTGCGCGCCTCGAGATCGATGGGGCTGAGCTTCCACCGCTTGGTGGGATCCTCGGCCCGCTCGCGGAAGCGCTCCTCCTGCGCGGCGGCGCTCATCTCCAGCCAGTACTTGCGCAGGATGAGGCCGGAGCCCACCAGCATCCGCTCGAAGGCGGGCGTCTCGCGGAAGAACTCCAGTACGTCGTCCTCCTCGCAGAAGCCCATCACCCGCTCGACGCCGGCGCGGTTGTACCAGCTCCGGTCGAACAGGCAGATCTCGCCCGCCGCGGGCAGCCGCTCGATGTAGCGCTGGAAGTACCACTGCCCGCGCTCGCGCTCGGTGGGGACGCCCAGGGCCACCACCCGGCAGGCGCGCGGGTTGAGGTGCTCGGTGATGCGCTTGATGATCCCGCCCTTGCCGGCCGCGTCGCGGCCCTCCATCAGGACGGCGACGCGCATGCCCTTCTCGCGCACCACGTCCTGGAGGTCGATCAGCTCGAGCTGCAGGCGCTCGAGCTCCTGCTCGTAGACCTTCTTCGTGAGCTTCGCCGCCATGAGCCCTCCATCGCGTGCCGGTGCCCCAGCCTATGCCAGGAGTCGCGCGGGGCGGTGCGAACGTTGACCGGTGACTCAAGACGGACCCTCGACGCGCACGATCCTCCGAATGATCGGGGTGATCCTGGCGGTGGCCCTCCTGCTGTGGATCGTGTGGGCGGCCCGCGGAGTCCTGACCTGGATCATGATCGCCGCCTTCCTGGCCACGGCCATGAACCCTCTGGTGAACCTGTTCCAGAACCGGCACGCCCTCGCGGGCGTCGCCGGGCCTGACGCCGCCGTCAAGTTCGCGCGGCGGGTGGTCAAGGGCCTCCTGGCGCTCATCAGCATCACCGTCATCACCTTCCTGCTGAGCCTCTACGGGCCGCGGATACGATTGTGGGCGATCGGCCTGTTCGAGGGCTCACGGCACGAGCGCGCGGACCGGGTCGCACACCGCATCTACCGGGTCATCTCGGGCTACGTCGTCGGGGTGTTCCTGGTGGCCCTGACGGCCGGCCTCGCCGTGTGGCTGTTCCTCACGATCATGGGCGTACCGTTCGCCCCCCTGCTGGGGTTCTGGGCCGGCCTCGCGTCGCTCCTGCCCCTGATCGGCGCCACCATCGGCGGCGTCCCCTACGTCCTCGTGGCGTTCTTCGAGGGGTGGCCGACCGGCGTGGCGGCGATCGCGTTCCTGATCGTCTACCAGCAGATCGAGAACAACGTCTTCCAGCCGGCGATCCACCGCTACACGGTGCAGCTCAACCCGCTCTGGATCATCCTGGCGGTGCTCGTGGGCGCCACCCTGCTCGGCATCCTCGGCGCCCTGCTCGCCATCCCCATCGCCGGGATCATCCAGGTGCTGGTGCAGGAGTGGTGGAGCACGCGCCGGCCGGCGGCGCTCGCGCCCGCCACGGCCGAGGAGCCCCCGCCGCCGTAGTCTCCCCGGGGAATGGATCCCCGGAGCGCCGAGCTGCTCGAGCTGTCCGCGGTACGGGAGCGGCTGGCGGGCCTGACCTCCTTCGCCGGAGGGCGCGCCCTCGCCCTCGCCCTCGCGCCGTCGGCGGAGCCGTCCGAGGTGGCCGGCCGCGGCGCCGACACCGAGGAGGCGCTGCGCCTGCGGGACCTGGGCGTGGGCGGTCCGGGGGGCGCCTTCGACGTGCGCGAGCCGGTCGCGGCCGCGGCCCGTGACGCGGCCCTCGACGCCGAGGCCCTGTCCGAGGTGCTGGCCACCGCCCGGGTCCACATCGAGGCGCGCGAGGCCGTGACGGCTCGCGAGGAGACGGCGCCGCGGCTCGCCGCGGCCCTCGCCGCCCCGGATCTCGGCGCGGTGCGCCGGGTGGAGGCGGCCCTGGACCGCGCCCTCGATCCCGCCGGCGGGCTGCTCGACACGGCCTCGCCGGAGCTGGCCTCCATCCGCCGGCGCCTCGCGGCCGCGCGACGGGAGGCGTCCGACCTGCTGCGCCGGCTGGCCGTGCGGCTCCGGTCGCACCTGCAGGAGACGTTCACCACCGAGCGCGGCGGCCGGCCCGTGCTGGCGGTCAAGGCGTCGTCCCGCTCGGCGGTGCCGGGCATCGTGCACGACAGCTCCGGATCCGGCGAGACGATCTTCGTCGAGCCCATGGCGGTGGTGGAGGCCAACAACCGGGTGCGGGAGCTGGGGGCCCAGGAGCACGAGGAGGAGGAGCGCATCCTGCGCGCCCTGTCGCGGCTGGTGGGCCAGGAGGCCGGGCCGCTGGAGGACGTGGTGGCCGCGCTGGCAGCGCTGGACCTGGCGCTCGCGTCGGCGGCGCTGTCGCGCGCGTGGGAGGGCTGCCAGGTGGAGCCGGCGGACGAGGTGGAGCTGGCCGGGGCGCGCCATCCGCTGCTCGATCCGGCCGGCGTCGTGCCCATCGACCTACCGCTCGCCGGCGTGCGGGCGCTGGTGGTCTCGGGCCCGAACACGGGCGGCAAGACCGTGGCGCTGAAGACGCTCGGCCTGTTCGCGATGCTCCACCAGTGCGGGCTGCGGGTGCCGGCCTCCCGGGCGCGCCTCCCGGTGTTCGACCGGGTGCTCGCGGACATCGGCGACGATCAGTCCATCGCCGAGAGCCTGTCCACGTTCTCGGCGCACGTCCGGCGCCTGGTGGCGATCATGGAGGCGGCCGGCCCGCGCTCGCTGGTGCTGCTGGACGAGCCGGCGGCGGGCACCGATCCCGACGAGGGCGCGCGCCTCGCGCAGGCCGTCATCGAGCGGCTGGTCGCGCAGGGCGCCCTGGTGCTGGCCACGACGCACCATCCGGAGGTGAAGGCGTGGGCCAGCGCGGCGCCGGCCGCGGCGAACGCGGCGGTGGCGGTGGACCTGCGGACGCTCCGGCCGCTCTACACGCTGCAGATGGGGGAGCCCGGCGCGTCGCACGCGCTGGGCATCGCGGAGGGCCTCGGCCTGGATCCCGAGGTGGTGGAGGCCGCGCGCCGGGCCGGGCCGCCCGAGCGCCGCGCCCTGGAGGCGCTGCTGGCGGACGCGGCATCCGCCCGCGCGGCGGCCGAGGAGGAGCGCGAGGCGGCCGCCCGGGCGCGCGAGGAGGCCGAGGCGGCCCGCGCCGAGGCCGGGCGGCGGGCCGACGACCTGGCGGCGCGGGTCGCGCGCGCACGGGAGGCGGCCACCGCCGAGCGCGCCGCGGCCCGGCGCGAGGCCCAGTCCGAGCTGGGCGAGCTCACCCGCGACCTGGCGGACCTGCGGGCGCAGATCGCGGCGGCGCGCCGGGAGGAGGCGGCGCGCGGCGACGCGGCGATGGCCGACGAGCGCGCGCGCGAGCGCGACCGGCGGCTGGGGGCCGCGTCGCGCGCCGCGGCCCGGGCGCGCGAGGAGCTGGCACCGCCGGTCCCCGAGGTCGGGCGGCGATCGGCGCCGCTGGAGGTGGGCGACCTGGTCGTGGATCCGGAGATGGGCTTCCGGGGCCGGGTGCTGGCGATCGACGGGGGCCGGGCCGAGGTTCAGGGCGGCTCGGCGCGCATGCGTCTGCCCCTCGCGCGGCTGGTCATCGACGGCGCGGCGGCCACGGCGCCGGCCCCGGAGCCCACGTCACCGGTCCCGGCGCCGCTCGCGGTGCCCGCGTCGCTGGAGATCGACGTGCGCGGCTGGCGCGCCGAGGAGGCGCGGGCCACGGTGCGGCAGCGGATCGACTCGGCGTCGGTCGCCGGGCTCCCGCAGGTGCGGGTGATCCACGGTCACGGCACCGGGGCGCTCCGGGCGGCCGTGCGCGACGAGCTCGCGCGCCACCCGCTGGTGGAGCGCGCCACGCCCGCCCCGCCCGACGAGGGGGGGGACGGGGCCACGATCGCCTACCTGGGCGGGCCCTGATCGGGCTCGCGCGGAGGCGCGATCAGCTCGCGGCCGGCAGCTCCCCGATGTTGCGGAGCACGGCGACGTCCGGGGCCATGGTGCGGAAGGCCTCGTCCTTCTGGAGGACGCCGACCGTGTAGACCGGCTGCTCCTGCATGCGCGAGAGCATCGACGCGGCGTCGCGTGAGCGGGGGACGGCCTTGAAGGTGGAGACGAGGATCGCGTCGTACGAGCCCGCCTTTGCGACCTCGAGCGGCTTGGGCCAGGTGGGCTCGCAGAGCTCCACCTCCCAGCCGGCCTCGGTGAGCGCGGCGACGGCGGCGTCGGTGCCGGGGAAGCGGACCTTGCCGTCCTTGTTCAGGACCTCGTCGGTGGGGACCGTGATGAAGAGAAGTTTTGGCATGGGGCGGGAGGATACCCGCTGGCGCCCGCCCTCGGCGGCTGCGCGCGGGCCTCGCTTCCCGCCAGGCAAGACCGGGTGCCCGCAACGTCTTCGCAACCATCGCCACGAGCGTTATCGCCGGTGTAGATTGGCGCAGTCGGTGGGTCCGTCGTGCCGCCCGCCGCTCTGCCACACGCCCAAAGAGTCGACCCCAGGGGGGCGAAGAATGCCAGTAAGCGCAGCCGAGATCCCCGACAAGACCTTCCTCAACACCGTCGGGGACCGTCGGAGCATCCGGTACTACGATCCGGACAAGAAGGTCGAGGACTGGAAGATCCAGACGATCCTCCAGACCGCACGCTTCGCCTCCTGCCAGGGCAACATCAATGCCACCGAGGCGATCGTCGTCCAGAAAGAGTCGTGCGACATCTGGGACGAGATCGAGGAGTGCGTCTCCGGGTTCAACGTCCAGATCATCAACCAGTGCTCGCACGTGATCTTCTGGCTCACGAACCTGCACGCCTGGTACGGCCGCGCGAACGACGGCCTCTCCTCGCTCGCCCTCTCGGGCGCCCTCACGAAGTACCACGGCTGGAACTACGAGTTCACGATGACCCAGACCGTGCCGCGGCTCATGAGCTTCCCGACCGAGCGCACCGAGATCCTGCTTCGCTACGAGACGGGTCAGGCGGTGGGCAACGCGCAGCTCGCGGCCTCCGCTCTGGGGCTGGGCGCCATCCTCCTCGCCTTCGGCCGCAAGCCGGGCGGCGTGGAGAAGGCGTTCGGGCTCACGCCGAACCTGAAGTTCACCTGGGCGAACGCCATCGGCTACTCGCTCGAGGATCCGAAGGCCGGCGGCCAGCGGCCCCGCATCAAGTACGAGAAGCTCTTCCACAAGGACAAGTACGGCACGCCGCTGCCTCCCGACCCCGCCGTCGACGAGGCGCTGAAGGCGAAGGGCCTCATCCAGGAGCAGGCCCCTCTGCCGGGCCGCATCGAGGAGATCGACCAGCTCGCGGCCAGGTTCAGCCGTGACCCGGGCGTCGTCTCGTGGCCGGCGAAGGAGGTCACGCGCCTCATCAACGACCCGGACTGGGACTTCGGCCCGAACATCAAGAAGCGGGCCGACGAGGTTCTCGCCAGCGGCGACCTCCCGGACTACCCCGAGGAGATGAAGGAGACCTTCAAGAAGCTCATGGAGGAGCACAACATCGACACCAGCAAGTACCTGAGCGACTAGTCGCGACGGACCGGACGATCGACTCGAGGCCCCCGTCCGCCCCCGGGCGACGGGGGCCTCGTCGTTCCGTCCCGCTGGCCCACGACGGCGAGGTGCGCGAGGTCTCGGGCGAGATCTCCTTCCGCACGCGGCCCGGAGCCCTGCGCGTGCTGGTGCCGCCTCCGGCGTGAGGGCCCGAGCGGCGCGTGGCGGTGCGATACCGTCAGCCGTCGAGCGCCCGTAGCTCAGTTGGACAGAGCGGCGGCCTTCTAAGCCGCGGGTCGCAGGTTCGAATCCTGCCGGGCGCGTCGCCGGACCAGCATCAGGAGTGCGACCCCGGCCGCGTCGGGCCGGCGTGATGGGCACATCGGCGAGGTCGCCGCCGATCCCCTCAGACTCTTGCGCGTAAGCGGGCCGCTGCCGATACGTGGTCATGGGCGAGAAGACATGCCGCCCCCAACCGATCGGACGACGACATGCGAATCACAGCGATGAGCGCCGCTCGCCTGCTGGTGGTGGCGGCCTGCGCCGCGCTGCTGGCCCTGACGATGGCCCTTCCGGCCGCGGGCGCCCAGCAGCAGGCCCGCGACGGCCACAGCCTGGCCAAGAAGTTGCCGAAGAAGTGGTTGAAGGCGCACAAGCTCGCCGGGAAGTCCGCCAAGCCGCTGGCCGACCCGGACCGTGACGGCGCCTGCAACTGGGTGGAATTCCGCCAGCACACCAACCCGCGCAGGGCGAATGAGGTCACGACCGCGCCCCCGACGACCGCGGTGCCGGCCAGCCGCCTCATCCTCCTCGAGGGGAGCGTGGCCACGACGACGCCCACGGGCTTCACGTTGACGCTCGATTCGGGGCTCATCGTGAACGTGAACCTGCCCTCCACGGCTCCGGTGGTCGACGGGCAGGGCCTGACCACGGCGCTCGCCGCGGGTCAGGGGGTCCACGCCTTCGTGACCCAGACGTCCTCCGACCTGGCGCTCTCGGCCGTGCTGGTGCTCGTCAACGACAACCCGGCCGGCCATCCGGGCAACCCCGGCGACGATGACGGCGACAACGGCGATCACCACGGCGGTGGCGACCACCACGGTGGCGACCACGGCTAGCGGGTAGCGGACGACGGAACGAGGTCCGGGCGACTCCGCGCGCCCGGACCTCGGGGGAGGGCCACGACGAAGGCGCCACCGTGGGACTCCTCGCGCCCCGGCTACCTCGCGAAGGCGGAGTCCCAGTAGAGCCGCTCCTCGAGGAAGCCGGAGTTGCTCAGGCGGAAGACCGAAGCGCCGACCACGTCGAGCGCGCGGCCCCGATCCCACGGCTCGCCACCGGTGCAGGTGCCGGTCAGGCGCCACTCGGTCCACAGGCGCCGGTCGCTGGCGTAGGCCGCGCCGAGCACCTCGACGACGAGGTCCGGCACGGAGTCCATCACGAAGGCGATGTCGGCCTCGATCGCCTCCCTCCCGCGCGCGGGGCCTGCGGGAGCCGCGACGCCGGGGGAGCCCCGCAGTCTCATCTCCCGGATCCCGCCGGGCGCGAAGCAATCCGCGCAGGCGCGGGGGTCGTGGAGGTTCCATCCACGCTCGTAGGCGGTGAGGAGCAGCTCTTCGGACATGGCCTGGCCATGACCCTCCCGCGCCGTCGGGCGGGGTCGCCACCACCCTTAGGTGTGGCCCGGCCACACCCTGCGTCCGCTCAGCCGGCGGAGCGCAGGATCCCGGCCTCGATGGCGATCCGCACGAGCGCGGTGCGCTTCTGGATCTGGGGCAGATCCTCGATGTCGAAGCGGCGGAACAGCTGGCGAAGGTGGGCCTTCACCGCGTCGACGCTCAGATGCAGCTCCCCGGCGATCTGCTCGTTGCTCGCGGGTGGGTGGGGGCCACCCGGGGCCAGGCAGGGGCGGCAGAGGGCATCGAGCACGCGGCGCTGACCGGCGGGCAGGGCCGGCGGGTCGGCGAGGCGCGACTCGGGCGTCGTGGCCAGGCTCGCGCCCGCGGCCGCCGCAGGGGCGCGGAAGAGGATCGCCGTGTGCCCCACCCGCATCACGTCGCCGTCCTGCAGCCCGCGCCTGCCGTGCACCCGCTGCTCGTTGACGAAGGTGCCGTTGCGCGAGAGGCCGTCGTCCTCGACGTGCCAGCGGCGCCCCACGCGGGTGAGCTGGGCGTGGGTGCGCGAGACGCGATCATCCCATTCGATCGGCACGTCGCTGTCGGGGCTGCGGCCGATGACCGCGGCCGCGCGGTCGTCGGCGAGGGCCACGATCCGCTGCACGCCCGAGTCGTCTTGTAGGACGAGAAACGGGGTGCCCGAATCCTCGGCTTCGCGGATGCGAAGGCGATCTCTCGGATCCCCAGGCCACAGGCCTTTCTCCGGCACCACCCCTCACCTTCGGTGTGCTTCCGCCCACCCTAGGGGGACTATCGGAAGTCACCCCGGCTGAAATATAAGCGTGCCCATCGGTGTGTCGGGATGGCCCCGGGGTGGAGCGCAGCGTGACGGACGATATCGGCGGAAGCGACACGATCCTCTCGCGGGGCGGGGGCGATCCGGTGGCGACCGCCGGTGTGCCGACGGGCACGGTCATCGCCGGCTACACCATCGAGTCGCTCGCCGGCGTCGGCGGCATGGGCGTCGTCTACCGGGCCCACGACACCGAGCTCGGACGCACGGTCGCGCTCAAGCTGATCGCGCCCGAGCGCGCCGGCGACACGCGTCTGCGCGAGCTCTTCGTGCGCGAGTCGCTCACCGCCGCGGGCCTGGAGCACCCGAACGTCATCCCGATCTACCGGGCCGGCGAGGACGACGGCCGGCTGTTCATCGCCATGCGCTTCGTGGAGGGGGCGAGCCTGCAGGACCTGATCGCCGAGGCGCCCGAGGGTCTGCCCCCTGGGCGCGTCGCCCGGATCGTGGCCCGCGTCGCCGACGCCCTCGACGCCGCGCACGCCCGCGGCCTGGTGCACCGCGACGTCAAGCCGGCGAACGTGCTGATCGCCGACCCCGACGGCGAGGAGCACGTCTACCTGTCGGACTTCGGCCTGAGCGTCCACGGCGCCGGCGCCGCGGGCGGCGACGGCGAGTGGGCCGGAACTCTGGCCTACCTCGCTCCCGAGCAGATTCGCGGCGAGGCGCTCGACGCCCGCACCGACGTCTACGCCCTCGGGTGCGTGCTCTTCCACGCGCTCACCGGCCGCCCGCCCTTCCCGGCCGGCGACGAGCAGGCCGCTCTCTCGGCGCACCTCGAGGCGAAGGTCCCGGCGCCCTCGTCGCTGGTGCCCGGCCTGCCGCCGGCGCTCGACGACGTCGTGCGGCGGGCGATGGCCAAGCGCCCCGAGGATCGCTTCCCGAGCGCCGGCGAGCTCGGCCGGGCCGCCCTGGCCGCGCGCTATGACGTGGCGCTGCTGCTCTCCCCCGACCAGCGGGAGGCCGCCGAGGCCCTGGCCGAGCGGCTGCGCGAGGCGGAGGTGCTGCCCCTGCTCGCGGTGGCCGGAGAGGCGCGGGCGGCCGAGGGCATCCGGGCGTCGGGCGCGTGCGCCGTGCTCGTGGGCCGGAGCGGCCTCGGCGACTGGGCCCGCGAGGGCCTCGCCGCCGCCCGTGCGCTGGCCGTGCGCGACCGCGCCTTCCGGCTGGTGCTCGTGCTCCTTCCGGGGGCCCCGGACCCCGGCGATCCGAGCCTGGCCTACCTCGCGGCCCAGCCCTGGGTCGATCTGCGCGCCGGCGCCGGCGACGCGATGGCGGCCGCCGACCTCGTTCGCGCCCTCCGCGGCGCCGAGGTTCCCGCGGGCCTGGCGCCGACGGCCGAGGACGTGTCGCCCTACCGCGGCCTGGAGGCCTTCCGCGAGGAGGACGCCGACCTCTTCTTCGGCCGCGAGCAGGATGTCGCGCGCCTGGTCGAGCGCCTGCGCTCGGCGCGCTTCGTCGCCGTGATGGGCGCCTCGGGCAGCGGGAAGAGCTCGCTGGTGCAGGCCGGTCTGCTGCCGGCGCTTCGCCTCGACGCGGTCCCCGGCAGCGGTGAGTGGCGGGTCCTCGAGATCCTCCCGGGCACGCGACCCCTCGCCTCCCTCGCTGCGCAGCTCGCCCACCTGCCGGGCGCCGGCGCCCCATCGGCGGCCGACCTCGCCGCCGACGAGCGCGCCCTGGACATGGCGGTCGCCCGGGCACTCGACGGCCGGCCGGCCGGGGACCGGGTGCTGATCGTCATCGACCAGCTCGAGGAGGTCTTCACCCTCTGCCACGACGAGGGTGAGCGCGCCGCCTTCCTCGGGAACCTCGTCTACGCCTCCACGATCCCCGGCGGGCGGACCGTCGTCGTCACCACGATGCGGGCCGACTTCTACCACCGGCTCGCCGAGCACCCCGAGGCGCGCGCTCTGGTCGCCGATCACCAGGTGCTCGTCGGGCCGCTCGACGCCCGGGGCCTGCGCCGGGCCATCGAGGAGCCGGCCCGCCGCTGCGGCCTCGAGCTGGAGCCCGGCCTCACCCGCCGCATCCTCACCGACGTCTCCGACCGTCCGGGCACCCTGCCCCTGCTCGAGCACCTGTTGTACGAGCTGTGGCGCCGTCGCCGTGATCGGACGCTGACGCTCGAGGCGTACGCGGCGTCCGGAGGCGTCGAGGGCGCGCTCGCCCGGCGCGCCAACGAGGTGTACGGGGGGATGGATCCGGAACGCCAGGCCATCGCGCGGCGCGTGCTGCTGCGCCTGACCCAGCCCGGTGAGGGCGCCGAGGACACCCGGCGCCGGGCGGAGCGCCGCGAGCTGGTGACCCGCCCCGAGGAGCAGGCCGAGGTCAACGGCGTGGTCGACGCGCTGGCCGAGGCACGCCTCGTGACGACCGGTCGCGACGAGGTCACCGGCGAGCCCGTCGTCGAGGTCACCCACGAGGCCCTCATCCGCGGCTGGCCGGAGCTGCGCGGCTGGATCGACGACGACCGCGAGCAGCCTGCGCGCTGCACCGCCGGCTGTCCGACGCCGCAGGCGACTGGGACGCCGGAGGCCGCGACGAAGGCCAGCTCTATCGCGGCGCGCCTCTGGCGCTGTGGGAGGGGCGCGACGAGTCGGACCTCAACGAGCTCGAGCGGGGCTTCCTCTCGGCGAGCCGGGCACGGGTCCAGCGGGAGCGGACGACCCGGCGCCGGCGCACCCGGATCGCCATCGGGTGCTCTGGCGGCCGTCGCGGCGATCATCGCCGCGATCGCCGTCTTCGCACTCGTCCAGCGTAACGACGCCACCGACCAGCGCGACCTTGCCACCTCACGGCAGCTCGCCGGCAGCTCGACGCTGGCGCGCCAGCGCGACCCTGAGCTCGCGACGCTGCTCGCCGAGGACGCATACGCGGCGTCTCCCACGGTCGAGGCCGAGGACAGCCTGCGCCAGAGCGCGCACGACTCGAAGATCCGCGCGGCGCTCCAGACTTCCCAACGAGCCTGCCAACGGAGCCGTTCAGATGCCGGGGGGCCGCATCGCCGTTGTGACGCAGAAGGGCAACTTCCGGGTCTGGGACCCGGCGAAGGACCCGCGCGGCGCGTCGCCCGAGCTCATCGGGACGTGGCCGGAGGGCATCGAGGCCCTGGCCGCGACCCCGACCGGATACGTGACCGGCGGCGCGGACGGCGCCATCGTGCTCTGGCCCGGCCGCGACGCGCCTGGGGCGCCCGAGCGGATCGCCGGCGTGAAGGGGCGGGTCTCCAATGTGAACGCCATGCCGGGAGGCGACCAGGTCATCGTCACGTCGGACAGCGGCGCGTACCTGGTCGGCCTGACCGACCACCGGATCCAGCCGATCCCCGACGGCTCCCTGGACGCGGTGCCCGATCCCGCCGGGGGCGGCTACTTCGTCCTGACCGCTGCCCAAGGCCTGGAGCATGTGGGCGGCTCGTCGGCACCGACGTCGATCTCGACCGACGCCCCGGGGCAGTCGCTCGCGGTCAGCCCGGACGGGAAGCTCCTCGCAGTCGGCACCTCGGCGGGGCTGGAGGTCTTCCGGCTCGGGCCGCGCCCGGCCCGCGTCTTCTCTCGTCCCGACCCGGACGGGGTCAACGACATCGCCTGGTCCGGCGACGGGTCGCGCGTCGAGACGGCGAGCGGGAGCGGCGCGGTCCGCATCTTTGACCGAGACGGGCGGCTGCTGTCGGTCCTGATCGGGCACTTGGGGGCGGCTCTCGGAGTCGGCTGGGACGGCCCGACGAGGGCCGTCAGCGTCGGTTCAGACGGGGCGGTCCGCCAGTGGGACGCGACGGCCGGCGTCGACAACGAGCTGCCGGGGCGCACCCCGGCATTCACGGGCGGCGTCACGTTCGACGCGCGAGGCTCCGAGGTCGTGATCGTCCAGGCCGACTCCTCCGTCGAGCGCTGGACGCCCGGCAGGTCGGCGACCACGCCGGTGCTGCCCGCCATCCCGGGAGCCAGCACGTGGTCGGGCGCAGTCGAGGGAGGACTCGTCGCCAACGGACTCCTGGCCGCCCCCGCGGGAGGCGTCATCGTGCGTGATGCCTCGGGCCACGTGCTCACCGAGAAGAGGTACCCGAACGACACGGGCGCGGGCGTGGCGCTGGATCCGCGCGGTCGGCGGGTGGCCGTCGCGCTCTCGCCGAGCGGTCGGGTCGTGACGATCGACCTCACACCAGGAGCGAAGCCCCGCATCGTCGCGCGGCACGAGCACGGCGCGTTCGCCGTCGCCTTCAGTCCCGATGGACGCATCCTCGCGAGCGGCGGCCAGGACGGCATCGTGAAGTTGTCGGGGATGACCGGCGGCTCCCGCACCATCGGGACGCACGACGGCCCGGTGACGTCGGTCGCCTTCAGCCCCGACGGCCACTGGCTGGCCTCGGCCAGCGGCGACAAGACCGTGCGCGTCTGGGACCTCACCGGCACGAAGCCGGTCACGATCATCCGCAGCCACCAGGACTCGGTGTGGTCGGTGACGTTCGCCGGCGACGACCGGGTCGTCTCGGGTGGCTCCGACGCCGTCCGCGTCACTGACTGGCGACGCGGCGTGACCCTCCTCACCATCCCGCAGCCGGCGAACGTGGTGACCGCGGCCGGGGCCGCCCCCGCGATCGCCTGGTACGGGAGCGACAACGTCATCCGTGAGATCTCGTGCGACGTCTGCGGCCCGATCGGCGACGTCGAGGCGGCCGCGAAAGAGCGCACGACGCGTGACCTGACCGAGGCCGAGCAGGCCGACTTCCACGTGCCGAACTGAACAGGAGGAGGGCATGTCTACGAACTATCCGGATGAAGAGGGTTGGTGGGGGCGTGTACGGCTCGTTGCAAAGGACCCCCTCCCGTCCTCGACACTGGTAGACGCCTTTGGGGACGACGTTGAAGGCGCCGCCGACGCGATCGTCCTGCGGGGGTACGCCGGGCAATCGACCATCGTTGAGCGAGCACTCGAGTTCATCGCGATTGCGAAGAAGAACGGCGACACGGCCAGCGTTAAAGGCTTGGCGAAGAAGGTTCGGGCCTTGAAGGACCCCGCGGGGGACGTGCGGCGGATTTACTTGACCCCCCGCCTCGATCGCTATGTGGATTTCCACCGTAGCTGCCTGATCGGCTGGCGCTACGAGCTCAAAGCGGAGCGTCAGGACACCATCACGGTCTGGCTGAAGGCCGTCGATAAGTTGGGGGTCCCGATTCCCTATCGGGTGGTCCAGGAGACCAGGATCGGGCCGTCGTTCTCCACCTACCTCGGCGGCGCCCTCGTGGACGACTACCTCGGCCAGCCCGGCTCGCAGAGCTCCGCGTGGGGCACCCAGGCGGGGCTGTACGGCGGAGGTGGTAAGAGGACCACGCCCCTCTGCGGGGACTGAGCGGGCGCCGTTGACGATCGCTGCGCCACCCCTCAGCCGGCACCTCACCCGTCGGGATGACGCCTCCGGGCGGCGCTCGTTCGTGAAGGCGTCGCAGAGCGCCGGTCACACGGAGGACCTGCTCCGCGAGAAGGCGCTCTACGACGCCCTGATCGAGCGGTGCCCCGCGACGGCCGCGCGCCTGCCGCTCGGCGTGTGGTGGGACGCAGACTCGGGCGAGTTGCACATGGAGGAGGTCCCGGCGCCGAACCTCGCCGAGCACGTCACGTCCGAGGGCACGCTCGACCCCGCCGTCGCCGGCGCGGTCGGACGGGCGGTCGGCGACCTCCACCGGGAGGCCGGCGTTCCCGGACCCGATGTCCCGCGCTCGGACTGGCTGCGCGGCGGCCTCGGGGTCGTCCGGCCCACCCCGCGGCGCCTGAGGCTCCTGAGCGGCGGCGGGCTCGAACTCCTGAAGATGATCCAGCGCTCCGAACTGGAGGCGCGCCTCCGTGCGCTGGCACCGCCTTCGGGCGATGCCCTCGTGCACGGGGACCTCCGGTGGGAGAACGTGCTCGTCGGGCAGCGCGACGACCCACGGGTCTGGCTGGTCGATTGGGAGATGGGCGGCGCAGGGGAGCGGGTGTGGGACGCCGGCTGCTTCGCCGCCGCGTGCGTCAGCGCATGGCTCTGCTCCATCCCGGCCGTGCCCGAGGTGCCGCCCGAGCGTCTCGCCGGCGAGGCCGACCTCCCCATGGAGGCCCTCGCGCCCGGGCTCCGCGCGTTCTGGTGCGCGTACCGCGAGTCCGCGCCGCCCGCCGGCGGCGACGCCTGGATCGAGCGCTGCGCTGAGCTCGCCGCCGTCCGCCTCGTCCACTCCGGCTTCGAGTGCACGGAGTCCGACACGGGTCTCCATCCATGCGCGGTCGCGCACGTGCAGGTCGCGGCGCACCTGCTCCACGATCCCGCCCACGCCGCCCGCGACCTCCTGGGGATGTCATGACGACGGCATCGCGCGCCGACGCCGCCGTGGCGATCGGCGACGCGCTCGACGCGCTCGATGTGCGATCGCCCACGTCACACGCGTGGATGGGCGAAGTCGCCGACCTCCCGGAGATCGTGGTGCGTCTCGCCGGCACGCGGGGCGTCCGGCGCGCGCTCGTCGGGAGCATCAGGACGCGCCTGTACGACTCCTTCTTCACCGAGGGCGCTCCCCGGCCGGCGAGCGCGCCGCCGCCGCGACCCACGGGGGAGGACCGGGCGTTCTCGTACGAGCTGGCCGTCGCCAACGCGAGCACCGGCTGCCTGGAGCCGGGCTGGCGCATCGTCGCGGAGGACGACGGGCACTGGGTCGTCGAGCGGGCCAGCCTGCGCCTCTGGGTGACCGCGGCGGAGATCGTGACAGACGATGGCGCCCCGGACATCGGCCGCGACGTCATGGTCCGGCTTCCCGCCGACCTGCCGGCGCTGTCGCCCGGCTTCTACATGGCGCGCGGCGAGCGCGGCTTCTCCGGCCGGCCCCGGCGCCTCGACCGGGTGTACCTCGACCTGGGCCGGGAGGGCGCGGTCCCGTTCGTGCGCGAGGCGACCCGCCGGTTGAACGACGCCGGGCTCGCGTTCATGGCCAAGGTCGTGGACGAGCCCGGCGGCTTCGATCGCCGCGACGCGGCCGTGCTCTACTTCGAACGCCGGGACCGCGAGCGGGCCCTCGACGCCGCGGACGACCTGGCCGCGGCGCTCGCGCCGTTCCTCCGCGGGGGCGCGCCCGCGATGACGCTCCCCCTCGGGCCCGGCGCCGCGTTCGCCGAGGACCCCGGCGGCGCCGAGAGCTTCGGCGCGCACCGGTGCCGCCTCATCGCCGAGGCCGCGGTGGCCGCGGCCGAGCGCGGGCTCGAGGACCTCGACGCCCGGCTCGAGCTCGTGCGCGAGCGCTTCGCCCTGGACGGGATCGCGCTCGAGGCCCCCCACCTCGGACGGCCGGCCGGCACCGAGGTGCGGGCATGACGCCGCCCATCCACCTCGCCCTGGTCGTGGAGGCGCCGCAGGTGCCGCGCCGCGCCGTGGCGGAGATCGCCGCGGCGCTCCAGCGCCAGCTCATCCGCGACGTGGCGCCGATCTGGGGGGTGCAGGCGACGATCGACGCCTTCGGATCGCTCGACCACGTCCCTCCCGGCTACTGGCCGATCCTCGTGGGCGACCACTTCCCGGGCATCGAGGCCGTCGGGATCCACCTCGACCGCAATGGGCAGCCGTTCTCGCTCGTCGAGGCGAGCCCGAGCTGGTCGCTGACGGCGAGCCACGAGGCGATCGAGATGGTCATCGACCCCTGGGGCAACCGGACCGTGCCCGGCGGCTCGCCCGTGGCCGGCCAGGGACTGGTGGAGTTCCTGGTCGAGGTCTGCGACCCGCCGGGCGCCGCCCAGTGGGCGTACACGGTCAACGGTTACCTCGTCTCGGACTTCTGCACGCCGAGCTACTACGACCCGGTCGGCGCTCCGGGCGTCCGCTACAGCTTCACCGGCTCGCTGACCGAGCCGCGCCAGGTCATCGAGGGCGGCTACCTGTCGTGGCGCGATCCGGCGACGAGCGAGTGGTGGCAGGCCGCCGGGACCGGCGGGGAGCTTACGTTCCGGAACCTCGGACTGCTCGACGAGAACTGGCGCCCGATCCGGGAAACGGTCAACCAGTACACGCCGATGACCGAGCTCTTCACCGGGGTCTCGCCCAGCGATCCGGCCCTGCGCCATGCCTACGAGCGCCGCGCGAGCACCCGGATGGGCGCGGAGGCCCGCGCGGCGGCGATCCGCGCGCGCATGGCGGACCTCGGCCTCGGCTGAGGGGTGTCGTCGGTCGAGCCCTAGGGGGCGTGGTCGGGCCCGCGTGCTGAGACCAGCATGCGGACATGGACCGATCCGCCAGCGATCGGGTGTCGGGCGCCAACGCGGCGCACCACCTCGTGGAGGCCCACCGCCTCGCCGGGCGCCGCGGGCCCGCGTTGCTGGACGACCACGGCCGGTGGACGTTCGAGGAGCTGTCCGAGGCCTGCGGGCGCGCCGCCGGGGGGCTTCACGGCCTCGGCGTCCGCGCGGGCGACCGGGTGGCGGTGGCGCTGCCCGACGGGCGGGAGGCCGTGGCGGCGATGATCGGGGCGATGCGCCTCGGTGCGATCGCCGTGCCGCTCGACGCCGGGCGGCCGGCCTCGCTGACGGCGGCGATCCTCGAGGACTGCACGCCGCGCGTCCTCGTGAACCGTCCCGGGATGCTGGACCGGGCGGCCGAGCGACCGGTCGCCGCGGTGCTCCCGGAGGATCCCGCGTTGATCGTCTACACCTCGGGAACCACGGGGCGGCCGAAGGGCGTGGTCCACGCGCATCGCACCTTCTCGCCGGCGCTGCCGAGCTTCCTGCGCGACGTGCTGGGCGTGGGTCCGGGCGACCGCGTCCTCGCGACCGCGCGCACGGCGACCGCGCTGGGGTTCTTCCTCGGCCTCGCCCGCCCGCTCGCCGCGGGCGCGGCGGCCGTGCTGTCGGCGGCGCGGACGACGCCGCGCGGGACGCTGGACGCGGTCGTCCGGGACGGCGTCACCGTGCTCGCGGGCGTGCCGATGCACTGGGCCCAGATCGCCAGCGTGCTGCGGCACGATCCCGACATGCGCGGTGGGCTTCCGTCGCTGCGCGCCACCCTCTCCACGGGCGACCGCTGTTCACCGGGCCTGGCGCGCGAGACGGCGGATCTCGGAATCACGCTGATCGACGCCCTCGGGGCGTCCGAGTGCGGCGACGTCTACCTCTCGGGCGACGGCGACGGGACGCTGTCGCGCGTCAGCCCGGGCGTGGAGGTGCGGGTGGGCCGGTACGGGGGGCGCACGGGGCCGCTGTGGGTCCGCACGCCGTGCGCAGCGCTCGGGTACTGGCGACTCCCGGAGCTCACGGCCCGGCTGCGCCGCGGACGCTGGACGCGCACCGAGGACGTGGTCGCCCGCGACGGGGACGCGCTCCGGTTGCTGGGACGCGCGGATGACCTCTTCAAGGTGAGCGGCCGTCTGGTGAGCCCGCTCGAGATCGAGCGCGCGCTGGCCGAGCACCCGCTCGTGACCGAGGCCGCGGTGGTGGGCAGCGACCAGCGCGGGCGGGTGCGCCCGGCCGCGTTCGTGGTCACCGCCGCGCCGCCGGGCCCGGCCGCGCCCGGGCTCGCCCGCGAGCTGCGCCGCCACGTGGCCCGGCGGTTGTCGCCCGACCTGGCGCCCGGACCGGTGGCCGTGCTGGAGACGCTCCCGCGCCTGGCGGGCGGCAAGCTCGACCGGCGCGCGCTGAGCGCGGCCGCCGCCGCCGGTTAGGCGCTGGCGACCCGCCGGCCGACCTCACGCGGGGGAGCCGACGCCCAGGTGCTGCCACTGGGCCGTGAGGCCCTCTCGGACGCCCACCTGCGGCTCCCACCCGGTGTCGGCGGTCACCCGTGACGTGTCCGCCTTGGTGCGGGCGACGTCGCCCCGGGTCGCGGGACATCGCTCGATTCGCGGTGACGTGCCGGTGATCGAGGTCACGAGCGCGATGACCTCATCCATCCTCGCCTCCTCTCCGCCCCCGACGTTGTAGATCTCGCCGGAACGGCCCGCGGTCATGAGCGCGACGGTGGCCGACACCGCGTCGGCGACGTAGGTGAAGCTCCGGGAGGCCGAGCCGTCGCCGTAGAGGGGGAAGGCCGAATCGGTGTGGCATGACGCCAGGAGCCGCGCGAAGGCCATGTCCGGCCGCTGGCGCGGGCCGTACACGGTGAAGTAGCGAATGCCGACGGCGTCCAATCCCGTGGCGGCCATCGCGTAGGCGAGGAGCTCGCAGGAGACCTTGCTCACGCCGTACGGGGAGATCGGGGCGGGCAGAGTGGACTCGGCGGTGGGGTACGAGAGCGCGGACCCGTACACCGAGGACGTCAACGCAAAGACGACCCGGACCGAGTGGCGCTCACACGCCTGAAAGACCATGGCCGTCGCCATCACGTTGTCGTGGAGATACCGCGCGTAGTCGTCACCCCATCCCCCGCGCACGCCCGGCTGCCCCGCCAGGTGGAAGACGCCGTCGGCGTCCGCGAGAAGGTCGTCGATCGGCGTCTCGGCGAGGTCGATCGGGAGCACGGGGAACCCGGCGGCGTTGCCCTCCTTGATGTCGCGCGAGTAGTAGTCCGAGAAGCAGTCGACCGCGGAGACCGTGTGGCCGGCGGCCAGCAGCGAATCCGCGAGGTGCGAACCCAGGAATCCCGCCGCTCCGGTCACGATGTAGCGCATGCCACACGTCCTTTCCGAGGCCTAGGGCGTTCCATTCCTGCCGTTCCCGTTCAGCACCTCTCGATAGACGCGCTCGATGCGCTCCGCGTGGAGGCCCATGTCGTAGGTCTCCGCCATCCTGCGGGCCTTGGCCCCCATGGCGATGTTGGCCTCGGGGTCGGCGAAGACCCTGATCAGCGCGTCGGCGAGCGCGGCCGGATCCCGCGGGGGCACCAGGTACCCGGTCTCCCCGTCGTGCAACCAGTCGGTGAGGCCGCCCACGCGGCTGGCGATGACCGGCCGGCCCACGCTCATGGACTCGATGCCGCCTCGCGCGCTGACCTCGGGCCAGATGGACGGCACGACGATGACGCTCGAGCGCACGTAGAGCTCCTGCAGCTCGCAGCGATCGCGGATGTACCCCAGGAAGGTCACGTGGTCGTCCAGTGACAGCGAGCGCGTCAGCTCCCTGAGCGCCTCCGCGTCCTTTCCCGTCCCCGCGATGAGGAATCGCGTATCGGGGTAGCGCGCGATGACCGTGGGCAGCGCCCGCAGGACGTGCTCGACGCCCTTGACCGTCTCCAGCCGTCCCGCGAAGACGATCGTGTGGTTCAGGGTCGCCGGCGTGAGGGGCGTGAAGTCGAACATCCTGACGCCGTTGGGGACGTACGTGTTGTGCATCCCCTGCGCGGCCATCACGTCGCGGATATAGGTGCTGATCGTGACGATGCGGTCGACGTTGCGAAAACCCAGGCGGTAGAGCGGGTAGCTGATGTAGCGGTAGTAGAGGTAGCGCGCCCTGCCCACCGGGGTGAGGCCGCGGACGTCGTAGTCCTGATTCCTGAAGTCCGTCTTCGGGAGATTCCAGATGAGCAGCTCCCGCGTGTAGGCCTCCGGTCCGTGGACGGTGGCCACCGCCGGGATCCTGCGAAGCGCGAAGAGAACCGAGGGCGAGGCCGCGCCCAGCGTGTGCAGGTGCACGACGTCGGGCTCGAACTCCCGGAGGGCGCTCCTGAGGGCGCGGTACGCGTAGGGGTTGAAGGTGTACATGACCCGCCCCAGCGGGCCGCGGGGCGACCGGAACGAGTAGTCGTTGAAGTGGGGGAGGTCGGGCCGGGCGTCGCCGGCCAGGATCCTGATCTCGTGCCCGCGGTCCTCGAGGAAGCGCTGGATGTCGACGATGCCCGCCTCGGCCCCGCCCTCGCCGAACCCTGATGAGACGACGCGAAGGATCTTCATCGGCGGGCCACGGCCTCGTCGAAGATCTCCATCGTGCGGTCGGCCTGGGCCTCGCGCGAGAGCGTGGCGGCCACCGCGGCCCGGCCGTGCCCGCCCATCTCGGCGGCGCGCGCCGGGTCCGCGAGCAGTTCTGACAGCGCGTGGGTGAGCGCGTCCAGGTCGCCGGCCTCATAGAGCAGGCCGTCGCGGCCGTTGGTCACGAGCGACGGGATGCCGCCGACGAGCGTGGCCACGACCGGCCGCCCGCAGGCCATCGCCTCGACGAGGACCGTCGGGAAGCTGTCGTAGTGGGTCGGGTGGCAAACGATCCCCGCGCCGCGGTAGGTGTCGGCGATCTCGTCGCGGCCGGTGAGGCGGCCGCGGAAGCGCACCGCGCCGGCGATGCCGAGGCGCGCGGCGAGCTGCTCGTGCGCCGAGCGCGCGTCGCCGTCGCCGGCGACCTCCAGCGTCGCGCCCGGGTGGACCCGGCGCACGCGCCGCATCGCCTCCAGCAGGTCGGGGAGCGCCTTGTAGGCGGTGGTGCGGTCGAGCGAGCCGACGAACAGGACGCGCATCGGGTCGGGCTCCCGCCGGGGGTCCGGCGAGAAGACCTCCATGTCCACCGCGGGCGGGATCACGACCGCCTTGCCGTCGAAGGCGTGGGGGAACGAGGACGCGACGTGCTCGGAGGAGCAGATCACGCGGTCTGCTCGATGCGCCGTGACCGGCAGCACGAGGCGCTCGTACACGTCGCCGATGTACGCCCGCACCCGCAGCGCTCGGTCGACCGGACCCGCGTGGTAGGTGAGGACGAAGGGGCGCTCGCAGGTCGCCCGGGCCGCCAGGTCGGCGAGGACCGGTACCGGGGCGTGGGCGTTGACCAGCGATACGTCCTCCTCGCGGACCAGCCGGCGCAGGGCTCGGATCCAGCCGAAGCCGAGGGGCGTGTTGAACAGGCGCGCCGGCGCGGACAGATTCCGCACGACGATGGGTGAGTCGCGCAGTGCGCCGGGCGGCTCCTGCGGGGAGGTCGTCACCACGATGGGGCGGATCCCGCGGCGCGCGTACAGCGTCTCGGCCAGCTGCTCGACGTACTGCTCCACGCCGCCGAGGTGCGGGCGGAAGTGCGCGGTCACGAAGAGCACCGCCTCGCCGGGGGCGAGCCGGTCCCCGGCGCCAGGACCTCGGCGTGGCGGCCGACGCTCGAACAGGGGATGCTGGGGGCGGGCCTTGCGCATCAACGCGATCGCTCCTCCCGCCCGGGGGTCGCGGTGCAGGGCCGGATCCCGCTCACCCGCTCATATATTTCCTTCACGCACGCCAGGTTGTTCCGACGCTCAAAGCGCTCAATGGCCAGCTCGCGTGAATAGCGGCCCATTCGCTCCATCAGCGTTGGATCGTCAACCAGGCGAGTTATGTGATGCCCAAGGGCAGCGGGGGTCGGCTCGCACAGGCACAGCAAGGAGGTGTCGATACCGTAGCCGGCATAGGCTCCGTCGTTTGTGGTGATTATGGGCAAGCTGCTGGCCATCGCCTCCTGCATCGCCAGAGTAAAGAGCTCCCCGGTCGCCGGCAGCACGAAGATGTCGCAGGCTTGATAGAGATCTTTGATCTCAGCCTGGCTACGGCTACCCATGAGATGGACCCCGGGCACCCGCCAGGCCCTGTCAACCCTTCCCGGCCCCACGAAAACCAGGTCATACCTATCTGAGCGAGCTTTGAAGAGGCTGTCGTAGCCCTTCTTGGCGACCAGCCTGCCGACGATGATCACCAGCGGCTTGCTCGCTGGTAGACCGTATTTCCTACGCAGCGCCTGCTTGGCCGTCGGTGGAGCGGGAACAAAGAAGCTGGTGTCGATGCCGTTCTTCAGTTCACTTATCTTCGTCTCCTTCACTCCTTTGGAGACGAGAAAGCTATGAACCGTCTGGTTGTAGACCACGATGTGCTGGGCGTGGTCGAAGATCAGTCTGCCAAGGGTGGCATAGACCAGCTTTTGGATACCCCGGATCAGAACCGAGGGGTGGCTGACCATGGCAACATGCTGGGTGAGAATCACAGGTTTGCCGTAGAGCCGCGCCCAGATATAGCCTGCCCAGGACGTCGGATAGAACACGTCGTGCAGCTGGACGACGTCGGCTTGCCGAACAGCCCTGGCGATGGCCCGGACCAGGCCGGGCCCGATGATTGGGAACGGCAGACCGTGCCTCGTGTCGAGAATGTTCGAAGCCCGACCCCTGACGACCATTACCTGTCCGTCAGTGGTTGCACCCTTGGAAGTGCCCTCGACGACGGTCGTAACTACGGTTGAGCGAAAACCCTCACGGGCAACATATTCGGCCTGCTGTAGGGCAACCTGTTCCAGCCCACCGACATGGGGAGGATAGTAGTGGGCTAACGTGACGATGTGCATGTGCGTTCTTGCCTCGTCGCCCAGACTCGGTCGAGGCCGCGTCAGCGTCGTGATCATCTTCATCGCCGCGCTGTCACGCACCCGCGCTCTCCCAGATGTGGGTCTCGCGGCGGCGGGACTCGGTGATGCCGATGAGCGCGATGAGCCCGCAGATGGCGTTGCCGGCGCCCCAGACCACGCCGATCCACACGAGGTCGCGGCCCGCGAGGACCTGGGTGCCGGCGATGATCCCGACGGCGTAGACGAAGTGCGAGCCGATGAGCCAGCTCATCCCGTTCCCCGTGAGCTTCAGCAGCATGCTGGTCCACGTGTTGAACGCGACGGCGATCGAGCCGAGGGCGAGCACGATGAGGAGCTCCGTGGCGTTGTCGGAGTAGCTCGATCCGAAGAAGCCCAGGACGTAGGGCGCGGCGATCGCGGTCAGGAGCGCCCCCGCCGTCTGGGCGGTGAACGCGAGCTTCGCCGACCGCCGGGCCACGGTCCCCAGCTGGCCCGCGTCGTGTGCGCCCTCGGCGAACGCCGACTCGCAGATCGCGAACGAGATGCTGTTCAGCAGGGTCGCGATCTGGAATGCGACGAAGTAGTAGCCGGCCTCCTCGGCTCCCTGCTCGTTCAGCACGATGAGCGGGATGGCGAGGATCGGAAGCAGGTTGAGGCACGCCGACACGTATGTGCCGCCGGAGTAGCCGAGATAGCCGCGCAGCGTCCCCGGCCGTCCCCGCCGCGGCCTCAGCCCCATCACGCGGCACAGCAACGCCACACTCAGCACCACGGCCACGACCGCCGACAGCCCGTACGCCACGTAGAGGCCGAACGCCCCGAGCGCCACCAGGGGAGCGACGAGCGCGAGCTTGATCAGGCTCTGCACGATGCCGTCGACCAGCAGGTTGTACTTCGCGCCGCGCAGGGCGATGAACGCCGAGTCGGTGAGGAGGTTCGCGGCCGCGGCCGCCGTGAGGATCACGAAGAAGAACGAGTGCGCGGGGCTGTCCGACAGGAGCACGAGCCGTGGAGCGACGAGGGGGGCCACCACCACGTACAGGGTCGCGACCAGCAGGGCGCCGCCGACGGTGACGAGGATCGACTGCGTCATCTCCGCGTCCCGGTTCTTCGAGAGGGGCAGGTAGCGGATGAGGCTGTTGTTCAGGCCGAGCAGGCTCAGGTAGGCGATCAGAGTGGTCGCGGAGATCAGCGTCGAGGCGATGCCGATCTCTCCCGGTGAGTAGAGCCGCGCGGCGACGAGCCAGAACGCGAAGCCGACGGCGGACGCGGTGAGCGTCGCCGCCATCAGGAACGCGGAGCCGCGGACCAGGTGGTCGGTGGGGCGCGGGCTCGCGGCCGTCCGGCTCACCGGTCCTCCTCGAGGATCTCGTCCCACAGTGAGTTCAGGCGGGCGGTGTGGTCGCGCCAGGCGAACCGGGCGCACGCGTGATCGCGCGCGGCGAGGCCGAGGGCCTGCCTGCGCTCGGGGTCGGCCGCCAGCGCCGAGATCTCACGGCGGATGGACGCCGGCGTGCCGTCGACGAACCGCACGCCGGCGTTCGCCAGGCCGTAGAAGCCGTAGCCGTCGTCGTGCGGGAGGATCACCGGCAGGGCCGACGCCATCGCCTCCTGGGCGCTGAGCGGAAATCCCTCCGACTCCGACGGGAGGACGAAAAGGTCGGCGGCGCGGTAGAGGTCCGCGAGGGCCTCGGGCGGCAACGCGCCCAGGAAGATCGTGCGCCCGTCGTCGGGAACGCCGGCGGGGCGGTCCCCGCCGACCAGCACGACGACGTAGTCGTCACCCGTCGCGGCGAGGAGCCGGTCGACGCCCTTCTTCGGAACGAAGCGCCCGGCGAAGAGCGCGAGCACGGCGTCCTGGGGGAGGCCGTACTGGCGGCGGAGCTTCGCGCGCTGCCCGGGCTCCGGCGGCCGGAACCTCTCGCTGTCGACGCCGTTCGGCAGGAACCGGATGCGCGAGCGCTCGACACCCTGCGCCGCGACGAAGTCCTCGACCCCTCCGTTGAGGACGACGACGCGGGCGGCGGAGCGGAGGATGCGCCGGCCCGCGGCCGCGTAGACGACTCTCTGGGCGACCCGCGTGGTGGCGCTCGTGTGCGCGACGGTGGCCACGTGCTGCGTCACGATCACGGGGCGCCCCGCGATGCGGGCCGCCCAGGCCGCCGCCCAGCAGGGCATGTAGAGGACGTCGTGGATGTGCACGAGATCGGCCCAGCGCACGAGGCGTCGTGTGTGTGCGAGCAGCGAGGGCCCCGAGACGGGGAACGGGATGTCGTACCGCGCCTCGAGGCCCTCCCACGCGTTCACGCGGACCAGCCGGAAGCCCTCGGGCGTGCTGGCCTGCGAGCCCCAGTGGCCGCCGGTGGACATCACGGCGACCTCGTTCCCGCTCGCCACCAGGTGGGCGGCCTCCGCCGCCGCGACGTTCCCGATGCCGGTCACGTGTGGGGGGAACCGATGGGTCACGAGCAGGATGCGCCGCGGCCGGTCGATGACGGGCGCGTACCCGGACTGGTCGCCGAGCTCCGTCTGCTGGTAGGCGCTGCTCATCGTCGTCTGGCCCGCCCTTACCGCGGGTCCGCGGGAGGGGTGTAGATCCGCGCGCCGGGGTTGCTGTAGACGAGGTCCTTCGTCGCGTCGAGCATCGCGAGCGGGTAGCGATAGATGAGCTCGTCGCTGCCGTCCCCGACGGTCGCGAGCTCCCGTCTCACGACGGACTCCCCCAGGAAGACGACCGAGGCGGGGCGCAGGAGGGTCGGGTAGATGTCGTCCCCGGAGAGGTCGAGGGAGGCGAACGTGGCGGGGTCGCTCGAGACATAGCGGTTGGACTGGCGCTCGTTCTGCACCTCGGTGCCGGCGCTCTCGTGGCTCCCCAGCCAGCCGGTCGCCGCGCGCTCCTGCGGCTGCACGTAGTAGAGGTCGTAGTACTCGCCGGAGTTCGCGAGGTGGAGCTGTGCCGGGTAGCCCCCGAGGATCGACGGGAGCACCCCCGTGAGCGAGAGGTAGAAGCCCACGCCGAGGGCCGCGGCCGCGATCCCCGCGCGGCGCAGGCCGAGCCACATGAACGGGGCCACGCTGCCGGCGACGAGGAAGGGCGCCAGCACGAAGAGCCCCTGCTGCACCGATCGCAGGAGCCCGTACTCGACGGTGAGGCTGGGCAGCAGGATCTGGGCGATCACCGCGACGAAGCTCGCGGCCGCGAGCAGGAACAGCTCGTAGGTCGGCCGGAACCACCGCACCAGCCCGAGGCCCACGCCGACGAGGCCGATCACCAGGAAGACCTGCAGGAGGCGCGCGAAGCCCGCCCGCATGACCGAGTTGGCGGCCGGCACGTCGATGCCCGCGTCCGACACCCTGCTTCCCACGGCCGTCAGCGGGAGATCCGGCTCCTTCGCGGCGGGGGTCGGGTAGCGGTCCACCACGCTCCGCGGGTAGTAGGTGCCCTCCGCGCGCGCCGTGGCGGTGGAGTCCAGCGACTTCGCCCGGTACTTCGCCAGGCGCTGCCGGACCGTCGTGGTGTTGCCGGCCAGAAGGCTGTACGAGACGTCCGACGACCGGTCGCCGAGATTGCCCGAGAGCACGCCCCGCGCCGAGCTGAGGACCGTCTTCTCGAGCTGACCGGAGGTGCCGGTGAGGGGCCCGGTCCAGACCGCGACGAGCAGGGCCAGCCCGACCAGGAACGGCCAGGTGATGACCAGGGGATCCCGGCGCACGCGCAGGATCGTCCGCGACCGGCGGGCGCGCGTGACCATGCGTGTGAGCGCTCCGCCCTTCGACACGAGCCAGGTCACGGCCATGACGCCCAGCAGGACGTACGTGGTCGAGTAGTGCGAGAACACCACGCCGACGGACATGAGCGCGAGCCACGTCCGGCGCCAGCGCATGCTCTGCCCGGCGTCGGTGATCACCAGGTACGCCCCTCCGAGGAAGATGAACGCGATCTCCTGCCGCGCCAGGAACGGCATGTCCGTGAAGAACGTCGGGAAGGACATGAAGTAGACGGCCGCGAGCACCGAGGGGCCGACCCCGGTGAACCGGCGCGCGATGCGGTAGACCAGCACGGGGCAGACCGCGAACAGCATCGGGAAGACGACCTTGAAGACGTACGGGTCGTGAAGGTGGGCGATCCGCCCGATCAGGGTCGGGAGGATCGTGATGCTCAGGCAGGCGTTGTAGGGGTCGGGGTAGCGCGAGATGTCCCAGCCCCCGTTGATCGAGGTCAACTGGAGGGCGTGGAACTCCTGCTGGATGTCGTGGCCGGTGATGTACCAACCGCGCAGCGAGGTCATGAAGAGCAGGCCCAGCGCGAGCAGGTAGAGCGTGGTGCAGATGACCCCGTCGCGCGCCGACCGCCGCCAGACCAGGAGCCCCACGACCGCCGCCGCACCGACGGCGAGCACGCCGGCGGTGAAGGCGCCCGATGCACCGTTGTTGAGCCGGATCGCGCCCATGATGCCGCCGGCCGCGACGATCGCCCCCGCCCCGACGAGCGCCGACTCGCGCGCCGTGAGCGCGATCGCCGTGAAGGCGCGGCGGCGCTCGAAGCGCCAGGCGACGAGCCCGATCAGCCCGACGCCGAGCGTGATCAGCACCGGCTCGCGGTCCAGCGGGCGCGCCACGCCGGCCAGGGGAAGCACCTGGTTCAGCGCGAGCCCCCCGAGCATGAGCGCGAGCAGGGTGGTCGCCAGGCCGTACACGAGGGCCTCGGCCAGGGCGACCGTCGGGGCGATCAGCTTGTGGACCAGCAGGAGCGTGGGGAGGCCGATGCAGAGCCACAGGCCGGCGGCCGGCACCAGCCCCGGCACGTCGGGATCGACCAGCACGATCGCGGCGGCCAGCACCCCGGTCATCGGGAGCCGGAGCGCCTCGGCCGAGGGGTGCGCGAGCCGGAACGCCCGGATCGCCCCGGTCGCCATCACGGTGTGACCCGGGCGTAGACGTCCTCGAGCGCGACGAGCCGCGACTCCCAGGTGTTGCTCTGCGCCCGCTCGGCGCTGCGCCGGCCGAGGTCCGCGCGCATCGCGGCGTCGCGCGCCATCAGGTCGATCGCCTCGGCCAGCGCGCCGGGATCGGGCGCGGCGAGCAGGCCCACGCCGTCGACCAGCTCGCGGGTGCCGGGCACGTCGGTCGCCACGATCGGGAGGCCCGCCGCCATGGCCTCGAGCAGGACGAGGGGCATCCCCTCCTTGTCGCTCGCCAGCACGAAGGCCTCCGCCCACGCGTACCAGGCGGCCAGCGCCGCGCCGCGCCGCGGTCCCACCACCCGGACGTTGGTCAGGCGGCGCTCGGCGACGGCGCGCTCCAGCTCGGGGCGGTCCTCGCCGTCGCCCACGATCGCCAGCACGACCGGCTCGGTGACGCGGCTGAAGGCCTCGATCAGGCGGGGGATGTTCTTCTGCGAGGCGAGCCTGCCGACGTAGAGCAGCCGCAGCATCCCGACGTCGTCCTCACCCACGCCCGTCCGCTCGGCGGCCTCCGCGGCCTCGGGCGCGGAGACGCCGTTGGGGATCACCACGACCCGGCCCGGCTGGACGCCGTAGCGGCTCTGCACGAACGCGCCCTGCTCGGGCGAGAGCACGACCACGCGCTCGGCGGCGCGCAAGACCCGGGCGAAGACCAGCCGCTTGTAGGCGGGCAGGGCCCAGCCCATCGGTCCCGAGGCGTCGACGTCCAGGTGGAAGTGCACGATGAACCGCCGGCCGCGCAGGGCGGACGTGAGCCAGGCGACCTCCGGCGTGAAGGCCTGGGCCACGTGGACGTGGACGATCGCCGACCGCGGGACGCGCAGCAGGCCCGCCAGCAGCCCCGGGGCGATGGGCGTGTGCGCGACCTCCAGCGACCGGTACCGCCGCACCCTCAGCCGGCCCGCGCGCTCGGAGCGCGGCGCGCCCCTCGCGCCGGCCGTCGTGGTGAGCACGTTGACGGCCCGCGTCTGCGCGAGGGCCTCGGCGAGGCCCTGCACCACGTTCTCGAGGCCGCCGATGTGCGGCGGGTAGACCGAGGTGACCATCACGACGGGCGAGGGGGGCCGGCGGCGGGAGCCGCTCATGCGAAGGCCCTCTCCGCCAGCTGCGAGTTGGAGACGTACGCGACGTCGTCGTGACCCGCGATGTGGCGCAGGACCCGCTCCAGCCGCCCCCAGTCCCCGTTGCGATCGATCTCCCAGCTGTGCCCCCAGAGGTGGAACACGCCACCACCGGCCACGACGTCGTCGAAGAGCCGGATGGCCAGCGCGTCCCAGTTCATGTAGAGGCGCGCCGCGAGGCGCAGGTCGCCGCCGGCGGACCGGAGGATCGGCGGCCCGTCGACGAGATGGCGGTAGCCGTGCATCGTCGTGGCCATCTCGTAGGGCGCGGTGGGGCGCGTCACCCAGCGCCGCACCGTTCGCGCGCTCGTGAAGCCCGCCCTCTCGATCATGGCCGGGTGCTCCGGGCCGTAGACGCCGCCGGGGTAGCAGAAGCTGGTCACCGGCTCGCCGAGCGCCTGCTCGAGCGCGGCCTTCCCGGTGACGACCTCCTCCCAGGCCGCGTCGGGGGAGAGGCGTCCGAGGCGACGATGGTTGAGGGTGTGGCCCCCGATCTCGAAGCCCTCGGCGAGCCCGCGGGTGGCGTCGTCGCTCAGCCGCTCCCGGGTGGGCAGCTCCACGTTGCGCGGCGCCACGTAGAACGTCCCCGGCAACCCGTTGGCCGCGAGCAGGTCGGCCAGCCGGAGGTCGAGCACGTGCCCGTCGTCCCAGCTGGTGGTGACGGAGGCCGCGCTCATCCGCCGAACCCGCCGCCCGGTGCGTCGCCGTGCAGCAGGAGCCGCTCCGGGCGTCCCGGCAGCGAGACCTCCGCCGACCAGGGTCCGAGGGCCCGTGGCACCGGAGCCGTGAGGACGACGTGGGCGGTGCCGCCCGAGGGCACGCTGACGAGGCTTCGGCGCGTCACGACCTGCCCCGCCCTTCGCACCTGGAGCGTGATCGGCTGGCGGACCAGGGCCTCCGCGTGGGACCGGATGGTCACGGGGACCCGGATGAGCGGGACACCTCCTCCGGATCGAGCGCGCGCGAGGGCCCGATCGAGGGGGAACGCCTCGCCGGGGGTCGTCGTCGGGCTCTCCGTGCGACCCAGGCCCGCGGCCCCGCGGCCGAGATCTGCTCCGGTGGGGGGAGAGGTGAGGAAGACCTCGAGGTACCGCGCGGGCTCCTGCGAGAAGGACAGGGCCAGCTGGTGCCGCAGGGGCTCCCAGGACGTCGCCAGGACCGCGCCGGCGGCGACGAGGCACGCCACGACGATCGCCGCCGCGAGGCGGATGGCCGGCGGCCGGCGCCCGTCCGCAGACGCGGCGGTCCACCGCCGGCGGGGCGCGTGGATCTCCGACAGGAGCGGGGCGGGGCTCATGGGTGTGCCCTGTTCTTCGAGCTGATTCTTTCCAGGCTCGGGTGGACCGGTCAGTAGCGGTCGTCCGCGAGGACGAGATCCGAGTCGTCCGCCGGCTCGTCCAGCGGGGCGGGCGGGTTGTCGAAGAACTTCCGCCGGAGCGCGGGCTCCGGCTCGGGCTCGGCGATCCAGGTCCGGGGGCTGGCGCCCGCGACCTCGGCCGGAGCGGTCGCGAACCGCTTGCGCCCCAGGATCCGAAGGCATTCGACCGCGTCCCGCCAGCAGATCTTCTTTCCCTGGTCGCGCGTGCGCGAGTAGTAGGAGATCGACACCCCGAAGGGCCGGATCCCCGCCCGCAGGATCCCTGCGGTGAGCTCGGTGTCGAGGCCGAAGCCGTTCTCGCAGAGCTCCAGCGAGCGGAACAGCGGCAGCGGGACCAGCTTCAGGCACGTGTGGAGGTCGCTGATCGCGGAGTCGTAGAGGACGTTCGCGAAGAGGGTGAGTGCGCGGTTGCCCAGGACGTGGTGGAACGACGGGTAGACCGTGTTCGCGCCGAGCGTCCGGGAGCCGAAGACCACGGCGCAACGTCCCCCGAGCACCGGGGCGGCCAGGCGCGGGATGTCATTGGGGTCGTACTCGCGGTCGGCGTCGAACGGGAGGATGTGGGTCCCCCTGGCCAGCTCGGCGCCGGTCTGCAGGGCGGCGCCCTTCCCGCGGTTGCGGGGGTGGCGGACAATGCGCAGGCGCGGGTCCCGGATCCTCCTCAGGCGGATGAGGGTCTCGTCCGAGCTCCCGTCATCGACGACGATGAACTCGGCGTGGAAGGGCATCGGGACCGCGAGCAACTCCCTCACCGCCTCCTCGATGGTGTGTTCCTCGTTGTAGGCGGGAACGACGATCGAGATGAAGAAGGCCGAGCCATCCATCAAGGGAGCCCTTCCGACAGGCCGGGATGTGGACATCTCAGGTCAGGGGAGAAGCGTGTGGTGCCGGTGGTGCCGGTGGTCCGGTGGTGCCGGTGCGCGCCGAACCACGCCGCGCACCAGCGAAGGCGGCGGGGGGAGCCGACGAGAAAACACTCTTGCGTCATTGGATCGACGCGCGGGTTGCGGTGACGTTGTTCCCGTCCCCGCGCGGGTGAAGGTTTGTTCCAGCCCTTTGCTGATTCGTGCATGATCGGGAGCGCAAATTCAACTACTATTGGCGCAACGATCCCTCGTGGCGGCGCCCCGGGTTGACTCCCCGCTCGCACAGATCCTGCACCCGTGCCCTCCCCAAATGGGGGGGGACGCGTTGGGAAGTCCCCGAGAGGGGGGATGATCTGGAGTCGGGAGGGATGGCGGTTGAGGCACGAAGGGCCTGGCATCTTGCGCAACTCTCCGGTTGCGTTTTGCCCGTCGCGCACGGGTCACCGAGCCGTGGAAGGGTCTCTGCGAAGCGTCCCCGATCAAGCTCCGCCGGTCCGGTGTCGAGGGAAACGCTGCGGGCTCTCGATTCCCAGGCCTCATGCGTAGGACCGCGCTCTCGCTCGTCGCGGTCGTCCTCGCCGTGGCCGCGGCTGCCGCGACGCACCACCTCGGCAGGGCGGAGGCGCGAAGCGGCCTGGCGGCGCCGCTGCGCACCCACCCCGCCCTCCAGGCTCCGCGCAGCCACGCCACCCACCTCGCCGGTCTGTCGGCCGGGGTCCCCCGCAGGATGAGGGCGGCGGCTCCACCGGGGGGCGCGGTGGCGCCGCGGCCCCTGACGGGCCTCGCCTTCGGCGACGACCTGCCCGGGATGAGCGCGGCCGACCTCGCCGCCGCGCTCGACGATGCCCAGGCGCTCGGAGGCTGGGTACGGCTCGACGTCTCGTGGTCGGACGTCCAGCACGACGGGCCCCAGGTCTGGGACTGGAGCGGGCTGGACCGCGTGCTCGGGGCCGCCCGGGCGCGGGGCCTGAGGGTGCTCGGCATCCTCGCCTACACGCCCGCGTGGGCCCGGCCCCCCGGATGCCCGTCCGAGAAGTGCCGGCCCGCCTCGCCGGCCGCCTTCTCGGCGTTCGTGTCGGCCGCCGTGGCGCGCTACGCCCCTCTGGGCGTCCACGCGTGGGAGATCTGGAACGAGCCGAACTCCGCCGACTTCTGGGCGGACTCCCCGAGCGCGGACGATTACGTGCGGGTGCTCGAGGGAGCCGTGCCGGCCATCCGCCGCGTCGATCCCACGGCCACCGTCTTGTCGGGGGGGCTCGCGGTGGTGCCGACCGGCGACCGGGGCATCTCGCCGGAGGACTTCCTCCGGGAGATGTGCGACCTCGGCGCCAACCGGCTGGTGGACGGCGTCGCCTACCACCCCTACACCTACCCGCTGCTGGCCTCGGACCGGCCGTCGTCCTTCGCGACGGCCTGGAACAGGATCCGTGACACGCCCGAGAGCCTGCGGGGAATCCTCGCCGCCCACGGCTCGGCGGGGATGCCGATCTGGATCACCGAGTACGGCGCGCCGACGGGTGGTCCCGGAACCGCGTCGGACGGGAGCCCCGGGTCGATCGGGCCGACCACGACGCACGTCACCGAGGCCCGCCAGGCGGAGATCGCGGCCGACAGCGTGGGCGCGGCCGCCGCCGACCCGGGCATCAGCGCCCTCATGTGGTACGGCTGGCGCGACCTCGGGGAGAGCCAGGAGACCTCGGAGAACCACTATGGGCTGCGTCGCACCGACGGGACGCCCAAGCCGGCCCTCGCGGCCCTGCGCGCCGCCGTCGCGGCGCGGCGGTGAGGCCGCCGGGCCTCCGCTAGGACGCCCCGCCCCGCCCGGCCCCCTCGGAGCCTCCCCCGGATGGCTCCTCGTTGCGGTCGGCGTACCAGCGCAGGCCGTTCACCGTCCACCTGGCGGGCAGGGTGACGACCGTCACTCCGGTCTCGATGACGTCCGCGGCCAGCTTTGCCAGAGTCCGCATGGATCGGTCCTTTCCTCGGTCTTTGGTCGGGCGCGTGGGCTCCCGGGCGTCCTCCTCGGCCTGCTGCCGCCATCTGCGGAGCGTCGCCTCGGAGACCCCCAGCTCGCGGGAGAGCTCGGCGACCGTCTTGTCGCCGGAGCGCAGCAGGCGAACCGCCTCCGCATGGAACTCAGGCGTGTACGGATGACTCGGGCTAGCCATCGTGCATCCCCCTCATCGGCTCCACTTGAGCTCGATCTCGAACTCCGTCTCCTCCTCGCCGACCTCGATCTCGAGCTCCAGGCGGACCTCGTCGGCCACGTGCACCTTGATGTGCTTACCGTCCCAGTCGAGCTCCACGTCGTTGTGCGAGGCCAGCCCGTCGGCGATCGCATGCAGGCGCGCCGCGGCCTCCTCGCGGGACATGGTCTCCTTGCTCTCGATCTTGAGGATGTCGTCTCCCATGTGCCGCCTCCTGGGGTTGCTGTCGGGATTGGTGGACCGGGCGGGGCGCCGGCGATCGTCAGCGTCCGGGGTCATCCCCGGCGATGATCCTCAGGGTCGCACGGATGCCGTCCCACAATCCCTCGGGCAGCGCCGCCGACGGTGAGGCGCCGGGGTGGTGCGGGGCGAGCCGCACCCGCAGCACCCCGGGACGGATGATGAAGCGCAGCGGGGGCTCCAGCGTCAGCGCCTCGCCGTCCACGCCGGCCGGCACCGGCGCCCCGGAGCCCACCTCGAAGCTCGGCGCGGACCACTGGCGCCAGAGCCCGCGCCAGCTGCTCCGCCGGCCGCGGGCTCCCGGAGCCTCCATCACCGCGATGCCGAGCAGACCCTCGTCGATCCGGGGCCGCGAGCCGGAGCCGATCGCCCGGCCGAGGCGGTACACGTTGTTCGAGACCAGGATCACCGCGGCCGAATCGTGAGCGGTTCCCTCGGGGCCGGTCCAGTGCAGCGCCGGCGCCCGCGATCCGTCGGTGCCGATGATGTCGGGCGCGGTGTCGAGGATGGTGCGCAGCTTCGCCTCCCGGTAACCCTGACGCTGCACCGCCTCGGCGTAGAGCCCGAGTGAGACGTTGTTGACGAAGGTCCGCCCGTTGACCTCGGCGAGGTCCACCCGGCGCTCGCCTCCGGCGACGAACGCGTCCAGCGCACCGACCACGTCGTCGCGGTCAACGCCGAGGTCGAGCGCGAGGTGGTTGCGCGTGCCGGCGGGGATGCAGGCGAACGGCAGGTCGTTCTCGGCCGCGATCGACGCGATCAGGGCCTGGGTCCCGTCCCCGCCCGCGGCCGCGAGCGCGTCCGCGCCATCGGCCACCGCCGCGCGGACGAGCTGCTCGAGGTCATCGCCCGGGGTGAGCTCGATGGGCTCGATCCCCCGCGCGCGCGCCTGGGCGGCGAGATCGGCCTGGAGCGCCTTCCCGCCTCCGGAGCGGGGGTTCCAGATCACCACCGGGCGCTTCGGCCGCGGCGCCGGCGGCAGCTCGGTCCGGACGACGAAGAGGCCCCGCGCGAGCGCCAGGGCCGCCACCAGGAAGCCGATGGCGAGCAGCGAGTCCAGGATCAGCCCGCCGGTGAACGTGAGCACGATCGCGGCCACCAGCAGCCCCGCGCCGGCCGCGAGGAACGCGAGCCGCGCGGCGCCGCGGCGCCGGATCGCCGCCCACGCGGCCAGGAGCGCCCCGAGGAGGAGCGCCGCGATGACCAGGCCGCGCGGGAACGACTCCACGGCGCCGAGCACCAGGACGACCGCGCAGGCGGCGAGCAGGACGAGGACGGCGATCGCCGTGAGACGCCTCATACCGAGAACTAAGCCATGCGACCGGGCTCCGCGTCGAGTGCCAACGTGCGGGGCGCGTCGCTCCGATCGTCAGGCCGCGCGCAGACCGCGGCCGAAGACCAGCAGCTCGGCGGGCCCGCGGATGCTCATCGCCGGGCCCGGGCCGCGCCGGGCCGGATGCATCTCCGGGCCCCGGCATGGTTCGATTGCCGGCGGAGCATCCGCGCGACGAGGGGAGTCCGATGGCAGGCATCGAGCCCGACGAGGTGATGGCGTCCTGGGCGGCGGCGTGGAGCGAACCGGGGACGGAGGAACGACGCCGGCTCATCGACCTCTGCTGGGAACCGGGCGCCGTGACATACGCGCACCCACCGCACGCCGCCACCGGGCACGAGGAAATCCTCGCAGTGATCGACGACTTCCAGCAGCGGCGGCCCGGCCACCGGATCGTTCCGACCGGACCCGCCGAGGTCGTTCACGGCTGGCTCCGGGCGACCTGGGCGGTGCTCGGGCCCGGGAGCGCGACCGTACTCCAGGGGATCACGGTGGCGGAGCTCGCCCCGGATGGGCGGATGCGCCGGGCCGTCAACTTCTGGGGCCTTCTCGCGCCGGGGTCGCAGGCACGCCTCGACGCCTGAGGGATGTCTGCCAGCGGCATCCTGCTGACGCGGCTCCGGCCGCCGCGGCTTCCGCCTCATCACCTCCACCGGGATGACCTGGTCCAGCGACTTGTCGCCGGGCTCGAGGCGGGATCCGTGGTGGTGGTCGCCGGTGCCGGCTACGGGAAGACGACGCTGCTGGCCGAGGGGCTCGCCAGCCTGAGCACCCCGGGGGCATGGTGCTCCTGCGACGAGCGACTCACCGGCCCCGGACTGCTCGCCCACGTGACCATGGCGCTCGGCGAGTGCTTCCCGGGCTTCGGAACGCGCCTCGATCTGGAGGGCGACGTGGCGGATCGGGTCGAGGCGCTCTGCAACGAGGTCGTGATCGCGGCCCCCGACGACCTGGCACTCGTCCTGGACGACGTGCACGCGCTCGCGCCTCCTGCGCAGGACGTGCTGGCGGCCCTGGCGCGCGATCTCCCCGCGAACGTGCACCTGGCGCTCGCGTCGAGGCCGCCGCCGCCCACGTGGCTCTCGGCACGCTCGAGCGTCAAAGGCCTTGTGCTCCGATCGACAGACCTGGCGCTGACCGAGGGCGAGACGTTGGAACTCCTTCGGCGCAGACCGGCCGCGGCGGTGACCCAGACGGCCGGCGCGCTCCACGAGATCACCGAGGGATGGATCACGGGGGTGATCCTGGGCAGCCAGGCGGGAGAGCTCTTGCCGCGGGTCACCCGGGGTCTCGACGACTCCGGTCTGTTCGACTACCTGGCCGACGAGGTCCTCGCGGCACACCCGGCGACGACCCAGCGGTTCCTGTTGGAGACATCCATCCTCGACCGCTTCACCCCCGAGGTGGCCTCGTCGGTGACGCGGTTCGCGGACGCGGCGGTCGTGTGCCAGGAGCTCGTCGCCGGGAATGTCTTCACGGAGCGGCTCGACGCCGACGGCGAGTGGTACCGCTACCACCATCTTTTCCGCGCGTTCCTGCGGTCCCGCCTCGACGAGTCGGACCGGTCGGCGGCCGCGGTGCTGCACCGGCGCGCGGCCGAGGCGTATCGGGCGCTCGGCCAGGTACCCGAGGCGGTCAACCACCTGCTGGAGGCCGGAGATCACGCGGCGGCCGCCGAGCTGCTCGAGCCGGTGGCCGAGGCGATGCTCGACACCCCCGAGATGGCGACGCTCGCCGAATGGCTCGAGCGGATCCCCGACGCCCTTCGGACCAACCGCCCCGGGCTCGTCCTGGCGCATGCCGGTCTCCTCGTCGAGCGGGTCGAGTTCGAGCGGGCGTTCGCCGCGGCCGAGGACGCCGCCCTCCAGCTCATCGCTCGCGGCGAGCACGCCCGAGCTGCGGTGGTGCTGACGCGGCTCGTCCTCGCGATGATCTCCGCCGGCGCGCCGCACCAGGAGGGGCTCGACATCGTCGAGCGGTTCCTGCCCATGCTCGACCCTGACACGCCGACCCGCCCGGCGCTGCTGGTGGCGCTCGCCAGCCGGTATGGGCATGCGTGCCGCTACGCGGAGGGCCGAGAGATCGTCGCCGTGGCCCTCGGCGGTCCTGGCGCGAGGGGGAACCGGGAGCTCGAGGTGTTCGCCGCGTCCGTGGCCGCGCTCTTTCTCGATCATCCTCAGGGTCGGAGCGTCGCCGCGCTCGACCACCTGAGCGACGTGGTCGCGGAGACCCGATCCGCCCACTGGCCGGACGCCGAGGCGCAGGGGACGTACGCGAGAGCCTTCCGAGCGCTCATCCTCAACGATCTGAACCGATTCGAGGAGGCCCTTGTCGAGGCGGATGCGCTCGAGGTGGTGACGCCTCGCTGGCACGCGAGGCGTGCCCGGAGGGTGCACGCGTGGATCCGTGTCGCCGCGCTCGCGGGCCTCGGGCGCTGGGCGGAGGTCGAGCGCTTACTGCCCCTTGCACGAGCCACGGTGGAGGGCATCGAGCTGTCCACCTACCGGTATCGGTACGAGTCGGTTGCGGCGCGGCTGGCCGCGTCGATGGGGGATATCGAGGAGGCGCAGCGACTGATCGCGAAGACCCGGGAGCAGCTGGCCCGCATGGGTTACGCCTTCCAGCAAGCCCTGATCCTCGCCGATCTCGCGCTTGCCGCGTGGACGATCGGACTCGGCGATCTGGCTCTGGCGATGGCGCGGGAGGCCGACGCGGCGGCCGAGGCCGCCCGCTCGCCGTTGGGCCGCCTCCGGGCCGGCGCGGCTCTGTCCCTGACCCTGCCCGACGGGAGCGAACGCGACAGGCGGATCGCGAGCACGCTGGAGCTCTCATCGCGAGAGGGGCTGGCCTCCCTATGGGCCGCGGGCGACCCCGTGACACTGGCTCCGGTCCTGGCCCATGCGCTGCGCGCCGGCCTGGGCCCGCCCGGCGCAACGCGTCAGGTGATCACCGCCCGCGCGGATCCGTTGCTGTCGGCCTGCGCCCCGCTGCTGATCACCGCACCACCGACGGCGCGGGCGGAGCTGGCCGCGGCGGCCGGCGAGGCAACCGGCGGAGACCCCTCCGTCCTCGAGGGCCTGCTGCGCGACCCCGACGAGTCCGTCCGACGCGCGGCTCGGGCCGGCCGGCGCCGCCTTCGAGCGGCGCGGCCACCATTGCGGCTGGGAGGCCTCGGCGGCTTCAGCGCCCTTCGCGGCGACGTGCCGATCCCGGCGGCCGCCTTCGGATCCGACGGGGCGCGAAGGCTCCTCGCGGCGCTCCTCTGCGCGGGCGCTCCGGTGGCGAGGGCCCAGATGGCGGAATGGCTCTGGCCGGACGTTCCCCCCGAACGAGCACGGCGCCGACTGTCGGACGCCGTGCGAGGGCTGCGGCGCGCACTCGAGCCGGAGATCGAGGACACCCCCGAGGAGTCGGTGGTGGTGGTGACCGACACCGACCTGTCCCTGAGCCTCCGCCCGGACGACGACTGGGACGTGACCCGCTTCCTGGAGCGGGCGCGCGGGGCGCTGGCGCGCGAGCCCGGCGAGGGTCGGGCCGCCGGGCTGGCGGCGGTCGAGGGGGCCTACCGTGGGCCGCTCTATCCGGAGTGGCCCGGCGCCGCGTGGTCGGAGAACCTCCGATTCCAACTGGTGGGCGTGCTCGGGCGCGTCTTGGAGGCACTCGCCGACGAGCTCGTCGCCGGGGGCGAGCGCTGGGCGGCGGTGACCCGGTGCGAGCAGCTCGTGGCGCTCCAACCAGACCGGGAGACTCACCACCGCCGGCTGATGCGGGCCTATGCGGCGGCGGGGGACCGCCCGTCCGCCCTCCGCCAGTACCACGCGTGCCGCGTCGTGCTCCGGCAGTCCTTCGACGCGCAGCCCAGCCCCCTGACACGGGCGCTGTACGCGGACCTGCTCGCCGGCCGTGACCCCGGGGCCGCGGACGACTACCTGGACCGGGAGCCGGATGGGGCCGTGACGATCATGTTCACCGACATCGAGGGCTCGACGCCTCTCGCGGAGCGGCTCGGCGACGACCGCTGGATGGACGTGATCCGGGGACACGACGCGATCGTTCGCGCTCAGGTGCGGGCGCACGGCGGCCGGGAGGTGAAGGCCCAGGGCGACGGTTTCATGCTTGCCTTCCCGACCGCCGGCTCCGGAGTGGCCTGTGCGATCGCCCTTCAGCGCGCGCTCGCCCTCGACCGCGCGGCGTCGGCCGACGAACGCCTCGCCGTGCGGGTGGGCCTGCATTCCGGTGAGGCCGTCCGTGAGGGCGACGATCTGTTCGGGCGCTCCGTGATGGTCGCGGCACGGATCGCCGCAAGCGCCGAGGGCGGGCAGATCGCCGTGTCGGAGGCCGTCCGCGATCAACTCGGCAGCTCCAGTCCCCTTCGCCTCGATCGCGGCCGGGAGATCCCGCTCAAGGGCCTGGCGGGCCGCCACCGGATCTACCTGGTCGATTGGAAGGCGGCGGACGCGGCGGTCGCCTGACGGCTCGTCATTGTGGGGTGGTTCAGGGGCGGTCGGCCGGCCCTCCGGACACCTCGCACCACCAGGTGGTCACGTTCCGGCGGTGCTCGGCGCCGACGCCGCCGGGGAAGAGGGGCGCGATCAGGTCGTCGCCCTCCACCCGGTCGTCGAAGGCGTCGAGCATCCGCTCGAGCCCGGGGCGCCCTCCCGCCCACTCGTAGAGCGTCGGCGGCGAGTCGGGGGGCGTGTCGGTCATGGAAGGATGGCCCGCCGGGTGGAGGCGACGAACCGCAGCGTCGCGTGGGGGGACGAGGGCTGCCGCGCGACCCAGGCGGCCGTGATCGTGCCGCCCGTGCCGATGGCCACCGACGGGAAGAGCCGTGGGCCCGAGCCCGTCGAGACGCGCTCCACCGGACCCAGAGGGCCCCCTCGCGGAACGCGGCGCGCGCGGATCTGCGAGCCGCCCGCGAGCGGGTGCGTCCACAGCACCAGGGCGTCCCCCGAGCGCGCCATCACCAGCCTCGGCGGCCCGACGTTGCGGCGACCCGCGGCGCGGGCGATGGGGCTCACCCGCCAGGGGCGGGCGGGGTCGGCGCGCCAGGCGACCTTCATGGTGAGCGGGGCGGGCGACTCGCGCCACGCGACGGCCACGGCGTCGCCGAGCGGAGCGATGGCCACGGCCGTCGGCGCGCCCGGGGGCAGGGGCGCGGCGGTAGCCACGGCCTCGGCGGGGGACCACGATCCGTCGCGCGCGCGCAGCGCCACCATCGGGGCCCTCTCGAACCACGACACGGCGGCGTCGCCCAGCTCGCCGATGGCCACCGCGACGCCGCGCGCCGGCCCGGGCCCCGAGATGCGCACCGCCGGCTGCCACGCGGCCGCCGGATCGCGGGACGCCGCCCACACCGCATGGTCGGGGCCGATCCAGGCGGCCACCGCCCGCCCGTCGGGCGCCACCGCCAGGGCGGGCTCGGTCGATCCGGGGACGCTCAGCACCAGCGGCGCCGAGACCGCGACCGAGCCGGCGGGGCGCTCGGCCACCTCGACGGTCCGCAGGGGCGAGGTCGCGGGGAAGTCGCGCTCCGTGAAGAGCAGGATCGCGGTGCCGGTGCGGTCCACCCCGACCGACAGGTCCTCCGCGATGCCGTCGCCCGGCACGGTGGCGACGGCGGTGGCGGGCCCGGAGGGGGGCACCCGCGTGATCCAGGGCCGCCGCTCGCGCACCCAGGCCGCCGTGCCCGACCCGTCGGCGGCCAGCGACACCACGGGGCCCTGCGTGAGGCCCTCGAGGCGGTCCAGCTCGAGGGGCGGCTGGAAGCTCCCGGCCGGCCGCGCCCGCCGGGCGACCTCGACCGTGTTGGTCAGGCCCAGCTCGCCGACGGCCTGGAGCCACGTCACGGCGACCGCCCCGTTGCGTGCCACGGCCACCTGGGGGCCGGGGGTGAGCGGCCCGGCCCGAGAGGAGAGCGCGACCGGCGGCTGCCAGGGCGCGGCGGCCGAGGCCGCCGCCGGCACGGCCGCCGCGGCGGCCAGCGTCAGGATCACCACAAGGCGCGCCATCGGTCGAGCCTAAGCCCTCAGCCGCCGGGGCGTCACGCCCGCCCGAGGGTGCGAGCTCGTGGAGTTGCCCGGCCCGGCGAATGGGGTATTCACTGCGCATGCCGAAAGAGCGCTTGCGGATCCTCGGGCGGATGATCGAGGAGGAACGCCAAGAGTTCGTGGGTGGGCTCGGGCTCGACCCGCTTCGCTGAGCCCTCCTCGAGGGGGGACTCGGGATCGGCGCACCGTAGGGTACCCGCGTGCCGCCTCGCCGCCGCCGCCAGCAGCAGGGGCTCGAGCGGGTGCTCGGCGCGCCGGCGCTGTTCGCCACCGCCTACGGAAACGTGGGCTCGTCGATCTACTACGCGCTCGGCGTCACGGCGGCCCTGGCCCTGGGGCTCACGCCGATCGTGTTCCTCATCGCCGGCGTCATCTTCGCCGCCACGGCCGCGACCTACGCCGAGGGGACCGTGCGCTACCCCGAGGCCGGCGGCTCGGCCAGCTTCGCGCGCCACGCCTTCAACGAGCTGGTGAGCTTCGGGGCCGCCTGGGCCCAGCTCCTCAACTACGTCATCACGATCGCCATCTCGGCGTTCTTCGTGCCGCACTACCTGTCGATCTTCTGGGCGCCCCTCAAGCAGAACCCGTGGGACGTGATCGTGGGCGCCGCGGTGATCGTCCTGCTCGTGGCGATCAACATCGTGGGCGTCAAGGAGGCGGCCAAGCTCAACGTGCTGCTGGCGGTCATCGACTTCGCCACCCAGGCGCTCCTGGTGCTCCTGGGCTTCGTGCTCATCTTCTCGCCCACCATCCTCGTGAACAACGTGGACCTCGGCATCGCCCCCACGTGGAGCAGCTTCTTCCTGGCGATCCCGGTCGCGATGATCGCCTACACCGGGATCGAGACGATCTCGAACCTCTCCGAGGAGGCGCGCGATCCCTCGCGCGACATCCCGAAGGCCATTCGCATGGTGGCGGTCGCCGTGTACGCCATCTACTTCACCCTGCCGGCCATCGCGCTCTCGGCGCTGCCCGTGACGCTGGGCCCGGACGGCTACCAGACGCCCCTGGGGCTCCCCCCGGAGGACGGCGGCTTCGCGAACGACCCGGTCCTGGGGCTGGTGGACAACCTGGGGGTCGAGGGCCGCCTGCTGTCGGGGCTCGAGATCTACGTGGGTCTGCTGGCGGCCACCATCCTCTTCATCGCCGCCAACGCCGGGGTGATCGGCGCGTCGCGGATCAGCTACTCGATGGCCAGCTACCGGCAGTTGCCGGAGCGCTTCCGGCGATTGCACCCGCGCTTCAAGACGCCGTGGCTCGCCCTCGTCCTGTTCGCGGGCGTGGCCTCGATCATCGCCCTGCTCCCGGGTCAGACCGCCTTCCTCGGCACGATCTACTCGTTCGGGGCGATGCTCTCGTTCACCATCGCGCACGTCTCGCTGGTGACCCTGCGGGTGCGAAAACGCGATGAGGAGCTGGTCTACCGCGCGCGGCCCAACATGCGGTTCCGCGGCATCGACTGGCCGCTGTTCGCGGTCTTCGGCGGCCTCGGCACGGGCCTGGCCTGGCTCGTCGTGGTGTGGCAGGAGCCGCTCACCCGCTGGGCCGGGCTCACGTGGCTGGTGGTCGGCTTCGCCGCCTACGTCGTCTACCGCAGGCGGGTCCTCGGGATCTCCGTGATGGAGACCGTGCGCGCGCCCGCGCTGGTGCTGGGGCCGGAGCTGCAGATCGAGTACCGCGAGATCATCGTGCCGGTCACGCGCTCGTCGGAGTCGGAGGAGGCACTGGTCGCGGCCGCGGTCCTGGCGGCCGAGCGCCGCTCCACGGTGGCGATCGTCCACGTGCTGGAGGTGCCGATGGAACTCCCGCTCACCGCCGAGCTGCCCTCGGCCGAGCGGGAGGCCGACGACCTGCTCGATGATGCCCGGGCCCTGGTGGAGAGCTACGGGGTGCGCGCGGTCACCCGGCTCGAGCGCGCCCGCAGCGCCGGGCCGGCGATCGTCGCGAACGCCGTCGCGCGCGAGGCCGAGCTGGTGGTGATCGGCGCGAGGCGGCGCGGGCTCGGCCGGCGGGCGCCGATCTTCGGCTCCACCACCAGGTACGTGCTGAAGAACAGCCCCTCGCGGGTCCTGGTGGCGGGCTCCAAGGTGACCGGCCCGAAGGTCGCGGCGTGAGGGCTGCGCGCACCGTCCCGCTGGCCCTGGCGGTGGTCGTCGTGGTCCTGGGCGTCGCGGTCGTCGCCCGGACCGTGGCCGCCGGCGTGGGCGGCGGCCTCGGGCTGCTGCTGGGAGGCCTGATGATCGTGGGCGGGGCCCTCCGCATCTACCTGCTGCGGCCGTGGCGCGGAGGCTGACCGTCCCGGCGCGCTTCCTGCGCGCTCGCTCGCTGTCCCTGGTCGCCTACGGCGAGACCGGCTCCTCGCTGGTCTTCGCGCTCGGCATCGTGGCGTTCTACGCCCTGGGCCTGACCCCCTGGGTGCTGCTCGCGGTCGGGATCCTGATCCTGGTGGTCACGCTCTCCTACGCCGAGGGCGTCGCGGCGGTCCCCGAGGCGGGCGGCGCCGCCACCTTCGTGCGGCGCGCCTTCAGCGATCCCGCGGGGTTCGTCACCGGCTGGGTGCTCTTCCTCGACTACCTCGTCGTCATCTCGCTGGCGGCGCTCTTCGTGCCGCACTACGTGGGCGAGGCCTTCGGGTGGGACGGGCTGGCCGACCGGCCCTGGGACGCGATCGCGGCGATCGCCGTCATCGCCACGCTGGCGGGCCTGCGGCGCGTCCTGCGCGGACAGCGGCTCCTGAAGGTGGCGGTCGTCTCGGCCGCGATCGCCCTCTTCGCATGGCTGCTGCTGTCGGTGCTCGGGTTCGCGCTGGTGTTCTCGTCCGACTCCCTCAGCGTGGGGGTCGACATCGGCACCGCGCCGTCGTGGGGCTCGATCGCCCTGGCGCTGTCGCTGGCGACGCTGGCCTACACCGGTCTCGAGACGGTCACCAACTTCGTCGCCGAGGCGCGCGAGCCGGGCCGCACGCTCCCCCGGAGCCTGTTCGTGGGGATCGGCGCCGTCGTGGTGGTCAACCTGCTGGTGGCGATCGTGGGGGTCTCGGCCTTCCCCGCGGCGCCCGACCCGAGCGCGCCCGACGGCCTGGCCAGCGGCCTCGGCGTCGACTGGCTCCAGGCCCCGCTGGTCGGCATCGCCACCGTCATCGGCGATGACCTGCCCGACGGCGTGGCCACGGGCCTGGAGGTCTTCATCGGGCTCAGCGCCGCCCTGGTACTGGTGACGGCGATCGCGACCTCCCTGGCGGGCGCCGAGCGGCTGGCGTTCTCGATGGCCCGCTACGAGATGCTGCCCCACGCCTTCGCCCGCCCCGAGCGCGGGGCCGCGCCCACGCCGGCGGCCACCCTCGCCGCCACCGTGATCGCCGGCGTCCTCCTCATCATCTCGGACGCCGTGGGCGACGGGGCGCAGTTCCTGGCGAGCCTCTACAGCTTCGGGGTGCTCATCGCGCTGACGGCCGCCCAGGTGGCCGTGGTGCGCCTTCGCATCCGGGAGCCCGACCTCGAGCGCCCCTTCCGGGTGCCGTGGGGAGTGCGGATCAGGGGCGCGGTCGTGCCCATACCGTCGGTGATCGGCGCCGTCCTCACCGGGGCCCTCTGGGTGGCGGCGCTCTTCACCCACGAGGCCGCTCGGATCGCGGGCCCGATCTGGCTGGCCATCGGCGTCGGCGTCTATCTGATGTCGCGCCGCGCGGCGGGGGAGAGCCTGCTCGGCCGGGCCACGCCGGCCGTTCCCGACCTCGTCCCCGGCGCCGAGTTCGGCGCTCAGCGGATCCTGGTCCCGCTGAAGCTGAGCGAGATCGGCCAGGAGGTGCTGGCCACTGCCCTCCGTCTCGCCGAGGAGGGCGGCGCCCAGGTGTACGTCGTGCACGTCATCAAGGTGCCGATGTCTCTGCCATTGGACGCGCCGGATCTGGAGGGGGAGGAGGAGGGGCGCGCGGCCCTGGAAGAGGCGCGCGAGATCGCGGAGGATCTGGGCGTGGAGGTGATCGCCCGCGTGGTCCGGGCCCGGTCGCTGGCGCAGGCCGTCCTGGACGAGGCGGAGGCCGTCAACGCCGACCTGATCGTGCTGGGCTCGGCACCGCGCTGGCGCCGCCAGTCGCGCTTCTTCAGCCCCACGGTCGACGAGGTGCTGCGCCGGGCGCCCATCGAGGTGATGGTCGTCACCTATCCCGAGGGCGTCCTCGCGGACGAGGAAGGCGGATAATGAATTCATGAAGGCCGTCATATTGGGCTGTGGAAGGGTCGGCTCCACCCTCGCGCGCAACCTGGCCGATTCGGGGTGGGAGGTCGTCGTGGTCGAGCTCAGGGAGGAGAACCTCAACCGGCTGGGCGAGGAATGGCGCCATCCGGTCGTGCTCGGCCACGGCATGGACACCGCCGTCCTCGAGCAGGCGGGGATCGAGGACGCCGACGTGCTGATCGCCGCGACGGACGGGGACAACACGAACCTGGTGGTGGCACAGGTCGCCAAGGAGCGCTACCACGTTCCTCACGTGGCCGCGCGGATCCAGGACCCGGCGCGGGCGAACGCCTACGCCGATCGCGGCTTCCAGGTGATCTCTCCGGTGAAGATGGCGATCGACGGTCTCACCGGGTGGGCGATGAAGGCGGGCACGAACGAGGGGGTGGTCTGATGTTCGTCATCGTGGTCGGTGGCGGGAAGATGGGGGCCAACATCACGCGGACGCTCCTCGGGAAGAACCACGAGGTGGCGATCGTCGAGGTCAAGCCGACGCGGGCGGACGCCCTGCAGGCCGAGTTCGGTCATCGGGTCGTGGAGGGCGACGGGACGGAGCTCTACGTGCTCGAGCGGGCCGGCATGACCCGGCCCCCCGACCTCGTGCTGGCCCTGACCGGGGACGACGAGGACAACCTGGTCATCTCCCAGCTCGGCCGTGAGCGCTACGGGGTCACGAAGATCATCGCGCGCGTCAACGACCCGCGTAACCAGGAGCACTTCGACCTTCTGGGCGTCTCGCCCACGATCTGCCCGACCCAGCGGATCATGGCCCTGATCGAGCACGAGGTACCGCAGCACGATGTGGTCCACCTGCTCGACCTGCGCCACGAGAACCTGGAGATCATCGAGATCGAGATCGACCCCAAGTGTCCGTGCGTGGGGAAGTCGGTGTCGACCCTCGGCCTGCCGGTCGGCTCGCGCCTGATCTCGGTGGTGCGCGACGGCAAGGCCGTGATCGCCGTGGGCGACACCGTGCTGGCCGAGGGCGACCAGGTCCTCGCCATCCTCGAGCCCGGCGCCGAGGGCGAGGTGCGCGAGCTCCTGATGGGCCGGTGACGTAAACGACCCGAGGTGATCTAACCTCCGCTGCATGAGGCGGCTTCAGATCAGCCTCGAGGACGAGCTCGATGAGGCGCTCGGACTCCTCGCGGTCGCCGCCGGGATATCGAAGGCGGCCCTCGTTCGCCGTCTCATCGTCGAGCGGCTTCGTCCTCTCCCACCCCTGGCATCCGACCCGCTGATGCAGCTCTCCGGCTCGGCCGACTTCGAGCCCGGCGATGTCGATGAGGCCGTGTACGGATGAGCGTCGTCGGCGCGGCCGGCTTCCAGGAGCTTCGCCCCTGAGATGACGCCGAGTCGCGGCAGGCGTTCCCCTCCGCCTGTGGAAGGTGTTGACTCCGAGGACGCGACCGGAGGAGGGGCCCGATGGCCGAGGAGAACACGACGAACGGCGCCGGCGACGGGGCGCCGGCATCGAACGGCGGCGGCGCGACGGCGACCGCGAGCGCCACCACCGCGACGGCGGACTCGGCGCGCGTCGAGGAGATCGTCAGCCGCTCGCTCGCCCAGACCCGGGACTGGATCAACCGCAGGCGCCTGGCCCCCGAGGTGCTGCCGGCCTCGCCGCGCCTGTCCACGCGCGACTGGCTGGTGCGCGCCAGCTTCGCGCTGTTCGCCGTGGTGGTCATGGGCGTGATCGTCTTCTCGGCCCTCGGCCTGCTGAGCGCGAGCGAGGTCGTCGCCGCCGTCAGCCCGGTCACCACCCTCACCGCGGTGATCGTGGGCGTCTACCTCGGGGACCGTTCCGCCGCTTGACCTCGGACGCCTTCGACGCGGACCGGCGCACCCGGCTGGCGAGCGAGCGGACGTTCCTCGCCTGGCTGCGCAGCGGGCTCACGGCCTTCGCCGTGAGCCTGGCCGTGGGCGGGATCGGGCCCCGGCTCGGGGACCGGGTCTCGTGGCCCTTCGTGGCGAGCGCGGTGGCGTTCGCCCTGTACGGCCTGGCGATGGTCCTCGTTGGCGGCCAGCGGGCGCGCGAGGTCGAGCGCGCGATCGACGCCGGCGGCTTCGCGCCCCTTCCGGACCGCACGCTGCTCGCCCTCGCCGCCGGTGGGGTGGTGCTCGGCCTCGCCACCCTCGGGCTGGTCTTCTGGCTCACCTGAGGAGGGTCGTCACGCCTGATAGCGTCGCGGCGTGACGATCCTGGACGAGCTGGAGCGCACCCTCCTCGACGAGAAGCGCTCGATCGACATGGACGAGGCCCGCAGCCTCGTCGACCTCCCCGCCGCCGAGCTGCCGCGCCTGCTGGGCCTGGCCCACGAGGTGCGCCGGCGCTGGTGGGGCGAGGGCGTGGAGCTGGAGTCGCTCATCAGCGCCCAGACCGGCGGCTGCCAGGAGGACTGCGCCTTCTGCTCGCAGTCGATGCACTACGACGCCCCGGCGCAGCGCCACGCGTTCCTGCCGCTCGACCAGGTGCTCGCGGCGGCGCGGGCCACCGAGGAGTCGGGCGCCAGCGCCTTCTGCATCGTCGTCGCCGTGCGCGGGCCCGACCGGCGGCTGATGGATCAGGTGCTCCGCGCGATCGAGGGCATCCACGCCGAGACCGGCCTGGACGTCGACTGCTCGCTGGGCATCCTCACCCGCCCGCAGGCCGAGGCGCTCCGCGACGCGGGGGTGCACCACTACAACCACAACCTCGAGACGGCCCGCAGCTTCTTCCCGGAGATCGTCACCACCCACACCTGGGAGGAGCGCGCCGAGACCTGCCGCCTGGTCACCGAGCTCGGCATCAAGCTGTGCAGCGGCGGCATCCTGGGCATGGGGGAGACCTGGGAGCAGCGGCTCGAGCTGGCCTACGAGCTGCGCGAGCTGGGGCCCGACGAGATCCCGCTCAACTTCCTGAACCCCCGGCCGGGCACGCCGCTCGCCGGGCGGCGGCCGCTGGAGGCCCACGACGCGCTGCGGGCGATCGCGATCTTCCGCCTCGTGTTCCCGGACCGGATCATCCGGTACGCCGGCGGGCGCGAGCTGGTGCTGCGCGACGCCCAGGCCCTCGGCCTGGTGGGCGGCGTGAACGGCATGATCGTGGGCAACTACCTCACGACCGCCGGCCGCCCGGCCGCCGAGGACGTGCGCCTGGCGCGCGACCTGGGGATGCCGGTGGTGCCCGGCGCCCGCGCCGACGACGCGCGCTAGCGCGCCCGCCATGACGGCGCAGGAGCTTCTCGAGCTCGACCGCGCGCACGTGTGGCACCCCTACGCGTCCATGCCGGGTGCGCACCCGCCCCTGGTGGTGCGGTCGGCGTCCGGGGTGCGCCTGCGCCTGGCGGAGCCCGTCGCCGGGCACGACGAGCTGGTGGACGGCATGTCGTCGTGGTGGTCGGCCATCCACGGCTACGCGCACCCGGCCCTGGACGCCGCCGCCCGCGAGCAGCTCGAGCGGATGAGCCACGTGATGTTCGGCGGCCTCACCCACGAGCCTGGCGTGGGCCTCGCCCGGAGGCTGGTGGAGATCACGCCGGAGCCGCTGCGCCACGTGTTCCTGTGCGATTCGGGGTCGGTGTCCGTCGAGGTGGCGGTCAAGATGTGCCTCCAGTACTGGCGCGCGCGGGGGCGGCCCGAGCGGCGGCGGCTGCTGACCTGGCGGGGCGGCTACTACGGGGACACCCTCACCCCGATGTCGCTCTGCGACCCGGACGGCGGGATGCACCACCTGTGGAGCGGGATCCTGCCCCGCCAGGTGTTCGCCGACGCGCCCCCGGACGGCTTCGACGCGCCCGCCGACGCCGGCTACCTCGACCACCTGGCCGCGCTGGTCGAGGAGCACGCCGGTGAGCTCGCGGCGATCATCGTGGAGCCGGTGGTGCAGGGCGCGGGGGGCATGCGCTTCCACAGCCCGGCCTACCTCGGAGCCCTGCGGGCGCTGGCCGACGCGCACGGCCTGCTGCTGGTGTTCGACGAGATCGCCACGGGCTTCGGCCGCAGCGGGGCGCTGTTCGCGGCCGGCCACGCCGGCGTGGCCCCCGACGTGATGTGCGTGGGCAAGGCGATGACCGGCGGCTACCTCACGATGGCCGCCACCCTCTGCACGCCGCGGGTGGCCGAGACGATCTCCGCCGGCGAGGTGCCCGTGCTGGCCCACGGCCCCACCTTCATGGGCAATCCGCTGGCCGCGGCCGTGGCCAACGCGTCCATCGACCTGCTCCTCGCCCAGGACTGGGAGGCCGAGGTCAGGCGGGTGGAGGCCGGCCTGCGGGCGGGGCTGGCGCCGGCGGGCGACCTTCCGGGCGTGGCCGACGTGCGGGTGCTGGGGGCGATCGGCGTCGTCCAGCTCGACCACGAGGTCGACGTGGCCGCGGCGTCCCGGGCGGCGGCCGGGCACGGCGTGTGGCTCCGGCCCTTCGGCGACCTCGTCTACGCGATGCCCCCCTACGTGACGGGCGACGGCGACCTGGCGGCGATCGGCGACGCCGTGGTCGCCGCGGCGGCCGTTGGCTAGATCCGGCCTCGAGTGGCTCCCGGGAGCCCTGGCCGATCTGGCCGATCGCGACCTCCTGCGCGTGCTCACCTACTGCCAGGGCCCGCCGGACACCGAGGTGCGCATCGACGGGGTTCCGCACCTTCTGCTGGCCTCCAACAACTACCTCGGGCTCGCCAACGACCCGGCGGTGGTGGCCGGCGCCCGGGCGGCCCTCGAGGCCTACGGCGCCGGCGCCGGCGCTTCGCGGCTCGTGACCGGCAGCCTCGAGCTGCACCGCACCCTGGAGGAGCGGATCGCCGCGCTCAAGGGCTGCCAGGACGCGCTGGTGTTCCCGACCGGCTTCCAGGCCAACGTCGGCACGATCCCGGCGCTGGTGGGACGGGGGGACGTGGTGTTCTCGGACGAGCTCAACCACGCCAGCCTCATCGACGGCTGCCGGCTGTCGGGGGCCGCGGTGGTGCGCTACGCGCACGCCGACGCCGACGCCCTGGAGGCGGCGGTGCGCGGCGCGGCCGGCCGACGCCTCCTGATCGTCACCGACACCGTCTTCAGCATGGACGGCGACCTCGCGCCCCTGCCGGCCATCGTCGAGGTGGCCGAGCGCCACGGCTGCATGCTGATGGTCGACGAGGCCCACGCGACCGGGGTCCTCGGCCCCAACGGCGCCGGGGCGATCGAGCACTTCGGCCTCCGGGGCAGGGTGCCCGTGGTCATGGGGACCCTGTCCAAGGCGCTCGGCTCTCAGGGCGGCTACGTCGCCGGCGACCGCGACCTGTGCGACTACCTGCGCACGCGCGACCGGGGCTTCGTCTTCACCACCGCGCTGGCGCCGGCCGCGGCGGGCGCGGCCCTCGCGGCCCTCGACATCGTGCGCGACGAGCCGGAGCGGCGCGCCCGCCTGCACGCGCTCGTGGCCCGCCTGGTGGAGGGCGCCCGGTCCCTGGGCTACACGGTGCTGCCCACGGACTCGGCGGTGGTGGGCGTGCTCATCGGAGAGGCCGCCGCCGCCCTGGCGGTCGGCGCATCGCTGCGCTCGGCGCGCGTCTGGGCGCCCGCCATCCGGCCGCCGTCGGTGCCCGTGGGCACGGCGCGCATGCGCCTGACCGTGATGGCCACCCACGAGGACCGCCACATCGACTGGGCCCTCGGGGCGCTGGCCGACGCGCGCTCGCTGGTGGCCGCCTGATGCTCGACGAGCCGGGCATCTTCGTGATGGGCACCGACACGGGGGTGGGCAAGACGGTCGTGGCCGCCGCGATCGCCCTCGGCGCGCGGGCCCAGGGACGCACCGCGGCCCCGCTCAAGCCGGCCCAGACCGGAGACGACGGCACCGGCGCGATCACCGGCGACGCGGAGTTCGTGGCGGCCGTGCTGGGCCTGGACGAGCCGGTCGACGCGATCCGCCCCTACGCGCTCCGGGCGCCGCTGGCGCCCGCCGAGGCGGCGCGCCTGGAGGGCGTGCGGCTCGACCCCCGCGTCGTGGTCCGGGCGTACCAGAACCTCTCGTCCCGCTACGACCTGGTCGTGGTGGAGGCGGCCGGCGGGGCGCTCGTGCCGTTCTCCGACGGCGTCGACATGGCCTCGCTGGCGGCGCTTCTCGCCCTGCCCGTGGTGGTGGCCGCCCGGCCGGGGCTGGGTACGCTCAACCACACGCTCCTGACCCTCGAGAGCCTGCACCGCCGGGGGCTGACGGTTCTCGGCGTGGTCATCTCGGGCTACCCGGCCGAGCCGGGGCTCGACGCGCTCACCAACCCCCAGGCGCTCTCGCGGCTCACCCCGGTGCCGCTGCTCGGCGCCATCGCGTTCGATCCGGGCATCGACACCGCGGCCGGCCGGCCCGGCCGCCTGGCCGAGATCGGCCCCGCCGGGCTCGACCCGCTCCTGGGCGGCGCGTTCTCGCCCGCCCGCTTCCGACGCCAGGCCGAGGCCGGCCTGGCCGCGCTCATTCCCGCCCCGACCCCCTGAGGAGGCCCCATGGACCCGACCGACGCCGCCCACGTGATGCAGACGCCCGAGGAGTACGCCGAGTTCCTCTCCGGCATGTCCTCCGAGAAGCGCGTGGAGATGCTGAACAGCTTCCGCTGCGCGGAGCTCCAGGGCGCCGAGGAGCTGCGGGTGCTCTCGGAGACCACGGACGACCCGGACCTGGCCAGGAAGTTCGCGCGTCACGCGGCCGACGAGGAGAAGCACGGCGCCTACTTCGCCGACATCATGCGGCGCCTGGGCGTGGAGCCGTTCGATCCCCCCGACGAGCCCGACCACATCACGATCGGCGGCCGCCTGATCGTCGACACCCTGAACGACATCGAGGAGATCCTGCCGAGGCGCGGCGAGACCGTGGGTCTCGACCGGATCATCCCCGTCCTCACCCTGTTCCAGGCCGTGGAGAGCCGGGCCCTGGTGTCGTTCGAGGCGCACCGGCGCACCTTCGAGGGCGCCGACCCGGTCATCGCCGAGCGGATCGCGGAGATCATCGCCGACGAGAGCCACCACGCGGCCTACGTCCGCACGCTGCTCGACAAATGGGCCGCCGACGGCTGGGGCGACGTCGTGCGCCAGGCGCAGGAGGCCACCGACGCCCGCGAGGCCTCGGCCCGCGAGTGGGCGGCCGAGCGCCTCGACGCGGAGCGCCTGCGCGACGAGGGCGCGCTCTCGACGTCGTGACCGGCGGGCCCGCGGAGCGCCGCGAGCGGATCCTCGCGTCCCTCGTGCGGGCCGGGGCGGCGGGGGTCTCGGGCGAGGCGCTCGCCGCCGATCTGGACTGCTCGCGGGCGGCGGTGCACCGGCACGTGGAGGGCCTGCGGCGCGAGGGCCTCGGCATCGAGGGCGGGCACGGCGGCTACCGGCTGGGCGACGACGCCGATCCCGTCGTGCCGATGCTCGTGTCGCCGCGCCTGCGGCCGCCCGTCGCCGGCCCGGTGCTGTGGTCCCCCGAGACCGGCTCCACCAACGACGACGTCATCGCCCAGGCCCGCGCGGGGGCGGGCGAGGGGCTGGTGATCGGCGCCGACCGCCAGAGCGCCGGGCGCGGGCGCCGGGGACGGGCCTGGCTGGCCGCCCCGGGCCACGCCCTGCTGGTGTCGGTGCTCCTGCGCCCGGACGTGCCGCCCGTGGACGCCGGGCTGCTGCCCGTCGTGGTGGCGGTGGCGGCGGCCGAGGCGCTCGGCCCCGCGGCGCGGATCGTGTGGCCCAACGACATCCTGGTGGGGGGCCGCAAGATGGCCGGGATCCTGTGCGAGATGTCGGCCGACCAGGAGCGGGTGGCCTGGGCGGTCGCGGGCATCGGGGTCAACGTGCGCTCCGCGCCGGCGCTCCAGGACGCCCGCTGGGAGGCCGGGGCGCTCGGCGACCTGGGCGATCCGCCGGCGCGGGCGGACCTGCTCGTCGACCTGCTGTCGGCCCTCGGCCGCCGCTACGCCCAGTGGGTCGGCGGAGACGCCGCGGGGGTGCTCGACGCGTTCGCCGCGCGGGATGCCCTGGCCGGGCGGCAGATCACGGTCGCGCTGGCGGGGGAGGAGATCCGGGGCCTCTGCTCCGGCACCGACGGCCTCGGGCGCCTGCGCCTGGGCACGCCGGCGGGCGAGCGCCTCCTGGGCGCCGGCGAGGTCGTGCGGGTCGCCCCGTGACGGGCGCGGCTAGTGGTGGTGGGGCGCCTCGCAGCCGGGGTGGTGGCAGTGGCACTCCTCGTCCGAGGGGTGGGTCGAGCACCAGTCGGAGCAGTAGTCCAGCCCCTCGCGGGACTCGCAGGTGCATGTGGTGTGCGCGCAGACCGCCATGGTCGTCCTCTCGTTGGTCGCGGGACCCGACTCTACCCCCGGGCCCTGGGGCGACGGCCGCCTGATCGGCGGGGAGGAGCGCTGGATCGGCAACTCACCGCCCTCACGTCTCGACGACGACCTTGCCGAAGCTCTCGCCCGACGCGAGCCGCTCGAACGCCGTCCGTGCCTCGGCGAGGGCGTGGACCGAGTCGATGACCGGCTTCAGCCCGGCGGCGTCGACCAGCCGGCACAGGGCCTCCAGCTCGACGAGGGTGCCCATCGTGGAGCCGGCGACGGTCAGGCCGCGCCAGAACAGGCGGGCCAGCTCGGCCGGCGGGTCTCCGCCGCTGGTGGCGCCGCTCACCACCACGGTGCCCCCGGGCCGCAGGGCCCGCAGCGAGTGGCCCCAGGTCGCCGCGCCCACGGTCTCGACGACGGCGTCCACGCGCACCGGCAGACGGCCGCCCGGCTCCAGCGCGGCCGCAGCGCCCAGCCGCAGCGCCCGGGCCCGCTTCTCCTCGGAGCGGCTGGTGACGTACATCTCCAGCCCGGCGGCCCCGCCGAGCAGGAGCGCGGCGGTGGACACGCCGCCGCCGGCGCCCTGCACCAGCACCCGGTCGCCGGGCCGCACCCCCGCGCGCGTGAAGAGCATGCGGTAGGCCGTCAGGTAGGCGGTCGGCAGGCAGGCGGCCTCCGCGAAGGTCAGCGACGCCGGCTTCGGCACCAGGTTCCGCGCCGGCGCCGCGACCCGCTCGGCGAGCGTCCCCGGAACGCCGCGCTCGGACAGCAGGTGCCGGTCGGGGGCGAGGGTCTCGTCCTCGCCGGGCCCGGCCGAGCCGAGCACGGCGTGCACCACCACCTCGCGCCCGTCCTCGGTCACGCCCGCGGCGTCGGTGCCGAGCACCGAGGGGAGGTCCTCCGGCCGCACGCCCACGCCGCGCAGCGTCCACAGGTCGTGGTGGTTGAGCGAGGCGGCGCGGACCTGGACCGTCACCCAGCCCTCGCGCGGCGCGGGCTCGGGCACGTCGCCCACCCGCAGCCCGGAGAGCGGCCGGCCCACGTCGATCCCCGTGACGCTCGCGGCGAGCACGGGGACGACCCTACCCGCGGACCAGGTCTCCGGCCCGCGGCGAGAGCGTCGCGGCCCGGTCCCGTGGACGCGGCCACCCGGTCGCGTCCCGCCCCTTGGCGCGGTAGAGCGCGGTATCCGCGGCCAGCAGCAGGGCAGCTCGGCGGCTTGCCCGGGCGCGGACCCTCGGCGACGCCCAGCGACACCGTGGTCGGCGCCTCGATATAGGCCTGCCGCGCGGCGTCGGCGACGTTCGTGCGGATCCGCTCCGCCACGACGACGGCCCCCGTCATCGCGGTGTCGGGCAGCAGGATCACGAACTCGTCGCCGCCGACCCGGAAGAGCATATCGCCCTGACGGATCTCCTCCCCCGCGGTCACCGCCACGAGCACCAGCATCGCGTCGCCGGCGGCGTGGCCGAGCGTGTCGTTGACGTGCTTGAAGCAGTCGATGTCGAGGGCGATCGCCGACACCGAGCTGTCGCTGCGGCGGGCGCGGGCGTCGAGATGCGCCATCTCCTGGTCGAGCCGGCGGCGGTTGTAGGCGCCCGTGAGGGGGTCGGTCATCGCGAGCCGGTCCCGCTCGGCGATGAGCCGGTCGTTCAGCCGGAGCGTGATGCTCATGCGCACGGCCACCAGGACGACCGTGATCACGGTGAGGATCCCGACCACGCCGTGGCTGGGCGCGAGCAGCGCGATCGCGCTCAGGCCGACGACGGCGGGGATCGCCTGGCTCCACGCGGGCGGGTGGGTGTGGCGGCCCGGCGGCCCACACGCGCTGGAGCCGCCGGGCAGCGGGCCGCCCCGGCCAGCGCCCAGCGCCATCCGGTGGCGGCGTAGGCGACCCACGACGGTCCACTCGCCCAGCTCGGCGCCGTTGAGGGCGGCCACCAGGTACACCGACTCGGCGACGGTCTGGACGCCGAACGCGGCGAGGATCCAGCAGAAGCCAGACGGGCGTCTGGCGGCCGATGCGCAGCACGATCCAGCCGACCGCGACGAAGCCGGCGAGCGCCGTCGCGGGGTAGAGCAGGTTGACCGCGGTGCCGAGCCCGCCGCCCGAGCCGCTGCTCGGCCACCGGTCCCAGGGCGAGCACCCAGGCGAAGATCCCGAGCGCCAGGGCGAGCGCGACCCCGTCGAGCGCCCCCTGCCATCCCTTCTCGGGGCGCATCCGCGCGTACAGCATGCCCGCGCCGGTCAGGGTGAGCGCGTTGAAGGCCAGCCAGCCGATGTCGAGGACGCTCACCTCGGGCACCTCGACGCCGACGAGCAGCGCGATCGTCGCCGCCAGGTCCGCCGCGAACCAGCAGCCGAGGGCCGCGGCGAAGACGGTCCAGGTCTGCCGGGCGCGCCCCGGGTGTGGAGCGCCGCCCGCACGCACATCGCGAGCGCCTCGACGATCGCCCACGACCTCGGTGAACAATCCGACGACCGGGGTCGCGGCGGCGTTCGGCGCGAGGACGGCCATGATTCCGACCGTCGCGAGGGCGACCGCGGCGGTCCATGCCAGGGGGGTGGTGAGCGGGCGTCCGGTCCGCATCTCCGGTCCATCGGATCGGACGGGCCCGGTCCTGAGGAATCGGGCACTCCGGAGGCGCGGGGGTAGGCTGCGGGCGTGCGGGTCGCGGTCTACCACGGGGCCGGCCGGATCGAGCTGAGCGAGCGGCCCGACCCGGTGGCCGGGCCCGGCGAGCTGGTCGTGCGCGTGCGGGCCTGCGGCCTGTGCGGCAGCGACCTGATGGCCTGGTACCAGGACCCGCGCGCCCCCGTGGTGCTGGGCCACGAGCCGGCGGGAGAGGTGGAGGCGGTCGGCGCCGGCGCCCCCTTCGCCGTGGGGGACCGCGTCTTCGTGCACCACCACGTGCCCTGCGGCGAGTGCGCGCGGTGCCGCGCCGGGCGCGACACGCTGTGCGACGCCTTCCGCCGCACCCGCATCGACCCCGGCGGCCTCGCCGAGCGCATCCGGGTGCCCGCCGAGAACGTGCGCGCCGACGTCCTGCGGCTGCCCGACGACCTGCCGCACTGGGCGGCCACGCTGGTGGAGCCGCTCGCGTGCGTGGTGCGAGGGCAGCGGTGGGCGGGGGTCGGAGCGGGCTCGCGGGTGGCCGTCGTGGGCGCCGGCGCGATGGGCCTGCTGGAGGTGGAGGCCGCACGGGCCGCCGGCGCCGCCGCGGTGGTGGCCGTGGAGCCGCGCGCGGACCGCCGGGCGCTCGCCCGCGACGCCGGCGCGGCCGCGATCGCGGCGCTCGAGCCCGCCGCCGCGCGCGACGCGCTGGGCGGCGAGCTGGCCGACGCGGTGTTCGTGTGCACCTCCGACCGGCGGGCCATCGCGGAGGCGCTCCACCTGGCGGCGCCGGGCGGGGTGGTCCAGCTCTTCGCCCCGACGCCGCCGGGAGAGCTGGTGCCGATCGACCTCGGCACCGCGTTCTTCCGCGAGGTGACGCTGCAGTTGACCTACTCCGCGGGCCCCGCCGACACCCGCGCCGCGCTCGCCCTGCTCTCCGCCGGCGCTGTCGACGCGGGGCGCCTCGTGTCACACCGCCTGCCCCTGTCCCGGGTGGAGGAGGCGTTCCGGCTCGCCCGCTCCGGGGAGGCGACCAAGGTGGTCGTCGAGCCTTAGGCTGAGCACTCAACGCAACCAAGGGGGACACCGATGTCGATGGCCGACCGTACTGCCGAGACCGAGTGGGCCGGCACCCTCACGGAGGGCTCGGGCACGCTGGAGCTGATCTCGAGCGGAGCCGCCACCCTTCCGGTGACATGGGCGTCGCGGGTGGAGAGCCCGGACGGGCGCACGAGCCCCGAGGAGCTCGTCGCGGCCGCGCACTCCTCCTGCTACGCCATGGCCTTCTCCAATTCCCTCACCAAGGACGGCACGCCGCCCGAGCGGCTGCACGTGACCGCCGTCGTGTCCCTGAGCGCCAAGGAGGGCGGCGGCGTCGAGGTGAGCGACTCGGCCCTCACGGTGACCGGGGTGGTGCCGGGCCTGGACCAGGCCGGCTTCCAGGCGGCGGCCGAGAAGGGCGAGAAGGGCTGCCCGATCTCGAACGCCCTCCGGGGGAACGTGAAGATCACGGTGACCGCGACCCTCGAGAGCTGACTTGAGTCACCCGCCCTCGGCCTTGCGGGCAACCCCGGCGTCGAACCTCGCGCGGTCGATGACGAAGCGCCGGTGGGTGCCCTCGCAGATGCGGTCGCGCTCGTCCTCGGCGACCGCCGAGAAGGTGAGCTTCCGGCCGGCGACCTCCTCCAGCCGCACGCGCGCCACCACCTCCATCCCCGGAGGGGTGGCCGCGTCGTGGCTCAGGTCCACGTGCGTCCCCAGCGACATCTCGCCGTCCTCGAGGTGGGGGGCGACGGCCTCGATGCAGGCCCACTCGACCAGGCCCACCATGAATCCCGTGGCGAACACCTCGGGCATCTCCCGGAACCGCTCCGACTCGGGGTAGAGGTGGGGGACGGTCTTGGTCACGGGCACGACCAGCCGCAGCTCGTGCTCGATCCCGGGGCGCAGGCTGTCCCTCACCGGTCGGCCCGCGCGGTGCAGAGGAAGCCGAGCGGCTCGCCGCCGAGCGCGGTGAGCTGGTGGACCTCACGGGAGGCGACGAAGACCGCGTCGCCCTCGGCAACCTCCCGCCGCTCCTCGCCCAGCCGCGCCTCGGCGCGCCCGTGCAGGATCAGGATCGCGTGCTCGTGGTCGTGGCTCTCCAGCGCGGAGGCGCCGCCGGCCGGGATCAGGAAGTAGCGCAGCTCCACGTCCCGGGCCCCGTCGGCCGGACCGATCAGGGTGTGGCGCCGGGCTCCCGAGGCGTACTCGCGAGCCGGCACGCCCTCCCAGCTCCACCCCTCGGCACGGCGCCTCACCAGTCCCATGAAATGCACGTTACCGCCCGCGCGCGGCCCACGGCGTCGGCGGGGAAGGGACGCTATGCTCCCGGCGGCGCAGGCCGGCTGCCTGCCGATGGTGAACGTAGCTCAGTTGGTAGAGCTCCTGGTTGTGGTCCAGGCGGTCGTGGGTTCGAGTCCCATCGTTCACCCCTCTCGGATGCCGGCTCTGAGCGGGTGTGGCGGAACTGGCATACGCGCTAGGTTTAGGTCCTAGTGGGGCAACCCTTGGAGGTTCGAGTCCTCTCACCCGCATGTCACTGGAACGCCCGGATGAGCGCCTGGGACCGATGCCGCTGACCGCCGAGGTCACGCCTCTCGAGGAGAACCGCGTCCGCCTGGACGTGGCGGTCCCCGGCGACGAGGTGCAGCGGCGGATGGAGCGCGCCATCCGGCAGCTCGGACGCGACGTTCGCGTGCCCGGGTTCCGGCCGGGCAAGGCGCCCGCCGAGGTCATCGTGCAGCGCGTCGGCCGCGAGGCCGTCGTGCAGGAGATGCTGAAGGGCTCGCTGGGCGAGTGGTACTCGGAGGCCGTCGCCGAGACCGGCGTCATGCCGATCGACGACCCCGAGCTCGATCTGGACGGGGTGCCCGACGAGGGCGACCTCACCTTCAAGGCCACGGTCCAGGTGCGTCCGAAGGCGACCCTGGGCGAGTGGCGGGGCCTCGAGGTCGGCCGGGCCGAGGCCGAGGTGCCCGCGGACGCGCTCGACCAGCAGCTCGAGACCCTGCGCGAGCGCGCGGCGCGGCTGACCCCGGTCGAGCGGCCGGCCCAGACCGGCGACTTCCTGATCGTCGACTTCGACGGCTCGGTCGCGGGCAAGCGGCTGCGCAGCGCCACGGCCCGCGACTACCTGGTCGAGCTGGGCGGCGGCCGGCTGGTGCCCGAGTTCGAGCAGCACCTCACGGGCATGAGCGCCGGCGGCACGGCCACCTTCCCGGTGACCTACGACGACTCCGACCAGCGCGGCGACCTGCGCGGGCGCACCGTGGACTATTCCGTCACCGTGAAGGCCGTGCAGCAGAAGGAGCTCCCCCCGCTGGACGACGACCTGGCCATCGGCGTCAGCGAGCACGACACGCTCGAGGAGCTTCGGGCCGACATCGAGCGGCGGCTCCAGGCCTCGGCCGAGTCGCAGGTGGACGAGCTGTTCCGGCGCATGGTGGTCGACGCCGTCACCGAGAGGTCGTCGGTCGAGGTCCCCGAGGTGATGGTCGATCGGCGCATCGGCTCGATCCTCCAGCAGACCGCCCAGCAGCTGCCCGAGGGCGTCTCCTTCGAGGACTACCTGGCCGCGACCGGCCGCACCATCGCCGAGATCGTCGACGAGCTGCGGCCGGACGCCGAGATGGCCCTGCGCCGCGAGCTCGTGGTGGAGGCCGTCGCCGACGCCGAGGGCATCGAGGTCTCCGACGAGGAGGTCGAGCAGCAGGTGCGGGCCGACGCGGAGGCCACCGGCCGCGCGCCGGATCGCCTCGTGCACGACCTGCGCGAGCACGGCGGCTGGGAGGCGCTGCGCCAGGACCTGCGCATGAAGCACGCGATGCAGCTGATCGTGGAGGCGGCCGTGCCCATCCCGATGGAGCAGGCCGAGGCCCGCGAGAAGCTCTGGACCCCCGAGGACGCCCGTCGGAGCCAGGCCGAGAAGGCCGACACGGCAGGGAAGCCGGCCCCCGCGGGGAAGCTCTGGACGCCCGGCGACCCCCGATGACACGCGAGAGCGGAAGGACATCCACCGCATGAGCCCACTGATCCCGATGGTCGTCGAGCAGACCTCGCGAGGCGAGCGCTCCTTCGACATCTACTCGCGTCTGCTCAACGAGCGGATCGTCTTCCTCGGGACGCCGATCGACGACCAGATCGCGAACCTCGATCGTCGCCCAGCTCCTGCACCTGGAGAGCGAGGACCCCGACAAGGACATCTCGCTCTACGTCAACTCGCCCGGCGGCTCGGTCTACGCCGGCCTGGCGATCTACGACACGATGCAGTTCATCAAGCCGGACGTGTCGACCATCTGCGTCGGCATCGCGATGAGCATGGGCGCCCTGCTGCTGGCCGGCGGAGCGCCGGGCAAGCGGATGGCCCTCCCCAACGCGAAGATCCTCATCCACCAGGTGTCCAGCGGCTTCAGCGGCCAGGCGACCGACATCGAGATCCACGCCCGCGAGATCATCGACCTGCGCCGGCGCCTCGACGAGATCATCGCCAAGCACACCGGCCAGGACCTGGAGAAGGTGGGCAAGGACACGGAGCGCGACTTCTTCATGTCCAGCGAGGAGGCCAAGGAGTACGGCATCGTCGACCGGGTGATCGAGAGCCACTAGCCGGCACTCCGGCCGACCCCTTCCCGATGGCCAAGTCCCAAGAGCCGAACGAGCAACTCCTCTGCAGCTTCTGCGGCAAGTCGCAGCGGCAGGTCAAGAAGCTGATCGCCGGTCCCGGCGTCTACATCTGCGACGAGTGCATCGATCTCTGCAACGAGATCATCGACGAGGAGCTGACCACCCCGGTCAGCTTCGACCCCGACTCGCTCCCGCGGCCGCGCGAGATCTACGACGTGCTGAACGACTACGTGGTGGGACAGGAGGAGGCCAAGCGCACGCTCGCGGTGGCCGTCTACAACCACTACAAGCGCGTCAACATGATGTCGTCGAGCGACGGCGACATCGAGCTCCAGAAGAGCAACATCCTTCTGCTCGGCCCCACCGGGTGCGGCAAGACGCTGCTCGCGCAGACGCTGGCGCGGATCCTCAACGTGCCCTTCGCCATCGCCGACGCGACCGCCCTGACCGAGGCCGGCTACGTGGGCGAGGACGTCGAGAACATCCTGCTCAAGCTCATCCAGGCGGCCGACTTCGACGTCAAGAAGGCCGAGACGGGGATCATCTACATCGACGAGGTCGACAAGATCGCGCGCAAGGCGGACAACCCGTCGATCACGCGCGACGTGTCGGGCGAGGGAGTGCAGCAGGCGCTGCTGAAGATCCTCGAGGGCACGGTGGCGTCGGTGCCGCCCCAGGGGGGGCGCAAGCACCCCCACCAGGAGTTCCTCACCATCGACACCACCAACGTCCTGTTCATCTGCGGCGGCGCGTTCGCGAACCTCGAGAAGATCATCGAGCGCCGCATCGGCCACAAGGGCGTGGGCTTCGCCGCCGAGGTCCGCAGCCGGCGCGAGCACGACCCGCACGACGTCTTCAGCGAGGTGCTCCCCGAGGACCTCATGAACTACGGGCTGATCCCGGAGTTCATCGGGCGCCTGCCGGTCATCTCCGCGGTGCACCAGCTCTCGCGCGACGACCTCGTGCAGATCCTGACCGAGCCCAAGAACGCCCTCGTGCGCCAGTACCGGCGCTTCTTCAGCTTCGACCACGTCGACCTGGTCTTCGCCGACGACTCGCTCCAGGCCATCGCCGACCGGGCCCTGCACCGCGAGACCGGGGCCCGCGGGCTCCGCTCCATCATGGAGGCCGCGCTGCTCGACGTGATGTTCGAGCTCCCCTCGCGCGACGACGTTCTCAAGTGCGTGGTCACCCGCGAGACGATCGAGAAGGGCCTTCCCCCGACCCTGGTCACCGAAGCGCCCGGCAGGGTGGCCGAGGCCGGTGGGGAATCCGCCTGAGCACGCCGTGAGCCCGTCCCGGCCGCGGCCGGTGCCGGCCGAGCCACGCCCGGCGGACCGCTTCGACCCGGCCGAGGTCGAGCCCCGCTGGACCCGGACCTGGGACGAGGCGGGGGTGGGGCACGCCGATCCCGGGAGCGATCGCCCGCCCTTCACGATCGCGATCCCGCCGCCGAACGTGACGGGGGCGCTCCACATGGGGCACGCCCTCAACAACACGATCCAGGACCTGCTGATCCGCACCCGGCGCATGGCCGGCGACGAGACGCTCTGGATCTGCGGCACCGATCACGCCGGCATCGCCACCCAGGCGGTGGTCGAGAAGGCGCTGGCCGCCGAGGGCATCTCGCGCGCCGAGATCGGGCGCGAGGAGTTCGTCCGCCGGGTGTGGCGGTGGAAGGAGCGGTACGGCGGGCAGATCATCGACCAGCTGAGGCGGCTGGGCGCCACCCTCGACTACCGGCGCGAGCGCTTCACCATGGACGAGGGCTATGTGGCCGCGGTCCAGCGGGTCTTCGTGGACCTCTACGAGAAGGGCTACATCTACCGCGACCGCTACATGGTGAACTGGGACCCCGGGCTGGGCTCGGCCATCTCGGACCTCGAGGTGGAGGACCGCGAGGTCACCGACACGCTGGTCGCCATCGCCTACCCGCTCGCCGACCGGAGCGGGGAGATCGTGGTGGCCACGGTGCGGCCCGAGACGATGCTCGGCGACACGGCCGTGGCGGTGAACCCCGGCGACGAGCGCTACCGCGACCTGGTCGGGAGGACGGTCGTGCTGCCGCTGGTGGGCCGGGAGATCCCGATCGTGGCCGACGAGCACGTGCAGCCCGAGTTCGGCACCGGCGCCCTGAAGGTGACCCCGGCGCACGCGCCCGACGACTTCGAGATCGCCCGCCGCCACGGGCTCCCGGCCGTGAACGTCATCGGCGAGGACGGGCGCATGACCGACGAGGCGCCCGAGCGCTACCGCGGCCTGACGCCCGCCGAGTGCGCGGTCCGGGTGATCGAGGACCTCCGCGCCGAGGGCCTGCTGCGGGGCGAGGAGCCCTACACGCACACCGTCCCGTTCTCCCACCGCTCCGGCGCCCGCGTGGAGCCGCTCGTCTCGCTGCAGTGGTTCTGCGACATGACCCGGCTCGCGGCCCCGGCGATCGCGGCGGTCGAGGAGGGGAGGGTGCGGTTCACGCCCCCCAAGTGGGGCGAGGTGTACCTGGCCTGGATGCGCGAGATCCGGCCCTGGTGCGTCAGCCGCCAGCTCTGGTGGGGCCACCAGCTGCCGGTGTACTACCGCGGCGACGAGGTGCACGTGTCGGCCGAGCCCCCCGAGGGTGAGGGCTGGGAGCGCGACCCCGACGTCCTCGACACCTGGTTCAGCTCGGCGCTGTGGCCGTTCGCCACCCTCGGCTGGCCCGAGGAGACCCCCGAGCTCGAGCGCTTCTATCCCACCCAGGTGCTCTCGACGGCCCGCGACATCATCTTCCTCTGGGTCGCCCGGATGGTGATGATGGGCATCGAGTACATGGGCGCCGAGCCGTTCTCGGACGTCTACATCCACTCGGTGGTGCAGGCCCCGGACGGCCGCCGCATGAGCAAGTCGCTCGGCACCGGCATGGACCCCATCGAGCAGATCGAGAGCCACGGCGCCGACGCCCTGCGCTTCGGCCTGCTCATGATGTCGAGCACCCAGGACGTGCGCTTCAGCCCCGACCGCATCGACCAGGGCCGGCAGCTGGTGACCAAGCTCTGGAACGCGGCCCGCCTGGTGCGCGACCGCGGCGGCCGCGGCGGCGAGCCGGCCCCGCTCCCCGAGACCCTGGCGGATCGCTGGATCGCGTCCCGCATGACGGCGGCCGTGGAGCAGGCGGGCACGCTCACGGAGGGCTTCCAGCTCTCCCAGCTCGCCGACCTCGTGTACCACCTGATCTTCGACGACTTCTGCGACTGGTACCTCGAGCTGCTGAAGGCGGGCGAGGCCTCGCCGGAGATGGCCGGGCACGTCCTCGAGCAGATCCTCGCGCTGACCCATCCCCTGATGCCGTTCGTGACCGAGGAGAGCTGGTCGCGGCTGCCCGGGGCGGAGGGGCTCATGGCGACGCACGCGCCGCCGGCCGGCCCGGGTCCCCGCGACGTCGAGGCGGAGGCCGAGGTGGCCGCGGTGCAGGAGGTGGTGACCGCCCTGCGGGCCTACCGCTCCAGCCGCGGGCTGCCGCCGCGCGCTCCCCTGGTGATGGCGCCGCCGCCGCACCCGGCGTCGGGCGCCCTCGACGCCGTCACGGCCGCGCCGGACGAGATCGCGGCCGGGCTCACCACGGTCCTCCTCGCCGACGGCCGCTCGATCGCGGTCGGGCCGGCCCAGGAGCGGATCGACCCCGCGGCGGAGCGCCGCCGCCTGGCGGACGAGCTCTCGAAGGCCCAGGCCGAGCTCGCCCGCGCCGAGGCCAAGCTCGCCAACCCGGCCTTCGTCGAGCGCGCGCCCGCCCGCCTGGTGGACGCCGAGCGCGACAAGGTCGCGCGCTACGCCACCGAGCGCGACGCGCTCGCCGAGCGCATCGCCGCACTCGGCTCCTGAGCCCCTCATGAGCCCGGAGGAGGCCCTCGACTGGATCGCCGGGCGGGAGATCCTGGGCATGCGCCTGGGGCTCGAGCGCATGACGGCGCTCCTCGGCGCCCTGGGCGATCCCCAGCGGGCCGCGCCGGCCCTGCACGTGGTGGGCACCAACGGCAAGTCGTCCACCGCGCGGCTCGCCGCGGCCGCGCTCGGCAGCGCGGGGGCGCGGGTGGGGGCGTACCTGTCGCCCCACGTCACCGACTGGACCGAGAGGATCCAGGTCGATGGCGAGCCGGTCGAACGTCCCGGCCTTCGCCCGGGCCGTGGGCGCGGTGCGGGATGCGGCCGACGGGCTTGCGCTGCCCGAGGGCGACGAGGTGACGCAGTTCGAGGCCCTCACGGCGGCGGCCTTCTGGACGTTCCGGGAGGCCGGGGCGGCCGCGTGCGTGGTGGAGGCCGGCCTGGGCGGCCGCTACGACGCCACCAACGTCCTCCAGCCCGGGGCGGCCGTGGCGCTGACCAACATCGCGCTCGACCACACCGAGTTCCTGGGAGACACCGAGGAGGCGATCGCCGCCGAGAAGCTGGCCGTCTGCGCTGACGGCGGCGACCGCCTCGTGCTGGGCCGGCTCAGCGGCCGGGCGCGCATCGCGGTCGAGGCCGAGTGCGCGCGCCGCGGCCTCCGCCCCCTGCGCTACGGCCTCGGATTGACCGCCCGCGAGACGTCGGAGGGGGTGGAGGTGACCACACCGAGGGCCGTCTACCGGGACCTCCCCCTGCAGCTCGCCGGACGTTTCCAGCGGGACAACCTGGCGGTCGCGGTGGCCGGGGCCGAGATGCTGCGCGGGGAGCCCCTCGACCTGCCGGCCCTGGCGGCGGCCGTGGCCGGGGTGCGCATCCCGGGGCGGCTGGAGGTGGTGGACGCCGTGCCCCCGATCGTGCTCGACGGGGCCCACAACCCCGCCGGCGTCGAGGCCCTCGTCGCGTCGCTCCCGGAGGTGCTCGCGGGGCGTCGCCCGGCGGTGGCGGTGGTCTCGGTGCTCGACGACAAGGACGCCGGCGCGATGCTCAACGCCCTCGCCCCGGTGGTCGACCGGATCCTCGTCACCCGGTCGGGGCATGCGCGAGCGGCGTCCGCGGAGGACCTCGCGGCGCTCGCCGACGGCCTCGGGATCCCCGCGCGCGTGGTCGCGGGGCCGGTCGACGCCCTTCGCGCGGCCCGGCTGGAGACCGGGCCCGACGGAGTCGTCCTGGTCACCGGATCCCTGTACCTTCTGGTCGATCTGCGGCGCTACGCGCTGGGAGAGGGTGCACACCCCCCTGCTAGAGTCGCGCGCGCCCGGAAGGGCACCGACCCGATCGAGGCGAACTAGGCTCAGGATGCTCGATGCCGGAATGTTCAGCGTGATCCTCGGGTTCGGCGCACAGGCGGCGCAGCCCACCACGACGTCGGGCAGCGACGACCCGTTCGCGTCGATCTCCAACTTCTTCGACTCCGGATTGTGGAGCGCGATGAGCCTGCTGATGCAGGTCTTCGTGGTGCTGCTCTGGCTGGCGCTCATCTACTGGACCTACCAGGACGCGCGCCGCCGCATCGAGTCGCCGGGGTTCATCGCCGCCTGCATCGCCCTGTCGGTGGTCATCCCGTACCTGGGGACGATCATCTACCTGATCGTGCGCCCGCCGGAGTACCTGGACGAGGCGCGCGAGCGCGAGCTCGAGCTGCTGGCGCTGGAGCAGCGCCTGGGCGAGCTGGGCGACAAGGAGGGCAAGGAGATCGTGGGCCGCCTGCTGGCGCGGGAGGGCGTCCCGGCCGGCGGCGATGCGGCCGGCGTGCAGCGCAGCCTTCGCCAGGCCGGCGTGGCGTCGGTGCAGGACCTGAAGGACCTGGATCTGCGGCTGTCGGAGCTGGAGTTCCGCCTCCGGGTGGCCGACCGCGGCGCGATCCCCCGCGACGCCGGCGACCCTCCGCCGCGCACCCAGAGGGCGCGCGACCGTGAGCGCGAACGGGAGCTGACCGAGCCCGCCGCCGGCGACACCGGCCGTGTCCCGCGCTGGCGCCGATCCCGGAGAGACCCCGAAGCATATGAGTGAGCGGTCGTTCGTCATGGTGAAGCCCGACGGCGTGGCCGCGGGCCTCACCGGCGAGGTCATCTCGCGCATCGAGCGCCGCGGGCTGCGGCTGATCGCCATCCGCAAGGCCACGATGGAGCGGGCCGCGGCCGAGGAGCACTACGCCGAGCACGCCGAGCGCCCGTTCTACGGGGAGCTGGTGGACTTCATCACCTCGGGACCGGTGGTGATGATGGCGGTCGAGGGCGACGGCGGCATCGCGGTGCTGCGCTCGATGATGGGTGCCACCGACCCCAAGCAGGCCGCCCCCGGAACCATCCGCGGGGACTTCGCGCTCGACGTGGGCCAGAACATCATCCACGGCTCCGACGGCCCCGAGTCGGCCGCCCGCGAGCTGGCGCTGCACTTCCCGGACCTGGCGACTTAAACGCCGGCGTCGGATCGCCTCCTGGGGGGTCTCGCCGCGGCGTCGCCCCTGGCGCCCGTGGATCCATTGCCGCTCTTAACCGACGCCGGCTGGAATTTGAACCGCGCGTGATCCTGCTGGCCTCGCGCTCGCCGCAGCGACGGGCGCTGCTCGGTGCCCTTGGCGTCCCATTCCGGGTCGTGGTCTCGGAGGTCGAGGAGGGGGACGACCCGCTCGCCAACGCGCAGGCGAAGGCGCGCGACGTGGCCGCCCGCGCCGGAATTCCCCCGGGAGGGGCGGTGCTCGGGGCCGACACCGAGGTGATGCTGGACGGCGCCGTGCTCGGCAAGCCCGCCGACGCCGCGGCCGCGCGGGCCATGCTCGCCGCCCTCGCGGGCCGGGAGCACGCCGTCCACACCGCGGTTTGCGTGATCACGCAAACGGTTGGGGAACGGGCCGGGACCGACCGCACACGCGTGCGGTTCCGGCCCCTGCCGGGCGCCGCGATCGACTGGTACCTGGGCACGGGCGAGTGGCGCGAGCGCGCCGGCGGCTACGCCATCCAGGGAGCGGGAGCCGCGCTGGTGGAGGCCGTCGAGGGCGACTACACCACCGTGGTCGGCCTGCCCGTCGGCCTCACCCTGAGGCTCCTGGACGACGCCGGCCTCGCCCCCTGGTCGGCGAGGCCGTAGCTTGCGCTGCGGGGCCGTCGGGTGATGAGCTCCGCCCGTGGACATCGAGGCTGAGTTCCGCCTCCGCCGTCAGATCATCGATGAGCTGAGCGGACGTCTCACCGAAACGGGCGGAGTCATCACCCGGGATGAGCTCACGAGTTTTCCGCTCGGCTCAGGTGATGTTCGACGGCTCATCGACCAGTCGCGGGGCATCTGGAACCCGCGCGACCTCAGCGGCACGCTGTCCATCGTGAGCGACCCTCAGGGCATCTACGACGATCGACCTGAGTCCGGCGGTCTCTTCCGTTACTCGTACCGGAGCGGCTCCACGGCGGGAGACAACACAAAGCTCCGGAGGGCGATGGAGCTGCGCCTGCCGATGATCCTTCTCCGGAAGCTGCAACCCAAGCTGTTCATGCCAATCCTCCCGGTATTCGCCCTCGCCGACGATCAGACCCGGCAGGAGTTCGTCCTCATCCTCGACGCCGATCAGTACGAGATCGCCAACCCCCTCGACCTCACCCCGGCCGAGCGCAGGTACGCGGAGCGTGTGATGTACCAGCGACTCCATCAGCCGGAGTTCCGGGTGCGGGTCCTTCGGGCCTATGAGACCAGGTGCACCGTCTGCACTCTCCGCCATGGCCAATTCCTTGACGCGGCACACATCATCAGCGACCGGCAGGAGCGGGGTGAGCCGGTGGTGCCCAACGGCCTGAGTCTCTGCAAGATCCACCATGCCGCCTATGACGGGAACCTGATGGGCATCAGCCCGGACGGAAAGGTCGCAATCAATCGGGACTTGCTGGAGGAGGTGGATGGTCCGATGCTCCAGCACGGGCTCCAGGCCATGCACGGACGGTCGATCAGGTTCCCACGCCGTCGCAGCGATCGGCCGGACCCCGAGCGGCTTGATCTGCGCTACCAGAGCTTCCTGGCCGCGTAGACGATGTCCTCGCTAGCGTTGGCGGGGTGAGGATCGCGTCACTCGTGCCGTCCACGACCGAGATCGTGGCCGCGCTGGGCCTGGCGGACGATCTCGTGGCGCGCACCCACGAGTGCGATCACCCGGCCGAGATCGCTCATGTCGCCGCCGGTCACGCGGGACCTGCTGCCGCCGGGCCTCACGCCGGGCGAGATCGACGAGGCCGTGGCCCGGTCGGTGCGCGACGTGCACACCATCTACGCGCTCGACGCCGCGATGCTCGAGGCGGCCCGTCCCGATGTGGTGCTGACCCAGTTGACCTGCGCGGTCTGCGCGGTGGACCGAGCGTCGGTGGACGCGTGCTCGATGGGCGGTGCCCGCGTCGTCTCCTACGACCCGGCGACGCTGGCCGAGATCCTCGACGGCATCCGCGAGGTGGCGTCGGTGCTCGGCGTGCCCGATGACGGGGAGCGGCTGCTCGATGCGCTGGGGGAGCGCCTGGACGCGGTGGCGGCCCGGGCCGGCGCCGGCGGCCGGCCGCGCGTGGCGGTCGTGGAGTGGCCGGATCCGGTCTACGCGCCCGGGCACTGGCTGCCGGACCTCGTGGAGGCGGCCGGGGGCCGGTCGGTGTTCGGTGCGGCCGGGGAGCGCTCGGCGCGGAGCTCGGTGGAGGATCTCTGCGCCTCCCGGCCGGACGTCGTGGTGCTCGCCTTCTGCGGCTACGGCCTGGCGACCACCGAGGCCATGGCCGGCGATCTCGCCCGTCGCCGGGAGTGGGCGCCCGTGCGCGATCTGGGCGTGCCGGTGGTGTGCGTGGACGGCTCGGCCCACTTCAGCCGGCCGGGACCGCGGGTGGTGGACGGCGTCGAGCACCTCGCGGGGCTGCTCGACGCCGTCGCCTGAACCTCCGGGCTACCCGACGGCCGCCGCGCTCTCGGTCCGGCCCTCGGTGCCGGCCAGGTCCTCGTTCCTCAGGGTGATGAAGGTCGCGATGACCCCCACCGCCGCGAACGCCGCCGCCACCCAGAAGGCCAGGGCGAAGCCGCCGGTGAGCGCCGACTGCTGGGAGTCGCCCTCGCCGAGGAGGGTTTCCGTGTGGGTGGTCGCCACCGTCGTGAGGATGGCGACGCCGAGCGCGCCGCCGATCTGCTGGCTGGTGTTGATCAGGCCCGAGGCGAGCCCGGCCTCGCGCGGCGGGATGCCGGCGAGGGCGGCGATCGAGACCGGGACGAACGAGAAGCCGAGGCCGATGCCCACGAGCATGAACCCGCCGAACAGGTCGGCGAAGTAGGTGCCGTCGGTCGAGATCTGGGTGAACCACACCAGGCCCACGAGGATGCACAGCATCCCGAACGCGAGGCACGGCTTCACTCCGATCCTGGTCACCAGGGCCTGGGCGACGCCCGACGCCACGATCGCGGTGAGCGCGACCGCCAGGTAGCCCACGCCGGTCTCGACGGCCGAGTAGCTCAGCACCTGCTGCTGGTACAGCGACAGCAGGTAGAACATGCCGAAGACGACCGTGCCGAGGACGAGGCCCACGATGTTCGCCCCCGTCGGCGTGCGGCGCTTGAAGAAGCTGAGCGGCACGAGGGCGTACCGGCTCCGCTGCTCGGTGATCAGGAAGACCACCATCAGCACCGCCGAGGCCACCAGCACGCCGATCGTTTCCGGGGACGTCCAGCCGACCTGGTTGGCCCTCGTGAGCCCGAAGACCAGGAGCATCAGGCTCCCCGTGACGGTCACGGCACCCAGGGCGTCGAACCGGCGGGCCAGACCGTCCACCTTGCTCTCCCGCACGAACCGGGGGACGAAGAGCAGCGTGACGATTCCGATCGGGACGTTGACCCAGAAGACCCACTCCCAGCCGAAGTACTCGGTGAGGAAGCCACCGGCCAGGACGCCGATGGCCGCGCCCGACCCGGCGATGGCGCCGAGGATGCCCAGCGCCTTGTTGCGGTCGGCGCCCTCCCGGAAGGTCACCGTGACGATCGAGAAGACCGACGGCGCGAGGAGCGCCGCCGCGGCGCCCTGCAGGAGACGCGCGACGATGAGCATGGTGTCGGTCTGCGACACGGCGCAGAGCAGCGAGAACGCGGAGAACAGCGCGAGCCCGATCATGAAGATCCGGCGCCGCCCCAGGATGTCGCCGGCGCGGCCGCCCAGCAGCAGCAGGCCGCCGAAGGTGAGGGCGTAGCCGCTGACCACCCATTGGAGGTTCTCGGGCGAGAAGTCCAGATCCGTCTGGATCGACGGAAGGGCGACGTTCACGATCGAGACGTCGAGGACGACCATCAGGTAGGCGATCCCCAGCACCGCCAGGGCCTTCCAGCGGCGTGGATCGAGTGTCACGGCGGAATCCATCGGTGCCTCCGAGCGGGTGGTGCGGGCGGTTCGGGCGATGCTAGACGACCCTCCCCGCCGCGGGCCCGCGCGTGTTACGCGCTCAGAACAGCGGCGGATACCGCTCCAGCAGATCCGCGTGCCGCCGGGCCCGCTCCCGCTCGGCGAGGTGGGTCTCGTTCCCGGCCTCCTCCTTGAGGCGCCGGAGGGTGGCGAGGATCTTGCTGCGACGGTCCTCGCGCTCGCGCTCCTCGCGCGCGGCCCGCCGGACCGCTCGCCGGTAGGAGCTGTTGTCGTCAGCGAAGAGCGGCGGCGACGGCATGCGTCCGACACGGTAGCGGACCCGCCCGATGTCGCGACGCGGTGGCGGCCGTCCGCGATCGGAGATACGGTAGGCCGCACCCGGGGCGTGGCCCCGGGCTTCTCGTTCTGTCGTCATTCGTGCGAGAATCCGACGCTTTGCAGCGGCTCGTGTGCAGCGGGCGTCAACTCGAGGGGGAGGCCACCGATCGGGTTCTGGAGCTACCTGACCGGCTTCGGCGGTCGCGACATGGCCGTGGATCTCGGCACGGCCAACACGCTCGTCTACGTGCGCGGCCGCGGCATCGTCCTCTCGGAGCCCTCGGTGGTCGCCATCGACCAGCGCACGGGCGAGGTCCACGCGGTCGGCATCGAGGCGAAGCGGATGCTCGGGCGCACCCCCGGGAACATCAGCGCCATCCGGCCGCTGAAGGACGGCGTGATCGCCGACTTCGACGTGACCGAGCAGATGCTGCGCCACTTCATCCAGAAGGTCCACCAGAATCGCTGGGCCCACCCGCGGGTGGTCGTCTGCGTGCCCTCCGGCGTGACCGGGGTGGAGAAGCGCGCGGTCGAGGAGGCCACCCTCTCCGCCGGCGCGCGCAGCGCCTTCCTGATCGAGGAGCCGATGGCCGCCGCGATCGGGGCGGGCCTGCCCGTGGCGGAGCCGACCGGGAACATGGTCGTGGACATCGGCGGGGGCACCACCGAGGTGGCGGTCATCTCGCTCGGCGGCATCGTCGTGGCCCAGTCGATCCGGGTGGGCGGCGACGAGCTGGACGAGGCGATCATCAGCTACGTGAAGAAGGAGTACAAGCTGATGATCGGCAACCAGACCGCCGAAGAGGTCAAGCTCGAGATCGGCTCCGCCTACCCCCTGCGGGAGGAGGTGCAGGCCGAGATCCGCGGTCGCGACATGATCACGGGTCTTCCGAAGACGGTCGTGCTTTCCTCCGAGGACGTGCGCGACGCCCTCGAGGAGCCGCTGGTGCAGATCATCGACGCGGTCAAGAGCACCCTGGACAAGACGCCCCCCGAGCTCGCGTCCGACATCATGGACCGCGGCATCATGCTGGCGGGCGGGGGATCCCTGCTCCAGGGACTGGACGAGCGGCTGCGCCGCGAGACCGAGATGCCGATCCACATCGCCGAGTCGCCCCTCACCTGCGTGGCGGTGGGCTCGGGCCGTTCCCTCGAGGAGTTCGAGGTCATGCAGAAGGCGGCGGCGAACGGCCGTCACAGGAAGCGCTACTGAGAAGCTCATCCGGGATGACCTTCTGAGTCACACGATCTGATGGGAACCCAGGCGAATTCCGGCATCGCCCGGCGCCGGGCGACCTTCCGGCGCGTCACCATCACCGCCCTCGTGCTGGTGTGCCTCGCGCTCTTCACCGGCTACTTCCGCGAGACCGACGGCGGCCCCCTCCACGGCGCGCAGAGCACGGCCGCGGGCGTGGTGGCGCCCGTGCAGGAGCTGGCCACGCGCGCCGTGCAGCCGTTCCGCGACGCCTGGGGATGGGCGACCAGCCTCAAGGACGCGCGCGACCGCGCCGCGTCGCTCCAGACGGAGCTCGACAAGCTGCGCGCGAAGGAGGACGACAACCTGGTGCGCGACCAGCGCCTCGCCCAGCTCGAGAAGCTCCTGGGGGTGGAGACGGCGGGCGTCGCCGGCTACGCGCCGGTCACCGCCCTCGTCATCACGCGGTCGGTGTCCCCCTGGTACCGCTCGGGCCGCGTGAACAAGGGGACCGACGACGGCGTGAGGATGAACTCCCCCGTGGTCGCGAGCGGCAGCGCCGGAGCGGCCCTGGTGGGGATCGTCACCCGCGTCAGCGCGCATACCGCCGACGTCGCCTTCATCACCGACGGGCGCACCGAGGTGGGGGCCAAGATCCCCGAGGCCGGCAACTTCCCGGGCCTCCTCCAGTCCACCGTCCCGGGCCAGCTGAGCCTGACCGGCGTGCCGCGCGAGGCGGGGGTGCACGAGGGCCAGGTCGTCGTGACGGGCGGCTACTCGGGGCGGGGCCTCGAGAGCCCCTACCCGCCGGGCATCCCCGTGGGCCAGGTGACGAGCGTGGGCGGCCGCGAGGTTGACGTCCAGCAGACCGTGCAGGTGACGCCCTACGTGGACGCTCGCCGGCTGGACTACCTCGTGGTCCTGACCCCGCGGAGCCCCGAAGCCCTCCAGCGCGCCGCCGGATGAGCAGCGACCTGACCCCGCCCCGGGCGGTCGGCCCCGCCACCCTCCGGCCCCAGGCGCGCTCGCGCGGCGCGGGCCTGCACTGGGTGGCCCTCATGACCCTGGGCGCCGTCCTGCTCGAGGTGGCGGTGATGCCCTACGTGAACGTGGCCGACGGCATCCCCGACCTGGTCGCGCCCACGGTGGTCGTGGTGGCGCTGCTGCGCGGACAGCTGGTGGGCGCCGTGACGGGCTTCGGGGCGGGCCTCCTGCTCGAGCTGACCTCCACGGTGGACACGCTCGGGGTGCTCGCCCTGCTCTACCTGATCGTGGGCGCGTGGTGCGGCCGCTACTGCGGGCGCGAGGAGTTCGACCACGCTCGCCGCCCCCCTGGCACTGTCGGTGGCGGCGGCCTTCTTCGTCCAGCTCGGCTATCTCGTCTTCCAGCTCCTGTTGGGCTACAAGATGCCCGCCTCGGAGTTCGTGGGCGCCGTGCTGCTGCCCACCCTCGCGCTGACCGCCCTCCTCAGCCCGCCGGTGCTGCTGGTGGGGCGTCGCCTGCTGGGCGCCCCGCGCGTGGTCGAGCCCTACGGGTTGTCAACGTGAGCCCCCAGCCCCGGCGCGGACCGCGTGGCGGGGGAGGCCTGTCGCCGGGCGGCTGGGCGCCCCAGCTCACCCCGCGCACGGCCGTGCGCATCGCCATCCTCGGCGCCATCGCGATGAGCCTGCTCGGCCTGCTGCTGGTGCGCCTGTGGTTCCTCCAGGTCATCAGCGGGGAGGACTACGCGGCCGCGGCCGACAGCAACCGGCTGCGCACGGTCATCACCGAGGCCCCCCGCGGCAACATCCTCGATCGCAACGGCGACGTGCTGGTGGCGAACCGGCCGGGGAAGAACGTGGTCGTGCACCCCCGCGACCTGACCGGCGCGCGGCGGGAGGAGGTGCTCTCGCGCCTGGCCCCCAAGCTCCACCTGCCCCTCGGCGAGCTGATCAAGAAGGTCGACGCCGGCGACAGCCGCCCGCTGGAGCCCGTCGTCCTCGCCGAGAACGTCGCCCCGAAGCTCTACTACTACCTCGCCCAGCGGCGCCGGCAGTACCCGGGGGTCGGGCTGGAGGACACGTACCTGCGCACCTATCCGCAGGGCGACCTCGCGGCCCACGTCCTGGGCCAGGTGGGGAAGATCAGCGCGGACCAGATCGACGACTACCGGCGCCGCGGCTACGCGGGGAACGAGACCGTGGGCAAGGGCGGGATCGAGCAGGAGTACGAGCAGTTCCTGAAGGGGACGCCGGGCCGTGACGTCGTGGAGGTCGACGCGTCGGGCGAGCCCGTGGGCCGCGAGGTGGTCTCCTCGCGGGCGCCGTCGCCGGGGCACGACATCCAGCTCAGCATCGACGGCCCGACCCAGCGCGCGATGCAGGACGCGCTGCGCCAGGAGGTCTCGCTCGGCAGCTCCACCGGCGCCGCCGGGGTCGCGCTCGACCCGGCCACGGGCGAGGTCCTGGCCATGGCGTCGTACCCCACCTACGACCCGTCGGTGTTCGTCGACGGCACGACGAAGCAGATCGACCGCGTCAACACGAGCCCCGACACCCCGGCGCTGAACCGGGCGATCGCCGGGCGCTACCCGTCGGGCTCCACCTTCAAGGTGATCACCGCCTCGGCGGCGCTCGAGGCCGGCTACATCACGCCCGGCGAGCTGATCGACTCGCCCTCCGAGGTGACGCTCTACAAGCAGGTCTTCCCGAACTTCAAGAACATCGCCCACGGCCCGGTGGACCTGCCGCGCGCGCTCGAGGTGTCGAGCGACACCTACTTCTACAAGCTCGGGGACCGCTTCTACCGGGCGCAGGGCTCACCCCTGCAGGCCGAGGCCGAGGACTTCGGGCTGGGCCGGGACACGGGGATCGACCTTCCCGGCGAGGAGCCCGGGCTGGTGCCCACGCCGGCCTGGAAGCGGCGCAACTACGCGGGGCCCGCCTTCAACGACCTCGACCGCGACTGGAAGCCGGGCGACACGATCCAGCTCGCCGTGGGGCAGGGCTTCCTTCTCGCGACCCCGCTGCAGATGGCCGTCGCCTACGCGGCCGTGGCCGACGGCGGGATCGTGCGCACGCCCACCCTGGCGCGCCGCGTGCAGGACCCCAACGGCCGCGTGGTGCAGGAGCTCTCGCAGGGGCGCCCGACCCACAAGCTCAACGTGTCCCCCGGCTACCTGACGGCGATCCGGCAGGGCCTCTACCAGGCCGCCAACGGCCCCGACGGCACCTCCACCGGCGTGTTCGGCGGGCTGCCCGCGGCGGACAGGGTGGCCGGGAAGACCGGCACCGCCGAGGTGGCGGGCGGCCCCGCCCACTCGTGGTTCGTGGGCTACGCGCCCTTCAACGACCCCAAGATCGTCGTGGCGATCGTGATCGAGCGCGGAGGCACGGGGGCGAACGCCGCCGCGCCGGCCGTGTGCCGCACGATCGCGGCGTTCCGGAAGTTCGACCCGGCCCGCTGCGGCGTCACGTCGGTCGCCAACTAGGCTGATCGCCCGGTGACCACGACCTTCGCCCCCGGCCGCTCGGCCCGCTCCGGATTCTTCGACCGCGCGCGATCGGCCGTCGCCGGGCTCGACTGGATCCTGCTGCTGGGCGTGTCGGCCATCACGGCCTTCGGCCTGTTCGTGGTCGGCCGGTCGACCGAGACCGACATCCCGGGCGACCCGCGCTACTTCCTCGACCGCCAGATCATCTTCGTCGCGATCGGGGTCGTGCTGATGATCGTGGCCACCCGGGTCAACCTGGACCGCCTGGCGCGCTGGGCCTGGGCGCTGTGGGGCGGCCTGCTCGGGGCGCTGGCGATGGTGTTCGTGTTGGGGAGCGCGGTCAAGGGGTCCAACCGCTGGATCGAGATCGGCCCCTTCAACCTCCAGCCCTCGGAGGCCGGCAAGATCATCATGATGATCGTGCTGGCGGGCCTGGCGGTCGAGCGCATCCAGGACGTCGGGAGGCCCCGGTACACGCTCTTCCTCACCGGGGTCATCGCGATCCCCACGATCGTCGTCTTCCTGCAGCCCGACCTCGGCACCGCGCTGGTCTACGCGGTCATCCTGCTGGCGATCCTGTTCCTGGTGGGCGTGCCCTGGACGCACTTCGCCGTGTTCGGGTCGATCCTGGCGATCGTGATCCTCGGGGTGCTCTGGATCCTGCCCCACGCCGGCGTGACGGTGCTCCAGCAGTACCAGGTCGACCGGCTCACGGCGTTCATGGGCGCCGAACGCGACAGCAGCGACGCCGGGTATCAGCTCGCCCAGAGCACCACGGCCATCGGCTCGGGCGGCGCGCTGGGGAAGGGTCCCGGCGGAGCGACCCAGGCGATCAACGACTTCCTGCCCGAGCACCACACCGACTTCATCTTCGCCGTGACCTCCGAGATGTTCGGCTTCGTCGGCGCGGGCCTCCTGATCTCGCTCTATGCGCTCGTGATCTGGCGGGGCCTGCGGACGCTCGCCCGCGCCTCGAGCCAGATCGACATGCTGGTGGCGGGGGCGATCGTGGCGATGATCGGCTTCCAGGTGTTCGTTAACATCGGTATGACCGTGGGCATCATGCCGATCACCGGAATTCCGCTGCCGTTCATGAGCTACGGCGGGAGCCACACCCTGACCTCGTTGGTCGCCGTGGGGCTTCTCCTCGGCATCCATCGCCGCCGCTCACCAGTTCCCGGCTGAGTGGGCGTCGTCGGGCTGCTCTCGCGCGGCGTGAAGGCCGTGCGCCCCGTCGCGAACGTGGTCCGCGCCGCCGAGGCGGACGCGGAGAGCGGCGGCGAGATCGCGATCATCCCCGGCCACCCCGAGGCGACCCGGCGTCTCAGCGCCCTGCTCGGCGTCCCCACCTTCTCGTCGCCGAACGAGGATGCCTTCGCGGTGATGGCCGCGGCTCCCGGGATCCCCGACATCGAGACGGGCGTCGCGGCGCTGGCGCGCCGGCGGCGCTCCGGGGCCGGCGCCCTGGCGATCCTGGTCGGCACACCGGCCGAGTGCGCGGAGCTGGAGCGGCAGATCCTCGCGGGCCACCGCCTGGAGCCCTCGAACATCGCCCACGTCCGCTCGCTGGAGGGCGGGGAAGGGCAGCGGGCGGTCGACGCCCTGGTCACGGCGCTCGGCGACGACGCGGTCGCGGCGGGCCGGCGCAACCCCGCCCTGCGCCCGGCCGTCGGCCGCGCCATGGTTCGAAGGGCCTCCCGCCGGGCGGGCACCGTCGGCGCGCTGCCCCTCGGTCGGGCCGACATGCCCGTCCTCTCGCTCCTGCAGGTGCGCCTCGTGTCCGAGCTCGCGGCGCTCCACGAGCGGCCCATGAACGCCGAGCGCGCCGTGAGCGCCGCCGCCGTGATGGGGGCGGGCTTCGGGTGGCGGGGCGTGGGCCGGGCCGCGCGCCGCACGCTGCCGGTCCCGCGCTGGGCCACCGGCGGCACGGTCGCCTACGCCAGCACGCGCGCCGTCGGGGAGGCCGCCCTCGCGCGGCTGGCCGCCGGCCACGACCTCATCGAAGGACCACCGATCGAGGCCGCGAAGCCTCAGGTGGAGCGGCTGCTCGCCAAGCTGAAGCGCAACCCCAAGGGAGAGGCGTCCTGAACAAGCAGATCCTGGTGTCCGTCGACCGCGCCGAGACGCGGGTGGCCATCCTCGAGGACGGCCGCGCGGCCGAGTGCTACATCGAGCGCCGCGGCCAGCGCTCGGTGGTGGGCCACGTCTGGAAGGGCCGGGTCGAGAACGTCCTCGCGGGGATGGAGGCGGCCTTCATCGAGGTGGGCCTCGACAAGAACGGCTTCCTGCACGTGGACGAGGTCGCCGCCCTCGGCGTTCCCAAGCGCAAGCGGCAGATCGCCGAACTGCTGAAGCGCGGCGACGAGGTGCTGGTGCAGGCCACCAAGGACGCCATGGGCAGCAAGGGCGTGCGCCTGACGATGCAGCTCTCGCTCGCCGGGCGGTTCGTGGTCTACGTGCCCTTCGGTGACGGCATCGGGGTCAGCAAGCGCCTGGGCGACGACGAGCGCACCCGCCTGCGGTCCATCTGCGGAGCCCTTCCGCTGGAGACCGGCGGTCTCATCGTGCGCACCGCCGCCGCCGGCGCCTCGGCGCGCGAGCTGGCGCGCGACCTGGCCTACCTCAAGCGCCTGTGGGAGACGCTGCAGCAGCGCGGGGAGCTGGCCAAGGCGCCGACCCTGCTCTACTCCGAGGCCGACATCTCCCTGCGCGTGATCCGCGACCTCCTGAACGCCGACGTGGACGAGGTGCTGGTCGACGACGAGGCGCAGTTCGAGCGCATCACCGGCTTCCTGCGGCGCACCTCCCCCGAGATGGCCGAGCGGGTGCGGCACTACACCGACCCCACGCCCCTCCTGGCCGCCCACGGGGTCGAGGCCACGATCCGCTCGACCATGGACCGGCGCGTGCCGCTGCCGGGCGGCGGCTACCTCGTGATCGACGACACCGAGGCCATGACGGTCATCGACGTCAACAGCGGCCGCAACGTGGGCAAGGGGGGCAACCGCCTCGAGGACACGATCACGAAGACCAACCTGGAGGCCGCCACCGAGGTGGTGCGCCAGCTCCGGCTCCGCGACATCGGCGGAATCGTGATCATCGACTTCATCGACATGGACGACGAGCGCAACCGCAAGGCGGTCAAGGCCGCCCTCGACCAGGCGCTCGCGGGCGACCGCACCCGCACCTACGTGGTGGACATCTCGCCGCTCGGGCTCGTGGAGATGACTCGCCAGAACATCTCCGACGGGCCGCGCGAGATCATGACCGAGGTGTGTCCCACCTGCGCCGGCGTGGGCGTGGTGCCCAGCGACGAGACCCGGGCGATCGCCATCGAGCGGGAGCTCCGCGAGACGCTGCCCGGGAGGGCCGGCGCCGCGGTCGCGGTGAGTGTGCACCCCCGCATCGCCGAGATCATCTCGGGCGAGGACGGCCTGCGGCTGGCGGAGCTGGAGCGGGAGACGGGGAAGGAGATCCGCCTCGAGCGCGATTCCTCGCTCCTGCCCGACGCCGTTCGCACACGCGCGCTCGACGAGGTCGGAGCCGCCCCCGCTCCGCCGGCGCGCACCTCCGCATCGCGCCGGCGGGTGTCCTCCCGCTCCTAGCGACTCACGACACTAGGTCTCGATCACGACGACGGGGATCGTGCGCGTCGTCAGCTTCTCGTACTCGCCGAACTGCGGGTACCGCCGGGCCTGCTCGGCGTAGAGCGCGTCGCGCTCATCGGGTCCCACGACGCGCGCGGTGCCCGGCTTGGTCTCGGTGCCCACCTCGACCGTGACGCCGGGGTTCGCGACCAGGTTGTGGTACCAGTCGGGGTTGTCCGGCGCTCCGCCCTTCGAGGCGAAGACGACGATCCGGTCGCCCTCGGGCAGGTACATCAGCGGGTTGACCCGCTCCTCCCCGGTCCGGGCCCCCGTGGTGTGCAGGAGCACCATCGGCGCCCCCTCGAAGCGGCCCCCCACGCGGCCCCCGTTGGCGCGGAACTCGTCGATCACCTCGCGGTTCCACGCGTTCCAGTCCATCGCGGCCATGCCTCTCCCTCCATGGTGGATGAGCCCTTCCGCAGCATGCCCGTCGTCACGCGAGCCGCGCCCGCATCCAGAGGAACCCGTAGAGCTGGTGGGCCACGTAGCCGCGCACCCGCGAGGAGGTGATGTTGACCCGCACGCTGTTGGCGTACGGGGCCCAGGGCGCGAGGCGGGCCACCGCCCGGTTGACCCCCGACCAGCGGGTCGCGCGGAGGCCGGCGTCCCAGGTCCGGGCGGCGCGGGCGATGAGGCGGTCGAGCCCGCCGTCGCCGATCAGCGAGTAGTTGAGGTTTCCGCCCGTGCGGATGCCGGCCCGCGACAGCAGGAGGGGATACCAGTCGGCGCCGTCGGGGTAGTCCTCCCGCCAGCGGGCGTAGCCGATCTGCGAGGGCGCCGCCGGGTCGGCGAGGGCCGTGAGCATCTCCGAGCGGTCCCAGAGGCGCGTCGTGGCGCGCAGGCCGATCGCGCGCAGGGTGGCGGCCAGGCGCTCCGTGACCGCGGGGGAGGGCTCGGTGGTGTGGCCCCAGACGACGACCGGCGCGCCCGTGGCGCCGGCCGCCCGCACGAGCGCGCGGGCGCGGGGGATGTCCGGGGCCGGAGAGGCCTCCACGTCGCGCCGGCCGGGCACCCCGGGGGGCAGGACCTGTGACGAGGGCACGGCCGCGCCGCGGAACTCCGCGGCCAGCGCGGAGCGGTCGATCGCCAGGTTCACGGCCCGTCGCACGCGCACGTCGTTGAACGGCGCGCGCCGCGTGTTCATGAAGAAGTAGTAGGTCGTGCCCTCCACCCAGCGGTGGATCCGCGCCCGCGATCCGGCGGCCTGCGCGGCGGCGATCTCCTCGGAGCCGGGGCGGGGCTGCACGTAGTCGATCGTCCCCGCGGCCACGCCGCGGACCGCCGACGCCGCGTCGAGGCCCAGCCGCACATCGATGCGGTCGGGCCCGGGGGTCGCCGGCCCCGCCGCGCCCGGCACGTAGCCGGGGTTGGGCTCCAGCTCGATGTGCGCGCCCGGCGCGTAGTCGGTGATGTGGTAGGGGCCGGCGGTCGAGAGATCCGCCGTGCTCTGATCCGCCGGCGGGGTGCCCTGGGGCACGACGAACGCGAACGGCAGCGCCAGCACCCGCAGGAAGGCGGGATCCGGCCCGGTGAGCCGGAACTCGATCTGGTCCACGTCGTCGCGGGCCACGATGCCGGAGATGCCGCCGCTGTGGGTGCGCTCGAACTCGGCCGCGCCCTGGATGTCCCGGAACAGCCCCCGCCCCGGCGACCCGGCCAGGAAGAGCCGCTCGATCGACGCCTTGACGTCGCTCGGCTGCACCGCCCGGCTGGCCGGCGGTCCGAAGCGCGCGTCGGGACGGAGCGTGAAGACCAGGCGCCTGCCGCCGCCCGAGATGCGCGGCAAGGCCTCGGCCAGCGCGGGCACCACCTCGGCGCCCGCGCGCCCCGCCACGCGGCGGTAGGCCACGAGGCCCTCCCCGCAGTTGGCGAGCACCTGCCAGGCGTCCGACCGGTAGGCCAGCGCGGGGTCCAGGCTGTCGGGCCCGTCCTCGCTCGCCACCACCAGGGTGGCGCCGTGGGCGGGGACGGCCGAGACGGCGAGGACGGCGGCCATGGCCGTCAGGCGGGCGAGATGCCTCACTGGACTGTGCGTTGTCCCACGGGCCGGGCCCGGGGTCAAACCCGGCGGTGCGTGCGTCACGGCCCGCGGGTCGCTAACATCCGCCGTCGCTCGCAAAACGTTGAGGTCGGGTCCGTGCCGGATTACGCAGTGATCGCCCTGGGGGGCAAGCAGTACCGCGTCCGCGAGGGGGAGCGCCTCCTCGTCGATCGCCTCAAGCACCCCGAGGGGGAGAGCTTCCAGCCCCGCGTCCTCGCCGTCGGGGACGGTGACGGCATCGCCGACGGCGGCGCCGTGACCGCCACGGTGGAGGAGCATCTGCTCGGCAAGAAGATCCTGGTCTTCACGTACAAGCCGAAGCGCAACTCGCGCAAGCGCCGCGGGCACCGCTCGCGCCTGTCGCGGGTGCGCATCGAGTCCATCGCGTCCGCCTGATCCCGGAGTAGAGAGATGGCCCACAAGAAGGGTGGCGGGTCCAGCCGCAACGGCCGGGATTCCAAGCCCAAGATGCTCGGGGTGAAGGTCTTCGCCGGCCAGGTCGTGCCGGCGGGCTCCATCATCGTGCGCCAGCGCGGCACGCGGTTCCGCCCCGCCGCCGGCACCGGCATCGGCCGCGACCACACGATCTTCGCCACCGTGACCGGCCGCGTGGAGTTCGCCAACGGCCGCAAGGGGCGTCGCATCTTCGTGCATCCCGAGGAGACGGCCTCCGTCTAGTGGCCTGAGCCGCTGGTGCCCTTCACCGATCGGGCCCAGATCCACGTGGAGGGCGGAGGCGGCGGCAACGGCGCGCTCTCGTTCCGGCGTGAGCCCCACGTGCCGCGCGGCGGCCCCGACGGGGGCAACGGCGGGCGCGGCGGCGGCGTGGTGCTGGTCGCCGACCCGCAGGTGACCGATCTCTCGCGGTTCCGGCACGCGGTCCATCACCGCGGCCCCTCGGGCGCACCCGGTCAGGGCAAGGGGCGCCACGGGAAGGCCGGCGCCGACCTCGAGATCGGGGTGCCCCCGGGCACGCGCGTGCTGAGGGACGGCCATCCGATCGCCGAGCTGGCACGGCCCGGCGAGCGCGTCGCCGTGGCCCGGGGGGGCAACGGCGGCGTCGGCAACCGGGCCTTCCGGTCGTCCACCCGCCAGGCTCCCCGCATCACGATCCCCGGCTCCGCCGGCGAGGAGACCTGGCTCACGCTCGAGCTGAGGCTGCCGGTGGACGTCGCCCTGGTGGGCCTGCCCAACAGCGGCAAGAGCGCGGTGCTGACGGCCCTCACCGGGGCCGCCTCCGTGGTCGCCCCCTACCCGCACTCCACGCGGGAGCCCGCCCTCGGGCCCCTCGAGGACCCCGACGGGCACCTCTATCTGGTCGCCGACCTTCCCGGCCTGGCCGCCGACGGCACCCCGCGCCGGGACGCGCACCTGCTCCAGCTGGAGCGGGCGCGGCTGCTGCTGCACTGCGTTGACGCCTCCGGCGGGGAGCCGGTTCAGGCTCTGGTGGAGCGCGCCCGCCCGGCGCTCTCCGAGCTCGCGCCCCCGGGGGTGCGCGAGCTGGTCGTGGCGACGCGCGCCGACCCGGCCGACCCGCCGGAGGGCGCCGACCTGGGCGTCGACGTGGAGACCGGCGCCGGCGTGGACGCGCTGCGCCTGCGGGTCATCTCCGAGCTGACCGCCTGATGGCGGTGCTCGTGGCGAAGCTCGGGTCGTCGACGCTGGTCGACGCGCGCGGCGACCTGCGCGATGACGTGCTGGAGGCGCGCGTGCGCGACCTGGTGCGGCTGCGCCGCCAGGGGCACCACCCGGTGCTGGTCAGCAGCGGCGCGATCGCCTGCGGGCTCGGGCGCCTGGGCTTCTCCGAGCGCCCCACCGCCCTGCCCGACCTGCAGGCCGCGTCGGCGGTGGGGCAGGGGGTGCTGTTCCAGCGGTACTCCGAGGCGTTCGCGCCCCACGGCGTGGTGCCCGCGCAGGTGCTCCTCACCTCCCGCGACCTGGCGGCCCGGGCGTCGTACGTCAACGCGCGCTCGACGCTCGGGCGGCTGCTCGAGCTCGGGGCGATCCCGGTCGTCAACGAGAACGACACGACCGCGACCGACGAGGTCACCTTCGGCGACAACGACGTCCTCGCGGCGCAGGTCGCGATCCTGCTGGGCGCGGCCTGGCTGGTGCTGCTCACCGAGCGCGAGGGCCTCTACGCTCCCGGACCCGGCGGGCCGGAGCTGGTGGGGGACGTCCCCGCCGGCACACGGCCGCACGAGATCGCCCTGGCCGACATGGCCGGATCGGACCTGGGGCGGGGGGGAGTGGCCAGCAAGGTGGCGGCCGCCAGCATGGCGACGGGCGGCGGGGTCACCTGCGTCGTCGCCTCCGGCACGGCCGAGGGCGTCATCGCGGCCGTCGCCTCCGGGCACGCGGTGGGCACCCGCTTCAATCCGGCGCCGCGCCGCGAGTCGGCGTTCAAGCTCTGGCTGCGCTACGCCAAGCCCACCCTCGGCCGCATCGCCGTGGACGACGGGGCCGCCCGGGCGCTGCGGGAGCGCGGCACCTCGCTGCTGGCGGTGGGGGTGACGGGCTGTCAGGGCGCCTTCCAGGCCGGCGACGCGGTGGAGGTGATGGCGGCCGGCGAGGCCCGCGTGGGCAAGGGCATCTCCGCCATGTCGTCCGACGAGGTGCGGGCGGTGGCGGGCCTCCAGACCGAGGCCGTGCGGCGGCGGATGCCCGACGCCCCGCCGCAGGTGATCCACCGGGATGAGTTCGTGCTCGACGAGACCCCGCTCTAGGCTGGGCGGGGTGAAGCCCCTCGAGCAGGTCTGCGCGGACGTGAAGGCCGCCAGCCGCGTGCTGGCGGGCCTGCCGGGCCGTCACCGCGACGCGGCGCTGGCCGAGATGGCGGAGGCCCTGGAGCGGCGCTCCGCCGAGATCCTGCGCGAGAACCAGAAGGACGTGGAGGCCGCCAAGCGCGCGCACGCCGCGCCCGCGCTGATCGACCGGCTGCTGCTCGACGAGGACCGGGTGGCCGAGATGGCCGCGGGGGTGCGCGCCGTGGCCAAGCTGCCCGATCCCGTCGGCGCGATCGACGGCGGCCGCACCCTCCCGAACGGGCTCCAGATCCTTCGCACGCGCGTGCCGCTCGGGGTGATCGCGGTGGTGTACGAGGGCCGCCCCAACGTGACGGCCGACGCCGTGGCGCTGTGCCTGAAGAGCGGCAACGCCGTGATCCTGCGCGGAAGCGGGACGGCGCTGCGGTCGAACCTCATCATCACCGAGGTCCTGACCGGCGCCCTGATCGAGGCCCACGCCCCCCGCTGGGCCGTGGCCCTGCTCGGGGCCGACCGCGAGGAGCTCGCGGAGCTGCTCGGCATGGAGGACGTGGTCGACCTCGTGATCCCGCGCGGCGGCGAGGAGCTGAAGGCGTTCATCAAGGAGCACGCGCGGGTGCCGGTCATCTACGCGGCGTCCGGCAACAACCACGTCTACGTCCACGCCGACGCCGACCTCGACGTGGCGGCCAAGGTGACGATCAACGCCAAGGTCCAGCGCCCGGGGGTGTGCAACGCGGTCGAGACCCTGCTGGTGCACCGGGACCGCGCCGCGGAGTTCCTGCCGCCCACGGTCGCGCGCCTGCGGGCGCAGGGCGTGGAGCTGCGCGTCGACCGCGCCGGCCTGGGTCTGCTGGGCGACGCCGCCGAGGGGGTGGGCGAGGCGACCGACGCCGACTACGGCACCGAGTTCCTGGGGCTGGTCCTGGCCGTGCGGATCGTGGACTCCCTGGACGACGCCCTCGACCACATCGAGCGCCACGGCTCCGGCCACAGCGAGGCGATCGTCACCCGGTCGCTCGACGCGGCCCGGCGCTTCCAGGGCGCCGTGGACGCGGCCGCCGTCTACGTCAACGCCTCCACCCGGTTCACGGACGGCGGCGAGTTCGGGATGGGCGCCGAGATCGGGATCTCCACGCAGAAGCTCCACGCCCGCGGGCCGATCGGCCTGGCGGAGCTGACCACCTACAAGTACCTCGTGACCGGCGACGGGCACGTCCGCTGAACCGCCACGGGTGGGGGTGCTGGGGGGGACCTTCGATCCGCCCCACATCGGCCACCTGATCGTCGCCTCCGAGGCGCTGTGGCAGCTGGGCCTCGACGAGGTCCGGCTCGTCCCCGCCCGGCTGCCGCCCCACAAGCCCGGCGGCTCCTCGGCCGACGCCGAGCGGCGGGCGCGGTGGGTGGAGGCGGCGGTGGCCGGCCAGCCGGGGCTCGCGGTCTCGCGCGTCGAGCTGGCCCGCGCGGGACCCAGCTACACGGCCGACACCCTGGAGGAGATGGCCGCCGCGGAGCCCGGCGTGCGGCTGTGGTTCATCCTGGGCGCCGACCAGCTCGCGGAGCTGCCCGGCTGGCACGACCCCGCCCGGATCCTCGCCGCCGCGCGGCTGGCCGCGGTGCCCCGGAACGGCCGCGACCGGCGGCAGCTGGGCGCCCTGGCCGACCGGATCGCCCCCGGCCGCGTGGACTGGCTCGACGTGCCCGAGATCGCCGTCTCGTCCAGCATGATCCGCGAGCGGATGGCGGCCGGGCGGCCCGTCCGGTTCCTCGTCACATCGCCGGTCGAGGCGGCGCTGCGGCGGGAGGGTCTGGTACCCTCGCGCGCGGACGAGTAGACGACGAAAGGACCACCGCGACCTCCCCGCTCGAGCTCACCCTGGCCGCCGCCGCCGCCGCGGAATCCAAGAACGCCAGGGACATCGTGATCCTCGACATGCGGGGCCTGGTGGCCTACACCGACTACCTCCTGGTCTGCACGGGCCAGACCCCGCGCCAGACCAAGGCGATCGCCGAGGAGATCCGCCACCAGCTGAAGACGGTCCACGGCGCCATGGCCCGCAAGATCGAGGGCCAGCGCGAGGGCGAGTGGATCCTGATCGACCTGCTCGATCTGGTCGCCCACGTCTTCACCCCCGAGGCGCGCGACTTCTACCGCCTCGACCGGCTGTGGAGAGAGGCCCCCCAGCAGGCCTACGCGGCGACCGCCTCGTAGCGGCCCCGGGCGCCTTCCCCCGTCCGGGAGGCTCTCCTATACTTTTCGTCCCCCGGGGGATTAGCTCAGCTGGGAGAGCGCTACGCTGGCAGCGTAGAGGTCACCGGTTCGATCCCGGTATCCTCCACCATTCGAATCGACGTTCGAACCCCCGACCTCCTTCGAAGGCGGGGGTTCTGTGCTTTCCACCCGAGCCTGCGCGCGAGCCCCCGCAAGCGCCACGGAAGGGCGCTCTCCGGCGTCGTCCGCCGCTTCCTGGCTACCCCCAGGCCTCGGGGGACCCCGCTGGGGCTCCTGCGGCCGCTAGGCCCCGCCCCTCCCGTCTCCACGGGGTCTCAGCGATCAGGTCATGGGCAAGCAGCTCGGCGAACGGCTCGGCGAGTTGCATGCCGTTGATCTCCTCGATGTCGATCTCCAGCCGCTCGAAGAACGCCTGGTTGAAGAGCCGCCGCTCGGTGGGCTCGGCTCGGCAGTAGGCGGCTTGGATGTCCTCGGTCAGCGCGACAGCGATGTCAACTGTCTTCGCCAGAAGGTCGTGCTTGACGTCCAGACGAGCAACCAGTTCGTTGGCCGCGATCCTCTCGCGGCGGATGCGCGCTTCCTCTTCCGCGAATAGCGAGTCAGAGATCCGGTCGGCGTAGTGGGCCTACGCCCGGTCTCGTTGTTGACCTTCGGTGTCAGATCAGACGCCCTCGATCGCTGTCAGTCGTCCGGAGCGGATCGCCTCGGTGAAGGCCTGGTAGTCCTGCTCGTTCTGATCCGCGTAGCGTTCGGAGAAGTCGGTGACCGACTGGTCGAACGCGTCGCCCTTGTCCAGGTACGCAGTGATCGCGATCGGGTCTCCCGATCGGGCGTGCGCACGAGCGAGCGTCCATCCGCACTGGTGCGCGTAGAACGCAAGCGCGGTCGGCGTCATCGACTCGACCGCCGCCGAGCCCTTCATGTCACGGAGCTGGCGCCAGTACAGGTAGCGGTTGGCCTCCACGCCCTTGGTCCAGCCCAGGTAGATGTCGCTCGCGGCCTGCATCATCCGCTGGCCTTGGACGACGCGCTCGCCGGGCTGCCTGTAGCGACTCTTCGGCAGATGGTCCGCGAGCACCGAGGCCGTCGCCTCCTTGACCTGCAGGAACAGTGGATCCTGCTGATCGCGCCCCTGGAGCAAGACGATGAACGCTCGCGTGCCGACGCTGCCGACGCCCACGACCTTCCGAGCCACGTCGATGATCTCGAACTTCTCGAGCAGGTGGCGCCGGTCGTCCTGCAACGTGGCCCGGTAGGCGCGGAACTGCTCGTGGATCACGTTCTGCATCTGATCGGGGGACATCCCGTAGGTCGCTTCCAGTTCACGCGCCGGGACGACGATCGGCGGCTGGCTGACGATCCGGTACCGGCCGTCCACCAGCTCGCCGAGCTTCGACAGCGCCTGCAGGCTGTCGCGCGTGCGAGCCTTCTGGGCGGCCTTCTTCGCCCGCTTCGCCCCCTTCTTCCCCGCCTTCTTCTGCGACTTGTCCTTGCTCGTGGCCACGAAGCTGTCGATGGCCGCCATCAACTGTTCCTCGGACAGGTGGGCGTACCAGATCTCCATCGTGGGCATCTCTGCGAACTCGGCCATCGTCGTCCGGTAGGCGCTCACCGAGGCGAGCGTCGCGTCGCGCGCCTCGGCCTTGCTGAAGCCGTTGTTGCGCGCGGCGATCGTGAAGCTCGCGGACATGCGCTTCACGTCGTACTCGAACGGGCCGGGAAGCGTCTCGTCGAAGTCGTTCAGGTCGAACAGCAGCTGCCGCTCGGGCGAGGCGAACACGCCGAAGTTCGACAGAGTGGGCGTCGCCGCAGAGCTGAACCGTCAGGCCGGCCCTGGGCGTGTCCTTGAGGTCGGCGGCCATGATCTTGGCCGCGCCCCGGTAGAAGGTGAACGGCGAGACCATCATCCGCCCGTGGCGCACCGGCACCAGGTCGGGCTCTCGGGTCGCGTCCTGCTCCTGGAGCAGGGCGACCGGGTCGGGGCGGTCCTCGGCGGGTTTCCACCCTGCGTGGGCCGACGGAGCTGCTCGCTTCCGCGATTCCTTGCCCTTCGCCCTACGCTCGTCGACGCTCGGGTGCTCGATCTTGCTCGTGCTCATGGGCTCCGAACCTCCCTGTGGTTTTCGATCTTCACGACCTGGATCAGCCAGGCGAAACACGTCGGAGACCCACACCGCGTGACCCCGCGTCCATCTCGTCCTTAACTGGCCGCAGGACGCGCACCGGGATGTCGCCGGCCCAGATCCCGGCTTCGCCTCATTCGGCTCTCGGAACCAGGTTGTAGATGTTCCTGGGCTCGTCCATGACCGTCTTGACCATCTCGATTTGGCTGACCGCAGGAACCGCGGGCGTGGGTCAGCTGACTATCTGATCCCGGGGCCGCGGTCCTCGCGCCGGTCGCCGCGGTCGTCGCGCCGGTCGTCGCGCCGGTCGTGGCCGTGCTTGACCACCGCCGCGGTGCCGACGACCGCAGCGGTTCGCGTGACCGGTCCTCCGACCACGCCCGGCCGGCCGACACGTCCTGGTCTCAGGGGCATCTCAGGCCTCCTCCTCGTCGATCGTCCGCCTCGATGGCGGCCAGCAGCGCCTGGGTCGGGATGCGGCCGTTGGCCACCAGTTGCCCGCCCGCCCGGCGCACGGCCGAGCCGAACGGCCCCGCCCAGCGGTTCTCGTACACGAGCACCGCCCCGACGCTGCCGGGCTCGAGCGCCACGCCGATGTCCTCGACGTCCTGCTCGGCCAGGACGAGCGCCAGATCAGCTTCGAGCTCGCGCAGCTCGCCCACCAGGCTCTCGTCAACCTCGCTCAGCTCTACGGCCTCCACCGAGCCATCGAGGTCCTTGCTCAGAATCACCAAGTCCAGGACGCGCACCAGTTGGCGGTCAACCAGAGATGTCAGTTCCGCCGCGATCTCACCGGTGAAGTTGGCCTTGTCCGCCGGGAACTCCACCACCAGGTAGTCCACCGGTCCGAGCACCTGGACGTCGCTGTCGCTCATCATCACCCGATCACTCGCAGGACAGGATATGGCCCGGGCCGCCGGATGGTCGAGCCGGAGCGCTTCCTGAGCACTCGACCCATCCGACCGCCCGTCTTGCTAAACGACGCCGGCGGCCTCTGCTCGCGCAGTGGGCTCGATCAGCGCCCCGATGACCCAGAAGATGGGCAAGACGAACCCGATGATGAACATGAACCAATGGCCCTTTGCCAGCGCGGTGAACGCGAACATGAAGAACACAACTATCCAGATAAGAACCAACGCACCTCCAACTGACCACCACATATCTGCTCCTTCTTGCGATGACGCAACGTTGGACGGGCCAGCAGACCGTTTGTCTGAGCCTCTCCATAGGGATTCAAGCCCCAAGGCGCCTCGGGGCGCATCGTCCACATCGGGTTAACCCTTCAACGGTTGAGCGGGAACCCGCAAAGCGGCGGATGGCCGGCGGTGGCGCCGTCCCCGGGCACCCGTCCGGCGAGGCGGGCTGCCTGCAGCCCATCGAGCGGGACCCGGACTTGGTCTCGACGTCCTCCAGCTTCAGGCCGTCGGCATGACCCACCTCACGGCTTGTAGTTGCTGTACGGGCCGCCGACCCGGTCGTATGTGTTTCCGAGTTCGTCCTGCGTGATCAGGGCGTCCCCGTCGTCGGGCGTGAGAACAAGGTCTTGATCGAGCACGACGGTCCGGAAGCTCCAGCCCTCCGCGGGCTTCAGGCGGCTGCCGAGGTCCTTGAGGCTCTCGTAGGTCTGGTTCGGGTCAACGATGAGACTCGCCGACTTCATGCACCACGTGTTTCCCTCCGGGTCGTCGAGGAGGAACGCCGGCGAGCCCGCATTGATGCCGAACTGCGTGTCGCGCTTGACGCCGATCACCTTGTAGGCGACGGCCTGGTGCTTGCGCATCTCCTTGGGCACGTGCAGCCACGTCACCCAACGCGCCTTCAGGCCGTTGAAATCGCGCTCCTTCCCGGCCATCACCTCGAGCCAGTCCAGGGTCCAGAGCCTCGGACCGTTCTTGAACGCGCCCATGGCGTGGTACTCCTTCGTCAGGGCGTCGACGTCGACCCCGTCGAGGATCTCCTGAGGGGACGTGTCACCGGTGCCGTCGGGGTCGTTCAGCCCGACGGTGTTGTAGACGCCGCCCATCAGGTGGATCGGGCTTCCCCCGATGATGAAGATCTCCGTGTACCGCTGGGTTCGGATGCCCTCGAAGCGCATCTTCTCCGCGCCGACGTCATCCTTCGGCAGCTTCGCGTGAAGTTTCATCGTTTGTTCTCCTTTGTTCCCAGCATCTACGGAAGGAAGCTCGCCGAGCCATCACCGAGAAAGTCGTAGGTGTTCTCGAACTCGTCCTGCATGACCGTGGCGGTTCCCCCGGATTTGGTCGGCGAGAGCACCAGGTCACGTTCCAGCTCCGCCACACGGAACGTCCATCCGGCCGGAAGGCTCTTGTACCGCTCGCCCAACGTGGAGAGCGACTCGTAGGTCTGGCCATGGTCGTCTCGGTATGACTTCATGACCCAGGGCTTGCCGTCGGGATCGTCGAGGACGAAGACGGGCTTCCCTCCACCGAAGGTGATCTCCGTCAGCCGCTCGATCGGGGATCTCCTGTAGGTGAGCCAGCCTGGGTCTTTCACGTTGGCGTCCTTGGGGATCAAGCCGAGACCCATCCAGTAGGCCTTGAGGCCGTTGAACTCGCGCACGGGGCCCACCGGAACCTTGAGATGGTCGTAGATCCAGAACCGGGGCTTGTTGAGGTAGGTGGCCAGCACCTTGTGCTCCTTCTTGGCCGCCTCGAGATCCAGCTTGTTGACCAGCTCGTCCGGGCATGAATTGAGCGGGTCGTCGCGGTAGTTGAGCCCGGTCGTGTTGTAGACGGCCGCCATCAGCTTCCGAGGGATGGCCCGGCCGCCGATGAGGAAGACCTCACAGAACCGGAGGCGCCGCGTATTGTTGAATTCCTTCATCGTTGTCCTGCAGTCCTTATCGGGAACTCCCGAGAACAGCCTGATCATCTCGCTCTCCTGTCGGTCAACATTTTCGCCCCGTGACGCTCGGTCGCGTCCCCCTGCGCTCCGAGCAGATGGCAATCCGGGACATCGACACGGTCGACCGGCCCACGGGCACGCTCATGCCGCCTTCCTCACCGGCGGAAGCTTGTAGGTGCCGTCGAGCACGGCGTCCGTCGGCCAGTAGATGCGAACGGTGAGGCTGAACGGCCCGCTCGCCGGTGCCGGCAGCCAGTTCGACTCCCTCTCGTCGCCCGGCGGCGAGGCCTGTATGGAGATGTCGAGTGAGCCGTCGGCGCCGTACGTCAGCGGCATCCACGGCGCCAGGTTGTAGCGGTCGATGGCGTTGGGCACGTAGTAGCCCTGCGGGTCGTAGATCGACACCGACCAGGTCGCATTGGTGGGCGGCGTCTGGCCCGCGTCGAAGTGCAGGACGTAGCGGTTGGCGCCCTCCAGTGGCTTGCCGTCGCCGTCGAGGAACGCGGTGGGGTAGACGACGTCCTGCCGCCAGATCCCGCCGAGCCCGATCAGCGCGATGCCGGCCCGGGTCTTGTAGTCGGTGCCGTAGTCGGCGAAGTCCTCCGGGATCACGATCCAGCCGTTCTCGGTCTTGAGCTTCTTGAGGGCCTTCTGCAGGAGCCCGAACGTGCCCATCGCGCGCTGCAGGCCCTTCGCCGTGTGCCGGTCGACCGCGGCGATGTCGAAGTCCTCCCCCGGCTCGATGCCGATCGCCCTCAGCGTCGTGACCATCTTGGCGTCGGCGGGCGCGGGAGGGTTGTCCCTCAGCAGCCGCGCGAACCGGCCGAAGAAGGCGCCCGCGTCGAGTCTCTGCACGCGCTCGAGCGGCGGTGTCGGGTCGGTCCCCTCGGGCACCGGAACCTCGGCCGGCGGGCTCCAGGGCTCCTCGCCCCAGGCGCTCAGGGGCGTCAGCGTGTACTGCTTCTGGAGGACCGTCACCGCCGCGCAGTCCTCCGGCCCGTCCGCCTGCATCTGCCCGTTCACCCACACGAAGCGGGTCGGGGACCGGTACGTCTCCGCGATGCCGGCGGGGGGAGTGCCCTGCCAGCCGGGACCGGCGATCAGAAAGTGCGCGGCCGCGGTTCCCGTCGTGCGCTTTCCGATCGACGCGAAGACGTTGCTCCACATGTCGAAGATCCCGAAGACGTAGTAACGGCCGCCGGTGTCCGGCACCGAGAGCACGAGCGGCTCCTCCTCGAGATCCGCCCAGGCCACCGCGAAGAGGGTGTCGAGCCCGGTTCGCGCCACCGCCCGGAAGGAGGCGTCCGGGTACTTCGTCATGACCGAGAACTGGTTCACGGGGGCGGTGATCTCCCCCGCGGTGGCCGCCGCCGCGGCCTCCTTCGTCAGGTCCATCATGATCAGCGGGAAGGCGTAGACATAGGCCTTCATGCCACGGAGCCACGGCAGGAGCCACAGGCCGGTCACGGTGCGCGCGTCACCGGCGGCGGGGTCCACGACCCGTCGAGGATCGAGGGCGGCGCGTCCTGCGGCCAGTAGAGCCGGAGCATCGGGATGAACTTGCCCTTGGGGGCGGGCAGCCAGTTCGCCTCCTTGTCCGCGCCCGGTGATTCGGCCTGGAGATACAGGTCCACCGAGCCGTCCGCGTTGGTGACGAAGGTGTCTCGCTGGCTCAGGCTGTAGCGGTTGAGCGGGTTTGGCACGAAGAAGAAGTCCGGGTCGTACATCGTCAGCGACCAGAACCCCTTCACCGGCGGCATCTGCCCCTGCTCGAAGCGCATGACGTATCGACGCTTGGAGCCGTCGTACTTCTTGCCGTCCGCGTCCTTCTCCGAGAACGGGTACAGCGCGTCCTCGGGATAGTTCAGGCCCGGCCCGATCAGCGTGACCATCGCCCGTTGCTCGTAGTCGGTTCCGTACGCGCCGGCGTTGCTGGTCCAGTAGAGCCAGCCGTTGACGGGATCCTTGGCCTTCACGGCGCGGACCAGCTCCAGGAGCGCCAGCTTCGGATCGACCCTGTGCCCCAGCCTCGGCAGCTCGCCGGGGTCGAAGTCCTCCCCCGGCACGATCCCGATCTCGGCCATCCGCTCCACGATCTCCGCGTCCTCCGGCTTCGGCGGGTTCGCCCTCAAGAGCTCGGCGAGGTAGCCGAAGAACTCCTCCAGCGGAAGGTCGTTGACCTGCTTGCGGACCGCCTTCTTCATGTCGAAGCTGCCGTCGACCACTCCCTCCGGAGGCGTGTAGGGCTGGCCGTATGCGCTGAGCGGCACGCACGAGAACCGGTCCTGGAGCTCGTGGACCGCCGCGTAGTCCTCCGGTGTGCCCGAGCAATAGACACGGCCGAGGATCCACACCAACGCCGTGGGCGACTCGACCTGCATCACGCCTCCGGGCAACGACCCCGACCACCCCGGACCGGTGATGGCGTATTCCTGGGCCTTGGCGCCCGTGGCCCGCGAGCCGGCGACGAAGGACACCTCATTGAAGCCGCTCAGCATGGGCATGATGTAGAAGCGGTCCCCCATGTCGGGGATGCTGAACACCCACGGCTCGTCCGAGACGTCCAACCAGACCATCGTGTAGAGGGTGTCGGCATTGGGAGCGGCGGCTCCGCGATTGTCCACCGCCGGATAGGCCCGCAACTTGATCAGCTGCCCCATGGGAGCATGGGCCTCGTCGGGCACGCGCACGTTCGTCTCCTGCCTGCGCGTCATGTCCATCGTTACGAGCGGATAGCCGTAGATGTAGGCGTCTCGGACGACCTTGTGTTTCTCCATCACGACCTCTCGTCGGCAGGCACAGCCGCCGAGGGGTCGGGGTCCGACCCTTCGACGGGGAGCTCCCGGCGCCCACGCTCGCACGGTTGAACAGGGGCGAGGAAGCGTGCGCGCCCGGTTGGGCGCTTCGGGTTATCCCCGAGGCGCCACCCGGGATTCGCCACGTCCCGCAGCGCCCGGCGCCTCTCAGGCCAGGACTCGTAGCCGGGCCGGACCGTTCCGACGGCCTGGGTGCTCGTCTCTCTCGCCGACGGCCCGGCGTTTGCGCGGTGGCGCATGTAGCCCGTGGGGCCCGTGGCGAGCGCGGTGGCGCTCGCCTTCTGGAACGGACCGGTGGCTGCGCCGAAGAGGAACGGGCCCGATCGCCGTCTCGATGGCGGGCCGGGGATCCGCGCCGTCGGCTAGTGCGAGCGCCACGGGCGGTCCACCAGTACCCCCACGAGCTCCATCATCAACGGATGACGCGCGCCGACCTTGCCGCCGACGCCCTTGAAGAGCCAGCGAAGCAACTCCACCAGGGCGACTGCGCACGCGCCCGCGATCACGATGAACACGAGCCGAGCGATGTCGAGCTCGAGCTGTTGCTCGCTGATCGACAACGTCCCGTCAGCCCCTCGTCCGGGGGGACCGCCTTCGGCCGCCGCTTCGTCGGACATTCGGATCACGCCTGCTGGGGGCCGCTGCGGGCACCTTCACCGGCGCCGGTCGCGCCGGCGTCGTCGCGCCGGTCGTGACCGTGCTTCACCACCGCCGCGGTGCCGACCACCGCCGCGGTTCGCGTGACCGGTCCTCCGACCACGCCCGGCCGGCCGACACGTCCTGGTCTCAGGGGCATCTCAGGCCTCCTCCTCGTCATCGTCCGCCTCGATCGCGGCCAGCAGCGCCTGGGTCGGGATGCGGCCGTTGGCCACCAGTTGCCCGCCCGCCCGCCGCACGGCCGAGCCGAACGGCCCCGCCCAGCGGTTCTCGTACACCAGCACCGCCCCGACGCTGCCGGGCTCGAGCGCACGCCGATGTCCTCGACGTCCTGCTCGGCCAGGAGCAGTGCCAGGCCGGCCTCGAGCTCGCGCAGCTCGCCCACCAGGCTCTCGTCGATCTCGTGGAGCTCCACGGCCTCCACCTCACCCTCGAGGTCCTTGCGCAGGATGATCAGGTCCAGCACGCGCACCAGCTCGCGGTCGATCAGCGACCGCAGTTCGGCCGCCACCTCGCCGGTGAAGTTCGCCCGCTGGGCGGGGAACTCGACCACCAAGTAGTTGACCGGCCCCATGACATCCAGCTCGCTCTCGCTCATCGTTGTCTCCGCTCTCTCTCTCTCGTACGTCTGGGGCGGCCGGCGCCCACGCCTTGATGGCGTCGAACTCGTCGAGGCTCTCGCACCCGGCGGGCTCGGACCACAGCGATTCCGCCTTGTCATCAGGCTGCCGAGGTGTCTGCTGCCGCAGCCTGCAGGGCCTCGTCGGTGAGCTGGTGGACCTCGGGCGTGCCGCCGAGCTGGATCAGTCGGTCGGAGATCGCGGGCGCAGTGTCGAAGTGGGCCAGCACACCGACTGCTGCCTTGCCCGCGGTCAGTTCAGCGGAGAGGCGCGCCTTGTCGGCATCGGTCAGCCCCAGGCTCTTGTGGTGAAGTGCCCCGGCCGCCGCGCCGCCGAGGACACCGACCCCCAGGGCCGCCGGGCCCAGGAGAAAGAGGACGCCCCCGACAGCGGCGCCCTTGCCGGTGCTTCGTGCGCCCACCTTGTCCTGCTTGAGCTTGCCGTCGGAATCGAGGACCAGGATGCCGATGGAGTCGCCTTCGGCAATCCCGGAGTCCTTCAGCGCCACTGCAGCGTTGTCGGCGGCGAGTTCATCTGGGAAGACGGCGAGTACGAGTTGCTGATCTGCCATCGGTGGGTCCCTTCTGTGGAGTGCGTGGGCACGTGTGGTGCTGGACTGAACGATTCAGGAATCCGACCTGGACGCGCATCATCCATTTCGGGTTAAGAGACGAGCCGGGCGATGGTGCTGACGTAGGCCAGCGCTGGGGTGGGACTGCTCGGTGCCTGGGACCTGTTGACGTCCGCGGACAGCGGCTTCTGCTCGGAACGGAGGCAGTCGCATAGACCGCGGGCGTTGTGCGGGACGACAACCGCGGATGCCACGCACTACCGCGCATCACCCCGATCGGGCGAGCAGGCGTCCCGGAGTCGCACGCGGCCTTTGCCACGAGGCCGATCGCGGTCGTAGGCTATTGCCGTGCGTGCCCCGGTGCAGGGTTTCGATCCGAGCATCGTTCTCGAGACCAAGCTCTATCCGCCCCCGGCCCGGCCCGGGCTCATCGAGCGCGTCGGCTTGCTGCGCCGCCTGCTCGGGTCCGAGGCGTCGGTGGTCGTCGTCTCCGCCCCCGCCGGCTACGGCAAGACCGTCCTCCTGGCGCAGTACGCGGCCGTCGCCGATCGCCCGTTCGCCTGGCTTTCGCTCGACGCGGCCGACGACGACCCGGTGCTCCTGGCCCTCGAGCTGGCCACGGCCATCGACCGCGTCGCGCCGGTCGATTCCCGAGTGTTCGCCAGCCTGGGCAGTTCGGCGCCGGCGATCCAGCGGGTGGTCCTTCCCGGACTCGTCAACGGCCTCCACGCCGCCGGGAACGTGGCCCTCGCCCTGGACGACCTGCACCTGGTCGACGGCCCCGGAAGCCAGGCCGTCGTCTCCTTCCTCTGCGAGCACCTCCCGCCCGGGGCCCAGCTCCTGGTCGCCTCCCGCGACACGTCGGCTCTCCCCCTGGGCACCCTGCGCATGAGCGGGCGGCTGCTCGAGCTCGGTTGGCGCGACCTGACGCTCAGCCGCCCAGAGGTGGAGGGCCTCATGCGAGCGGCCGGCGCGCCGCTCGAGCGGCAGAACCTCGACTGGTTGCACGAGCGTACCGAGGGGTGGCCCGCGGCCGTCTACCTCGCCGCGCTCGCGCTCCGGGACGCCGGCGACGGGCGCGGCTCGGGGATCGTGGCGGCCAGCGACGATCGCGATCTCGTGGATTACCTCTCCGGCGAGCTGCTCACGCGCCTGCCGCCCGAGCGGCTCTCCTTCCTGCTGCGGACGTCGGTCCTCGATCGCTTCTCGGCGCCGCTGTGCGACGCCGTCCTGGATCGCCAGGATTCGGCGCAGGAGATCGCCGAGCTCGAGTGCTCGAACCTCTTCGTCCAGCCCCTCGATCGCCGGCGCGAGTGGTACCGCTACCACCACCTCTTCCGGGAGGTCCTTCGCGCCGAGCTCGCCCGCTGGGACGCCCGATGCCTGCCGTCGCTCCATCGCCGGGCATCCGCGTGGCACGAGCGGGAGGGGACGCCCGAGGAGGCCGTGCAGCACGCTCTGGCCGCCCGGGAGATGCGCCGAGCGGCGGAGCTCGTGGTGCAGAACGGGCGCGGGCTCGTTCTCTTCGGTCGCCTGGCCACCGTGCGCCGCTGGCTGGAGGCCTTTTCGGAGGCCGACTTCGCCGACTCCGCGCCGCTGGCCTTGAGCGCGGCCTGGGCTGCCGCCCTGTACGGGGAGAAGAACCGGGCGCGGCGGTACGTCTCGGTCGCCGAAGGTGCGCCCTGGCGCGGGCGCGGGCCCAACGGCGAGCCGTCGCTCGAGGCCGCGGTGGCGCTCATCAGGGCGGTGTTCGGCTGGGAGGGGGTGAGCCGCATGCGCGCCGAGGCGCTCACCGCCTACCGGCTCCTCGCCGCCGGACACCCCGCGCACGAGCCCGCGGCGGTCGCCCTCGGCTGCAGCCTGATGCTGCTCGGGAGGACCGCGGAGGCCGTGCCCCTCCTGGAGGAGGCCTCGGCGCTCGGCGCGGCCAGGGCGGTGGCCTCGATCCTTGCCCTGGGCGTGCTCGCGCAGATCGCCTTGGAGGAGGGGCGGCTGGACGCGGCGGAGGCGAGGGTCCGAGCGGGACTCGCGCTCATCGACGAGGCGGGGCTCGGAGACCACACGGCAAGCGCCTCCGTCGACACCGCCGTCGCGTGCCTCGGCGCTCAGAGCGGCGACCTCATACGCGCGCGGATCCATCTCGAGAAGGCGCGGTCGGCGCTTCCCCTGCTCGCCGCGTCGCCGTGGCGGTCGATCCGGACGCGCGCGCTGCTCGGCCGGGTCGCAGTCGCGCTCGGTGATCTCCCGCTGGCGGGATCGTTGCTCGACGAGGCCCGACGGGAGCTCGCCGGCTACCCGGACGCCGGCGGTCTCCCGCGGCTGCTCGCCCGAGAGGAGCGGGCGCTCGAGAGGGCGCGCGGCGGCGCCGGCGTGCTCGGCAAGCCGCTCACCGCCGCCGAGCTCAAGGTGCTGGAGCTGCTGCCGACGCAGCTGTCCTTGGCCGAGATCGGCGGGACGCTTCACAGCTCGCGGAACACGGTCAAGGCGCAAGTGAGGTCGATCTACAGGAAGCTCGATGTCAGCGGACGCACCGACGCCGTCGCGCGCGCGCGCCGGCACGGGCTCTTGGCTCGCGGCGGCCAATCACCCGGAGGGGGTGATGCGCCGCTCCGCTGACCGGGCCAAGCTCTCCCCGTTGTGAGCGAGTTGCTCCTCAGCGTCTTCGCCGGAGCGGAACGCGCGGCAGGCGTCCTGCGGGACCTGCGAGCCGGATGCCTGGCCATGGACAGCTTCGCGTCGGCCGCCACCGTGAGCGTTGCCGACTCCGGGAGCTACGCCGTCGGCACGACCGGCCGCACGGGCTCGGGGCACGACTTGCCGGGCATGTTCTGGGAGGCCCTGTTCGGGCTCATCTTGGTCGTGCCCGTCCCGCGCAGCTCCTATGGCCCGAGGGCGGGGGCGCTGTTCGGAACGCTGATCAACGCCGGCGTCGACGAGGGATTCCTGGCGCAGGCCCGCGAGGCCCTGGTTCCCGGCACGTCGGCGGTGGCGCTGCTCCTCAGCGGCGAGGACCAGGACGAGGACCTCGGGCCGCTCCGAGCGCACGGCGGCAGCCTCATCGTGGCCTCCCTTTCGTCCGAGCAGGAAGCGGAGCTCGAACGAGAATTCGGGGGGCACGCATGAGCCCGCCCCCCGACGATGGAAAAGCGCGCAGCCAAGGAGGCCCAGGCCACCTAGATGCCGGTCGACTGGGTGGCGGCGCCATCACGCAAGCCGACCTCGACGCGCTCAAGGCGAAGGCAACTCGCTGAGCCCGCGTCATGAGCGGACCCCCATGAGAGAGGAGCGACATTGGCCATCGGACCCGTGCAACTGATCGTGCTGGGCTTCAAGCCCCCGGAATCCCACGGCGAGATCATCGCGGACCTCGAGCCGCTGCGCAGAGCGACACCGTGATGGTCGGAGAGACGAGGTTCGAGCGTCGGATCGACAAGTGGATCGCCCGCGCCACGACGCCCCGGGGGGCGGCGGTCGTCATCGCCACCGTGACGACGGTGATCACCGTCGTCACCGGGCTGCTGATGACGCTCATCGACCACGACAACTTTCCCTCGCTCGGCACCGGCCTCTGGTGGGCCATCCAGACGGTGACGACGGTCGGCTACGGCGACCGCGTTCCCGAAAGCACGGCCGGCCAGATCCTGGCGGCGCTGGTCATGCTCCTGGGGATCGGCTTCATCACGGTGATCACCGCGGCGATCACCAGCACGTTCGTGGCTCGGTCGGGCTCGCATCCACAGGCCGGGAGCAGCGATCCATCGGCGGAGCGACTCGGGCGAATCGACGAGCGCCTCGAGCGGATCGAAGCCGCGCTGCGCGAGCGCCGGTAGCGCCCTCTGGCTCGCCTCAGATCCGGCCGCCGCGATCCGCTCATCGCCAATGCGAGCCGCCGGGCGTCCCGTGCCCCCACGGGGAGCAGGGTCCACCGCCAGGCATGGCGGGCCTCCTCTTCCAACTGACCTCGCTAATTCGCCAGCCGCGGGGCCGGGCCCATCCCGGCCAGCAGCGGCCCCTGCGGCGTACCGAGCGGTTGCGCATCGGTCCGCCAGCCCTGACGCGCCGGACGAAGCGAGCGGCACCCGTGACCCCGCTGCGACCCCACGGCCGCGATCTCGGGATGCCTCGGACGATCAAGCGCACGGATCCCGGCGCGGCGGGAGGAAGACCCGTGAAGAGCCCCAAGAAGAGCCGTGGACCCAACGCTACCTCGCCCGCGGCCCGGCGCACCTCACGTTCTTCGTCGAAATGGCCCTCAGCCTGCCGAGTGTCTAGTACCTCTCGGCGTTGAAGGACCTAGCAGCTAAGAGCAGTCGCGCGGCGGCTGGGCGGAAGCTCCGGTTGGGTTCAGGCGCTTGCGGTACCAGAGGACGTCCGTTCCGGATGGGAAGTCCTCGACGCGACCCACCAGTTCGTAGCCGTTCCGCTCATAGAGGGCTCGAGCCTGGAAGCCGTAGGTGAAGTGGACGGTCTGTGAGCACCCGCGCGCCGCCGCCTCGGCTTCGGCGGCGGCGAGGAGCCGGGTCGCGAGGCCGCGACCTCGGAGACTCGGTTCCACCCAGAGGCTCTGCAGCTCGCAGCAGTCGCCCCAGGTCCATCCGCTGATGCCGGCGACGACCGTGCCGGCGTCGCGCACGAAGATCGCCAGGTTGACCTCGTCACCGAGTCCCATGGCGGCGGCGGCCTCACGCCGCACCTGGGTTTCGAGGACTTCGATGTCGAGCGGATCCGGGTGGTCCTCGACAGGGAACTCCACAGTGACCGACTGGTCAGCCGCCGGCGATCTGCTCGATCAGCGAGAGGTCGTCGAAGTAGGTCCGGAACGACCGGATCTTCCCCTCGCGGAAGTCGGCCACGGTGACGCCGGCCAACTGGACGCGCCGTCCCGTCGCCTCCAGCACGGCATCCTCGTCGAGGACGAGCGGCCCGGTGTGATCGGCTTCGATGAGCCATTCGGCGAACGCCTTGTTGCCCACCTCGTCGAGTCCCCGGACCATGATGACGACGTTGGAGAACGCGATTTCGCGGAGGGCGGCGAGCTCGGCGAGTGCCGTCAGCCCTGACACGGTCGCGTACGGCGACCACCCCACGACATCGTCGGTGAACAGGGTGCCCGGATCAACCGCTGCACCACCGACCTCGGCCTCGAGCGCCTTCAACAGCACGTCCTTACGCGATTCACTCATTGCAGCCCCGCTCCTGACGTAACGATCTGTTCGACGTCCTCTAACAACCCGAGCGGCGTTCAGGACCCGAGGATCTTCGCCTTGGCCGCCGTGAACTCTTCGTCTGTCAGCGCGCCCGAGTCGTGCAGTTGTGCGAGGTGCTCGAGCTCGTCAGCCGGGTCCGCCGGTGGCGGCGCGGCTTGCGCTTGCTCCTGGTCGTCGTCCGCAGGCGCAGCGTCGTCGGCCTGCTGTTGCTCTTCGTTCTTCTTCGTCTCATGGTGAGCGATCGCTGCTCCAGCGACGATCGCCCGGCGCCGAGTCCGTCGCCTCATTCCCATGGGAAACTCCTTCCCGTCCGTTTGGCCAAACCAGAACCCGGTCGCCGGCGTCCGAAGTCAGACACCAGCGGACATTCGACCCCATCGCACCGGCCGGCGTGTTCACCGACGTGTCGCCGCCGCGGCTCACGCACCGCGCGCGACCGCCTCGTCCGTCGGTGCCATGAAGGCGCCGAAGAACCACAGCACGGGGAAGATGATGCCGATCCAGAAGAGCGCCTTGTGACCGTTCGCGTACGTGCTCAACCCCAGCACCAAGAGCAGACAGATCCAGATGATCGCCAAGACCCCCCCAAACCACCACCACATGTCGCGCCTCCATTTCGTCAGACGGCCGTGAGGGCAGTCTTTGTGGGGTGACGCTACGTGCGGAGGGGACAGACAGGCATCAGCAGTTGACGCTCAGGGGGCTGCGGGTATGTACGGACTCGGCAGAGGCACGCCGGCGCCTCGCGGGAGGGCGTCGCAGCAGGGACGGCCCTCATCGAGAGCCATCGGCCCCACGGCACTGATCCGGAAGATCGGAATGCCGAGAGGCGTCGGTGGACGCCCCCGTCAGGGAGCCACCACAGGGCTCCTGAGGAACTGCTCATTCGGCGATCTCCTCCCAGACCGACTGCTCGTCGTGCTCCTCCCAGTCGGCGCCCGGCATCGCGATGGCCCATCTCGTCCATGTCCCGACCGGGCGGGCCGGAGCGGTCCTGACCCTGACCCGGACGCTGATGCCGGGCACGAGCGCCACGGGCGAGCGCAGCGGCGCGGTCGTCATCCCCCAGTGCGTCGGTGGATCGCCGGGTCCCACGGAGAGCGAGGTGCCGGGCGCGAGCCCGGCGCTGAACCAGAGTGCGAGCGCGTTGGCCGTTCCGGGCTCGCGGACGGGTAGCAGCACCTCGGCTTCGTGAGGCGCCCTCGCCTCCTCAACCGGGATCAGACCGGCGTTCGTCGTCCACAACCGAGCCGCCCCGGAGCGCCGGTCACCTGCGGCAAGGTGGCGCAAGCCGCCCGAGTAGGAGATCTCGTTGACGGTCTTCTCGACCAGGTCTCCGAGCTCGAGGCCGTAGGGCTTGTCCCGCAGGAACTCCACCGTCTGCCCGAGATAGCGGTCGTGCACCAGCGCGACCCACGCCGTGACCGAGTCCGGGATCATGACCCCGCCCGGCTTGAGCCAGCGGTCACGGGCGGTGATGACCGGAACGAGCATCCCCTCGTCGATCCCGAACCCCCCGAGCCACTCCGAGACGATGACGTCGACAGGCTCCGGAAGCTCGACATCCTTGATGTCATCCTGGATCACGTGGACGATCTCCGCGACCCCATTCGCGGTGGCCAGCTCCTGCGCGAGGACAGCAACCGACGTCTGCTCCACCGAATAGACGCGTGCAGCACCTGCCCGCGCGGCGAACACGCTGAGGATGCCGCTTCCCGCCCCGACGTCGAGAACGATGTCGCCAGGGCGCACCACCGAGTCGATCGCACGCTGGAAGGCTCCGGTGCGGACGCGGTCGCGAATCATCGTCCGGTGGATCTCGAACTCGGCGTACATCGGGTCCGGCGAGGTCTTGATCGGCGTCCGCACGTCAGCTGCCCACGCGCGTGCTATCGACTCCCGCACCAATCGCGGCTGGCCTCCCCTTACGGCTTGTCCTTGCTGAACGTGCCACCGACGCGATCGTACGTGTTCCCCAGCTCGTCCTGGGTGATCATGACGGCGCCGTTGTCCGGCGTCAGGACCAGATCCCGTTCGAGCACCAGGGTCCGGAACTTCCAACCCGCCGCGAGCTTCAGGCGGCCGTCCAGGTCCTTGAGGCTCTCGTAGGTCTGGTTCGGGTCCGCGATGAGGCTGGCGGACTTCATCACCCAGGAGTCGTCCTCCGGGTCGTCGAGGATGAAGGCTGGCGAACCTCCCGGAGGACGCCTTTGCCGAGCGTCGCCACCCCGATGCCGGCCGGAGGGGGGTGGAGTGCGCGAAAAGAGGCGCGTGAACGCTCGGCGGGAACGAGCCCAAACCTGGTCACGAGGTGAGCATGACCTCGCGCGGTCGGGTGACGTGGCCGATGTCCCGCCCGAGCCGGACCGGTCCTGACCAGCGGTTGGCAGGAGGTGGAGGGAGGCCGAGGATGCTTTGCACTATCGGAGCCGGTACCACCCCCACCGGGCGCCCCGCCACCTTCGGCCGCAGCGTCTCCAGGCCCGCCACCTGGGCCACCGGGTCCCGGGTCCGGCACCCGCGCGGCCGATGTACAGGATGTATCGTCGCCTCATGGCGATGGACGTGGTCGTACAAAGGCTGGAGATCGGCGACGTCGTCTTGGCTGACTTCCCCGAGCAGGGTGGGGAGGTCGAGGCAACGGTGGTGCGGGACATCGATCGGACGGACAGCGCCGTGCGGGTCACGTTGCGAGCAGCGGGATACGACGAGTTCGTCAAGGAGTGGGCGCTCGGCGAGATGGTCACCGTCGTGCGCGGTCCTTAGGCCGCTTGAGCCACCGCCTCCGTCCGAGCAGGAGGGCTGCGTTCGCGGCGGCGCTCCAGCTCATCGCTCGAGGATCCCCGTCTCACCATCCCGAACAACGGATGTGGGCTCGCTCCGCCCGTGGACCAGGTGATGCGCCGCCTCGCTGAATGACAGGCGGCCGTCTCTTGAGAGACCTTCTTAGAAGACCTTCACTGGCCCTCAACACACCCCGTCGGGGCCGGAGACTAACGTCGGCGCCGAGCCCCGCAGACCCGCGCCTTCGCGCGGCCACACCCCGCACGGCATCTGTAACGGGAGGTGATCTGTGAGCAGCGACGGTCAGATCCGGCTCGATGTGCCAACCCCGCCCCACGGAAGCTACGGGGCCCCGCCCCCGCATCCGAGGCCGCCCGGCGATGCCGCGCGGGCGGAGGCCCCTGCTGCGGTCGCCGGGTCCGGTCCGAGCGACCGGGCCGATGCGCAGCGGCCCTCGGCGAGGAGGACCCCGTTCCCCCTCGACGCGATTGAGATCTGCTAGCCACGTGGATTGCCCAGCCGATCGCAGGGCGGCGACACGCCGCCCACGAGGGCCGACTCCCGCTGCATCAGGCTGAGCGCCCGTTCCATGGCGATGGGACGCAGCCCACCCACACCGCCGTGGTAGGGATTGTCCAGGAACCAGAGCAGCAGCAGGGTGGAGGAGATCACGACCGCGACGCCGCCGATCATGATCGCCTGCACGAAAGCGCGCTCGCCGCTGTCGGCGAACAGGAGCATGAACGCGAAGATGACCCCGGCGCTGATGAAGAGGACGATCCAGAGTGGCGCGGGGATCACGCCCGCGGCTCCATGGATGCGATCGGCGCGACCGGCCTCGCGGTCGGAGCGCTGGTCGAACCACTTGGCGTAGGCGGTCTGCTCGGACGCGCTCTTCGGCTCGACCGGGCGGATGGTTCGGAACATCGCCACCCCCCAGGGGCTGATCTCGTCGTCGCCGAGTGAGCCCGACTCCATCTGCGGCCATTCGGTGTGGACGACCGCCCGGGCGTAGCAGACCAGATCCCCGGAGAGCCGCCCGCGCACGGCGACCGGAAGGAACTGTGCCGTCTCGAACTGCTGCGTCACGACGCGCGCCTCGGTCTCCGCGCCGCTGCGGGAGGTATCGAAGCTCTCGAACGAGAGGAAGACGACGAACCCGATCAGGACGGCGAAGCCGGTCGCCAGAACGCCGAACACGCCCGCCGCCCGGTCGCCGTCCTCGAAGTAGCTGCCCTCGGGGGCGCTCCGCCGGACGAACAGCATGGCGGCGATCGCGACGGCCGTGACACCGAGGACGATGAGGCCGGCCCAGAGGAGGGTCATGGGAGGGTCACCGATAGGCCATTTCGCCGGTCACGAAGGGCTCCCTGCCGCTGAGGCCTGCGACCGCGCGGACATCGTCGGCCCTGCCGCTGGGGCGCCCCACAGGGCTTCTGAGAACGCTCAGTCGTCGATCTCCACCCAGACCGACTGCTCGTCGTGCTCCTCCCAGTCGGCGCCCGGCATCGCGATGGCCCAGCTCGTCCATGTCCCGGCCGGTCGGGCCAGGGCGGTCCTGACCCTGGCACGGACGACCATGTCGGGCGTGAGCTCCACGGGCGAGCGCAGCGGGGCCGTCGTCATCCCCCAGTGCGTCGGTGGATCGCCGGGTCCCACGGAGAGCGAGATGCCGGGCGCGAGCTCGGCGCTGAACCAGAGTGCGAGTGCGTTGGCCGTTCCGTGGTCGCGGACCCGCAGCAGCGTCTCGGCCTCGTGAGGCGCCTGCGCCTGCTCGAGCGAGATCAGGTCCGCGTCCGTCGTCCACAACCGACCCGGCTCCGAGCGCCGGTCGCCCGCCGCAAGGTGCCGGAAGCTGCCGGAATAGGAGATCTCGTTGACGGTCAGGTTGACCAGCCCGTCGAGACTGAGGCCGTACGGGTTGTCCCGCAGGAATTCGACCGTCTGGCCGAGGTGGCGGTCGTGCACCAGCGCGGCCCACGCCGTGACCGAGCGGGGGATCATGACTCCGCCGGGCTTGAGCCAGCGGTCACGGGCGGCGATGACCGGAACGAGCATCCCTTCGTCGATCCCGAATCCCCCGAGCCACTCCGAGACGATCAGGTTGACACGTTCGGGGAGCTCGACGTCCATGACCTCGTCGTGGATCACCTGGACGATCTCCGCGGCCCCGTTCGCGGCGGCCAGCTCTTGCGCCAGGACGGCGACCGTCGTCCGCTCCACCGCGTAGACGCGCGCGGCTCCTGCCCGCGCCGCGAACATGCTGAGGATGCCGCTTCCCGCCCCGACGTCGAGAACGATGTCGCCGGGGCGCACCGCCAGGTCGATCGCACGCTGGAAGGCCGTGGTGCGAACGCGGTCGCAGATCATGGTCCGATGGACCTCGATCTCCGCGTACATCGGGTCCGGCGGGTTCCTGATCGGCGTCCGCACGCGTTTATCGTACGCTCCCCGGGGGTGTCCACTTTGGACGCCGGCGATTCGATGAGCGAGGCAGCCCGTGCCTTGCCCAACCCGTGACGTTCCAATCACCCCATGTGGCTGATGCCGCTGAGGGCCGGAAGGTCGAGGCTTCGGACGGGCTGGCGCTCATCGGTTTGAGCTCGGTCCGACATTCATCGGCCGGCAGCCAGCTGTGGTCAGGCGAACGACCAGGAAGGAGCTCCCCATGGGGTTCAGGCGACGGACACGGCGCCGGGCGATCATCGCCGGAGCGGCGATCGCTCACCACGAGGACAAGAAGTACGCGGAGCAAGGACAAGCCGAAGAGGCCCCTCCTGCCGACGACTACCAAGAGCAGGCGCAACCCGCGCCGCCTCCGGCGGACCCGGCTGACGAGCTCGAGCACCTCGCTCAGTTGCACGAGTCGGGCGCGCTGACAGACGACGAGTTCTCCGCGGCCAAGGCGAAGATCCTGGGGTCCTGAACGCGGCGCGGAGTGTCCGAGGACGTCGAACTGATCGTTACGACAGGTACGGGGGGTGGGCGAAGATGAGCGAGTCGCGTAAGGACGTGCTGTGGAAGGCGCTCGAGGCCGAGGTCGGTGGTGCAGCGGTGGATCCGGGCACCCTGTTCACCGAGGATGTCGTCGGGTGGTCGCCGTACGCGACCGTGTCAGGGCTGACGGCACTCGCCGAGCTCGCGGTCCTCCGCGAAATCGCGTTCTCCAACGTCGTCATCATGGTCCGGGGACTCGACGAGGTGGGCAACAAGGCGTTCGCCGAATGGCTCATCGAAGCCGATCACACTGGGCCGCTCGTCCTCGACGAGGATGCCGTGCTGGAGGCGACGGGACGGCGCGTCCTGTTGGCCGGCGTCACCGTGGCCGACTTCCGCGAGGGGAAGATCCGGTCGTTCCGGACGTACTTCGACGACCTCTCGCTGATCGAGCAGATCGTCGGCGGCTGACCAGTCGGTCACTGTGGAGTTCCATGTCGAGGACCACCCGGATCCGCTCGACATCGAGGTCCTCGAAACCCAGGTCCGGCGTGAGGCGGCCGCCGCCATGGGACTCGGTGACGAGGTTGACCTGGCGATCTTCGTGCGCGACGCCGGCACGGTCGTCGCCGGCATCAGCGGATGGACCTGGGGCGACTGCTGCGAGCTGCAGAGCCTCTGGGTGGAACCGAGTCTCCGAGGTCGCGGCCTCGCGACCCGGCTCCTCGCCGCCGCCGAAGCCGAGGCGGCGGCGCGCGGGTGCTCACAGACCCTGCACTTCACCTGGGACTTTCAGGCTCGAGACCTCTATGAGCGGAACGGCTACGAACTGGTGGGTCGCGTCGAGGACTTCCCATCCGGAACGGACGTCCTCTGGTACCGCAAGAGCCTGAACCCACCGGAGGTCCCGCGGAGCTCGTAGAGGACGACTGGGCCGAGAGGTTCCTGATTCGCTCCCCGAGAGGCGACCTCCGGCTCGTTGTCGTCTTCCCCACTTGCGAGGACGCGACACTCGCCTCCACTCCCGACCGGGAGGAGTCGGCCCTCGAGTGCGGGGTATCGCCACCCTGTGATCGGCTGGGCAGTCCACGTGGCTGACGCTGGCGGATCACGGTACTTCCGCCACCTGGACCTCCTGTCCACGGTGCTGCTCGCGCTCGCGGCCGTCGCGACCGCGTGGACGACCTACCAGGGCGCGCACTGGCGCAGCGAGCAGGGCCTCGCCGGCAACCGATCGACGGCTGCGCGGGTCCAGGCCAATCGTGCGGCCGGGGTGGCCAATCGTGAGATCCAAGACGACGCGCTCGTGTTCACGCAGTGGATCGACGCGTACTCCGCTGGCGACACGGAACTGGCGGCCTTCTACTTCCGACGCTTCCGGCCGGAGTTTCGCCCGGCCGTTTCCGCGTGGACCGCGACGAAGCCGCTCACGAACCCGCAGGCCCCCCGGACCCCGTTCGAGATGCCCGAGTACCGATCGGCCGCGCTCGCAAACGCGGATCGCCTCGAGGCGAAGGGGGGCATCGAGTCGGCAGTGGCCCAGGGGTACGTTGACCGCGCAGACCGGTACACGCTGTGCGTGGTGTTGTTCGCGACCTCGCTCTTCTTCGCCGGCATCAGCACGCGACTGGGGACCGAGCGGACCCGCGGCGCCGTGCTGGCGATGGGCTGGGTGATGTTCATCGGGACCCTCGCCTGGATGGCGACCTTCCCAGCCAGCCTCGGTCTGTAGCCCAGGGTTGACGGACGCTGAGGAGTGGGTCACGGGGGTCTCGGTGCGGGCCGCCGGGAGCGACGTGGGCCTGGAGCGCCAGGACGCCCCCGAGGACCGTCGAGGAGGAGGTGGGCAGCGCTCTTGGCGGGGAGCACCCGGGGCCTCCGTCGGCGTCGGCCTCGGTCGCGCCCCGCGACGTCGAGGCGTTCATCTCCGTCTCCGAGGGAGCGGCCGACGGCCAGCAGTCCTACTCGCTCAGGGCGGCCTCGACCGCGTCGAGGTCGATCCCGTAGATACCCGACCCCCCCGCCACGACGTTGTTGCGGTCATCGACGACCATGTAGAGGCCGTAGCCCGCGATCTCCGGGTCGCGCTCGCGCGACTTCACGAGGCGGAGCCCCTGCCGACGGGCTTTCCGGCGGAGACGATCCTCACGCCGGCTCTCGCTCTCGGTCATTCGGCCGCGAGGGGCCCCTCGCCGTCCTGCCCGGCAGAGGCCCTCCCGGGCGGCTCATCCTTGTGGTCCGCGTACCGGCGCAACCCGTTCACCGCCCACTTGGCGGGCAAGGTGACGACTGCGACACCGGCCTCGATTACCTCCGCGGCGAGCCTCGCCAGTATCCGCACGGGTCGGTCCTTTCCTCCGTAGTTGAGAGCGAGAGTCAATCGGCGGCGGCGGACCTCTCCCGCGGCCTGCCGGCGGTCGCCGTCGGCCTGGTGCCGCCATCTGCGGAGCGTCGGCTCGGAGACGCCCAACTCACGCGAGAGCTCGGCGACCGTCTTGCCGCTCGAGCGCAGCAGGCGCACCGCGTCGGCCTGGAACTCGGGCGAGTACGGAGGACCCGGTCTTGGCATCGTGCACTTCCCTCCAGCGCCAGCGGCCCAGATGCTCTGGTTTGCACAAGGTGCCAGTCTCCTCCGGGTCGAGAGTAAGGAAACCTCATGTCCGCGCCATCGTCTCAATGAGACGAACGTCGGCACCGCGCCGCGGCTTCGTGGTGGTGGCCTGCCTGGGCCACTCGCGCGCCGGGGCGGGGGCGCTGATCTTCAGCAAGCGGGCCGAGGACATCCTCTGGGGCGTCGCCCAGTGCTTGTGGGCCTGGCCGGCGTCACCGTGGCCGACTTCCGCGAGGGGAAGATCCGGTCGTTCCAGACGTACCTCGACGACCTCTCGCATCCGGAACGGACGTCCTCTGGTACCGCAAGAGCCTGAACCCACCGGAGGTCCCGCGGAGCTCGTAGAGCTCTTCGTCACACGGCGGCGCCGGCAGGCTGGCCGAGCGTCTGATCCACCAGGTCGTCGATGAAGGTCCGTGCCTGCTCCTCGAAATCCGGCTTGAGGTTGGGGGGGTACATCTTCAGCCCCATGACGTGCTCCTGCGGCTCGCCGTGCTTCATGTACCCGAGCCACGCGAGCATCGACTTGACCTGACCGCCCGCGGCGACGAAGTGCGTCTTGTCGATCCACCGCCCGCCGTTCTTCTCACCGAGCCTCTTCATCTGCCGAAGATTGATGCTGTAGTAGCGGCGAGAGATCGACGCGCATCCGAACGGCTTCCCGCTCATCACCGTCTTCGCCTCGGGCGACTCGAGATAGGAGCGGATCGGCATGCTCGTCTGGAACCACCAGGTGGGAGACGCGACCACGACCAGGTCGTAGTCGCCCGTCTGGGCCTCCGGCGGAATGCGGATCTCGCCGGTCTTGTGGCGGAGCTGCGCCATGAGGATCGACGCGATCTGGGGCACGGGGCGCTTCATCGGAAACTGCGACAGCTTGCCCGCCCACCGCTCGTCCGTGAACTCGATCGCCGCCCGGCCACATCGCAGTGCCGTGCCGTGAGAGCCTCTGCCATCGCCTCGGCAACCCGCGCGGACTGGTGCGTCAGGCTGAAGTACACGACCAGGACCTTCGGTTTCACGTCGCTGCTCACGTTCGCTCCTCTCGCTTGGGTACCTTGGGGAGCCCGAGCTCGCGAGCGAGCGCTCTGTCCCTCGCCCGGTCGGGGAGCGCCGCTGCGACTGCCGTCTGCCTCCCGCCGTGGCCCACCAGATACCTGGTCTTGGGCTTGTCGGACGTGAGCGCATGAGCAACCGCCTTCGCGATGACCGACGGAGGCTCCGCGTCGGCCTCCGCCTTCTCCACCGCCTTCCGAATTGCGGTGATCTGCTGCGAGTACAGCTGATAGCCGGTCTCGCCGAGCGTCTGCTCCAGCGCGTCGAGCTCGGCGTACGTCTTCCCGAAGATCGCGGACTTGACGGGGGCGACCTCGATGAGCGAGACGTGGATGTTCCACTGCCGCAGCTCGAGGCGAAGCGCGTCGCTGATCGCCCGCATGCCGAACTTCGACGCGCTGTAGGCCCCGTTCAGCGGAAGGACGAGCAATCCGCCGATCGACCCGACGTTGACGAGCCGGCCGCCGCCGCGGCGGATGAGCGGGAGGAAGGCCTGGATCATGGCGACGGGTCCGAACAGGTTGACCTCCAGCTGCGTTCGGAAGTCGGCCATGGGCTGGAACTCGAGGGGTGCCGGCTTGCCGATGCCCGCGTTGTTGACGAGTCCGGCGAGGCCGCGGTCGCCGACGACGTCGGTCACCGCCGCGGCGGCAGCCGAGATCGTCTCCGTGTCCGTGACGTCGATGATGAGCGGCGTCAGCGTCGCCGAGGTCTGCCTCTGCAACGCCTCACCGTCCACCTCACGCCGAACGCCGGCGAGGACGTGGAATCCCTTCCCCGCGAGATGCAGCGCCGTTGCGGCGCCGATACCGGTTGACGTACCCGTGACGACGACGAAGCCGCGATCCTTCTGCTTTCCGCTCACCGGATCAGGCGTGGTCTTCGGCCATCTTCTGCTGGGCGTCGGCCAGCGCCCCCTTCAGCGCCTTGACGTGGCTGCCCTCGGCCTCGCCGACGGCCTTCTGAACGGCCCGCGTCACGGCGGGCTCGACCTTCGCTGCCTCGGAGTGTGAGTACGCGACGATCAGGCCGGCGCCGCCGAGCGGGATCGTCGCCCCCGCCTGCTCGCCGATCTTGTCGGCGGCCTTGTGGTGCAGCAACGCGCCGGCGCCGGCGCCCATCGCCGCGCCGATCGCGGTGGCGGCCAGCAACGGCGGCGCGAACAGCCCGACGGCGAACCCGACGGCGCCCAGCCCCTCGGCCCCCTCGCGAACCATGTGATCGGTCTGCTCGACCGAGAGGTTGCCCTCGAGGTCCTTGCTGACGACCACGGCGCCCTCCAGGTGCCCGCCGCAATCGAGGACCGCGTTGTAGTCCTCCTCGGCGGCGTCCTTCGACAGGTAGCCGCCGATCAGGACGTCGATCGTGTCATGTCGCTTCATCGCGATCTCCTCGCGCCTGTCGGGGCCTACGCCGTGAGCGCGTGCGCCGTGTGCCCTTGGTGGACGGCCGTGTGGAGCTCGTGCGCGTCCTCCGCCGACGCGTGCGGATTGACGTCGAACACGACCTTCTTGATCGTGCCGGTGAACGCGAACGGCTTCCTGCCCTCGTAGCCGAGGTCGACCACGCCGCCGTTGTCGCGGCCGATGTCCATCCCCGCATAGCCGGAGAAGCGGATCGGAACCGTGTGATCCATCCGGCCCGTTGCCGACCGGCCGGTCGTCGATGAACAGCGTGACCTCACCGCCGGTGGCGGGCTTGGCCGCGTCGGCGGCGAACTCCATGCGCACCGTCACCTCGCCCTCGGGCAGCGATTCCTCGGCCTGCTGGCGAAAGACGAACACGCCCATCATCGAGTAGGTGTGCGTCAGCTTGCCGCCGTCGACGAAGAGCGAGAACCCGCCCAGGTGGTCGGCCTCGGCGACGATCACCCCCTCGGCGCCGCCAGGCGGGATCACCAGGTCGGCGCTGATCGTGTAGGAGTGGTTGTAGATCCGCGGGATCATGCCCGACAGGACGTTCTGGACGTCACCGCGGAACTCATGCTTGGCGACCGCCGGTAGCGGGGGCACCATGCCGAAGAACGCCGCGAGTGTGGCCATCAGCGGAAGCACGTTGTACTTCTCGGCCTCCTTCCAGAAGAGGTCCTTGAGCTCCTGCACCTTCTCGGGGTGCTCCGCCGCGAGATCCCTCGCCTGGCTGAAGTCGTCCGGCAGGTAGTACAGCTCGGTGGGATCCTTGTCGGGATCCCACACGCCGGGGGCGTAGGGCTTCAGGGCATCGGGCGTCAGGACCCACGGGATCCGCGCGGTCTTCATCGACAGCCACCAGCCGTCCTTGTACATCGAGCGGTTGCCGATCGTCTCGAAGTACTGCTGGGTGTGGCGCTCGGGAGCGTCTGCGTCGGTCAGCGAGTCGGCGAAGGTGACGCCGTGCATCGGCTGCTGCTCGATCCCGTCGATGTGGCTCGGCATCGGGATGCCCGCGATCTCGAGGATCGTCGGCCCGACGTCGGTGACGTGGGTGAAATGCGTCCTCAGGGCGCCCTCGTCGCTGATCCTCTCGGGCCAGTGAACGACCAGCGGGTTGCGCGTGCCGCCGAGGTGCGAGCCAACCTGCTTTCCCCACTTGAACGGCGTGTTGCCCGCCCAGGCCCAGGCGGCCGAGTAGTGGGGCGCCATCATCTGGTTCCCCCACGCCTCGACGCCCCCGTAGCGCTCCGCGAGCTGCAGCTGCATCTCGTCGGTCAGGGGGATGCCGTTCTGCATCGTCAGCTCGTTGAAGGAGCCGGTGATCGTGCCCTCCATGCTGGCGCCGTTGTCACCCCAGATCCAGATCACGAGCGTGTTCTCCAGCTCGCCGAGCTCGTCGATCGCGTCGAGCACACGGCCGACGTTGTGGTCGGCGTTCTCGGAGTAGCCGGCGTAGACCTCCATCTGGCGCGCGTAGTACGCCTTGAGCTTGTCCGGGACCTCGTCCCACGCGGGGAACGCGTCATCGCGCGGGGTGAGCTCCGCATCGGCGGGGATCACGCCGAGCGCCTTCTGCCGGGCGAACGTCTCCTCGCGCAGCGCGTCCCAGCCCTGGTCGAACTTGCCCCTGTACTTCTCGGCCCACGCTGCCGGCACGTGATGTGGCGCGTGGCTGCAGCCCGTGGAGTAGTAGGCGAAGAACGGCTTCGCGGCGTCCTGTGCCCGGATCGCGTGCAACCACTCGATCGTCTTGTCCGTCATGGCATCCGGCAGGTAGTAGGGGTTCTCCTCGTCGTAGAACTCCGCGGGAGTGCCGATGATCTTCTGGTTCTCGGTCAGGCACGGATCCCACTGACCCGAGCCGCCGCCCAGGAACCCGTAGAAGTACTCGAACCCCCAGCCGACGGGCCAGCGGTCGAACGGCCCGGCGGGGCCCTGCTGGCCGTCCGGCGTCAGGTGCCACTTGCCGAACGCCGCGGTGCTGTAGCCGTTGTCCCGCAGGATCCGTCGGGAAGGGGACGCAGTCGTCCGGCACGAACGCCGTGTAACCGGGGAACCCCGTCGAGAACTCGCCGACCGAGCCGAAGCCGACCGCGTGACTGTTGCGCCCGGTCAGCAGCGCCGCCCGCGTCGGCGAGCAGAGCGCCGTGACGTGGAAGCGGTTGTACCGCAGGCCTTCCTGCGCGATCCGCGTGTAGTTCGGCGTGTCGATCGGCCCGCCGAAGGTCCCGGCGTTCCCGAAACCGGCATCGTCGATCAGCACCAGCAGCACGTTCGGCGCGCCGTCGGGGGCCTCGACGTGGCCGATCGCCTCCCAGTCCGGCTGCGAGCCGTCGAGCGTCCTGTTGGCCACCCCTGCGAACGGCTGCCTGGGGATGGGGAGCTTGCTGCGATCAGGATGGCTCATGACTTGGCCTCCGGTCGGATTGGCATCGATGGTCGCATCACAGACCCTCCTCGGCCGTGAGCCGGCCGCCGGCGACGGCCGCCTTCAGGGCTTCGTAGTCGCGCTCGTTCTGATCGGCGTAGGCGGCGGCGAAGGTGGCGATCGCCCGGTCGAAGGTGTCGCTGGTGCCGAGGTAGGCCGCGATCGCGACGGCATCGCCCGAGCGCGCGTGGGCGCGGGCCAGGGTCCAGCCGCACATCTCGGCGTAGATGCGCATGCCCTTCGGGACCATGGCCTCGATCTCGGCCGAGCCCTTCCAGTCGCGCAGCTGGCGAACGTAGAGGTCGTGCTCTCGGCCGTCGACGCCCTCGGCGACATGGAGCCAGCCGAGGAAGATGTCGCTGGTCGCCTGCATCAGGCGCTGGCCCGCGACCACGCGGTGGCCGGCATTGCGGTAGTCGCTGCGCCCGGCGAACTCCTCGAGCACCGACGCCTCGGCCTCCTTCATCTGCAGGAAGAGGGGGTCGCGCCGGTCGCGGCCGAGGAACAGGGCGATCCAGGCCAGCGTGCCCACGCTGCCGACCCCCACGACCTTGCGCGCGACGTCGACGAACTCGTACCGCTCGAGGAGGCGGCGGCGGTCGGTCTCGAGGGTGCGCCGGTACTCGCGCAGGCGGGCGTGCGCCCATTCGGTGAAGATCGCCGCCCTGTCGTCCGGCAGGAGATCCCGAATCGGGACGATCAGCGGGGGGTCGGCGCTGATGCGCGGCTGGCCGTCGACCTCGTGGGTCAGTTTGTCGAGGGCCTGCATGCTGTCCTTGGTGCGCGCCTTGGCGAGGCCCTTCTCGGCGCGCTTGACGACCTTGTGCGGCACGCTGGCCCGGTAGCGGGCGACCATCTCGTCCACGTCGAACCGCGCGTAGAAGACCTCCAGGTTGGTCTGCGCGGCGAAGCCGGCCATGGCGGTGCGGTAGCTGCTCACGCAGGTGCGGACGATCCCATCGCGCTCCGCGTCGGCGAAGCCCCGGTCCCGGCCGGCCACCTCGAGGCTCGCGGCCAGCCGCTTCAGGTCCCACTCGAACGGCCCGGGCATGGTCTCGTCGAAGTCGTTGATGTCGAACACCAGGCGCCGCTCGGGGCTGCCGAAGACCCCGAAGTTCGACAGGTGCGCATCCCCGCACAGCTGCGTGCGCAGGCCCGCGACCGGCGTCGTGGCCAGGTCGCTGGCCATCACGAGGGCCGCGCCGCGGTAGAAGGCGAACGGCGAGACCAGCATCCGCCCGTAGCGGATCGGCACGAGCTCGGGTACCCGGCCCTCGGCCTGGCTCTCGAGGAGTGCGATCGGATCCGGGCGCGCGGGCCCGGGTGTGAATTCGGCCTGCCGGGAGCGGGGCACCTCGCTGCGGGCGGCCCGGCCCCGGGCGGTCCGCTCGGCGACGCTCAGGTGCGCGACCGCAACGGGTTGTGGGGCGCGCCGGTCCGCGCGGCTCGCGGAAGTGCTCATATCGCAGAAGTGCCCATGTCGGTCTCCTCCTCGGCGCAGCTGGGGGCCGGGGAGCTGACGATTCGGGTCCGGCGCGCTAACGCAGGACACACCGGAGAGCTCGTTCGCGCATCGCCCAGATGGGATGACCGTGGTGGCGACTCATGACGCACGACCCCCACGGCGTCGGCGCGCTCGGCCGTCGTCATTTCGAGGTTCCTTCGGGGTCGTCGGCAGTGGTGGCGAGCGTCTCGTCCCTGCCCATGAGGCCGCGCGCTGCTCGACGACCCCCCACGCTGCCGGTGCCGCGCAGGATGAAGGCGAAGCCCACCGCGATCAGGGCGCCGGCGATCGGGCCCACGACATAGACCCAGTAATTCGAGAAGTCGCCGTTGGCCAGATCCGGGCCGAACGAGCGCGCCGGGTTCATGGAGGCGCCGCTCACCGGGCTCGACCAGAGCCCCGCCAGGATGATGTAGCCGCCGACCGCGATCGCCGACAGGGCCCCCACGTTCTGGGCCGAGGAGGCCGTGCCGAGGATCGTGCTGACGAGGCCCACGGTCAGCAGCAGCTCGAACCACATGGCGTTCAGATCCGAGATACCGGGCCCGGGCTCGGTTGCGCCGAGCCCGCCGATCTTTCCGAGCACCGCCCAGAGGAAGAGGCATGCGAGGGTCGCCCCGGCCAGCTGGACGATGATGTAGCCGGGCACGCGCCGCCAGGGAAAGGCGCCGCGCGCCGAGAAGGCGAGGGTGACGGCCGGGTTGAGGTGCGCCCCCGAGATGGCGCCCATGAACAGGATGATCGCCATCACCATGAGGCCGGGGGCGGTGACGGCGGCGGTCCGGCTGATCGCCCCATCCGAGGCGGCGCCCACCACGGCCCCGCCGGCGCCCACCACCACCAGGAAGAAGGTGCCCAGGAGCTCCGCGAAGAGGCGGCGCCACTCGTGGTGGGGGTCGTCGAAGTCGGGTCCGTCACCAAACTCGAGGCCCAGCAGCTCGTCCATGCGAGATCGGTGCTCCGGTGTGCTCATCGGTCGGCTCCTTCGCGTTCGAGCAGCTCCAGGGCACGGCGGTAGGGGGGCCTCCAGGCCGCCCCCGGATCGCGGGGCCTTCGCATGCGGTCCTCCATGTCGGCGCGCTTGACCGCGCGGGCGATCCGGCCGGCGCCGCCGGGGGCGGCCGCGATGATCCGTACGTGCGAGAGGAATCGATGGTCATCGTCACCGCCGCTGCGCGTGAGGAGGCGCAGCGCCGTCCGCTCCCGCGGGATGAGGCCGGTCAAGGCGGGGTCGTCTTCGGTGAGCTCCGTCCATTCGAGCACGTCGTGGAGCCACGCCACGCTCGCCGCCTCGGCAGGCACCTTCGCGACCACGCGGCGCACATGGTCGATGTACGGCCGCCCGCTCGGCTCGATCTGTCCGCGATGCGCCCGCTCGGCGATCATCCGGGCGTCCTCGCAGGGCAGGCCGGCGTTCATCGCCGCGCCCTCCTCATCGGCGACCCGGAATCCTCGCGCACGAGCCGACCCGGTATCCAAAGACATGCCCCAAGCGGCGGGGCGCCGCGCGAGACGCCAGGTCACGCTGTTCGTGCTCGCCATCCTCGTGCCCCTTCTCTGGGTGGCCGGCGCGCTGCTCTGGGCCGCGACCGATCGCTCGATCGCGGGGGCCGGCGCCGACGTGCCGACGGCCCCGGGGCGATCACAGCGCGGGGGCCACGGAGTTCGCATCCCCCACATCGGGTGATCCTCGGAACAAGGCGCCCGGGTGGTTCAGACAGGCAGCATGGCCGGGTCGCGCCGCGGGGAAGGGAGGAGCGTCGCGGCCACAAGCGCGGCGGCTGAAGCCGCCGCGCCCAGCACGAAGGCGTCCGTGAAACCGCTCTCGTCAGGGGCGAGCCCCGGACGAGTCCCGCGGCGGTGACGATCGCCGCGGCCATCTGGGCCCCGAGGGCGGCGCCGATGGTCCGGATGAGGGCGTTCATGCCGACCGAGCCGCTCGTGGCGCTCGGCTCGACGGAGGTCACGACGAGCGTCGCGATCCCCGCGAGCGACAATCCGATGCCCGCGCCGAGCAGGCCGTTCGCCGCCGCAACCTCGGCGACCCCGTCGTGCCAGAGGGCCAGGGCCGCGTAGGCGAGCGTCCCGCACGCCGCGCCGGTGCCGACGACCGCCCGCGCGCCGAGGACGGGCACGAGGCGCCCGCCGAGGGCGCCAAGGACCAGCATCGCCAGGGCGGCGAGGTTGGCGCTGGCCAGCGAGCGCCCGGCCATGAGGCGCACGTCGACCAGGGGCGTGGCGTTCCGATCACCCAATGTGGCTGATGCCGCTCAGGGGCCGGAAGGTCGAGGCTTCGGATGGGCTGGCGCTCATCGGTTTGAGCTCGGTCCGACATTCATCGGCCGGCCGCGGGCCCGCGCCCGCCGGCCCTCGGCACTGGGGAGGTAGCGCGATGTCCACGGACCAATACAAGCCGTCGGCGTGGACGGGGTGGGTCGTCTTCGCCGCGGCCGTCATGTTCACGATCGGCGCCATCGACATCATCCAGGGCTTCGCGGCGCTCTTGAAGGACGAGACCTACGCCGTCACCGAGTCGGGTCTTCTGGTGACGACCAACTTCACCGCCTGGGGATGGAGCCTCATCATCTGGGGCATCGTCCTGATGCTGGCCGCCGGGGCGCTCTTCTCCGGCAAGGGGTGGGGGCGCTGGTTCGCGATCGCGGCGATCCTCATCAACGGCATCGGCCAGATCGCCTGGTTCCCCGCCTACCCGCTCTGGAGCCTGCTCGCCATCGGGCTCGAGATCGCGGTCCTGTACGCGCTCACGGCGGGCTGGAAGGAGGCGAGGAGTGATCTGAGGTCCTGAAGCGCGCAGGGGGTTCGCCCGTCGGTTCACGGCTTGGCTGCGACACGACCCGCGGGCCCCCTTGCAGGCCAGCCTCACCCTCGGCGTGAGCGGCCGACTTGGCTGCAACGAAGGGTGGGCTCAGGCGGTCCCACCGAATTCGCGTTCGAGCTCCGCTTCCTGCTCGGGCGACAGGGAGGTCACGATGAGGGTGCCGCCGTGCTCTCGGAGCCGCCCGAGGTCCTCGTCCTGGTCCTCGTCCCTGAGGAGAAGCGCCAGGGCCGAGGTGCCGGGAACCAGGGCCTCGCGGGCGCGCGCCAGGAATCCCTCGTTGACGCCGGCGTTGATCAGCGCTCCGAGCAGCGCCCCCGCGCTCGGGCCGTATGAGCTGCCCGGGACGGGAACGACGAGGATCAGCCCGAACAGGGCGTCCCAGAAGATGCCCGGCAAGCAGTGCCCCGAGCCGGGGTGGCCGGTGGTCTCGACGGCGTAGCTCCCGGAGTCGGCAACCCGCACGGTGGCACCCGACGCGAAGCTGTCCGGGGCCAGGCGTTCGGCCTGCAGGCCCCGCAGGGCCCGCGCCGCGGACTCCGCTCCCGCGAAGACGCTGAGGAGCAACTCGCTCACAAGGGGGACAGCTTGGCCCGGTCAGGGCCGCGGCGCATCACCCCCTCTGGGCGATTGACCGCCGCGGGCCAAGAGCCCGTGCCGGTGCGCGCGCGCGACGACCGAGGCGCGTTCGCTGACATCGAGCTTTCGGTAGATCGACCTCACATGGGTCTTGACCGTGCTCCGCGAGATATGAAGGGTCTCGCCGATCAGGGCCAAGGAGAGGTGCGTCGGCAGCAGCTCCAGCACCCTGAGCTCGGCGGCGGAGAGGGGCTCGCTGAGCACGCCGGCGCCGCCGCGGGCCGCCTTGAGCGCCCGCTCCTCCTGGACGAGCAGCCGGGGGAGAATACCGGCGTCGGGGTAGCCGGCGAGCTCACGCCGCGCCTCCTCGAGCAACGCTTCCGCCATCGCGAGATCGCCGGCCCAAGGGCGGCCCGGCCCAGCAGCGCGCGCGTCCGGATCGACCGCCAGGGAGCCGCGGCGACCCGGGGAAGGACCGATTGCGCCTTCTCGAGATGGATCTCGCGTGCGCGTGAGAGTCACCGCTTCGGGCGCCGAGGCACGCGGCGATGGTGTGGACGGAGGCGCTGAAGGTGTTGTCTGCGAGACCATCCGGCGATGAGCGCGAGCCCCTCGCGGACCCTCGCCTCCGCCACGTCGAGCTGCCCCTCGTCCAGGGCGATCTGCGCCAGCACGGCCAGGGCGAGGATCGAGGCCGGTCGCCCTGGCCGCCCCGAGCGCCGAGCCCTCCTCCAACAAAGGCACCGCCTCTGCGGTGCGCCCGAGCAACGTCAGGCTGCAGCCGAGGGCGACCGCCGCCGGTTCGTGAGCCCGGTGTCCGGTGGTGAGGAGGCGGTAGGCGGTGAGCGCATCGGCGCGCATCCGGCTCACACCCTCCCAGCCGTACACCGCCCTGATGAACGCCAGGGCGGCCTCGAGCGACGGCTCGTCGAAGGGCCCCGGCCCGCGCCAGGGCGCGCCATCGGCGACCGAGACGTACCGCCGCGCCCGGTCCTTCTCCCCGTACAGCGCCATACCCAGGCCGCGGTCAAGGCCAGCGGCGCGGAGTCGGCGAAGTCGGCCTCCGAAAAGGCCTCCAACCAGCGACGCACGGTGGCCAGGCGACCGACGATGACGAGCCCGCGCCCAGAGTCCACCACGAGCTCGGCCGCTCGGTGCATCTCCCGCGCGGCAAGCGCGTGCTGCACGGCCTCCTCGGGCGTCCCCTCTCGCTCGTGCCAGCGCGAGGCCCGGCGGTGGAGCGACGGCACGGATCGAGCGTCCCAGCGGACGAGTTCGGCGCGAAGCACGTCCCGGAAGAGATGGTGGTAGCGGTACCACTCCCGCCGGCGATCGAGGGGCTGGACGAAGAGGTTCGAGTGCTCGAGCGCGGCGATCTCCCGCGCCGAATCCTGGCGACCCAGCACCGCGTCGCACAGCGGCGCCGAGATCCGGTCCAGGACCGACGTCTGAAGGAGGAAGGAGAGCCGCTCGGGCGGCAGGCGGTTGAGCAGCTCGCCGGAGAGGTAATCCACCAGATCGCGATCGTCGCCCGCCACCCCGACCCCTGAGCCAAGCCCCTCGCCGGTGTCCCGGAGCGCGAGCGCGGCGAGGTAGACGGCTGCGGGCCACCCCTCGGTGCGCTCGAGCAGCGAGTCCAGGTCGTGCCCCTCGAGCGGGGCGCCCGTCGCTCGCATGAGGCCCTCCACCTCCGTGCGGCTGAGCATCAGGTCGCGCCAACCGAGCTCGAGCAGCCGCCCGCTCACGCGCAGGGTGCCCAGGGGGAGAGCCGACGTGTCGCGGGTTGCGACCAGGAGCTGTGTCCCGGGCGGGATGTGCTCGCAGAGGAAGGAGAAGATCGCAACGCTTCCGGGGCTGTCGACCAGGTGCAGGTCGTCCACGGCGAGGGCAACGTTCCCGGCAGCGTGGAGGCTGTTCACGAGTCCGGGAAGGACCATCCGCTCGATCGCCGGCGCCGGACTGCCCAGGCTCGCGAACACACGAGCATCAACCGGCGCGACGCGGTCGATGGCGGTTGCCAGCTCGAGGGCCAGGACGACCGGGTCGGCGTCGGTGGCGTCGAGCGAGAGCCAGGCGAACGGGCGATCGACGACGGCCGCGTACTGGGCCAGGAGGACGGACTTGCCGTAGCCGGCGGGGGCGCTGACGACGACCACTGACGCCTCGGACCCGACCAAGCGGTGCAACAAGCCGACGCGCTCGACCAGCCCGGGCCGGGCCGGGGGCGGATGGAGCTTGGTCTCGAGGACGATGCTCGGATCGAAAACCTGCGCCGGGGCACTCATGGCCAGAGCCTACGACCCCGATCGGCCTGGTGGCCAAGGCCCTGACGCTCGCCTCGCCATCACCCCCGAGGGGTGATCGGCGCCGCCGACGTGTCCCCGAAGACGTCGCCAGGCCGCCGCTCGCCGATCACGCGCCACGCCGTTGACGACACTGACCACCTCCATCCGACCCTGGAGCACGCCGAACAGCGCCCCCTCGTCCCCCTCGCCACGGGGACAACGCTGCTGCGCCGGCTCACGCTCTCCCCGGGCTTGAATTCAGCCTGCCGGGAGCGGGGCACCTCGCTGCGGGCGGCCCGGCCCCGGGCGGTCCGCTCGCCAGGCCATCCCCAGCGCCGCTCAGGCGAGGCGTCGCCGACGACCGGGTGACTGCCCCTGCCCTGTTGAGATACGGTCGCCTCCCCGGCGTGTCTCACCAGCTGAGCCAGGAGAGTGGCCATCACGGCTGAGTGCCCGAGGCACGCTGGGACCAATTCGGGAGACCGTGGCCTGTTTCGCAAGCGTCCACCACGCCGGCCGGGGCGCGTGTCGACCCCATGGGTGAGCGCGCGTCCCGTGCCTCGGGTTATCCGAACAAGCGCGCGGAGAACCCACGAGAGAGCGGTCCGGTCCTCGGATGCTTCCTCCGGTTGCCAGAAGGCGAGAGTGATCCCCGGAGCGCGCGGCATTCCCAAGGCGAAGGCGCTCGCGGCGTCCTCGCCGGACCCATCGACAGAGAGAGGACGAGACATGGCCATCGGACCGGTCCAGCTGATCGTGCTGGGCTTCGAGCACCCCGACTTCCACGGCGAGATCATCGAGGAGCTCGAGCGCCTGCGCGAGAGCGACACCGTGCGCGTGATCGATGCGCTGGCGGTGCACAAGGACGCCCAGGGCGACATCGAGGTGCTCCACCTGAGCAACCTCACCAAGGACGAGGCGATCGAGCTCGGCAGCAAGATCGGCGCCCTGATCGGCCTCGGGATCGAGGGCGAGGAGGGCCTGGAGGAGGGCGCGCTCGCCGGCGCCCAGGCCGCCGCCGACGGCATCAGCGCCTTCGACGAGGACGAGGCCTGGGACATCATCGAGGACATCCCCAACGACTCGGCCGCGGCCCTGCTCTTGATCGAGCACCACTGGGCGGTGCCGCTGCGAAACGCGATCGCCCGCGCGGGCGGCTTTCGCATCTCGGACGGCTTCATCAGCCCCCTCGACCTGATCGGGATCGGGCTGGTCAGCGCCGAGGAGGCCGCCCAGGCCCACGCGATCGAGAACCGCGGGGCGGCCGCATGAGCCCGCCCGACACCACCACGAGAGGAGGCTCACGATGATGGGAGGCCGCAGGGTCGCACGCCGCACCTCGCGACGCGTCGCGCGCCGCAGGTAGGAAACCGACGCCGCGCGGTCTCAGGTGGCGGCTCGCGCCGCTCGCGTGAGCCGCCCCGCGCGGACGATTCGACCTGAGCGTTCGCTGACCGTTCGCCCGCGCCGTGAGGCCCGGGCCCAACATCAGGAGGAGCAGTGTCCACGGACCAATACAAGTCGTCGGCGTGGACGGGGTGGGTCGTCTTCGCCGCCGCCGTCATGTTCACGATCGGCGCCATCGACATCATCCAGGGCCTGGCGGCGCTCTTGAAGGACGAGACCTACGCCGTCACCGAGTCGGGTCTTCTGGTGACGACCAACTTCACCGCCTGGGGATGGAGCCTCATCATCTGGGGCATCGTCCTGATGCTGGCCGCCGGGGCGCTCTTCTCCGGCAAGGGCTGGGGGCGCTGGTTCGCGATCGCGGCGATCCTCATCAACGGCATCGGCCAGATCGCCTGGTTCCCCGCCTACCCGCTCTGGAGCCTGCTGGCCATCGGGCTCGAGATCGCGGTCCTGTACGCGCTCACGGCGGGCTGGAAGGAGGCGAGGGACGACCTGAGGGGCTGAGGTTCGAGCGCCGTGCCGTCGCCTCGGCGCCCCGCTTGCCGGCGGGGCCCCGCCGCGGAAACGACGGCATGAGGGGAAGCTGGGAGAGCCGGGAACCCCTTTCCGATGGGATTCCCGCGCCCTCCCGGGCCCACTCGTACCCCGCTCGATCGGCCTGGCAGTACCTCGGCCCGTATCCACGTCACCGCTCGCGTTTCGGTGCTCGACGCGACCGTCGATGAAATATGGTCGCGGACCTCCGATGCCCCAACGCCTCCCACCCGGAGCGGCCGAGCAGCTCGACATCGCCGAGGGCACCATCGCGGTGGTGTACGCCCTGCCCGGTCCTCTGGGCCGGCCGCCCGAGGAGCGGAGCATTCTGATCGCGGACGAATCGCCTCGGAAGACTCGGATGCGGATCGACCTCGATGAGGACCTGCGGTTGCACTGGGTGCGACAGGCGCTGGAAGGCCGGCCGGCCGACCTCGATGTCGGCATCGGTCCGCTACGCGGAGCGCGGCAGCTGCTCATCGTCTGCATCTGGTCTCCGACTCATATGGCCCTCGAGGTGTCCGACCGCGACCGGCCGAGGAGGATCGTTCGCGGGTCGACCTAGCGTTCACGATTCGGCGCGGCGTACCGACTCAAAGGCTCGCCGCGAGGCGCGCGTGCGGGCGCAACGTCTGGCGCAACGTGGCCACCAGGTCCCGCTGGATCACGTCGAGGAAGACGCGGGAGACGGCGTCCTCCCCGTTGAAGAGCTGCTCGAACGGGTCGCGCGGCAGGGCGAGCAGGAGCGAGCGCTCCCGCGTGACCGCGGTGACGGGAGAGGGCTCGCCGTCGATGAGGCTCTCGTAGCCGAACGCCTTCCCCGGCCCGGCCAGCCCGACGCGGATGCGCTGGTCGCCGCGAACCAGCACCTTCTCGACCGCGCCGTTGATCGTGAGGTAGCAGGCCGTCGACGGCTCCCCCTCGGCGAGCAGCGTCCGCCCCGGCGGGCACCGGGCATAGGTCCCCGACGTCAGAAAGCCCCAGAGCGCCAGCGAATCGAAGTCGTGGAAGGTCGCCATGCGACGCACGTACCTGCTGTCGGGCGGGCCGCAGTGCTCCAGCTCGGCGAACGCCTGAGCATCCGCGGCCGGCGGGCCGTCCAGCGCGCCGCCGAGCGAGATGCCGAGGTGCCGAAGCTGATTGCGATGGCGTGCCGTCAGGAGGGCGGCGATGCGGCGCTTCAGCTGGAACGCCGACGGATCCTGGCCGGCGAGCAGCGCGGCGAAATCCACCCGGCCGAGCGCGAGCACCGTTGCGGTCTCGGTCGCGCGCACGGTCGTGGTGTGCCCGCCGCCGTCGAGTAGCGCGATCTCGCCGATCACCTCCCCCGGACCGGCCCTCCGGATCTCCACCACGCGATCGCCCGGTACGTGCAGCGACGCCGAGAGGCCTCCCTCGACGATGAACACCATCTCCCGCGCGTCGTCCCCCTGGCGCCAGAAAAGCTCACCCTCCTCCACCCGCCGCCGGCGCAGCACCCGCGCCAGCTGCACCAGGTCCGCCTCCTCCCGGCCTTCGAGGAGCGGAACGGTGGCGAGGAAGTCGACGGTCGCGCCGTCAGACATCCAGGTCGCGTGTCTCGAACTCGAGGCCTGCGGGGGTGAGCTCGGCGGTCAGCATCGAGTACTCCGGCACCTCGAGCCAGCTCGAGTGGTCGGTCGTGAGCGGCTCCGAGGCGATGATCACCGAGCGGGGCGGATCGCCGGCCGTCATCTGCCAGTCGCCGTCGCGCTCCGCGTACTCGCCCCCGATGGCGTACCAGAGGCTCACGAACGGGAGGTCGGTCTCGAGCATCTCGTCCTCGGGCGGGTACCAGCCGTAGTCGAAGGAGAAGCGGGTGGCGACCACGGCGCGGCCGGTGCTGAAGCACAGGTTGACCGGCGAGGAGGTGTCGATGCCGTGTGCGTCACGGACCGTGCGCAGGATGCGTAGGGCCTCGGCGGTCGCATCCGCGAGCTCGCGGGTCTCCGGGAGCCCGTAGGGATCGTCGAGCTGCGACAGCACCAGCGCGTAGATCCACTCGGAGTCGGTCGTCCCCTCGATGTGCCGCGCGAGATCGGGACGCACGTGCTCGACGAGCGCGTAGCGCATCCGCGGGAACTGGCGCAGGTGCCCGTTGTGCGCGAGGACGACGCGGGCGCCGGCAAAGTGGAAGGGGTGCAGGTTCGTGTCGGCGACGACCGCCTCGTCGGAGTAGGTGACGCCGCGAACGTGGGCGACCAGGCATTCCGGCGCGAGCTTGGACGAGAGGTAGCGCAGGTTGCGGTCGAACGACGGCAGGGTGGTCGCGCGGTAGGTGAACGGATCCTCGGGCCGCAGGGACGTCGGATCCCACGCCTTCATGCCGAAGCCCGCGAGGTTGAGGAACGTGTTCATCATCCGCGGGCTGTACGACTGCCGGACGAGACAGTTGTCGGTGTCGAAGAGCAGGTTCCTCGCGGGGAGCGGCTCACCGAGGTAGGCCAGGATCCGGCACATGCGGCCGATCGTACTCCCGCGTGCCTGCGGCGGTTTCCTCCTCAGCCGCCCTCCGTCGGGCGGGTTAGTATTGGCCGCAACGCGCGGTCAGGGGGGACCGATGAAGCAGTTCAGGTGCGGTGATGTGGTGCCGGGCTGCGAATGGGTGACGCGCAGTGAGGACGAGAAGAAGCTGTTCGCCGACATCCACGTTCACGCCCGCGACGCCCATGGGATGGACGAGGTCCCGCCGGAGGTCGTGGACGCGATCAACGACGTGATCACCGAGGTTTAGCGAAGCTAGGTTCCCGACCCCAGGACGGGGAACGCGCCGCACTCCAGGAACGTCTCGAGCGCCTCGGTGTACGGCGCGAGATCGAGGCCCTGATCACCGACCCAGGCGTCGCTGTAGTAGGTGCCGGCGTAGCGGTCCCCGCCGTCGCAGATCAGGGTGACGACGCTGCCTCGCTCGCCGCGCGAGAGCATCTCGGCGACGAGCGTGCACGCTCCCCAGACGTTGGTCCCGGTTGAGCCGCCGACGCTGCGTCCCGTGAGCGTGCGGACGAGGCGCATCGTCGCGATCGACGCGGCATCGGGAACCTGGATCATCCGGTCCACGATGTCCGGAAGGAACGAGGGCTCGACGCGCTGGCGCCCGATGCCCTCGATGCGCGACGGCCGGCCGGTGAACGCCGACGGGTCGCCCGCCCAGCTCGCGTAGAAGATCGAGTCCTCAGGGTCGACGACGCACATCCGCGTGGCGTACCGGCCGAAGCGGGCGTAGCGGCCGATCGTCGCGCTCGTCCCGCCGGTTCCGGCCCCCACCACGATCCACGCGGGGACCGGGTGCCGCTCCAGCGCCATCTGGCTGAAGATCGACTCCGCGATGTTGTTGTTGCCGCGCCAGTCGGTCGCGCGCTCCGCGTAGGTGAACTGGTCGAGGAAGTATCCGCCGTGCTCGGCCGCGAGCCGGTGCGCCTCGTCGTACACGGTCATCGGGTCGTCCACCAGGTGACACGACGCTCCCTCCGCCTCGATCAGCGCGATCTTCTCGGGGCTGGTGGAGGCCGGCATGACGGCCACGAACGGCAGGCCGAGGAACCGCGCGAAGTACGCCTCGGAGACGGCCGTCGAGCCGCTGGAGGCCTCGACGATCGTCGTCCCCTCCAGGATCCAGCCGTTGCACAGGCCGTAGAGGAACAGCGAGCGTGCGAGCCGGTGCTTCAGCGATCCCGTCGGGTGGACCGACTCGTCCTTCAGGTACAGGTCGATGCCCCAGTCCCCGGGCAGCGGAAAGGCGTGCAGATGCGTGTCGGCCGAGCGATTGGCGTCGGCCTCGATGCGACGGACCGCCTCGTCCGCCCACGCTCTCGAGCCGAGGCGCTCACGATCGTTCGGGGACGTCGTCACGTACGCCGACCAGCATGGTCACGACATGAGCACGCGCCCCGCTTCGTCCCCTTCGCCACAGGGGCAACGCTACTGCGCCGGCACGCTGTAATCTGGGCCGTCGGACCGGCTGGTTCGAGCGGTGCCGACAGCGAGATCGACAGGCGAGATCAAAAGGAGACGCTTATGGCGGTGGGCCCGGTCGACGTCGTGATCCTTGGCTTCCCCGGCAACAAGTTCACCGGCCGGATCGCGCCGGCCCTGATGGAGTTGGTCGACAGCGGCACGGTGCGCATCCTCGATCTGCTGTTCGTCATGAAGGACGCTGACGGCGTCACGACGACGATCGACCTGGCGGACCTCGATCCGGATGCGGGGCCGGCCTTCCTGGAGGTCACCGTGCACGAGGCGGGCGCCCTCGGGCCGGACGACGCCGAGGAGGTCGCCGACGACCTCGCGCCGAACAGCTCGGCGCTCCTGATCGCCTTCGAGAACTCCTGGGCGGCGAAGTTCGTCGAGGCCTGCCGCGCGGCGGACGCCGTGGTGATCGATCAGATCCGCATCCCCGCCGACGTGGTCGAAGCGGCCCTGCCCGGTAGCTAGAGACCCGACTTCCTTACGAACCGAGAGGCACTGACATGGGACTTCTTCGCATGGCCACCCGCACGGCCGTCGTCGCGGGCACCGCGACCGCGGTGTCCGGGCGGGTCGCCCGCCGTCAGGCGGCCAAGTACGACCAGCCGGAGCAGCAGGAGTCCGCCGAGCCCGCCCCCGCCGCCCCCGCCGCTCCGGCCGCTCCGGAGCAGGACCCGCAGACCGCCAAGCTGCAGGAGCTCGCGCAGCTGAACAAGCAGGGCGTGTTGACCGACGAGGAGTTCGCGGCCGCCAAGGCCAAGGTCCTCGGCATCTGAACGCGGCTCGGCCGGTGTGCGGGCCGGCCCCTCATGAGCGGGGCTGACCCGTACGCACGGCTCGCAGGGGTCTACGACGAGATCGTCGTGGACCCGTGCCACGGGCGCTGGGCGGCCTTCCTGCACGAGCTGTGGGCAGCCGACGCCACCGGGGTGCATACCGTCCTCGACGTCTGCTGCGGCACCGGCCTCATGGCCTCCGAGCTGATCGCCCTCGGCTATCGGGTCGCGGGCGTGGACGCCTCGGCGGCGATGCTCGCCCGCGCCCGTCGGCTGCTCGGCCCGGACGCGGTCCTGGTCCGGGAGACGCTCCCGGACATGACCATCGACGAGGTCTTCGACGCCGCGGTGTCCACGTTCGACGGTCTGAACTACCTCACTCCCGCCGAGTTGCGGTCGACTCTCGTGACCCTGGCAGGCCGGATCCGGCCCGGCGGCTGGCTCGTCTTCGACGTGCACACGGACGCCATGATGGAGTTCACCATGGCCAACCCGGTCGTCGAGGGCCAGGCGGACGGGCAGCGCTTCGTGATCACGAGCGTCGTGGACGTCCGCGCCCGCACGTGCGACTCGCGCATCGAGGTCATCCGCAACAGCGACGGTGACGCCTTCACGGAGCACCACCGGCAGCACTTCTTCACCGACGGGCAGATCCGGGACGCGCTCGCCGTCGCCGGCTTCGCGGGGATCGCGGTCACCGACGAGTACGCTCATGAGCCGGTGGACGGGTTGACGCTGCGGGCGACCTGGATCGCACGGCGCTCCCTTCCGCCGCCGGCGTGAGACCCGGCCCCTGAAGGCGCGCCTCGTCGAGGAGCCCGTCTCGTTCCATTCCACTGTTTACGGAAGGACGTGACCCGGCAAACTCCCTCGGCGGGGTGATGTGGTCGATGCCGCGGGGGAGGCTCAGATTCATCTCGAGCGCCTCGTCGGCGGGCTCCCCGGGGGAGGCGGTTCTGCCGGAACAAAGATTGAGTCGGCGAAAAACCGCTTTCATTCCGACGACGGCTGACATAGGCTCGCCCGCAGGTTTTACCAACCTTCAACGATGGGTCCGATGCCATGGCCTCGCCTCCTCCGACGGCACCACGAACCAGGCGAAGCCGCCTTCGACTCGTCGCCTTCGCGGTGCTCGGTGTCGCCGTCTGCGCGCTCACGCTCAGCGGCTGCGTCGCGCTCAAGACCGTCGACGCCCAGCAAGAGGATTTGATCGGCGCCATCGACATCGTCGTCACGGGATGCGGCTCGAAGGCGAACACGACGGGCTGCGGGCTCGGCCACAGCGGTCTCGAGTCGAACACGACCGGCACGGGGCAGGTGCTCCTGGGCGTGCAGATCGACTCCGGGTTCGTGCCCCCGGCGACCTTCAAGACGAACTTCTCGGACGGCCAGCAGCCGTTCACGGCGAGCCCGTCCTACACGGCCGAGCTGACGCGGCTCTCGCCGCCCGGCGCCGGGCGCAAATGGGCCGGCTACATCTCGGACGCCCGCACGTACACGCCGGGCAAGCTGATCACGGCGCAAGTGCCGATCATCCGCCCCGTCCTGCCCGATGGGTCTCCCAGCCCGTCCGGCTTCGGCTTCAACTGGGTGATCGGATCGCGCGGCGTCATCGAGCCGGACTCCCCGGCGACGCGAGCCGTGGCCTGCGGGGACGACCTCACAGCGACCAGCATCCCCAACCTCACGATCTGCGAGGACGCGGAGGGTGGGCTCGGCGCGTCCGGCTTCAACGACTTCGCATTCCTGACCCCGGCGCCCGTCACGGTCCAACCCGGCCAGACGGCGATCGTCCCGGTCGCCGGAAAGCTCACGGGACCCGCGCGACCCGCCCTCAACTTCGCGCTCACCGCGACGACCACTGTGCCGGGCGCCACCGCCCTCACGAACGTCCCGACGCTGGCACCCCCGGGTGACAGCACGACCTCGGTGACGTTGTCGATCCCGGTCCCGCCGTTGACGGCGCCGGGCACCTACGCGGTGACGCTCACCGGCACCCTTTCCTCTGGTGAGACCCGCGTGGCCACGGGTACGGTCATCGTCGCCCGGCCGGGCTCCGGAGCGGGCGTCGCCGGCGTGCTGTCCGGCCTGAAGATCTCGTCCACGTCGATCTCGAGTGCGCGCGGCGCGGCGCCGGCGGTGATCTCCGTCACGCTGGCCCAGCCCGGGCGACTGCACGTCCTGCTCGAGCGCGTGCTCCCCGGCCGCAGGAAGAACGGGGTCTGCGTGGCCCCGACCGCCAAGCTCCGACGGGCCGGGGCGCGTCGCTGCAGCCGGTTCATCGCGGTGTCCTCGTTCACCCGCGTCGGCCTCGGCGCCGGCGTTGCGAAGGTGAGCATCAGCGGGCGCAGCGGCGGGCACCGGCGGCGGTCCGGCACCTACCGGGTCACCCTCACGCACCTGAGCGCCACGGGCGTCGCCAGCCTCCCCCTGCGCACCACCCTCACCATCACGCGCTGAGCCGGCCGGGTGGTTCGCCGTCCCACCGGACGGCGAAGCACCCATGCGCATGACCGGCGGGGTCACGCCGTTTGACCGCGCCCGGCCCCCCGGGACAGACTGCGGGCATCCGGCGGTGCCCGGATCGCACGCGAAGGGATGCTGAGAGAGGATTCCGTGATCGACGAGCCCGCCCGCCTCAACGAGATCACCGCCCGGTTCCGCGAGGCGGGCTTCGAGCTGCGGTTCTACGAGTCGATGCCCGGCGCCTGGGACGCGATCTGGCACCCGCACGGGCGCGGGAGCGGGCTGACCGGGGCGACGGACGAGGGAGCCCGGACCGCGAGCGGTGCGACCATGCTGGAGGCCGCCGAGAGCGCCCTCGCGGAGCTCGAGCGGATGGCCTCGGGCGCCTGAGCCGAGAGGGTCAGCGCCCGGGCGACGGCACCACCAGGACGGGGCAGGGTGCGTGCTCCAGCACCTGCCGCGATGTGCTGCCCATGAAGAGCTTCTGCAGGCGGCTGTGGCCGCGAGCGCCCACGACCATCGCCTGGGCGTCGCGCTCGCGGGCGAGCCGGACGAGCGTCCTGGCGACGGTCACATCATCGGCCACGGTGAGGCCCTCGGCCTCGAACCCCAGCTCGGAGGCCAGCCGAGCGCCACGATCGGCCAGCTGGCGCGCGCCCTCGTGGATCGCCTGGTCGGCCAGCGCGGCCGTGCGCAGGTCGATGGGCGCCGAGGGGAGCGTGGGCACATCGAGGGTCTCGTATGCGGCGCCGGCCTCCCAGACCACCACGACGAGTGCCGGGCGCCGGCCGAACAGCGCGGCCGCCTCGCGGAGGGCGTGGTCGGCGGACGGAGAGCCGTCATATCCGATGAGGATGGGACCTGAGGGCACCGTCACCCCGAGGCCGGTCCGCCGCGCAGGAGGACCAGTGAGCGGGGACCCAGGGTGAGACCGGCGGCCGGGTTGACGTGTCGCCCGGCGTCCTCTCGCCCGGCCGAGGGATCGGTGGTGTCGATCTCGACGTCCCACACCATCCCCTGCGCGAAGCCGGGGAGGACGACGGGGAGGGGCTCCCACCAGGCGTTGAGCAGGAGCAGGAACGAGTCGTCGGCCACGGCCCCGTCCGTGGGCGCGCCGCTCAGGGCGACCACGACGGCCCGGGCGTAGCCCGCCTCCCAGTCGGAGGGGCCCATCGGCCGCCCGTCGGGTCGGAACCAGGCCAGGTCGTCGTGTCCGTCCCCCTCGGCCGGCCCGCCGCCGAAGAACTGCCGGCGACGGAACACCCGGTGCTCACGGCGCAGGCGGCAGAGGCGGCCCACGAAGTCGGTGAGATCGCGCTCGCGGGCCGCCCATTCCCAGTCGATCCAGGTGAGGGGCCCGTCCTGGCAGTAGGCGTTGTTGTTGCCGTCCTGGCTGCGGCCCAGCTCGTCGCCGCCCAGGATCATGGGGACGCCGGCGGAGAGGAGCAGCGTGGCCAGCAGGTTCCGCTGCTGGCGCGCGCGCAGGGCCACGATGCCGGCGTCGCCGGTCGGCCCCTCGGCGCCGCCGTTCCAGCTGCGGTTGTCGTCGGTCCCGTCCCGGTTGTCCTCGCCGTTGGCCTCGTTGTGCTTGCGGTCGTAGGCCACCAGATCGGCCAGCGTGAAGCCGTCGTGCGCGGTGACGAAGTTGACCGACGCGGTCGGGCCCCGGCCGCCGTGGCCGTAGAGGTCGCGGGAGCCGGCAAGGCGCGTGGCCATGTCCGGAAGGGTCCCCTCGACGCCGCGCCAGAAGTCGCGCGCCGTGTCGCGGTACCTCCCGTTCCACTCGCTCCAGCCCGGCGGGAAGTCGCCGACCTCATAGCCGCCCCCGCCCGTGTCCCAGGGCTCGGCGATCAGCTTGACCCGGCAGAGCACCGGGTCCTGGCCGACGGCCTCCAGGAACGCCGAGTGGGGGTCGAAGTCGCTCGTCGCCCTCCCCAGGCTGGCGGCCAGATCGAACCGGAACCCGTCCACGTGCATCTCCTCGACCCAGTAGCGCAGGGCGTCCATCACCAGGCGGAGGGCGGGAGGCCGGTGCGTGTCCAGGGTGTTGCCGCAGCCGGTGTCGTCCACGTAGCGGCGCCGGTCGTCCTCGAGGCGGTAGTACGCCGCGTTGTCGATGCCGCGAAAGCACAGCGTGGGGCCGGGAACGCCGCCCTCGGCGGTGTGGTTGAACACCACGTCGAGGATCACCTCGAGGCCGGCCCCGTGCAGCGCGCGCACCATCCGCTTGAACTCGACGACCTGCTGACCGCCGTCGCCGGCGGACGAGTACTCGTTGTGCGGAGCGAAGTACCCGATCGACTGGTAGCCCCAGTAGTTGCGCAGGCCGCGCGCCGCCAGGAACTCGTCGTGCACGAACTGGTGCACCGGCATGAGCTCGACGGCCGTGACCCCGAGGTCCGTGAGATGCGCGATCGCCGCGGGGTGGGCCAGGCCCGCGTAGGTGCCGCGCAGCTGCTCGGGGATCTCGGGGTGCGTCTTCGTGAAGCCCTTGACGTGCAGCTCGTAGATGATCGAGTCGGCGAGCGGCGTGGCGGGCGGGCGGTCGCCGCCCCAGGCGAAGTCGCCGGCGCAGACCACGCTGCGCGGGACCGACGGCGCCGAGTCGGCGCCGTCCGGGCGGTCGGGATCGCCCTCCATGTCGCCGTGGACCGCGGAGCTCCAGCGCACCCCGCCCGCGACGGCGCGGGCGTAGGGATCGAGGAGGAGCTTGGCCGGGTTGCAGCGCGTCCCCGACGCCGGGTCCCACGGGCCGTGCACCCGGAAGCCGTAGCGCTGTCCCGCCCCGACGCCGGGCACGTAGCCCTCCCAGAGGAAGCCCTCGCCGGCGCGCAGGGCGATCCGCTCCTCCGCGCCGGTCTCGTCGAACAGGCACAGGTCCACCCGGTCGGCCGCGCTGCTGAAGACGGCGAAGGTCGTGCCGCGCCCGTCGGGGTGGGCGCCGAGCGGGGCGGGGGAGGAGGGCGGATCCAGCGCCGTCCGCGGCGGGGCGGTGGTCGTCATGACGCCGCCGCCCGGACCCGGCCGAGGCCAACGATCAGATCCGCGACCAGGCCGGTCCAGCCGGTCTGGTGCGAGGCGCCGAGCCCCGAGCCGTTGTCCCCGTGGAAGTACTCGTGGAAGAGCAGCGAATCGCGCCAGGCGGGGTCGCTCTGGAATCGCTCCAGGTCGCCGAACACCGGGCGCCGGCCCCGCTCGTCGCGCAGGAAGATCCCCACCAGGCGCTCGGACAGGTCGAGGCTCACCTCCGCGAGCGTTCGCTGCTCCCCCGACCCGCGGGGATACTCGATCCGGTAGTCGTCGCCCAGGTGCTGGTGGTAGCGCAGGAGCGCCCCGATCAGGAGGTAGTTGACCGGGAACCACACCGGGCCGCGCCAGTTGGAGTTGCCCCCGAAGAGCGCCGTCGTCGACTCGGCCGGCTCGTAGTCGACGCTCGAGGTCACGTGCCCGTCCTCCCAGATCTCGAACGGGTGCCCGCGGTAGACGGCCGAGAGCGCGCGCACCCCGTGGGGCGAGAGGAACTCGTCCTCGTCCCCCAGGCGCTCCAGCAGGCGCGGGAGCCGGTCGAGCCCGACCAGCGCCACCAGCGTGGGCCGCTCGCCGGTCGCGTCGACCCGGATCGCGGCGGCCCGGCCGGGCCTCGCCCGCAGGAAGTCGCGCACCCGGGCGGGGAACTCGTGGAGCCGGCCGATCACCGCGGGATCGCCGACGGCGGCCGCGTACAGGGGGATGAGCCCGGTCATGGAGCGGGCCCGCACCGGCCAGCGCGAGCCGTCGGACGCCCGGCGGATCTGGTCGTAGTAGAAGCCGTCGGCCTCGTCCCAGAGTCCGGTCTCGTTGATGGCCGTCTGGATGAGGGTGAAGTGCTCGAAGAACTTCACCGCGACGTCCTCGTAGGCCGGGTTGTGGCCCGCCAGCACCAGCGCGATCTCGAGCATGCCCAGGCAGTAGAAGGCCATCCATCCCGTGCCGTCGGCCTGCTCCAGCACGTGCCCGTCGGGCAGGGGCGAGGAGCGGTCGAAGGGACCGATGTTGTCGAGGCCCAGGAAGCCGCCACCGAAGAGGTTGTCCCCCTCCGGGTCCTTGGTGTTGGCCCACCAGGTGAAGCCGAGCAGCATCTTGTGGAAGATCCGCTGCAGCCAGTTGACGTCGCGGGACCCGTCGATCTGGAACACGCGCAGCGCGGCCAGGGCGTGCACGGGCGGGTTCACGTCGCCGAAGTCCCACTCGTAGGCCGGCAGCTGGCCGTTGGCGTGCATGTACCACTCGCGGGTGATGAGGCGGAGCTGCTCCTTGGCGAAGGCCGGGTCGACGTGGGCCAGGGCCACGCAGTGGAAGGCGAGGTCCCAGGCGGCGAACCAGGGGTACTCCCACTTGTCCGGCATGGAGATCACGTCGTGGTTGCTGATGTGCCGCCACCCTGAGTTGCGCCCGCTCAGGCGCTCGGGCGGCGGCGCCGGGCCCACCGGGTCGCCGTCCAGCCAGCGCGCCACGTCGTAGTGGTAGAACTGCTTGCTCCAGAGCATCCCGGCGAAGGCCTGGCGCATCACGAGCGCCTCGTCCGGCGTGACCCCGGGGGCCAGGCCGGCGTAGAACGCGTCGGCCTCGCTGCGGCGGGCGGCCAGGGTCCGCGTCCACGACCGGTCGAGGTCGCGCGCGTCCGGCGCCAGGCGCAGGCGGATCTCGGCCGTCTCGCCGGGCCCGGCCTCGAGGCGGTACCAGAGGCAGGCCTTGGTCCCCATGCGGTCGGGGTTCACCGTGGCCGCGCCGCCCACCACGTGGTCGTTGATGCCGTCCTTCGGGTACGCCGGCCCCTCGGCGTCCCAGAGCCGCCGGGCGTTGGTCTCGTTGTCGCAGAACAGCGCCTCGGGTGCGCCGTCGCCCGCGAGCGTCATCGCGCCGATGGCGGGGTCGGTGGCCACGAGGCGCCCGTCCGGCACCTCGATGAGCGGCCGCCGGGGTGAGCCGTCCCAGGTCCAGCGGTTGCGGAACCACAGGGTCGGCAGCACGTGGAGCGTCGCCGCGTCGGGCCCGGCGTTGCGGGCGGTCAGGCGGATGCAGAGGTCGTCGGGCCCGGCCTTGGCGTACTCGGCGCCGATGTCCCAGTAGCGGTCGTCGTCGAAGGCCCCGGTGTCGAGGAGCTCGTACTCCGGCTCGTCGCGGCCACGGGTCCGGTTGACGCGCAGCAGGTCCTCGTACGGGAAGGCCGTCTGCGGATAGACGTAGCGCCACCGCATCCACGAGTGGGTGGGGGTGGAGTCGAGGTACCACCAGTACTCCTTGGCGTCCTCGCCGTGGTTCCCCTCCGACCCCGTCAGCCCGAAGATGCGCTCCTTCAGGATCGGGTCGTTCCCGTTCCAGAACGCGAAGGCCAGGCAGAGGTTCTGGTCCGCGTCGCAGATGCCGCCCAGGCCGTCCTCGTTCCAGCGGTAGGCGCGCGAGCGGGCGTGGTCGTGGGGGAAGAAGCTCCACGCCTCACCGTCGGCGCTGTAGTCCTCGCGCACCGTGCCCCACGCGCGCTCGCTGAGATAGGGGCCCCATCGGCGCCAGGCGCCGCCATCGTCTCCGTCGCGGCGCGCGAGCTCCTCGTCCGGCACGTCACCCTCCATCGACGTCGTGATCCCGAAGCGCCCCCGTGTGGTGGACGCTAGAGCACGCGCGGGCACCGCCGCCTCGTCCCATCGAGACGATGCGGCGGATCGCGACAGGAGGTTGGCGCGGCCTACGGGATCGTGGCGCGGCCCGTGAGGGCGATCGCCTCCCTCTTGCCGGTGACCGAGTGGACCGCGTCGAAGGCGAGCGGCGCGCCGCGGATGCCGGCGTAGGCGCGGGTCCCGCCCGTGAGGCTCCCCGCGCCGTTGAAGGTGATGTGGAGCCGGGTGACGGCGTAGCTCGAGGTGGCCCGGCCCGTGACGGTGCCGTGCGCGTTGACGATGGTGAACCTCGTGGACGCGATGCCCGTGCTGGGGTGGAGGGTGTAGACGAGCGTGATGCGACCGGACCCGACCGGGCTTCCGGTGACCGTCCCGCGGTCGATCAGCACGGTGCTGCTCTCGATCTTCGCCAGCGCGGTGCGGCCCGTCAGGTGGACCCCGACCGCGGTGGGGGGCTTGGTCGCTGCGGTGAGGGCCGTGGCGGAGGCGCCCAGCGCGGCGAGCGCGGCGATCGCGAGGGCCGCGGCGACCACGGGAGCCCCGCGGCGGTGGGAGGCCGAGGTCACCTAGAGGGGCTGGAGGCGGGTGGCCCGCACCTTCGCGAGCCTGCGGCGGAGGCGCACGTACTGCGCGTTCTCGGCCGGCGTGCGCCGGTAGCCGGGCTGGGCGAGGTTGGTGGTCTCCAGGGGATCGGTCTGGAGGTCGTACATCTCCCACTCGGGCCGGACCGTGCCGTCCGGGTCGTGGTACCGCGCGATCTTCCACCGCGTCTCGCGCAGGCTCGTGATGTGCTGCGGCGGCGGCACGTAGGGCCCGGCCGACTGGCCGGCCTGGAAGTCGTCGTACGTGAACACGATGTAGTCCTGCACGGGCGCGGCGCTGCTCCGCCGGATCAGCCGCGAGTAGTCCCGGCCCGCCCACGCCGAGCGGGCGCTCTGCGGCGCGGCGAACAGGCTGGCGATCGTGGGCAGGAAGTCCACGTGGGAGACCAGCGCGCCGGAGCGCCGCGGCTTCGTGAACAGCCGGGGGTTCGAGTAGACGAGGGGCACGCGGAGGGACTCCTCGTAGAAGTTGAAGTTCTTCTGCCGGAGGCCCCCGTGCGCCAGCCCCATCTCACCGTGATCGGCGGTGCGGATGACGAGGGTGTCGTCGTAGAGCGTCGAGCCGGACGACGTGGTGACCGACTTCAGGGCGGCGAGGACGTTGACGAGGTAGTCGTCCGACGCCTTCATGAGGTTGCCGTAGAAGTTGAGGTAGTTCCGCTGCTGCTGGGGGGTGCGGAGCTTGCCGCTCAGGTTGAAGATCTTGAGGAAAGCGGCCTGGGCCCGGGGCTTGTCGGCGAGGTCCTCGTCCACGGTGGCCGGGAGGCCGATCCCGCCGGCCAGCCACTCGTCGCTGTACCCGCCCGCGCGGAAGTTGCGGGGGTAGGCCAGGACATCGTGGGGGTTGACCAGCGAGATGATCATGAAGAACGGCTGTTGCGACGCCGCGACCGAGGTCAGGAACGCGAGCGCGCCCTCGTCGCCCGTCGTGTCGTCGCCGGCCGACGCCATGTAGCGGCCGTCGTTGTCGGCGATGCCACCGCCCATCTCGGGAATGCTCTGGTTGGCGCCGGCGTCGGGCGGGTTCCATCGCGCGAACCCGTACTCGGACAGGTCCGAGGGGGCCGCGGCGGCTCCGGCGGGCTTGCTGCAGTGCCACTTGCCCTTGTAGACGACGTTGTAGCCCGCGGCGGACATGACCGTCGCGATGTTGGTCAGCGAGGGCGGCGCGGGGAGCGCCACCTGGGGGTAGGTGGGCGGCGCCATGTCCGACTCGAGCGTGTACTTCACCCCGTGCTGTGCCGGGAAGTAGCCCGACATCAGGGTGGAGCGGGCGGGCGAGCACATGCACGCGTTGGTGAAGGCGTTGTCGAAGGTGACCCCGTGCCGCTCGAGCTGCGTGAGCCCGGGCAGGTTCTGCTCGGACCACCCGAGCGGGAAGTGCTGGATGGCCCGCTCCTGGTCGGTGATGAACATCACCACGTTCATCCCGGCGAGGCTCGCGGGGACGGCTCCGGCCGCGCCCCGGGCGCCCGCCGCGAGACCGCCGAGCCACAGGGACCCCGCGGTTGCCGCCGACCGCTGGAGGAACTGCCGTCGGGAGATGTCCCCGGGCGCACCCGCCGGGGGAGTCGCGTCACCGGTGATGACGAAACGCTAGACCTGAATTGCGAACTTGCCAAATCTCCTGCATGCGCCAGCCCTCCGGCCCGCCGGTCACACTCCCCCCATGACCTCCCGGCTCAGCGACGACCGCCGCCGGATCGCCCGGCGGGCGATCGAGGCGATGGCCGGCGCGGACGCGCGTCTGCGCGACGACCAGGAGACCGCCGTGGCGGCGCTGTGCGACCCGGGCTCCCGGGTCCTGGTGGTCCAGGCGACCGGCTGGGGCAAGTCGGCGGTCTACTGGATCGCCACCGCGATCCGGCGCGCCGAGGGCGCCGGGGCGACCCTGGTGGTGTCACCGCTGCTCTCGCTGATGCGCGACCAGGTGGCGGCCGCCGGCCGCGCCGGCCTGCGGGCGGCGACCCTGAACTCGTCCAACTTCGGGGAGTGGGAGGAGATCGAGGCCGGCCTGCTGGCCGGCGAGGTTGACGTCCTGCTCGTCTCGCCCGAGCGGCTGGCGAACCCGGGCTTCGGCCGCCGCGTGCTGAACTCCCTCACCGGGCGGCTGGGCCTGCTCGTGATCGACGAGGCCCACGCCGTGTCCGACTGGGGCCACGACTTCCGGCCGGACTACCGCCGGGTGGCCGACATGGTGCGCCGCCTCAACCCGGACACGCCGGTCCTCGCCACGACCGCCACGGCCAACGCGCGGGTGACCGAGGACGTCGCGGCCCACCTCGGGGAGTCGACGCTCGTCCTGCGGGGGCCGCTCGCGCGCGCCAGCCTCCAGCTCTCCGTGGTCGATGCGCTCTCGCCCCTGGACCGGTTCGCCTGGGTCGTCGAGCAGCTCCCCGGCCTGCCGGGCTCGGGGATCGTCTACACGCTCACCGTCGCCGACGCCGAGCGGCTGGCGGCGGCGATCGCCGATCACCACGGCGACGCGCTGCCGGTGGCGGCCTACACCGGCAGGCTGGAGGCGCCGGCGCGGGAGCGCCTCGAGGACGACCTGCGCGGCAACGCGCTCAAGGCGCTGGTCGCGACCAGCGCGCTCGGCATGGGCTACGACAAGCCCGACCTCGGCTTCTGCGTGCACGTCGGCTCGCCCCCGTCGCCCGTGTCGTACTACCAGCAGGTCGGCCGCGCGGGCCGGGCCCTCGACCACGCCCCGGTGGTGCTGCTCCCGTCGGATGCCGACGCCGGGGTCTGGGACCACTTCGCGACGGCCACGATCCCCGACCCGGATCGCATGCGCGCGCTTCTCGCCGCGCTTCCGGCCGCGAACGGTCGCGCGGCCACGGTCCCCGGGCTGGAGGCCGAGACCGGATCGCGCCGCGGCCGGGTGGAGCTGATGCTCAAGCAGCTCGCCGTCGACGGGGCCGTCGAGCGGGTGGAGGGCGGATGGGTCGCGACCGGCGAGCCGTGGGCCTACGACGGGGAGCACTACGACGGCATCGTCGCGGTCCGCCGGCGCGAGGCCGACATCATGCGCGCCTACACCCGCGGCGAGCGTTGCCTGATGCAGCTGCTGCAGGAGGCCCTCGACGATCCGTCCGCGCAGCCGTGCGGGCGGTGCTCCGTGTGCCTGGGCGCGCTGCCCGAGGGGATCCTGTCGCGGCCCTCGGTGGAGGTGGCCCGCGCGGTCGCCGCCGCGCTGCGCGGCCAGGCGCAGGTCGTGGAGCCGCGACTGATGTGGCCGGGCGGAGCCTACGGCGCGAAGGGCCGGATCCCCGCCGGCCTCCAGGCCGCACCGGGGCGGGCGCTGGCGTACGCCGACGCGCCGGAGTGGCGCGAGGTCGTCCGGGCCGTCTTCGCCCGCGACGCGGGGGCGCCCGAGGAGGTGGTGCGCGGGTGCATCGACCTGCTGAGCCGGTGGCGCGAGTCGTGGGAGGCGCGGCCCGGGATCGTCGTCGGGCTTCCCGCCGCGGGCTACCCGGTGCTGGTGGGCAGCGTCGTCGAGGCGATCGCGGCGAGGGGGCGCCTGCCGGCGGCCGGCGTCCAGGTGACCGCGCCCGCGCCCGCCGGCATCTCGTCGCCGGAGGAGGCCGCGCACTGGCGCGACGCGCTGACCGTGCCGGCGGACACGGCCCCGGCGGTCGCCGGCCGGGTCGTCCTTCTGGTGGTGGACGCCACCTCGTCGCGCTGGCCGATCACCGTCGCGGCGGCCCGGCTGCGGGAGGCCCGGGCGCGGGCGGTGCTCCCCCTCGTGCTGCACCTGCGCCCCTGACCGAGGACGGTCGAACCCCAGGGCGTGTCGCGCCGGGCGAGTTGTGCCCCGGGTCGCGGCCGTCATACGTTTCCGCTTGGTTCGGCCACGACGACAGGCGCGGCGCCGCCCGCGCGGGGAGGGGGGGCATGGTGCTGTCGGGAGATCCCGAGGCCGGGACGATCGTCGTGGAGTTCGAGCCGACGCCGGGTCTGCAGAAGACCGCGAGCGCGCCCGATGAGATCGCGGTGCGGTCGGCGTTCGCGGTGGCCCGCGCGATGACGACGATCCAGGAGATGGCGGACAAGGTCGTGGCGGCCGCGCGTCAGGCCACGGAGCCCCCGGATGAGCTCCAGGTCGAGTTCGGCATCAAGCTGGACGCGGTCGCCGGCGCGCTTATCGCAAAGGCCGGGGCGAGCGCATCGCTCAACGTCACGTTGACCTGGCGAAGGAGCGATGGCGCCTGACGCCGGGCGGCTCATCCGCCTGCAGCCCCTGCGCGCGTTCACGGTCCGCGTTCTGTCGCACGACGAGGCGCGAACGGTCGGCACCGGGTTCGCCGTGGCGCCGAAGGGCCACATCATCACCTGCCGGCACGTCGTGCTCGAGGCGGCGCCGCCCGGCTCACCGCCGGAATCGGCCCCCGTCAACGTGACCTTCGCCGGCAGGAGCTCGCCGGAGCTGAGGCGAGCGCGCTGGCTGGTGGACGAGGACGGCTTCGAGGACGACATCGCCGTCCTGGAGCTGACGGACGGCCCCCCGCCGCTGCCCCCCTCCAAGCTGGCGAGGATCGGTCCGGCCGGCGACGTGACCGGGCACGAGTTCCGTGCCTACGGCTACAAGAGGCGTGCGGACTACCCCGCCGGCCGGGCACGTGGCGTGATCGCGGGCGACATCGAGGCACCCGACGGCGCGCGTCTGCGCGCCGACCCGCTCGAGCTGGAGTCGAGCCAGATCGGGCCGGGCATGAGCGGCGCGGCGGTGCTGGACGTCGAGGACAACAGGGTCATCGGTGTCATCTCGGAGACCTGGTTTCCCGATGCGTCCACGAAGGATCGCGACGCCGGGTTCGCCGTCAACATCGCCGCGCTGGGGAGCGCGCCGGGCGGAATCGAGCTCACGGAGGCGCCGGTCCCTCTCACCGCCGGGCCGAGCGCATCCGCGTATGAGGACGTCGCCGCGAAGCTGATCTCGGACTCGCCGGGCGTCGACCTCCGACACGCGCCGCCGCGCGCCGACCTCTTCGTCGGCCGGGAGCAGCTCCTGGACGAGATGACTGCGGCGACCGCGGACCCGGAGGTTCGCAGCATCGGGCTGGTGGGATTCGGAGGAGAGGGAAAGAGCGCGCTGCTGCGCCGCGTCGTGGACGAGGCGCGCGCCCGGGGAACGGTGGACGGCGCCTTCTGGTGGACGTTCGACGCGAGCCGGGGCGTCGAGCAGTTCTTCGACGCCGCCCTGACCCACTTCACGGGCGGGAGGGCGTGGGAGGAGCACGCACCGGGGCCCGGGGGTCGCAGCGAGCTGCTCGCCGCCCTGCTCGACGGGACGCACCGCCACGCCCTCGTCCTCGACGGGCTGGAGGCGTTCCAGTCGACCGAGGCCGACACCTACGGGGAGATCGTCGACCCCCACCTGCGCCAGTTTCTGCAGTGCAGCATGGTCGCGCACGGCCTCGTCGTCCTCGGCAGCCGGGTGCCGAGCACGCCGCTGATCGACTTCTCGAGCTACCGGTTCTGGGATCTCGGCGGCCTGTCGCCCCGGGAGGGCACCGCGCTCCTGCGTGCGCTCGGCGTGAACGGCCCCACAGGGGAGATCGAGGCCGTCGTGAAGCGCTGGGGCGGGCACGCGCTCATCCTCACCCTCCTCGGGGGATACGCCGCCACCGTGGCCGGAGGGGACGTCCGCCGCATCGCGGACCTTCCCATGCCGGTCAGCGGCGAGCCGGCCTACGAGCACCTCAACCGCCTGCTCCGCAACTACGAGCGCGTGCTCACGCCGGAGTCGCGTGCCGTCCTCCTCGTGGTCAGCGCGTTCCGGGCGGCGGTGCCGGGCTCGATGCTGCGCGCCGTCTGCCGCGAGCTGTCGCGAACGGGGTCCGAGCGCTGGGCCGTGTTGCGTGACGACAGGCTCGCGGGCATCGTGGAGTGGCTGTGCCGGCTGAAGATCCTCCGGGGTCCCGGGGAGCGCGGCGAGTACTGGCTTCATTCCCTGCTGCGCGACCACTTCCGATGGCAGCTTCAGGCCACCGAGGAGGCGCCGGTCGTGCACGCCGCCATCTCCGACGCCTTCGCCGAGGCGGCCCGGACCGCGAGCGCGGGAGCGACGCTGGAGCAGCTCACCCCCGCGCTGGAGCACGTCTTCCACGAGTGCATGGCGGGGCGGCACGACCGCGCCTACGACTTCTACCGCTCCCGGGTGGACCGCGGGCGAGGACGGCTGCTGTACCAGCTCGGCATGTACGGCGTCGAGCTCGATCTGATGCGCGAGTTCTTCGCCGACCGCAACGTCCGCGACCTTCCCCTCCTGAGTGATCACGGGGCCACCGCCGATCTGCTCAGGCGGGTGGGTCTGGCCCTGATGACCACCGGGAGGCTGGATGAGGCCCTCGATTGCGACGACCGGAGCGCCGCCGCCGCCCTCGAGCAGGGGGATGAGATCGGCGGCGGGCGGGCGGCTCAGGTCGCCGGCGAGGCGCTCATCCACCTCGGGCGGTTCCGTGAGGCGCGGCGGAGGTTCCGGGACGCCCGGGGGCACTACGACCGCGCTCCCGAGGCCACCGTGGCGCGCAGCCTCGATGGCGAGTTGTGGGGCGTGCAGAACGCGAACCTGGGGCCGGGCGAGCTGACCGTCTGCTGCCTGGCCTACGAGGCGTGGATCGATCACCTGAGAGGACGAGACGCTGCGGCGGAGGAGGGCTTCGCACGGGCGGTCGAGGTCCTCAACAGCATCGACGGAACCCTCACGGCGCTCGTGGACCTGTGGGGCGTGTACCAGGTGGACGTGCTCCTCGCCCGGGGCGATCACGCGGAGGCCGCTCGGATGATCGAGGACAACCTGGACTACTCGGAGGAGAACGGCGTCACCGAGGTCGTCAGCCAATGCAGGCGCCAGCTCGGCGACGTGGCCATGGCGGCCGGCGACGGCGTGAGCGCCCGGGCGCACTATGCGAAGGCGCTGGACATCGCGCGGCAGATCAGCCACCAGGCCGTCCGACTCGAGGCCCTCATCGCGATGGCCCGGTGGGAGTGCGCCGGCGGAAGCCCCGATGGCGCGTCGGCACTGGTCGACGACGCGCTCGAGATCGCCCGGCCGCTGGGCTATGCCGTCTACGAATGCGACGCGCTGGTCGTCGGCGCGCGGGCCGCAGAGCTGGGCGGGGAGACCGAACGCAGCGGGAGTGTCGGCCGCGAGGCGCTGGAGCTCGCGGTGCAGCTGGGCTACGAGCCCGCCAGGATCCTCGCCGCGGCGCACCTCGAGCGCGTCGACCGATCGGCGACCCCGCTGACGCCCGGGTGAGCCACCGGGCTCACGGGCTACGAGCTGCTCATCGGCCTGGCGCGCCTTCACCCCGACGGCGCCTCGGTGCGGTCCGGCCGGCGGTCAGTCGTCGGGCAGGTGCCGGTCGCCCCGGGTCGTGATCTCCTCCGGGCGTCCCACCGGGGTCAACACGGTGCGGTCCACCAGCCAGGCGGTCAGGGCCTCGGCGGGAAGGGGGCGGCTCATGAGGAATCCCTGGGCCTCGTCGCAGCCGAGGGCCTGGAGCTGCGCGAACGCGTCCTCGGTCTCGACGCCCTCGGCCACGACCGCGCGGCCCAGGTTGCGGCAGAGGTCGATCGTGGAGCGCACGATCACGGCGTCGTCGGAGCTGGCCTCCATGTTGATGACGAAGCTCTTGTCGATCTTCAGCTCGTCGACCGGCAGGCGCCGGAGGTACGACAGCGACGAGTAGCCGGTGCCGTAGTCGTCGATGGCGAGGCGCACGCCCATGGCGCTCAGCTCCTCCAGCTTGGCGATGGCGCGCTTGGGGTCGTTCATCACGCAGCTCTCGGTGATCTCGAGCTCGAGCAGGTGCGCCGGGCACGCGTGCTTGAGGAGCAGCCGGGCCACGTCCTCGGCCAGCTGCACGTCCAGCAGGCTGGGCACCGCGAGGTTGATCGCCACGCGCAGCTCGATGCCCCGGTCGCGCCACGCCCGGCACTGGCCGAGCGCGCGATCGAGCACCCAGAGGGTGAGCGGGCGCATGAGCCCGGCGTGCTCGACGAGCGGAACGAACTCCATGGGAGCGAGCAGCCCGCGGATGGGGTGCGCCCAGCGCACGAGGGCCTCGACGCCGGAGACCTGGCCGGTTCGCAGGTCGATCTTGGGCTGGTAGTGCAGCACGAGCTCGTCGTCGCTGATGGCCCGCCGCAGCTCGCCCACGAGCGCGAGGTGGTTCGGGTCGTGGGGGTCGCTCTCGGGGGCGTAGACGGCGTGGCCCGTGCGCTCGTTCTTGGCCATGTACATGGCCACATCCGCGCGCTGGAGCAGGGTCTCGGCCGTGGTGCCGTGCTCGGGGTAGTGGGCCACGCCCACGCTCGCCTCGGTGGTGAGCGTCATGCTCTCCAGCTCGAACGGCTGCTCCAGGGCGGCGTGCAGGCTCTGGGCGACCTGCCGGGAACCGGCGATGTCCGTGCCCGGCAGGAGGACGGCGAACTCGTCGCCGCCCATCCGGGCGATCGTGTCCCGGGCGCGCAGCGCCGCGCGCAGCCGCGGGCCGACCTGCTGGAGCAGGAGGTCGCCGTTGGCGTGGCCCATGGTGTCGTTGACCTCCTTGAACCGGTCGAGGTCGACGATCAGCACCGCCAGCGGCTCCTGCTCCCGCTCCGCGCCGAGCAGCGCCTGCTCGAGCCGGTCGTAGAAGAGGATCCTGTTCGGCAGGCCCGTGAGCGAATCGTGGTGCGCCTGGTGGCGGCTCGCCTCGGCCAGGGTGCGGTTGCGCCGCACGGCGTCCATGAGCGCCCAGGTGAACAGGCCGAGAAGGATCAGGCCGATCGCCAGGACCACCGGCCGGGCGATCACCGCCAGGCTCTCGACACGGTCGAGTCGGCGCAGGGCGCGCGTGGCGTCGGCACGGGCCGCCGCCGCCGCCGCGTCAACCTCGCGCTCGATGGCGGCGAAGCTCGGATCGACCTCGCGCCCGTCGATGGCGAGAACCAGGTTCTCCCGGCCGGCGTCCTTCGCGGCGAACATCCGGTCGATGGAGGCCAGGTACGCGGTCTGCCGCGTGAGGACGCTCCGGACGACGGCCCGCTGCCGCGGGTCGCCGGATGCGGCGGCGGCGCGGAGGGCCGCCGTCATGTCGCGGCTGGCGGCTCGATGGAGGCCGCGGACCTGCGACGACGGCTCGAGCCGGTACTTTCGCCCGAGCGACTCCTCCTGGCCGACGGCGTAGCGCGCGTCCTCGAAGGCCGCGCTCGTCTCGCCCGCCCGGGCCGCGTGCGCGGCCGCACGGCTCGTGGACACGCCGACCCACACGGCGAAGCCGGTCAGGACGAGCAGCACCGCGCCCAGCCCGACGGGGGCCCAGCGGGCCGTGATCCCGGGACGATCCAGCACCAGGGGAGTCCTTCCGGGTCGCGCGTCCGTCGTCGGGCGCGGCGTGCCGGCGGCCTCCGCCGCCTCACCCACTATCGGCCGGTGCCGCCGAATACCTCGGCTTGGGGCGCGGAGCCCGTCAGTGGATGCCTCGCCGGCCGCTCCGCGGCGAGTCGTCGCGCCGGAAGAGGCCACGGGCGACCGCCGCCTCGATCACCCGCTCGATCGCGATGTCGTAGGCCGTGTCGCGCAGCGAGACCCCGTTCGCCTGCGAGCGGTCCGCCATCTCGGAGTAGGTCTCGCCGAGGGTCACGGCGATGCGTCCGTTGACGTCGCCGGGCTGCCACCGGACGTGCTGGAGGTTCTGGACCCACTCGCAGTAGGAGGCCAGGACGCCGCCGGCGTTGGCCAGGATGTCGGGGAGCACCGTGATGCCCCGGTCCGCGAGGACGCGGTCGGCCGCCGGGGTGGTGGGGTCGTTGGCGCCCTCCACCACCATGCGGCAGCGCAGCCGATCGGCGACCCCCTCGTCGATGGCGCCGCCCATCGCCGCGGGGATCATGATGTCGGCGTCGACCTCGAACAGGTCGGCTCCCTCCATGCGGTCCGCGCCGCCGAAGTCGTCCATCCGCCCGCCCTCGTGGAGGTGGGCGTCGAGGGCGGCGAGGTCGATGCCCTCCGGATGGTGCAGGGCGCCCGCGACGTCGGACACGGCCACCACCCGGTAGTCGAGGCGGTGCGACAGCCGCGCGGCCCACGAGCCCACGTTGCCGTAGCCCTGCACCGCCACCCGGGGGCGGTCGCCCTCGATGCCCGCGCGCCGGCGTGCGTCGTGCATCACCAGGGCGACGCCGCGCCCCGTGGCCTCCTCGCGCTCGGGAATGCCCGACAGCGACGGCGGCTTGCCCGTGACGATCGCGGGCGCGTAGCCGTGGTGGCGCGACCACTCGTCCATCATCCAGCCCATCACCCGGGAGTCGGTGTTCACGTCGGGCGCCGGGATGTCGCGCTCCGGTCCCAGCACGATGTCGCAGCCGCCGATGTAGGCCCGGGCGATCGTCTCCACGTCGGCCTCGGTGAGGTTCTCGACGCTGCAGTCCACGGCCCCCTTGGCGCCGCCGAAGGGCACGCCCACGAGCGCCGTCTTCCAGGTCATCAGCGCGGCCAGGGAGCGGGCCTCGGCGAGGTTGACCTCCGGGTGGAAGCGGACGCCGCCCTTGAAGGGCCCGCGCACGTTCTTGTGCTGCACCCGGTAGCCCGTGAAGTGGTGCAGCTCCCCGTCGGAGAGCCGCACCGAGATCTCCACCGAGAGCTCGCGGTGGCTCTGGCGGAGGACGCGCCGGACGGTGTCGGCGAGACCGAGGCGGTCCGCGGACCGCTCGAAGTAGTCGTCCCCGTCCACCTCCGGCAGGTTACGCGCTCCCGTGCGTCCGGGGCGCGCGATGCGAGGCGGAATCCGGGCTTTGATCCCTACTGGGCGCTGACGCCTGGCGCGACGCCGGGCGGGGATCGCCGATCCAGTAGCGCGGGCCCGCGCCGAGGCGGCCGGCGCGGTCGCCGGGGTTCGCGAGCGCGCACCGGTCGAGCGACAGGCACCCGCACCCGATGCAGTCGCCCAGGCTCTCGCGCAGCCGCTCCAGCTCGGCGATGCGCCCGTCGATGCGCTCGCGCCAGGTGACCGAGAGGCGGTCCCAGTCGGCCCGCTCGGGGACCCGGTCCTCGGGCAGCCGGGCAAGCTCGGCGCCGATCTCGTCCAGGGTCATGCCCACGCGCTGGGCGAAGACGATGAACGCGACCCGGCGGATGACCGCCCGCGCGTAGCGCCGGTGTCCGGCCGGCGTGCGCCGGGCGGCGATGAGCCCGCGCTCCTCGTAGTAGCGCAGCGCCGAGGTCGCGACCCCGCTGCGCTCGGCCAGCTCCCCGACGGTCAGCGCGCGCGCCATCGGCCCACCTCAGCACTCCGGCTCCCTGACTTCAAGCGCGCTTGAAGGTGCATGGGCGGCGCCGGCGGCTTGGCCCCACCCGGGGCCCGCGGATATGGTCGGCCGGGACCGCGAGGCCGCACTCCGATGATCACCGCTGCGCAGACACCGGTGGGCACGCGCGCCGGCACGGCCGCCGCGCCGCCGATCTACGCGCTGGTGGCGATCGCCCTCGCGGGCTGCGTCCTCGCCGGCGTGTCCGTCGCCCTCGCCGTTCGCGAGGGCGTGCCGGACATCCAGATCGCGCTGCTGGAGTGGATCAGCATCCCCTACGTCGCGGCGGGGCTGATCGCGTGGTGGCGGCGCCCGGAGAGCCGCCTCGGCGTGCTGATGATCCTGGGCGGCTTCGCGACCGGTCTGCTCGCGCTCCAGTTCACCGAGGTCGAGGCCCTCCAGACCCTCGGGTCCCTCCTCGACATCGTTCCCGTCGCGCTCTTCCTGCACGTCTCGCTCGCCTTCCCCTCGGGACGGCTGAGGTCCGACTTCGAGCGGGCGCTGGTCGCCGCGGCCTACGCGGTGGCGATCGGCCTCCAGGTCGCCAAGGTGATGCTCGGCGCCTACGGGCCGGACAACCTGCTGGCGGTCGTCTCGCACCCCGACGGCGCCGAGATCGTGGAGCGGGTGCAACTGCTGTCGATGAGCGCCTTCTGCCTGATCGGCGTGGGCCTCCTGGTCGCCCGCCGCCGGGACGCCGGGCGGCCGCGGCGACCCTGGCTCGCCCTGCTGGTCAACTCGTTCGCGCTCGGCCTCGTGATGGTCGCCGTCCTCTACATCGACGGCGCCTTCGACGGGCCCGCCTTCGTGCCCTTCCAGCGCGCCACGCTGGCGGTGATCGGGATCTCGCCGGTCGTCTTCCTGCTGGGGCTGCTCGACGCCCGCCTCGCACGGTCGGGGGTGGGGGATCTCGTGATCCACCTGCGCGGCAACCCGTCCCCGGACGAGCTGTCCGGCGCGCTCGGGCGCGCCCTGCGCGACCCGTCGCTGGAGCTGGTCTACTGGCTCCCCGAGTTCGGCTGCTACGCCGACGCCGAGGGGCGGGAGGTGGCCCTGCCCGGCCCGGACGACCGGCGTGCCATGACCGCGATCGACCACGACGGCTCCCGGGTGGCGGCGCTCATCCACGATCCGTCGCTGGCCGACGAGCGGGAGCTCCTGGCCGCGGTCACGGCGGCGGCGGGCATTGCGCTCGAGAACGCGCGCCTCCAGGTGGAGCTGCGCGCCCGCCTCGAGGAGCTGCGCGGCTCCCGTGCGCGGATCGTCGAGGTGGCCCAGGAGGAGCGCAAGCGCCTCGAGCGCAACCTGCACGACGGCGCCCAGCAGCGCCTGGTGGCGCTCTCCCTCGAGCTGGGCCTGCTGGGCGATCAGCTCGACGCTGCCGAGCCGGCGCGCGCCCGGCTGGAGCAGGCGCGCGGCGAGATCGCGCAGTCGCTGGCCGAGCTGCGCGAGATCGCGCGCGGGCTGCACCCCGCCGTCGTGAGCGCGCACGGGCTGGAGGTGGCGCTGGAGCAGCTCGTGGCCCTCTCCCCGGTGCCGGTCGCGCTGGAGGTGCGGGTGGACGGCCGCCTGCCCGAGCCGGTCGAGGTGGCGGCCTACTACCTCGTCTGCGAGAGCCTGGCGAACGTGGGCAAGTACGCGAGGGCGTCGTCGGCGCGGGTGGAGGTGCTGCGGCAGGGAGACCTGGTGCGGGTGGAGGTGGCCGACGACGGCGTGGGCGGCGCCGACACCGAGGGCGGCTCGGGCCTGCGGGGCCTGGCCGACCGGGTCGAGGCGCTCGACGGCCGGCTGCGGGTGTGGAGCCCGTCCGGCGGCGGCACGCGGGTGAGCGCGGAGATCCCGTGCGCGTCGTGATCGCCGAGGACAGCGTCCTGCTGCGCGAGGGGGTCGCGCGCATCCTGACCGACGCCGGCCTCGAGGTGGTGGGGCTCTGCGAGGACGCCGACGAGCTCATGCGGAAGGTCCGCAGCTACGCGCCCGACGTGTGCGTCGTCGATATCCGGATGCCGCCGACCCACACCGACGAGGGCCTCCAGGCGGCGATCCAGATCCGCGCGGCCCACCCCTCGATCGGAGTGCTGGTGCTCTCGCAGTACGTCGAGCTCGGGCTCGCCATGAAGCTGCTCGCCGACTCCGCCGAAGGCGTCGGCTACCTCCTGAAGGACCGCATCAGCGACGTCTCCGAGTTCGTCGGTGCGGTCCGGCGGGTGGCGGGCGGGGGCTCCGCCATCGACCCGATCATCGTCTCGACCCTGCTCGGCCGCCGGCGCGACGACGACCCGATCGACGAGCTCACCCCGCGCGAGCGCGAGGTCCTGACCCTGATGGCCGAGGGCCGCTCCAACCAGGGCATCGCCGACCGGCTCGTCATCACGCTGAGGGCGGCGGAGAAGTACGTCTCGAGCATCTTCGCGAAGCTCGGCCTGCCATCGACCGGAAGCGACTCGCGCCGGGTGCTCGCGGTGCTCCTGTACCTGCGCAAGTAGGCCCCGGGACACCAGAAAACCGTCCCTCGGTCCCACGGGTGCGCCTCCTACCGTGACCGCCGCGCCGCGGAGAGCCTGTCGTACGACAACGACACCGCTCGAAGGAGGCAGTGAGATGAAGACCCGAGTGATTCAGAGCGACCCGGCGGGGCCGGTCGAGACGGCCGGCCCCGCAGCCGTGGCGGCGCCGTCCCCGCGCCGGACCGGGCGAATCGTGGCCGGCGCGCTCACGGCGGCGGTGGGCGTGGGCGCACTCGCCGGCGGCGGCGCGCTCGTCGCCGTCCACGCGACCCAGCGTGACGGCGACGGCTTCTACACCTCGCAGGCGCGTGTCCTCGAGACGCCGACCCGCGCCCTCGTCTCCCAGGACCTCGACGTGGGCACCGAGGGCCCCGACTGGCTGTTCCGCGACGGGCGCGTCGGCGACGTCCGCGTGGCCGCGGCCGGCCGCGACGGACCCGTCTTCGTGGGCATCGGCCCGCGCTCCGACGTGGACGCCTACCTCGCCGGGGTGTCCCACGAGGTCACCGACTTCGACGGGGGCGCCGGGACGCTCCCGACTCGGGAGGCCGGCACGGCGAGCCCCGCACCACCCGCGTCGCAGGGCTTCTGGGCGGAGTCGGCGAGCGGCAGCGGTCGTCAGACCGTGGTCTGGCCGGTGCGGAAGGGCGACTGGGCCGCCGTGGTGATGAACGCCGACGGAACGGCGCGCGTCCGGGCCGAAACCCGCGTGGGGGTGAGGACCAACATCGTCCTCTGGCTCGGCGTGGGCATGCTCGTCGCCGGCGGCGCGCTCGCCGGGGCGGGGACGGCCCTGATCGTCTCCGGGCGTCGCCGGCCGCCGCCGGAGGCCCATGCGACGACGTAGCCCCGCGAGCGATCACACCGCGCCACCCGAAAGCCCCGCCGGCCGCGGGGCTTTCGGGTGCTCGGGGGCGCTCGCCGGGGGCGGCCTTCCGCGCGCGGACACCAGAAAACCGCCCCCTCGGTCCACCGGTCTCCCGGCTGCCCCCCGCCGCGTGGCCACGGGAGGCTCGGTCCGCACACCGAGAGGCCCCGGAACCCCGGGTCCGCAGCGGATCGGAGAGGAGAACCACATGTCACCGCTCAAGCAGTCCCACAACCTCGCGGCCCGCATGGGTCGTTGGAGCGCATCCCACCGCAGGGCCGCCATCTTCGGGTGGCTGGCGTTCGTGATCGTCGCCTTCTCGCTGAGCGTCTTCCTGCCGATGCAGGTCATCGACCAGAAGGACGCGGCCGTGGGCGAGTCCGCGCGCGCCAACAAGATCATCGACTCCGCGTTCAACCTCGACGAGACCGGCCAGGGCGAGTTCGTGCTGATCCAGTCCGACACGACGACGGTCGACGACCCCGGGTTCCGCGCGGCGATCGGGGAGACCGTCCACGAGCTCTCCACCTTCCCGCAGGTGCAGAACCTTCACTCGCCTCTTGCCGCGGGCAACGAGGGTCAGATCTCGCCGGACCGCCACGCGGTCCTGGTCTCGTTCACCCCCCGGGGCACCTACGACGAGGCGACGGGCTACATCGATTCGATCGTCGCCGGGGTCGACGGCGTGCAGAAGGCACACCCCGAGCTCTACGTGGCCGCGGCGGGTGTCTCGACCGACAAGGCCCTCGACAAGCTGTTCAACTCGCAGCTGGCGCGAGCCGGGCTGATCGCCATCCCGCTGACGATCTTCATCCTGCTGCTCGTGGCCGGATCGCTCACGGGCGCGCTCGTCCCGGTCCTCCTGGGGCTGACGGCCGTCCTCGCGACCTTCGGCCTCGTCTCGCTCCCCAGCCAGTTCATCCCGATGGACAAGACGGTCAGCGAGGTCATCCTCCTGGTCGGCCTGGCGGTGGGCGTGGACTACGCGCTCTTCTACATGCGCCGCGAGCGCGATGAGCGCCGGGCCGGCCGGTCCGAGGGCGCCGCGCTTCAGGCCGCTGCGGCCACCTCCGGGCGCGCGGTCCTGATCTCCGGCTTCACGGTCATGATCGCCATGGCCGGGATGTTCTTCTCCGGCGACAAGACCTTCATGTCCTTTGCGATCGGCACGATGCTGGTGGTCTTCGTGGCCATGATCGGCTCGCTGACCGTGCTTCCGGCGATCCTGTCGGTGCTCGGCGACCGGGTCGAGAAGGGCCGGATCCCGTTCGTCGGCCGCCGCCGGCAGCGGAGCGAGAGCGCCGAGGGCAGCCGCTTCTGGGGCGCGATCCTGCGTCCTGTCCTGCGCCACCCGCTGATCGCGGCGGTGGCGTCGGCGACGGTCCTCGTGCTGCTCGCCGTGCCGGCGCTGCAGCTGCACACGGCTCAGAGCGGGCTCGACGCCATGCCGAAGAGCCTGCCCGAGCTCCAGGCCTTCCACCGCCTGGACGACGCCTTCCCGGGCGGCGCGACCGGGGCCACGGTCGCGATCACATCCGACGATCCCGCGGGGATCGATTCGGCGATCGCGGACTTCAAGACGGCGGCCCTCGCGTCGGGCGAGATGCAGAACCCGATCGACGTCGAGCGCAGCGCCGACGGCTCGGCCTACCGGGTGGACGTGCCGCTTGCCGGCTCGGGCACCGACAGGGTGTCGGACCACGCCCTGGCGACCCTGAGGAACGAGGTCCTTCCGGCCACCATCGGCACCGTCCCCGGTGTCGAGTACGCCGTCACCGGCGGCACGGCCGAGTCGCACGACTTCACCGCGATGATGAAGGACACGGCTCCGTTCGTGTTCGGCTTCGTCCTGCTGTTCGCGTTCCTGCTCCTGCTGGTCGCGTTCCGGTCGATCGTGGTCGCCCTGAAGGCGATCGCGCTCAACCTGCTGTCGGTCGCGGCGGCCTACGGCGTGCTGGTGGCCGTGTTCCAGTGGGGCTGGGGCGAGAACCTGCTCGACTTCAACCGGACCGGCGGCATCGCGTCCTGGCTGCCGATGTTCATGTTCGTGATCCTGTTCGGGCTCTCGATGGATTACCACGTGATCATCCTGAGCCGCATCCGCGAGGCGTACGACCGCGGCCTCTCCACCCGCGACGCGGTCGAGCACGGCATCCGCGCCACGGCCGGCGTCGTGACCGGCGCCGCGATCGTCATGGTCGGCGTGTTCAGCGTCTTCGCGCTCCTGCCCATCCTCGACTTCAAGGAGATGGGGATCGGCCTCGCGGCCGCCATCCTCATCGACGCGACCATCGTCCGCGCGGTGCTCCTGCCCGCGACGATGACCCTGCTGGGCGACCGCAACTGGTACCTGCCCAGGTGGCTCGCGTGGCTCCCCCGTCTCGAGCACGAGCGGGACGAGCCGGCCGGCACCCGGCTTCCCCAGGGCGTCTCGGCCTAGTCCGCCGCCGACGGCCCCGTCCTCGCCACGGCGAGGGCGGGGCTTCGGCATGCTTGCGATCGTGAGGCACTGGTCGAGCGCGCTGGCGCTGGCGTCGATCGTCCTGCTCGCCGCCTGGGGCTGCGGTGGGGACGACAACGGCGCCGCCATCACGATCCGGGACGTCGGGGACCGCTTCTACGCCGCCTACCTCGCCGGCGACGGCGCGACCGCGTGCGCCCTCCTGTCCGGGGCCGCCGAGCGTCAGGTCGTGGAGGATCCCGGCACCGCCAAGGATGGCAAGACCTGCGCCGCGAGGCTCGCCGCCGCCGCGAAGGTGATCGCGCGGTACTACGGGCCGGATCCGAAGGTCAGCCTCTCGCAGGTCACCGTCAGCGGCGATCGCGCGACGGGGGTCATCACCATCGCCGGCCAGTCCCAGGACGTGACCTTCGCGCGGGAGGACGGCGAGTGGAAGCTCGGTCCCGACCCCGAGAAGACCGGGTCGACGACGACGCCGTGAGGCCGCGGCGCCCCGTCCTCGCCCGAGGACGGGGCGGCGCCGGCTCTCCTAGAAGGTCCGGATCGGGATCTCGGCCGGCGCCTCGAGCAGCGACGACAGCTCGTCGTCGAGCCGCACGAGCGTGAGCGAGGCCCCCGCCATGTCGAGCGACGTGCAGTACTCGCCCACGTAGTTCCGCGCCACCTTGATGCCGCGGTCGGCGAGCTGCTCGTGGGCCCGCCCGTAGAGGATGTAGAGCTCGCTGATGGGCGTGCCGCCGAGGCCGTTGATCATCAGGGCCACGTTGTCGCCGCTCTTGAACGGGAGGTCCGAGGCCGTCGCCTCGAGCAGCTCGTCCACGATCGCGTTCGCGTTCGCGAGCTTCTCGCGGCGCCGTCCCGGCTCGCCGTGGATGCCCACGCCCATCTCCATCTCGTCGTCGCCGAGGTCGAAGAGGGGGGAGCCCTTGGCCGGGGGCGTGCAGGAGGTGAGCGCCATGCCCATGGTCCGGGAGACGGAGTTCACCCGCTCCCCGAGGGCCACGAGGTCGTCGAGCTCGGCGCCCTGCTCGGAGGCGGCGCCGAGGGCCTTGATCACGAAGAAGTTGCCGGCCACGCCGCGGCGCCCGACGGTCCACGTGGAGTCCTTCACCGCCACGTCGTCGTCGACGATCACGGTGCCGATCTCGCACCCCCTCCGCCTCGGCCATCTCGCGGCCCATGTCGAAGGCCATGCGGTCGCCGGTGTAGTTGTTGATGATGTGCAGGACGCCCTTCTTGGAATTGAGGAGCTTGGTCGTCTCGAGCACGTAGTCCATCGGCGGCGCGGCGAAGACGTCGCCCGGGCAGGCGGCGTCGAGCATCCCCTTGCCGACGATCATCACGTGGGCCGGCTCGTGGCCCGAGCCGGAGCCCTGGACGATCGACACCTTGTCGTCGCTGGGAGCATCGGTCCGCATGATCAGGTTGTACTCGGGCACGTACTTGATCGTGTCCGGGTTGGCCAGGGCGATCCCCTTCAGCATCTCGGGGACGAAGTCCTGGGGTTCATTCACGAACTTCTTCACGGCGACACCTTTCCTCGCATGGTCAACTGCTGATGTGCCCGGCGACCGCTAGGTCCCGGGCCAGGCCTTGGCGAGCTCCTCGAACATGACCGCGACGCCCACGGCCCCGGCGTCCGGGCTCCCGATGCTGCGCTCGCCGGTGTAGGAGGCGCGCCCCCGCTTGGCGAGCATGCTCGTGGTGGCGTCCGCCGCCTCGCGGGCCGTCACGGCCGCCGCGGCGAGCGCCTCCGCGCCCTGGCCGGCGCGCAGCCCCTCCTCCAGGGTGTCCGTCGCCGGCACCAGGGCGTCCAGCAGGGTCTTGTCGCCCACGTCGGACTGGCCCCGCTGCTTGACGCCCTCGATGGCCGCCCGGAGCATGGCCACGACCTCGTCGCCGCCGATCGCGTCCGCGCCCGCCACCGCGCCGCCCGCCCGCAGGAAGGCCGTGCCCCAGATCGGGCCCGAGGTGCCGCCGATGCGGCTGGTGATGATCACCGCAACCTTCCGCAGGAAGACCGCCGCGTCCGTGCGGTCCAGGTCGTCCCACTCGGCCAGCACGATCTCGAAGCCCCGCGCCAGGGAGTAGCCGAAGTCCCCGTCTCCCACCACGGAGTCGAGGTCACAGAAGTGGGTCTCGTTGTCGACGGCCGTCTGGGCCATCGTGCGCACCACCATCTCGACCTGATCGAAGCCCTCCTGCGCCATTCGCCCCCCTCCCAGGTTGCGCCCGCTCGTCGCGCGTCAGCCGTCGAGGCAGGCCTCGAGGTCGCGCAGGGTCACCCAGTCGCGGGGCTCCGCCCGGCACCGGTCGGCGAGCACGTCGGTCCGCTCGCCGTCCGGGTCGCCGAGCGAGCTCACGACCAGCACCGCCTCGTCGAAGTCCTCGTCCGCCGTGTAGCCGTTGACCGTGATCACGCACCGCAGTCCCGCGCCCGTCGCGGCCTCCAGGCCGTTGCGCGAGTCCTCGACCACGAGGGCGTCCGAGGGCGCCACCCCGAGCCGCTCGATCGCCAGCTCGTAGATGTCGGGCGCCGGCTTCTTGCGCGGGACGACGTCGCCGGCGAGCACCTCGGCGAAGCGGGCGGCCTGCTCCTCGCCCGCGACGTGGTTCAGGACGGCCCTCACGGACGCCTCGGCCGACGTGGAGGCCACCGCGAGCGTCCAGCCGGCGTCGAGCGCCTCGCCGATCACCCTCCGAATACCGGGACGCCCCGGCAGCGCTCCCGACGCCACCATCTGCGTGTAGATCTCCGTCTTGCGGGCGTGCCACGTGGCGAGGAGGGCCCTCTGCCCCTCGGCGTCCGCCGGCAGGCCCGCCGCGCGCACCAGCTCCGGGGTGAGCAGGCTCGCCATGCGCTCCTTGCCGCCCCCGATCGTGAGCTTCTCGGCGTACTCCTCCTCCGACCAGCGCACCGGCAGGCCGAACTCGGCGAAGGCCTGGTTGAACGCGGGCAGGTGGCCGTACCGCTCCGTGTCGGAGAGCACGCCGTCGCAGTCGAAGATCAAGGCCGTCACCAGGCCTTGCCCGCGCTGCCGAAGAGGGTCAGGTGCCGCTCGGCCAGGTCCTTGATGGCGGCGTGCTGCTCACGGAACAGCGACGGCGGGTCGTACTTGGCCGGGTTGGCGTCGAGGAAGGCCCGGGTGGAGTCGAGGTACGCGACCTTGATCGCCGTCGAGATGTTGACCTTCGCGCAGCCCCGGGCGATCAGGTCCTGGAAGGCCGCCTCGCTCAGCCCCGTGCCGCCGTGCAGCACCATCGGGACCGGCTTGCGGGCGACGAGGTCGGTCACCCGCTGCGGGTTGAGCACGGGCTCGGTGGAGTACACGCCGTGGGCCGTGCCGATGGCGGGCGCGAAGCAGTCCACGCCGGTCGCCTCGAGGAAGGCCACGGCCTCGTCGAGGGGGTAGATCTCGCCCTCCTCGTCGGAGCCGATCCCGTCCTCGACGCCCCGCACGCCCTCGATCTCGCCCTCCACGTGCGCGCCGTACCGCCGGGCCTCGGCCACCACCTCGATGGTCTGCCGGGTGTTCTCGTCCACCGGCAGCGCCGACCCGTCGAAGAGCACGGAGTTCCACCCGGTCTGGAGGCAGGTGGTCACCACCGGGCGCTCCGGGCAGTGGTCCAGGTGCAGCGTCACGGGGACGCTCGCGGGCTCGGCCAGGGCCCGGAAGAGCTGGTAGAGGACCTCGGCGCCCATCGACTTCACCGTCTTGACCGAGGTCTGGACGATGAGCGGGGAGCGGACCTCCTCGGCCGCCGCGATCACGGCGTCGAGGGTGAGATCGTTGACGATGTTGAACGCCGCCACGCCGTATCGCTCGGCGAAGGCGCGGTCGAGGATCTCCTTGAGCGGAACGACTGGCAGCGGACCCTCCCGGTCGCCGGGCGCCAGTGGCTCGACGCTACGACGGGGCCCCCGGCGCGCCATCCGGAGGATCCCCCGTCATGCGATGCGGGATCCCCCTACCTCAGGGCGCGCTCCCGGGCCTGAAGGGCGGCCTCGGTGCGGTTCTGGGCCCCCGTCTTGCGCAGGATCGCCCCCACGTGCTTCTCGACGGTCTTGACCGAGATCGACAGGGCGTCGGCGATCTGGCGGTCGGGCAGGCCGCGCTCGAGCAGGCTGAAGACCTCCCGCTCGCGGCCCGAGAGCTCGACGGCGCCGTTGAAGTGGGCCTGGAGTCGCTCCACCGCGTGGCTCGAGAGGAGCGCGCCGCCGTGGGCGGCGGCGAGCACCGCGCGGGCCAGGTCGGCTCCGGAGGCGTCCTTGCCCAGGTATCCGCGCGCCCCGGCACGCAGCGCGCCGGCCACGAGCTCGTCGTGGTCGAAGGCCGTGAGCGCCACGATCGCCGCCTCGGGGTCCTCCGCGCGGATGCGCACGATGGCCTCGACGCCGTCGCCGTCCGGCATGCGCAGGTCCATGAGGACCACGTCCGGGCGCAGCGCGCGCCACAGCAGCAGGGCCTCGCGTCCCGACCCCGCCTGCCCGACCACCTCGATGGAGGGCTCGACGTCCGAGAGGAGGCGCGCGATGCCCACCCCGATCGCCTCGTGGTCGTCGGCGATCAGCAGCCGCACGCGGGCCACGACCGGGCCGATGGGCGCGTCCTCGCCGTGCGGGAGCCGGGCGCGCACGCTGGTGCCCCAGCCGGGGGTGGAGTCCACCTGGAGGGTGCCGCCCATCAGGTGGGCGCGCTCGGCCATCCCCCGCAGGCCGATGCCGTGCAGGGCGTCGGCCTGCTCCACCTCGGCCAGGTCGAAGCCCCCACCGTCGTCCTGCACCAGCAGCGTCACCGAGTCCGGGGCGTAGACGACCCCGATGCGCACCGAGCCGGCCTCGGCGTGGTGGAGCGCGTTGGTGAGCGCCTCCTGGGCGATCCGGAAGAGGGAGTGGGCGACCTCGGCGCGCAGCGTCACCGGCTCCCCGGCCACCACCAGGCGGACGTCGGCGGCGCCCGTGCGGTTGGCCCAGGCCAGCTCCCGCTCCAGCGCCTCCTCCAGCGAGCGGCCCGCCAGGGGCGACGGCGCCAGCCCGAGGACGCTGCGACGGGTCTCCTCGAGGGCGAAGCGGGCGGCGGCACGGGCCTCGCTGATCGCGAGGCCGAGGTCGGCCGAGCGTCCGCCGGCGAGGTCCGACTCGGCCGAGCGCAGCTGCAGGAGCACCGAGACGAGCCCCTTGGCCACGGTGTCGTGGACCTCGCGCGCCATGCGGTTCCGCTCCTCGGCGGCGGCCTCGGCCCGGGCGTTGGCCTCGGCGGACTCGTGCAGGCGCGCGTAGGTGATGGCCAGCGCCGCGTGGGTGGCGAAGAGCTCCAGCAGGCGCGCGTCCTCGGCGCTGAACACGCGGTCGGCGTCCCGGCTGAAGATGACGCAGGAGCCGATGATGCCGGTGCGCCACCAGATCGGCACGCCGATCACGGCCTGCAGCGTCGCCCGGTCCGCCTCGGGAACGTGCCCGCCCGGCACCTGGGCGTAGTCGCGGAAGATCACCGTGCCGCGCCGCGCGACGACGGCGCCGGTGACGCCCTCGGTGAGCGGGAAGACGCGCCCGGACTGACAGGCGACCCCGATGTCCGCCTCCTTCCGGTAGACGCCCGCCAGCTCGTCCACCAGGGAGATCGAGCCGGCGTCACCGCCGAGGAGGGTGATGGAGCGGTCGAGGATGCGCTCGAGCAGCGGCCGAAGCGACAGCTCGGCGCCGAGGTCCTCCACGACGGCCGCGAGCGCGGCGGCGCCCTCGCGTTCGCGAGCGTCGGCTCGTGCGTCTGGAGTCCGGGTCTCGCGGGTCGTCACCGAGCGCCGCTCGTCGTGATGGGGCCGGGCCCGGCGACTGTATGAGGTCTCGGCGGGCCCGACAACCGCACCCGCCCGCGCGCGGCTACGCGACCGCCAGCAGGACGTCGGAGGCCTTGATGACCACCGTCACGTCGCTCCCGGCCGAGATCCCCAGATCCCGGACGGCCTCGACGGTGATCGACGACACCAGCCGATGGCCGGCGACGTCGATCTCGACGTTGGCGATGGCCTCGCCCTGGGTGATGCCGGTCACGCGGCCGGGCAATTGGTTGCGCGCGCTGATCTTCATTGGTGCCCCCCAACGGTCGTGGCCGTCAGCCTAGGGGACCGGGCTCCCGGCGAGGCGCGCCACGACCTCGATCGCCTGGTCGTCGGTCAGCCCCTGGTCGCGCACCAGCGCGCGCCAGGTGTCGAAGCTCAGCGCGAGCGCGATTCCCGCGCGCAGCAGCGCGCGGCGGCGTCCCCGCGCCCGCCAGGGCGCCACCAGGACGTCGGCCGCCTGCTGCCAGAACGCGTGGTACGGCGCCATCACGGCGTGGTCGCGTGCGTCGGCGAGGACGTGGGTCATCATCGCCTGGGTGGCGCGGTGATGGGCGTAGGTCTCCCGCAGCGCCGTCCGCAGTCGCTCGGCGGGGTCCCCGATCGTCCTCCACCGGCGAAGATCGGGCGCGGGGTGCTGGGCGAAATAGTGACCGCTGCACGCACGGGCGAGCGCCGGCTCGTCGGGGAAGTGGCGATAGACCGTCACCCTCCCGACCTCCGCGCGCTCGGCGATGGCGGTCACCGTGGTGGCCGCCGGCCCGATCGTCTGGTGCAGCTCGATCGCAGCGTCGACGATCCGCTGCCGCGTCTCGTCCTGGAGCTCGGCGCGGCGCTTGAGCTGGTAGGGGCGCCCCATGGGATGCCACGATACAGCGTGTATCGCGAAGTTGACAGGTGCCGCCGGCCGGACGTAGGCTGCACCTCCGCATACCGGAACACACCGTTTCGCGAAAGTTGAGAGGAGTTCAGATGAGCACCGCTCCCGCCACGTCGCCGGTCGCCCCGATCGCTCTCCAGGCCGGTGACGGCGAGGCCCTCTGGTTCCTGGGCATCCTCGCCACGATCAAGGCCTCGGCCGAGACCACCGGCGGCCGCGTCGCGGTGATCGAGCACCGCGCGCCCCGAGGGGCCGGCTCGCCCCTCCACGTCCACCGTCGCGAGGACGAGTGGTTCTGGGTGACCGAGGGCGAGCTGACCTTCTGGGTCGGCGGCGAGGTGATCGTCGCGCCCGCCGGGGCGTTCGTCTACGGCCCGCGCGACATCCCGCACACCTTCGAGGTGACCTCGTCCGAGGCCCGCTTCCTGCTCGTGGCCGAGCCCGCCGGCTTCGAGGCCTTCATGCGGGCCGCCGCCGAGCCGGCTCGGACCCTCACCCTCCCGCCGCCGCCGAGCGAGCCCCCCGACCCGGCGAGGCTCGCCGCCGCGGCGGCGGGCTACGGCATCGAGATCCTCGGCCCGCCCGGCATTCCCGCCTAGCGGCGGGCGCGGATGAAGGCGGTGAGGCCGTACGAGGTGACGGGGACCATGCCCAGGCGCCGGTAGAAGCCCTCGGCGCCCCGCTCGGCCACGAGCACCTGGTGATGGAAGCGGTCCATCGGGTAGTGCTCGAGGATCGCCTCGGTCATGGTGCGGCCGATCCCCTGCCGCTGGCGGTCCGGGGCCACCAGGATGTCCGCGATGTAGACGGCGAACGCCTCGTCGGACATGGCCCGCGCGAAGCCCACCACCCGCTCGTCCTCGAGGGCGACCACGGCGAACGAGGAGCACTCGATCGCGGTGCGCAGGCGGTCCGGGTCGCCGGCGTGGGTCCAGCCGTGGGCGCGGTACAGCTCGATGATGCCGCTGAAGTGATCGCCCACGTCCGCCTCGCGGATCAGCACGGGTGGGCGGGTCGTCGTCATGGGGTCCTCAGGGCGTATGCGATACTCGCCGCGATGTCGGCGCCTGGGCGCATCCTGCCGCAAAGGTACGACCCCGCGCCCGTCGAGTCCAAGTGGCAAGCGGTGTGGGAACGCGACGACGTGTTCCACGCCGAGCCCATGTCGCGCGACGGCGTGCGCCCGGCCCTGCCCGAACGCCCGAAGGCGTACGTGCTCGAGATGCTTCCGTATCCGTCGGGTGAGGCGCACATAGGTCACGTGAAGAACTACACGATGGGTGACGTCGTGGCGCACTTCCGGCGACGCCACGGGGTCGCTGTCTTCCACCCCATGGGGTACGACTCCTTCGGCCTGCCGGCCGAGAACGCCGCCATCCGCACGGGCGAGCCGCCCGCGCAGGTCATCGCCCACAACATCGCGCGGATCCGGGAGCAGCTCCGGAGGCTGGGCGTGTCCGTGGACTGGCACACCGAGATCGCCACGAGCGACCCGGCCTACTACCGGTGGACGCAGTGGCTCTTCCTGCGGTTCCTCGAGCGCGGGCTGGCCGAGCGGCGCGAGGCGGCGGTCAACTGGTGCCCCAAGGACCAGACCGTCCTGGCCAACGAGCAGGTCATCGACGGCCGCTGCGAGAGGTGCGGCACCGAGGTGGAGCTGCGCCAGCTCACGCAGTGGTTCCTGCGCATCACCGACTACGCGCAGCGCCTGCTGGACGACATGGACGAGCTGGTGGACTGGCCCGAGCGCGTGCTCACCATGCAGCGCAACTGGATCGGCCGCTCCGAGGGAGCGCGGGTGATCTTCCGCACCGACGACGGCGCCCACGAGATCCCCGTCTTCACCACCCGCCCGGACACGCTCTTCGGGGCGACCTTCTTCATCCTGGCGCCGGAGCACCCGCTGGTGCACACGCTGGTGCACGGCCGGCCCGAGGAGCGGGCGGTGCTCGACTACGCCGCCGCCGCCGCCCGGGCGTCCGCGGCCGAGCGGGGCGAGACCGACCGGCCCAAGACCGGCGTGTTCACCGGCCGCCACGTCATCAACCCGGCGAGCGGCGAGCCGATCCCGGTGTGGGTCGCCGACTACGTCCTGATGGACTACGGCACCGGAGCGATCATGGCCGTGCCGGGCCACGACGAGCGCGACTTCGCCTTCGCGAAGGCCCACGGCCTGGAGATCCGGCGGGTCATCGCGGCCGAGGGCGAGGGTCCGGACACCCCCCTCGACGAGCCCGACGCGGGCCCCGGGCGGTTGGTCGGCTCCGGGTTCCTCGACGGCATGGAGATCGACGGGGCGAAGGCCGCCATGGCCGCCTGGCTGGAGGAGCGCGGCCTCGGGGAGCCGACGGTGGGATACCGCCTGCGCGACTGGCTCATCTCACGCCAGCGCTACTGGGGCGTGCCGATCCCGGTCATCCATTGCCCGACCGACGGCGTGGTGCCCGTGCCCGACGACCAGCTGCCGGTGCTCCTGCCCGACGTCGACGACTACGCGCCGCAGGGGCGGAGCCCCCTCGCCGCGGCCACGGACTGGGTCGAGGTGGAGTGCCCGATCTGCGGCGGCCCGGCGCGCCGCGAGACGGACACCATGGACACGTTCGTCGACTCGTCCTGGTACTTCCTGCGCTACACCGCGCCCCATCTGTCGAGCGCGCCGTTCGAGCGCGAGGTGATCGACTACTGGCTGCCGGTGGACCAGTACATCGGCGGCGTCGAGCACGCCATCCTGCACCTGCTCTACGCGCGCTTCTTCACCAAGGTCCTGAGCGACGCGGGCATGATCAGCGCGACCGAGCCGTTCGCCCGCCTCTTCACCCAGGGGATGATCTACCGCGACGGCGCGAAGATGAGCAAGAGCAAGGGCAACGTGGTCGCGCCGGACGAGTACATCGAGCGCTTCGGCGCCGACACCCTGCGCCTCTACGTCCTGTTCATGGGTCCCGCGGCCGACGACGCCGAGTGGAACGACCGCGGCGTGGTGGGGCTGCGGCGCTTCCTCGACCGGCTCTGGGCGCTGGTGGGGGACGTCGCGCCCGGCCCGCTGGGCGGCCGGCCGGATCGCCGGGCGCTGGAGGGCCACCCGGCCGCGCTCGAGTTGGTGCGCAAGGCGGAGGCGACGGTCGCGAAGGTGACCGGCGACATCGGTGAGCGCTTCTCGTTCCACACCGCCATCTCCGCCGTGCAGGAGCTGGTCAACCTGGCCACCAAGGGCGTGGCGGAGAACGCCCTCGCCGGAGAGCCCGGCCAGGCCGCCCTGCGCCACGCGGCCCAGACGAGCGTGTCGGTGCTCTTCCCGTTCGCCCCGCACGTCACGTGCGAGCTGTGGGAGGCGCTGGGCGGTGAGGCGCTCTGGACGGAGCCGTGGCCCGAGGCCGACCCGGCCTTCCTCGAGCGCGAGACCGTGACGGTCGTCGTTCAGGTCAACGGCAAGCTGCGCGATCGCCTGGAGGTCGCGCCGGGCGCCGGCCGCGAGGAGCTGCTGGCGGCGGCCCGGGCGCTGCCGCGGGTGGCGGCGGCCATCGACGGGGGGAAGGTCGTGCGGGAGGTCGTCGTGCCGGATCGTCTGGTGAACCTGGTCGTGCAGTAGGACTGTTTCGCGCGGCCGACGGCACGAGTCGCCCGCCTCCCGCGCGCCGCGCGCTCGTAGCGTCCTCCCCATGGACCGGCTCCTCCCCTGGCTACGGCGTTCGGGCTGGGCGTACGTGGCCGCGGCGATCGCGCTCGCCGTGGTGGCGTGGCGCCTGGGGCCGGGCGCCGGCGGCGGGGGAGGGCAGCCCGCGCCCCCGATGGCGTCCACCGCCGGGTCGCTCGTGACGGCGCCGGCCGCGCCCCGCGCCCTGGTGCACGTGGCCGGCGAGGTCCGGCGGCCGGGCGTCTATCCCATCGCCGCGGGCGCGCGGGTCATCCAGGCCATCCGGCGGGCGGGAGGGCCCACGGCCCGGGCCGACCTCTCGGCCCTCAACCTGGCGGCGATGTTGCAGGACGGGCAGCAGGTGCTGATCCCGGCACGGGCGCCGAAGGGATCGCCGGCCGCGGCGGGGACCGGGAGGCGCACGGGTCCGCTCAGCCTCTCGTCGGCGACGGCGGACGATCTGGAGGCCCTCGACGGCATCGGCCCGACCCTGGCCGAGCGCATCGTGGAGTGGCGCACGGCCCACGGCGGCCTCGCGTCGGTCAACCAGCTCCTGGACGTGCCCGGCATCGGCCCGGCGCGCCTCGACGCGCTGCGCGCGGACGTCGTCCCGTGAGCACTCTGCGAGACGGCGCCGCGCCCGACGACCCCCACGTGGTCGCCCGGGCACCGAGTCGTCTATCCTGGGTCGATATCGGGGGGCGCGCAGTGCCTCCCTTCGCCCCGGAGAGGGGACGAGGCTGAATCGGTTCCTGAAGAGCGCTGCGTTCCCGATCCTGATCGTGATCCTGCTGGTGTTCGTCGCCCAGCGGCTCGTGGTCTCCGACCAGACCTCGACGCCTGCGCCCACGTTCAACCAGTTCCTCCAGGACATCGACAACGGCCAGGTCAAGCAGGCCACGATCAAGGTCCAGAACAACGAGGTCAACGTCGCCCTCGACAACGGCCAGCGCTTCACCACCGGCTACCCGCCGGAGTACGCGACCCGCCTGACCGAGGATCTGCGACGCGCGAACGTGCCCTTCCAGGTGAAGGGGATCCCGGGATCTCCATGGTGGTCGTCGCTCATCTGGCTCGCCCCGTTCATCCTCTTCATCGCCTTCTGGATCTACCTGATGAACCGCATGCAGGGCGGCGGATCGAAGGTGATGAGCTTCGGCAAGAGCCGGGCGAAGCGAATGTCGGTGGACGCGCCCAAGATCACCTTCAACGACGTCGCGGGCGTCCAGGAGGCGGTCGAGGAACTTCATGAGATCAAGGAGTTCCTCGAGAACCCCAAGAAGTTCCAGAGCCTCGGCGCGCGCATTCCGAAGGGCGTCCTGCTCTACGGCCCTCCGGGCACCGGAAAGACCCTGCTGGCGCGGGCGGTGGCCGGCGAGGCGGGGGTGCCGTTCTTCTCGATCTCGGGCTCGGACTTCGTCGAGATGTTCGTCGGCGTCGGCGCGAGCCGCGTGCGCGACCTCTTCGAGCAGGCCAAGCAGAACTCGCCCTGCATCATCTTCATGGACGAGATCGACGCGGTCGGGCGTCACCGCGGCGCGGGCCTCGGCGGGGGCCACGACGAGCGTGAGCAGACGCTGAACCAGCTGCTCGTCGAGATGGACGGGTTCGAGGCGAAGGACAACATCATCCTGATCGCGGCCACGAACCGTCCGGACATCCTCGATCCGGCCCTCCTGCGGCCCGGCCGCTTCGACCGCCAGATCGTGGTCAACCGGCCCGACCGCGATGGGCGCGCCCAGATCCTCCGCGTGCACACCAAGGGCAAGCCGATCGCCAAGGAGATCGACCTCGCCGTGCTCGCGGGCCAGACCCCGGGCTTCACGGGCGCCGACCTCGCGAACCTGGTCAACGAGGCCGCCCTCCTCGCCGCCCGCAAGGGCAAGCGCGTGATCGAGCAGACGGAGCTCGAGGAGGGGATCATGCGGGTGATCGCCGGCCCCGAGAAGAAGAGCCGGCTGCTCTCCGAGAAGGAGCGCGTCGTCACCGCCTACCACGAGATGGGCCACGCCCTGGTGGGCCACTTCCTCCCCGACGCCGACCCCGTCCACAAGATCTCGGTGGTCAGCCGCGGTCAGGCGCTCGGGTACACCATCTCGATGCCGCTCGAGGACAAGTTCCTCACCACCCGCGCGCAGCTCGAGGACCAGATGGCGATGACGCTCGGCGGCCGGGCCGCCGAGGAGCTGGTGTTCGACGAGATCACCACCGGGGCCGCCAACGACCTCGAGAAGGTCACCTCGACGGCCAAGCAGATGACGATGCGCTTCGGGATGTCCGAGAAGCTGGGGCCTCGCGTCCTCGGCCACAACCACGGCGCGCCCTTCCTGGGCCGGGACATGCACTCGGAGCCCGACTACTCCGACGACCTCGCCCGGACGATCGACTCCGAGATCCGGCGGATCATCGAGGAGGCCCACCAGCGCGCCCGGGACATCCTGGTCGAGCACCGGGCCGATCTGGAGACCCTCTCCCAGATCCTCCTGAAGCGCGAGACGATCGAGCGCGAGGAGTTCCTCGGCCTGCTGGCCGGTGGGTCGGAGGCGGAGGTCTTCGCCGCGAAGGACGCCCGGGCCGCCGAGGAGGCCCGCAAGGCCGCCGAGCCGGCTCGCGAGCCGAAGACGAAGCGCCTGCCGTACCCGAGTGGACCCGCGGAGCCCATCCCCGAGGCGTAGTCCGCGGGGGCTCGGGCCCGTCCGCTCTCGGGACGTGTCCAGGTGGCCTCGGGCCCTCCCGAGCGGTGGGGCCCAGGTTCACGGGAGCATCACCCCACCCGAGACCCCGCGAGGAGGACCCGCGCCGAGCGCCACGCCCGCGGCGGCGGGGCGGGTAGGGAGATTCCGCGCCGGAGCGCGCGTCGGGGAGGGCGCGGGCCCGGCACGTTCGCGACCAGAGGCGCGCGCCGGCCCCTCCTAGCGTCGGGCCATGGCACCGCCGCCCGCGCCGGCCCGCCTGCGGCTGGCCCCCCACCTGGTGCTCGGGGCGTTCTGCGCCGGGCTGGCCGGGGCGCTCGCGGTCACGATCCCCGGCGGGCCGTCCGCGGTCGCCACGGTGGGATGCGCCCTCGGGGCGGCGGCCGCTGCGGCGCGCGGGCGGGCGGCGGCGGGGCTCCTGCTGCTGGTCGCGGCGGCGGCCCTGGCGGGCCTGGCCTGGGGGGGATTCCGGCTGGCCGCGACGGAGCCCCCGGCGCTCGACCTGCCGCAGAGCGCGCGCGGGCTGATCGTGGTGGACGCGCCGCCGGCGCCCGACGGCCGGGGCGGCCTGCGTGGCCGGGCCGTCGTGGAGCGGATGGCTCTGGCCGACGGCACGGCCGTGCCCCGGGGCACGCGGATCCTGCTGGACGTGGACGACGCCGACGGCGGTCCGCGGCTGGGGGACCGCATCGGCGTGGCCGGGCGCCTGCGTCCCGCGTGGAGCTCGGCGTCGCCCGGGTGGTGGCGCCGGTGGCTGGAGCGCGGCGGCATCGCCGCCCGCATCCGCATCGGCGACTGGCGGCCGGAGGGCCGCCGCGGGGGCCTCGCGGGGGCCAGGGACGGCCTGCGACGGTGGGCCTCCGAGGGCGTGGCCGCGGGGCTCGGCGGCGACCGCGCCGCGCTGGTGCGCGGCATGGCCCTGGGCGGCGGGTCGGGGCTGTCGGAGCCGGCGGCCCAGGCGTTCCGCGACGCGGGCCTGTGGCACCTCCTGGCCGTGTCCGGTCAGAACGTCGCGGTGGTGGCCGTGGCGGCGCTCGCGCTGCTGCTCGCGCTCGGCGTGCGACGGCGGGTCGCGGTCGCCGGCGCGCTCGGGTTGATCGTGACCTACTGCCTGGCCTGCGACGGCGGGGCCTCGGTGGGCCGGGCGGGGGTGGTGGGGGCGCTCGGCCTGCTCTGCGAGCTGCGCGCGGCGCCGCGCGAGCGCTGGTACCTGCTGCTGGTGGCGTTCGCGGCGCTCCTCGCCCACCAGCCGCGGGCCCTCGGCGATCCCGGCCTCCAGCTCTCGTTCGCGGCGGTGCTGGGCCTGCTGATCGTGACCCCGCCGCTCGCCGCGTGGGCGCGCGGCTGGATGCCCGGCCGCCTGGCCGACCTGACGGCGATGGCGGCGGCGGCGTCGCTGGCGACGGCGCCGGTGCTGGCGTGGAACTTCGGCCGCCTCTCGCTGGCGGGCCTGGCGCTGAACGTGGTGGCCGTGCCGCTGGCCGCGCCCATCGTGGTGCTGGCGCTGGCCGGGCTCGCGGCCGGCGCGCTGGTGCCCGCGGCCGGCGTGGCCCTGGCCTGGGTGGCCGGCCTCGGGGCGGGCGCCCTGCTGCTGGCCGCGCGCGCGGCGGCGGCGATCCCCGGCGCGGCCGTGGACCTGCCCTCGGGCGCGGCGTGGGTGCTCCTGGCGCCGCCGGTGGCGGTGGCGGTGCTGGGACGCCGGCTGGCCCCCGGCGGGGGCGGGCGCATCGGGGCGCGCGCGCTGCGGGCCGCCGCGGCGCTCGGCCTGTCGCTGGCCCTGGCCGGCTGGGCGCTGGGGCGACCGGCGCCGCCGCCCCCCTGGCCCGCCGACCCGGCGGTGACGGCCCTCGACATCGGTCAGGGCGACGCGATCCTCCTGCGCAGTCCCGAGGGCGGCGCGGCCATCGTCGACTCCGGCCCGCCCGGCCCGCCGGCGCCGGTGGTGGCCGCCCTGCGCCGGCTGGGGGTGCGGCGTCTCGACGTCCTGGTGCTGACGCACGACTCCCTCGACCACGTGGGCGGCGCGGTCGAGGTGCTGCGCGAGATGGACGTGGGCGTGCTGGTGCACGAGCCACCGCCGGACGACGGCTTCGCGCCCGCGCACGACCGGGTCGTCGCGGCGGCCCGCGAACGCGGGGTGCCGGTGCGCGAGGCGCGCGCCGGCGCGCTGATCTCCGTGGGGCGCTGGGGCGTGCGGGTGCTCTCCCCGGCCCGCGGCCGGCACCCGGGGGAGGACCCCAACCCCGTGAGCCTGGTGGCCCTGGCGTCGGCCGGTCCCCTCGACGTCCTGCTGACCGCCGACGCCGAGAGTGACGCGCTCTCGCGCCTCCCCCTGCGCCCGGTGGAGGTGCTGAAGGTCTCCCACCACGGCTCCGAGGACCCCGGCCTGCCCGCGGTGCTCACGCGGCTGCGGCCGCGCGTTGCGATGATCTCGGCGGGGCAGGGGAACCCCTTCCGCCATCCTCGCCCCGAGACGCTCGCCGCGCTGGCGGCCGCCGGCACGGCGGCATGGGAGACCGACCTGTCCGGCGACGTCACGGTCAGCGCGCCCGGAGGTGTCCTGTCCGTCACCCCGGGTCACTAACCTGCCGGTTCGATGAGCACACAGGAGCCCCTGAAGCCCGCGTACGTGCTCTGGGGAGAGGACCGCGCCACGATCGACCGGGCGCTGACGCGGCTCGCGGCCCGGGTACAGCGCGAGGGCGGGCTCCCGCCGGAGCGGCTGCGGGCGGAGGACACCCCGGCCGAAGAGGTGGTCGCCGCCTGCGAGGCGCTCTCGTTCGCCGGCCTGCGCCTCGTGATCGTCGACGGAGCCGATGGCTGGAAGGCCCCGGACGCGGCCCCCCTGGTGGCCTATCTCGATGCGCCCAACCCGGGCACCTGCCTCGCGCTGGTGGCCGCCGGGACCCTGGCGCCGAAGCTCCACGCCGCCGTCGCCGGGCTGGGAGGGGAGCTGCGCTACGGGCCCGACCCCAAGGCGAAGCGCGGCGAGCGGGCGCGGTGGCTCGCGGAGCACTTCGGCTCGGAGGTCAAGCGCCTCGGCGGCACGGCCTCACCGGCGCTGGCGCGGTCGGTGGTGGAGCGGGTGATGGTCGACCGCCCTGACGCCCGCCGTCAGGGGGTCACGGCGCTCGAGCTGACCCGCGAGGCGGAGAAGCTCTCCGCGTACGCCGGCGGCGAGCCGATCACCGGCGAGATGGTCGAGGCGCTGGTGCCGCGCCACCCCGACGCCCGCGTCTACGAGCTGTCGGACGCGCTGGTGGCCGCGGATGCCGGCACCGCGTACGACGTGCTCCAGGACCTCGCGACCGGCGACGAGCCGGTGCCGCCGATCGTGGTGCAGGTGCAGTTGACCAACCACTTCCGCCGCCTGGCGGAGGCGCAGGCGCTGGGCCCCGACGCCTCGGCCGACGCCGTCGCCGCGGCCACCGGCGTCGCGGGCTTCCCCGCCCGCAAGCTGGCCGATCAGGCGCGCGCGCTTCCTCCCGGCATCGCCCAGCGGGCGGTGGCCCGGCTGGCGGCGCTCGAGCTGGAGCTGCGCGTCAGCGCGCTGCGCGACCTGGGGCGCAGCCGCGACGACGGCGAGCGGCTCGTGCTGGAGGCGGCCGCCCGGGACCTGCTCGCCCTGGCGCGCGGCGGGAGGCCGGCGCCAGAAGGCGAAAACTAGGCGGTGACCTTCTCCGGAACCGTCTTGGCGATGCGCGCGACCCGGCTCTTCTTGCGGGCTGCGTTGTTGCGGTGAATCACGCCCTCGGCGGCGGCGCGGTCGATGAGGTGCTCCAGCTCGCGGGCCCGTGCCCCGATCTGCTCCCCGTCTCCGCTCTCCACCGCGTCATCGAGACGCCGGAAGAGCGTCTTGATGGTCGAGCGGTATCTCAGGTTGCGGTCGCGCTGCTCGAGCGAGCGGCGGTTGCGCTTCATCTGCTGCTTGATGTTCGCCACGCGGGGCGTCCTCCGTCCGTCGATCGGCGGCGTATGGTAGCGGCCCGCCGGGGGCGCGGCCAGCGGTGACGACCGAACCACCCGGCAAGCCGTCGCGGGGGATCGGGCGATCGACCGCGATCTTCGCCTTCTGGACCGGCATCAGCCGCATCGCCGGCCTCGCGCGCGAGATCCTGGCGGCGGCCATCTTCGGCACCCAGGGCTCGATCGCGGCCTTCGTGATCGCCTTCCAGGTGCCGAACTTCCTGCGCAGCCTGGTGGCCGACTCGGCGCTGTCGGCGGCCTTCCTGCCGGTGTTCACCGAGCTGGAGGAGCAGGGACGCAAGAAGGAGGCCCAGCGACTGGTGGGCGCGCTGATCGGCGTGATCACGATGGGCCTCGGGGCGATCACGCTGGTCGCGATCGTCGCGGCCCCGTGGATCATGCCGGTGCTCGCGCCGGGCCTGTCGCCCGAGCTGATCGACCAGACCGTCCACCTCGCTCAGATCATGTTCCCGATCGTGGTGCTGCTGGGCCTGACCGGCCTGGTGGCCGCGGTCCTGCAGGCCAGCGGCGAGTTCGGGGCCACGGCCTTCGCCCCGGTGCTGTGGAACGTCGTGATCATCGTCGGGCTGGCCGCGGTGACGCCGATGGTCCCGGACGGCAAGCGGATCACCGTCTACGCCGTCGCGATCGTGGCGGGGACGACCGTGCAGCTGCTGTACCTCCTGCCCTCGATGCGCGGCAAGGGCCCGTTCCCGTTCTCGCTGGGGATCGGCAACCGCGCGGTGCGCCGGGTGCTGTTGCTGATGCTGCCGGTGACGCTCGGGCTGGGCCTGATCAACGTCAACCTGCTCGTGGACGGGGCCTTCGCCAGCCTCGTGAGCGACGGGTCGGTGCGCGCGATCGACGCGGCCTTCCGCCTCTACCTGCTGCCCCAGGGCGTGTTCAGCGTGGCCATCGCCACGGTCCTGTTCCCCACGATCTCCCGGCTGGCGGCCCGCGAGGACATCGTGGGCCTGCGGCGCACCCTGGCGTTCGGCCTCCGGCAGATCTTCTTCATGCTGCTGCCCGCCTCGGCGTTCCTGCTCGTGCTGGCGGAGCCGGTGGTGCGGCTCGCATTCCAGCGCGGGCAGTTCAACGCGGAGAGCACGGCCCTCACCTCCGACGCGCTGGTGTTCTTCGCCATCGGGCTGGCCTTCAACGGGGCGAGCCTGCTGGTCATCCGCGCCTTCTTCAGCCTGCAGCTGCCCTGGCTGGCCACGAAGGTCGCCGCGCTCGGGGTCGTGCTGAACGCCGCACTCGACGCGATCTTCTACAAGCCGCTCGGCACGGGCGGCATCCCGCTCTCGACCTCCATCTCGAGCGCCGTGACCTTCGGGGTGATGCTGTACCTCCTGGAGCGCGAGCTGGGCGGCCTGCACTTCGCCTGGCTCGTGGACGGCGCGCTGCGCGGCCTCGTGGCCAGCCTCGTCTCGGCGCTCCTCGCGTGGTCGTCCTGGAAGGTGCTCGACGACGCGCTCGGCCAGAGCCTCGCGGCCCAGCTGCTGAGCATGACCGCCGCGATCGCGGCCGCCACGCTCGCCTACGCCGCGGCCGCCCACGCCTTCGAGATGCCCGAGCTGGCGCAGCTGTCGCGACTCGGCCGGCCGCTACGATGAGCTGCCCGTGGACCAGCGCCTCATCCGCAACTTCTGCATCATCGCCCACATCGACCATGGCAAGTCGACGCTGGCGGACCGCATCCTCCAGGCCACCGGGGCGCTGAGCGACCGCGAGATGCGCAGCCAGGTGCTGGACTCGATGGACCTCGAGCGCGAGCGGGGGATCACGATCAAGGCGCAGGCCGTGCGCGTGCACTACACGGCGTCCGACGGGCTGACCTACCAGCTCAACCTCATCGACACCCCGGGGCACGTGGACTTCAGCTACGAGGTCTCGCGCAGCCTGGCCGCCTGCGAGGGCGCGCTGCTGGTGGTGGACGCGAGCCAGGGCATCGAGGCCCAGACCCTGGCCAACACCTACCTCGCCATCGAGGGGAACCTCGAGCTGATCCCGGTGCTCAACAAGATCGACCTGCCGGCCGCCGACCCGGAGCTGCACGGGCGGGCCGTGGCCGAGCTGATCGGCGAGGATCCCGACCGGGTGCTGCGGATCTCCGCCAAGACCGGGGACGGCGTGCCGGAGGTGCTCGAGGCGATCGTGGCCCGCGTGCCCCCGCCCTCGGGGGATCCGGCCGCGCCGGCCCGGGCGCTGATCTTCGACTCGGTGTACGACCAGTACCGGGGCGTGGTGGCCTTCGTCCGCGTCATGGACGGCTCGTTCGCCGAGGGCGACAAGCTGCTCGCCATGCAGACCGGGCTGGTGGTGGAGGCCGAGCAGGTCGGCGTGATGACCCCGGCGATGATCCCCACGGGCACCCTCGGGGCCGGGGAGACCGGCTATCTCGTGACGGGCCTGAAGAGCCTTGGCGACCTGCGGGTGGGGGACACCCTCACGCGCGTGGCCGAGCCCGCGGCCGAGGCCCTCCCGGGCTACCGCGAGGTCAAGCCGATGGTCTTCTGCGGCCTCTTCCCCGTGGACGCCGACGACTACCCCGACCTGCGCGACGCGCTGGAGAAGCTGTCCCTGAACGACGCCTCGCTGCGCTGGGAGCCCGAGACGTCGCAGGCGCTCGGGTTCGGCTTCCGCTGCGGGTTCCTCGGGCTGCTGCACATGGACATCGTGCGCGAGCGGCTGGAGCGCGAGTACGACCTGGAGCTGCTGGCCACGACCCCGAACGTCGAGTACCGGGTCACCGACACGTCCGGCGTGGTCCGCGCGGTGCGCTCGCCGGGCGAGCTGCCGCCGCCCACCGGCATCGACATCATCGAGGAGCCCTTCGTCCGCGCCACGATCCTCGTCCCGCAGGACGGCATCGGCGCGGTGATGGGCCTCTGCCAGGACCGGCGCGGCGCCTTCGTGACGATGGAGCCCATCGAGCACCGCCAGCAGATCGTCTACGACCTGCCGCTCGCCGAGATCGTGCTCGACTTCTACGACCAGCTGAAGAGCCGCACCCGCGGATACGCGTCGCTCGACTACGAGCTGGTGGGCTACCGCGAGAGCCCGCTGGTGAAGCTGGACGTGCTGCTCGCCGGCGACACGGTGGACGCGCTGTCCATGATCGTCCACCGCGACCAGGCCTACGCCCGCGGCAAGATCCTGGTGGAGCGGCTCTTCAAGACCATCCCCCGGCAGCTCTTCGACGTGCCGGTGCAGGCGGCCATCGGCGGCAAGATCCTGGCCCGCGAGACCGTGAAGGCCAAGCGCAAGGACGTGCTGGCCAAGTGCTACGGCGGGGACATCAGCCGAAAGCGCAAGCTCCTGGAGCGCCAGAAGGAGGGCAAGAAGCGCATGAAGCAGGTGGGCTCGGTGGAGGTGCCCCAGGAGGCGTTCCTGTCGGTGCTCCAGATCGGCGACGACGGGCGGAACGGCAAGTGACCCCCGTGCGCCACCTGTACGCGCACCTGCCCTTCTGCGCGTCGCGCTGCGGCTACTGCGCCTTCGTGGTCGAGGTGGGCGCGCTCGACCGCCGCGACGCCTACCTGGAGGCGCTCCTGGCCGAGCTGGAGCGGGAGGCCCACGTCCTCGGAGCGCTGGACACGGTCTTCCTGGGGGGCGGGACCCCCACGCTCATGCGCCCGCGGCGGCTGCGGCGGCTGATGGACGCCATCCGGCCGCATCTGGCCGAGGGCGCCGAGGTCACCATCGAGGCGAACCCCGAGACGGTCGACCGCCCCGCGCTCGTCGAGCTGCGCCGGATGGGGGTGACGCGGCTGTCGCTGGGCGTCCAGTCGTTCCGGCCCCACCTGCTGGGCCCGCTCGACCGCGCCGCGACCCCCGACCAGTCCCGCCGCGCCTTCGGATGCGCCCGCGCCGCGGGGTTCGAGGACATCGGCATCGACCTGCTGTTCGCGGTGCCCGGCCAGACGCCCGCGGACCTCGAGGCGGACATGGCCGACGCGCTCGCGCTGGGGCCGGATCACCTGTCCTGGTACGAGCTCGAGCTGAAGCCGGGCTCGGCGCTGGCGCGCAACGGCACGCCGCCGGCGGACGAGGACGCGTCGGCCGACGCCTACCACCGCATCGTGGAGGGCCTGGAGGAGGCCGGCTACCGCTGGTACGAGACGGCCAACTTCGCCCGCCCCGGGCACGAGTGCCGCCACAGCCTGGGGTACTGGGACGCGGCCGACTACCTCGGCGTCGGCGTCGGCGCGGTGAGCACGGTCGCGGGCCGCCGCCGCCGCAACTCGCCGGGCCTGGCCGGCTACATCGCGGCCGCGTCCGCGGGCGCCGAGCCGCCCCGCACCGAGGAGCGCCTGGACGCCGACGACCGGCGCCGCGAGCGCTGGATGCTGGGCCTGCGGCTCGACCGCGCGCTGCCGCTCGCCTGGGCCGGCCCGCCGGACCGCCCGGAGGCGGTCGAGCGGCTCCGCTCGGCGGGCCTCCTCCGGGCCGACGGCGAGTCGATCGCGCTCACCCGCCGGGGGCGCTTCGTGCAGAACGCCGTGCTGCACGAGCTGATGGAGTACGCGTGAGCCCCGAGACGCCACCGCCCGACGGGGAGCAGGGCGGCGAGTCCGAGCTGCGCCCGCGCCAGGAGGTGATCCTGCGCACGGTGATCGAGGAGCACATCGTCACCGGGGCGCCGGTGGGCAGCAAGAACATCGCCGGCCGGCAGGGGATCGACTTCGCGGCGTCCACCGTGCGGTACGAGCTGGCGCGCCTGGAGGAGCTGGGTTTCCTGGACCACCCCCACACCTCGGCGGGGCGGGTGCCCACGGATCGCGGCTACCGGTACTACGTGGACACGCTGCTCACCCGCGACCCGCCCGCCCAGCCGCCGGCGGTGGTCGAGACCGCGCTCGACCTCACCGAGATGCAGCGCGAGGTGGACGCCGCCCTCACGCGGCTGGCCGACGTCGTGGCCCAGGTGACCAACCTCCTCAGCATCGTCACCGCGCCCCCGCCGGAGTCGTCCACCCTGCGCCACGTCGAGGTGCTCCAGCTGCAGCCCCAGCTCGTGATGGTGGTGGCCATCACCTCCACGGGAGCGGTCACCAAGCGCGTCTTCGCGTTCGAGGGCGCGGTCGACTCCGGCCTGTGCGAGTGGGCCGGCGCCTTCCTCAACGAGCGCGTGGCCGGCCTGACGGTGGGGGCGAGGATGATCGAGAGCCGCCTCGCCGACCCCTCGCTGTCGGCGCAGGAGCGCGGGTTCCTGGAGGTGCTCGCCCCGGCGCTCACCGACCTCCAGGAGGGCGGCGCCGGGAGCATCTTCGTGGGTGGCCGGGCCCGCTTCCTGGCCGAGCAGCGCCACCTGGACCTGATGGCGATCGACTCCCTCATGGAGAGCCTGGAGGAGCGCTACGCGCTGCTCGCGCTGCTGCGCGGGGCCCTCAGCCGCAACGAGGTGTACCTGCGCATCGGCGCCGAGCTGCCGGACCGGAGCCTGGCGGGGCTCAGCATGGTCGCGGCCAACTACGGTGTGCCGCGCAGGAACCTGGGCACCGTGTCGCTGTTCGGGCCCACCAGGATGGACTACCGGCTCGCGATGGCCACGGTGCGCGGGGCGGCCCAGATCCTGTCCCGTTACGTGGAGGGGGTGTACGAGTAGTGGCGGAGCCGCTCGACGACCGGTACGAGATCCTGGAGGTGTGGCGCCGGCCCCTTCGCGGCGACGCCGGCGCCGCCGTGCGGGTGCTCGCGAAGATCGAGGCGGGCGCCTACGGCCCCGAGGAGTACGCGGTCGGCATCAGCACGCGCCCCGACGCGCAGCTCTCTCCGCTGCTCGACGACTCGGACCTGTTCACGGGCCTCTCATTCGCCGAGGCCCACTGGGTGGCCGCCGTGCTGGCCAGCGCGGCCGACCGGGTGGAGGACGCCGAAAGCCTGCTCTTCGACCTGCGCGTCCCGGTCGACCAGGCCTGGCGCGAGGTGGAGCTGGCCTCCGAGGTGGTGGAGCCGGGCGGCCTCCGCTCGGCCCCGATCGTGCCCTGGGAGCCCCACGAGAGCGTCACCGGGTCGAGCCGCTACGCCATCGCGACGTACACCCTGGACTGCGGGCACCAGGCGGTCGAGTTCCTGCGCCAGGATGCCGACGCCGCGCCGTTCTGGGTGGAGGACGGCTCGGTGGACCACGTCGTGGCCCGCGACGCCCGCTCGCTGCGCAGCCTGATCCACGACGCCAACAGCCTCGAGGCCGTGCAGAAGCTGATCGAGGAGGCCCAGGCGAGCCTGGCCCACCACCCCGAGGACGAGGACGAGGACGAGGACGACCTCGATCACGAGGACGACCGCGAGCGCGACTGATCCCGGCGGAAGGCACCCGCGACACCGGCCGGCGCAGGGCGTCTCGCCGGCGGCCCGGCGCGCTAACCTCCTCGACGGAATCGATGAGGCGCGACTACTACGAGATCCTGGGCGTCCCGCGCGATGCCGACGAGGACGCGATCAAGAAGGCCTTCCGCGCGAGGGCCCGCGAGCTGCATCCCGACGTCAACCCGGACCCCACGGCGGAGGCGCAGTTCAAGGAGGCGGCCGAGGCCTACGAGGCCCTGTCCAACCCCGAGACGCGCGCCATCTACGACCGCCACGGCCACGACGGCCTGCGCGGGCGGGGCGCCGGGGCCACGGACTTCGCCGACTTCGGGTCCTTCCAGGACCTCTTCGACGCCTTCTTCGGCGGTGACGTCTTCGGCCGCGGCGGCGGCGGCCGTCGCCGCGGGGGCGACGACGTGGCCGTCCGGGTGCGACTGAGCTTCGTCGAGTCGGCCGTCGGAAAGACCGAGCGCATCGAGTACGAGGTGGTGGCCGCCTGCGAGAGCTGCGAGGGCTCCGGGGGCGCGCCCGGGAGCGAGAACGTCCGCTGCGACACCTGCGGCGGCCAGGGCCAGGTGCGCAGGGTGGCGCGCACGCCGATCGGCCAGATCGTGCGCGCCGAGGTCTGCCCGGACTGCCGCGGCGCGGGCGACCGGCCCACCAAGGCGTGCCCCGACTGCCGCGGACGGGGACGCCGCCCGGCCCGTCAGTCGATCGAGGTCAACATCCCGGCCGGGATCGCCGACGACCAGCAGATCCGCATGACCGGGCAGGGGGCCGCGGGAGAGCGCGGGACCCCGGCGGGGGACCTCTACGTGCACGTCCAGGTGGCCGATGACCCGCGCTTCCGGCGCGACGGCCTCGATGTGGTCACCCGGGTGGCGGTGCCGGTGACCGATGCGATGGTGGGCGCGACGGTCACCGTGCCCACGGTCGAGGGAGACGCCGAGGTGGAGCTGCGCGCGGGCACCCAGCCGGGCGACGAGTACGTGCTGCGCGGCAAGGGCTTTCCTTCCCTCGGCTCCCGCGGGCGCGGCAACCAGCGGGTGGTGGTCGAGGTGCGGGTGCCGCGGGTGCAGACCGAGGACGGCCGGGCGGCCGTGGAGCGCCTCTCGGAGAACCTCGACGAGCGCAGCTACCGCGAGGACGAGGGCTTCTTCGACCGTCTCAAGCACGCCTTCCGCTGACGCCGGCGCCGTGCCGGCGCTGGTGCGGTTGACCGTCGAGGTCCCCGGCGCCGACGCCGAGCGCGCGATGGCGGACGGCTGCGCGGCCCTCGCCGCGGGATGCCGGGAGCGGGCCCTGCCGGGCGGGCGGGTGGCGCTCGACTTCTGGGTCGCGGCTCCGGCGGACGAGGCCGCGGCCCGCCTGGAGCGCGCCGTGGGCGGCGGGGTGAGCGCCGAGGCCGAGGACCCCTCGTGGGGGGACGCCCTGCGCGCCTTCCACCGCCCGGTGGAGATCGCGGGCCGTCTGCGCGTGCGGCCCCCGTGGGACGCCCCGCGACCGCCGCTCGCGGACGTCGTGATCGACCCGGGGATGGCCTTCGGGACCGCCCAGCACCCCACCACCCGGGCCTGCCTGGAGCTGCTGGCGGCGATGCCCCCGGGCGGGTCCCTGCTCGACGCCGGGTGTGGATCGGGCGTGCTCGCCATCGCGGCCCGGCGCCTGGGCTTCGACCCGGTGTGGGCGGTCGACAGCGATCCTCTCGCCGTGGAGGCGACCCTCGCCAACGAGCAGCGCAACCGCGTGGGCCTGCGGGTCGCCCGCCGCACCATCGGCGCCGACGCGCTGCCCTCCGCGGGGGTCGTGGCCGCCAACCTCACGGCCACGGTCCTGGCCGAGCTGGCCGGCGCCCTCCCGCGACCCGCGCCCCGCCGGCTGGTGGCCTCGGGCCTGCGTCCCCACGAGGTGTCCCCCACGGCGGCCCGCTTCGCCCCGCTCGGCCTGTCCGTGTCGCGGGAGATCGTGGACGACGGCTGGGCGAGCGTGCTGCTCGAGCGCGCGTGAGGCACACGTTCCGCTACCTGGTGGCGGAGGCTCCCGAGGCGGGGGAGCAGGTGACGCTCTCGCCGGCCGACTCCCACCACCTGGCGCGGGTCGTGCGGCTGCGCCCGGGGGACGCCGTTGAGCTCATCGACGGGGCGGGCACGCGCTGGGCGGCCGTGGTCATCGAGGCCGGGGACCGCGCGCGGGTGCGGGTGGAGGCGGCGACCGCCGTCCCGGCGCCGCCCGTGTCCGTGACCCTCTACCAGGGACTCATCGACGGAGGGCGCCTGGACACCCTGGTGGAGAAGGCGGCCGAGCTCGGGGTGGAGGAGGTTGCGGTGGTCGTGACCGAGCGCGTGCGCCGCGTGCCCGGCGCCGACGCCTGGGAGCGCCGCCGGGAACGGCTGCTGCGCGTGGCCCGGAGCGCCGCCCGCCAGTCCGGCCAGGCGCGGCTGCCGCGGCTGCGGGGACTGGTACCGTTCCCGGAAGTCGTGAGCGAGATCCCCGCCGGGGAGGGCTTCCTGATCGACCCACGAGGCGATGCGTCGTTGCCGTCGGCCCTCACCGCCCGGGAGGGCGCACCGGTGCGCGTGAGCCTGGTGGTGGGCCCGGAGGCCGGGTTCGGCGAGGGTGAGGTCGCCGCCGCCCGCGCGGCGGGCCTGACCGTGTGCGGGCTGGGGGGCGCCATCCTGCGCGCCGAGACGGCCGCCCTCGTGGCCGTGTCCCTGGCGCTCGCGGCCGGCGGCGCCCTCGAGGGGGCGGCCGGGTGAGCACGGCGACCCGCTTCTCGGTGAGGTTCCTGGGCTGCAAGGTGAGCCAGGCGGACGCCGCGCTCATCCGCGACGCCCTGCGGGACGCCGGGCACGTCGAGACCGCACCCGAGGCGGCCGAGGTGCACGTGGTCAACACGTGCGCGCTCACCGTGGAGGCCGAGCGCAAGAGCCGCCGCGAGGCCAACCGGGGCGCGCGGCGCGGCCGGGTGTTCGTGTCGGGCTGCGCCGTGAACCTCGACGCCGGCCAGTTCGCCGGGCCATCGGTGACCACGCTGCCCGGCTCCGCCGACCGCGCCGCGCAGGAGATCGTGGACATCCTGGGCGGCGGCCGGCCGGGGGCCTGCGCCGACGACGCCCCGCGCGCGCCCGGGCGCACCCGGGCCTTCCTGAAGGTGCAGAACGGGTGCGACTCGGGCTGCGCGTTCTGCATCATCCCCACCACCCGCGGCGCGGCCGAGAGCCGGCCGCTCGAGCGCGTGCTGGCCGACGCCCGCCGGCGGCTGGGGGAGGGCCACCCCGAGCTGGTGCTGACCGGGATCAACATCGGCACCTATCGCGACCCGGATTCGGGCGCCGGCCTGGCCGCCCTGGTGCGCGCCGTGGGCGCGATCGAGGGGATCGCCCGCCTGCGCATCTCCTCGATCGAGCCGGGCACCGTGGACGACGACCTGCTGGCCGCCGTCTCCGAGACCCCGGTCGTGGCGCCCCATCTGCACATCCCGCTGCAGTCCGGGGACGCGGGCATCCTGCGTGCCATGGGCCGCTCCTACGACCCGGCCGAGTACGCGGACGCCTGCCTGCGGGCCCGCGACGCGCTGCCCGGCGTCAACCTCACCACGGACGCGATCGTGGGCTTTCCCGGGGAGGACGAGGCCGCCTTTCGCCGCACCGCCCGGGTGGTGGAGGATCTGGCGATGGGCAAGGTGCACGTCTTCCCGTACTCACCGCGCCCCGGCACGCCGGCCGCCGGCATGCCCGGCCGGCCGGCGCCCCCGGAGCTCCGCGAGCGCTCGCGGCGCCTGCGCGACCTCTCCGACCGCCTCGGCTTCGCGCGACGCCGGGCGCGGGTGGGCAGCCGCGACCGGGTGCTGGTGGAGAAGCGCCACGAGGACGGCACCCTCTCGGGCCTCGGCGCGGACTACAGCCGGTTCGTGCTTCCGGCCGGAGCCGGCGCCCCGGGTCAGATGGTGCCCGTGGTGGTGGCGGGCGTCGCCGGCGAGCACCTCGACGGACGCCCCGCGTGACCGACTGCCTCTTCTGCCGCATCGTGGCGGACGAGATCCCGGCGACGGTGGTCGGCCGCGGCGACGGGTTCCTGGCCTTCGAGGACATCGCCCCCAAGGCTCCGGTCCACCTGCTGGTGATCCCCGTGCGCCACGTCGACTCGATCGCGGGGGTCGCGGGCCTCGATGACGACGAGCGGGCGGCGATGCTGTCGTTCATCGCCGCGGTGGCCGCGGAGGCCGGCCTCGACGACTCGGGCTACCGGGTCACCACCAACCACGGGCCGGATGCCCGGCAGAGCGTTCCCCACCTCCACTGGCACGTCATGGGCGGGACCCGGCTATCCGACACGATGTGAGCCCCCCGGGCACGGCCGAGCAGGTCATCGAGCTCGACGACGGCGTGGCCGTGGAGCTGGCCGGCGAGCACGACCGCGTGCTGCGGGAGCTGGAGGACCGCCTCGACCTGGAGGTCGCGCTGCGCGGGAACCGGCTGACCCTGGTCGGCCGGGAGGAGCGCGTGCGCGCCGGGGCCGAGGTGGTGGAGCAGCTCGCGGGGCTCGTGCGCGCCGGGCGGCCGATCGCGCCCGGCACGATCGACGCGGTGGTCCATTCGGTGGAGGGTCCGGAGGCGGCCGGATCGATGATGGACGACGTCCTCTGGCGCAACCGCCAGTCGGTCGTGACGCCCCGCACCGCCGGCCAGAAGCGCTACGTGGACGCCATCCGCGAGAGCACGATCACCTTCGGCATCGGCCCGGCCGGCACGGGGAAGACCTACCTGGCGGTGGCGCTGGCCACGGCCGCGCTCACGCGACGCGAGGTGGGCCGCATCATCCTCACCCGCCCGGCCGTGGAGGCAGGCGAGCGGCTCGGGTTCCTGCCCGGCGACCTGGCGGCGAAGGTGGACCCCTACCTGCGCCCGCTCTTCGACGCGCTCTACGACATGCTCGAGGCCGAGCGCGTGGAGGCGCTGTTCGAGCGCGGCCAGGTGGAGGTGGCTCCCCTCGCGTTCATGCGCGGCCGCACCCTCAACGACAGCTTCATCATCCTCGACGAGGCCCAGAACACGACCCCCGAGCAGATGCAGATGTTCCTCACCCGCCTGGGGTACGGCTCCCGGATGGTCGTGACCGGCGACATCACGCAGATCGACCTCCCCGCGGCGCAGCGCTCGGGGCTGGTCGCGGTGCCCGAGGTGCTCGAGGGCGTGGAGGACATCGCCTTCGTGCGCCTCGACCGCGGAGACGTGGTCCGCCACCGGCTGGTCCAGCGCATCGTCGACGCCTATGGAGCGGCCCGGGGCACCGAGTGATCGAGGTGGAGGCCCGCGGTGAGGGCACCGGCCCGCTGGTGACGCGGCTCGTGTGGGCGTGTGGCCGGCTGGGGGTGGAACGCGCAACGATGGGCCTCATGGTGGTCGACGCCGACGAGATGGCCGCGATCAACGGCGAGCACCGCGGCGCCCCCGAGCCCACCGACGTCCTCGCGTTCCCGGTGGACGGCCCGGAGGCCGGCACCTGGCCCCTCGGCGGTCCGCCCCCGGAGCTGGGCGACGTGGTGATCTGCCCCGAGGCCGCTCAGGATCCGCTGGAGACGCTGGCGGTCCACGGCCTGCTGCACCTCCTGGGCTACGACCACGAGGCCGATGAAGGGGAGATGCTCGCCCTCCAGGATCGCCTCGTCGCCGAGGCCCCGCGGTGACCACCTCCCAGAAGCGGCCGCCGCCCCCCGCCGGAGAGCCGCCGCCGCCCCCGCCCGACGCGGCGCCCGGGCGCGCCCGTGGATCCGCGCTCCCCCGCCAGGGGTCGCTGCGCTGGTCGTTCACCTGGGCGTTCGAGGGCATCGTCTACGTCCTCCGCACCCAGCGGAACATGCAGATCCACGTGGCCGTCGCGGTCGTCGCGCTCGTGCTCGGCCTGCTCCTCGAGTTCTCGCGCGTCGAGCTGGCGCTCGTCATCGGGGCGATCAGCCTGGTGCTGGTGGCGGAGATGATGAACACCGCCGTCGAGGCGGCGATCGACGCCGTGGTCACCACCTACCACCCGATCGTGAAGATCGCGAAGGACGTCTCGGCCGGGGCCGTGCTGGTGGCCACCGCCAACGCCCTCGCGATCGGCTACCTGGTCTTCTACGACCACCTGACCGACTCGCGGCGCGACCTGCTCTCCGGCGTGCGGCGCTCGCCGATCCACCTCGTGGTGGTGGTGATGATCGTGACCATCATCGCCGTGATCGCGATCAAGGCCGCCACCGGCCGCGGAACGCCCCTGAGGGGCGGGCTGCCGTCGGGGCACGCCGCGGCCGCCTTCGCCGCCTGGGCGGCCATCACGATCGTGGCCGAGCCGCTGCGCCACGCGGCCCTGATCTCCACGCTCGCCTTCCTCATGGCGCTGCTGGTGGCCCAGTCGCGCGTCGAGGCCGGCATCCACTCCCTGGTGGAGGTGGCGGCGGGGGCCGTGCTCGGCACCGGCATCGCGATCCTCATGTTCCAGATCCTGGGCTAGGGAGCGTGGCCTACCGATCCGGTCTGGTGGCGCTCGCGGGCCGGCCGAACGTGGGGAAGTCGACGCTGGCGAACGCCCTGGCCGGCACCCAGGTGGCCGCGGTCTCGCCGCGGCCCCAGACCACCCGCCGGCGCATCACCGCCGTGGCCCACGGCGACGACTGGCAGGCGGTGCTCCTCGACCTGCCGGGCTTCCAGCGGCCGGCCGACGGTCTCACGGCGCGGATGCAGGCCACGGTCGACCAGAGCCTCGCCGACTGCGACGCCGCCCTCTACGTGCTGAACGCCGCCGAGCCGGTGGGAGGCGGCGACCGCTTCATCGCGGACCGCCTGCGCGTCTCGCGGCTCCCCGTCATCACCGTCCTCAACCAGGTCGACCGCCTCGATCCCGATCAGATCGCCCAGGCGATCTCGCGCGCCGCGCGGCTCGTCGACTTCGTCTCCCTGCACCCCGTCAGCGCCCGCCACGGCACGGGCCTCGACGCCCTGCACGACGACCTGCCGGCGTTGCTCTCCGAGGGCCCGCGCTACTTCCCCGACGGCGTGGCGAGCGACCAGACCGACGAGGAGCTGGCCGGCGAGCTCATCCGTGAGGCCGCGCTGCTGCGCCTGCGCGAGGAGATCCCGCACGCCCTGGCGGTGGACGTCCAGGAGATCGAGCCGGCGCGGCACGGCATCGTCGTGCGCGCCGTGCTGCTCGTCGAGACCGAGTCGCAGAAGTCCATCGTCGTGGGGCACGGGGGAGGGATGGTCCGCGACATCGGGGCGGCTGCCCGCTCGGCCCTGGGGCGCCTGTGGGGGACCGAGGTGCACCTCAGCCTGATGGTCCGGGTGCGCAAGCACTGGCGCGACGACGAGTCGATGCTGAGCCGCCTGGGTCTCTGAGCGCTTGACTTCAAGTGCGCTTGAAGGTGCATCCTTCCGGGAATGGACACGATCCCGAGTGGGAGGGCCGATCGATGACGACCCGGCGGCCGGCGAGCGAGCGGATCACCGAGGAGGTCACCTCGTGGCCGGGGGTGGAGGCGGGGCATGGGACCCGGGGCGAGTTCGCGTTCCGCGTCGGCCGCCGCGAGATCGGCCACCTGCACGGCGACCGGACGGCCCACTTCTCGTTCCCCAAGGACGCCTGGGCCGAGCTCTTCGCGGAGGGCCGGATCGGCTACCACCCGGTCTTCCCCGGCCGGCAGGGCCCCGCGGCCCGCCGGATCGCCGACGACGCGGACGTCCAGGACGTGATCGCGCTGCTGCGGCTGAACTACGACCGCGCGGTGGCCCGGCACGGCCTTCCGGCGGAGGTCACGTGAAGGAGTTGACGGCCCGGGCGACGACCAGGCCGAAGAGCGCCAGGGCGACGGTCGACTGGACGAGCATCGTGTACTTGGCCCGGTGCGTGAGCGGCATCACGTCGGTGGGGCTGAACGCGGTGGCGTTCGTGAAGCCGAGGTGCAGGTAGTCGAGGAACACGGGCCGCCAGCCGGGCGGCGCGATCTCCGGGCTCAGCTGCTGGGTGAAGGCGAAGTCGACCGGGGGCGCCCCCGCGGCGCGCGCGAGCGGGCCGCCGCTGTCGATGAGCCAGTAGAAGAGGGCGAAGGAGAGGTTGTTGCCGAGCCAGACCAGCGCGCCGGCGGCGAGGAGGTCCCCCGGCGAGTTCGTCACGGACGAGCCCCGGATCAGGTCGTCGATCAGGGTCACCGTGGCCCACAGTGCCGCCGCGACCAGCACGCCCACCAGGACGAGCGCCGTCGGGCGCAGCCATCGGCGCTGCCGGGCCAGCGCGGCCGGGTCGCCGAAGATCAGCACGCTGAGCAGCAGGGCCTCGATCACGGGGAGCAGCCAGGGAAAACCGGCCAGCCGCTCGCTGGGCAGCCAGATCCGGAACCCGATGTTGAGCGCCATGAACGCGAGCAGCGCCGCCACCGGCGGCCAGCGCGGCTCGGTGTAGATCTCCTCCTGCTCGCGCTCCGCGAGAACGGCCACCTAGCCGCAGTTCCAGCGATGGACGGCGGGCTCGTCGTGCTCATAGCCGAGCACGCTGACCGTTCCGGTGTCGAGCATGAAGAGGCGCCCGTTCGTCACCGGCAGCCCCAGCCAGCGGGCCGCCAGCGCGCGCAGCGCGTGCCCGTGGCTGAAGACGAGCACCGGACCGTCGGTGGCGCGGATGTCGGCGATCACCGCGTCGAGCCGCGCGGCCACCTGGGCGGCCGTCTCGCCGCCCGGCGCTCCGTGCGTCCAGATGGTCCATCCCGGGACCGAGCGCCGGATCTCCGGCGTGGTCACGCCCTCGTACTCGCCGTAGTCCCACTCGGTGAGGCGCGCGTCCGGCACGGCGTTCTCGAAGCCGGCCAGGGCGGCGGTGCGCCGGGCGCGCTCCAGCGGGCTGGTGAGCACCCGCGCGAGGGTCACGCCGGCCAGCCGGGGCCGCAGCGCGCGCGCCGCCGCCTCGCCGGCCGGGGTGAGCGGCAGGTCGGTGGTGCCGGTGTGCCGCCCCGAGCGGCTCCACTCGGTCTCGCCGTGGCGCACCATCCACAGCTCGTGCGTGGCCGTCATCCGAGCAGCCGGCTCATGCGGCGATCACGGTAGACGCGTCCGGCGGTCTGGCACACGGGGCAGTACACCAGCTCGTAGTCCGCGAAGGACACCCTCTCGAGCGTGGTGCCGCAGCGCAGGCACGGCTCTCCCGCGTGGCGGTGCACCGCGGTCACCCGGACCTCGCGGTTGGGGAGGTCGGTGTCGATGCGCTCCCGGGCGCGGTCGAGCGCCTGGCCGAGGACCGTGTCGGCCGCCGAGGCGAGCCGGTCCACCTGCTCGTCGTCGAGCGAGCCCGCGCGGGCGAAGGGCGCGAGGCGCGCGGCCCACATGATCTCGCTGGCGTAGGCGCGGCCGATGCCCGCCACCCGCCGGCCGTCGCGCAGCGCCCCGTGCAGAACGGCGCCCGGGCCCCCCAGGGCGTCCCGCCACCCCTCGGCGCCCAGCCCCAGGGGCTCCGGGCCGAGCCGGGTGAGCGGCCGGTGCGCGGCGAGCCCCGCGGCGTCGAGCAGGTGCGCCGATGCGCGGCGGCGGGTGGAGAGCTCGCGCAGCCGCAGGACCTGGTCGCGCCCCACGTTGACGTCGAGCGCCGCGGTGCGCCCCGGCCGGCCATCGGGCCGCGGCGCCAGGCCCAGGCGCCCCGCCTGCATCAGGTGCACCACGAGGGTGAGGCCGCCCTCGGCGTCGACGCCGATCAGCTTCCCCCGCCGCCAGACGCGCTCGACGCGGCGGCCCACCAGGTCGCCCAGCGGCGGCTCGGCCGTCTTCAGGGTGGCGGGCGCGTGGACGCGCGCGCCCTCGATCGCCCGCCCGGCGAGCGCCCGGTCGAGTCCCTCGGCGAGCGCCTGGAGCTCCGGCAGCTCAGGCACGGGGCGCCCTAGGGGCCGTCGCTATACTCGTCCGGATGACCCTGCCCCCGCGCGCCGCGTTCTGCTGATGCGGGCCGAGGATCTGACGAAGACGCTGGATCTGATGGTCCTGGCCGCCAGCGCAACCGACGCGGACATCAAGCGCGCGTGCGCCGAGGCGCGGGAGCATCACTTCGCGGCCCTCTGCGCCCGGCCGGAGCACGTTCCGCTCGTGGCCGAGCAGCTGCGGGGCTGTGACGTGAAGACCTGTGCCGTCATCGACCATCCGTCGGGATCCGGGACCACGGCCGCCCGCGCGCAGGCGGCCGACCGCGCGGTCGCGGAGGGCGCCGACGAGATCGACGTGGTCATGAACTACCGCGGCATGCTGGCAGGGGATTTCCGTGGCGTGCGGGACGATCTGCTCCGGGTGGTGCGGGCGGTCCGCGGCCGGGCGGCCAACGACGCCCGCGGGGACGTGCTCATCAAGGTCATCATCGAGGCGCCGCTGATGGACGACAAGCTGAAGCGCCTCGCCTGCAAGATCGTGGACGACGTGGGCGCCGATTTCGCCAAGACATGCACGGGCTCCGGCACCCACGCGACGGTGCACGACGTGGAGCTGATGCGCGACGCCCTGCCGGAGGGGGTGGGGGTCAGCGCGGCCGGGGGCGTGCGCACGCTCGAGGCCGTCCAGGCGATGATCGGGGCCGGCGCCGCGCGCGTCGGCACCAGCTCGGCCGTCCTGGTCATGGTCGAGCTGGCCGCGCTGAACGGCAACGCCTGAGGACTCCGTGGGAGCCGACGCCGAGATCGGAGCGCCCGCCGCCGAGCGGGCGGCGCGGGTGCGCTACGGACCCGACGGCCTGGTGCCGGCCGTGGTCCAGGACGCCACCACCGGCCGGGTGCTGACCCAGGCCTGGATGAACCGCGAGTCGCTGGAGCGCACTCTGGAGCGCGGCGAGACGTGGTTCTGGAGCCGCTCCCGCCAGGAGCTGTGGCGCAAGGGCGCCACGAGCGGCAACACCCAGGCCGTGCGCGCGGTGGTGCTGGACTGCGACGCCGACTCGGTGCTGGTGCTGGTGGACCAGACCGGAGTGGCCTGCCACACGGGCGCCGAGACCTGCTTCCACGACCCCCTGGGCGAGGGCTCCCCGCCGGAGGCCTTCGCCGCCCTGGCCGACCTCGAGCGCACCGTGGCGCGCCGCGCCGAGGCCGCCGACCCCGAGGCCTCCTACACCGCGCGGCTGCTCGCGAAGGGCATCGACACCGTCTGCAAGAAGGTGGGGGAGGAGGCGACCGAGGTGGTGCTGGCCGCCAAGGGGCGGGAGCATGGCCAGGTGGTCTACGAGAGCGCCGACCTGCTCTACCACCTCGCCGTGCTGTGGCGGGCGGCCGGCGTGAGCCTGGAGGAGGTGGCCGCCGAGCTGGCCTCGCGGCGCACGCCCGGCGAGGGCGCGCCGTGACCCGCCTGCGGCTGGAGATGCCCGAGCGCACGGGCGCCCGGCTCTCGGTGAGCCCGAGCCTGGACGAGGTGCGCGCGATGGTGGGCGCGCACGGCCAGGTTCCGCTGGTGCACCGGTACATCGCCGACTGCGAGACCCCGGTCAGCGCGTTCCTGAAGCTCCGCGACGGCGGGCCGGCGTTCCTGCTCGAGTCCGTCGAGCACGGGCGCCAGGGGCGCTACTCGATGATCGGCGTCCGCCCCCAGGCGGTGATCCGGGGCATCGACGGCGGCCTGGTCGAGACCGACCAGAACGGGGAGGAGCGCACCCTCGACGCGGCCGACCCGTTCGGCGCGGTGGAGGAGGCCGTCGCGCGGGTGGGGATGGCGCCGCCACCCGAGCCGCTGGCCTTCTGGGGCGGCGCGGTGGGCTACTTCGGCTACGACCTGGTGCGCACCGTGGAGCACCTCCCTGGCGCCCCGCCCGACGACCGGCGCCTTCCGGACCTGGTCGCCCTGGTCACCGGGCCGGTGCTGGTCTTCGATCACCTCCGCCGCTCCCTCACGATCGTGGCCCCCTGCCCGCTCGATCCGGAGGCCGACCCCGAGGGCGCCTACTGGCGCGCGGTGGCGACCCTGTCCGACCTCAAGGCGCGGCTGTCGGGCCCCGTCCCCCGCGCGCCCGAGCGCGAGGGCGAGCCGGTGCTCGGCCCGGTCACCAGCAACTTCAGCCGGGAGGACTTCGAGGCCGCCGTCGAGCGGGCCCGCGAGTACATCTTCGCCGGCGACGCCTTCCAGATCGTCCCGTCGCAGCGCTTCTCGGCGCCGATGAGCCTGGACCCCTTCGCCGTCTACCGCGGCCTTCGCACGGTCAACCCGTCGCCGTACATGTACTTCCTCGAGACCGGCGAGATGACCCTGGTGGGCTCGTCGCCCGAGATGCTCGTGAAGGTGGAGGACGGGGTCGTGGAGGTGCACCCGATCGCGGGGAGCCGCCCCCGCGGGGCCGACGAGCAGGAGGACGAGCGGCTCACCGAGGAACTGCTGGCCGATCCCAAGGAGCGGGCCGAGCACGTGATGCTGGTCGACCTGGGACGCAACGACCTGGGCCGGGTCTCGGAGATCGGCACCGTGCACGTGACCGAGCTGATGGACGTGCGCCGCTACAGCCACGTGATGCACATCGAGAGCTCGGTGGTGGGCCGTCTCGCGGCCGGGCGCCGGGGCTCGGACGCGCTGCGCGCGACCTTCCCGGCCGGCACCCTGTCGGGGGCGCCCAAGGTCCGCGCGATGGAGATCATCGACGAGCTGGAGCCCACCCGGCGCGGGCCGTACGGCGGGGCCGTGGGGTGGCTCGGCTGGGACGGGAGCCTCGACACCTGCATCACCATCCGCACGATCGTGTGCCACGACGGTGTGGCCCACGTGCAGGCGGGCGCCGGGATCGTGGCCGACTCCGTGCCGGCGGTGGAGTACGAGGAGACCCAGAACAAGGCGGCCGCCCTCTTCCGGGCCATCGAGGTCGCCGCCGGCGAGAGCGACTGGTAGGGGCGCGCGGGTGCCACGGGTCGTCGTGATCGACAACTACGACAGCTTCACCTACAACCTCGTCCAGTACCTCGGGGAGCTGGGGGCAGAGGTGCAGGTGCGCCGCCACGATGCCGTGGACGTGGCGGGCGTCGAGGCGCTGCGTCCCACCCACCTGGTGATCTCGCCGGGCCCGAAGACCCCCGACCAGGCCGGCATCTCGGTGGAGGCGATCCTCGGGCTGGCCGGGCGCGTGCCGATCCTCGGCGTGTGCCTGGGCCACCAGGCGATCGGCCAGGCCTTCGGCGCACGGGTGGTGCGCGGCCGCGAGCCCGTGCACGGCAAGACCAGCCGCATCCACCACGACGGGCGCACGGTCTTCTCCGGGCTCGAGGATCCCATGGTGGCGACGCGCTACCACTCGCTGGTGGTGCATCCGGACCTGGCGCCCGACCTCGAGCGCACGGCCTGGTGCGACGACGACGTCGTGATGGGCGTCCGGCACCGCACGCTCCCCATCGAGGGCGTGCAGTTCCACCCCGAGTCGATCCTCACGGGCTCGGGCAAGGCGCTGCTGTCCAACTTCCTCGCCCTGTCCGCGTAGTGCTCTAGGGTCTCGATCCGGTGCCCTCCGCGGTGATCTCCGACGCCATCGACCGCCTCCTGGCGGGCGAGGACCTGGGCCGCGCCGGCGCCGCGGCGGCCCTCGACGCCGTCATGGAGGGCGAGGCCGGCGACGCCCAGACCGCCGGATTCCTGATCGCCCTGCGGGCCAAGGGCGAGACCGCCGCCGAGCTGGCGGGCCTGGCCCAGACCGTGCGTGCCCGCGCCGAGCGCGTTCAGGCCCCGAGCGGCCCCTGCATCGACACCTGCGGCACCGGCGGCGGGCGCCCCAGCTTCAACGTGTCCACGGCCGCCACCTTCGTGGTCGCGGGGGCCGGGGTGTCGGTGGCCAAGCACGGCAACCGCTCGTCCACCTCCAAGAGCGGGAGCGCGGACGTGCTGGAGGCGCTGGGCGCGCGCATCGACCTCGACCCCGACGGGGTCGCGCGGTGCCTCGAGGAGACCGGCCTCGGCTTCATGTTCGCGCCGGCGCACCACCCGGCGTTCAAGCACATCGTCCCGGTCCGCCGGGCGCTCGGGGTGCGGACGGTGTTCAACCTGCTCGGGCCGCTGACCAACCCCGCCGGGGCCCCGCGCCAGCTGCTGGGCGTCAGCGACCGGGCCTACCTCCAGCGGCTTGCCGAGGCGCTCTTCGAGCTGGGCAGCGAGCGGGCGCTGGTGGTGCGCGGGCGCGACGGGATGGACGAGCTGTCCACGGCGGCGGTCAACGACGTCGTGGAGGTGAGCGCCGACGGCGTCCGTGCGGGAACCGTGGACCCGGCCGAGCTGGGCTTCGAGCCCCCCACCGGCGACGAGATCGCGGGGGGCGACCCGGCCCACAACGCCGAGGTGCTGCGGTCGGTGCTGTCGGGCGCGGCGGGGCGTCCGCGCGACCTGGTGGTGCTGAACGCGGCCGCGGGCATCTGGCTGTCCGGGGTCGCCCCGTCGCTGGAGGCCGCGGTGCCGATGGCGGACGAGAGCATCGACAGCGGCGCCGCGCGCGACCGGCTCGAGGCCTTCATCGGCGCGACGCGAAGGCTCGCGCTGGGCGCCGCGGTCTGATGGCGACCTTCCTCGAGACCGTCGTCGAGAGCACCCAGGCCGACCTCAAGCGCCGCAAGCGGGCCCTGCCCGCGTCCGAGCTCCGGAGGCGCCTGGGGCCCGCGCGCCGAGGCCGCCCGTTCTCGGAGGCCCTCATCGACGAGGGGATCTCGCTGATCGCCGAGATGAAGCGGGCGAGCCCCTCGCGCGGCCCCATCCGCCCGGGGGCGAGCGTCACCGAGATCGTCCGCGCCTACCAGGAGGCCGGCGCCCGCGCGGTGTCGGTGCTCACCGAGGCGAACCACTTCGGCGGCAGCCTCGACGACCTGGTGGAGGCCCGCGAGGCGTGCGACCTCCCCCTCCTGCGCAAGGACTTCCTCGTCGACTCCTACCAGCTCCTCGAGGCCCGGGCGGCGGGCGCGGACGCCGTGCTCCTGATCGTGGCCGCGCTGGAGCCCGACCGGCTGAACGATCTCATCGCCGGCGCGTCGGACCTCGGCATGGACAGCCTCGTGGAGGTGCACGACGAGCGCGAGATCGAGACGGCGATCGACTGCGGCGCGGAGGTGGTGGGCATCAACAACCGCGACCTCCACAGCCTGGAGGTCGACCTCGGCACGACCTTCCGCCTCCTGGCCGACGTGCCCGCCGGAACCGTGGTGGTGGCCGAGTCGGGCATCACGCGCTCGCAGCACGTGGAGGAGCTGGAGGAGGCCGGCGTTGACGCGATCCTGGTGGGCGAGGCGCTGATGCGCGCCGATGATCCGGCGCGCGCGATCCGCAAGCTGCTGGGGTAGATCGTCCGACCGTCACGGTCGTCCGACCGCGCGGCGCCCGCTAGATTGGCGACATGGAGGAGCCCGAGGCGCCGCAGGACCCGGCCGGCGGCCGCGGCTGGGACCGGCGCCGCACGGTCGGCGCGATCGCGGGCGGGGTCATCGTCGCCGGCATCGTCGCCCTGCTCATCGTGGGCCTCCTCAACCGGGACCTGGGCACCTCCATCCAGAGCGCCCTGGACGAGGGCAAGCGCCCGGACGCGCCGAACTTCTCCCTGCCGGTGCTGCGGGAGGGCGACGGCCTGGGACCGCCGGGCACCCAGGTGTCGCTCGATTCGCTGCGGGGCCGCACCGTGGTCGTCAACTTCTGGGCCTCGTGGTGCGCGCCCTGCAAGGACGAGACCCCGATCCTGAACAAGGTCGCCGAGCGGTACCGCAGGCAGGGCCGGAACGTGGTGGTGCTGGGCGTCAACGTGCAGGACCTGCGGGAGAACGCACTCGACTTCGCCCGCAGCACCGGGGTCGCCTATCCGCTGCTGCGCGACGGCACCGACAACGCGATGCGGGCGTTCCAGGTGCCGCGCCTGCCCGAGAGCTTCGTGGTCGATCCCTCCGGGCGCATCGCCCTGCACGTGATCGGCCAGGTCGTCGATCCGGCGCAGATCACCACGGCCGTGGACGAGCTGTGATCCGGCGCGTCGCGGTCATCGCGCTGATCCTGCTGGCGGCGCTCCCCGCGCTGGCGGCGGCGCTGACGGTGTCGGAGGTGGCCCGCGAGGTGCGCTGCCCCACGTGCAACACGCCGCTCGACGTCTCGAACGCGCCCGTCGCCCAGGACATGAAGGCCTACATCGCGGCCCACATCCAGCAGGGCGAGACCAAGCAGCAGATCATCGACGGCCTGGTGAACGAGTTCGGCACCGATATCCTCGCCACGCCGCCGAAGTCCGGTTTCGACCTCATCGCCTGGCTCGCCCCGGCGCTGGTCGTGGCGGCGGGGCTGGCGGCGATCCCGTTCATGACCCGGGCCTGGTCGCGGCGATCCCGCACGGCCGGGCCCGAGGCGCCCCCGCCCAGCCCCGAGGAGGCCCGGCGCCTCGACGAGGAGCTGCGCCGGCTCGAATAAGCGCGCGCGTCCCTTGAGATCGCCTCCGGGCGACCGATACCTGTGACAGGCGACGGCAGGGAGGCCGCGGCGTGTCGGCAGGGACGCATGAGGGTTGGAGCATGGTCAGCGCACAGCGACTGGCCGAGATCGTCGAGCGGCTGTCCGCCGAGCGGCGCCCCGACCGCCTGGCCCAGATCACCCTCGGGGCGGCGCTGGTGGTGACCGGCGGCCGGGCGGCCCGGATCGTGGGCCCCGCCGGCCCGCAGGGTCAGGCCCAGCTCGCGGTGGAGGGGGTGGTCCCGCCGTACGAGCGTCCGGCGACCGTCGAGCTGCCCGGAGGCGACGGTCCCCTGGGGCGCATCGAGGTGTGGGGCGCGGTCGACGACCCGTCCGCGCTCGCGGCCCTGCGCCTGGTGGCCTTCCACTGCGCGCGGACGCTGGAGAACGAGGACCTGCGCCGCATCCGGGCCGACGATCGCCGCCGCGCCCGCCGGCTGACGGCCGCGGTGACGGCGCTGCGCGAGGCCGTCGACCCGACCGCCGCGGTCGCCGTCGGCCTGACCGAGGCACGCGCCCTGGCCGGCGCCCCGGCCGCGGCCCTGGTGGTGACGACGTCCGGCCGCCTCGAGGTGGCGGCCTGCGACGGCATCGAGCCGCGCCACGAGCCCGGTGCGGCCGAGCTGGTCCCCGAGGCGGTGCGTGCCGGGATCGGGGCGGGCCGGCCCTGGGTGGGGCGGCTCGCGCTCGACAGCCCGATGCGCATGTGGGGCTTCGGCAGCGCGCTCATCGTCGGCGTGGGCGAGGGAGCCGGGTTCGGCTTCCTGGTGATGCTCGGCGACGACGCGGAGCCGTTCTCCGAGGACGCCGCCGGCACGCTCGTGCAGTTCGCCGGCCACCTCGCCGCGGCGCTGATCACGGCGGTCCTCCAGCAGGAGATGCGCGGCAACGGGGCGGTGGACCCGCTCACGCGCCTGTTCAACGCCCGCTACTTCTACAGCCGGATCGACCAGGAGTGCCAGCGCGCGGTCCGGACGGGGGCCGTGCTCAGCCTCCTCCGCGTCGAGCTGGACGACGTGGCCGAGATGCGCGCGGGCGGCCGCGCCGGCACCGCGGACGCCGCCACCGAGGCCCTGGCGCAGCACTTGGCGGCCGGCGTGAGGGGCATGGACGTGGTCTGCCGCGTGGGCGACGACGAGCTGGCGGCCATCCTCCCGGAGGTGGCGGGCATCGACGCGCTGCGCGTGGGTGAGCGCCTGCGCGCCACCCTGACGACCGATGAGGCGCTGGCCGGGGGCTTCACCCTCTCCCTGGGGGTGGCGAGCTTCCCCGACCAGGCGACCACGCCGGAGCTCCTCATGGCGAACGCCCTGAGCGCGCTGGACTGGGCACGGCGGGAGGGCGGGGACCGCACGTTCCTCTTCCACGCCGACGCGGCCGAGATCCTGCGCGCCGAGGAACGCGACGGCGGCGCCCCGGCCGACGCGGAGGCCCTCGTGGCGACCCTCGCCGCGCTGGCCGCCGCGGTCGATTGGCGCCATCCGCGCACCGCGCGCCACTCCGAGAACACCGCCCGCATCGCCGCCCTCCTCGCGGGCGAGCTCGGCCTCCCGTCCGACCACGTCGAGGACGTGCGCATCGCGGGGCTCCTCCACGACGTGGGCAAGATCGGGCTCGGGGAGGACCTGGTGGGACGGCCGGGCCCCCTCTCCGCGGCCGATGCCGAGGACCTGCGCCGCCACCCCGAGATCGGAGAGCGGATGCTGTCCGGCTCGCGCCTGGCCCGGATCCGCCCGTGGGTGCTGCACCACCACGAGCGCATGGACGGCACCGGCTATCCGGCGGGCCTCAGGGGCACCGAGATCCCCCTGGAGGCTCGGATCGTGGCCGTCGCCAGCGCGTTCGAGCGCCTGGCCAGCGGGGATCCGGTGTGCGAGCCCGTACCCGCAACCGAGGCGGTCGGCCGGCTGGAGGCCCGCGCCGGCGCCGAGTTCGACCCGGTCGTGGTCACCGCCCTTCGGGCCCTGGTCAGCCGCGGCGCCGCCGGGGTGGCGCCCGTCATCTAGCGGGCGGCGCCCGGCCCGCGGGTCTGCTTGAGTGCGGCCGGTGGGGAACGGGATCCGCGTGGGCACGGCCTCCTGGACCGACCCGGAGTTCATCAAGGCCGGGTGGTATCCCCCGGACGTGAAGGACGACGCCGCCGGTCGGCTGCGGTACTACGCCGGCCACTTCCCGATGGTGGAGGTCAACGCGACCTTCTACGCGCTCCCCACCCTCGAGACCACGGCGGCCTGGGCCGAGCGCACCCCCGACGACTTCCGGTTCCACGTCAAGGCCCACCAGGTCATCTCCGGGCACCCGAGCGAGCCGGGCCGTCTGCCGCCGCCGTTGCGCGAGCTGCCGGCTCAGCTCGACAAGCGCGGGCGCATCCGGCGCCCCAGCCGCGAGCTGCGCGACGCGGTCATCGACGCGCTGGTGGAGGCCACCGGCCCGCTCGGCGCCAAGCTCGGCGCCATCCTGGTGCAGCTGCCTCCCTACGTCGTCTCGGGGCCCGGCCAGCGTGACGAGCTCGGCCGGATCCTGACCCGGCTGAAGCCCGCGCGGGCGGCCGTGGAGTTCCGCCACCGGTCGTGGGCGGCCGACGGCGAGCGCCGGGCGGCGGCCGAGCTGCTGGGCGAGCACGACGCCTCGTGGGTCTGCGTGGACGCCCCGCGCGCCGAGGCGGCCAGCGCGATGCCGCCCATCGTGGAGGTCACGAGCCCGGCGCTCGCCTATCTGCGCCTGCACGGACGGAACGTCGAGGCGTGGACGAAGGGGAGGACCGTGGCCGAGCGGTTCGACCACGCCTACACCGACGACGAGATGGAGGAGTGGCTGGATCCGGTGCTCGACATGGCCGAGCGCGCGCAGGAGGTGGCGGTGGTCTTCAACAACAACGCGCGCGACTACGCGCTGCGGAACGCCACCCGGTTCACAGAGCTCCTGCAAGGCCTCAAGTGACTACGGAGCCGGACGGAGTCGGTGTGTCCCTGCGATGGCGCGAGGCGTACGCACCATGAACGGCCCACGAGCCCGGGTCAGCTCGGCGCCCATGCGGCGAGGGCCCTCTCCAGGAGGGCGTCGAGGCGCTCCGCCTGATCGGGGTCGGTGACGTCGAGGGCCTCCAGGCCGGTGAGCGTGGCCACCAGGTCGACCCCCGCCTCGGTCGCCGCCACCAGTCCGGCCACCAGGTCGGGCCTGATGCCGAACGCGTCGATCACGCCGCGCACGGCGTAGGCGTCGGAGGCGCAGAGCACGGTCAGGGCCACGCGGTCGCGGAGCGCGGCGATGGCCGTGGCGCCGCCGTAGGGCTCGAGCGGCGAGGCGCCCGCCTCGGCGACGAGCAGGTCGACGTCGGCGTCCTCCACCGCGCCGAGCACGCGGCGGACCGCGTCCTCGACCGTCTGCGCGGGGGCGATCGTCGAGGGAAGGCCCGCGTCGACGAAGTCGACGATCATCCGCGCGCCGGCGTCGCGCATCCCCAGGATGTCCGCGTAGCGCGCCACGCCGACGAGCTTCGCACCGGCGACCCTCAGCCCCTGGCCGGTGGCGCAGCGGATGATCGCCTTGGCGGCGGTCGTCTTGCCGGCGCTCATCGACGAGGCGATCAGCAGCACCACCGGCGGGAGTCGGGCGGGCGCTTCCCGCGGGGGGAGCGCGACGTCGGACATCGAGATCATGGCGCCCCGCGACGCGAGGTGCCCTCGGTAGGCGACGGGGACGATCAGGTGGCGGATCCACGGCGCCGCCGAGGTGCAGCGGCCGAGGACGCCTCCCCGGGTGAGCGTGCTCATCATCAGATCGTCTCCCACGTCGCGCCAGTCGCCGACGGCCTCGAGGGTGGCCCGGCGCTGGCCCAGGACGCCGACGATCAGGTCGCCGTCCCAGACCTCCTCGAGCCGTCCGGTCACCGCCTCGATCTGCCACGGTGGCCACCCCCGGCCGACCACCTCCCCCACGACGTAGTCGCCCGTGCTCCAGCGCTCGCGGGGCACCACGATCGGGTGCATGGAGCCATCGTCGGGCGGAAGGATCCGCGCGACGCTGGTGCGGATGAGCCTCATGGCGCGCTCCGGCGCGCGTCCGGCTCGAGGAGCAGGAGTGCCAGCAGCGCGGCCCGCTCCGCCATGGTCGCGACCAGGACGTGCTCGTTGAGCGCATGGGCCCCGTCGCCCACGGCCCCGAGGCCGTCGAGCGTCGCCGTGTGCAGACTTGTGGTGTTGCCGTCGGACGCCCCGCCGACCGCGGCCTCCTCGAGCGCGACGCCCAGGCTCGCGGCGTGCGCCCGTGCCCGCTGCCAGAGTCGGCGGTTGCGCGGGGTGGCCTCCATCGCGGGCCGGCCGAAGCCCCCGTCGACCCGGAGCGTGATTCCGGGCAGGTGGGGTGTGAGCCCGCGGATTGCGCGCTCGATGCCGACCGCGTCGGCGGCCGTGGGCACTCGCACGTCGAGGCTCGCGGAGGCCTCGGGGGCGATGACGTTCGGCCGCAGCCCCCCGTCGATGGTCCCCACGTTCACCGTGATGCCGCGGTCGGGGTCGTTGAGGGCGAAGAGTTGTTGCACCTGATACGAGAGCTCGAGGATCGCGCTCACCCCGCTCTGCGGGTCGATGCCGGCGTGCGCCGCCCGTCCGGCGATCGTCACGGAGAAGGCGCCGACCGCCTTGCGGCGCGTCTTCAGGGCGCCGCCGCGCCCGAACGCCGGCTCGAGCACCAGGGCGCGCACCGCTCCCCGGGCGAGCCGCGCGATGTGCCGCCCCGAGTCGCGGCTGCCGATCTCCTCGTCGCAGGAGATCATCAGCACCGGCGCGACCTCGGGCTCGGCTCCGGCGGCCCGTAGCGCCCGGAGGGCGAAGATCGCCTGGACCAGGCCCCCTTTCATGTCGAAGACGCCCGGCCCGAACAGCCGGCCGCCGTCGGTGCGCACGGGCATCTCCTCGAGCGTGCCGACGGGCCAGACCGTGTCGAAGTGGCCGACCAGCAGCTGGTAGGGGAGCCCCCGTCGCCGGTTCGCGGGGCGTGCCAGGAGGTGCCGTCCGCCCCCTCCCGCGGCAGGCTCACGCACCCGGTGGCCGAGGTCGATGAGCTCGGCGGCGAGGAGGGCACGCACTCCCTCCTGCGAGCGGCTGTCGGTGGAGGGCGACTCCGCCCGAGCGAGCACCGCCAGCATCTCGGTCATCTCGTCCTGGCGGGTCCGCAGCCAGGTGAGCAGCTCCCGCGCCCCGGCCCGCGCCGGACCCGTCGCCTCGCCCTCCCTGCGTGGACTCGCCATCGCTCTGTTCCCTCGCTTGTGCCCGCGCGGCCCCCATAGGCTCGCGCGTCGGCGGCGGGTCCGGCCAGGGTGAACGCCCCGCACCCGCGTGCGGGTTTGTACCCATCGTCGGCGTGGGCTCCTCCGATGACCGAGCGGTCGCCCGCATCGAGACTGCAGCCTCGATCCGGATGAGGAGGCCCGATGAGCGCTGGAGAGGATCCTGCGGCGCCCGTCCCCATCGACGTGAGCGTCGTGCCCGTCTGGGAACGGTTCTTCACCGTCCTGCCCCTGGTGCTCGTGGCGACCCGCGAGGGGGAGGCGTACGACATCGCTCCGAAGCACATGGCCATGCCGCTCGGCTGGCAGAACCACTACTGCTTCATCTGCACACCGCGCCACGCGACCTACCAGAACGTCCGCGCGACAGGGGTCTTCACCGTCAGCTTCCCGCGCCCCGAGCAGGTGGCGCAGATCGCGATGGCGGCCGCGCCGCGCGCCGGGGACGCCAAGGCGGGTCTCGCCGCGCTGACCACGATCCCCGCCCGGGTGGTGGACGGCGTCCTCGTGGACGGCTGCCTCGTCCACCTCGAATGCCGGCTCGACCGCATCGTTGACGGTTTCGGCGACGCCAGCATGATCACGGGGGCGGTCGTCGCCGCCTCCGTCGACCCGGCGGCGCTGCGCGCCCTCGAGCGCGACGATGCCGACCTGATCCACGAGGCGCCGCTGCTCGCCTATCTCCAGCCCGGTCGCATGGCGAGCATCGACCGCAGCACGTCATTCCCGTTCCCGGCCGGGTTCACGGTCTAGGGGTGCTCTCCCGCCAGGCGCGCCTATAGGGTCCGCGCCGGAAACCCCTCACCCACGCGACTGCGAGGCGACTTGGACAACTTCAGCTTTCTCGACCTGATCTGGACGATCATCGTGATCTACGCGCTGTTCGTCGTGATCATGATCCTGTTCTCGATCGTGACCGACCTCTTCCGGGACCACGAGCTGTCCGGCTGGGCCAAGGCCGGATGGCTCATCCTGTTGATCGTCTTCCCATTGCTCGGGATCCTGCTCTACGTGATCGTCCGTCATAAGGGCATGATGGAGCGGGCCGCGGCTCACCAGAAGGCGGCGAAGGCGGAGTTCGACACCTACGTCCGCGAGACCGCCGGCACCGGCACTCCGGCGCAGGAGATCGCCCACGCCAAGAGCCTGCTCGACAGCGGCGCGATCACCCAGGACGAGTTCAACGCCCTGAAGGCCAAGGCCCTGGCCTAGGCGGACGGGACGGGCGGGCGCCCCGGCGATCCGGGCGCCCGCCGCGTCGGGAGCGCCGAGGACCTACAGGTCCTTCGCGGCCTCGTCGAGCTCGCGCTTGAGCTCGTCGGCGTCCGCGTCGATCTCCTTCTTGACCTCCTTGATGGCCTTGAGCTTCGCCTTGTCGATCTCGTCGGCGATCTTGTTGTCGCCGATCACGATCAGCGCCGCCTGGCCGGCGTCCAGGCCCTCCCCGAGCTCCTTCACGTCGCTGCGGGACATCCCGTGCCACAGGTGCCCGATCACGCCGCCGGTGACGCCGCCGACCGCGGCCGCGCCGATGATCGACGGGGGGAAGATGATGCCGAGCACGGCGCCGGCCGCGATGCCGGTCCAGGCGCCGTGGCGGGTGGGAAGCTCGTCCTTGTTGACGTGGACCTTGCCGTCGGCGTCCTTGGTGATCACGGCCGCGTCGTAGGTGCCGACCGCTCCCTCGACGTGGAGCTCCTTGAGCACCTCGTAGTCGGCGCGCGCGTCCGCCTCGCTGGCGTAGGCGCCGAGAAAGACGAACAGGTTCTTCTTGGCCATCGATGCTCCTCTGTGGGCTGTGCGACGACCCATTCTCCCGGGCGCCCTCCCCGCCGCGCAACGACTTACGGAACAAGCGTCGGCCCGCCGGGAGGCCGGGTCCCGGAGGGCGAGACGTGGGTGAGGGAACGCCACACCTAGGGCCTCTATCGCGGGGAGGCGGGCCGCCGGACACTCGACGGGCACGACCACCCGTCCGGCCGTACGTCCAAGGAGAGATCACCGTGGCAAGCAATCTCCACCTCGTCACCCGGGACGACGACCAGCGGGGCATCGACCAGGCCGGCGACTGGGACCGGGGCGGCGCTGCGCCCGAGTTCCCGCCCGGCTGGGAGGACTACGCCGCGGCGCGGCGCCGCTTCCTGAAGCGCGTGGCCAATGGACGGGAGAACGCCGTCCAGGGCGAGCCGCTCGACGACGACGAGGAGGGGTCGTGGCTGTGAGCGCCCCTCCCGCGCCGGCGGCCGCCGCCGCGCACCTCGCCGTCGCCGGCCTCGGGCCGCTTCGCGTCGAGATCGACGGCCGGCCCGTCCCCTTCCGGGCGGGCCGCCGCGAACGCGGGGTCTTCCAGTACCTGCTGCTCCACCGGCGCCGGCCCGTCCCCCGCGAGGAGCTGACCGAGGTCTTCTGGCCGGGGTCATCCCCCTCGCAGGCCCGCAACAACCTGAACGTCTCGGTCTGGGGGCTGCGCAACCGTCTGCGCGAGCCCCTGGGCGGTCGCTCGGTGTGCGTGTTCGAGGACGGCGCCTACCGGCTCGACCCGTCGCTCGCGATCCGCGTGGACGCCGAGGAGCTGGAGCGCCTGGTCGCCGCGGCGCGGGTCCGCCGGCGCGCGGGGGACATCGAGGGCGCCGCGGCCCACCTCCGGTCCGGGGTCGCGCTCTACGAGGGCGACCTGTTCGAGGACGACCGGTACGAGGCGTGGATCGATCCCTTCCGCCGGGAGCTCGCCGAGACCCACCTCGCGGCGGTGACCGACCTCGCCGAGTGCGAGCGGCGGCTGGGAGACGCCGGCGCGGCCATCGGCCTCTGCCGGCGGGGCCTCGGCGTGGAGCCCGAGCGCGAGGATCTCCACCGCCTGCTGATGCGGTGCTACGCGGAGGCCGGCCAGCGCTCGCTGGCCCTCCGGCAGCTCGGTCTGTGCGCCGACGCGATGCGCCGTTCCCTGGGCGCCGATCCCGGCGCCGAGACGCTGGCCCTTGTCGAGCGGATCCGGCGGGGCGACGTCCCCTCCACCGGGGCGGCGGAGGAATGGCACGCCTGACACCCGACACCTCGGCGACCCCCGTGGTCTGGGCCCCGTGCCCGATCTGCTGGGGGCAGCGGCAGATCCTGTGCCGCCCCGAGGGCCGCGGCTACGAGCTCGTCACGTGCTACGGGTGCCTCGGCGTCGGGGAGGTTCTCCAGCCGGCCCTCGAGAGGCCGGCGCCGCGGCCCGGGGTGGTCCCCGGATCGGTCGTGCGGCGCCACCCGGACGCGGGAGGCTGACCGCTCGCTAGCGTGGCCGCACCCCGACCCGGAGGGACGCCATGCCGCGCTACGCCTACCTGCTGCTCCCGCTGATCGGCGGCGCGATGATCGCCGCCCAGGCGCCGGTGAACGCGCGCCTGCGCCTGGTGCTCGGCTCCCCCGTCGGGAGTGCGCTGGTCTCGTTCGTCGTGGGCACCGTGCTCCTGTTCGGCGCGGTGGTGGTCGCCGGTGACGCCGGGCGCCTCGGGGCGCTGGGGGGCGGGCCCTGGTGGGCGTATCTGGGCGGAGCGTTCGGGGCGGTCTTCGTGTTCGCCACGCTCGTGGCATCGCCGCGCCTGGGCGTCACCACGACCTTCGTGGCCGTCATCGTCGGCCAGGTGGCGCTGGCGGCCCTGATCGACCGCTTCGGGTGGCTGGGCGCCGACGCGGTGCCCTTCTCGTGGGAGCGGCTGGCGGCCCTCGCGCTGATGTGCGCCAGCCTGGTGCTGCTGCTGCGGTCCGGCTAGGGCCCTGGCGAGACGGCGCGCCGGCCCGAGGCCCCCGCACGGCTGGCCATGCCGTCGATCCGCACCGCCACGGCCACGGCCTCGGCCTTGTCGGCGTCCCGAGCCGAGTCGGCCACGAACCACGCCTCGCGGGCGAAGTAGGCGAGGCGCGCCGCCGCGTCCTCGCGCTCACGGCTCTCGTCGGCCTGCCGCTCCAGGTAGGCCAGGATCTCGCCGCACTCCTTGCTCGACCAGCCGCCGCCCGAGGGATCGTCGCGGCGGCGCGAGATGATCCACCACACCACCGCCAGCAGCGGCAGCTTGATCACGATCAGGGCGCCAACCATCCAGATGGCCAGCGTCTCGGGGCTGCCCGCGTCCGCGGCCAGCAGCGCGGCGAACATCCCGATCGCCAGGAGGGCCAGCGCCACGACCACGATGCCCAGGATGAGGGACGTGCGCAGGTTGCCGTCGCGGTCCGAGAGGGCGAGGGCGATGGGCGACCGGCGCGGAGCGCCCGGTGGCGGGGCGGAGCTCACGGCCGGACGGTAGCAACCTCTTGAAGGCTTGCGGCCGATGGGTGGCGCCCCACTCGTCGGATGGGGAGTTGTGAGCCCCGACACCCGTCGGAAGACTTGCGGCCGTGGCTCCCCGCCCACTCCGCAGCGGTGCGCGCCCGCACACCGTGATCGCGACCGGCCTCGCGGCCGCGCTGGGCCTCGTCCTGCCGGCGGCCGCCCAGGCGGGCCCGCTCTCGCGGGCGCTGGACAACCTCGCCGCGCACCAGGACCGTTTCGGCGGCGGCTTCTCGGTGGGTGGTGGAACCGACCCGAACGACACGGCCTGGGCCACCCTGGCGGTGACCGCCGCGGGCGAGCGGGCGGAGCGCTGGCGCGCGGGGCACGCATCGCTGCGCGACGCGATGGCGCGCCCGCTGCGCAAGCCCATGCTGGGCGACATCGAGCGCACGGCCGTCGCGGCCGGCGCGGCGGGGCTCGACCCACGGAGGACGGGCGGCCGCAACCTCATGCGCGAGGTCCTCACGGCCCAGAACGCCGACGGCTCCATCGGCGACGGCCCGTCCACCACGGCGTGGGGGATCCTGGCGCTGCGCGCCGGCGGGCTCCCCGCCGACTCCTTCTCGGTGCGCCGCGCGAGGAGCGCCCTCGAGGGCCGGCAGCGCGAGGACGGCGGGTGGTCGGCCGATGAGAGCCCGCTGGGGCGCGACCCGAACACCACGTCGGTCGCCGTCCAGGCTCTCGTTGCGGCGGGGAGGAGGCCCGAGCTCGCGGCCTCGCTCCGCCGGGCGCGCGAGTTCCTTCGCCGCGTGCAGAACCCCGACGGCGGGTTCCCGGCGGTGGTGGGCGGCGAGAGCACGGCCCTCACGACCGCGTGGGTGACCGTCGCGCTGCGCACGCTGGGCGACCGCCCGGACCGTCCGCCCTGGAATCGCGCCGGGGGTCCGGTCCGGCTGCTGCGGCGCCTCCAGCTGCCCGACGGGGGCGTGCGCAACTCGCGTGAGTCCGTGGCGCCGTCGGTGTGGGCCACGTCCCAGGCGGCGCTGGCGTTCGCGCCGGGGCCGCTCCCGCTGTGGCCGCGCGGCGGGCGCCAGACGCCGCCGAGGACCCCGAAGGCCGTCCTGCGCGAGCCGCCCGGGGGAGGCCTGGTGGTGCGTTACCGCGACGACCAGGGCGGGACGGGGGTCGATCCGGCATCCGTGCGCGTGACCGTGGGCGGGCGGGATGTGACCGACGAGGCCCGCGTGACGGCGAGAACCCTGGAGCTGCCGGCGCGGGGGGTGCCGGCCGGGCGCTCGACCGTCGCCGTCACCATCGCCGATCGCGCCGGAAACGCCCGCTCGGTGCTCTGGAAGGTTCGTCCCCTGAGAGGTCGTTAACGGGCGAAGGACATTGCGCGGGGCGGGGCTCTTTGCCACACTCGACGTGCACTCTGTCGAGCCGTCCCGTCCGAGAGGTCACACGATGGTCACCCTCACCGCCGAGGCCAAGGACAAGCTCCGATCGCTCATCGCCGCCGAGGCCGATCCCGGCGCCGGCCTGCGCGTGCAGGTCGTCCCCGGAGGCTGCTCGGGGTTCGAGTACGACCTCTCGCTGAGTGCGCCGGAGGACGGTGACGAGGTGGTCGAGAACGACGGCGTCCGCGTGATCGTGGACCGCTACAGCGTTCCCTACCTGCTCGGGGTGGAGCTGGACTACGAGGAGGGCTTCCAGGGCGCCGGGTTCCTCATCAACAACCCGAACGCCTCCGCCTCCTGCGGCTGCGGGAAGAGCTTCCAGGCCTAGGCCTCGCGGCCCGGCCCGGCCGGCGGCTCAGCTGCCGTAGTCGGCCGTGATGACCGTGACGTCGCAGTTGGCGCTGAAGGACACGCCGACGCCGGTCACGTGGAACCGCTTGTCGAGCATGTTGGCGCGGTGGGCCGGGCTGTGCATCCAGAGTTGCACCGCGAGACGCGCCGTGGACTCGTCGCAGCCGCCGAGCTCGACCAGGTTCTCGCCCATCGAGCGGGTGCGGGGGAACCCGGCGCGCTCGAGGCGGGTCCAGAAGGGGGTGCCGTCGCGGCTGTCGTGCGAGAGCAGCCCGGCCTTCAGCAGGTAACGGCTCTGTGCGCGTGCCGGCAGGGTCAGCGTGTTCAGCATCCGCAGGGGCGCCCGGTGGTTGTTGGCCCGGGCGATGTTCATCTCGCTGAGCACCGCGGACTCCATGGTCGGAGCGGTGACCGGCGCGGCGGCGGCGGGCATCGCCGAGAAGGTGAAGCCCAGCGCGGCGATCGCGAGGAGAACGAAGGAGGTTGCGGCGGGCCTAGCCTTACGGGCGGCTGACCTGGTCTTGTGGGGGTTGCTTTCGTTCATGTCTTATGTATCGACGCCGCGGCTCGTTCGCTGTACCCCCACCTGGTCCCGTAGGTTTCGCGGCCGAGGATCGGGGAGGAGCCCATGGCCCAGGCGGTGATCGCGAGCGCGGTGCGGACCCCGACCGGGGCCATCAACGGCGCCCGGGCGGGCGCGCCCGCCACGGAGCTCGGGCCCGCCGCCCTCTGCATCGGCGGGGGATGAGCGGCGGGTTGCGCAGGGTCCACTGGGCTCCGCCTCGCGGCGGGGTCTGGGTCCCGATCTGGCTCTTCGCGCGGCTGGTCTTCAACCTCACGCTTCTTCCCGTGGCTCGGTTCCGGGTGGCGGGCCGGCGCCGGATCCCGCGCGAGGGAGGCGTCCTCGTGGTGGCCAACCACGTGGCCGACCTCGACCCCGTGTTCGTGGGCATGGCCTGCATGCCCCGCCCCGCCCAGTACATGGCCCTGGCCAAGCACTTCACCCGCCGGCCGCTGGCCGCGGTGCTCTTCGGGCTCGGGGCCTTCCCGCTGCGGCCCGGCGGCGCCGACACCCGGGCCCTGCGCTACGCCCGCGACCAGCTGGCGGCCGGACGGCTCGTGGTGATCTTCCCCGAGGGCGGCCCGACCTGGGGCGCGGGCCTCGGCGAGTTCCAGGAGGGGATGGGCCTCCTCGGTCTGGTCGAGGGCGTCCGCGTGGTGCCGGCGGCCCTCTGGGGGGCCGACCGCGTGCTGCGCGGCTGGCGCCCCGTGGGGCGCGGGCCGGTGCTCGTCGCCTTCGGGCACCCGGTTCCGGTGCCCACCGAGGGGACGCGGCGCGAGCGGGCCGCCGAGCTCACGCGCCGCACCCGCGAGGCCGTGAGCGCGCTGATCGAGCCGATGGCGCGCGCGTTCCCGTGATCGCCCACGCCGCGCCCCCGTCGCCGGTCGTGTCGGCTCCGCCCGTGAGCTTCGGGCGCGTCGCGGTGCGCGTGGGCTCGCGCACCGGCGCCGTCCAGGTGCAGTCCGGCGGCCGGCTGGGGCCCCGGGTGCGGGTGGCGCCGGGGCCGCGGCGCGTGTCGCTGACCCTGCCCGTGGGCGTGGCGCCGGTGCGCGTGCGCGCGATCGGGCCCGGCGGCTCGCGCTGGTCGGCCACGGTCGAGGTGCGCGTGCTGCCCCGCTCCGCGCGACGGGCCGGGCGCATCCCTGGGTTCGTCGACCGACGCCTCCAGGGGGACGTCGATCGCCTCGCCGCCGGGATGCCCGCGATCTCGGGGGTCTACGTGCAGCACCTGCTCACGGGCTGTGGCGCCTCGTACAACGCCGACGCCCGGTTCCCGGCGGCCAGCACCCTGAAGGCCGCGATCCTGGTCGACGCGGTGAGGCGGGGGCGCGCCGCCGGCCTCGAGCCGGTGCTCGACCGCATGGTCATCGACTCGGACGACGTGGCCGCCAACTCCGTGCTCGCGGATCTGGGGGGCGGCTCGACCGCGGCCGGAGCCGCGAGCGTCACGGACACCCTGGCCGACCTCGGGCTGTCGCGGTCGCTGGTGCGCCGCGGCTACCTGCTCGACAGCCGGCGGCCGATTCCCATCGAGACCTCCGCCAGCCCCGCCCTGTTCAGCAACTTCATCACCACCCCGTTCGAGCTGGCGCGGCTGATGGTCGCCGTGCACCGCGGCGCCGTGGGCCGGGGCGGGGTCGCCCGGCTGGGCGTCGGGGCCCGGGCCGCGCGGGCGGAGTTGCTCGCGCGGCTGCTGGACGTGCGTGACCGCACCAAGCTCGCGGCGGGCCTCCCGGCGTCCGTCCCGCTCGCGCACAAGACCGGCTACAACGAGCAGGTGAAGCACGACGCGGGGATCATCTACCTGCGCAGCGGACCGGTGGCCGTCGCGGCGATGACCTGGAGCGCCTCGGGGGTCGGGGATTACCCGGGCGACCGGTTCATCGCCGACGTCGCGCGGGCCGCCCGGGCGCGGCTCGCCCGCGGGGGGTCCTGCGAGGGCCTGCCCCTCCCGAGGTGACGGTCATCGACTCCCCGGCCACGGTTCGGGCCACGCGCTACGTGACGCCGCTGCGGGAGGGCGGTTCGCTGCCGGCGCTGGTCGAGGCCGACGACGACGGGCTCTACGTCCTGAAGTTCCGCGGCGCGGGGCAGGGGCCGAAATCGCTGGTGGCCGAGCTCATCGGCGGTGAGATCGGCCGCTGCCTGGGGCTCCTGGTGCCGCAGATCGCGTTCATCGACCTCGACCCCGCGCTCGCGGGCGCCGAGCCCGACCCGGAGATCCAGGACCTGCTGCGGGCCAGCCCGGGCCTCAACCTGGGCCTCGACTTCCTGCCCGGATCGCTCGCCTTCGACCCCGCGGCGGGCTTCGAGGTGGATCCGGAGACGGCGGCCGACGTGGTCTGGCTCGACGCCCTGCTGACCAACGTGGACCGCACCCCGCGGAACCCCAACCTGCTGGTGTGGCACGGGCGGCTGTGGCTGATCGACCATGGGGCGGCGCTCTACCGGCACCACCGCGACTGGCGGCTGGCGTCGCACGCCCGGTCGCCCTTCCCGGTGATCGCCGACCATGTGCTGCTGCCCTTCGCCGGGTCGATCCTCGAGGCGGACGAACGCCTGGCGCCCCGCCTGGACCCCGCGGCGCGCACGGCCGTGGTGGACCTGGTCCCCGACGAATGGCTCGTCGTCGAGGGCGAGGAGGGGACGGCCGACGAGCGCCGCGCGGCGTACCTCGACTACCTGACGGGCCGGCTCGAGGAGCCGCGGGCGTTCGCACGGGAGGCGGAGGATGCCCGAGCCGCGTAGCCCGTTCCAGTACGCGCTGCTGCGCGTGGTGCCGCGCATCGATCGCGGGGAGTGCATCAACGCCGGCGTGGTGCTCTTCGCCCCGACCCGCTCGTTCCTGGGCGCGCGGGTCGCGCTCGACGCGGCGCGGCTCGCGGCCCTGTCGCCCGACGCCGACGCCGAGGCGCTGCGCCGTCAGCTCGAGGGCATCGCGGCGGTGGCGGCGGGGGAGCCCGGGGCCGGCCCGATGGCCCGGCTCCCCCCCAGCGGCCGGTTCCACTGGCTGGTGTCGCCCAGCAGCACGTCGGTGCAGCCGTCGGCGGTGCACACGGGGCTCTGCGATGACCCGGCGGCCATGCTGGAGGCCCTCTTCGAGCGCCTGGTGCGCACGTGAGCGCGCCCTCTCGATATGATCGGCTTATGCCTCGGATCACCTATCTCTATGGCGCACCCACGTCGTCGTACCTCATCTGCACGACTCCCCGCAGCGGCAGCACGTTCCTGTCGCAGGCGCTCACCAGCATCGGCATCGCCGGGAGGCCCGAGGAGTACTTCCAGCAGACCGGGGACACCGGGGTCCCGCGCGGGCCCTCCCAGTACCTTGGCGAGGTGGCCGCGACCCTGCCCGAGAGCCTGGGCCCGCCCGCGGGCGACACGCTGGTGGACCCGATGTTCGACCCCCGGCGCTTCACCCACTCGCCGAGTACGCCTCCTGGGTGCTCGGGACCGCCACCACCAGCAACGGCGTCTTCGGCGCCAAGATCATGGCGGCGTACATGGAGGGCCTCGTCGAGGGCCTGCGCTCCTCGCTGGACACGGACGTGCCCGAGGAGGACCACCGCCTGCTGGCGTCGGTGTTCCCGCGCCTGCGGTACATCCGCCTGATCCGGCGCGACAAGGTGCGCCAGGCTGTGTCGCTCTGGCGGGCGATCCAGACCTGGCAGTGGCGTGAGGACGGGCCGTCCGGCGTCCCCGAGCCGGCGGGCGAGCGCGGCTCGGACGGGGCGCCGCTGGGCTACAGCCTCGCCGCCCTCGACCAGCTCCGCGAGGGCCTGGAGGCCGAGGGAGCGGTGGTGGGACGACTACTTCGTCACGGCCGGGATCGAGCCGCTCACGATCTTCTACGAGGACTTCGCCGATCACCACGACCGCGCGGTCCGCGAGATCCTGCGGTACCTGGAGATCCCCCTCGACGAGGACCGCCTCCTGCCGAGCCCCAGCATGCGCCGCCAGTCGGACGACCGGTCCCACGCGTGGGTGGAGCGCTACCGCACCGAGGCCCGCGCGGGGGGGGGTGGAGGCGTAGTGGCCCCGAATCGGCCGAACATCCTCTACCTGCACTCCCACGACACCGGACGGCACGTGCAGCCCTACGGCGCCGCCGTGGAGACCCCGCGGATCCAGCGGCTGGCCGAGGAGGGCGTCGCGTTCCGCCGCGCGTTCTGCGCCGCGTTGACCTGCTCGGCCAGCCGCGCGTGCCTGCTCACGGGCCAGTACGCCCACACGAACGGGATGATGGGCCTCGCTCACCGCGGGTGGTCGCTCATGGACTACCGCCACCACATCGTCCACACGCTGCACGAGTTCTTCGCGCCGGAGGAGGGCGAGGAGCGCTACGTCCTGCCGCCGCCCAACATCCCGGACACGCCCGAGACCCGCGCGGACATGGCGGGCCTCAACGCCAGCGCCCGCTCGCTGGACGCCGGCATCGGCGCGGTGCTCGACGAGCTCGACGCCCTCGGGCTCGCCGAGGACACCCTCGTCATCTGCACCACCGACCACGGGCTGGCCTTCCCCGGGGCGAAGGCGACCCTCACGGACCGGGGGATCGGCGTCTTCCTGATCCTGCGCGGTCCCGGGGGGTTCAGCGGCGGGCTGGTCAGCGACGCCCTGGTGTCGCAGATCGACCTCTTCCCGACGGTCTGCGAGCTGCTCGGGATCCCCCGCCCGCACTGGCTCCAGGGGGTCTCGCTGCTGCCGCTCGTCAACGGCGCGGCGTCGGTGCGGGAGGAGGTCTTCGCCGAGGGGACCTACCACGCCGCCTACGAGCCCCAGCGCGCGATCCGCACCGAGCGCTGGAAGTACATCCGCCGCTTCGGCGCCCGCGAGACGCCGGTGCGCCCCAACACCGACGACGGCCCGGCGAAGGACCTCTGGATGCGGCACGGGTGGGCCGAGCGAACGGTGGAGAGGGAGCGCCTCCACGACCTCGTGTTCGACCCCGGGGAGATGCAGAACCTGGTCGACGACCCCGAGCTGGGCGACGTGGTGGCCGAGCTGAACGAGCGGCTCGAGGAGTGGATGCGCGCCACCGCCGACCCCCTCCTCGACGGGCCCGTCCCGCCGCCGCCGGGCGCCGAGTACAACGAGCAGGACCAGACCTCGGCGCGGGAGCCCACCCGCGGCTCCCCGGCCCTGGGCCCACCGGTCCGCCGACGCTAGGCGAACGCTTCGAGCGGGGCATGCTCGCCGGGCTCGACGAACCCGTCGTCCGGTACCTGACCCACGCGATCGCCGAGGGCACGCCGCTGGCGCCGGGGGTGACGCTGAGGATGAGCGGGCGCATCAGGGTCCGGCTGTGGCTGCCCTTCACCGCGGACCAGGAGTGCGACGGCCGGTCGTTCACCTGGCGGGCGCGCGTCGGCCGGTGGTCGTTCACCCCGCTCGTGGTGACGGACCGGTTCGCCGACGGCGCGGGCAGCACGGACGGCCGGCTCCTGGGGCGCGTGCCGCTGTTCCACGCGGACGACCCGGACACCGGGCGCTCGGCGGCCGGCCGGGCGGCGCTGGAGGCGATCCTCGCTCCGATCGGCCTGCTGCCGCGTGCCGGCGTCGCCTGGCGCGCCGAGGACGACGACACGATCGCGGCCGCGCTCGAGATCCCGCCCGAGAGGCCCGAGGTGCGCATCGGGATCGACGGACGGGGCGCGGTGCGCAGCGTGAGCGCCCTGCGGTGGGGGAACGCCGGCCAGGACGCGTTCGGATACATCCCGTTCGGCGGTCACATCCACTCGGAGCGCACCTTCGGCGGGCTCACCGTCCCCAGCCGCCTCTCGGTGGGCTGGTGGTTCGGCACGCCGCGCGACGAGCCCTTCGTCGAGGCCGAGATCACCGATCTCGCGCAGCTGGGCGGCCATTAGCGCCGGCCCCGTCCGAAGTGCTGGCCCTCGGGAGCGGCGGCGCGCACGCGGGCCATCCCCTCGACGCCGGCGAGCGTCCCGGCGGGCTGCTCGGCCGGCGGCTCGATGCGCTCGAGGCGGCTCACCACCACGTTCATGGCGCGCTCCAGCCGCTCCAGGCGCCCCCACACCAGCAGCAGGGGCTCGGCCCGCACCGCGGCCCGGTGGCGCTCGTAGACCTCGGGCCGCACGATCCCGTTGGTCATGCCGGTCTCGTCCTCCAGCAGCAGGAACACGATGCCCCCGGCCGTGGCGGGCCGCTGGCGGGCCACCACCAGCCCGGCCACGCACACCGGCGTGCCGTGGGGGGTCTCGCGCAGCTGGGCGGCGGTGAGCACGCCGGGCGGCAGCCCCGGGCGCACCAGCGCCACCAGGTGCCAGCCGGTGGAGAGGCCGGTGGTCTCGTAGTCGGTGAGGGTGCGCTCGAAGCGCCCGAGCTCGGGGAGCGGGGGGGCCGGGCCCGTGGGGATCGGCAGGGCCATCTGCACCCCGGCGGCTCCGGTGTGCGGCCGCGCCAGCACCCCGAGCTCCCAGAGCATCGCCCGCCGACCCTTCTGCGCCGCCAGGTCGTCACACGCGCCCGCCCGCACGAGCTGGGCGAGCTGCTCGCGGCGCAGGTCGGCGCGCGCCGCCAGGTCGGCCATGTCGCGGAAGGGCCCGTCGGCCGCGCGCTCGGCCGTCAGCCGCTCGGCGGCCTCCCGGCGCACCTCGCGCACGTAGCCGAGGCCGATCCGCACGGCGCCGTCCTCCACGGTGCAGGTCGCCTCCGAGCGGCGGATGCAGGGGGGCAGCACGCGGACGCCGCGCCGCTGGGCGTCGCGCACCAGGGTGGCGGGGGGGTAGAAGCCCATCGGCTGGGCGTTCAGCAGCGCCGCCAGGAACTCCGCCGGGTAGCGCCGGCGCAGCCACGCGCTCTGGTAGGCCAGCACGGCGAAGGCCGCCGAGTGCGCCTTGGGGAAGCCGAAGTTCGAGAAGCCGATGAGCTTCTTGAAGACCGTCCGGGTGATCTCGTCGTCCACCCCGCGCGCCCGGGCCCCGTCGAGGAACTCGCGCCACAGGGCCAGCATCGCCTCGCGGCTGCGCTTGCGGCTCATGGCGCGCCGCAGGGCCTCGGCCTGCCCGGGGCTGAACCCGGCCAGCGCCATCGCCACCTCGAGCACCTGCTCCTGGAAGACCACCACGCCGAGCGTCTCGCGCAGGCAGTCGGCCAGCAGCGGGTGGTCGTAGGGGGGCTCGAAGCCGGGATCGGCGCGGCGCCTGCGCCGGTGCTTCACGTAGGGGTGCACCGCCCCGCCGCTGACCGGCCCGGGGCGGATGAGGGCCACCTGGATGGTGAGGTCGTCGAGGCTCTCGGGCCGGGTCTGCAGCAGGCTCTGCATCTGGGCCCGGCTCTCGATCTGGAACACCCCGACCGTGTCGGCGTCCTGGATCTCGGCGTAGACCTCCGGGTCGGAGAACCCGATGCGCGACAGGTCGACGCTCTCACCCCGGCTGCGGGCGATGAGGTCGACGCACTCCTCCACCGCCGAGAGCATCCCCAGGCCGAGCAGGTCGATCTTCACGAAGCCGGCGTCAGCGCAGGAGTCCTTGTCCCACTGACAGATCTGACGGTTCGGGAACGCGGCGGGAACCACGGGCACCAGCTCCACCAGCGGGCGGGCGCTGACGACCATGCCACCGGAGTGCTGTGACAGGTGTCGGGGCAGGCCGGCGGCCTCGCGGGCCAGGAACGCCAGCGCCCGCCAGCGCGGCGAGGCCAGCTTGGCCTCGCCGTCCGGAAGGCGCCCCAGCTCCTCCTCCACGGCGCGGGCCGACGACCATGCGTCGGAGAGCCGCACCAGCCGCTCCAGATCGGCCTCGGGCAGCGCCAGGGCGCCGCCCAGCTCGCGGATGGCCATGCGGACGCGGAAGGTGGGGAAGGCGGCGACCAGCGCGGCGTGCTCGGCGCCGTAGCGGGCGATGACGGCCTCGATGAGCGCCTCGCGCACGTCGCGCGGGAAGTCGAGGTCGATGTCGGGCACCGAGGCCATGTCGCGGTTGAGGAACCGTCCCAGGAAGAGCCCGCTCTCGACCGGGTCGATGTGGGAGAGGCCGGTGAGGTAGCAGACGATCGAGCCCACGGAGGACCCGCGCCCCCGCCCGGGCGGCAGCCAGCGGCGGGCCGAGCCCGAGGGGCGCACGCGCAGGGCCACCTCGCGCGCCAGCTCGAGGATGTCGCGGTGCAGCAGGAAGAAGCCGGCCAGGTCGTGGTGGGCGATGAGCGCGAGCTCCTCGTCCAGGCGCACCCGGGCGGCCTCCCGCCTGCCGGCGTTGGGGTAGCGCGCGCCGAGCTGGTACGCGCAGACGCGCGCCAGCGCGGCCTGGGCGGTCTCGCCGGGATGCGATCCGGCGAAGTCGGGGAAGCGGTAGCCCAGGTCGCGGGTGAGGTCGAACCGCAGCCGGTCGGCCAGGCGCGTGGTCTGGGCCACGGCCTCCGGGTGGTCGGCGAACAGCGCCGCCATCTCCTCGGGGGAGCGCAGCACCGCGTCGCGGTTGCCGCGCCGCTCGGCCTCGGAGCCGTCGAGGGTCAGCCGGTGACGGATCGCCACGAAGGCGTCCTGCACCAGCGCGCGTCCGGGGGAGTGCGCGTGGGGGTCGCCCGTCGCCACGCACGGCACGCCGGCGCTCTCGGCCAGCCGCGCGAGGTCCCGCGCCAGGCGCCGGTCCCCCCGCGAGCGGGGGTGCTGGATCTCCACGAAGACGTTGTCCGCCCCGAGGTCGCGCACCAGGTCGCGCACCGCCTCCTCGGCCTCCCGTCGCCGCCCGCCCGCCACCAGACGCGGCACCAGGCCCTCGCGCGCGCAGCCGGTGAGGCACACCAGCCCCTCGGCGTGGGTCGCCAGCGCGGAGCGGTCGAGAGCGGGGGGGAGCGCGCGGCGGTCGGGCGGAGGGCGGGTGTCCGCGTGGGCCAGGGTGAGGAGCCGGCAGAGGTTGGCGTACCCGCGCGCGTCCTCGGCCAGCAGCGTCAGGTGGGCGCCCCCGCGCAGGGTGACCTCGGCCCCGGTGATGGGCCGCACCCCGGCCGCCCGGGCGGCGTGGGCGAACTCCAGCGATCCGCACAGCCCATCGTGGTCCGTGATCGCCAGGGCCGTGTACCCCAGCTCGGCCGCCCGGGCGGCCATCTCATCGGGCGCCGAGGCGCCGTCCAGGAAGCTGAAGGCCGAGTGGGCGTGGAGCTCGGCGTAGGGAGGGGACGCCATACGAACACATGTTCGTCCTCGACGGACGGGGGCACAAGTATCTGGGGCTCGGCCGGTCTCACCTTCGCACCGTCGTCGCGTACTCGTGGCTCGGTCTGCCCGAACTTCCCCTGTGCCGGGGTCCTGCCGGAGATCGTCTGGCCCTGGGTGAGGTGCGCGGCCACTTGGCCGACACCCCCGCGGCCACTTGGCCGACACCCCCGCGGCCACTTGGCCGACACCCCCGCGGCCACTTGGCCACACCCCCGCGGCCACTTGGCCACACCCCCGCGGCCACTTGGCCACACCCCCGCGGCCACTTGGCCACACCCCCGCGGATGCTCCGGGGCGGCCGAATCAGGAGGGGGCCTCGACCACTCATGGGCTCGATGAAGAAGTCTTCTGTCTTCGGTGGTGGGGCCACAGCCGCTGCTGACAAGGCACGCAGCCGCTGCGCCCGCGCGACGTGACCCGCGCGGATCGGCGCGTACGATCGGCGCGTCGACCCGAGGAGGCTCCGATGTCCGCGAGGACCCCGCGCGAGACCGCTCTGGCGTACATGGCGGCCTGGAACGAGATGGACGCCGCGGCGTGCGCCGCCTGCTTCGCCGAGGACGGGGTCCGGGAGGGGCGGATCCTGGCGCGCGCGACGGCCGGCGGCGCCCGCTTCCCCCGCTTCGTCGGCCGCCCGGCGATCCAGGAGCGGATCGCCGGCTTCATGGTCGCCGTGCCGGATCTCGCGGTCGAGGTGCTGCGGGTGGGGGAGGGGCCCGAGGACACGGCCTGGCTCGAGTGGCGCCTCACGGGCACCCACCGGGCCGATTGGGGCGCATGGATCGCCCGCGGAGAGCGGGTGGACGTGCCCGCGGTCTCGATCTACCGCGTGCGCGACGGACTCATCGCCGAGGAGGCGGAGTACATCGACCCGGCCGTGATGATGACCCCGCCGGGGGTCGCTACTCGTTGATCTCCGTGGAGAAGCTGGGGTAGCGGTCGGTCAGCAGCGCCACGTAGCCATGGGTCTGCATGGTGAAGCGCACGATCCAGGCCGTCAGGTTCCGCATCCCGAGGGGCATCTCGCCGGTGAACAGGCAGGCGAACCAGGCGATGATCGCCACCACGGTCACGAGGTAGCCGAGCACCTCGGCCACGATCAGCGCGGGGATGGCGAGGATGGCCCGGAAGCCCGTGATCCAGCGGTTCTGCGGCGCCGGCGGGTCAACCTCCAGATCGGACGGGTAGGCCCGATCGCCCATGAAGCCCGGGTACGGGTCGGCCAGGAACAGCAGGTAGCCGTAGACCTGGGTCAGGTAGCGCATGTACTGCGCGATGAAGTTGTGGAGCCCGAGCGGCGTCCGGCCCGCGAAGAGCGTGGCGAACCAGCTCACGATGACCGCGAGGTAGACGACGATGCCCCACAGCGACAGCCAGATCAGGTGCGGGATCACCAGGATGAGCCGGAAGAACACCGTCAGGCGGGTGCGCTTCAGGTCATCGGAGACCACGAGTCGGATCGGGTGCGGCACGGCGCGCATGCTACCGGGACGCGCGCGGGGCACAAGGGATCGCCCGCGGTGCGCGGATATCGGGAGAGAGCGCCGAGCCACCGGCGCCCCCTCCCACGCGGCCGCACGTACCCACGCCGCCGCGCCACCGGGTTGTGCCCGGAGGGCCGCGGGGCGAAACACCGGCGCGGGCGGAACCGGCCCGTGTGGCCTCGATCCGGGACGCGGCTAGCATGCCCGGCCGCAGGGCCCGGGCATCCCCGAGCGAAGGACCACCCATCCCCCGCGCACGCCGCCTCGCCCTCGCCGCCGCCCTCGCGCTCGCGGCGGGCCTCGCCGTCTCGGCCACCGCCTCGGCGCTGCCCTACGTGGCGGTCGACCCGGGCCATGGGGGCGGCGACACCGGCGCCGTGGGCGAGCTGCCGCCGGGCGCCGTCACGGGGCTGCCGCCGCGCACCGATGCCCAGGGCCGGCCGGTGCTGCTGGAGAAGGACGTCAACCTGGACATCGGGCTGAGGCTCGACGGCTACCTGCGGGGCCGCGGCGCGCGCACGATCCTCACCCGGACGACGGACCTCGCCGGCGGCGACCGCCCCTACACCACCGTGACCGCCGACCTGCGCGCGCGTGTGGACATCGCCAACGAGGCCGGCGCCGAGATCTTCGTGTCGATCCACAACAACGCCCTGAGCCGCACCGCCAGCGGCAGCGAGACGTACCACTTCTACTACGCCAGCCCGTCGGCGCGGCTGCTGGCGCAGGACGTGCAGACCGAGCTGGTCGCCGCGCTGGGCCTGCCGGACCGCGGCGTCAAGAGCGCGGGCTTCTACGTCCTGCGCCACACCGTCATGCCCGCCGTGCTGGTGGAGGGCGCGTTCCTGAGCAACCCCTCCGAGGCCCTGCTGCTGGCCGACCCCAACGTGCGCCAGCGCATCGCCGAGGCCGTGGGGCGGGGGGTGGAGCGCTTCGCCGCGCGGGCGGTGGCGGCTCCGCCGCGGCTGGCGCCCACCATCGGGCCGTGGCGGGTCCGCCCCGCGCGCGTTCCCGCCGGCTACCGCCTGGTGCGCACCGGACGCGGCAACCCCGTCGGCCGGGGCGGCTGGCTGGCCGTCATCTCCGGATTCCGGCAGCCCCCCTCGGCGCTGCCGGCCACCATCGGCCCCTGGCGCACCCGCCCGGCGTCGGTGCCGCCGGGGTACCGGCTGGTCCACACGGGCCCCGCCAACCCCACCGGGCACGGCGGCTGGCTGGCCGTCTCCACCGCGCCGCCGCCCGCCGCCACGGAGCGTCCCGCCCGGTAATCTCGGCCGGATGGCAGCACCCCCTCGCGCGGCGCGGCGAGCCGCGGCCCCGTCGATCACCCCGCACCCGAGCCCGGCCGAGCGGGCGGCCCGTGGGCGCGCGGCGCGCGCGGAGGCCCCGCGGTCCGGCCTCGGCGTCCACGAGCCGGCCGCCGACCGGCCCGATCCGGTGGAGCTGCTCGAGCAGCAGTCGGCCACGCGGGTGCCCGAGCTGGTGCCCATCCGCTACGGCCGGATGCTCGTCTCGCCGTTCACGTTCTACCGCGGCGCGGCCCGGATCATGGCGTCGGACCTGGCACGCGCCCCGCGATCCGGCTTCACGGTGCAGGCCTGCGGCGACGCGCACCTCTCCAACTTCGGCGTCTTCGCCTCGCGCGAGCGCCGCCTGGTGTTCGACATCAACGACTTCGACGAGACCCTGCCCGGCCCGTGGGAGTGGGACGTCAAGCGCCTCGCGGCGAGCATGCTGATCGGCGCGCGCGACAACGGGTTCTCGACCGCCGACCAGGAGCGGATCGTGCTGGGCACGGCGGCCGAGTACCGCACGTCGATGGCGCGCTACGCCGCGATGAAGAACCTCGACGTCTGGTACGCGCACACGGAGATCACCGCGCTGGCCGAGCGGGTGAGCGACGAGATCGGGCGGACCGGGCGCCGGAACCTCGAGCGCAACGTCACCAAGGCGCGGCGGCGCGACAGCCTCCATGCGTTCTCGAAGCTCACCCACGAGGTCGGCGGCGAGCGCCGCTTCGTCTCGGACCTTCCGCTCCTCGTGCCGCTCGCCGAGTTCGAGGAGGAGGCCCGCGAGGACCTGTCGGGACGGCTGCGCCGCATCCTGGCCAGCTACCACCGTTCGCTCCAGCACGACCGGCGGGTGCTGCTCGACCAGTTCCACCTGGTGGACGTGGCGCGCAAGGTGGTGGGGGTGGGCAGCGTCGGGACCGACGCCTGGATCGCGCTCTTCGTGGGCCGCGACGACGACGACCCGCTGATCCTGCAGGTCAAGGAGGCGCAGGCCTCGGTGCTGGAGGAGTTCGTGGGGGCGAGCGCCCACCGGAACGCCGGCGAGCGGGTCGTGGCCGGCCAGCGCATCACCCAGGCGACCGGGGACATCTTCCTGGGCTGGATGAGGGTGAAGCAGACCATCGGCGGCGTCAGCCGCGACTACTACGTCCGCCAGCTTCGCGACTGGAAGGGCTCCGTCGTGGTCGAGGCGATGCGGCCGCGCGGGATGGCGGCCTACGGCAAGGTCTGCGGGGCCACGCTCGCCCGCGCGCACGCCCGCTCGGGCGACCGCATCGCGATCGCCGCCTACCTCGGGTCGGGCACCGCCTTCGACCGCGCGATCCTGCGGTTCAGCGAGGCTTACGCCGAGCAGAACGCGCGCGACTACGCGGCGCTTGTCGAGGCCGTGGGGTCGGGCCGGGTCACCGCGCGGACCGACGCCTAGGGTCGCGCGCCGCGCCGGTCGGGGTTCTCATCCCCCGCCCATCCGGCCCCGGCGCTCCTCCAGGTGGATGAACCAGTCTCCGCTCGGGGCCTCGCGATAGGCCACCACCAGCCGGCCGGGCTCGAGCACCAGCTCGTAGTAGTGGCGGTCGACCGGCCGGTCGGTCCACCACAGGTCCTGCACCAGCCAGTCGTCGCGCACCGCCAGCACCCGGCGCCGGCGTCCGTCGAGGATCGTGGCGTGGGGGGTCCCGTCGGGCGCGGTGATCATGCGAACGGGGCGGGGCGCGCCCACCGCGCGCAGCCCCCCGCCGGCCGGCCGGCGGCCCGGCGGCGTCACGGCTCGTGGGGGGTGAGGGCCCAGCGGCGCTCGGGGAGGCGCGACCAGGGCTCGATCTCCACGGCCCGCAGCATCGCCTGGGGCCCCTGGGCGGCCCGCACCTGGCGGATGGCCTCGCGGGCGCGGGCGCGGCGCTCCCCGGCCGGCGAGGGGATGGCGGTGAGCTGATGCCCGGCGAGCGCGCCCGAGGCGTCCCCGCCGATCCACAGCTCGGTGACCGGGGCGGTGATCTCGGCGAGCCGGGGGAGGGCCGCGAGCGCCAGCCGGTCCGGGTCGGCCGTGGCCTCGCGCAGGGTGAGGTCGCGCGCCCAGGATCCGCCGTCGGCCAGGCGCGCCCGCAGGGCGAGCCCGCGCAGGGCGCCGCCGCGCCCCCGGGCCGCCGCGGCCAGCTCGCCCAGCAGCAGACGGGCCGCGGCCTCGAGGGCCGGCAGCGCCGCCACCGGGTCGGCGAAGGAGAACGCCGCCCGCAACGGCCGCGGCGGGCGGCGGGGGCGCGGGGCCCGGCCGGCCTCGCCGCGGGCCAGGTGCCACGCGCGCAGGCCGGGGAAGCCCAGGCGCTCGAGGGCCGCCGCGCGGGGCAGCGCCGCCACCTGGCCCATCGTGCGAAGCCCCAGGTCGTGCAGGGCGCCGACCAGGTCGGGAGCCAGCGGCAGGCGCCCGGCCGGGAGGGGCGCGAGGAACTCGACCAGCTCGCCGGGGGCGATCACCAGGGGATGCCCGGGAGGGGCCTCGCGGGCCGCCTGGAGGGCGCCGAAGAGCGACGGGGCGGCGCCCACGCGGCCGTCGGCCCCCACCGGGAGCGCCGCCCGCACCCGGCGCAGCACTCCGGTGAGGCCGCCGTGCAGGCGCAGCGTTCCCCGCGTGTCGAAGGCGGCTCCGTCCATGTCGATGGGCTCGACCGCGAACCCGGCCGCCTCGAGGCGGCACAGGGTGCGCTCGGCCGCCTCGGCGGCCGCCTCCGGGTCGGGCGCCACCAGGTCGAGCTCCGGGCAGCGCGCCAGCGCCTCGCCCACGCGCAGGCCGGGCCGCACCCCGTGAGCCTCGGCGGCGGGCGTGCAGAGCCCGATCACCTGGGGGGCGCCCGGCGCGGGCCCGAGCGCCACCGGGGCGTCGAGCGGCCGGCGCGCGCCGAGCAGCGCCACCAGGAGGGGCAGGCGGGGGACGTGCACGGCGGCGATCATCGAACACATGTTCGCTCACCGGCCGGACGTGATCAACCGCGTCTGGCAGGCACCGGCGCCGGGGGCGACAGCGGAGGCCCGACATGTGCATGGAGTGCATGGGGAGGCCCTCGCCCGCATCGGGCTGAAACCTGCGGGCGCGGGACACATGGTGGGGAACGTCTCGCCCGGCCTCACGGCCGTGGGCACTCGCGCGGCGAGGCTCTCATCCCTTGTGCCTCGCGCTTCGGTCCGGGGCGTCCCGCGCCCACGAATGAACGTACTCCCACCCGGGCGGCCGCACCAGCGCCGGCGGCCCTCAACCCCCCTTCCGGTGGGGCTCGTCCACCAGGCGCAACCTTGCGCGCATGATCCGGCGATTTCCTGACGCGTCGGCCGCGGTCACGACGGCCCGGACGGGCATCCGGCCGAGGCGGCGCACGAGCGCCCGGCCCCGGGGGGAGACCGCGATCGTGACCGCGCGGGTCTGACCGCCCCCGATCCGGAAGTGCGCCGCGCCCAGGCGCAGCACCCGCCGCGGCGCCGCCCGCCCGGCGCCCGAGGGGAACCGCCGGACGGTCCCGAGCCTCACGACGCCGCGGCAGCCGAGCGTCTCGGCGAGGGGGCAGCGCAGCGAGATCGCCGTCCGCCCCGCGCCCGTCAGGACGAGCGAGCCGCCGGCCACGCGCACCCTCGGCCCCGTCAGGTCGCGCGAGCTCCCGGGTCCCGCGCCTCCGCTCCCGGGCGCGCCGTCGGTGGTGAAGGTGCGATCGGCGCCGGCGCTGGTCCCGGCCGCGCTGCTCGCGACGATCCGGTAGTGGTAGCGCGTGCCCGGCGCCAGCCCGTCGACGGCGGCCGACGCCGGCACCGGCGCGTCGTCCGGCGCGATGACGCGCGACGCCGTGACCGATCCGTAGGCCGTTGTCCTCCCGTATTCGAAGGCGTAGCTCGTGGAGGAGGCGAAGGGGTCGACCGTCCCGGCCAGGGTCGCCCGGGTCGTCGAGACCGCGCTCGACGCGCCGGTGGTCACCGCCGGATCCAGCCGCACCCGCGCGATGCGGTTGCCGCCGCCGGTCGTGAACCACAGATCGCGCCCGGGACCGGCCGTGATCTCGGTGGGCGCGCCTCCGGCGGCGAGCGTCAGCGGGTACTCGGTCACGACGCCGGCCGGCGTGACGCGCGCCAGGCGCCGGCCGTTCTCCTCGGCGACCCACAGGTTGCCGTCGGGGCCGGCGACGATGCCCCGGGGCTGGGCTCCGGCGGTGAGGGGGAACTCGGTGACCACCCCCGCCGGGGTGATCCGCCCGACGCCCCCGGCGAGCTCGGTGAACCAGAGGTTGTCGTCGGGGCCGAGGGCGATCCCCTGCGGGAAGCGGTTGGGCGGGATCCCGGCGGTGAACTCGGTGACCACCCCCGCCGGGGTGATTCGCCCGACGCCTCCGGCGAGCTCGGTGAACCAGAGGTTGCCGTCCGGGCCGAGGGTGATGCCGAGGGGTCGGCTGCCCGGGGTGATGCCGAAGGAGAACTCGGTGACCACTCCCGCCGGCGTGATCCGCCCGATGCGGCCGCCGTCCTCCGCGAACCAGACGTTGCCGTCGGGGCCGGCGGTGATGCCGCGGGGCCCGGAGGGGGAGGTGATGCCCATGGAGAACTCGGTCGCCTGGCGCGTCAGCGGGTTGATGCGCCCGACCCGGTTGCCCACCTGCTCGGTGAACCAGAGGCCGCCGTCGTCCGCGGCGGCGATGCCCCACGGCTCCGCGCCCGCGCTGATGCCCGACCCGGTGGAGAAGTCGGAGATGGACCCCGCGGGGGTGATGCGGCCGAACCGGCTCCCCGTGACCTCGACGAACCAGAGGTTGCCGTCGGCGCCCAGGGCGATCCCGAGCGGGCTGCTCCCGGCCACCGTCAGCGGGAACTCGGTCACCTGGACCGCCTGCGCGCGTCCGGCCGGCGCGAGCAGCACGAGGACGGCGAGGGCGGCGCCCGTCAGGAGGAGCCGGAGTGAACGCATGGATGCGGGTTCCTGGGCCGGGGGACCGGGGCGGCGCGGAACTCAATCAGATCACGATTCCCGTCTGGAAGACTCTGCGCGTGGGGCTGGACTGGGGAGACGGCGACTACGCCCGCACGGCCGCGCAGCTCGCGCCGGCCGCCGAGGTGCTGGTCGACGCCGCCGGGGTGGCCGCCGGCGATCGCGTCCTGGACGTCGGCTGCGGCACCGGCAACGCCGCGCTGATCGCGGCCGCCCGCGGAGGGCGGGTCACGGGCGTCGACGCCTCGCCCGGGCTGGTGGAGCGGGCGGCCGCTCAGGCCCGGGCCGCGGGAGCCGACGCCCGCTTCGTGGTGGGGCGGGCCGAGGCCCTCCCCGTGGAGGACGCCGCGTTCGACGTCGTCCTGAGCTCCTTCGGGGTCATCTTCGCGGAGGACGCTCCACGCGCCGCGGCCGAGATGGTGCGGGCGGCGCGCCCGGGAGGGGTCCTCGCCCTGACCAGCTGGCGGCCGGAGGGCCCGATCCGCGCGGTGGTCGGGCTGATGCGCGACGCGTTCCCCCCGCCCTCGGGACCTCCCGCGTGCTGGGGCGAGCCGGACTGGGTGGGACAGCTCCTGATCGCCGCGGGGGCCGACGACGTCCGGATCGAGGATGCGACTCAAACGCCGGCGTCGGATCGCCTCCTGGGGGGTCTCGCCGCGGCATCCATGCCGCTCTCAACCGACGCCGGCTGGGGCGAGATCGCCTTCCGCGCCGACTCCCCGGAGGCCTGGCTGGCCGAGCAGGAGGAGCACCACCCGACCTGGCGCCACGCGCGCCGCACGCTGGGCCCGGAGGCCTGGGCGCCGGTGCACGAGGCCATGATCGCGGCGCTCGCCGACGGCAACGAGGACCCCGGCGCGTTCCTCACCACCAGCCGCTACCTGGTGGTGCGCGCGCTCACTCGGCCTCGGGGGGCCGGCGTCCCGCCTTGATCTGAGCGCGCCGCGCCTTGTCGGCCAGCCGGCGCTCGCGGGCGCCGCGGCCGGGCCGGGTGGGGCGCCGGCGGGGAGGGGACGGGGCGAGGGCCGCCGCCGCCCGGCTCGTGAGGCGATCGATGACCGTCTCGCGGTTGCGCTCGCGCGAGCGCTCGGCCTGGCTGGTGAGGCGCAGCGGCCGCTCGTCCAGGGCCCACCGCTCGCGCAGGCGGTCGGCGACGTCCGGGGGGAGCCCCTCGAGGTGGGCCGGGCGGATCGTCAGCTCGGCCCGGGTCGCGGCGTGGTCGCGCCGCTGGCCGCCGGGGCCGGACGCGCGCGAGTAGTGCCAGGCGCCGCCCTCGGCGAGGTGCGCGGCGACCTCCTCGGGGCTCATCTCGTGGGGGCGGGCACCTTGGGTTGCTCGCCGGCGGCCGCGCGCGCCTCCTCGAGCCGCGCGGCGGCCTCCTCGCGGGTGACCTCGTGGCCCTTCTCGCGCTTCCAGATGACGAACCCGCACCCGGGGTTCTTGCGGCTCTTCCAGCTCGTGCAGCCGTACGCGCGGCTGTTCTCCATGATCTGGCCGCCGCAGCCGGGGGTGGGGCACCCGCCGATGGGCTCCTTGGCCGGCGCGGGCGCCGCGTTGGTCTCGCCCGCGGCCACCATCTGGCGGGCGGTGTCCGGGTCGACCTCGCCCTTCCGGCCGCGCACCCGCTTCCAGATGACGTACCCGCATCCGGGCTCGGTGCGGCTCTTCCAGCTCGTGCAGCCGTAGCTCTTGGTGCGCTCCACGATCTCCCCGCCGCAGCCCGGCGTGGGGCACGGCCCGATGATCTCGCGCTCGCTCTCCAGGTCCTTGCTCGAGCGCCCGGCGGCGATGTGCTCGAGCGCCTCCTCACGGGTGATGGTGCGCCCGTTCTGCTGCTTCCAGAGCGTGTAGCCGCAGCCCGGGTCGTCCTTGCCGTGGTAGGTGTTGCAGCCGTAGCTCTTGGGGTACTCCACGATCTGGCCCTCGCACCCCGGCGTGGGGCAGGGCGCGAGCGGCTCGCGCTCGACGCGCAGGTCGTTGCGCTCCTTGTCGGCGAACCAGGCCACCACCTCGCGCGTGAAGTCGTCGATCTCGTGGCGGAAGGCCGCCGCCTGCTCCTCGCCGCGCTCGATGCGGTTGAGCCGCTGCTCCCAGCGGCCGGTCAGCTCCGGGCGGGTGAGCAGGTGGTCGCCCAGCATCTTGATGACGCCGATGCCCTTCTCGGTGGCGCGCAGGCTGCGCCCCTCGCGCTCGATGTACTCGGCGTCCACCAGGCGCTCGATGGTGGCCGCGCGGGTGGCGGGGGTGCCGATGCCCGCGTCCTTCATCGCCTCGGCGGCCTCGTCGTCCTCCACCAGCTTGCCGGCGGTCTCCATCGCGCGCAGGAGCGTGCCCTCCGAGTACTTGGCGGGCGGCTTGGTGCGCTTGGCCTGGGCCTCGGCCTCGGTGCACTGCACCACCTGGCCCACCTTCAGGGCGGGCAGCGACTGCTCGGCCTCCTCGTCGCCCACCCCGGGCTCCTTGAGGGAATCGACGCTCTCCCCGTAGGCGGCGCGCCAGCCGGCCTCGATCATCACCTTGCCGCGGCTGCGGAAGAGGTGCTCGGCCACCCGCGTCTCGACGACGGTGCGCTCGAAGCGCGCCGCCGGGTGGAAGACGGCCAGGAAGCGCCGCGCGACCATGTCGTAGATCCGCGCCTCGTCGCGCCCGAGGCCCGAGATGTCGTGGTCGCCCTCGGTGGGGATGATCGCGTGGTGGTCGCCCACGCGGGCGTCGTTGACGACGCGCCCCAGGGGCAGGCGGTCGAGGCCCAGCACGTAGCGCGCCGGGTCCGCGTAGGCCGGCGCGGCGGCGCCCACCCCGCTGACGATCCCCTTGAGCTGCCCCGCCATGTCGCCCGACAGGTACCGCGAGCTGGTGCGCGGATAGGTCAGCAGCTTGTGCTGGTCGTACAGCGCCTGCGCCGCGCTGAGCGTGCGGGTGGCCGAGAAGCCGAAGCGGCTGTTGGCCTCGCGCTGGAGCGTGGTGAGGTCGTAGAGGAGGGGCGGGGCCTCGACCTGGGGCTTGGTCTCGAGGGACTCCACCACGCCCTGCTGCCCGCTCGCGGCCGCCGCGATCGCCTCGGCCGGCTCGGCGGCGGTGAGCCGGGTGGTCGAGCCCTCGTGCCACAGGCCGGCGTAATGGGCGGCCTCGGAGGCCGAGAACTGGGCGTGCACCTCCCAGTAGTCCTCGGGCACGAACGCCGCGATGGCCAGGTCGCGGTTCACGATCAGCGCGAGGGTGGGGGTCTGCACCCGCCCCAGCGAGAGCACCTTGCGCACCGAGCCCGCCTTGGTGGTGGCGGCCCGGGTGGCGTTCATGCCCACCAGCCAGTCGGCCTCGCTGCGCGCGCGCGCGGCGGCCTCGAGCGGGCGCATGGCGTCGTCGTCGCGCAGCGCGTCGAACGCGTCGCGGATGGCCGACTGCGTCATCGAGCTGAACCAGGCGCGCTTGACCGGTTTGGCCCGCGCCGCCTCGGGCGCCGTCTCGAGGATGAGCTTGAAGATCAGCTCGCCCTCCCGCCCGGCGTCGCAGGCGTTGATGATCAGGTCCACGTCCGTGCGCGCCATGAGCTGGTGGAGCGCCTTGAGCTGCTTCGCCGCCCGCGGGTCGCGGGCCTGGTAGCGAAAGCTGTCGGGCAGGATCGGGAGGTCCTCGTAGCGCCACTTCTTGAACTTGGCGTCGTACGCGTCGGGGTCGACCTGCTCGACCAGATGGCCCACGGCATGGGCCACGATGGCGTCGGGCCCCTCCCAGCGATCGCCGGTCTTCTTGGCCGACGATCCGAGCAGGGCCTTGGCCACGTCCTGGGCGACGGAGGGCTTTTCGCAGACGATGAGCGAGGGCATGGCGGCGGAGGTTAGCACCGTCCCCCGCTGCATCGACCCTACGCGCGCGACCCTCTGACGAGGCGATCCGAGAGGGGGGTCTAGGGCCCCGCGACCACCGATTCGACCTGCCGCCAGACGTCCTCGGGCACGGTCTTCAGCTCGCTCACGGCCTCCTCCAGGAGGACGTCCGTGACCCGCGCGCCGCGCAGCGCCACCATGCGCCCGAAGCCCTTCTCCTCGACCAGCTCGGCGGCCCGGATCCCGAACCGGGTGGACAGGGCGCGGTCGAAGGCCGTGGGCGTCCCGCCCCGCTGGACGTGGCCCAGCACGACCGCGCGCGCCTCCCCGCCGATGGCCGCGGAGATGGCGTCGGCGAGCCGCTCGCCCACGCTGGCCTTGGCGAGCTGGGCGTGCCCGAACTCGTCCACCTCGCCGTCGCCGCCCTCGTCGCCCAGGACGACGCCCTCGCTGACGACCACGATCGCGTAGCCGCGGCCGCGCGCGCGCCGCCCCTCGATGCGCCGGCACACGGCCTCGATCGACGCCGGCTGCTCGGGGATGAGGATCGCGTGCGCCCCGCCGGAGACGCCCGACTCCAGCGCGATCCAGCCGGCGTGGCGGCCCATGACCTCCACCACGATCACCCGGTCGTGTGACTCGGCGGTGGTGTGGAGGCGGTCGATGGCGTCGGACGCGATCTGCACCGCCGTCCAGAACCCGAAGGTGTAGTCCGTGCCCGAGAGGTCGTTGTCGATCGTCTTGGGCACCCCGATCACCGGCAGCCCCAGCTCGCCGTGCAGGCGGCGCGCCACGCCCAGGGTGTCCTCGCCGCCGATGGCGATCAGGGCGTCGAGGCCCAGGTCCGCCATCGACTTCCGGCACTGCTCCGGGCCGCCCTCGGTCTTGAAGACGTTGGTGCGGGAGCTGCCCAGGATCGTGCCGCCGCGGGGCAGGAGGGAGCCCACGACGTCGCGGTCGAGCGGCTGGGTGTCGCACTGCAGCAGGCCGCGCCAGCCGCCGTGCAGGCCCACGTGCTCGTGGCCGAAGCGCCCGGCGCCCACGCGCACGGCGGCGCGGATGACCCCGTTCAGTCCGGGGCAGTCCCCTCCACCCGTGAGCAGGCCGACGCGCACGACGCGAGCCTACCGGGCGCGCGCCCGGGAGGGGGAGGAGGCCCCGCGCTGGATGAGCGCGGTGACCACCGCGGTGAGCAGCGCGCACGCGGCGGCGCAGACGATGGCGGCGGCCGCGAAGGCGGTGCGGTCGTGGACCACCCGCAGCAGGTCGATGCGGCGGGCCGCCTGGACGCCCACGATGATTCCGAAGACCGCCCCCAGCCCGAGGGTCAGGGCCCCGGCGGCGCGCGCGCCGCCCGCCCGCCGCCGGCGGGTCGCGGCCAGCCCGCCGCCGTCGTGCGCCGTGAGCAGCCCGGCCGCCACCAGTGCGGTCCAGGCAACGGTCACGAGGTAGGCGCCCAGCACGTCGCTCGGCCGGTGCCAGTCGAGCAGGATGACGGCCACCCCCACGCCGATGGCGTAGGCCGATCCCAGCGCCGCCGCCACCCAGCGCAGCGAGGGCGGGACCACCAGCACCAGGGCCATGGCGAGCGACATGGCCACCGTCACGTGACCGCTGGGGAAGCTCCCGGGGGTGGGCAGCGAGCCCGGCAGCAGGTCGGGACGCCCCAGCTCCTCCTTCAGCCACTGGGTGGTGAGGTTGGCGCCCAGGACGACGACGCCCGCACCCACCGCCAGCAGCGGCCGGCCGCGCAGCAGGGCGATCGCCATGATCCCGGCGCCGAGCAGCAGGAGCGAGGACGCCGAGATGGTGTCGAGCAGGTTGCCCGTGGCGTTGATGACCGCGGTCGGCGAGCGGGGGGAGAGGTTCCCGCGCGCCGCGTCGTCCAGCCGCTGGCCGTCGGCCGTGCGGACCGCGAGCACCTGGATCACCACCGCCGCCAGGGCGCAGGCGGCGGCCAGCGCCAGCAGCGCGCGGGCCACGGAGCGTCGTCGGCGGGGCGGCACCGCACCCAATCTAGACGGGCGCCACCGCGGGGCCGTCGGTGGCGCTCCCGTCGCCGCCGGCCGCGCTCCCGGCTCCGCCCGCCGCCTCGCCGGCGGCCTCCGCGGTGGCCCGCCCGCCGCGCGGGCCGCGGGCGGTGACCTGCGCCGGGCTCTCGCCGCTGGTGCCCGGCGCCGGCCAGATCCACGGTGGCCGCCCGCGGCGCGGCGCGGTGATCCTGGCGGTCGTGGCGGCCCTCCTCGCGGGGACGGTGGCGCTGGCCGCGCAGGGGACCACCTTCCTCCTGGGCCAGGCCGTGCGCACCGACGTGCTGCTGGGCGCCCTGGGCGCCAACGCCGCCCTGCTCCTCGCGCGGGGAGGGGTCGTCGCCGACGCCTGGCGCCACGGCCCTCAAGCAGGTGGCCGCCAACCTGACCGGGCTGCGCGTCGACTACTACGCCCTCGTGGACTTCCGGGGCTTCGTGGAGATGGTCGACGCGCTCGGCGGGGTGACCGTCACCGTCACGCGGCCGGTGCTCGACCGGGTGTCGCCCCCCGAGGAGGGTGACGACTGGATCCGCATCGACCTGCCGGCGGGGCGCCGGCACCTGGACGCGGACCAGGCCTTCGCCTACGTCCGGGCCCGGCGCCGGGTGCTGCCCGACCTCATCCGCCTGGTCTCCGGGGTCGACCGCCACCGCGTGCTGTCGCTGGGCTTCACCCCGCCGGACGACACGACCGGGTTCGTGGGGCCGGGAGCGGCCGCCCGCGGGGCGCGGAACCTCGGGGGTGAGGTGTGCGGATGACCCGCGGCTGCGCCCCGGGGGTTGCGCCCGCGCGCCGGGATCGCTTGCATCGGCATGTACCCGTCACGCTGGGAGAGCCGATGCCCGCCGTCACCGCACGCGTCCTCGTCATCGCCGCGGCGCTCACCGCCGCCGCCGCCTGGGCCCTGGCGGCCCGCGGCCGTCGCCGGCGCGTCCTCGAGGCCTGCCGGAGGGCCCGCGACCGGGTCTCCGCGCTCGCCTCGCGCAACGGGGCCCCCGACCGGGTGGAGGAGGCGTCGCTCGAGTCGTTCCCCGCCTCGGACCCGCCCTCCTTCGGGGGCGCGGGCCTCTAGTAGGACACCAGCCCCACCGCCGGGTCACGAGAAGATCGTGTAACCCTGCCGCGACACCCGGAAGCCCGCTCCGAGGCCCCTGCGGGCCCGGCAGGTGAGGCCGGTGCGGCGTGACGTGCATCGGATCGAGCGCTTGATGAGCACGCTCTTGCCGTAGGCCAGCACCGTGCAGCGGTCGGTGCCGGGCGCGCAGAGCGGACCGATGTCGCCCCGGCAGGCGCCCACGCGCACCTTTCCGTTGGTGAGCGAGATGTCGGTGGGCGCCCAGTCGAGGTCGCAGCTGGCCGGCTTCTTCGGCAGCTTCGGCCAGGACTGCTGCTGCACGGTGCAGTCGACGGACGCGCCCGGGGTGTCGAAGCCGCCGAAGCAGTCGATGTTCCCCGACGGGGTGGTGAAGTGGACGGGCTTCGCCACCGCGGCCGCCGGCAGGGCCAGCGCGAGCGCGGCGATCACGACCAGGATCAGGCGGGCCCGGCTCACGCCGCCACCCTACCGCTCAGGCCGGGGGCGGCTCCACCCCGCAGCGCAGGTCGACCGGCTCGCCGCCCTCGGCCAGCGAGTCGCCCGCCCGCAGCGGGCCCGCGATCACCCCGGGCGCCACCGGGCCCAGGTCGGCGATGCGCATCTTGGCCCGGCACACCGGCTGGGCGACCGCCGTGAAGGCGTCCTCGGCCAGCCGCCAGGCCTCCTGGGCGTCGCGCGCGGCCACCACCACCTGCTCGTGCTGGAAGGGGCCCTCCCAGCCGCTGGTGGCGGCGAAGAGGCGGAGGTCGGCGGGCGCGGCCATCTCGCAACGGTACCGCCGCTAAGGAATTCGCGCCGGATGTCGAATAGGCGCGTTGACACACGCCGACGGGAGGGGTCCATGAGGGTCGCACGACGCGCGTTGGTGCTCACGGCCTGCCTCGGCCTCGCGACCGTCCCCGCCCTCGCGGGCGCCGCGCCGCCCCCGCCGGGAATCCACGTCGCCTCGTTCAAGGCCCCCGCCAGCGTCCACTGGCGCGATCGCGCCGCGATCTCGGGCACCGTCGCCCCGGCCGCGGCGGTCCCCGTGGTCATCGAGCGCCTCGAGGGGGACGCCTGGCAGCCGGTCGCCACCACCTCCTCGGCGGCCAACGGCCGCTTCTCCCTGAAGCTCGCGATGGAGAGCCCGGCCAACCTGCGCGCCAGCGTCCAGGCCGCCGACGGCACGGCGCTGCCGAGCGACCGGCGCTTCGTCTCCGTGACCCGCCGCGTGACCCTGAAGGTGAGGACGGTGCGGTTCGAGAACATCTCCGGCCGCCCGTTCCTCGCCACCGGCGTGGTCGTGCCGGCCAAGCAGGGCGAGCGGGTGGCGATCGAGGGGTCGGTGAACGGGCGGGCGTTCAGGAAGGTCGCCGGCGCCACGGTCCGCCACGGGCGCGTCCGGACCACCTTCACGCCCCCCACGGGGGGCCATTGGCGCTTCCGCCTGGTGGCGGCCCCCCGCCCCGGCAAGGACTCGGGAGGCCGCGGCCTCTCGCAGGCGCTCGACGTGTTCCCGGCCAACAAGCACCACGTGCCGGCCTCCGCACCCAACTACCTGGTGCAGGCGATCAGCGAGACGATCCTCTACTACTACCAGCACGGCCAGCTCATCCGGGCCCTGCCGGTGGTCTTCGGGAAGCCCTCCACCCCGACGCCCGTGGGCCGTTTCGCCGTCTACTCCAAGACGGCCGGGCCCAACTCCGCCTTCGGCCCGCTGGTGCTCTGGTACGACCGCGGCTACGGGATCCACGGCACCAACGAGGAGTACCTCCTGAGCCGGCCGCCGCGCTACTACTCGCACGGCTGCACGAGGAACTACAACGCGAACATCCTCTGGCTGTGGCCGCGGGTGCCGGTGGGCACCCCGGTGCTCAACCTGGGCTGACACCCCGCCTCGTCCCGGCCCGCGGGCCCGGGACGGGGTGCTACCGTCGGCCGGATGCGGATGCGGCCTCTCGCCCTCACCGGGGCCGCGATCCTGGCCGCCGCCAGCCCCGCGGGCGCGGCGGCGGCATGGAGCCCCCCGGTGCGGGTCTCGGCACACGACGGCGCCGCCTACCTCGCGGCGACCCCCGCGCTGGACGACGGCCTGGCCGCCATGGCGGCCTGGATCCGGCGTCCCGCGGGCGGCAGCGCGAGCGCCGGCCGGGTGCAGGTGGCGGAGCGCCCCTCCCCGGGGGGCGCGTGGTCGCGGCCGCTGAACCTGTCGGGCCCCGGCGTGACGCGCCTGGCCGTCGCGGCCGGAGACCGCGGGGCCGGCGTCGTGGCGTGGATGCGCGGGCGCCGGCTCGAGGGCGCCCAGCGGGCCCGGGCCGGCGAGCCCTGGCGCCCGGCGGCCATCGGCACGCCGCTCGGGGTGGTCATCGGCCTCACCGCCGCGGTCGATCGGTCGGGCGCGGCCACCGTGGTCTGGAGCGAGCGCCGCGGCGCCGACTACCTGGTGCGCGTGGCCGCCCGGCCGGCGCGGGGCGGGTCGTGGGCCGTGCGCCCGCCCCGCCTGACGGTGCCCGGCCCGGAGCCGCCGGCGCTCGCGGTGGGCCGCGGGAGCGGCGTGCTCGTGGCGTGGGTCGAGGGCGACCGGGTGCGCGCCTCGCGAACGGTCTCCGGCTCCTTCGAGGCGCCCACGACGCTCTCCGGCGATCCCGCCTCCGGGCCCGCCGTGGCGCTCTCGCAGGGGGGCATGGCGATGATCGCCTGGAGCGTGCGCCTGCCGGGTGGCACCTCGGTGCTGATGGCCTCGAGCCGAGAGCGCTCGGGTCAGTGGGGAAGGGCCGCGGACGTCGGCATCGGCCAGGCGCCCGTCGCCGCGGTCAACGACCGGGGCGACGCGGTGGTCGCCTGGGGGCTGGGCTCCGAGGAGGGGCCGCAGAGCATCGAGTCGGCGAGCCGCCGCGGGGATGGCGAGTGGAGCGCGAGCACCGTGATCGCGCGCCGCGGGTGCGGGTGCACGCTGGCCGTGGGGACGGCCGCGATCGACGCGCGCGGCCTGGCCGCGGTCTCCTGGCGCCGTCTCGACCGCGGCCGTCCCGGCGTGGGCGGCGCGGCGGCGCTGCCCGCCGGCGGCAGCGCCTGGCAGCGCGCGTACCCGCGCGGGCGGAGCGCGGCGGCGCCCGGGGTCGCGGCGGGACAGGGCCGGGTCGTGGCGGCGTGGCCCGAGCCCGGCCCGGCCGGCGGCGTGTTCGCCGGCTCGCTCGCGGGGGCGCGGTCCACCGAGTTACCGGTGCGGTTGGATTCGCCGCCCGCTCTTGATGAGATACCCGCTGGTCCGGGACGGCGAGGAGGCCGATGACGACGACGATCGAGCAGCAGACCGCGGCGCCCTGGCCCGTGGCCCAGCGCGTGACGGCGGGCCTGGTCTGCCCGGGGGGGCGGCCCATGGTGGTGCGGGCCATCCAGGGCGTTGGCCTGGATGACGGCGACCGGGTCGTCGAGATGGCCCCCGGGCTCGGCATCACCTCGGCCACCGTGCTGGAGCGAAACCCGCGAACGTGGGTGGGGGTGGAGCCCGACCCGATCGCCCGGGAGCACCTGGAGCGGGCGCTCGGCGGCTCGGGGCGGCGCGTGCTCGACGCCCCGCCGGCCGCCTCGGGGCTCGAGGACGAGTCGGCCTCGGTGGTGATCGTCGATGCGCTGCTCAGCACGCTCGACGGCGACGGGCGCGCCGCGGTGCTGGCGGAGGCCGCCCGGCTGCTGCGCTCCGGCGGGCGCCTGGCGCTGCACGAGCTCGCGCCGGCGGGGGACGACCCCGCCGCCGCGGACGCGTTCGCCGGGATCGGAGTGACGCCGCTCACCACGGACGAATGGCGCGCGGCGACCGTGGCGGCGGGGCTGGTCCCCGTGGGATCGCTGACCGGCCCGCTGGCGATGCCCTCTCCTCGCGAGATCATGCGCGCCGCGGGCCCCCGCACGGCGCTGCGCATCACCCGCGAGCTGGCCGTCGACGGCGCCGTGCGATCGGCGGGGATCGCGGCGAGGAGGGTCGTCGAGGATCACGAGCTCTGGCTGCGCTCGGCGCTCGTCGTGGCGGAGAAGCCCCTGGTCTCCGGTCTGCGGCGCCCCCGGCGCGCGTGACGGGGGGGCTCCTGACACCCTGGCGGTCCGTCGCCGCGGCCGGCCTGGTCGCGCTCGCGCTCGGTGCGGGCACGGCCATGGGCGTCGCCGTGCCGGGGGGGCCCGCCGCGCCCACCCCGAGCACGGCCTGGATCGCCGCGCCGCTGTCACCGGTCGTGGCCCGCGCCGCTCCCAAGGCCTCCGCCAGGGTCGTGTGGCGGATCCCCCTGATCGGCAGGTTCGGAGGGGACCGCACGCACCTGCTCGTCACGCGCGTCGCCGTGCGCAATGGCGTGCGCTGGGCCGAGGTGCTGCTGCCGAAGCGGCCGAACGGCTCACGCGGGTGGGTGCTCCAGGACCGCATGGAGCTCACCTCCACGTCCATCCGGCTGAAGATCGACGTGAGCGACCGGCGGCTGTCGGTCTTCCGGAAGAACCGCCGGATCATGTACGTGCCCGTGGCGGTGGGGAAGGATGCGACGCCGACCCCCACCGGGCGCTGGTTCGCCATCGCGGAGACCCTGCGCGGCATCCCCGGTGGATTCCTCGGCACCTACATCCTCCCGCTGACCGGGTTCTCGGAGACGCTCAACGAGTTCGCCGGCGGCGACGGGCGGGTGGCCATCCACGGAACGACGCTCCCGGCCCTCATCGGGACCCAGGCGAGCCACGGCTGCGTGCGCATGTACAACAGCGACGTGACCCGCCTCGCGCGGCTCGCGCGCCCGGGAACGCCTCTGGTGATCACCCCCTAAGCCGGCGCCGCACCGCCCGATGATCCCGCTGCTGCTCCCGGACCCGCCCCTCACCGACGGGCGGGTGCGCCTGCGCCCTCTGGCGGGCGGCGACGTGGCGGCCATCGTGGAGGGGTGCCGCGATCCCATGGTCCAGCGCTTCACGCGGGTGCCGGCGGACTACGCGGAGGACGACGCCCGCGCCTTCATCGGCGGCGCGCCGGACCGGCGCGCGAACGGGGTGTCGCTGGAGCTCGCCATCGCCGGCGCGGACGACGAGCGCCTCGCGGGCGTGATCGGGTTCGTGCGCGACCGGTGGGACGCCGAGCGCGCCGAGATCGGGTACTGGGTGACGCCGCGGGAGCGCGGGGCGGGATTGGCGTCGCGGGCCCTGGCGCTGCTGTCGCGATGGGCGCTCGAGGAGGTGGGCTTCGCGCGCCTCGACCTGCAGGCGGCGGTGGCGAACCCCGGCTCGATCCGGGTGGCCGAGCGCTGCGGGTATGTGCGCGAGGGCCGGTTGCGCCAGGCGTGGTACCGGGGGGAGCGGCGCGAGGACATGCTTCTGTTCTCGCTCGTGGACGGCGACCTGCCCGTCCCCGGCGCGTAGGCTCGGGTCCGAGGGGAGGCGCGATGGGGGCCACGGGCACCGGCGGGTCGATCTGGGAGGACGGGCTGGGGCGGCGCGACGACGACGCCCGCGTGCTGTGGGGCGACGAGACGGCCCACACCCCCGACCCCCAGTCGGTGCGCTACGGCGACGGCTCGCCCGCGCGGGTGGGCGTGCAGGCGGTCATCGGCGGGCCCGCCTTCCGCGGCCGCCCGCTGGTGGACGTGGCGTGGCACGAGGGGCTGCGGCCGATCTACGCGCGCCTCACCCCGGCCGAGGCCCGGCGGATCTCGGCGATGCTCGGCCGGGCGGCCGACGAGGCCGAGCGCGAGGGAGGGGCCGAGGGCTCGGCCTGACGCGGCGGGCGCGGTCGCGGGCCCTCATACCCCCCCGCTCGCCGGTTGCGACCGGGCGTTCGGGGGGTTGTCAGTCCAGTGGAGAGCGCAACCGGAGCGCTCTAGTCTCCGGTGGGCGATGATCGGCCGACGCCTCACCGACATCCCCGCGGCGGCGCTTGCGCGCGTCCTGATGGAGACCGCCCGCGACGGCGTGCTGGTGATGGACCCCGAGGGCGTCGTCGTGGAGGCCAGCGACACCTTCTGCACCCTGCTGGGCTACCCGCGCGACGAGATCGTGGGCCGGGCCCCGCCACACCCGTGGTGGGTGGACGGCCTGCTGCCGGCGCCGGCCCGGCGCTTCACGCCGCCCGGGGACCGGGACGCCCCGGCCGTGCTGGTGCGGCGCGACGGCCGCACCCTGCCCGCCCGGGTGCGGGCCGTGACCCTGGGGGAGCGCCCGGGGGGCGAGAGCGCGGGGATCGTGGTGATCGTGGGCCGGGCCTCGTCGGCCGCCGGGCTGCCCGGCGACGACGAGCGCTACCGGGACATCGTGGCCGCGATGCACGAGGGCGTCGTGGTGCACCGCCCCGACGGCGTGATCGTGTCGGCCAACCCCAGCGCCGAGCGGCTGCTGGGGGCCCCGGCCGGCGACCTCCTGGGGCGGCCGCTGTCGGCGTGGGAGGCGGTGCGCGAGGACGGGTCGCCCCTGAAGCCGGGCGATCACCCCGCCCGCCTCGCCGCGGCCACGGGGCTCCCCCAGGACGAGGTGATCCTTGGCGTGCGGGTCCCCGAGGGCGAGGTGCGCTGGATCGCCCTCAACGCGCAGCCGGTCGCGGGGGACGACGGTCGCGTCGAGGCCGTGGTCGCGACGCTCTCGGACGTCGCCGAGCGGCGGGTGCGGGAGGGTCTCGTGAGCCGCCTCGGCCGGATCCTGGAGCACTCCCGCGACGAGGTCTGCGTGCTCGACTCCCGCAGCCTGCGCCTCGTGCAGGTCAACCGCAGCGTGATCGCGAACACGGGCTACCGCCTGGACGAGCTGCTGCGCATGAGCGCCACCGACCTCCTGCCCGAGATCGACGCGGCGTCGTTCGCCGCGGTGGTGGAGCCCCTGCGAAGCGGGGATGTCGAGCGGGTGCAGTTCGAGACCGTGCAGCGGCGGCGCGACGGATCGACCCACCCGGTGGAGGTACGGATGCACCTGGCGGGCTCCGAGGCGCCCGCCGTGATCGCCGCGGTCATCCTCGACATCAGCGCCCGCCACGCCGCCGAGCAGGAGCTGCGCGGACGGGAGGCGGAGAACCGGCGCCTGGCGAACGAGCAGGGGGCGCTCCGCCGGGTGGCGACCGCGGTCGCGCGCGAGGACGATCCCCAGTCCGTGTTCGACCTGGTGTGCGAGGAGGCCGTGCGGCTCATCGGCGCGGCGGCCGCGGGCCTGGTGCGCTTCGACCAGGAGGCCGCGGCGGCGGACCTCGTGGGCTCGTGGTCCCTCACCGAGAGCTCCAGCACCTTCCCGCCGCGGTCGCCGCTGGACGGCCAGGAGGTCGCGGCCCAGGTCTTCCACAGCGGCCGGCCGATCCACGTGTCGCGCGGCGACGATGACGCGGTGGTGGCCGCTCCGGTGCGCGCCGGCGACCGCCTCTGGGGCGCCGTCGGCGTCTCGGGGCTCCCCCCCGGCCGGGCGGTGCCCCAGGCGATCGAGCGCCTCGGCCGCTTCGCTGAGCTGGTGGGGATCGCGGTGAGCAACGCCGAGGGACGGGCGCGCCTGGCCGACCTGGCGGCGACCGACCACCTGACCGGGCTGCCCAACCACCGCACCTTCCAGGAGCGGCTGGCGCAGGAGGTGACCCGGGCGAGCCGCCACGGCCGCCGGTTCTCCCTGGTGCTGCTGGACCTCGACCACTTCAAGCGCGTCAACGACGACCTGGGGCACCAGGTGGGCGACGCGGTGCTGCGCGAGGCGGCGCGGCGGCTGGCCGGGCTGGCGCGCGGGGGCGACCTGGTGGCTCGCGTGGGGGGTGACGAGTTCGCCTGGATGATGCCCGAGAGCGCGGGGATGGAGGCCTGGCGGGCGGCCGACCGGGCACGCGAGGCGGTGGCCGGCGAGTCCTTTCCCGGGGTCGGGGAGCTCACGATCTCGGCGGGGGTCTGCGACCTGTCCGAGGCGGGCGACCCCAGCGAGCTGTTCCGCCTGGCCGACGGCGCGCTCTACTGGGCCAAGCAGCATGGCCGCGACGTCACCTTCCTCTACTCGCCCGAGGTGGTGGAGGTGCTCTCGGACGCCGAGCACGCGGAGCGGCTCACGCGTCTCCAGGCCCTCCAGAGCATCCGCGTGCTGGCCCGCGCGGTGGACGCCAAGGACCCCTCCACGCGCCAGCACTCGGAGCGGGTGGCCGACCTGGCCCAGGTGCTCGCCCAGGCGCTCGGCTGGCCCGCCGACGATGCGGCGGCCGTCCGCGACGCCGGCCTCGTCCACGACGTGGGGAAGATCGCCGTCCCGGACGCCATCCTGTTCAAGCCCGACCGGCTCACTCCGGCGGAGTTCGAGCGCGTCAAGGCCCACGCCGCCCTGGGCGCGGAGATCGTGGCCGACGTGCTCTCGCGCGGGCAGGTGGCCTGGGTGCGCGGGCACCACGAGAGGTGGGACGGACAGGGCTACCCGGACGGCATCGCGGCCGAGGCGATCCCCGAGGGCGCGCGCATCCTCACCCTCGCCGACGCCTGGGACGTGATGACCTCCGACCGGCCCTACGGCGTGCCCCTGTCGCAGGAGGACGCGCTGGCGGAGTGCCGGCGCTGCTCGGGCGCCCAGTTCTGGCCCGCGGTGGTCGACGCCCTCGAGAGAGCGCTCGCGGGTGGACTGCCGCCCCCCGCGCGGTGAGAGACTGCCCCCGTATGCCATCGCAAGGGGGAGGGGATCATGGATCTTCGGGGAAACGCCGTGACCTGGCTCGGGCACGGCACCTGGCTCTGGGAGACCTCTGAGGGCAAGCGCCTTCTGATCGACACATGGCTTGCCGGGAACCCGGCGACCCCGGACGAGTACAAGGACCCCGCCGCGCTGAAGCCCGACGGCATCCTCATCACGCACGGCCACTTCGACCACATCGGCGACGACGGGGCCGAGGCGGTCGACGCCATCACGAAGACCGGCGCCCCCACCTTCGCCCTCTTCGAGGTCGCGGTCTTCCTCGGCGGCAAGGGCTGCGAGGTCACCGGCTTCAACATCGGCGGGTCGGTCGAGGTCGCCGGGGTCACCGTCACGATGGTGAACGCGGTCCACTCGGCCGGGATCACCCTCGCTGACGGGACGATGGCCTACGGCGGGCAGCCGATCGGTTACGTGCTCGCGTTCCCCGACGGCCTGGTCGTCTACCAGGCGGGCGACACCGACGTGTTCGGCGACATGGCCCTGATCGCGGAGATCTACCAGCCGCACGTGAGCGTGCTGCCGGTGGGCGACTTCTACACCATGGGCCCGCGGCAGGCGGCTCACGCCGTGCGCCTCCTCGGCGCGAAGCAGGTGCTGTGCGGCCACTTCGGCACCTTCCCGGCCCTGTGGGGCACCCCCGCAAAGCTGCGCGAGCTGGTGGGCGCGGGGGTGGACATCCCGGACATCTCGCCGGGCGACCGCCTGTCCTGACCGCGGGGACCGGCCGGGCGCGTCAGGGCTGAGCAGGCTCCGTTGGCGGGGCCTGCTCACGCGCGAGGTCCGGCTCCAGGTAGATCACGCACGGGATGTCCATCGCGTCGCGGACGCGCGCCTCGCACCCGTCGACCGCGGCCGCGAGGGCGGGGACCGTGAGGTCGCGATCGAACTCGACCTTGGCGGCCACGAGCAGCTCGTCGGGGCCCAGGTGCAGGGTCTTCATGCTCAGCAGACGGCGCACGTGCGGCGCCCCGGTGATCTCCGCCTCGATCCGCTCCCGGTCCTCGGGGCTCGCCGACTCGCCGATCAGCAGGCTCTTCGTCTCCAGCACGAGGACGACGGCGATGACCACGAGCAGCGCGCCGATGGCGCAGGTGGCGGCGCCGTCGAAGCGCGGCTCGCCCGTCACCACCGCGAGGGTGATCCCGGTGAAGGCGAAGGCCAGGCCCACCAGGGCGCCGAGGTCCTCCAGCAGCACCACCGGAAGCTCCGGGCTCTTCGAGAGGCGGATGAACTGGATCCACTTCCCGTTCTTCACGTGGGGGCCGGCCGCCTTGACGGCCGTGCGCAGCGAGAAGGCCTCCAGCACCAGCGCGACCCCGAGGATGCCGAGGGCCACGGCCGGCGAGGTGATGTCGTGCGGGTTGCGCAGCTTCTCGACGCCCTCGTAGATCGCGAACAGGCCGCCCACCAGGAAGAGCACCAGCGCCACCACGAACGACCAGAAGTAGCGGTTGCGGCCGAAGCCGAAGGGGTGGTCCTCGGTCGGGGCCCGGGCCGCCTGGCGGCCGCCCAGCACGAGCAGCCCCTGGTTGCCGGTATCGGCCAGGGAGTGGACGGACTCGGCGAGCATCGACGAGGCCCCGGTGATGGCGAAGCCGACGAGCTTGGCGATCGCGATGCCGAGGTTGGCGAGGAACGCCGCCGCGATGGCCTTCCTGCTCTCGTCGTGCACGGGCCCTCCCGGTCGCCGCGCGGATGATGCCAGGGGACGTTGGTGCCGGGGCCGGATCGGGACCCGGCCCCGGCCCCGACGCGGGCCCGTGACCGTCCGTCAGCCAGCGCCCCTCCGCGATCCACCGGCGAACCGTGCGGGCCGAGGGCGGGACCGCCGCCCCGCCGCCGGCGAGCGACTGGATCGCTCGGATCAGCGCTGCGGGTGCCTCGCCGCCGGCGGCCCGCCGCTCCGCCTCACGTCGCAGCGCGGGCCAGCTGTAGGAGCCCGGTCGCGACCGCTCGGCCGTCGTGCCGAGGAGGCGAGCTCGATGAGCCGCGAGCGCCCGCCGCCGGCGGACCGTCAGGCAGCCCGCGGCACTCCACGCCCAGCCGAGCGTCACCTCGAGGTCCCGACCGGACCGCTGACGCTGGAACTCGAGCGACCGATGAGCGGCGCAGAGCCAGACCGACACGCCGTGGGGCAGGTGCAACTCGCTCCGGTCGCCCTGCCCCGGTCCCATGCAGATCACGCAGGGGGGCCGATTCCCGATGGTGCGCGGCTCCAGGAAGCTCGGAAAGTACGTGCCCTGCCGCAGCTTGGGGATGAACAGCTCGAGCGATCCGGCGCGGGTGTCAAAGCGCCGCTCGCGGTAGCCGTTGCGGTGGGACGTGCGCTCGGCCGGGGCGCGCTCGCCCAGGCCTGCTCCGATCTGGGCGCTGACCTCGGCCTCCATGATCTGGTGGCACAGGAACGACACCGCCTCGCGCACGAGGTCGGCGTGATCATCGGTGAGGACCTTGCGCACCAGGGCATCGGTGCTCAGGTTGTGGGTGTCGGCCATCGCGACCCTCCTGATCGGCTCATTGGCGTGAACCGACGTTCGGAGCTCGCGGTGGCCGGCCTGCTTCAGCCGGGCGCCGCTCCTACACCACTACCTGGGGCGCGATCGATTCCCGAACCGCCCTCGCTTGTAGAACGTCTTCGGCACGGGGCGATCATCCTCCCCGGCGACGTGCCGGCTCGACAGGGACGTTCGCCTGAAGGCACCCGAACCGGTCGCGGGTCAGGTGCCAATTGGCCGTCGCTCGTGCGGCCAATTGGCACACACCCCGCGCCCCGGCCGGGCGTTGCACGCCCCGAACGATCCGACGTAGGGTCGCCCGCATGGCCTCGACCTATCCGAAAGTGCGGATGGGCTCTCGTCCTCCTCGTGGCGGCGGGGGCTGGGGTGCCGGCGAGCGCCTCCGCCGTGACCACCTGCGCGTTGGATGGGGGAAGCGGCGAGCTCACCGTCACCCACTCGATCGACGACGTTTCGACTTCGATCCTCGGGGGGCTGTCTCCGACCGTGCCGGGTCAGACGCTCGTCGGGATCTCTCCGACGAGCGCGACCTGCCCCGTTCGCACGGGAGTCGAGGTCACGGGGATCACCTACGTTCAGGCCGGCGGGGTCTCGGACCTCGTCGTCGTCGAGCCGTCCGCCCTTCGACGGGGGCCGGGGCGCCCGATCCCGCGGCCGAGATACCGGTGAGCATCACCGACCCCGTGGCGACCGACGGCACCCTCGTCCACATCGTCGTGCGGGACGGGGACGGGCTGCCCGAGCACTGGGTCTTCGGCACCAACAGCACCACGAACCCGGCGGCGCCGATGGCGGTCAACGTCAACGCGTCGGAAGCCGCGCCCGACTTCGACATCGTCATGTCGAACCCGGCCCTCGCCACCTTCGTCGCCGTCGGCAGCCCGGGCGCCGACGTCATCGACGCCTCCGGAGGCGCCGGCCAGTCGTCGCCCCACCTGCGGCCGATCAGCATCCTCGGGCTCGGCGGCGCCGACGCGCTGACGGGCGGCGGAGCGGACGACACGATCGACGGCGGGCCCGGCGACAACGCCATCGACGGGGGGCCGGGCTTCGACATGGCCGACTACGTCGACTCCGTGCTCCCGGTCTCCATCGACCTCGCGGCGACCGGACCCCAGGACGGCGGCTCGATGGGGCGCGACACGCTCACCTCGATCGAGTCCCTCCGTGGCGGGGAGGCGGGCGACCTCCTGCGCGGGACGGCTGCGAAGGAGACCCTCGCCGGCGGCCCGGCGGTGACGCCATGCTGGCCCAGGGCGGGGACGACATCGTGCTCGCGCGCGACGGGGGACCGGACACCGTGAACTGCGGCGCCGGCACGGACCGGGCGACGGTTGATCCGGGCGGCATCGATGCGGTGACCGGGTGCGAGAGCGTGTCCGTCGGCATCGCCCCCGGGCTCCCCGGGGCGTCGGGGGCGGGCGGGCCCGGTTCGTCGAACTCGTCGCCGTGTCGCCGCCAGCCTGAAGGGGCCGAAGAGCCAGAGGCTCGTGCGCGGCGGCCTGACCCTCCGGCTGGCCGGCCCGGTGCTGTCCTGCGCCGCCCGCGCCACCGCGTCCACGAGGTTCCGGCTGGGGGCCGGGCCGCGCAGGCACCGGGTCACGCTGCTGCCCGCGCGGGCACGGATCATCGCCGGGAAGTCGGCGCTGCTGCGCCTGAGGCTGGCGCCCAAGAGCCTGGCCAAGGTGCGCGCCGCCCTCGCCGCCGGCCGCCGCCCCGTCGTGAGGGTGACCGTGGTCGTGACCGACGCCGCCGCGGCCAGGCGAACCCTGCGCCGCTCGATCGCGCTGCTCCCGTGAGCCGCGCGCCCCGGAGGCTCTGGGGAGCGGTGGCCGGGGTGGCCGCGGCACTGGCGCTTCCCTCGATCGCCTCGGCGACGACGAGCTGCGCCTTCGCCTCCGCCACGCACACCCTCACGGTCAACCACACGGACGGCGTGGACACGGTCACGCTGCGGCGGGTCCCGGGTGCCGCCGACCCCACCCAGGCCACGATCAACGTCCTCCAGGGCGCGACCACGCTCAACTGCGGCACCCCGGCCCTGGTGACCCAGCTCGACACGATCAACTACGACAACAGCGGCGGGATCTCAACCCTGGTCATCGAGGAGCCCGACACCTTCGTGCCCGGCTTCACCCCCGAGACCGGCGTGTCCGAGATCGAGACCTTCGCGTCGAACACGGGCGGCATCCTCGACAGCGTCATCCTCGCCGACGCCGACGGGCAACCCGACCACTACGTCTTCGGCACGAGCCTCCTCACCGTGGGCGGCGGCCCCCTGACCCAGGTGAACGGGGTCAACGTGAACCCCGACGACCCGGCGCCCGACGTGGACATCAGCCTCGTCGCGCCCTTCTTCCAGGACTTCGTCGTCCAGGGGAGCCCCGGAGCCGACGTCTTCAGCGGCGCCGGCGGGGCGGGGACCGGCGACCCGTACGTGCGCGACCTCGAGCTCCACGGCGGACCCGGCAACGACACCCTCACCGGAACCCCCGGGCACGACTCCTTCCGCAACGACCCCGGCGACGACGTGATCGACGGAGCGGGCGGAGACGACGAGATCGACTACACCGGCTCGACCCTCCCCGTCGACATCGACCTGGCCCGGCCAGGTCCCCAGAACGGCGGCTCCCTGGGGCGCGACACCCTGACCTCGATCGAGCAGATCGACGGCTCGAAGCTCAACGACGTGCTGCGCGGGACGGCGGCACGCGACGTGATCTACGGCCTGGGCGGCGACGACCTCATCGAGGGACGGGGCGGCGACGACCTCCTCGCGGGGGGCGACGGGACCGACACGGTCTCCTACGAGAGCGCGGGGGCGCCGGTGGCGGTCGACCTGGCGCTCACGACCCCGCAGCCCACCGGCGGCGGCGGCACCGACGAGTTCGACGAGCCGTTCGAGAACCTGATCGGTGGTCCGGGGGCCGACGTCCTGCGCGGCACGGCCGGGCCGAACGTCATCGAGGGGGGCCCGGGTGGTGACACGGCCCTGGCGCTCGGGGGCGACGACACGGTGCTGGTGCGCGACGGGATCCCCGACACGGCCGATTGCGGCCCGGGCAACGACAGGGCAACGGTCGACCCCGGCGGCATCGACGCGGTCACCGGCTGCGAGACCGTGTCCGCCGGTGTCGCGGCGGGCCTCCCCGGTGCGCCCGGAGGGTCCGGAGCCGGCGGATCGGGCGCTTCGCCGCGCCGGCGGGTCGTCGCGAGCCTGAAGGGCCCCACGAGCGAGAAGCTGGTCCGCGGCGCCGTCACGCTCCGGCTTTCCTGCCCGGTGTTGTCGTGCGGCGCGCGCGCCTCGGGCTCGGCCCGGCTCGGGGGTGGGCGCAGCGTCGCCCTTCTCGCGACGCGGGCGCGCATCCTCGCCGGGAAGTCGCGGCTGCTGCGCCTGAGACTGGCCCACACGGGCCTCGCGAAGGTGCACGCCGCCCTCGCGGCCGGCCGCCGGCCGCTCGTGCGGGTCACGGTGGTCGTGACCGACGCCGCGGCGGCCACGAAGACCCTTCGCCGCTCGATCGCATTGCTCCCGTGAGCCGCTCGTCGCGCGCGCTCTGGGGTGCCGCGATCGCCGCGATGGCCGCCCTCGCGCTGCCCTCGCTCGCCTCGGCGGCGACGACGTGCGTCTTCGCGACCGTCGGCCTCACCCCGACGCTGTCGGTGAACCACAGCGACGGCATCAGCGACGTCACCATCCGCCGCGTGCCGCTCCCGGCCGATCCCACCCAGGCCACCATCGAGGTCTTCGAGGGCGCGACCAACCTGACCTGCACCGGGGGCCCGGTGTCGGTGACCCAGGTCGACACGATCGCCTACGACAACAGCGGCGGGATCTCCGACCTGATCCTCGTGGAGCCCGACACGTTCGTGCCCGGCTTCACCTCGGAGGGCGGCGCGGCGGTGTCCGAGATCGAGACGACGGTCGCGAACACCGGCGGCATCCTCAGCGACGTCGTCCTGCGCGACGGGGACGGGGTCGCCGACCGCTACGTCTTCGGCACCGCTCCCGGCGCGAACGGCAACGGCGTGAACGTGAACACCGACGATCCGGTCCCCGACGCCGACGTCACGCTGGTCGCCCCCTTCTTCCAGGACTTCGTCGCCGAGGGCGGCGCCGGGGCCGACACGTTCACGAGCGCGGGAGGGGAGGGGACCGGCGGGCCGTACGCGCGCGGCGTCACGATGAACGGCGGCCCCGGCGCCGACACGCTCATCGGGGGGCCGGGCCGGGACGCCTTCCGGAACGACCCCGGCGACGACCTGATCGACGGGGGAGCCGGGGACGACGAGGTCGACTACTCCGCCTCGACGCTCCCGGTCGACATCGACCTCCAGCGGAGCGGCCCCCAGAACGGAGGCTCGCTCGGGCGCGACACCCTCACCTCCATCGAGGAGATCGAGGGCTCGGACCTCAACGACGTGCTGCGGGGCACGGCCGCCGCGAACACCATCTTCGGGCTCGACGGGAACGACCTCATCGAGGGGAGGGGCGGCGACGACTTCCTCGGCGGGGACGAGGGAACCGACACCGTCTCCTACGAGGGCGTGGGGGCGCCGGTCGCGGTCGACCTGGCCGTCACGACTCCTCAGGCCACCGGCGGGGGCGGGACGGATCGCTTCTACACGCCCTTCGAGAACCTCATCGGCGGGCCGGGCACCGACGTCCTGCGCGGCACGGCCGGGCCCAACACGATCGAGGGCCGGGCCGGGGTCGACACGGTCCTGGCCCTCGAGGGGGACGACACGGTGCTGGTGCGCGACGGGATCCCCGACACGGCCGACTGCGGCCCGGGCAACGACAGGGCGTCGGTCGATCCCGGAGGCATCGACGTGACGATCGGCTGCGAGAGCGTCACGGCCGGCGTCGCCGTCGGGGTCGCCGGGCTTCCCGGGGCTCCGGGGACGGCCGGGCCCGGCTCGCCGGCGCGCCGGCGGGTGTCCGCCAGCCTGAAGGGGCCGAGGAGCCAGAAGCTCGTCCGCGGCGCCGTCAGGCTGCGGCTGGCGTGTCCGGCGCTGTCCTGCGCCGCCCGGGCCACCGCCTCGACGCGGCTCCGGCTGCGCGCGGGCACGCCGAAGCGCACGATCGGCCTGCTCCCCGCGCGGGCGCGGATCGCCGCCGGGAAGTCACGGCTGCTGCGGCTGAAGCTGGCCCCCGGCGGGCTGGGGAAGGTGCGCGCAGCGCTCGCGGCCGGCCGCGAGCCGGTGGTGAAGGTCACGGTCGTCGTGACCGACGCCGCCGCGGCGACGCGGACCCTGCGCCGCGCGATCACGCTCCTCCCCTGACGTCCCGCGGCCCGGGGGTGGGTCTCAGATGTGCAGTTCCTCGGGCTGAAGGGCGCCGGCGCGGAAGCGCGAGCCCGCCAGGGCCGCGGCGGCGGGGAAGGTGCGGTACGCGCCGGTGACCATCAGCTCCGCCAGGCTCAGGGCGGCCGCGTAGGACTGCATGACCCCGCGGCCCGAGAACGAGTGGATCTCGTAGAGGTTCGCCCGCCCCTCCACGGCGCCGACCAGAGCCGAGTGGTCCGGCGACAGCTCGTAGAGGCCCGCCCAGCCGCGCACGTGCTCCAGGCGGTCGAAGGCCGAGATCCGCGCGGCGAGCCGCGGCCACACCTCGCGCTCGAAGAACGCGCGCCCCTCGTAGTCGAAGCGGAGGCCCGGCGGGTCGCCCGGAGGCGAGTACCCGGCCAGGAAGAGCTCCCCGGCCTCGTGGTGGAAGTACACGTCGCTGGTGTCGACGATCATCCCGCACCCCGAGAGATCGACGTCGCGGGACGCCAGCACGCAGAGCTGGCGGGGCACGGCGCGGCACGGCACGGGAGCCCCGGTCAGATCGGCCACGACCGACGCCCAGGGCCCGGCGGCGTTCACCATCCGGCCGCAGGCGAGGGTGCGCGCCGGACCGGCGACGGCGCCGCCCTCGAGGGCCGCCCCGGCCCCCGCGCCGCCGTCGACCTCGCGCAGCTCCACGCCGGTCACGCGGTCGCCCTCGCGTCTGACGCCGGTCACCAGCAGGCGGTCGAGGAAGACCGCGCCGGCGGCCCGCGCCCGCGAGCGGTAGTGCTCGCGGACCGCGTTCGGGTCGACGAGCCCGTCCTTCGGGGAGAAGGTGGCGCCCGCCATGCCGCCGAGCTGGTCGATGAAGGGCCACCGGCGCCGGACCTCGGCGGGCGCCAGCAGCTCCACCTCGCGGCCGTAGCGGTTCTGCATCGGCACGTGCGCCGCGGCCGCGGGCCAGCGCCCGGGCCCGTGGAGCCAGAGGTAGCCGCGCTCGCGGAAGGCCAGCTCCTCGCGGTGCTCGGCGAAGAAGGCGATCGTGGCGGCACACAGCTGGACGTTCACGGGCTGCCACCACGTCGCGCGCACGCCGCCGGCGTTGAGCTGGGAGGAGCTGCGCTCGCCGGCGAGGTCCGGATCGACCACCACGACGTCCGGCTCGCCCATCTCGGAGAGGTGCATCGCGAGCGCGCTGCCGGCGAGGCCGGCGCCCACGATCAGGGTGCCCGCGGCGTCGTTCACGATGTCCTTCCGCCCTCCTCCCCCCGGATCCCCGCCATCATCGCGTTCTCCGCGTCCCGAGGGGGAGGGCGCGGGGGCGCCGGGGGAGAGGGGGGCCCGAAAAAGAGGGAGGCGGGGGAGGGGCGGGAGGACTGTAAAAGCCCCCGAAAACGCCGAGACTGTCCCGTGTGGAGAGCCGTCTCGACATCCTCTGGGCGCGCGTCGCCCTGGCCCTCACGGCCGCCCTCGCGACGCTCCTCGTCACGTGCGCCACGGCGCAGGGGGCGACGGTCACGGTGCGCGCCGGCGACACGCTGAGCTCGATCGCCGCCCGCAACGGGACGAGCGTCGCTGCGCTGGCGCGCGCGAACGGGATCCGCAACCCGAACCTGGTGCGCCTCGGGATGCGCCTCACGATCCCGGGGGCCGGTGGAGGGGCCGGCGGGGGCGGCGGCGGAACCTACCGGGTGCGCGCCGGGGACACCCTCGGCGGGATCGCCGCGCGGCACGGGACCACCGTGGCCGCCCTGGCCCGCGCCAACGGCATCCGGAACCCCTCGCTCATCCGGATCGGCATGCGCCTCACCGTGCCCGCCGGGGGATCGGGGTCCGCCCCCGCTCCGGCCGCCGCCGGGGGCACCCACCGGGTCCGGCCGGGCGAGACGCTCGGCGGCATCGCGGCGACGTACGGCACCTCCGTCGCCACGCTGGCCGCCCTCAACGGCATCAGCGACCCCAGCCGCATCGTCGCGGGCCGCCTCCTGCGCGTCCCGGCCGGCACGCCGCCCAGCCTGCTCGTGCCCACCCCCGGGGTGGCCGACCTCATCGCCCGGCACGCGGCGCGCTACGGGGTGGATCCGGCGCTGGCGCGGGCCATCGCCTGGCAGGAGAGCCACTGGAGCCAGAACGCGCGGTCCAGCGTGGGCGCCATCGGCGTGATGCAGCTCATGCCCGCCACCGCGCACTGGATCGGGCCCGCGATCGTGGGGCGGCACATCGACCCGCATCTGCTGTCCGACAACATCGAGGGCGGCGTGGCCTACCTCGGCTGGCTGATCCGGCACTCGGGCAGCACCCGTCGCGCGATCATGGCCTACTACCAGGGGCTGACGTCCCTGCGGCACCGCGGCCCCTTCGAGGACACGGTCGCCTACCTCGCCAGCGTCAGGGCGCTCTACGGGCGGGTGTAGAGGGGCCGTCGCCCGCTGGTGAAGGTGGAGGGGCCGAGCTCCCGGTAGATGCCGCGCCTCATCGCGTGCTCCCGGGCCCGCACCCAGTTGTGGTTCCACAGGTCCACGGCGCCGACGCCCGCGACCACCCCGGCCAGCGCCACCGCCGCCGGGGGAACGATGACGACCACCACGATCATGAACACCAGCGGCAGCACGAGCACCACGACCGTCCGGCGGACGGTCTCGTTCTCCGGCTCGATGGCCCCGCCACCCTCCGCCTTGGGCAGCTCGGGGTCGCGCATCCAGCGGGTGCTCCAGACGCTGATGCCGCCCACCAGGGCGACCACCACGACGAAGGGGACCAGGGCCTGGACCACCGAGAGGTCGCCGAACGCCAGGGCCGCGAGGAGCCCGGCCAGGCCGATCACGACCTGCCCCACACCGGACGTGCGGAGCTCTGTGGCGAGGCGGGCGATGGGGCGCAACGGCTGGGATACTCGCACAGTGGCCGCTCCGCTCGGGATACCGGTGGACGTCCCGCTCCTGGGCGACGACGCCGCCGGGCTCGCGGACTTCGCGCGCGCGGCCGAGCGCGCCGGCATCGCCCGCCTCTGGGCGCCGGAGCTGTACCGCTCCGCCACCGTGCCGCTCGCCGTGGCGGCCGCCGCCACCGAGCGGATCGAGCTCGGCACGGGCATCGCCCTCGCCTTCACCCGCAGCCCGATGGTCATGGCCCTCGAGGCCCTGGACCTGGACGAGCTGTCGGGCGGGCGCCTCGTCCTGGGTCTCGGGGCCGGGGTGCGGCGACTGAACCAGGCCTGGCACGCCGGGCCGTACGACCCCCCCGTCCGCCGCATGCGCGAGATGGTGGCGGCGGTGCGCGAGCTGACCACGGCGCTCGCCGAGGGCCGTGACGCGCGCTCGGCGGGAGACCTCTACGACGTGGACGTCCGCGGGCTGCGCCGTCCCCACCCGGCGCCCCGCACCACCATTCCCGTATGGCTCGCCGCCGTGCTTCCGGGCATGACACGGCTGGCGGGGGAGGTGGCCGACGGCTTCCTCGACCACCCGGTCACCTCGCCGGCATGGCTCTCGGACCGGCTGCTCCCCGCGCTCCGGGCCGGGGCCGAGCGCGCCGGGCGGCCGGTGCCCGAGGTGGCGGGCGCGCTGATCTGCGCCGTGAGCGACGACGATCCGGGCGCCGCGCGCCGGGCCGCCGCGACCAGCGTGGGCTTCTACGCCACGGTGCGGACCTACGAGGAGCTGTTCACCGGCCACGGCTTCGGGTCGCGGCTGGCGGGGATCCGCCGCGCGTTCGCCCAGGGGGACGGCGACCGTCTGGCGGAGGCCGTGGGCGAGGACATGACCGACGCCTTCGCCGCCGCCGGCACGACCGCGGTCGTGCGCGAGCGCGCCCGGGCGTACGAGGGGATCGCCGACCGGCTCTGGGCGAACCCGCCCCACTACTTCCAGGACCCGCCGGCCGTCGCCCGCTGGCAGGCGGGGATACTGTCGGCCCTTGGCACCCGAGGCTGACCTCCCGGAGTACCGGGCGCGGCGGGACTTCGCCGCGACGCCCGAGCCGGCGCCGGGGGAGGTCCCCGGGCCGGGGGACGGACCGCCGCGCTTCGTGGTGCAGCGCCATCAGGCGCGCGCCCTGCACTTCGACCTGCGCCTGGAGCACGAGGGCGCGCTGGCCTCGTGGGCCGTGCCCAAGGGCCCGCCCCTGCGCGAGGGCGTCAAGCGCCTGGCGGTGCGCACGGAGGACCACCCGCTGAAGTACCTCGACTTCGCGGCCGTCATCCCCGAGGGCCAGTACGGCGCCGGGCGGATGACGATCTGGGACCACGGCTCCTACGAGCCCGAGCTCGTGGCCGAGGACGAGTGGAAGCTGGTCCTGGAGGGCTCGATCCTGCGCGGGCACTACCACCTGGTGCGCACGCGGGGGCGGTCGGGCAGGGACGAGTGGCTGATCTTCCGCTCCGGGAAGGGGCCGGCCGGGCCGCCGGACCCGGCGCCGGTCTTCGCGGGGCTGCGCCCGATGCTCGCCTCGACCTCGGAGAAGCCCTTCGACGATCCGGCCTTCGCGTTCGAGCTCAAGTGGGACGGCTACCGCGCGCTCGCCCTCGTGACCTCCGACGACACGGCCCTGCGCAGCCGCAACGGCCGCGACCTGACGCCGGCCTATCCGGACCTGCACGACCTGCGGCGGGCGCTCCTGTGCCAGGAGGCGGTGCTCGACGGCGAGGTCGTCGTGCTGGGCGAGAAGGGCAGGCCCGACTTCAACGCCCTCCAGAACGGGCGCGGCCCGTTCACCTACGTGGTCTTCGACCTGCTGCACGCGGACGGGGAGTGGATCTGCGACCTCCCCTGGAGCGAGCGCCGCGAGCGCCTCGCGGCCATCGTGAGCCCGGACGCGCCGCCGCGCCTGATGCTCTCCGACCACGTCGCCGGGCAGGGGAGCGACCTGTTCGCGGCCGCCAAGGCCCAGGGCCTCGAGGGCGTGATCGCCAAGCGCATGGACGCGCCCTACCGGCCCGGCCGCCGCGTGGCCGACTGGCGCAAGGTGAAGAGCCGTCCCGAGCTGGTGGCGGTGGTCGGCGGGTTCACGGAGGGCAACGGCTCGCACCGGGGGTCGCTCGGGGCGCTGCTGGTGGGGGAGCTCGACGACGAGGGGCGCCTGCACTATCTGTCTCACGTGGGGTCCGGCTTCTCGAACGCGCTCGCCCGGGAGCTGTGGGACCGGCTGCGGGCGGCGGAGGTGCCCGAGTCGCCGTTCGCCGAGCCCGTCCCGAAGGCCCCGGCCGCGCCGCACTGGGTGCGGCCCGAGCTGAGGTGCGAGGTGAGCTTCGCCGAGCGCACGCCCGACGGGCGGCTGCGCGCCCCGGTCTTCGACGGCCTGGTGGACGACGACGGGGGCCCGCCCCCCGGGCCGTTCGGCGGCGCCACCGGCGACCGCACCGTCCAGGAGGGCGACCGGCGGGTGACGCTCACCAACCTCGACAAGCTCTACTGGCCGCGCGAGGGCATCTCGAAGGGCCACCTGCTCGACCACTACCTGCGCATGGCGCCGGTGCTGGTGCCCCACCTGGCGGGCCGGCCCATGATCCTGAAGCGCTATCCGAACGGGATCGAGGAGGACTTCTTCTTCCAGCACAACGTGCCCGACGCGCCGCCCTGGCTGCGCCGGGTGCCGCTGTCGCGCGGCGGAAAGCCGGGCGAGAAGACGAGCGACTACGCCGTCGTGGACGACGCGATGTCGCTGCTGTGGCTCGTCAACCTGGGGTGCATCGACCTCAACCCCTGGCAGAGCCGCGCCGACTCGCCCGACTCGCCCACCCACGTGCTCTTCGACCTCGACCCGGCCGACGGGCTTCCCTTCGACCGGGTGGTCGAGGCCGCCCTGCTCGTGCGCGACGCGCTCGAGGCGGCGGGCCTGCGCGGCCACCCGCGCACCTCGGGGGCCAGCGGGATGCACATCATGGTGCCGATCGAGCCCGGTCCCACCTTCGAGGCCGTGCGCCTCTTCGCCAGGATCGTGTCCGAGGCGCTGGTGCGCGCGCGCCCGGACCTGGTCACGACGCGGACCCAGGTGTCCGAGCGCGGCCCGCGGGTCTATCTCGACCACAACCAGAACGGGCGCGGGCGCAGCATCTCCAGCGTGTACTCGGTGCGGCCGCGCCCGGGGGCGCCGGTGGCCACGCCGCTGCGGTGGGAGGAGGTGCGCCCCGGGATGGATCCCCGCGACTTCACGATGGGCGTGGTGGCGGCGCGCGTGGACCGCCACGGCGATCTCGCCGAGGGGCTCCTCACCGACCTGCAGGATCTGGGCGACGCGGTGGCCCGGCTCGAGCGCCCGGGCGGGTGAGGGTGGCGCGCCGGGCGCCGGCGGCGGCCCTCGCGGCCCTGGCCCTGGTGGCGGCGGGCTGCTCCCACGGCGATCCGGCCCCTCCCAGGGAGCCGCCCGCCCAGGTGGGGACCGGCTACTTCGTGGGCCGGGACGCCGCCGGGCTGGGCGCGTCGGTGGACCTCTTCGGATCGGACCCCGCCTCCCGGGCGGTGCGCGAGGCCCTCACGCCCGACCCGCGCGGGGGGCGCGGGGCGCCGGTGGTGGCGATCGCGTCGGTGGTCAACGACGGGCCCGCGGCCGTCCCGACTCCGAGGTTCGTGGCCGTGATGATGTCGGGCCGGGCGCTGCCGATGCCGAGCGTCCGGGCGGCTCTGTCGCCCTCCGTCCCGGCCCAGGCCCGCGTGCTCCTCCTGCTCGGTGCGCCCCACGCCAGGATCCGCGCCGGCGGGAGCGCGAGCCTGCACCTGCTCCTGCCCGACGTGGATCCCCTCCAGGTCGAATCGGTGAGGATGGTCTCGACGGTCGGGGAGCCGATCTCGCTCAGCGCGCGCCGCCGGTAGGGGAAGGCCGCTCGACGGCGAACCAATGCCCCGTGCCTCCCGATGTCCACGCACTCGCCGAGCGCCTCAAGCGCGACTACGACCGGTTCAGCCCGGCCCAGCAGTCGCTCTCGCGCTACCTGGCCGACAATCTCGCGGACGTCCCGCTCCTGTCGGCGCACGAGGTGGCCCGGGCCTCCCACTGCAGCCCGGCGACCGTCGTCCGCTTCGCCCAGGCCCTCGGGTACTCGGGCTATCCGGAGATGCAGCGCACCGTGCGCCGCGCCCAGCGGCCGGGCCTGCCGCCGCGGCCGGGCGACCGCCCCCTGGGCCCGCCGCCCTCGCCCGACGGGCTCGACGCCGCCCTGGCCGCCGAGCGCATGTCCCTGGACGACGCCGCGGAGCGGCTCACCTCCTCGGGCCTCGGCGCCATCGTCTCCGCCCTCGGCACGCGCTCCCCGCTGGTCATCGCCGGCGAGGGCCACGCGCGACCGGTGGTCACGCTGATCGAGGAGCGCCTGGCCCGCGCGGGGCGCGCCGTGGCCGCGGTGACCTCGCTCGACACCACCGCGCGCGTCTGGCTCGACACCCTGGGGCCGGGCAGCGCCGTGCTGGCGATCGCCGTCGGGCGCGAGGTGCGCGTCGCCCAGGCGGCCGTCTCGGCGGCCCGGGCCGCCGGGGTCCCGGCCGCCGCCCTGGTTCAACTCGAGCCTGAGCGTGCTGGCCCGCTCGCCCCTGGCGCGGGTCGTCCCGGCCGACACCCGCGACGGCTCCCCGAGCCTCGTCGCGATGGTCGCCGTGGCCCAGGCGCTCGCCGGCGCGCTGGCTCCGATGCCCGCGCCCGCCCGGCCCGGACTGGCGGCCGTCGGGGCCTGAGGTCCGGCGCGGACGGCGCCGTCGAGGCTCGCCTCCACGACGCTGGTCGTGCTGTCATCGAGGCCGCGGGGTGCGGATTCCACTTCTTGGTGTTCGGACACCAGTTCCCGGACGGCGCGTCGAGCCATCCGCTTGCGGGTTAGCGCCGAACGCTGAAGATGCCGGGAAAAGCCCCCGGCTCCTCTTCAGCTTGTTGGCCGCGCCCGGGATCGCCCGGCCTCCGGTCGGGGAGCACGGTTCCGTCCCGTGCCGGTCGTCATGACGATTCGAATCGACCCAGGGGGCGGCGAGAGCTCCTCCGGGCGACGGGCTCGAGCCTGATGCGCGGAAGGATGCTGGGCCTCGGTCGTCGGGCGGAAGTCCGGCTGGACGATGGCCTGGAGTGCGGCCTCACGCTCATTCTGAGGGCTCAGCCGCGCATCCACGGAAGAGAGCGGGAAGCGCAGCCGGACGCGCCACATGACCACGGCCTGCACGAGGTAGGCCACCACGCCCAGGACCCACAGCCCGAGCGTGAGACACTCGAACCACAGCATCGCCACCTCCGCGGCGACGGTAGCGCGTGGGGCGCGGCCGTCACAGGGCGCGACGCCGGCCGTCTCGGAAGGCGGGAGGGGGGCCGACGCTTTGACGACGGCCATGACGGCGAAGGACATCAGCCACCGATGGCTCAACCCCTTCTGGCGTTGACGGGGCACAAAGCCGCCGCCCTCCGCTCGCTCAGGCGCGCTCGGCCAGCCTCAAACTAAGCAGAGCGTTCCGCCTGGGCGGCCAAGGCGTCCCCGACTTCGCCTTGGGTGGCTCGCCCGCTGCCATTAGGGCCGCGCGGGTCAGTGCTGCGAACGTTCTTGCTTCCACGCCCCAGTCTCACTGAGCACAAGTCCCTCAACGGCCGCCATGAAACTGGCGAGGCGCTCCTCTTCGGCGACATCGGGTCCGTAAGGGCCTGTCCGTGTTTCCAACAGGGCTGCCTCATGCATCAAAGCTTCGCGTGTTGCTGCGTAGCGAAGCCAATCACCATGCCACCCAAACACAGCGGCCACTCCGCCCGCGATCGCCGCCAGGGCGGCGGGTAACGCCTGCAGGGCCTTGGGTAGCTCGTCGATCAAGATGAGAACGGGCGTCAGGCCGGCCAGGATGACAGCCGCTGACGTAAACGAGCTATAGAGAACGTTGCTTTGGCGCGCGTACTTCGTATACCACTTGAGGTTCGTGGCGTGCCGATCGAGGGCCGCCTGCCAACGCATGGACAGGGAGGGCGTCTCCGGCGAGTCGGCTACGTCCGACTCCGGCGCAGATGCCGGTGGATCCGCAGGCCTTTGCACCCCAGGCATTCTCGTGCAGCAGGAGGCTTTCGGGCAAGATCGGTCCTCCTACACGCCCACGCCGATGCGGCCCCGGACCGCGGCAATCCGGCCGAGGTAGCTGGACGTGCTGACGGTGATGACCACGGGCTGTGTGACGAGGGCTCGCTGTTCACGCTCCACCCCTCGACGTCCGGCGACGGGTCCAGACCATGGCGTCCATGGACGCCATGGTCTGCCCTGCCGGGCAGTCTCCGAGTAGGTGGAGAGCGCCCTCGACCCTGATCTTGCACAGGCGCGTGTGCCCGACGGCTACGCACGGTGGAGGTGCCCGCGGTGACGGCGGGCTCAGGGGGGCGGTGCGGACTGCTCTCGCCTGGGTCCGCGCGGCGCTCGCCGCGTAGCCGGCGGCGCCCGCGGGAGCGTGGTTCCGAATGCGCGGCCTACTCGCCCGCTACCGCGAGGACGCCGATCGCGTCGGTATCTCATGAGCGCGGGTCCAGTCGCGGCTGTGGCGGCAGGCGGCTCTGTCGCCGCCATCGTGCTCGGCGTCGGGCGGTTCCTCGCCGACCGGCCGGACCATCCCGCCGACCCGCCCGACGGGCGGGCCGCTGGCACGGCGCGCCGGGGCCCGGCTCGGGGCGCGGCTCGAGCGCGCGGGGATCCACCTGGGCCGGACGACTCCTGGGCCTGATCGCGCGCCCGCAAGGGGTCCGGAAGGGGTCCGGTAGACTTTTCCACTCGGATCCGACCGAGAAGGGGAGCGCGTGGCCGAGGGCAACGGGCGCACCGGGACGGTGCGCGTCAAGACGGGGCTCGCCCAGATGCTGAAGGGCGGCGTCATCATGGACGTCACGACCCCCGAGCAGGCCCGCATCGCCGAGGAGGCCGGCGCCTGCGCCGTGATGGCGCTCGAGCGCATCCCCGCCGACATCCGGGCCGACGGCGGGGTCGCCCGCATGAGCGACCCGTCGATGATCTCGGGGATCCAGGAGGCCGTCTCGATCCCGGTGATGGCCAAGTGCCGCATCGGCCACTTCGTCGAGGCCCAGGTCCTCCAGGCCCTCGACATCGACTTCGTCGACGAGTCCGAGGTCCTCACCCCGGCCGACGAGGCCCACCACATCGACAAGCGCGCCTTCACGGTGCCCTTCGTGTGCGGCGCCACCGACCTGGGCGAGGCGCTGAGGCGCGTGTCCGAGGGCGCGGCGATGATCCGCACCAAGGGCGAGGCGGGCACCGGCAACGTGGTCGAGGCCGTGCGCCACATGCGCGCGATCCGCTCCGGCATCGCCCGGATCGCGGGCCTCCCCCCCGAGGAGCTGCACGCCGCGGCCAAGGACCTCCGCGCGCCCTACGAGCTGGTGGCCCGCGTCGCGGCCGAGGGCCGCCTGCCGGTGGTCAACTTCTCCGCCGGGGGCATCGCGACGCCCGCCGACGCCGCCCTGATGATGCAGCTCGGCGCCGAGGGCGTGTTCGTGGGCTCGGGCATCTACAAGAGCGAGGACCCGCCGCGCCGCGCGCGGGCCATCGTCGAGGCCGTGACCCACTTCGAGGACCCCGAGGTGCTGGCGCGCGTCTCGTCGGGCCTGAAGGACGCCATGGCCGGCATCGAGATCTCGGCGCTGGCGCAGGGCGACCTGCTGCAGGGCAGAGGGTGGTGAGCGCCCCGCCGGGCGGCCTGGGCCGGCCGCGGGTGGGGGTGCTGGCGGTGCAGGGCGCCTTCGCCGAGCACGAGCGGGCGCTGGCGGCCGCGGGCTCCGAGCCCGTCCAGGTGCGGAGCGCCGCCCAGCTCGAGGGGCTCGACGCCATCGTGCTCCCCGGGGGCGAGAGCACCACGCTGGGCCTCGTGGCCCAGGGCTCGGGGCTGCTCGGCGCGCTGCGCGAGCGGCTGGACGAGGGCATGCCCGCGCTCGGCACCTGCGCCGGCATGATCGTGCTGGCGCGCGCGACCACCGGGGGCGCCCAGCCGCTGGTGGGCGGGATGGACATCGTGGTGCGCCGAAACGCGTTCGGCCGCCAGCGGGCGAGCTTCGAGGCGAGCGTGGACGTGCCGGCGCTGGGCCCGGAGCCCGTGGACGGGGTGTTCATCCGGGCGCCGTGGATCGAGGAGGCCGGGCCCGGCGTGGAGGTGCTCGCGCGCGTGGCGGGCCACGGCGTGGCGGCGCGCCAGGGCGACCTGATGGTCACGGCCTTCCACCCCGAGCTCGCGGGCGAGCCGCGGTTCCACGAGTGGCTGGTGGACCGGGCGCGGTCGTGGCGCGAGGATGGCGAGGGACGAGAGAGGAGACGGGATCGTGTCGGGGCACAGTAAGTGGGCCACCATCAAGCGCAAGAAGGGCGCGGCGGACGCCAAGCGCGGTCAGCTCTTCTCCAAGCTCTCGCGCGCGATCATCGTCGCGGCGAAGGAGGGCGGGGGCGACCCCGAGTCGAACGCCGCGCTGGCGGGCGCCATCCAGAAGGCGCGCGACAACTCGATGCCGAAGGACAACATCGAGCGGGCCATCCAGCGGGGGGCGGGCGGCGCCGAGGGCGACGCCTACGAGTCGATGGTCTACGAGGGGTACGCGGCCGGCGGGGTCGCGGTGATCTGCACGATCCTCACCGACAACCGCAACCGCACGGCGAGCGACCTGCGCTTCATCTTCACGAAGAACGGCGGCTCGCTGGGAACGCCGGGCAGCGTCGCCTGGCAGTTCGACCGCAAGGGCGTCGTGCTGGTGGACCGCGAGGGCGTGGACGAGGACGATCTGATGGAGGTCGCGCTGGCCGGCGGGGCCGAGGACGTCGCCGAGGACGGCTCCCAGTGGCAGATCACCACCGAGCCGGCCGATTTCATGTCGCTGCGCACGGCGCTCGAGGAGGCGGGCATCGGCTACGTCTCGTCCGAGCTCACCATGGTCCCCAAGACCACGGTCCAGCCCTCCGAGAAGGAGGCGCGGCAGATCCTGCGGATGATCGACCAGCTCGAGGACAACGACGACGTGCAGGACGTCTACGCCAACTTCGACATCTCCGAAGAGGTGCTGGAGGCCGTCGCAGGCTAGGGATTCGACGCCGTCCGGGCCGGGTGGTTCAGTTCCCGGGGTGGTGAGCCCCCCCGCGATCCTCGGCATCGACCCGGGCCTGGCGTTGACCGGATACGCCGTGCTCGCCGGGTCGGCGTCCCGCGTGCGGGTGCTCGCGGTCGGCACCGTCCGCACCTCGCCCCGCACGCCGCATCCCGAGCGCCTGCGCGCCATCCACGACGCCATCGCGGCGCTGTTCGGCGCCCACCTCATCGGAGGGGCGGCGCTCGAGTCGTGGTTCGTCCACCCCGTGAGCCGCTCGGCCATGGCGATGGCCGAGGCGCGGGGGGCGATCATGGTGGCGCTGGCCGGGGCGGGCGTGGAGGTGGCGGAGTACGCGCCCAACACGATCAAGCAGGCCGTGACCGGGCACGGCGGGGCCGGCAAGGCCCAGGTCCGGGCGATGGTCGAGCGGCTGTCGGGGACGTCCCCGGAGTCGGATCACGCGGCCGACGCCATGGCCGCCGCCATCTGCCATCTCGGCTCGGCTCCGCTGAGGGGGGCCATCCGCCGCGCGCGCTAGCGTGAGCCCGTGATCCGGTCCATCAGGGGGCGCGTGCTGGCCCACGAGCCCGAGGGGCCCGTGGTCGAGGTGGGGGGCGTCGGCCTGCTCGTCCGCGTCTCCGCGACCACGGCCGCGTCGCTGCCGCCGACCGGCGGCGAGACGTCGCTGTTCACGGTCCTGGTGGTGCGCGAGGAGTCGCTGGACCTCTACGGCTTCGCGAGCGCGGGGGAGCGGACGCTGTTCGAGGCGTTCACCGGCGTCAGCGGGGTGGGGCCCCGGTTGGCCCTTGCGATCTGCGGCCTCGACGCCCCCGACGAGCTGCGCCTGGCGCTGGCGCGCGGCGACAGCGCCCGCCTCCAGGCGGCGAGCGGGGTGGGCAAGCGGACGGCCGAGCGCGTGGTGCTGGAGCTGCGCGACCGGCTCGGCTCGCTCAACGGGGCCGGCGCCCCGGCCCCCGGCGGGGGAGCCGACTCCTATCTGTCGGCGCGCGACGGCCTGGTCGCGCTCGGATTCCGGCCCGAGGAGGCCGACGCCGCCCTGGCCGAGGCGCCGGCCGGCCTCGACGCGGAGGGCCTCGTGCGGCACGCCCTGGCCCGGCTGCGACGCCGGTGACCGGCCCCGGCGAGCCGGGCGGCGAGCGGCTCGCCGCCGCCGCCGACATCGGCGCCGAGGACGAGCTCGACCGCTCGCTGCGCCCCCGCCGGATGGGGGACTTCATCGGGCAGGAGGGCGTCAAGCAGCAGCTCTCGATCTTCCTGGAGGCCGCCCGCCAGCGCGGGGAGGCCCTCGACCACGTGCTGCTGGCGGGCCCGCCGGGGCTGGGCAAGACCTCGCTGGCCGGCATCGTGGCGACCGAGATGGGGGTCGGCTTCCACGTCACCAGCGGCCCGGTGCTCGAGCGCAAGGGCGACCTGGCGGCCGTGCTCACCGCGCTCGATCCCCACGACGTCCTCTTCATCGACGAGATCCACCGGCTCAGCCGGGTCGTCGAGGAGGTGCTGTACCCGGCGATGGAGGACTTCCAGCTCGACGTGGTGCTGGGGCAGGGCCCGTCCGCGCGCACGCTGCGCCTCGACCTGCCGCGGTTCACGCTGGTGGGGGCCACCACGCGCACGGGGCTCCTCACCACGCCGCTTCGCGGCCGCTTCGGCGTCTTCCACCGGCTCGACTACTACGGCGCCGGCGATCTCGCGTCCATCGTCCACCGCTCCGCCCGCCTGTTGGAGGTGGAGATCGACGGCGACGGCGCCCAGGCGCTGGCCGAGCGTTCGCGCGGCACGCCGCGCATCGCCAACCGGCTGCTGCGGCGGGTGCGCGACGTGGCCCAGGTGCGCGGCCATCCGCGCGTGGACCGCGAGGTGGCCGAGGAGGCCCTGGAGCTGCTCGAGGTCGACGCCCTCGGCCTGGAGGAGCTCGACCGCCAGATCCTGCGCCGCCTGGCGGAGACCTTCGAGGGCCGCCCGGTGGGCCTGGGCACGCTCGCCGACAGCGTCGGGGAGGCCGCCGACACGATCGAGGACGTGTACGAGCCCTACCTGCTCCAGGAGGGCCTGCTCAAGCGCACGCCCCGGGGCCGGGTGGCCACGCCGCGGGCCTACCGCCACCTGGGGCTCGTCCCGCCGGCCGACACGGGGCAGCCCGGGCTGTTCTGATCCCGGGCGGTGGGTACAATCGGCGCGATGACAGTCCGCGAGGTCATGGCCGACGTCAAGGTGCGCGTGCGCCCCGAGGACAGCCTGCGCGGCGCGGCCTCCGCGCTCCGCGACGCGCGCACCGGGCTGGCGATCGTCGACGTCACGCCCACCGGCGCGGTGCTCACGGAGCGGGACGTGCTGAGGGCCATCGCCGCCTCGGCCGACCTCGACGCGACGCCGGTGCGCGACTACATGACTCCCGATCCCATCGCGGTCGACCCCGACTCGGCCCTGGATGCGGCCTGCGACCTGATGATCACCCACGGCGTGCGCCACCTGCTGGTGAGCGAGGGCGGCACGCTGGTGGGCGTGCTGAACATGCGCGACGTGGTCGGCGTCCTCTCGGGCGCCGCCACGCTGGGCGCCGTCCCTCCGGCCAGAGGCTCCTAGCTCTCCGGCTCGTCGCCGCGCCCGGGCTCGGACCGGCGCCGCCGCGGCACACGGAAGCCCGCCAGGACCGCCCTGGGGAGGTTCCGGGCCAGCTCGACGGGGCTGCGCCGGAGGTTGAACCTGAGGCCCATGGGGGGCCTCGGAGGGGCGCCGCGCTTCCTCTCGATGATCTCGCGGTAGAGGTCCTCCACCCGGCGCGCGATCGTGGGCCAGGCGTACTGCTCCACCGCCAGCTCCCGGCCCCGCGCGCCCCAGTCGGCGCGCGCCGCCGGATCGTCGAGCAGCTCGGCGATGCCGCGGGCGAGCGCCGCCGCGTCCCGCGGGGGCACGAAGCGCCCGGGGGCGCCGTCCCGGATGACCTGCCGGAAGCCGATGTTGTCGGCGCACACGACCGGGGTGCCGCTGGCCATGGCCTCCAGGAGCACCACGCCGAACGAGGCCAGCACGCACGGGGCGGCGAACACGGTGGCCTCGCGGTAGAGCCGGGGCCGCTCCTTGTCGAGAAGCCCGAGCCACTCGACCCGGTCGTTGACCCCCAGGGCCTTCGCCTGGTGGTGGTACTTCGGGCGCAGCGGCCCGTCGCCCACCACCTGGAGCACGAAGTCGCGACCCTCGTCGGCCAGGATGCGGACCGCGTCGAGCATCGTGTCCAGGGCGTTGCGCGGGTCGAAGCGGCCGACGAAGAGGATGCGGGGCGGGCCGGCGGGGCGGGTCTCGGAGGGCGCCAGCGGCCGGTAGAGGTCGGTGTCGATCCCGTTGGGGATGATCTCGAAGTCCTGCTCGGTGAAGTAGGGCCGCATCGCGGTGATGCAGGGCTCCGAGACCGCGATCAGCCGGTCGGTGCGGGCCAGCGTGCTCTTCACGTAGGCGAGGAAGTAGCGGTAGCCCCAGTGGCCGCGCTCGAAGTAGGTGTGGAAGGTGCCCACGTTCACGGGGGCCAGGGAGGTGCGCAGCGAGTAGAGGGGGAGCGTGGGCACCGCGAGCCCCTGGGCGTGCACCACGTCCATGCCGCGCAGGGCCCGGGTCACGCGGACCTTCAGGCCGGGCATGCCGATGCTCACGCGGGCGACCGAGCCGTTTCCGTAGAACGGCATGGACGCGGCCATCCGGAGCGTCCGGTAGCCGTGCACCGACAGGTTCTCGGCGTCGAGGGCCCGGGCCCGGCGCTTCATGCCGAAGGGCGCGAGGCTGGTCAGGACGGTCACCTCGTGGCCGCGCGCCGCCAGCTCACGGCTGAGGTTGTGGACGTGCTCGGGCACGCCCCCCAGCACCGGGTAGGCGTACTCGGTGACCATGGCGACCCTCACGACAGCTCCGGGTACTTCCAGGGGCGCGGGAGGGAGCGGCAGAGCGGCGACGCGATCGCCAGCGCCAGGAGCACGGCCCCGACCCCGCCCAGGCCGTCCAGGACCCAGTGGTTCGCCGTGGACACGACCACGAAGAGCATGGTGGCGGGCCACAGCAGCGCCAGCCAGCGCCACGGCGACGGGCGCAGCAGCCACACCAGGGTCAGCGCGAACAGGAACGTGTAGCCCACGTGCATCGAGGGCATCGCGGCGAACTCGTTCCGGAAGGGCTGGAACCAGGACAGCGTGCCGCCCAGCTCCAGGGTCGCCTTGGTGGGGTCCTCGAGCCCCAGGTCGGTCAGGCGCGGCGGGGCGAGGGGGTAGAGCCAGTAGCCCACCAGCGCCAGCGCGTTGGTGATCCAGAACCAGTTGCGGAAGGCCGCGTAGTAGGGACGCCGGCGGAACCACACGAAGCAGAAGGCGACGATGAAGCCCGTCGTGTGCCCCAGGGTGTAGGCCCAGGTGGTGAGGAACTTGACGCCGGCCACCGAGTGGGCGAAGTCCTGGACGTCCGGCTCGACGAAGAACCCGAGGGTCTTCTCCACGTCGATCACGTCCAGCGCGTGCCGGAGGGGCCGGGTGGGGTCGTCCACGGCGACCAGGTCGCGCACCCATTCGTACGCGAACATCAGGACGAGGAAGAGGACGATCTCGGCGCCGAGGGGCCAGCGTGCGGACCAGGCGCGCGCGAACGGCGAGGGGCGGGCGGCGACCGTCACGGCGGCGCAACGTAGCACGGGGCCCGGGCGCGGCCCGGGCACCCTGGAACCGCCGTCCGGGTGCGCCCGGGGCCTTTGCTATCCTCGGCCGCGCCGGGGGAGCCCCGGTCCCGCGGCAGCCCGAGCACGAGGTGCCCCTCCCATGTCGGCCCTCCTCCTGCCGATGTACATCGTCATCTTCCTGGGCCTGATCTACCTGGTCGGGATCCGTCCGCAGCAGAAGCGCCGCCGTGAGCTCGAGTCGCTCATGACCCGGCTGTCGCAGGGGGACGAGGTGGTGACGGTTTCGGGGATCTACGGCACGGTGACGGAGATCGAGGACGGTGAGACGGTGCTGCTGGAGATCGCGGAGGACACCGACATCCGAATCGCCAAGGGCTCGATCGCGCGCATCATCACGGATCGCGCCGGGGCGGCCGCCCCGACCGACCCCTCGGCGGCCTCGGACGCGGGCAGCTAGCAGCACGCGACGCCGGTGAGGCGCCCCCTCCTCCTGCTGGCGGTGGTGATCGGCCTGGTCGCGGTGTCCCTCGTGGCCATCGCGCTGCGGCCGGCGGTGCTCGGGCTCGACCTGCAGGGCGGCGTGGAGGTGATCCTCCAGGGCCAGGCCACCGAGGACGCCAAGGTCACGCCCGAGGCCATCAGCCGGTCGGTCGAGATCATCCGCAACCGGGTCAACTCGTTCGGCGTGGCCGAGCCCGAGATCCAGACGCAGGGCAGCGACCAGATCGTGGTCGCGCTGCCGGGCGCGGACAACCCCGAGCAGGTCGTCAACGACCTCATCCAGCCGGCCCAGCTCGTGTTCATCAACTTCGAGGCGAACGTCGTCGAACCAGGCGGGCGCGCCGAGGCTGAGCGATGCGATCGCGCTGGCCCAGCGCACCCCGCCGAAGGGCACGCGCCCCGGCGCCCGGGCGACCTTCTACGCGATGGACAAGGACGGCAACTACCTGTTCGGGCCCGCGCCCGACCGTCCGTCCCTGGCCGAGAACTTCCCGGGCAACCGGATCCCGGCCGGCGTGAAGGTGGGCAAGGTGCCGGCGGGCCTGTTCCTGGCCTACGAGGAGCGGGGCCTGACGACCCGCAGCAGTAACTCCGGCCCCCAGCAGCGGATCTGGTACGTCTTCCAGAACAACCCGGGCCTGCTCGGCCGCGACATCTCCGAGGCCCGCTCCACGATCTCGAACCCGGGCATCGGCGGCAGCCAGCCGATCGTCACGATCCAGTTCACGGGCCAGGGGCGCCAGAAGTTCGCCGACATCACGCGCGAGCTGGCCGTCGACGGCAACCTGGCCGGGACGCCGCAGCGATTCGCGATCATCCTCGACGGCAAGATCGTCTCCAACCCGACGGTCGACTACAAGACCTACCCCACCGGGATCGACGGGCGGAACGGCGCTCAGATCGAGGGCAACTTCAGCCGGGGCGAGGCCGACACGCTCGCCAAGCAGATCAACTCCGGCGCGCTGCCGATCAACCTCAAGGTCATCAGCCAGAAGCAGGTGTCGGCGACCCTCGGCAAGCAGTCGCTGCGGCAGGGCCTGATCGCCGGCATCGCCGGCCTCATCTTCGTGATGATCTTCCTGATCGCGTACTACCGCTTCCTCGGGGTGATCGCCGCGGGGGCGCTGATCGTCTACGCGATCCTGCTCTACGCGGTCGCGGTGCTGGTGCCCATCACGCTCACCCTGCCCGGCATCGCGGGAATCATCCTCACCATCGGCGTCGCGTCCGACGCCAACGTGGTCATCTTCGAACGCGTGCGAGAGGAGGCCCGCAGCGGCAAGTCGCCGCGGGCCGCGATCCTCTCCGGCTACAAGAAGGGCATCTCGGCGATCATCGACGCGAACGTCGTCACGCTGGCGACCGCGGCGATCCTGTTCCTGTTCGCCACCGCGGGCGTCAAGGGCTTCGCCTTCACGCTCTTCGTCGGCGTCCTCCTGTCGCTGTTCACCGCGGTCGTCGCCACGCGCGCGGCCTTCAACGTGCTGGCCGAGACCCGCTTCCTGCGCGACGACCGCTACCTGGGCCTCAAGCAGCGCGAGATCAAGTGGAAGTTCGACTGGGTCGGGCACTGGAAGCTGTGGATGGCGATCTCGTTCGTCCCGCTGGCGCTCGGCGCGGTCTACATCGGGGTCAACGGGCTGAACCTGGGGCTCGACTTCGAGAGCGGCACGCGTGCCGAGATGCGCTTCGAGCGCCCGGCGTCGGAAGACGGCGTGCGTGCCGTGCTCCAGAGCCTGAACATCAACGGCACCAAGGTCCAGGCGTCCAAGGAGCAGGTCAACGGCCGCACGGTCAACGGCTTCCAGGTCACCACCGAGACGCTCCAGCCGCCTCAGGTGCAGGCCCTGCGCACCGCCCTCGACCAGAAGTACGGCCTCGTGAACAACGAGTTCGTGAGCCTCGACACGGTCGGGCCGGTGTTCGGCGCGCAGATCATCCGCAACGCGATCTACGCGATCCTGCTCAGCTTCGCGGTGATCATCCTCTACCTGTCGTTCCGGTTCGAGTACAAGCTCGCGCTGCCGGCGCTGCTCTCGGTGATCCACGACGTCTGGTTGGCGCTCGCCATCTACTCGTTCACCGGGAGGGAGGTGACGAGCGCCACGGTGGCGGCGCTGCTGACCATCCTGGGCTACTCGCTCTACGACGTGGTGATCGTGTTCGACCGCATCCGCGAGAACGTGCCGATCATGCGCCGCTCGACCTACCGCGAGGTGGTCAACACCTCGATCCATGAGGTGCTGACGCGGTCGATCATCACCCAGATCACCACGCTGATCCCCATCGGGGCCCTCTACTTCTTCGGCGGCGACACGCTGAAGGACTTCGCCTTCGCGCTGCTCGTGGGCATCCTCTGCGGCGGGGTCTCGTCGATCGCCATCGCGGCGCCGATCGCCGCGCTCTGGAAGGAGCACGAACCCGAGCAGAAACGGCGCACGACGAAGGCCGAGCGCCGCGCCCTCCAGGCGCAGGCGCTGACGGCCGACTCCGACGTCGCCGACCTCGAGGTGCTGGCGCGCGCCGAGGCCGCCCTCGCCAACGAGATCCGCCTCGAGGAGGGCGGCTCGCTCGACGACGAGGTGCGCGAGGACGAGGCGCGTCTGCAGATCGAGTCCGGCGAGGAGCCGGAGCCCGAGGCCGAGCCCGAGGCCGAGCCCGAGGCGGAGCCCGGCGAGGAGCCCGAGCCCGAGCCCGAGGCCGGGACGGACGCCGATCACGACGCCGACGGGGGGGTGGCGGCGGAGCAGCCGGCGCCGGTACCATCGGCCGACGGCGGGGCCGAGCCTTCGGAGCAGCCGCCCGCCGAGAGCACGCCCCGAGCGCGGCCGGACTCCGGCAGGGTGCGCCGCCACCGGCAGGTCCAGAAGAAGAGGAGACGATGACGACCGTGCGCGAGGGCATCGAGCAGGCGGTTCTGTTGTCCATCGGCGCCGCGTCCCTCACCCGCGAGCGGGCCGAGGCGGCCGTCGCGGAGCTGGTGCGCAAGGGGCAGATGGGCGGCGACGAGGGCAAGGTGGTCGTCGACCGGCTCATGGCCCGGGTGCGCGGCGACGGCGCCTCCAACCCGGCGTCCAGCCTGATGGGGCGCCTCGAGGGCGGCGTGCAGGGCGTGCTGCGCGAGTTCGGGGTGGTCACGCGCGCCGAGCTGGAGGACGTTCACCTCCGTCTGATGGAGCTCGAGCACCGCATCTCGCTGCTCGAGAAGGCGCCTCCGGCCGACCCGCCCGGAGCGCCCGAGACTCCCTGATCGCGGACCGGGGCCCCGTCCGGCTCCACTGATACCTTGGCCCGCATGGCGCGAGGAGAGCGGCGGCAGAACCTTGCGCGCCTCGGTGAGATCGCCCACGTGGCGGCTCGTCACGGGTTCGGCTACGCCTTCGGGCGCAGTGAGGAGGACGGGGAGGGCGCGGGGTCGGGCCGCAGCCGGGGACGCCGGATGCGGGAGATGCTGGACGAGCTGGGCCCCACGTTCGTCAAGTTCGGCCAGCTCCTCTCGACCCGTCCCGACGTGGTGCCGCCGGACATCCTCCAGGAGCTGCGGGGCCTGCAGGACGCCGCCCAGCCGGAGCCCTTCGAGCGGATCCGGGGGGTGATCCAGGCGGAGCTCGGGCTCCAGGTGGAGCAGGTCTTCGAGTCCTTCGACGAGGTGCCGATCGCCTCCGCGTCCATCGGCCAGGTGCACGCCGCGCGGCTGCCCGGGGGCCAGGACGTCGTGGTCAAGGTCCAGCGACCCGACGCGGAGCGCCAGATCAACGCGGACATCCAGCTCCTGTACCCCGCCGCCCGCATCGCCCGCGACCGGGTGACCCGGCTCCAGTTCATCGACCTCGTGGGGACGGTCAACGAGTTCGCGCGCACCGTGCGCCGCGAGCTCGACTACGGCATCGAGGCCCGCAACGCGGAGGTCTTCCGCCGTCAGTTCGCGGGGGATGACACCGTGTCGGTGCCCCGCATCTACTGGCGCTACACCACGGCGCGGGTGCTCACGATGGAGCGGGTCGAGGGCACCCCGCTCAACCGCCTCGACCTCGGCGACTGGACGCCCGAGACCCGCCGGAAGCTGGCGAACCGGATCACCGAGACCTGGATGAAGATGCTCTTCGTCCAGGGCTTCTTCCACGCGGACCCGCACCCGGCCAACATCCTCGTGCGCGACCCCGACCGCCTGAGCCTGGTGGACTTCGGCATGAGCCAGCAGCTCTCGACGCGCGACCGCGAGGCGGCGGTGCGCCTGCTGCTGGACATCCTCGACCAGGACGCGGAGCGCCTGCCGCGCCGGCTGCGCGCGCTGGGGGTGCGCTACCCGCGCAGCATGGAGGAGGAGCTGAGCGACCGGCTGGGGGTGATCCTGCACCGCTACTCGGCGAGCGCGATCGGCGAGATCGACGCCCGCGAGGTGCTGCGGGAGATCTTCGAGACGATCTACCGCCTCGACATCACGCTCCCCGCGCGCTGGGTGATGCTCGACAAGACGCTCGCGACCCTCTCGGGCGTGGCGCTCGAGATCTACCCCGACCTCAACGTGTTCGAGGTGGCCCGGCCGTACGCGCTGCGGCTGGCCGCGCGGCGCTACCGCCCCGACGTCTTGGCCGACCGCGTGCGCGGGGACGTCGCCCGCTACGCCGAGGCGTTCCTCGACTACCCGTTCCAGCTCTCCGAGCTCCTCGACGAGTTCAAGGACGGCGACATCGAGATCCGCATCCGCCCCGAGGGGTTCACGGAGGCGGTGGACAAGGCGCAGGGCAGCGCGAACCGGCTGGCGCTGTCCCTGATCGCCGCGGCCCTCATCGTGGGCTCGGCGGTGGTGGCGGTGTTCGCCCACTCGACCGGGGTGGCGGGCCTGGCGCTGATCGCACTCCCCGGGGTCATCCTGGGCCTGTTCATGGTGGGCTGGGTGGTGCTCGGCGTGCTGCGCTCGGGGCGCTGGTGAGCTGGCGCGCGCCGCGCGTGGCCTTCTCGGAGGTGGCCGCGCTCCAGGACGCCCTCGAGGTGCCCGAGCCCGTGGCCTGGACGCTGGTGCGCCGCGGGCTGGGCGATCCCGCCGCGGCGCGCGAGTTCCTGTCGTCGGACGGGCCGCTGGCGCCGGCGGAGTCGCTGCCCGGCATCGCCGAGGCGGCCGACCGCCTGGCGCGCGCGGTGCGGGGGCGCGAGCCGATCGCCGTGCACGGCGACTACGACTGCGACGGCATCTGCTCCACGGCGGTCCTGGTGCGGGCCCTGCGCGGCCGCGGCGGGCTGGTGCGTCCCTTCCTGCCGAGCCGCTTCACCGAGGGCTACGGGGTCGCGCCCGAGAGCGTGGACCTGCTGGCCCGCGAGGGGGCGCGGGTGCTGGTGTGCGTGGACTGCGGCACGTCGGCCGTGGAGGCCCTGACCCGGGCCGCCGAGGCCGGCATGGAGCCGATCGTGCTCGACCACCACCTGGCCGGGGGACGCCGCCCGCCCGGCATCCTGGCCAACCCCGCGCTGGGACGGCCGGCCGAGGACCTCCCCGCCGCCGCGGGGGTGGTGCACATGCTCGTGCGGGCCCTGGCCGAGCGGACGGACGGCGACGCCCTGGCGCCGGATCCCGAGGAGGGGATCGACCTGGTCGCGCTCGCGACCGTGGCGGACGCCGTGCCCCTGGTGGGCGACAACCGGCGCCTGGTGGCGCGCGGCCTGCGCGCGATGCGCGAGCGGCCGCGCCCGGCGATCGCGGCCCTCTGCGCGGCGGCCGGCCTCGAGCCCCGCACGCTCGGCGCCCGGGCGCTCGGCTTCACGCTGGCCCCCTGCATCAACGCGGCGGGGCGCCTGTCCCACCCCGACCGTGCGCTCGAGCTGCTCCTGGCGGCCGACGGCGAGGCCGCCGACCCGATCGCGGGGGAGCTGTGGCGGCTCAACAAGGAGCGCCGCGAGGTGGAGCGCGCGATCGTGGACGAGGCCGTGGCCCAGGTGGAGGCCGAGCCCGACGAGATCCGCGGCGCCAAGATCATCCTCGCGGCCGGCGACGGGTGGCACGAGGGCGTGGTGGGCATCGTGGCCTCGCGCCTGGCCGAGCGCTTCGAGCGGCCGGCCATCGTCCTCTCGCGCCAGGGCGACCGGGCGAAGGGATCCGGCCGCAGCCTCCCGGGCGTCGACCTCCACGCGATCGTGGCGGCCGCGGACGAGGCGCTCACCCGCTGGGGAGGGCACCCCGGCGCGGTCGGGCTGGAGCTCCCGGCATCGTCGATCGCCCGCTTCCGCGACGACCTCATCCGCGCCGCCGAGGGCTCGGGCGCCGCCATCGCGCGGGCGCGGGTCCGGCGGGTGGATGCCGTGGTGGGCGGGCGCGACCTCGGCCTGGCCGCGGCCGAGGCGATGGAGGCCCTCGCGCCCTTCGGGCGGGGCAACCCGCCGGTGCGCCTGGTGGTGCCCGGCGTCGAGCTGGCGTCCCCGGTGCGGGTGGGGGAGGGGCGGCACCTCCAGGTGCGGCTGCGCTCGGACGGCGTCCACGCCCGGGGCATCGGCTTCCGCATGGGCGAGCGCGCCGCGGGCCTCGACCTGGACGAGCGCCACGACGCCGTGGTGTCCCTCGAGATCGAGCGCTGGCAGGGGCTGGTGAGCCCCCGAGTGAGCCTGGAGGCGATCGAGACCCTCTCGCCGCGCCCGCCGCTCGCCGGCCAGTGCGCCCAGGCCTGCGACGTGCGCTGTCCCGACCGGCTCGGCGCCGCGGACCTGCGGACCCTCATCGAGGCGCCGGACGAGCCCGCGGCCGCCGCTCCGCCGGCGGGCCCGCCCCTGGGTGTGCGCGACCGCCGCGGGGAGGGCGCGGCGCTCTCCACCCTGGCGGCCCTCGCGGGCGCCGACCGCGGCGTGGTGGCGGTGGTGGCCGACGTGCCCCGCCGCCGCGAGGCCCTGGTCGCCGCCCTCGAGCCGGGCCGCCTCGGAGCCGAGGTGGCCGTACTGGGCGGCGCCCGCTGCGACCCGGGGGCGATGGCGGCCCGGATGGCGCTGGCCCGCGGCGTGCCGGCGCTCGCCATGCTCGACTACCGGCGGCTGGCCGAGGTGGACCTGCCCGAGGGCATGCACCTGGCGCTGGTCAACCCCCCCGCCACGCCCGAGCAGGCGGCGTGGGCCGTGCACCGGGCCCAGGGCCGCTGGCTGCACATGGTGTGGGGCGACGCCGAGATCGCCGAGGCGCTGCGGGTCGCCGAGGCCGAGTGGGAGCTGCGGCCGGCCGTCACCGCGATCTGGCTCGGCCTGCGCGACGGCGCCCCCCGCGCGTTCGGGTCCGAGCTGGAGGGCGTCCTGCTGGGCGACGGGCCGGTCGCCCGCCACCCCCGCGTCGCCGCCCGCGCGCTCGGCGTGCTCGCCGAGCTGGGGCTGGTGGAGGTGGGGGAGCAGGGCGTGCGCGCCGCGGCCGGCCCCGGCCGCCGCGAGCTCGAGGCCTCCCAGCGCTACCGCGCCGCTCGCCGGCACCTCGACGAGGCGCGCGCCTTCCTCGGCATCGCTCCGACGCTCGACCTCTTCGCACCCGTCGAGCCCCCTCTGGCCGCGGCGACGGGCTGAGCGGGCCGGCGACCCACCCGGGCGCGAGCCCGACCCCACCCAGGAGGACCCCATGCGTGTCCGATGGCTCTTGATCGCGGCGGCGGCGGCGGTCGCGGTGGCCACGACGGCCACGGCGGCGACGACGGCGCACCCGAACCGCTTCCAGCTCGACGTCCAGGTGGCGCCCCACCACGTGGCCGCCCTGAAGATCGGCAAGGTGCCGAAGGGCGAGTTCGCCTTCGCGCTGCGCGCCGCGAGCGACGGCGAGAAGCGCTTCCGGCTCACCCAGCAGCGCAACGGCGGGTCGCAGTTCACGGTGCTGGCGGCGCCGAGCTCCCAGGCCTCGAGCGCCTGTCAGGGCGCGGCCGGGTCGCTCATCTGCACGGGCATCAGCACGCCGGCGACCCCCGCCAACCGCACGTGGACCTTCCGGTTCCGCAACCAGAGCGGCCGGCCGATGGACATCACCCTCACCATCGTCTGGAGGAGCATCACGAGCGCCGGATAGGGGGGACACCTGGCGCCGCCCGGGGACCGCGGTATCGTTCACATATGGCGAAGGACATCGCGGACCTCGGGCTCGAGCTCGGCACCGGCGGCCCGGAGCTGGACCAGCTCATCGGGGAGGTCGCCGAGCGCCATCCGGAGGTGGACGGCGACGCCCTGCGACGAGCCTTCGCGTTCGCCGAGGAGCGCCACCGCACCCAGCTGCGCTTCTCCGGTGAGCCCTTCATCACGCACCCCCTCGGGTGCGCGCTGATCTGCGCGGGGCTCGGCCTGGACGGCACGGCGGTCATGGCCGCGCTGCTGCACGACACGGTCGAGGACACGGACGCGACGATCGAGGACGTCGAGCGCGAGTTCGGGGCCGAGGTCGCGGCGCTGGTGGACGGGGTCACCAAGCTCTCGAAGATCCACTTCGACAGCCAGGAGGAGCACCAGGCCGAGAACTACCGCAAGCTGATCGTCTCGATGTCCGGCGACATCCGGGTCCTGATCGTGAAGCTGGCCGACCGGCTCCACAACATGCGCACCCTCGCGTACATGACCAAGCAGAAGCAGATCCAGAAGGCCAAGGAGACGCTCGAGGTCTACGCGCCGCTCGCCCACCGTCTGGGCATCAACTCGCTCAAGTGGGAGCTCGAGGACCTGGCGTTCAGCACCCTGCACCCGAAGCGGTTCGGCGAGATCCAGCAGATGGTCAACCAGCGCCGGCCCGACCGCGAGCAGTTCATCCAGGAGGCCGGGACCATCCTGGGGCGCGAGCTCGAGGCGGTGGGCATCACCGGCGTCGAGATCACCGGCCGCGCGAAGCACTTCTACTCGATCTACGAGAAGATGACCCGCGGCGACAAGGAGTTCAACGAGATCTACGACCTCACCGCGATGCGGGTGCTCGTGGACTCGGTCAAGGACTGCTACGGCGCCGTCGGCATCGTCCACTCGCTCTGGAAGCCGCTGCCCGGCCGCTTCAAGGACTTCGTGGCCATGCCCAAGCCCAACATGTACCAGAGCCTGCACACCACGGTGATCGGGCCGGAGGGCAAGCCGCTCGAGATCCAGATCCGCACGCACGCCATGCACCGCACCGCCGAGTTCGGCGTCGCCGCCCACTGGCTCTACAAGGCGGGCGCCGGGCCCGACCAGCCGGCGTGGGTGTCCCGGATGATGGACTGGCAGAGCGAGACGCGGGACCCCGGCGAGTTCATGGAGGCGCTGCGCTCGGACCTCTACTCCGACGAGGTCTTCGTGTTCACCCCGAAGGGCGAGGTGCGCGACCTGCCGGCCGGCTCGACGCCGCTGGACTTCGCCTACGACGTGCACACCGACGTCGGCCACCGCTGCGTGGGCGCCAAGGTCAACGGCCGCATCGTGCCGCTCACCTACACGCTCCAGTCGGGCGACTTCGTCGAGATCCTCACCTCGAAGGCCGCGCGCGCTCCGTCGCGCGACTGGCTCACGCTGGTCAAGACCACCAAGGCCCGCTCCAAGATCAGCCAGTTCTTCCGCCGCGAGCGCCGGGAGGACGCCGAGCACCGCGGCCGCGAGGCCCTGCAGGACCAGCTCCGCAAGGCGGGCCTGCCCAGCCAGCGGGTGGTCGGCTCTCCGCTGCTGCTCGAGGTCATGAAGGAGATGGGCTTCAAGAAGGCCGAGGAGTTCTACATCTCCCTCGGCCTCGGGAAGACGTCCGTCCAGACCGTGGTCAACAAGATCCTGCACCGCCTGAAGACCGGGCAGTCCGTCGCCGACGACCAGCCGGTGGCGCCCGACGCGCGCGCCCGCCGCACGCCGTCGGCCACCGCCTCCAGCGACCTGGGCATCCAGATCGAGGGCGTCGCCGACGTCCTGGTGCGCCTGGCCAAGTGCTGCAAGCCGGTGCCCGGCGACGCCATCCTGGGCTACATCTCCCTGGGCCGCGGCATCACGATCCACCGCGAGGACTGCCCCAACGCGCGCGCGCTGAAGCGGAATCCCGAGCGGTTCACGCCCGTCTCCTGGGGCGGCGCCAACCAGCAGTCCTTTCGAGTAGAGATCGCCGTCGACGCCTGGGATCGGGCGCATCTGCTGGAGGATCTCTCGCGGGCGTTCGCCGAGAACGGCGTCAACATCGTGTCCGCGAACTGCGCGATGGAGGACCAGATGGTCCATGACCGCTTCACCGTCGAGGTGGGCGATCTGGAGACGCTGAAGGCCTCCATCCACGCGCTCCGACAGGTGGACCAGGTGTTCGACGCCTACCGGGTCACGCCGGGCTCGTAGCGGCGCCGTGGGGCGGGACCGCCGGGTCCCGGGTGCGCCCGAGCCACCTGCTACGGTGCCTCGCCGATGGCCTGGCTCGACCTCGTGACCCCGTCAGCCGCCATCCTCGGTCTCTTCGCCGCGGTGGGCCTCATCATCGTGGCCATCCGGCAGGGTCGTGCGATCCGGCGGCTCGAGGAGCGGCTCGCCCGGCAGGGCGAGGCGGCGACCCCGGCGCCCCTGCAGCGCATCGCCGAGCTCCAGGCGCGCCAGAAGGTCAGCTCCGGGACCCCGAGCCTCGAGCGGCAGATGCGGATGGTGGGGGCGATCGTGCTCGCCGCGCTCGTGATCGTCCTCGCGATCGGGGGCATCTGGTACCTGTTCGTGCGCGGCGACGGGAACTCCGGCGCGACCGCCCAGGAGCCCGCCGCGGCCACCACCACCTCGACGACCGGCACGGGGTCCACGCCGCCGAATCCGGTGGACAGCACCCTGGTGCCCAGCGACGTGCCCTCCCTGAGCGACCCGGGCCAGTACACGGTCGCGGTGTTCAACGCCAGCGGCGTCACGGGGATCGCGCGCACGGTGGTCGCGCCCGCCCTGCAGAACGAGGGCTTCCAGGTGCCCACCTCGCTGGTCACCAACCCGCCCGACGGCGCCACCGACCGGGCCCAGTCCGTGGTCATGTGGACCAAGGGCAACAGGCGCGTCGCCTGGAACGTGGCCAAGGTCCTCGGCATCAAGCGCGCGCCGCCGCTCGACGGCTACACGCCCGCGCAGGTGGGGAACGCCGCCGCCATCGTGCTGGTGGGCAGGGATCTCGCCCCGGCGGGCACCGCCACCCCCTGACGCTCCTTGCGGGATGCGCGGGCGGATCGGTTTTTGCCGCCGCCCGGGGGAGTGGTACGGTCGGACCTCGCCACATCGTGCCGATCGGCACGAATTGAAAGGGGGGCCGTACATGACCATGTACTCGGGCTCCGATACATCCCGGGCGCGCGCCGAGCTGCGCCGCCTTCACCTGTCCCGGCACCTGGTGTACTCGTGCCGGTTCTGCCGCGAGGCGGTGCGCGTGTTGAGCGCCGCCTACCTCCCCGAGGAGTGCCCCACCTGCGGGGCGTCCACCTGGGAGGACGAGGATCGCTGCGGGAGCTGGGCCGGCTGCGAGGGGGTCCGGCGGCCCGGCCCGCGCTCCCGGGCCCACTGCCAGGTCTGCGGCTACAGCGTCTGGACCCTGGTGGGCGACCGGCCCTGAGCTCAGGTCCTGGGCGCGTCCGGGGGCGGGGCTCCAAACCCCCCGCCCCCGGGCGTCTCGATGCCCAGGACGTCTCCGGCCTCGACGAGGCCGCGCCACTTGGCCGGTAGCGTCTCGCCGTTCAGCGATGTGCGGCCCGTGGCCCCGTCGTGTCCGCCCGCCCGGCCCGCCGGGGCCCTGCGACGGCGCTCGGCGATGACCGACGCCTCGGCGTTGACCAGCAGGCGGATGCGCCGCTCCACGCCGTCGCCGCCGCGGTGGCGCCCCGCCCCGCCCGACCCGCGCCGCAGGCGGTAGGCCTCCACGCGCAGCGGGTAGGCGGCCTCGAGGGCCTCGATCGGCGTGTTGAGCGTGTTGCTCATGGCCACGTGCACGCCCGACGGGCCGTCGGCGCGCGAGGAGGCGCCCTGCCCGCCCCCCAGGGTCTCGTAGTAGGTGAACCCGGCGCCGCCGAGGGTGAGGTTGTTCATCGTGCCCTGCCCCTGGGCGGGCACGTCGATCGCCGCGCCCAGGGCCGCGGTGACCGCGTTGACGATCCGGCTGGAGGTCTCCACGTTGCCCCCGGCGACGGCGGCCGGCGGGCGGGCGTTGACGAGGGTCCCCTCCGGCGCGCGCACCTCCACCGGCGCGAACGCGCCCGCCGAGGCCGGGATGTCCGGGTCGGTCACGCTCCGCACCACGAAGTAGACCGCCGAGCGCGTGACGGCCGGCGGGCAGTTGCAGTTGCCCGGGCCCTGGGGGTCGGTGCCCGCGAAGTTGACCACCATGCCGTCGCCCGCGATCGTGACCGCCACCCGGATCCAGAGGTCGTCGCCGGTGACGCCATCGCCCTCCAGGGCCTCGGCCGCCTCGTAGCGGCCATCCGGCATCTCGGCGATCGCCGCGCGGGTGCGGCGCTCGGCGTAGTCCAGCAGCGCGCCGAAGGCCTCGCGCACCCGGCCGGCGCCGTGGCGCGCGGCGACCTCGCCCAGGCGCCGCTCGGCCAGGCGGTGGGCGGCGAGCTGGGCCCGCAGGTCGCCCCCGCGCTCGCCCGGCGCGCGGCTGTTCGCGAGCACCAGCTCGACCACGTCGGACACCGGCGCGCCCTCGCGCACGACGCGCACCGGCGGGATCACCAGGCCCTCCTGCAGGAGCTCGCGCGAGCCTGCGGGCATGCTGCCGGGCGCCATCCCGCCCACGTCGGCGTGGTGGGCGCGGGTCACCGCGTAGGCGGCGATGGCCCCCTCCAGCGGCAGCGCCGAGATCATCGTCAGGTCGGGCAGGTGGGTGCCGCCCCGGTAGGGGTCGTTCACCAGCCAGACCTCCCCCGGCGCCGCACCGCGCTCGCGGGCGGCGGCGACCGCCTCGGGCATCGCGCCCAGGTGCACGGGGATCGAGGCCGACTGCACCACCATGCGGCCGGCGCCGTCGAAGATCGCCGTGCTGCAATCGCGCCGCTCGACGATGTTGGGGCTGAAGGCGCTGCGCACCAGGGCCGCCTCCATCTCCTCGGCCACGGCGCGCAGTGCGTTGGCCATCACCTGGAGGGTCACGGGGTCCATCAGCCGTGGCGCTCCAACACGATCGCGCCCACGGCGTCCGTGCGCGCGGTCCAGCCCTCGCCCACCCAGCAGGTGGCCCCCTCCATCGGGATCACGGCCGGCCCCCGCAGCGGCTCGCCCGGCTCGCCCGTGGGCAGGTCCGGCGGCGAGCCGGGGAGCTCGGCGGCCAGGCGCAGGGTCACGGCCTCGACCGGGCGCCCGGGGTCGGCGTCCCCGAAGCGCGCGCGATGGGCCGCGTGGAAGGCGACGGCAAGCTCCTCGTCGGGGCGCTCCGGGTCCCAGTCGATCGTGAGGGAGTGGCTCTGCCCCACGTAGCGGCAGTCGGCGGACGCCCGGTGCGCGGCTCCCGCAAGCTCGGCGCGGGCGCGCTCGGCGAGGGGGGCGAGGAGGGGGCCGAGGGGGGTGCCGCCGCCCACCCGCACGAGCACGGTCTGCACGTGGTCGCGGCGCTCGCCCGCCACCACCAGGCCCAGCGCCGCCAGGACCCCGGCCGCGGGCGGGGCGACGATGCGGGTCATGCCCAGCTCGTCGGCCACGGGGCAGGCGTGCAGCGGCCCGGCCCCTCCGAAGGCGATGAGCGTGGCCTCGCGCGCGTCCTCGCCGCGCTCGACGCTCACCAGGCGGAGCGCCCGCACCATCTCCTGCACCGCCACCTCCACGATGCCGAGCGCGCAGTCCTCCAGGGACATCCCCAGGCTCCCGGCCAGCCGCCCCACCGTCTCCCGCGCCGCCGCGGGGTTCAGTCGGATCGTGCCGCCCAGCGGGGCGTCGGTGGGAAGGCGTCCCAGGACCACGTTCGCGTCGGTGACCGTGGGCCGGTCGCCTCCCAGGCCGTAGGCGGCCGGGCCGGGGCGCGCGCCCGCCGACTCGGGCCCCACCCGCAGCGCGCCGCCGGAGTCGGCCCAGGCCACGCTGCCGCCGCCGGCCGAGACGGTGGCAACGTCCAGCATCGGCAGGTGCAGGGGATGGCCGGCGATGACCGTGCGGGCCGTCCGCGCCGGGGCGCCGTCGCGCACGAGCGCGACGTCGCAGGAGGTGCCGCCCATGTCGAAGGTCAGCGCCAGGGGGCGGTGCTCGCGCGCCGCGAGGTGCGCGGCGCCGATCACCCCGCCGGCCGGGCCGCTCAGCACGGTCCAGGCCGCGTGCTCGGCGGCGACCTCGATGGGCAGGACCCCGCCGCTCGACTGCATGATCGCGGGTGCGGGCAGCCCGGCGTCCCCGGCCCGCGTGGCCAGCCGGCGCAGGTAGGCGCGCAGCACCGGGGTGAGGTACGCGTTGACCGCGGTGGTCGAGAGCCGCTCGTACTCCCGGATCTCGGGGAGCACCTCGTGGGAGGCGCTCACGTGCACGCCGGGAAGCGCGGCCCGCAGCGCCCGCGCGACCTGCCGCTCGTGCTCCGGGTGGGCGAACGAGAACAGCAGGCCGAGGGCCACGGACTCGCCCCCGTCGGCGCGCACCGCGTCCACCACCCGCTCCACCGACGCCGGGTCGAGCGGCGTGACCACGCCCCCGGGGCCGCACCGCTCGCGCACCTCGTGGGAGCGCTCGTGGGGCACGAGCGGGGGCGGGTGGTGGGCGTCCAGGCGGTAGAGGTGGGCCCGGTTCTGGCGGCGCAGCTCCAGCAGGTCGCCGAACCCCTCGGTCGCCACCAGCGACGTGCGGGCGCCCTTGCCCTCCAGCAGGGCGTTGGTGCCGACCGTCATCCCGTGACGGAAGCCGGCCACGTCCCCGGGCCCCAGGCCCGCGCGCTCGAGGGCCGCCAGCACCGCGGCCACCGCCGCCTCGCTCTGGTCATCGGGCGTCGTGGGCAGCTTGGCGGTCACGAGGCGGCCCGCGTGCACCACGGCCGCGTCGGTGAAGGTGCCGCCCACGTCCACGCCCACCAGGGCGCCTTCCGGGGCTGCGCGGCCCGCCTCTATCATCGCGCCCACTCTACGCAGGCCCGCCCGTCGTGCAGGGAGCCGCCCGTTCGCACCGTCCTCGCCGCCGCCGCGGTCCTCGCCGCGGCCGCCACGCCCGCCGCCGCCCTCCCGGCCCTGGTGGCCCCGCCCGGCGGGCTCCTGAGGGCGGCCCCCGCGGTGCTCTCGCCGGGGCCGGCGAACGGCGACCTGAGCCTGGGCCTGGAGGGGTGGGACGCGCAGGGCCGCGAGGCTCCGGTGCCCCTGGCCCCCGCGCCCGGGGTGCGCCTGCGCGCCAACACGACCCTGGTCTCGCCGCCGCTTGCGATCCCGGCCGGCGCGCAGACGCTGCTCGTGACCGCACGGGCCCCGGCGGTCGCGGCGCTGCTCGAGGTGCGCGCCCGCCCGGTCGAGGGCGGGGCCGAGATCCCCCTCGGGACGGTGGAGCCGGGCACCGGCGCGCGGCCGTGGGCGCTGGGGGTGGCGGCGCTCGCCGGACGCACGGTGCGCGTCGTGCTCGACCCGGTCCCGGCGCTGGGGGCGTCCCTCGACATCCTGGGCGTCGGTCCGGTGGTGGCGCCGCTCCCGGGCTGGACGGTCACCCGCGGCGCCCTCGAGCCGGGCGGGGTGGCGCCCCGCCGCACGATCCGCATCCGGGACGGCGTGCTCGACCTGCGGTCGCCGGCCTTCGCGCCGGGCCCGGGCGCGCGCGAGCTGATCGTCGCGGTGCGCGGCGAGGGCTCCCTGAGGCTGGCGGCGGGAGGGCGCGCGGTGACGGCGCGGGCGTCGGCCGCGTGGCGCGACGTGCGGGTGCCGGTGCGACCCGGACGGCGCGCCCTGCGCCTCGTGGCCGACCCCGGGGGCGCGGGTCTCGAGCTGCGCGACCTCGGCCTCGTGCGACGCAGCACCCTCATCCAGGGGGTCACGACCGCGCGCTCCGGCCCGCGGGTGGTCGTGCGGGGCCGCCTGGGCCCGGCCGGGGGCGGCCTGCTGGTGGAGCTGCGCGACCCGCGGGGCCGCCGGCTGGGGCGGGCGCGGTCGAAGCCGTCGGGTGCGTTCACGGTGCGGGGGCGGGCCGGCGCAAGCGGGATCGCAGTGGCGGTTCCCGGCGACCGCACCCGCATCGGTGCCAGCCGCCGTCTGTTACAAGCGGCATGGATGCCGCGGTAGGCCCCCCAGGAGTCGTTCAGACGGCGGCGTTTAAGGGTCCCTAGAAGTCCTGGATCGTGGGCCGCACGAGGATCTCGTTGACGTCCACGTGGGGCGGCTGGTTGATCGCGAACATCACCGATCGCGCCACGTCGTCGCCGGTGAGCTGCGCCCCGCCGACGGGCGAGTCGTAGAAGGGCGTCTCGACCGTGCCGGGCGAGATCAGCGTCACGCGAACCCCCGAGCCGTTCAGGTCCTGCCGCGCGGCCTCGGCCATGGCCGACACGGCCCACTTCGTGCACGAGTAGAGCGACCCGGGCACGACCATGTGCCCCGCCACCGAGCCGGTCAGCAGCAGGTGGCCGCGCGAGGCGCGCAGCGCGCCGATGCAGGCGCGCACGGTGAGCGCCGCGCCGTAGACGTTGGTCAGGACCATCTCGCGCCAGTGCTCGGGCGACTCCTCCAGGAACCCGCGCTTCGCTCCGAAGCCCGCGTTGGCGAACGCCACGTCGATGCGTCCGAACCGGGCCAGGGCCTCGGCGGCGAGGGCCCGCTGGGAGTCCCAGTCGGTCACGTCGCAGGGCACCGCGAGGACCCTGTCCGGCCCGATCTCGTCCCGCAGGGCCGCCAGCCGGTCGGCCGACCGCGCCGCGACGACCAGCAGGTCGCCCGCGGCCGCCGCCGCACGCGCCGTGGCCGCGCCGATCCCGCTGGAGGCGCCCGTGATGAGGACGACGCGGTCCGCCATGCGGCTCAGCCGACGATCCGTCGCGCGTAGGCGCCCGGCCACGTCGCGCGCAGCCGCGTGGCCTGGGCGGCCGCCGCCGACTGGGTGTCGTACACGCCCGAGTAGACCACCCAGTAGCCGCTTCGCAGCGGCGGGTAGTCCGACGAGAAGAGCACGCCGGCGGGCTGGCCCGACGATGAGACCCTGGCCTTGGCGGCGCGGGCGTCCGACTCGCTGCGCACGGACGAGAGGATGGCCGTCCAGCCGGTCTTGCCGGCCGGCCAGTCCGAGTTCCCGGAGTTGGCGGGGGGCGTGCCCGTCGTGGTGCCGGTGCCGGTGCTGGTGGTGGCCGGCGTTGACTCGGTGGACGGGGTCGAGGCCGGCGGGCCGGTGACCGTGTCGAAGCCGGTTGACGAGGAGGTGCTCGACGGCGAGGTCGGGCTCGTGAACGACGTGTCCGGCGGGAGCCCGCCGGTGGTGGGTCCCGTGGGAACCGTCCCGGGGAACACGGGGAGGGTTCCGCCGGGGGTCGTGGCCGTGATGGTCGCGCCGCCGCCGGAGCCGTCGTCGCTGGACACCGCATAGGCCAGCGCCCCGGCTCCCAGGCCCAGGACGGCCACCGCGGCGGCCGCGATCACCGCCGTGCGCCGGCCGCGGCGGAACCCGGGCGCGAGCGGCGTCGGCGAGCCGCATTCCAGGCAGTAGGTCTGGTCGGCGTCGAGCGTCGCGCCGCAGACCGCGCAGGTCGGCGGCCCCGGGGGGGCCGGTGGCTCGGCGCCGCCCGGGGCCTCGGCGCCGCCCTCGGGCTCGGCGCCGCCCGGCGGCTCGCCCTCGGTGGGCTCCTCGCTCACGGCGGCGGCGTGATCGCGGCGGTCACCTGCTCGTCCCCCTCGGCCTCCGGCACCATCCGGGCGCCGCACTGCCAGCAGAAGCGGGCCTCGGCCCGGAAGGGCGCGTGGCAGCGCACGCAGCTCCCGGCCGCGAGGTCGTCCGGCGACCTCGCGCGGCGCGCGCGGCGGTCGCGGTCCATCTCGCCGAGCTGGATGTCGATGTCGCGCACCGTGTCGTCGAGCATCGCGACCTCGCCGGCGCGCCGGCGCATGACGTCCTCGCTCAGCAGGTCGCGCCGGTAGAGCTCGAAGGCCAGGCCGCCGAGGTGGTACACGGACTCCTGGCGCTGGGCGATGAGCGCCCGGCGGCGGCGATGCAGCGCCCCCGCACGCTCCTGGCGCGGCGGGGCGGGGATGACCCCCGTCGCCTCGTTCGACCGGCTCGCCGGCGCCGTCCGCCGCGCCCGCGGCGGACCTGCGGCGCGGCAGGAACCTTCGCCACGAGGTGGAGCCGTCCGTCCCCGCCTCGGGCGCCGGAGCGGCCTGCTCGGCGGGGGTCGGGGGGGCGGGGTCGGCGTCGGGCGGCATCGGCATCGGTCTCCGGGCGCATGCTAACGGGATGGCCGATTGACCTTCGTCACACCGGCTCCCTATAATCCGCGTCGCATCGAGAGCGGTGGAGGGATTGGCCCGACGAAGCCGCGGCAACCAGCGCAGATACGCGCCAGGTGCCAAATCCAACAGGCGATAGCCTGGGAGATGCGAGAGCCCGATCCCTGTCCGATCGCCCCTCGCCCTCCCAGTGGGAGGGCTTTTTTGACGGCGAGAACGGGATCGGGGGGACGGTGATCGGATACGAGACGGCGGCGATCGCGCTCCGATGTAAGGAGTGCGAGCGACTCGGAGAGCTGACCGCGGCGTACGTCTGCGAGTACTGCTTCGGCCCGCTCGAGGTGGAGTACGACCGCGAGCTGATCGCGTCGCGGGTGTCGCGCGCGTCCATCGCCGCGGGCCCCCACTCGCTGTGGCGCTACCGCGACTTCCTCCCGTGCGCCCCGCACGACCCCAACGCCGGCCTCCCCTCGGGCATGACGCCTCTGGTCAAGGCGCCGCGCCTGGCCGAGGAGCTGGGGCTGCGCGACGTCTGGGTGAAGAACGACACCGCGAACCCCACCCACAGCTTCAAGGACCGGGTGGTCTCGGTGGCCCTCGAGAAGGCCAAGCAGCTCGGCTACGGCGTGGTGGCCTGCGCCTCGACGGGCAACCTCGCCAACTCGGTGGCGGCCCACGCCGCGGCGCACGGCCTGGAGAGCTACGTCTTCGTGCCGGCCGACCTCGAGGAGCAGAAGATCGTCGCGACGGCCGTCTACGGCACGACGCTCCTCGCCGTCGGCGGCAACTACGACGACGTCAACCGCCTCTGCATGGAGCTGGCGGGCGAGCGCCCGTGGGCCTTCGTCAACGTCAACGTGCGCCCCTACTACAGCGAGGGCTCGAAGACGCTGGCCTACGAGGTCGCGGAGCAGCTCGACTGGACCCTGCCCGACCGCTGCGTCATCCCGATCGCCTCCGGCTCGCTCTACACCAAGATCCGGCGCGGCTTCCAGGACCTGCTGGAGACGGGCCTGGTGGAGGGCGAGGTGCCGACCCTCGACGGCGCCCAGGCCGCGGGCTGCGGCCCGGTGGCCGCGGCCTACCAGGCCGGCCTCGACTTCGTGGCGCCCACCCGGCCGGACACCATCGCCAAGAGCCTCGCCATCGGGAACCCGGCCGACGGCGTCTTCGCCCTGGACGCCGCCCGCGCGACGGGCGGCTGCATCTCGTCGGTCACCGAGGAGGAGATCGTCGAGGGGATCGAGCTCCTGGCCCGCACCACCGGCGTCTTCACCGAGACGGCCGGGGGCGTCACCACGGCCACCCTGGCCAAGCTCGCCCGCGCCGGCCGCATCGACCCCGACGAGCGGGTGGTGCTCTACATCACCGGGGACGGCCTGAAGACCCTCGACGCGGTCGCGTCGCGGGTCGAGCGCCACCACATCGAGCCCACCCTGGCGAGCTTCGAGGCCGCCATGGGCGTGCACCAGCTCGTCGCCTGACCCGAGCATCCCGTTCCCCGAGGAGAGAGAATTGCCCGTCAACGTGCGCATCCCGGCCCCGCTCCGCCCGATGGTCGGCGGGGTGTCGGCGATCGAGTGCCGGCCGGGGACGGTCCGCGAGCTGATCGACGAGCTCGACGGCCGGCACGCCGGCTTCCGCGACCGGGTGATGGAGAACGGGTCGCTGCGCCGGTTCGTCAACGTCTTCGTGGCCGGCGAGGACGTGCGCTTCGCGGAGGGCATCGACACGCCGGTCTCGGACGGCCAGGAGGTCACCATCCTGCCGGCCGTCGCGGGGGGCTGACCGCCCCGGCGGCGGGGCGCCCGTGACGACCGCCCTGGTCACGGGCGGCAGCGGGCTGGTGGGCCGCGCCCTGGTGGCCCGTCTGCGGGCCGACGGGGTGAGGGTGCTGGCCACGGCCCGGTCGTATCCGTCCGAGCGCACCGTGACCGAGGCCGGCGCCGAGCCGCTCCACACCGACGCCGAGGGGCTGGGCTCGTGGGCGCGCGAGATCGCCGACGTCGAGATCGTCTACCACCTGGGCCTCCCGCGGATCGAGCCGCCCCTTCGTCGTGCCGGCGCCCGCCGGCGGGCGCGGCTGGCGGCCACGGGCGCCGCGGCCCTGCGCGCGGCCGTGGGCGACCGCCCGGTGGTGATGGCCTCCACGGGCCTTCTCTACGGGGCGGCCGGGGCTCCCGCGGTGGACGACGACCCGGCGCACGGCCGGCTCGCCCTGGCCCAGGCCGCCCGCCGCGCCGAGGCGGAGCTGGAGGGCCCGGGTCTGCGGGTCGTCCGCCTGCCCTGGGTGTACGGGCCCACCGGCCTGATGCGCGACCTGATCGTGGGCCTGCGCACACGGCGCTACCGCGTCGTCGGGCCCGGTGACAACCCGTGGTCGCTCCTGTCGGTCGACGACGCGGCGTCCGCGCTGGTCGCCGCCGCCGCGGCGCCCCCCGGGACCTACACGGCGGCCGAGGGGGAGCCCCCGACCCAGCTCGACGTGATCCTCGCCATCTGCCGGATCCCGGGGCATCCCCGGCCCGACCACGCCGCGCCGAGTCTCGCCGGCATCGCCATGGGCGGCGCGATGAGCGCGGCCCTCGCGGCGCCGCTGTCCATCCGCACCGGCCGCCTCGCCGCGCTCGGCTGGGAGCCGGCGGGCGACTGGCGCCGCGACCTCACCCGGCTGGCGGAGGCCCCCCTGCCGATGCCGGGGCGGTGAGCGGGATCGAGTGGGTGCGGGTGCCGTCAGGGCTCTCGTAGAGCACGTCGAGGGTGTCGCCCTTCAGGTCACCGTAGACCCCGATGCCGATCGCCAGCATCACCTTGCGGCCCAGGCCCAGCCGGGGCTGAGCCCTCAGTGGGCGCAGGAAGCGCAGGGTGGCGCCCTCGACGACGAAGTCCTCGCCCTCGGTGCGCTCCTCGCCGTTCACGTAGACGCGGATCGGAGGGGCGGCCCCGGGCGGGAGCGGCACCGCGTGAACCAGGTTGTCGTCGGCCACCCGGCCAGCCTAGCCGTCCTCAGGACTGCCAGGCGGTGGTCCTCGTCCAGTACGTCCGCGAAGCCCCGGCGGAGCGGCACGCCGCCGTCGCGAGGGCTACCGTGAGGCGCGATGAACGTGCCGGCCGACCCCAGACGGGCGCACACCACGGGGATCGTGGTGGGGCTGGCGGGCGTGGTGATCGTGACCTGGGTGATCCACCTGTCGCGGAGCCAGGTCGAGGTCCTGTCGATGGCCGTCCTCTACCAGCTCCTGGTGCTGGTGGTGAGCGGGATCTACGGGGCGGTCGCGGGACTCACGACCGGCCTCGTGTCGGCCCTGGCCTTCAACTGGTTCTTCATCCCGCCGACCCAGAACCTGACGGTGAGCGACACCCGGAACTGGGTCTCGCTGGTGGTGTTCACGGCCACGGCCATCGTGACCAGCTACCTCGCCGCCGGCTTCCGGCGGCAGCGGCGCGAGAGCGAGGCTCGCCGGCGCGACGCCGAGGTGCTCACCGACCTGGCCGAGACGGCCCTGGCCCAGGTCGGGCCGGGGCACCCCGGGCCGCAGGTGGAGGCCGCCGCGGCGCGCGCCCTGGGGGTGACCCGTTGTCACCTCGACCTGGCGCCGGCGGCCGTCGCCGGCGGCCAAAACGCCGCGGCCCACCTGCGCCCGTCCGCCGAGGGCTTCACCGTACCCCTGGTCGCCGGCGGCCGCGCCCTGGGGCTGCTGGAGGTGGGCCCGGCGGCGCCCGGCGAGGAGCCGCGGTGGGCCACCCCGGGCTTCGCGCTCGCGGTCGGCGGCCTCGCGGCCGTCTCCGTCGAGCGCGGCCGTATCGTGGAGACCGCGCTGGAGACCGAGAGCCTGCGCCGCAGCGACGAGCTGAAGACGGCGCTGCTGCACGGGGTCTCGCACGAGTTCCGCACCCCGCTGACCGCCATCCGGACGGCCGCGCACGCGCTGGCCGAGGATCCCGAGGGGCCGGCGGCCCGCGAGCTGCTGGCCGCCATGTCCGCCGAGACCGGCCGCCTCGAGCGCCTCGTGACCAACCTGCTCGACCTCTCGCGGCTGGAGGCGGGCGCGCTGGTGACCCGGCTCGACTGGTGCGCTCCCGAGGAGATCGTCGCGGGCGCGCTCGAGGCCGCCGAGCCCTTCCTCGAGGGGATGCCGGTCGCGGTGCGCATCGACCCGGACCTGCCGCTGGTGCGCGCCGACGCGGTGCTGTGCGAGCGCATCCTGGTCAACCTGCTCCACAACGCCGTCCGCCACGGCCGGCCGCCGGTGTCGATCGCGGCCCGCCGGGCCGGCGACCGGCTGGAGCTGCGCGTGACCGACGCCGGCCCCGGCCCGGACCCGGCCGTGGCGGACCGGCTGTTCGACCCGTTCGCCGCCGGGCCGGGGACCGGGGGCACCGGCGTGGGCCTCGCCCTGGCCCGCGGCCTCGCCGAGGCGCAGGGCGCCCTGCTGGAGCACGAGCTGGAGGGGAGCGGCACGACGTTCGTTCTGGCCCTCGCCCTGGAGCCCGTCCCCGCGGTGACCGGGTGAGCGCGGGCCGGGTGCTGGTGGTGGACGACGAGCCGCAGGTGCTGCGCGGGCTCAGCGCCGCGCTGACCGCGGCCGGGTACGGGGTGGACGAGGCGGCCACCGGCACCGAGGCCCTCCAGGCCGCGGCGCTCCACCCCCCCGACGCGGTGGTGCTCGACCTGCGGCTGCCCGACATCAGCGGGGTGGAGGTGTGCCGGCGTCTCCGCGAGTGGACCCAGACCCCGGTCCTGGTGGTCTCCGCGGTCGACGCGGAGGAGGACAAGATCGCCGCGCTCGATGCCGGCGCCGACGACTACGTCACCAAGCCGTACGCGGTGGGGGAGCTGCTGGCCCGGCTGCGCGCGGTCATGCGCCGGGCGGCGGCCCCTCCCGGAGAGACGCCCGCCGTGCGCTTCGGCGACGTGGAGGTCGACCTCGCGCGGCGCGAGGTCCGCCGTGCCGGGGAGCCGGTCCACCTGACCCCCCACGAGTACGGACTGCTGGCCGAGCTGTCCCGCCACGCCGACCGGGTGCTCACCCACCGCGCCCTCCTGAGCGCAGTGTGGGGGCCGGGCTACGCCGACGAGACCCACTACCTGCGCGTGTACATGGGCAACCTGCGACGCAAGCTCGAGGTCGACCCGGCGCGTCCGCGCCACCTCACCACCGACACGGGGGTCGGCTACCGCCTGCGCCTTTGAGGTGATCTTGAGGCGGCCGGGCGCGATCTTGAGGCGCCCTTGAGGATGACGCTCGTAGCGTCGTCCCCGTGGGTGATCTCGCCTCCATCGCCATCGCGCTCGCCGCCTTCGGGCTCTTCGCCGCGTCGATCTGGCTGATCGGGAAGATCGACTGATGGGCGCCAGCGACATCCTCGCCCTCATCGTGGCGGTGGCCCTGTTCCTGTACCTCGGCTACGCCCTCTTCTGGCCGGAGCGCTTCTGATGAGCGCCAACGGCATCGCCCAGATCGTCTTCTACCTCGTCGTGCTCACGGCGCTGACCCCTCCGCTCGGCGCGTACATGGCCCGGGTGTTCGAGGGGCGGCGGATCCCGGGCCTGTCGAGGGTGCTCGGGCCGGTCGAGCGGGGCACCTTCCGTGTCCTGCGGATCGACACCGCAAAGGAGCAGGGCTGGAAGGCCTACGCCGGCGCGGTGCTCGCGTTCAGCGTCGCGAGCTTCGCCCTCCTGTATGCCGTCCTGCGCCTCCAGGGCCACCTGCCGCTCAACCCGGCCGACCATCCGGGCATGACGTGGTTCACGGCGTTCAACACGACGGCGAGCTTCGTCACCAACACCAACTGGCAGTACTACGGCGGGGAGTCGACCCTGTCGTACCTCAGCCAGATGTTCGGGCTCACGGTGCAGAACTTCGCCTCGGCGGCCGTCGGCATGGCCGTGCTTGCGGCCGTCATCCGCGGGTTCGCCCGCCGCAGCCCCGGTGCGCTCGGCAACTTCTGGGCCGACCTGGTGCGGATCACGCTCTACATCCTGCTGCCGCTGGCGATCGTGATGGGCCTGGTGATCGGGTCCCAGGGCGTCGTGCAGACCTTCGACGACCCGGTCACCTATCAAACCCTCGAGGCGCGCACCCTCGGCGCCACCGACGACGCGGGGCAGCCAGTCACCCAGACGATCACCCCTGGGCCCGTCGCTTCGCAGATCGCCATCAAGCAGCTCGGCACCAACGGCGGTGGCTACTACAACGCCAACTCGGCGGTCCCCTTCGAGAACCCGACGCCGCTCACCAACTTCCTCGAGATGCTTGCGATTCTGCTGATCCCAGCGGCGTTGACTTACACCTTCGGGGTCATGGTGGGCTCGCGCGGGCAGGGCTGGGCGCTCTTCGCGACGATGATGATCGTGCTGGTGGTGGGGATCGGGACCGCGGCCGCCTTCGAGCAGCGCGGGGGCGAGGTCCTCCAGCAGACCGGCGTCGAGCTGACGGCGTCCGGGGACTCCACCGGCGGCAACATGAGCGACAAGGAGCAGCGCTTCGGCATCGCCAACTCGGCGCTCTGGGGCACCGTGACCACGGCGGCCTCGAACGGCTCGGTCAACAGCGGGCACGACGCGTGGACCGGCGGGGCAGCGGTGGTACCGCTCACCATGATGGGCATGGGGGAGGTGATCTTCGGCGGCGTCGGGTCCGGGCTCTACGGGATGCTGCTGTTCGCGGTCGTCGCGGTCTTCGTCGCCGGGCTGATGGTCGGGCGCACCCCCGAGTACCTCGGCAAGAAGATCGGCGGCAAGGAGATCAAGCTCACGCTGATCGGGATCCTGGTGATGCCGATCGGTGTGCTGATCATGGTCGCCGTCGCCGTCACGACCGGCGCCGGTACGGCCTCGATCTTCAACGCCGGGCCGCAGGGCTTCGCCGAGTCTCTCTACGCCTACACCTCTCAGTTCAACAACAACGGCAGCGCCTTCGCCGGGTACGGGGTCACCGAGTTCTCGGCAACCCTCGGCGGGGTGGCGATGCTTCTCGGCCGCTTCGTTCCGATTCTGGCCGTGCTGGCTCTGGCCGGGGCGCTGTCCGGCAAGCGGGTCGCCCCCTTCAGCGCCGGCACGCTGCGCACGACCACGCCGACCTTCGTGGCGATGCTGATCTTCGTGATCATCCTCGTGGCCGCGCTCACCTTCGTGCCGGCGCTCGCCCTCGGCCCGATCGCCACCGAGCTCTCGGGGAACCCCTTCTGATGAGGCGGATCCTGCACCTCCTCGGCGTCGCGGCGGGGATGATCGTCCTCTTCAGCGCCCTGCTCGGCATCGTCTACCCGCTCGCCATGACCGGGGCCGCCCAGGTGCTGTTCCCGGGCAAGGCGGACGGCAGCCTGGTGAAGCTGGATGGGCAGGTCGTGGGGTCGGAGCTCGCCGGTCAGGTCTTCACCTCGCCGGCCTACTTCCACACGAGGCCCTCGGCGACGACGCCGCCCGACAACCCCTCGGCCACGACCTTCGCGAACCTCGGCCCCAACAACCTGACCCTCCAGGAGGCGGTGCGGGGCTACATCGCGGACGCCCTGAAGCTCGAGCGGCCCTACAACCCCGGGCTGCGCGTGCGGGACCTGCCCGTGGACATGATCACGACCTCCGCCTCCGGCATCGACCCGCAGATCTCCCGGGCGAACGCCCTCCTGCAGGCGAACCGCGTCGCCCAGGTTCGCGGGATCCCCCTCGAGAGGGTCCTCGGCCTGATCGACGACAACACCCAGGGCCGCTCGGTCGGCTTCCTCGGGGAGGAAGGGGTCAACGTCCTCCTGCTCAACCTCGACCTGGACCGGCTCGCCGGTCCGCCCCCACGCCCATGACCGTCTCCTCCCGCCCCCGCCGCAAGCTCTTCACCAAGGACATCGTCGTCCCGGCCATCTGGGCGTCCCTCCGCAAGCTGGACCCGCGGGTCCAGCTCCGCAACCCCGTGATGTTCGTCGTCGAGGTGGGCAGCGTCATCACCACGGGGATCTTCCTGTCGGACCTGTTCCGGGGACACCTCGACGGGCTGTGGTTCACCGGCGTCGTCGCCTTCTGGCTGTGGCTGACGGTCGTCTTCGCGAACCTCGCGGAGGCCATCGCCGAGGGACGCGGCAAGGCCCAGGCGAACGCCCTCCGGGCCACGCGCAGCGAGATGACGGCGCGGCGCCTGGACGAGAGCGGCCGCGAGGAGACCATCCCCGCGGCTCACCTGAGCCGGGGCGACCTGGTCGTCTGCGAGGCCGGTGACCTGATCCCGGGCGACGGGGACGTCATCGAGGGCGTGGCGTCGGTGGACGAGTCCGCGATCACCGGCGAGTCCGCTCCGGTCATCCGCGAGTCGGGCGGCGATCGCAGCGCGGTCACCGGGGGCACCAGGGTGCTGTCCGATCGCATCGTGGTGCGCATCACCCAGGAGCCGGGAGCGAGCTTCCTCGACCGCATGATCTCCCTGGTGGAGGGCACCTCGCGGCGCAAGACGCCCAACGAGATCGCCCTCAACATCCTGATCGCGGGGCTCACGATCGTCTTCCTGGTCGTCACGGCCGCGCTGCGGCCGATGGTCGACTACTCGGGCACCGAGGTGTCTCTGACGGTCCTCATCGCCCTGCTGGTGGCGCTCATCCCCACGACGATCGGCGCCCTTCTCTCGGCCATCGGGATCGCGGGCATGGACCGCCTGGTGCAGCGCAACGTGCTGGCCATGAGCGGCCGCGCGGTCGAGGCCGCCGGCGACGTCGACACGCTCCTGCTCGACAAGACCGGCACCATCACGCTGGGCAACCGCCAGGCCACGGAGTTCATCCCGGCGGCGGGTGTCACCGAGCGCGACCTCGCCGACGCGGCCCAGCTCGCCTCGCTGGCGGACGAGACCCCCGAGGGTCGCTCCATCGTGGTGCTCGCCAAGGAGCGCTTCGGCTTCCGCGAGCGGGAGGAGGTCGCGCGCGGCCTGGAGTTCATCCCCTTCAGCGCCGAGACGCGCATGAGCGGCGTGCAGACCAACGGCACCAGCATCCGCAAGGGCGCCTCCGACGCCATCCAGGAGTGGGTGGGAGGGCGCGGCGGCGCCTTCCCGAGCGGCCTCCAGGAGTCGGTCAACGTGGTGGCGCGCGCGGGCGGCACCCCCTTGGTCGTCGCGCGCGACGACCAGGCCCTGGGCGTGATCCACCTGAAGGACGTGGTCAAGGAGGGGATGACCCAGCGCTTCACGGAGCTGCGCCGGATGGGCATCCGCACGGTCATGATCACCGGCGACAATCGCCTCACCGCCGCGGCCATCGCCGCCGAGGCCGGCGTCAACGACTTCCTGGCGCAGGCGACGCCCGAGGACAAGATGGCCCTCATCCGAGAGGAGCAGGGACACGGGCACATGGTGGCTATGACGGGCGACGGCACCAACGACGCCCCGGCGCTGGCCCAGGCCGACGTCGGCGTCGCCATGAACACCGGCACCTCGGCCGCCAAGGAGGCCGGGAACATGGTCGACCTCGACTCCGACCCCACCAAGCTGATCGAGATCGTCGAGGTCGGCAAGCAGCTGCTCATCACGCGCGGCGCCCTCACGACCTTCTCGATCGCGAACGACGTGGCCAAGTACTTCGCGATCCTGCCGGCGATCTTCGTCGGGAGCTACGCGGCCGAGCAGGGAGGGAAGGGCCCGCTCGACGCACTGAACGTGATGGATCTCGGCACCCCGAGGAGCGCCATCCTCTCGGCGGTCATCTTCAACGCCCTCGTCATCCCCGCCCTGGTGCCGCTGGCGCTGCGCGGCGTGCGCTACCGGGCGATCGGCGCCACCCGCCTGCTCCGCCGCAACCTGCTGATCTACGGCGTCGGCGGCGTGATCGCGCCGTTCATCGGCATCAAGCTGATCGACCTGATCATCCACAACCTCTTCGGGGCCTGACCCGCGATCGGCCCTCCATTCGAGCAGTTCCCTCGGGCGAGGTGGCGTACGGTGGCTCGTCGTGATCGTGATCGTCGCCGAGCTCCCGAGATGGCCGCTCTGATGGGCGGCTGACGTCGTGGCCGAGGTGGCCGGGAGGGGCAGGCTGAAGGTGTACGTCGGCATGGCGGCCGGGGTCGGCAAGACCTACACCATGCTGGAGGAGGGACACGATCGCCTGCGTGAGGGCGCGGACGTCGTCATCGGGTGGCTCGAGTCGCACGGGCGTGCGGAGACCGCCGCCATGGCGGCGGGGATCGAGGTGGTCCCTCCCCGTGAGGTCGTCCACCGCGGGATCACGCTGCGCGAGATGGACACCGCCGCCGTCATCGCGCGACGGCCGGACGTGGCGCTCGTGGACGAGCTCGCGCACACGAACGCCCCCGACTCGCCCCACCCCAAGCGCTACTCCGACGTCGAGGACCTGCTCCTCGCCGGGATCGACGTGATCTCGACGGTGAACGTCCAGCACCTGGAGAGCCTCAACGACCGCATCTACGAGCTCACCGAGGTGCGGGTGCGCGAGACGATCCCCGACGCCGTCCTGCTCGATGCCGACGAGGTCGTCCTGGTGGACCTCACCCCCGAGGCGCTCCAGGCGCGCCTTCGAGCGGGCAAGGTCTATCCCGCCGATCGGGTCAACGCGGCGCTGCTCAACTTCTTCACCGCCGCCAACCTGGGCACCCTGCGCGAGGTCGCCCTGCGGGAGGTCGCGGGAGCGGTCGACGAGCGCATGCACCGCGACCTCCCCCCTCCGAGCGGCGGCGGCGAGCCCGTTCCCATCGCCGATCGGGTGATGGTGGTGACGCGCCCCGAGCGAGGCGCCCAGCGGCTCGTGCGAACGGCCTGGCGCGCCGCGCGCCGGCTCGGGGCGGAGCTCGACGTGGTGTGCATCGAGGGGCGGATGAACGAGGAGGCGGCGCGCCAGCGCGACCTGGTCCGGGGCCTCTCCGTGACGCTGGGCGCCCACTTCCTGGCGCTGCCGGACGAGGAGCTGGCCGAGGCGATCACCGCTCTGGTCCGCGAACGCGGGGTCACCCGTCTGGCAATGTCCACGCCGAGGGCACGGGGGGTGATGGGCCGCCTCCGAGGGGATCTCCTCTACGCCCTCCTCGAGCGCCTGGAGGGCGTCGACATGCTCCTGATCGCAGATCGCCCTCGGGTCCCGGTCGAGGAGAGCCGTTGAGCCGCGGGCGACGGGTCCTGGTGGCCACCGACCACCACCACAGCCCCACCGTCGCCCTGAAGCAGGCCGCGGCGCTCGCCGGGCCCCGCGGCGAGGTGGTGCTGGCCGCGGTTCTCGTGGTCCCCATGGCGCAGCCCCTCGGGGCCTCCCTCGAGGGCGCCGCCGCGGCGGCCTGCGAGGTCCTCGAGCGGGCCGAGCGCGAGTTCGAGGGGGCGTTCGAGTTCGACACCCGGCTGGTGCGCGTCCGGTCCTTCGCAGAGGGGGTCCTGCAGCTTCTGGATGGCGAGCCCTTCGATCTCCTCGTGCTCGAGCGCCGGCGCGGCGCCTCCCCGGGCGACACCCAGGCCGCGCAGATCGAGGCGATCCTCGAGCGGGCGCGGGTCACCGTGACGGTGGTGATCCCGGCTGATTGACGCCGGAGGCCCGTTCCCTGCCTTGAGCACATCCTGAGCCGCGGGCGGGTCTTCTTGAGGCCGCCTTTACGCCCCCGCTCCTAGTGTCGATGGAGTTCGGCGAGCGCGGTGGAAGGCGAGATGCTCGATGCGGATGTGAGCTCCGTGCGGGTGCTGTGGGTTGGCCTCAGCGGATCGCTGGACGGCTCGGCGTGGGACCTGCTCCACGGCTGCGTCAAAGAGGTCGGGGGAGAGGGCGGGGTGGTGATCGACCTCCGTCGGCTCGGTTCGATCGACGTCGAGGGGCTCGCTGCCGTTCAGCGCCTCGCCGACACGCTGCATGCGGTCGATCGGGAGCTGCTGGTGCTGGACGCCCGGCGGGCTCCCGGGAGATGAGCGCTTCCGGTACCCGTCCGCCGGCCTCGACGATCATCGTCCTCAACCGCGGGTGGGGCGCGCGCACTCTGCTGCCCGAGGCCGGGAGGCTCGCCGATCGGGGCGACCGAGCGATCATGCTGGTCTACGTCGTGGGCATGCGCCGGCGTCCTCGCCGCGCCTGGCTGTGGCACGGCCGCCGCGTCATCCGCCGCGCCCTCGGACCCTCCGGTTCGACGGTCGCCAGCTCCCTGCTGTGCTCCGAGACGGTCACGACGGGTGCGGGGTTGGCGGCGGTTGCAACCGGCGGCGTCGTCATGATCCGGCTCGGCGATGTCAACCGCGAGGCGGAGCTGCGCGCACGGGGCATCGCGCACTCTGCGCTCGACGTCGTCCGGCCTGGACCCGGTCTGCGCGCGGGATGACGGGCCGGCCCGGACGGCTCCCGACCCGGCCCGGTAGGCACGGAACGGCCTTCGGCCGCCGCCGCCGCCGATCTGCCTATCCTTCAGTCGTGACCGTGACGCCGCGTCCGCGCGCCGCAAGCTCCCTGAATACCCACGAGCGGGCCGACCGTATGGGCGAGTTCGCCCGCCTGTTCTCGGATGCGCTCCTCTCGAGCCGCCTCGACGCGTCGGGGCTCCTGCTCTCCTTCGCCCCCCGTCCCGGCGTCATCGCGGCGATGCGCGACCTGCTCGCCCGCGAGGCCCGCTGCTACCCATTCCTGCACAGCGAGGTCGTGGAGGAGGAGGAGGCGCTCGAGGTGCGCGTGAGCGCCCCCGAGGCCGGCGCCGGAGCGCTGGCGAACCTCTTCGGGCTCGCCCGCGAGGCGCTGGCCGGCCGCCCCCGGTAGCCCGGGCCCGGCGCGTTCGGCCGCCTTCGCCCGCCGCGGGCCGGGCACTACACTTGGCCGCGCCGGCCGTCCGGCCGGGGTGGACCTCGATGGACGGGGTGCCGATGGAGTCGGTGGAACCGCTGGCGAGCCCTCTCGAGACCCGGCCGCACGCGCTGTCGGCGGCGCAGCCGTCGATCACGGGCCTGGACGCCGTCCGGGGGCACGGCGCGTGGATCGACGCCGCCGACGGCCGCACGTACATGGACCTGGCGGCCGGGATCGCCACCTGCAACCTCGGGCACAGCCATCCGGCCGTGATCGCCGCGGTGCGCCGGCAGATGGAGCAGGTGATCCACCTCGGCGGCGTCTGCGGTCACGCGCCGATGCGCGATCTGGCCGACCGGCTGGCCGAGATCGCGCCTCCGGGCATCGATCGCTTCCTCTTCTCCACCACCGGATCCGAGGCCAACGAGGCCGCGCTGCGCCTGGCGCGCACGGCGACCGGCCGTCCCGGGGTGGTGGCCTTCCGGGGCAGCTTCCACGGCCGCACGGCCGGGGCGCTCGCGGCCACCACCTCCAAGGCGGCCTTCCGGCTGGGCCTGGCGGGAGGCGGGGTGCAGGTGTCGCCGTTCCCGCGGCCCGATGAGCTGGACATGTCGGCCGACGAGGCCGCCGCCCACGCGCTCGCCGAGCTGGACCAGCTCCACCGGCACCAGCTCGCCCCCGAGGAGACCGCCTGCTACGTGATCGAGCCGGTCCAGGGGCACGGCGGCTGCCATCCCGCGGGGCGGGCGTTCCTCGAGGGCCTGCGCGAGCGCGCCGACGCCCATGGGGCGCTGCTGATCTTCGACGAGATCCAGACCGGGTTCGGCCGCACGGGCGACTGGTTCGCCGCGGGCACCTACGGCGTGGCCCCCCACGTCATGACGATGGCCAAGGCCCTCGGGGGCGGCTTCCCCCTGTCGGCGATCGGCGCCGGCGAGGACGTGATGGCGTCGATGCGCCCCGGCGACCACGGCTCCACCTTCGGCGGCAACCCGGTCTCGTGCGCCGCGGCCCTCGCCGGAATCGACGCCATGGCCGCCGAGGAGCTGCCGGCGCACGCCGCGGTGCTGGGAGCGCGGGCCATGGAGCGCCTGACGCTGCTCGCCGGGCGCCATCCCGAGCTGCGCGTGCGCGGCCTGGGGCTGATGATCGGGATCGAGCTCGTCGACGCCGACGACGCCCGCGTTCCGCGCCTCGACCTCGCGCTCGCGATCCAGCGGCGGATGCGGGAGGACGGCGTGCTGGTGATCTGCTCGGGGGCCGACGGGAACGTCATCCGCGTGCTGCCGCCCCTCGTCATCACCGACGCCGAGCTGGGACGCGCCCTCGACGTGTTCGAGGCCGCCACCGGGGCGGCCGTCGCGGAGGCCGGTCAGCCGCCCGCGAGCAGCTCCAGGTAGAGGGCCTCGGTCTCGGGCCCCGGGTCCACCCCCTGGGTCTGGCGCAGCACCGACCGGCACGCGTGGAACTGGCGCAGGGCCAGCGGCATGTCGCCCGCTCGCGCGTGGCAGCGCATCAGGCCGCGGTGCCACTCCTCGTTCTCGGGGTCCGCCTCCACGAGCGCCTCGAAATGGGCGCGCGCCTCGTCGATGGCGCCCTCGCGCAGGAGCGCGGTGGCGAGCCCGCCCCGCAGCGCCGCCGCCGCCCGCCCGCAGTCCTCGCGCGTCGCCTGCCCCCATTCGGCGTGGGGCCACTCGGGGCACAGGGGACCTCCCAGCCGCTCCAGGGCCGCGCTCCAGTCGGCGGAGGGCGCCCCGGCGGCGTCCAGCTCCTCGGTGGCCCGCCGAAGCTCATCGACGTCCCATGTGTCACCCGGCGCGAGCGCGATCCGATAGGAGGCGCCCTCCACCTGCAGGACGCTCGGATCGAGTCCCCGGCGCAGTGAGGCGACCGTCTCGGCGAGCGCGTGGCCCGCGGGCTCGACCGCCTGCCCCGGCCAGAGCCAGGCGAGGAGCCGATCGCGCCGCACGGCCCGGCCCGCGCACAGGAGCGCCGCCAGGAGCTCGCGCCCGTGCACGCCACCGAGCTCGGCGGCGGTCACCTCGGCACCCCCGCGCAGGACGCGGTAGTCCCCGAGCGTGTGGATCAGAAGCGGCTGCCGGCCGCCCGCCGTCACTGATGCCGCAGCCTCCTCCGGGCGCCGCCCGGCGCCGGCGGCGCGCGCCGTGGGGCCCTCCGCCAGGCGCAGGGCCTCGTCCAGCACGGCGCGGCTGAAGGCGAGGTCGGCCACCACCCCGTCGAGGCGATCGCCGATGTCGCGCAGGTAGGGCTGTGTCGTCTCGGGGATGAACGGGGTGCGCCGCGACGACGTCTCGGCGAGCAGGTCCCGGGTGCGCGCGAGGATCCGCCGCAGCACCAGCACCGAGCCGAGCAGCTCCGATCCGTCAGCCACCGGCCCGCCGCCGCCCGCCGCGGCCAGGCGCAGGTCGTCGATACGGTCGGCCAGGCTGTGCACCCCGGCCTGGAGCCCGTCGGCCAGGTGGCCGATCATCTCGAACAAGAGGAAGCCGTGACTGCGCGCGAAGCGGGCGAAGTCATCGGCGTAGCGCGCCCGCATCTCCTCGAAGTACCCCGGAAGGCCCCTGTGTAGCGAGACCACCAGGCCTTCGCGCACCACGATCCAGAGCTGGTCGAGCTGCAGGACGTCGCCCTCGAGGCGGGCGCCGGCCAGCGTGAGCTCGGCGTGATCCGGCCGCAGCCGCCACTCCACGTTGTCCGGGCGCCCCTCGTCCACTGGCAGGTCCGTGGGGACGAGGCCGCCGGCTGCGAGCGCCGCCAGGGCCGCGGGCGCCGGGAGCTCCAGGTCAACCCACAGGAACCCCTCGCCCGCCGGCTCGGGATGCGCGCCGGCGTCGAGCACCCTCTCCGTGCGCGATCCGAGGTCGAGCCAGGCGGCGCGGGCCGGGGGGACGATCTCGATCACGGGGCCTCCGCGCGGGCGGTCAGGCGGGCCAGGTCGCGCCGGGTGGCCGCGGCGTCGAACCGGGCGTCGATCTCGGTGAACTGCTCGAGCGCCTCCTCCAGCAGCGCGGCCGCCTCGGCGCGGTGTCCTTCGGCCTCGGCGATGCGTCCCATCGCGCGCGTGCCCACCGCGATCGCCCAGGGGTAGGCCACGCTGCGGCTCACCTCGAGGCTCTCCGCGGCGGAGTGCCGCGCGTCGTCCACGCGCCCCGCGCCCAGGTAGGCGTCGGCCAGCCAGGCCCCGAACCAGCCCACCAGCCGCATGTAGCCGAAGCCGCGCAGCGACGCGATCGACCGCTCCAGGTGGGCGACCGCCATGGCGTGGTCGCCGTTCCGGTCGTGCGCGAAGCCCAGCCAGCCCGTGCTGTAGGCGCTGTTCAGGGGGTCGGGCGAGCGCTCCAGGCTGCGGGAGCAGTGCTCCACCCCCTCGGCCGTGTTGCCGCGGGTGGCCTCGATCCAGCCCAGGTTCCACTCGCTGTAGCTCACGAGGCGGGGGTCCGAGCGCTCCACACCGATGGCGTTCATCCGCCGGCAGTCCCGCAACGCATCCTCGAACTCGCCCCGGTCGAGGTGGCAGAGGCCCTTCCAGGCCGACGCGTGCCCCAGCCACCACCACCAGTCGGGCGAGGTCTCGAGCAGCTCGACGGCCCGGCGGCCGTCGTCGATCCCGCGGGAGTAGCGGCAGAGCCAGAAGTCCTCGCGCGTGAGCACGTAGTGGGCCCGCCCGGCGGTGAAGGGGTCGCCGATCTCGGTGGCGACCTCGATCGCGCGGTGGGCGTGCCGGTGGGCCTCCTCGCTGTTGCCGAGGTGAGTGTGGAAGTACGAGAGCCAGAAGTCGTGCTCACCGCCCAGGGCGGCATCGCCCTGCTCCTCCACCCGGGGTGTCTGGGCCCGCAGCAACTCGAGGGCGTCCCGGAAGCGGCCGAGCAGGTAGTAGGTGAAGGCCAGGCGGAAGGCCAGCTCCACCCCGCGGCGGCCGAGCGCCGCGTCGCCGGACTCCTCCACGTGGCGCAGGGCCGCCTCGAGGGCCTCCGCCGCGCTGGCGTTGGAGTACACGCGCAGGGCGCGCTCGGCGGCGATGGCCAGGTAGCGCGCCGCCTCCTCGTGCGCCCCGGCGCTGGAGAAGTGGTAGCCGAGACGGTCGGCGACCTCGTCCGTGTGCCCGGCGTGCAGGCGCTCCAGGGCCTCGCCGGCGGCCCGGTGCAGCTCGCGCCGGCGCCGGTCGAGGAGGCCGGAGTAGGCGACGTCCTGGGTCAGGGCGTGGCGGAAGGCGAACTGCGGATCGCCGGCGCCGGGCTCCTGCACCACGAACTCGCGGCGGCGCAGCTCCTCCAGCAGGCCCTCGACGGGTGATCCGCCCCAGACCTCGGCCAGCAGCGGGGTCCCGAACTCCCGGCCCAGCACCGATGCCGTGCGCAGCAGCCGGCGCGGCTCCTCGTCGAGCTGGTCGATGCGTGCGAGGAGCACGTCGTGGACCGTGGCGGGAACCGCCCCGGGGTCGACGACCCCTCCCGCCACGGCGTAGCTGAGCTCCTCGATGAAGAACGGGTTGCCGTCGGCGCGCTCCACCACCGCGTCCACGGTGCGCTCCAGCCCGGGGCGGTCGGAGACGATCGCCGCCACGAGCTCCCGGCTCGATTTGGCGCCCAGCGGAGGCAGGGCGAGCTGGGTCGCGTAGGACACCTGCATCCAGGGCGCCTGGTAGCCGGGGCGATAGGTGCACAGCAGCAGCATCCGCTGGCCCGGGAGCTGCTCCACCAGCCGTGCGAGGACGTCCTGCGAGACGGGGTCGATCCAGTGGAGGTCCTCGATCACCACCACGGTCGCGGCCTCGGCCGCCTCGGCGGCAAAGGTCCGCATGAGGGTGTCGAAGGTGGCCTCCCGCACGGCCTCGGGCGACAGCTCGCCGAGCGCGGTCCGGGCCGCGTCCCGCGCGCCGACGAGGTTCGCGAGATAGGGCGCGTGCCGGCCGGCGTCGAGCCCCAGCTCGTCCAGCCGCCGCGCCAGCGCGGCCGTCGCCTCCTCGCCGGCCGCCCCGGGGGCCAGCCCGGCCTGGGCCCGGACGATGTCGGCGATCGGCACGAACGGGATGGAGCCGCCATAGGACAGGCACCGGCCCTCGCGCAGCCTCGCCGAGCCGTTGAGCGACGCCGCGAACTCGGCCACCAGACGCGATTTCCCCATCCCGGGCTCGGCGACGACCCCCACGACCTGTCCTCTCCCGTCGCGCGCCTCCTCGAGCAGCCCGGCCAGCGCGGCCAGCTGGCGATGGCGGCCCACGAGCGGGGAGACGCGCCGGCTGGGGTCGTCGAGCGCCGATCGCCGGTCGCCCCGCCCGGTGGCCAGGAAGACATCCACCGGCTCCTCGCGCCCGCGCACGGTCACCGAGCCGGCCGGCTCCACGGCGACGTATCCGCGCACGGACTCCTCGGTGGCTCCGCCGATCAGCACGGCGCCGGGCGCGGCGAGGGCCTCGAGGCGCGCGGCGACGTTCACCGTGTCGCCGATGGCGGTCAGGTCGGCGTCGCTGCCCGTGCCGAGCTGCCCCACCACCACGACGCCGGTGCCGACGCCGATGCGCACCCGCACGAGCGGGTCGCCGCCCTCGGGCCACTCCCGCGCGATGCGCTCCTGCAGGGCCAGGGCCGCGAGCACCGCCCGCAGGGCGTGGTCCTCGTGGGCCGCGGGGGTGCCGACCAGCGCAAGGAAGCCGTCGCCCAGGTGCTTGTTGATCGCTCCGCCGAACCGCCCGACCTCCTCGCCCGCGATCTGGAAGAAGCGGTCGAGCACCTCGTGCATCGGCTCCTCGCCGATCCGCTCGGCCATGGCGGTGGAGCCGACCATGTCGCAGAAGATCGCGGTCAGGACCCGCCGCTCGCCCGGCTCCTCGCCCTCGCCGGGCAGCCGCGTCCCGCACTCCTGGCAGAACCGCTGCCCGGCGGTCACCGACGTGCCGCACCCCGGGCATCGCGGGTCGTCCGCGCCGAGTTCAGGGCCTCGCACGGGCCGAGACTACCCCGCCCGCCGGGGAATGGCGACGACCGCCGCGCTCAGGCCGTTTCGCGGCCCTCCACGACGTCGCGCAGGCGCTCGAGGCCGGCCGTCATCACGCCCGCGAGCCGGGACTCGATGTCGTAGCCCTCGACCTCCGACGCGGCGGTCTGGCGCCACAGCACCCGCGAGCCGGCGGGGGCCTCGACGGCCCGCAGGGTCGCCCGGTGGCTGGTGAGCCCCGGGATGCCCGAGAGCACCGAGTAGGAGTACGCGCGCGCCGGGTCGTCCCGCTCCACCCGCTCCACGAGCACCGCGCCGCTGCCCATGGTGACCGTCCGCACATCGCCGTCCATCTCGCAGGCCGTGACCGGGGCGAACCACTCGCCGATGCGCCCGGGATCGCCCGCCAGGGCCCACACCACGTCGGGCGGAGCCGCCACGTCCACGCCCACCTCGAAGTCGTTCGCCACGCGTGCCTCCATCCGTTGCTCCGGCGACCGGCAACGTACCGGACCGAGGCGCTCTCCTTCGGATCGGGGCGTGCGAGACTTGCGCCGTCGGCGAGACGGGGTGCCGGGATGCGACCGCCGGGAGCACGTGAACGGGCTGCGCAGGTCACGCGGACCTCTCCGGAGATGGTCGCGCTGCTGTTCACGGACCTCGTGGGGTCCACCGAGGTGCTGGACCGGCTCGGCGACGCGGGCGCGGAAGGGGTCCGCAAGGCCCACTTCGAGCTCCTCCGGGAGGCCGTCCGAGCTCGTCGCGGACAGGAGGTCAAGACGCTGGGCGACGGCCTCATGGCCGTCTTCGGCAGCGCGGTCGAGGCCGTCGCCTGCGCGGTGGCCGTGCAGGAGGCGGCACGCCGCCACAACGAGGAGCGGCCGGACGAGCCCCTCATGATCCGGGTGGGCCTCCACGTGGGCGAGCCCGTCCGGGACGACGACGACTACTTCGGCACGGCCGTCGTGGTCGCGCGCCGGCTGTGCGACGTGGCGCAGGGCGGGCAGATCCTCGCGTCCGACCTCATGCGCGGACTCGTGGGCCCGCGTCGCGAGCACGAATTCCGGCCCCTCGGAGCGCTGCCGCTGAAGGGCCTGCAGGAGCCCGTCACCGCATATGAGGTGTCGTGGGACGCGTCGGAGCGAGGCGGCCCGGCGCGCCCGCGGTCCTCGGGCTCGGCCACCGCCGGGGTGCTGCGGACCCGGCTCCTGCCGCCGCGGCTCCCCCCCGGCTGCGTGGACCGCCCCGAGCTGGTCGCCACGCTTCAGCAGGGTCTCGAGGGCCGTCTGGTCGCGGTCGTGGCGGGTGCCGGCTACGGCAAGACCACGCTCCTGGCCCAGGCGCTCCAGTCCACCGACCGCATCTGGGTGTGGTGCTCTTGCGACGCGCGCGTGGGCGATCCGGGCGCCCTGCTCGCGCACGTGGCGGAGGGCATCCGGGAGCGCTTCCCGGGCTTCGGCACGCGCCTGCAACTCGGCGGCTCCGCGGAGGAGGCCGTCACCGAGCTCTGCAACGAGGTCGTCGAGACGGTGTCGGACGACTTCGTGCTCGTCCTCGACGACGTCCACCTGCTGCCGCCGCCGGCGGTCGACTGCCTGAGCCTGCTGGTGGACCACCTGCCGCCCAACGCGCACCTGGCCCTGGCGGGCCGGGCCCCCCTTCCGTTCTCGCTGGCGCGCCTGCGGGCCCTCCGGGTGCTCGAGATCGGGGAGGACCGCCTGGCGTTCGACCTCGGCGAGACCGCCGCGCTCGTGCGCTCCCTGGGCGTGGAGCCCGATGACGCGGCCGTCGCCGGGCTTCACCACCGCACCGAGGGATGGGCCGCGGGCCTGATCCTGGCGACCCAATCCGGGGACACCTCGTCGGCCGGTCTGAGCGCCGCCCAGTTCGACTACCTGGCCGACGAGGTCCTCGCCCGGCAGCCACCCGATGTGCAGGAGTTCCTGCTCGACACCTCCATGCTCGGGAGGTTCTCCCCGGAGCTGGCGGCCGCGGTCAGCGGCCAGGCGGACGCGGCCGACATCGCGCGCCGGCTGGTGCGCCGGCATCTGTTCGCGGTCCGGCTGGACACCGAGGGGGAGTGGTACCGCTATCACCACCTCCTCCAGGCCTTCCTGCAGGGGCGGCTGCGGGAGCGCGACCCGGAGCGTCTGCGCGACTGTCATCGGAGGGCCGCCGCGTGGTGGTCGGCCGAGGACCAGCCCGCCGAGGCCGTCCGCCACCTGCTCGAGGCCGGAGAGCAGGAGGCCGCGGTCGATGCGATCGAGCCGGTCGCGGAGCGGATGGTCCTGACCTCGGAGGGCGAGACGCTCGCCGGATGGCTCGACGCGATCCCGCGGACGCTCTGGCAGGATCGCCCGCCGATCGTCCTCGCCCAGGTCGGCCTGCTGCTGCACCGTGCGCGACATGAGGCCGCGTTCGCCGAGGCCGAGGAGGCGATCGAGCGCCTGATCGAGGCGGGAGACCACGCGCGGGCGGCGACGGCGATCGTCCGCCTCCAGCAGACCATGATCACGGCGGGGACCAGCCCGAGACGGCGCTGGGAGTCGGGCGAGCGCTACCGCGACCGGATCGCGCCCCACGCCCCGATGCTGCCGGTGGTGCGCATCCTCCTGGCCACCGCCTACGGCTACGGATGCCGCTTCGCCGAGGCGCGGGACGAGCTCGCGGCGGCGCTGGCCCTGCCCGGTGCGGAACGGTCCGAGGTCCATCGCGGCTATGCCGCCGCGGCCGGCGCGTTCTACGTGGACTTCTGGACCGGAAGGCCACTCGACGCCTGCGGTCCCTGGAGGCGGCGATCTCGAGCCCTGGAGGCCCGATCGACCCCGAGGACCGTCTCCGTTTCCGCCTCTTCGCGCGGATGCTCAACGCGTACCTGCTGCTCGACCTGGGCCGATTCGAGGAGGTCATCGCGTTCTCCGACGCGCTTCGAGGCAGGACTTCCGCCGCCTCGGCGTCGAGGGCCGGTCGTCCGGGCGCACAACTGGATCATCTGGACGGCGCTGGCCGGTCTGGGCCGCTGGGATGAGCTGGGCGCGCGGCTCGAGGCACCCCGGCCGGACCTGGGCCGAGAGGAGACCTGCTACACCTATCGCTACCTCTCCCCGGGCGCCCTCCTCGCCGCGGCGAGGGGAGCCGGTCGAGGTCGCGGCGCGCGTCGAGACGGCGCGCCGCGAGATGCGCGAGTTCGGGGTCGACCTTCGACGAGTCGTGGTTCCTGTGCGACTTCGCCATGGCCGCGCACGCGGTGGGCCTCACCTCGCTCGGCCACCAGCAGGCCCGGGATGCGCTCGAGGCGTCGGTCGCGCTCGGATCGCCCGTGGCCTCGGCGCGCGCGGCGCTCGTCGCGGCGCACGTGGGCGAGGGCGATGCAGGCGGCGACGACCACCTGGCCCGAGGCGCTGGCGCTGACCGACGAGCACGGCCTCGACCGACCTGTGGAGCCGGCGCGAGCGCTTCGCGGCGCCGGGGCTTGCTCGCGCGTGCCCTCGCCGGCGGCATCGGCCCGCCCGGCGTTGCGGACCGGGTGCTCGCCGGGTGCGGCGGACAGGCGCTGGCCGAGGTGCTCCGCCGCATCGAGGACGCCGAGCCGGCCGTCCGGGCCCGCGTCGCCGACCTCGTGGGCAACGCCCCGGACGCCGACATCGAGACGGTCGACCGGCTCCTGCGCGATCGCGATCCGTCGGTGCGGGAGGCGGCACGTCGCAGCTGGATGCGCCTGAAGGCGCGCCCCCGCGCCGCCATCTCGATCATCAGCCTCGGCGAGTTCCGCGTGCTGCGCGACGGCGTCACCATTCCGAGCGCCGTCTTCGTGCGTCAGAAGGCGCGCGCCCTCCTCGCCTGCCTCGTCGCCTCGGGGGGGCCGGTCCACCGCGAGACGCTCTGCGAGTGGTTGTGGCCGGAGCTTGCGCCCGACCGGGCGGCGGCCTCCCTTCGGAGCACGCTCTACGACCTCCGCCGCGCGGTCGAGCCGGAGCTCGAGGCGGGGAGCCCGCTCTCCCTGATCGGCACCGAGGGGGAGATGATCCGCCTCGCGCTCTCCGAGCGCGACCGCTGCGACGCGGTCGATCTCGCGGAGCTGGCGACGGGCCCGGCGGGCGACGAGCAGATCGAGCGCCTCACGCTCGCGGAGGCGCTCTACCGGGGGCCCTTCCTCGCGGACTGGCCCTTCGAGGACTGGGCCGCGCCGCGCCGCGCCGAGCTCGAGGAGCTCTTCAAGGGGGTGGTCGAGCGCCTGGCGGCCGCTCTGGTGGATGCGGGCCGTCCGCGAGAGGCGATTCCTCGCTACCGCCGCCTGCTGCTGCTCGAGCCGGAGCGCGAGGGGTGGCACCGCGACCTCATGCGCGCGCACGCGGCCGCCGGAGAGCGCGCCCTCGCGCTGCGCCAGTTCCACGCCTGCCGCACCCTGCTCCGCCGCGAGCAGGGCGTCGAGCCGGACGCCGAGACCCGCGCGCTCTACGCCGCGCTGCTGCGCGAGGATGACGTCGGCGAGGTCCTGTGATGCCCGTGTGACGGCGATGGTGGATGCTCGCGCCACGAAAACGGTTTCGCCGATCGCGACGATGAACGGGGGAGTCGATGGAGTTCCTGAACGCGGTGGGAAGTCGACGCAGCATTCGATGGTTCCGGCCCTGGCAGGGCGTCGAGCCCGAGAAGGTGCAGCGGGTGCTGGAGGCGGCTCGCATGGCGCCCTGCCCGGGGAACCTCCAGCCCTGGCGCGCCGTCGTCGTGCGCCAGGCGGAGCTCGATCCGATGGGGACCGGGCCAGGCTGCTCGAGGCCGGCAACGCCCAGCGGCCGCACGAGCAGGCTCCGGTGTGGATCTACTGGTTCGGCGACACGTCGGCGATCGCCCCGCAGGCCTTCCTCGCCCAGATGACCGCTCGGCATCGAGATCGGCATGCTCTCCCGCTCGGCGGGGTGGAGCGAGGAGGCCGCCCGGGGTGCGATCGAGGACGGCACCCCGACGCCGCTCGGGCATGGCCACCGCTCCACCAGACGGTCCACGGCCTCCCGCCGCAGATCGCCGCCGTGCTGGCGTCCCAGGAGACGATCGGGGCGATCACGATCGCCTCGCTGGCGGCGTGGAACGAGGGGCTCGGCACGTGCCTGCTGATGCCCGGCCGCTCCGGCGTCGGCGGCGACGCTCTACGAGGTGCTCGAGGTTCCGGCGCATTTCGTGCCGGTCTGGCTTCAGCTCCTCGGCTACCCGGCCGAGTCCCCGGACGCCGGCGGGCAGCGGCCACGCGACGGGTTCGAGTCGCTGTTCGCCGAGGGGCGCTGGGGGCGGCCCCTCGCCCGCGACGCGGGCGTGGTCGCGGATCTCGAGCGGGAGGGCCTCATCCAGGCGCCCGCCCCGCTGCCCGGCCGGGCGGAGGAGCTCGAGGCGCTCGCCCGCATGTTCGGCTACCCGGCCGCGTGAGGGGAGGCGGGTCATGGGAATCCCCGTGCTCGAGGCGGCGTGGAACGATCGCAGCGGCCGGTCCGTGGCCGAGGCGTTCGTGCCCGACGGCGTCAGGATCGAGTTCGCCCTGCCCGGCGCGCGTCTGGAGGGGCGCCGGGCGATCGCGGTGCACGCGCAGGCCTACGTTGACGCGGTCCCCGACTGCCGCCTGGAGATCCGGCGGGTCGTGCCGGGCGACGGCTGGACGACCGTCGAGTGGACCTTCCGGGGCACGCACCGGGGCGACCTGCCGGGCCTCCCCGCCCGCGGCGAGGAGGTCTGCCTCGAGGGCGTCAGCGTCTGTCAGATGGAGGGCGACCTGATCCGCGAGGAGCGCGTCTACTGGGATGCGGCGACGCTCCTCGCCGGAGCCGGCGTCCTCGGCTGAGGCTCAGCGCGCCTCGTGCGGGGCGCGAAGGCGCTCCGCACGGGGCAGGATGCCCTTCGTCTCGCACAGGGCGAGCGCCCCGGCATAGGCCTCGTCGGCCGCGGCGCGTCGACCGCTCCGCTCGAGGACGACGCCGAGGGCCTCCTCGGCGTCGGCGCGCAGCTCCAGCATGTCGGTCGGCTCGCTGATCGCGACCGCCTCGCGCGCGAGCCGCTCGGCGGTGGGATCGTCGTCGCGGCCCGCGAGGGCCAGCGCGAAGGAGAGGGCGATCCGCCCTCGCACCTCTCCCTCGATGTCTCCCGGGGCGTTCATCTCCACGGCGCTGCGGGCGAGCTCCTCCGCCTCGTCCAGGCGCCCCTGGGAGGCCACGGCCACCGCCAGGAGGGCGACGTCGCACGAGCCCATCGAGGTCTCCCCGAGGGCGCGCAGGATCTCGAGGGAGCGTCTCAGGGCGACCTCCGCCGCCGCCGGCCTCCCGGCAAGGAGCTCGAGCTGCGCGAGGCGGAGGTCACAGAAGGACTCGGAATGGGGATCGGACAGCCCCTCCAGGCCGGCGCGAGCCCGCCCCAGCAGCTCGCGCCCGAGGGCGAACTCTCCCCGGTACGCGTGCAGCGAGCCGATGATCGCCTCCGCGACCGCCTCCCCGTAGCCGCCGGCGAGCTCGGGCAGCAGCGCCTCGCAGCGGACGAGCGCCCGGTTAACGGGCGTCGGCCCTCCGGCCGAGATCGCCATCAGGTTCCGGACCATCCGGCGCCGAAGCGGGTGGCTCCTCGCCGCCCCCAGCTTCGACAGCGCGAGCGCGTACGCCTCCTCGGCCGCCCCGAACTGGCTCGACCACGCACGGAGCACGGCGAAGACGTTCCATGCGTAGGCGAGGGTCTCGTCGTCCCCGAGCTGCTCCAGCCGCACGAGGGCCCGCCGGGTCAGGTCCTCCAGCGCGGCGACGTCGGGGTCCGGGCTCGCCAGGCGCTCGATCTCGGCCCGGCAGAGCTGTGCTCGCCACCGGAGCCCCTCGTGTCCGCCGACCTCCGCCGCGCGCGCGGCCTCGTCCAGCGCCGCCTGCGCGCGCCGGGTGTCGGGCAGCTGCACCCCCAGCTCGATGAGGAGCTCCACACGACGGCCGTCGAGTTCCGGGAGGAGGTCCGCCGCTCGCCCGAGGAGGTCGGTGGCGGCCCCGATGTCCCCGCGCGCGGCGGCCCGCCCGCCCGACTCGCCGAGGTGGGCGGCCGCCGCCGCCGCGATCGGGTCGGGAGCCTCGCCGTCCACGCCGAGCTCCCTCCGCAGACGGTGCGCGCGCTCGAGGTGGTAGCCCAGGATCTCCTGGTACTCCGGGACGCGGTTGCCCAGGATGCCCTCGAACCATCCGGCGAAGCGCTCGTGCAGCTCGGCCCGGACCGACTTCGGGATCCCCTCGTAGGCGGCGTCCCGGATCAGGATGTGCCGGAAGCGGAGGGCCTCGGCGTCGGGCAGGGTTGACGCCACCCGCCGCAGCAGGTCCTTCGTGACCAGGGTCGCCAGCGTCGGTCCCACCGACGGCTGCTCCGCAGGGGTCGCGAGGGCCGCGACCGCGCGGTCCCAGAACTGCTCTCCGATGACGGCGCCTCGCTCGATGGAGGCCCGCTCCGCGGGGAACAGGCGCCCGAGCCGGTCGGTGAGCAGCGCCTCCACGGTCGGCGGAAGCGCCGAGCCGAGGATCCCCTCGGCCCCGTCCTCCGCGGCCGCCGCGAGGAGCTGCTCGAGGAAGAAGGGGTTGCCCGCGGCCCGCCGGAGGAGATCCGCGCGCGCCGGCGCCGCCAGCACGGCCGCGGCCGGAGAGGCCTCGGCCAGGGCGTCGGCCTCGTCGTCGCTCAGCGCCCCGAGCTCCAGGATCCGCCCGCGCTCCGCCCATCCGGGGCGACTCTCGAGCAGCTCCGGCCGCGCCACCGCCAGCAGCAGCACGGGCGCGGCGAGGTCCGGGCCGGCGATCTGCACGATCAGGTCCAGGAGCGCCGGCTCGGCCCAGTGGAGGTCCTCGAACACGACGATCAGGGGCGCGTCGCGGGCGAGCGACCCCAGCAGGCGCCGCACGGCCCACCCGATCGCGCTCATCTCGACGGCCCCGCCGTCGCCCGCCTCACCCAGGGCCGCCAGCAGCCGTCGGCCCAGCAGGGCCGACCCGGGCTCCCGCGAGACGAGCTGGTCGAGCTTGGCCCGGGAGTCCTCCAGGGTGTCGGTCTCGTGGATGCCGGCCGCCTGCCGCACCAGCTCCGCGATCGGCCAGAGTGTGATGCCCTCGCCGTAGGGCAGGCAGCGGCCGGTCATGCGCCGGGTGCCGCTCCGCGCGGCCAGCTCGCGCGCGAGGCTCGACTTCCCGATGCCCCCGGCGCCGATCACCGTGACGAGCCGGGCCGTGCGCAGGAGGGCGCACTCGTCGAGGACCTCGCCCAACCGCGCGAGCTCCCGACGGCGCCCCACGAAGGGCGTTGTCGTGCCGGCGGGCACGGGCGCGCCCGTCCGCAGGCCGGTGAGCCGCCAGGCCGCGATCTCGTCGCGCCGCCCCTTCACCGCGAGCGGGCCCAGCGACTCGGCCGTCGCGGCGGAGCGGACGAGCTGCCACGTGAGGGGCCCGAGCAGGACCTCGCCGGCTGCGGCGGCGGCCTCGAGGCGGGCGGCGACGTTCACCGCGTCGCCCAGCACGGGCCCCACCGCCTTCCCGTCGTCCGACGCCAGGACGCGCCCCGTGTTCACGCCCACGCGGATCGCCAGCTCGACCCCCCAGGCCCTCCGGAGCTCGCCGTTCAGCGACCGGACCCCGTCGCCGAGCTCGGCGGCGGCGCGAACGGCGCGCAGGGCGTCGTCCTCGCGCACGACCGCGGCTCCGAAGACGCCGACCACCGCGTCGCCGATGTACTTGTCGACGGCGCCTCCGTGACGCCGGATCGTGGCCGAGACCACCTCGTAGTAGCGCACCAGCACCCGGCGCAGGGCCTCCGGATCGAGGCTCTCGCCGAGCGCCGTCGAGCCGACCAGGTCGCAGAAGAGGACCGTGACCGTCCGGAGCACCTCACGCGGGCTCTCGACCGCCAGCGCGGTCCCGCAGCCGAGGCAGAATCGGGCCCGGTCGGGGTTCTCCTCGCCGCAGCTCGCGCAGGTCGGCATCGCGGGCGACTCTATGAGGTGCGCCCGGCGCCAACCAGATCTTGCCGAGCCGGCGCCGAGCCGGCGCCGGGGAATCCTCCGCTGGGTGTTGTGCTGAGGGCCGCTCCTGCCGATACCTCGCCCATCGCCTCTGACATGACCACTCCTCAGGTAGCAGCCGTCCTCGGCGTCGCGGAGGCGACCATCCGGAGCTGGACGGACACCGGCGAGCTGCCCCACTGGAGGACGCCCGGCGGGCACCGCCGCTTCGCCGAGGATGACGTCCTGGCCCTCCGGGACCGGCGCAAGGCCGGAGAGCGCAGGCAGGCCACGCTGCGAACCACGACCTGGCAGCGCGCCGCCCTCGTCATCCTGCACGCGGCGATCTCCGACATCGGATCGAGCAACGAGCTGGCCCAGCCCTTCGTCCGTGCCGCGAAGGAGGTCAGGGGGGCCGGCAAGCTCGGACACCGATCGAGGCTGCCGCCCGCCGTCCTGCCCACCGGGGAGGCGGGGCCGGCGCGAGGCGCCTGATCCGCTACCGCGGCGGTCCGGGCACCGTCGCGGCATCCACGGTCTTTCGTTCGGATGCGGCACCTGGAATACGATGGGCGCGATGGATTCCCGAGACGAGATCGAGCGGGTGCTGCGCGATGCGCTCGCCGTCCTGTTCCCCCGCTACGACGTCGCCGGGCTGTCCCTGGACGCCGACCTGGTCGAGGCGCTGGACCTCGACAGCATGGCCGTCATCGACTTCGCGCTCGAGGTCGAGCGGCGCCTCGACCTCCACATTCCCGACGACGACCTGATGAAGCTGACCAGCCTCGGCCAGGCGATCGACTACATCACGGCGCACCGCGGCACGCCCGCGGCGTGACGCGGTAGCCCCCGGGTGCTCGCTGTCAACCTCTCGGGGCGGACGGCGCTGGTCACCGGTGGAGGGCGGGGGCTCGGCAGTGTGATCTCGACGACCCTCGCGAAGGCCGGGGCGAGGGTGGTCGTCAACTACGTCCGGCACGAGGCCGCGGCTCGCGAGACAGTCGCGGCGATCACGGAGGCGGGCGGCGCCGCGCTCGCGGTGCGGGCCGACGTCTCCCACGACGGGGACGTCACCAGGATGCTCGCCATCGTCGAGGAGCGGTGGGGCGCCCCGTCGATCCTCGTCTCGAACGCCGCCCTCGGCGTCTTCCGGCAGCCGGGCGAGTTCGACCTGCGCGGCGTGCGCCGCACCTTCGAGATCAGCGCATGGCCGCTGCTGGACCTGGCGGGCCGCCTCGCCCCCGGGTTCGCGGACGCGGGGTTCGGACGCGTGATCGCCGTCTCGAGCCTCGGCGGCCGCCGGGCCATCACGGGCTACGCCGCCGTGGGCATGGCCAAGGGCGCGATGGAGGCCCTGGTGCCGTACCTCGCGGAGCACCTCGGCCGCGCGGGCGGCGACGTCACCGCCAACGCCGTGGTGCCCGCCGGCCTGCACGACGGCGCGCACACGCCCGCGCAGCTCCTCATGACCCAGCGGCTCTCCGAGCTCGAGGCGCGCGCTCCCGGGGGGCGCTACGCGACGATGGCCGAGGTGGCCGCCGTGGTGGGCTTCCTCGCGAGCGGCCTGGCGAGCGGGATCAACGGCCAGTCGCTCGTGGTGGACCGCGGCTGGAGCGTGCTGTGACGGACCTGCGGTTCGGCCGCGCCGCGACCGCCGAGGAGCGGCGCGAGGTCTTCGCGTTGCGCGCGGCGGCGGTGATCGACGCGGGCTGGGCGCAGGCCGGCGACCTGCCCGAGGGCCTCGAGCGCGACGAGCTCGACGCCCGTGCGACGCACCTGGTGGCCGTCTCCGGCGGACGCGTGGTCGGGACCCTGCGGGTCGCCTGGGATCGCGGCGACGTGGAGGCCCAGCTCAGGACGCACGAGCTCGACCTCCCCGTCGACGGCACGATGATCCTGGGCCGGCTGGTGGTGGCCCGCCCCTGGCGGCCCCGGTCGCGCGAGGTGACGGTCGGCCTCTACGGAGAGCTCGTCCGCCTCGCGCTGGAGCTCGGCGTCCGCCGCGGCGTCTCGTTCGTCACCGAGAGCGCGGTCCGCTGGTACCGGCTCGGCGGCATCCCCCTCAAGATCGTCGGGCCGCCCCGCCAGGTGACCGGCGCACCCCGATCGCCCGCGGTCTTCGACGTGGAGGTGCTGAACGGGTTCCTCGCGAACGCCACCGCCGCGGAGCGGCGGGCGATGCCGCCGACGGACGGCCGGACGTGAGCGGCCCCTCGCGGGTCGTGGTGACCGGGCTCGGGGTGGTCTCGCCGCTCGGGAGCTCGGTGGCCGGGTTCTGGGAGGCCCTCGTGGCCGGCCGCTCCGGCGTCACCGGCGACCTTCGGTTCGACGCCGGCGGCCTGGCCTGCTCGGTCGCCGCGCACGTGCGCGGATACGACCCGCTGGACCACGTCGATCCGCGGGTCGCCCGCGTCGCCGACCCCTCCGCGGTGATGCTCGTGGCGGCCGCGCGGCAGGCGCTGAGGCAGGGAGAGCTCGAGCATCCGCCGGTCCCCGCCGAGGTCGGGGTGGTGGCCGGGGTGGACGTGGCCCTCGCCAGCCTCGGCCGGACCGCGCTGGCGCTCGAGCGGGACGGCCCGCTCGGCGTCAACGCCTTCGCGATCGTCCAGGGCCTCCCCAACGGGGCGTCGGGGCTGGTGGCCCAGCAGATGGAGCTTCGCGGAGCCCACTTCGCCCTGTCGGGTGCCTGCGCGAGCGGAGCCGTCGCCGTCCTGCAGGCGGCCAACCTGATCCGCCTCGGTCACCTGCGCGCGGCCGTCGCCGGGTGCGCCTCGACCCTCGACCGGATGCTCGCGGCGTCGTGCTCGGCGGCCCGCGTCCTCACGCGCAACCCGGATCCGGCGGGCGCCAGCCGGCCATTCGACGCCGACCGCGACGGGTTCGTGATCGGGGAGGGCGCCGCGGCCCTGCTGCTCGAGGATCGCGACCACGCGCTCGAGCGCGGAGTGCCGATCCTGGCGGAGATCGCCGGGGGCTGGCAGACCGCGTCGATCTCCGGCTCGACGGTGAACCCGGCGGACGACGGCGCCGCCTGCATGCGCGCGGCGCTCGGGTCCGCCGGGGTCGATGCGTCCCGGGTGGACCTGGTGAGCGCGCACGCCACGAGCACCCGTCTCGGCGACGCCCAGGAGGCGGCCGCCCTGGGAGCGGTGTTCGGCGAGCGCCGGGTCCCCGCCTTCGCGGCGAAGTCGGTGCTCGGCCACTGCATGAGCGCGGCCGCCGGGCTCGAGCTCGTGGCGCTGATCCTCGCGATGCGCGAGGGCGTCGCCCCGCCGACGGTGAATCGGCGCACGCCCGATCCCGAGTGCGACGTCAACTGCGTCCCCGACCTCGCCCGGGCCGTCGAGGCCCGCATCGGTCTCAAGAACGCCTTCGGGTTCGGCGGGGTCAACTGCGTTCTGGTCCTCCGCCGCGGCGAGGGGTCGTGAGCATCGACATCGCCATCGTCGGGATCGCGGCCGCCGGAGCCAACGGCGCGAGCGCGGAGGAGGTCTGGGACGCGTCGCTGGCCGGGGTGTCGGGAATACGGCGGCTTCGCGGCGCGACCGGGGACGGGCCGGCGACCATCGGCGGCGAGGTGCCCGAGGCGGCGTTCGCGTCCCCGTGCCTCGAGGACCGTGACGCACTCGCCTACGACCGGGCCCAGACCCTCGCCGTGGCGCTGAGCGCCGCGGCGCTCGCCGAGGCCGCTCCCCATCCGTATCCCGCGGAGCGTGTCGGCGTCGTGATCGGCACGGCGGCCGGTCCGGTGCAGACCCACGCCGACGCCGCGCTGGCGCACGACGCCGGCGGCCGGCGGGCCGTCTCGGCGCGCTATCCGGCGGCGGGCACCGCCAGCATGGCGGCGAGCCTCTCGGCGATGCGCCTGGGCCTGCGCGGACCGGTGCTCGCGACCTCGGCGGCGTGCTCGACGTTCGCGCACACCCTGGTCGTGGCGTCGCACCTGCTGCTCGCCGACGACGCGGACCTCGTCCTGGCGGGCGCCGTCAACCTGCTCCTCACGCCGGCGAGCATCGCGGGGTTCGCCAACATGCGGGTCCTCGCGGGCCACGACGACCCGGCCCGGGCGTGTCGCCCGCTCGACCGCCTGAGGAGCGGCCTGGTCATCTCGGAGGGAGGCGCGATCTTCGCGCTGGAGCGCGCGGACCGGGCCGTCCGCCGCGACGCCGCGATCCGCGCCGTGCTGCTCGGATACGGGATCACGAGCGACGCCGGTGGGGTCATGGCCCCCGAGGCGGACGGGATCGCGCGGGCGGTGGAGCTCGCGCTGGCGCGGGCCGGCGTCAACGGGCGCGAGATCGACCACCTCAACCTCCACGCGGCCGGGACGGTCCTCGGCGATCTGGCCGAGGCGACGGCGCTCCGCGACGTGCTGGGCGACCGGGCGCGCACGGTGCCCGCCACGGCGCCGAAGTCCATGCTCGGGCATGCCATGGGGGCGGCCGGCGGTCTGGAGACGACCCTGGTGGTGCGCTCGCTCGAGACGCAGCGGGTCCCGCCCACGCTCAACCTCGAGGAGGTCGATCCGCGCATCGGCCTCGACGCCGCGGCGACGGCGCGGACCGTCCCGATGCGCACCGCCCTCAAGACCTCGAGCGGCCTGGGGGGGCTCAACGCCGCGCTCGTCCTCGGAGCCCGGCGCTGAGCCCCCGCCGGTCACTCGGTGGAGACCGCCACCCCGCTGAAGACCGTGGCGGACCGCACCGGCGAGACCGAGCTGCGGCTCGCCGCGCCGGTGCTCTCGAGCCGCAGGTGCACCCCGACCCGTCCGAGCCGTCCCGGCCGGCCCGGCAGCGGGATCAGGCCGGAGCGGGTCTGGGTCAGCTGCTCGACCGCCGTGGCGATGCCGCTGTCGGGGGCGAGCACGTTGATGACGTCGTGGACGCGCGTGCCGAAGGTCCCGACCGCGCGCCCCGCGGCGAAGCTCGCCGGGTTCGCGAAGTCCGAGGATGGCTTCGCCTGCCATCGCAGCGTCGTCGTGCCCCGGAACGTCAGGACGAAGAGCGTCTGCAGGACCGACCGCGACGCGACCGTCGATTGGTCCGAGAACACCAGCCGCGCGTGCTTCTCGTCGCGGATCGCGGGGTCGGAGAAGAGCTGGGCGTCGGACACCCCCGCCAGGTGCGTCACGTAGCCGACGCTGGTGAGCAGGTTCCCGTCCTGCAGGCTCTGGCCGACCACCTCCATCGCCACCCTGCCCGTCGGTACCACCGCGAGCTGGCGCGGCGCCTGCACGCCGCCCACAGCGCCCGTCGCCATCAAGCCCGATCCGGCGGCGGCGAGGATCACCGCGGCGCCGCCGGCCCACATACGTCGAGCCATGCCACCCCCCCTGCGAAGCGTTGCCGTGTGCCGATCAGACCACAGGCGCATGGCTCCTGGCGACCCGCGGGGCGCGGTGGGCGATCGCCGCTCCGCGACGTGGGGGAGGGCCCGCTCCGGTGACGCGCCCGGGCGGCCGTGCGGGGAGCCGTCCGGGGCCCGTCGCGGGCCTGCGCCGCTACCGGTCCGATCCGGCCGGGATGCTCACGGAGATCCACGCCCGGAGCGGGGACCTCGCGACGTTCCGCCTGGGGCTGCAGCGCGTCCACTCCGTCGGCCACCCGGATCTCGCCGCGCAGGTGCTGATCGCGCAGGCCGGCGCCTTCCACAAGGGCCGGCTGCTCAAGGCAGCCCGGGCCGTCCTGGGCGACGGGCTCCTCACCAGCGAGGGCGCGCTCCACCGCCGCCAGCGGCGGCTCATCGCCCCCGGCTTCCAGCACCGGAGGATCGCCGGCTATGCGCGCTCCATGGTCGCCGAGGCCGAGGCGCTGGCCGGGAGCTGGCGCGATGGCGAGGTCGTGGACATGTTCGACCAGATGCAGCGGGTCACCCTCCGCGTTGTCGCCGGCACCCTGTTCGGCAGCGCCCTCTCGCGGGAGCGCGTTGACGCCGTGGGGCACGCCCTGACGGACGCCATCGGCATCTTCCCGCTGCTCACCATCCCGTTCGGCACCCGGCTGCTGTGGCTCCCCGTGCCGGCCGTCCGGCGTTTCCGGCGCGCCCGGCGGACCCTCGAGGAGACGGTTCGGGGGCTCGTCGCCGGCCGACGGGCCGATCCACGCCGCCACGACGACGTGCTCGACCTCCTGCTCGAGGCCTCCGATGCCGACGGCGGAGGGGACATGGGCCCCCGCCAGCTCCGCGACGAGCTCGTGAGCCTGCTGGTGGCCGGGCACGAGACGACCGCGGTCGCCCTCTCCTGGGCGTGGCAGCTCCTGGGCGCGCACCCGGACGTCGAGGAGCGCATGGCTCACGAGCTGCGGGTGGTCCTCGGCGACGGGCCGATCGACCCGGCCCGCCACGCGTCGCTCCGCTACACCCGCTGCGTGGTTCACGAGACCCTCCGCCTCTACCCGCCGGCGTGGGTCGTGCCGCGCCTCGCCGTGCGGCCCGTCGAGCTGGACGGCCACCGGATCCCGCCGGGCGACGTCGTGATCGTCTGCACGCATCTCCTGCACCGCGACCCGCGCTTCTGGGACGAGCCCGGGCGGTTCGACCCCACCCGGTTCGAGAACGGGGCGGCCGGGGCCCGCCGGCATCCCGCCTACCTCCCCTTCGGGGCCGGCCCGCGATCGTGCCTGGGCCGGGAGTTCGCCCTCATGGAGGCGACCCTGCTGCTGGCCGCCCTCGCCCGGCGCTTCCGTGCCGTGCCCCTGGCGCCGGCGCCCGTCCCCGCCACCTTCGGCTTCACCCTGCGGCCCGCCGAGGCGGTGCCGATGCGGCTGGCCGGCCGGAGTCCCTCACGGGTGTGAGGACCACGGCCGCCGTCCTCCACGCCGCGGCCGCGGCGCTCTTGGCAGGCGCGAGGAGCTAGGCTGCGGCGAGCCACTCTTCGAAGCTGGGGCCGGCGAGCTTCGCGCCCGGGTTGGGCAGCGCGGCGCCCTCCGCATAGGCCGCGGCGTCCGGATCGCCGGGCTCCGTCAGCGGACCGCCACGGCCCTCGCGGATCTCGACCGAGTCACCTCGGCTGGCGAAGAGCGCGGCGGCCGCATCGGCGAGACGCTCCTCCCGCGGGCCCGCGACTTCGGTGATCCTGCCGTTCTCGATCTCCGGCTCCTCGGCCGCGTCGGCGAGGACTTCGGCGACGACGCGGGCGGCCACCGGCTGCGTTCGCATCTCGGGCACGTAGGCGACGCCGTCCTGGATCGTCCACCCGACCAGCGGATCGACGAACTCGTGGAACTGGGCCGCGCGAACGATCCGGACCGGGAGCGGGCCTTCGAGCAGCGTCCGCTCCTGCGCCATCTTGGCCGCGTTGTAGCCGCCCTGGAACTTGTCGATGCCGATGATCGAGACGACGACGATCCGCTTCGCCCCGGCTGCGGCGCCGGCTCGCTGGAGGTTCCGTGCCGAAGCGGTGAAGAACTCCGTCGCCGCTCCCTGGTCGGGCGACGGCCCCGTGGCCGTGTCGATGATGGTCTCGGCCCCGGCGAGCGCCTCGTCGAGACCCGCGCTGCTGACCACGTCGACACCCTTGGAGCGCGCGATCGGGACCACATCGTGTCCGCGCTGTTCGAGGATCTCGACGAGGTGCGATCCGACCCGGCCGGTCGCTCCTGTGACAGCAATCTTCGGGCGTCTGCTTTCGGTCTGCATCGTTCTTCCTTTCTCAGCGCCGGCGGCTCGCCGGCAACAGCATCGGGACCAGGTGGGCGCCGACCGCTCCGGTCGCGCCGGCGCCGAAGACCCTCATCGCTCCTCCTCGTACGTGTCTCCTCCCGCCCGCGCGTCGGCGCGGTGCGGGCCTTCGAGACGAACGTAGGCGGGGCGTCTCAGCCTCGCACCGGCGAGATCACCGGGTCGGCGCCGGCGCCGACGTCGAGCCGGCGTCTTCGCAGAGGCCGAGCACGCCCCCGGATTCCGCTCGAGCAGGCCATCCGAGAGGCCCGCGAGCGGCTCGGTTCGGAACGAAATGTTCCCACGTTGTGCCCACGCGGCCTCCACGAGGCCGCTCCGAACTGCTCGCCGAAGCTCAGAAAGCGGCTCCAGCAGGGGAAACGCGAGTACGCGCGGCAGGATTCGAACCTGCGACCTCTGGCTCCGGAGTGCAGTTTGGCGCAGGCACGAGGGGGTAGGGGACAGTTGCGCCCCGCGACGTGGTGTAGCTCCGACCCGTCGGTGAGGTGACGCTACACGGGGCCGCCCCTTGGGGTGGTGCCCCGCCGCGCCCCGGAGGTGACCGAGCCGCAGACGAGGGCGCCGCAGGGGGCGCGGCGGACAAGGGCAGGGGTGCTCACCCGGCGACCTGCGCCGGCAGGCTGGTGGGCTCGGGGGCGGGCTCCTCGGCGCGGCGCCCGAGAACGAGCGCCATCGAGCCCTCGGAGAGGTAGCGCCGGCCGACCAGCCAGTCGTCGTTCTGCTCGATCAGCAAGGAGGCGGCCAGACGCAGCAGGGCGGCGTCGTTGGGGAAGATCCCCACGACGTCCGAGCGCCGGCCGATCTCGCGGTTGACCCGCTCGAGCGGGTTGGTGCTTCTGAGCTTCGACCAGTGCTCGGCCGGCATCGCGTAGAAGGCGACCAAGTCGTCCTCGGCCTCGGTGAGAAGGCCCGCCACTTTGGGCGCGATCGGCTCCAGGCGCACGATCACCTCGCGGCAGACCCGCCGCGCATCCTCCATCGACTCGGCCTGGAAGATCTGCCGCAGCCCGGCGGCGATCATCCCCTGCTGGCCGCGGTGCACGTGGCCCAGCATCTCCCGCAGGAAGTGGACGGTGCAGCGCTGCCAGGGACATCCGAGGATCTGGCCGATGGCGGCCTTGAGGCCCTCGTGCTGATCCGAGACCACCAGCTCGACGCCGGTGAGGCCGCGGGCCACCAGCGAGCGCAGGAACTCGCGCCAGAAGGCGCCCGACTCGGTGGCCCCGACATCCAGGGCGATCACCTCGCGGTAGCCGGCCTCATGGACCGCGTAGGCGACCACCAGGGCCTTGCGGCGCACGCGCCCATCGGGGTCGCGGACCTTCTCGACCTTGGCGTCGAGCCACAGGTAGGGGTAGCGGCCCTCAAGCGGACGCTCCCTGAAGGCGACCACCTGCTCATCCAGGGCCGCGCACATCCGCGAGACGGCCGACTTGGACATGCCCGCGATGCCGAGTTGCTCGACCACGCGCTCGACCTTTCTCGTCGACACCCCGTTCACGTAGCTCTCCATCACCACCGCCACCAGGGCCTGCTCGGCCCTGGTGCGCGGCTCCAGGAAGCTCGGAAAGTACGTGCCCTGCCGCAGCTTGGGGATGAACAGCTCGAGCGATCCGGCGCGGGTGTCAAAGCGCCGCTCGCGGTAGCCGTTGCGGTGGGACGTGCGCTCGGCCGGGGCGCGCTCGCCCAGGCCTGCTCCGATCTGGGCGCTGACCTCGGCCTCCATGATCTGGTGGCACAGGAACGACACCGCCTCGCGCACGAGGTCGGCGTGATCATCGGTGAGGACCTTGCGCACCAGGGCATCGGTGCTCAGGTTGTGGGTGTCGGCCATCGCGACCCTCCTGATCGGCTCATTGGCGTGAACCGACGTTCGGAGCTCGCGGTGGCCGGCCTGCTTCAGCCGGGCGCCGCTCCTACACCACTACCTGGGGCGCGATCTAGGGGACGGCACGAGAACCCATCGGTACGGGGTTCTCAGCCCTCCCGGCCCCCCTCTCGTACCCCCGGTTTCCGGGGCGGATGTTCGCCCGTTGTGCGTCGTGCACCGATGACGTCCCAGGGCCCGGCTGCGGTTAGCGGTCCGGAAATCGCCCTCGAGAGGGCCCGGAGGCGCTGGCGGCTACCAAGGCGCATAGTCCGCACCAGGGGCACGGATCAGACACAATGGCCGCCAGTTCACAGCTCCCATAGGAGTCCGTGTGCAGTGGTACCTCGAGGTCCTCAAGAAGTACGCCGTGTTCGATGGTCGGGCCCACCGGACCGAGTTCTGGATGTTCACCCTGGTGAGCACGATCATCAGCATCGTCCTGAGCATCCTCGACGCGATCCTCGGTACCAACGGCTCGGGAATCGGTGTTCTGGGTGCTGTCTACAGCCTCGCCGTCCTGCCGCCCTCGCTGGCCGTGTCAGTACGCCGACTGCACGACATCGGCCGGCAGGGCTTGTGGCTGCTCCTTGTGCTGGTTCCCATTGTGGGTTGGATCGTGCTGATCGTCTGGTACGCGAAGGCGGGGGACCCGTCGCCCAACGCGTGGGGGCGCAACCCCTGGGACGCTCCTCAGCCGGTCTGAGCGCGCCACCGACGTCCAACGACGGGTGCTGGCCGTCCTGGCGTATCTGGGCACGGGGACGTCGTAGTAGCTCCCGCCTCGGGCCTCGGCCATGAGAACGTCGGCGGCGGCCCAAACACTCCCGCGCGGCTATCCGGCCTCGGCGCGTTGGATGAGGGCCCCGATCGCGTCCAGCACCTCCCGGTGTGGCGCCTCGGCGTCGGCAACGCCGGCAAGGAGCTCGACCTCCACCCCCTGAAAGATGTTGGTGACGAGCGTGGCCACGGCGCGGGGCGTCAGCGGAAGCGCGATCTGGTGCTCCTCGATCCAGGTCGCGGCCACCGACTCGAGGAGCTCGCGCCAGCCACCCATGGCCGCTCGCCAGCGCTCGGCCAGCGCCTCGTCGGCGAGCCCGGCGGCCCACAGCTCCCACAGCACCCGGACGTAGCCCGAGCGGACGTCCTCGTCGAGGAACGCGCATGCGGAACGCCACTTCTCGGAGAGCGGTCCCGGGGATGCGTAGAGCTCGCGTTGGCGCGCGAGCAGCAGATCGTTCTCGTGCTCGAGCACCGCCGCGAGCAGATCCTGCTTGCTGCCGAAGTGGTAGTGGACGAGCGAGAGCGGCACGTCGGCCCCCTCGGCGACCGACCGGGTGCTCGTGCCGCCGGCGCCCCGCTCGAGCAACGCGGCGCGTGCCGCCTCGAGGATCTTCATCCGAGTGGACCGACCCCGAACGGTTCTGCCGTCAGGCGCGGTTGACATGAGCGGACCCTATCATTAGTTTGATCGGTCGAACGACCAACTAAATCGGAGGTGACGAAATGCCGTTCGTGAACGTGAAGCTGATCGAGGGTGTCTTCTCCGACACCCAGAAGCACGAGATGATCGCCAAGCTGACCGACACCATGGTGGAGATCGAAGGCGAGGCCATGCGCGGGGTGACCTGGGTCGTCGTCGAAGAGGTGAAGAGCGGCGACTGGGGGATCGGCGGCAACGCGCTGACCACCGAGGCCGTCCACGCGCTGGCGGCGGGAGTGCCCGCGTAACGTGGAAACCCTGATCGAACGCGTGGGCCGGAGCGACACCGAAACACCGGCGCGGCTTCCGGACCGGGAGGGGGCCGTCGAACGGGACGGCGTCCGCGTCCACTGGGAGGCCTACGGCGAGAGCGGGCCGACCATCCTGCTCCTGCCCACGTGGTCGATCATCCACTCCCGCAACTGGAAGGCGCAGATCCCGTACCTCTCGCGGCACTTCCACGTCGTCACCTTCGACGGTCGCGGAAACGGGCTCTCGGATCGGCCGCATGCGCAGTCGGCCTACGCCGCGCGGGAGTTCGTGGCCGACGCGGTCGCCGTGCTCGATGCCACCGGCGTCGAGCACGGGTGCGTCGCGGGGATGTCGATGGGCGGCCTGCGCGCGCTGCTCCTCGCCGCCGGTCACCCGCGGCGCGTGGACGGCGTGTTCCTCATCGGCCCGACGGTGCCCCTGCTCACGCCGCCGCCGCCCGGACGCGACGCCTTCGGGTTCGACGACGAGCGCGCTCACTACGAGGGTTGGGCGACGTACAACCGCCACTACTGGATGCGCGACTATCGCGGCTTTCTCGAGTTCTTCTTCTCCCAGGTCCTCCCCGAGCCGCATTCGACGAAGCAGATCGAGGACTGCGTCGCCTGGGGGCTGGACACGACGCCGCAGACCCTCATCCTGACCGTGCTGGGCGGCGACTCGGGCCTCCCCGACATCGAGGCGGTCGAGGCCCTCTGTCGCAGCGTCGAGTGCCCCGCGCTCGTCGTCCACGGCAGCGCCGACGCGGTGATCCCGATCGCCCGGGGCGAGCGGGTGGCCGAGCTGACCGGCGCCGAGTTCGTTCGGCTCGAGGGGTCCGGCCACGCCCCCCACGTCCGCGATCCCGTCCGGGTGAACCTCCTCCTGCGCGGTTTCGCGGAACGGGTCTTGGAGAGGCCGCCCTCCACCAGGACCTGGGCGCGCGGGATCGTCCGGCGCAGACGCGCGCTGTTCGTGTCGTCGCCCATCGGCCTCGGGCACGCCTGGCGGGACGTCGCGATCGCCGACGAGCTGCGCCGGCAGGCGCCCGGCCTCGAGATCGACTGGCTCGCCCAGGAGCCCGTCACGACCGTGCTACGGCAGCGCGGGGAGTCGATCCACCCGGCAAGCGCCTCGCTCGCGAGCGAGGCTGCGCACATCGACCGCGAGGCGGGCGAGCACGACCTGCACGCGTTTCAGGCCCTCCGGCGGATGGACGAGATCTTCTGCGCGAACTTCATGGTCTTCGACGACCTCGTCCGCGAGGAGCCGTTCGACGTCTGGATCGCCGACGAGGGCTGGGAGATCGACCACTTCCTCCACGAGAACCCCGAGCTGAAGACCGCGCCGTACGTCTGGCTGACCGACTTCGTCGGCTACCTGCCCATGCCGGCCGGCAGCGCCCGAGAGGCCGCCCTGACCGCCGACTACAACGCCGAGATGATCGAGCACGTCGAACGGCACCCGGGCGTCCGTGACCGGGCGATCTTCGTTGGCGACCCGGAGGACGTCGTGCCGGCCACCTTCGGCCCAGGGCTGCCGAGGATCCGCGAGTGGACCGAGCGCAACTACCGCTTCGCCGGCTACGTGCCCGGATTCGATCCGCGGACGATCGCGGATCGCGCCGCTCTGCGCGCCGAGCTCGGCTACGGAGACGCGCCGCTGTGCCTGGTCGCGGTCGGCGGCTCCGGAGTCGGTGCGCCGCTCCTTCGGCGGGTCATCGAGGCCCTGCCGCTCGCGCGCGAGCGTGTGCCGGGGCTGCGTACCGTCGCCGTCGCCGGGCCGAGAATCGACCCCGCCGGCCTGCCCCGGGCCGAGGGTCTCGAGGTGCGAGGCTATGTCCACGAGCTGTACCGCCACCTCGCTGCCTGCGACGTCGCGGTGGTGCAGGGCGGGCTCACGACCACGATGGAGCTGGTCGTCGCGCAGCGCCCGTTCATCTCGATCCCTCTCGCGAGCCACTTCGAGCAACGCTTCCACGTCCGTCACCGGCTGGACCGGTACGGCGCGTTCGACCTGGCTCGACTACGCCGATGCGCACCCCGAGGCGCTCGCCGATGCGATCGCGAGCGCGTTCGTCAGCCAGCCGACATACCGCGCCATCGACCCGGGTGGCGCCGCCGCCGCGGCCGCCATGATCGCGGAGGTCCTTTAGAGCCCGTGCCGGAATGAGGCGCGGTCGGCCTGCCGCGAAAACCGAGTGCATCGAGGACGCAGGGAGACGCCCCGCTCGAGGGCTTCGCCGCGTCGCCGAGGCGCAGAAATCGGCCTCAGCAGGAAAACGTCAGTACGCGCGGCAGGATTCGAACCTGCGACCTCTGGCTCCGGAGGCCAGCGCTCTATCCACTGAGCTACGCGCGCGAGTCGGGGTAGCTTAGACCACCCCGTGAGGATCGCCGTCATCTCCGACACCCACATGCCCGGCCGCGGCCGGGTGCTCCCGCCGGCATGCCTCGAGCGGCTGCGCGGGGCGGATCTGATCGTCCACGCCGGCGATTGGTCCGACATGGCGACGCTCGGGATGGTCCGCGCGCTGGCGCCGCTCGTGGCCGTGTCCGGCAACGTCGAGGACCCGGCGGTGCGCGCCGCGCTGCCCGCCACCGCCGAGGCGGAGCTCGCCGGGCTGCGGATCGGGGTCGTTCACGACGGGGGTCCCGAGGCCGGCCGCCGGGAGCGCCTGCGGCGGCGGTTCCCGGGCGTGGGCGGGGTGATCTTCGGCCACTCGCACATCCCGCTCTACGAGGTGGCCCACGACGGATTCTTCATCCTCAACCCCGGCAGCCCCACCGACCGGCGCCGCTCGCCGCGCCACAGCATGGCCGAGATCGAGGTCGCCGGGGACCGGCCGCCGGCCGTCTCGTTCCTCGCCGTGGACGACCCGCCCGGGCCGCTCCCGGCCGATCTGGTGCGGGGGATGCGCGGCTAGGATCCACGGATGGACCTGTACGTCACGATGATCGGCACCGCCGCGTCGGTGCCCACCGCCGCGCGCGGCACCGCGGCCACGCTCGTCGCCCGCGGCGGCGCGCGCTGGCTCGTCGACTGCGGCGAGGGCACGCAGCGTCAGCTGCTGCGCTCGGGCCTGGGGCTCCTGGACCTCGACCTCGTGCTGGTGACCCACCTCCACGCCGACCACTACCTCGGGCTGCCCGGCCTGCTGAAGACCTACGGGCTGCGCGGGCGCGAGCGGCCCCTGCGGGTCGTGGGGCCCCGCGGCCTGATCCAGCTCATCTCGACCCTGCGCCCGGTGATCGGCCGGCTCCCCTACGAGGTGGACCTGGACGAGGTGGAGCCCCGGCGCGAGGAGGAGGTGTGGGCGGGGGAGGGCTGCCGGATCGAGGCCGTCCCCACGCGGCACTCGGTGCCCTCGGTGGGCTACGCCGTGCGCGAGGACGAGCGGCCCGGGGCCTTCGACGTCGACGCGGCGCGGGCGCTCGGCGTGCCCGAGGGCCCGGCCTGGGGGCGCCTCCAGCGGGGCGAGGAGGTCGAGGCGACGGACGGTCGCACCGTGAGCCCCGGCCAGGTGCTCGGGTCGCCGCGACCCGGCCGCGTGATCGTTGTGAGCGGCGACACCGAGCCGTCCGACACCCTGCTGGCCGCCGCCGACCGGGCCTCGGTGCTGGTCCACGAGGCCACCTTCCTCGACGAGGACCGCGACCGGGCGCGCGAGACGCGGCACAGCACGGCCCGCGAGGCCGCGGTGCTGGCGCGCGAGGCCGACGTCGGCCTGCTGGTGCTGACGCACCTCTCCAGCCGCTGCTCGCCGCGCGACGTCCGCCACGAGGCGGAGCGCGAGTTCCCGCGCGTGCTGGTGCCGCGCGACTTCGACCAGATCGAGGTGCCCTTCCCGGAGCGCGGAGCGCCCGAGATTCACGCGCTGCGCGGAGGGGGCCGGCCCGGCTCCCCTGACGTTCCGTCAGAGACGCCTGCTACGGTGGACGCGCTCGACCTTTAACCCGGTCCCGAGAGGCCGGAAAGGAGCGCTCATGATCGCCTGCCCGTCGCCCCGCACGCCGCCCTGCCGCACATAGCCGGCGTGGCCGGAGCGGTCCTGATCGATCAGGACCAGGTGCGCCGCACGGTGGCCCGCATCGCCCACGAGATCGTGGAGCGTCACGCCGAGCCCGACCGGCTGGCCCTTGTCGGGATCCACACGCGGGGCGTGCCGCTGGCCCGCCGCATCGCCGGCCTGATCGGCGAGTTCGCGGGCACCGAGCCCGCCTTGGGCACGGTGGACATCGCGCTCTATCGCGACGACGTGGGGCTCGACGGCCGGCGCGGCGGGCTGCCGGTGGTGGGCGACACGGTGCTCGACTTCGACGTCTCCGAGCGGGCCGTGATCCTCGTCGACGACGTCCTGTTCACCGGACGCACCATCCGGGCCGCCATCGACGCGATCTTCGACTACGGGCGGCCCCCGCTGGTGCAGCTCGCGGTGCTGGTGGACCGCGGCCACCGGGAGCTTCCGATCCGGCCCGACTACGTGGGCAAGAACCTGCCGACCGCGCGGTCCCAGCGGGTGAGCGTGCACCTGACCGAGACGGACGGGGTGGACGAGGTGGTGCTGGAGAACAACGAGGGGGTCTCATGAAGCGCCGGTCGCTGATCACCGTGGCGGACCTCGACCGGGCGGAGATCGCGCGCATCCTGCGCGTGAGCAACCGCTTCGCCGAGGTGATGGAGCGCGACATCAAGAAGGTGCCGACGCTGCGGGGGCGCACGATCATCAACCTCTTCCTGGAGCCCTCGACGCGCACCTCCACCTCATTCGAATTGGCCGGTAAGCGCCTGTCGGCGGACGTTGTCAACGTCAAGGGCTCGGGCTCGAGCATCGAGAAGGGCGAGACCCTGAAGGACACGGTCATCACCCTCGACGCCTACGCGCCGGACGTGCTCGTGATGCGCCACGCGTCGGTGGGCGCCTGCCAGATCGCGACCCGCTACACCGACGCCGCGGTCGTCAACGCGGGCGACGGCAAGCACGAGCACCCCACCCAGACCCTGCTCGACCTCTACACGATCGAGCGCGAGGTGGGGCCCCTGGACGGGCTGCACATCGCCTTCGTCGGCGACGTCGCGCACTCGCGCGTCGCACGCTCGGGCATCCGCGGCTTCCAGACGATGGGCGCCCGCGTGAGCCTGATCGGCCCGCCCACCCTGCTGCCGCGCGACGCGGAGGAGGCGCTCGGGGTCGAGACCTCCACCGACATCGCCGACATCCGCCACGCCGACGTGGTCTACGTCCTCCGCATGCAGCTCGAGCGCATGGGCAAGGGCGGGTTCGTGCCCTCGCTGCGCGAGTACGCCGCCACCTACGGCGTCCACCACGGGCGCCTGCGCCCCGGGCAGCGCGTGATGCACGCCGGGCCGATGAACCGCGGTGTGGAGATCTCCGGGGAGCTGGCCGACGACCCCGACACGCTCATCGAGCGGCAGGCCGCCAACGGCATGGTCGTGCGGATGGCCGTCCTCTACCACCTGCTCGCCGAGCCGGCGAGCGTGGTCGAGCCCGCGGAGCCGCTGGACGCCGTCGCCGTCTGATGGCGGTCGCCCTGGTGCAGCGGCCCGGACCGGCCGCCTCACTCGTCGTGCGCGGGGCGCGGGTGCTGGACCCGGCCGCCGGGATCGACGAGGTCCGTGACCTGGTGGTGCGCGACGGCCTCATCGGCGGCTCCCCGGACGGCCTCGAGGAGATCGACGGGGCGGGCCTCGTGCTGGTGCCCGGCTTCGTGGACCCCCACGTCCACCTGCGCACCCCGGGCCGCGAGGACCTGGAGGACATCGCCAGCGGCAGCCGCGCCGCGGCCGCGGGGGGCTTCGTCACCATCCTGGCGATGCCCAACACCCGCCCGGTGGTGGACACCGCCGCGGTGCTGGGCGCGCTGCTCGACCGGGCCGCCGAGGACGCCGCGGTGCGCGTGGGCTTCTACGCCGCGATCACCGTGGGGCAGTCCGGCGACGAGCTGACCGAGCAGGTGGAGCTGGCCCAGCTCGGCGCGGCGGGCTTCACCGACGACGGCCACCCGGTCGCCGACGCGGCGGTCATGCGCCGCGCCCTCCAGTACCAGGGCATCACCGGCCTGCCGCTGGTGCTGCACGAGGAGGACCCCCGCCTGTCCGGGGTGGGGGTCATGCACGAGGGCGCGGTGGCCAGCCGGCTGGGGCTCGCCGGCATCCCCTCGGTCTCGGAGAGCGTGGCCGTGGCCCGCGACGCGGCCCTCGCCGAGTACGAGGGCGGGTGGATCCACGTGTGCCACGTCTCGGCCGCCGAGACCGTCGAGGAGATCCGGCGGGCCAAGGCGCGCGGGGTGCGCATCACCGGCGAGGTCACGCCCCACCACCTGGCCCTCACCGACGCCGCCGTCGAGACGCTGGATCCGGCCCGGTACAAGATGAACCCGCCGCTCCGCGACGAGTCGGATCGCGGCGCCCTGGTCGCCGCGCTTGCCGACGGCACCCTCGACTGCGTGGCCACCGACCACGCGCCGCACGACGCCGACGACAAGGAGGTCCCCTTCGAGGAGGCGCCCTTCGGGGTCACCGGGCTCGAGACGGCCTTCGCCGCCTGCCACACCCACCTGGTGCGCACGGGCGAGCTCGACCTCGCGCTGCTGGTGAGGCGCATGAGCCAGGACCCGGCGGCGGCCCTCGGGCTGCCGGTGCCGTCGCTCGAGGACGGGGCGCCGGCCGACCTCGCGCTGATCGACCTCGAGGCGGTGGTGCACGTGGGCGAGGCGGGCTTCCAGAGCAAGTCGCGCAACTCGGCATTCCTCGGCGACGACCTCTACGGTCGGGTGATGCTGACGATCGCGGGAGGGCAGATCGCATGGAGGGTGTAGAGACGCGGCACGCGGCGCTGCTGCGCCGGGAGGACACGGGGCTGATCCTGGTCAACGTGCAGGAGGCGTTCCGCCCGGTCATCGACGGCTTCGACCGGGTGGTGGCCAACTGCGGGCTGCTGGCCGAGGGCTTCGGCGTGCTGGGGCGGCCCGTGCTGGTGAGCGAGCAGTACCCCAAGGGCCTCGGGCGGATCGTCCCCGAGCTGGCCGAGCGGCTGCCCGAGGGCGCCGTGACCGTCGAGAAGCTGCGCTTCTCGGCCTGCGGGGTGGACGCCTTCGACGAGGCGCTCGCCGCGGCCGGCTGCTCGGCGTGGGTGGTCGCGGGCATCGAGACCCACGTCTGCGTGAACCAGACCGTGCACGACCTGCTGGCCCGCGGACTGGACGCCCACGTCGCCGCCGACGCGGTCTCCTCGCGCACCGCCGGGAACCGGGCCCTCGGCCTGGAGAAGATGGCCGCCGACGGCGCGCGCGTCACCAGCGCCGAGATGGCGCTCTTCGAGATGCTCGAGGTGGCCGGCTCGCCGGAGTTCAAGCAGATCTCGAAGCTGGTGCGCTAGCGGTGCGAACCGCGGCCGTCGTCCTCGAGGACGGGCTCGTGCTCGAGGCCCGCGGCGTCGCCGCGCCCGGCACCGCCCTCGGGGAGATGGTCTTCACCACCGGCATGAGCGGCTACCAGGAGGCGGTCACCGACCCCTCCTACATGGGCCAGATCCTGTGCTTCGGCGCCCCCATGATCGGCAACTACGGCGCCGGCGGGCACCACGACGAGAGCGCCCGGGCGTGGCCGCCGGCCGTGGTGATGGCGCGGGCCGGCGACGCCCCGGGCGCCGGCGGCCCGACCGGCTGGCGCTCGTGGCTGCGCGAGCGCGGGGTGGTGGCCGTGGACGATTGCGACACCCGCCGGCTGGTGCGCCGGCTGCGCGACCACGGGGCGATGCGCGGCGGGGTGTCCACCGAGCTCGGGCCGGAGGAGCTGCTCGCCCTGGTGCGCGAGCACCCGCGCCTCGACGGGCGCGACCTGGCCTCCGAGGCCGCCGGCCCGCGCCGCTCGCTGGGCGGGGACGGCCCGCGGGTGGTGGCCATCGACTGCGGCATGAAGGCGAGCATCGCCGCCGGGCTGCTCGCCGCCGGCTGCCGCCTGGAGGTGGTGCCCGCCGGGACCACCGCCGAGCAGGTGCTGGCGCTCGACCCGGACGGGGTGCTCGTGTCCAACGGGCCCGGCGACCCGGCCGCGGTGACGCAGGTCATCGGGGTGGTGGGCGAGCTGCTGGGGGAGGTGCCGGTGCTGGGCATCTGCCTGGGGCACCAGCTCCTCGCGCACGCGCTGGGGCTCGAGACCCGGCGGCTGCCCTTCGGGCACCGGGGGGCCAACCACCCGGTGCGACGTGCCGGCGACGGCGGGGTGGAGATCACGGTGCAGAACCACGGCTACGCGGTGGTGGGCGAGACCCTGCCCGACGGCGTGGAGGTCACGCGCACCAGCCTCTTCGACGGGTCGGTGGAGGGGATCGCGGCGCCCGGGCTGCGCGCCTGGTCGGTGCAGTACCACCCCGAGGCGAGCCCCGGACCGCGCGATGCGCGCTATCTGTTCCGCGAGTTCACGGGCGCCCTCGGCGGGGCCGGCTGATGCCGCGGCGGGACGACCTCCACACCATCCTGCTGCTCGGCAGCGGCCCGATCGTGATCGGCCAGGCCGGCGAGTTCGACTACTCGGGCACCCAGGCCGCCACCGCCCTTCGCGAGGAGGGCTACCGCGTGGTGCTGGTCAACTCCAACCCGGCCACGATCATGACCGACCCCTCGGTGGCCGACCGCACCTACGTGGAGCCGCTCGACGCCCAGGCCGTCGAGGAGGTCATCGCCATCGAGCGGCCGGACGCGCTGCTGCCCACCCTGGGCGGCCAGACGGCGCTCAACCTCGCGATGGAGCTCGCCGCCTCCGGCGCGCTGGAGCGCCACGGGGTCGAGCTGATCGGCGCCGACGTGGAGGCCATCCGCCGCGCCGAGGACCGCGAGGCCTTCCGCGACACGATGGCCGCCGCCGGGCTGGCGGTGCCGGACAGCCGCGTGGTGACGGACCTGGAGTCCGGGCGGGCCGCCGCGCGGGAGCTGGGCCTGCCGGTCATCCTCCGCCCGGGCTACACGCTGGGCGGCGAGGGGGGAGGGGCGGCGCACACCCCCGAGGAGCTCGAGGAGCGCCTGCGCAGCGCGCTCGACGCGAGCCCCATCGGCCAGGTGCTGGTGGAGCGCTCGGTGCTGGGGTGGGCCGAGATCGAGCTGGAGGTGATGCGCGACTCGGCGGACAACGCGGTCGTGATCTGCTCGATCGAGAACATCGACCCGATGGGGGTGCACACCGGCGACTCGGTGACCGTGGCGCCGGTGATGACCCTCTCCGACCCGGAGCTGCAGACGCTGCGCGACGCGTCCATCGCGGTCATCCGCGCGGTGGGGGTCGCCACGGGCGGGGCCAACGTCCAGTTCGCCCTCAACCGCGGGACGGGCGAGATGGTGGTCATCGAGATGAACCCCCGCGTCTCGCGCAGCTCCGCGCTGGCCTCCAAGGCGACCGGCTTCCCGATCGCCAAGGTCGCGGCCCGCCTCGCGGTGGGCTACACGCTCGACGAGCTTCCCAACGAGATCACCGGGGTCACCCCGGCCAGCTTCGAGCCCACCCTCGACTACGTGGCGGTGAAGGTGCCCCGCTTCGCGTTCGAGAAGCTGCCGGGCGCCGACACGGAGCTGACGACCCACATGAAGAGCGTGGGCGAGGTGCTCGCCCTGGGCCGCACCTTCGGGCAGGCCTTCGGGAAGGCCATGGCCGGGCGGGAGCTGGACGTGTCGCCGCGCGCGCCGGCCGGCGTGGACGAGGCGCTCGCCATGCTGCGCACGCCCTCGTGGGACCGCTACGACCTCATCCTGTGGGCGCTCGACCGGGGCGCCGAGGTGGGCCGGCTGCACGAGGCCACCGGAGTGGACCCGTGGTTCCTGGGTGAGCTGGCGGCGCTCGCCGCGGCCCGGGCGGCGGTGCGCGGCCCGCTCGACGCGCTCGACGCGCGCGCCCTGCGCACCGCGCGGCGCGCGGGTCTGAGCGACCGCGACCTGGCCGACGCCACCGGCTCCGACGAGGCCGGGGTCTGGGCGCGCCGCCGCGCGCTCGGGGTGCATCCCACGCTCCACGCCGTGGACACGTGCGGCGCCGAGTTCGCCGCGCTCACGCCCTACTACTACTCGGCCTTCGAGAGCGAGAGCGAGCTCGCCCGCGACGACCGGCCGGCCATCGTGGTGCTGGGCTCCGGTCCCAACCGCATCGGCCAGGGGATCGAGTTCGACTACTGCTGCGTCCACGCTGCCCTCACCGCCCGCGAGCTGGGCTACGCGGCGGTGATGGTCAACTGCAACCCGGAGACGGTCTCCACCGACCACGGCGTGAGCGACCGCCTCTATCTCGAGCCCGTGACGATCGGATCGGTGCTCGACATCTGCGCGGCCGAGCAGCCGGTGGGGGTGGTGGCCCAGCTCGGCGGGCAGACCCCGCTGCGGCTGGCGCGCGGCCTGGCGGCCGAGGGGGTGCCGGTGCTGGGGACCCCACCCGAGTCGATCGACCTCGCGGAGGACCGCGGGCGCTTCGGCCGGCTGCTGAGCGAGCTGGGCCTGCAGGCACCGCCCTGGGCGGTGGCGCACGGGCCCGAGGAGGCGCTCGCCGCGGCCGCGGAGGTGGGCTACCCGGTGCTGGTGCGGCCCTCCTACGTCCTGGGCGGCCGGGCCATGGCCATCTGCGACTCGCCCGAGGCGCTGCGCGACTACATCGCCCGCGAGGGCGCGGCCGGCGTCCTCCTGGTCGACCGCTTCCTGGAGAACGCCACCGAGTACGACGTCGACGCCCTCTGCGACGGGGCCGACTGCTGGACCGCCGCCGTGATGGAGCACGTGGAGGCGGCCGGCGTCCACTCCGGCGACTCGGCGTGCGTGCTGCCGCCGCAGGGCGCCGGGCCGGCCCTGGTCGCCGAGCTCGAGGAGCAGACGGCGGCCCTCGCCAAGGGCCTCGGGGCGGTGGGCCTGGTGAACGTGCAGTTCGCCGTGCGCGAGGGGCGCGTCTTCGTGATCGAGGCGAACCCGCGCGCGTCGCGCACCGTGCCGTTCGTGGCCAAGGCCACCGGCGTCCCCCTCGTGCGCCACGCCGTGCGGGTGATGCTGGGCACCCCCCTCGGCGAGCTCGGCCTGCCGGTGGCGGCCCCGGCCCGCCGGGTCGCGGTGAAGGAGGCGGTGCTCCCGTTCGCGCGGTTCCCCGGAGCCGATCCGGTGCTCGGTCCGGAGATGCGCGCGACCGGCGAGGTGATGGGCCTCGGGGGGAGCTTCCCCGAGGCGTTCGCCAAGGCCCAGCGCGCCGCGGGCCAGGCCCTGCCCCGCACGGGGTCCGCGTTCATCTCGGCGCGCGACGCCGACAAGCCGCGCGCCGTGGCCCTGGCCGCGCGCCTGGCCGCCTCGGGCCTCGACCTGGTGGCCACGTCCGGGACCGCCGCGGCGCTGTCGGCCGCCGGCCTGCCGGTCCGGGTGGTGCGGAAGATCTCGGAGGCGGGGTCGCCGCACGTGGGCGAGCTGATCGCCCGGGGCGAGATCGCCCTCGTGGTGAACACGCCCCGCGGCGGGCGGGGGGCCCGGACCGACGGCTACGAGATCCGCGCCGCGGCGATCCGGGCCGGCATTCCCTGCATCACGACGATCGACGCGGCCGAGGCCGCGGCCGCCGCCGTGGCGGCCGGCGGGGCCGGACGGCCCGAGGCCCTGCAGGACGGCATCCAGGACGGGGCCCCGGGAAGCGCCTTCCGGCCGAGGCTCGCGACAGCCTCAGGCTAAACCTGAGGCAGAGATTCTCCGAGAACCTTACATTCGTGGCTTAGCCTGCAACAAGCGTGAAAAGTGCGTAAAACGGCTGCAAAGCGGCCCTTGCGACCGCGAGAGAAGCGAGCCTAGAATGGCCCGGCGATGGCCACAACTACCGCAAAACCTCAAACACAGGCACCGGAGCGCTCGCTGGACCAGCGCATGGAGGCCCTTCGCCGGGCGAACGAGATTCGTTCCCGCAGGGCACAGCTCAAGAAAGACCTGAAAAGCGGGCGAACGTCCATCGGGAGCGTCATCTCGAACCCGCCCGACTTCGTGCTGACGGCCAAGGTGTTTGACATGCTGATGGCCGTTCCGAAGTACGGGAAGGTCAAGGCGACCAGATTCCTGAACACCTGCCGCATATCGCAGGGAAAGACGATCGGGGGCCTGTCCGATCGGCAGCGCGGCGAGCTTCTGGAGCTACTGCACCGGTAGCACCCGCTGCGCGCGTCATCATCGTGTCGGGACCGTCGGGGGCGGGGAAGGGGACCCTGATCGAGGGCATCCTTCCCCGCTTTCCGCATGTCGAGGTCGCGGTCTCCGCCACCACCCGGCCCATCCGCCCCGGCGAGGTCGACGGCCGGGAGTACCACTTCCTCACCCCCGGGGAGTTCGAGGCCCGCGTGAGCGCCGGAGCGTTCCTGGAGCACGTGACCTACGCGGGCAACCGCTACGGCACGCTGCGCTCGGAGGTGGACCGCATCGTCGCCGCCCGCCGCTGGCCGCTCGTGGAGATCGAGCTCGCCGGGGCCCGGGCGGTGCGCGCGAACGAGCCCGGCGCCGTGGCGGTGTTCATCGCCCCGCCCTCGCTCTCGGAGCTGGAGCGCCGGCTCGAGCGGCGCGGCACCGACAGCGAGGGGGCCATCGCCCAGCGCCTGGCGACCAGCCGCGTGGAGCTCGCCGCGATGAACGAGTTCGACCACGTGATCGTCAACGGGGACGTCGCGGTCGCCATCGAGGAGCTCGCCCAGGTGCTCGCCGCCGCGACCGGCCAGGGCCCGCATGGCTGACGTCCTGCTGGGCGTCTCGGGCGGCATCGCCGCCTACAAGTCGATCGACGTCCTGCGCATCCTCCAGCGCCGGGGCCACGTCGTCCGCGTCGTCATGACCCGGGCCGCCCAGCGCTTCGTCGGGCCCGCCACCTTCGCCGCGCTCTCGGGCCACCCCGTGGGCGTCGAGCTGTTCGGCGCCGAGGGGCGGCCGGGCTACGACCACCTCGAGCTCGCGCGCGGCGCCGACCTGCTGCTGGTCGCGCCGGCGTCGGCCAACACCGTGGCGCGGATGGCCGCGGGCCTGGGGGACGGGCTGCTCGGCTCGGTGCACCTGGCCTTCGACGGCCCGGTGCTGATCGCCCCCGCCATGAACACGCGCATGTACCTCCACCCGGCCACGGTCGACAACCTGGCGCTGCTCGTCGCCCGAGGGGTCCAGATCATCCCGCCCGGCACGGGACTGCTCGCCGACGGGGGGACCGGCGTGGGGCGGCTGGCCGACCCGGCCGAGATCGCCGACGCCGTGGAGGCGCGCCTCGCCGGCGCGGGGACCCTCGCGGGTCGCCGGGTGCTGGTGAGCGCCGGAGGCACGCGGGAGCCCATCGACCCGGTGCGCTACGTGGGCAACCGCTCCAGCGGTCGCATGGGGTGGGCCGTGGCCGAGGCGGCGCGCCGCCGCGGGGGCGAGGTCACCGTGCTCGCCTCCAACGTCGAGCTGGCCCGCCACCCGGACATCCGGTACATCGACGCCCCGACGGCGGCCGACCTGCACCGCGCGGCCCGCGCGGCCTTCCCCTCGTGCGACGTCCTGGTGATGGCCGCCGCCGTCGCCGACTTCCGCCCGGGGACCCCCCGGGACGGCAAGATCGACAAGTCGGCCGAGGGCGCCCTGGCCCTGGACCTCGTGCCGACCGAGGACATCCTCGCCGACCTGGCGGCGCGGCGGGAGCGCCAGGTGCTGGTGGGCTTCGCGGCCGAGCACGGGCCGGCCGGCCTCGAGCGCGCCCGCGCCAAGCGCGAGCGCAAGGGCCTCGACCTGGTGGTCCACAACGACGTCTCGCGCGACGGCGTCGGGTTCGGCTCGCGGCAGAACGAGATCACCATCATCGGCCCGGACGGCGAGGACGCGCTGCCGCGCATGAGCAAGGAGGCCTGCGCCGAGCGCATCCTCGACGCGGTGCTGCCACTGCTCCCGGAGGGGTAGGACCGGCAGCGGGTCTCCGCGGCCCGCGCATCGTTTACCCTCGGCACATCGCGCAGCCCCTCGCCACCTCGCCCCTCCGCGATGACGAGCTGGAGGCCGCCACGTCGGTCGCCGGCGCGCTCGTGGACGCCTGCGCGCGCGGCCTGCGCGCCCCCCGGGCCAGCCTCGAGGCGTGCGTCGTCGCGCTCCTGTCGGGGGGCCACGTGATGATCGAGGACGTGCCGGGCGTGGGGAAGACGGTGCTGGCCAAGAGCCTGGCCCGCGCCGCCGGCTGTGACTTCTCGCGCCTCCAGTGCACGGCCGACCTGCTCCCGGCCGACGTCACCGGGGTCACCGTCTGGGATCAGAACGCGGCGGCGTTCGTGTTCCGGCCCGGCCCGGTGTTCGCCAACCTCGTGCTGGTGGACGAGATCAACCGCGCGTCCCCGAAGACGCAGTCGGCGCTCCTGGAGTGCATGGAGGAGGCCCAGGTCACCGTCAACGGCGAGACCCGACTCCTGCCGCTGCCGTTCATGGTCATCGCCACCCAGAACCCCGTGGAGTACGAGGGCACCTTCCCGCTGCCGGAGGCCCAGCTCGACCGCTTCGCCGTGCGCGTGACGCTCGGGTACCCGCCGCCGGGGGACGAGGCCGAGATGCTGCTCGACCTGGCCGCCGACGATCCGGTCGAGCGGGTGACCCCGGTCACCGACCGGGACGGCATCCTCGCCGCGCGTGGGGCGGTGGCCCGGGTCCACACGGAGCCGGTCCTCGCGCAGTACGTGGTGGCGCTGGTGGCCGTCACCCGCCGGGACCCCCGCGTCCAGCTCGGCGCCAGCCCGCGGGCCGGCCTGACGCTGCTGCGCTCGGCCAAGGCGCGGGCCATGCTCGCGGGCCGCGGGTACGCGCTGCCCGACGACGTGCGCGCGCTGGCCACGTCCGCGCTGTCGCACCGCCTCATCCTGACGCCGGACGCCCGCGCCCGGGGAACCCGGGCGGAGGAGGTCGTGGACGACGCGCTGGCGACGGTGCCCGTCCCGCTGTGAGCCGGTTTCAGGGGCCGCCGGCCCGCGCCGTCGCCCTCGCCGCCACCGGGGTGGCCGCGCTGGTGGCCAGCCGGGGGTTCGGGACCCCGGCGCTGGCGATCCTCGGCGTCGGCCTGGTGACCCTGCCGGTTCTGGTCACGGCGCTCGTCTGGGTCGTCGCGGGCGGCATGGGCGTCCACCGGACGGTTTCGCCGTCGCGCTGCCGGGCGGGCGACCGGGTGGAGGTGCGCCTGGCGCTGTCGGGCTGGCCCACCCGGATCGGCCTCGACCGGCTGCTGGACGTCACCCTCGATCCCGGCCTGGGCGCGGTGGCCGATGCTGGCTCCGTGCGGCGGGAGGGGTTGTGGGTGTGGCGCGTCGCGCGCGCGACGCGGGGAGACCACCGGCTGCCGCCTCCCGTGGCCCGGGTCGCCGACCCCTTCGGCCTCGCCCGCCGGGCGCGCGCGGGCGTCGAGGGCGAGAGCCTGCTGGTCGTGCCCCGTGCCCCGCGCGTGGAGCGTCTCGCCCTCGAGGCGAGCACGCCGGGGGGAGGGCTGCGCCGGCGGCGGATGGTGGCCGGGTTCGGCGAGCTCGAGCGGGTGCGCGAGTACCGGGCCGGCGATCCGCTCTCCCGGGTGCACTGGGCGCAGACCGCCAAGCGCGGACGCCTCCAGACCAAGGAGCTGAGGTCCTCCGAGGGTCCGGGCAAGGCGGTGATGCTGCTGCTGGACGCGGGCGTCGCCGCCGGGGACGACTTCGAGACCGCCGTCACCGCCACGGCCACCCTCGCGCGCCACCTCGCCGAGCGCGGGGAGCGGCTCGCCCTGGTCCACACCGGCGACCTGCCGGTGCGGCTGACCACGGGCCGGGCGACCTGGCCCGCGGTCGAGATCGCGCTCGCGCGCGTCACCCCGGGCGGCCGGCGGGAGCTCGCACTCGCGCTCCGTTCGGAGAGCACCGCTCCCGAGGTGCCGGAGCTGATCGTGGTGGTGACGAGCGAGCCCGGCCCGGGCCTGCCGAGCGCGGTGGCGGGAGCGCGGGCGGCGGGGATCGCCGTGGCCGTCGTGCTGGCGGGGCGGGCCGCCGTTGCCGCGCCCGGGCTCGAGGGGGCGGGCGCCGGGGTCACCGTCGTGCTCCGGGCCGACGACGTGGCCGCGGCGCTCGCGGACGGCCGGGAGCGGGTCGGTGCGGCCTAGGGGCGGGTCCCTCGCCGGGCCGCTCATGGCCGCGGCGCTCGCCCTTCTGATCCTGGCGACGGCCTGGGCCGGGCTGTTCAAGGACGTCGGGGGCGGCCACCTGCTGGGGCTCTGCGTCGTGGCCGCCCTGCCCACGCTGGCCGCGCTGTCGCCCCGCGCCTGGCGGCCGGCGGCCGGCGTGGCGGCGCTCCTGGCCCTCGCGCTCGCCCTCGGGATGGCCCTGCGCCGCTCCGTGTGGGACCTCCTCCTGCTCCACGGGGACGCATGGTCGGCCGTGCGGGAGATCCTCCCCGAGGGCCTGCGGCAGGGGAGCACCGCGGGCATCCCGGTGTCGCCCACCGAGCGCCCGGAGCTGGTGGCGCTGCTCGACATGGGCCTGGTGCTGCTGGCGGCCACGGCGGCGTGGCAGATCGTGGTGCGGCGCCGGCCGGTGGCCGGCGTGCTGGCGGTGGGCGTCGGCCTGGCCTACCGCTGGACCGTGGAGCCCCCCGACCGGGCCGCGGTGGCCGGCGCGCTCGCCGTGGCCGGCCTCGCCGCGGTGCTCGCGCTCGCCTCCTGGGAGGGCGGCGGCGCCGACCGGGCCGTCCGTCGGGTGGGCGGAGCCCTGGTCATCGGAGGGGCCTCGGTGGCCCTCGCCGCGGGGCTCGGGTCCGGGCCTGCGCAGGCCGGCGACGCCTGGCTGGGCTGGAAGCAGTGGGAGGTCGGGGGCGGCGACCGCACGGGGGCCTCGCTGGACCTCGGGCAGAGCTATGGCGTCCTGGACTGGCCCGACAAGCCGCGCGTCGCGATGATCGTCGACTCGCCGCGGGCCATCCCCCTGCGGGCCGTGAGCCTCGACGAGTTCGACGGTGTCTCGTTCGCCCCCGCGGGCGGCGGGGGAGGCACCTCGCGCCCCCTCCCCGTCAGCGACGGCATCATCACCGCCGGCGACGGCACGGACGTCGGCGAGCAGCTCAGCCAGCGCGTGACCATGGCCTCCTCGAGCTCTCAGCTCGTGTTCGCCTCGGGCCGCCCGCAGAGCATCGAGGGACCGTTCACGGGCGCGTCGGCGATCCTCGGCAACGCCGTCCGGGTGGACCAGCGGCTCGAGCCCGGCGAGTCCTACACGGTCGAGACGCTGATCCCCGAGCCCACTCCGGCCGAGCTGGTGGCGGTGCGCCCCTACCACGCGATCGACACGCCGGCGGGGGAGACCCGCCTGCGCGCGACGCTGTGGTCCGACCCGGTCGTCGACGTGCCCCTGTGGGGAAGCGGCGACCCCCAGCCCTCGGACGCCGACCTCGGGCCGTACGCGCCCGTGCGGGAACTGGCCCGGTCGGTCGCCGGCGACGCGGCCACGCCGTACGCGGCGGTCAACCACATCGAGTCGTACCTGCGCCGGAGCTACACCTACGACGAGGCCCCGCCGTTCCCCACCAGCCTTCCCTCGGGCACGAACGGGGGATGGCCCGAGAACCGCCCGCCCCTGGTGGACTTCCTCCTGAACAGCCGCCGCGGGTTCTGCCAGCAGTTCGCGGGCGCGATGACGGTGATGCTGCGCTCGCTGGGCATCCCCTCGCGCGTGGCCGTGGGGTACACGGGCGGGCGCTACGACCCGGATCTCAAGGCCTACCTCGTGCTCGACCGCGACGCGCACTCGTGGGTGGAGGTGTGGTTCCCGGGCGAGGGCTGGATCCCGTTCGACCCGACGCCGGGGCGCTCGGTGCCGAACCCCGCCTCGGTCTCGTCCCCCGACTACGCGCCGAGCCGCGTCGACGTCTCGGTGAGCGGTCTCGCCGGGTCGGCGGTGGGGGCGGCCGGGGACGCGGGGCCGTCCACGCCGGCGCCGCGCGTGCCCAAGCCCAAGCCCGACCCGGTGTCCGCGCCGGTCGCGGCGGAGGGCGGGGGCGCCTCAGCCTGGCAGTGGGTGATCGTGGGCCTGGCGGCGCTCCTGCTGGTGGCTCCGGTGGCGCGCGTCGCCCGCCGCCTGCGCCGTCGCCTGGGCGGTGACGAGCGCGACCGCACCGTGGCCGCCGTGCACGACCTGGAGGCGTCGCTCGGCGACCTCGGCTGGCCGTCCGACCCCGCGGCCTCCACCGACGAGCGGGCCGCGCTGGTGCGGGCGCGCACCGGCATCGATCCCACCGCCCTCTACCGGCAGGCCGGGCGCGCGCGGTTCGACCCGAGCCCGCTCCCGGAGGGATCGGCCGCGGCGGCCTGGGGCGAGGCGCGCCGGCTGCGCCGGACCATCTCCCGGCGCGCCACCTGGCGCCGGCGTCTCGTGGCCGCGCTGGGTCTTGCCGGGCCGTGGCGCGGTACCGTAAGGAGATGGACTCGTCCGCCGAGGCCTACGAGGCCTTCCGCCACGGCGAGTGGCTCCTGAGCGCACGCGAGTTCCGCCAGGCGGCGGTGGCCCTCGAGCGGGCCAAGGCGCTGGAGCCCGACAAGGGCTCCATCCGGGAGGCCCTCGGCCGCGCGTACCTCTCGTCGCGCGCCTACCACCGCGCCGCGGAGGAGTTCGCGGCCGCGGTCGAGCTGGCCCCCACCGACGGATACGCGCACTACGGATTGGCGCGCTCGCTGGAGCGCCTGGGCGACCCCCTGGCCGCCCGCCACTACCGGCTGGCGCGATTCTTCGGCACCGGGCTGGAGTAGAGCGACTCAAACACCGGCCCGCCACTGGAGGAGGCCCGAACGTCGTGCCCTCGGGAACCGCGAAGCCCATTCGCACGACGCTCTCGAAGGTCTCGTCCACCAGCGTGCTGAGCGAGCCGAGCAGGCCGTCCAGGCGGTCTACGTCGAGGCCGCCGAGGGGGGTGTCGGCGAGCAGGTACAGGTCGCCGTCGTCGTCGATGGCGAACCGCCAGTCGCGGGTGTCGAGGTTCTTGCGCAGCAGGCGCCGGTACACCGCCTCGTGATCCCGGTCCGGGCCGCGCAGGAAGAAGGCCCGCGCGGCGAGGGTGCGCTCGCGGGCCGTCAGCAGGGCGGTCACGGCGCCCCGCTTTGCCGAGGGCAGCCGGACGCCCCACCCGCGATCGCCCCGGGCCTCGGCCTCCGCGCCGATCTCGTCCAGGTAGCGGGTGATGCGGGCGGTGTCGGTGTCCATCGGGAGCGATGCTACCCCCGATCCCCGCACTAGCATCCGCGGCGATGAGGATCGTGCTGCAGCGCGTGCGCCGGGCCGCCGTGGCGGTGGACGGCGAGGAGATCGCGGCCATCGGCCCGGGCCTGCTCGCGCTGGTGGGGGTCGCGGCCGGGGACGAGCCGGAGGATGCGCGCCGGCTGGCCGACAAGACCGCGCGCCTCAGGGTGATGGCCACCCCCGGACGCCCCTTCGACGCGTCGCTGCTCGACGTGCCCGGCGCCGCGCTCCTGTGCGTCAGCCAGTTCACGCTCCTGGGCGACCTGAGGCGCGGGAACCGCCCGTCGTGGTCCGGCGCGGCGCCGCCGGAGGTGGCCGCGCCGCTGGTGGACGCCTACGCCGACGCCGTGGCCGCCCACGGCGTGCCGGTGGAGCGCGGCCGCTTCGCCGCGGCCATGCTCGTGACCCTGGAGAACGACGGCCCCGTCACGATCCTGCTCGACAGCCGCGAGCTCTGGCGCGGGGCCGGCGCCTAATGGCGAGGAGCCTGAGGGCCCAGCCCGAAGGGGCTGCCCTCGGAGTCGCGGCAGATCGCCCACCGCTCCCCCGGATGGATGACCGCTCCCCCCAGCGCCACCACCCGCTCGAGGGCCGCCGGCAGGTCGTCCACCGAGAAGTAGGGCAGGGACACCCGGTCGCCGGGCCCCGACGCCCGGGCGTGCAGCCCGAGCGCCGCCTCAGCCGTCTGCCAGCCCTCGCCCTCGCCCTCGCGCCGGGGTCGCAGGGACACGCCGAGCACGCCCTCCCAGAAGCGCCGCGCGCGCTCGGGCTCGTCGGCGGGGAACTCCACCATGACGCCGGGCATCACGCGTTCGCCCGTCGTCCGGATCCGTCGTCGATCACTGGACCGGCGCGGCCGCCCCGGTCGCGTCCGTGGCCGCGGCGCCGGTGCCGGTGGTGGTGGTCGCTCCCGCGCCGGTGCCGCCGGCCGTGTCGGGCGTGATCGTCGCGTCCGCGGCGCCGGCCGCGGCGCCCGTGGGACCGAGCACCACGATCACGTCGGCGCCGGGCTCGACCGACGCGAGCGCGTCGCCGGCCGTCATCTTGGTCGGGGCCGGAAGGCCCAGGTCGGCCGCGACCTGGCGCGCCTTCGCGGCCGCGCCCCCGCGGAAGACCACGGAATCGGACACGGCGGCCGTGGGCGCGTTGCCCTCGGTCACGAGGTCGTAGCCCAGCGACCGCGCCTGGTCGGCGGTGCGCCCGGCCAGGCCCGCCTCGTTGGAGCCGTTCAGGACGGCGAGCGCGATGTCGGCCCGCGACGCCGCGCCGCTGGCCGCCGGCGCCGACGTCGCGGCGGGAGCGGTGACGGTGCGGGTCTCGGTGACGGTGGTGGTGCCCCCGCCGCCCGAATTGGCCAGGAAGCCCACCAGGAGACCGATCACGAGCGCGCCGCCCACCACCGGCAGGCCGACCTTGCGGGCCGCGCCGCCGCCGCGGGGCCGCCGCGGGGGAGGCCGGCGGGAGGGGGGCTCGTCCCAGTCCAGATCGTCGAGATCGGGTGGGCGGCTGCGGGTGGTGCTCACGATCGTCCTCCTCGGATGGCTCCTGGGCGCATGTCCCACCCTTGGACGGCGCCCCCCGGACTCCTGCGCGAGGTCCCTGCGGAGGGGGATCGGTGCCCGGCCGACGCCGCTGCCGACCCGCCATGTAGCCTAGGAGTCCGGCCAGATGTAGCCTTGGCGCCGTATTACGCCGCCGGTAGCAGAACTGCTACCTTGCTCAGGGCCATGGCGACCATCCCTCAGAAGGAACTTCGCAACAACGTGGGCGAGGTGCTCCGGCGCGCAGAGGCGGGAGAGGAGTTCACCGTCACCGTCTCTGGGCGGCCGGTGGCGCGGCTCGGACCCGGCCATGCCGCGGCAGTGGGTCGCTGGGCCTGCGCTCCAGCGGGTGTGGGAGACGCCGCCGCCGCAGACCCTCGCCGACGAACTGCCGGCCTTTCCGGCCGAACTCGATGACCCCTTCGCATGAGAGCGCTCCTCGACACCTCGGTGCTCATCGGGCACGACGGCCCCGGCGAGATCGAGGGAGCCATCAGCGCCGCCTCCCTGGCCGAGTTGCACTTCGGAGTCCTCGTCGCCACCACCGAGGATGAGCGGGCTCGACGCGTTCGTCGTCTCGGCGTGATCGAGGCCACCTTCGACCCTCTCCCCATCGACGCCGAGGTCTCCCGTGAGTGGGGCAGGCTGGCCGCCGCCGTGGCAAGCCGCGGCGGCCGGCCCCGGCGACGGGCCGTCGATCTGGCGATCGTCGCAACGGCGAACGTGCATCACGTGCCGCTGATCACCCGCAACACCAAGGACTTCCGCATCATCGAGGACCTGGTCAACGTGCGAGAGCCTCGCCCCGGTGACGGGTTGACGCGCATCGCCCCGGACTCCCTGCGCGTCGACGGCGAACAGACGTTCGTCGTCATGTGCTAAAATACCCGCAGTTGAGGGCTTTCGAGAGGGCGGTGCGGGGGATGGGGATGACGAACGAGTTCGCGCGGGCCCGCGCCCGGGCGCGGTGGTCGGTGGAGGACCTGGGGGGCGTCGTGGAGGCGGTCCTGGCGAGCGCGCCGGACCGGCTCTGGAGCGTCGATGACGTGCGGATCCGGCTTGGCTTCGGCAACGAGGACGGGGGGCCGGCGACGTCCTCGGTGCGCGAGGCGCTGGTGACGCTGGAGGGCGCGGGCAGGATCGAGCGCGCCGACGTGTGGGGTCGCCGGGGGTGGGGCAACGCCCGGCACGGCTACCGCGCGCGCCGGACGCCGGCGCACCTCACCGTGGCCGCCTGAGGGCGTTCTCGGGCCCGTTCCGGGGAGGACGGGCCCGGGGCGGCCTGCTATCGTCTCGCCTCCGCGAGGTACAGGACGAGGGGGCGACGGAGGTGGGTCACGAACCCACCTTTTTTGTGGGCGCGGACGTCGCCCGGGAGGAGGTCACCCATGAACGCCCCTGACTCGATCGTGCGCCGCGTGGAGGCGGTGTTGGCGCGTGCGCTTCCGGCGGTCGACCTGCTCGAGGTGAGCGAGGCGGGACCGGAGACGCTCCGCGTGACCGTGGACCATCCCGACGGGGTCAACCACGGCGTCTGCGCCGACGTGACGCGCGCCCTGGAGGCCGACGGCCTCCTCGACCAGTACGGCCTCGAGGTGTGGTCGCCGGGTCCGGAGCCGCCGCTGCGCACGCCGGAGCATTTCCGGCGCGCGGTGGGGCGACGGGTGCGGGTCAAGGTGGGGGGGGCGCACGGGGGACGCGTCCATCGCGGTACTCTGGTGGAGGCGGACGACCGGGTGCTCCGGTTGTCCGACGGGCAGACGCTCGTGGAGATCCCGTTCTCCGAGGTGCGCGCGGCGAATGCCCTGGAGGGCTCGGGGGTGGCGGGATGAGCGCCCGGGCACTCGTCGGCGCGGTCGGGATGAGCCCGGTCGTCGTCGTTCAGCACGTCAGGGGGAGCACGAGGTGAACCGAGAGATCATCGAGGCGATCAAGCAGATCGAGCGCGAGAAGGGGATCGATTCCGAGACCCTGCTCGTGGCGCTCGAGGACGCGTTGCTCGCCGCCTACAAGAAGACGCCGGACGCCGCCGAGTTCGCGCGGGTCGAGATCGACCGCGAGACGGGTGAGATGCGCGTGTTCCAGCTCGTGCTGCCCGAGGGCGAGGAGCTGCGCACGCTCCCCCAGGAGGAGCACGCGATCCCCGAGGGCGTGGACGCCGAGGACTACGAGCCGCCGCCGCCGGAGGTCAACTGGGCCGCCTACGACGAGAGCGAGATCCAGGCGATCGACGTGACCCCGGACAACTTCGGGCGCATCGCCGCGCAGACCGCCAAGCAGGTCATCCTGCAGCGGATCCGCGAGGCCGAGCGCGAGATGATGTACGAGGAGTACGTCAACCGCGTCGGCGACGTCGTCACCGGGATCATCCAGCAGTCCGACTCCCGCTACACGCTGGTCGATCTCGGCCGGGTCGAGGCGCTCCTGCCCGAGAGCGAGCAGGTTCACAACGAGCGCTACGACCACGGGGCCCGCATCAAGGCGGTCATCACCGAGGTCCGCAGCTCCACCAAGGGCCCGCAGGTCATCGTGAGCCGGCGCTCGGATCAGCTCGTCCGCGAGCTGTTCAAGCTCGAGGTGCCGGAGATGGCCGACGGGCTGGTCGAGATCCGCGGCGTGGCGCGCGAGCCGGGCTGGCGGTCAAAGATCGCCGTCATCTCGAACGTCCAGGGCGTCGACCCCGTGGGCGCCTGCGTGGGCCCCCGCGGCTCGCGCGTGCGCATGGTCGTGAGCGAGCTGCGCGGCGAGAAGATCGACATCATCCCGTTCAACGAGGAGCCGGCCCGCTACGTGGCCAAGGCGCTCTCCCCGGCCCGCGTCCGCGAGGTGCTGGTGGAGGACGAGGCCCGGCAGGCGACGGTCATCGTGCCGGACGACCAGCTCTCGCTGGCCATCGGCCGCGAGGGCATGAACGCCCGCCTGGCCGCGCGCCTCACCGGGTGGCGGATCGACATCAAGAGCGAGTCGACGTTCGCCCGCGAGGAGGCCGACGACGAGTTCGGCGACGAGACCGAGTCGGGGGTCTCCCGCTGCGCGGCCATGCTGCGCACGGGCAAGCGCTGCCCGAACGCCGCGGTGCCCGGGACGCGCTATTGCGCCCTGCCCGCGCACTCCCGGTTCGGGGAGCTGGAGGGCCGCCTCGGCCGGTCGCTGACCGCCGAGGAGGTGGTGGAGGCGAGCTCCCCCAAGGGATGGGAGCGCGTCTCGGAGCTCGCCCCCGCCGGTGTGGCGGCGGGCGACGGCGGCGAGGAGAGCGCCAACCGATAGGGGAGATGAGACGACGCGCGCGCGACATGTGCCCGAACGCCGCTGCCTGGCGTGCGGGGCTCGTCGCGTCAAGGCCGACCTGGCCCGCTTCGTGGCGGTGCCGGCCGAGGCCGGGCACGCGCTGGTGCGGGACGATTCATCCCGGTTGCCCGGGCGAGGTCTGTATGTGTGCCGCACGACGGAGTGTTTCGACCGGGCCGTGGCCCGGAAATCGTTCCAGCGGGGGGCGCGAGTGCACGGCGAGCTGAAGATCGATCCGGAGCTCGGAGCGGTGGGGGTCTGAGGAGCTGATGGGGGTAGCGATGGACAAGAAGCGCATCTATGAGATCGCGAAGGACGAGGGGCTTCCGAGCTCGCTCGTCCTTCAGCGCCTGCAGCGCGCGGGTGTCGAGGTGAAGACGGCGTCGTCAACGGTCAACGTGGCCGAGGCCCTGCACGTCCTCAACCCGAACCGCTACCCCAAGCCCGAGCCGCCGCCGGCGCCCCCGGCGCCGAAGGCCAAGCCCGCCGCGAAGCCGAAGCAGGCCAAGGCGCCCGCCGCCGAGACCTCCCCGCCCGCGGAGGAGGCCGCCCCGGCGAAGCCCGGCAAGCCGCGCCCCATCCAGAAGGCCGCCGCCCCGGTCGCGGAGACCCCTGCTGCGCCGGCCGAGGTGCCCGCCGCGCCCGCGGAGGAGCCCGCTCCGGCGGCCGAGGCCCCCGCCCCCGAGCCCGCCCCGGTCGCCGAGGCGCCCGCCAACGGCGCGGCGGCCCCGGCCCCCGCCGAGGCGCCCGCGCCGGCCGCGCCCGCGCCGAAGGCCGAGCCCGCCGCCGAGCCGGCTCCGGCTCCGCGTGCCGCACGGCCGGCGCCGCCGGCTCCCGAGGCCCCGGCCCCGCCCGCCGCGCGCCCCGAGGCGCCCGCGCCGTCCGCCGAGCCCGCGGCTCCGCCCGCGACGGCGGCCGCCCCCGCCGAGGCGGCGGCTCCCCCGGCGCCCGCGGCCCCGGCCGAGGCCCCCGCGCCGACTCCCGCTCCCGCTCCCGCGCGACACCCCACAGCCCTCCGGCGCTCCGGGTGGCGGCGCCCCGCGCCCGGCCTCCCGCGGCGGCGCCCCCGGCGCCCGCCCGTCGGCTCCGGGCCGCCCCGGCGGCGGTGGCGGCGGCGGCGGTGGCAAGCGCCGGCGCGTGGTCATCGACCCGCAGGCCGGGCGTCGCGGTCCCGCGCCCCAGGGGCGCGACCGCCGCTCCGGCCGTCCCGGCCCGCGGGCCGAGGAGAAGCCGGTCCCGCAGGTCGCGCCGGCCGACATGCCCCTGGTCGAGATCCCCTCCGGCTCCACGGTCAAGGACCTGGCCGAGGCCCTCGGCGTGCCCACCTCGCAGATCATCAAGCTGCTGATGGGCCTGGGCGAGCTGGCCACCATCACGCAGTCGCTCTCCGACGACGCGATCGAGCTGATCGCCGCCGAGATGGAGCGCAAGGTCGCCATCGTCCACGCGGAGGAGGAGGCCGAGCGCCCGGAGGAGTTCGACGACGCCGACGAGGATCTCGTGGCGCGCGCCCCGGTGGTCGCGGTGATGGGCCACGTCGACCATGGCAAGACGTCGCTCCTCGACGCGATCCGCTCGACCGAGGTCGCGGCCGGCGAGGCGGGCGGGATCACCCAGCACATCGGCGCCTACCAGGTGCACCACGACGGCCGGGAGATCACCTTCCTCGACACCCCGGGCCACGAGGCGTTCACCGCCATGCGCGCCCGCGGCGCCAAGATCACGGACGTCGCCGTGATCGTGGTGGCGGCGGACGACGGCGTCATGCCGCAGACGATCGAGGCCATCGACCACCTGCGCGCCGCCGAGGTGCCCTTCATGGTCGCGGTGAACAAGGTGGACAAGCCCGGAGCGAACCCCGACCGGGTCAAGCAGGAGCTCTCGCAGCGCGACGTGATCCCCTCCGACTGGGGCGGCACGCACGAGTTCGTGCAGGTCTCCGCGCTCGAGCGCACGGGCATCGACACCCTGCTCGAGACCGTCCTGCTGGTGGCCGACGCCGACGCCGAGCCGCGCGCCAACCCGGGCCCCGACGCGTCGGGCACGGTCATCGAGTCGCGCCTCGACCCGGGCCGCGGCCCGGTCGCCTCGCTGCTCGTGCAGCGCGGCACGCTCCACATGAGCGACGTCGTCGTGGCCGGCGACATCTACGGCCGCGTGCGGGCGATGTCCGACTACACCGGCGCCACCCTGGAGGAGGCCGGGCCGTCGGTGCCGGTCGAGGTCCTGGGGCTCGGCGGCGTCGTGGATGCCGGAGAGCGCTTCCGGGTTGTCGAGAACGAGCGCGCGGCGCGCCAGCTCGCGTCCGAGCGCAACCAGCGGCTGCGGGCCGAGGAGCTGGCGAACCGCCGTCCGGTCTCCCTGGACGACCTCTTCGCGCGCATCAAGGAGGGTGGGCTCAAGGAGCTGAACATCATCATCAAGGGCGACGTGCAGGGCTCCGTGGGAGCCCTGGTGGACGCGCTCGAGAAGGTGGAGCAGACCGAGGTGCGCCTGCAGATCATCCACACGGGCGTGGGCGCCATCAACGAGTCCGACGTGATGCTGGCGTCGGCCTCGCAGGCGGTCATCATCGGCTTCAACGTGCGGCCGGGCCGCGAGGCCACCGCCCTGGGTGAGCGCGAGGGCGTGGACATCCGCACCTACCGGGTCATCTACCGCGTCATCGAGGACGTGCGCGACGCCCTGGTCGGCCTGCTGGAGCCGGACATCGTGGAGGACGTCATCGGCCAGCTCGAGGTGCGCGCCACCTTCCGCGCGAGCCGCATCGGCACCATCGCCGGGTGCTACGTCACGGAGGGCGTCGTGCGCCGCAGCGCGCAGATCCGGCTCATCCGCGAGGGCACCGTCGTCCACGAGGGCCGCATCGCCTCCCTCAAGCGGTTCAACGAGGACACCCGCGAGGTCGCGGCCGGCTTCGAGTGCGGTCTGCTGATCGAGGACTACAACGACGTGAAGGAGGGCGACCAGCTCGAGGCCTTCGAGCTTCGGGAGGTCGCCCGCACCGCCCAGGTCGCGGCGCCTGCCGCGCCGGCCCCGCCGGCCGCCCCCGCGGCGGCCGAGTAGGACCGATCCCGGAGGGCGGGATGGAGTGCGGACACGTCGGCATCCTGACGGTCAACCTCCATCTGCCGGAGGGCTCGTCCCTGAAGACCAAGCGCAAGGAGCTGCTCCGCTTGAGAAACGCCCTGGAGCGCAGGTGCTCCTGCGTCGTCGCCGAGGTCGACCACCACGACCTGTGGCAGCGGGCCGGTCTCACGCTGACCCTGGTGAGCCGCTCGGCCGGCGAGGCGACCGAGCGGCTGGACCATGCATCGCGCATGCTGCACGCGGACGAGGCCTTCCAGGTGGTGGGCGAGACGCGCACCCTGGTCCCGGTCTCGGACGACCCCGAGATCACGTGGGAGATGTAGCGGGCGTGGCGCGCCCCAAGCGGAGCACCCGCATGCGCCGGGTCAACACGGCCCTGCGCCAGGTGCTGGCGCAGGCCGTCGCGCGCGAGCTTGCCGACCCCCGTCTGGGCTTCGTCACGATCACGCACGTCGAGGCGACCAAGGACGTGCGCGAGGCGAAGGTCTGGTTCACCACGCTCGACCCGGCGGCGCGGGAGCCGAGCCAGGAGGCGCTGGAGTCGGCCCGCGGCGTGCTGCAGGCCAAGGTCGCCGCCGAGCTCCGCGGCCGCCACACCCCCCAGCTCACCTTCGTCTACGACTCCGTCCAGGAGGACGCGGCCGCCCTGACGGCGCTCATCGACCGGGTCACCGATCCGAAGGAGACCCCATGAGCGGCCGCGACGTCTCGCGCGAGGAGATGGCGGCGGTGCTCGGGGTCCCGGGCGAGCGGTTCGTCGTCGTCGCCCACCACAACCCCGACGGCGATGCGGTGGGGTCGATGCTCGGCCTCTCCCGCGCCCTGCGCGCGGCCGGCGCCGACGTCGTGATGGCGCACCCCGACGCCGAGCCCGTCCCCAGCGACCTCGCCTTCCTCCTGGCCGACGGCGAGTCCATCGCCCGCGACCTCCCGGCCGACCTGGGTGAGCGCGTGCTGGTGGCGGTCGACTGCGCCAGCGCGGAGCGGCTCTGGGACACGCCGGTGCACGCGGGCGCCCGCCTGGTGGTCAACGTGGACCACCACCAGGACAACACCCGCTTCGGCGACCTCAACCTCATCGAGCCGGACGCGTCGAGCACGGCCGAGGTCGTCCTGGGCGTCGTGGAGGCGGCCGGGTGGCCGGTGACGCGCGACGTGGCCGAGCCGCTCTACGTGGGCCTGGTGACCGACACCGGCCGGTTCAGCTACAGCAACACCGGGGCCCGGGCCCACCGGGTCGCGGCGACCCTCATCGAGGGCGGAGCCCAGCCGGCCCTGCTCTCGCGCCGGCTCTTCGAGGAGCTGCCGCTCGACCGGCTGCTGCTGACGGGGCGCGCCCTGGAGCGCGCCCGGCTCCTGGCGGACGGGCGCATGCTGGCATCGGTGCTGACCCAGGAGGACTTCGACGCGGCCGGGGGTGACGACACCGAGGGCATCGTCGAGGTCATGCGCGGGGTGCGGGGGGTCCAGGCCGCCGCGCTCGTCCGCGAGGCCGGGCCGGCCGGCAGCTACCGGGTCTCGCTGCGCGCCTCCGATCCCGCCGTGGACGTTGCCCAGATCGCCGGCGAGGAGGGCGGGGGCGGCCACCGGGCGGCCGCCGGCTTCAGCACCCGCCGCGCGCCGGATGACCTCCTGGCGTGGCTCGAGAGCCGCATCGCCCCCCGCCTCGACCGCAACGGCGCCGATGGCTGAGACGGCGGTCGTCGACCCGGCCGCCTGGCTGGTCGACAAGCCCGCCGGGCCCACCTCGCACGACATCGTGGCCGTCGTCCGCCGCCGGCTGGGCCGGGGCGTGAAGGTCGGTCACTGCGGCACCCTCGATCCGTTCGCCACCGGCCTCCTGGTGGTGGTGGTGGGCCGGGCGACGCGCCTCGCGCCGTACCTGTCGTCGTTGGAGAAGACCTACCTGGCCACGGTGCGCACCGGGTTCACGTCGGTCACCGGCGACCCCGAGGGGCCGATCGCGGAGTCGGGGAGCCCGTCGGCGGCGTCCGAGGTGGAGGAGGTGCTGCCCGGGTTCCTGGGCAGCCAGGCCCAGCGCGTGCCCGCCTACGCGGCCGTGCGGGTCAACGGGGAGCGCCTCCACCGGCGCGCGCGCCGCGGTGAGGTGGTGGAGGCGCCGGAGCGCACGATCACGATCACCGCCCTGCGCCTGGTGCGCGACCTGGGAGACGGCGCGGTGGAGATCGAGGTCCGCTGCGGGGCCGGCACCTACGTGCGGCAGCTCGCGGGGGACATCGGGGAGCGCCTGGGCACGGGCGCCTACTGCGCCGCCCTCCGGCGCACCGCCGTGGGGCGGCTGTCGGTGGAGGACGCGGTCGCTCCGGACGCGGTCGGGCCCACGGGGGGCCTGAGCCCGCTGGCCGCGCTGGCGCACCTGCCCGTGCGCGAGCTGTCGCCCGCCGAGCTCGCCGTCGTGCGCAACGGCCGGCCGGTCCCGGGGGAGGGGGAGCACGGCCGGCCGGTGGCCCTGGCCGCCGAGGGCCGGCTGGTCGCCGTGGCCCGGGCGGACGGCGCGGGCGAGCTGCGGCCGGCGGTGGTGCTGGAGGACCCCCGCTGAGGCGCTACCACTCCCTCGGCGACCTGCCCCTCGGCGGGCCGCGGCGCGTGGTCGCGATCGGCACGTTCGACGGGGTGCACGTGGGCCACCAGGCCGTCATCCGGCGGGCGATCGAGATCGCCCGCGACCGGCGCATCACCGCCATGGCGCTCACCTTCGAGCCGCAGCCCATCGCCGTCCTGCGCCCGGAGCTCCGCCCCGCGGTGCTGACCCACCTCCCCCTGAAGACGCAGCTCATCGAGCGGCTCGGGGTGGACGAGCTGCTGGTGGTGCCCTTCACCAAGGCGTTCGCGCGGATCCGCGCCGAGCGGTTCGCCGAGATGCTGGTCTCCCCGCCGGTCGGCGCCGGCACCGTGGTCGTGGGCGAGAACTTCCGCTTCGGCCACGGCGGCGCGGGCACCGTGGAGATGCTGAAGCAGTTCGGGCGCGCCCGCGGGCTGCGGGTGGAGCCGCCGCCGACCGTGGTGGGGGAGGACGGCAAGCCGATCTCCTCCACGCGCATCCGCCGCCTGGTGGCGACCGGGCAGGTGCGCGAGGTGATCCCGCTGCTGGGCCGCCCGCACCTGCTGGAGGGCACCGTGGTCCACGGCGAGGGCCGCGGCCGCGGCATGGGCATCCCCACGGCCAACCTGGAGGTCCCCGGGGACGCCGCCGTGCCCAGCCGGGGCGTCTACGCCGCGCGCGCCCTGATCGCCGCGGGGCGCAGCGCGGCCGCGGTCAACATCGGCGTCGCCCCCACGTTCACGGCCGGCGCGCCGAGCGCGACGATGCGCCTCGAGGCCTTCCTGCTCGACCACGACGGCACCGACCTCTATGGCCAGACCATGCGGATCGAGTTCCTGGAGCGCCTGCGCGACGAGCGGCGCTTCGAGTCCCCCGAGGCGCTGGTCGCCCAGATCACCGACGACATCGAGCGGACGCGGGAGGCCGCGGCCCGCCCGGCCGAGGGCACGCCCCCGCCGGACTGATCAGGCGCCGGCCCCGGCCGAGAGCGGGCCGGTCTCGCGGTCGGCCACCAGGTCCCGGCACGCGGTCTCGGGCAGGCCCACCAGGGCCAGCACCGCGGTCGTGAGGCAGGCGCCCAGGATCAGCAGCAGGAGGTAGGGGCTGACCACGGCCGAGAGGCCGCCGAGGACCACGAGGCCCACCGAGCCCGCCGCGACCTGGCAGGTGAGCACGAAGGCGCAGAGCGAGGCGCGGACCTCGGTGGGGAAGAGCTCCGCCATGTAGGCGAGCGAGGCGGCGATGAAGCACGAGCCCGCTGCCGCGAGCAGGAAGAAGCCGGGCGGGAAGAGGGCGGGGACCTGCGTGAACACGAGCACGGTGCCCGCCCCGCCGAGGACGATCGAGAGCGCGATCATCGGGCGCCGGCCCACGAGGTCGCCGATGCGCCCGCCGAGCCAGTAGCCGAGGACGCCGAAGACCGCCGCCGCCAGGATGAGCGTGGTGAAGAGGCCGCTCCAGCCGTAGTCCGTCTGGGCGAGCTCGGAGGCGTAGAAGAAGCCGCTGGTCTGCACGAAGCCGAAGGATGCGACGATGGCGACGACCTGCCAGAGGCGCCGGCGGTGGCGCGGGTCCACCCGGGGCCACAGGGTGGTCTGCACCCGGTTCTCCGCCCTGGCGGTCAGGAACGCCCGCGTCTCGGGGAGCTGCCGGCGCAGGTACGCGGCCACGCCGAGCGGCAGGAGCGCCACGATGTAGAAGAGCCGCCAGTCGAGCGGGGTCAGGGGCACCACGAGCAGCAGCCCCGCCACCGCGCCGTATCCCAGCCCGGAGATGATCCCGAGCGCCGACAGCCCGGTGCCGCGGCGATCCGGCCGCAGCTCCTCGGCGACGACGAGGCTGGAGAGCGCGGACTCCGTCGAGAGGAACACGCGGGCGATCATCTGGAGCCCCACGAAGGCCACGAAGCCCCAGGCGAGGGAGGTGGCCCCCGTGGCGACCGTGAACAGGGCGAGCGAGGCGATGAGCAGCGTCCGCCGCCCCCAGCGGTCGGCCAGCCGCAGCAGCGGCAGGCTCCCGAAGGCGGCCAGGCGGATCAGGGCGACGCCGATCCCGAAGAGGGCGATCGGGACCCCCAGGCCCCCGGCGATGACGGGCGCCGCCAGGGTCAGCAGGGCCACGTCGTAGACCTCGAAGAAGCCGGCCGTGGCCAGCGGGGCCAGCACCGACCACTCGCGCCTGTTGAAGTCCACCATGGACCAGATGGCCCGCACCCTCTCCTCGACGTCGCCGAAGCGATCGGCAGACGCCCGCATCGACTTGAGGGGCCGGCGCGGCGGTGACGCCTCCGAGGATAGCGCCCACGCCCCGGGAACCCGGCCGCGCCGGTCGTCCCGCCGCCCGCGGGCGGGACGCGAGGCCGGTTCCGCCGCGCTCTTTGCTATCGTCGGCCCGCGCCGTCGGACGAGGCTCTCAGAGGGTCTGAGCCCCCGGCGCGATCACGGAGACGACCCGGATGCGGCTTCGGCTGCGCCGCGGCTGAGCGAGGAGCACCATGCTGACGAAGGACGCCAAGGCGGGGGTCATCGGGACCCACCGTCGCCACGAGTCCGACACGGGCTCGCCCCAGGTACAGGTGGCGATTCTCACGGAGCGCATCAACGCGCTCACCGAGCACCTGAAGATCCACGCCAAGGACCACCACTCGCGGCGCGGTCTGCTGCAGATGGTGGGACGTCGCCGGCGGCTGCTGAACTACCTGCAGCGCAGCGACCTCGACGGCTATCGCGAGCTCACGAAGACGCTCGGTCTGCGCAGGTAGGGCCCGTTCGGGCCGGGTCGCACGAGAAAGCGACAGAAGGCCGGCGCCGGGTGGCGCCGGCGACGAGGGCCCCGGCCGAGCGGCGCGGGGCGGACAAGGGATGTGACATGGCAGTAGAGGTTGTGACCGCGGAGATCGGCGACGCGCCCATCTCGTTCGAGACGGGCAAGCTGGCCAAGCAGGCCAACGGAGCGGTCGTCGTCCGCTCGGGGGACACGGTTGTCCTGGTGACGGCGGTGGGCGCGCAGGAGCCGCGCCCGGGGGCGGACTTCTTCCCCCTGACGGTGGACGTCGAGGAGCGCATGTACGCCGCGGGCAAGATCCCCGGCGGCTTCATCAAGAGGGAGTCCCGTCCCAGCGACCGGGCCACCCTGACGGCACGCATGACCGACCGGCCGATCCGTCCGCTGTGGCCGAAGGGCTACCGCAACGAGACCCAGGTGGTCGCGACCATCCTGTCGGTCAACCAGGTCAACTCGTTCGACATCCTCTGCCTCAACGGCGCCTCGGCGGCGCTGATGATCTCTGAGCTCCCGTTCGCGGGTCCCGTCGGGGCCGTGCGGATCGGCCTCTCGGGCGACGAGTTCATCATCAACCCGACCCTTCAGGAGTCGGAGGAGTCGGAGCTCGACCTGATCGTCGCGGGCACGGCGGAGGCCATCTCGATGGTCGAGGCCGGCGCGAAGGAGGTCGACGAGGAGACGATGCTCGAGGCCCTCCAGATCGCCCACGAGGAGATCCGGCGCCTCTGCGACGCGCAGCTCGAGCTGGTCAAGAGGGCCGGCAAGCCGAAGTGGGAGGTCACGACCGCCCCGCTCGACGAGAAGCTGCTCGCCAAGGTCGAGAAGGCCTTCGGCAAGGAGCTGGCCGAGGCCACCCGCGAGCAGGCCAAGCTGGCCCGCCGCGACAAGGTCGCCGCCGTCCGCGCCGCCGCCGCCGAGAAGATCCTCGGCGCCGAGCCCACGCCCGAGGAGACCGCGGCGTTCTCCACCGCCTTCGACGCCCTGCAGAAGCGGATCATCCGCCAGCGCATCGCCGTCGACAAGGAGCGCCCCGACGGCCGCGCCGCCGAGGAGATCCGGCCGATCACCGCCGAGGCCGGCGTGCTCCCGCGCGTGCACGGCACGGGCCTCTTCACCCGCGGCGAGACCCAGGTGCTCACGAGCCTCGCGCTCGGCACCACCAAGGAGGCGCAGCGCATCGACGGCCTCGGGATCGAGACCACCAAGCGCTACATCCACCACTACAACTTCCCGCCCTTCAGCGTCGGCGAGACCGGCTTCATGCGCGGTCCCAAGCGCCGCGACATCGGCCACGGCGCGCTCGCCGAGCGGGCCCTGCTGCCGATGATCCCGGACGATGTGGAGTTCCCGTACACGCTCCGGCTCGTCTCCGAGACGCTCGAGAGCAACGGGTCGTCGTCGATGGCGTCGGTCTGCGGCTCGACGCTCGCCCTGCTGGACGCCGGCGTGAACATCACGCGCTCGGTGGCCGGCATCGCGATGGGCCTCATCAAGGAGGGCGACGACTACATCGTCCTCTCCGACATCCAGGGCGACGAGGACCACCTCGGCGACATGGACTTCAAGGTGGCCGGGACGTCCGAGGGCATCACCGCCCTCCAGATGGACATCAAGATCACCGGCGTCACCTTCGAGATCCTGCGCGACGCGCTGGCCCAGGCGAAGGCCGGCCGCCAGCACATCCTGGGGATCATGGCCGAGACGCTCGACGCTCCGCGCAAGGAGCTGTCGGAGTGGGCGCCGCGCATCACCGCGATCAAGATCGACCCCGAGCGGATCGGCAGCGTCATCGGCAAGGGCGGCGAGACCATTCGCGGCCTCGAGGCCGACTACGAGGTCGAGATCTCGATCGAGGACGACGGGACGGTCAAGGTCTACGGCGTGGACGGCGCGAAGGCCGATGCGGCCGTCGAGCAGATCCGCGCGATGACCAAGGACGTCGAGGTGGGTGACACCTACATGGGCGCGAAGGTCGTGAAGACGACCACGTTCGGCGCGTTCGTGGAGCTCACCAAGGGCGTGGACGGCCTGCTGCACATCTCGAACCTCGGCCGCGGCCGGGTCGACAAGGTGGAGGACGTGGTCAACCGCGGCGACACCGTGGACGTCACGGTGGTCGAGGTGGACCGGGCCCGCGGCCGGATCGGCCTGCGCATCGTCGGCATGGAGGACGTGGACGGCGGCGGGGGCGACTCCGGCAACGGCGCGTCCGCCGACGACGAGGGCGACGGCGACGGCCCGCCCCGCCGCCGGCGCCGACGGCTGACCGCCGCCGAGTAGCAGGGATGAGCGCGCCGATCGTCGGCGTCACGTCGGGAGGGCTCCGAGTGGTCTCGGAGTCCATCCCGGGCGTCAGATCGGTGGCGATCGGCGTCTGGATCGGCGTCGGATCACGGTTCGAGACCCCGCCCGAGGCGGGGATCTCGCACTTCCTCGAGCACATGCTGTTCAAGGGCACGCCGAGCTACTCGCCCGAGGAGATCGCGCAGGCCTTCGACAGCCTGGGCGGCGAGGTCAACGCCGCGACGGGCAAGGACTACACGGTGCTGTACCTGCGGGTCCTCGACGAGCTGCTCGACCAGGCGATGCCCATCCTCACGGACATGCTCCAGCGGCCGTCCTTCTTCGACCTCGATCAGGAGCGCGAGGTGGTGCTGGAGGAGATCGCCATGTACGAGGACGATCCCCAGGACCAGATCCATGACCTGGCAAGCCGGGCGGTCTTCCCCGAGCAGGCCCTGGGCCGGCCCGTGATCGGCACGGCCGAGGTCATCGGCAGCGTCCCCGCCGACGGCGTGCGCGCCTACCACGCCCACCACTACACGGCTCCGAACATGGTCGTGGCGGCGGCCGGGAGCGTCCCCCACGAGCGGGTGATGGAGCTGGCCGAGGAGCTGCTCGGCGGTCTGTCGACCTCGGACGGCGTGGGCCCCTTCGAGCCCGCCCGCCCGGGCCCTCCCACGCTCCTGGTGAAGGAGAAGCCCACCGAGCAGTACCACCTGTGCCTCGCGGCGCCCGGCCTGTCCCGCAACGACCCGCGCCGCCACGCGCAGTCCGTGCTCGACACCGTCCTCGGCGGCTCCATGAGCAGCCGGCTCTTCCAGGAGGTGCGCGAGAAGCGCGGGCTGGCCTACTCGGTGGGCTCCTACACCGTGGGCTACGCGGACACCGGTCAGGTCGGCATCTACCTGGGCACCCGCGAGGACAACCTGGCGACCGCCTGCGAGGTCATCGGGGCGGAGCTGCGCGCGATCGGCGAGACGCCGATCCCGGCCCCCGAGCTGCGCCGGGCGAAGGACCACCTGAAGGGCCGCCTCGTGCTCAGCATGGAGAGCACCGGGACGCGCATGAACCGCATCGGGCGCTCGGTCCTGACGGGGACCGAGCTGCTCACCATGGACGAGGTCGTGGAGCGGATCGAGGCCGTGACGGTCGAGGACGTGCGGGCCCTCGCCCGGGAGCACTGGCGGCCGGAGAGCATGTCGGCCGCGTCGATCGGCCCCAAGGGCGACGCCATCCGTGAGGCCGTGGCCCACATCTCCCCGGAGCTCGAGGCCGCCTGACACGAGGCGCCGGGGCGGTTAAGCGGGGGCCAAGCTCGCGCGGCGCGCCTCGCCCGGGAGCCCGCGCTCCGCTACCACTCCAACGTGGCCGTCACCGCCGAGTACCCGACCGCGGACCTCTCGACCGCGGTCCTCGACCCGCGCCCGGACCCCGACGCGCGCCGGCGGCCCTTCCGCGCGGCGCTCATGGCGCTGGCCGTGGGGGTGGCGTTCGCGGACTCCTCGATCGTCGTCCTGGCCCTGCCGGACCTGCTGGGCGACTTCGGCACCTCCATCGAGTCGGTCTCGTGGGTCATCACGGCCTACAACCTCGCGGTCGCCGTGGTCGCGCTGGGCCTCATCCGGCGGGTCCGCCGCCTCGACGCCGTGCTGCTCACCCGGGTCGGCCTCGTGGTCTTCGCGCTCGCCTCGCTGTCCTGCGCGGTGGCGGGCGACCTGCCGGTGATGGTCACCGCGCGCACCGTGCAGGGCGTCGGCGCCGCGCTGCTCCTGGCGGGCTCCGTGCCGCTGCTGGGGGCCCTGACCGGATCGCGGCGGCGCGGCGCCGGGCTGTGGGGGGCGGCGGCGGTGGTGGGCGCCGCGGTGGGCCCGGCGCTCGGCGGCGCGCTGACCCAGGTCTTCGACTGGCCCTCGATCTTCATCGCGCAGGTGCCCCTGGCCCTTGCGGCGCTCGCGGCGACCGTGGCGGTGCGGGTGCCGGCGCCCGCGCCCGCGGTCGTCGGCGACGATCCCCACCGGCGCGCCCGGCGCGCCTCCGGCGCCGCGCTCGCCCTGCTGTCGGCCGCACTGGTGGGCGCGCTGTTCCTGTCGGTGGTGCTGATGATCAACGGGTGGGGCCACCCGCCCCTGCTGGCCGCCGCCCTGGTGAGCCTGCTGCCCCTGGGCGCGCTGGCGGCCGCGCCGGTGGCCCGGCGCAGCGCCCCCCGCGCGGCGGTGGCCGGGGGCGCGCTGCTGCTGGCCGCGGGGCTCGTGGCCATGGCGCTGCTGCCCGAGCCGAGCCTGGTGCTGATCAGCGCCGCGCTGGCCCTCTGCGGCCTGGGGATCGGCCTGAGCATGCCGGCGCTCACCGAGGCCTCCCTGCGCGGCCCCAGCCACGCCTCCAGCGGGACCTGGTCGGTGGGGGCGCGGCACGCGGGCCTCGTCGTGGGGCTGGTGCTGCTGGCGCCGCTCCTCGCGGCCAACCTGCTGCACGTGAGGCAGAAGGCCGAGCTCGCGGGCGCGGCCGCGCTCATCGACGCGCCGCTCTCGATCGAGCAGAAGGTGGACGTGGGCCAGGCCCTCGACCGCACGATCGCGACCGCGCCGGCCGGGGAGATCCCGGACCTGAGCGCCGCCGTCGCGACGGGCGGCGACCCGAACGACCCGGCCCGGGTCGGCCTCCTCCACGATCTCCAGGCGCTGATCAGCGCGACCATCACGCGCGGCTTCCGCGGGGCCTTCGCGCTCTGCGCCCTCCTCGCCGTGCTGGCGCTGTTGCCGGTGGCGGCGCTGCGCCGGGGTGAGCTCGGATGAGGGCCCTTCGCGTGGGGCACCTCGTCATCCTGGCCGGCCTCGCGGCGGCGGCGCTCCTGATCGGCGTCGAGCTGCAGCAGGGCGCGCTCGCCGACGGGCGCCTCGCCGTGGCGGACCCCTGCACGCGCGCGGCGCCCGCCGTCGCGGACGGCGTCGATGCCCAGGCGCAGCGGATCGGGCTCGCGGCCGTGGACACGGCCGCCTGCACCCTCGGCCGAAGCCGGGAGGATCTCCTGGTCTCGGTGGCGGGGACGCTGCAGGCCGGGCGGGCCCTGCCGGACGACGTCGAGGGCGCGCTGCGCAACGGCCTCCAGGACGCCATCGGCGCCGAGAAGGACGCCGGCCGGCTCAACCCGGTCGCCGCGTGGTTGCTGAGCCAGACGGCGGGGCACGCCCCCGTGGACTGGATCATGAAGGCGGTCGAGACGATCGGCCCCCGCGTGATCTGATCCCGGCGCCGGGACGCTCGGCCAGGGCGTCGGTGGGCGCTCGCCGCACCGGCCGCGGCGGAGCGACCCCGAAGGCCACCAGGCGCGACCGGGCCTCGACGCGGATCTCCGTGACGCTCGCCGTGGGCACCGGGACCAGGTGGGAGCGGGGGAGGCCGGCCAGGGCGGTGCAGCAGGCCCGGATCGGCCCCCCGTGGGTCACCACGAGCGCGGTCTCCACGCCACCGGCCGCCAGCTCGAGGACGGCCTGCACCACCCGGTCGCGCATCTCCTCCCATGCCTCGCCGCCGGCGGGGGTGTGGCGGTTCTCCAGCCAGGCGCGGTAGGCCGGCCCGTCCTCGGCGAGCAGGTCGTCCACCAGGCGCCCGGTCCAGTCGCCGACGTCCGTCTCGCGCCAGCGCGGGTCGGTCGCTCCCCCGAGGCCGAGGAGGTCCAGGGTCTCGCGGGCCCGGCGGAGATCGGAGGAGACCACGACCTCGGGCTCGCGGCCCGCCAGCAGCGGCCGCAGGGCGAGCGCCTGGGCGCCGCCCGTCTCGCTGAGCCCGGGGTCGGCCTGACCCTGCATCCGCCCCGCGGCGTTCCAGGTCGACTCCCCGTGGCGCACCAGCGTGAGCAGCACGGCCGCGAACCATACGGGGAGGACCGCCGGTGGTCGGATCGGTTGCTCTTCGAGATTTCCGCCCGACGAGCCCGGCGACACTCGCGGCCTGGCCGCGCGTCCCGGGCGGCGCCGACATCGTCGTGTGAGGCGCGCGCGATGCCGGCCCGGCACGACGGCCGGCATCCGCATAAGGTCTGGAGGTGATCGCCGTCTGTGTCTCGGGAGCCGCGGGCCGGATGGGCCGCGCGGTGGTGTCCGCCGTGGAGGCCGAGGCCGACATGCGGGTCGCCGCGTCCGTCGACCCGGCGCTCGCGCCGGGCGAGGGGGTCTACGCGGACCTGGGCCCGGCGCTCGCCGGCGCGGGACCGGACGTGCTGGTGGACTTCACGCGACCCGAGGCGGTCTTCGCCAACGCGCGGGCGGCGCTCTCGGCGGGGGTGCACGCGGTCATCGGCACCACCGGCCTCACCGCCGAGCAGGTGGAGGAGCTGCGGGCGCTGGCCGAGGCGGGGCCCGCCAACGCCGTGATCGCCCCCAACTTCGCCGTGGGGGCGGTGCTGATGATGCGCTTCGCCGCAGAGGCGTCGCGCCACATGGCGCGGGCCGAGATCATCGAGCTGCACCACGACGGCAAGCTCGACGCCCCCTCGGGCACCGCCCTGCGCACGGCGGGCCTGATGGACGGCGAGGTGCCGATCCACTCCGTGCGCCTGCCGGGGCTGGTGGCGCACCAGGAGGTGATCCTGGGCGGGCGGGGGGAGACGCTCACCATCCGTCACGACTCGCTCTCGCGCGAGAGCTTCATGCCCGGCGTCGTCATGGCCGTGCGCGCGGTGGCGGAGCGCCCCGGGCTGACCGTGGGGCTGGAGCCGATCCTGTTCGGATCCGCATGGTGAGACGATGATGCCGAGGCGCATCCGCAAGCTCCTGGTGGCGAACCGGAGCGAGATCGCCATCCGGGTCTTCCGCGCGGCCACCGAGCTCGGGCTGCGGACCGTGGCGATCTACTCCCTGGAGGACCGGTTCGCGCTGCACCGGTTCAAGGCGGACGAGGCCTACCAGGTGGGGAAGGGGGCCGAGCCGGTGCGCGCCTACCTCGGCATCGAGGAGATCGTGCGCACGGCGCGGGCGTGCGGCGCCGACGCCATCCACCCGGGCTACGGGTTCCTGGCGGAGAACCCGGAGCTGGCCGACGCCTGCGTGCGCGAGGGGATCGTGTGGATCGGCCCGCCGCGCATGGTGATGGAGCGCCTGGGCAACAAGGTCGAGGCGCGGGCGATGGCCGAGCGCGCCGGCGTGCCGGTGATGCCGGCCACCGGTGCCCTCCCCGCGGACCCCGCCGCGGCGCGGAAGCTGGCCGAGGGGGTGGGCTTCCCCCTGATGGTGAAGGCGAGCTGGGGCGGCGGGGGCCGGGGGATGCGGATGGTCCACGACCCGGCCGAGCTGGACGAGGCCGTGGAGACCGGCCGGCGCGAGGCCAAGGCCGCGTTCGGGAACGACGAGGTCTTCCTGGAGCGCCTGGTCGAGCGGGCCTGGCACATCGAGGTGCAGATCCTGGCCGACCGCCAGGGCAACGTCGTGCACCTGCTCGAGCGCGACTGCACCGTGCAGCGGCGGCACCAGAAGGTGGTGGAGATCGCGCCCTCTCCGCGTCTCGACGCGGCCGTGCGCGACGCCATCTGCGACTCGGCCGTCCGCCTGATGCGGGAGGCCCGCTATCAGTGCGCGGGGACGGTCGAGTTCCTCATGGACGCCGACACCGGCGATTTCTTCTTCATCGAGGTCAACCCGCGCATCCAGGTGGAGCACACCGTCACGGAGGTCGTCACCGGGATCGACATCGTGAAGGCGCAGATCGCCATCTCCCAGGGCGCCGAGATCGGCACGCCCGAGAGCGGGGTCCCGCCCCAGGCCGAGATCGCGGCGCGGGGGTCGGCGATGCAGTGCCGCATCACCACGGAGGACCCGGAGAACCACTTCATCCCCGACTACGGCCGCATCAGCGCCTACCGCGAGGCCACCGGATTCGGCATCCGGCTGGACGGCGGCACGGCCTACTCCTCGGCGGTCATCACGCCCTTCTACGACTCGCTGCTCGAGAAGGTGACCGCCTGGGCGCCCAGCCACGAGGAGTGCACCCGGCGGATGGACCGGGCGCTGCGGGAGTTCCGCATCCGGGGCGTGAAGACCAACCTGCCGTTCCTGGAGGCCCTCATCGCCCACCGGTCGTTCCGGGCGGGCGAGTACACCACCCGCTTCGTGGACGAGACGCCCGAGCTCTTCCGCTTCCGCCCGCGCCGCGACCGCGCGACGCGGCTGCTCTCGTTCATCGCCGACGTCCTCGTGAACGGGAACCCCGAGGCGGTGGACCGGCCGGTGCCCACCCACACCCCGGTGCCCCACATCCCCGCCGTGACCCCGCGGCCCGAGGAGCCCACCGGGAGCCGCGACCGGCTGCGGGAGCTGGGGCCCGCCGGGTTCGCCACGTGGATGCGCGCGCAGGAGCGCCTGCTGATCACCGACACCACCTTCCGCGACGCCCACCAGTCGCTGCTGGCCACCCGCTTCCGCACGCACGACCTGCTGGGGCCCGCGGCGTACTACGCGCGCCACCTGCCCCAGCTGCTCTCGCTGGAGGCCTGGGGAGGGGCCACCTTCGACGTGGCCATGCGGTTCCTGAAGGAGGACCCGTGGGACGCGCCTCGCCCGGCTGCGCGAGGCCGTGCCCAACGTGCTGCTGCAGATGCTGCTGCGGGCCTCGAACGCGGTCGGCTACACCAACTACCCGGACAACGTGGTGCGGTACTTCGTGTCCCAGGCGGCCGACGCCGGCATCGACCTCTTCCGGGTCTTCGACAGCCTCAACTGGGTCGAGAACATGCGCGTCGCGATGGACGCGGTGCTCGAGTCGGGGATGCTCCTCGAGGCGGCCATCTGCTACACGGGCGACCTCACCGATCCCTCGCGCGACAAGTACGACCTCGCCTACTACGTGGACATGGCCCGGCAGCTCGAGGCCGCCGGCGCCCACGTGATCGGCATCAAGGACATGGCGGGGCTCTGCAAGCCCGAGGCCGCCCGCATGCTGGTGAGCGCGCTGCGCGAGGAGACCGGGCTGCCCGTGCACTTCCACACCCACGACACCTCGGGCGCGGCGGCGGCGTCGGTGCTGGCCGCGTCGGCCGCCGGCGTGGACGCGGTGGACCTGGCGATGGACCCGATGAGCGGCCTCACCTCCCAGCCGAACCTGGGGTCGGTGGTCGAGGCGCTGCGCGGCAGCCCCCGCGACACGGGCCTCGCGCGCGAGCCGCTGGCCTGCGTGGCGACCTACTGGGAGGCGGTGCGCGCGGCGTACGCGGGCTTCGAGAGCGACATGCGCGCGGGCGCGGCCGAGGTCTACGAGCACGAGATGCCCGGCGGCCAGTACACCAACCTGCGCCAGCAGGCGCGGGCGCTCGGCATCGAGTCGCGCTGGCGCGAGGTGGCCAAGGCCTACGCCGAGGTCAACCGCATGTTCGGCGACATCGTGAAGGTCACGCCCACCTCCAAGGTCGTGGGCGACCTCGCGGTCTTCATGGTCACCAACGACCTGACGCCGGAGGAGGTGCTCGACCCCGACCGCCCGATCGCGTTCCCCGACTCGGTGGTGGAGTACTTCCACGGGGACCTGGGCCAGCCGTACGGCGGGTTCCCGGGGGCTCTCCAGGCGAAGGTGCTGAAGGGGGAGGCGCCGCTCACCGTGCGGCCCGGCGAGGCGCTCGAGCCGGTGGACCTCGACGCCGCCCGCGCGGAGGTCGAGAGGAAGGTGCGCCGGCGCGTCACCGACCCCGAGCTCGCCGGCTACCTGATGTACCCGAAGGTCTTCGTCGAGTTCGCCGAGCACCATCGCACCTACGGCGACGTGAGCGCGCTGCCCACGCCGGTGTTCCTCTACGGCCTTCCGCGCGACGACGAGCTCTTCGTCGACATCGAGAGGGGCAAGACGCTCGTCATCCGCTACCTGGCCACCGGCGAGGCCGACGAGGAGGCGCGCCGGACGATCTTCTTCGAGCTCAACGGCCAGCCGCGCGAGGTCAAGGTGGTCGACCGGTCGGTGGCCCCCTCGGGGGCGGTCCGGCGCATGGCCGACGAGGGCGACCCCGGCCACGTGGCGGCCCCCATGCCGGGCCTCGTGGTGGCCGTCCCGGTGCGCGAGGGCGACGTCGTGCACCGGGGGACGCGCCTGCTCTCGATCGAGGCGATGAAGATGGAGACCGGCGTCTTCGCCGACCGCGACGGGACCGTGATCGAGGTCCTCGTAACGGCCGGCACCCAGGTCGAGACCAAGCAGCTCATGATGGTGATCGGCGATCCGGAGGAGACCCCCGCGGGTCCGGCGGAGGACGCCGGCGACGAGCCCGGCGAGACCGAGGGCTGACGGGTGCCGCTGGTACGATCGCCCGAGCGGAGGAGGAACGGATGAGCGCGTGGAGCAAGGTCTCCCAGGGAGACGTGGAGGAGCGGGAGCGCCGCGGGGGCGGGGCCTCGTCCCGCGACATCGCCGGGTCGATCGGCGCCGAGAGCATGGTGCTGCGCGTGTGGCGCTACGGGCCCGGGCACGAGATGGCCTACCACCGCCACAGGACCCAGGAGGAGGTCTACCAGCTCCTCTCCGGCGGGCCCCAGGAGATCATGGTCGAGGGCGAGGTCATCACGGTGGAGGACGGCGACTGGCTGCGATTCTCGAAGGACACCCCGCGCCGGATCCAGAACCGCAGCGACCGCGAGGCCGTCTGGCTCACGATCGGCGCCCCTCCGGGCCCCGGCATCACCGACGGCGTCCGGCTGAACCCCGAGACCGGCGAGGAGATCCCCCGAACGTGACGCCGGTTGCCCCCTAGCTCATGGGACCCCGCCTCATCGCGCTGGCGCTCCTGCTCGCGAAGCGTCAGGGGCCGGCCGTCGCCGCGCTCCTGATGCGGCGCGCGCAGGCGTGGCTGGACGATCCGGCCAACGAGTCGACCCGCCAGGCGCTCCTCGAGACGCTGCGGTCCTCGGCCGAGAGGGCCGGGGGCGCGGCGGGCCGGCTCAGCGCGCGCGTGGCCCGCGAGGTCGAGCGCCGGCGCGTGTCGGTGGGCGCCTGGGAGCGCGACCTCATGACCCTGCGCTACGAGATCGCCGACATGGCCCCCGGCCCCGTGCGCGCGGCGGCCCTCAACGCCTACTGCGCCCAGGCCCGCGCGGGGGTCCACCTGATCGCGAACGCCCGGCGCGAGGACGAGGCGCGCCGCGGGGTGGAGACGGCGCTGGTGGCCGAGCAGCGGATGCTGCGCCGTGAGCGCCTGTCGGACGACGAGCGCGAGCAGGTCCTGACGGCGGTCGCCGACGCCCTGCACGCGTGCGCCGCGACGGTCCCCGAGCTGGTGCGCCGGTGACCGAGGCCTACGACGCGATCGTCTGCGGGGGCTCGTTCGGCGGCCTGGCCGCGGCGAGCCAGATCGGCGGGCGCGTGCTGATCATCGACCGCCTGGAGATCGGGGACGGGGAGACCTCGGCGTCGGCCGTGCCCATGGCCTGCCTGGAGCGGATGGACCTCCAGGACTGCGTCGAGCAGGTCCACCGGGAGATCGTCATCCACACCCGCCGGCGCAGCCAGCGCCTGCGCTTCTTCGACTTCGCCACCTTCGACTACCGGCGCTTCTGCACGGACCTCTTCGAGCGCACGGGCGCCGACTTCCTGCGGGCCCGCGTCACCGGAGCCGGGGACGGGGTCGTGCACACGACCAAGGGCAGCTTCGAGGCGCCCATCATCATCGAGGCGGCGGGGTGGCGCACGTCGGCGCCCAAGGGCCGCGCCGCCCGCCGGGCGCGCGCTCCGCGCAAGAGCTTCGGGGTGGAGGCGCGCCAGCCCTACCGCGGCGACGGCCTGCACTTCTACGTGGGGCCCAGCAACGGCGGCCGCCGCTTCTACTGGATCTTCCCCGCGGGCGATCACGTGCGGGCGGGCCTCGCCACCTACACGGGCGACTCCGCGCTCTCGCAGGACCTCGTCGACTTCCTCGAGCGCCACGACCTCGGCCAGCCCGGCCACCAGCACGGCGGGTTCTTCACCTCGCGCATGATCGACCCGATCCGCGACGGCATGTTCGTGGTGGGCGACGCGGCGGGCCACTGCCTGCCGGTCTCGGGCGAGGGGATCCGGCCGGCCCTGGTCTTCGGACAGCTCGCCGGCCGGCTCGCCGAGCGGGTGCGCGTGGGCGACCTGACCCTCGACCAGGCCCTCTCCCGGTACCGCGGCTACATCCTGTCGCGCCGGCACGGCTACCGGTTCCTCGACCGGCTCCAGAGCATCCTGAACTGGCTCCCCGACCCGCTCTTCGCCCTGTTCGCACGGACGATCGCGAGCGACCGGGTGCTGCCCTGGGCGGTGGACCGCTACTGGCACGTCGCCGACCCCGACCTGCTGACGCCCGCCCCCTCACCGGATCCCATCCCCGCCGTCGCCGGTGTGAGCTCCGGCTGATCCGGGCCGCCGCCTCCGTCGCCGCGGCCGCGGCCGCGCTGGCCCTGCTGACGGGGTGCGGGGTCGGGAACACGACGCCGGAGGTGCCCGCCGCGCAGAGCGAGGCGATCCAGAAGGCGTTCGCCACGAAGGCCCAGCGTCTCGGCGTCCAGGGCACGGGGTGCTTCAACGTCACGCGGCCCGTCACGCCGCAGACGCGCGGGACGTACCGGCTCCTGGTGCGCGTGGCCCGGGAGGATCCCGACGCCGTCCTGCGCAGCGAGGACGCCCCCGAGCTGCGCCGGTCGATCCGGCAGGCGGTGGCCGCCCGGGCGCGGGTCATCGACACCTGCGTCGCGCGCTACCCGGAGGCCGACCCGAGCTGGGCCGGCCTCTCGCGCGGGATCTGGGCGGCGCTCGCCGAGATGGAGGGCTAAGAGCTGGTTTCAGAATGACCCCTGAAGCTTCCTGAGGCAGATCAGGCAGCAGCCGAGGACGAGGAACGCAGAGCCGGGGCCGGCCGCGGTCGAGGCACCGGCAAGACGCACGTGGCGATCGCCATCTCGATCCGCGCCTGCCTGGCTGGCCAGCGGGTGGCCTTCGCCACCGCCACCGAGTGGGTGGCGCGCCTGGCCGAGGCCCAGCGCGCCGGAAAGCTCGCCGAGGAGATCGCCCGCCTGCAGCGGATCCCGCTGCTGGTGGTCGACGAGGTCGGCTACATCCCCTTCGATCCGGCCGCCGCCAACCTGATCTTCGAGCTGGTGAGCGCGCGCTGGGATACCCGACGAGACGCGCTGGTCCGACCCGGGGGTCAGCCCCCTGTCCGCAGAAGCTGACGAGCCGGCTCGAGGTCCTCCCGCCGGACGAGGACCTCGTGCGGTCCGCCGAGGGACAGGCCGCCAGAAGCCCCGGCTCCAAAGTTCGTCACGCGACTCCCGCACCGGATCCCCGCGGTGCGGAGCAGACCGCACGCCACCGCCGCCTCCGCCACGGTCCTTACTACTCCGGCGACAACGAACTCGTCTCTCCGCACCCGCTCGATCTCGTCCTCGACGCTCATCTCCCACCTCGGTTTCGTCGGCCTCCGGCCGGCGACCCAGCCCTCGCTGCGCGCATTATCCACAACGGAAGCGGCGCGGCCTGTCGGCACCGGTTGAATCCACTTTTCAACCGCTGAAGATGGGACACCTTTCAGCCGTTGACAGCACGGCTCGCGCCGGGCCTCGACGACAGGTCGGCCGGCGCGTCAACGGCGCGCGCGCTCCCGGCCGAGGAGCGGGACCTCGTCGAGCGGGATCATCGACTCCCGGACTCGCCGCACGTCCCACTCGAAGCGAGGGGACGGTGCGGCGACAGAGCCGAAAGCGAGGAGCCCGATCGGCCGGCCGCTATAAGCCACACGTTGGATGTCGGGGAGCGGCTGCTGATTCCCGATCGGGATCGTCCGTACTCCCTCGTTATACTCGGCCCCGTGTTCGGCGCCATCCTGACCGCGATGGTCACGCCCTTCGATACGGATCTGCGCGTCGACGAGGCCGCGGCCGCCGCCCTGGCCCACCACCTGGTGGAGCACGGCTCCGACGGGCTGGTGATGGCCGGGACCACGGGCGAGGCGTCGACGCTGACCGACGACGAGAAGGTCTCCCTGTACCGGCTGGCGGTGCGCGAGGTGGGCGGCGGCGCGAGCGTCGTGGCCGGCACCGGCAGCAACGACACGGCCCACTCGGTGCACCTCACGCACCTCGCGGCCGAGGCCGGCGCCGACGCGTGCCTGGTGGTCACGCCCTACTACAACCGGCCCCCGCGGGCGGGGATCGTGGGTCACGTCGCCGCCATCGCCGAGGTCGGCCTGCCGGTGATCCTCTACAACATCCCCAGCCGGAGCGGCGTCAACCTGGAGCCCGACCTCATCGCCGAGCTCGCCCAGATCGAGCACGTCGTGGCCGTGAAGCAGGCGAACCCGGACCTCGGGGAGCTGCGGGCCGTGGTCGGCGGGTCGGGTCTCGCCGTCTACGCCGGCAACGACGACATGCTCCTGCCGGTGGTGGAGCTGGGCGGCGCCGGCGTCATCTCGGTCGCCTCGCACCTGGTGGGTGAGGAGATGGCCGCCATCGCCGAGGCGGGCGCCCGCGGCGACCTCGACGAGGCGCGCCGCCGCGACGCCGGCCTGAGCGACCTCTACGCCGGCCTCTTCGTCACCACCAGCCCCATTCTCATCAAGGCGGCGCTGGAGATGGCGGGCCTGATCCCGTCGTCCAAGCTCCGCCTCCCCCTGGTCAACGCGACGCCCGTGCAGCGGGAGATCCTGCGCACGGTCCTCGAGCGGCAGGGCATTCTGTCGCGGGCCTGACGCCCGCACCCATTCAGGAGGACCAATTGGCCACGGCCACCCGCGGCGGCGTCCGCGTGATCCCGCTCGGCGGCGCCGGCGAGATCGGCAAGAACATGTACGTGATCGAGTACGAGGGCCGGATGGTGATCCTCGACTGCGGCATCACCTTCCCCAAGAACGACCAGATGGGCGTGGACATCGTCCTGCCCGACTTCGGCTACGTGGTGGAGCGGCGCGACCAGCTCGAGGCGATCATCCTCACCCACGGCCACGAGGACCACATCGGCGCGGTGCCCTTCCTGCTGCGCGCGGTGGGCCAGGTGCCCATCTACGGGCGGCGCTTCACGCTGGCGCTGGTGCGGCCGAAGCTCGAGGAGCACCGCCTGCTCGACGGCGCCGAGCTGGTCGAGGTCCCCCTCGGTCGCGCGATCCCCATCGGCCCGTTCGAGGTGGAGTTCGTGCCGCTCACCCACAGCACCCCGGACTGCGCCGCCGTGGCGCTCACCTGTCCCGGCGGCACGGTGGTGCACACCGGGGACTTCGGCATCGAGTACGGCCCGGTCGGCGGCCTGCGCAGCGACCTCCCCGCCCTGGCGCGGCTGGGCGACCGCGGCGTCAACCTGCTGCTGGCCGACTCCACGAACGCCGAGGAGGGCCCGCCGCCCTCGCCCCTGCCCACGCGCGACGTGCGCGACGAGCTGGCGCGCATCTTCGCCATCGCCAACGGGCGGGTGCTGGTCACGACCTTCTCCTCCCACATCCACCGCGTCCAGCAGGTGCTGGACGCCGCGTACGCCGACGGGCGGGCCGTCGCGCTCGTGGGCCGCTCGCTCACGCGCAACGTCGGGATCGCGACCAACCTGATCGACCCCGAGACCGGCCAGAGCTACCTCACGCCGCCCCCCGGGACGCTCGTGCGCCTCAAGGAGCTCGAGGCACGCCCCCACGACGAGCAGGTGCTCATCTGCACCGGCAGCCAGGGGGAGCCGATGGCCGCGCTCAGCCGCATCGCGCGCGGCGAGCACAACCAGGTGCACCTGGAGCCCGACGACACGGTCATCTACTCCTCGAGCACGGTCCCGGGGAACGAGCTCGCGGTCAACGAGATCGTCAACCGCCTGGTCCGGGCCGACGCGCACTACATCACCGAGCGCCAGAACCCGCGCGTCCACGTGTCCGGCCACGGCAGCGCCAGCGACCTTCTGCTGATGCTGTCGCTGCTGCGGCCGCGGCACTTCGCGCCCATCCACGGCGAGGCGCGCCATCAGCGCGCGCACGCCGAGCTGGCGGGGGCGCTGGACATCCCGCCCGACCGGGTGCACGTGGTCGACAACGGCGACGTCCTGGAGATCGCGAACGGGGGCGCGGCGATCGTGGACCGCGTGCACGCGGGCCTGACCTACGTCAACCAGGCCGGCGGCGGCGACGTCACCGAGAGCGTGCTCCGCGACCGCCGGCACCTGGCGGACGACGGCCTGGTGATGATCATCGCGCGGGTGGACGCCTCCGACGGCACCACCGAGGGCGAGGTCGAGATCGTGACGCGCGGGTTCGGCTCGGAGGCCGACGTGGAGCTGAAGGAGGAGATCCGCATGGCGGTGGAGCGCAGCCTCGAGTCGTCGGCCGAGAAGCGCGTGACCGAGGTCGGCGTGCTCCAGCACCAGCTCCACGACGTCGTCGCCTCGCTGGTGCGCAAGCGGACCCAGCAGCGCCCGATGATCGTTCCCGTGGTGGTCGAGGTCTAAGGGGCGATGCGGAAGACCGGGTGGTCGGGGGCGATGCGGCGCAGCTCCTCGTCGGGGGAGTCGGGGCCGACGCCCCCGAAGAAGACGCCCACCTCCATCCTCCAGCGCTTCAGGTAGGCGCGCAGGAGCGGCGGCTTCTCGTCGTCGGTCAGCTCGGTCGCGGTGAAGCGCTCCCCCGTGCGGCCGAGGAGGAGCCGTCCCTCGCCGCTCGCCCGCAGGTTGCGCACCCACTGCGTGTGCCCGCGGGGGGCAACCAGATATCTCTTCCCATCGACGGTGAGCAGGTTGACCGGGTTTCGCCGCGGCTCGCCGGACCTCCGCCCGGCCACCTCGAGGACCCGGGAGCCCCAGACGCTGATCCCGGCGCGCGTCAGGCCCGCCACCACGGGGTTGAAGACGTGGCTGGTGAACCAGCCGGGGCGCTGGTAGTGGTCGCTACTCATCGCATCTCCTGACGCTCGGGGGACGTGCGAGCCGGGCGATCCCGCACCCTCACCACCAGCCGCAGACCCGACCAGGTCTCGTCGATGGCGCACACCTTGTTGTCGACCAGGCCGGCGGCGAGGCCCATCTCGCGGACGACGTCCTCGGTGATGTCGGTCCGCACGCCGGACGCGCGCTTGGGCCACGCCACCCAGAGGCCTCCGTCGGGGCGCATCGCGGCCTGGGCCGCGGGCAGGCGCCGGGCCAGCCTGGCGCGCCGGTCGGCGAAGAGCACGATCACGTCCACGGGGCCGATGAGCTTCCGGGAGAGATGAACGCCGTCCGGCAGGTCCCCCAGCAGCGCCTCGGCGCCCCGTGGCGCTCCGGAGAGGACCACCCGGGCGCCGGGCCTGATCCCGAGCTTGCGGGGGAGGGGGGTTCCCGAGTACCCCGCCGCCGGCGATGCCGTCACACGATCAGAGGACGCCGGCGATGCGCTCCCACCGGCCGCTCACGTCGGCCCAGTCGATGTTGGCGACGAAGGCGTCGATGTACTTCGGGCGCGCCGTGGAGAAGTCCCGGATGTAGGAGTGCTCGTACACGTCGAGCGCGAGGATCGGCGTGGCGTTCCAGACCGGGAAGGTGTCCTGGGCGTCGCCGATGTAGACGTCGAGCCTGGCCCAGTCCCAGTCGTAGGCCACCCAGGCCCATCCACGCGCGGCCATGCCGCCGGCGCGAAGCTCGGTGAGCAGGTCGTCGTGGCCGCCGAAGTCCTTCTCGACCTGCGCCGCCAGGGCGTCGGAGGGCGACCCGCCGCCGCCGAGGTTCTGGAAGTAGACCTCGTGGTTCTTGATGCCCCCGATGGCGAACGTGATCGCGCTGCGGAAGCCCCGGTAGTCCGAGTAGATCTGGTTGGCGGTGCTGCGGTCGGCGCCGTGCAGCTTCTCCTGGATCTCGTTGTACTTCTTGACGTACCCCTCGTAGAGAGCCCAGTGGGCCTCCACCGACTCGGGTGAGATCCCGTCGAGCTTCAGGATCTTGTCCGGCTTCGCGATCGCCGAGACCTGGTGCGGATCTCCGTGGTGCACGGGATGTCCTCCTCGTGGAGCGGCTCGGGCTGGGCTGGCCCGGGAACCCCACGATCCTAGCCCGGCAGGAACCGGGCTGCCCGCCGCCAACACCCCTCGGGCGGGCTCGGCCCGCTCCCGTGCATCCAGGAGGTGGAGGATCGGCACCCACGTGGCACACCGCAGCCGTCGGCGGCGTCCGGCGACCCGCGCCCGCAGGCGCTCGGGCCTCGACTCCCAGACCCGCGAGCTGCTGGGCCTCGGCCTGGTGGCCCTCGCGATCTTCCTGGCCGTCTCGCTGTTCCTGGGCTTCGGCGCCGGTCCGGTGGGGGGGTGGCTGGAGGACGGGACCCGCCTGCTGGTGGGCCGCGCGGTCGCGCTGGTGCCGCTCGCCCTGATCGCCCTCGGCGTCGCGCTCATCCTCGACCACGCGCTGCTGTCGGCCCGCCCGATGCGGCTCGGCCTGATCGTGGGCTCGGTGGCGCTGCTGGTGGCGCTGGCGGCCGGGAGCCTCGGTCTGGGCGGCGCGACGCACCGGGGCTGGTTCGAGCCGGACGTGGTCAAGGAGCGCGGCGGGTTCGTGGGCGAGGCGGGCTACTGGGCCACGAACACCACGGTCGGGGGCGTGGGGACCGCGATCCTGGTGGTGCTGGGCCTGCTGGCCGCGGTGGTGCTCATCTCCGGTGCCTCGCTGGGCCACGCGGTGCGGCGCGGCGGGCAGGGCGCGAAGACGGCCTCGCGCAGCGTCGGCCGCGGCGTCAGCACGGCGACCGTGACGGCCATCCGCGGCAGCCAGCGCCTGCGGGAGCGGCTCGACGCCCTCGAGCCGCCGACCCTGGTGGGGCGGCGCCGCGCCGCCCGCGACGAGGCCTCGCGCCCGCTGCTCGACGGGGCCGACACCTTCCCCGACCTCTTCGACGGGCCGTCGGCGATGCCGCCCTCGCCGGCGCTCGCCACGGAGGGGCTGGAGACCTCCGACGACCCGTTCTCGTCGTCGCCGTCGCGCATCGGGCTCGCCGAGCCCGATGCGGCGGGCGAGGAGCAGCTGGCGCTGGCCGACGAGGCGCCCGAGCTGGAGCCCGTGTTCGCCCCCCGGCCGACGCGCACCCCCGGGGGCCGCGGCGTCGCCCCGAAGCCCCGGCGCCTTCCCCCGCGCGGCCTGCTGCGCCGCTCGAGCGGGCCCACGGCCCAGCCGGAGGAGCTGATCGCGCGCACCAGCCGGCTGCTGGAGGAGGCCCTCGGCCACTTCGGCATCGAGGCCAAGGTCTCCGACACGGTGAGCGGCCCGCGGGTGACCCGCTACGAGCTTCAGCTCGCGCCGGGCACCAAGGTGGGGCGCATCACGGCGCTCCGGGACGACCTGGCCTATGCCCTGGCCGCGCGCGAGGAGCTGCGCATCATCGCCCCGATCCCCGGGAAGCAGGCCGTGGGCGTGGAGGTTCCGAACCCCGAGGCCTCCCTCGTGACGCTGGGCGACATCACGCGCGAGTTCCCGGCCCACGCCGGCCCGCTGATGGCCTGGCTCGGGCTCGATCTGGGGGGGAAGCCGGTCTACATCGACCTGGCGCGGATGCCCCACCTGCTGATCGCCGGCTCGACCGGAACCGGGAAGAGCGTCTGCCTGAACGCGCTCCTGGCCTCGATCCTGCTGCGCTCCACGCCCGAGAGCCTGCGCATGATCCTGATCGACCCCAAGAAGGTCGAGCTCAACCACTACGAGAGCATCCCCCACCTGCTGACGCCGGTCGTGACGAACATGAAGGACGCCGCGGCCGTCCTCTCCAACATCGTGCGCGAGATGGAGAGCCGCTACGAGCTGATGGGCATGGCGCGCGCGCGCAACCTGCGCGACTGGAACACCACCCGGGAGGCCGAGGGGCAGCCGGCGATCCCCACGATCCTCGTGGTCATCGACGAGCTCGCCGACCTGATGATGGTCTCGCCCGCCGAGGTGGAGGACGCCATCATCCGCCTCGCCCAGAAGAGCCGGGCGGTGGGGATCCACCTCGTGCTGGCGACGCAGCGGCCGTCGGCCGACGTCATCACCGGGATGATCAAGGCCAACGTCCCCTCCCGGATCGCCTTCGCGGTCTCGTCGCAGGTCGACTCGCGGGTCGTGCTGGACGCCGGCGGCGCCGAGAGCCTGCTGGGCCACGGCGACATGCTGTTCCGCCCGGTGGGCACCTCGCGTCTGCAGCGCCTCCAGGGCGCCTACGTGAGCGAGGAGGAGATCCTCGCGATCACCGACCACTGGCGCGAGCAGGGCCGGCCCGAGCTGCGCGAGGAGCTGATGGAGCGGCCCGAGCCCGTGGACGATCCCCTGGACGCCGACGCCGACGACATGCTCGAGCGGGCGATCGAGATGGTCGTGCAGCAGGGCACCGCCTCGGTGTCGCTCCTGCAGAGGCGCCTGGGAGTGGGATACGCCCGCGCGGGCCGCCTGGTCGATGCCATGGAGCGCATGGGCGTCGTGTCCGGGCACGAGGGCTCAAAGCCGCGCACGGTGCTCGTGGGGGAGGGCGACCTCGACCGCATTCTGCGCCGCCCGGCCGCGGTCGCGGAGGAACCGCCGGACTGAGGTCCGGTTGCGGGCGGTCGACGGTCTGGGCTAGGGTGCCGCACCGGGCGAGGAGGATCTCGCCCGACCGCCCACATGTTCGAGATCGGAAACACACTCCGTGAGGCCCGGCTGCGTCGCGGCCTCGACGTGTTGGAGTGCGAGGCCGAGACCAAGATCCGGGCGAAGTACCTCCGCGCGATGGAGGAGGAGCAGTTCGACCTCATGCCGTCGCCCACCTACGTGCGCGGCTTCCTGCGCGCGTACGCGGAATTCCTGGACCTGGACGGGCAGCTCGTGCTCGACGAGTACGAGTCGCGCTTCGAGACCTACGACACGTCCGAGGATCGCGGAGGCCCCCCGCGGGCGGCCGGGTCCTCGCCGCGCCGGTCGTCGCGATCGCGCCGGCAGGCCTCGACGTCGCCCCGCGGGATCAAGCCGCCGCGCCGGCGGCGCACCGAGCTGCACCTCCTGTGGCTGGCCATCGGCGGGGTGATGGGCGTGGCGCTGATCGTCTGGCTGGGGGTGGGGGAGACGGGCTCCCCGACGCCGGTCGCCCCGAGCACGACACCCTCCGCGACGACCCCGGAGCCCGCCCCCCTCGTGGGCGAGCCGGACACCTCGGCGGTGGAGAAGCCGGTCCGCACGAAGCCGATCTCCATCGTGCTCACGGGCATCGGGGCCAACGGCTGCTGGGTGCAGGTGCGCGGGCGCGACGGCAACGGCCCGCTCGCCTACGAGGGCACGATCGCCCCGGGCCAGGCCCAGGTCTTCAAGGTGCGCGAGGGGATCTGGGTCCGGGCCGCCAACCCGGCGGGGCTCGCGGTGACCGTGGCCGGGAAGGCCACGGACCTGAACAGCACGGCGACGGGGAACTTCCTCATCACGCCGACGGGAGCGAAGAGCGTCGGGTGAGGCGGGTGCCGCTCCGGTGCGGGCGGCGATCCTGGTCACGGGCGACGAGATCCTGCGGGGCCGGATCCAGGAGCGCAACGCCGGGCTGATCGCGCGATCGCTGGAGCCGCGCGGCATCGGGATCGAGCGGGTCGCGATCGTCGGCGACGACCTGGACGGCCTGGTCGGGATGCTCCGGGAGCTCCTCGCCGGCCCGGCCGACCTCGTCTGCACCACCGGCGGCCTCGGGCCCACGCACGACGATCTCACCATGGAGGCGGTGGCCCGGGCCACCGGGCGCCGTCTGGTGGTCGACGCGGCCGCCCTGGCCATGGTCGAGGCGCGCCACGCCGGGATCGCCGTTGACGCCGCCACGCGCCGGATCGTGCAGGAGAAGCAGGCGTCCCTCCCCGGCGGCTCGATCGTGCTCCCTCCCGCCGGAACCGCGCCGGGCTGCCTCCTGGAGCACGAGGGGCGGCTGGTCGTCGTGCTTCCCGGGCCCCCCTGGGAGCTCGCGTCCATGTGGGAGGCCGCGCTCGAGGAGCCGGCCCTTGCGGCCCTCATCGCCCGCGCCGGGCACCCGCGGGAGCGCGTGCTGCGCCTCTACATGGTCCCCGAGTCGCGGGTCGTGGAGGTCGTGGCGGACATGGACCGGGACGCATGGGATCGCCTGCGCGTGGGCATCTGCGCCCGCGACGCGGAGCTGGAGGTGACCGTCCGCTCGGCCCCGGGCGACGCGTGGGCCGCCGACGCCCTCGAGGAGCGCCTGGCGGGGGCGCTGGGGGACGCCCTCTACAGCCGCGACGACACGCCGGTGGACGAGGTGGTGGCCCGCGCCCTCGTGGCCGCCGGTCAGACGGTGGCGGTGGCGGAGTCCTGCACCGGCGGGGGGCTCGGGGAGCGGCTCACGGAACGGCCCGGATCCTCCGCCTACATGCTCGGCGGGGTGATCTCGTACCACGACGAGGTGAAGCGCTCCGTGCTCGGCGTCGACCCCGAGGTGATCCGCCGCGACGGAGCCGTCTCCCGCGAGTGCGCCCGCCAGATGGCCGAGGGTGTGCGGCGCCTGGTGGGCAGCGACTGGGCGCTCTCGGTGACGGGCATCGCCGGCCCCGGCGGAGCCACCCCCGACAAGCCCGTCGGGCTCGTCTACGTGGGCCGCGCGGGCCCCGACGGCGCCGTCGTGGAGGAGCATCGCCTGCGGGGCGATCGCGCGCGGATCCGCGCGCGCGCGGCGGCGATGGCCCTGCACCTGCTGCGGCGCGGGCTGGTGCCGGCCGGGGTGTGACGCGGGGCGTCGCGGGTGACGCCGCCGTCCGTCACGCCCGTCCGCTGACCGGTGACGCCGGGGCGGCGTAGCGTGATCGCCGATGATCCTCCCACCCCGTCCCGCGAACCGGCTGTTCGCCGCCGCCGACCTTCCCGCGGACGCCCGCGCCCTGCTGGCCGGCTCGGCCGCCGAGGTGGCGGCGCGCAGCGGCGGCAGGCCGGTGGCCCCCGAGAGCCTCCACGTCACCCTCGACTTCATCGGGCGCGTCGAGCCGTCGCGCTGGCCGGCGGTCGCCGAGGCCGTGGGCGCGGCGCTCGCCGGACCGCCGGTGCGGGCCGGCCTCGGCGCTCTGCGGGCGCGCCCGCGGTCCTCGCGCGCCCGGCTCGTGGCGCGGGAGATGATCGACCCCGACGGCGCGCTCGCCGAGTGGATCCTGCGGGTCCGGGCGGCCGTGGACGCGGCCCTCGAGCGGCGCCCGGACGGCGCGGCGCCGTGGCCGCACGTCACGCTCGTGCGCTTGCGACGCGCGGCCCGGGTCGATCTCCCGCCGTCCACGGACCGGGAACACATGTTCGATATCAGCCGAGCGGCTCTCTATGATTCCCACCAGTCGCCGGGAGGGCCCCCGCGTTATCGGGAGCTCTTCGCGGTAGAGCTCCAACCCGCCCCATGAAGGAGGCCCCCGTGGAGAAGCACGAGGCGCTCGGCTCGGCCGTCGCCCAGATCGAGCGGCAGTTCGGAAAGGGCGCCATCATGCGGATGGGCGATGCGCCGATCGCCGAGATCGCCGCCATCCCGACCGGCTCGCTCTCGCTCGACATCGCGCTCGGGATCGGGGGCATCCCGCGCGGCCGCATCGTCGAGGTGTTCGGCCCCGAGAGCTCGGGGAAGACGACGCTGATCTACCACCTCATCGCCCAGGCCCAGCGCCGGGGCGGGCTGGCGGCCTTCATCGACGCCGAGCACTCGATGGACCCCGGCTACGCCAAGCGCATCGGGGTCAACGTCGACGAGCTCCTCCTGTCCCAGCCCGACCACGGCGAGCAGGCGCTGGAGATCACCGACCTCCTGGTGCGCTCGGCGGCCCTCGACGTCGTCGCGATCGACTCCGTCGCGGCGCTCGTGCCGAAGGCCGAGATCGAGGGCGAGATGGGGGACACCCACGTCGGCCTCCAGGCCCGGCTCATGTCCCAGGCGCTGCGCAAGCTCGCCGGCACGCTCAACCGAACCGGCACGATCTGCATCTTCACCAACCAGCTCCGGGAGAAGATCGGGGTCATGTTCGGCTCCCCCGAGACCACCCCGGGCGGCCGGGCGCTGAAGTTCTACGCGTCCGTGCGCCTCGACATCCGCCGCATCGAGACCCTCAAGGAGGGCGCCGAGGCGGTCGGCAACCGGGCCCGCGTGAAGGTGGTCAAGAACAAGGTGGCCCCGCCCTTCCGCCAGGCCGAGTTCGACATCATCTACGGCGAGGGGATCTCCCACGAGGGCAACCTCATCGATCTGGGCGTCGAGCGCGGGATGATCCAGAAGAGCGGCGCCTACTTCTCGTTCGGCGACGAGCGGCTGGGCCAGGGGCGGAACGCCGCCCGGGCCTTCCTGGTCGAGCACACCGATGTCGCGGACCAGATCGAGGCGCGGATCCGCGAGGACGCGGGGCTCACCACGCTGCCGTCGTTCGACCCCGAGACCGGGGAGATCCGCGAGCTCGAGCCCGCGGGCGCCGCGGGCGGCCCCGCCAAGGCGAACGGGACCACCACGGCGAACGGAGCCGCCAAGGAGTAGCCGGTGCTAGCAGAGTGCTAGCATCCTCGCCATGAGAACCCTCTACATCCGCAACGTCCCGGACGACGTCGCCGAACGCCTCGAGCGGATGGCGGCCCGGCGCGGCGTCTCCCTGAACGCGCTCGCGGTGCGCGAGCTGACCGAGGTCGCCGGGCGCTCCGACAACTACGCGCTGCTCGCCGATCTCCCGAGCGTGGACATCCCCGTCGAGGAGATCGTCGCCGAGCTGGAGCGGGGCCGGAACGAGCGATGATCGTGACCGACGCGTCGGTGATCGTCCGCGGTCTCGAGGACGAGGGCGCGGCGCGGCGGTTCCTCATGGCGGATGCGGTTCAGATCCCCCACCTGGCCGACTCCGAGATCGTCCAGGCGTTTCGCGGGCTCGTCCGTGGCGGGAGGTTGAGCGCCGAGCGCGCTGAGGCGAGCCTTCTCGTGTGGCGACGTCTCGGGGTCGCCCGCCACCCGGTGGTGGCGCTCCAGCCCCGCGTATGGGATCTCCGGGACAGCCTTTCCGCGTACGACGCGACCTACGTCGCGCTGGCGGAGGCCCTCGAGTGCCCGCTGGCGACCGCGGATCTGCGCCTCGCCAGGGCACGCGGTCTGCGCTGCGAGATCATCACGACGCTCTCCTGAGCTCAGCGGGCCGCCCCGGGCCGCGCGCCTCACAGGAAGGGGCACTAGGCTTTCCGCGATGCGCTACCACCTGACCAGCTTCGGCTGCCAGATGAACGAGCACGACTCCGAGCGGATGAAGGGGGTGCTCGAGGGGCTCGGCTACACGTCGGCCGAGAGCCGCGACGACGCCGACGTGATCCTCTTCAACACCTGCACCATCCGCGGGAGCGCCGACGAGCGGTTCCTCGGGAACCTGGGCGACGCCAAGCGCGTGAAGCGCGAGCGGCCCGACGCGGTGGTGGCGGTGGGCGGCTGCTGGGCGCAGAGCCAGAAGGAGGCGGTCTTCCGGGAGTTCCCGTTCGTGGACATCGCCTTCGGGCCGGGCGAGGTGGGCCGGCTGGGCGAGCTGCTGGCGCGCGAGCGCCTGGACGCGGTGGGCGCGTTCAGCTTCGACGGCGTGTTCAGCGGCAGCCTGCCGGCGGTGCGCTCGCGGCCCCATCAGGCGTGGGTGCAGATCTCGGTCGGCTGCAACTGCGTCTGCGCCTACTGCATCGTGCCGAGCGTCCGGGGGCGGGAGCGCAGCCGGTCGCTCGCCGACGTCGTGGACGAGGTGCGGAGCCTTGCCGCCGACGGGGTGCGCGAGGTGACGCTGCTGGGCCAGAACGTGAACTCCTACGGGCGGGACCTGCCCCGCGACGAGCGGGTGACCTTCGCCGAGCTCCTGCGGGCGGTCGCCGGCGTGCCGGGCATCTGGCGCGTCCGCTACACCAGCCCCCATCCCAAGGACATGCGCGCGGATGTCATCGCCGCGATGGCCGAGTGCCCCGAGGTGTGCGAGCACCTGCACCTGCCGGCGCAATCGGGCAGCACCCGCGTGCTGAAGGCCATGCGCCGCACCTACTCGCGCGAGCGCTACCTGGAGCTGGTGGCCCGTCTCCGCGACGCGATCCCCGACCTGTCGCTCACCACCGACCTGATCGTGGGCTTCCCCGGCGAGACCGAGCAGGACTTCGCGCACACGCTGTCGCTGGTGGAGGAGTGCGGGTACGACGGGGCCTACACGTTCCTCTACTCGCCCCGTCCGGGCACCGAGGCCGGCGAGCGCCTGGAGGACGACGTGCCGGCGGAGGTCAAGCGCGAGCGCATCGCGCGCCTGGTGGAGGCGGTGCAGGCCACGGCGGCGCGGCGCGCGAGCCGGTTCGTGGGGCGTACCGCCGAGGTGCTGGTCGAGGGGCCGTCGCGCACCGACCCCTCGCGCCTGCGCGGGCGCCTGAGCCACAACATCACGGTCAACTTCACCGGATCGGCAGCGGCGGGGTCGCTGGCCCTGGTGACGGTCGTCGGCTCCACCTCCACGACCCTCTCGGGGCACCAGGTGGACGTGCGCGCGGAGGCGCCGGCCCTCGCCTCCGCCTGAGGTCCTCGCCCTCTTCGGGCCGACCGCCGCGGGGAAGAGCGCGCTGGCCCACGCCGCGGCGCGGGAGCTGGGAGGCGAGGTGGTGGTGGCCGACCCCTTCCAGCGCTACCGCGGGCTGGAGATCGCCGCCGACAGCCCGCGCGCGGCGCAGCTGGCGGAGGTGCCCCACCACGGGGTGGGCGACCTGGAGCTCACGGAGGGCTCCACGGCGGCGGGCTTCGCCCGGGTGGCGCACGCGGCCATCGACCGCGCCCTCGCGGAGGGGCGCGTGCCGGTGGTCGCGGGCGGCACCGGGCTCTACCTGCGCGCCGCTCTGGCGGATCTGACCTTCCCGGACGAGCCCGAGCCGGAGCTGCGCGAGTGGTCGGAGCGCCTGGTGGAGCACGACCCCGCCGGGGCCCTCCGCGCGCTTGCCTCGCGCGACCCGGCGGCGGCCGAGCGCGTCGACGCCGCCAACCCACGCCGCCTGGCGCGCGCCCTGCAGGTGGCCGCCGGCGGATCCGCCCAGCCCGGACCCGGTGAGCTGTGGTCGGCCCGGACGCGCCGGCCGACCCTGCTGGTGGCCGTCACCCGCGCCCGCGAGGAGCTCGACCGGCGTATCGCCGAGCGGGTACGGCGCGAGCTCGACGACGGCCTGGTCGCCGAGATCGAGGCCGCCCTGGACACGCCCGGGCTCTCGCGCGAGGCCGCGCAGGTGATCGGCGTGCGCGAGGTGCGCGCGCTGCGCGCCGGCGAGCTCGGCGCGTCCGAGCTCCCCGAGCGCCTGGCCGCACGGACCCGACGGCTGGCCCGCAAGCAGCTGACCTGGTTGCGCAAGACCCCGGGCGCCGTGGCCCTCGATCTGGGCGACGCGCCGGCCGAGGCGGCCCTGCCGCGCCTGCTGGCGCTGTGGAGGGACGCGAGGGGCGGTTCGGTAGTCTCCGAGGGGTGAGATTCGCCAAGTGGCACGGCCTGGGCAACGACTACCTGATCGTCGATCGCGAGGCGTGGCCGCTGGCTCTGACGGCGGCGCGCGCCCGGCGCATCTGCGACCCGCACTTCGGCGTGGGCGGCGACGGGATCCTCGAGGTGTCCTTCGAGGAGGGCGTGCCGCGGATGACCGTCTGGAACCCCGACGGCAGCCAGGCCGAGAACTGCGGCAACGGCATCCGCATGGTGGCGCGCCACCTCGAGGCCGACGGCCGGCTCCCCGCCGACGGGCGCATCCTCACCGGCGGCGGCCCCGTGACCGTCCGCACGCTGGACGGCGGCCGCGTGGAGGTCCAGATGGGCCGCGCGCGCTTCCCTTCCGGCGAGCGCCGGCACGACCTGCGGGTGAACGGTGAGGTCGTCGAGCTGGCCGAGGTGTCGATGGGCAACCCGCACGCCGTCATCGAGCACGCGAGCCCCGCGGAGGTCGTGGAGCGGCTGGGCCCCGTCATCGAGGTGGCCGATCGCTTCCCGCAGCGCACCAACGTCGAGTTCGTGCGCTCCGAGGGCCCGTCGGAGCTGACGATGCGGGTGTGGGAGCGGGGGGTGGGCGAGACGCTCGCGTGCGGCACCGGCGCCTGCGCGGCCGCGGTCGCGGCGGTGCGCCTCGGCGGCCTCACCAGCCCCGTGACGGTCCATCTCAAGGGGGGCGACCTCGAGGTCGCCGTCGACGGCGACCTGGAGGTCACGATGACCGGACCGGCGCAGGAGCTCTACCGGGGCGAGCTGTCGCCCGACCTCGTCCGCGCGCTGGAGGAGCTCTGACGGCGCGCGTCGTCGGGGCCGAGCGGCTCCGCCGGCTGCCCCCGTACCTGTTCGCCCAGATCGAGCAGAAGATCGCGGCCAAGCGGGCCGAGGGCGTCGAACATCATCTCGCTGGGCATCGGCGACCCCGACACGCCGACCCCCGAGGTGGTGGTCGCCGCCATGCGCGACCAGGTCGGCCGCCCGGACACCCACCAGTACCCGTCCAACCGGGGGCGGGCGTCCTTCCGCGAGGCCGTGGCCGGCTTCTACGCGACGCGCTTCGGCGTCACCCTCGACCCCGCCACGGAGATCATCCCCGCGCTGGGCGCCAAGGAGGCCGTGGCCAACGTGAACCTGGCCTTCCTCGACCCCGGCGACGTCGCCCTGGCGAGCGATCCGGGCTACCCCGTCTACACCACCGGGCCGCTGCTGGCGGGCGCCGAGCCGGTCGCCATGCCCCTCCTGCCGGAGCTGGGGTTCCAGCCCGACCTGGAGGCCATCCCGGCGGACGTCGCCGCCCGCGCGCGGATGATGTTCCTCAACTACCCCAACAACCCCACCGGCGGGGTGATCGAGGACGACTTCTTCGAGCGGGCGGTCGCGTTCGCGCGCCGCCACGAGCTGATCGTCGTGCACGACAACGCCTACTCCGAGATCACGTACGACGGCTACCGCGCGCCCTCGTTCCTCGAGACGCCGGGCGCCATCGACGTGGGGATCGAGATCTTCTCGCTCTCGAAGACCTACAACATGACCGGCTGGCGGGCCGGGGCCGTGGTGGGCAACGCCGACCTCGTGGGCGCCTACTGGCAGCTCAAGACGAACATCGACAGCGGCATGTTCGAGGCCGTCCAGGAGGCCGCCGCCGCCGCCCTGCGCTCCGATCAGTCGTCCGTGCAGGAGATGTGCGCGATCTACCAGCGCCGCCGCGACGTGCTGGTCGCCGCGCTCCGGCGGATCGGCCTGCGGGTGGACCCGCCGAAGGGCGCGATCTACGTCTGGGCCCGCGTGCCCGACGGCGAGACCTCCGCCTCGTTCACCGAGCGGGTGCTCGAGGAGGCGGCCGTGGTGATCTCGCCCGGCGCGGCCTATGGGGCCAGCGGCGAGGGGTTCGTGCGCATGAGCCTGACGGTGCCGGACGAGCGCCTCAACGAGGCCGCCGACCGCATCGCCGCCCTCGTCGACGCCTAGATCCCGGTGGCCCCCGACCTGCCGGTGCTCCGGCTGCGCCCCGAGGGGCGCATCCCCGAGCGGGCCCATCCCGGCGACGCCGGCCTCGACCTGGTGGCCGCCGAGGCCCGCGACCTGGCCCCCGGGGCGCGCGTGGCCGTGCCGACCGGCATCGCGATCGCGGTCCCGCCCGGCCACGCCGGCCTCGTGCTGCCGCGATCGGGCCTCGCCCGCCGGCACGGGGTGACGCTCGCCAACTCCCCCGGCCTGATCGACGCGGGCTACCGGGGGGAGCTGCTGGTGGTGATGATCAACCTCGGCGCCGAGGCCCACCGCGTGGAGGCCGGCGACCGCATCGCGCAGCTCGTGATCGCCCCGATCGCGATGTCGCGCGCGGTCGAGACCTCCGAGCTGCCGCGCTCCGACGGGCGCGGCGACGGAGGGTTCGGCTCGACGGGAGGCTGATCTCGCCGCGCCGGCGGTCAGCGGGAGCGCGCCCTCATGGCCCGGGTCGTGGCGGCCGCGTGGGCCGCGTCCTCCAGGGAGTCGTCGAGCGGCTCCAGCTCGGGCTCGGCGCCCGTGGCGTGGGCCAGCCCCCAGGCGATCAGGCGGTCGGCCAGCCAGGGGTTCTTCGGCAGGAGCGGCCCGTGGAGATAGGTGCCCACCACCCGGCCCGCGACGCCGCCCTCGCCGCCGTCGTCGCCGTTGTTGCCGTGGCCGCTGACCACCCGGCCGAGCGGCCGGCATCCGGGGCCCAGCCGCGTGCGGCCGGCGTGGTTCTCGAAGCCCACGAGCCGGTGGCGCTCGCCGTCGAGGTCGGCCTCGATCACGATGTCGCCGATGAGCCTCGTGGGGCCGGCGACGGTGTCGAGGTCGAGGATCCCGACGCCCGGCATCCTCGAGCCGTCGGCGCCGGTGTAGCCGTGCCCGGCGAGCTGGAACCCCCCGCAGACGCACACCACCGCGGCCCCGTCGGCCACGGCGGCGTGGAGGCCCTCGGCCTTGGTGGCCACCATGTCGTCGGCCACGACGGCCTGGTCGCGATCCTGGCCGCCGCCCAGGTAGAAGAGGTCGTGCCGCCCGGGCTCGATCCGGTCGCCCAGGCCGAGCTCGGTCACCTCCAGCGCGAGCCCCCGCCAGGCGAGGCGGCGCTCCAGGACGGCGATGTTGCCCCGGTCGGCGTAGATGTTCATCTCGCCGGGGTACAGGTGGCACAGGCGCAGCGTGCTCATGCGGCGGCCCGGCAGCGCTGGATCTGGCGCTCGGAGCCGGCGAGCACCGGCGAGCCGTCGAAGTCGCCGAGCACCTCGATCGGCTCGAGCCCCGCCCCCTCCAGCAGCGCGCCGATCTCCTCGGGGCTGAACAGGTGTACGCGGTGCCGGCGCAGGACCGTGCTCGGCGGGCCGCCGCCCGTCCGCCGCTCCGTGCGGAGCGTGAACTCCAGGGTGTGGGTGCCGGGCTCCCAGCGGTCGTACCAGGCCGAGTGCTCCAGGGTCGCCCCGCTGGCGGGGTCGTGGTGCAGCCCGCCGGGGCGCTCCATGCCCATCGTGGTCACGATCTCCTCGGCGTCGGGCAGTGCGACGTCGAAGATCAGCTCGCCGCCCGGGGCGAGGTGCTCGCGCGCCGCGGTGAGGCAGGCCAGCCGGTCGGCGGGCTCCGTGAGGACCTGGAGGGTGTTCATCGCGATCAGCACCAGCCGGAACGCCCGGTCGAGGCGGAAACCGGCCAGGTCGCCCGGGACGGTCCGCACCCGCGCCCGGACCTCGGGCGCCTCGGCTTGCAGGAGCCGCTCCAGCTCGGCCAGCATCGCCGGCGACCGGTCGAGCGCCCACACCTCGGCGCCGTCCCGCGCCAGCGGCAGGGTGACGCGGCCGGTGGCGCACCCCAGGTCGAGCACCGGCGACCCGAGCCGCGCCGCGGCCGTGCGCCAGAAGGGGATGTCCCGCGTGTAATGGGCGTGCTCGAGGGCGAAGCCCCGGGCCTCGTCATCGCTCACGCCAGAAGGCCTCCGCGACGCCGCGCCGGACGAGCGTCTCCCGGAGCCCCAGCATCGCCGTGTAGGTGGGCAGGACGTAGAGCGTTCCGCCCACCGGGGTGGCGGCCACGGCCGCGTCGAGCGCGCTCTCGGGGTCGGGGAGGACCCGGAGCCCGGGGACGTCAACGCCTGAGTAGCGCACGCGCAGGGCCAGGTCGTAGGCGCGGTCGCCCGTGAGCGTGAGGGACGCGGCGCGGGCGAGCAGGGGCTCGTAGTCCACGTCCCAGATCCAGGAGACGTCGTTGCCGTCGGCCGTGCGGTCGTTCAGGGCGATCAGCAGGTGCGGCGGCTCCGGGTCGAGCAGGATCGTGCGCACGGTCTCGTTCGCGCCGGTGGGGTTCTTCGCCAGCAGCAGCACCAGCTCGCGCCCGTCGAGGCGCACCCGCTCCGCGCGCCCGAAGGCCGCCGGGCTGGCCGCCAGGCCGCGGACGATGGCGGCGGCCGGGGCGCCCATGGCGAGCGCCGTCGCCACGGCGGCCGTGGCGTTGTAGGCGTTGTGCACGCCGGGAAGGTCCAGTTCCGCCTGGATCGTTCCCCCGGGTGTCTCGATCCGGATCGCGATGCCGTGCACGCCGCGCAGCTCGACGTGCGTCGCGCGCACGTCGGGCACGGGCCGGCGGGCCTCGCAGCTCGGGCAGCGCCAGTGGCCCAGGTGGCCGAGGATGACAAGGTCGTAGGCGAGGGGCGCCGAGCACGCCCGGCAGCGCGTGGAGTCGGCGGCGTGGGGGAGGCCCCCGGGCAGCGCCACCGCCGGGTCGTCGATGCCGAAGGTCAGCACGCCCGGGCGCCGGCCGGCCAGGGCGGCGATGGCCGGGTCGTCGGCGTTCAGCACCGGGGTGGACGAGGCCGGCAGCTCCGCCACCAGCCGCTGCCAGCGGTCGGCCAGCTGCTCGAGCTCCCCGTGGCGGTCGAGCTGGTCGCGGAAGAGGTTCATCAGCAGCAGCACCCGCGGGGGGAGCTGGCGGGCCACCTCCGAGAGCGCCGCCTCGTCCACCTCGAACAGGGCGGCCTCGGGCGGGTGGGCGTGGGAGCGCGGGGCCAGGAGGGCCGTGGCGACGCCGGACAGCAGGTTGGCGCCGGAGGGGTTGGAGATCAGGTCCCAGCCGGCCTCGCGGGCGCAGGAGGCCACCAGGCGGGCGGTGGTGGTCTTGCCGTTGGTCGCCGAGATCAGGGTGACGCCGCGCGGCAGCTCGCGGCCGAGCTCGGCGAGCGCGTCGGGCCGCATGCGCAGCAGGATCTTGCCCGGGAGGCTCGTGCCGCCGCCGCGGCCGAGGCGCCGCGACAGGTGCCCGGCGGCGCGGGCGAGGGTGACGGAGGCGGGCGGCACGCGGGTGATCGTAGCGGCGGACCCGGACCCGGCCCTCCCTACGCGCCCGCGGGCCCCCAGGTGCCGTCCGGCCGCCCGACCAGGACCCGGGACAGCTCCGCCCGGAACAGGCCGTGGTCCACCACGCCGGATGCGGCGGACGCGCGCGCCGCAACCTGCCTCCAGTCGGACCCGGCGGGCACCTGGAGGTCGAGGATCACCAGGCCGTCGTCGCTGCGCCCCGGCCGGCGGCGCGGGCTCAGGTCGGCCAGCTCGTACGCCGCGCGCGCCGCCCCGAACGGCACCACCGCCACCGGCAGCACGCCCCACTCGTCGAGCGAGGCGACCAGCTTCGGCTCGTCCACCAGCACCAGGAACCGCGCCGCGGCGTCCGCCACCAGCCGCTCGCGCACCAGCGCGCCGCCGCCGCCCTTCACGAGCAGCCCTCCGGGATCGACCGCGTCGGCCCCGTCGAAGGCCAGGTCGAGGGGATGGCGCAGGCGCTCGATCCGGATGCCCAGCTCCCGGGTGAGCGCCGTGCTGGCGCGGGAGGTGGGCACCGCGGTGCAGCGCAGCCCTGCGGCCACCCGCCGGCCCAGGGCGCGGATGCCGGCCGCGGCGGCGCGGCCCGTGCCGAGCCCGACCCGCATCCCGTCCTCCACCTGGGCCGCCGCGGCCTCGCCGGCCGCGCGCCAGGAGCGCTCGCGCTCGTTCATGCGGCGGAAGGCTATGCGACGATCAGGGGGTGCACGAGGTCGCCCCCGGGATCGCCATGGTCGACACGCTCCTGGGAGGAATGGAGGGGGTGACGAGTGTCTACCTCGTCGCAGGCGACCGTCCGGCGCTGGTCGACGCGGGCGCCCGCACCACGGCCCAGACCGTTCGCGACGCCCTCGCCGACGCGGGCCTCGGGCCGGCCGACCTCGCCTGGATCGTGCTCACCCACGTCCACCTGGACCATTGCGGGGCGACCGGGATCCTGGCCCGGGCCTTCCCGGGGGCGCGGGTGGTGGTGCACCGCCGCGGCGCCCGGCACCTGTCCGAGCCCCTGCGGCTGGTCGCGGGCTCGGCGGCGGTCTACGGCGCGCACTGGTCGCTCTACGGCGGCCTCGACCCGACCGCGGCCGACCGCATCGACGTCGCCGAGGACGGGCATCGCATCCCCATCGGCCCGGGCCGGGACCTGGTGATGCGCGAGACCCTCGGCCATGCGCGCCACCACATGTCCGTGCACGACGAGGCCACCGGGACGGTGATGGCGGGGGACGCCGTGGGCGTGCGCTTCCCCGGCGGCGGCCTCTACCCGGCGCTGCCGCCGCCGGACATCGACCTGGAGGCCGGCGACCGGAGCCTGGCGATGCTGGCGGCGCTCGCGCCGACGTCGCTGTGCCTGAGTCATTTCGGTCCGGCCCCCGACCCGGTGGAGACCATCGCGATCGCCCGCGAGCAGCTCGCGCGCGCCGGCGAGGCGGCCCGGGCGGCGGTGGTCGACGGGGGCGGCACGGCGCGGATCGCCGCGCAGCTGGACCGTCTGCTGCCGCTCGAGGCGATCGTTCGCGACCCGGCCGTGGTGGCGCGCTGGCGGCGGCTGGGCTGGGCCGACGCGAACGCCGACGGGCTGGCCGGCTGGGCGGCGAGCCTCCCGGCCGTGGAGTCCCGGTGAAGGACGTCGCCGTCGATCTCGCGGTCCTGACGGCGCGCGGGCACCAGCTGAGCGCCCTCCTGGTGCGGCTGCCCGGCAGCCACTGGGCGCTCCCCTCCATCGCCGTGGGGGGAGGGGCGACGCTCGAGGCCGCGGCCCTCGAGGCGCTGCGGGAGCAGACCGGGGTGAGCGGGGTCGCGCTGGAGCAGCTCTACACGTTCGATCGCGCCGGGGGGAAGGGCGTGGGCGTGGCCTACCTGGCGCTGATCGCGGCCGAGCGGCATCCCCTCGCGCCCGGCCCGGGCGTCGTGGAGGTGCGCTGGTTCCCGCTCGGTGACCTGCCCGCACTCGATCCCGACGCGGCCGAGGTGCTCGCCTACGGCCACCAGCGCCTGCGCGCGAAGGCGGCCTACGCACCGATCGCCTTCCAGCTCCTGCCGGAGGCGTTCACCCTCGGCGAGCTCCAGTCGGTGTACGAGGCGGTTCTCGGACGCGGCCTCGACACCCGCAACTTCCGCCGCGACGTCCTCGGCGCCGGGGTCGTCGAGCCGGTCGGCCGGCTGCGCGAGGCGGGCCCGGGGCGGCCGGCGCGGCTGTACCGGTTCACCGGCGCCGAGTTCCAGGTGCTGGCGCGCGAGCGGCGCATCGCCCGGGCCATCCGTCATCGCGGAGACGGCGGGTCGGAGTGGTAGCCTTGCCGCGGTTTTTCGACGGAGCAAAGGAGCGGGATGGCGCACGACGAGGGCCCCTCTGACCTTCCGGCCACCTGGCCCTTCCGGGCCGCGGGCACGCTGCTGATCATCGCCCTGGCCTGGTTCTGCCTGGGATTCGCGATCAAGGACATGGGTGAGGAGCTGGCGCACCACATGCAGGTCTTCTGGCTGCTCCTGCTCGCCGGGCTGATCCTGGTGATCGGGGGCGCGGCCTTCAACATCCATCGAGAGCGGCGCCGCACGCGTCAGGGGTGAGCGCCGGCCGGGTCGCCGAGCACGCCGCCCGGCTGGCGGCGGCGGTGGCCTGGCTGAGCGACGCCGACTGGAGCCGGGAGATCGCCCGCCTGGCGCCGGACGGGCCGGCCCCGCCCTCGCCGGAGCCCCCGACCGTGGGCGAGGTGGCACGCGACGGGGTCGCCCTGGTGGAGGACCTCGGCGCCGGAGGGCGCTGGGACGAGGCGGCGGCCCAGGCCACGCACCTGGCGCGGTACTTCGCCCGCGAGGGAATGCGGCTGGGGCCGATCACGGCGGACGCCTTCGACGGCCTGCGCGCCGCCGCGCTCGCCCGCGATCCGGACGAGCTGGCCGACTTCGTCGAGCTGCTGCGGGAGATGTTCCCGTGAGCGACCCGGGCCCCGAGAGCCGTCGCGGCCGCCTCCTGGTGGCGGCGCCGGCGATGGAGGACCCGAACTTCCGGCGCACGGTCGTCCTGATGCTGGAGCACTCTCCCGAGGGGGCCCTGGGCCTGGTGCTCAACCGCCCGACGCCGCTCGTGGCCCGGGAGGCGCTCCCCCGGGGCCTGGCGGAGGCCCTGCCGCCGGCCGAGCGGGTGTACGAGGGCGGGCCCGTCCAGCCCGAGGCGGTGATCGTGCTGGCGGACTTCACCGACCCGTCGCGGGCCGCGTCGATCGCCTTCGACAACGTGGGCGTGGTGGATCCGCAGCATCCGGCCGAGACACTGGGTGGCGAGGTGCGCTCGATACGGGCCTTCGGCGGGTACGCGGGATGGGCCGGCGGGCAGCTCGAGCAGGAGATCGCCGAGGAGGCGTGGATCGACGCGGCGTCCCGGCGCGAGGACGTGTTCACCGACGCGCCCAAGGCGTTGTGGAGCGGCGTGCTCGAGCGCAAGGGCGGCGCCTACCGCCTGATCGCCCGCATGCCCGACGACCCCACCCGGAACTGACCCGGGGAGGCGGCCGGGGATGCCGGCCGCCGAACCGGTGTGACTAGCCGAGGCGCCCGGAGTCGGGGAGGGAGCCGAGCTTCTGCAGCGACTGGCTCTCCACCTGGCGGATGCGCTCGCGGGTGACGTTGAACATCCGGCCGAGCTCATCCAGCGTCCGCGGCTTCTCGCCGCGCAGGCCGTAGCGGAGCTCCAGGACGCGCCGCTCGCGGTAGCTGAGCTGGTCGAGCAGGTCGCGGAGGGCCTGCTCGCGCAGGCTGGTCTCGGCCGAGGCCTCGGGCGCGACGCTGTTCTCGTCGGCCAGGAAGCGCCCGAGCTCGGACTCCTCCTCCTCGCCCACGGGCTTCTCCAGCGAGACGGTGGGCTGCGCGCTGCGCAGGATCTCCTCGACCTCGTCGGGCGGGAGGCCGGCGGCGTCGCCGATCTCCTCGACCGTCGGCTCGCGGCCGAGCTGCCCGATGAGCACGCGCTCGGCGCGGCTGATCTGGTTGAGCTTCTCGACGACGTGCACGGGGATGCGGATCGTGCGGCCCTTGTCCGCAAGCGCGCGGGTGACGGCCTGACGGATCCACCAGGTGGCGTAGGTGGAGAACTTGAAGCCGCGGCGCCAGTCGAACTTCTCGACGGCGCGCACGAGCCCGAGCGTGCCCTCCTGGATGAGGTCGAGGAAGGGGAGCCCGCGTCCGCGGTAGCCCTTCGCGATCGACACCACCAGGCGCAGGTTGGCCTCCACCATCTGCTGCTTCGCGGCCTGGTCCCCGTTCTCGATGCGCTTCGCGAGGCGGACCTCGTCGGCGGCCGTGAGGAGCGGCACCCGTCCGATGTCCTTCAGGAACAGCTGCAGGGCGTCGGTCGTCTGCTCGACGGTCGCGGCGGCCCGGCGGGGACGCTCGGCCTCCTCGGCGAGCTCGGCGGCGCGGGCCCCGGCCTCGGTCTGCTCCAGCAGCTCGACGCCGGCCTCCTCGAGGGCCTGGTAGATCTCCTCGACCGCGTCCGCGTCCAGGCTCAGCCCGTCGAGGACCTCGGCAAGCTCTTCCATGCCCAGGAAGCCCATCTCCTGGCCGCGGATGATCAGCTCTCGTAGCTCTCCGTCCCGGGCGAGCCCGGTCACCTGCTGCGTCGTCATCCGCCTCCGTTCCCACGTGGTCTATCCGGGCCGTGTCGATACGCCGCCGAGAGGGCAGCGGGGGCACCTCGGCACATGCCCCCACGGCGGGCGACCGATCCCGACGCCGAGCGCCATGTCACGCGAGGTGCGCGATGGCACGCGGGATGCGTGCCGTTCCAGGCCTCGGCCGCGAGCGGCCAGCACGAGACTATGTTGCGCACCACGGGCGGCGTCAAGGGCGTTGTGTCCCTGACGACCCGTTGATCGCCCCCGCGGGGCCTACTGATAGCCGCACACGGGCCAGGGCGCGGGCCCGCTCCGGGCGTAGAGCATGGCGGCCCGCTGGTCCTGCTCCTGCTCGGAGGCGTCGGCGGGATTGCCCTGGCCCCCCACCCCCTGCCAGGTGCCCAGGGAGAACTGGTACTTGCCGAAATAGAGGCCGTTGGACGACACGGCGCGGGGGTTGCCGCCCGACTCGCACTGGGCGATGCGCTCGAGCGCCGCGCTCACCGACGCGGCGGGGTCGGGGGCGGAGGTCGCGGTCTCGGGAGACGGGGCGGCCGGAGCGCTCGCGGCCGGGACGGCCGGGCCGGATCCCGGGTCCGCGCGGCGCAGGAGGGCCCTCTCGGCGCGGGCGCCGGCGGCCCGCAGGGCCCGCTGGCTCGCTCGCCGGGCGGCGGCGCTGCGCGACTGCTCGGCCAGCAGCCCGTCCAGCCCGGCCCGGGCGCGGCCGAGCACCGCCCGCCGGTCGCTCAGAAGCCCCTGGAGCCGGGCCATGCGGGACGTCGCGGTGGCCAGGTCGGCGTCGGCCTGCTCGCGGCTGCTCCGCAACTCGCCGCCGAGGCGGGTGAGGCGGTCGCGGTCGGCCTCGAGGTTCGTGACGAGGCCGGCGTCGGCGTTGCCGATGGACTCGAGGGCGCTCTGGGCGTCGACGGCGGCCGAGAGGCCCCCGGATGTCAGGAGCACCTCCACCAGGCTCGGCGGCTCACCGCCGGTGTAGATCGCCACCAGGCGGTCGGAGAGGCGCTTGACGGCGACCGCGTGGGCGGCGCGGGTCTCGCGCAGGGCCTCGCCGGTCTGCGCGATGCGCTCCCGCAGGTCCGCGACGTGCCGCTGAGCCGCGGCGTGCGCGCTCGCGGCCGCGGAGGCCTCCCGGTCGATGCCGGTCAGCTGGGCCTCGAGGGCCCGCACGTGGCCGCGCTGGGCGTCGACGACATCCGGGCTCGGGGCCGCCTGGAGGCCGAGGGCCCACCAGGCGCCGAGGCCGAGCGTCAGTGCCGTCGCGGCCATCACGCCGCGTCTGCCCATCCGGGGCAGCCGACGCGAGCCGTGCAGGAAATGACGGTTCATCAGAGAAAGGGCACTAATCGGTCTCGCAGGTGACTGCGGGCCCGAAGCCGGGGGACCGTACCACGACGTCCCGAGCGGACGCGACCCGCGCCCGCCCGCGCCTAGGGCAGTTCCGTGCGCACCATCCGCCGGGCAGCGGCCCAGATCGCCACGGCGCTCACGATCCCGAGCACGATGACGGCCACGAGGGCCGAGACCCCGGGCGCGTTGACGTCGACCACGCCCTCGACCGCGATCGCCCGGCCGTAGGCGGCGATGGAGAAGCGGTCGGCGGAGGCCGCGAACGTCGCGACCGAGCCCTCCCAGAGCAGGATGTAGAGCACGCCGATGACCACGGGACGGCGGACGGTCATCGACAGCCACGCCGCCACCGCGCAGTAGCAGAACGCCGACAGGGCCACCGCCACCAGCGGCCACAGGAGCAGGGAGACGGAGGCGTCGGAGCGCAGTGCGATCAGCCCCGCGAGGAGCACGGACGGGACGAGGAGGACCATGCTCGCCGTCCAGGACGCCAGCACCTTCGTGAGCACCAGGCCGGCGCGGGGGAGGGGGGTGGCCGCCAGATAGAGGATGGTGCCGTCCTCGCGCTCGTCGCCGATCGCGCTGGCGCCGATGACCACCGCCACGAACGCCGTGACCGTGGGGAGCAGCAGGCGCTGCACCAGGCGGGCCCAGAAGAGCACCGGCTCGACGTCGCCCGCGGCGGTGAAGATGAGCGCCGCGACGATCGGCAGGGCCGCCAGGAGCCCGAGCGCGATCGCCTTCCTCCCTCCGAGCAGGCTCCGCAGCGTGAGCCCGAACACCGGCATGCTGACGGTGGGGGCCGAGATCACCGGCCCACCCCGCGGGCGCGCTCGTGCAGGTAGGCGTAGACGCTCTCCAGGTCGTCTCCCACCGGCTCGATCCGCGACAGCCGGGCGCCCACGTCGCGCGCCAGCGAGGGCAGCGCGCGCCCGAGGCGCTCCACGTCCTGGGCCTCGACGACCATCGCCCCGTCGTCGAAGCGCACCGACTCCACCAGGCCGGCCCCCACGAGCTCCCGGGCCAGGGCCCGGCCGCCGGGCCCCGCCTCCAGGCGCACGCTGCGCGGCCGGTCGGCGATGAGCTCGCGAATGGCCGAGGTGGCCCCGCTCGCCACCAGGTGGCCGTTCACCAGCACCAGCACCCGGGGCGCCATCCGCTCCACCTCGTGAAGCACGTGGGACGACACCACCACGGTGCGGCCCTCCTCGCCGAGGCGCCGGATCAGCTCCACCACCGTGCGCCGCTGGGCGGGATCCAGGCCGTTGAGGGGCTCGTCCAGGAGCAGCAGCTCCGGCTCGTGGGCCAGGGCCTGGGCCAGCTTCACGCGCTGGCGCATCCCGTGCGAGAAGCCCTTCAGCCTCCGGTCGGCCGAGTCCTCGAGACCCACCTCGGCCAGGGCCCGGGCGGCGGCCGCCTCGGGGTCGGGCGCTCCGCGCAGGCGGGCGCAGAGGGCCACCATCCCGCGGGCCGTCAGGAACGGCCACAGGGCGTCGCGGTCGTGAGCGATGCCGATGCGCCGGTAGGCCTCGGGGCTCGCGGCCAGGTCGGTCCCCAGCACCCGAACGGTCCCGGTGCTGGGCTGCGAGAAGCCCGCGCAGAGCTTCAGGGCGGTCGACTTGCCCGCGCCGTTGTGGCCGAGCAGCCCGGTGACCCCGGGGCCGACCGTGAACGAGACGTCGGCCAGCGCGACCGTGTCGCCGTACCACCGGGAGACGCCGTCGAAGACGAGCGCGTCGGTCACGCGTTGACCCCCGACCGGTAGCGGCGCAGGAGGACGATCGCCGCCGCCCCGACGACGACCGCGTAGGCGATCGCCCAGGCGCCGGTGGACAGGGTCAGCCCGTCGGTGCCGGGGAAGAGGTGGGCGGCGAAGTTGATCGGGAGGACCGACAGGGCGAGCAGGTGGAAGGCATCCGTGTCGGGGAACGCCTCCGACAGCAGCCCGCTGAGGACCGTCGAGGCCACCAGCAGGAGCAGGTAGCCGCCGATGGCGAAGGCGCGCCGGCCGGTCAGGGAGGCCACCGCCAGGCCCACCAGGCCGTAGTAGATCGCCAGGATGAAGCCGGCCGCGAAGATCCGCGGCAGATCGGCCCAGTGGTCCTGGAGGTAGCCGACCGGGTGAGCCTCGAAGACCAGGATGCCGACGTAGAGGACCAGCAGGGGCACCAGGGTCACCAGCAGGAGCGGCACGACGGAGCCCAGGATGCGCCCGGCCAGGTACTCGCGCCGGCTCACCGCGGTCGAGAAGTAGAGCGCCAGGGTGCCGTCGCGCCGGTCCGGGCACAGCAGCTCGGGGCTGGTGATCGCCGCGAACAGGAGGATCACGATGCCGATGATCCCCTGGTAGTCCCCGAACGGCAGGGCGTCGGTGAGGTCGATGCCGGACCGCTGCGCGAAGAGGGCGCGAACGCCGAGGACGATCACCGCGGGGGCGGACGCCAGCAGCGCGAGCGTGATCGGCACGGCCTTGGCCTTCCAGCCGCGCCGGGCGCCCAGGGAGCGCAGGCCTCCCCACCGGGCCAGCGAGAGGACGCCGGCCAGGCGGCCGCGGCGCTCGCCCGAGTAGCCGACGTAGCGGACATCCCGGATCTCGGCGTCGCCGGAGCGCGTGCTCACTCGAGCGCGTCCACCAGGGCGTCCTCCAGCGTGGGCCCGGCCGGGCGCAGCTCGCGCAGGCCCACGCCGGCGTCGGCGGCCCCGTCGCGGACCCCGTCCAGGATCTCCTCCTCCGAGGGCCCGGTCACGAGCAGGAGGCCGTCGCGTTGCTCGGCGCGCAGGCCGCGGCCCTCCAGGGCGGCGGTGAAGGCCGGCAGGTCGCCGACCGCGCGCACGAGCACCCCGTCGCCGGCGATCGCGTCCATGTCGCCGATGGGCCCCGCCGTCACCAGGCGCCCGTCGCGCAGGACGGCCACGGCGTCACAGGTGCGCATGACGTCCTCCAGGACGTGCGACGACAGCAGCACGGCGATCCCGAGATCGCTGGACAGGCGCCGCACCAGCGAGAGCATCTCCTCGCGCCCCGAGGGGTCGAGCCCGTTGGTGGGCTCGTCGAGCACGACCAGGTCCGGCGAGTGCACGATGGCCTGGGCGAGCTTGGCGCGCTGCTTCATGCCGGTCGAGAAGGTGCGGATGAGCCGGGAGCGCTCCTCCTCCAGACCCACCTGGAACAGGACCTCGGAGGCCCGCAGCACCGCGGCCCGCCGGGGGAGCCCGCGCAGCTCGGCCATGTGGACCACGAGGTCGCGCGCGGTCATCTCGAGCGGCAGGCAGTCGAGCTCGGGCATGTAGCCGAGGCGGCGGCGGATCTCCCCGGGGTCGCGGGCCGCGTCGATCCCGAGCACCTCCACCCGGCCCTCGTCGGGGTGCACCAGGCCCAGCAGGGCCTTCATGAGGGTCGACTTGCCCGCGCCGTTCGCCCCCAGCAGGCCGGTGGCCCGATGGTCGAGGGTCACGCTCACGTCGTCGAGCGCCTGAATGGCGCCGTAGCGCTTGGACAGGCCCTCGACGCTCACCAGCCGCAGCGCATCGGGGGCCGGGGGGATGGCGGTCGCGCGCTCCACTCGCCCCCATGTTAGGGGCCGTCCTCGCCCTCGCCCCCGACGGCGGGCCGCCGGGGGCGAGGGGAGGGGACCTGCCGGCTAGGCCGTCCGGGAGGCCGTGGACTCCACGGACGGGGCGACCACCGCGTCCGACTCGCCGGCGATGAAGGCCTCGGTCAGCTCGCGGGCGATGTTGTCCGGGTGCTGGACGGGCGGGCTCTTCATGAAGTAGGAGGCCGGTCCCTCCAGCGTGCCGCCGATGCCGCGGTCGAGCCCCAGCTTGGCGCAGCGCACGGCGTCGATGACGATGCCCGCCGAGTTCGGCGAGTCCCACACCTCGAGCTTCAGCTCGATGTTGATCGGCACGTTGCCGAAGCCGGTGCCCTCGAGCCGGATGTGCGCCCACTTGCGGTCGGTGAGCCACGGGACGTAGTCGCTCGGGCCGATGTGGATGTCCTTCTTGTCGATCTCGTCGCCCATGATCGAGGTGACCGCGTTGGTCTTGGAGATCTTCTTCGACTCGAGGCGCTCCCGCTCCAGCATGTTGAGGAAGTCGGTGTTGCCGCCGAAGTTGAGCTGCGAGGTGTGGGCCAGCTTCACGCCGCGCTCGCGCATCAGGCGGGCGAGCTGGCGGTGCACGATGGTGGCGCCCACCTGGCTCTTGATGTCGTCGCCCACGATGGGGAGCCCGCGCTCGCGGAACCGCTCCTGCCAGTAGGCCTCGCGCCCGATGAACACCGGCACGCAGTTCACGAACGCGCAGCCGGCGCGAAGGATCTGCTCGACGTACCACTTCGTGGCGTCCTCGGAGCCCACCGGCAGGTAGCTCACGACCACGTGGGTGTTCGTGTCGCGCAGGATCCCGGCGATGTCGGCCGTCGGGCCGGGGGCCTTGGTGATGACCTCCGAGAGGTACTTGCCGAGGCCGTCGTGGGTCATCCCGCGCTCGACGGTGACGCCCTGGTGGGGGACGTCGGCCAGCTTGATGGTGTTGTTGGGCTCCGCGAAGACGGCCTCGGACAGGTCCCGGCCGACCTTGCGCGAGTCGATGTCGAAGGCCGCCGTGAAGCGGATGTCGCTGACGTGGTAGCCGCCCAGGTCGGCGTGCATCAGGCCCGGGACGAACTCGTCAGGGGCCGCGTCACGGTAGAACTCGACGCCCTGCACGAGGGACGAGGCGCAGTTGCCCACGCCGATGATGGCGACGTTCACGGTATCGCTCACGGGCAGATCTCCTCCGAGGTCGAACGCGTACACAAAGTTGTTTCGTGGTTTTACACGAATACATGGATAGTGTAAAGTCCGGATCCGTGAGCCGCCGCCTGGTGGGATACGTCCGCGTCGCCCCTCGGGAGCACCCGGAGGAGCGGCCGAGCCTCGACGTCCAGCGCCGCGGGCTGGCCAACGCCGCCGAGCGCGGCGGGTGGGAGCTCGTGAGCGTCGAGGAGGACGTGCGCTCGGGCCGCAACCTGCGGCGCCCGGGCCTGCGGGCCGCCCTGGCCGCGTGCCGGGCCGGCCAGGCCGACGGCATCGCGGTGGCGCGCCTCGACCGGCTCACCTACTCGCTCGCGGACCTCGCGGAGCTGGTGCGCGAGGCCATGGACGGCGGCTTCACGATCGTCTCGCTTCAGCCGGCGTTCGACCTCCGGGCCGACGGAGGGCGCGCGGTGGGGGAGGTGCTGGCCGAGGCGGCCTCGTGGCAGCCCCGCTCGATCGCGTCGCCCACGCGCGCGCTCACGCGCCGGCCCGGCCGTCCGTCGTCCACACCGCCCGCCGTGGCCCAGCGCATCCGCGAGCTGCGGGCCGAGGGCATGACCCTCCAGGCGATCTGCGACCGGCTGAACGCCGACCGCGTGCCCACGCCGCGCGGCGGCGCGCAGTGGCGCCCCACGTCGCTCCGGTCGGTCCTGCGGGCCTGACGCGCGGTCAGCGCGCCGGGCACACGGCGCCCGCCCGATCGACGTACCCCTGCCACGTGGCAGCCCACTGCGCGAAGTCCTTGCCGGGGTAGTCGTCGGCGAGCTGGGCGAGCAGGCGCACGTGGTAGCAGTGGTAGTTGAGGTCGGCCACATAGGTGCGCCACGGGTGTCCGGGGGTGAGCAGGCCGTACAGGCTCCAGGAGCCCGTGTCGTGGTCGGGCAGGTGCCGGGCGAGGGTGGCGGCGCCCTGGTCGGCCAGATCGCCGGCGAGGCGCGCCGCGGCGGCGGGAGCGTCCGACGTGTCGGAGGTCGGCAGGCGCAGCAGGGCCGCGGTGGTGCGCAGGTTGGTGATGCTCACCATGAAGCCGTTCAGGGCCGCGCCCTTCCACGGGCTCTCGCCCGGATAGGCGCGCTCCACGTACCAGGGCATCGGCGTCTGCGAGGGGTCCACCGAGACCATGCTGCGCACGCCGCCCTGGTCGACGTCCACGGTGAGGGCCTCCAGCGCGCCGAGGGCCCCCTCGGCGTAGCGCGGGTCGCCCGTGCGGCGGTGGGCGTCGGCCAGGACCAGGGCCACCCGCGCCTGCGCCATCCCGGACGTCCCGGGGCGCACCGCCGACGGATCGTCGGCCACGTCGTAGTACTCCCAGGCCAGGAAGGCGCGGTCGCCGGCGCGCCGCTCGACCGCCATGTCCAGCAGAGCGTCGGCGAGCTCGTCGGACGGCACGTCGTCGTTCAGGTCGCGCCAGCGCCCGGTGGTGGCCACGGGGTTGACCGCGAACCCCTGGCCGGCGCGGTAGGTGAGCAGGATGCCGTCCTCGTCGCGCAGCAGGGTCGGCTCGGCCGGGGATCCCCGCCGGGCGAACCACCAGGCGTTGTCGCGCAGGGTCCGGGCCACCGTGCGGCGGCGGCCCTCGGGCTCGGGCGGCGCGTCCGGGCCGAGGTAGAGACGCCACATCTCGAGCATCCGGCCGATGTCCGCCCGGTCGGTGGACCCGGGCGCGGCGCGTCCGAGCGCCTCGACCAGGGTCCGGTGGGCGGCGTCGGCGCCCGCCACGGCGGCCCCGGCGGGGATGACGACGCCGCGGGGCGGGTCCGACGGCGGCGCCAGGACCCGCGCGGGGAGACCGATGGGCGCGGCCGCCGGCTCGGGTGCCGGCGTCGTCCGGGCCGGCGCATCCGGCTCGGGCTGTGCCCGGGCCGGGGGCGCCTCGGGAGCGGGCTCCGCGCCCTTCGGCGGCGCCGCCGGGGGCGGCAGGGCCTCCGCGGGCGCGGCGGGCGCCGGCGTCTGGACCACCGTCACGACCGGCGGCTCGTCGGCGCCCGCGAGCCAGGCCGCTCCGCCGAAGCCCACCGCGGCCGCGATGGCGCCCACCGCCAGCAGGCCGGCGCCCTGGCGGGCGCGGCTCACGAATCGGGTCGGGCTCGGCTCACCGCGCTCTCATACCAGGCCCGCGGTGCGCGGCGGGCCCGGGTTCCCTACAGGCCGGACCAGCCCCGGTAGCTCTCGTCGGGCCAGGCGCTCTCGGGCCGCGACGGCGGCGGAGGCTCCGGCGACGCCGCCGGAGGGGTGAAATTCGACGGAGGCTCGGGAGCCTCCCGGAGGCCGGCGAGGGCCGGCGGCCGTTGTGCGATCGTGCTGTCCACGGGTGCCCCCCAGGGTCGTGAAGCGGACGGAGGGCACGCTAGCCGTGGCCGCGGACGGCGCGCCCGGGACCCCTCTCCTCCGGGCGCACGGGAACTACAGTTATGTCGCTTTGGGCAGAGGGGCCTGGATGGGCGCGTCCTCCCTCCACTCGACGGCGCCCCCGCGATCGCGGTGGCCAGGCGGGGTCCTGGTCTCGGGGGGAGGTCGCCCGGGGCCCGGCCTAGACCAGCGGCTTAGCCGCGCGAGCCGTCGTCGCGGCGCGCGCGTGCGCGACCGTCGGATGCGACGCGCAGGAACCCCACGGACGGGATCGCGAATGACGGGCAGGAGCACCACCCAGGATCGGACCCGCGTCTCGCGGCGCACCGCGCTGATCCTCATGCTGCTCGCCCTGGTCCTCGCGTCCGCCGCCGCGCTCGCCTCGGTGATCGTGGGCGGCCACCTCGCGCAGCCGGCGCCGGGGACGCCCTCCAGCGTGGTGCTCGCCCGGGCCGTCGACGTCTCGGTGCCGGAGGCCGTCACCAACGGCGCCGCCTCCCCGGCCGCCCCGGCGGTCGAGGACACCAGCCCCATTCCGCCGAGCGTCGGCGCGCAGGGCGCGGGAGGCTTCCGGGTCAGCCTCGCCGGGCTCCCGGCCGGGGTCTCCGCCGAGCGGTTCGTCGCGCTGGCCGCGCGCAGCGGCCAGCGCTGGGGCCTGACCTACCTCGGCACCACCCCGTCGGCGCCGGTGTCGGGTGACGGGATGAACGTCGTCGGCTTCGGCCGCACCACCATCGCCGGCGCGGGCGCCGAGACCACCAGCGTTCCCCGCTCGACCACGCGCACCCGCCGCTGCACGCGCGCCCGGGTGGTCAAGCGCGTCCGCGTCGGCAAGGCCCACGGGGCCCGCGTGGTCCGGCGCGTGCTCATGGTGCGCCGCTGCCGGATGGTCATGGCCGGCCGGCCCGGCCTCGAGCAGGACATCGTCATCGACCGCGCGATGCCCTGGCAGGCCGGCCCGGCCTACCCGACCTCCTGGCAGGTGGACCTGGAGACCGTGCTGCTTCACGAGTTCGGCCACGTCGCGGGCCACGGCCACGTGGCCGGCTGCGTCTCCAGCCCCATGTGGGCCTCGCTCTCCATGGGCGACTGGTGGCGCGGGATCGACGACATGAGGCACGCGGGCTGCTGAGGGGCGCGTCCGGGTAGGCTCACCGCCGTGTCCGTCCGGCTCCTCCGCCACGCCACGGTGTGGATCGACATCGCCGGGCATCGCCTGATGGTCGATCCCATGCTCGACGCCCCGGGCGCCCGCGCGCCGGTGCGGGGAACCCCCGCCGAGCGGCCGAACCCCCTCGTGCCGCTGCCCGTGAGCACGGACGAGGCCCTCGAGGGGGTCGACGCCGTCCTCCTGACCCACACCCACGTCGACCACATCGACGCGGCCGGCGTCACCGCCCTCCTCCCCCGCGGCCTGCCGGTGTTCTGCCAGCCGCCCGACCTCGCGGACCTCGGGGAGCTGGGGCTGGACCTGCGCGCCGTGCCCGACGCGGGCGCGATCGAGTGGGAGGGCCTCTCGATCTCCCGCACCGGCGGGCGTCACGGCCGCGAGGACGCGCTCATCCAGGCGCTGGCGCCGGTGAGCGGCTTCGCGGTGGCCGCCCGGGGCGAGCCGGCGGTCTACGTGGCGGGCGACACCGTCTGGTGCCCGGAGGTGGCGGCGGCCATCGAGGAGCACGACCCCGGCTGGATCGTGGTGAACGCCGGCGGAGCCCGCTTCCTCCAGGGCGGCACCATCACGATGGAGGCCGGCGACGTGATCGCCGTGGCCGAGGCGGCGCCGAATGCCCGCGTGGTCGCGGTGCACCTGGAGGCGATCAACCACTGCCTGGAGACGCGCGGGGAGCTGCGGGACGCCATCGCGGCGGCGGGCCTGGCCGGCCGCGTGGCCGTGCCCGACGACGGAGAGACCGTCTCCGCGTAGTGCTTCCGACGGCCTGTCAGGGGCCGTTTCGCAGGCGGCGGGTGTCCACCACCTCGAAGTCCCGGCCGGTGATGCGCCCCAGCTCGTGCAGGTCGTCGTCGTTCCAGCGGCGATCGGGCGCGCCGGTGACGTACCAGGGTGAGCCGTTGTCGGCGAGGATCATCCCGTAGCGCTTCAGGGCGGCGACCACCGCCCGCGCCTGCGGCCCGAGCCCGGCGACCGGCACCGACGCCTTCAGGCGCACGCGCAGGCCCATCGGCGGCAGCGCCGGGTCGGACGAGTCGGATGCGGCGTGGCGGGCCGGGTACACGTAGGCCCGCCGGGTGCTCGGGGCGGTGAACCGCAGGGCGTGGTCGATGCCGGCGCCGGCCACCTCGTCCCAGCGCGCCAGCCCGGGCAGGATGGGGAGTCCGGCCGCGTCCGCGCTGGTCCATCCGGCCGGGCGCAGGCGGTTGGAGGCGAGGTCGAAGACCGCCCCGGACCCCGCCGTCCACCGTCCGCCGGCCCCGCGGCGGGCGCCGAAGAGCTCGTAGAGGCGGCACGCGTCCCGATCGACCAGCAGGAGGTGACGGTCGCTGCCGCCCTCGATGCGGGGCTTCGCGGGGATCGGATACCTCACGCGGTCCGACTCCGAGGCGTAGGTGAAGCGCACCGCGCGGCGGGGCGTGGTCCGGCGGACGATGTTGATGGGGATCCCGTAGCGGCCCTGGGCGCTGAAGTCGGGGTGGAGGGACTCCGCGAGCCCGATCGAGCGGATCAGGCCGTCCGAGCCGGGGAGCACCGGAAGCGCGTCCACGGGCGTGTTCCAGACGTTCGACGCCGGCAGCACCCGGCACGACGGCGCGCCGGGCAGCGGGGGCCCGAGGGCCGTGGCCGTGCCCAACCCGAGGAGCCCGATGGCGGCGAGGGGGATCGCGAGCCTCACGGGGGGAGTATGGCCGGGCGGGCGCCGGGCACCGAATAGACTCGGCCGGTGCGGATGCGCTTCGGCGTCTTCATGGCGCCGTACCACGAGCCCGGAGAGAACCCCACCCTCGCCCTGGAGCGCGATCTCGAGCTGATCGTGAGGCTCGACGAGCTGGGCTTCGACGAGGCCTGGGTCGGTGAGCACCACAGCACCGGCTGGGAGACGATCGCCTCGCCGGAGATCTTCCTGGCGGTCGCGGCCGAGCGCACCCGGCACATCCGGCTGGGCACCGGCGTGGTGAGCCTCCCCTACCACCACCCCCTGATGGTCGCCGACCGCATCGTGCAGCTCGACCATCTCACCCGAGGCCGCATCAACTTCGGCGTCGGGCCGGGCGGGCACCTGACGGACGCGCGCATGCTGGGCATCGACCCCGCCCGCCTGCGGCCGATGATGGCCGAGGCGCTCGACGTGGTGGTGCGCCTGCTCACCGACAGCGCCCCGCTGACGGTCGAGGGGAGCTGGTTCACGCTGCGCGACGCGGTGCTCCAGCTCCGGCCCTACCAGCGCCCCCACCCCCCGATCGCCGTCACCAGCATGGAGTCGCCCGCCGGGATGGTCCTGGCGGGGCGCCACGGCGCCGGCGTCCTCTCCCTCACCGTCGCCCGCGGCCCGCGCGGGCCGATCGACCTGGCGGCGCACTGGCGCCTGGCCGAGGAGTCGGCGCAGGAGAACGGCCGCACCGTGAGCCGCGAGGAGTGGCGTCTGGTGATGCCCGTGCACCTGGCCGAGACCCGCCGGGAGGCACTCGACGACGCCCGCGCCGGGGCGGCCCGCTTCCTGCTCGACTACGTCGAGGGCGTCACCGGCCGGCCCCGCCCGGTCCCCGGGCCGCCCGAGGCGATCATCGACCAGATGGTCGAGGCCGGGAGCTGGGTGGTGGGGACCCCGGACGACGCCGTCGCGGCCATCGAGCGGCTCCAGGAGCGCTCGGGGGGCTTCGGGTGCCTCGCGGTGACGGCCACCGAGTGGGCCTCCCGGGAGAAGGTCCTGCGCAGCCACGAGCTGATGGCGCGTCACGTCATGCCCCGGTTCCAGGGCTCGCTCGAGGGCATCGACGCCTCGAACCGGGTGGCCCGGGAGTCGGCGGCGCGCACCGGCAGCGAGCGCACGGCCGCCGTGGAGGCCGCGCAGCGCGACTACGAGGAGCGCGGCTCCCGGGGCAGCCTCCGGTAGAGCGTCACGCCCTCGCGGTCGTAGATGGCCTCCCAGCGCGAGCTCGTGGAGAGCCGGATTGCGGCGAAGCGGTAGCCGGGCGGGCGCAGGGTGGGGCGGTCGCGCGCCATGTCGCGGTACCGCTCGTTGTCCGCGAGCAGGACGTAGTCGGAGTTCCCGATCTTCGGGAACAGCAGGATGCGGCGCCGGGCCGACAGGTGCGACCCGGGGCCGTTCGCCGCCGAGACGCGGGCGTCGGCGGGGATGAGCGCCAGCGCCTCGCGCAGCGCGCGGGTCTGGTCGTCGTCGCGGAAGCGGTGGAGGGCGCTCCCCCCGTACCCCCCGGGCAGCCAGCCCCACAGCGGCAGGGGCCCCTGGAACACGCCGGCCAGCAGCACCGCGCCCACGAGCGTGCCCGCCACCATCCCGGGGCGGCGGATCCAGGGCTCCAGGCGCCTCGGCGCCCCTCGCTCGCGCAGGTTCGCCAGCCCCAGCAGCGTGGCCGCGACGAGGAAGGGCACCAGGACGACGGCGTAGTGGTAGTCCACGGTCTGCACCGGGCCGGAGCTGGCGAAGAGGTTGATGACGAGCTGCGGCGCGGCCGCGAGGGCCAGGACCGGCGCCGCCAGCGGCAGCAGCAGCAGCGGCACCAGGAGCCCGACCAGGTAGAGGGCCCGGCCCGGCGTCGCGATGATCGCGATGGCGTCCCACGGGCGCGTCACGAACGTGAGCGCGATGTCGATCGGGCTGTTGCCGAGGGAGCTGTAGCGGCCGAGGTGCGGGTTGGATCCGTCGATCGCGAAGGCGGGCATGATCACCGTGAGGGCGATCACCACCCATGCCAGCCCGCCGGCCGCGAGCACCACCGCCGCGCGCCGCCGGTCGGGGTGCCGCCAGGCCATCCACACCGCCAGCCCCACGAGCATCAGGCCCACCTGCTCCTGGGTCAGCGCGGCCAGCACCGCGCACACCGCCAGCACCGCGTACCGGCGCTCCTCCGCGGCCCAGATGCAGAACATCAGGAGCGGGGCGGCGAGGGTCACCGGGTGGAAGTCGAAGAGCGTGGCGCTCTGCAGGGCCGGATAGAGCAGGTAGACCGCCGCTCCCGCCACGGCCAGGCGGTCGTCACCCAGCCAGCGGCGCCCGAGCCAGAAGGCCGGCAGCGCGCCGGTGGACACGATCAGCGCCTGCGCCACCAGCAGCATCTCGGGGCTCGACCACACCAGCCAGAGCGGCGCGAACAGCGCCAGGACGGGGTCCACGTGGGCGCCGAGGCGGTTGAACTGCACGCCCGAGACGTCCGTGGTGTCGAGGAAGCGCCCCTGGGTGGTGCTCCAGACCGCCTGGACCATGTTCCCCAGGTCGAAGCGGCCGGTTGAGAAGGTGCGGTAGCGCAGCACCGACAGCAGGGAGAAGACCCCCGAGAACGCCAGCGCCATGCCCACGACGGCGAGCAGCGCGCGATCCGGCCGGCGCCGGTGGGCGGGCTCCGCCGGGGGCGGGTCGGGGCGCTCGACGGACGGCAGCACCGGCAGGTGCCGGCGGCCCGTGTCTCCCCCCGGGTCGACATCGGTGATCTGCCGAGCGGCCACGCGCCTCCTCGATCTGCCCGGGCCGGCGGATGAACCCGCCGGCGCGGACTGTAGAGGACGCGGCCGGCGTTACAGAGAGAGCGTCAGGCGGTTGAACTCGACGCGCCAGGCCGTGGCCTGGGATCCCAGGCGGTACGCGCCGGCACCGTTCAGCAGCATCGCATGGCCGGCGGGGGTCGAGTCGGCGAGCTCCCACTGGCAGGCCATCGGCGCGCCGCAGGTCGCCGGGGCGCCGCGCGGGGCCGCGTTCGCCCCGGTCATCAGCATGTGCAGCCGCGTCGTATCCCCGTGGAAGCGGACCAGGTAGCGGGAGAAGACGCCGGGCGCGGCCCGCCACTCGGCGGAGGTCGCCGGGGTCACTCCCGTCGCGCTGGATGAGTGGTACATCTCGAGCCACACGCCGCCGGCCCGGGCGAGCGCCGGCATCACGCCGCGCCAGGTCGCCTTGTGCGGCTTGCCGTCGTTGCCCAGGTTGTGGTGCGGGCCGCGGCCCAGGGCGATGGACGACATGAAGGCCGGCGCGACGTAGATCTGCACCCGCTCGGCGTAGTTTCCGCCGCCGGGGTACGGGACGCCGGACAGGATCTCGAGTGCCTGCGAAAGGCGGCTGGCCCGCCCGTCGGGGTCGATGCGGGGCAGCGGAGCGGGGCCGCGGACGATCCGGTAGCCGTTCTTCGTGATGACCAGCCTGTTGTACGACGCCACCCGGATGCGCTTGCCGCGCACCGAATGCCAGGCGTAGGTGATCCTCACGCGGCCGTCGTTCCAGGCGTTGCCGATCTCGTCGATGCCCACCAGGCCGGACGAGTTGGGCTCCTTCGGGTGGTCGATCTGCTCCCGGATGACCCCGGCCATGCCCTCGGCCGACAGCGGCAGGAGCGACGCTCCGGAGACCTTGGCGACGCGGAACTGCCCATCGCGCCGCTGGGGATCGAAGATCCCGCCCGGGCCGGGATCCTGGCGCAGCAGCCCGCGCTCGGCCGACAGCGGCATCCCGGGACCCGCGGTGGTCGTGAGGTCGCGCACCGCCTCCTGCTGGTCGTAGACCAGCGACATGGGGGCGGCCGACGCCAGCCCCGGAAGGGCGGCGAGGGCGGTCACGGCGAGGGCGCCGAGGAACAGCCGGGCACGGCGGGCGGGCGAACGCATCGGAATCCTTTCCTGGCGCTTCACCTCCCCTATCGGCAGCCGGCGCCGATCCGGCAAGGGCCCCCGGTGCGCGGATCCGTCCCGGCGAGCCTGGACCGACGACCGGGGCGACCTCGACGCCCGGCGCATTTGCCCTCTGTCCGGACCCCCCTACTCTGTCGGGAAGTCTCATGGCCCGTGCCCTCCTCGCTCTCGGGGTCGTCCTCGTCCTCGCCGTCCCCGCGGCGGGGCTCGGGGCTGCGCCTGCCGGCGTCGAGGCCCGGATGGTGGTGGGCACCTCCTCCCCGGCCCAGGCCCGCGCGGTCGCCGCGCGCATCCGCTCGGCGGGCGGGCAGGTCGATCCGATCCCGCGCATCGGCGGCATGGAGGTCTCGACCGGCGACCCCGAGGCCCTGCGCAGCCTGCTGCGCGGGGACCGGCGCGTGGAGTTCGTGGAGCCCGTGCTCATGCGGCACCTCAGCGCCGAGTTCGCCGAGGCCGTGGACCCCGACACCGGACGGCCCTTCGACTGGGCCTACGACGCCGTGAAGGCCGGCGGCGGCATCGCCGCGATGGGCGGGGGATCGAGCGTGGGCGTGGCGGTGCTCGACAGCGGCGTCGACGTGACCCACCCGGACCTGAAGGGACGCGTCGGGGCGGGCGTCGACATCCAGAACGGCGGCACCACCGTGACCGACACGGTCGGCCACGGAACCTTCATCGCGGGGCTGATCGCCGCGATCGACGGGAACGGCATCGGCGGACGCGGCGTGGCCGGGGCCACACCGATCACGCCGGTGCGCCTCACGACCACCGACGGCATCAGCGACGCGGCCGCGGCCGCGGGGATCGTGTGGGCGGTCGATCACGGCGCGCGCGTCATCAACCTCAGCTTCGGCGGCGCGGGCCTGTCGCAGATCGAGACGAGCGCACTCGACTACGCCCACCAGCACGACGTGCTCGTGGTGGCGGCGGCGGGGAACAACGCCGACGCCCAGACCAACCGGAACCTGGTGCAGTACCCCGCCGCCGCCATCGGAGGCACGCGCGGCGGGTGGAGCACCGGCCTGAGCGTGGGCGCGACGACGCCCTCGGGCGCCCCCGCGCCGTTCTCCACCTTCAACGACGGCGTCTCGATCGCCGCCCCGGGCGCGGGCGCCCCCGGCAGCTGCGGCGACGGCGTCTTCTCCACGGTCCCCGGGAACAAGACCCTCCTGTGGGACGGCAACAACGCCTGCGCCCCCACGTTCGGGGCCATCGGCAACCCGGACGGCCGCTACGGCTACGGCGAGGGGACCAGCTTCTCCACGCCGATCGTGGCGGGCGCGGCGGCGCTCGTGCGCGGGGCGAACACCCGCCTGACGGCCGAGCAGACCGGCGACGTGCTGCGGCGATCGGCCCATCAGACCCTCGGGACCGGCTGGAACCAGAGGACGGGCGCCGGCGTGGTGGACATCACGGCCGCGGTCGCGCTGGCGCGCCGGTACGACACCACGCCGCCCACGCCGGCCCTGGCGGTGGTGGGCCAGCCGACCTCCATCGCGGTGAGCCTGGCGGGCACCGACGTGTCCCACGCCGGCGGCGACCTGGCCGGAATCGCCAGCTACGGGCTCGAGCACTCCCGCGACGGGGTCACCTTCACGCCCCTGGTCGCCGCGCAGGCGACCCCGGTGCAGGCCCGCGAGAGCGTCTCGGCGCAGGACAGGTGGTGGTACCGCGGCACCGTCTGCGACGCCAACCACAACTGCGCCTCGGTCGTGAAGGGCCCGACCGGGACCGGGTCGCCCGCGAGCCTCCTCTCCCGTCCCGCCCTGCGGAAGCTGGTCGTCACGCGTCCCGGGCGCTGTCCCGGGCGCGCCCGCGCGTGCCTGCGCGTCTCGTTCGGCGCGACCGCGTCGGGGCCATCCACGTGGATCGTGATCGTCAAGGAGGCCGGCGGCAAGCGGGTCCTCGCGCGGCGCTCCGCGGGGGTCCGCGCGGGCGCCCGGGTCACGCGCACGCTCAACCTGCCCCCCAAGATCGCCTGCGGCCGGTCGCTGACCGTCACGATCCGGGTCCGCGGCTCGTCCGGCGCCACGCAGACCGTGCGGACCCTGCCGCGCGGGCGCGCCTGCCGCGTCCCCTCCTGAGCGGGCCGGCGCGGGACGGGTGAGCGGCGACCGGGTCACGGTCGTGTGGTTCCGGCGGGACCTGCGGATCGACGACAACCCGCGCCTCGCCGCCGCCGCCGCGGCGGGCCGGGTCGTCTGCCTGTTCGTGCTCGACCCGCGCATCCTGGGGCGCCGCCACCATGAGGCCCCGGCCCGGCTGCGGTTCCTCCGGGCGGGCCTGGAGGCCCTCGACGCCGACCTGCGGTCGCGCGGGTCGGCGCTGGTGGTGCGCCAGGGCCCGCCCGAGCGGGTGGTGCCGGCCGTGGCCCTCGAGGCGGGCGCGTCGCGGGTGGCGTTCGCGCGCGAGGTCTCCCCGCTGGGGCGCGCGCGCGACGCCCGGGTGGGCGAGGCGCTGGAGGCGGCCGGCGTGGAGGCGGTGGTGGGTGGCACCGACCTGGCGGCGGAGCCGGACGACCTGCCGGGCTCCTCGGGAGCGGGGTACCAGGTGTTCACCCCCTTCCATCGCGCATGGCGGCGGATCGGTCTCCCCCCCCACCTGCCCGGGCCGCGGCGACTGCGCGGGCCGATCCTCGGCTCCGAGGGGCTCGGCCGCCTGCCCGGCGGGAAGCCGCCGCTCCCCGCGGGCCCCGCGGCGGCGCGCGAGCGGCTCGTGGCCTTCCTGCGCGGCGGGGAGGCCGACCGCTACGACGAGCGCCGCGACATGGTCGCCGACGACGCCACCTCCCACCTCTCGGCGTACCTGCGCCTGGGCATGTGCACCAGCGCCCAGGTGGGCCGCGCGCTGGGGCTTCCCGGGACGCTCGGCGCGGGCCGCGAGGCCTTCTGGCGCCAGATGGCGTGGCGTGAGTTCTTCCAGCACCACCTCTTCCGGCATCCCGAGGTGGCGCGCGCAGCCCTTCGGGAGGACCTCCGGGGCGTGGCCTGGGAGGACGACCCGGCCGGCGTGCGTGCGTGGGCCGCCGGGGAGACCGGGTTCCCGCTGGTCGATGCGGGGATGCGCCAGCTCGCCCAGGCCGGGTGGATGCACAACCGGGCGCGCATCGTGACGGCCTCGTTCCTGGTCAAGGACCTGCTGGTTGACTGGCGCGTGGGCGAGACGCACTTCATGCGCCACCTGGTGGACGGCGATCCCGCCAGCAACAACGGCGGATGGCAGTGGACGGCGGGCACCGGCACCGACGCGGCGCCCTACTTCCGCGTGCTCAACCCGGTGCGCCAGGCCGAGCGCTTCGACCCGGTCGGGCGCCTACGTCCGGCGCTGGGTGCCCGAGCTGCGTGGCGGTCCCGGACGAGCGCATCCACGAGCCCTGGCGCATGAGCCCCGAGGAGGAGCGGGCTGCGGGCTGCCGGGTGGGCCGCGACTACCCCGCTCCCCGCGTGGATCACGGGGAGCGGCGTGTCCTGGCGCTCGAGCGCTACCGGGCCGCCCGGGCCGGGTGATCCTTGGGACTCGTGTCGCTCCGCCTCAGCCCAGCGCGCCGGCGGCGGCCATGAGCGTCGCCGTGTCCCAGTAGACCCGCTCCATCTCGATCTGTCCGTCGCCGTCGAACGTGCAGATGCTGATCCCCGGAAGGCTCAACTGGGCTCCGCTCGCCGGCAGGCCCGGGAAGTCGTTCTCGTGCGTGCCCGACCACGTCCACTCGAAGACCACGCGGCCGTCCTGGCCGACGATCTGATCTCGAACATCGAGGGTGGCGTCCGGGACGGCGTAGAGGCTCGCGCCGACGGCCTGGGCGATTGCCTCGCGGCCGGCGAGGCGCGCTTCGGGCAGCGCGATCTGATGACGCACCCCGTCCGGGGTGAACTGCGCGGCGATGGCGTCGGGGTCCCTGGTGTTCCAGGCCTCGACGAAGGTCTCGAGACTCATGTGATCCTCCTGTCGCGGGGGTGACTGATGTCGCGATACAGACGCTAGGACGACGCACTTCCACCTGACTTACGGCGCGGGCGCCCTTAGGCGGCGGTGGCCACCGCCCGGCGGGGAAGCGGCTTGTCCTCGAGGATGAGCTGGTAGAGCGCGCGGGTCTCGGGGCTCGCCTCGACCCCCAGCTCGCGGCGCAGCACCGCGCGGCAGGCGTGGTACTGGCGCAGGGCGAGCGCCTTCTCGCCAGCCTCCGCATAGCCCAGGATCAGGTTGCGGTGAAAGCCCTCGCGCTCGGGCTCGAGGGCGACGAGCCGCTCCCATCTCAGCTGCGCCTCGCGGTGCCGGCCATCGGCGCTGAACGTCTCGGCCAGTCGCTCCAGCAGGGTCGTGTAGGCGCGATCGACCTCGCGCCGGCGCTCGAGGGCCCAGTCGGCGTACGGCCACTCGGGGAACAGGGGACCGGCGTATGCGGCCTCGGCCTCGAGTAGCGCGTCGAGCCTCCGCGTCGATTCGGTCCTCGCCGCGGCGGCCGCCGCGCGGCCCAGGAAGTCGTCGAGGTCGGTCGCGTCGTCGTTCCAGAGCACGAGCCGGTAGCCCTCGCCCTCTACGCGCACGATCGAGCGGTCGGATGAACGCCGGTCGATCTCGGGCTCGATCGCCCGTCGCAGCGAATGGAGGGTCACGTGAAAGGCGCGCAGCCCGCGCTCGACGTCGAGGTCGGGCCAGAGCCAGTCGAGGAGCTGCTCGCGGTGCACCGGCCCCGGGTTGCACATCAGCGCGGCCAGCAGCGCCCGGGCGCGCTCCCGGCCGAAGGCCGACACCGGAACCGCCTCACCACCGCGCCGGACCACGAACCCGCCGAGCCCCAGGAGCCGGAGCGGAGGCCGGCGGAGGCCGGACGGCTCCCCAACGGCTCCGCCGCCGGCGCCGGCCGGCTCTCCGACCAGCTTCGCCCGGGTCTCGGCGTCGATCCCGCCGGCGCGCTCGAGGAGAGCGGCGAAGGCCGCCCGATCAGCCGGCGGGGCGGAGGCGAGACCCTCGACGACCTCGTCGAGCACCTCCGCGCCGCAGCGGACCGCGAGGCCGGCGGCCACCCCGTCGGGCCCGATCCCGCCGGCGACCGCCCGCGCGAGGGCCCGGCCGGCCAGGGGCCGGTCCCGTCGCGTCCAGATCTCCTCGAGGCGGTACTCATCCGTCAGCGCGAGCGCCTCGGCGAGTGCCGCCTCGGCCTCGCGTCTCCCCGTGACGAGGGTCCCGAGGAGCAGCCCACGCACCCGCGCCCATGGGTTCTGGGCCCGATCTGCGCCCGTCACCACGTGCCGCTGCAGGCGGCGAGCGTCCTCGAGGAGACCGACCTGGAGTGCGGCCCCGGCGATGTCGCAGATCCAGCCCGGCGTGTCGAAGGAGAAGCCGAACGCCTCGACGTCGTCCATGACGACCGCGGCGTGATGGGCCACGAGCTCCACGTCGCCGCGATGCGCCGCCAGCCGAGCGGCGGGCGCCCGCATCCGGAAGGCGAACGAGGAGCCTCTCAGCTGGTCGAGCGGCGCTCCGCGCGCGAGCTCGGCCTCGAGCTCGTCCCATCGCTCGAGGCCGGCGAGCGCGACCGCCCGCACCTTGGTGAGCGCCCGGTCCACGCCTCCCTGATCGCCCCGCCGACGCGCGGTCTCCACGATCCGTCCCGTCTCGGCGAGCGCCTCGTCGAACCGGCCGAGATGATTGAGCAGGATCGCGCGGTAGACCAGGAGCCCTGTCAGGTAGTTGAGCGTGTCGAAGCGCTCGTTCGCCTCGAAGATGCCGATGACCCATTCCATGGTCGCCAGGGCGGACCGTGAGCGGCCCTGGGGGTGGTCGATGTACAGCGCCCGGGTCGACGCGAGATAGCCGGGGCCGAGCGGATCGAGGCCCGGCGCCTTGAGGCGCAGCACGCGCCCGAGCAACTCGTCCGCCTCCGCATAACGGGTGGCGCAACCGAGCTCCGCCGCCACGAGCACCATCGACGCGGGCAGCAAGCCGGCCCCCTCCTCGATCCGCGGCAGCTGCCGGTAGCCGACGTCGATCGCGTTCGCCTGAGGCGTCCCCCCGGAGAGTTGCGCGTAGATCAGCAGGAAGAACGCGGCGGCCGCGCGCTCGTGGTTGCCCTGGGCGATGAAGTCCTCGATCGCGGGCTCCAGGAGGGTGAAGGCCGCGGCGTAGTCGCCCTTCGCGAACGTCAGCCCGGCTCGAGCGAGCACCAGGGCCGGCCGCCCGTGGTGCTCCTGCTCGGGCACCCGCTCGATCCATCGGGCGAGCAGCGCGCTCTGAGGGGTGAAGAACATCTCGTCGGCGAGCGAGTCGATGACGTCGGCCGCCCTCGCGTAGTCGCCCGCCGCCAAGAGGTGCTCGACCGCCTGGCCCGGCTCGCCGGCCTCGATCCACGCGGAGGCGGCGCGACGGTGCAGCTCGGGTGCCAGATCGGGCTGAAGATCGTTCACCCGGGCGCGCAGGAACGCCTGGAAGAGGTGGTGGTAGCGGTACCACTCGCCCTCGGCCTCCAGCCTCATGGTGAACAGGTGCCGCGCAACGAGCTCTCGGCACATCTCGGACGACTCGTCGCGCCCGGTGAGCGCCGCCGCGAGGGCCGGCGAGAACCGCTCGAAGACGGCGGTCTGCAGGAGGAAGTCCTGCGTCTCACGCGGCTGGGCGAGCATCACCTCCTCGGCCAGGTAGTCGAAGAGCTGTCCGCCGCCCGGGCGACGCTCCGGCTCGACGTGGCCGGCCTGGGCGGCGAGCAGAACGCCCGCGACCCACCCCTCCGTGCGCTCGTGCACCTGTCGCACCACCTCGGCCGCCGCATCGCGGCCGCCGGCGCGCCAGATGCTCGCGGTCTCCGACTCGGTGAGGCTGAGATCGCCCTCGCGGATCTCCAGGAGCTGGCCCGCGCGCAGCTTGCCGAGCGCGATCCCCAGGGGTGCCCGGCCCGCCACCACGAGGTGCACGGACGGCGGAAGGTCCCGGACCAGGCCCTCGAGGGCCTCCGTGCCGCCCGCGTCGAGCAGGTGCACGTCGTCGAGCACCAGCAGCAGATCGTCCGCGGTCGTGGCCACGATCTCGTTGGAGAGCGCCATGACCTGCCGCTCCACGGTGCCCTCGAGGGCGAGCTGGGCGCCGAAGCCGGGCACCGATCGCTCGATAGCCGCGGCGATGTGGGCGAGGAGGTCGGCGGAGCCTCCCAATCGCTCGTCGCAGGAGATCCAGACCGACGTCGGCTCCACGCGCCCCAGCGCCTGGGCGACCAAGGTGCTCTTGCCGTAGCCGGCGCCGGCGAGGACGGTGACCAGCCTCCGGCGCGTGCCCTCGACCACACGCTCCACGAGGGCGGGACGCTCGAGGCAGTCGGGCGGCAGACGCGGCGGGAGCAGCCGCGTCAGAAGCACGCCTGTCTGAGGTAGTGGCGGTCGCAAGCCCGTTCGCACCTCGCCGTCGTCGGCGCCGCCAGTCTCCACCACCACCGCGCCCCCCCACAAGTGGGAAGGCGGAGCCCGTAAGCGTGGCCGTAAGTGGCCCGGAAGAGGCCGTTCCTAGCGTGGGCGCACCGAACAGCCTCCGAGCGACGGAGACGCGAGATGACTCCCAGCGCCCTCAGAGACAGCCCCTCAGCCCCATTCGACGACTATGGCTCAAGGACCGGCGAGCGGGCCTGTACGACCTGGGTGCGACGCCGTGGGTGAGGCCGAGGTGCGGACGCGCCGTGGTAGGGTCCGCTCAGTCCAGGGGAGCTGCCGAGGGCGGCTGAGAGGAGGCACCAGCCTCGACCCTTGAACCTGATCTGGGTAATTCCAGCGAAGGAAGACGCATCTCCCGAATCTCCGAGCTGGCGCTCATCGAGCGCATCGCCGCACGTTCGGCCACCCGTGCCGGCACCGAGCTGGGCATCGGGGACGACGCGGCGCTCATCGCCGTGGGCGGCCGGGCGGTCGTGACCCACGACATGCTCGTCGAGGCCGTCCACTTCCGGCGCTCCACCACCGGCCTGCGCGACCTGGGGCACAAGGCGCTCGCGGTGAACCTGTCGGACGTGGCCGCCATGGGCGCCCGGCCGGTGGCGGCGCTGGTGGGCCTCGGGCTGCCGGCGGACCTGGACACGGGCGACGTGGACGAGCTCTACGAGGGCATCGAGCGGCTTGCCGGACGCTGCGGGGTCACCGTGGCCGGCGGCGACGTGACCGCCGCGCCGGTACTGGTCCTGGGCGTGACGGCCGTCGGCCGTCCCTGGCCCGGGGTGGAGCCGGTGGGGCGCGCGGGCGGCCGGGCCGGCGACCTGCTGTGCGTCACCGGACGGCTCGGCGCCGCGGCCGCCGGCCTCGCGGTCCTCGAGGAGCCCTCCCTCGCGGCCGGGGTGTCCGACGCCGGGTCCCTGCGGGCGGCGCACCGGTCGCCGGAGCCGAGGATCGCGGCCGGCCGCGCGCTCGCCGCGGGCGGCGCCCGCGCGATGCTCGATGTCTCCGACGGGCTGGCCCTCGACGCCCTGCGGCTGGCACGGGCCGGTGGCCTGCGGGCCCGGATCGACCTCGACGTCGTGCCGCTGGCGCCGGGGGTGGAGGCGGTCGCCGCGGCCCGCGGCGAGGACCCCCGGATCTTCGCGGCCACCGGCGGCGAGGACTACGAGCTGCTCGTCGCGGTGCCGCCCGGCCTGCTCCGGGGGCTGCGCGAGGAGCTCGACGTCCCGCTCACCCCGGTGGGGCGGCTGGAGGAGGGCCATCCCGGGGTCGTGGCCGTCGATGGCGCGGGCCGGATCGTGCCGCTGGCGCGGCTGGGATGGGAGCACAATGCCGGGGTCTGAGCCCGCCCCCGGCCCCACCCTCGCGTGTCGCGACCTGCGGCTGGACCTGGGCGGGCGCCCGGTGCTGGACGGGGTGGACCTGTCCCTCGCGCCCGGGGAGCTCGTGGCCCTCGTGGGACCCTCGGGCTGCGGAAAGAGCACCCTGCTCTCGATCCTCGCGGGCCTGCGCGAGCCCGACTCCGGCGAGGTCCTCGTGGACGGGCGGCCCGACCCGGAGCGGCTCGGGCGGATCACGCTGATGCCCCAGAGCGACGCGCTGATGCCGTGGCGGACCCTTCTGGACAACGTGCGCCTGGGCGCGAGCCTCGGCGGCCTGCCCGCTGCCGACCGCGATCGCGCGGCCCGGCAGGCCCTGGCGCGGATGGGCCTGGCGGGATTCGAGGAGCACTACCCCCATGCCCTCTCGGGGGGCATGCGGCAGCGCGCGGCCCTGGCTCGGACGCTGCTGGGCGGCGGTCGCGTGTGGCTGCTGGACGAGCCATTCGGGGCACTCGACGCCCTCACGCGGGCCGACCTGCAGGGCGCGCTCGCCGCCGCCTGGCGCGAGAGCGCTCCCACCGTGCTCCTCGTCACGCACGACATCGAGGAGGCGATCCTGCTCGCCGACCGGGTGCTGGTGAGCGGCCCGCGCCCGGCGCGGGTGGTGGACGAGGTGGCCGTCGACCTGCCTCGGCCGCGCGGCCTGGCCGACACCGCGCGGCCCGAGTTCGGCGAGCTGCGCGGGCGCGTTCTCGACGGGCTGCGATCGGCGGGGGCGCTGGCGTGAGCACGGTTGACCGCCTGACCGCCGCCGCCCCGCCCGCCGCCCCCGCTGCGGCGTCCGGGCGGGCGTGGTGGCGCCGCCTGCCCATCCTGCTGCTGCCGCTGGCCGGGCTCCTCGTCTGGCAGGCCGTGGTGTGGGTCTACGCGCCGCGCGAGTGGCTCCTGCCCTCCCCCGCGACCGTCGCGGACGCCCTGTGGACCGATCGCGACCGGCTGTGGTTCCACGCCCAGGCCACCATCGTCGAGGCCGGGGTCGGCTTCGCCCTGGCCGCCCTCGTGGGCGTGGCCCTGGCGGTGGCGATCGTGTCGCTGCGCTCGATGGAGGTGGCCGTGTACCCCTGGCTCGTGGCCAGCCAGGCCATTCCGATCCTGGCCATCGCGCCGCTCGTGGCGATCTGGCTCGACTACGGGACCGCCCAGGTGATGGTGGCCTTCGTGATCGCGTTCTTCCCGGTCGTGGTGACCGGCGTCGACGGCCTGCGCGGCGTTGACCCGGCGATGGCGCGGGCGGTGCGCACGCTGGGGTCGGGGCGCGTCTGGACCTTCTGGAGGATCACGTTCCCCGCGGCGCTGCCCACGCTCTTCTCGGGTCTGAAGATGGCCGCCGTCTTCTCGGTGACGGGCGCGGTCGTGGCCGAGTACGTGGGCGCCGACCGCGGCCTGGGCTACCTGTCGGAGTTCTCGACCGCCGAGTTCCAGACCGCCCGCAGCTTCGCGGCGATCGTCCTGCTCGCGCTGATCGGCCTGGGCTTCTTCGGCGCCGTCGCCGTCGTCGAGCGCCTTGCCCTCCCCCACCGCCACCATTCCGTCCGACCGTCCTGGAGACGCCGATGATCCGCCGTCCGCTCCTCCTCGTGTGCGTCGTCCTCGCCCTGGCGGCGGGGGCCGTCGCGTGCGGCGGCGGCTCCGAGTCCGCCGCCGGCCTGCAGAAGGTCAACCTCGTGCTCGACTGGTTCCCGAACGCCGACCACGCAGGGATCTACGGGGCCGTGGGCGAGGGGTACTTCGCCGACGAGGGCCTCGACGTCACGCCGACGGTGCCCAGCGACCCGGCCGCCTCTCTGAAGCAGGTCGGGGCGGGCAGGGCTCCCTTCGCCATCTCGTACGAGCCCGAGGTGCTGCTCGCGCGGTCCCAGGGGGTCCCGGTGGTCGCGGTCGGCGCCATCGTGACCCACCCGCTGAACGCGGTCATCGCGCGCACCGACCGCGGCATCTCGCGCCCCCGTGAGCTGGAGGGCAAGACCGTGGGCGCGACCGGCCTCCCCACCGACCGGCCGCTGCTCGACGCGGTGGTGCGATCGGACGGCGGCGACCCGGCGAAGGTGACGGTGCGGAACGTGGGGTACGACCTGGCCCGCGCCCTGGCGGCCGGGAAGGTCGACGCCGTCATCGGCGCCTACTGGAACATCGAGGGCGTGCAGCTCGAGCGCCAGGGGATCCCCGTCGAGTCCTTCCGCCTCGAGCAGAACGGAGTGCCGGACTACGACGAGCTGGTCGTCGTGACCAGCGACGAGGTGGCCCGGAAGCAGCCCGAGCTGGTGCGGGCGTTCCTGCGGGCGCTGCGCAAGGGGCAGGACTGGGCGGCCACCGACCAGAGCGGCGCCACGGCGCACCTGCTCGACGCCAACAAGGACCTCGACGAGGCGACGGTGGACGAGCAGGTGCGCCTGACCGCCGACCTCTTCTCGCCCCCCGACGGGCCCACCCTCGGCCTCGATCCGGCCAAATGGGCCACGATGGCCGACTGGATGCGGCAGAACGGGCTCCTGACCAAGCCCCTCGATGTCTCCCAGGCCGTGACCGAGAGGTTCCTGCCCGAGTCGCCTAGTTGAAGCCGCCGCCCTGCTGAGGGGCCAGGCGCCGGGCCTCGGGGCGCGGGCCGAAGATCTCGCCCAGCTCGTCGCGCTCGAGCTCCTCGGCCTCCAGCAGGCGCTCGACGCCCGCGTCGAGCAGGTGCCGGTGGGTCCGAAGGATCGCCGTGGCCGACTGGAATGCCTGCTGCAGCAGGACCCGCGCGAGGGACTCGCCCCGCTCGGAGCTGTCGCCGTCGGGCGCTCCGGGGAGCTCGGAGGCGAGGCTCGCGGTTGTCGTCTCCGCCGCCATGACCAGGTCGCCGGCCATCCCGCGGGCGAGTGTGGCGGCGCGCTGGAGGTCGTCGGCGGCGCCGCTGGTGAACTCGCCGAACACCAGCTCCTCGGACGCCCGCCCGGCCATCAGCAGGCCCAGGCGCTCGAGGCACTCCCGCCGGGTGGCGAGGAAGCGGTCCTCGGTGGGCAGCGAGATCGTGACGCCGAGCGCCGCGCCCTGCGGGATCACGGTCACGCGCTCGACCGGGTCGCAGTGGGGCGAGAGGTGCCCCACGAGGGCGTGGCCCATCTCGTGGTAGGCCACGACCAGGCGCTCCTCGTCGGAGAGGATCCGCCCGCGCCGCTCCGGGCCGGCGGTGATCCGCATGAGGGCCTTGCGGAAGTGCGGCATCGACAGCGAGGCCTCGCCGGCCCGCGCGGCCTCGAAGGAGGCCTCGTTGCACAGGGCGGCCAGGTCGGCGCCGGCCATGCCCACCGTGAACGACGCCACGGCGGCCGCGCTGGTGCCCGGAGCCAGGGGACGCCCGCGCATGTGGACGTCGAGGATCGCGCGGCGGGCGGCCCGCCCCGGGAGCCCGATGGCGATGCGGCGGTCGAAGCGGCCGGCCCGGACCAGGGCCGGGTCGAGATCGTCGATGCGGTTGGTCGAGGCCAGCACCACGACCGGGCGGTCGGGGTCGTTCCGGAAGCCGTCCATCTCGGACAGGAGCTGGTCGAGGGTCTGCTCGCGCTCGCCCGAGGAGGCGTGGCCCGTGCGGCGCCCGCCCACGGCGTCGATCTCGTCGATGTAGACCACGGCCGGTGCGGCCTTGCGGGCGGCGGCGAAGAGCGCCCTCACCCGGCGCGAGCCCAGGCCCGCGTACATCTCCACGAACTCCGAGCCCGAGGCGCTGAAGAAGGGGACCTTCGCCTCGCCGGCCACGGCGCGCGCGAGCAGGGTCTTCCCGGTGCCGGGGGGGCCGTGCAGGATGATCCCGCGGGGCAGGGCGGCGCCCACGCGCTTGTAGCGCTCGGGCTCCCGCAGGACGTCGGCGATCTCCGAGACCTCGTTCCGGATCTCGTCGATTCCCGCCACGTCGGCGAAGGTGGTGTCCGACTCGACCGGGCTCACCTGCTGCTTGAAGCGTGCGCCGGTCACCGCGCGGAGCGCGAGGGCCGACACGGCCACCAGGCCCAGCAGCAGCGCCAGCGGCGCCCAGGTCTGCACGAAGCCGCTGATGTCGAAGCCGCCGCCGCTCTCGGAGGGCGGAGCGGCCGCCGCGGCCGGTGACGATCGCTCGGGAGGGGCGACGCTGAGGGGCACATCGCCCGCCCGGGCCGCCGCCACCGCCCGCGGCAGCAGATCGGCGGGAAGGAGGGTGCTGCGCCTCCGCCCGCCGGTCACGATGACGAGCTCCAGCCCCGTGTCGCCGCTGGTCACCCGCGCCGACGAGGCCGTGCCGTTCTGGAGCATGTCGAGGGCCCGGGAGAGGGGCACGGGCACCGGCTCGGCGGCGATCGCCGGGACCGCGGCGCCCAGGATCAGGGCGCCCGCCACCGCCAGAACCACGCCCACGCGGCCCCGCCCGCTCGACGTCGCCCTCCTCGGATTCGTCCTCACCGGCTCAGGAAAGCTGCTCGGGCGGGCGCGGGGAACCACCATTCGGGGGGCCGTCGCGGCCGTACGAACGACTGGTGACGTAGCATCGGCACGTGATCGAGGTCAGCCGGGACCGCTTCGAGAGCCTCGTCGCCGAGGCGATCGACGCCATCCCCGAGCCCTTCGCCTCGACGCTCGACGAGGTCGCGGTCGTCGTGGAGGACCATTCCACCCGCCCCGGGCCGCCGCTCTACGGCCTCTACGTGGGCGTGCCGCTGCCCGAGGGCACCCTCCCGTCCGGCGTCCTGCCGCCGCGCATCGCGATCTATGTCCATCCGCTCGTGGACCACTGCCGCACCGAGGCCGAGCTCGTCGAGCAGGTCCGCGTGACCGTGCTCCACGAGCTGGGGCACCACCTGGGCCTGGACGAGGACCGTCTGCACGATCTGGGCTACGGATGAGCGACCGGGGCGACCTCGTGATCGACGCGATCCGCTCGCGCCGCAGCGCGACCAGGGTCCGCCCCGACCCCGTGCCCCGCGAGCTGGTGGAGGAGGCGATCGGCGCGGCCGTCCGGGCGCCCAACCACCACCTCACGGGCCCGTGGCGGTTCATCGTGCTCGCCGGGGGGGCCCGTCGCGAGGTGGGCGAGGCGCACCTGCGGGCGGTCACCCGCCTCCGCGGCGATCTGCCCCCGGAGGGGATCGCCAAGGAGACGGGCCGGCTGGAGCGCGCCCCGGTCGTGGTCGCCTGCTGCGTGGTCACGGGTGAGGATCCGGTGCAGGCGCGGGAGGACCGCGACGCCGTGGCCGCCGCCATCGAGAACCTCCTGATCGCCGCCCAGGCGCGCGGCCTCGGGGCCATGTGGCGCACGGGGACCATGGTCGAGGAGCCCGAGGTGCGCGAGGCCCTCGGACTCGGTCCCCGCGACGCCGTGGTGGGGTTCGTCTACCTGGGGTGGCCCGAGGCGCCCCCCGCCCCGCCCCCGGACACCGCCGAGGAGGTCCGCCGCAGCACCATCTGGCGCGGTTGGTGAGCCGGCGGTACCGTTAGGGGCCACGTCGGGGGGTGCCCGCGGTGTCCAGCAGCGTCGCAGACCAGGTGTTTGCGCAGGTCCAGGCGGTGTGCACGGACGAGGGCGTGAGCCGCGCCGAGGCCATCCGCCGCGTGGCCGCCCGCACCGGCCGCTCCCCGTCGGCGGTCTCGTCGGCCTACTACTCGGGATCCCGCCGCGCGCGCGCGACGCCGGCGCCGCGCGCGGGAAGGCCCGCGGGGCGCCGCTCGGGCCGCACGGGCGTCCACTCCGATGCCCCGGCCCTGTTCGAGGAGATGCTCCCCCTGGTGGAGGCCGGCGCCACGGTGGAGCAGGCCGCCCGCCGCTTCGGCGACGACGACGAGAGCACGGCCGAGATCGCCGCCGGGTTCTCGCGCTGGATCGCGCGCGGCGGGGGCCGTCGCCGAGAGGGCGACGTGCCGGCCGCCGGCGGGGCGCTCGACCCGCAGGTCAAACAACTCGAGCGGGAGCTGAAGGACGCGCAGGGCCGCATCACCGCGCTGGAGGCCGACAACCGCGGGCTGCGGCGGGACCTGACCAGGGCCCGCCAGGCCATCACCCGGGTGCGCGCGATCCTGGACTCCACGACGGCCGGCTAGCCGTAGCCGGGTCGCGGATCGGGGGTCGCCTCTCGGCGACCGGCGGTCCACTCGTCCGGCACCACCTCGGGGCAGACGGACTCGGGCGGGTTGACCATCGCCTCCGCGCGCACCCGGGCGAAGAACCGGTCGCGCGCCGCCCGGAAGGCGTTCCAGTCGGCATCCGGCCGCGGATCATCGGGCCCGCTCACCACCCGCCCCCGCACTCCGCCGTCGTCGCGCTGAAGATCGCTCTGCACATCGGGCGCCTCCCGGTCGAATGGAGTGGCCCGAGGCTATGAGCCGCTCGGCGGCCCGACCGTGCCGACCGCGACGCCCGGTGTGTCGCGGGCGCGGCACACTTAAAGCCGGAAGCTCGGCGGGCGCTGCGCGTACCGGGGTAGTACGAAGGCCTTAGAAGCTGTCTCAGAAGGGTCGGAGCGCCCTCCGTCGAGCCAGAACGCGGGGAACATAACCGCGTCCCGGGAGACGCTCGTGGCGGCGTCGGTGTAGGCGGTGCGCGATGAGCTCTGGCAGGTCTTCCGGGAGCTCCTGCCGCGTCGAGAGCCGAGCCCGGGGCGACCGGCCGGCCGCGGGTCGCCGAGCGCACCGCATTCAACGCGGTCGCCTCCGTGCTCCTGACCGGGGTCGCCTGGTGCCATCTGCCGCGCGAGCTCGGCTGCTCGCCCGCCACCGCGCACCGGCGGCAGCGCGCCCGGGCTCTTCGAGCGCCGGCACCAAGAGCTGCTGCGCCGGCTCAACGCCGCCGGCCGGATCGACTGGTCCAGGGCGGTGATCGACGGCAGCCACGCCGCGCCCTTGAAGGGGGGCTGCACGGGGCAATCTCCGGTCGACCGCGCCCGCAGCGGCTCCAAGCACCACCTGCTGACCGACGCCAGCAAGCTCTCTGAACTCTAGTAGAGGGAGGGTTCGCGGCCGCCTCACAACCTGCAGCGGCAGTTGACCCGAGTCCACGATGAACGGCTCCGGCTACCCACACGTCAGGCCCCAGACCGGCTGTTTCACCAGAATCGACGAGGGCCTCGCTCGAGCCGGCGGGATCCGCCGCCGGGACCGCCTGTTGCCCGGGAATCGAGCGTCGCCATAGGGTCGCGCCACCACACGTCAACGCTCCGCCCCGGCGGACGGGAGGCAAACCATGTTGGGACAGCACCGGGCGCACGCGAACTTCAGCGTGGATGACCTGGCCGTCGCCAGGGCGTTCTACGTCGAGAAGTTGGGGTTCGGCCTCGAGAAGGAGGACGAGAACGCGATCCTCCTCAAGGACGGCGCGGGCATGCACGTCGTGGTGTACCTGAAGCCCGACCACCGGCCCTGGGACTCGACGGTGCTCGGCGTCGAGGTGGACGACGTCAAGGCGGCGGTCGATGAGCTGACGGCGTCAGGAGTCCAGATCGAAAAGCTCGACGGCACCGACGAGGACGGGATCATGCACATCCCGGAGTTCGGCGAGGCCGCCTGGTTCAGGGACCCGGCCGGTAATTGGATCTGCGTTGACCACATGACGTGAGGGGTCGGGGGCGGCGGTCGCCCGCGTCGTGACGCAGGCGGCCGCCGGCGGGCCCCCAGCGCGCCCGAGGATCAGGCCGCCGAGCGACCACCGTCCGTAGCGAGCGTCGCCCGGTCGTGTGGCTCGACCGGTCCGAGGCGAGGAACATGATGGCCTCGGCCATCTCCGCGGTCGAGGCCAGGCGCGAGAGGAGGGGCGTCCGGGCGATCTCCTAAGGCGCGCGACCTCCGAGCGCCCGGGACGCGAGACGCTCGAGGCGGATCACCTGGATCCGGCCGCGGTGCAGGACGAGGATCCCCGCCCGCTCCAGGTCGCGGAGCACCCGGTTGGCCGTCGGCCTCGTCGTCCCGGCCAGCGCGGCGACGTCCTCCTGGGTCAGCCGGATCGTGCGCATCTCCCCCTCCGCGGGGAGCCGGGAGGCGATTGCGTGCAGCCGGCGGATCACGCGCGTCTCGGCGCTCGCGAAGTAGGCGTCCACGAGGTCCTCGTTCTGCCGGCGCACACGCGCGGCGAGCAGGTGCACGAGCACGCGGTCGATCTGAGGGTGGTCCCGTCGCAGCTCCTCGAACTGACCGCGCCGGAGCGACAGCGTCTCGGTGGGCTCCAGCGCGATGGCCGTCGCGGTGCGCTCGCCCGCCTCGATGAGGGCCATCTCGCCCACCGCCTCCCCGGGCCCGAAGACCGCGAAGATCGCGGTGCTGCCGAGTGGGGTGGTGACGTACACCGCCACCGCCCCCGACGTGATCAGGTGGACCGCCTCCCCGGGATCCCCCCGGTGGAAGAGGACCTCGCGGCGCCCGAAGGTGCGTCGCCGCGAGGCCGCCGCGACCTGCCGGCGCTCCTCCGGGCCGAGTGTCTCGAGGAGGCCCGGCTGCACTATTCCGGGCGCTCGGGGGCGTTCTCCAGGCCCGACACGGACAGGCTCGCCTCGCCGCCGTAGCGCTTGTTGAGGTTGATGATGATGGCCGTCATCCCCTCGATGATGAGGGCGTTGGCCAGCGGCCCGGCGTCGATTCCCCGAGTGCCCGGGATGGCCTTGGTCAGCTCGATGACCTCGTCGCGCGCGGCCTTGCTCTTGCCGCACACCAGGACGTCGGCGTTCAGGTGGTGGCGCGCCTGGAGTCCGGCGGCCGGGAGGTTGTTGAAGGCCACCACGACCTTCGCCTCGGGCGCCAGCTCCTGGATGCGCTGGCCGCACGAGCCGCCGGGGAGATCCTGCTCGGCGATCGCGCCGCTCTTGCCGAAGCGCAGCGCGTTGACCACGGAGACCACCACCTTGCCGGCCAGCGCCTCGGCCATCGGCGGGATGGTGGCCTCGATGCCCTCCCACGGGATCGAGACCACCGCCAGCTCGCCGGCCGCCGCGGCCTCGACGTTCTCGAGGGGCGTGAACGTGCAGTCGGGCAGACCCTCGGCCAGCGTCGCGGCGGCCTGACCGGCCCGCTCCTGGCTGCGCGAGCCCACGACGATCTCGTGGCCCGCGGCCGCGAAGTTGATGGCGAGGCCCCGGCCGAGGTCGCCGGTGCAGCCGAAGATGGCGATCTTCATATGGTCACTTTTCTCCCGTGTCGTTGATCTCGCCCGCGCGCCGGCGGGCGGCGGCGAGCGTGTTGGCGAGCAGATAGGCGATGGTCATGGGGCCGACGCCCCCCGGAACGGGCGTGAGCCACCCGGCGACCTCGGCCGCCTCGTCGCCCGCCACGTCGCCTCGCAGGCCGTCCTCGGTGCGGTTGATGCCGACGTCGATGACGGCGGCTCCGGGCTTGATCCAGTCACCCCGGATCATCTCCGGGCGCCCGACCGCGGCCACCAGGACGTCGGCCCGGCGGCACAGGCCGGGCAGGTCACGGGTGCGCGAGTGCGCCACGGTGACCGTGGCGCTTCGGGCGGTGAGCAGCAGGGCCATGGGCTTGCCCACGATCAGGCTGCGGCCCACCACCACGGCCTCCGCACCCTCCAGGGGCACGCCGGCCCGGTCGAGGAGCCACATGATCCCGGCGGGAGTGCAGGGCACCGAGCCCGGCTCCCCCCGCAGCAGGCGGCCGAGATTGATCGGCGCGAAGCCGTCCACGTCCTTGTCCGGGTGGATGCGGTTGGCGATCCGGACCTCGGAGAGCTGGTCGGGCACCGGAAGCTGCACCAGCATCCCGTTGACCGCCTCGTCGGCGTTGAGATCGTCGATCAGCGCGTCCAGCTCGGCCTGGGTGGTCTCCTCCGGCAGCACCACGCGGCGCGAGACCATGCCCGCCTCCTCGGCCGCCTTCGCCTTCCCCGCCTGGTAGATCTCGGACGCCGGGTCGGCGCCCACCTGCACGCCGACCAGGCCCGGGCCGCGGCCGTGGCGGGCCCGGAACCCCGCGACGCCCTCCGCCACCTCGGCGCGCAGCTCCGCGGCCGCCTGGCGGCCGTCGATGATCGTCGCCGGCAAGGGGCTCTACCCCACCTTCCTCATCGGGGCGGCGCCGGCCATCAGGCGGCGCTCGGCGCCGTCCTGCGCGAACCGCACCCGCACCAGCTCCCCCCCGCTCTCGGTGGCCGTGACCACGCCCTCGCCGAAGGTGGCGTGCAGCACCGAGTCGCCCGTGACCAGGGCGGGGGCGCGGGTCGCGCGCGAGGGCGTGCTCGCGACGACCGCGGCCGAGCGCCGCCCGCCGGGCGGCTCGGCCAGGGCGTTGACCGGCAGCTCGCCCAGGAAGCGCGACGGCAGGCGGTAGTCGCGGCCCCCGTGCATGGCGCGGCTCTCGGCGTGGGTGAGCACCAGGTGGCGGCGGGCCCGCGTGAGGCCCACGTAGAAGAGCCGGCGCTCCTCCTGGAGGGTCTCCGGGGTGTCGGATCGCGCGTGCGGGAAGAGCCCCTCCTCCAGCCCCGTGATGACCACGGTGTCGAACTCCAGGCCCTTGGCGTTGTGGATGGTCATGAGGGTGACCGCGCCGGCGTCGGCGTCGACCAGGTCGGCGTCGGCCTGGAGCGCGATGCCCTCCAGGAAGCCGGCCAGCGACGCGTCGTCCTCCGACCCCTCGTACTCGGCCGCCACCCGCACCATCTCCTCCAGGTTCTCGACCCGGCCCTGCGCCTCGAAGGTGCCCTCGCGGACGAGCGCGTCCCGCAGGCCGGAGCGCTCGAGCACCGTCTCGAGGACCTGGTCGAGAGGGCTGCCGGCCTCCACCATGACCCGCGCGTCCGCCACCAGCGCCCCCGCCTCGGCCACGGCGACGCGCTGCGCGGGCTGGAGGCCCGGTACCACCTCGGCGTGGCCCAGGGCGTCGACCACCGGGAGCCCGTGGGTGGCGGCGAAGGCCTCGAGCTTCCCGATGGCCCCGGGGCCCAGGCCGCGCTTGGGCGCCCCGAGCATGCGGGCCATGCTGACCCCATCGGCGGGGTTGGCGACGGCGCGCAGGTAGGCCAGCAGGTCGCGCACCTCGGCCCGCTCGTAGAAGCGCGGGCCGCCCACCACGACGTAGGGCACCTGGCGGCGCACGAGCTGGTCCTCGATCGCGCGGCTCTGCGCGTTGGTGCGGTAGAAGACGGCGACCTCCGACAGGCTCGACCCGCGGGCCAGCGCGCCGTCGATCTGGTCGGCCACGACCCGGGCCTCCTCGTGCTCGTCGCGGCACGCGACGACCAGGATCGGCTCGCCGTCGCCCAGATCCGTCCAGAGGCGCTTCGGGTGGCGGCGCGGGTTCTGCGACACGACCGCGTTGGCCGCCCGCAGGATGATCCCGGTGGAGCGGTAGTTCTGCTCCAGGGCGACCACCTTCGCGTCCGGGTAGTCGCGCTCGAAGTCGAGGATGTTGTTCACGTCGGCGCCGCGCCACGAGTAGATGCCCTGATCGTCGTCACCGACCGCCACGACGTTGCGCTGCGGCTCCCCCAGCGCGCGCACCAGGCGGTACTGGGCGTGGTTGGTGTCCTGGTACTCGTCGACCAGGACGTGCTGGAAGCGCGACTGCCAGCGCGAGCGCACCTCCTCGTCGCCCTCCAGGAGCTGGGCCGTGACCATCAGGAGGTCGTCGAAGTCCATCGCCCCGTTGGCGCGCAGCGCGTCGGCGTAGCGCCGGTAGGCGCGCGCCACGATCTCGTCGTGGAAGGAGCCGGTGAGGGCCTCCATCTCCTCCGGGGTCTGAAGCCGGCTCTTGGCGTCCGAGATCCGCGCCTGCACGGCCCTCGGCGGGACCCGCTTGGGATCCACCTCGTCCTCGGTGAGGCACCGCCGGATGAGCCGGAGCTGGTCGTCGGCGTCGTAGATCGAGAAGTCCCGGGCGTACCCGGCGCTCTCGGCGTCGCGGCGCAGGATCCGCACGCACGCCGAGTGGAACGTGGACGCCCAGATGGCGCGCGCCCGCGGCCCCACCAGACGGGCGATGCGCTCGCGCATCTCCCCCGCCGCCTTGTTGGTGAACGTGATGGCCAGGACGGCGTCCGCGGGGACCCCGGCCTCGCCCACCAGCCGGGCGACCCGGTGGGTCAGAACGCGGGTTTTCCCGCTGCCCGCGCCCGCCAGGACCAGCAGGGGGCCGTCGCCGTGGAGAACCGCCTCGCGCTGGGGGGGATTGAGGCCGGCGAGGGGGTCTGACACCCATCGGATGCTACCGGAGCGCCCCGACGCCGCGGTCCCCGAAAACCCGCTCCGGCCGCCCGCGTTGACGCGCTCGGGGCGCGATGCGACCCTCGCGCCGTGAGTCCGGCCGAGGCCAGCGTGGGCGCCGCGCGGATGTCGCCTCTGCCGCGCTGGCTGCGCGCCTTCTTCCTGCTGAACGTGATCCAGGACTTCGCGATCGGGTTCACCGGCCTGCTGGCCCCCGAGCACATCGTGATCCCGCTCAAGGGGCTGAGCCCCCTCAACGCGCGCTTCATCGCCGCCCTCTACCTCGGCGGCGGCGTCGTGATCCTGATCGTGGCCTTCGTCCGCCGGGCCGTGGACGCCCGCATCGCCCTCTACGCCTTCTTCGTCATCACGGCCCTCGTGCTCCTGATGACCTTCGCCTACTGGGAGGAGTTCACGACCGACGGCGTCCCCTGGCTGTGGCTCTTCACCTACATCGTCGACCCGATCCTGGCGCCGCTGGCCATCGTGACGCTGGGCCTGGTGGGTCCGGCCGAGCCGGGGGGGCACCGCCTGACCGCGCTCTTCATCGGTGAGGCGGTCGTGTTCGGCGCCTCGGGGATCGCCCTCCTCCTCGCGCCCGAGCGGATGGTGGACGCGTGGCCCTGGGCGCTGACTCCGCTGCTCGCCCGCGTCTACGCCGCGTTCTTCCTGGCATTCGCGGTCGGGGCCGCGCTGGCCGCCTACGAGCGGCGGGTGGCGGCCGTCCGGCCGTTCCTCATCGGCTCGCTGGTCCTGGTCGCCGGCACCCTCGTCGCCTCGCTGGTGCATCTGGACGCCTTCGAGCACGGTCCGGGCCGGTGGCTCTGGTTCGTCTCGCACGTCCTGGCGATCGGCCTCTTCGCGGCGGCGATCGCGTCGCTCGGCCGGGGCGCGGAGCGCCCGCCCGACGCTGCGGCCGGCGGGCCCGTGACGCTCCCGCTCACCGGCATCTCCCGGGAGAGCCCCTCCATCCTGCGGATCTACGTGTTCGGCGTCGGCGTCCTGCTGCTCGTGCAGGGCAGCCTGTCGCTGATCGTTCGCGCGACCGGCCGCGATCCCCACGAGACGACCCGCCTGCTGAGCGACCCGTGGCACGCGGTGATCCACGTCGTCTGGGGGGTGATCCTGCTGGCGATCCTGGCCGGCAGCCGGGATCCGGTGGTGGTGGAGCGGGCGGCGATCGTCTTCGGCGTCTTCTACCTGTCGTTCCTGGTGCTCGGCCTGGTGGTGCACCACCCGTTCGGGCTGATGATCGACGGCCCCGAGAACGTCTTCCACGCCGTGGTCGGGGGCCTGGCGCTGATCCTCGGCCTGCGCGACGTGGCCCGACGCCGCGAGCGGGCCCGATGACCGGCATCGCGGTCCTCGTGGGGCTGACGATCATCGCGATGTCGATCGGCCTGGCCCGCAACCACCTGCCCTGGGACGTCGTCCGCGTGGGCTACGTCCTCGGGGTCGCGACCCCTCTTCTCGCGCTCGGCCTTGCCGTCTGGCAGCTGTGGAACCGCTGGGTGGGCTGGCCCGAGATCGCCCTTCTCGCGGGGCTCTACGTCGTCGTCGGTCTCGGCATGACGGTGGGCTACCACCGGCTCCTGGCCCACCGCAGCTTCGAGACCGGTCCCGTGGTGAGGGGGGTGCTGCTGGTGCTCGGGGCGATGTCGATGCCGGCGCGGCCGCTCGACTTCGCCGCCTACCACCTCGAGCACCACGCGCACTCCGACCGGGAGGGGGATCCGCACAGCCCCCGAGAGGGGCTGCTCCACGCCCACGTGGGCTGGATGATGGGCCGGCGCGCCGCGAACCGCGAGCGCTACTGCCGCCACCTGATGAAGGACCCGGTCGTCGCCTTCGTCGAGCGGACGAGCCTCCTCTGGTTCGGCTTCGGGCTGGTCCTGCCGGCCCTGGTCCTCGGGTGGAGCGGCTTCCTCTGGGGCGGGCTCGTCCGGATGGCGCTCCAGAACCACGCGACCTTCTCGGTCAACTCGATCTGCCACGCCTTCGGGCCCCGCCCGTTCGCCACGCGCGACCAGAGCCGCAACAACTGGGTCATCGCCCTCTGGTCGCTCGGCGAGGGGTGGCACAACAACCATCACGCCTTCCCCTCGGCCGCCTACCACGGCATGGGCTGGCGCCAGCTCGATGTGAGCGCGCTCGCGATCCGGGGTCTGAAGGCCTCGGGGCTCGCGTGGAACGTGAAGGGCGTCCCCCCCGGCGCCGCCGAGCACCGCCGCGCCCGGGAGCCGGCGGCGGAGGTCGCCTGACCGGGTCCTCAGGCGACGGCCGCGGCGACCTGCTCGAGGTCGGGAACGCGATCGGCGCGGGAGAGCATCCCCGCATACGGCCCGAGCATCCGCTCGTACTGGTGGTGGTAGAAGTCGGGCAGCACGCCGCCGCGCCCCTCGTGGAACGCGCGGAACCGGGAGTCCGTCACGAGCATCCGGTGGATCCGGCGGTAGGCCCCGAGGCTCGACCGGAGGCCGGTGGTGCGCATGCGGTGGATGAGCCGGATCCGGCGCAGGGAGGCGCCCTGGAGGCGGCGCCGGAGCATCGCCGCCGATGACGCGTGGGCGAGGAGCCCGATGAGCCGCTCGTAGTACCTCGCGGGGTCGTAGTGCCGGAGCGTGGTGACGAGATAGGGCTGGAAGTAGAAGCTGAAGGGCATCGCCCGGAGGATGCGATCGTCCGCCGCGAGCCGGTCGTGCAGCGGCGTTCCTCCGAACGGCACCGGGATGTTGATGGCGGGCCACACGAAGGGCGCCCGGTCCATGAAGAGGCGGGTCAGGTCGGCCGGCTCGTCGCCGGCGTCGGTGTCCAGGCCGAAGAGGAAGTTGGCCTGGAGGTAGGGCACGTGCGCGGCGAGGCGCTGGAAGTGCTCGACGACGAGGTCCACCTTCTCGACCCCTCCGCGGCGCCCCACGCCGGCCTTGCCGGAGTAGTCCGTCCACGACTCGATACCCGGCGCCACGAAGACGCAGTTGGTGTCCCTCAGCCGCCGGAGCCGGTCCTCACGCAGCACGGTGAGCGAGGACTCCATCAGGTAGGGCGGCCGGCCCCCGGGGGGCAGCGCCTCCAGCACCCCGAAGACGCGCTCGAAGCCCACGGCGAAGTTGGGGTCGTGGAACATGACGAGGGCGCCGGGCAGGCGCCGGCCGACGTAGCTCAGGTCGGCCGCGAGCCTCTCGGGGGCCATCTCCCGGTAGGGGTTGTCGCCGTCGATGCAGAAGTCGCAGCGATAGGGGCACCCCATGCTCGTCAGCATCGGGATGGTCGTCAGGCCGTGCCGTCTCCCGCGAACGAAGGCCGAGGACCGGATCTCCGGCATGCGCTCCTCGACCGTCGGCACGTCCCGGAACGGCCGTGCGCTGGTGATCACGGAGCCGGCGTCGAAGCGGCCCGCGAGGATGTCCCCGACGAGGGCCTCGTCGCACTCCTTCACCACCAGATCGAAGAACCGCAGGCAGTCCGCCGGGAACGCCTTGGCGTGCGGCCCGCCGATCACGGTCCGGGCGCCCGCGCTCCGGTAGAGCCGCCCGAGCGCGTAGGCGATCGCGCTCGCCTGGGTGTACGAGGCGATGAACACGACGTCGAGGTCCCGCGGGAGCAGGCGGTGCGGGGCGCCCGCGCCGTGGTAGGTCGCGTAGAAGGTCTCGTGGCCCGACCGCCGGCACCACACCGAGATCGCCTGCGGTGTCACGCTCGCGTACTGCTTGGTGATCAGCAGGTGGTACGCCCGGGCGATCGGGCGCCGCGTCGGGAGCGCGAGGATGTCGAGGATGCCTACCCGCACCGGCTCATCCGGTCCACCGCATTCGTCGCCCGACCTCCCCGGCGATTCCTCCGCCCGGGGTGCCCGCGGCCGCAAGCTACCATGCGTGCCTCGGCCGGGAGGGTCCGATGACGGTGGGCAGCGAGCGCGACACCTACTCGTACGAGCCGTTCACGCGCCATCCCTTCTACGAGACGGTCAACCGCGCGCTGGTGCAGCGGGGCGTCCGCGCCCTCGCCCCGGCCGCGCGCCGGAGGACCGTCGTGGACCTGAGCTGCGGCACGGGCGCGATGACCCTGATGGTGATCGAGGCGCTTCGAAGCCGGGGCGTGGAGGCGAGCATCGTCGCGGCGGAGCCGTCGTCCGAGGCCCTGGCCCAGGCGGAGCGACGCCTCGCCGGCTCGGGAGCGGACGTCCGCTTCGTCCACGGGGGCCTCACCGAGCTCGCCGGCGTCCTGGAGGGGGCGATCGACGCCCTGTTCTTCGGGAACGCCATCCACCTGGTCCCCGACCTCGACCGGGTCGTCGGTCAGATCGCCGGGCTGCTGGCCCCGGGCGGCGTGCTCGCCTTCAACAGCGCCTTCTTCGAGGGCGCGTACGTGCCGGGCACCGAGCCGTACTACCGGCTCTGGACGCTGCGGGCCCTGCGCCGGCTGCGCCGCGAGCACCCGCGGATCCGGCTCTCGCGCGAGGCCCGGATGTCCGCCCGGGGGTGGCTCTCCCGGGAGGACTACGCGGACTCCCTCCGGCGCAACGGCTTCGACATCGCGTATTGCGCCCTCGACCTGGTGCGCATGGACCTCGCGTCGTTCGAGGACATCGGGCGCTACTGGCTCTTCATCGAGGGCGCGCTGCCCGGCGTGCCGCTGGCCGCGGGAGCCGACGCGCTGGCCCACGGGGCGGCCGAGGCCTTCGAGGAACTCGGGCTGGACGACGTGCCGCGCCATTGGCTCCAGGTGGTCGCGAGCCGCCCGGCGGTCGAGATCTAGATCCCGGCGCCCCCGTTGAGGCCGAGGATGGCCGAGATCTCCTCCTGCGCGGTGGGCAGGCAGTCCTCGTCGGGGCCGGTGCGGACCTGCTGATCGCGCCCCGCGCGAAGGTCGGCCAGGTCCTGCTCGAGCTCGGTGACGCGCCGCACCAGGCAGGCCATCGCCTCGGCCACGGGGTCGGGGAGGCGCGTGTGCTCGATGTCGGGGTGGTGCAGGTCGCGGTTCACCCGCTGCCCGTCCACCACCACCGGGCGGCCGGGGTTGCCGACGACCGTGGAGTTGGGGGGCACGTCCTTGACGACGATCGCGCCGGCGCCCACCTTGGCTCCCTCTCCGATGACCACCGGCCCGAGGACCCGCGCCCCGGTCCCCACGATCACCCCGTCCCTCACCGTGGGGTGGCGCTTCCCGGTCTCCTTGCCCGTGCCGCCGAGCGTGACTCCCTGGTAGATCGTCACGTCCTCGCCGATCTCGGTGGTCTCCCCGATGACGACGCCCATGCCGTGGTCGATGAAGAAGCCCGGGCCGATCCGCGCGCCCGGGTGGATCTCGATGCCGGTCGCGAACCGGGAGGCCTGGCTCAGGAGCCGCGCGGGCAGCTGGGCCCCGCGGAGCCAGAGGGCGTGGGCGCCCCGGTGCATCCACAGCGCGTGGAGTCCCGGGTAGCAGAGCAGCACCTCGGCCAGCGATCGCGCGGCCGGATCCCGCTCCCGGGCCACGTCGATGTCGCGCGACATCGATCGGATCGCGCTCTGGAGCCGCGTTCGCAGCGAGCGCCGGGGCATGGCGGCTAGTATAGGCGCCCCCCTGCTGGAGGCGCCTTCGTGCGACGTCAGAGGCTCAAGCTGACCTTCCCGGAGCAGCTGATCCAGGAGCCGATCATCTACACGCTCGGGAGGCGGTTCGACATCGTCACGAACATCCGCCGGGCGGATGTCCGCGAGACCACCGGCTGGGTGATCATGGAGGTCACGGGCACCGAGCAGCGCCTGGAGGAGGCCCGCCGCCACCTGGAGGGGCTCGGCGTGCGGGTGGACGATCTGGAGGCCTACCTCGAGTAGCGTCGCCGTGACCGGGGCGTCCTGCCGGCCGGGGCCCTCCCCCACCGCCCGCGCCCTGCGCCTCGAGGGCCTGAGGGCCGACGGGCCCTCGGAGCTGCGGTCGCTCCTGGCCGAGCTCCCCGAGCCGCCCTGGGACGCGGAGGTCGTCGACGGCGACCCCGCGGCGGGCCTTCTCGCCGCCGAGGGGTTCGAGCCCTACGCCCGCGTGGCGGTGATGGCGCGCCCGGTGGAGGGGCTGCCGCGACCGCCGTACGTCTCCGGGCTCGAGGTGATGCCCTACCGCAACGAGTGGGCCGACGAGTTCTCCGCGGTCGAGGCGGCCGCGATGGAGGGCCTGGCGGCCTACCGCGAGATGGGCCGGCCGACCGGATACGAGGGGGCCGCGGGCTTCGACGCCTTCGTGGCCGCCCGCGGCGAGGCGGGCCTGCTCGGGTTCGCCCAGGCGATGGTGCCCGAGGGCTGGATCAACTGGATGGGCGTCACCCCGGACGCCCGCCGGCGGGGCATCGGACGGGTGCTGGTCGCCGAGCTCGCGAAGCAGGTGGCCGACGCCCGCGGCACGCACCTGGCGGCGACGGTCGAGGTGGACACCGTCGGCCAGGCGTTCCTGGCCGCTCTGGGGTTCCGGGAGCGCGGCGACCGCCGCACCCTGATGATCCGCCGGGCCTAGCGCCCTGAGTCGCTAGAACTCCGCGAAGAGCGGGGTGGTGAGGTAGCGCTCGCCCGTGTCGCAGAGGAACGTGACGATCGTCTTGCCCGCGCTGTCCGGGCGCCGCGCCACCTCGAGGGCCGCCCACACGTTCGCGCCCGCGGAGATCCCGACCAGGATCCCCTCCTCCTGCGCCAGCCGCCGCGCCATGGCGAAGGCGTCGTCGGCGGTACAGGTGATGACCTCGGAGTAGACGTCCGTGTTGAGGACGCCCGGCACGAAGCCGGCGCCGATGCCCTGGATCTTGTGAGGCCCGGGGGTCCCGCCGGACAGCACCGGCGAGTCGGTGGGCTCGACCGCGATCGCGGTGAAGCCGGGGCGGCGCTCCGCGATGACCTCGGCCACGCCGGTGATCGAGCCCCCCGTGCCCACCCCCGCGACGAGAACGTCGATCTCGCCCTCGGTGTCCGCCCAGATCTCCTCGGCGGTCGTGCGCCGGTGCACCTCGGGGTTGGCCGGGTTCTGGAACTGCTGGGGCACGAAGGAGCTCTCGGTCTCCTCGGCGATCTCCTCGGCCTTGGCGATCGCGCCGCGCATGCCGTCGGCGCCGGGCGTGAGCACGAGCTCGGCCCCGTACGCCCGCAGCAGCGTGCGGCGCTCCACGCTCATGGTCTCGGGCATCGTGAGGATGCAGCGGTACCCGCGCGCCGCGCAGACGAAGGCCAGCGCGATCCCGGTGTTGCCCGAGGTGGGCTCCACCACGACGCTCGTGCCCCGCACCAGCAGGCCCTCCGCCTCGGCCGCGTCGATCATGGCGAGCCCGATGCGGTCCTTCACCGAGCCGGCCGGGTTCATGGACTCGAGCTTGCCGAGGATCTCCGCGCCCGACCCGTCGGAGATGCGCTTGAGGCGCACGAGGGGCGTGCGCCCGATGAGATCCGTGATCGAATCCGCGATCGGCACGCGGCGGACCCTACCATCGGCGGGCGGTCGGCCACCGGCCCGTCCGCTCAGGGCGCGGCGACCCCCGCGAGGTCCGCGAGCCGGATCTCCGGGCGGGCCCCGAAGTGGGAGATGATCTCGGCGGCGGCGATGCCCCCGAGGCGCGCGCACTCGGGCAGCGGCATCCCGTGGGTGAGCCCGTGGAGGAAGCCGGCGGCGAAGAGGTCGCCGGCGCCGGTGGAGTCCACGGGGTGCTCGACCGGCGTGGCCGGCACCTCGTGCACCGCGTCGGCGGTCACGACCAGCGAGCCCAGCTCCGACCGGGTGATCACCGCGGCCTCGCCCCGCCCCCGGACGGCGGCGACCGCCGACTCGAGGTCGGGGACCCGGTAGAGCGACATGATCTCGTGCTGGTTGGCGAACAGGAGGTCCACCTCGTTGTTGACGAGGGTCAGCCACTCCTCGCGATGGCGCTCCACGCACATCGAGTCGGACAGCGTCAGGGACACGGTCCTCCCCGCCCGGTGGGCGATCCCCATCGCCAGGCGGAAGGCCTCCTTGGCCCGCGGCTTGTCCCACAGGTAGCCCTCGAGGTAGGTCACCGTGGCCGAGGCCACCTGGCCCGGATCGACGTCCTCCGGCCCCAGGTCCACAGAGGCGCCCAGGTAGGTGCACATGGTGCGCTGGGCGTCGGGGGTCACCAGGATCAGGCAGCGGGCCGTGGGAGCTCCGGCGGCCGCGGGGGGTGTCTCGAACGCGACTCCCGCGGCGCGGATGTCGTGGGCGAAGATCGCTCCGAGCTGGTCGTCGCGCACCTTCCCCACGTAGGCCGCCCGGCTGCCGAACGAGGCCGCTCCGGCCATCGTGTTGGCGCACGAGCCCCCCGAGACCTCCACGCCGCGGCCCATCGCCTCGTAGAGCTCGTCGGCGCGCGCGTCGTCGACGAGCGTCATCCCGCCCTTGGGCAGGTCGTGCGCGGCGATGAAGGCGTCGTCGGCCCGCGCCAGGACATCGACGATCGCATTGCCCATGCCCAGCACGTCGATCGCGGCGCTTCCGTTCCCCTGCGGCACGTCGTCCCCCCGGATCGGCAACCGGAGGATCCTAGTGAACGCGGACCCGGGTTACGCCCGGGTGAAGTTCCCACCCCTCCCTCCCCAGGCTGTGGAGTACGGCCCTTTCGGCCCTCACTCCCCCGCCAGCACCGCCGGGGTCAGCTCCGTCGCGTGGCGCAGAACGACGTCGGCGAGCGCGAGCGCCTCGGGCGCGGGTGGGTAGACGCGGTTCGGGATGGCCACCACGCGCATCCCGGCCGCTCGTGCCGCCCGGATGCCGGCCGTGGAGTCCTCGACGGCGGCGGCCTCGGCCGCGGGCCTCCCGAGGCGCGCGAGGGCGGCGAGATACACGTCCGGCGCGGGCTTTCCGCGGGGCACGCGCTCCGACGACAGGACCACGGTGAAGTCGTCCCGGATGCCCGCGAGCCCGAGCACCAGCTCGATCAGGTCCTGGGGCGACGAGCTGGCCACCGCGAGCGGCCATCGCGCCGACGCCGCCCGCACGGCGTTGACGGCCCCCGGCAGCAGCGGCAGGCGCGCGCGGTAGCGCTCGGCGAGCCGCCGCGACACCTCGGCCGCGATCGCGGACGGGCTCATGTCGAGGCCGAGCTCGTCGCGCATGTACGCCGTCCACTCGGGCGTGCTCATGCCCATCATCCGGTCGTGCCCCTCGGGGAGCCATCGCCCGCCCCGCTCCCGCACGAGCTCCTGGCGGACGTCGTCCCACACCTCCTCGGACGAGATGATCACGCCGTCCAGGTCGAACACGACGGCCCGGATCATCCACGTCACTCCCCTCCGGTTGCGCGCCCTCGGCGCGACGGGGTCCCACCACAGCCCACGCCCTCGCCCGGCGCATCGTCCCGACGGGGTGAAAGCCACTCGCGGCCCCTCCCGGAGACGTCACCAGGGCGGGTCAAGTCCCGCGCGACCCCGTCCGATGAAGAGAACAGGTCGCACGGGGTGGGCCCAGGGGATCGATCCGAGCCCACGTCCGCGCGGAAGCCACTCTTCGCGGAGGTTCTCATGCTCAGCCGGCTTCGAAGCCGGCGCCGGAGTCAGGAGGGTTTCACCCTCATCGAGCTCCTGGTCGTCGTGCTCATCATCGGCATTCTCGCCGCCATCGCGATCCCGCAGTTCATCGGCCAGAAGGACAAGGCCAACGTGGCCGCCGCGACCGCCCTGGTGCGCGATGCGACGGTCGCCATGGAGTCGTCCTACACGGACACCCAGACCTACCCGGCCACCCCGGCCGCCGCCGTGACCGCCCTCGCCGCGATCAACCCCTCGATCGCCTGGAAGGCCTCCACGGCCAGCGCCACCCCCCCCAAGAACGAGGTCGTCGTCGTGGCCTCGACCCCGACCACCTACACCCTGACGGCGTCGTCCGGCTCCAAGACCTACACGCTCGACCACGCCGCCGACGGCACGGTCACCCGTACCTGCGGCACCGGCTGCACCTGGTAGGCGCTCCATCGAACGCACGCCTGCGGGGGCCCGCCGGGCCCCCGTCCGCTTTTCCGGCGCACCCGTCGGTGCGGCCGGATCAGACCAGGCCGAGCTTCACCATCTGGTCGATGAGCACCCGGGTGGCGGTCTCACGCGCCGCCTTCTCGGTGGGCGCCTTGACCGTGAGGGTCACGGCGATCACGCGCCGGCGCACGTGGCTCCCCACCGGCGGCCCCAGAGACTCGGGGCACGCATCCAGGGCGGCCAGGAGGTAGGCCAGGTGCTCGGGCTCGTCCCAGTTGACCGCGGCCTCGACCGTGACGGTGTGGGCGACCCCGCGGGCCATCACCTCGAGCGCCTCCCGCTCGCTCGCCTCGACGCCCGCGCGCCAGGGCGCGGGCCGGAGCGGGCCGTGCTGGAGCGCGAGGGCGATGGCGATGCCCTCGGCCGACAGCGCGCGATTGGCCTGGTGGGGGAACACGTTGATCCCCTCGGCGCGGCCCCTCATGTACGCCTCGGCGATCTGCCGCATGATCATCTGAGCCTTGACGGGTCCGAGACCCAGCTCCTCCAGCGTGCGCTCGACGATGGGGCCGATGGCGTCGGCCGCACCTCGCTCGAGGTCGCCGGTGGTCTTCACGAGCGGGCCGTCGCTGCGGCCGCCGGTCACGGCGGCGGGTTCGAACTCGATCATGCGCGTCCACCCAGGGTCCGGGGGTGTGCGAGGGCGTCTTCACGCCCCCCATCGGCATCGGGGGACAAAACGTTTAGCCGGGCCGCGGCCGCGGCCGGCGGGAGGGACGCTCGCT
>CAVXDY010000002.1:0-177745 GCA_963760715.1 Miltoncostaeaceae bacterium | reverse complement strand
AGGGCCAGTGGGAGGTCGTACTGCGGCCCGGCCTTGCGGAGGTCGGCCGGCGCCAGGTTGGCCACGATCCGGCGCGCCGGCACCGCGAAAGCCTGGTTCGCGAGCCCGGAGCGGACGCGCTCGCGCGCCTCCTGGACCGCCGCGTCGGGCAGCCCGACCACCGAGAACGCCGGAAGGCCGGCCCGCAGGTCGACCTCGACCTCCACGGTGGAGGTCTCGAGTCCCAGGACCGCGGGGCTGAGCATTTGGGCGACCACGGCGACGAGGCTCGCAGCGGGGCATCGGGCGGATCGCGGCGGGGCGGTGCCGGCTGTCGCGCCGGAGTGTCACGACCTGGGACACGCTCGACGGCCTAACCTTGGTGTGGATTCGCGGAGAGGAGCACCCGTGCAGCTCGATCACATCGCCCAGCAGGTCCCGGACATCGCCGAGGCCGTCGAATGGCAGCGCCGCACCGTCCCCGGCACCACCGTCCTCCACCAGGACCCGACCTGGGCGCTCGTGGAGTCCGGCGGCGCCAAGCTCGCCTTCGTGCTGCCCGACCAGCACCCGAGCCACGTCGCGTTCCGGGTCGACCAGGAGGAGCTGGAGCGCCTCGCGGCCGAGCACGGCGCCACCATCGCCACCCACCGCGACGCGACCCGCAGCATCTACCTCGCGGGCCCCGGCGCCCTCCAGACGGAGATCATCGCCTACCCCGCGCCGGACGACCCCGCGTGAGCTCCTACGACCGGATCGCGGGCCTGCCGCTGAGGGTCGAGGGCTACTCGCTCGAGGTCCTCACCCTCGAGCTGACCCCCGAGTTCCGGCGCCTGACCACGGTGATCCGCCTTCACGGCGGCGGTGAGGAGGGCGTGGGCGAGGACGTCTGCTACGAGGAGTCGGAGCACCGCTCCCAGGCGGATGCGGGCCCGGTGCTCCCGCTCGCCGGCGAGTTCGACTTCGACGGCTTCTCGGAGCGGCTGGGCGGCCTCGACCTCTTCCACGCCGGCGCCGCCGTGCGCCCCAAGATGTCCATCGACTACCGGCGCTGGGCCTACGAGAGCGCGGGGCTGGACCTGGCGCTGCGGCAGGCCGGGACGAGCCTGGCGGATGCGCTGGGGATGACGCCCCGCCCCCTGCGCTTCGTGGTCTCCACCCGCCTCGACGATCCCCCCACTCCGGCGCGGGTCGTGGACCGCCTCGCCCGGGAGCCCAGCCTGCGCTTCAAGCTCGACCCGACCGACGACTGGTCCGACCAGCTGATGGCCGCCCTCGCGGACCTCGGCGCGATCGACACGCTCGACATGAAGGGGCAGTACGACGACGTGCCCTTCGGGGTCCCGGAGGACCCGCGCACCTACGAGCGCGTCCTCGGCCGGTTCCCCGACGCCTGGATCGAGGATCCGCGCATGTCGCCCGACGTCAAGGCGGTTCTCGCCGGCCACGAGGACCGCGTGACCTGGGACGCGCCGATCCACTCGGTCGCCGACATCGAGGCCCTCGAATGGAGGCCGCGGATGATCAACGTCAAGCCGTCGCGCTTCGGCCCGCTGAGCCGCCTGTTCGCGGCCTACGACCATCTCGCGGCCCACGGGATCGGCATCTACGGCGGAGGGCAGACCGAGCTGGGCCCCGGGCGGGGGCAGATCCAGTACCTGGCCTCCCTGTTCCACCCGGACTCCCCGAACGACACGGCCCCCTCCGGCTACAACGAGCCGGTCGCGCCGCCCGACCTCCCGGCCAGCCCGTTGCCGGTGGCGGCCTCGCGGACCGGCTTTCGCTGGGGGGAGTGAGCGCCGGCACGAAGTCGCGCGCCGGCTGACACGATCCCGCGTCGCGCCGTGGCACGCCGACGGCGCAGGATCCGGGCATGGGACGCGACTACGAGGAGGGGCGGCGCGGTGAGGCCGCCGCCGCCCGGCACCTGCGGCGGCGGGGGTGGACGATCCTCTCCACGCGCCATCGCGCGGCCGGAGGCGAGCTGGACCTGGTGGCGGCGCGCGGCGACGTCGTGGCCTTCTGCGAGGTCAAGGCACGCGGCGACCGGGCGGCGCTCATCGAGCCGGTCACGACCGCCCAGCGGGACCGGATCCGGCGGGCGGCCGAGGCCTACCTCGCCCCGCGCCCCGAGCTCGCGGACCGGACGGTTCGGCTCGACCTCCTCGCGGTGGGGCTGAGCCGGTTCCGGGCCCGCGTGCGCCACCTGCCGGGCGCGGTCGGCGAGTGGTGAGCGTGGCCCGACGCCCCTCAGGCCGTGGGGTACGCCGCCGAGTTGAAGGAACGCCGGTGGATCGGCGACAGCCCCCGGATCCGCAGGGCGGCGTGGTGGTCGGGGGTGGCGTAGCCGACGTGCTGATCGAATCCGAAGCCGGGGTGGGCCTCGGCCATCGGCCCGGCCATGAGGCGGTCGCGGGCGGTCTTGGCGATCACCGACGCGGCCGCGATCGAGGCGCTTCGATGGTCGCCTCCCACGACCCTCCGGTGCGGAGGCGCGGCGGGCCCGAGATGGAACCCATCGACCAGGCAGACCGACGGGCAGGGGGTGAGCATCGCCAGCGCCCGCCCCAGGAGCCGCAGGTTGGTCGTGTGGAGGCCGTCGCGGTCGACCGTGGCGTGACCGGCGACCAGCACGACCACCTGCTCCGCGTGGCGCATGATCGCCTCGGCCACCCGCTCGCGGACCGGCGCGGCGAGGCGCTTCGAGTCGTCGAGGTCACCCAGCGCGCGCCGGCCGCGCATCCCGAGGGCCTCGAGGTCGATGCAGACCGCCGCCACCACGAGCGGTCCGGCGAGGCACCCTCGGCCGGCCTCGTCGGCCCCGGCGATGCGCCGCTCGCCGAAGGACCGGTCGTGCGCGAAGAGCCGGACCGCCGGACGGCGTCCGGACGAGCGGCGGGCCGGGCGGGGGCGAGCCCGGGGAGCCGTCCGGCTCAGGGCCCTGAGGCCCTAGACCCGCTGCTTCTCGCGGATGCGCGCCTTCTTCCCCACCTTGCCGCGCAGGTAGTAGAGCTTCGCGCGGGTCACGTCACCCTCCATCACGCGCTCGATGCGCTCGATCTTGGGGGAGTGGACGGGGAAGGTGCGCTCCACGCCGACGCCGAAGCTCTGCTTGCGAACGGTGAATGTCTCGCGGTTCGTGGAGCCCTGGCGCTTGATGACCGTGCCCTCGAACACCTGCACGCGCTGGCGCGAGCCCTCGATGACCCGGAAATGCACCTTGACCGTATCGCCGGCCTTGAAGGTGGGAACGTCGTCGCGCAGCTGCTCGCGCTCGAGGCTTTCGATGACGGACATCGCCCGTGCTCCTCACTCGAAGTGCCCGGGCCTGCTCCCGGAAAGAACGACGGCGAGCATAGCAAGCGACCGCCGCGGGCCGGATGCCGTCAGGATCGAGGCGGCAGCACCCGCTCGGCCCGCCAGCGGGCGATGGCGCCGTGATCGCCCGAGAGGAGCACGTCCGGCACCGCGCTGCCGCGGAAATTCGCGGGACGCGTGTAGTGGGGGTGCTCGATGCCGCCGCCCAGGGCCTCGGAGAACGACTCGTCCGCGAGGCTCTCCGCGTTGCCCAGCGCGCCCGGCAGGCGGCGGCCCACGGCGTCGATGACGGCCATCGCGGCCACCTCGCCGCCCGCGAGGACGAACGGGCCCAGGCAGAGGGCGTCGTTGGCCAGCATCTCGGTCACGCGCTCGTCGAAGCCCTCGTAGCGCCCGCAGAGCAGCGTGAGGGCGGGCTCGTCGGCCAGCTCGCGCGCCACGGCGTCGGTGAACGGGCGTCCGCGGGGGGTGAGGACGGCCACGCGGCGCGCCTCCCTCACCCGCTCCGCGGGCTCGCCGTAGACGGCCTCCAGGGCGGCCGCCATGACGTCGATGCGCATCACCATCCCGGGGCCGCCGCCGTACGGGGAGTCGTCCACCTGGGCGTGCGGCAGCGGGGTGGTGTCGCGGGGCGAGAAGCAGCGCAGCTCGAGACCGGCCGAGATCGCCGCGTTGGCCAGATGGCGCGGGCGGCGCATCCAGTCGAACCATTCGGGGAAGAGCGTGAAGACGTCGATCTGCACGGCGGCTCAGCCCGTCAGGAGGTCGGCGCGGACCACGATCCGCCGGGAGGCGAGGTCGAGCTCGACGATGGCATCGGCGGTGAAGGGCACGAGCAGGTCGCCGTCGGCGCCGCTCACCTCGAGCACGTCGTTGGCCGGGGCCGCGTGCACCTCGGCGACCGTGCCGGCGGGCCGCTCGCCCAGGAGCACCTCACACCCGACCAGATCGCGCACGTAGAAGGTGTCCGGATCGGGCAGCGAGGCCACCGCGTCGGCCTCCACGGCCACGGTCGCGCCGGCCAGGGCGAGCGCCTCGTCGCGGGTCTGGACGCCCTGGAAGGAGAGGATGGGGCGCTCGTCGGTGCCGGAGCGGCTCGCCACCACCATCCGACGGGGCTCACCCCCCTTCGGCTGAACCTCCACGGACTGCCCCGGCCGGAGCGCCGCCAGCGTGGCGCCGGTGGGCCGGGTGCGCACCTCGCCCCCCAGGCCGTGGGGACGGCCGATCCAGCCGATGACGACCGGCGCGCCCGTCATGCCACGCCCGTCGCGCTAGTTGACGATCTCGAGGCTCGCGCGCTCGCCGCGGGCGTTCGAGGCCGAGCGCAGGACCACTCGCAGCGCGCGGGCGATCCGGCCCCCGCGGCCGATGACCTGGCCCAGGTCCTCCTCCGCGACGTAGAGGGAGATGACGCGCGCGCCGTCGTCGGCGTCCTCGGTCACCGACACCTGCTCGGGGTGATCGACGAGCCCCCGTGCGAGCGTCTCGACCATGCCCGCGAGCGGGCTGGGCTCGGTGGGGCTCAGGCGTTCGCCTCCGCGATGCGGATCAGCTTCTTGACGGCCGGCGTGGGCTGCGCGCCGTTCGCGAGCCAGGTGTGCGCCTTCACCAGGTCGATCTCCACGATGGAGGGGTGGGTCTGGGGGTTGTAGCGCCCGATCGTCTCGATGTTGCGACCATCCCGCGGCGAGCGGGAGTCGGCCACGACGACACGGTAGATGGCGTTCTTCTTGCTGCCCACACGGGCGAGGCGAATCTTGACCACGGTGCTCCTTGTCTTGGGTGCTAGGTGCCGAACAGGGCCGGCATCCCGCCCCTGCCGATCTGCTTCATCAGCTTTCGCATCTGCTTGAACTGTGACAGGAGTTGGTTGACCTCCTGCACGCTGGTGCCGCTGCCGGTGGCGATCCGGCGGCGGCGGCTGCCGTTGATGATCTCAGGATGACGGCGCTCGGCGAGGGTCATGCTCTTGATGATCGCCTCGATCCGGTCGAGCTGACCGTCGTCCACGTTGAGGTCCTTGCCCTTCGTGGCGTTGCGGAAGCCCGGGATCATGCCCAGCACCTGCGACATCGGGCCCATCCGGCGCACCTGGTGCATCTGCTCCAGGAAGTCCTCGAGCGTGAGGGAGCCGCCGCGGATCTTCTGCTCGAGGGCCCTGGCGTCGCCCACCTCGACGGTGGCCTGCGCCTTCTCGATGAGGCTCACCACGTCGCCCATCCCGAGGATGCGCGAGGCCATGCGATCGGGGTAGAAGGGCTCGAGCGCGTCGAGCTTCTCCCCGGTCCCCACGAACAGGATCGGCGCTCCCGTGACCGCCCTCACCGACAGGGCGGCGCCGCCGCGGGCGTCGCCGTCGAGCTTGGTGAGCGCGACGCCGGTGACGTCCACGGCCTCGGTGAACGCCTTGGCCACGTCCACGGCGGTCTGGCCGGTCATGGCGTCGAGCACGAGCACCACGGCCGTCGGCGTCACGGCGTCGCGGATCGCGACCAGCTCGTCCATCATCTCGGCGTCGATCGTGAGGCGGCCCGCAGTGTTGACGATCACGAGGTCGCGGCCCGTGCGGCGGGCGATCTCGATGCCGCGCCGCGCGATGGCGGGGGCGTCGGAGCCGTCCTCGCGGTGCACGGGGATGTCGAGCTGGCCACCGAGCACGGCGAGCTGCTCCGCGGCGGCCGGGCGGTGCACGTCGCAGGCGACGAGCATCGGCGCGCGCCCCTGGGCCTGGAAGTGGCGCGCCAGCTTGGCGCTGCAGGTGGTCTTGCCGGATCCCTGGAGGCCCGCCATCAGGACGATCGTGGGCGGCTTGGAGGCCAGCGGCAGGGCGACGTTCGCCTCGCCCATGAGCGTGGCGAGCTCGTCGCTCACGATCTTCACGACCTGCTGGTCGGGCGTGAGCGAGTCCATCACCTCGGCGCCCTTGGCCCGCGCCGCGATGGCCGAGGTGACCTGCTTCACGACCGGCAGGCTCACGTCGGCCTCGAGCAGCGAGAGGCGGATCGCGCGCATGGCCGCGTCGATGTCGGATTCGGTGAGCTTTCCCCGGCCCCTCAGGCCGGAGAAGATCCCCTGCAGCTTGTCGGTGAGCGCGTCGAACATGGGCGACCGCTCATGGTAACGGGCGGATCAGTCCTCGGTGGAGAAGATCGCCCGCGCGAAGGCCCGGGCGTCGAACGGCTGCAGGTCCTCGAGCTTCTCGCCCGAGCCGACCAGCTTCACCGGGATGTCCAGCTCGCGGCGGATGGCGACGGCGATGCCGCCCCGCGCGGTGCCGTCGAGCTTGGTCAGGACGACGCCGGTGAGGTCGGTGGCCTTGTCGAACAGCCTCGCCTGGCTGAGCCCGTTCTGGCCGGTTGTGGCGTCGAGGACCAGCAGCACCTCGTGCGGCGCCCCGGGCACCACCTTCCCCACCACCCCCACCACCTTCCTCAGCTCCTCCATCAGGTTGTGCTCGGTCTGAAGGCGGCCGGCGGTGTCCACCAGCACCACGTCGGCGCCGCGCGCCTTGCCCGAGGCCACCGCGTCGAAGGCGACGGCTCCCGGATCGGCGCCCGGCGCCTGGCGCACCAGCTGGGCGCCGGCGCGGTCGGCCCACACCGCGAGCTGGTCGATCGCCGCGGCGCGGAAGGTGTCGGCGGCGCCGATGACCACCTTCTTGTCGAGCTCGGCGAGCCGGTGGGCGAGCTTGCCGATCGTGGTGGTCTTGCCGCTGCCGTTGACGCCCACGATGACGATGACCGTGGGCTCGCCGGTGAGGGGGATGCGCGCCGGCTCGGGCGCCATCTGCTCGGCCACCGCCCGCCACAGGGCCCGCGAGAGGTCGGCGCCGCTGGTGATGCGGCCCTGCTCGGATTCCGCCCGCAGCCCCTCCACCAGCGCGAGGCTGGCATCCATGCCGCAGTCGGCGGTGATGAGGGCCTCCTCCAGCTCGTCCCAGGTCTCGGCGGAGACGAGCGCCGGCGCGAAGATGCCGGCGAGCTGGGGCGAGATCGTCTGGCGCGGTGCGGTCAGGTTCTCCTTCAGGCGGGCGAAGAGCCCGCGGCGGCGCGGCTGCTCCTCGTCCTCCTCGGGCGGGGCCAGCTCGAAGAGCTCCGCCCACGCCGCCCGGTCCGGATCGGTCCCCTCGGGTTCCGGGCTCACCCGGGGCGGCCGCCCGGGATCGCGCGCAGCGCCCGGCGCACGTACGGCTGCGCGGGGCCCTCCACGTCGCGGCGCAGCCGCCGTCCGATGATCTGCGAGACGCCCTCCGAGCCCATGGTGACGCCGAAAAGCGTGTCGGCGATCTCCACGGTGGGCTGCTGGTGCGTGATGAGCAGGAACTGCTGGGTCTCGGCCAGGCCGCGGACGACCGACAGGAAGCGGCGCAGGTTGACGTCGTCGAGGGCCGCCTCGACCTCGTCGAGCACGTAGAACGGGGCCGGGCGCGCCATCGCGAGCGCGAGGCAGAAGGCCAGGGCCACGAGGGACCGCTCGCCCCCTGACATCAGCGTCAGGGACCGGGGTCGCTTCCCCGCGGGCACGACCTCGACCTCGATGCCGGCCTCCCCGTCCTCGTCGGCAACGGCCCGCAGACGGCCCTCGCCCCCCGGGAAGAGCTGCCCGCAGACCTCGGTGAAGCGATCCTGGAAGGCGCTGAAGATGGCCTCGAAGCCCTCGGTGACCGCCGCGTCGAGCTCGCCCAGGTGCTCGCGGAGCGCCGCGGCCGTGGCCTCCAGATCGTCCATCTGGGCCAGCATCTCCACCTCCCGCTCGCCCAGCTCCTCACGCTCGGCCGCCGCGAGCGGGTTGACCGCGCCGAGGGCCTCCCGCCGCCGCTCGAGGTCGGCCAGCAGCAGGGCGGCCTCCTCGGGGTCGGGGAGCTCCTCGCCGGGCTCCGGCGCCGGCCCCGCCTCGGCCGCGCGCTCGGCGGCCACCGCGGCCTCCACGTCCGCCGCATGGGCCGTCTCGGCGCTCGCGGCCGCGGCCAGCTCGGCCCGCTCGACGGCCCGGTCGGCCGACAGCAGCTCGGTCTCGACGGCGCGGGCCCGCTCCAGGACGGCCACGACCTGCTCGCGGGCCCGGTCCGCCGCGGGGGCCAGGACGCGCGCCACCTCCCCGAGGGCCTCCGCCGCCGACCGGGCGGGCTCGAGATCGGCCTCCTCGGCGGATCCCTGCGCCACGGCCTCGGTCGCGGCGGCGCGCGCGTCGGCCTCGGCGCGCTCGGCGCGGGCCGACGCGAGGGCCGCGCGCGCGTCCACCGCCCGTGCCGACGCGCCCCGGAGGGCCGCGGCGGCCTCCCCGGCCACGGCCCGGGCGGCGGCGGCGACCTCCACGGCCGTCCGGGCCTCGGCCAGCGCCCGCTCGTGGCGCTCGCCGGCCGCCTCGAGGGCCGCGTCGCGATCGGCCGCGTCGGCCACCAGCCGCTCGCGCTCGCCCGCCGCCTGAGAGGCCCGGACCGCGTGCGCGCCCGCGTCGGCGCGGGCCGCTTCGAGCCGGTCGGCGGCGCGGGCGGCGGCGCGCTCCGCGGCGCGGCGGCGGCGCGCGACGGCCGCCACGCCGGCCGCGGCGCGCTGCGCGGCGCCCTCGGCGACCTCCAGGTCGGCGGCGGCGGCCCGCTCGGCCTCCTGGGCGCGCCGGTGCAGCGCACGCCGGGCCCATCCGCCCTCGGCGTGGGTCAGGAGCCCGTCCGCGGCGCGGAGGGCGTGCCCCTCGGCGGTGACGGCGACCCCCGGGGACCCGGGCGGCACGTCCTCGAGCCGGTCCACGATCCAGGCATCGGACAGCAGGCGCTCGAGGTGCGGGCGGGCGGCGTCGGAGCACGAGCGCACGACGCTCCACAGCGGCCGGGCTCCGGCCGGCGCCGCCGGCGCCCGGCCCGGCGCGGGCACCGCGACCCAGGACGCCCCGCCCTCGAGGGTGCGGCGCCCCTCCCCCAGCGTGGTCGCCGGAACGGCCTCCGCGAGCGCCCCGAGCGCGGCCGCCACGGCCCGCTCCATGCCGGGCTCGACCTCCAGGCCCTCGCCGAGCCCCGCGGCGCCGCGATCGCCCTCCTCGGCCGTCGGCGCCAGCGCCCGGGCGGCCGCCCGGGCCTCGCGCGCCCGCTGCTGGGCCACGGCCCGCTCGGCCTCGGCGTCGGCCGACGCGCCGTCGGCCCGCGTCGCCCGCTCGGCCCAGCGGACGGCGCGCGCCGCGGACACCTCCTCACGGCGCTCGGCGCGGGCCAGCAGGGCCGGATCCGGAGCCTCGGGAAGCAGCGCCAGCTGCGCGGCGGCCGCACGAGCCTCCTCGGCGCGCCGCCCCGCCTCGTCCCGGTCGCGCACGGCCGCGGACAGCGCCCCCGAGGCGGCCGCGGCCTCGTCCTCGCGCAACCGGTGATCCGCCCGCGCCTGGCGGTCCCGCTCCTCGGCCTCGGCGGCGGCCGCCTCGGCCTGCCCGAAGGCGGCCTCGGCGGCGCCCGCGGCCTCCCCGGCGGCCTCGGCGGCGGCCACGATCGCCCCCAGGCGCTCCGACGCCGCCCGGCGCCTCTCCGCCCGCTCGCGCGCCTCCCGATCCGCCACCGCCAGGCGCTCCGCGGCGAGCTCGGCGCGCCCGGCCAGGCGCTCCGCCGCGCTCCGCAGGCCGGCGGCCAGCGCCTCCGCCGCCGCGAGGGCCTCCGCGGCCCCGGCCCGGTCGCGCGAGACGGCCGCGCGCGCGGCGCGCGCCCGGGCGAGGGCCTCGGCGTCCCCGGCCGCGGCCTCGCGGAGCCGCTCGGCGTGGGCCCGGGCGCGCTCGAGCGCATCGGCGGCGGCCCGGGCCCGCGCGGCGCCCACCGCGCGCCGGGCGGACTCCACCTCGCCCTCCAGCGCCGTGGCCCGCTCGGCGGCCCGCGCCTGGCGCTCGAGCGCCCGCGCGCGGCCGCGCAGCTCCCCCGCGATGTCGCGGGCCCGCTCGAGCCGGTCGGCCACGCGGCCCAGCTTGAGCTCGGCGCGGTGCCGCCGGCGCTTGGCCACCGCGACCCCCGCGGCGGCGTCCACGATCGCCCGGCGCTCGGCCGGCGTGCTCGTGCAGAGCGCCTCGACCTGCCCCTGGCGGACGACCGCCAGCGCGTCGGGGCCGACGCCCCGCGCCGACAGCGCCTCCTGCACGTCGAGGAGGCGGCAGGCCGCGCCGTTCAGCCGGTAGTCGGCGTCCCCCGCGCGGGTCAGCCGGCGGGCCGCCTCGACCTCCGCCGGCGCCGATCCGTCGACCTCGTCGCCGGCCAGGACCAGCTTGACCTCGGCCATCGGGGCGGCCGCGCGGTGGGCGCCGCCCGAGTAGAGGACGTCCGCCATCCCGCCGGCCCGCAGGCGCCCCGCGCGCTGCTCGCCGAGCGCCCACACGACCGCCTCGGCCAGGTTGCTCTTGCCCGAGCCGTTGGGACCCACGACGACGTTCACGCCGGGGCCCAGCTCCAGCGATGTCTGATCGGCGAACGACTTGAAGCCCCGCAGCGAGAGACGGCTCAGCATCAGGCGTCCGACCCCTTCAGCCGAGCGAGGGCCTCGGCGGCGGCGACCTGCTCGGACGCCTGCTTGGAGGCCCCGCTGCCCCGGCCCATCTCGCGGCCGTCCACCAGCGCACGGCTGGTGAAGGTGCGGCGCTCGGGCGGGCCCTCCTGGCCGGCGAGCTCGTAGGTCACCCGCCCGCCGCGGCGGGCGGCCTCCTCCTGGAGGGAGGTCTTCGCGTCGCGGGATCCCGGAACGGCGGCGTCGAGCGCCGGCGCGAAGGCCTCGAGCACCCCCTCGCGCGTCTCGCCGACCCCCCGATCGAGCCACGCCGCGCCGATGACCGCCTCCGAGAGCGCGGCGCGCACGCTGGGCCGCTCGGCCAGCCGCTCGGCGGCCGCGCGGCGGGCGGCCGGCGCGGCGGCGACGAACGACTCGGGCAGCGACGCGGCGGTGGCGGCGGCCGCGCAGGAGTCGCGGTCGACCACGGCCTGGCGCATCCAGGAGAGATCGCCCTCGTCCACCGTGGGATGGCGGCGCATGAGCTCCTCGCTGACGATCACGCCCAGGGCGCTGTCACCGAGGAACTCGAGCCGCTCGTAGGACGCCTCTCGTCGACGCGCCCAGGAGCTGTGGGTGAAGACCTGGCGTCGCCTGGGGCCCTCGAGGCTACCCAGCAGCCGGGCGAGGCCCGAACCGCCGGAGCGCGCCGGGCCCACGGTCAGGCGCTGTTGGCCAGCACGTAGTCGACCGCCTGACCGACCGTCCCGATCTTCTCCGCCTCCTCGTCGGGGATCTTGAGCTTGAACCGGTCCTCCATCTCCATGATGAGCTCGACGAGGTCCAGCGAATCAGCGTTGAGGTCCTCCTGGAAGGAGGACGCCTCGGTGACCTCCGCCGGATCGACCCCCAGTTGCTCCACCAGGATGGCGCGGACCTCCTCAACAGCCTTGTCTCGGTCCAACGGGTCCCCTTTCCGATCTCTCCGCGCCAGCGACCCTGGGGCTCTGGCTGGGCAAGCTACACACGGTCTCGGACGCACGATCGCCCGCGACGGCGCGGCAATCCTACGTTGTCGGGGAGCGCTCGGCGCCCTCTCCCGCGAGCGCCGTCGCGAACTGCTCCACGAGGCGCTCGCTCGCGCCCCGCCGCGCCACCCGCACGGCGTTCGCGATCCCGCGGCCCGTGGAGTTCCCGTGGCCGATGACGGCGAGCCCCCGCACGCCCAGCAGCACCGCGCCGCCGTAGGTCTCGGGGTCGATCCGATCGCGCATGCGACGCAGCGACGGCCGCACCAGCACGCCGCCGATGCGGCCCAGTGTGCTCGACCGGATCGCCTGGCGCACCTCGCCCATGAGGAAGGCCGCGACGCCCTCCATGGTCTTCAGGACGACGTTGCCGGTGAAGCCGTCGGTGACGACGACGTCGATCGCCCCGCCGGAGATGTCGCGCCCCTCCACGTTGCCCACGAAACCCGGGGTGCCGAGCAGCAGGGCGTGGGCCGCCTGCACGACCTCGCTGCCCTTGCCCTCCTCCTCGCCGATCGACAGGAGTCCCACCCGGGGACGGGCGACGCCCAGGACGTCCCGGGCGAAGAGTCGTCCCATCAGGGCGAGCTGGGGGAAGTGCTCGGCGCGCGCCTCGGCGCTGGCGCCGGCGTCGAGCAGCACCACCGGCGCCCCGCCGGCGCTGGGCAGCACGACCGCGATGGCCGGCCGGATGACCCCCGGCACGCGGCGCATCGAGAGCGTGGCGGCCGCCAGCATGGCGCCGGTGTTCCCGGCCGAGACGGCGGCCCCCGCCCGGCCCTCGCCCACCAGGCGGCAGGCGGTGGCCACCGACGACCCCGGCTTGGAGCGCACCGCGCGCGCGCCGTCCTCGCCCGACGAGATGACATCGGGAGCGTGCACGAGCTCGATGCCCGGGTGGCTCCGCGCACCCTGGCGCGACAGCTCCGCCCGGAGGACCGACTCGTCCCCCACGAGCAGGATCTCGTACCCCTCGGCCGCGACCTCGAGGGCGCCGCTGACCGGCGCGGCGGGTGCGTTGTCGCCGCCCATCCCGTCGAGCGCGACCACCGTCCCCGCGGCCACCGGGCCCTCCTCCGCCGGAGCTACGCCTCGATCTCCACGACGGCGCGGCCGCGGTAGTGACCGCACACGCCGCACACGTGGTGCGGGCGCACCGGGCTGGAGCAGCGGGGGCACCTTCCCAGGCGCGTCGCCTCGATGGCATGCGTCGCCCGGCGCGTGTCGCGCCGTTGCTTCGAGGTCTTTCGCTTCGGGACGGCCACCGGTTCTCCCGGGTCGGAGGGCTCGCGGAAGGGTAGCGGGCGCCGCGAGCGAGCGGTAGGGGTCCCTAACCGCTGTCGGCCCGGTCGCCCGACAACCGCTCCGCGACGGCCTTCAGGCCGTCCCAGCGCGGATCGTGCTCCTCCTGCGCGCAGCCACAGGGGCCCTCGTTGAGATCGGCGCCGCACTGCGGGCACAGCCCGGCGCAGTCCTCGCGGCACAGGAGCGTGGCGGGGACCGCCTCGGCCACGGCGTCGCGCGTCCACGCCGCCAGGTCGAGGGTGTGCTCGTGGACGTAGACCGAGTCGAGATCCTCGTCGAAGGCTGCGTCCGCGTGGCGGCCGTCGGCGGAGAACTCGTCCGACCGGATCTCGAGGTGGACGCGGGCGTCCGCCAGGCAGCGCCAGCAGGGCCCCACCAGGTCGACGGCCATGTCGATGCGCAGGTGCAGCCCCGAGAGCGAGCGCGTGACCGTGAGGTCGACCTCCGGCTCCTCGGGCTCCACCCGGTGGTCCAGACCGCCCAGGCGCATGGCGATGGGCGGCACGCGCAGGTGCCGGGAGGCCGCCGCCCCCGGCACGAGGTGCAGGGAGCGCAGGTCGAGCGTGGCCGGCGCCTCGCCCATCGGTCCTACAGGGGGGATTCGGCCCCGAAGGGCTCCCCGCCGCCACCGTCGTCCACGGCGCCCTCGTCGCGCCCCTGGAGCCGCTCGCGGCCGCGCTGCACGGCCTGCAGGAACTTGCCCAGGTTGACCTCGAGGGTGCCGAGCACCTCGTCGGCGTAGTCCTCGGCGCCGAGCCGCACCTCGCGCTCGCGCTGGCGCGCCTCCTCCAGGATGTCCGCCGCCTCGCGCTCCGCGCGCTTGACGACCTCCTGCTCGGAGGCCTCCTGCGCCGCCTTGTCGCGCGCGTCACCCACGATCCGCTCGGCCTCGCGCTTGGCCTCGGCCAGCATCTCCTGGCGCTCCTTCACGATCCAGCGCGCCTGCTTGACCTCCTCGGGGATCGTCGAGCGCATCTGATCCAGCACGTCGTAGATGGCGTCGCGGTCGATCCGGACCTGGTCGGTGAGCGGGACCGCCCGCGCGTTGTGAATCAGGTCGTCCAGCTTGTCGATCAGTTCCAGAACGTCCAACGAACCCTCCTCAAGGGACCGAGCCGGCACCCCGGCGATGCCGCGCGCGCAGGGCCTGCGCCACGTGCGGGGGGACCCAATCGTCGACCGAGCCTCCCCATGCCGCCACCTCGCGCACGCCGCTCGAGCTCACAAAGCTGTATTGCGTCGAGGCAGGCAGATAAACGGTTTCGATCTCCGCTGCCAAATGCCTGTTGAGCTGAGCCATCTGGAATTCGTAGTCGAAGTCCGAGATCGCGCGCAGCCCCTTCACCATGACCGAGGCGCCCAACTCGCGGGCGTGCTCGATGATCAAGCTATTGAAGCCCTCCACCCGGACATTGTCCAGATGGACGACGCTGGCCTCCACCATGGCGATGCGCTCCTCGGCATCGAAGAGGGGGAGCTTCTTCATCGATCCGGTGGTCACCGAGACCACGACCCGGTCGAACAGGCGCGCGGCCCGCTCGATGATGTCGATGTGCCCGTAGGTGACCGGGTCGTAGGTGCCGGGGCACACCGCCGTGCGGCCGTTCGGGCTCATGCGGACGGCGCCAGACGCAGCACGCTCACCGCGGTGTCGCCGTAGGCTCGATCGATTCGCGAGTCGATCTCCAGTCCGGTCGGCTGCAGGGGCGGCGACGCGGCGGAGTGCTCGATCACAACGGTTCCCGCGGTCGCCATGAGAGGCGCGAGCGCCGTCGCGAGACCCCCCGCGATGCGGGGCGTGACGCTATAAGGCGGGTCCAGCAGGCACAAGCCGTAGCGGCGCCCGGCCGCGCGCTCGGCGGCCAGGGCGGCCCGCCAGTCGCGCGGCACCACGCGCGCACGCCCGGCGAGGCCGAGCGAATCCAGGTTGGCGCGGATCCGGGCCACGGCGCGCGGGTCGCGCTCCACGAACGTCGCGCTCGCGGCCCCTCGGGAGAGCGCCTCCAGCCCCAGGGCGCCGGAGCCCGCGAAGACGTCGAGCACGTCCAGCCCCTCGACCGGCCCGACCATGGCGAAGATGGCCTCGCGGACGCGGTCGGAGGTGGGCCGCGTCGCGTGGCCGGCGGGGGCCGCGATGCGGCGGCCGCGGTGCGTGCCCGCCACGATCCTCACGAGGCCGCCGCGCTCACGCGTCCAGGAGCCTGGGCAGCGTGTCGAAGCGCTCCAGCACGGCGGCGCGCAGCAGGGCGTGCTCCGGCCGCTCGAGGCGCGGGTCGATCGCGAGCGCGCGCCGGGCCACGTACCGCGCCTCCGCCAGCTCCCGGCGATCCCGCGCGAGGCGGGCGAAGCGCAGGTCGGTGGGCCCGGCCTGCCGCCGGCCCAGGATGCTGCCCTCCCCGCGGATCTCCAGGTCGAGCTCGGCCAGCCGGAAGCCGTCACCGGTCTGCGTGAGGGCCTCCAGCCGGCGGGCGCCCTCCTCGGTGGGGGGCTCGCCGAAGAGCAGGCACAGCCCGGGATGCTCCCCCCGCCCCACGCGGCCGCGCAGCTGGTGGAGCTGGGCGAGGCCGAAGCGCTCGGCGCCCTCGATGAGGATCACCGTCGCGTTGGCCACGTCGATGCCCACCTCGACCACGGTGGTCGCCACCAGCAGGTCGGTGCGCCCCTCCGCGAAGGCCGCCATGGCGGCGCGCTTCTCCTCGGGCTTCTGGGCGCCGTGCGCGAGCCCCACCGAGAACGCCGCGAAGGGGCCCGACACCAGGCGCTCTGCCTCCGTGGTGGCGGCCCGGGCCTCCGCGGCCGCGCCCTCCTCGACCAGCGGGCAGATGACGTAGGCCTGGCGGCCGGAGCGCAGGGCGGCGCGCACCTCCTCGTAGGCCCGCTCGCGACCCTCCTCGCGCACCCAGCGCGTCTCCACCGGGCTGCGGCCCGGCGGGCGGCCCCGGATGGTCGAGACCGTCAGGTCCCCGTAGGCCGTGAGGGCCAGCGTCCGCGGGATCGGGGTGGCGGTCATGTAGAGGAGGTGGGCCGCGCCCTCGGGCCGCGCCGCCCGCTCCGAGAGGGCCTGGCGCTGATCGACGCCGAAGCGGTGCTGCTCGTCCACCACCACGAGGCCGAGCCGCGCGAACTCGAGCCCCTCCGACAGCAGCGCCTGCGTGCCGACCGCGAGGGGCACGGTGCCGGTGCGCAACGCCATCGCCCGCCGCTCGCGCTCCGCGCGCGGGATCCTCCCGGTCACGAGCACCGGCGCCAGGCCGGCCGGCGCCATCAGCCGGTCGAGGGTGTGCAGGTGCTGCTCGGCGAGCGTCTCGGTGGGCACCAGCAGCGCGGCCTGGGCCCCGGCCTCGACCGCCTGGCAGATCGCGAGGGCGGCCACGAGCGTCTTCCCCGATCCGACCTCGCCCTGCAGGAGCCGCCGCATCGGCCGCGTGCGGGCCAGGTCGCGGGCGATCTCGGCCCCGGCCCGCCGCTGCTCGGCCGTGAGCCGGAAGGGGAGCGCCTCGAGCAGGGGCCGGGAATGCTCCCCCGTGGCGCGCAGCGCCGGAGCCACGCGGGTGCGCGACTCACGCCGCCGCACCGCGAGCAGCCCGAGCTGGAGCACCGCGAGCTCCTCCAGCACCAGGCGCCGCCGGCCGAGGCGCGCCTCGCGGCGCGAGCGGGGGAAGTGGACGGCCACCAGGGCATCCGCCACCCCCGGCAGCCGCAGGCGCCACCGGATCCACTCGGGCAGGCGCTCCGGGGCGCAGCGGGCCAGGGGGCGCGCCAGGTCCACCAGCTCGCGCACGCGCCGGGGCGGCATCTGCTCGGTGGCCGGATACACCGGCACGAGCCCCGTGGTGTGCAGCCCCTCCGAGCCCGGGCCGCCGATGAGCTCGTGGGTCTTGACCACCAGCTCGCGCCGCCCCTCCCCGCCCACCCGGCCGCGCAGCAGCAGCTCGTCGCCCGGGGAGAGGACCCGCGCCAGGTGCTCCTGGTTGAACCAGGTGGCCGAGAGCCGCCCCGTGTCGTCGTGGACGCGGGCCACCACCAGCCGCAGCCGGCGCCGGCGGGTGGGGCGCACGGAGATGGCGTCGAGAACCACCCGCACCGTGACGTCCTCGCCCGCGAGGAGGCCCGCGACGGGCCGGGCGGCCTCGTCGAAGTCCTCGTAGCGCACCGGGAGATGCTCCAGGAGGTCCCCGATCGAGGCGATTCCGAGCGTGGCGGCGCGCCGCGCCGCCGTGGGCCCCACCCCCGGGAGCGCCGTGACCGGGGCCTCCCAGAGCGCCGGATCGGGGCGGCGGGGCGGCACCGGGGCGGTCCAGCGGTCGCCCCGCGCGCCCCCCAGCGGAGGCAGGGCGGGGGCGGGAGGATCCGGCGCGGTTGCGCGGACGACCATCGAACGAGCATAATCCGGGGCCGCTCGGACGCCCTCGCGCGTCCCCACGAACGCGACCGAAGGCGAGACGGCGGAAATGGCAAGGATCTGCAGCGTCTGCGGCAAGGCTCCCGGGTTCGGGAACAACCGCAGCCACTCGATGCGCGCGACCTCGCGGCGCTTCAACGTGAACGTCCAGAAGGTGCGGATCGTGAAGGACGGCGCGCCGGTGCGCGCCTACGTGTGCACCCGCTGCCTCAAGGCCGGGAAGGTCCTCAAGGCGATCTAGGCCTCGGAGGGCTGAGCGCTCTCCGCGATCAGGTTGGCCATGACCACCGCCGCGTCGGCCGCGTCGGCGCCGGCGTTGCCGACATCGCCTCCGGAGCGGGCCTCGGCCTGGGCGCGGTTCTCGGTGGTGAGGACGCCGAAGGCGCAGGGCACCCCGGTCTCGAGGCCGACGGCCGCCAGCCCCCATGACGCCGCGTGGCAGATGTGGTCGAAGTGGGCGGTCTCGCCGCGGATCACCACCCCCAGGGCGATCACCGCGGCATAGCGGCCGGTGAGGGCCACGGTGCGCGCGGCCAGGGGCAGCTCGAACGCCCCCGGCACCCAGCGCTCCTCCAGGCGCTCCGGGGGGAGGCCCGACTGGGCGAGGCGGGCGCGGGCGCCCTCCAGCAGGCGCTCGCTGAGGTCGCGGTGGAACCCCGCGACGACCGCGACCATGGGCTTGCTCAGGTCCTCCAGGCGGGGTGCGGGCTCGGCCTCCCCGGTGCGGGCCATGTCAGTGCCCCGGCTCGACCGGCTCCTGCTCTCCGTCGGCGTCGAAGCGCAGGTCCTGATGGTGGAGGATGTGGCCCATCTTGTCGCGCTTGGCGCGGAGGTAGTCGAGGTTCTCGTCCCCGGGACCGACCTCGATCGGCACCCGGTCGACCACCGACAGGCCGTAGCCCTCCAGGCCCACGATCTTCTTCGGGTTGTTGGTGAGCAGCCGGATCGAGGTGAGGCCCAGGTCGCAGAGGATCTGGGCGCCGATGCCGTAGTCGCGCAGGTCGGGCGGGAAGCCGAGCTCGATGTTGGCCTCCACCGTGTCCATGCCGCGGTCCTGGAGCTCGTAGGCGCGCAGCTTGTTGAGCAGCCCGATGCCCCGCCCCTCCTGGGCGATGTAGAGCAGCACCCCCCGCCCCTCCTCGGCGATCCGCCGCATGGCGGCCTGGAGCTGGGCGCCGCAGTCGCAGCGCTGCGAGCCGAAGACGTCGCCCGTGAGGCACTCCGAGTGGACGCGAACGAGCACGTTCTCCACCCCGTCGACCTGACCCTTCACCATCGCCAGGTGGTGCTTGCCGTCCACGATCGAGCGGTACCCCGCGGCCGTCCACTCCCCCGTGTCGGTGGGAAGCCGGGCGGCGGTGCCCCGCTCGATGAGCCGCTCCGTGCGCCGGCGGTGCTCGATGAGCTGGGTGATGGTGATGAGCTTCAGGCCGTGCTCGGCGGCGTACGGGATCAGGTCGGGAACGCGCGCCATCGTCCCGTCGGGGTTGCTGACCTCGCAGATCACGCCCGCCGGGATGAGCCCGGCGAGCCGCGCCAGGTCGACCGCCGCCTCGGTGTGCCCCGCGCGCTCCAGCACGCCGCCCGGCTTGGCCCGCAGCGGGAAGACGTGCCCGGGCTTCACCAGGTCCTCCGGACCCGCCTCGGGATCGATCGCCACCATGATCGTGCGCGAGCGGTCCGGGGCCGAGATGCCCGTGGTGATCCCGTGCCGGGCCTCGATGGCCTCGGTGAACGCGGTGGCGTGGGGCGCCTCGTTGCGCCGCACCATGGGCTTCAGGCCGAGTTGGTCGCAGCGGTCCTCGGTGAGGGCGAGGCAGATGAGCCCGCGGCCGTGGGTGGCCATGAAGTTGACGGCCTCGGGCGTGGCGAACTGGGCCGCCATCACCAGGTCGCCCTCGTTCTCGCGCTCCTCGGAGTCGAGGATGACGACCATGTGGCCTGCGCGGATCTCCTCGATCGCCTCGGCGACGGTGGCGAACTGGACGGCGCTGCTCGTCATGCGCGTTCCTCCCGGGGCGGCGCATAGGGCGCCACCAGTGACTCCACGTATTTTGCCAGCACGTCGACCTCGAGGTTGACCGCGCGATCGCGGGCCCCCGGCCCGAGGGTGGTGACCTCCATGGTGTGCGGGATCAGGGCGACCGTGAAGGCGTCGGGAAGCCGCTCGGCCACGGTCAGGCTGACCCCGTTGACGGCGACGCTCCCCTTCTCGACGATGTAGCGCAGCAACCCCGCCGGGGGGGCGATCTCGAGGACGGTGCTCTCCCCCTCGCCGCGCGTCGCGCGCACGCGGCCCACGCCGTCGAACGTGCCCCTGCACCATGTGGCCGTCCAGGCGGTCCCCCAGGCGCATCGGCCGCTCCAGGTTCACGCGGTCGCCGGCCGCGAGGGAGCCGAGGGCGGTGCGCCGGAGGGTCTCCGCCACGCAGTCGGCCGCGAACCCGCCCGCGGAGACCTCGACCGCCGTGAGGCACGCCCCGTTGACGGCCACCGAGTCGCCCACCGCCAGGCCGTCCACGACGGCGGAGGCCGAGATCACCAGCCGGGCGCCCTCGGGCGCCGGGGCCAGCTCGGCCACGACGCCGGCCTCCTCGATCAGTCCCGTGAACATGCCTACTCCGCGCCGGCCAGGGGCCGCAGGCGGCCGGTGACCAGCAGGTCGTTTCCCACCCGCTCGCAGGTGAGCGCCCCCAGGCGCGGCGCGGCGCCCAGCGCGGGCGGGCCGTGCCCGCCGATGGCCGAGGGCGCGTCGCGGCCGCCGATCAGGAGCGGCGCGAGGAACCACGCCACCCGGTCCACCGCTCCCGCCTCGACCATGGCGCCGGCGAGCTCGGCGCCGCCCTCCACGAGGAGCGACTGGATGCCCCGCGACCCCAGGGCGCGCAGACCGGCGCCGATCCGCTCGGAGGGGCTGCCCGGCAGCGGGACGACCTCCACGCCGGCGTCCTCCAGCGCGGCGACCCGGTCGGGCGGGGCGTCGTCCGCCGCCAGCACGATCACGGGCTGCTCCCGGGCGCCCAGGACCAGGGCCGAGCCGAGCGGCAGGCGGGCCGACGAGTCGAACACGACCCGCGCTGGCTGGCGCAGGGGCCCCTCCACGTCGCGGGCCGTGAGGCGCGGGTCGTCGGCCAGCGCGGTCCCCAGCCCCACCGCCACGGCGTCGTGGTCGGCCCGCCAGCGGTGCACCAGGGCGCGCGAGGCGGGGCCGGAGATCCAGCGGCTCTCGCCGGCCGCCGTGGCGATCTTGCCGTCGAGGCTGGTCGCGAGCTTCAGGGTCACGTGGGGCAGCCCGGTGATCGCCCAGGTGAGGAACGCGGCGTTCTGCTCGGCGCACGCGCGGCCGTCGGCGCCGTTCGCCACCACGACCTCGATGCCCGCGGCGCGCAGCACCTCGCGCCCCTGGGCGCGGCCGCTCTCGAGCGGATCGGCGCAGCCGATGACCACGCGCGCCACCCCGGCCGCCACCAGGGCGTCGGCGCAGGGGGGCGTGCGCCCCTGGTGGGAGCAGGGCTCCAGGGTGCACACGACCGTGGCGCCGCGTGCCGCGTCCCCCGCCGCCGCCAGTGCCAGCGCCTCCGCGTGGGGCAGGCCCGGGCCCTCGTGCCACCCCACCGCGACGGTGTGCTCGCCCCGCAGCAGCACCGCGCCCACCAGCGGGTTGGGGCTGACGCGGCCGCGGCCGCCCTCGGCCAGGTCGCGCGCCCGCGCCAGGGCGGCCCGCTCGGCGGCGGTCAGGCTCACCCGCGCGCCACGGCCGCGAGCTCACGGTACGAGGCCGCCGGATCGGCGGCGCGGAAGATCGTCGACGCCGAGACGAACATGCCCGCCCCCGCGTCCCGCACCAGCGGGAGGGTGTCGCGGTCGATGCCGCCGTCGATCTCGATCGCCACCCGGTCCGGCAGGAGCCGCCGCAGACGCTGCACCCGGCGCGGGGTGCCCGCGATGAACGTCTGGCCGGCGAAGCCCGGGTCGATGGACAGCAGGTTGACGTAGTCGAGGTCGTCGCCCAGCTCGGCCACGTGCTCCACCGGGGTGCCCGGGTTGACGGCGAGGCCCGCGAGGCAGCCGGCCGCGCGGATCGCCGCCAGCAGCCGGTGCGGGTGCGGGTCGGCCTCCACGTGGACGGTGATCGCATCCCCGGCCTCGGCGAACAGCGGCACGACCTCGCCGGGGCGGGCCACCATCAGGTGCACGTCCACGAGGCCTCCGGCGGCGTGGATCGGCTCCGCGACGGCCCGGGCGAAGTCGGACCCCAGGGTGAGGTTGGGCACGAAGTGGGCGTCCATGACGTCCACGTGGAAGACCCGCGCGCCGGCGGCGATGAGGGCGCCGAGCTGGGCGCCCACGTTCAGGGGGTCCGCCGACATCAGCGAGGGCAGCACGAACGGGCGCTCGGGCAGCGCGGGGCTGCTCACGGGGCCTCCCCGGCCCGCAGCCGCGCCACGAAGAAGCCGTCCGTGTGGTCGCGATGCGGGAGGGTCAGGAGCGCCCCCGGCAGCCGCGGGTGCGCCAGCGCGGGGTGCTCGGCCGCGAGGTCCTCCACGCGCCCGCCGACGGCGCGCACGACGTCCTCGTTCTCCTCCGCGATGAGCGTGCAGGTGGAGTAGACGACCCGTCCCCCGGGGCGCGTCAGCGCCAGGCCGCGGGCGAGCAGGTCGCGCTGGAGCTCCACCAGCGGGCCGAGCGCCTCCTCGCGCCGGCGCCAGCGGGCGTCGGGCCGGGCCGACAGCACGCCGAGGCCCGTGCACGGCGGATCGACCAGGACGGCGTCGAAGCCGCCCCGAAGCGCAGCCTCCCGGCCGTCGCCCTCGACCACCTCGATGACGGCGCCCATGCGGCGCGCCAGCTCGCGCAGCTGGCGCGCCCGGGCCGGCCGCAGCTCGACGGCCGTGATCCGCGCGCCGCCGCGGGACAGCGCCGCGAGATGGGTCGCCTTGGCGCCGGGGGCGGCGCAGAGGTCGAGCACGCGCTCGCCCGGCTGCGGGTCCACGATCCGGGCGACGAGCTGGGAGGCGCGGCTCTGCCCCATCGCCAGGCCGCGGGCCCACGCCCGTGAGTCCTCGAGGGCGAACGGGGCCGAGAGGACGTACGCCTCGGGCGCCAGGTCGTCCCGGCGCCAGCTTCCGGAGGGCAGCTCGGACTCGAGGCCCACGCGGGGCCCGCGCAACGGGTTCCAGCGCAAGGCCGACTCGGCCGGCTGCCCGGCGGCCTCCATCGTCCGCATGGCGTCCTCCACGCCCAGCGACGCCACCAGGCGCTCGGCGATCCAGTCGGGCATCGAGTACCTCAGCGCGCCGCCCTCGGCGCCCTCGGCGTCGAGCCCGGCCAGGCGCACGGGCGCCTCGTCGGCGATGCGGCGCAGGACGGCGTTCACGACCCCCGCCCGCGCCGACGCCCGAGCTGTGGATCCCCTCAGCGCGCGCGCCTGGCGGACCGCCTGATCGACCGCGGCACGGGCCGGAACCCCGTCGGAGAAGGCGATCTCGTAGGCCCCCAGGCGCAGGATGTCGCGCACGGCCGGCTCAAGGGCGGCCGGGCGGTCGAGGGCACCGTCGATGAGCCAGTCGAGGGTCCGCCGCCGCTGGACCGCCCCGTACGCGAGCCGCGTGGCCTGGGCGCGGGCGCGTGGATCGAGATCGGCGCGTCGGGCCTCCGCGGCCATCGCGCGGTCGGCGTAGGCGCCCTCGTCCACCCGCCGCAGGACGCGCAGCGCGACGCTGCGGCCGCGCGCGACCGTGGGGTCGACCGGAGCCTCAGGCACCGACGGACCCGTGGTCGAGCGCGCCCCGCCAGCCGCGCAGGAACGCGCCGGCGTCCATCCGCGCCCGCCCGGGCGGCTGCAGCTCCAGGATCTCCAGCGAGCCCCGGCCGCAGCCGGCCACCAGCCGCCCGTCCTGGACGGCCAGACCCGCGGGCGCGTCCTCGTCGCGGGCCCGGGCGGCCCAGATCTTGAAGGTCTCGCCGCCGATGGGGCGGGTGGCGCCGATGTGCGGCGAGAGGGCGCGCACGCGGCGCTCCAGCTCGACGGCGGGGCGGGAGAAATCGAGCGCGCGGTCGTCCGGGCCGATCTTGGGCGCCAGGGAGACGCCCTCCTCGCGCTGCGGCACCGGCGCCGCGCGGCCCGCCGCGATCTCGTCGATGACCTCCACCAGCAGCGGCCCCCCGAGGTCGGACAACCGTGCGATGAGCGACCCGCCGTCGTCCTCCCCGGTCACGGGCACCGCGCGCGCCGCGTAGGCGGGCCCGGTGTCCAGCCCGGCCTCCATCCGCATGATCGTCACGCCCGTCTCGGTGACGCCGTCCATGATCGCCCGCTCCACGGGGGCGGCCCCCCGGTAGGCGGGGAGCAGGGAGAAGTGCACGTTCACGCAGGGCCAGCGGGAGAGGACGCCGTCGCGCAGGATCTGCCCGAACGCCACCACGGCCAGCAGCTCGACCTCGGCCTCCTCGATGCGGGCGATCGCCTCCGGGTCGTTGATCGTCGGGGGGCGGAGAACCGGGATCCCGAGTTCCTCGGCGGCCTGGGCCACGGGCGTCGGCGACGGCCGCCGCGAGCGCCCCCGCGCCTTGTCGGGCTGTGTGATGACGAGCCCCACCTCGTGGTGCGAGGCCGCCAGCGCGCGCAGCGGGCCGACGGCGGGGGTGGGGCTGCCCGCGAAGGCGACCCTCATGATGGGCTAGATCCCGTCGCGGAGCTCTCGGAGCGCCTCCCGGCGCTGCTCGGCCGGCGCGCGATCGAGCATGAGGATCCCATCGAGGTGGTCGATCTCGTGCTGGACCACCCGGGCGCCGTACCCCTCGGGCTCCAGCTCGAAGGTGCGGCCCTCGAGGTCCTGGGCCTCCACGCGCACGGCCACGGCCCGGGAGACCTCCACGCTCACCTCGCCGATGGAGAGGCAGCCCTCGAAGTCGGTCTCCTCCTCCTCCGATCGCCAGACGATGCGGGGGTTGCAGAGGGCCATGACGGGCTCGTCCTCACCGCCGCGGATGACCACGAGTCGCCGCAGGGAGCCGATCTGCGGGGCGGCGAGCCCCACGCCGCGTGCGTCGTACATGATCGACGCCATGCGCTCCACGTCGTCGCGCAGGGCCTCGTCGAACTCCGTGATCGGCAGGGCGGGCGTGCGCAGCGCGGGGTCGCCGAACTGGCGGATCTGACCGAGCGCGGCGAGTCGCCGGCGCTCGAGGACGGGGTCGTCGAGGGCGCGTGAGGGCACCCACGAAATCTAGCACCGGCCCCCCATCCGGCGGGCCGCGCGCACCTCCGGCGCTAGCCGGGAGGCGCGATCAGGGCGGCTCCGGCGGACCGCGCCAGAGGGGCGGCGTAGCCCTCCGAGGCATCCCCGTGCAGGCCGGTGGCGAGGACCGCGCGCGGCCCCGTCGCGTCGCTCAGCGCGAGGAGGATCCAGATCGGCTCGCGGCCGATCAGGTCCACCCCCATGCGCGCCTCCACCCCCACCGTCACCCCGTCCACGACGTACGGGTCGATCACGTAGCCGGCGTCCGCCAGCGCCCGCTCCACGGCCCCGAGCTCGGTCCATCCTCCCGGGGTCGAGCTCACCCGCGCGCCGTCCACCCTGGCGACGGCGGAGTCCGCGGCCACGGGCAGGCCGGGAAGGTCGGCCGGGAGGGCGTGCCGCGCCGCCACGGGCGCACCGTCGGGGCCCGGAACGGACAGGGACGGCGCCGGGGCCGGCGGGGCGGGCGCGCTCGCGGGCGCGCCGCCACCGAGCGTCATCGTGAGGCCGGCCGCCGCGCCGCCCGCGGCCAGGAGGCCGGCGGCCAGCAGGATGGCCGGGGCCAGGAACCGGCGGCGAGCGCGGCGGGGCCGCGCCAGGGCGCGCGTGACGCCCGCGCCGTGCGCCGCGATGGCCCGCTCGAGCGAGGCCACCAGGGCCCGGGCCGTCGCCGGGCGCGCCTCGGGATCCTTGGAGAGCCCGCGGGCCAGCGCCGCGTCGAGGGAGCGCGGCAGCCCGTCCCGGAGGGACGAGGCGCGCGGCGGGGCGCGATGGACGTGGGCGTAGAGCAGCCCGGCCACGCCGTCGGCCTCGAAGGGGGGCCGGCCCGCGAGGGTGCGGAACGCCACCGCCGCCAGCGCGTAGCGATCGGCGGCCGGCCCGGCGGGTGCGCCCGAGATGACCTCCGGCGCCAGGTAGCCGGCCGTGCCGATGAGGCGCCCGTCGCCGGTGGTGGTCGTGGCGCGGTTGGGGCGGGCGAGCCCGAAGTCGGCCAGCCAGGGCCCATCGGGATCGAGCAGGACGTTGTCGGGCGTGACGTCGCGGTGCAGGAGGCCGGCCGCGTGGGCGGCGTCCAGCGCGTCGGCGGCGGCGGCGAGGATCGCGAGACCCTGCTCGGGCGCGAGCGGACCCCGCCGCAGGAGCTCGGCGAGGCTCCCTCCGCGGGCGAGGGGCATGGCCAGGTAGCCGCAGCCGCCCTCCTCGCCGAAGTCGTAGACCGGCACGACGTGCGGATGCCGGAGGTGCGCCAGCGCGTCGCACTCGCGGCGGAAGCGCACGCGGAATGACGGATCGGCCCAGGCCGACCGGTGCAACAGCTTCACGGCCCCGACGCGCCCGTCGCCGCGGTGGCGGGCGCGGTACACCGTCGCCTGGCCTCCCTCGCCGACGCGCTCGCCCAGAAGCCACTCCCCGGCCTGCGGGCCCGTGAGGGTCTGCGTCATGCGGGCACTAGCGGCGCGCCGGCAGCAGGTCCCGGGCCGTGGACTGCGCCCAGCCCCGCGCCGCCAGGTAGTCCCCGGGGACGCCGACCTCCAGGCGCTTCCAGCCCGCCTTGCCGTCGGCGAAGCCGGGCCCGGCCTCGGCGCTCGCCAGGCTCAGCGAGAGGCCGCCCCCGTCGAGGGCGATCTCGGCCTGCGGGTCGCCGGTGCGCGGGAAGGCCACCCGGGCCCTCTGGGCCTCGTTCTGGATCAGCGGCGCCGGCGCCAGCTCGTTGAGGTCGAAGAACATCCCGGCCAGGCTCGGTCGCAGCCCGGCCGCGACCAGGGGCATCAGCCCCTCGAGGCGGTAGAGCTCGGCCACGCGGGGGGTGAGGAAGTACTCGGCCTCCCGCAGCAGCAGCAGGTCGGTGCCCTGGGCGCGGCCGCGCTCGGGGCGCTCCTGCACCCAGTCCCGCAGGCGCAGCCAGCTGAGGTGGCGCACGTCGCGGCCGCCCTCCACGGCCCGCTCGACGGCGGGCGGCGCCTTCCGGTCCGGGGTGAGGGCGATGAGGATGCAGCGGTCCTTCGAGACCGCCAGGGCGTCGTGGGTCGCGATGAGCCGGTCCACCTCGTCGGCGTCGAAGGCCAGCGTCGCCTGCACCGCAAGGGTCCAGCCCGCGCCGCGCGCGACGATGTCGACCACGAGCCCGCCCGGGGCGTCCGGCAGGGGCCGCTGCTCCCGCACCAGCATCGCGTCGGCGCTCGGGAGCGCCTCGCCCGAGATCTCCTCCACCAGCGCGGTGCGCGTCTCCGGGCCGCCCAGTCCGAGCAGGGTCGCGATCACGTGCACCCACTGCTCGCGAGGCTCGGACGAAGCCTCGAACAGGCGGGGAACCGGCATGAAGGGGCGCTCCTTGGCGGGGGTCGGGGCCGCCGGCTAGCGTAGCGAACGGCCGCGGACATCCGGCTGCGGGCGCGTCCGGTCAGGCGCGCAGGTGGTCCACGATCCGGTCGACGTCCTCGCCGAGGGGGCGGTCCTCCTCCACCGGCGCCACCAGCTCCACCAGCGGCCCCGCGACCTCGGCCAGCCCGGGGCCCGGCCCGCGCCCTCGCAGGAACCACGCCTGCCGGGCGGCGACCATCTCGATCGCCACCACCTCCCGGGTCAGCCTCAACGCCCGCCGCGACGCCTCGGCGGCCGCGAAGCCGAACGACTGGGCGTCCTCCTGCCCCAGCGAGGTGTCCACGCTCCCCAGGCTCGCGGGCGACGCCAGGCGGCGCAGCTCGTGGACCGCGCCGACGGCCCGCTTGTGCAGCACCACCAAGCCGCAGCGCGGGCCCGGCGCCGGCGTGAGCTGGTCGGGCAGGCCGGTCACGCGGCCGTCCAGCAGGCGGTGCACGCGCTGGGCCGAGAGCTCGGCGACCCGCGCCAGGGCCGCCGACAGCGCGTCCATGCCCGCCGCGAGGCCGACCTCGTGGAAGGCGCCGGTGCTCACGAACCGCCCATCCACGAGCGCCGGCGAGTCGTCGCTCCCCGCGAGGCCCCGGTCGATGTCCTCGCCGAGCCGGGCGAGGACGCGCTCGAGGTGGGTCAGCACCTGGGGCGCCACGCGGAACGACACCGGCGCCTGCGACCCGGTCCGCGCCGGCCCCGCCCCGCTCAGGAGCCCGGCGAGACGCCCGAGCGCATCCTCCAGGCCCGGGTCGCCCACCAGCCGCCCCACGGCCGGGTGGTAGGGGTCGAGCGGGACCCCGGCCGCGTCGATGGAGCACGCGGCCGCGGCCAGGGCCTGGCCCGCCAGCAGGACCCCGCCGCGGCGGCGCGCCAGGGCCAGCGCGGTGGTGCCGGGACAGCCGGCCAGCAGGGCGATGCCCTCCTTCGGGCGCAGCTCGTGCAGCGGCACGCCCCGCTCCGCGAGCGCCTCGGCGGCCGGCCGGGTGCCTCCGTCCCCGGCCAGGACCCGGCCCACGCCCACGAGGATCTGGAACGCGTGCGAGAGCGGGATCACCTCGCCGGCGCAGCCCACCGACTCCCGCGGGACGGCGGGGACGAGGCCCGCGTCCAGGAGCTGCGCCAGCCGGTGGCACAGCTCCGGGCTCACGCCGGCCCGCCCGTCCAGGAAGCGGGCCAGGCGCACGGCCACCAGGGCGCGCGCCTCCTGCGGCGCCAGCCAGGGGGCCGATCCCACCGCCCGGCCCAGCAGCAGGTTGCGCTGATGGGCGCGCGCCTCCGCCTCGGTCAGCTCGTGGCCGGCGAGGTACCCCTGGCCGGTCGTGACCCCGTACACCGGCCCCCCCTGCGCGAGGACCGCGAGGAGCTCGCGGTGCCCGGCCTCCACCCGCGCCCGCGCGGCCTCCCCCACCACCACCGCGCGCCCGCCGAAGGCGATCTCCTCGATCTCGCCGCGCCCCAGCCGGTCGGCGATGACGGGGCCCGGCACCTCCTCACGTCTCCTGGGGGTCCACGTCGACCGTGGCGCGCACCTCGGCGCGCCGGAGCCGCTCGGCCCGCTCCTGGAGCAGGGCGCGCAGCGGGCCCGTGACGTCGCCGGCGTGGGGGGCGCTCAACAGCAGGGCGCGGCGCGTGCGGCCGCGCAGGCGGTGGAGCGGCGCGGGCCCGCGCAGCCCCAGCTCGGGCGCGGTCTCCCGCAGGGCCGCGGCCAGCTCCGCCGCCGCCGCCACGACCACCGGGGGGCGCGGGCCCTCGACCACCACGCGCACCAGGTGGCCGAACGGCGGCAGCGCGTGCTCGCGGCGGCGCTCCACCTCGCCCTCGAGGAACTCCTCCACCGCGTGGCGCGCCCCGAGCTGAACGGCCCGGGCCGCGGGCTCATAGGCCTGCACGATCACCCGGGCCGGCTCTCCGCGGCGCCCGGCGCGCCCGGCGAGCTGCACGATGAGCCCGAACGCGCGCTCCTCGGCCCGGAAGCCCGCGTGCTGGAGCGGGGCGTCGGCATCGATGGCCGCTGCGACGGTCACCTCGGGCAGGTCGTGCCCCTTGGCGACCATCTGGGTGCCCAGGAGGATCGCCGCCCCGGGGCGGGCGAAGTCGGCCAGCAGCCGGCTCACCGCGCCCCGCCCGCGGGCGCTGGAGCCGTCCATGCGCACGAGCCGGGCGGCCGGCACCAGCCGCTGGAGCGCGGCCTCGAGGCCCTGGCTGCCGGCGCCGTGCCGCGCGATGTCGGCGGCGTTGCAGCGCGGGCAGACGCCGGGCACCGCCGCCTCGTGCCCGCAGTGGTGGCACACCAGGCGACGGGGGTCCTCGTGATGGACGAGGGCGACGTCGCAGTGCGGGCAGCGCGCGATCCACCCGCACGACCGGCAGAGGGCCATCAGCGCGAAGCCGCGGCGGCTCGCCAGGAGCACCGCCTTCTCGCCGCGCCCGGCCGCCGCGTGCAGGGCCGAGGCCAGCGGCCGCGATACGGGCCCGGCCCCCTGGGTGCGCATGTCCACGATCTCCACCCGGGGCAGCGGCGAGCCGTCCGGGCGCGCCCGCAGCGTCCGCCGCGGCAGCGCGTGCCAGGTCTCCGGGCGCGGCGTGGCCGTGCCGTACACCACGGCGGCGGCGGCGGGGCGCGCACGGCGGGCGGCGACCTGGCGGGCGTCGTAGCGGGGGGCCGCGTCCTGCTTGTACGAGGAGTCGTGCTCCTCGTCCACGATCACCAGGCCGAGCCCGGGGACCGGCGCGAAGACGGCGCTGCGCGCGCCCAGGACCACGTCGGCGTCGCCCTCGCGCACGCGCCGGTGCTCCTCCGCGCGCTCGGACGGCGACAGGGCCGAGTGCCACACCGCGATCCGCTCCCCCAGCCGGGCCCGCAGCCGCCCCAGGAGCTGCGGGGTGAGCGCGATCTCGGGCACCAGCACGATGCTCCCCCGGCCGCGCTCCCGGGCCGAGGCGATGGCCCGCAGGTACACCTCGGTCTTGCCGGATCCGGTCACCCCGTGGAGGAGGAGCATCCCCCCGCCGGCCATCGCGGCCTCCACCGCTGCCAGGGCGGCCTCCTGGTCGCCGGTCAGCGCCGGGGGCTCGTCGGGAGGCGGCGCGGGGCCCCCCACGGCCTCGAGGGCGCTGGGCACGAGGGGCTCGCCGGCGAGGTCGATGATCCCGGCCTCCGCCATGCGCCGCAGGGTCGCCGGGGTCGTGCCCGCGCGGCGGCACAGCTCCGCGGCGCTCAGGCGCCCGCCCGCGGCCGTCAGCGACTCGGCCACCGCCTGCCAGCGGGCCCGCTCCGGCGGCTCGGCGCGGGGCCGCGACCGGGCCACCAGGCGCTCGGCGGGTCCCCGCGGGGGCGTCCCGAGCGCCCAGGAGCCGTCCGCCCGGCGGCGCAGGGAGCCGTCCGCGCCCGGGGGCAGCACCAGTCGCAGGCACGCGGCCCGAGGGGCGAGGTAGTAGCGCGCCATCCAGAGGGCGAGCTCGAGGAGGTCCGCCGCCACGGGGGGCGTGTCCACCACCCCCGCCAGGGGGGCGAGCCGGCCCTCGTGCGTGGCCTCGGCCCGGCCCACCACCACGCCCAGCACGCGCCGCGGGCCCAGGGGGCACGCCACGAGGGCCCCGGCCACCGCGGCGTCGTCCAGCTCGGCGGGAACCGCGTAGTCCAGGACCCGGTCGAGGGCGCGCGCCTCGACCAGGGGGATCACCTGCGCGGCGGCGGGGGCCACCGCGATTCGGTCAGGCGCTTGCGGCCAAGCGCCCGCCGGCCTCACGGCCGACGTCGGTGTTCTCCCAGGTGAAGTCGGGGTCGGTTCGGCCGAAGTGGCCGTACGCGGCGGTCTTCTGGTAGATCGGCCGCCGCAGGTCGAGCTGGTCCACGATCGCCGCGGGGCGCAGGTCGAAGTGGCTCGCGATCCACTGGGCGATGAGCTCCGGGGGACGCGTCTCGGTGCCGTAGGTCTCCACCATCAGGGAGACCGGGTGCGCGACCCCGATGGCGTAGGCGATCTGCACCTCGCATCGCTTCGCGAAACCGGCCGCGACCACGTTCTTCGCCACCCAGCGGGCCGCGTAGGCGCCCGAGCGGTTGACCTTCGAGGGGTCCTTGCCGCTGAAGGCGCCGCCGCCGTGGCGGGCCATGCCGCCGTAGGTGTCCACGATGATCTTGCGTCCCGTGAGCCCGCAGTCGCCGAGCGGACCGCCCACCACGAACCTGCCGGTGGGGTTGATGTAGAAGGTGATTCCCTGGCGCCAGCGCTCGAAGTCGCCCAGGACCGGCCTCACCACCTGGCCGATGACCTCGTCGCGCAGCAGGTCGTCGGACACCTCGGGTGCGTGCTGCGTGGAGATGACGACCGCGACGACCTCCTTCGGCCGGCCGTTCTCGTAGCGCACCGTGACCTGCGACTTCCCGTCGGGGCGCAGGTACTTCATGGTCTCGCGCCGCATGGCGGCGAGGCGCTCGCAGAGCCGGTGGGCCAGCATCACCGGCAGCGGCATCAGCTCGGGGGTCTCGTCCGTCGCGTACCCGAACATGATGCCCTGGTCGCCGGCGCCCTGGAGGTCGTAGGGGTCCGAGTCCTTGACGCTGCGGGCCTCGAGGGCCTTGTCCACGCCCTGGGCGATGTCGGGGCTCTGCTCGTCGATCGCCACCGAGATGCCGCAGGTGTCGGCGTCGAAGCCGTACTTGGCCCGGGTGTAGCCGATGCGGCGGATCGTGGAGCGCACGACGGACGGGATGTCCACGTAGGTGGACGTCGAGATCTCGCCGGCCACCACCACCTGCCCCGTGGTGATGAGCGTCTCGCAGGCCACGCGGCCGTGCGGGTCGTCGGTCAGGACCGCGTCGAGCACCCCGTCCGAGATCTGGTCCGCGATCTTGTCGGGATGCCCCTCGGTGACGGACTCCGAGGTGAAGAGGTGCTCTGCCATCGACTGCGCTCCAATGCGTCCGGCTCCGGGCGGCGGCAACGATAGCAGGGGCTCCCGAGGGCTCCGGCGAGGTCCGCCGGAGCCCTCGGGGCCTCGCGCCTACTTGAGGGTGAGCAGCATCTCGAACGTCGGAGTGCCGCCGCCCGTGGTCCACGCGGCGATGCTCTTCAGCGGGCGCAGGTTGGGCAGGGTCGCCGGCGGAGCGTCCTTGAAGGCGCCGAACCGCTGGAGCGCGCCGATGCCCTGCTGCAGGTTGACCCAGACCACCGAGGTGACCGTGTCGGGCATCCCGTCGGTGGCCGCCTGGAAGTCGGCCGAGGCCGCCAGCGGGGAGGTCGGGCTCTGCACGGCCGTCACCGCGGCGACGCTCGTGCCGATGACCGCCAGGTTCCCGTCGACCCCGTACACCGCGCCGGCCCGGGGCGAGAGCGGGAGCCGCCACCCCTGGACGCCGTTGGCCAGCGGAACCTGGCTCCACGGCGGGAGCGCGGTCTGCGGGCTGAAGGTCTTGATCAGCGCGGGCAGCTTCTGCCGCACGGTGTCGAGGGTCGTCTTGGCGCGCGCGCCGTCCTCCACCTTCAGCGCCAGGGCCGCGCCCGGGTTGGGCTGGCCATCGGTGACGACGAGGGCGTGCTCGCCCGAGCCGAGCGCCTTGAGGTCGTCCAGCGACACCCCCAGGAGCAGCGGGAGCTGGGCGGAGAAGGCGTCGATCTGCTGCACCTGCTCCTTGCCCAGGCTGCCCTGGATCGTCTGGAACGCCTTGGTCAGCTGACCGGCCACGTCGCTGAAGCCGACGTAGGCGATGGCGTCGGCCGGGGCGTTGGAGGTGAGCGTGGGCGAGAACTCGCCGCCGGTGGGCACGTTGTTCACGCCGTCCACGACGCCCTTCACGCGCACGCCGTCGGGCTCGGCGGCGACCGACGCCGCCACGACCGCGTTCTGGTAGCCCTCGAGCTGGCCGAGCTGCCCGAGCTGCGGGCTCTGGGCGATCGCCTGGCGCAGGAAGCTCCCGACGTTGACGTAGCCCTGCGCGAAGACGTCGTCCGGGAGCTTGCCCAGCGCGTCGGTGAACTTGCTCGTGCCGGCGAGGGTCTTGTCGCCGCCCGCCTGGTGCGCGTCGAGCGCGGCGAAGAGGGCGGGCTGGGAGTCGGTGATGACGAGGGCCCCGTCGGTGACGGCGGTCAGGGTGCCGCCGTCCTTGGCCTTGTAGTAGGTCACGCCGTCGTGCTCGCCCTGCGGCGCGCTCTTCTTGGCCACCAGCGCGGTGACGGCGGCGTCCTTGCCGGCGGCGATGTCCACCACGCCGACGCCGGTGTCGCTGAGGGCGTTCTGCGCGGCGCCGGCCGCGCCGGCCGCGTCGGTGCTCGTGATGCCGGAGACGTTCGGGACGTTGAGTGCGGCGATCGCCGCGCGATCACCGAGGAGCGGCTTGACGTCGGTCTCGAAGTTCACGCCGTTGCCCTGGAGCGAGCCGTCGATCATCTTCTGGAGCTTCGGGTACCCCGGGAAGAGCTTCGCGAGCTTCGCCACCTGCGACCACTGCGGTCCCTCGAGGTCGGTGGTGATCTCGAAGTAGGCCGGACTGGTCGACGGCACGAAACCCGCGACGTCGCCGGGCGCGGATCCCGTGGACGACGAGCTGCCGCCACATCCGGCGACGGCGATCGCGGAGACCGCGACGGCCGCGACGGCGAGGGCGGTGAGTCGCTTCGCGCCCCGGCTGCGGGTTTTCGATGTGACCATCCGGGAGGACCTCCGGGAGTGGGGTGGGCGGGTCACCGACAGTACTAGGGCCCTCCGGAATCCCAGCGGCCGTCCGTAAAGGGACGGTTCAGGAGGGACGGGCCATCTTCATCCTTCGGCCGGATCCCGCCCCGGCATGAGCGCCCCGGCTCAGCTTCTGGTGCGCACCTCGATGACCAGAGGAACCCCGTCCATGTCGAAGCGCTGCCGCAGCCTGTTCTCGAGCCAGAACCCGTAGTCGCGCGTCATCAGCGAGCGGTCGTTGACCTCGAGCCGGAAGCTGGGCGGCGCCTCCCCGGTCTGCACGAGGTAGCGCAGCGACAGGCGGCGGTTGCCCTTCCGCGGGCCGGGGCGCTCCTCGGCCAGCTCGCGGAGGAGCTCGTTGAGCACGTGCGTGGACACCCGCGAGCGGTAGCGCTCCTCCAGGCGCAGCGCCGCCGGCAGCAGGCGGTGGAGACCCTCCCCCGTCACCGCCGAGCACACCTCGATGGGGGGGCGCTGGCGCGACTTGGCGCGCAGGCGGCCGCGCACGTGCTCCAGGTCGGGCTGCGCCAGGTCCCACTTGTTCATCACCAGGAGCGTGGCGCAGTGGGCGTGTGCGGCCCGGTCGACCGCCGAGAGGTCGGCCTCGGTGAGCCCCTCCGTGGCGTCGGCCACGACCAGGGCCACGTCGCTCCGCTCGGCCGCCTGGATCGCCCGGATCTGGCTGTAGTGCTCCACGCCCTCGCGCATCCGGCCCTTCTTGCGCAGGCCGGCGGTGTCGATGAGCACGACCTGCCGGCCGTCCACCTCCACCAGGGTGTTCAACGGGATCCCGGGTGGTCCCCGGGAGATCGTGCACGACCACCCTCTCCTCGCCGAGGATCGCGTTCAGGATCGAGCTCTTGCCCACGTTCGGCCGTCCGATGATGCAGATCGCCGGGGCCCGCCCGGCGTCCACCTCGGCCCGCGCCAGGGGGGCCTCGGGCAGCCGCTCCACGAGGGCGTCCAGCAGGTCGCCGATCCCGCGGCCGTGCTGGGCCGACACCGCGTGGACGTCGCCCATCCCCATGGAGTGGAGGTTCTGGGCCACGGCCTCCGGCTTCCAGTCGTCGCACTTGTTGGCCACGAGCATGAGCGGGCGCCCGGAGCGGCGCAGGCGCTCGGCGATCTCCATGTCGCCGGTCGTGGGCGCGGTCTGCACGTTGACCACGAACAGCACCAGGTCGGCGTCCTCGATCCCCCGCACCGCCTGCGCGGCGACCTGCCGCCCCACGTCGCTGGGATCGGCCTCGTCGATGCCGCCGGTGTCGATGAGCTGGAAGGCGCGGCCGTTCCACTCGGTCCCCGCCTGGCGGCGGTCGCGGGTGACCCCCGGCTGGGCGTCGACCACGGCGTCGCGCCGTCCGGCGAGGCGGTTGAAGAGCGTCGATTTGCCCACGTTCGGGTAGCCCACGATCGCGACCGTGGGCTGGTCGGAGTCGAGGGTGCTCCCGGTGGCCACCCGCCGCGGCCGCGCGCGGGCGCGGGCCTTGGCGTCCCGGGCGTCCGCGTCGATCTCAGCCATCGGCGCGCACCGGCGGATCCTGGTGGGGCCCCCCCACCCGCGGCAGCAGCCCCGCCACGCCCGCCATCATCCGGTCGACGGCGACCTGGGACCGCCGGCTGCGCGACCCCTGCTCGAGGTCGGAGAGGTCGATCGGGCTGCCGAACGCCACCCGCGCCGGGCCGATCCAGCGCTGCGTGCCCCAGATGGCCGCCGGGACCACGGTGAGCCCGGGCACGAGCCCGAGCGATCCCGCTCCGGGGAGTCCGGGGCGCAGCCGACCGTCCGGGTGGCGGGTCCCCTCGGGGAACATCAGCAGCAGGTCGCCGCGGTCCAGCACCTCCCGGGCCAGGCGGATGGCCCGCCGGTCGGCGCCGCCCCGGTCCACGGGGAAGGCCCCGAGCCGGAAGATGGTGCGGCCGAGCAGGGGCACCGAGAAGAGCTCCTGCTTGGCCATGTAGTAGGTCTTCCGCGGGAGCGCCGAGACGCCGAGCGTGGGCGGGTCGAGCTCGGAGACGTGGTTGCTCACCACGAGCACCGGGCCCTCGGCGGGGATGTTCTCGCGGCCGGTGACGCGCAGGCGCAGCGCCCCGCGCACGTAGGGCACCAGCACGGCGTGCCCCGCCGCCCACCAGGGCCGGGTGATCCGCGGGGGGACGTCGAAATCGATCACGCGCTCGCCGCCCGCAGGGCCTCGACCAGGCGCACGACCCGCTCCACCACGTCGTCGGCCGTCATCTCGGAGGAGTCGATCACGATCGCCCCCGGCGCCACCCGCAGCGGGCTGGTGTCGCGAGTGGTGTCCAGGTGGTCGCGCCGGCGCACGTCCTCGAGCACCGTCGGCTCGTCCACCTCGACGCCGCGGGCCGCCAGCTCGGCGCGCCGGCGGCGGGCGCGCTCCTCCAGGCTGGCCGTCAGGAAGACCTTGAGGTCGGCCCCGGGCCAGACCACGGTGCCCACGTCGCGGCCGTCGGACACCCACCCGCCGCTCGACAGCAGCGCGCGCTGGGCGGCCACCATCTCCTCCCGCACGCCCGCATGGGCCGAGACCTCCGACACCCGGCCGCTGACCTCGGGGAGCCGGATCGCCTCGGTGACGTCCTGGCCGTCCAGGCGCACCCGGTCGCCGTCCCGAGTGGGCTCGATGGTCATCGGCACGTCGCGCGCCAGGGCGGCCAGGGACGCCCCGTCCCCGGGGTCCACGTCCCGCTGGAGCGCGAGCCAGGTGAGCCCGCGGTACATCGCCCCGGTGTCCAGGTAGGCCAGGCCCAGACGGCGGGCCACCGACCGCGCCACGGTGCTCTTGCCCGCGCCGGCGGGGCCGTCGATGGCCACGATCACGCCGGCACCGCGCCCAGCTCGGCCAGGTCGCCGGCGAAGCCGGGGTAGGAGACGCCGACGGCCTCGAAGCCCCGCACCAGCACCCCCTCCATGCTCGCGAGGCCCGCCACCGCGCCCAGCATCGCCAGCCGGTGATCGCCCATGGCCTCGACGTCGCCGCCCGGCAGGTGGCCCGTGCCGTGCACCTCGAAGCCGTCGTCGCGCGCGCCGGCGCGCACGCGCATCGCGGTCAGGGCGGCGACCACCGAGGCGATGCGGTCGCTCTCCTTCACGCGCAGCTCGGCCGCGCCGCGCACGATCGTGGTCCCGTGCGCCATGGCGCCGAGCAGCCCCACGAGCGGGAGCTCGTCGATCATCGAGGGCACCTCCTCCGGCGCGACCTCGGTGCCGGACAGGTCGTCGCAGCGGCTCACGACGATCGTCCCCGCCGGCTCGCCCGCGACGGACGGCTCGGGCTCCACGCGCACGTCCACGCCCATCCGGCGCATCACGTCCAGCAGGCCCGTGCGCCTCGGGTTGAGGTTGACCCCCGGAAGGCGCACCTCCGGGTCGCCCAGGAGGGCGCCGGCGACCAGGAGGGGGGCGGCCGACGAGAAGTCGCCCGGCACCTCGATGTCGGGGAGCGCCAGGGACGCGACCGGGCCCCGCACCCCCACCGCTCCCCCCTCGCGCAGCACGGCGACGCCCGCGGCCTCGAGCATCCGCTCGGTGTGGTCGCGGGAGGGCGACGGCTCGATCACCCAGGTCTCGCCCTCGGCGAAGAGCCCGGCCAGCAGGAGGCAGCTCTTGACCTGCGCGCTCGCGACCTCCAGGCGGTGCTCGATGCCCTGCAGCGGCGCCCCGCCGCTCACCACGATCGGCGGCGTGCCGCCGGGGGCGGTGAACACCCCGGCGCCCATCGCGCGCAGGGGCCGCGCGATGCGGGTCATCGGGCGGCGGCGCAGGGAGTCGTCGCCGTCGAGCACCACGTGCCGCGCGGCCTGGCCCACCAGCACGCCCGCCAGCAGGCGCATCAGGGTGCCCGCGTTGTCGCAGTCGAGCGCCGGCGGGGGCCGCAGGCCCCGGAGCCCCAGCCCGCGGATGACCAGGGTGTCGCCGAGATGGCCGTCGGCGCGCGCGCCGCACACCTCGACGGCGTGGAGGGTGGCGCCGGTGTCGGCCGAGTCGAGCGGCCGCTCGATCCGGACCTCGCGGTCGGAGATCGCCGACAGGAGCAGCGCGCGATGGGTCAGCGACTTGTCCGACGGCACCCTGACGGTGCCGCGGAGCGCAGGGACCGGTGCCACGCGCACGACCGCCATGGGAGGAGACTAGCCCGCGTTCAGCCCGGGAGCGCCTGCGGGCTCACCGAGCGCGCCACCCGCAGCGCGATCTCCTCGCCCCCCGGCACGCCGCGGATCTGCAGGCCGAAGGCGCGCTCGGGCGTCTCCCAGACCAGCGTGACCAGGCCGCGGCCCCGGAGGACGCCGCTCACCGCGCCCACCGGCACCTCGCGCGCGCCGCGCCCGCCGGTGTCCGGGCTCGCCAGCGGGGCCGGGGCCTGGCGCAGCAGCACGCGGGCGGCCTCGCCCCCGGCCCAGGCGATGACGATCGCGGGCGGCGCGGCCGGGTACGCGACGTCGGGCTCCACGCGGGGGCGCCCGCGCTCCAGCCCGGGAGGCATCCACGAGGGCAGCCAGGGGACGTAGCCGGCCTCGAAGGCCGCCTCGGGCAGTCCCGGGGTCCACCGCCCCGCGCCGATTCCCGCGCCCATGCCGTGGGTGGCGCCGATGCGACCGCTCACGGCCGCGCCGTCGAAGCGCAGCTCCGAGACGCCGGGACGCGCCAGCCGCCCGATCGGCTCCCCCGAGGCGTCGAGGGCGTCCACCGCGATGACCGGCACCTCGGGTGGAAGCCGCACCAGCGCCAGGCCCTCCTCCCCCACCGGCGTCGCCCGGGGCTCGTCCTCGCTCGCCAGGACCGGCCGCAGGGCCGCGGCCTCGGGCGCGAGGCGGGCCACGAGCACCCGGTCCGGCGGCACGCCGGGCAGGTCCAGGGCGACGGCCGCGGCCACCACGGGCCGCCAGCGGCTGGGGCGCCCCGGCGGACACGCCACGCGGGCGATCACCCGCCCGTCGCGATCGACCCAGGCCACCCGCGCGGCCGGCGGATCGCCGGCCACCGAGGCGGCCACGATCATCTCGTCGCCGGGCCCGGCGAGGGCGTGGGGCACCGGATGCCCCAGCGCGGACGCGGCGATCTCGCGGGCGCGCCGGTCGGTCTCGTCCATCCCGGGATAACACCACACCTCCGGGCGCCGGTCCCCGGGATGGCCGGGCCGGCCGACGGCGTAGCCTGCCGGGCATGACGACGGAGGCCGGGGCGCCCGAGCCGCTCGAGGTGGTCCGCGGCCCGGTGACCCTCGCCGGCGAGGCGTCGGGGGCGGGGCCGGCGGTGCTCCTGCTGCACGGCCTCACGGCGACCCGCCGGTACGTGGTGCACGGCTCGCGCGCCATCGAGCGCGCCGGGCACCGCGTCATCGCCTTCGACGCCCGGGGCCACGGGCTCTCGTCGCCCGCCGGCGGGCCGGGCGACTACACCTACGACGAGCTGGTGGCCGACGCGCTCGCGGTGCTCGACGCCCAGGGAGTCGAGCGCGCGGCGCTCGTGGGCCAGTCGATGGGCTCGGCCACGGCGGTCGCGCTCGCGCTGCGGCACCCGGAGCGGGTCTCCGCCGTGGCCGTGGTGACCCCCGCGCACCTCGGCCGCCCGAGCCGGGACCTGGACCGCTGGGACGCCCTGGCGGACGGGCTGCTGCGCGGCGGTCCGGACGGCTTCCTGGCCGCGCTCGAGCCCCTCTCGATGAGCGAGCGGTGGCGCGCGACCGCGCGCTCCGTCATCCGGCAGCGCCTGGCCCGGCACGCGCACCCCGCGGCCGTGGCCGACGCGCTCCGCGGCATCCCCCGCACCGCCGCCTTCGACGGGATGGGCGCGCTCGAGGGCCTCGCCGTGCCGGCGCTCATCGTGGGGAGCCGCGACGAGGTCGACCCCGATCACCCCCTGGCCGTGGCCCGGGAGTACGCGGCACGCATCCCCGGCGCGCGCCTGGTGGTGGAGGGCGAGGGCGAGTCGCCGCTCGCCTGGCGCGGCGGGGCGCTCTCGCGCGAGGTGCTGGAGCTTCTTACCGAACGCTGAGTTCAGCGCGCCGCGGGCGGGGGCGGCCAGATGGTGAACTCGCCGAGGTCCGGGGTGTAGTCGTCGTCCGCCGGGCCCGCGGTCCTGTGGCGCCACGGGCGGGCGGAGGCGACCGAGACCGAGACGGCGGCGATGCCGGCGCCGAGGAGCGCCGCGATGCGGAGTGCGCGCATGAGGCTGTCCTTCCGGGAGACGCTGTCACCCGATGCATCGGCATCCGAGGCCGGGGCATCAGCGCCGGGGCAGCGCCCTCAGGGGATCTCGCGCGCCCGGTAGCCCCGCTCGCCCACGAGGCGCACGGCCTCGCGCGCGGCCTCGGGGCCCTCGAGCGCCAGCTCCAGCTCGCCCTCGCCCTCCGGGGGGCCGGGCCGGAGCTGGAGGTCCTCGATGTTGATGTGGGCGTGGCCGAGGGCCGTGGCGATCTCGGAGATCGCGCCCGGCCGGTTCGGTACGACCACGACGACGCGGGCGGGCGCACCGCCCTCGCGGTCGATCCGGCGGATCCGGTCCTTGGCGGCTCCGGCCTCGCCCACGAAGCCCAGCAGCCAGTCGCGGTCCCCGCGCTCCAGCGCCCGCCCCACCTCGTCGAGCCGCCCGGTGTAGCCGCGCAGGGCCTCGAGCACGGCCTCCCGGTTCGCCAGCAGGATGTCGGCCCAGAGCGGCGGGTTGGATCCCGCGACCCGCGTCAGGTCGCCGAACGACGGCCCGGCCGAGCGCAGCGCCTCGCGCCCCTCGAAGGCCGTGTCCGCGGCCTGGTTGATCAGGGCCCCCGCGAGGACGTGGGGCAGGTGGGAGACGAGCGCCATCAGGCGGTCGTGGACGCGCGCGTCGATGGCCGTGGGCCGCGCGCCGACCGACGCGACGAGGCCGTGCAGGCGCCCGAACAGCTCCGGCCGGGCCTCGGGCCCGGGGGTCAGGAACCAGGTGGCGTCGCGGAAGAGCCCCTCCCGGGCGAAGGCCACGCCGCTCCGCTCGGCGCCGCACACCGGGTGGCCGCCGATGAACCGCTCGCGCCCCTCCGGGCCCATCGCCTCCATGACCTCCGACTTGGCCGAGCCCAGGTCGGTCACGACGCACGACGGGCCGCTGGCCTCCAGGGCGCGCAGGGCCAGCCCGGCGAGTGTCGGCACCGGGGCCGCCAGGACGACCGCGTCGGCCCCCGCAGCCGCTTCCTCCAGCGACCCGGCGGCCTCGGAGATCGCGCCCATCTCGAGCGCGGTCGCGAGGGCGCGGAGATCGGGGTCGACGCCGCGGACGTCGCGTCCGCGGAGCGCCAGGCCGAGCGAGCCGCCCATGAGCCCGACGCCGACGATGGCGACCGGGCCCATCGGGGGCCTAGTGTCCTGAGTCACTAATTACGTGGCAGTTCCCGGCTGCATCTCATCGCGATACAGCGTCCTCGACTCCCACGATATTCCCGATATTGCGGGAGATCTGCGTCCTCGTCTCGCCGGAGATTCGCTCGGGAACCGCATACGAACCAGCGACTCACGACACTAGGCGACGGCCACCGGCGCGTCGTCGCCGGCGAGCACCTTGCCCATCAGGTCGATGCAGCGGCGCACGTCCGCCACCCAGGCGCCGAAGGTCTCGGCGTGGAGGGCCTGCGGCCCGTCGCAGAGGGCGGTCTCCGGGGCCGGGTGCACCTCGACGATCAGGCCGTCGGCGCCGGCCACGACGGCCGCCCGGGCCATCGGCAGGATCAGGTCGCGCTTGCCCGCCGCGTGCGACGGGTCGACGATCACCGGCAGGCTCGCCTGGCTCTTCACCACCGGCACCGCCGAGATGTCGAGCGTCGAGCGGTAGGCCGTCTCGAAGGTGCGGATGCCCCGCTCGCAGAGGACGATGTCGGCGTTGCCCTCGCGGGCGATGTACTCGGCCGACAGCAGCCACTCCTCGATCGTGGCGGACATCCCGCGCTTCAGCAGCACCGGCGTGCCGGTGCGGCCCACCTCGCGCAGCAGGTCGAAGTTCTGCATGTTGCGGGCGCCGAGCTGGATCATGTCGGCCACCTCGAGCACGTCCTCGAGCTGCCGCGGGTCCATGACCTCGGTCACGATCGGCAGGCCGGTCTCCTCGCGCGCCTCGGCCAGGATCTCCAGGCCGGGCTTGCCCAGGCCCGAGAAGGCGTAGGGCGAGGTGCGGGGCTTGTAGGCGCCGCCGCGCAGGTGGGTCGCGCCGGCCGCCTTGCAGGCGCGGGCGGAGGCCAGCGTCTGCTCGCGCGACTCCACGGCGCAGGGCCCCGCGATGAGGCCGAAGAACCCGCCGCCGATGCGCCGGCCGGCGACGTCCACCGTGGCATCGCTGCCGCGGAAGTCGCTCGACACGAGCTTGTACGGCTTCAGGATCGGGACGACCTTCTCGACCCCGGGCTCCCCCTCGAGCTGGAGCTGGGCGACGATCTGGCGGTCGTCGCCGATCGCGCCGATGACCGTGACGAACTCGCCGCGCGAGGGATGGGCGCGGGCGCCCGCCTGCTGGATGCGCTCGATCACGTGGAGCACCTGCTCCTCGGTGGCGCCCTGCTGCATCACGATCATCATGGCCTTGTCCGTTCGGGTCGATTCTCACGGGGGGACGGGCGGGCGACGAGCGCACGCGCCGACAGGAACACCGCGTTCTCCTCCGGGGTCCCGATGGAGACCCTCAGGCGCCCGGGGCACCCGAGCGCGGCGCCGTCGCGCACGATCACGCCGTGGCGCAGGAGCTGCTCGTGGACACCTGGAGAACCGGCGACCGGATCGGAGTCCGGCCGCACCAGGATAAAGTTGGCCCGGCTGGGGGTAAAGCCCCATCCGGTCTCGGCGAGGGCCCGCTCCATGCGCGAGCGCTCGGAGACCACCTCCCGCACGCGGCGGTCGAGCTCGGCGGGGTGGCGCAGGCTCTCCAGGGCGGCCGCCTGCGCGAGGGCGTTGGTGTTGAAGGGCTGGCGCACCTTGTCGATGGCCGCCACCCACGCGGCCGAGCCCACGCCGTAGCCCACGCGCAGGCCGCACAGCCCGTGGGCCTTGCTGAACGTGCGCAGCACCAGGAGGTTGGGGCGCGAGCGGGCCAGCGACATCGTGCGGCCGGCGTCGGGACGGTCCACGAAGTCGAAGTAGGCCTCGTCGATCATCACCGCCAGGTCCTCGGGCAGCGCGTCCAGGAACGCCTCGATCTCCTCGGGCGCGCGGTAGACGCCCGTGGGGTTGTTGGGGTTGCACACGATCACGAGGCGCGTGCGCTCGTCGATCGCCGCCGCCATGGCGTCCAGGTCGTGCCCGTCGTCGGCGGCCAGCGGGACGGCCAGGGCCTCGCCCCCCGCCGCGGCGGCCAGGTGCGGGTAGAGCGCGAAGGAGGGGTCGGCGTGGACGACGGTCGTCCCGGGGTCGAGCAGCGCCTGTCCCGCCAGCAGGATCAGCTCGCAGGAGCCGTTGCCCACCACGACCTCATCCGGGCCCACCCCGTGCCGCTCGGCGAGCGCGCGCCGCAGGGCCCGCGCGGGGGGATCGGGATACCGGTTGAGGCCGTTGAGGCCCGCGGCGATGACCGCGGCAACCTGCGGAAGCGGCGGGAAGGGGCTCTCGTTCGACGCCAGCCTGACCGCGCGATCGAGCCCGAAGCGCGCCAGCACCTCGGCCGTGGTGAGGCCCGGCTCGTAGCGCGGGATGCCCTCCAGACGGGGCGATGTGCGAATGCTCACAGCGGCCAGTGTAGCCGCGGCGGGCCGCCTCCCCCTTCGCTATTGTCATTACGACACCAATTCCCTTTCCGGTTTACTGTCTTGGAGACGTAAAGGTGCCGAACCCGCACGATCAGGATCCCGTCATCGTCGTCGGCACCGGCATCGCCGGATGCCTGGTGGCCCTGGGCGCCGCCGAGCAGGGGCCGGTGATCGTGGTCACCAAGGCAGAGGTCGGCGAGGGCAGCACGCGTCGTGCCCAGGGGGGCATCGCCGCCGCGCTGGACGGGGGCGACTCGGTGGAGGCCCACCTCGCCGACACGCTCCGGGCCGGCGCCGGCCTGTGCGACGTGGACGCGGCCGCCGGCATCTGCCGGGAGGGGCCCGCCCAGATCGCGGTCCTCCTCGCCCGGGGCGTGGCGTTCGACCGGGACGGCGGAGGCCTGAGCCTCGGCCGCGAGGGGGCACACTCGGCCTCGCGCGTGGTGCACGCCGGCGGCGACTCCACCGGGGCGCACATCGTCGCCGCGCTCACGGCGGCCGTGCGGGCCGACCCGCGCATCGAGCTCGCCGAGGGCGAGCGCGCCCTGGAGGTGCTCGTGCGCGACGGCCGCGTCACCGGCCTGCGCACCGTCGGGCGCGACGGCGTCGAGCGAGTACGGCGGGCCCGGGCCGTGACCCTGGCGGCCGGGGGCGCCGGGCAGCTCTACCCGTTCACGACCAACCCCCCGGGCGCCACCGCCGACGGACCGGCCCTGGCGGCGCGTGCCGGCGCGGCCCTGGCCGACCTCGAGATGGTCCAGTTCCATCCCACGGCGCTGGCGCTGGGTCCGAGCCCCCTGTCCCTGGTGAGCGAGGCCGTGCGCGGCGAGGGCGCGTTCCTGCGCGACGCCGGCGGCCGCCGCTTCATGCTCGACGAGCACCCGATGGCCGAGCTGGGCCCGCGCGACGTGGTGGCCCGCGCCATCGCCCGCCGCGCCGCCGAGACCGGCCGCCCCGTGGTCATCGACATGAGCCACCTCGACCCGTCGCTGGTGCTCCGGCGCTTCCCCACCGTGGCCGCCCTGTGCGCCGAGCACGGCCTCGACCTGGCGCGCGACCCGGTCCCGGTGACGCCCGCCGCGCACTACGCCGTCGGCGGCGCGCTGGCCGACATGGAGGGGCGCACCACGGTCCCGGGCCTCTTCGCCGTGGGCGAGTGCGCGGCGACGGGCGCGCACGGGGCCAACCGGCTCGCCTCCAACGGGCTGCTGGAGGCCGCGGTGCTGGCCTCCGGCGCCGTGCGCGCGCTGGCCGACGACCCGCACGACTGGCCCGAGGGCCCCTCGGCGACCGCGGTGTCGCCGCCCCCCGCGAACGGCGGCGGCCGCGCGGTGCGCGCCGCCCTGCAGGAGGCGATGTGGCGCGGCGTGGGCGTCGAGCGCGACGCCGACGGCCTCGAGGACGCGTCCGAGGTGCTGGCCACGCTCCCCGACGGCACCGACCCGGAGACCGACAACCTCCTGCTCGTCGCGCGGCTCAGCGCCGCGGCGGCGGCCCTGCGCACCGAGAGCCGCGGCGCCCACTTCCGGCGCGACCACCCCGGTCCCGACCTTCGCCAGGCCCGGCGGATCGCCTGGGTCGGCGGCTCCCCCCACGCCATCGCCCCGATGGCGCGGCACTCCCGCGTCCTCGCCAAGGAGGCCGCATGACCCCCGCCGCCACCGCGCCGGCCTGCGTACGGCCCCCGAACGACGTCGGCGCCCACGAGGAGCTCTGGGAGCGCGCCTGGGAGGCCCGGCGGGCGCTCGGCTCCCGCGCCGTGATCCTGGGGCACCACTACCAGCGCGACGACGTGATCGCGTTCGCCGACGTCACGGGCGACTCGTTCCTGCTCGCCCGGCGCGGTGCCGCCGCCACCGAGGCCGAGCTCGTCGTGTTCCTCGGCGTCTACTTCATGGCCGAGGCGGCCGACGTCCTGCGCGCGCCGCACCAGACCGTCGTGCTGCCCGACCTCGGCGCCGGGTGCCACCTGGCCGAGTGCGCCGACATCTTCACCGTGCGCGACGCGTGGTCGCAGATGACGGCCGCGCTGCCCGGAAAGCGCGTCATCCCGCTCACCTACATGAACTCCGGGGCCGACCTGAAGGCGTTCGTGGGCGAGCACGGCGGCGCCGTGTGCACCTCCGGCAACGCCGAGAGGGCCTTCCGCTGGGCACAGTCCGAGGGGGACGCGGTCTTCTTCTTCCCCGACGAGCACCTGGGGCGCAACACGGCGTGCCGCCTGGGCATGGCCCCCGACGAGCCGCTGGTGTGGAACCCGCGCAAGGCCGAGCTCGGCGGGCTCTCGCCGGAGGCGCTCGGGCAGGCCGGGGTGATCCTCTGGAAGGGCTTCTGCAACGTGCACACGGCCTTCAACGTGCGCCAGATCCAGGAGGCGCGCGCCGCCGACCCGGGCGTGAGGGTGATCGTGCACCCCGAGTGCCCGCGGCCCGTGGTGGAGGCCGCCGACGAGGACGGCAGCACCGAGTACATCATCCGCCGCTGCGAGGAGCTCCCGGCCGGCGCGTCGGCCGTCATCGGCACCGACTGGAACCTCGTCAACCGGCTGCGGCTGCGGCATCCGGACAAGCGGATCTCCTGCCTCAAGGAGGACATCTGCCCGTGCGTGACCATGAACCGGATCGACCTGCCGAAGCTCACCTGGTGCCTCGAGTCGCTGGCCGCCGGCGAGCTGGTGAACCCGATCCGCGTGGATGAGGACATGCGCCGCTGGGGCCGGGTCGCGCTCGACCGGATGCTCGCCCTGGCGTGACGGTCCGGGAGCTGGTGGCCGCGGCGCTCGCCGAGGACCTGGGGGAGCGCGGCGACATCACCTCGGCATCGGTCGTACCGGCCGGCCTGAGCGCCGTCGCGCGTGTGGTCTCACGGGCCGAGGGGGTGCTGGCCGGCCGCGCGGCGGCCGAGGAGGTGTGCCGGCAGACCGGCATCGAGGGGCGGTGGCTCGCCGACGACGGCGCGCGCCTGCGCCCCGGCACGGTCGTGGCGGAGCTGTCGGGCCCGGCCCGGGCGGTGCTGACCGCCGAGCGCACCCTGCTCAACCTGCTCTGCCGCCTGTCAGGGGTCGCGACCCTCACCGCGGCATACGTCGATGCCTGCGCGCCGGTGGCGGTTCTCGACACGCGCAAGACCACGCCGGGGATGCGCGCGCTCGAGAAGTCGGCCGTCGCGGCGGGGGGCGGCACGAACCACCGGATGGGGCTGTACGACCGGGTGCTGGTGAAGGACAACCACCTCGCCCTGGCCGGCGCGGAGCTGGCCGACGCCGTGGCCCGCGCCCGGCACGACTACCCGGACGTGATCGTGGAGGTGGAGGCCGACGACCTGGGGGGCGTGCGGCGCGGCCTGGACGCCGGGCGCCGACTGGATCCTGCTCGACAACATGAGCCCGGAGGCGATGCGCGAGGCCGTGGCGCTCACCGCCGGCCGGGCGAAGCTGGAGGCATCGGGCGGGATGACCCTGGCGGGCGCCCGCGCGGCGGCGGCCTGCGGCGTTGACGCGGTGTCGGTGGGGGCCCTCACCCACTCCGCCCCGGCCCTGGACCTGGGCCTCGACATCGAGGTCTGAACTGCCTCGCGGATCGCCCGGGCGCTCCTCCGCGGTGCGATAGTGCGCGCCGTGCCGGACGATCCCTACCTCGCCGCGCGGGCCGGCGCGTCCGGGATCCGCGAGCGCCTCGGGGAGCATCGCGCCGCCCTCGTGCTGGGGTCCGGATGGGCGGACGTGGTCGCGACCCTGGGCGAGACGCGGGCGAGCGTCCCCATGCCCGAGCTGCCCGGGTTCCCCGCCCCGTCGGTGCAGGGCCACACCGGGATGGCGCACTCGGTGGACGCCGGCGGGGTCCCCGTGCTCGTGCTCGCGGGCCGCGCGCACCTCTACGAGGACCACCCCGTGGCCACCGTCGTCCACGGGGTGCGGGCGGCCGTGCTCGCCGGCTGCCGGGCCGTGCTCCTCACGAACGCCGCCGGATCGCTGGTGCCGGCGAACGGGCCCGGCACGCCGGTGCTCATCAGCGACCACCTCAACCTGACCGGCGTGAGCCCGATGACGGGGAACGATCCCCCGGAGAGCCTCCCCGCCCGCTTCGCGGACCTCACCGACCTCTACAGCGCGCGCCTGAGGGCCGTGGCGGCGGCCGCGGCGCCGGGCATCCCCGAGGGCGTCTACGCCGGCCTGCTGGGCGGGAGCTACGAGACGCCCGCCGAGATCCGGATGCTGCGCGCCATGGGCGCCGACCTGGTGGGGATGTCGACCGTGCTCGAGGCCATCGCCGCGCGCCACCTGGGGGCCGAGGTCTTCGGCGTCTCCCTGGTCACCAACCTCGCCGCGGGGCTCTCCGCCGAGGCGCTCGACCACCGGGAGGTGCTCGCCACCGGAAAGGCCTCCGTGGACCGGCTGGTCGACCTGCTGCGCGCGGTGGCCGCGGCGGTGTGATGCCGGCGATCGCGCCCGATCTGCGCGGGCGCGTGGAGGCGTGGATCGCGCGGGACCCCGATCCCGCCACCCGGGCGGAGCTCCGGGGGATGCTGGCCGCCGGGGACGCCCCCGGGCTGTCCGAGCGCTTCGCCGGGCGGCTGGAGTTCGGCACCGCCGGCCTGCGGGGGCCGATGGCCGCCGGGCCCACCCGGATGAACCGGGCCCTGGTGCGGGAGTCGGCCGCGGGCATCGCCCGCCACCTCGTCGCGACCTCGCCGGGGGCGCGCGGAGCCGGCGTGGTGGTGACGCACGACGCCCGGCACCGCTCGCGGGCCTTCGCCGAGGACTGCGCCGGGGTGCTGGCCGCCCACGGGATCCCGGTGACGCTTGGGCCGGGGCCGCTGCCCACCCCCGTCGGGGTGTTCGCGATCCGCCACCTGGGCTGCGCCGCCGGGATCGTGCTCACCGCCAGCCACAACCCGGGCACGGACAACGGCCTGAAGCTCTACCTGGGCGACGGCGCGCAGATCGTCCCCCCGGCGGACGGGCTGATCGCGGCGGCCATCGCGGCGGTCGCCGCCGACGGCGTGGTGATCCCCGCGGGCGTCGCGACGCCGGCGGTCGCGCCGCTCGCCCCCGAGGTGGTGGCCGCCTACCGGGCCCTCGCCCTGTCGCGGGTGCCGCCCCCGGCCTCCCCCATCCGGATCGCCACGACGGCGATGCACGGCGTCGGCGGTGAGCTGCTGGCGGCCCTGCTGGCCGAGGCGGGCCACGCCCGGGTGCACCCCGTCGCGGCGCAGGAGGCGCCCGACCCCGACTTCCCCACCGTGCCCTTCCCCAACCCGGAGGAGCCGGGCGCCACCGACCTGCTGGCCAAGGAGATGCGCGACGTGGAGGCCGACCTCGGCCTCGCGCTCGATCCGGACGCCGACCGGGTCGCCGTGATGGTGCCGGACCGGGCCGGAGAACCCCGTCAGCTGACCGGCGACGACGTGGGCGCGCTCCTCGGCGACTGGCTGCTGGGCTCGGTGACCTCCGGGCCCGGACGGCTGGTGGTCTCGAGCGTGGTCTCCTCGTCCCTGCTGGCGCGGATCGCCGAGGCCCGCGGCGCCCGGCACGCCGAGACGCTGACCGGCTTCAAGTGGCTCTCCCGCCCCGCGATGGAGCATCCGGAGCTGGTGCAGGTGCTCGCCTACGAGGAGGCCCTGGGCTACGCGATCGGGCCCGAGGTGCGCGACAAGGACGGGCTCTCGGCGGCGGTTGCGGTGGCGTCGATGGCCGCGGCCTCCCGCTCACGGGGGCGCACGCTCCTCGACGAGCTCGACGACCTGCACCGCCGGCATGGAGCGCACGTGATCGACAACTTCTCGCTGCGCGACGAGGCCCCCGGCGGGGCCGCGCGGCGCGCCGCCCTGGTGGAGCGTCTGGTGGCCGCGCCCCCGGCGCGGATCGACGGCGAGCGGGCGACCGGGGTGCGGAGCCTGGCGCCCGACGTGCTGCGGATCGATCTCGAGGACGGGGTCCGGGTGGTGGTGCGGCCCAGCGGCACCGAGCCCAAGCTCAAGTGCTACTGCGAGGCGGTCGAGGCGGTCGAGGGAGACCTGGAGGGCGCGCGCCGGCGCGCCCGCGCGCGCCTCGCGAGGGTTCGCGAGGGCCTCGCCGCCCTGCTGCTCGCCTGACGCGGATCGCGGCGCGTGCCAAGATCGGCGGATGCTCACCCTCGGCCGTGACTCGCGGGGCGCCGTCCTGAGCGGCGCCGCGCTCGACCACCCGGTGCGGGTGGCCGCGGTCGACGGCCACGCGCTGGAGCAGCGGTCCGCCCGGCTGGCCGCCCGGTCGATCAAGCGCGAGAGCAAGGGGGCGGGCCTGGAGCTGGCCGTGCGCTGCATCGACCTGACCACGCTCGAGGGCGCCGACACCCCCGGCAAGGTGCGGGCGCTGTGCGCCCGCGCGCTGCGTCCCGATCCCGACGACCCGTCGCTCGCGCCGGTGGCCGCGGTGTGCGTGTACGGCTCGCTGGTGGCCGAGGCCCACGCGGCGCTGGAGGGCACGACCGTGAGGGTGGCGTCGGTCGCCGGGGCGTTCCCCTCCGGGCAGAGCCACCTGGAGCAGCGCCTGGAGGAGATCCGGCGGGCGGTGGAGGACGGCGCCGACGAGGTGGACATCGTCCTCAACCGCGGGGCGTTGCTGGCGGGGCGCCTGGACGTGGTGCACGCGGAGGTGGCCGCATCCAAGGAGGCCTGCGGGCCCGCCCACCTGAAGACGATCCTGGAGACCGGCGAGCTCGGCTCGTACGAGATGATCCGGCTGGCCTCGATGGTCGCCATGGCGGCGGGCAGCGACGTCATCAAGACCTCCACCGGGAAGCTCCCCGTGTCCGCCACCCCCGCGGTGGCGCTCTGCATGGCCGAGGCCATCCGCGAATTCGCCGACGAGACCGGGCGCCCGGTGGGGCTGAAGCTGGCGGGCGGCATCCGCACGTCGAAGCAGGCGCTGGGCTACCTGGCCCTGGTCTCCGAGACCCTGGGCACCGACTGGCTCACCCCCGAGCGGTTCCGGCTGGGCGCCTCCACGCTCCTCAACGACATCGTGCTGCAGCGGCGCTTCCGGCGGTCCGGCCGCTACGCGCGCACCGACGACCTCCCGGTGGACTGATGACCACGACGCCCCGCCGCGACGCCACGGGCGACCTCGCCCGCACCTTCGCCGACTACGTCCCGTCCCCGGAGGCCCGCGACATCGTGAGCATCCGGCCGGCCTACGGCCTCGTCATCGACGGCGCCGAGCGGGAGGCCCGGGACGGGCGCCGCTTCCCGACCATCGAGCCCGCCACCGGCGACCGCCTGGCGGACGTCGCCGAGGCCGGCCCCGCGGACGTGGACGACGCCGTGGCCGCCGCGCGCCGGGCCTACGAGGAGCGCTGGCGCGACCTCTCGGGCAGAGCGCGCGGCAAGTACCTGTTCCGGCTGGCGCGACTCCTGCAGGACCGCTCCCGCGAGTTCGCCGTGCTCGAGTCGATCGACGGCGGCAAGCCGATCCGCGAGTCGCGCGACGTCGATGTCCCGCTGGCCGCCGCGCACCTCTTCCACCACGCGGGGTGGGCGGACAAGCTGGAGTACGCCGTGCCCGGCATGACGGCCCGGCCGCTCGGCGTGGTGGGGCAGATCATCCCCTGGAACTTCCCGCTGCTGATGGCGGCATGGAAGATCGCCCCGGCCCTGGCCTGCGGCAACACCGTCGTGCTGAAGCCCGCCGAGACCACCCCGCTCACGGCCCTCCTGCTGGCCGAGCTGATCGCCGAGGCCGAGCTGCCCCCGGGCGTGGTCAACGTGGTCACCGGCGCCGGCGAGACGGGCGCCGCCCTGGCCGCCCACACCGGGGTGGACAAGGTGGCCTTCACGGGCTCCACGGACGTGGGCAAGGCGATCCGGCGGGCCGTGGCCGGCACCGGCACCCGCCTGACGCTGGAGCTGGGCGGCAAGGGCGCCCACCTGGTCTTCGACGACGCCGCGCTGGACCAGGCGGTCGAGGGCATCGTGGACGGGATCTTCTTCAACCAGGGCCACGTGTGCTGCGCCGGCTCGCGTCTGCTGGTGCAGGAGGGCGTCGCCGACGACCTGCTGGACCGGCTGCGCCGTCGCATCGAGCTGCTCCGCACGGGCGATCCGCTGGACAAGAACACCGACGTGGGCGCCATCAACTCCGCGGCCCAGCTCGAGCGCATCCAGGGCTTCGTGGACGGGGCGGCCGCCGCGGGCTGCCGCATCGACCAGCCGGAGCGGCCCCTGCCCGAGCGGGGCTTCTTCTTCCCCCCCACGATCGTGAGCGGCGTGGGCGGGTCGGAGCGGATCGTGCGCGAGGAGGTCTTCGGCCCGGTGCTCACGGTGCAGACCTTCCGCACCGAGGCCGAGGCCGTCGCCAAGGCCAACGCCACGCGCTACGGGCTCTCCGCCGGGGTCTGGACCGAGAAGGGCTCGCGGATCCTCTGGATCTCGCAGCGCCTGCGGGCCGGGGTGGTGTGGGCCAACTGCTTCAACCAGTTCGACCCGGCGAGCCCCTTCGGGGGGGTCCGCGAGTCGGGCTTCGGGCGCGAGGGCGGCCGGCAGGGCCTGGCGGAGTACCTCACCCTCACGCCGGCGGGGGCATGAGCGAGCGCCTCGAGGTCCGCAAGACCTACAAGCTGTTCATCGGGGGCGCCTTCCCGCGGTCGGAGTCCGGCCGGACCTTTCCCGTCACCGCTGCCGACGGCCGCCTGCTGGCCCACGTGGCGCAGGCCTCCCGCAAGGACGTGCGCGACGCCGTCCGCGCCGCCCGGGCCGCCCAGCCGGGATGGGCCGGGCGCACGGCCTACAACCGCGGCCAGATCCTCTACCGCATCGCCGAGGTCCTCGAGGGCCGCGCGGACCAGCTCGCGGGCGAGCTCGAGGCGGTGGGCGTGGCGGCGGACGACGCCCGCGCCGACGTGGAGTCGGCGGTCGACGCGGCGGTCTACTGGGCCGGCTTCGCCGACAAGCTCGACCAGCTCGTGGGCGCGGTCAACCCGGTCTCCGGGCCCTTCCTCAACCTCTCGAACGCGATCCCCCTGGGGGTCTGCGCCCTGGCGTGCCCCGACGACGGCGGCGTGCGGGGCGTCCTCGGCCTGATGGCCCCGGCGATCATGGCCGGGAACGCCGTGGTCGCCCTTGCCGGCGGCCCCGCCGCGCTCGTCACCAGCACGCTCGGCGAGGTGATCGCCACCTCCGACGTGCCGGGCGGGGTGGTGAACCTGCTCACGGGCGACGGCCGGGCGCTGCTGCCCTGGCTGGCGGACCACGACGACGTTGACCTCATCGACCTCAGCGGCGCGCCCGCCGACATGGCGGCCGACCTCGAGGCCCGGGCGGCGGACAACCTCAAGCGCACGGCCCGCACGCACGGCGCCGAGGACATCCGCACGGCCATGGCGTTCTGCGAGATCCGCACGGTCTGGCACCCCGCCCGTATCTGATCCCGCGGTCATCCGGCTGAGCGACGAGGTCGCCGCGGCGCTCGCCGACGGGCGTCCGGTCGTGGCCCTCGAGTTCGACGATCATCGCCCACGGGCTCCCGCGCCCCGACAACCTGCGCGTCGCGCGCGAGATCGAGGCGGCAACCCGCGCCGAGGGCGCGGTGCCGGCAACGGTGGCGGTGCTCGGCGGCGAGGTGCGCGTGGGCCTCGACCCCGCCGCGCTGGAGGAGATCGCGGCGCGCGAGGACGTCGCCAAGCTCGGCGTGCGCGACCTGGGGCCGGCCCTCGCCCGCGGCGCCGCGGGGGCGACCACCGTGGCGAGCACGGCGTACGTGGCCTCGCGGGCCGGGATCGGGGTCTTCGCCACCGGCGGGCTCGGCGGCGTTCATCGCGGGGCCGCGACGACCTTCGACGAGTCGGCCGACCTCGTCGCCCTGGCGGGGGCGCCGATGGTGGTGGTCTGCGCCGGCGTGAAGTCGATCCTCGACGTGGCCGCCACGCTCGAGCGGCTGGAGACACTGTCGGTGCCGGTGCTGGGCTTCGGCACCGACCGCCTGGCGGGCTTCTACCTGGCCGACTCCGGCCACCCGGTGCCGTGGCGGGTGGACACGGCGCAGGAGGTGGCGGCCGTCCAGCGCGCCCGGCGCGACCTGGGCCTCCCCCAGGCCGTCATCGTGGCCAACCCGCTGCCCGAGGCCGAGCAGATGGACCCCGCCCTGCACGACCGGGTGCTCGCGGACGCGCTCGACGACGCGGAGGCCGGAGGCGTGACCGGGGTGGACGTCACCCCGTTCATCCTCGCGCGGTTCCACGAGCGCACCGCCGGGGAGAGCCTGCGCGCCAACATCCGCCTGGTGCTGAGGAACGCGGCGCTGGCCGGGCGCATCGCGGGGGCGCTCGCGACGTGAGCGGGGGGCCGGTCGTGGTGGTCGGCGACGTGATGACGGACGTGCTCGCCGCCTTCGACGGACCGCTCGTCCCGGCGGGCGACACCCCGGCCGCCATCGCGCTGCGCCCGGGCGGATCGGGCGCCAACACCGCCGCGTGGCTGGGGCACCTGCGCGTGCCCACCGTCTTCGTGGGCTGCGTGGGCGACGACGCCTTCGGTCGCGACGCCGCGCGGGCCCTGCGCGAGGCCGGGGTCACGCCGCGGCTGGCGATGGGCGGCGCGGCGACCGGCACCGTCATCGTCCTGGTCGATGCGGCCGGCGAGCGGACGATGCTGCCCGACTCGGGCGCGAACGCGGAGCTCGCGCCGGAGCACCTCCCCGGCGACGTCCTCCTCGCCGGCGGGCACCTGCACCTGTCGGGCTACACGCTGCTGCGGCCCTCCACCCGGCCCGCCGCCCTCGCCGCCCTGGCCGCCGCCCGGGAGGCGGGCATGACGACCTCGATCGACGCGGTCTCCGCCGGGCCCCTGGCCGACGCCGGCGGCGACGCGTTCCGGCGCCTCGCCGGCGGCGTGGGCACGGCTCTCGTGACCGGGGACGAGGCCCAGGTCCTCTGCGGCTCCCGCGAGCCCGAGGCCGTCGCGGCCGCGCTCCTTCCCGGCTTCGGCGAGGTGGTGCTGAAGCTCGGCGCGGAGGGAGCCGAGTGGCGGGGGCCCGCCGGCGGGCTCGCCCGGGCGCCGGCCGCGGTGCCGCCCGGGCCGGTCGTGGACACCACCGGCGCCGGCGACGCCTTCGCGGCGGGCTGGATCGCGGCCCGTCGCGAGGGGCGGGAGCCCGCGGCCGCCCTGGCCCGGGCCTGCGCCGTGGCCGCGACGGCCGTCACGCACCGCGGAGCGCGCCCGGTCTCCTAGTGAGCGACCAGGGCTCGAGCGACTCTGGTCTCGAGCTGCGCGGGGTACCGCTGCACACCCGCGGGGAGGTCGGCGACACGCCCCGTGAGGATCGCGTCGAGGCCGAGCAGCATGATCGCCGCGAAGGGGTCGAACAGTTGCGGTGCTCTCGTGCCCAGACCGGCCGCCAGGTTCAGGAGGCTGCCCCGGTTGAGCAGATACACGCGCCGGCCGTTCACCTCATACCGCTCGAGATGCCGGCGCAGGTCGGTGTGTGGGTGCTGATCCAGCCAGTTGACGTCGATCTCGCGGTGGCTGTGGCCCACGTTCATGAGGATGGCGCCGTCGGGGAGGCGCTCGATCTGCGCCGCTCCGACGACGCCGTTGACACCGGTCGCGGTGACGATCACGCTGGCTCGCCGAACGGCGTCATCGAAGTCGGCGACGCGGCAGCCGTGGTGCTGCGCCTGGACCAACCGGACCGGGTCGAGGTCGACCACCGTGACGTTGGCGCCCAGATCACGGGCGCGCAGCGCGACGCCCTGACCAACGGGTCCGAACCCGACCACGACGATCTCGCGGCCGTACAGCGACAGGCCCGTTATCCCCGTGAACGCCGGCCAGGTCTCGGCGCCGACGTGGTGCCGATTGTGAATGAGATCCTTGAGCGGGATCCCGTTCCAGTCCAGGACCGGGAACGGGATATCGAGGCCGGCCAGGCGGCGCAGGCCGGTCGTGGTGGCCTCGAGCGCACCGGCGGGCCGGTGGCCCGCGGCTGCTGTCGTCACGATCAGCTCACCGCCCATGTCGGACAGCGCGTCGGCCGGTTCGCTCGCGAGCCAGGCCAGTGCGTCGGCGTGCTCGACGGCGGACATGCCGGCGTGGCCGCGGATCTCGACGCCCATCGAGGCGAGGTGCGTCGCGATGCGGTCGTCGGTGCTGTCCGGATTGCACGGCGCCATTCGGACTCGGGCCCCGGCCTGGAGGAGCGCGCCGGCGACGCAGATGCTCTCGGGCATGATGTGCTGGTGACACGCCACGGTGCGGCCCGACAGGTCCGAGGCCGCGACCTCCGCGCCGAACGCGGTGGTGATCGGGTTGGTCCACGCGATCCACTCGAGCTCTGCGGGCTCCACGACGCTAGCCGTCGGCTCCCAGCATCGAGAAGCCGGGCTTGATGACCCGGTTGATCAGCGCCAGGCGCTCGTCGAAGGGCAGGAACGCGCTCTTCATGGCGTTGATGGTGGCCCAGCGCACGTCGTCGAGATCCCATTCGAAGGCCTCGCCCAGGAGCAGGAACTCGCGGCTGAGGCTGGTCTGGCTCATCAGGCGGTTGTCGGTGTTGACCGTGACGCGGAACCTCAGCTCCGCCAGCAGGCCGACGGGGTGGTCGGCGATCGAGGCCGCGGCGCCAACGTGGACGTTGGACGACGGGCACAGCTCCAGGGGCACCCGGGTGTCGCGGACGAAGGCGGCGAGCAGGCCCAGCTGGTGCCGGCCGTCGGCGTCCAGGGCGATGTCGTCGATGATCCGCACGCCGTGGCCCAGGCGCTCGGCGCCGCACACGTGGAGGGCCTCCGCGATCGAGGGCAGGCCGAAGCCCTCGCCGGCGTGGATGGTGATGTGGAAGTTGTCGCGCATCACCCGGGAGAAGGCGTCCAGGTGGCGGGCGGGGGGATAGCCGGCCTCGGGCCCCGCGATGTCGAACCCGCACACGCCCTGGTCGCGGTGGCGGAGGGCCAGCTCGGCGATCTCCAGGCTGCTGGCCTGCTGGCGCATGGCCGAGCACAGCACCCTCACGGTCAGGTCGCGGTCCGCGGTGGCGGTGCCGAACCCCGCCAGCACGGCCTGGACCACCTCGTCGAGGCTCAGCCCCCGCTCGATGTGCAGCTCCGGCGCGAAGCGGATCTCGGCGTAGACGATGCCGTCGTCCGCGAGGTCCTCGGCGCACTCGGCGGCCACCCTCTCCAGTGCCTCGCGCGTCTGCATCACCCCGACCGTGTGCGCGAACGTCTCCAGATAGAGCCCGAGGTCGTTCCGGTTGGCGCCGCGGGAGATGACCTCGCGCAGCTCCTCGGGGTCGGTCGTGGGCAGGTCGTCGTAGCCGGCCTCGGCCGCGAGCTCCACGATCGTCCCCGGCCGGAGCCCCCCGTCCAGGTGGTCGTGCAGCAGCACCTTGGGGGCCTGCCGGACGTTCTCCTGGTCGATTCTCATGGGCGAACGCTACCGACCGGCGGGGTGGGCCGGCCACGGGCGTCATTACACTGAAACCCATGGCGATCGACGTGGTGGGCATCGACGGGGACGACACCCTGTGGCACAGCGAGGGGCACTACGACCTCACCCAGCAGCGCTACTGCGAGCTGCTGGCGCCGTGGGTGGACCCCGACAGCGTCTCCACCGCGCTGCTCGAGACCGAACGGCGCAACCTGGCCCTGTTCGGCTACGGGGTCAAGGGCTTCACGCTGTCGATGATCGAGACCGCCCTCACGATCACCGGGCACCGCATCGACGGCGCGCACATGGAGATGATCGTCTCCCTCGGCAAGGAGCTGCTGGCCCACCCGGTGGAGCTGCTCGACGGGGTGGCCGAGACGCTCGACGTGCTGGCGGAGGACCACCGGCTCGTCCTGATCACCAAGGGCGACCTCTTCCACCAGGAGTCGAAGGTGGCCGCGTCGGGCGTGGCCGAGCGCTTCGAGAGCATCGAGATCGTGGCCGAGAAGGACCCCGCCACCTACGCGCGGGTGCTTCGGCGCATGGGGTCCTCGCCGAACGCCTTCTGCATGATCGGCAACTCGGTGCGGTCGGACATCGCGCCGGTGCTGGAGCTGGGCGGAGCGGGCATCCACGTGCCGTACCACATGACGTGGGCCCTCGAGACGGCCGAGCTGGAGGAGTCCCACCCGCGCCTGGCCCAGGTCAGCGAGATCCGGCAGGTGCCGGCCGCCCTGGACGGCCTGGCGGCCGCCGCGACCGGGTGAGCGCGGGGTGAGCGTCAACTGGCCCGCCCTGCGGCGCGAGGCGCGGGCGATGACCGAGCGCTCCTACGCCCCCTACTCGGGCGTGCTGGTCGGGGCGAGCGGCGTGACCGGGGACGGCCGGCTGGTGCGCGGCTGCAACGTGGAGAACGCCAGCTACGGGGTCACCCTCTGCGCCGAGTGCGGGCTGGTGTCCGACCTGGCCTCCTCCGGCGGCGGGCGCCTGGTGGCCGTGGCGATCGTGGCCGGCGACGGGCGTCCCCTGGCGCCCTGCGGGCGCTGCCGGCAGCTCCTGTACGAGCACGGGGGGCCGGACCTGCTGGTGGACGGCGGGGAGGGCGCTGCGCCCACGACCCTGGGCGATCTGCTGCCGGGCGGCTTCGGGCCGGGCGACGTGGAGGCCCGCGCCGGCCGATGACGCCCTCGGCCGTCGACGTCATCCGCGCCAAGCGCGACGGCGAGGAGCTCTCGGACGAGTGGATCCGGTGGTTCCTGCACGAGTACACGCACGGCTCGGTCGCCGACGAGCAGGCCTCGGCGCTGCTGATGGCGGTGTTCTTCCGCGGCCTCTCCCCCCGCGAGCTCGCCACCTGGACGGACGCGATGATCCGCTCCGGGAAGCGCCTGGACCTCTCGGCGGTGCCCCTCCCCACGGTCGACAAGCACTCCACCGGCGGCGTGGGCGACAAGATCTCGCTGCCGCTGTGCCCGCTGGTGGCGGCCTGCGGCGCCGCGGTGCCCCAGCTCTCGGGCCGGGGTCTCGGGCACACCGGGGGGACCCTGGACAAGCTCGAGGCGATCCCCGGCTTCCGGGTGGACCTGAGCGGCGCGCAGTTCATCCGGCAGCTCGTCGAGGTGGGAGCGGCCATCTGCTCGGCCGGCCCCGACCTGGCCCCCGCCGACCGCAAGCTCTACGCGCTGCGCGACGTGACGGGCACGGTCGACTCGATCCCGCTCATCGCCAGCTCGATCATGTCCAAGAAGATCGCCTCGGGCACCGCGGCCCTCGTGCTGGACGTCAAGGTGGGGGACGGCGCCTTCATGCGCGATCGCGACCGGGCGCACGAGCTGGCGCGGACGATGGTGGAGCTGGGAGAGGCGGAGGGCGTGCGCACCACCGCGCTCCTCACCGACATGGACACGCCGCTCGGCCGCACGGCCGGCAACGCCCTGGAGGTGCGGGAGTCGGTCGAGGTCCTGGCCGGCGGCGGCCCGCCCGACGTGGTGGAGGTCACGCTGGCGCTGGCCCGCGAGATGCTCGAGCTGGCCGGCATCGACGCCGACCCGGCCGAGGCGCTGCGCGACGGCCGCGCCATGGATCGCTGGCGCCGGATGGTGCGCGCCCAGGGCGGCGACCCCGACGCGCCGCTGCCCGAGGCCGTCCACGTGGAGGAGGTCCGCGCCGGCGCGGCCGGGGTCGTGGAGCGGGTGGACGCCCTGGCGGTGGGCGAGGCCGCGAACCGGCTCGGCGCCGGGCGCGCGCGCAAGGACGAGCCGGTGAGCGCCGCGGCCGGGGTGGTCCTGCGCGTGGCGCCGGGGGACACCGTGGCGGCCGGGCAGGCGCTCGCCGAGCTGCACGCCGACGACGGGGCCCACCTGGAGGCCGGGAGGGCCGCCTTCGACGGGGCGATCCGGATCGGATCGACCGCGCCCACCCTCGCTCCCCGGGTGATCGAGCGGGTCTCGGCGATCCGGTGAGGCCGCCGGACGCTCCGGGCGGGTGATGTTGCCTTCGGGCCGTATCGCCGGGGGGGCGGGAGGCTGTATAAGGCCCGCACGGAAACATCGGCCCGGGCTGGGCCGCCGGGAAAACCGCGTATCGGGGGAGACGGAATGAGAGCGCGACGCTGGAGTGTGCTGGCGGGACTGGTGGCGGTGCTGGCGGCCGTCGCCCTCGTCGCCGCCGCCTGTGGTGGTGACGACAACAGCGCGGCCTCGGGAGGCACCACGGCCGCGGCCGCCTCCGGCCTGAAGGTCGGTCTGGTCAGCGACACCGGCAAGTTCAACGACAAGTCCTTCAACCAGTCCGGTCTGGAGGGCCTGAAGAAGGCCGAGGCCGACCTGGGCGTCCAGGGCCGGCCGATCGAGTCGACCACGGCGAGCGATTACATCCCCAACCTCACCACCCTCGCGCGGGGCGGCTACGACCTCACGATCGGCCAGGGCTTCCTGATGGCCGACGCGATGAACACGGTCGCCGGCAAGTTCCCGAACTCGAACTTCGCGATCGTGGACTTCCCGAACGCGGGGCTGAAGAACAAGCCGGCAAACGTGCGGGGCCTGACCTTCGCGACCAACGAGAACAGCTACCTCATCGGCTACATGGCGGCCAAGGTCGCGCAGCAGCAGGGCGGCAAGCAGGTGATCAGCGCGGTCGGCGGGCAGGACATCCCGACCGTGAGCATCTTCATCGCGGGCTATGAGGCGGGCGCGAAGGCGGCCAACCCCAAGATCCAGGTCCTGAAGGACTACTCCCAGGACTTCAACGCCCAGGCGAAGTGCAAGGAGCTGGCGCTGAACCAGATCGCCAAGGGCTCCCAGGTGGTCTTCCAGGTGGCCGGCGGCTGTGGCCTCGGTGCCCTGTCCGCGGCCGCCGACAAGGGCGTCTGGGGAGTGGGAGTCGACCGCGACCAGTCGGACCTCGGCCCGCACATCCTCACCAGCGCGGTGAAGCGCGTCGACACGGCGGTCTACGACACCATCAAGGCCGTCCAGGACGGGACCTTCAAGGGTGGCGGGGACTCGACCTTCAACCTGGCCAACGGGGGCGTCGCCCTCGGCAAGATCAGCCCGAAGGTGTCGCCGGCCATCATCGCCGAGGTCGATGCCCTGAAGAAGAAGATCATCGACGGGGAGATCACCCCGCCGACCTCCTAGGAAGCGGCGGCGGACCGGTCGTGAGGCCGACCGCCGAGCACCATCCTCCCCCGGCGCGGGACGCGCCGGGGGAGGTCGTGCTGGAGATGACCGGGATCACCAAGCGGTACCCCGGGGTGGTGGCCTCGGACGACGTCCACTTCGACCTCCGGCGCGGCGAGGTGCACGCCCTGCTCGGCGAGAACGGCGCCGGCAAGTCGACCCTCATGAACGTGCTCTACGGGCTCACCACCCCGGACGAGGGCGAGATCCGCGTGCGGGGCCGGCGCGTCGAGATCAACTCGCCCAGCGACGCGATCGCGCTCGGGATCGGGATGGTCCACCAGCACTTCATGCTCATCCCGGTCATGACCGTGGCCGAGAACATCGTCCTGGCGATCGAGCCCACCCAGGGCGGGGTGCTGATCGACCGCACCGAGGCCTCGGCGCGGGTCAGGGACATCTCGGACCGGTTCGGGCTGGCCGTGGATCCGGACGCGCTCGTGCAGGACATCACGGTGGGCATGGAGCAGCGCGTCGAGATCCTGAAGGCGCTCTACCGGGGAGCGGAGATCCTGATCCTGGACGAGCCCACCGCCGTCCTGACCCCCCAGGAGACGATCGAGCTCGCCGCAATCCTGCGCAGCCTGACCGCGCAGGGCACCTCGGTCATCTTCATCACCCACAAGCTCAACGAGGTGCTGGACATCGCCGACCGGGTCACCGTGCTGCGGCGGGGCAGGTACATCGCCACCGAGCCCACGGCGGGGGCGACGGAGGCGAGCCTCGCCCGGTTCATGGTCGGCCGCGACGTCGTCCTGGCGGTCGAGAGGCCTCCGGCGAGGCCCGCCCAGGCCCGCCTCGTGGTGCAGGACCTCGTCGTCCACGACGACCGCGGGCTCGAGGCCGTCAGCGGCCTCTCGCTCCAGGTGGCGGCGGGGGAGATCGTCGGGGTCGCCGGCGTCAACGGCAACGGTCAGGCCGAGCTCATCGACGCGATCACGGGACTCCGGGCGCCGACCTCGGGCACGATCACGGCCGACGGCCGCGACATCACCGGCGCGAGCCCGCACGCGGTGCTCGAGGCCGGGGTCGGCCACATCCCGACCGACCGCCAGCGCCGCGGGCTGGTGCTCGACTTCACCCTGGCCGAGAACATGGCGCTGCACGACTTCGACAAGCCGCCGTCCTCCCGCTACGGCTGGATGTTCCCGCGGCGCATGGAGGCCGCCGCGGCGCCCCTGCTCACCGAGTTCGACGTGCGCGGAGGCGGCCCGAAGGCCGCCGCGAGCTCGCTCTCGGGCGGCAATCAGCAGAAGGTGATCATCGCCCGGGAGGTGTCGCGTGACCCGGCCGTGCTCGTCGCCTCGCAGCCGACGCGCGGGCTCGACGTGGGCGCGATCGAGTACGTGCACCGGCGCCTGGTGGCCGAGCGCGACGAGGGCCGCGCGATCCTGCTGGTCTCGCTCGAGCTCGATGAGGTGCTCTCGCTCGCCGACCGCATCCTGGTGATCTACGAGGGCCGCATCGTCGCCGAGTTCCCCTCGGGCGCGAGCCGGGAGGCCCTCGGCGGGGCGATGCTCGGGGCGCGGCCCGAGGCCCCGTGAGCACGGCCGCCCCGCCCTCGGCCCCGCCCGAGTCGCCGTATCCGGCTCCCGACCGGGAGCCCGGCCGCCTGCGGAAGTGGCTCGCGCCGGAGAGCGGCGGCGTCATCACGTCGATCATCACGACGATCCTGGCCTTCCTCATCGGTGGCGTGGTGGTGGCCGCGACCGGCCACAACCCGCTGACCACCTACAAGGGCATCTTCAACGGCACCGGGCTGAACTGGTTCTTCCCCTGGGTGGAGGGCACCGAGCGCTCCAACGCGGCGTTCAACCTCCAGCAGACCCTGCTCGTCGCCACCACGCTGATGCTGACGGGGCTGGCCGTCGCGTTCGCCTTCCGCTGCGGGCTGTTCAACATCGGCGGCCAGGGTCAGTGGATCATGGGCGCGATCATCTCGGTCTGGGTGGGCTCGTCGTGGGCCGGCCTCGCGGGCCCGGCCCACATCTTCCTCGCGATCGTGCTCGCGACGCTGGCCGGGGCCGTCTGGGCGGGCATCGCGGGGTTCCTGAAGGCCACGGTCGGCGCCCACGAGGTGATCACCACGATCATGCTCAACTGGATCGCCTACTGGATCGGCAGCTACGTCTTCGGCCTGGGCGGACCCCTGCAGAACGACGTCCCCGCCCAGAGCTCGGTGCCGATCTCGAACGACATCGTCCCGTCGGTGCACCTCCCCGTGTTCTGGGGCGACGCCGAGCTCCAGGGCCTCGACATCGGCATCTTCATCGCCGTCGGCGCGCTCGTCGCCTACTGGCTGATCCTGTCGCGCACCACCCTCGGCTTCCGGGTGCGCACCGTGGGCCGCAACCCCGGGGCGGCCCGCTACGGCGGCATCAGCGTGGCGCGCAGCTACTTCCTGGCGATGGCGATCTCCGGCGCCTTCGCGGGCCTGGCCGGCGCCCTCGACATCCTGGGCTGGCAGTTCCGGCTCGGCAGCCTCGACGTCCAGAATTCACAGGTCGGCTACATCGGCATCGCCGTGGCGCTCCTCGGGCGCAACACGGCCATCGGCACCGCGTTCGCCGCGCTGCTGTTCGGCGCGCTCCTCTACGGCACCTCGTCGCGCAGCCTCGATCCGAACGTCTTCGACCCGAGCCTCGCCGGCAACCTCACCAAGATGATCCAGGCGCTGGTGCTGCTGTTCATCGGGGCCGACGTCCTGATCCTCTACCTCTGGCACCGCAAGGGCATGCCGCGCCCCCACCTCCCGCATTTCGCCCGCCGCCACCACGTACCACCCGAGGCGGCGGTGAACGTGGTCGCGGTGGAGCACGCCACGTCGCGCCCCGCCGGGCCGCCGATGCTCGACCGGGCCCGCGACTGGGCGCTGGCGCGCGTCCCCCGCGGCAGCAAGGCCACGGGGATCGCGGGCATCGTGCTCGCGATCGTGGCGTTCTGGATCGCCCTCCCCCCGGTGGCAGCGCGGCACGCCGCCGTGCCGGTCGTGCTCGCGGCGGCGGCCCTCGTCCTGGGAGCGTGGACGGCGTGGAAGGGCCGCCGGCGCCTCGGGATCACGGCGATGGTGCTGGCGCTGGTGTTCGGCGCGCTGGGCGTCGCGGCCACGGTGTCCAGCGTCGGGAACCTCGAGTCGGTGTTCGTGTGGGGGGCCCTGACGGCCTCGATGCTCCGCTACGCGACGCCGCTCATCTTCGCCGCGGTCGGCGGGATGTTCTCGGAGCGCAGCGGCGTGGTGAACATCGGGCTCGAGGGCATGCTGCTGATGGGCTGCTTCTTCGGCGTCCTCGGCGCGGACAAGCTCGGGTCGTGGGAGGCGGGCGTCCTGCTGGCCGCCATCGCCGGAGGCGCGCTCGCCGCGATCCACGCGGTCATCTCGATCCACCTGCGGGCCGATCAGATCCTCAGCGGCACGGCGGTCTGGTTCCTCGCCGTCGGCCTCACCGGCTACCTGTTCATCGACATCTACGGCTCGGAGGGCACGCCCGGGGGAATCCCGGCGATCCCCAACGTGAAGCTGGGCTTCCTGGACGGCGTGCCGTTCTTCGGCGAGGCGTTCGGGAGCCTGAACCTGATGATCTGGGTCGCGTTCATACTGGTCGTGGCGTCGTACTACGCGATCTTCCGGACCCCGTTCGGGCTGCACCTGCGCTCGGTGGGCGAGCACCCCCGGGCCGCGGAGACCGTCGGACTGCCGGTGTACCGGATCCGCTACACGGCGGTGATCCTGTCCGGCGTCCTCGCCGGCCTCGGGGGCGCGTTCCTGTCGATCGGGTTCGTCGAGTCGTTCAGCGAGAACATGACCGCCGGCATCGGCTTCATCGCCCTCGCCGCGCTCATCTTCGGCAACTGGCGGCCGAAGGGCCTGTTCCTGGCGTGCCTGCTGTTCGGCCTCTCGAGCGCCATCGCGCAGCGCCTGCCCGTGTACTCCGACTCGCTCGCGGTCCTGTTCCAGTCCCTGCCCTACGTGCTGACGCTGATCGCCGTGGCCGGCATCGTCGGCCGCCCACGCCCGCCCGCCTCGATCGGCATCCCCTACGTCCGCAGCTGACGGCGCTCAGGAGCCCCGGTAGGTCGTGTAGGACCACGGGGAGACGAGCAGCGGCACGTGCAGGTCCGCCGAGGCGTCGGTCACCGTGAAGCGCACGGGCACCTCGTCGAGGAACCCGCCCTCGCCGGCGAAGTAGGCGCCCACGGCGAAGGTGATCTCGTACACGCCCGGCATGAGCCCCGCACCCTCGACCAGGGGGACGCCCGTGCGGCCGTCGGCGTTCGTGACCGCCTGCGCGACCACCTTGCCCTCCCGACGCACGGTGAGCGGGACCCCGGCGGCCGGCCGGCCGCGCGCCGTGTCGAGCACGTGCGTGGTGATGCGCCCGGCCACCGGGTCAGCGGCGCATCGCGAGGGTGATGGTCCCGTGGGCCGGGAAGGGGTCGGTGTAGACGCCCTCGACCACCGGGTCCCGGGTGAGGTTGCGCCCCTCGAACGAGACCTCCGCCAGCTCGGGGAACCGCTCCAGCAGCCGGGTGCCCATCGCGTGCACCAGGTGCTGGATCGACGCGCTCACGAACCCGTCGAAGACGTCGGCGCACACGTCGCGCACCTGCTCGCCGGCCACGTACCGCTCGGGCGCGGCGCCGAGGGCGTCGGCCGGGACGGTGTAGCGCCAGGCCACGTCCAGGCCCACGCGCAGCGGCCGGTCGCGGCGGTCCGGGAGCGTGGTGTAGCCGTCCCGCACGAAGGCCGTGAACGCGCTGCCCGTGAGCTTCAGCAGGTCCATCGCCCGGCGGGCGCCGGCGAGGTCGGTGATCCGCACCCCCTCGCCGTCGCGCTCGAGGCGCATGTCGGCGGCCGAGTGGTCGCCGGGCGCGCGGGCCAGCAGCACCCCGCGCGACCCGGCCGGGTCGAACCGCACCTCGTCGCCGTGCATCCGCAGCGACTGCATCTGGGGGTACCCCCCGAGCAGGAGGCCGCCCAGGTGATGCAGCAGGCTCTCCAGGGTGGCCCCGGTCCACGAGGCGCTCTCGCGCAGCACCAGGTTCTTGATGCTGTCGGTGGCGACCACCATCGAGTTGTCGCCCACGGTGTACGAGGGGAGGAAGTTGTCCCCGAAGACCTCCACCGTCACGCGGGCGGCGAAGAGGGCGTTGTCGCGCCCCGTGATGGGCGACTCCGGGATCGACCGCAGCCCGGTGAGCGGCGTGGCGCCGTGCCGATAGACCGGCACCGCGGTCTTCCCGTACGTGATCGCGTAGTCCGTCACCGCCCTGACACTATCGGCACGGGCTTTTGCTCCGGCGGGCGCAGGCCGTAGCTTTTGCCCCCTTGGAGGCCACCCTTCAGCCGCGCGATCTCCCCGAGGCCCTGGCCGGGCGGGCCGAGCACCCGGGCGTGCTGCCCATCGCGGGGGGGACCGACCTGATGGTGGAGCTGAACTTCGACCGGCGCCGGCCGGCCCGGATGATGGACCTCAACCGGGTTCGCGAGCTGGACGACTGGCACCGCGACGGCGACGACCTGGTGATCGGCGCGGGCGTCACCTGTACCCGACTGGTGCAGGATCTCGCCGGCGCGGCGCCGGGGCTGGCGATCGCCGCGCGGACGGTGGGGTCTCCGCAGATCCGCAACCGGGGGACGGTCGGGGGCAACCTGGCGACCTCCTCCCCCGCCGGCGACCTCCTGCCGCCCCTGCTGGCCTGCGACGCCGTCGTCGAGGTGGCCTCGGCGACGGGAACGCGCTCGGTGCCGCTGGACCGCTTCTGCACCGGGCCGAAGGCGAACGTCCTGGGCGAGGACGAGCTCATCACGGCGGTGCGGATCCCCTCCGCGCGCGGGCCCCAGCAGTTCGCCAAGGTGGGCCCCCGCAACGCCATGGTCATCGCCGTGTGCTCGTTCGCGATCGCGCTCGACCCCGAGGCCCGCTCGGTGGGCACGGCCATCGGCTCGGCCGCCCCCACGGTGATCCGTGCGAGGGACGCCGAGGCCTTCCTGCGGGGCGTGCTGGACGAGGGCGGCCGCTGGGAGAGCCGGGCCCCGCTCTCCGACTCCGAGCTCGCCCGGTTCGGAGAGCTCGTGGGCGCGGCCGCCCGCCCGATCGACGACGTGCGCGGCAGCGCCGGCTACCGCCGCCACGCCCTCGCGGTGCTCGGGCGCCGGACGCTCGCCTGGTGCTGGGAGGAGCACCGGGCATGAGGCTCACCCTGACGATCAACGAGGCGGAGCACGAGGTGGCCGAGGGCTGGGAGGGCGAGAGCCTGATGTACGTCCTGCGCGAGCGGCTCGGGCTGCCGGGGGCCAAGAACGCCTGCGAGCAGGGGGAGTGCGGCTCGTGCTCGGTGATGCTGGACGAGGTGCTCGTGTGCAGCTGCCTCGTGCTCGCCCGCCAGGCCGACCGGCGCCGCGTGCGCACCGTGGAGGGGCTCGCGCCGGAGGGAGAGCTGAGCGTCGTGCAGCAGGCGTTCGTCGACACCGGGGCGGTCCAGTGCGGCTTCTGCACGCCGGGCCTCGTCATCGCCACCGAGGACCTGCTGCGGCGCATCCCCTCCCCCGGCGACGCCGAGATCCGCGAGGCCCTGGCGGGCAACCTCTGCCGCTGCACCGGCTACGAGAAGATCCTCGACGCCGTGCGGCTCGCCTCGGCTCGCGGGCTCGGATGAGCGAGGGCGTGCTGATCGAGGGGTGCGCGGTGGCCGCCGTGGACGCCGCCGGGACCGAGCACGCCGAGGGCTGGATCCTGACCGACGGGCCGCGCATCGCCGGCCTCGGCGGGGGCGCTCCGCCGCCGGCCCCGGAGGGGGTGCGGCGCATCGACGGACGGGGCCTCCTCGCCACGCCGGGGCTCGTCAACTGCCACCACCACCTCTACCAGTGGTCGACCCGGGGGATGGCGCAGGACCAGGACCTCTTCGGCTGGCTCACGGCGCTCTACCCGCGCTGGGCGCTCATCGACGAGGAGATCGTCCACCGGTCGGCCCGGGCGGGGCTGGCGGCGCTGGCGGTGTCGGGATGCTCCACCAGCACGGACCACCACTACCTCTTCCCGCGCGCCGCCGGCGACCTGCTCGGGGCGACGATCCGGGCGGCGGCGGAGCTCGGCCTGCGCTTCCACCCCGGCCGGGGGTCGATGGACCTGGGGGCCTCGGAGGGCGGGCTGCCGCCGGACGAGGTCGTCGAGGACCGCGACACCGTCCTCGTCGAGACGGAGGCCGCGATCGACCGGTGGCACGACCCCGCTCCTGAGTCGATGCTGCGCATCGCCGTGGCGCCGTGCTCTCCGTTCTCGGTCACGCGGGAGCTCATGACGGAGGCGGCCGGGCTCGCGCGCCGGCGCGGGGTGCGGCTGCACACCCACCTGGCCGAAACCGCCGAGGAGGAGGCCTTCTGCGTCGAGCGGTTCGGGGTGCGGCCGGTCGAGTACCTCGACGACCTCGACTGGCTGGGCCCCGACGTCTGGCTGGCGCACTGCGTGCACCTGTCCCCCGGGGAGGTCGGCCGGCTCGCCGCCACCGGCACCTCGGTCGCGCACTGCCCGTCCTCCAACGCGCGGCTCGGGGCCGGCATCGCGCCCGCCGCCGACCTCGCGGCCGCGGGCGTCGCGGTGGGGCTGGGCGTCGACGGCGCCGCGTCCAACGAGTCGGGGGAGCTGGCGGTGGAGCTGCGCCAGGCCCTGCTGGTGGCGCGCCTGCGCGGCGGGGCGGCCGCCATGACCGCGCGAGGGGCGCTCGCCCTCGGCACCATCCATGGCGCCCGCTGCCTGGGACGCGAGGACGAGATCGGCTCGCTGGAGCCGGGGAAGCTCGCCGACATCGCCCTCTGGCGCATCGACGGCGCGGGCCACGCCGGGCTGGCGGACCCGGTGGCCGCCCTCGTGCTGGGCCCGCCGCGCCAGGCCGCGGGGCTGCTGGTGAACGGGCGGCCGGTGGTGGAGGGCGGGCGCCTGCTGACCGCCGACCTCGACGAGATCGCCCGCGGGGCCGCGGCGAGCGCGGTGGGCGCGTGAGCACCACCCGGACCCTGCGGCGCGGGCGCATCGGCGAGAGCGTCCTGCGCGCCGACGGCGTGCCCAAGGTCCGCGGGGAGTTCGCCTACTCGTCCGACCTGCACGCCGACGGGATGCTGTGGGGGGCCACGCTGCGCAGCCCGCACCCCAGCGCCGCGATCCGCGGAATCGACCTCACCCGGGCCGCGACCGTGCCGGGCGTGCGGGCGGTGCTGCTCCACTCGGACGTGCCCGGCCGCCCCGTCTACGGGATGGAGATCGCCGACCAGCCGGTGCTGGCCTCCGACCGCGTGCGCTACCAGGGGGAGCCGGTGGCGATCGTGGCCGCCGACCACCCCGAGACGGCGCGGCGCGCGGCGGAGCTGGTGGAGGTCGACTACGCGCGCACGCCGGCGCTCACCAGCGCCGAGGCCGCCCTCGCGCCGGGCGCCCCCCCGCTGCACCCGGGCGGCAACCTGCTGCGGCAGGTGAGGGTGCGCCACGGCGATCCGGACGCGGCGGCGGAGGTGGTGGTGCGGGCCGAGTACGAGGTCGGGATGCAGGACCAGGCCTTCCTGGGGCCGGAGTCGGCCCTCGCCGTGCCGGCCGAGGACGGTGGGATCGACCTCTACATCGCCACCCAGTGGCTGCACGTGGACCAGGGCCAGGTCGCCGCCAGCCTGGGCCTGCCGCCCGAGCTCACGCGGCTGCACCTCGCCGGCGTCGGCGGGGCCTTCGGGGGACGCGAGGACCTCTCGATGCAGGTGCACGTGGCGATGCTCGCCCTGCACACCGGCCGCCCGGTGAAGATGGTCTACTCGCGCGAGGAGTCGTTCTTCGGGCACGTGCACCGGCACCCGGCCCGGATGGAGTACGAGCACGGCGCGACGCGCGACGGGCGGCTCGTCTACGTGCGCGCCCGGGTGGTGCTCGACGGAGGCGCCTACGCCTCCAGCAGCACCGCGGTGGTGGCCAACAGCGCCACCTTCGCCTGCGGTCCCTACGACGTGCCCAACGCCCGGATCGACGCGCTGGTGGCCTACACCAACAACCCGCCCTGCGGCGCCATGCGCGGCTTCGGGGCGGTGCAGGTGGCGTTCGCCCACGAGTCCCAGATGGACCGCCTCGCGACCGAGCTCGGGATGGATCCGGTGGAGATCCGGCTGATCAACGCGATGTCCACCGGCACCCGCCTGCCCACCGGCCAGGTGGTGGACGGGCCCGCCCCGGTGCGCGAGCTGCTGGAGGAGCTGCGCGCCATGCCGCTGCCGCACGACGCGCGCAGCAGCCCGGTGGACCTTCGGGAGATGCCCGGCGGCGTGTCCAACACCACCCACGGCGAGGGCATCCGGCGGGGGGTGGGCTTCGCGGTGGGCTTCAAGAACATCGCCTTCGCCGAGGGCTTCGACGACTACTCCACCGCGCGGGTGCGCCTGTCGCTCGACCCCGAGGGCCCGCTGGCGGAGATCCACAGCGCGGCCGCCGAGGTGGGCCAGGGCCTGGTGACCGTGATGGAGCAGATCGCCCGCACCGAGCTGGACGTGGAGCGCGTGCGGGTGCTGCCCGCCGACACGGCGGTGGGCTCCGCGGGCTCCAGCTCCGCGTCGCGCCAGACCTGGATGAGCGGCGGGGCGGTGCGCATGGCGTGCCTCCAGGTGGCCCAGCGGCTGCGCGAGCGCGCGACCGGGAGCGACGCGCCGCTCGAGGTCCTCCTCGCCGACGAGCCGATCGACGAGACCGCCGTCTACCGCCACCGGCAGACGCAGCCGCTCGATCCCGAGACCGGGCAGGGGGACTCGATCGTGGCGGTCGGGTTCGCGGCCCACCGGGCCGTGTGCGACGTTGACGTCGAGCTGGGGCTGGTGCGCGCGGTGGAGATCGCGACCACCCAGGACGTCGGCCGCGTCATCAACCCGCTGGCCCTCGAGGGTCAGATCCAGGGCGGGATCGCGCAGGGCCTGGGCCTGGCCCTGATGGAGGAGATCCAGATGAGTGACGGGCGGGTGAGGAACGCCTCGTTCACGGACTACCTCATGCCGACGGTGCTCGACATGCCGCCGGTGCGGATGAGCATCAGCGAGACCCCGCACCCGCACGCGCCCTACGGGCTGAACGGCGTGGGCGAGATGCCCACCATCGCCTCGACGCCCGCCCTGGTGGCGGCCGTGCGCGACGCCACGGGGCGGGCCCTGCCGCGGGTGCCGCTGCGCCCCTCCGACGTCGCCGGGGTCGGGTGAGCGAGGACGCGGACCGGGCGGCCTTCGTCGAGCACCTCGGCCACGTGGCCGAGGGCTCCCCATGGGTGGCCGAGCGCGCCTTCGACCTCGGCCCCTTCGCGACCCGCGAGGCCGTGGCCGACGCCTTCGCGCGGGTGGTGCGCGCGGCCCCGGCCGAGGACCAGCTCGCCCTGATCCGCGCGCACCCCGACCTGGCCGGGCGGGCCGCCCTGGCCGGCGAGCTGACCCCCGACTCCGCCGGCGAGCAGGCCTCCGCGGGCCTCGACCGGCTGACGCCCCGGGACCTGGCCCGGTTCACCCGGCTGAACGACGCCTATCGGGCGCGCTTCGGCTTCCCGTTCGTCATCTGCGTCCGGGGCCGGAGCGTGGCCGAGATCCTCGCGGCCTATGAGCGCCGGCTGGCGAACGACGCCGGGGCGGAGCGCACGACCGCCGTGGACGAGATCGCGGCGATCATGCGGCTGCGCCTGGAGGCGGCGCCGTGATCCACGACCTCGTGGTGCGAGGCGACGACTGGGACGTCGCCGTGGTGGACGGGGTCGTGGCGGAGGTGGGCCCCGAGCTCCCCGGCGGCCGTCGCGAGATCGACGCCCGCGGCCTCCTGGTCATGCCCGGCGCGGTGGACGGCCACGTGCACCTGAACGACCCGGGCCGGGCCGACTGGGAGGGCTTCGACACCGGCACGCGCGCCCTGGCGGCGGGCGGGGCGACCTGCGCGATCGACATGCCGCTCAACTCGGTGCCGCCGACGCTGGACGCGGAATCCTTCGACGCCAAGGTGGCCGCCGCCCGCGGGAGGGCCCGGGTGGACTTCGCCCTGTGGGGCGGGCTGGTGCCGGGCGCGCGGGACGGCATGGACGCGCTGGCCGACCGCGGCGTGGTGGGCTTCAAGGCCTTCATGTGCCCCAGCGGCGTGGAGGAGTTCCCGGCGGCCGACCCCGAGACCCTCGGCCGCGGGATGGAGCGGGCCGCGGCGCTGGGGCTTCCCGTGGCCGTGCACGCCGAGGACCCCGCGGTCGTGGGTCCCCGGGCCGCGCAGGCGCTGGCCGCCGGGCGCCGGGGCATGCGGGACTGGGCCGCCTCGCGGCCGGTGGCCGCCGAGCTGTCGGCCGTGCGGACGGCCCTCGCGCTGGCCCGCGACACCGGGTGCGCGCTGCACGTGGTGCACGTCTCCAGCCCCGCGGCGGTCGACCTGATCTCCGCGGCCCGTCGCGAGGGGCTGGACGTGACCTGCGAGGCCTGCCCCCACCACCTCGTGCTCGACGAGGAGGACGCCGCAGCGCTGGGGGCCGTGGCCAAGTGCGCGCCGCCGCTACGATCCGCCTCCGAGCGGGCGGGGCTGTGGCGGCGCGTCGTGGCGGGCGAGGTGGACCTCGTGGCGTCGGACCACTCGCCGGGACCGCCGGAGCTGAAGCGGGGAGACGACATGTTCGCGGTGTGGGGCGGGATCTCGGGCGCGCAGACGACCCTGCCGCTGCTGCTGACCCACGGACCGGAGCACGGACTGTCCCATGAGCGCGGCGTGGAGCTGGTGACCGGGGCGCCCGGCGGTGCGCTTCGGGCTCGCCGGCAAGGGCGCCCTGCGGCCCGGCGCCGACGCCGACCTGGCCATCGTCCGGACCGATGCCCCCTGGGAGCTGCGGGCCGAGGACCTCGAGTACCGCCACCGCCACTCGCCCTTCGTGGGCGCCCGCCTGACGGCCCGCGTGGTCCGCACGATCCTGCGCGGGGTGACCGTCTTCGGCGAGGGCGCCGAGCCGCGGCCGACGGGACGGCTGGTGACCCCTCGATGAGCGGCCCGCACACCCGCACCACCGTCCGCCGCGATCACGCCCTGATCGCCCCCGACACGCACGTCACGGGGCCGGTGCCCGGGTGGAGCGGCGCCGAGCACGTGCTCCTGATCGGCCCGCCGATGGGCGCGCGGTTCACCATGGCGCTGGTCGAGATGGGCCCCGGGGCGGTCGCCGGCCCCCCGCCGCCCGGCGCCGGGCGGGCGGTCTACGTGCTCGCGGGAGAGCTGATCCTCGAGGCGGAGGGGTCCTCCACCCCGCTCGGCGCCGGCCACTTCGCCTACGTGCCGCCCGACGCCCCCCACGCGCTCACCGCGCCGGCGGCCGCGCGCGCCTGCGTCATCGACAAGCCCTACGTCGAGCTCCCCGGCGCCCCGCGGGGGCTCCTGCTGACGGGTGATTCCGCCCGGCTCACCCCCGTCCCGCTCCTCGGCGACCCGTCGCTGCGCGTGACGCAGCTGCTGCCCGACCACCCCGGCCTCGACCTCGCCCTCAACCTGATGACCTTCGACCCCGGGGCATCCCTGCCGTTCACCGAGACGCACGTCATGGAGCACGGGCTCCTCGTGCTGGAGGGGACCCTGGTCTACCGGCTCGGGGACGCCTGGTACCCGATCGGCGCCGGGGACGCGGTGTGGATGGGGCCCTTCTGCCCCCAGTGGTGCTGCGCCCACGGCACGGGGCCCGCGACGTACCTCATCTACAAGGACTGGAACCGGGACGCCGGGGCGTGAGCCCGGCCATCGACGAGCGGCGCCTGTCGCGGGAGATCGAGGAGCTCGCGGGGTTCTCGGACACCGAGTACCCCTCGGTGACGCGGGTGCTGTTCACCGAGACCGACATGCGCGCCCGGGCCTGGCTGATCGACCGCATGGAGGCCGCCGGCCTGGCCGTGCGGGTCGACGCGGTGGGCAACACCTTCGCCCGGTGGGAGGGCGAGGAGCCGGAGGAGCCCGCGGTGGCGACCGGCTCGCACATCGACGCCATCCCGGACGCGGGCCGTTTCGACGGGGTGGTCGGGGTGCTGGGCGGCCTGGAGGCGATCCGGTCGCTGCGGGCCGCCGGCGTCCGTCCGCGGCGCTCCATCGAGCTCATCATGTTCACCGCCGAGGAGCCCACGCGCTTCTCCTACGGGTGCCTGGGCAGCCGCGTCCTGGCCGGGGTCGCCGGCGACGAGCGGCTCGCGCGCCTGCGCGACGCCGAGGGGATGTCGCTCGACGAGGCCCGCGCGGCGGCCGGCATCGCGGGCTCCGTGGCCGGTGCCCGCCTGGCCCCGGGCGCCTACGCCGCCTTCGTGGAGCTGCACATCGAGCAGGGCCCGGAGCTGGAGCGGACGGGCATCCCGATCGGGGTGGTCACCGCCATCGCCGCCCCCGCGACCCTGCTCGTGGAGCTCTCCGGGGACGGCGGCCACGCCGGCGCGGTGCTGATGGAAGCGCGCCACGACCCGCTCGTGGCGGCGGCCGAGGTGATCCAGGAGGTGGACCGGGCCGCCCGCGCCGGCGGCGCGCCGGACACGGTCGGCACGGTGGGGCTGCTGACCGTGGAGCCCGGAGCCGTGAACAGCATCCCCCGGCACGTGCGGATGGAGATCGACATCCGCGACACCGACGAGGCCCGCCGCGACGCCGTCCTGGACCGGGTGCGCGCCGCCGCCCGGCGGGCCGCCGAGGCCCGCGGGGTGCGCCACGCGGACGAGATCCTGAACGCCGACGGCCCCTCGACCTCGGATCCGGCCGTGCTCCAGGCCGTCGATTCCGCCTGCGAGGAGGCGCGCCTGCGCAGCGTGCGGATGGTGAGCCGCGCCTACCACGACTGCGTGTTCATGGCGCGCCTCTGTCCCACGGCGATGATCTTCGTGCCCTCGGCGGGGGGCGTCAGCCACCGGCCCGACGAGTACACGTCCCCCCAGGAGATCGCTCAGGGCACGCGGGTCCTGGCCGGCGCCCTGCGGCGGCTGGCGGCCTGAGCGGCTCCTACTGGGCGTCCTCCGCCAGGTCGGGCCGCAGCTCGCGGGCCTCGCGGAGGTACACGTGGTGGATCGTGCGATCGCGCGGGGCGTTGCAGTGCAGGAGCAGCCGGATGCACCGCTCGAGCGATCCCGGCACCGCGACCTCGGCGGCGCAGAGGAGCGGGACCGTCGTGAGCCCCGCCTCGCGGGCGGCCACCGCGGGGAACTCCGCCGAGAGGTCGGAGGTCATCGTGAAGATGATCGAGATGAGGTCGTCGATCGTGAGCTCGTTGCGGGCCATCACCTCCGCGAGCAGCTCGGCCGTGCTCTCGAGGATGGCCTCGGAGGTGTCCTCCGCCACCGAGGTCGCCCCCCGCACCGCCCTGACGACCGGGTCCGTCAGCGCTCCAGCCCCACCGAGGCGCCGAGGCGCGTCCACTCGGAGCGCGTGATCGGGCGCCATCGCCCGGGCGCGAGGCCCTGGAGGCCGATGCCCGCGTAGCGCACCCGGTGCAGGCGCATCACCCGGTGCCCCACGGCCTCGCCCATCCTGCGCAGCTGGCGGTTGCGGCCCTCGGTGATCTCGATGCGCAGCCAGGTGCCCCCCGCGGCGCGGCGGTCCATCTGCTCGACCGACGCCGGCGCGGTCATGCCGTCCTCCAGCTCCACCCCCCGGCGCAGGCGCCGCACCGTGTCGGCGGAGACCCGCCCGCGCAGGAGGGCCTCGTAGGTCTTCGGCGCCTTCGAGCTCGGGTGCATCAGGCGGGCGGCCATCTCGCCGTCGTTGGTGAGCAGGATGGCCCCGGTCGTCTCGATGTCGAGGCGGCCCACCGGGTAGAGGCGCACGGCGTCGGGCATGTCGTCGAGCACGGTCGCGCGGCCCTGCGGGTCGCTCGCGGTCGAGACCATCCCCGCGGGCTTGTGCAGCAGGTAGGCCCGCAGCGGCTCGGCGCCGCGGACGTCCTGCCCGTCGACCGTGATGCGGTCGTCCGGCCCCACCTGCTGGCCCACCGTGGCGGTCGTGCCGTTGACCGACACGCGGCCCTCCAGAACCAGGCCCTCGGCGGCGCGCCGGCTGGCCACCCCCGCCAGCGCCAGCGCGCGGTGCACCCGCATGCGCTCACCCGCCATCGCCGCCCTCCCCGCCCTCCAGGTGGCCCGCCTCGGCCAGGCGGCGGCGGACCCGCTCGGCCTCGGGGCCGCTCAACTCGAACCGCTCCAGGGGCGGCAGGTCGCCGGCCCCGCGCAGCCCGAAGCGCTCCTGGAAGAGCGGCGTGGTGCGGTAGCGCATCGCGCCGCCCTCGGGGGGGCGGCCGGCCTCCTCGAGCAGCCCCCGGTCCACGAGGTTCGTGACCGTGGAGTCCACCGCCACGCCCCGCAGGCGGCTGATCTGCGGGCGGCTGATGGGCTCCAGGTAGGCCACCACGGCCAGGGTCTCGAGGGCGGCCGGGCTCACGCGATCCTCGGGAGGCCGCTCGCGCAGCCGGTCGCACACGGCCCGCAGGTCGGCGCGCGTGCGGAGCGTGAAGCCCCCGGCCACCTCGGCCACCTCCAGCCCGCCCCCCGGGCCGTGGCGCTCGGCCAGCTCGGCCACGGCGCGCTGGACGTCGCCGGGGGACTCCTCGGTGATCTCGCACAGCACGACCACCGGCAGGGGGTCGGGGCTCAGGAAGAGCAGGGCCTCCACCTGGCGCGCGAGCTCGCTCACGGGCGCACGCCGCGGATCGCGATGTCGCCGAAGGGCTCCGGCTGGACCAGGGTCACGTCGCCGCGGCGCGCCAGCTCCAGCGCGGCCATCAGCGTCACCGCCTCCTCGAGGGGCTCGGAGCCCTCCACGAGGGCCTCGAAGCTCACCGAGCGCGCCCGGGCCAGGGCCTGCTGCAGGCGCACGAGGGCCTCGGGAACGCTCACCCGGCGGTTGGTGAGGTGGGCGAGCGACGGAGCCGGCGGGGCGACGAGCAGGGCGCCGATCGCCGCGGCCAGGCGGGCGGGCGGCTCCACCGGCACCGGCGGCGGCGCGGCGCCCTCCAGCGGGACCCGCCGGTAGCGCGGCCCGGCCGAGGCCCGCTGCCGGTCGGCCAGCCACGCCGCGGCGCGCTGGAAGGGGGCGTAGGCCACCAGGCGCGCGGCCAGGCGCTCGCGCGCCTCGAGCGCGTCGGGATCGGGCTCCTCGTCGGTCGCCTCCCCCAGCAGCCGGCGCGCCTTCAGCTCGGCCATGGCCGCCAGGAGCACGATCAGCTCGCCCGCCGTGTCGGTGTCCCACCGCTCCCGCGCCCGCTCCCCGAGGGCGGCGGTGACCACCTCGAGCAGCGGAAGCTCGAGCAGCTCCACCTCCTCGCGGAGCACGAGCGTGAGCAGGAGGTCGAACGGGCCCTCGAAGAGGTCCAGCTCGATCGGCTGCTGGAGGGCGTCGGGCGTCGGCATCCGGTGGACGGAGCATAGCCGCGCGCTCCGGCGTCCCCCGGGTGGCGCGCGCGCCGGATGAGGGCTAGGGTCGCCGTGACAGGACGGCCTCCATACGCAAGCGCACAGGGCAGGGGCATGCCCACCGCGTCGCGAACGATCTCGCAGCGCATCGCCGACGCCGCCGGCCGTGACTTCGTGGGACGCCGGGAGGAGCTGTCGGTGCTGCGCGCCGCAGCCGAGGCCGGCGACGCGCCCGTGCTGGTCGCCTTCGTGCACGGTCCGGGCGGCATCGGCAAGTCGCGCCTTCTGGAGGCCGCCGCCGGCACCCTCTCCGGACACGTCACCGTCGTGCGGCTCGACGGGCGCGGGATCGAGCCCACGCCCGCCGGCATGCTGGGGGCGATGGCCGAGGCGCTGGGCGCGCCCCGGGCGGGCGCCGACCTCGGCCGCGTGGCCCGGCTCGTGCGCGGCGTGCCGGGACGGACCGTGCTGACGCTCGACACCTACGAGCGCCTCGCCATCCTCGACACCTGGGTGCGCCAGGCCCTCCTGCCCGCGATGCCCGACTCGCTCCTCACGATCATCGCCGGCCGCGACCCGCCCGGGGCTGCCTGGCTGACAACGCCCGGATGGCGCGGCCTGGTGCGCGAGCTGCACCTGGGTCCTCTGGGCCAGGCGGACGCGATCCTGATGCTCCGCTCGCGGGGCCTCGGCGAGCTCCAGGCGGCGCGCGCCAACGCGTTCGCCCGCGGCCACCCGCTCGCCCTCGAGCTGGCCGCGGCCGCCCTGCGGGACGATCCCGACCTGAGCATCGAGACCGGGCCGCCGCCGGTGGTGATCGAGCGTCTGCTGGACGCGCTCCTCGCCGACCTCCCGGAGAGGACCATCGAGACGCTGGAGGCGGCCTCGACCGCGCGGCGCGTGACGGAGCCCATCCTCCGGGCGCTCCTCGACCGGGAGGACGTGCGCGACGAGTTCGACGCCCTGCGGCGGCTGCCGTTCGTGGAGCCCACGCGCGACGGCCTGGTGCTGCACGACGTGGTGCGCGAGGTGATCGCGGGCGACCTCGCCGCCCGCGACCCCGAGGCGCACGCCCGCTACCGCCGGCGGGCGTGGCGGTACTTCGAGGGACGCGCCCGCCGGCCCCGGCCGGACGGCCTGTGGGAGGTCACCGCCGACCTCATCTACCTCATCCGCAACCCGGTCCTGCGCAACGCCTGCTTCCCGGCGGGGTCGAGCGAGCACGCGGTCGAGCCGGCGGTCGCGGCCGACGGCGCGGCCATCCTCGAGATCACGGCGGCCCACGAGCCCCCCGGCCCGGCTGCGCTCCTGGGACGCTGGTGGGCGACGCATCCCGAGAGCTTCGCCGTCGCGCGAGGGCCGGACGGCGCGATCGGCGCCTTCGTGCAGGTCGCCGAGATCTCGGGCATCGACCCGGCGCTGCTGGAGGGCGATCCGGTCGCCCGCGCGTGGGCCGGCCACCTTGGCGCGACGCCGCCGCGGGAGGGCGACCGCACGCTGGCCATGCGCCGCTGGCTGGGACGCGACAGCGGCGAGATGCTCTCGCCGGCGGTCGGTTCCTGCTGGCTCGACGTGAAGCGCGTGTACATGGAGCTGCGCCCGCGCCTCTCGCGCCTCTACTCCGTGATGTCCGACTTCGACGAGCTCGCGCCGATCTTCGTCCCGCTCGGCTTCGCCCCGGTCGGCGATCCGGTGGATGTGGGCGGGGTACGGCAGCAGCCGGTCTGGCTCGACTTCGGCGACGGGAGCGTCAACGGGTGGCTCGCGCGCCTGGTCGACGCGGAGATCGGGGCCGCCGAGGAGGCGATCCTGGTCGCGCCCCGGGGCGAAGGGGTCGATGGGCTCACTCCCCGCGAGCGGGAGGTTCTGGCGCTGATCGCGGAGGGCCTGTCGAACCGCGCCATCGGCCGGCGCCTGGTGATCAGCGAGAAGACCGCCGGGCGCCACGTCTCGAACCTCTTCGCCAAGCTCGGCGCGCGGAACCGGGCCCAGGCGACCCGCATCGCCGTCGAGTGCGGCGTCGGCGCGAAGATGGGGCGTTCGCCCCATGGCGAGGTCCGCGGGCGCTCATAGCGTCGGGGGCGACGGACGGAGAGGCCGTCCGCGCCACGGGAGGCGTTCACATGTCACGGTCCGACGTCGAGGCCGAGATCCGCGAGACCCTCGGCATGGTGCCGAGCTTCTGGTCGCAGGTCCCCGACTTCCTGATGGAGAGCGAATGGCAGAGCTTCAAGGCCATCGAGCTCGCCGAGACGGCGATCCCCAACAAGTACAAGGAGCTGATCGGGGTCTCCGTGTCCGGCGCCACGCGGTGCCGGTACTGCGCCTACTTCCACGCCGAGGCGGCCCGCCTGTTCGGCGCCACGGAGGAGGAGATCGCCGAGGCCGCGCTGATGGCCAAGCACACGATGGGCTGGAGCACCTACCTCAACACGATCGCCTTCGACTACGACGAGTTCGTGGCGGAGGTCGACCAGATCACCGCCTACGTGCGCTCGCAGTCGGCCGCGCCCGTCGCGTAGGGCACGTGCGCCTCACCCGGACCCGGGCCGAGGTGGTGACGCTGGTCGCCACCTGGCGGGAGCTGTCGGCGCTCGCGGCCGCCGCGCGCATGGCGCACCGCCTGATGCTCGCCGACGCGAACGCCCCCGCCGAGGCCCGGGAGATGCTGGCGCGGGTGCTCGCGGACTACGACGCCGCGTGCGCCCGCCTCGGCCGGGAGGAGGCGGGCTCGCCGGGGTGATGGCGGACCGGGGCCGCGCGTACCATTGGCGGCATGTCCCCCTCCCCGCGCCCGGTCTCGCTCACCGGGATCAAGCCCTCGGGCATCCCGCACCTCGGCAACTACGTCGGCGCCATCCGCCCGGCGATGGAGCTGGTGGAGGCCTACGACGCCTACTACTTCATCGCCGACTACCACGCGCTCACCAGCCTCCGGGACCCGGTGGAGCTCGAGGAGTACACGCGGGCCGTCACCGCCTCCTGGCTGGCCTGCGGCCTCGACCCGGAGGTCATGACCCTCTACCGGCAGTCCGACGTGCCCGAGACCTTCGAGCTGTCGTGGGTGCTCTCGTGCGTGACGTCCAAGGGGCTCATGAACCGCGCCCACGCCTACAAGGCGGCGCGCGACCGTAACAAGGAGGCGGGGGCCGGCGACCTCGACGCGGGGATCAGCATGGGCCTGTTCGACTACCCGGTGCTGATGGCGGCCGACATCCTGGTGATGGCCGCCGACGTGGTGCCGGTCGGAAAGGACCAGGTGCAGCACGTGGAGTACGCCCGGGACATCGCCGAGCGCTTCAACCACGCCTACGGCGAGCGGTTCTCGCTCACCCCGCCCCGGGTCGTCACCTCGGACGACGCCGGCGAGAGCACGATGCCCGGACTCGACGGGCGGAAGATGAGCAAGTCGTACGACAACACGATCCCGCTCTTCGTGGAGCGCGACGAGCTGCAGAAGCTGGTGCGGCGGCTGAAGACCGACAGCACGCCGGTGGAGGCCCCCAAGGACCCCGACGCGTCCTCGCTGTTCGCCATCTACCGCCAGTTCGCGGGCTCCGACGACCAGGCGGCGGTGCGCGCGCGGCTCAGCGGGGGCGGCCTCGGATGGGGCGAGATGAAGGACCTGGTCTTCGAGAGCGTCGATGCCGAGCTGGCCGGGCCGCGCGAGCGGTACCGGGAGCTGATGGACGACCGGGGGGCCCTCGACGAGATCCTGGCCGCCGGCGCCGCGCGCGCCCGCGCGCGGGCGAAGCCGCTGATGGCGGCCGTGCGGGACGCCATCGGCATCGAGGCCGGTGGCCGACCCGCCCTGAGATCCGCCGGCCCGACCCGCTCGTAGACTTCAGCGGTGGGCACCCTCGAGCAGGCGGGCCGGGGGCCCGCCTCGGATCGGCCCGGGTTCCGCTGGCGGGTCCTGTCCCCGATCGGGGCGGTGCTGCTGGCCTTCGCGGTGCTCATCGTCGCCGCGGGCGTGCTCCAGGCCGCGCCGCTCTCCGATGCCGCCACGACGGCGCTTCTGCAGTTCGGGACGTCGCTGCTGCTGCTGGTGTTCGCCGTGCGGCTGCGGCGCGGCCTGCCCGCGCACGAGCGGCGGCTGACGACGGCCCTGAAGGGCTCCGTGGGAGGCGCGGTCGGGGTGGGCGTCGCCGTCGGCGCCGCCGTGGTGGTGGCCGCCGCGGTGATCATCCTCATCGGCCAGGCGATCGACCCGGTGGTGAAGAGCCGCCTGAACGACATGGAGGACATCGGCACGGTCCCGTGGCAGCTCGCCATCACCGTCCTCTCGCTGGTGGTCCTGGCCCCGCTCGGGGAGGAGCTGCTCTTCCGGGGCCTGCTGCTGCGGGCCCTGGTGCGGCGGCTGCGGTTCTGGCCCTCCGCGATCATCGCCTCCCTCTTGTTCGCATCGGCCCACCCCGACTCGTACGTCCTGTGGCCGCGCGCGATCGCGCTGGTGCTCACCGGCCTCGCGCTCGCGTGGCTGTATCGCCGCCGCGGCTACTGGGCCTCCGTCACGGCCCACGCCACGGTCAACATCGTGGCCTCGATCGCACTGGTCGCGACGTCGGTGAATTCGTGAGCGATCCCGCCGGGCTGGGCCGGCTCGAGCTGTTCGCGGGCCTCGACGCCGGGGCGGTGCGCGGGGCCGTGAGCGGGCTTCGCGCGGTGGAGGTCCCCGCCGGCGAGGAGTTCGAGGTCGGCCCGACGGGGGCGATCTGCTGCCTGGTGGACGACGGCCGGCTCGCCCTCTTCTTCGTGGCCGCCGAGGGGCGCGAGCGGACCATCGGGATCCTGGAGGAGGGCGACCTGCTGGTGCGGCCGACCGAGAACTGGGCCTCGGTCGGCCCGCAGGTCCGCTGCTTCGCCATCGACGACTCGCGGGTGCACCTGGTGGACCGCTCGCGCATGGACGCCTGGATGTGCGAGCCCGTGCTCGCGGCCAACCTGGTGCGGCTGCTGGCCGCGCAGGTGGCGGACCGGGAGCTCGCGGTGGCGATCGCCCTCGAGCCGCGCGTCGAGCGGCGGCTGCTGCTGAAGCTGCGCCAGCTCGCCGAGCGATGGGGGCGCGTGACGCCCGACGGCATCCGGCTCGATCTGCACCTGACCCACCAGGAGCTGGCGAACATGATCGGCGCGGTGCGCGAGTCGGTCACCATCGCCCTCGGCCGCCTGGCGAGCGCGGGCGAGATCGAGGTGCGCAACCGCACCCTCCTCATCCGGGCGCCGCTCGAGGAGGAGGCCCCCGTGGACGAGCCCCCGGCTCCGTGATCCTCACCCTTCGCCCGCGGGGCCCCTATTCGCTGGAGCAGTCGGCCTGGGGGACGGCGGGCGGCACCCGGCGCAGGCACGGCCGCGGCGTCGAGATCGCGCTGCGCACGGGCGACCGCCCGGGGAGGGCGATCGTCGGCCAGCGCGCCGACGGCTCCCTGGCGGTCCGGGTCGAGGAGGGCGACCCCGAGCGCGTCGCGCAGGAGCTGCGGGAGGTGCTGCTGCTCGACCTCGACACGGCGCCCTTCCGCGATCTCCACGCGGCCGACCCGCTCATCGGCGCCCAGGTGCGCCGCCGGCCCGGGCTGCGGCCCGTCCGCCGCGGCACGGTGACCCAGGCGCTGGTGGCCGCCCTCGCGGGGCAGCTCATCACCTCCCGGGAGGCCTCCGCCATCGAGTGGCGCATCGCGGCCCGGGCCGCGCCGGTCTGCGGCGACCTGCGCCTGCCTCCCACCCGGGCCGAGATCGCGGCCCTCTCGGCCGCCGAGCTGACGGCCTGCGGCCTCTCGCCCAGCCGGGCCGCGGCCCTCGCCCGCCTGGTGCGCACGCTCGACCCCGAGTCGCTGCGCGCCCACGGCACCGCCGCCGTGGCGTCCCGGCTGGGCCGCGAGCGCGGCCTCGGTCCCTGGTCGGCCGGCGTCGCGGCCATCTGGGGGCTCGGGCGCCTGGACCTGGGCCTCGTGGGCGACCTCGGCCTCATCCGCCTCGCGTCCCGGCTGCACGGCCGGCCCGCCACGGCCGGGGACACCGCGGCCCTGCTCGCCCCCTTCGGGGCGTGGGCCGGCCTCGCCAGCCTGCACCTCCTGGCCCATCCCTGGGCCGCGGCGCCCGCCCCCGGGGGGGCCTTCGGGCTCAGACCCGGCGCGCGGTGGACACGGCGAACCAGCCCCGCGGGTCCTCGTGCCACTCCACCAGCTCCAGCCCCGCGTCCGCGTACATCCCCGCGACCGCCGGCCGGGTGAACTTGCAGGAGATCTCGGTGCGCATCTCCTCACCCTCGGCGAACCGCACCTCCAGGCCGAGCGCCCGCACCGTCACGACCTGGTCCGCCACGGAGCGCAGCCTCATCTCGATCCAGGGCGGCTCGGGGTCGTAGATCGCCACGTGGGCGAAGGCGCCCAGGTCGAAGTCGGCGTCCAGCTCGCGGTTCAGCACGCGCAGCAGGTTGAGGTTGAACTCCGCGGTCACGCCCGCGGCGTCGTCGTACGCGGGCTGGATGCGCGACGCGTCGCCGGCGAGGTCGGTGCCCATCAGGAACACGTCGTCGCCGTCCATCAGCTCGGCGACCGAGCGCAGGAACGGCGCGCGCGAGCCGGGCTCGAAGTTGCCGATCGTCCCGCCCAGGAACGCCACCAGCCGCGGCGCGGAGCGCTTCTCGGGCACGCACGACAGATGGCGGCCGAAGTCGCCCGCGACCCCGTGCACCTCGAGGCCCGGGTACGCGCCGGCCAGCCGCCCGGACGCCGCCAGGATCGCCTCCGGGCAGACGTCGAAGGGCACGTAGCGCTCCAGGCCGCCCTCGTCGCGCATCGCGTCGAGGAGCGCGGCGGTCTTGCGCGAGGCGCCCGAGCCCAGCTCCACCAGCTCGCCCACGCCGTGGCGGGCCACGATGCCGTGGGCGACGCGGCTCAGGATCCGCATCTCGGCGCGCGTCTGGTAGTACTCGGGCAGGCGGGTGATCTGCTCGAACAGCTCCGATCCGCGCTCGTCGTAGAAGTAGACCGGGGGCAGGGACTTCGGGCTCGCCGTGAGCCCGCGGCGGGCGTCGGCGGCGAGGCCCTCCTCGCCCTCCGCGCCCATCGGGTGCACGTCGAGCCGGTATGCCCGCGGGGCGAGCCCGGTGCTCACGCGGCGTCCCGGGCGAGCCGCAGACCCGCGAAGATCTGGCGCCGCTCGGGCAGGTCCCAGTTCCGGAAGCTGGCCCGCGCCGCGATGGGCTGGGTGGCCCAGGATCCACCGCGCAGCACGCGGTGGCGCGGCCCGAAGAAGACCTCGGCGTACTCCCGGTAGGGGAAGGGGCGGAACCCCGGATACCCCTCGAACGCCGTGGCCGTCCACTCCCAGACGTCGCCGATGATCTGCCGGCATCCGCTCGGCGCGGGCCCGTACGCGCCGGCCGGCGACGGGCCGAACGCGAGCTGGTCGAGGTTGGCCGACCCGGTGTCGGCGCGGGCGCCCTGGGCCGCGCGCTCCCACTCGGCCTCCGTGGGCAGCCGCGCCCCGGCCCACCGGGCGTGCGCGTCGGCCTCGTGCGCGCTCACGTGGCACAGCACCCGCCCCGCCTCCGCCGGCTCCCGCCGGTCGTAGCGCCGCACCAGCCAGCCCCCCTGGCCGTCCCGCTCCCAGTGGAGCGGGGCCTCCGCGCCCTCGCGCTCCCGCCAGGCCCAGCCCTCGCCGGTCCACAGCTCGGGCCGCGCGTAGCCCCCGTCGGCCATGAAGGCCAGGTGCGCGCCCTCGGTGACGGGATCGCGGGCGATCAGGAACGGCGCCAGCTCCCGGGCGTGCCGGGGCCGCTCGCAGTCGTAGGCGAAGCCGTCGCCGTTCGCGCCCATCGCGAAGGTCCCGCCGGGGATCTCCACCCAGCCGCCCTCGGCGCCGCCCGGGGCGGGGAGGTCGCGGCGCGCCGGCGGGCGGTAGGCGCCCGCCGGAAGCATCTGCAGGGCCTGGAGCACGGTCTCGCTGTGCTGCGCCTCGTGCTCGGCCACCATCTCGAACACGAAGCCGCCCGCGGTGAGGGGGTCGGCCTCGTCGGAGAGGTCCGCGCGCCCGAGCTGCTCCAGCGCCCGCTCGCGCACGGCCCGCAGGTAGCCGCGGGCGGCCGCCTCGTCCAGCATCGGCGCGCCGGCGCGGCGGGCGCGCGGCGTCTCGAAGGCGTCGTAGACGTCCTGGAGGTCCGGGTGGAGCGAGGGCCCGCCCGACAGGCGGCGCACCAGCCACAGCTCCTCGTACGCGGCGATGTGGCCCAGGTCCCACAGCGGCGGGCTCATGATCGGGTCGGCCTGGCGGACCATCTCCTCGGGCGGGAGCGGCTCGAGGAGGAGCATCGTGCGCTCGCGCGTCGCGGTGAGCCGGTCCGCGAGTGACGATGCCCGAGCGCTCATCCGCCCAGGATCCCCCAGGCTCCGGGCGCCGCGCTGTGAGGCTGCTCACATGGTGGGGTTCCTTACTTTGTGATGTGGATCACCGCACGCGGGTGATCCGAGGCAATCGCTCGATCGTGTTGTTTCGACCCTCCCGCGTCGAGCCGGGGGGACGCCCCCTCTACAATCGCGCGGAATGGGCCAGGTCTCGCGAAGCCGTCATCCCGCACGAGGCGGCGCGACGAGGCCCCCGTCCGGCCGCCCCCCCGCACGCCGCCGGAGGCGACGGCGACGGCTCAACCCGTGGCTGCGCCTGGTGCTCCTGTCGGTGGGCGCCCTGCTGCTGATCGTGGGCGTGGGCGCGGCGCTGGCCATCGATGACGGGGGCGGCGACGCGCCCGACCAGGTGAGCGTGGCGGGCGTGGACGTCAGCGGCCTCTCGCCCGCGCAGGTCGAGCAGGCGGTGCGCTACCGCGCGCGGCAGCTCATGGCGCTGCCGGTCGTGGTCGAGCGGACCGACGATCCGAACACGAGCGTCCGGTCCACGCGCGCCGCGCTCGGGGCCCGGCCGCGGGTTCAGCGGGCCGTGCAGGAGGCCCTCGAGCCGCGCCCCTACGGCGGGCGGGTGCTCACGCGCCTGGGCCTGGCCGGCACGCGGGAGGTGCCCCTCACCTTCCGGCTCGACCCCCGCAGGGTCGAGGCCCTCGTCGGCCGCGTCTCCTCGGCGGTCGACAAGCCGGCCGTCCCGTTCCGGCTCCGCCTCGACGGGAAAGACATCACCGTGGTGAAGGGCCGCGGCGGGTTCGGAGTCGATCCCGTCGCCCTGCGCCACCGCATCGAGCAGCTCCCCCAGGGCGTCATCCGGGTGTCGGTGGGGCCGCTCGCCCCGCCGGTCTCCGAGGCGGCCGCCCAGGAGGCGCGCGACCTCGCCCTGCGCGTGGTGGCCGCCCCGGTGGAGGTGACCTTCCAGGACCGGGGGGTGGCGATCGAGCCCGAGGTGCTGCGCTCGGCCCTGCGCTTCCAGGCCGCCCCCCCGCGCCTGCGCGTGTCCCTGGACCCGGACGTGCTGCACGAGGACATCGCGTCCGCCTTCTCGACGCGCGAGCAACCGGCGCGCGACGCCACCTTCCGCGTGTCCGGCAGCAGCGTGCGCCTGGTGCCCTCGCGCATCGGCCGCAGCCTCGACATGGAGGCCATCGCGGCCGACATCGTCGCGCACCCGGGCACCCCCGCCGTGCGCGCGCGCTTCGAGGTGAGCCGCCCGGAGCGGACCACGGCCGAGGCGCGCGCGCTGCGCATCACCGAGCTCGTGTCCGAGTTCACCACCCCCTACAACTGCTGCGAGCCGCGCGTCACCAACATCCAGCGCGCCGCGGCGATCCTGGACGGGACGATCATCCCGGCGGGCGGGACCTTCTCGCTGAACGACGCACTCGGGCCGCGCACGCTCGACCGCGGGTTCGTGCTGGCGCCCCAGATCGCGGCCGGCCGGCTCGAGGACGCGGTGGGCGGCGGGGTCTCCCAGGTGTCCACCACCATGTACAACGCCGCGTTCTTCGCGGGCCTGGAGCTGGTGGCCCACACCCCCCACCAGTTCTACATCTCGCGCTACCCGGAGGGCCGCGAGGCCACGCTCTCCCTCGGCGGGCCCGAGCTGATCTTCGTCAACGACTGGGACGCGGCGATCCTCGTCTCGGCCCAGGCGGGCTCCAACGGCATCACGATCCGCTTCTTCTCCTCGAAGCTCGGGCGCCGGGTGGAGACGGAGACCGGGCCCCGGCGGGACATCGTGCAGCCGCGCGTGCGCGAGACGGTCAACCGCGACCTGGCGCCGGGTGAGCGCGTGGTGAAGCAGGAGCTCGGCGGCGAGGGCTTCACCGTGAGCTACACGCGCAAGGTCTGGGACGGCGACCATCTCAAGCGCGACGAGAACTTCACCTGGACGTACAGCCCCCAGAACTCCTTCGTGGAGGTGGGGCCGAAGCGCAAGCCGGCGCGGACGCCGTCGCGCACGACGCCCGCCAAGCCCTCGGCGCCGGGCGGCGGGGGCACCCGCACGACCACCCAGCCGGGGGCCACCAGCCCGCTGCCCGCCCCGCCCCCTCCGGGCTAGCCAAGAGAAGCTGTGGGTCTCGACACCTACGGCGTCTTCGAGGAGGCCCGGATGCATCTTCACCGTAACGCGGCGCTCGGCATCGCCGGACGCCGGCGGCTTGTCATGTTGATCGAGTCGGGGCTGAGCCAGCGCCGGGCGGCCCAGGCCCTGGGCGTCTCGGTGGCGACGGCCAATCGCTGGTCAGCGCGCTGGCGGGCGGCCTCGTGGGCCGAGCGGGCATCGGGCGCCGCCCTGCACGATCGCTCGAGCCGCCCCCACCGCTCGCCACGCCGGCTCTCGGCCGACCAGGAGGCACCGATCCTGGCCGCCCGGGCGGCCACCAACCTGGGCCCGGGGCGCCTTGCCCACATCTGCCGGCGATCGCGCTCGACGATCTGGAAGGTCCTTGCCCGCCACGGCCTCTCGCGTCGGACCCGCGGGCCACGCCCGCTCACCCGCCGCTATGAGTGGGCGCGCCCGGGGGCGCTGATCCACCTCGACACGGCGCGCCTGGCGCGCTTTCGCTCCCCCGGGCTAGGCGGCGAAGAACCCCTCCAGGGCGGCCCCGGTCTCGGCCGGCGCCTCCTCAGGCAGGAAGTGGCCGCAGGGCACCGGGTGGCCGCGCACGTCCGCCGCAAGGGCCCGCCAGGTCTCCAGCACGTCGTAGAGGCGGTGCATGGCCCCGTGCTCGCCCCACAGCACCAGCAGCGGGCACTCCACGCGGGCGGCGCCGTCCGCGGCGTCGTGGGCCAGGTCGATGGTGGCCGCCGCCCGGTAGTCCTCGCACGAGGCGTGGATCACGGCCGGGTCGCGGAAGCAGCGCGCGTACTCGGCGATCGCCTCCTCGGCCAGCGGCTCGGCGCGCCCCGACCAGCGCCGGAGGGTCTCCCGCAGGAACCATTCGGGGTCGCGGCCGATCATCGTCTCGGGCAGCCCGCCGGGCTGGATCAGGAAGAACCAGTGGTAGTAGGCGGTGGCGAACGCCTGGTCGCAGCCGGCGAAGAGCGTGCGCGTGGGCACGATGTCGAGCACGGCGGCGCGCTCCACCACGTCCGGGTGGTCGAGGGCCATGCGGTGCGCCACGCGCCCGCCCCGGTCGTGGCCGGCCACGGCGAAGCGCGGGTGCCCCAGGCCGCGCATGACGGCCACCATGTCGGCGGCCATCGCGCGCTTGGAGTAGCCGGCGTGATCGTCCCCTCCCGGGGGCCGGTCGCTGTCGCCGTACCCGCGCAGGTCGGCCGCGACGACCGTGAACCTGCGCGCCAGGGCGGGCGCCACGCGGTGCCAGCACGCGCGCGTCTGCGGGTAGCCGTGGAGCAGCAGGAGCGGCGGCCCGTCGCCCGCGGTGGCCACGGCGATGCGGGCGCCGTCGCCGTCAACCGTGCGCGTCTCGAAGCCCGGGAGCACGCGCCCATCCTGCCAGCCGGGCGACCTCGGTTTCACGTCGCGCCGCCGGGCCCTTACGATCCCGTGGGTGCCGAGTCCACGCGCGTACGTCACCGCACCTCCTCCGCTGGTGGGCCGGGCCGACCTGCTCCGCCAGCTCGTGGTGCTCTCGGCGGACCGTCCGGGGGTGATCGTGGTGGCCGGCGAGCCGGGGGCCGGCGCGACGCGGATGGCCCGGGAGGCCGCCGCCCGCCTCGCCATCGACGGCGCGGTGCTCATCGACGCGGACGGGGACGGGCCGGGCCAGGAGCGCCTGGCCCGGGCGCTGGAGGAGGCCGGCCACCGTCCCGACCTGAGCTTCGAGGCACGGCTGCGCCCGATGGTCGCGCTCATGGGCGACGTGGGCCACGAGGCCGACTGGGTGCGCGCGCAGGGCCGGCGCCTGCAGGGGTCGCGCGCCCTGGCCATCTACACCGCCCGAGACGTGGTCGCGGACACCCTCACGCTCGAGCTCGACCGCCTCTCCCCCGAGGACTCCACCCGCCTGGCCCGCGGCGCCTCTCCGGACCTCGGGCTCGAGGCCGCCGAGGCCGCGGGCGAGCTGGGCGACGGGCTCCCCGGGCGGATCGTGCCGCTGGCCCTCGCGGCCCGCCGGTGGCCCGGCGGCGACGCCCCGATGCCCATCCCCGCCGGCCTCGCGCGCTGGGCGCGGGAGCGGCTGGATCCGGTCAACCCGCTGGCGCGGGAGATCGCCCGGTGGGCGGCGGTGGGCGGCACGCCCACGAGCGCGCAGGACCTGGCACGGGTGTGCCGCATGGAGGCGTCGCACGTCGAGCGGGCGCTGTCGTCGCTCACCTCCGCGGGCATCCTGGAGGAGCTCGACGGCCCGCCCGGCCCCCGCTGGCGCTTCCGCGACCGGGTGGTGGCGGCCGCCCTCGCCGCGGAGCTCGGCGGGGCCGAGCGGCGCCGCCGGCACGCGGCGGCCCTGGTCGCGGCCCGCAGCTGGGGCGCGAGCCCCGCGGAGCTGCTGCGGCACGCCCTCGGCGCCGCCGATGGCGTGGCCGTCGTCGACTACGGGGTGCGCGGCGCCGAGGCCGCCCGGATCGAGGGCGCGCCCCACCGGGCCCTCGTGGACGCCGACCGGGCGCTGACCTGGTGGTCGGCTGAGATGGGCCCCGCGCGTCGCCTCGCCGCCCTCCACCAGCGGGGGATGGCCCTGCTCGACCTGTCGGCGTGGTCGGAGGCGGCCGACGACCTCGAGGAGGCCGCGGAGGGCTGGCGGGCCCTGCGCCGGCCCGACGACGCGATCGCGAGCGCCTTCGCCGCGTCCAACGCGCGGTGGAGCCTGGGACAGCACGACGCCGCGCTGACCTTCCTGCGCGGGCACCTGGGCGACGGGCGGGAGCCCGGCGCCGCGCCGTCGGTGGGGCGCGCCGAGGCCCTCGCGCAGGCCGCCGGCATGGCGGTCATGGCCTCGCGGTTCGCGGACGCGGTGGGCCTGGCGCAGGAGGCGCACTCGGAGGCCGTGGAGGCGGAGGCCGACGAGGTCGCCACCCGCGCCCTGATCTTCGAGGGCATGGCCGAGAGCGGCCGGGGCGCCCTCGGCGGGCTCTCCCATCTGGCCCGCGCCCGCCGCCAGGGCCAGCGGGCCGCGGGCGCGGGCCAGCGCAACGAGACGCTCGCCATGATCCACGAGAGCCACGTCCTCCTGGCGCTGGGGCGGCCGGACGAGGCCGCGGCCCGTGCCCGGGCCGGCGCCGAGCGCGCCCACGAGCTGGGGCTGGTGGACCACGGGCTGGTGCTCACCGGGAACCTGGGCGAGGCCCTCGCCGCCGCCGGCGAGCTGGAGGAGGCGCGCCAGGAGCTGGAGCGCGCGGCCGAGGGCTGGACCGCCCTGGGGCGCGGCACGCCCTCGCCCGCCGATCCCGGCCTCGCCTGGCTCCTCTACGCCGAGGGCCGCATCGACGAGGCCCTCATGCACTACCGCTCGCTGGCGCGCGTCGCCGCCGAGGGGGCCGTCTTCGAGCAGATCACCCCCGTGGCCACGGGCCACGCGCTCGCCGCATCCACCGCCGGCGCCGAGGGCGAGGCCCAGCGCGTGCTGGCGAGCGCGATGCGCGCGTGGGCCGACACGGACGACCGCCTCGCGTCGATCCCGCTCCTGGCCGCGGTCGCGGAGGTGGCCGACATGACCCAGGCCGCGCGGGCCACGGGCGCGCTGGCGCAGATGGCGGCCGACGGCTCGCCCCTCGCCGCGCCGTTCCACGCCGTGGCCGAGGGCTGGCTCACCCAGCGGCGCGGCCTGCCCGACGGGGGCGCGCACCTGCGCACGGCCGCGGCCGGCTTCACGGCCATGGGGATGCGCTGGTGGGGCGCCCGGGCGCTGTTCGCGGCCGGCAGCATGGACGGGCGCACCGAGCGCGCCGCCGACGACCTGCTCACCGCGCGCCGGATCTTCCGGGAGATGGGAGCCGGCGGCTGGCAGCGCCGCGCGGAGGCGCGCCTGCGGGCGATCGGGCGGCGCATCCCCACCCGGTCGTCCCTCCCGTTCACCCCGACCGCGGGCCTGTCCGCCCGCGAGATCGAGGTGCTGGAGCAGCTGTCGCTGGGGCTCCGGAACCGGGACATCGGCGCGCGCCTGTTCATCAGCGAGCGCACGGTGGCTCGCCACCTGGCGCAGATCTACGCCAAGCTCGGAGTTCCCAACCGGACATCGGCCGTTCGCGCCGCGCACGAGCGTGGTCTGATCGCAACCTGAGCCCGCCCGGCGGGACCCGCCTCGCTTTTCCGTGGCGGAGAGGCCCGAGAATCGCTGAATCTGCACTATTTCCCGCCGGCGGGATCGTTAATCCGATGGTCAATAGTGACCATGAAGCTCCTCGGCGGCGGTCGATAGCGTCGCCCCCGTCATGCAGGAAAGAGAGCGGGGATCACGGTGCGCGCAATCGAGGAGCACTCGGTGATGGATGTCGCGGACGGGCCGCTGAACGCGGCCGAGCGGGCGGCGCTCCGGAGCTTCCGGAGGGCGGCGCTCAGCTCCCGCGGCTACCGCGCCCACCTGGAGCGCCTGGGGGTCGATCACCGCAGCGTGACCCGGCTCGCACAGGTGCCGTACACCGACAAGCGATCGGTGTTCGGCGACCACCTCGAGCTGTGGCTCGACGGGGGCCGGGTGGCCGACGCGGCCGAGCTGCTCACCTCGAGCGGACAGACCGGCCTCTTCTCCGTGGGGGTCACCTCGCGGTCCGAGCGGCGGGCCCAGGAGCGCACGCTGGACGGCGCCCTGCGGCAGCTCGGCGCGGGCGAGGACAGCCCGACCCTCGTGCTGAACTGCCTCCCGATGGGGATCGCCATCCCGACGCGCCTCGCCACGGTCGCGACCCCGTCGGTGCATCTGGAGATGGCGCTCGAGATCCTGGACCGGGCCGGATCGGGCTTCGACCGCGTGGTCATCGCGGCCGAGCCGCTCTTCCTGAAGGAGATGGGCGAGACGGCCCTGCGGGAGAAGGGCCCCGGCTTCGCCGACCAGGTCGTCGCGTGCTTCGTGGGCGGCGAGTGGGTGGCCGAGAGCTGGCGCCGCTACGTCTCGGAGCTCTTCGGCTTCCCCAAGGAGCCGAGCCCGCGGGTGGGCGTGCTGGTCTCGATGGGCGCCGCCGAGGTGGGGCTGCACGTGCTGCACGAGACGCCCGCCCTGCGCGAGGCCCGCCAGGCCCTCGACAGCCCCCTCGCCCGGATCGCGCTGTTCGGCCGCGACCCCGGCTACTCGCCCACCCTGCTCACGTGGGACCCGAACCGGCTCTACATGGAGGAGCGGCGCCACTCCGACGGCGTCAGCACCCTCGTGCTCACCGCCCTCACCCGGCGGCTCCTGCCGCTGGTCCGCTACGACCTCGACGACGAGGCCGAGCTCCTCGACGCCGCGGCCGCGAACCTCGAGCTGACGCGTCAGGGCAGTGACGCGCGGCTCGAGGGTCCGGCCGTGGCGTTGTGGGGGCGCCGGGGCGGCACGATCCGGGGCGAGGGATGGAGCCTGCGCCCCGAGATCGTCAAGGAGGGGCTCTTCGCCACGGCGGCCCATGCCGGCGCGCTCACCGGCCGCTTCCGCATCGCGGCCGACAAGGGCCGCCCGGTGCTCCACGTGCAGCTGCGCGCGGACGTGCGCCCCGGCCCCGGCATCGAGGCCGCCCTGCGCCACACCGTGTCCGTCGCCGCCGGGGCGCCGGCCGAGGTGCGCATCCACGACTACAAGGGCTACCCGTTCCACGACGCGGGGGATTTCCAGCACAAGCCGCTCTACCTGGAGCGCGCCCGTTGATGGAGGTCCGCACCAAGGCGGCGCCAAGGGCTCCCTCGACCACCGAGATCGACGTCGTGCTGAGCGACCGGATCGAGGACGTCAACGAGACCCTGGCGGTCGTCCACGACGGCTTCGTCGAGGCCGGCTACACCCTGCCCCGCCCCTCGGGCCGGCGGATGCACGCGTCGTACCTGAACCCCGGCACGGTCTTCGCCGTCGCCCGGGTGGACGGAGAGCCGGTGGGCGCCGCGGTGCTCGTCGCCGACGGGCCATTCGGCCTGCCCTCCGACCGCGCGTTCACGGAGGAGATCGACGCGCTGCGCTCCTTCGACTCCCGCCCGATGCTCGAGTGCGGCTCGTTCGTCGTCGCCGCGTCCTGGCGCCGGCACACCCGCCGCGTCTTCGTGCGGGTGATGTCGGCCCTCATCCGGGTGGCCCTGGAGGAGTTCCCGGGCTCCGGGATCCTGATCTCGGTCTCGCCCGAGACGGTGCGCTTCTACGCCGCCATCGCCGGCATGGCGAGCATCGCCGGACCGCGGCCGCTGTACGGCGCGCCGGCCATGCTCCTGCACAGTCCCGACGGCGCGCACATGGCCGCCCACTGCCGGCGCGCCGAGTCGTCCGGCCAGCGGGCGCTGGACCGGCTCATCCGGGAGAACACCCGCTCGTGGCTCGCGGACGCGCGCACCGGGCGGCCGCTGCCCGACCGCTGGGTCCGCGATCTGGTGGCCGAGGATCAGGCGGCGGAGCGGCTCGCCGAGCAGATCCGCCTGCTGGCCGTGCGCCACCCTCACGCGCTGCGCGCCATCCTTGGCGGGGCCGCGGGCGTGCTCGCCGCCTAGGAGCAATCCCGGCACATGGCGTCGCCAGTCTCAGGAGTGGGCATCCCCCTGCCGATGACATCGGCGTGAGCGCAACCAGCACCCCCCGCGACGGGCTCGCGCGGATCGCCGATCCCCTGTCCGTCGTCGTCACCGGCGTGGTCGCCGTGGTGTTCCTGATCGTCACGGCCCTGCTGGCCCTCGGGATCATGAACCTGGGGGTCGCGGCGGGCCTCGGGGTGCTCTGCACGAGCATCGTCGCCGGGCTCGGCTTCCGCGCCGCCCGGGCCGCCTCGCGGCGCTCGAAGGGCGTTGAGGAGCGGTTCTGGAAGCTGATGTCCTACGGGCTGCTGAGCTGGACGCTCGGCTGCCTGCCGTATTTCGCGTTCCTCCTCACCGGCGGCGAGGTGCAGAGCCCGGCCGCCTGGTCGCAGATCGGCTTCCTCCTCGCCTACCCCTTCTGGTACCGGGCGCTGTGGATGCTGCGCCAGCCGGCGCTGGAGGAGTCCCGGCGCGGGCGTCTGGAGGCGCTGGGCATCGAGCTCTCGACCTTCGCGATGCTTGCGGCGGTCGTGGTCGGGATCCTCTGGTACTCGAGCCTCTCGACGGCCGAGAACGTGGCCCAGCTCGTGCCGATCACCCTCGACCTGCTCCTGCTGGCCGCCCTCTACAACGCCGTCCGGCGCTCCCACGTGACCCACCGCGCCGCGTTCGTCTGGTTCGTCTACGCCTTCGCCGCCCTGGCGCTGACGGACGGGCTGGTGAGCTACCTCGTCACCCGGGGGGCTCCGGTGCTGGCCACCGCGCTGGCCCTGGGCGGCTACCTCGTGGCGCTCGCGCCGGTGCTCGTCGCCGCGACGCGGCCGCTGCGCGTGACCGAGACGCGCACCGCGCTGGGCATCTCGAAGACGATGCTCGCCGCGATCGGGCTGGCCCTGGCCGGCCCGGCCAGCGCGCTGGCCCCGGATGCCCTGCGGCCGCTGGTGTGGCTCATCGCGGCCTTCCTCTTCTGGCGCCTCTGGGCCCTCCTCCGGGCCCACGACGAGTCGGACACCGACCCCATCTCCGGATTCCTCGAGACGCGGGCGTTCACCCGCCACGTCGCCGGTGTCGTCCAGGCGGCCACCTCGGCCAACCCGGCCATCGTCGTGGCGGTGGACCTCGATCAGTTCGGCCGCTGGAACGCCCAGAACGGCTACGCCGCCGGCGACGCCCTGCTCGCGGGCGTGGCATCGCGCCTCGAGGCGTCGCCGCTCGCCGGGGGCATCTGGAGCCGTCTCGGCGCCGACCGGTTCGCGTGGATCGGCATCGGCCACGACGCCTCGGCCGCCCGGCACCTGGCGGAGGTCGTCTGCGGCGTCGCGGGCGACAACGTGGGCGAGCTGGGCGCGCGCGCCACCTTCGTGGTCCTGCCCGACGACGCCACCACCGCGATCAACGCGATGGCGGCCGTGGACGAGGGACTCGCCGCGGCCAAGGCCGGGCGGCGCCGCGTGGTCGCCTTCGACCGCGGACGGCTGGACGGCGTGGACTACTCCGCCGGCTACACCGCCTCGCTCGCGCAGCGGCGCGCGGCCATCCTCGACATCCTCAACGACCCCGAGACCATCGCCACCGTGTTCCAGCCCATCGTCTCGCTGGACAACGGCCGGACGGTGGGCTTCGAGGCGCTCTCGCGCTTCCGCGCCGAGCCCGAGCGCCCCCCGGACAAGTGGATCGGCGAGGCCCACGCCGTCGGCCTGGGTCTCGAGGTGGAGGTCGAGTGCGTGCGCCGCGCCTGCCGCCACCGCGCGACCATGCCCGAGGGCGCCTACCTCTCGATCAACATGAGCCCGGACGCGGTCCTCTTCCCCGACATGGACGAGGCGCTGGGCGACGACGGCCTCGAGGGCCTGGTCATCGAGATCACCGAGCACGAGGCGGTGCGCGACTACGCCCGCCTGGCCTCCCGCCTGGCCGACTACCGCGGCCGCGGGGCCAAGGTGGCGATCGACGACACCGGCGCCGGGCACGCGTCCATGCGCCACGTGACCCAGCTCGCGCCCGACTACATCAAGGTCGACCGCTCGCTCATCCAGGACCTCCACCTGGACCACGCCAAGCGGGCGCTGGTGCGCTCCATGGTGACCCTGGAGAAGGAGCTGGGCGCCGTGGTGGTGGCCGAGGGCATCGAGAGCACCGAGGAGCTGCGGGCGCTGCGCGAGCTGGGCGTGCCGCTCGGCCAGGGCTTCCTCCTCGCCCGCCCGGCGAGCGAGCCGAAGCCCGCGGCGTGGACGGTCGAGTCGCTCGAGCTGAGCGGATCCTTCAGCCGCACCCCGGCCGTCTGAAATTCCAGCCGCCGTCGGTTACAAGCGGCAATGGATCCACGGGCGCCAGGGGCGCCGCCGCGGTAGGCCCCCCAGGAGTCGTTCCGACGGCGGCGTTTAGGGGACCTCAACTCTCAAGGCGCGGGGATCGCGGCCGATCGAGAGGAAATGATCTCCTCCCTGCGCCGTCCCTCACGCTACATCCCCCTCGCCGTGCTGCTCGTGCTCGCCGGCGCCGCCTTCTGGTTCTGGAAGGGCGCTCAGTCGAGCACCCTGGCCAGCGAGGACACGGCGCTCGCCGACTTCCACGCGCGCGCCGCCCAGGGAACCTTCAAGCCGCGCCCGGGCGTCCCCACCCCCGGCGTGTACCACTTCCGTCAGTCCGGCTTCGAGAAGGCGGGCAGCGGGCCCCTCACCGTCAGCCGGGACCTTCCCGCCCAGGCCGTCTACATCGTCAGCTCCACCAAGGCGGGCTACCACGAGGATCTCCGTCACAGCCAGGAGCACGTCGAGGAGGTCCAGTTCGGCGTGAACGCCACCGGCACCCGGGCGCTGTGGCGCCGCTCCAAGGTCACCTTCCTCGGCATCGGCGAGGACGACAAGGCCCCCGTCACCCCTCCCGCCCTCGACCACCCCGCCGACATGACGGTCGGTCGCACATGGGGCAGCACCTACGTCAACGGCAAGACCACCGTGACCTACCACGGCGAGGTGCTCTCCAAGGGCTCCGTGACCCTCGACGGGCACGCCGTGCCCACCTACCTCCTCCGTACCGACAGCACCTTCGACGGCCCCATCTCGGGCACGCGGCGCGACGACGTGACCTTCGCGCCCAAGCTCGCGCTCCCGGTCGCCTGGAAGATCACCCAGGACACCAGCGGCGCCGCCGACTACTCGATCAGGGCCGAGCTCCAGCTCGAGAGCGCGATCCCCCTGACCTGAGCCTCACCGAGCCATGGGACCGGCGCCCCCCGGGGCGGGCGCCGGTCCCATGCCGGCTCAGCGCCGGGGGGCCACCCGCAGCTTGGCGCGCACGCTGCCCGCCGGCGCGAGGGTGGGGTTGCCCACGAAGGCGGCGCGAACCGTCCAGTTGCCGACGGTCCTCAGCCGGATGGTGAAGCCGAAGCGGCCCTTGTTGTTGGTGGTGACGCGGGCGATCCGCTTCCAGCCGCCCCGCGCGGCGAACCGCTGCACCTCGATGCGCGTCTTGCGCAGCGCCGGGGCCGTGCGGCCCTTGCAGACCAGCCGGGCCCCGCGCGCCACGCCGAGGCGCGCCGGCTTGCCCACGGCCACATGCCTCTGGCCGATCTCACAGCTGTAGAAGATGCGCACCTTCTTGCGCGGCGGCCCCGGCGGCGGCGTGGGCCGCACGTACGCCTGGGCCGCCTTGAGCGCGGCGAAGGCGTCGATGCGCCCGGCTCCGAACACCGGGTCCTTGCCGGCCGCGCCCAGGTCCACCGCGCTCCGCTGGAGCAGCAGCTCGACCTCGTCGGCCGTCAGGTCCGGGCGGACCGTCTTCATCAGGGCCGCCAGGCCGGCGACGAGCGGCGACGCCATCGAGGTGCCCGAGAGCACCTTGTAGCCGATCCCGTGGGTGGGCTGCTTGTCGGCCGGCGTGGCCGCGGTGTTGTCGAGCCGCGAGTCCCAGGTCGAGAGGACCGCGTCGCCCGGCGCGGCGATGTCCACGAAGTCGCCGTTGGTCGAGAAGGGCGCGATGCTGTCGTCGGGACGCGTGGCCGCCACCGCGATCACGCCGGGGTAGGCGCCGGGATAGTTCGGGACGCCGGCCGGGCCCTGCCCGCCGAGCTGGGAGTTTCCGGCCGAGGCCACGACGATCTTGCCCTTCGAACGGGCGTAGTCGACCGCGGCGCGCAGCGGCGCGTGGTCGCGCGACGTCCCGAGCGACATGTTGATCACCGCACCGTCGCTGTCGCCGGCCGCGACGAGCGCCTCGGTCAGGTCGCGCACGAACTTCTCGTTGACGCTGGTGGAGTTGGCCCCCGCGAAGCCGATCTTGTAGGGGATCACGACGCAGTCGAAGCAGGCCCCCGGGCCGCCCTCGGCGTTGTCCGAGGCCGCCCCGACCAGGCCGGCGACGTGGCTGCCGTGGAAGGTCGTGTTGATGTTGACCGCCCGGACGTTGCTCGTGTGGTAGTTCGTGGTGCCGGAGTCGAAGTTCCGGCCGGTCGCGAACTTCGTCTTCAGGTCGGGGTGCTCCGTGTCGAACTCGCTGTCGATGACCACGACCTTCACCGCCGAGCTCCCGCGGGAGATGTCCCACGCGGCGGGGAAGTTCGCCTTGGTCCAGTGCCACTTCCAGTTGACCGCCCCGAGCCCGTCCACCGCCACCGTGCCGGGCGACTGGAAGATGATGTCCCGGGGGATGAAGTCGAGACCCTGGCGCTCTCCCGGCGCCGCGAAGTCGATGCGCGACACGGCGGGGTCGCGCAGGAGCTTCGCGCGGGCCGCCGCGGCGTCCGCGCCCTCCGCGTAGGTCGCCCAGCCGATCCCGGGGATGGTGCCCTCCAGGGTGAGGCCCGTCCGCGCCGCGACCTCCCCCGCGTGGGCGGTCCCGCCGGCGATCTGCGCCATGACGACCGGCTCGCCCGGCGGAGCCCCCATCGCGGGGACCGCCGATGCGCCTCCCGCGAGGGCGGCGCCGGCCGTGGCGACGGCTGCCGCCGTCAGGACCCGCCGCGTGCGGCGGGGCGGGCGTGGGGTGACGCATGGTGAGGACAGCGGGGGGCTCCTTCGGCGGCGATTTCGGCGATTGGCAGGATCTCCGCGCGCCCGGCCGAGGTCCACTGGCCGTTCGGGGGGTCGTCCCCCCGCCGCCGCGTCAGCCCGCGTACAGGCCCACCCCGTGAACCTCGTGGGCCGCGTCCATCACCGCCTCGGCCACGGTGGGGTGCGCGTGGATCATCAGGCCCACCTCGCGCACGGAGATCCCGTACAGCAGGGCCAGCCCCAGCTCGTGGATCAGGTCGGTCGCGTGGGGGCCCATGATCGTGGCGCCCAGCAGCCGGTCCGAGGGCCGGTCCACCACCAGCCGGCAGAATCCGGTCGTCTCGCCCATCGCCAGGGCCTTGCCGTTGGCGCCGAGGCGGCCCGTGCCCACGACCACGTCGGCCCCCGACTCCCGCGCCGCCTCCTCGGTCAGGCCCACCCGCCCGATCTCGGGCAGCGTGTACACGCAGGCCGGCACCATCGAGCGGTCGAGCACCCGCGGGCCGTCGAGGGCCGTCTCGGCCGCGTTGGCCCCCTCGGCCTGGCCCAGGTGCGCGAGCTGGGCGGTGGGGATCGCGTCGCCCACCGCATAGACGTCGCCGACCCCGGTCCGCAGGTGCTCGTCCACCTCGATCAGGCCCCGCTCGAGCCGGATGCCCAGCTCCTCCAGGCCGATGTCGGCGGTGTTCGCCGTCCGGCCCACGGCCACCAGCACCCGCTCGGCCTCCCGGCGGGTGCCGTCGGACAGCCGCAGCGCGACACCGTCGGGGCGGTACTCCTCCACCTCGGAGACCGTCGTGCCCACCAGCACCTCCACGCCCTGGCGCGACAACGCCTGGGCCATGGTCTGGCTCACGCGGCGCTCCTCGGTGGCGAGCAGCGCGGGCAGGGCCTCGATCAGGATCACGCGGCAGCCGAGCGGCGCCAGCATCGAGGCGAACTCGCAGCCGATCACCCCGCCGCCCACGATGGCCAGGCTCTCGGGCACCGTCTCCATCTCCAGCAGCGATGTCGAGGTGAGGACGGCCGGCTGCTCGAAGTCGAACAGCGGCAGCCGCGCGGGCTCGGATCCCGTGGCGACGATCACCGTCGGCGCGGAGATCTCCAGGGGGCCGTCGTCGGTCTCGACCGCGACCCGCTCGGGGCCCGCCAGCCAGCCGTCCCCGCGCACCACCCTCACCCCCCGCCGCCGCAGGGCCTCCTCCACGCCGCCGCGCATGCGGGCGGCCACGCCCATCGCCCGGTCGCGCATGACCGGCCAGTCCACCCCCACCTCGCCCACGGCGATGCCCCAGTCCGCGGTCTCGCGCAGCCTGGCCACCAGCTCCGAGCCGGCCAGGAGCGCCTTGGTGGGGATGCAGCCGCGGTTGACGCAGGTGCCCCCCAGCAGGTCGCGCTCCACCAGCACGGTGTCGGCCCCGAGCTGCGCGGCCCGCAGCGCGGCGACATCCCCGGCGGGTCCGCCGCCGAGGACCACCACGCGGGCGTCGGGCATCGCGCCCGCCCCTTACCCGGCGGCGATCGGGGGCTGGCGCAGCACCGGCGAGCGCGCCGCGGCGCCCTCGTCCAGCCGCCGCACCGGGGTGGTGTAGGGGGCGTTGCGGGCGATCTCCGGGTCGTCGGCCGCCTCGCGCAGGATCTCCGCCACCACCTCGGCGAACGCCTCCAGCGTCTCGCGCGTCTCGGTCTCGGTGGGCTCCACCAGGAGCGCTTCCTCCACCAGCAGCGGGAAGTAGACCGTGGGCGGGTGGTAGCCGAAGTCCAGCATGCGCTTGGCGAGGTCCGTCGTGCGGATGCCCAGGTCGCGCTTCATGGGCGCCCCCGACAGGACGAACTCGTGCATGCACCGGTCCCCGAACGCCGGCGGGAGCTGGGGCGCCAGCCGGCGCAGCAGCGCCAGCAGGTAGTTGGCGTTCAGCACCGCGATCTCCGACGCCTCGCGCAGGCCCTCGCCTCCCAGCGAGCAGATGTACGCGTAGGAGCGCACGAAGACGCCGTAGTTGCCCTGGAACCCGCGCAGCCGGCCGATCGACTTGGGGCGGTCCTCGTCGAGGTCGAACACGGCAACGTCGCCCACCTCGCCCTCGCGGCGCACGATGCGCGGCACCATGAGGTAGGGCTCGATGCGGTCGGAGACCGCGATCGGGCCGGCGCCCGGGCCGCCCCCGCCGTGCGGCTGGGTGAACGACTTGTGCAGGTTGAAGTGGACGATGTCGAAGCCCATGTCGCCCGGGCGGCTGATGCCCATGACCGCGTTCAGGTTGGCGCCGTCGTAGTAGAGGGTGGCGCCGGCGTCGTGGACGATCCGCGCGATCTCCTCGATGTTGGGGTCGAAGAGGCCCAGCGTGTTCGGGTTCGTGAGCATCAGGCAGGCGACGCGGTCGTCGGCCTTCGCCCGGAGGTCCTCCAGGTCGACGCCGCCGTCGGGGGCCGTGCCCACCTTCACCACCTCGTAGCCGGCCATCGTCACCGTGGCCGGGTTGGTGCCGTGGGCCGTGTCGGGCGTGAGCACCAGGGTGCGCTCGTCGCCGCGATCGGCGTGGTAGGCGCGGGTCAGGAGCACGCCGGCCAGCTCGCCGTGCGACCCGGCGCTGGGCTGCAGCGACACGTGGGGGAGCCCCGAGACCTCGGCCAGCGCGCGCTCCAGGCTCCACATCAGCTCCAGCGCGCCCTGAGCCCGGCGCGGCGCCTGGAACGGGTGGAGCCGGGCGTTGCCCGGCAGCGCGGCGACCCGCTCGTGCAGCTTGGGGTTGTGCTTCATCGTGCACGACCCCAGCGGGTAGAACCCGGTGTCGAGGTCGAAGTTGCGCTTGCTCAGCCGGTTGTAGTGCCGCACGATCTCCGGCTCCGCGACCTCGGGCAGCTCGGGCGGCGCGGCGCGGCGCAGTGAGGCCGGCAGCAGGTCGTCGATGGGACGCTCGGGCACGTCGAGATCGGGCGCGGTGAAGGCGCGCCGCCCGGGCCGCGATCGCTCGTAGATCGTCACGGCCTCCTCGCGCTGCTGCGGGGTCTGGACCACGGGGGCGCCCATCAGGCCACCGCCCCGCTGGCCACGGCGCCGCGCTCGGCGGCGACCGCCCGCCCCAGGACGTCGGCCAGGCGGTCGATGTCGCCGCGCGAGCGCCGCTCGGTGATCGCCACCAGCAGGCCGTCGGGGTGCTCGGGGTAGGTGCGCCCCAGCGCGTAGCCGGCGTTGACGCCCTCGGCGGCGCAGCGCTCCAGCACCGCCTCGACGGGCGCCTCGAGCGCGAGCGCGAACTCGCGCACGACGGGACGCGTGTGCAGCGCGCGCACGCCCGGCAGGGCCGCGAGGGTCGTGCGGGCGTAGTCGGCCCGGCGCAGCATCAGCTCGGCCAGCTCGACGGAACCGCGCTTCCCCAGCCACGAGAGGTAGATGACGCCCGCGAGGGCGTTGAGGACCTGGGCGGTGCAGATGTTGTGCGTCGCCTTCTCGCGCCGGATGTGCTGCTCGCGGGTCTGCAGGGTCAGCACCCAGCCCCGCCGCCCGTCCACGTCGCGCGTCTCCCCCGCGATCCGGCCCGGCATGCGGCGCAGGTGCTCCTGGCTCGCGGCGAAGAACCCGAACGACGGCCCGCCGTAGTCGAGCCGGTTGCCCAGGGTCTGGCCCTCCCCGACGGCGACGTCGACGCCGAGCTCGCCCGGCGGGCGCAGGATGGCCAGCGGCAGCGGGTCGCAGGCGCACACCACGAGCGCCTCCGCCTCCTTCCCCGCGGCGACGAGCGGCTCCAGGTCCTCCACCGCCCCCAGGAAGTTCGGCTGCTGCACGATCACGGCGGACGTGTCCGGGCCCACCGCCGAGGCGAGGTCGGACGGGTCGGTGGCCCCGTCGCGGAGCGGCACCTCGACGATGCGCTGGCCGTAGCCGGCCGCCAGGGTGACCAGCGTCTCCCGGCTGTGCGGGTGGACGCCGCGCGACACGACCACCTCGGGGCGCCCGTTCGCCAGCTTCGCGAGGTACGCCGCCGAGCCGACGGCCGAGGGGCCCTCGTAGAGCGACGCGTTCGACACCGGCAGGCCGGTCAGCTCGCAGATGGCGGTCTGGTACTCGAACATCACCTGCAGGCCGCCCTGCGAGATCTCCGGCTGGTAGGGCGTGTAGGGGGTCAGGAACTCCGACCGCGACAGGATCGAGTCGATCAGCGCGGGGACGTAGTGGTCGTACATGCCGGCGCCCAGGAAGGTGATCTCGTCGTCGGCCGAGACGTTGCGGGCCGCCAGCGCCGCCAGGTGGGCCAGGACGTCCTGCTCCGACCTCCCGGCGGGCAGGTCGAGGGGGCGGTCCAGCCGCACGCCCTCGGGGATGACCGAGAAGAGGTCGTCGATCGAGCCGGCGCCGATCTCCGCGAGCATGCGCTCGAGGTCGTCCGGGGTGAGGGAGGTGTAGCGGCTCACAGCCCGGCCAGGTACGCGCGGTAGGCGGGCTCGTCCATCAGGGCCTCGAGCTCGGACGGGTCGGACAGCCGCACCCGGATGAGCCAGCCCTCGCCGTAGGGGTCGTCGTTGACGGCCTCGGGCTTCTCCTGCACGACCGGGTTGATCGCGATCACCTCACCGCTCGCCGGGGCGATGATGTCCGAGACGGCCTTCACCGACTCGAGCTCGCCGTAGGGCGCGTCCTTGGACACGGTGGCGCCGACCGCGGGCGGGTCGTAGTAGACCACCTCGCCCAGGGCGTCCTGGGCGTACCAGGTGATCCCGAAGACGGCCTCATCGCCCTCGGGGCGCACCCAGTCGTGCTCGGGGTGGTAGCGCAGGTCGGCGGGGTAGCTCTCGTCGGCGGGCACGGCTCTCCTCACTCCCTCGGGGATGTCGCCACCAGCGGGCGGCGGGCGGTGCGGGCGGCCTTCGGCTTCCCGCGGACGTCGATGACGATGTCGTGGTCGGGGGCGCTGATCTCGGCGTCGAGGTAGGCCATGCCGATGCCCACGTCGAGCGACGGCGAGAGGGTCCCGCTGGTGGTGCGGCCGGCCGGGCGGCCGTCCGCCAGCACCTCCTGGCCGCCCCGCGGGATGCCCGGCTCGGTCATGCGGAAGATCGCCAGCTTCTCGGGCGTGCCCTCCTCGGCCTGGCGCCGCAGCGTCTGCGCCCCGAAGAAGCGCCCGCCCTTCAGGTCGCAGGCGAAGCGCAGGCCGGCCTCGATGGGCGTGCGCTCGCGCGAGAGCTCCTGCCCGTAGAGCGGGTACCCCATCTCCAGGCGCAGCGTGTCGCGGCTCACCAGGCCGGCGGGCGCCGGCGGGGCGTTGACGGCCATCATCGCGTCCCAGAGCTCCGGCGCGGCGTCCCAGGGGCACAGCAGCTCCACGCCGGGCTCACCCGTGTAGCCGGTGCGCGCGATCAGGCACGGCACGCCGCCGAGCTGGTCCTCGATGACCTCGAAGTAGTCGAGGCCGAACGCGGCCGGCGTGGCGGCGATGGGCTTCAGGGCCTCCTGCCAGGCGGGCCCCTGCACGGCGAGCATCGCCACGTCGAGCGTCCGGTCCGCCACCCTCACGTCGGGGGGCAGCCGGTCCTCGAGCCGCGCCCGGCAGGCGTCCACGTTGGAGGCGTTCACCACCAGCAGGTACCGGTCGGCGAGGGCGTAGACGATGAGGTCGTCGATGACCCCGCCGTCGTCCTCGCACATCAGCGTGTACTGCCCCTGCCCCGGGCCGATCGCCTCGATGTCGTTCGTCAGCAGCCGGGCCAGCGCCTCGCGCGCTCCCGCGCCGGAGACCTCGAGCTGCCCCATGTGGGACACGTCGAACACCCCGCAGGCCTCGCGCACGGCCCGGTGGTCGGCGCGGGCGGTGGCGTAGTAGAGCGGCATCTCCCAGCCCGCGAACGACCCCATCCGCGCTCCGAGCGCCACATGGCGACCGTGGAGCGATGTGCGCGCTGGAGCGTCCGCCATGTGGGCTGACGCTACCACGCTCGCACGGACGGGCGACCGGTCCCGCGCGGCGCCCGGCCGGGGAGCCGGGCGCCGCCATCCGGGGTGCTACCGCTCCTTGAGGAAGTCGGGGATCTCCAGCGCGTCGTCGGAGATCTCGAACTCCTTGCGCTCCTCGGCGTCCAGCACCGGCGGGCCGGCGCTCTCCGGCGTCGCGGCGGGGCGCGCCGGGGTGCGGGTGGCCTCGCGCGGCGTCGCCTCGCGCCGGCCGAAACGCGGCGGCGACTCGGAGGACGAGGCCTCGGCTCCGTCGAAGCCGGTGGCGATGACCGTCACGCGCAGCTGGTCGCCGGCGCCCTCGTCGATGACCGCCCCGAAGATGACGTTGCAGTCGTCGTGCGCGGCCTGGCGGATGATCCCGGCGGCCTCGTCGATCTCGAACAGGCCGAGGTCGGAGCCGCCGGTGATGTTGAGCAGCACGCCGGTGGCGCCGGCGACGGTGGTCTCGAGCAGCGGCGAGGAGATCGCCGCCTTCGCCGCCTCCGACGCCCGGTTCTCGCCCGAGGCCGTCCCGATGCCCATCAGCGACGCGCCGGCGTCCTGCATGATCGTGCGGACGTCGGCGAAGTCCAGGTTGATGAGCCCGGGCACCGTGATCAGGTCGGTGATGCCCTGGACGCCCTGGCGGAGGACGTCGTCGGCCATCCGGAAGGCGTCCATGATCGACGTGCGCCGCTCGACCACCTGGATGAGGCGCTCGTTCGGGATGACGATGACCGAGTTGACCTGCTTGCGCAGCTCCTCGATCCCCTCATCCGAGCGCCGGGTGCGCTGCGCGCCCTCGAAGGCGAACGGCCGCGTCACCACGCCCACGGTCAGCGCGCCCTGCTCGCGGGCGATCTGGGCGATGATCGGCGCCGCGCCGGTGCCGGTGCCGCCGCCCTCGCCGGCGGTCACGAAGACCATGTCCGCACCGCGGACGGCCTCCTTCAACTCCTCCCGCGACTCCTCCGCGGCGTCCCGTCCCACCCGGGGGTCGGCGCCCGCGCCGAGGCCCTTGGTGATCGTCCCGCCGATGTGGATCTTGACGTCGGCGTCGCACATGGACAGCGCCTGGGCGTCGGTGTTGACGGCGATGAACTCGACACCCCTGACGCCCGCGTCGACCATGCGGTTGACGGCGTTGGTGCCGCCTCCGCCCACGCCGACGACCTTGATCACCGCCAGGTAATTGCTCGTCTCCACCTGCTCGCCCTCCTCGGCCGCTGCCGTCGCGGAGCCCGTTCGGCTCTCGTCGATGGCCCTGCTCATCCGGGAATTCCGACAAGCCTCAAGCGGCGCTCGAGGCAGGAGTGCACCGGTTCAGGCGTCGCATCACCCTCACGTAGGCACGACTCCACCAGCCTGGAAACTAGTGTCGAGCCCCCACGGTGTCAAGCAAGGCTCGACCACCGGTCGAGGCTCTCCGCCAGCCTCAATGTGAGGTCGAGACGTAGTCTCCGCCGACCGCCGGGTTCTCCGGAACGGTGAGGTCGATGTAGCTGGCGGCGTCCTGCTCGTCCGTGGGGAGGGCGGCCAGGACGAGCCCCAGCGCGCGGGCCTTGGCGGCCAGCCGCTCGGGGGCTCCGAGCCGCAGCTCGGGCCCGTGCGTCAGGCGTCCCACCAGCGAGCCGGAGCGGTCAACGCGCAGCTCGCGGATGCGACGCCCCACCTCCGGGCCGGCGGCGGTCACGAACGCCAGGGCGGCCCGCGTCCCCGCGTCCGGCAGGCCCTCGCCCACGGGCGGCGGGCTCCCCGTCACCCGCAGCCACCCCACCCCGGAGTTCGCGGTAACCGGCCCCAGCACCCGGCCCTGCTCCGACACCAGCACCGCCCCCTCGCGCGATGCCGCGGCGGCCACGGCCCGGGCCTCCACGACGTGGATCGCGAGGCCGCGGGGCCAGTCGCGGGCCACCGAGATCGACGCGACCCACGGGAACCGGTGCGCGGCGGCCTGCAGCGGGCCGACCGGCGGCGAGAGCACCGTCCCCTGGTCGGCGGCGTCCTGCAGCGCGCGCGCCAGCTCCGTGCGGTCGTTCCGGTCGTAGCCCGTCAGGGCCACGTTCTGGATCGCCAGCAGCGGCCCCGTGAGGAGCCAGTAGAGGCCCACCACCGCGGCCGCCGTGACCACGACGAACATCGCGCCCGACCGGCGCCGGCGGCCCCGGTCCCGCACCACCCGCCGGCGCCGCTCGGCCACGGCGGGGTGCTGGCGCCCGCGCGCCGGCCCGCCGGTCGCGCGGGCCTCGCTCACAGCGCCGGCAGCGGCGGATGCGTCACGCCGCGCTCGGGGTCGAGGTAGCGCACCTCGGGCACCAGCACCGGCCCGCCGGCGGCCGCCACCCGGGCACGGCCCTCGGCCATCAGCGCCACCACGTCGGCCGACCGGCAGCCCGGCCGCGCCTCGATGAAGTTCGCGTGCACCGGTGAGAAGCGCGCACCGCCGATCTCGAGCCCCTTGCACCCGGCCGCCTCGAGCAGCCGGCCGGCCGAGTCCCCGGGGGGGTTGGTGAAGACGCTCCCGAAGGTCCGGACGCCCTGGGGCTGGGTCGCCCGCCGGTGGGCCCGGAACTCCGCCAGACGCCCGGCGATCGCGGCCGGGTCCCCGGGGCGCAGGGCGAAGCCGACCGCGGCCACCACCTCGCCCGGGGCCACGGCCGAGCGCCGGTACCCCAGCGCGAGGTCGGCGGGACCCACCCGGCGGCGGTCGCCCGCCGAGCAGAGCACCGCCCAGTCGAGCACCTGGACCAGCTCGCCCGCGTGCGCGCCGGCGTTCATCGCCACCGCGCCCCCGGCGGTGCCCGGGATGCTCGCGCCGAACTCCAGGCCCTCCAGGCCGTGGGCCGCCGCGCGCTGCACGGCGCGCGGCAGGGAGGCCCCGCCCCCGCACCACAGGCCGGTGCCCCGCACCGAGATCGAGGTCAGGCGGCCCACCAGGCGCAGCACAAGGCCGCGGAAGCCCTCGTCGTCCACGAGGAGGTTGGAGCCGCGGCCGACCACCGCCACCGGCGCCTCCCGGTCGCGGGCCCATGCGAGGGCGTCGGACACGCCCCGGAACGACGCCGCCCGGCAGAGCCAGTCCGCGGTCCCGCCGACCCGGATCGTGGTGAGCGGCGCCAGAGGGGCGCCGGTCTCGATCTCAGGACGGACGCGTGCGATCGTGAGTGCCCCCATCGTCAGGTGGTTTTTCCAGGCGGGCCACCAACTCCTTCCCCAGCCGGGTGATGTCGCCCGCCCCCATGGTGATGATCAGGTCGCCCGGATGCGCCTCGGCCAGCACCGCGTCGGCGGCGTCGTCCAGCGTCGGGGCGAAGAGGGACCGGGCCGGCGGCGGGATGCGGCCCGCCACGTCGCGTCCCGTGGCGAGCGGGTCGGCCGGCTCGCGGGCGAGGTAGACCTCGGTCACCACGACCACGTCGGCGGCGCCGAGGGCCTCACCCAGTTCCGCGGCCAGGGCCCGGGTGCGCGAGGGCAGGTGGGGCTGGAACACCACCACCACGCGCCCGGCGCCGCGCTCGCGGGCCGCGGCCAGGGTCGCCCGGATCTCGGCCGGGTGGTGGGCGTAGTCGTCCACCACCTCGACGCCGCCGGCCGTGCCCTGCCGCTCCATCCGCCGGCCCACGCCGGCGAAGGCGCCCAGGCGCGCCGCGGCGTCCTCCAGGTCAACGCCGCACCAGTCGGCGAGGGCCATCGCGCACGCCGCGTTGTGGGCGTTGTGGGCCCCCGGCGGCCGCAGGGGCACGGGCACGCGCCGGCCGGCGGCGGTGACCAGCGTGAACCCGGGGCCCCCCGGGGCGCGCTCGGCCCGGCAGAAGGCCCCGGGCACCTCCCCCACCAGCCGCACCTCGCACGGCGCGCCGGCCGCGATCGCGCGCGCCTCGTCGTCGGGCCCGGCCACCAGCACCCCGTCGGCGGGGAGGCGGGCGACGAAGGCCCGGAACACCTCCCGCACCTCCTCGAGCGTGGCGAAGGTGGCGTGGTGGTCGTGGTCCACGTTGAGCAGGATGGCGCCCTCGGGCGAGAGGTTGAGCAGCGACCGGTCGCTCTCGTCGGCCTCCGCCACGAACCAGGGCCCGCCGCCCCACACCGCCCCCGTGCCGCCCCCGCCCGCGATCGTGGCGCCCACGGCGGCCGACGCGTCGCCCAGCGCGCTGACCAGCATGGCGCTGGTGGTGGACTTGCCGTGGGCGCCCGCCACCGCCAGCCCCCTCCGGCCGGCCATCAGCTCGGCGAGCAGCTCCGAGCGGTGCAGCACCGGCAGGCCGCGCCGCCGGGCCTCGTCCAGCTCGGGGTTTCCGGCGTCGATGGCCGTCGAGACGACCAGCGCCTCGGCGTCGGGCGGGACCGCCTGGGCCGCGTGGCCCGCGCGGGCGTCGATGCCCTCGGCCCGCAGCGCCGCGAGGGTGGGCGAGTCCTCGCGGTCCGTGCCGCTCACGCGGTAGCCGGCGGTGCCCGCAAGCCGGGCCAGGCCGCTCATGCCCGCCCCCCCGATCCCCACGAGGTGGATCGGCCGCGGGCCGCTCACCGGCGCAGCAGCCGGCGGCGCGCCGGGCGCGGGCGGCGGGCCAGGCCCAGGGCCTCCTCGGCGATGCGGTCGGCGGCGTCCGGCCGGCCCACCGCGCGGGCCGCGTCGCCCATGCCCTCGAGGCGCCGCCGGTCGGCCAGGAGGGCCCCCACCAGCGCCCGCAGGCGCTCGCCGGTGCACTCGTCGTCGGGCAGCACCACGGCCGCCCCCGCCTCCGCGAGCCACCGGGCGTTCTTCGCCTGGTGATCGGCCGTGGCGTGGGGGTAGGGCACCAGGATCGCGGGCCGCCCGATCGCGGCGAGCTCGAAGACCGACCCGCCCGCGCGCGACACCACCAGATCGGCGGCCGCGATGGCCTCGGGCAGGTTGTCGAGCCATCCCAGGAGCCGGTAACGGCCGTGGCCGTCGTGGGCCTCCAGGGCCCCGCGCGTCTCGTCGAGTTGGCCCGGGCCGGCCACGTGCAGCACGTCCAGAGGCGGCGCGTCCCCGAAGGCCTCCACCGCGGCCATGTTCAGGCTGCGGGCCCCCTGGCTGCCGCCCACCACGAGGAGGACGGTGGCGCCGGGCTGGATCCCGAAGGCCCGCCGCCCCGCGGTGCGCGTGGCCTCCACCACCGCCCGGCTCACCGGGCGGCCGGTCACGACGTACTTCCGCCCGCCGCGGCCCCGCAGGGGGAAGGCCAGCGCGACCCGTCGCGCCAGCGGCGCCGCGAGGCGGTTGGCCACGCCGAGGTGGGAGTCGGCCTCCATCAGGAGCACGGGACGGCGCGTGAGCCAGGCCGCGAGCGCCACCGGCCCGGCGACGTAGCTCCCTCCGCCCACCACCACGTCGGGCCGCCGCCGCGCCAGCAGGAGCATCGCGCGTGGGACGGCGACGGCGGCCAGCAGGAGGGCCCACAGGTTGCGCAGCGACACCCGGCGCACCAGCCCCCGCAGCGGGATGAGGTCCTCCGCGTAGCCCGCCTCGCGAACCCGGCCCGACGCGCTGGCGCCGCGGGCTCCGATGAAGCCGACCTCAGCCCCCCGCGCGCGCAGCGCGTCGGCCACGGCCAGCGCCGGCATCACGTGGCCGCCCGTCCCCCCGGCCGCGATCACGACCCTCACCGGGCGCGGCGACGGTGAGCCGGCCGGCCTGTCTCTGGGATCGGCGTCCGATGTTGACAAGGAGTCCCGAGCAGGCGAGGAGGATGATCAGGCTGCTGCCGCCGAAGGACACGAACGGCAACGGCACGCCGGTGACGGGCAGCACGCCGACCACAGCGCCGATGTTGATGGCCGCCTGCACGACCACGAGCGTCGTGAGGCCCGCCGCCAGCACCTGCTGGTGAAGGTCCCGGGCCGACAGCGCGATGCGGTATCCGGCAACGGCGAAGAGACCGAATGCGACGAGCACCGCCAGCACGCCGATGAGGCCAAGCTCCTCCCCCACCGTCGCGAGGATCATATCCGTGTGCGCCTCGGGCAGGTAGAACGCCTTCTGCACGCCGTCGCCCAGGCCCACGCCGTGCAGCCCGCCCGAGCCGAGCGCCACCTGGGCCTGCACGCTCTGGAACCCGGAGCCGTTGGGGTCGCTCCAGGGGTCGAGGAAGATCAGCAGCCGCTCGCGCCGGTAGGGCTCGATCGCGATCGCCATGGCGGCCAGGAAGACGCCCGCGCCGATCAGCGCGCCGAGGTGCCGCATCCGGGCGCCGGCCACCACGAGCATGGCGAAGGCGATCGCGCAGAGGGTCACCGCGGTGCCCATGTCCGGCTCGATCAGGATCAGCAGGCCCAGGACGGCGGTCACGAGGAGCACCGGCGCGAGGCCCTTCGGCGTGCGCAGGTCCGCGGGCCGCCGCACCACCGCCTGGGCGATCCAGAGGGCCAGCGCCAGCTTGGCGATCTCCGACGGCTGGATCTGGCCGAGCCCCCCGAGCGAGATCCAGCGCCGCGAGCCGTTGACCTGGGTCCCGATGGAGGGCGCCAGCACGACCAGCAGCAGGAAGCCCGACACCAGCAGCGCGGGGGGCCCGAGCCGCCGCATCCCCTCGGGGCTCATCCGGGCGCATGCGAGGTAGGCGCCGAAGCCCACCACCGCGTAGGCGGCCTGACGGGTCACCAGGCTCAGGGGGTCGCCCTGGCTCAGCAGCGCCGTGGCGCTGGAGGTGGAGTAGACCATCACCAGCCCGAACGAGACGAGCGCCAGGACGACGCCCGTCAGCAGGCGGTCGGGGCGGATGGCCCCCGCCCCGGAGGCGGACGGGCGGCGCGGCGCGGATCGGGTCGAGGGTCGGGATGAGGCCACCGTTGGGTGGTGTTCGCCGCACGCCCCCTCCTCCCTTGCCCGGCGCGGCGCCGTCGGCCCTCACAACCGCCTCCATCCCAATTCCCAGCCCGTTCCCAGCTGCGGATGGTTCCGTCCCCCCGGCACGGGCAGCCGCTCCGTGCTCTCACCGCCGACCGGGGGCGCCGTGTTCTTCCTCACCTACATGCTCGCGGAGCTCCGGCGCCGGCGAGGCCGCACCATCCTCACGGCCCTTGGCCTGGGCATAGGAGTGGCGCTCGTCGTCGTGGTCAACGCCGTCTCGAGCGGGCTCGACGACGCTCAGCAGCAGGTCCTCGCGCCCCTCACGGGCGTGGGCACCGACATGTCGGTGACGAGGCCGATCGAGATCACGTCCGACGGGCAGGGGGCCTTCGGCAACCTCTCGCCCGCCGAGCAGCAGCGGCTGCGCCGGCAGGGGGGCAACGGGCCCGCGCTGAACTTGCGCGACCGCAAGCCCGGCTCCACGTTCAGCACCGACACGTTCACGGCGACGAGCCAGCTGAGCTTCTCCGCCGCGCAGGTCGCCAGGGTCTCGAAGATCGACGGGGTCGCGGGGGCGGCGGGCGTCCTGACCCTGACGGCGGCCCACGTCTACGGCACCGTGCCCGACATCGACATCACCCAGGCGCCCGGCGCGGGAGGGCCCCGCGGCGGGGGCGCCGCACAGGGGTCCTTCGGGAGCAACAGCATCCACTTCGACACCCGCAGCGTGACGGGCGTCGATCAGACCCAGTCGTCTCTGGCGCCGGTGACGCCCTCGCAGGTCGTCGAGGGCTCCTACTTCTCCGAGACCGGCAACCCGTACCAGGCGATCGTCTCGTCGAGCTTCGCGGCCACCAAGAAGCTCGACGTCGGCGACTCGATCAGCCTGGGGGGCAGGTCCTTCCACATCATCGGCCTCGCCTCCTCGCCCCTGGGCGGCACCGCCACCGACGCCTACGTGAAGCTCGCGACGCTGCAGAAGCTGGCGGGCTACAAGGGCCAGATCAACGCGATCCAGGTGCGCGCCACCGACACCGGCGCCGTGCCGGGCGTCGCGAGCGCGATCGAGGCGAGCTTCGCGAAGTCCCAGGTGACCACGGCCGCGGACCTCGCGAGCCGGGTCGGCGGCTCACTCGCCGACGCGAAGGACCTCTCATCCAAGCTCGGACGGGCCCTCGAGATCGTCGGGCTGCTGGCCGCCGTGCTGATCGCCTCGCTGCTCACCCTGTCGTCGGTGGCCAAGCGGGTGCGGGAGCTGGGGACGCTGAAGGCGCTCGGCTGGTCGCGGTGGACCGTGGTGCGGCAGGTCTCGGGCGAGTCCGTCCTCCAGGGCCTGCTCGGGGGCGTCATCGGGGCGGCGATCGCGGTGGTGGGCGTCCTGATCGTCAACTCCATCGGCTGGACCCTCGAGGCCACCGTCGGGGGCTCGTCGAGCGGCGACGCCGCGGCGACCGCCGCGAACGCGGCCGGGCCGCCGGGCGGCCCCGGCGGCGCGTTCGGGTTGGGGCAGGCGGCCATCAACTCGGGATCCAGCGTCGTGAAGATCGTGACCACTCCCGACCTGAGCCTCGTGCTGCTCGCCATCGGGCTAGCGGTCGCAGGCGGCCTCGTGGCCGGGGCGGTCGGCGGCCTGAGGGCCGCGCGCCTGCGTCCCGCCGCCGCGCTGCGCACCGTCGAGTAGCCCGACCACCTCCACGACATCGACCACGGGAGCCCATCGAGCCATGGAACTCACACACGACACCACCGCCGGCCGTCCTGCGGGACGGGCGACGGGGTCCGCGATCTACGAGCTGCGCGACGTCGGGAAGACGTTCGGCGCCGGCGCGGGCGCCGTCGCGGCGCTCGCGCACATCGACCTCGTGATCGAGCCGGGCGAGGTCGTCGCCATCGTCGGCGCGAGCGGGTCGGGAAAGACCACGCTGCTGCAGCTCCTGGGGGCGCTCGACCGGCCCACCTCCGGAGTGGTGCGCTGCGACGGCCGCGACGTCCAGGCCGTCGGCGAGGGCGATCTCTCCCGCCTGCGCCGGGACGTGATCGGCTTCGTCTTCCAGCAGTTCAACCTGATCCCGACGCTCGACGCGCGCCAGAACGTCGAGGCCGCGGCCGCCACCACCGACCTGCCGCGGGAGGAGCGCCGCCGGCGCGCGACGGAGCTCCTCGGCGCGGTGGGCCTCGGCGCGCGGGGAGGCCACCTCCCCTCGCAGCTCTCCGGAGGAGAGCAGCAGCGGGTGGCGATCGCACGCGCGCTGGTGAACCACCCGCGCGTGCTGCTCGCCGACGAGCCCACGGGGAACCTCGACACCCAGACGGGGGTCGAGATCCTGACCCTCCTCCAGGGGCTCGCCGCCACGAACGGCCAGACCGTCGTCTTGGTCACGCACGAGCCGGCCGTCGCCGCCGCGGCCCCGCGGGTGGTCACCCTGCGCGACGGCGGGATCGTCTCGGACCGCCGGTCGTCGTGACGGCGCCCGCGCCGTGAGGCCCGGCTAGCGCGCGCCCGCGGCGCGGGCCGCCGCGCGGAAGGCCTCCCCGCGCTCCTCGTAGCCCGAGAACTGGTCGAAGCTGGCGCACCCCGGCGCCAGGAGCACCGTCTCGCCGGGCCGGGCCCGGGCGGCGGCCGCGGCGACCGCGGCCGCCACCGTGCCGGACTCCTCCGTGGGGACGCCCGCCGCGCTCATGGCCTCGCCGATCTCGGGCCCGGCCTCCCCGACCAGGTACGCCCGCACCACGGCGGTGCGGGCGGCGGCGGCGAGCGGGCCGAAGGGGGTGCTCTTGCCCCGGCCGCCGGCGATCAGGTGGACGCCGCGCGGGTAGGCGTCGAGGGCCGCCAGCGCGGCGTCGGGGTTGGTGGCCTTGGAGTCGTTGACGAAGGCCACCCCGCCGGCGGCGCCCACCGGCTCCAGGCGGTGGGGGACGGGTTGGAAGCTCGCGAGGCCGGCCGCCAGGGCGGCGGAGCCGACGCCGGCGTGTGCGGCGAGGGCGGCCGCGGCCATCGCGTTCTCGCGGTTGTGGCGGCCGCGCAGGAGCACTGCGTCCCAGCCGATCACCCGCCCCAGGCCGGCCACGTGCAGGCCCCCCTCGGCCCACGCGGCGGCGTCCGGGCCCGGCGGCCCGTCGTCCACGTGGCGGGCCCCCGCCGGCACCCGCGCCTCGACGGCGCGCGGCAGGATCGCCAGGTCGCCCGGCTCCTGGGCGGCGAACAGCCGCAGCTTGGCGTCGCGGTAGCGCTCCAGGCTTCGGTGGCGATCGAGGTGGTCGGGGGCCAGGTTGAGGAGGGCGGCCGCCCGCGGGTGGAAGCGCTCCACGTCCTCGAGCTGGAAGCTCGAGCACTCCACCACCAGCCACGCCCCGGGGTCCACCGCATCGACCAGCCCCGCCAGGGGCGTGCCCTGGTTGCCGCAGGCCACCGCGTCGAGCCCCCCGGCCCGCAGCAGGTGGGCCGTGAGCTCGGTCGTGGTGGTCTTGCCGTTGGTGCCGGTGATCCCCACGAGGGGGTTCGGCAGCTCCCGGGCGGCGAGCTCGATCTCGCTCCACACCGCCGCCCCCGCCGCGCGGGCCGCGGCCACGGGCGCCGCCTCACCCGGCACCCCGGGGCTCTTGACGACCAGCTCCACCCCCTCCACGGGCGACGACCACGGCGCCCGCACGTCCACGCCGGCGGCCTCCAGCTCGGGCGCCGCCGCCTCGCCGGAGTCGATGGCCGTGACCTCCCACCCGCGCCGGGCGAGGAGGGCTGCCGCCGCCCGGCCGGAGCGCGCGAGGCCCACGACCAGGGCGCGGCTCATCGCAGGAGGGCCTCCTGGAGGTCGCGGAAGTAGAGCGTGAAGCCCACCGCGGCGAAGATCGCGGCCAGCAGCCAGAAGCGCACGATGATCTTGGTCTCGCTCCAGGCCGCCATCTCGAAGTGGTGGTGCACGGGGGTCATCAGGAAGACCCGGCGGCCGAAGCGCTTGAAGACGATCACCTGGATGATCACCGACAGCGCCTCGGCCACGAAGATGGCGCCGATCACGATCAGCAGGATCTCGGTCTTGGTCATCACCGCCATCGCCGCGATGGCGCCCCCGAGTGCGTACGAGCCGGTGTCCCCCATGAACACGGCGGCCGGGAACGAGTTGAACCACAGGAAGCCGACGCACGCGCCCACGAGGGTCGCGCCGAAGATGGCCAGGTCGCGCTGCTCCGAGACGAACGCGATGCCGGTGTAGGAGAGCAGCACGATCGCCGCGACCCCGGCCGCGAGGCCGTCGAGGCCGTCGGTCAGGTTGACCGCGTTGGCCGCGCCCGCCACGACCAGGAAGACCAGCACGTAGAAGGCCACGGTCCCGATGTCGAAGCTCTCGTTGAGCACCGGCACGTCCAGGGCGGTGGGCAGCCCAACCACCTCCACACCCACCGACACGAGGACCGCCGACACGGCCAGGAGGCCCAGCATGCGCCAGCGTCCCGACAGCCCCAGCGAGCGCTTCTTGACGATCTTCATCCAGTCGTCGAGGAACCCGATCGCCCCGCAGGCCAGGGTGGCGAAGAGCACCAGCATCGCCTCGGTGCTGCGGCTGGAGAGGATGATGAAGGGCAGCGTGGTGGCCACCAGGATCAGCAGGCCGCCCATCGTGGGCGTGCCCTGCTTCTCGGCGTGGGAGTCGGGGATGAGGCCGGCCGGGCGCACGAACTGGCCCACGTCGTGGGCGCGCAGCCAGGCGATGAACTTCGGCCCCAGGAAGATCAGGAGCGTCGCCGCGCAGATGGCGGCGATGAGGACGCGCGGCACGCCCTACCCGCTCCCGTCCGGGGCCAGGACGGCGCCAACCCGCTCCAGGCGCATCGAGCGCGACCCCTTCAGCAGCACGACGTCGCCCTCGCGCACCAGCCCCGGCACCGCCTCGATCGCCTCCTCCACCGTGGCGAAGTGCTCCGAGGGGAGCCCGTCGGCGCCCTGCGCGTACCCCGACGCGCGCTCGCCCACCGCCACCAGCAGGTCGATGCCCGCGGCGGCCGCGGCCTCGCCCACCTCGCGGTGGTAGCGCGCCTCGTCGGGCCCCAGCTCCATCATGTCGGCGAGCACCGCCACCCGGCGCCCCGGCCGCCCCGCCAGGTCCGCCAGGGCGGCCCGCATCGAGACCGGGTTGGCGTTGTAGCAGTCCTCGATCAGCACGCCGCCCACCGCCAGCGGGCGCTCCTGCCCCCGCAGCGCCGAGAGCGTGACCTCGATCACCGCGCCCTCCGGGGGCACGGCGCCCAGGGCCCGGCAGCAGGCCAGCGCGGCCGCGGCGTTGCGCAGCTCCCACCCCTTGGCCAGGCCGAGGTCGAGCGCCAGGTCGGGGGCGTCGCCGAAGCGGTGGACCGTGATGCCCGGGTCGAGGGCGGCGACGTAGGGCTCCAGCAGGGGCTCGTCGGCGGGCACGACGGCGTGGCCGCCGGGGCGGAGCGCCTGGAGCACCTCGGCCTTCGCCGCGGCCACGGCCCCCACGGTGCCGAGCAGCTCCAGGTGCACCGGGCCGATGGCGGTGACGCAGGCCACGTCGGGGGGCGCCAGCGCGGCCAGCTCGGCGATCTGGCCGGTGCCGCGCATGCCCATCTCCACCACCGCGACCTCGCAGCCCTCGGCGAGGGCCATCAGCGACATCGGGACGCCCACGTCGGTGTTGCGGTTGCCGGGCGTGCCCTCGGCCTGGGCCCCGGCCGCGCGGAGCATCGCCACCAGGATGTCCTTCGTGGTGGTCTTGCCCGTGGCCCCGGTGACGGCCACCACGCGGGCGCCGGTGCGCTCGAGCGCCAGGCGGCCGGCGGACTGGAGCACCTCCAGCGGGTCGGCGGCCACGATCACCGGCTTCCTGATCCCCTGCACGTCGCCCTCGATCCAGCGCCACGCCGACTCCCCCACGACGGCCGCGGCGGCCCCGTCCCAGAGGGCGTCGGGCGCGTGCTGCCCGCCGTCGGCCAGCTCGCCGCGGATGCCCACGAAGAGGCTCCCCTCGACCACCTCGCGGGAGTCCACGCAGGCGCCCTCGACCTCGGTGTCCGGGGCGCCGGCGGGCAGGCGCGCGTCGTCGGACGCCCGCAGGATCTCGTTGACCGTCAGCTTCACCGCTGTACCCCCTGGAGCGCCTCGCGGGCGACCACGCGATCGTCGAACGGCGTGACCACGCCGTTGCGGTCCTGGCCCTGCTCGTGGCCCTTGCCGGCGATCAGTACCACGTCGCCGGGACGGCCCCGCTCGATGGCCCATTCGATGGCGGCGCGCCGGTCCGGCTCCACCACGAGCTCCGCCGGGCCTTCTGCGGCGCCGGCCACGATCTCGGCGATGATCCGGTCCGGGTCCTCGCCGCGCGGGTTGTCCGAGGTCACGACCGCCACGTCGGCCAGGGCCCGGGCGAAGGCGCCCATCTGGGGGCGCTTGCCGCGGTCGCGGTCGCCACCGCAGCCGAACACCACCAGCAGCCGCCCGCCGGACACCAGCTCACGGGCGGCGCGCAGCACGTTCTCGAGCGAGTCCGGCGTGTGGGCGTAGTCGACGATCACCGGGAACCCCTGGCCGCCCTCGACGGCCTCGAAGCGTCCGGGCACCCCGGTCACCGCGCCCAGGCCGGCGGCCACCGCCTCGTGCGGCAGCTCCAGCAGCTCGCCCACGGCGACCACCCCGGTGAGGTTCGCCAGGTTGAAGCGCCCGCGCAGGGCGCTCTCCACCTCGACCGGGCCCCGGGGGGTGGCGACGCGCGCGGCGATCCCGGTGGAGAGGCCGCGGACGCGCTCGGGACGCACCTCGGCCGGCGCGTCCACGGCGTAACCCAGGGCGCCGGCCTCGGCCGCCAGGCGGCGGCCCATCTCGTCGTCGAGGTTGGCGGCCCCGGGGGGGTCCGGGCCCTCCTCCTCCGGGCGCAGGAACAGCGCCCTCTTGGCCGCGTAGTAGTCGTCCACGGTGCGGTGGTAGTCCAGGTGGTCCCGCGTGAGGTTGGTGAACAGGGCCGCCGCGAACCGCGTGCCCGCGGTCCGCCGCTGGGACAGCGCGTGCGACGAGACCTCCATCGCGCAGGCGGTGTCGCCCGCATCGCGCATCCTGGCCAGCAGGGCCTGCAGCTCCACCGGGTCGGGGGTCGTGTGGGTGACCGGCACGACCTCGCCGCCCACCCGGGCCTCCACCGTGCCGATGAGCCCGCAGGGCCGGCCCGCGGCCTCCAGCACGGCGCGCGTCAGGTAGGCGGACGTCGTCTTGCCGTTGGTGCCCGTCACGCCCACCACCGCGAGCGCCTCCGAGGGCCGCCCGCTCAGCTCGGCGGCCGCGAGGGCGATCCCCAGGCGGGTGTCGGGCACGACCGCCTGCGGCACCGGCAGCGGCAGCTCGCGCTCCACCATCAGGGCGGCGGCGCCGCGCGCCACCGCCTCGGCGGCGAAGTCGTGCCCGTCGGCGCGCAGGCCCCGGAGGGCACAGAAAAGGGCGCCGGGGCCGGCCTCCTCGGCGCGGTGCACCACCGTCCGGATCGGCGTGGCGTCCTCGCCGGGGGCGGCGGCCACGCGCCCTCCGGGGATGCCCCGGATCAGCTCCTGGAGGGTCATGCGGGGCGTGATGGTACCACAGCGCCACGCCCCGAAATCAGGGCGTGATTCGCAGCGTTTGCAGGGAGAACGTCGCGATCTGCTCGAAGGCGGGAGCCGCCACGTCGCCGCCGTAGATGGAGCCGTGGGGCTCGTCCACCACCACCGCCACCAGCAGCTGCGGGTCCTCGGCCGGGGCGTAGCCCACGAACGAGGCCGTGTAGGCGGTGTCGCTGTACGTGCCGGTGGAGGGGTCGAACTTCTTCGCGGTGCCGGTCTTGCCGGCCACCTCGAAGCCCTTCACCTCGGCCAGCGATCCCGTGCCCTGCGGGTCCACCACACCGCGCAGCATGCGGCTGAGCGACCGCGCCGTGGCCTCGTGCATGATGCGCCGCCCCGGGGGGGTCACGTTCTTGCCGCCGACGGCCGCGACGAGATGCGGCGTCACCAGGGTCCCCCCGTTCGCCACCGCGGCGTAGGCGCGGGCGAGCTGGGTGAGCGTGACGGCGGTGCCGTATCCGATCGGGATGTTCAGCGACGAGGTGCCCGACCAGTCCTGCTGGACGGCGCCCGCCACCTCGCCCGGGTAGTCGATCCCGGTGAGTGACCCGAAGCCGAAGCGCGAGATCCAGGCCTTCAGCCGGTCCTCTCCGACCCGCGTGCCGATCGTGTACGTCCCGATGTTGCTTGAGCGCGCAAGGATCTCGGACGCCGTCATCCGCGCGGGCGCGGTGCGGTGGTCGTCCACCAGCGTGTACTCGGAGGCCGTGCCCGCGTACTTGGTCACCGACACCGGCAGGTCGAAGGTGGTCGAGGGGGTGACCTTCCCGTCCTCCAGGGCCGCCGTCATCGTCACGATCTTGAAGGTCGATCCCGGCTCGAAGGTGTCGGTGACCGGGCGGTTGCGCTCCAGGTCGGGGTTGATCTGGTGGCGCTGGTTGGGATTGAACCGCGGCACCGTGGCCATCGCCAGGATGGCCCCGTCCTTGGGGCGCATCACGATGGCCATCGCGCTCCGGGCGCCGAACTTGGCCCGGGTCTGCGAGAGCGTGCGCTCCACCTCGTTCTGGATCCGGGAGTCCATCGCCAGGCGCACGTCCTTGCCGGGCACCGGCTCGCGGTCGCTCAGCACCTGGATCGGACGGCCGAAGAGGTCGCGCACCTCCACCCGGCGCCCGGCCACCCCCGTCAGCTCCGGGTCGAGCTGCTTCTCCATCCCCGACAGGCCCTCGTGCTGGTCCCCCGTGAGCCCCAGCACCTGGGCCGCCTGGGGTCCGCCCGGAAGGAACCGCTGGTACGTGTCCGAGAAGTAGATGCCCGGGATGCCGAGCGCGCGGGCCCGGTCGGCCGAGGCGGGCGGCACGTTGCGCGCGAGCACCGCGTAGACGCCCCGCTGGGACAGGGTGTTGGCCAGCGTGTCGGGGTCGCGCTTCAGGATCGGGGCGAGCCGGGTCGCCACGCCGACCGGGTCGGTCACCAGGTTGGGCGAGGCGGTCACGTCGACGGCCAGCCGGTCGATGGCCAGGTCGGCGCCGTCGCTGCTCTGGATGGCGCCGCGCTCGGCCGGCAGCACGTAGGGGAAGCGGCTGTGCTCGGCGCGGCGCTCCGAGAGGTCGCCGGCCCGCACGGTGCCGAGGAAGGTCGCGCGCAGCCCCAGCAGCCCCAGCAGCAGCACGGCGCCGGCCGCCAGCATCCGGATCCGCTGCGGCCGTTTGCGCGCGGCCGCCGGCCGGCGCCCACCGGACCGTGAGGGCGGCCGCGGGCGTGAGGGCGGACGCGGGCGGGAGGGCGGACGCGAGGGTGGCCGCGCCACGGCCTAGGGGGTCGCGGCGGCCGGGTTCTTGCCGGCGTCGAGGTAGGTGACCGAGTCGCCGCTCGGCGACTCCATCCCCAGGCGCCGTTGCGCGTTCTGCCGCACCCGGGCATTGCGCTGCTCGAGCGCGCTCTGCAGGCGAGCGGTCTCCGACTCGACGCTCCGCGCCTTCTCGATGACCTGGCCGGTCTGGTTGGTCAGCGTCAGCTTGGCGACGTTCACGAACACGATCCCGCCAAGGACGAGGGCGATCAGGGGGATCACCAGGCGGCCCAGGCGCACGCGCGTGCGCGGCCGGGCGGCGCGGCGCGGCGCGGTGCGGGGGACCGCGCGGGGCCGGGTGCGTGGCCGGGGGGCGGGAGCCGCGCGCCGGCGGGGCTCGGCGCTCGCGGCTCCGCGGCCGGCGGCACGGGTGCTCACGCGGGCTCCGCCCGGCGCAGGCCGCGCAGGCGCGCCGAGCGCGCGCGGGGGTTGCGGTCCAGCTCGGCCTGCTTGGGCCGCTGGGCCTTGCCGGCGAGCAGCGCGCCCTCGGCCACGCGGCCGCACCCGCACACCGGCATGTCGGGCGGGCAGATGCAGCCCTGGCTGCGCGCGCGCATGAAGCGCTTGACCATGCGGTCCTCGAGGGAGTGGAAGGAGATCACCACCAGGCGGCCGCCCGGGGCGAGCAGCTCGAAGGCGGCGGCGAGCCCGGCCTCCAGGCTCCCCAGCTCGTCGTTGACCGCGATCCGCAGCCCCTGGAAGACCCGCTTGGCCGGGTGGCCGGCCGCGAACAGGGCCGGCGTGGGGACGGCCGAGCGCACCACCTCCACGAGATCCCCGGTGGTGGCGATGGGGGCCTGCGCGCGGCGCCGGACGATGGCGCGGGCGATGGGCCGCGCGTAGCGCTCCTCGCCGTACGCGCTGAGGATCCTGGCCAGCTCGTCCTCGGGGAGCTCGGCCACCAGATCGGCCGCGGAGCGGCGCAGGCCCGGGTCCATCCGCATGTCGAGGGGCGCCTGCCGCGAGTACGAGAAGCCGCGCTCGGGCCGGTCGACCTGCATCGACGACAGGCCGAGGTCCATCAGGATCGCGTCGGCGCGCAGCCCCTGGTCGGCCAGGCGCGGGAGGGCGTCGGCGAAGTTGGCCTGGACGAACCGGGTCTCGCACACGACGTCGTCGGCCAGGTCCGAGAACCACTCGGCGGCCTCGGGGTCCTGGTCGATGGCCACGTAGCGGCCGTCCTCGCCCAGGGGGGGCGCGAGCCGGCGCGCGTGGCCGCCGGCGCCGAAGGTGCAGTCCACGATCGTCTCGCCCGGCCGCGGCGCGACCATGCGGACGACCTCGTCCAGCAGCACGGGCTCGTGCCCGCGGGCGGGTCTACGAGCTTCGACCGGCAAGGCGCTTGGCACGGGCGGATACCCCCTCTCGGCGCAACTCCGCGAAGCGGTCGGACAGGCGGCGGGGATCCCAGACCTCCAGGTACTCCCCCACCCCCACCAGCTTGACCTTGCCGTCCTCCAGCCCCGCGTGCTCGCGCAGCTCGGGAGCCAGGGGGATGCGGCCCTGCCGGTCGAGCTCGTGGTGGAAGGCGCCGGCGCCCAGGAAGCGGCTCATCTCGCGGGCGTCGTCGTCCAGCACGCTCATCGTCCCGAAGGTCCGGTCGATGAGGGACGGCCACTCGACGCTGGGGACCACGACGAGGCACTCGTCGATCCACCAGCCCACGGTCGCCCCCGCGACAAAGGGCTCTCGCAGGCGGGCGGGAATGGCCAGGCGGAAGCGATTGTCGAGGCTGCACTCATAGGTCCCACTCAGCAGCCGGCGTTGCATTTCCCCACGCTACCCCACATCTCCCCACGTGACAACGCATTCTCCCCCCCATCCGAGGGGTTTTCCCCCACCGGGGCCACCCGCGGGGCACGCGAGCAGGACGTTTCCGTGCAACGGTCGTTGCGGGGCCGGCGTTGCAGCGTGCATTGCCGAACACTTGTTCGCATCCGGGGGACGAACTATTGTTCCCCTCGATGTCCGCCACCGCCCTCCGCCACCTCGAATCGTCCCACCCCCGCCCCGCCCCCGCCCCGCGCCTGCGCCCGGTCCCGGCGCGACGGCGCCGGCGGCTGCCGAGCGCGCGCACGGTGGCCCTGTACGCGCTCGGCCTGGTGGCCGGCTTCCTGCTCGCGGCGGTCGCGTCCGCACCGGCCGGCGCCGGGGTGGTCGCCTTCCAGGTCGAGCTGGCCGGCATCGCCGCCGTCGTCGGCGTTCTCGCGGCGGCGCGCGCCCGCGCCATGGCGCGCCGCCGTGCGCGCCTGCGCCCCCTGTAACCCACGCGTCCGCACCCCCCTTTCACAGCGGGGGTCCGGGTTAGACTCCGCGGAGGCTGTCGCTCCCGACCGTGACCGCTGGGGGTCCCTCGAAATCTCGACGTTCTCGCCTGCCGGGCGACCGGCCTACCTGACCCATTGGGGCCTCGCCGAGCCCCCGTTCGGCCTCGAGCCCGACACGCGCTTCGCGTTCGAGCGCGCCGACCATCGCGAGGGCCTGGCCCGCATCCTGTTCGGTATCACCCAACTCGGGGGCCTGGTGGTGATCACGGGGGAGATCGGGGCCGGAAAGACCCTGCTGGCGCAGACCCTGCGCCGCACCCTCGACGGCGAGGGCTTCCAGGTGGCCGAGGTGGCGAACCCCCCGCGCACCGCGGCGGCCCTCCTCGCGGCGGCGCTGGTGGCGACCGGCGCCGAGCCCGCCGGCGGCTCCACCGCGCGCCTCGCCGGGCTCCTGCGCGCGCGGCTCGCGGTCGCCGCGGCCGGCGGGCGGCGCATCGTGCTGGCCGTCGACGAGGCCCAGCGCCTCGGCCCCCCCGCCCTCGACGAGCTGCGCATGCTCACCAATCCCGGCGACGGCGTCTCGGCCCCCGTGGTCCTGTTGGGCCAGCCCGAGCTGACGGGCCGCATCGAGCGGCAGCCCCAGGTCTCCCAGCGCGTCGTGGTGCGCTACCACCTCGGGCCGATGAGCCCCGACGAGGTGGACGCCTACATCCTGCACCGCACGCGGGTGGCCGGTGCGGACCGGCGCATCGTCTCCAAGCGCGCGGCGCGCGCCGCCCACCACGAGACCGGCGGCGTCCCCCGGCTGGTCAACCTGCTGCTCGCCAACGCCCTCTTCGTGGCGGCCGAGCGCGGAGAGAACGAGATCGGCGAGGACACCATCCGCGACCTGGCCGAGGACCAGCGCCTGAGCGTGGAGGCCTCGACGGCCGCCGCCGCGGGGGCCGAGGGATGAGGCGGGTGAGCTACCAGGGCGTGCTCGGCGGCCCGCCGAGCGGCCCCGGCGAGGGGGGCGTCTACGTGCGACTGGGGCCGGACACCATCGGCACCCGCCGCAAGGATGCGCGGCGCGACATCACGGTCGCCCTCTCCAAGGCACAGGGCCGGTGGTTGCGGGAGACGGTGGCGCTGTCCGGTCCGAGCATCGACGAGGGAGCCGTGCTGCGCGTGCTGGTCAACCTGGGCATGGAGCTGGAGATCGACTGGCCGGTCATCGCCCGCGGCACGGCGCTGCGGGAGGCCGTGCGCGACTCGGTGATGGTGCGCCGCCGGGCCCCCGGGTAGGCGGACAGCGGGGGTGGCGAAGGCCTGGGAGGTTCCGGGGCTCAGCGGGCGTGCCCACTTCCGGGAGGCCGCCGGGCGCGTGGTGCTCACGCGCTGGCGGGAGATGATGAGCTACCGCGACGGCACGCTCCTGGGCGAGGACATCGAGGAACTGCACGCCATGCGCGTCTCGTCACGGCGCCTGCGCGCGGCGATGGACGCCTTCGAGGGGGCCTTTCCCGGCAAGTCGTTCCGCCCCCTCGTGCGCCAGGTGAAGGAGATCACCGACGTCCTCGGCGACGCGCGCGATCTCGACGTGGCCATCGAGCGGCTCACCGCGATCCTCCCCGAGATGCGCGACGACGAGCGCCCCGGCGTGGAGGGCCTGGTGGCGCGCTACCGCGAGGAGCGGGCCGCCGAGGATCCCCTGCTCGCCGCGCTCTTCTCCCGGATCGACGAGGAGGGCTTCGAGGAGCGGTTCGTCTCCTACCTCACCAAGCACACGGGCGTGCGCATGGCGCGCCTCGACCCGCGGCCCCCGGAGGCCTGAGTGGCCAAGCCGCGCACGGTCCACGGGCTCGATCCCGACCGCCGCCTTCAGCCCAACGCCCGCAAGGTGCTGGCCGTGCGCATCGACGAGGTCTACCTGTACGACGGCCTGATGGCCGACCCCGCCAACGTCACCGAGCTTCACGACATGCGCATCGCGTGCAAGCGCCTGCGCTACCTGCTCGAGATCTTCGCGGTGGCGTTCGTGGAGGACCTCGAGCCCTTCATCGACGAGGTCAAGTCCCTCCAGGACCTGCTGGGCGACATCCACGACTGCGACGTGCAGATCCCGATGCTCGAGGGCCACCTCGAGTGGCTCAACGAGCGCGAGGGCGCGGCGGCGCGGCGCCTGGTGGCCACGGCGCCGCGCGGTCCCCGCCGGCGTTCCGCGCAGGGTCGCGAGGCCGACTTCCGTGAGTTCGAGCGCGAGTTCGCCATCGCCCGCCGCGGCGACGAGCGCCCGGGGGTCCACGCCCTCATCGGGCGCCGCCGCCGCGAGCGCGACGAGCTGTACGCGCGGTTCGTCGACGAGTGGCGCCGCCTGAAGGGCGAGCGATTCCGCCCCCGCCTGCACGAGGCCCTGGGCATCCGCGACCGTGCCTGAGCGCCTCGCCGTCCTGGGCGACGTCCATGCCAACCTGCCCGCGCTACAGGCCGTTCTCGGCGCCGTCGAGGAACGGGGCATCGTCAACGGCGCCTTCACCGGCGACCTGGTGATGCGCGGCCCCGACCCGGAGGGGTGCGTGCGCGAGGTCATGCGCACCGGCTGGCCCTGCGCGATGGGCAACACCGACGGCAAGGTCACCAAGCGCGAGCCCGACCCCGACCACCCCAAGGCCGGGCGGGTCGGCTCGCGCGCCTGGACCGCCACGCACCTGTCCGAGACCACCCTGCGGTTCCTCTCAAGCCTGCCCGCGGTGGTGCGCGTGGACCTCGGCGGATGGAAGGTGGCCATCGTGCACGGCGACCCGGCGGGGACCATCGGCGCCGGCACCTCCAAGCGCCTGCTGGGCGCCATCGCCCGCGGCCTCGACGCCGACTGTGTCGTCAGCGGCCACACTCACCATCCGCTCATCCGCGAGGAGGCCGGCTGCCTCTTCCTCAACCCGGGCAGCATCGGCGAGGCGTTCGCCGACGACGACCGCCGGCCGCGATGGGCGTGGCTCGAGGCGCGCGCGGGCGAGCTGCACGCGCACCTCGAGCAGGTCGCCGAGCCCCTGGCCATGGTGCGCGCCCGCGATTGACGGCCCGCGGGGCCGCTTCGCTCAGGCCGATCCCATCAGGCGCCGGCTCGTCCGCCGCCTCAGGCGGGCGGCGCCCCAGGCGGCCAGCAGCGCCACCGCCGCGAAGGGGCCGATCAGCACCAGGGCCCCCAGCAACCAGGCCGTCGCGCCGGCCAGGCGCGAGCCCGCGTCGCCCAGCGGGCCCAGGAAGCGGCCCTCCTTCACGGGCGCCGCGGGCGGGCCCACGGTCGTCAGCGTCAGGTTGAGGCGGGCCAGGCCGGCCCGGGCCCGGGTCGCGGTCGCGCGCGCCTCGGCCGCGCGAAGGGCCGCCTCGGCCTCCTCCAGCCGGGCCGCGAGCGCGGCGTCCCCGGGCCGCGCCGCCACCTCGGCCCGCAGCCGTTCCACGCGCGCGGTGAGCCGCTCGACCGCCCGCCCCTGCGCCCCCAGCCGTGCCGTCACATCGACGATGTCGGCGCTCTGGCCGATCACGGTCCCCAGCCGCCCGAAGGCGGCGATCGCCTGCTCGGCCTTGGCCACGGGCACCCGGAAGACGAGCACGTTGGTGCCCGTGGAGCCGTTCGGCACCGAGTAGTCCGAGCTCGCCGTGTAGCCACCCAGGCTCCGCACCGCGGTCATCGCCCGGTCGCTCGCCTTCGAGAGCGCGGTGACGCCGTCCACCCTCACCCGCGTCGATGCGGTCACCTTCTGCGCGCGGCGAGGATCGGCCCCGAGCGCCTGGACGTCGCCCGCAGACGGCCCGCCGGCCGCGGCCGGCGGCGCCGGAGCCCGCGCCGGCGCGGCCGAGCTCGGGGCAGCGGAGTCCCGCAGGGCGGTCGCGGCTTCGCCCGCCGCGCTCTTCTGCCCCACCGGCGACCCCGAGTCACCGCCCGTCACCAGGGGAAGAGCGATCGCGATGGCCGCGATCCCCGCCGCCACCGGCGCGGCGATCAGCAGCCGGCGCCGGGCATCCGCCGAGCCCCACCAGGCGAACGGCGAGCGGCGATCCCGTGTCGGCTCCTGGGCCACCTGCGCGCGCACGCGCTCGCGCAGCGCCGAGGGCGCCGCCGGCTCGAGCGCCCGCGTCTCGGTGAGCAGGTCGACCATCGCCCGCTCGTCGTCATCGCGGGGAGGCGCGCCATCGACCAGCTCGCCCAGGCGCTCCGGGCCCATCGGGTCGTGCTCCGTCACGGTCGTGCCACCTCCTGTCGCAGCTTCGTCAGCGCGCGGTGCAACCCCGTGCCCACCGCCGACGCCGACGTCCCCGTCACGCGCCCCGTCTCGGCGGCGTCGAGGCCCAGAACCACCCGCAGCGCCACCAGTTCGCGCTCGCCCCGGGTCAGGCGACCGAGAGCCGCCCGCAGGTCCTCCGAGAGCCCGCCGGGCACCTCGGGCGGCGGCGCCGACGACGGCTGGCCGGCCGCGTACCGCTCCTCGCGACCCCGCCGGCGGCCCTCGCGCCGGAAGTGATCGAGCGCCACCCGCCGTGCGATCTCCACCAGCCACACCGACACCCTCCCCCGGGCCGGATCGAAGCGGCGCCAGTCGCGCATCGCCCGCTCGAAGGTCGCCGAGGTCAGGTCCTCCGCCAGATGCGCGTCGCGCACGAGGTGCACGAGGTAGCGATGGACGACGTCGAGGTTCTCCTCCGCGACCCGCGCGAACGACGGCCGGGCAGGAGGAGCGCTCACGTCCTGGCAAAGGGCCGATGTGACACTCACAGGGAGTATCCGCCGCCGCCCGGACGGGCGTCACATCACCAGCCCACGGCCCAGGAGGGGGCGAGCACCGTCACACCGGGTCGCGGCGGCCGGCGGGGCGGGCGCGGGCGTGGGGGGCGGGCGGGTACCTCGACCGGCGGGCGCGGGATCGACGGGGGCCGCACGAGCGCTCCGATATGGGCGACGGGGTTCACCGGCGGGCGCCGATGCGGCTGGTGCTGGCGCACGACCACCAGCGCGAGCAGCAGAAGGCCCACGGCCGCGACCGCGGCAAGGTAGTCCACCGTCGCGGAACCTCGCTGGACGGACGCGCTCATGGGCCCCCGACCACCGAGCCGACCTGCCGGGACAGCTCGATCACCAGCGCGCCCAGGACCAGCATCAGCACCGCCGGCACCATCAGCAGGGCCACCACGAGCTGGATCTTCGGTGCCGCGCGCGCCGCGCGCTCGCGAGCCGTCTGACGCCGGAGCACCCGCAGCGCCTCGGCCTGCCCCTCGAGGGCGCGCGACAGCGGTGCGCCCAGTTCCTCTGCCTGGAGCAGCGCTCCCACGGTCCGCGCGAGCTCCGGACAGCCCGCGCGCTCGACCAGCGCTCGGTAGGCGCCGACGCGGGGCGTGCCAAGGGCGAGGTCGCGCAGCACCCGCTCGAACTCGGAGCCCAGCGTGCCTCCCAGCCGCTCCACCGCCAGCCGCAGCGCAGGATCGAGCGCCATCCCCGACTCGACGCAGATGCCCAGCAGGTCGAGCAGGTCGGGCAGCTCGCGCACCAGGGCCCGGCGGCGCGCGGCCTCCCGGCGCCCGAGCCACCGGGTCGGCCCCAGGCCGCCCGCCGCCCCGAGGATCGGCACCAGGACCACGGCCGGCGGCCAGGCGACCACGAGCGGCAGCGCGAGCAGGGCCCCGGCCACGGCTCCACCCGCGCGGACGCGCCGGAGCGCGTCGTGGGACAGGGACCCGGCCAGGCCGGCGCGGACCACCCGCCGCTCGTCGTCCGCGCGGGCGAGCACCCGCAGGAGGGAGGCGGGCCAGGGCATCCGGATGGCGAGCCGAACCGGCAGCGGCAGGGGCGTGCGGGCGGCGGGACCCGCGAGACGCCGGGCGGGGCGGGCGCGCATGGCCATCGCCGCGCACACGAGCGCGGCGAGCCACATCGCCACCGGGCTCGCGAGCAGGCTCACGGGTGCCGCCCCGCGATCACGGCTCCACCCGGCCGATCCTCCGGATCCAGAGCAGCCCCACGGCGTAGAGGGTCGTGGAGGCCACCAGAAGGGCCGGGCCGGGGCCCGACCCCAGGATCCGCACCAGCGTTCCGGGCGCGGCGAGCTCCGCCATCGCGGCGCCCGCCACCGGCAGGGCCGCCACCAGCCACGCCGTCATCCGCGCCTGCGCCGTGGAGCCCCGCAGCTCTCGCTCGAGCTGCGCCCGCTCCTCCATCCGCCCCGACAGATCCGCCAGTGCCCGGGCCAGATTCCCGCCGGTGCGGCGCTGGACGAGGATGGCCGTGACCATGATCCGCAGATCGTGAGCGGGGAGGCGCGCCGCGAGGCCCTCGAGCGCCCCCTCGAGCCGCCCGCCGAGCGCCAGCTCCCCGACGGCCCGCTCGAGCTCCGCCCGGATGGGATCGGGAGCGTCCCGCGCGGACCGGGCGAGCGCCTGCCGCAGGGAGAGGCCCGCGTGGATCGCCGCAGCGAGCTGTTGTGCCACACCGGGAAGCTGCCTCTCCACGCGCGCCAGGTGGCGCCGGTCGGCCGACCGCACCAGCGCGACGGCCCCGGCGACGACCGCGACCGCCCCGATGAGGCCGGCCGCCGGCGTGCGCGCCGCGGCCAGGCCCAGGGCACCCGCGCAGACGGCGAGGGCCGCGACGGCGGCCACGAATGCGTCCGGTCCGACGGGGATGCCCGCCCGCTCGAGTCGCGCGCCGAGCCGCCGGCCCGCGGCGCGGCGTGCCAGCGGCCCGCCTGGCGCGCCCCGCGCGCCCGGCATCGCCGGCCGGTCGGCGAGGAGCCGGCCCGTGCCCAGGACGATGGCGGCGACCGACCCGCCGGCCGCCAGGGCGGCGACGGACCCCGCGATCACGCGACACCGGCGCGCTCGGCGTCATCGCGGGCGCGGGCCAGCCAGGGCCCGCACTCCGGGCACCGGACCAGCACGCCGCCGGCCACGGGGCCGTGCACCGGGGGGACCCACTCGGCGAGTGAGGTCAGGATCGCGCCCTCGGGGCCCACCCCGACCGCGGCCACCTCCACGACGTGCCGGGAGCCGTCGGGGAGGCGCGCCTGATGCACGATCAGGTCGAGGGCGCTCGCCACCTGCTCGGAGACGGCCCGGTAGGGCAGGTCGAGGTCGCCCATCAGGGCCATGGTCTGGACCCTGCGGATGGCGTCGCCCGGAGACGACGCGTGGAGGGTGGACAACGAGCCCTCGTGGCCCGTGGTCATCGCGGTGAGCATGTCCAGCGCCTCGCCGCCGCGGACCTCACCCACCACGATCCGGTCGGGCCGCATGCGCAGGGCGTTGCGCACGAGGGCGCGGATGGGGATCGCCCCCACGCCCTCGAGGGAGGGCGGCCGGCTCTCCAGGCGCACCACGTGGGGCAGGGGGATCCGCAGCTCCGCGGCGTCCTCGATGGTCACGACCCGCTCGCCGGCCGGGATGAAGGCCGAGAGGGCGGCGAGCGTGGTGGTCTTGCCGCTGCCCGTGCCGCCCGAGACGAGGAGGTTGCGCCGAGCCCTCACGGCCAGGGTGAGCAGCTCGACCGTCTCCACGTCGAGCGTCCCGAGCGCGACGAGGTCGTCGCACGTCAGGGGCTGCGCCGAGAAGCGGCGGATGGTGAGGGCCGGGCCGTCGATGGCGAGCGGGCGGATGACGGCGTTCACCCGGGACCCGTCGGGGAGGCGCGCGTCCACCATCGGGCTCGCCTCATCCACCCGGCGCCCCAGCGGGGACAGGATCCGGTCGATCACGTGCAGGAGGTGGGCGTCGTCGTGGAAACGGGCTTCCACCCGCGCGATGCGGCCCTCCCGCTCGACGAAGACGCGCTCGGGCCCGCAGACCATCACCTCCGTCACGGCGGGGTCGCGCAGCAGCGGCTCGAGTGGTCCGAGGCCGAGCGCCTCGTCGACCACGGCGGCGACGAGCTCCTCGCGGGCGTCCGCGGTGAGGATGCGGCGCTCCTCGGCGACCATGTCGCGCACCACCTCGGCGAGATCGACCCGGTCGATGCCCGGCCCCCGGACCCTCGGATCGCGCGCCGCCCGGGCCCGCAGGTGCTCGACCAGCTCGGCCGCGGGGCGGTCGTCGCTCACGCGAGGCCCTCGGCCAGGCGCGCCAGGGTGGTGCCCAGCCCGCGCCGCCGCGCCCCCGGCCAGCGGCCGACGCCGATCTGGCGCGCGTCCCCCTCGTGCCACGGCATCTCGGCGATCACCTCGGCTCCGACGGCGCGCGCGAGGGCGCCGGCGCCCAGCTCGGCGCCGCCCGGACCGCGTGACGCGATCAGCCCGATCCCCCGATCCGCGCCGCTCCCCGCCAGCGCCTCGACGAGCCGGCGTGCCCGCCGGGCCGCGGCCACCGTGGGTGGGCACACGAGCAGCACCCGGCTCGCCGCTCCCGCGGCGGCGAGCGCGAACCACGACAGACCCGCGCCCGCATCGAGGACGACGCGGCCCTCGTCGCGGGCGACCTCCACGAGGCGCGCGACCGCCGCCGCACCCCAGAGGACCTCGGCGCCCGGGACTCCCGGACCGAGGAGGAGGGTGGCACCGGACGAATGGGCGTGGCCGGCCTGCCGCAGATGGCCCCCGTCGAGCTCGCCGGACACCGGTACGAGGTCGGCCAGGCCGCGCTCGGCCGACACGCCCCATGCGCCCGCGAGGTCACCGCGCTCGACGTCGATCTCCACCAGCCAGGTCGCCGCCCCCGTCGCCGCCCACGCCAGGGCGATCCCACCGGCCACCAGGCTCGCGCCGCATCCCCCGCACGCCCCGGCGACCAGCACCGCGGGCCCACTCACGGCGTGTCCGCCTCGTCGGGAGGCCGGGCGAGCAGGCGGACCTCCCGGGCGAAGTTGAGCGCCTCGGTGATGCGCAGGGCCTGGGGCGCCGTCACCCGCAGGAGCGCCTCTCCCCCGGCCATCGGATCGCCGGTCGTCGCGCCGCCGGCGGTCGCGAGCACCTCGGCGTCGGCGACGACCACCTCGGTTCGGCCGGCCAGGCCCTCCCCCGTCGACGCCACCACATCGACCCGGGCCCCCGGCCCCAGCGCCACTCCCGCGGCCGAGAGGGGGACCGAGACCGCCCGCTGCCCCGGGGCGAGCGGCGGCGGCCCGAGCCCGGGCGATCCCCCCAGGCTCGCCTGCGTGAGGGGCTCGCCCGTCGAGACGAACGCCGACGTGCGCCGACCGATCGCGTCGGCGGGGTCGCGGAGCAGGCCCGGGAGCACGAGGCCCGCGGGGACCGGCGCCAGCGTGAGGCCGTCCCGGGAGAGCTCCGCGTCGATGACGGTGGCCGCCGGCAGGTCCGTCCGCGCCACCACGACCCAGCCGCCGTCGGCGGGTTGGGCGGCGGCCCGAAGCGTGAACACGACGGCCAGCAGGCCCGCGGCGCCGGCCAGGGCCACCCACACCCCGGCCCGGCGCCCGCGGACGCGCCTCATGCGCCTCACGCCGCGCACCCGTCCACGGGCGCGCCGCACCGGCCGCATCGGGCTCCGGTGAGGCCGCCGCCGCGGCATCGGCCGCAGGGGCGCCAGCCGGAGCGCGCCCAGCGAAGGAGCACCGCGGGCCTGATGGCCGGCATGCGGGGCCGACCGTCCTGGTCGGTGGCCGCTCCGAGGCGATCCGCGGCGCCGGCGAGGGCCTGCAGGGCCCGCAGCGGAGGGGACACCTCGTGGCCGGACATCGCCACCCCGACGACCCAGGCCGCCGCATGAGCGGACTCTGGGAGCCGGACCACCTCGCGCTCCATCACCTCCGCCAGGGCGGACAGCGCCGCGGCCCCGGGATCGGCCGCCGGCGGACGTGCCAGGACCAGGGCTCCGGAGCCGGCCGCCTCGAGCGTCGCCACGACCGCGTCGGGCACGACCGCGGGCCACGAGCCGTCGCGGCGCCGGTCGCGAGGAACGACATGGATTCGCTCGAGCCCGTCCGGGGGGACCGCCGGCACCACGGACTCCTCGACGACGATCACCCTCATGCCGCCACCGGGCGCGGCGGCGAGGGGACGAGCGGCAGCGAGAGCCGGAAGCACGCCCCCGATCCCGCCGGATCGAGCGTCAGTCGCCCGCCGTGAGCCTCCGCGATCTCGCGGGCGATGGCCAGTCCGAGACCCGTGCCCTGGCCCTGTGGTGCGCTCCCGCGCTCGCCGGCCCGGAAGATGCGGCGGCGGTCGCCCGGCGGGATCCCCGGTCCCTGGTCGCGCACCCGCAGGCAACCCCACCCCCGCGCGCCCGACACCCGGACGCCGACCTCCCCGCCTCGCGGGGAATGGCGGAGCCCGTTCTGGATCAGGTTGTCGAGCGCCCGTTCCAGGGAGGGCGCGTGCCCCTCGACCTCGACGGCGTCGCCTGGCAACCGGACGGTCAGTCGCACGCCGCGTCCGGCGGCCAGGACGCCGTGACGCTCGGCCGCCTCCGCCGCGAGCGCGGCGAGTGAGACCCGCCGTGGATGTGGCGGCGACGGGGCGCGCGCCACGAGATCTTCGAGGCCTGCGGCCAGGCGCAGGGCCTCACCGTCGATCAGCTCGAGGCCGCGACGGCGGTCGGCGCGGGGCTCGTCGCGTCCCAGGGTGGCGCACAGGCCCCGGATCACCGTGAGGGGGCCGTGGAGATCGTGCACCGCCCGGGCCATCGACTCGGGCGCCACCTCCGTGCCCATCTCAGGCCTCCTCGGGGAGCAGGCGGTAGCCCACGCCCCACACGTTGGCGACCCAGCGCTCGCCGGCACCGCACGCCGCCAGCTTGCGGCGCAGGCGGCTGGCGTGGCTGTCGACCGTCCGGGTCCGCGCGGCTCCGCGGTAGCCCCAGACGTCGCGCAACAGCTCGCCCTTGGTGAGCACGCGGGCGGGGTCCTTGGCCAGTGCGGCGAGGAGCGCGAACTCCTTGGCGGAGAGGTCGAGCGCCGTCCCGGCGAGCGTCGCTCTGCGCGCGTGCCGGTTGACCACCAGCGGGCCCACGCGGATCTCCTCTCGCAGCGTGGCCCCGCGCGATCGCCGGATGAGCGCCCCGAGACGCGCCAGGATCTCGGGGTAGTGGAAGGGCTTGGCGACGTAGTCGTCGGCGCCCCGCTCGATGCCGCGGACCGCGGCGTGGGGGCTCGTCTGACCCGAGATGAGCAGGATCGGCATCCCGGCGTCCCACGGATCGTCGGCGGCGCCGTCGCGGATCGTGGCCACCAGATCCAGGCCGCTCATCCCCGGCAGGCCGACGTTGACCACGGCGACGTCGGGGCGCGAGCCGCCCAGCATCGCCATCGCCTCCTCGGCCGAGGTCGCCGAGACGGGAGCGAAACGGTCGGCGATCAGATTCTCGGCGAGGAACACCCGCGTCGGCGCGTCGTCCTCGACGAGCAGAACCGACGGCACGACCTTCCCAAGGCCCAGCGACATGACCCACCTCCCGAACCTCGCGCCCCGGCCGCCACGGCGGCGTCCCGATCCGCGCTGAGACGAGGAGCGAGTGGCCCGGGTCTCACCCCCGGCCCGTCACACGTTCGTCGCTGGGAGCGGGAATTTCTGCGCGCGCTCCTGGCCGCACGTGACACCGGTGGCCGGCACGGTATCCCCGGTGAATCCACGCACGATGGGTGAAAACGTCGGGACGCCGGGATCGGCTCCGCGCCCGTCCTCCTAGCCGTTCACCAGCGGTAACTGGACCTACAGTCAGGCCGATTTTCGCCAGTCGGTGTGACAGTCCGCTCCCGCAAGCCGGGCCTCACGAAAGCCACGGACCCCATGACGGAAAACGATCCGCCGTCCGCCGCAGACCGCCCTCCGCGCCTCGATGTCGACGCGAGCCCCGCCGGCCGTCCGGCCCCCCCCGCACACGCCGCCGAGGAGGCTCGCCGCCCCGCCCTGGCGCTGCTCGATCGCCTCTTCTCGTCGGACGCGATCACGCTCGAGGAGTTGAGCAACGGGCGGAGCGCGATCCTCGGGGGCCGGCTCGACGACATCCTGGTTCCGGTCCTCGATTCCGAGGCCTCACCGCCGGTCGAGCGCAGCATCGGCGACTGCCTCCGCGAACAGGGAGTCCTCCGCTCGTGAAGGTCCCTCGGCCGGGCATCGGGTGGGGACGAGCGTCCGCCCTCGTGCTCTCCGCGATCGCCGTCGGGCTCCCGATGGCCGTGCCGCACCGGGCGAGTGCCGAGACCCTCGTCGCGGTCGATACGAACGGCGACGTCTACGAGGGGCCTCTGGGCGGGGAGCTCGAGTCGCTGCCCGAGAGCGAGGTGGTCCAGGCGGCGTTCGACGGCACGGGAACGCTCTGGCTCTCGGTCTCCCTCGAAGGCGAGGGGTGCTACCTGACCTCGCCGGACCGGGACTGGAGCGAGATCGTCTTCGACACGGTCAGCTTCGCCCCGAGCACCGTGCCGCGCGCTGTCAACGGATGCAGGATCAGCACGGCACCGGGGGCGGCGCTGCTCTTCGACAGCGACAACGGCTCCGCGGCCTCCTCCGCGATCTGGAGGCTCGACCTCTCCTCACTGCAGGCGAGCCTCGTGCACGGCGGGCTCTCGGGGGCGGCGAGCGCCGACGGCCGGGTGGCGATCAGCCAGTACCGCTCCACCCCCCGCGGGCTGCGCGCCCGCACGACCCTCCTGCTGGGCCGCCTGGGCCAGGAGGCCTCGATCCATTCCGTGGTCCGCCACGCTCCCCGGGCGGCCCGCGAGCGGATCCCCGGGTGGTCGTCGCCCTCGTTCGCCCCGGACGGGCGCATGGCGGTGGTCAGGGGCCTGAAGAGCGGGCGATCGCAGCTCGTGGTCGGCCGGCCCGGCGCCTGGAGGGTGGTCTGGCAGCCCGGCCGGGGCGTGGCGATCGGGCAGACCGGGTGGAGCGCCGACGGCGGCCTCCTCGCGATCGCCGCCACCGGCGGCGGCCGGGCCCTCTACTTCCTGCCCGAGGGGAGGCGGGGCACCGCGCAGCCGCTGTATCCGGACGTGGCCTCGTTCACCCTCGGACCGGACCGCCCCCTGCCGTTGACGCTCCCGGAACCGGACGCCGAGGCTCCCTGAGCGGCGAGCGGGGCCGGGGGCCGTTACGGTGCCCTCCATGCGCGTCCCGAACGTGATCGACTGAGGACCGTCCGGATCGGCGGAGTGGGGCTCGTCCTGCTCGCGGTCGCGTGGCTCTCGCCGGCGGCGGCCCTCGCCGGTGACCGGGACCTGGTGCGGGCGAGCGCCTCCCTCTACCCGGCGGCCGAGGTCGCGGCGGCGCGGGCGACCGGCTCCGAGGGTGTTCAGAGCGCCTACGGGGCCGCGCGCGACCTGCGGGAGGCCGTCCGCGCGAGCGCCCCGGTCAGTGCCGCGTGCCGCCCGCTCCAGCTCGCGCTCACCCGCTACTCCGCCGCTCGCGTGCTCCAGATGGAGGGCGTCGATCGCCCGAGCGCGGCGGATCGGGCGGCGGGCCGGCGCCGGGCGGAGGGGGCGCGGGCGGCCGTCGCGCGCACGGCGCCCTCCTGTCGCGGGCGGGCCGGGGGCGCGCGGGTGCCGCGCCTGGCGCTCAGCCCGTCCGACGGCGAGCTCTTCTACGGCGCGATCGTCGCCCGCGCGCCGGCGGGAGCGACGAGCGCGACCCTGGAGGTCGCCGGCCGTCCACCGCAGACGGTCTCGGTGAGCGCGGGCCGGGCCCGCTTCTCCGTCTCGGGCGCGGGCCGGGTGAACCTGCGGGTGCGCTTCTCGGCCGGGGCGACGATCCTCGCGACGAGCAACGCCCGGGGAGCCTGGCTCCTGCCCCCGAGCGCGCGGGCGGCGGTGCCGGGGTCCCGCTCCAGCCCGGCGCTGACCACCGCCCTGGCCCGCGCCGCCGCGGGCGGGCCGACCTTCCGGGCCGCCTGGATCCAGGACCTCACCAGCGGCGACGTCGCGAGCGTCAACGCGCGCTCGGCGTTCCCGGCCGCCTCGACGGTGAAGCTGGGCCTGCTCGCGGACGTGCTCGGCCGGCTGGGTGGCGCGCCCGAGCGCTCGGCCTACGCGTACGACCTCCGCGCCCTGACCGGCTGGTCGAGCAACCTCGCCACCAACCGGCTCCTGCGCCGGTTCGGCGTCGCCGCGGCCGCCGAGGGGCTGCGCCGCCTGGGCGCCCGCCGCAGCACCTTCCCCGGCGAGTACATCGTGGGCACCGAGCTGCAGCCCGGCCTTCCGGCGGACGGGGCCGGCGCGTCTCCACCTCCCACCTCGCGGCGCGTCACGACCGCCGAGGATCTCGGCCGGGTGCTCTACTCGCTGCAGGCTGCGGCGGTGGGCCTGCCGGCCGCGCGCGCCCAGACCGGGCTCACGACGCACCAGGCGCGGCTCGCCCTGGGCTGGCTCCTGTCGTCCCAGCAGCGCGGCGACAACGCAAGCCTGCTCGCCGGCGGATCCTCGGGGGCACCGGTCGCCCAGAAGAACGGGTGGATCGACTCCGCGCGGCACGGCGCCGGGATCATCTTCACGCCCCACGGCCCGGTGATCGCGGTCGTGATGACGTACGACGCGCGGGGCGTCAGCCTCGAACAGGGGCGGGCCCTGGGGAGCCGCGTCGCCGCCCTCGCGGTCGCGCCGCACTTGTGACCTAGGGGCCGCGCTCCAGCCGGGCGCCCGGGGCGATGCCGGCGAGGACCCCGGCCCGGCACTCCACCACCGCGCGCGCGCCGCGGGCGGCGGCCGCCCGCGACCGGCGCAGCGGATCGACGACCCGCACCACGCGGCCGTCCCGGTCGAGGAAGGCGCAGCCGATGGGCGCCCGCAGCAGGACGGTGTGGACGCTTCCGCACGGCTCCAGCCACAGGGCCTCGTCGTCGGCGAGGTCCGGCGTGCCGAGCAACCCGACGAGGCGGGCGAGGGCCGAGGACGCGCGGTAGCAGCGAGCCGCGAGCACCGTTCCGTCGCCGGCGACCAGGGGTGCGGGCGGGCCGCAGAGCCGGTCCACCCGGAGTCGATTCATGGGCGGATCTTGGCATGCGAGTCGCGTCCGACCGACGTTGGTACGCTGCCACCGATGTCCTCCCGTCGGCTCTCGCCGATCTACTCCAGCGGCCACGACTTCGCGGTCGAGGTATCGGGCGTGCGCTTCCGTTTCAGCGCCGGGGACTTCACCTCGCGCGTCGGGGCCGCCGCGGTCCGCCTGGGGCTGCTGACCCAGGATCGCCTGGGGCGCGGAGAGCTGGAGGACCTCGTGGCGATGGCCGCCCACGGCCGCATCGCGCGCCCCGCGAGCCCGCTCGCCGCCCACCTGGAGAGGCACCGCGACTCCCTGGTCGCCGACGACCACGACCTGGTGCACTGGCTGCGGCGGCTGGTGTTCCGCGGCGCATGGATCGACCAGCAGGTCAGCGACGGCCGGATCGACCCGGTGTTCGAGGAGGAGCACGGGTTCCGCTATCGCAGCGCCACCAGCGGAGGGCTCGCCGCCGACGAGGCGCCGGCGCCCGACTGGTCGGCCTTCCGCTACGGGCGCGCCGCGGCGTGACGCCTCAGAGCCCCGGAGAGGTCCTCGCGGCCGTCCGGCGGCTCGAAGCCGACCTCGAGGTCATGCGGGCGCGGGCGCGGGATCGCGAGCGGGACGTGATCGACCTCCGGGCCACGATGACGGCGGACGCCGCCCGCGAGCGCCAGTCGCTGGTGGAGGACATGGAGCGGATCGTCGAGCTGATCGGCGCGAGCTGGAGGTCCACGCACGACCAGGTCGCGGCGCTCACGGCCGAGGTCGCCGGCCTGCGGCGGTTCGCCGAGGAGAGCCTGGGCTCCCTGGGCGACGCGCGCCTCGAGCTGCGCCTGGGAGGCTCCGCCGGGAACGGGCGGCACTAGCCGGCAGGGCTAATCCCGTTTCGCGCCGCTCGTAATCCCGATTTGCAGCAGACCGCGCCGACCTACGGGCTGGGGCGGAGCGCTCCCTGCAGGGCGGCCATCGAGCGGGCGAAGAGCAGGCCCATGGCGTCGGCGGCCTCGTCGGGGGTCGCGCGCGGCTCGAGGGCACGCATCGCGGCCGACGCCATCGTCACGGCCTGCTGGATGACCTGCCAGCGGTCCACCGAGGCCAACTGTCCGCCGGACTCCGCCTGGACCTCCTCGAACGCCTCGCGCTGGGCGCGCATGAGCTCCTTCAGGCGCTCCTTGAACTCCTCGCCCGCCCCCTCGCCGAACGCGAAGGGGAACGGGAACTCGTCGCTGTCGCTCACGGTGTCACCGTCCTTCCTGGGCCTACGCCTTGGCCTTCGCCTTGGGCTTGGCCTTCGCCTGGCGGGCCTCGAAGTCATGGGTGAAGGTCTCGATGCCGGCCGCCGTCAGCGGGTGCTGGAGCATCTGGTAGAAGACCTTCGGGGGGATCGTGGCGATGTCGGCGCCCATCCGGGCCGCCTCCACCACGTGCACGGGCGAGCGGATCGAGGCAGCCAGCACCTCGGTGTCGTAGAGGGAGGCCTCGAGCGATTCCACGATCTCGCGAAGGCACTCGATGCCGTTCTGGCCGATGTCGTCGAAGCGGCCCACGAAGGGCGAGACGAACGCGGCGCCCGCCGCCGACGCCAGGAGGGCCTGCGCGGCCGTGAAGCAGAGCGTCATGTTCACGCGGACGTCGTGGTCGGCCAGCGTCGCCGTGGCGGCGAGCGACTCGGAGCCCATCGGCAGCTTCACCACGATGTTGGGGTGGATGGCGGCCAGGCGGCGGCCCTCCTTGACCATGTCGCCGCGGGCGTCGGCCACCACCTCGGCGGACACGGGCCCGTCCACCAACTCGCACACGCGCCGGTAGATGTCGTCGGCCTCGCCCTCGACCTTGCCGAGCAGGCTGGGGTTGGTGGTGACGCCCGAGAGCACGCCCCAGCCGGCGATGGTCTCGATGTCGTTCAGATCAGCGGTGTCCACGAAGAGCTTCATTCCGCGCCACTCCCTCACGTCGGTCTGCTCGGGCCCCTGGGTCGAGGCTAGCACCGGGCTTCCCTACTTCTCCACGTCGTACCAGCGCTCCGCGCGGCCCGTCACGAGCGCCTCCGCGACCTGCAGGGCGGGGTGGAGGAAGCGCACGTTGTGGACCCGGAAGAGCGTCGCCCCGCGCTCGCGGCACCACACGAGCCCGGCGGTGGTTCCCGACAGGCGCCGCTTGGGCGGCGCGCCGGTCAGGGCGCCGAGCACCTTCTTGTTGGAGATCGGCACCAGCACGGGGCGCCCGAGGGCCGCGACGCGGTCCATGCGGTGCAGCAGGTCGAGGTCCTGGGCCGGCGACTTGCCCAGCCCCACGCCCGGGTCGATCACGACCCGCTCGGCCGGGATGCCCGCCTCGGCCGCCTCGCGCATCCGCCGCCCCGCCCACGCCGTCACCGCCTCCACCACGTTGACGTCGGGGAACGTGGTGGGCCGCACCTTGGGCTCGCCGAAGAAGTGGGTCATCACCACCCCCACGCCTCCCTCGGCCGCCACGCGGCGCATCTCGGGCTCCCGCAGGCCGGTCGGGTCGTTGAGCACCGCGGCGCCGGCGGCGATGGCCGCCCGGGCGACCTCCGGCTTGTAGGTGTCCACCGCCACCGGGACCCCGACGCGCGCCACCAGGGCCTCGATCACCGGCACCACCCGCCCGATCTCCACCTCGACCGGGCTGGGCGCGGAGAACCGCAGCGACTCCCCGCCCACCTCCACCACGTCGGCCCCCTGCTCGGCCAGGCGTACCCCGTGGCGCACGGCGCGCTCGGTGCCCGCGTGGGCGCCCTCGTCGCTGAAGGAGTCCGGGTTGGCGTTGACGATCCCCACCAGCCGCCCGCGGGAGCAGTCGAGGACGCCGCCCGCGTGGTGCCAGATGAGGGTCACCCCACCGCGCGCGCCAGCCGCAGGTCGGATCCCCCGGTCCAGCGGGCGCGCACGCCCGCGGAGCTCGGCCGCGAGGGCCGCACGCGGGCGGCGACGCCCTCGGCCGCGAGCGCGGCGGTGGCCGCGGCCTCGACCCGCGCCGCGGCGTCGGCGCGGCACCACAGCAGGATGCTCGGGCCCGAGCCGGAGATCGTCGCCCCCAGGCAGTCCCCGCCGTCGGCCAGGGCGCGCATGGCATCGAGGCCCGGCACCCCGGCCGCGCGGTGCGGCTCGTGCAGGCGGTCGGCCAGCAGCGGCGGCAGGTCGTCCAGGCGCTCCTCCACCAGGGCCAGCGTGAGGCCGACCGCGTTCGCCAGCGTGACCGCCGCGTCGGCCAGCCTGACGGTGCCGGGGAGGGCGCGGCGGGCGTCGTCGGTGGAGGTGCGGCACTCGGGGATGACCACGACGAATGCGAGGTCGGCCGGGACCGGCACGGGCCGCGCCGTGGGTCCGGGGCCCACGGCCACCAGCCCGCCGGTGAGGCAGGCGGCGGCGTTGTCGGCGTGGCCCTCGAGCTCGGCGGCCCGGGCCAGCAGGTCGGCGGGCGTCCAGCGCAGGCCGCCCAGGGCGTTCGCCGCCACCAGGCCGGAGCAGACGGCGGCCGACGACGACCCGAGGCCGCGGCCGAGCGGGATGCGGTTACGGCACTCCACCGCCAGCCCGTCCAGGCTGCCGAGACCCGACGCCAGCGCCCGGCAGACCAGGTTCGAGGCGTCCTCGGCCAGCTCGCCCGCGCCCTCGCCGGTCACCCGCACGCCCAGCGGCCCCTGTCGGCGCGACACCACCACGGCGTTGCCGAGATCGAGGGCGACCGCCAGGCAGTCGAACCCCGGGCCGAGGTTGGCCGAGGTGGCCGGGGCGCTCACGGTGAGCGACTCGAGCTCAGCCAAAGAGGGCCTCCTCCACGGCCGCGATGTCGGCCGGCAGGCGGCGCACCGCGCCGGTCTCGGCGATCGCGGTGTCCGGGTCCTTCAGGCCGTGGCCCGTCAGGACGCAGACCACCCGCTCCCCGGGCACGAGATCGCCGGCCTCCGCGCGGAGCAGCAGCCCGGCCACCGAGGCCGCCGACGCCGGCTCGCAGAAGATGCCCTCCTCGGCCGCCAGCAGGCGGTAGGCCTCGATGATCTGGGAGTCGGTCACCGCCGCCACACCGCCGCCCGACTCGCGCATGGACGCCATGGCCTGGGCTCCCCGGGCCGGATCGCCGATGCGGATCGCCGTGGCCACGGTCTCCGGCCGGGCCACGACGGCCCCGTCCACCAGCGGCGCGGCGCCCGAGGCCTGGAACCCGTAGAGGCGCGGCAGGCTGCGCGACCGCTCGGCCTCGCGATAGGCCTTGAACCCGAGCCAGTAGGCGCTGATGTTGCCCGCGTTGCCGACGGGGATGCAGAGGGCGTCCGGCGCGTCGCCCAGGTCGTCGCACACCTCGAAGGCGGCGGTGCGCTGCCCGTCGATGCGGTACTCGTTGAGCGAGTTGACCATCGCCAGCGGATGACGCTCGACGAGGGCGCGCACGACGCGCAGCGCCTCGTCGAAGCCGCCGTCCAGGGCGAGCACCTGGGCCCCGTGGGCCAGGGCCTGGGCGAGCTTGCCCGCGGCGATCTTCCCCTCCGGGATCACGACCGCGGCCGTCAGGCCGGCGCGGGCGGCGTAGGCCGCCGCGGACGCGGAGGTGTTGCCCGTGGACGCGCAGATGACGGCCTGAGCCCCCTCCTCCACCGCCTTCGACACGGCCAGGGTCATGCCCCGGTCCTTGAAGCTCGCGGTGGGGTTCATGCCCTCCACCTTGGCGTGCACCTCCAGCCCGAGGCGCTCGGACAGCCGTGGAAGGGGGACCAGGGGGGTTGCCCCCTCGCCGAGCGAGACGATCGGGGTGGCGTCGCTCACCGGCAGGAACTCCCGGTAGCGGTCGATGAGGGGGATCACGCTCCCCCCTCCCCGCTGCCGAGCACCCGCAGCAGCACGGGGTCGCCGCGCACGTCGTCCAGCGCCCGCAGGCCCTCCACGGCCGCCACGACCCGCCCCTCGGGGCCCGAGTGCAGCACCAGCACCAGGCTCGCCTCGTCGCCCGACCCGCTCTGGAGCACCGAGCGGATCGAGACCGCCTGGTCGCCGAAGATCGAGGCCACGCGCGCGAGGACCCCGGGGCGGTCGGCCACGGACATGCGCAGGTAGAAGGCCGACTCGACGGTCCCCGGCGCCGCGATGGTGCGGCCCGAGTCGGCCAGGGCGTTGTGCAGGAAGGAGCCCTGGTGGGTGCCGAGGATCGACAGGAGGTCCGCCACCACGGCCGAGGCCGTCTCGGCGCCCCCCGCCCCGGGGCCCACGAGCATGATCTCGCGGGTGGTGCGCGACTCCAGCAGCACCGCGTTGTCGGGGCCGCCGATGGCCGCGAGCCGGTGGCCGCGCGGCACCAGCGCCGGGTACACCCGCACGCTCACCGACCCGTTCAGAAGCCGCGCCACGCCCAGCAGCTTGACCACGAACCCCAGCGACGCGGCGTGCTCGAGGTCCTCGGCCTCCAGCCGGTCGATCCCCTCGTAGGGCACGTCGTCGATGGTCACCCGCATGTGGAAGGCGATGCTGGAGAGGATCGCCATCTTGGCCGCGGCGTCGGCGCCGTTCACGTCCTCGGTGGGGTCGGCCTCCGCGTAGCCCAGCTCCTGGGCGCGTGCCAGCGCGTCGGCGTAGGGAAGCCCGCCCCGCGCCATCTCGGTCAGGATGAAGTTGGTGGTGCCGTTGACGATGCCGGAGACCGCGGTGATCTCGGCGGCCAGCAGCGACTCGCGCAGCACCTTGATGACCGGGATCGCGGCGCAGGCCGAGGCCTCGAAGCGCAGCTCCGCGCCGGCCTCCTGCGCGGCCTGGAGCAGTTCCTGCCCGTGGCGCGAGAGCAGCTGCTTGTTGGCCGTCACCACCGACTGGCCGCGCCCCAGGGCCGCGCGCAGGTAGCCGAGGGCGGGATCGAGGCCGCCCATCACCTCCACCACGATCGAGACCGAGGGGTCCTCCAGCACGCGCGCCGGATCCGTGGTGATGAGCGCCGGGTCCACCCCCGGCCGCGGCTTTCGCGCGTCGCGCACCAGGATCGGCCCCACCTCCAGGCGGTGCCCCGAGGCCCGCTCGATGGTCGCGCCGCCCTCGAGCAGGGTCCGCACCACCGCCTGCCCCACGGTGCCGCAGCCCAGCAGGCCGATGCGCACCGGCGCGGAGGTCACACGTCCCGCGCCACGAGGTCGGAGTAGGTCTCGCGGCGCGTCACCAGGCGGGCGCGGCCGCGGTCCACGAACAGCACCGCGGGCCGGGTGACCCCGTTGTAGTTGGACGCCATCGACACACCGTAGGCGCCCGTGGCCGGCAGGCACACCAGGTCGCCGGGCGTGACGGGCGGCAGGGACGCCTCGGCCACGAGCACGTCGCCGCTCTCGCAGTGCTTGCCCACCAGGCGCAGCGTGTCGGTGGGCTCGGCGCCGGCCCGGTTGGCGAGCAGCGGCTCGTACACCGCCCCGTAGAGCATCGGCCGCAGCAGGTCGCTCATGCCGCCGTCCACCGAGGCGTAGGTGCGCACGCCGGGGATCTCCTTGACCCCGCCCACCCGGTACAGGGTGACCCCCGCCCGGCCCACGATGCTGCGCCCGGGCTCCACCTGCACCCGCGGCCGGTCCAGGCCGGCGCGGGCCCACTCGTGGTGCACGGCGTCAACCACGGCCTCGGCGTAGTCCTCGATCGTCGCGGGCCGGTCGTCGCGCGTGTAGGCGATGCCCAGGCCCCCGCCCATGTTCACGATGCCCAGGTCGTCGCCGCCGCAGGACGCCGCGAAACCGGCCACGATCGCGGCGGCCACCGCATAGACCGAGAGGTCGAAGAGCTGCGAGCCCACGTGGCAGTGCAGGCCCACCAGGTCGAGCGCGGAGGCGGCCCGCACGGCCCCCACCCCGGCGGCCGCGGCGCCGCCCTCGATCGAGAGCCCGAACTTCGAGTCGAGCTGCCCGGTGGCGATGTGGGAGTGCGTGGAGGGCTTCACCCCCGGGGTCACGCGCACCAGCACCCGCTGGCGCACGCCGCGCGCCGAGGCCTCGCCCTGGAGGAGCTCGATCTCGTGCAGGTTGTCGATCACGATCGTGCCGACGCCCGCGTCGAGCGCCTCGCCGATCTCGCGCGCGTCCTTGTTGTTGCCGTGGAGGTGGATGCGCTCCGGCGGGAACCCGGCCCGCAGGGCGGCGAACAGCTCCCCGCCGGAGGCCACGTCCACCGAGAGCCCCTCCTCGTGCGCCAGGCGCAGCATGGCGAGGCCGAAGTACGCCTTGCTGGCGTAGATGACCTCGGCGTCCGGCGCGTGGGCGGCAAAGGCGTCGCGGTAGGCGCGGGCGGTCGCGCGGAGGGCGCCCTCGTCGTAGACCACCAGGGGGGTGCCGTGCTCCGACGCGAGGGCCACGAGGTCGCACCCGCCGATCGCCAGGTGCCCCTCGGAGGTGACCTCTGCCGAGGGGGGCAGCACCTGATCGAGCGCTATCATCGGCGGCCGGGACGGTACCAGAATCACCCTGGATATCCTCGCCGCGTGAGCACGCTCGAGGACCTCGACGCGGAGATCGTGGCCTGCCGCGCGTGCCCCCGCCTGGTGGCCTGGCGCGAGGAGGTGGGCCGGGTCAAGCGCCGCGCCTTCGCCGGCGAGGAGTACTGGGCCCGGCCGGTGCCCGGCTTCGGCGACCCCGACCCCTGGCTGATCGTGGTGGGCCTGGCGCCCGCCGCCCACGGCGCCAACCGCACCGGACGCGTCTTCACGGGCGATCGCAGCGGCGACGTCCTCTTCGCCGCCCTGCACCGGGCGGGGCTCGCCTCGCAGGCCACCTCGACCTCCGCCGACGACGGCCTGCGCCTGTCCGGGTGCCGGGTCACGGCCGCCGTGCGCTGCGCGCCGCCCCAGAACCGGCCGACGCCGCGGGAGCGCGCCCGCTGCCGGCCCTACCTCGCGCGGGAGCTCGCGCTGTGCCCCGGCGCCCGGGTGGTGCTGGCGCTCGGGGCGGTGGGCTGGGACGCGGCGCTGCGCACCCTCGAGGCGCCGCGGCCGTGGCCACGCTTCGGGCACGGCGCCGAGGCGCACGTGGGCGAGCGCCGGCTGCTCGGCTCGTACCACCCCAGCCAGCAGAACGTGTTCACGGGCCGGCTCACGCCCGCGATGATGGACGACGTGCTGGCGCGGGCGCGCGAGCTGCGCGCGCCCTGACCCGCCCTCAGCGGCGGACGACGATGCGCAGCGAGCCCGTGGTGCGGCCGCCCGAGTTGTCGGTCACGCGCACCGCGATCGTCCGGACGCCCGCGGGGAACGCCTTCGTCAGGCGCTCGCCGCTCGCGTCGTCGAAGGCCCCGTCGCCGTTGGTGTCCCACTGCACGCGCTCGACGCCGCCGTCGTGGTCGGTGCCGAGGGCCACGTAGAGGGCGCGCTTGCCCGGCTTGGGCCGCGGGTTCGAGGCGAGGATCCTCACGTCCGGCGGGATGTTGAGCCCGGGCGCGGCGAACGCCTGACGCACCGCGAAGCCCGTGAGCGCCAGGCGCGGCCGGCCCCCGAAGAAGCTCCCCGTGCCCACCGGCCCGAACTTGAAGGCCAGGCCGGTGACCAGCGAGACGCGGTACAGGTTCGCCCCGGCCGCCCCGGCCGGCGTGGCGACCATGTAGGCCACGTCGCCGACGCCCGGGATGAACGCCATGTCCAGCCCGACCGCGTCGCCGATGTCGATGCCGAGCGCCTTGCCGTTCGTCAGGGTCCCGGAGTCGGGCGGGTTCTGCACCAGCACCTGGTCGGTGGCCGAGTCGATGTCCACCAGCGTCGTCGTCGGGGGACGGGCGGCGGAGAAGATGGAGCTCCCGTAGCCGATGGCCACCACGTGGGGCGCGCCGGGGTTGAGCAAGGGCAGCGGGCTGCCCAGCGCCTGCGCGCCGTTGACCAGGCTGATGCGGGCGTTCATCCCCGTGTCGCTGACCACGCGGAGCTGGTCGAGGACCGGGTTCACCTCGACGCCGAACGAGTTCCCCGTCAGGCCGGGCGAGAACGGCGGGCCGATCGCCTGGGCACGGCCGGTGTTCTCGTCGATGACGTAGACCACGCTGTCGCTGCCCACGCCCACGAGCTGGCCCGTGGAGGGCCGGAAGTCGATGCCCACGAGCGCCGCGCCCGGGCTGAGGCCCGTGATGGCGACCCGGTCGGTGATCACCCCGGGGAAGCGCGAGTCGAAGCGCAGCAGGTTGCCGCGCGTGTCGGTGACGTACATGTCGCGCGCCTGGGCGGCGACCGGCGCGGCCAGCGAGGCCACCGCGGCCAGGACGCACAGGCGCACGAGCGTGCGCCGCCTCACGGGGCCTCCACCGGCCGCGGCTCGGGGCGCGCCGCGGCCCCCTGAGGGCGCGCCGGCTGGCCGTCCGGCGCGCCGGTCTCGCGCGCCACCAGGCGCGCCAGCAGCTCGGCCTCGCGCTGGAGCCGCGCGGAGCGCGCGCCCACCGCGACCAGGTACATCACGAGCCCGAGCAGCACCACGCCGTAGGCCGCGACCACGTATTGCGCGCCGGTGGACATGCCGTCCGCCGCGCCGCTAGGGCAGCGGGCGCGTGTTGGCGCCGATGGTCTCCACGAATCGCACGACGCGGGTCACATCGGCCGGGTTCGTCAGGACGTCCGGCCGGGTGAAGTTGGCCGTGCGGTGCCGCACGTTGCCGACGACGCAGACCAGCGTCTCGCAGGCGCCGTTGTGGTAGTAGGGCGGCAGCTGGAAGATGCCCAGCAGGGACGGCGTGTTGAAGCCGTTGCCCTTGCCGTCGGCGTTGTAGTCGATCCCGAGCGCGTCCTGCTGCACCAGGGGGGTCCCGGTCGCCGCGGTCTTCTCCACGCCGCCGATGTTGTTGCCGATCGGGTTGGTCCCGCCCGGGACACCGAGGCCGAACGAGCCGATGTCGTGCAGGACCCCGAAGAGGTACTGAGATCCGGAGGGGTTGCCGAACACCTGTGGCGGGGTCCGCTCGGTCACGAAGGTGCCCGCGGCCGGCGGCGCGGCGCCGACGGTGCTGTCGGTCCACTTGCCGCCGAAGTGGCAGCCGCCGCACGACTGGGCGAAGAGCGTCCGGCCCTGGGCGACCTGCTGCAGGTTCACGCCCGGCCGGCTGGCCGTGCCGCGCAGCGGGCCCTTGGGCGTGCGGACGGCGCGACGCACCCACTCGCGCATCGCGGTGAGCGCCGGCACGTGGACGGTGCTGCCCGGCAGCGTCACGGTCACCTGCGCCCGGTCCGCGTTCTTCAGGGCGAAGTTGTTGATGGTGCACGGCGCCTGGTTGATGTTCCCGTTGTCGGCGATCAGGAGGCCGTGGTTCGGGTCGAACAGGCTCGTGGTCACCGCCCCCGCCGGGTTCGCGCAGGGCAGAGCGGCGGCGAGGGCGCCCGGGCCGGAGACGTTGCGCACGTTCAGCTCGAAGTCCTCGACCTCGTCGCGGATCGCCGAGTAGTTCTGGGCCCGCGCGTCGTTCGGGTTGTTGGGGTTGAAGGTCCCGTTGAGCGGGATCGACTTGCGCGGGCCGTCCGGGAACGACCACACGACGCTGTCGGTGAGCCCCTTGAAGTGGCAGCTCGAGCAGCTCTGCCAGCCGTCGCTGGACAGACGCTCGTCGGTGGACACCGTGGCGCCCGCCGGGCGGTCGAAGTGGCCGCGCGAGGAGAAGAACACCTCGGCCCCGACCGCCACGACCTCCTCGACCGAACCGGGCGCCGGCAGCTTGACGGTGCGGATGACCTTCACGACCTGGTCGGTCTTGGTGTTCACGACGCTCACGTTGCGCGAGACGAAGTTCATGACGTAGGCGCGCGTGCCCTGCTTGTTGATGACGATGCCCTGCGGGTTCTTGCCCGCGTTGTCGCCGGCGGTCGCGAAGTTGGCCGGGTCGTTCAGGTCGATGTAGCGGGTCGTGTCGGCGTTGACCGTGAAGTTCAGCTTGCCCGACCCGTCGACGCGGGTCTTGACCAGGAGGTCGCTGCCGGCCGCGACGGTGTACGCGTTGCTGCCGGCGAACGCCATGGCCCAGGCGTTGGCGAAGAAGAGCTTCTTCTTGCCCGGCTCGGGGTTGCGCGCGCCCAGGTGGAGGTTGATGAACTTGGCCGCGCTCTGGTCGCTCGTGGAGCCGGTGTTGACGCCGCCGATGACGTTGACGAACGCCTGGGTGTCCACGTTGAACTTCAGCGGCCCGGTGGGCGAGGCGGCGATGTTGGGCAGGTACGCGTTGTTGCCCTTGATCACGATGCTCTGGAGCTGGTTGGGGAAGGCCGAGGTCGGGTCCGCCACGCCGTCGCCGTTCGCGTCGATCGTGAAGCCGGTGATCTGCGGCGCCAACTTGACCAGCTTGGTCGGCTTGTAGTCGGCGATCTTGCTCGAGGCGGTCGTGATGTCGAGGCGGCAGACGGCGCCCTCGCGGCCGTTGTCGTCGGCCTGCACCCCGCCCGGCCGGGTGAACGACAGGAAGCGGGTCACGAAGAGCCGCTTGCTGTTCTTCGTCACGGCCATGCCGCGCGGCTGGAAGGTGCGGGCCTTGTCCGGCGCGTTGCAGAGGCTCTTGCGCAGGTTGACGTGGCCCACCAGCTTGCGGGCCGCGACGTCGAGGACGCTGATCGTGTCCTGGCCGCTGTTGGCCACGAACACCCGCCGGGCGTCGGGCGAGGCCACCACGTCGTAGGGCTCCGACCCGGTGGTGACGTTCCCGCTCGGACCGAAGCGGGTGTCCCGCTTGGCGTTGAACTTCTTGGGGTTCGCGTTGACGATCTGGATCACGGTCAGGTTGGCCGAGGCCGCGTTGGCCACGTAGGCGTACCGGCCCGCCGGGTCGAGGGCCACGCTCTCGGGCTCGTCCCCGACCTTGATCTTCTTGACGACCTTGTTCTGGTCGGTGCGGATGACCGAGACGCTGTCGTCGCCCGGGTTCACCGACCACACGAGCTTGCCGTCCAGCGACATCGCGATCGGGCTCGAGTTGGTCGGGCCGGCCGGCGCCACCGTGATGACGGGGTTGGCGGCCTTCTTGGCCCCCTCGGCGCCACCCACCAGCGTGAGGCCCCACACGATCCCGAGCGCCGCAAGCGCGCCGATGATCGCGAACTCGATCCGTGTCAGTCGCGCCCGCAAACCCGACTCCTCGCGGTACGAAGGGCCCCCTCGGCCGCGAAGCTACCCCGGCGCGCGTTTCCGGGTCAACGGACCGATTCCCGCTATTTGGGGGCGTTTACCGTTCAGAGATACCCGAGCGGGTTGACAGCGGTTCCGTTCACGCGCACTTCGAAGTGCAGGTGGACGCCCGTGGAATGGCCCGTCGTGCCCATGCCGCCGACCACCGTTCCCTGCCCCACGGCCTGGCCCACGGAGACGGCGAGGCTCGACATGTGGCCGTAGCCCGTGGAGATGCCGCCGCCGTGGTCGATGACCACCATGTTCCCGTAGCCGCCGACCCACCCGGCGACGATCACGGTGCCCGCGGCGGCGGCGGCGATCGGGGTGCCGCCGGCCCCCGCGATGTCGATGCCCTCGTGCATCCTGCCCCAGCGCATCCCGAAGCCGGAGGTGATCGTGCCGTTGACCGGCCACACCAGCCCGGCCGCCGAGGGCGCGCCCACGGCCACGGTCCCGCTCGGCGCCGGGGGCAGGCCTTGCGCGGCGCGGATCCGCTCGGCGAGCTTCTGCGAGCGGCTGGCGAGACCCTCGGCCTCGGCCTCGATGTCCTTGCGACCGCCCGTCACGCCGGCGAGCAGCGCCCGCCGGCCCGTCAGCAGCTTGCGCACTCCCGCCTGCTGCGTCTCGAGCCCGGCCTTGGCCGCCTCGGCGGCCGAGGCGGCCACCTCGGCGCGCCCCTCGGACGACGACACCTCGGCCCGCACCGACGCGATGCGGTCCCGCGCGCGGCGCACCTTCTCCACCCGATGCTCCACGGCCTGGGCGATGCTGCCGTCACGGTCCGTGATCGACTGGAGCGCGTCGGCCGTGTCGAGGGCGGCCGAGATGCTGCCGGACTCCAGCAGCACGAGGATGGGGTCGGGATCCTCCCGTACGTAGATCTCGCGCAGGCGGCGGCCCAGCACCCGGCGCCGCTCCGCCAGGTCGGCCTCGGCGTCGGCGAGCCGGCGGCGCTCGGTGGCGAGCTGCGCGTTGAGCTCGTCCAGGCGGGCGCGCAGGGAGGCGAGCTCCGCCTCCAGCCGCTGCGAGCGGGCGCGCAGGGGCGCCAGCCGGGCCTCGAGGGCCCGGATGCGATCGGTGTAGCCCTGCACCTCGCCGGTGAGCACCCTCTCGCGGTCGCGGGCCTGGCGCAGGCGGTCCTGGGCGCGCTGGAGCCGCCGGTCGACGGCCGCCTTCTCGTCCGAGGGCGCCGACCAGGCGGCGCCGATGGTCCCCACCGCCACGACCGCCGTGGCCAGGCACAGCACGGCGGCCGCCGCGATCGCCCCGCGCCCACGGCGGGGCGTGGCGGGGATCACCCCGGGCGCGTCTGGGCCGGTGCGGCCACCGTTCGCTCGGGGTCCACCGCCACCAGGTGCGGATACGGGTCGATCGGCGTCCCGTTGGGACGGATCTCGAAGTGGCAGTGCGTGGCGCCGTAGCGCGCGTCGCCGGTGTTGCCCACGGCGCCGATCACCTGGCCCGCCGTCACCTTCGATCCCTCCGCCAGGCCGGTCGCGATCGACTGCATGTGGGCGTAGTAGTACTCCACGCCATCCGCGCGCCTCAGCCACACGTAGATCCCGCCGAGGCCGTCCTCCACGCGCGAGAGGCGGCTGACGACGGCGTCCGCGACCGCCACGAGCGGGGTGTTGCGGGCGGCCATGATGTCGATGCCCTGATGGGGGCCCTGGTGGCGCGGCGCTCCGAAGTCATCGGTGTACTGGTACTTCCCCACCACCGGGAACACCTGCAAGTACTGCGAGGTCGTGAGGGTGGCGGGCGCCGTGACGGGGGCGCTGGCCGCGACCCGGGTCTGCAGGCCCAGGCGCCGGAGCAGCGGCGTGTCGGCGATGCCCGTCGCCGTCATCCGGAAGCGCCTCTGCATGCGCTTGACGGCCTTCTTGGTGGCGGGACCGAACGCGCCGTCCACCGTCACCGGGATGCCGCGGCGGCGCAGCTCGCGCTGGAGGTCGCGCACCGCGGCGCCGACGGAGCCGATCCGCAGGCGCACCACCACGCTCCGTGCGGCGGGCGCGGGGGCGGCGGGGGCGGCCGCCGGAGCGGCCGGAGCGGGAGCGGCGCCGGGCGCGGTGGCCGCGCCGGGCGCCGGCGGCAATTGGACCTCGTCGGCCGCGGCCGTGGAGGCCACGCCGAGGGCGAGGGCGGTTGCGACGACCACCACCCCCACGATGCTGCGGGAGGGCCGGCCGTGTACGTGACGGGCACGCGGTCGGGCTCGGATCCTTGGGCTCCTCTCCACCGGCGCGATGGGCGCCGGCCTTGGCTCACCGGGGCGGGCACTGCCCCGGAACCGCGCGGAGTCGTTGTGAACGGGCGGCACCCTAAGTGCCTCTCGTTCGACGGTCAACCCCGGCCTTCGGCGCTGCGGACAAGTGTCCTTGCGCTTATTGGGCACTTTCCCGCCCCGGATTGGGACGTTTAGGTCGGTTCGCGGCGCTCTCGACGGCGGCGCAACCCGCGCAGCGCGAACACGATCATGACGATCCCGGCGAGCACCGCCAGGATCAGGCCGTTCACCAAGGTACTGGAACTTCCGCCCCCTGACGAGGCCTGGAGCGGCGGGCAATCGCCATATTGTGCCCGCCAGACGTTCTGGCCCGCAGGGGTCTCGTCGGCGTTGGTGTCGCCCGGCCCGCCCGGCAGGCGGAAGCGGTAGGTGATGTGGAGGGCGTCCCGCAGCGAGCGCCCGAAGCCCACGGTCCCGTTCCCCTTGCAGGTCTGCTCGCCGATGTCCCCGACGCCGCCGCGGGCGAAGAAGTCGAAGCCCGGATTGTCTCCGCTCTCGTGGCCCAGGCGCGCGTCCACGGCGTTCAGGAGCGGCGACTCGGCCGGGAGGTCCGGCAGGGCCGCGAGGGTCGACTGGTCCGGCGCGATCTGCGAGATCGGCCGGGGCAGGGACAGAACGTCCTCGAGCTGCTTGATGGAGTCGATCGGGTGGCTGGTCTCCAGCACCAGCTCCCCGCTGTCCGCGTCCCGCGTGGCCGCGATCTGGGTGTCGCCTCCCGACCACCCGCCGTCGGTGAGCATCGGCGCGAACTTCGCGGCCGCCACCTGCGGGTCGTCGGCGGTGGAGATGCCGAGGGCCGACTGGGCGTCGCGATCGAGGGCGAGGCGCAGGGTGACGGTGCCGCGCCCGTCGCGGTTGATGTCCGCGTTGATGTCGAAGGCGGCCTGGCAGCCGGCCGACAGCGCCACCAGGACGGCGAGCGCGACCGCCAGCAGCAGCCGGCGCGTCAACCCTCCTCCCGGTCGCGCCGGCGCATCAGCTCCACCGCCCGGGCCCGCTCGGCGCGGTCGAGGGCCGCGAAGTCCTCCTCGGAGAGGTTGCCGGCGCGATGGTCCATCTCGATCTCCCGGATCGCCTCGAGCGAGCGGTCCAGGTCCTCCTGGATCGCCTGGCGGCGCTCGGCCTCCGGATCGGGGGGCGGCGTTCCGGGAGCGCGGGCGAGGAGCGGCCAGGCCACCGCCGCAACCACCACCAGGGCCACCGCCGCGATCAGGAGGCCGGCCAGCACACCCTGCTCGCCCGGGCACTCACGCCCGCGCCTCGCCGGAGGCCGCGGAGCTCCGGGCCCGCTCGCGACGTGTCGAGGGCGGGCCCGGCCAGGCGGCGAGCAGGCCGCCGAGCGCCACCAGGACGCCGGCGATCCACAGCCAGAGGACCAGCGGGTTGACGAACACCGTGAGGCTCGCCTGGCCGTCCTCGGTCAGCTGGGTCAGGACGACGTAGAGGTCGCGCGCCGGGCGCGAGTTGATCGCGACGTCCGAGGCGCGCGTGCCGTCGGCGCGGAAGAGGTTGGAGCCGGGGGTGAGGGTCGCTATGCGGTCGCCGCCCTGGTACACGCCCAAGCGCACGTGGACGCTCATCTTGTGGGCGTCCGCCTCCCGCGTCGAGCCCTCGTTGACGAACGTGTAGCCGGCCACCTGCGCGCGGTCGCCGTGGGGCAGCACGATGTTGCCCTCGGTGGCGAAGCCCCGGGAGCCCGCCAGCCCGATGAACAGGACGACGATGCCCAGGTGGACCGTGTAGCCCCCGTAGCGGCGGCGGTTGCGGGAGACCATGCTGACGAGGGCCCCCGGCCAGGAGACGCCCCCGAGCGCGTGGCGCACGCGCAGGCCGCGCCACACCTCCCCGCCGATGCAGGCCGTCACGAAGACGCCGGCCACCGCAACGGCCAGCGCGGCCGGGCTCTGCCCGACGTCCGTGAACAGCAGGAGCGGGGTCGCCGAGAGCAGCGCGATGAGGAGGGGCCATCGGAAGCGCTGGCGCAGCTGCGCCGGCGACGCCTTGCGCCAGGCGATCAGCGGTCCGACGCCGGTCAGCACGAGCAGGGCGATCCCGATCGGCATCGCGACCTGGTTGTAGTAGCCCTGGCCCACCGTGATCCGCTCGCCGCGCACGGCCTCGGAGAGGATCGGGAAGACCGTGCCCCAGAAGACGGCGAAGGCCAGGCCGACCAGCAGCAGGTTGTTGAAGAGGAAGATGGCCTCGCGCGAGAGGTAGCTCTCCAGGGAGTGCTGGGAGCGCAGCAGCGGCAGGCGCGTGACGAGCAGGGCCACCGCGCTCACGGCGACGGCCGCGATGAAGCCCAGGAAGAAGGGCCCGAGCGTGGACTCGCCGAAGGCGTGGACCGAGGAGATGATCCCCGAGCGCGTGAGGAAGGTGCCGAAGAGGCAGAGGCAGAAGGCCAGGATCACCAGCACCATGTTCCAGACCTTCAGCATCCCGCGGCGCTCCTGGACCATCACCGAGTGCAGGAAGGCGGTGGCCACCAGCCAGGGCATGAAGGCGGCGTTCTCGACCGGGTCCCAGGCCCAGTAGCCCCCCCACCCGAGCGTCTCGTAGGCCCACTTGGCGCCCAGCAGGATCCCGATGCCGAGGAAGAGCCACGACACGATGGTCCAGCGGCGCACGCTGGTGATCCAGGCGGTGTCGAGCTTGCGCGTCACCAGCGCCGCCATGGCGAAGGCGAAGGGGATCGACAGGCCCACGTAGCCCAGGTACAGCATGGGCGGGTGGATCTGCATGTAGAAGTTCTGCAGCAGGGGGTTGAGCCCGCGGCCCTCGGCCGGGGCGGTCGCCAGCGTCTCGAACGGGCTCGTCACGAACGAGAGCAGGCTCAGGAAGAAGATCCCGATGCCCATCAGCACGGCGATCACCACGGGCATCAGCTCGCGGTTGCGGTTGCGGTTGATGCGCACGCAGATCGCCGTGAAGCCGCTGAAGATCCACGCCCACAGCAGCAGGGAGCCCGCCTGGCTCCCCCACAGGGCGGTGATCTTGTACTGGGCGCCGAGGGTGCTCGAGCTGTACTCGGCCACGTTGCGCAGCCCGAACGAGTCGGTGAGCAGCGCGGCCCACATCGTCCCGATGGCCAGGGTGGTGAGCCCGAAGACCGCGTAGACGGCGCGCTCCGAGCTCGCCTCCCAGCCGCGGCGGCCGGGCCGGCGCGATCCGAGCGCCATCACGAGGGCGTACGCCGCCGCCAGGAGCGCCAGGAGCAGGGCGGCGCGTCCGACGAGGCTCATCGAGGCGTCACGCCCGCCTACGCGGGCGAGGTGTCGTCAGCGCGGTCGGTGAACTTCGACGGGCAGAGCGTGATCAGCGAGTCGTTGCGGGCGACGAAGGTTCCGTTCTGCAGCGACCCGGTCACGACGACCTCGCGCCCGACCTTGAACTGGTCCGGCACGGTCCCGCGGTAGTGCACCGTCACGCGGCGGTCGGGGGTCTGCTTGTTGACCACGGCGAAGGTGAGCCCCTTGTCGCTGTTGGCGAGGGCGACCGCGTCCTTGGGCGCTCCGGGCGCCACCGTGCCGTTCAGGCGGTAGGTCTTGCCCGCGGCGAGCTCGGCCGGGCCGGCGTACGTCTCGAGGGAGCCGCCGAGGCTCGTGAACGCGAGCCAGCCGCCCAGGACGAGGGCCAAGCCGATGGCGAGGATGAAGCGCAGGCGGGAGCGCACCGGGGCGATCGTAACACCGGCCCCTCGCCGGGCGCACGGGACGAAGCTCCCCCGATTCACCGATGCCTCTAGGCGGATACCCGAGATTCCCAGTAGCTTTACCGACAATGACGCCACGCCGAGTGGCTCGACGGGAGACGAAGGAGTCGAGGTAATGAGCCGACGGGACGAGGTGCTGGTCTCCACCGACTGGGTCGCCGAGCACGTGGACGACCCGGCCTACCGCCTGGTGGAGGTCGACGAGGACACCGCCGCCTATGCCGGCGGGCACATCCGCAACGCCATCGCATGGCATTGGAAGGACGACCTGCACGAGCCGCTCCGGCGGGAGTTCCTCGATCAGCAGAGCCTGTCCGAGCTCCTCGCCCGCAGCGGCGTGGGGCCCGACACCACGGTGGTGCTCTACGGCGGCAACAACAACTGGTTCGCCACCTACGCCTACTGGCTGCTGCGGTACCTGGGCTTCGACCGGGTCAAGCTGGTGGACGGCGGGCGCAAGAAGTGGGAGCTCGAGGGCCGCGAGCTGGTGACCGACGAGCCCTCGTTCGCGACGGCCGACCCCGGGCCGCTGGGCAAGATCCGCGACAAGTTCCGCGCCTTCCGCGACGACGTGCTCAAGCACATCGGCGGCAAGGGCAGGTCGCTGGTCAACGTCCGCAGCCCCGCCGAGTTCTCGGGCGAGGTCCTCGCCCCGCCGCACCTCCCCCAGGAGCAGGCGCAGGTGCCGGGGCACATCCCCGGCGCGGCCAACGTGCCCTGGGCGAGCGCGGCCCAGGAGGACGGCTCGTTCAAGAGCGACTCCGACCTCACCGCCCTCTACGGCAACGTGGGGGTCACGCCCGACACCGACGTGATCGCCTACTGCCGCATCGGCGAGCGCTCGAGCCACACCTGGTTCGTGCTGCACGAGATCCTGGGCTACGAGCAGGTGCGCAACTACGACGGCTCCTGGACCGAGTACGGCAGCCTCGTGGGAGTGCCCGTCGAGCGCTAGGAGCGGGTGACCCTCCCGCTCCAACCGCCTCTCCCCCCGCAGCTCGCGCGCTCGGCGCGCGAGCTGCCCCTGGGTGAGGGCTGGTCGTACGAGCGCAAGCTCGACGGGTTCCGCGCGATCGTCTTCGTCGACGGGGACTCGGTGGCGATCCAGTCGCGCTCCGGCAAGCCGCTGGAGCGCTACTTCCCCGAGCTCGCGTTCTCCCCGGGACGCTACGTGCTCGACGGCGAGATCGTGATCACCGGCGAGGCCGGGGGCGAGGAGTTCGGGCTCCTCCAGCAGCGCCTCCACCCGGCCGCCTCGCGCGTCGAGCGTCTGTCACAGGAGATCCCGGCGACCTTCGCGCCCTTCGACCTGCTCGCCCGTGGCGACGCCTCGCTGCTCGACGCGCCGTTCGCCGAGCGCCGCGCCCGGCTCGAGGAGGACGCCGGCGGGTACGACCCGGTGGAGACCAGCCTCGACCCCGGGCGGGCGCGCGAGTGGCTGGCCACGGCGGAGGGCGTGATCGCCAAGCGCCTCGACGCGCCCTACCGGCCGGGGGAGCGCCAGGGCATGACCAAGATCAAGCGCGTGCGCACGCTCGACTGCGTGGTCATGGGCTGGCGGCCGGGCACGACCGAGGGCACGGTGGGCTCGCTCATCCTCGGGCTCCACGACGGCGGCACGCTGCGGCCGGTGGGCCACTGCGCGGGCTTCACCGCGGCCCGCAAGAGGGCGCTGCGCGAGGAGCTCGCCCCCTACGAGACCGGCGGCCGCGGAAGCGGCGACCCCAGCCGGTGGGACGCCGACCGCGACCTGGAGTGGGTGGAGCTCCGGCCCGAGCTGGTGGCCGAGGTGAGCTACGACCACGCGAGCGGCGGGCGCATCCGCCACGGCGCCCGGCTCCTGCGCTTCCGCGACGACCGCGACCCGGCGAGCTGCACCTTCGATCAGCTCGATGCCTGACGGGGGATCAGCGGCACCAGGGCGAGCAGCGAGACCAGCGCGGCGGCGGCGAGCGGCAGGGCGAGGGCGTGGTCGATGAGCGACGCGCCGACCAGCGCTCCGAGCAGCATGGCCACCACCGCGGCGACGCGGCGCAGCGGCCGCACGGCGGGCGATCCTCCCGGCGGTGAGTCGGCCGCGAGCCCCGTCAGCGTCAGCGTCAGGACCGTCGTGGTGAGGTCCGGCACGGCGAGCTTGCGCACCGTGGAGTTCCGGATGCCCATCGCGAGCCCCAGGACCGTGATCACCGCGTAGAGCCGGGCGCCCGAGGGATCGACGTGGAGGCCGATCGCCAGCAGGGCGGCCACCGCGACGAGGCCCGTCTCCACGCCGAACGCCACGCCGAGCCAGCGCGAGCGGCGGATCCCCAGGTGGACGGCCAGCCGCCCGCCCACGGCGGCGCCGACGAGGAAGGCCCCGAGCGAGGTGAGGAGGGCCGGCGCCGAGAACCCCGGCGCGCCGCCCAGGGAGAAGCCGAGCAGCACGATGTTCCCGGTCATGTTGGCCGTGAAGATGCGGCCGAGGCCGAGGAAGCTGGCGGCGTCGACCAGCCCGGTGGCGACGGTCAGGGCGAGCAGCCCGGTCATCAGGGCGCGGTCGTCGCGGGGCTCCACGGAGGGCGTGTTCGCCGCCGCCGTGGCGACCCCTCGCCGGGCCGCGAATGGAAAGCTCGCTTGACACCATCAGGATGGAAAGCTAGCTTTACATCCATGCGGAACGAGGTTCGCAATCTCCGGGCGTCGGGGGGTCTCTCGCAGCAGCAGCTCGCGGAGGCCCTCGGGGTCTCGCGCCAGACGATCAACTCGATCGAGAAGGAGCGCTACACCCCCTCCCTGCCCCTGGCGATCGGCCTCGCCCGCTTCTTCGGACAGCCAGTGGAGGAGATCTTCGATGCCGGTGATGACGATGCATAGGCCTCGGGAGGGGGTCACGCGCACGAGATGGTTCCTGCCCGCGTTCTGCGTGTTCCTGGGCCTGGTCTACCTGGTCGCCTTCGCGATCGGCGACGACCTGGCCGCCGGGTTCGGCGGGCTGGCGCTGATGACGGCGCTGGGCGCGGTGTTCCTGCTGGGCGGGCGCAGCGAGACGATCCGCGGGCTGCGCGGCGACGGACGCGACGAGCGCTTCGCGCTGATGGACCTGCGGGCCACCGCCTTCGCGGGCATCGTCGCCCTGGGGGCCGCGCTGGTGGCCACCATGGTGGAGCTCGCGCAGGGCAACGACGGCCAGCCCTACGCCTGGATCGCGGCGATCGGCGGGGTCGCGTACCTCGTGGCGATCCTCTGGTTGCGCTGGCGCTCGTGAGGGGCGGGACCGCCCGGTCGGATCAGTCGGGGACGAGCACCAGCTTGCCGCGGACGTGGCCGTCCTCGCTGATCCGATGGGCCTCGGGCGCCTGGTCGAAGGGGAAGGTCCTCTCGACGGGCAACGTCAGCTCCCCCGCCTCGGCGAGCTGCGCGGCCTGGCCGAGCGCCTCCCAGGAACGCTCCTCGGCGCCGGTCGAGACGCGCACTCCGTGCTCGGCCGCGCTGAAGTCGGCGATGGTGACGACGTTGTCCGGGCTTCCGGTGATCTCGATCAGCTCGGGCAGCGCGCCCCGCCCGGCGGTGTCGAGCGCACGGTTGACGCCCTCGGGGGCGAGCGCGCGGACACGGTCGACCATGCCGTCGCCGTAGGTCGTCGGCTCGGCGCCCAGCGTGCGCAGGAACTCGTGGTTGCCCTCGCTGGCCGTCCCGATGACGCGCGCTCCGCGGGCGCGGGCGAACTGCACCGCCGCGGTGCCGACGCCGCCCGCTGCGCCGTTGACGAGGATCGTCTGACCGGGCTCCAGGCCCAGCAGATCCAGTGTGCGGACGGCGGTCTCCACCGCCACGGGCAGGCCGGCGGCCTCCGCCCAGGACATGCCGGCGGGCTTTGTCGCGTAGTGCTCCAGCACCGCGTGCTCCGCGGCGGCGCCGCCGACGGCGAACCCGAACACCTCGTCGCCCACGCTCACGTCGGTCACGCCGTCGCCGACCTCGTCGACCACCCCGGCGACGTCGCTGCCCGGGATGCTGGGCAGGTCGATCGGCATGAACTGCTGCATCGCTCCGCTCCGGAACTTCCAGTCCACCGGGTTGACGCCGGCGCCTCGGACCGTCACCCGGATCTGGCCCGGGCCGGCGTGAGGCTCCTCGACGTCGGAGACGCGAAGAACCTCGGGACCGCCGTACTCGCTGAACTGAACGGCCTTCATCTCACCCCTCCTCTGACGCGTCTCAGCATGGGACCGCCCCTCACGGGCCGAGCCCGTTCAGCACCCCCAGGGCGTCCAGCAACCCGAGCACGGCGATGATGCCGATCGCCAGGGCGTACCAGACCCACGCCGGATCGCGCCGGCGCTCGCGGGCCGGGTCGGTCACCGCGTCACCCGGAGCACCACCACCGCGAGGTCGTCGGTGAGCGGGCCGCCCTGGAACGCGATCGCGGCGCCCTCGATGGCGGCGGCGATCTCCTCGGCCGGCCGGCCCGCGAGCCCCGAGACCAGCTCGCGCAGGCGCTCGTCGCCGAAGAGGATCCCGTCGCGCCGCGCCTCGGTGACGCCGTCGGTGAACATCACCAGCGCGTCGCCCGGCGCGAGCTCGGTGGACCGGTCGGTGACCCGCACGACCGGGAGCAGGCCCAGGAGCGTGCCCGGCTCCCCCAGCTCCTCCACCCGGCCCGACGCGCGCACCACCAGCGGCAGCGGGTGCCCGGCGCTCGAGACGGTGGCGATCAGCGCGCCGGCGCTCCGGGTGAGCCGCGTGTATGCGGCGGTGGAGAAGCGCAGGTCGACCTCGGGCTCGAGCATGATCCTCTCGTTCAGCTCCGTCAGGAGCTGACTGGGCGGCGGATCGTGGCGGCTCAGGGTGCGCGCGGCGTGGCGGCAGAGCGAGGTCAGGGCGGCGGCCGCCGCGCCCTTGCCGCAGACGTCGCCGACGATCACCGCCCAGCTCCCGCGGGCCTCGAAGACGTCGTAGAAGTCGCCGCCCACCTCGTGGCCGTCGCCGCCCGGCGAGAAGCGGGCCGCGGTCTCGAGGCCCTCGATCTCGGGCAGCTCGCGGGGCAGCAGGCTCTGCTGGAGCGTGCCCGCGATGCGGCGCTGGTCCTCGAACAGGCGCGCGTTGTCCACCGCCAGGCTCGCCCGGCGCGCGAGCTGGCGCACGAGCGACCGGGTGCGGTCGTCGAACCGGCGGCCCGACGACCCCATGGCGAGGGTCAGCGATCCCAGCTCGCGCCCACGGGTGCGCAGGGGCGCCATGATGACGGCGGGCGAGTCGGCCTCGGCGCGCAGCGCGGCGACCCGTTCGGCCTCGTCGGGCGTGAGGTGTGAGGACGCCACGATCTCGGCGCCTCCCAGCCCGTCCACGGTCTCGATGGTGCAGAAATCGGCCAGGCTGGGTACCAGGAGATCGGCGAGGCGCGCGAGGCGCTCATCCACCCCGAGCGTCGCGTCCAGCGCCTCGCCAACCCCCGCCAGGAGCGCGATTCCGCGCTCCGCGCGCATCCGGTCGGTGATGTCGGTGACGAAGGAGCCCACGGCGACCATCTCGTCGTCGTTGCGCACCGGGTACCAGCTGACCAGCCAATGGCGCTCCTCGCCGGGCTGGGCGGGCGTCTCGCCGCTGATCTCGACGTCGGCGATCTGCTCGCCGGTCTCGAGCACGCGCTGGAAGCACGTCTCGATCAGCTCGCCCGGCACGTCCGGCAGGACCTCGGTCGGCCGGCGGCCGATGTGCCCCTCCTGCCCCACCCCGTTGATCTCGGCCAGCGCCTCGTTCACCCGGACGTAGCGCATCTCCAGGTCGAGCAGCGCGAAGCCCACCGGCGCGCACTGCACGATCGTGTCGAGCAGCGCCTCGGACTCGCGCAGCTGGTCGCCCACCTGACGCCGCTCGTCGATGTCCACGCAGGCGCCCACGTAGCCGCTCGGGGCGCCCTCGGCCGACCGGCGGGGGGCGCCGCGCGAGAGCATCCAGCGGTACCGCCCGTCCGCCGCGAGCACCCGGTGCACGACCTCGAAGGCCTCTCCGGCGGAGAGCGCCGCGTCCTGGGCCGCGAGCAGGCCCGGCAGGTCGTCCGGGTGCACGTCGGCCCGCCAGCCGTCGCCCAGCAGCCGCACCGGGTCGTCGCCGGTCAGGTCCCGCCAGCGCTCGTTGGCGTGCAGCCACCGGCCCGACTGGTCGGCGATCCACACCAGCGCGGGAACCGCGTCGCTGAGGGACGCGAAGGGATCCCCGGAGACCTCGCTCATCTCGCGCTGCGTGGTGACGGCGGCCTCCGGTGCCGGGGTGTCGGTCGAGTCTAGTGCGGTGAGGCCGCCCCGGTCCCGTCGGAGGGGCCCTCCCCCCAGAGGGTGGCAACGATCGAGCGCGACCCGCCCGAGTCGCGGTGCTCGCACAGGTACACGCCCTGCCAGACGCCGAGCTCCAGTCGCCCCCGGGCGACCGGCAGGGTCAGCGATTCGCCCACCACCACCGCCTTCACGTGGGCGGGCATGTCGTCGGGCCCCTCGAGGGTGTGGCGGAAGTACGGCGTCCCGTCGGGCACGGCGTGGTCGAGCCACGCCTCCAGGTCGGTCCGCACGTCCGGGCTCGCGTTCTCGTTGAGCGCGAGCGAGGCGGAGGTGTGCTGGATGAACAGGTGGGCGATCCCGACCTCCAGGTCCCCCAGCTCGGGCAGGGCCTCCACCACCTCGCGGGTCACCAGGTGGACACCCCGGGCCCGCGGCCGCAGGGCGATCCGTCGCTGGACCCACATCGCGCTATCCGGCCGGAGGGGCAGCCGCGAGGGTCACCCGGATGTGCCCGGCGGGACCGTCGCGCAGCAGTCCCACCTCCGTCGCGCCGGCGCCGGCCGCCCGCAGGGCGCCGAGCAGGGCGTCGCGGCCCGAGGGCGCCACCGCCAGCAGCAGGCCGCCGCTGGTCTGGGGATCGACCAGCAGCGTGCGCAGCGGCTCGGGCACGGCGGGGTCGATGTCCACCCACGCCGCCAGGAAGTCGCGGTTGCGCCCGGCCCCGCCGGGGGCGTGCCCGCGCGCGGCCCGCTCCAGCGCTCCCGCGAGCGCCGGCGCCCGGCCGGCGTCGATCACCGCCTCCAGGCCGCTCGCGGCCGCCATCTCGCGCAGGTGACCGAGAAGGCCGAAGCCGGTGACGTCGGTGGCGCAGCGCACGCCGTGCGCGAGGGCGGCCTCGGAGGCCGGGCCGTTGGAGCGGAGCATCGACTCCACGGCGTCCGCCAGGCCCGAATCGTCGCCCGCGCCCGCCGCGGCGATGGCGATCCCCACCCCCAGCGGCTTGGTGAGCACCAGGACGTCGCCCGGCCGGCCGGCGGCGTTGGTGAGCAGGCGGTCGGGATGGGCCGTGCCGAGCACGCAGAGGCCGTACTTCGGCTCCGGGTCGTCCACCGTGTGGCCTCCGAGCACCGGGCAGCCGTGGGAGGCGGCCGTCTCGGCGCCGCCGCGCATGACCGCCCCCAGCACGGCCGGGTCGACGTCGCGCGGGAAGCAGGCCACGGCCAGCGCCATGAGGGGCGTGGCCCCCATCGCGTAGAGGTCGCTCAGGGCGTTGGTGGCGGCGATCGCGCCGAAGACCTCCGGCTCGTCCACCATCGGCGTGAAGAAGTCCACCGAGGCGACCAGGGCCAGGTCGTCGCGCAGGCGATAGACGGCTCCGTCGTCCAGGCCGGCGTGGCCCACGAGCACGTCCGGGTCGTCCGGCAGGCCCGGCATGCGCGCGAGCGCCTCCGCCAGCAGCCCGGGGGCCAGCTTGCACCCGCAGCCGGCGCCGCGCGCCATCGAGGTCAGCGGCGGGGACCCGGTTCGGGAGGGCGCGGTGGACACGGCGGGAAGGCTAACGCGGGGAGGCATCCGCATCGCAGGGGTAGGATCCCCCGATCTCCGCGCGCCGACCGAGGAGGAGTCGATGGAATCGGGCACCGTTCTGTGGGCCGGGAAGCACCTCACGGACGAGGAGGAGCTGAAGACCCGTCGCCTGATCGCCCTGATGGAGCGCTCCGGCAACTCCGCCGCCGCCGAGGGCCTCGCCCGATTCCTTCCCGAGCGCGCCGGTGAGTGGACCCCGGACGAACTGGAGACCGGGGCCCACTGCGGCCCCTGGATGGGGCTCGACGCCGGACCGGATCAGCGATCCAGCCCCTGAACGGCCCTACGCGATGACCTGGATGACGCCCAGGTCGTAGTACGCGGCGATGCCGAGCGATGTCGGGTTCACCCCGCTGGTCTGCGCGGAGAGGATCACCGTGAGCTCGTACGCCTGCTGGATGGCCGTGCCGATCGGCAGGGTGTTGGCAGGGAAGGTGACCCTCTGGAGGTAGTCGAACCGGTTGGTGTGGAACGGGTTCGGCTTCCCGCCGGTCAGGATCGAGACCAGCGTGCCGGACATGACGCCCGACGCGGCGCCTCCCACCTGCTGGTACGCCACCTGGACCAGCCAGTCGCCGGCGGGCTTGATGTTGCTGTCGAGGTACCAGCTGCACTCCACGTCGAAGGTCTGGCTCGCCAGGAGGACGCTGGCCGGCCGGTCGCCCGGGTCGAAGATGACGGCCTCCACCGCCCCGAAGTTCAGGGCGGGGTTGTAGGGGGCGGGCAGTTGCATGGGGTTCATCTCATGTCCTTTCTCGCGTTCATTTGCTTGCTGATCTCTTGTGATCCGCAAGCCGTGAAACGAGGTTAGGACCCCCCGCTTAGGCGACCGTTAGCAGGGACTTAGAAGCGGAAACGGACGCGGTCCCCGAGAAACGACGAGGACCCGCTCCGGCCGCGCGCCGGAGCGGGTCCTGGTACCGCCCGTGTGGCTCAGTTGTTGGGCAGCACGGGCGAGTCGAAGATCTGCAGCATCGGCAGCTCGTAGACGGCCGCGAACGGGCCCGGGGTGCCGGTGGGGTCGCGGAACGTGAGGACGGCCGCGCCCTTGTAGGGGACGCTCTCGGCGGGCGCCGGGTCGGTGTTCGGCGCGAGCGCGGCGAAGTTCACGTCGGCCGTGTAGGAGATCCGGCGGCCGGGGCTCCCCGGGGCGCCCGTGCGGGTGCCCGAGGTGTAGGCGACGGCGACGGCCGGGCTGGTCAGCTCGGGACCGGTCCCGATCGACTCGAGGCCGACGGCGAGGTGCCAGGTGCCGGAGATGGAGTCCACCAGCGGACCCTGGAGGAACCAGGTGGCGCGCACGAACCAGGCGTCCTCGCGCCGGATGACCGTGACGGGGGCACCGGTGACGGGGTCGTGGATCCGGGCCTCGAAGTCCGAGTCGTTGAAGAGCGGGAGGGGGACGGGAAGCTCGATCGGCATGACGTGTCCTTTCGATCTGGGGGGGTTTGCGCTTGCCGGCCGGGGGTGACCGGCAACCGTTGAGACGAGGCTAAGCCGGGCGCCTTATGTGGCGATTACCGGCGACTTACCGATTCCGAGGATGCGTTCGCGGGCCGCCGACAGCTCGGGTCCCGGCTCGGCGTCCAGCAGGCGCCGCAGCGACTCGCGGCAGGCGTCGTACTGGCGCAGGGCCAGGGAGCGGCGGCCGTCGGCGGCGTAGCGCTCCATCAGGATCTGGTGCACGTCCTCGCGGTACGGCTCCACGGCGAGCACCGCCCGGTAGGCGTCCGAGCTGCCCTCGTGATCGCCCAGCGACGTCAGGCACGAGCCCAGGTCCGCGAGCGCGTCGAGGTGGGTCGCCTCGACGGAGCGGCGCGCGGGGCCGATCCAGTCCTCGTAGGGCTCGTCCTCGAACAGCGGGCCTCCGTACAGCGCCCGGGCGGCGCGGTAGAAGGCCACCGCGGCGCGCGTGTTCCCCGCGCGCCGGCGCGCGGCGCCCTCGGCCGCCAGGCGCTCCATCTCCTCGCGGTCGACCCAGATCTCCAGGGACGGGTCGAGCCGGTAGGCCTCGTCCCGGTAGACCACGATCGGGCAGTCGCCGTGGGTGGGCCGGAAGGCGCGGCGCAGGAGGGTGATCGCCACGTTGAGGCTGTTGCGCGCCGCGGCCGGGGACGAGCCGGGCCAGAACACGTCCAGCAGCACGTCGCGGGGCACGGCCCGCGGGCGGTGCGCGAGCAGGTACTGGAGCACCAGCCGCGAGCGGCGGGGCGGGTCGATGACGGCGTCTCCCGCCGTGAGGCGGGTCGGCCCGAGGCAGCGCACCTCGAGGCGCGGGGTGCCGGCGCAGGAGCCGGCGGCCGGCTCGGGCGTCCGGGGCCGGATCGCGTCGATGCGGGCGCGCAGCCGGGCCAGCGCGCCGTCGGCGTCGCCGCCGGGCCAGTCCTGCTCCACGCCGTCCAGGAGCTGCTCGCAGGCGCGGCACACGGCCACGGCCGCGCGCGTCGGTCCGTCGCCGCCGGGCCAGGGGGTCTGCATCTCTCGCCTCCTTCGACGGTCCACCGGGCCGGTGGATCCGCCGTGACCCTCACCCCCACCCGTCACGCGCGAGGTCACGGGCCGATCACGGTTGCGGATCGGGCCGCGTCCGTGTGGACTCCGGGTCCGCGCCCGCGGCGCGGAGGAACGCCGACTCCGGCAGCGAAGAGGACGCTCGATGAAGACCCTTGCAGTTGTCATCGGTGTCGTGGTTATCCTCGTGCTGCTCGTCTCCAGCGGCGTCCTGGCGGGCGCCATCTGCATCGACAGCGTGGGCTGCCTCTACTCCTCGGATGGGGGGATCTCGATCGACAACTCGCAGACCGTGACGGTCACGACCGGCAAGTGACCCGGTCCCGCAAGCTCCCGCTGGGACAGGACCTCAAGGACCTGCCCTGGCGGATCGGCGCGTGGTTCACCGGCATCTGGGCGTTCATCATCCTGCTGTGGATCTTCACGGGCGGGTCGGTGTCCCTCTTCCAGTGGTGGCAGAAGGCGCTGCTCTTCCTGATCGGCGTCGTGCTGAGCTACCCCTACGTGCGCGACTGGAAGCGCGGGGAGGCCGTCGTGGCCAAGGCCGCCGTGACCGACCCTGCCGTGGTCGTGGAGGGCAAGGACACCGGGACCTACGTCGTGCTCCAGATGGGGCCCGGCCGTGGGCGCACCGTGCGGCCGAGGGAGCTCAACCCGGGCCCGTGGGGGCTCTACTCGGTGGTGGTCCGCGCGCCGGTCGCGGTGGGCGACCTGGTGCTCACCTACTTCTGGCGGCTCGTCGGGAGCGTGTCCGGCTACAGCCAGGGCACCGGCCGCTGGGGATCCAGCTCCTCGTACCTCCGGCCGACCGACAAGCAAGGTTTCGGCGAGTAGCGCAGAACCGGCTGCGTCGTCAGACTTTCGCGCATGAAAGCCGTGAACGCCGGCCCGATCGTGATGGAGCTCGATGGCGACTTCCGCCACCGGGGAGCGAGCGAGGCCGCCCTCGCCCTGCTGGGCCTTCCGGTGGAGGCGCTCCTGGGCCGCACCTCGACCGAGGCCGGGCTCCCGTCCGAGGTGGTCGAGCCGCTCGAGCGTGAGCTCGCCGCCGCGGTGGAGGGCGGCCGCGAGCGCCACCTCGAGCTGGAGATGCCCACCATCGACGGGGTCCGCTGGCTGCACCTGCGGCTTGGTGCCCGCACCGGGCCCGGAGGGCGACCCGGGGGAGGGGGGCGGGCCGGGGGAGGAGGGCGGGATTGCAAGGGTGAAGATCCTGGCCAGCGACATCACGGCCCGCAAGCACGCCGAGCTGCGGCTGAGCGGGGAGAACGCGGCCTTCCGGGCGCTGGTGGAGGACTCGGCCGACCTCATCGCCCGCATCGACTCCGACCTGCGCGTGACCTTCGTCAACCGCGAGATCGAGCGGGTCACGGGGAGGACGGCCGGCGCCTTCCTGGGACGGCAGGTCGGGGCGCTCGGCCTGGGCGAGGAGATGGCCGGCCGCTGGGAGGAGGCGGTCCACGCGGTGTTCGCGTCCGGCGAGCCGCGCTCGCTCGACTTCCGCCTGGTGGCCCCCGAGGGGCCGCGCTGGTACAGCGCGCGGCTGCTGCCCGAGCCGGGGCCCGAGCGGCGGGTGGGGTACGTGATCGTCTCGTGCACCGACGTGACCGACCGCATCGAGCGCGAGGCCGAGCAGGCGGCCCTGCGCCGGGTGGCCACCGTGGTGGCCCGCGAGGGCGACCTGGAGGAGATCGCGCGGGTGGCGGCCCAGGAGACGGCCCTGCTGCTCGACGCCACGGGCAGCGCCGTGTACCGCTTCGAGTCGGGCGAGGAGGCCACCTGCGTGGCGGCGCACCCCCCGGCCGGGCCGGGAGCCGTCATCTCGCCGGTGGTGGCGCTGACCGGGGCCACGGCGACCGGCGAGACCGCCCGCACCGGCCTGCCGGGGCGGGTGGACGACTACCGCGACGCCCCCTCCGACCCGTCCACCGAGGAGGTGCTGGGGGCCGGCCTGCGCAGCGGCATCGCCGCCCCCCTCTGGGCCCGCGGCCGCCTGTGGGGGGCGCTGACGGCCGGATCGGAGCTGCCCTCGGCCTTCGGAGCCGGCGACGAGCGGCGCCTTCAGGCCTTCGCCGAGCTCACCGCGATCGCCGTGGCCAACGCCGAGACGCGCGCCGAGCTGGCCCACCTGGCCGACACCGACCCGCTCACCGGGCTGGCCAACCGCCGGGCCTTCCGCGAGCGCCTCGACGGCGAGGTCATGCGGGCGCAGCGCCACGGTCACCTGCTGACCCTGGCGATCATCGACATCGACGACTTCAAGGGCATCAACGACACCTACGGCCACCTGGGCGGCGACGCCGTCCTGGCCGAGATCGGGCGGCGCCTGGCCGCCACCCGCCGCGCGGGCGAGCTGGTGGCGCGCATCGGCGGCGAGGAGTTCGCCTGGATCCTCCCCGAGGTCGGCGCGCAGGGCGGGCTGGTGGCCGCCGAGCGCGCGCGCCGGGCGATCGCGGCGATCTCGGTCGAGGGCATCGAGGGGGTCACCTGCTCGGTGGGGATCTGCGATCTGACCACGGCGACGAACGTCAACGAGCTGCTGCGGCTGGCCGACCGGGCCCTCTACCGGGCCAAGGACGAGGGCCGCGACCGGGTGGTGTCCGCCGTCCCCTAGAGGTCCGCCCGCGGCCCCGGGCGTTGTCCGGCTCCGCCGGGCTCCGCTAGCCTCGCCTGCGATGCCCACACCCACTCGCCCGGAGCCTGCCCAGCTCCGCGGGCAACAATTGCGCGAGCGCGAGGAGAGAGCACGAGAGCGGGAGGCGCTTCGCGCCCGCGGCTCGGGCCCTCCCGGCCGCCCTCCCACGCGCCGGCGCAGCCCCTGGCTGAAGTGGGGCATGGTCGCCGCCGGGGCGCTGGTGTTCGGCGGTGTCTGCGGGTACGCGCTGCGCGACGCCGGCCTGCAGCTGGCCACGACGGGCCCCGCCCCCGACGCGCACCTGGGCGCGGCGGCCACCGACGATCTGCGCTTCCGGATCACCGCCGACCTGCCGAGCCTGATGGACACGGCCACGCTGGAGTACGACGGCACGGACGTGCTGGACCAGGCGCACATCGCCGACGGCACGCTCACCTACCGGCCCAGCGACCTCTCCGACGGCACGCACCGGCTGGCGTTCTCCATCGACCAGGCCTTCGGGCCGGGCCGGGCGCACCGGGACTGGACCTTCACGGTGGACCGGGTCCGGCCCCATATCGAGATCACCGGCCCCACCCGGCCGGCCGTGCGGGGCGCCCCCGTGACCCTCACCGGGAAGGTGGACGAGGCCTCGACGGTGACCGTGGACGACGCCCCGGTGAAGGTCGCGAGCGACGGCACGTTCTCGGTCGACTTCCCCGCGCCCCCGCCGGGGGCCATCAGCGTGCGGGCCGTCGACCTGGCGGGGAACTCGCGGGGCGTCCGCACCAGCATCCCGGTGGCGCCCCGCACGCCGCTGGTGCCCACCCGGGCCGTGCACATGACCGCCATCTCGTGGGCCGTGCCCTCCCTGCGCGAGCCGGTGCTGAACATGCTGCGCAGCGGGCGCATCAACACGGTCGAGCTGGACCTGAAGGACGAGTCCGGGATCGTGGGCTACGACTCGAAGCTGCCCTTCGCCAACCAGATCGGCGCCGTGGATCCCAGCTACAAGATCGCCGAGGCGGTCAAGCAGATCCACGACCTGGGCGGCCGGGTGGTGGGCCGCATCGTGGCCTTCCGCGACCCGGTTCTCGCCAGGTACGCGTGGGACCACGGGCACCACGAGCAGGTGATCCAGGCGCCGGGCGGCGGCCCGTACCTGGGCAGCGGCTACGGCGGCTTCACGAACTTCGCCGACCCGGCGGTGCGCAAGTACAACATCGACCTGGCCGTGGAGGCGACCAACGCCGGCGTCGACGACATCCTCTACGACTACATCCGCCGCCCGGACGGCCCGCTCTCCACGATGGTCTTCCCGGGCCTGCGCGGCGGGGCGCAGCGCTCGATCGTCTCGTTCCTCGGCGACGCGCGGACGGCCCTCGACCCCAGCGGCGCGTTCCTCGGGGCCTCGGTGTTCGGCATCGCGGCCTACCACCCCGACGAGGTGGCCCAGGACGTGACCCGGATGGCCCGGAACGTCAACTACATCGCCCCCCTCATCTACCCCTCCGGCTGGGGGCCCGACAGCTTCGGCATCCCCAACCCGGCGCTGGAGCCCGCGAAGGTCACCACGAAGTCGCTCGACCGCTTCCAGCTGCTCATGAAGGGCAGCGGGGCGCGGCTGGTGCCCTGGCTCCAGGACTTCTCGCTCAACGGCGTGACCTACGGGCCGCGCCAGGTGAGGGCCCAGCAGACCGCCGCCGAGGCCGACGGCGTGAACGAGTGGATCTTCTGGAACCCGAACGTGACCTACTCGACGGCGGGGTACCCGAAGGGCTGATCCCCCGAGCCGGGGGTCACTCCCCCGCGATCAGCCCGTCGAGCAGGTCGCCGGCGGTCGGCATGGCCTCGATCTCGGAGCGGATTCGGCGGGCGGCGGTGGTGAATCCGGGCTCCGCGATCAGGCGCTCGGCCGCCGCGCGCACGGCCTCCGGGGTGACCTCCTCGGGGCTCAGCGCGAGGCCGGCCCCGGCGGCCTCGCACGCCGCGGCGTTGAGCGGCTGGTCGGCGCCCTGGGGCAGGACGAGCTGCGGCAGCCCGTGGGCGAGGGCGCCGAGCATGACGCCGGCGCCGCCCTGGCAGACCACCAGGCGGCAGCGCGGCAGCAGCAGCGCGTGGGGGATGTGCTCGGCCACCAGCACGTGCGGCGGCTGCGGCCCCAGCCGGGCCGGGTCGGAGCCCGGCCCGGTGGTGACCACGAGGTTCAGCGGCAGCTCGCGCAGGCCGGCGAGCGCGGTGGCGAGCACGCCGGGGGCCGTGTTGTAGAGCGTCCCCAGGGTCAGGTGGATGGTCTCGGGATAGGGCGGTGAGTCGAGGGCGTGGGGCAGGCGCTCGCCGGGCCGGGGGTCCCCGCCCGCCGGGCGCACCGGCTGCGCGCGCCGCCAGCCCGGGTGGCCCGGAGGACGCAGGCTCGGCGGGACGATGTCGAGGTAGGTGCGGTCGAGGATCGCGTCGGCCAGGCCGGGCACGTCCCAGCTCCGGCAGAGCCCGGCGAAGGCCCAGATGAGGGCGTCGACGTGCTCCGGCGGCATCAGCGTGATCCCATGGACGACGTGCCGGGCGCCGGTGCGGGCCGCGGCGATCGCGCCGGCCAGCTCGCTGACCTCGTGCACCACCAGGTCAGGGCGCCACGCCTCTGCGCGCGGCACCAGCTCGGCGGCCCTCCGCTCCGCGGGGGCGCCGAAGAGCCCCACCGCGGAGGCGCGGAGGCGGTCCTGCGACGTCGGCGGCCCGGGCAGCTCGGCGTAGACCTCCCGCCGCATCGCCTCGGCCTCGGCCCAGCTCGGGCCGACGGGCCAGCAGGTGAACCCACGCTCCTCGACGACCGGCGCCAGCTCCGCGCCGGTCGCGATGACCACCTCGTGGCCCGCCCGCCGCGCCGCGCCGGCCAGCGGCAGCAGGGGGAAGAGGTGCCCGTACGCGGGCCCGGCGGTGACGAGGACGCGCATGCGCCGGGGCGCCGCGGGCTAGTCGACCAGGCGGCGGGTCATCCGGTTGACCGCGATCCGCCAGGTGAGCAGCCCGAAGCCGATCAGCACGCTGTAGTGGTAGAGGTCCACCCACCCCCAGGTGCCGAACACCGCGTCGCGCACGAGCTGCACGCAGTGGAAGAGCGGGTTGAACTGGGCCAGCACGCGCGCCCAGGTGGGGAGGTCGTCGATCGGGAAGAAGGTCCCGGCGACCAGGAACAGCGGGGTCAGGACGGCGCTGATGACGTAGCTGAAGTTCTCGAACGAGTTCATCGTGGCCGAGATCGAGATGCCGAAGCCGGCCCACCCGAACCCTGCCGTGACCGCGATGAACGGCACCACGAGCATGCCCCAGCTCGGGCTGAGGCCGAAGAGCATGGCCACCAGCATCGGGACGCAGCCGTAGGTGCCCGCCCGCACGGCCATCCAGATCGCCTCCGCGGTCACCAGCTCCTCGGTGTCCACGGGGGCGGCGAGGATGGCGTCGTACGTGCGCTGGAACTTGTACTTGACGAAGGTGCCGAACATGGCCGGGAAGGCCGAGGAGAAGAGCACCGCCGTCGCGACCGTCCCCGTGGCGACGAACTCGATGTACGGGTAGCCGCCCACCGTGGTCACCAGCGCCCCGAAGCCGAACCCGAAGGCCAGCAGGTAGATCGTGGGCTCGACGGTCGACGAGAAGGTGGTCGAGCGCCAGTAGGACGAGAAGTTGATGACCTCGCGCACCAGCACGCCGGCCAGGGCCGGGCGCTCCAGGCGGCCCAGGCGGCGGGGCGCCGACTGGGCCGGGGCGGCGGTGCTCACGCGATCTCCTCTCCGGTGAGGAGCACGAACACGTCCTCCAGGTTGGCGGGCCGGCGCTCGCCCTCGGGCGCCTGCCCGTCGATGTCGCGCCCGGGCGAGAGCACGGCCACCGAGGTGCCGGTGCGGCGGGTGCGCAGGCCGGCGCCGGCGGCCTCGGCCTCCACCTCGGCCAGCCGGGACGGCGCGCCGTAGACCTCCACCGCGGTGCGGCCGGCGTACCGGTCGATGAGCGCGGCGGGCGAGCCGGTGGCCACCGCGGCGCCCTCGGCCATGATCGTGACCGTGTCGGCCAGGCGCTCGGCCTCCTCGATGTAGTGCGTGGACATCAGGATCGAGACGCCCTGGGAGCGCAGGCGTGCGATCAGCGCCCACAGCTCCTGGCGCACCTGCGGGTCGAGCCCCACCGTGGGCTCGTCCAGCAGCACCAGGCGCGGGCGGTGGACCAGCGCGCGGGCGATCAGCAGGCGCCGGCGCATGCCCCCGGAGAGCTTGTCCACCTTGGTGTCGCGGCGCTCCACGAGGTTGGCGACGCCGAGCGCCCGCTCCACCGCCGCCCGGCGCTCGGCGCGGGGCACCCGGTAGAGGTGGCTGAACACGATCAGGTTCTGCTCCACGGTGAGCGTGGTGTCGAGGTTGTCGAGCTGCGGCACCACCCCGCACTGGGCCCGCGCCTGCTTCGACTCGCCGGGCAGCGAGTACCCGAGGACCTCGATCTCCCCCTCGTCCGCGATCGCCTGGGCCGTCAGGAGCCGCATGGTGGTGGACTTGCCGGCGCCGTTCGGGCCCAGCAGGCCGACGCAGGTCCCGTCGGGGACCTCGAGGTCGAGGCCGTTGACCGCCACGATCGTGCCGTAGCGCTTCACGACGCCGCGAAGGCGGATGGCGAGCCCGGGCACCATCACACGATAGAGGCCGGTCCCGCGGGCGCGCCGGGCTAGCCTGAGGCGGCTCGCGGCTCCTCGGCGCGCACCTCGGCGAGCGCCCGCCAGCACCCGCGGAGCGCGGCCACGGCCGTCGGGCAGAGGTGGGTCCCGGAGCTGGCCAGGCACTCGTTCAGGGCCTGGGCGACGGAGCGCGCGCCCTGGTAGGGCCGGGCGCTCGTCATCGCGTCCCACGCGTCGGCCACCGCCAGCAGGCGGGCGCCCTCCGGGATCTGGTCACCGGCGATCCCGTCGGGATAGCCGCGGCCGTCCCAGCGCTCGTGGTGGTGGCGGATCCAGACGACCTGGTCGGGCGAGAGCACCTCGGCGGCGATGTCGGCGCCGAGCGGCGCGTGGCTCTTCACCAGGTCGTACTCCTCCCGCGTCAGGCTCATCGGCTTCAGCAGGATCGCGTCGGGCACGCCGATCTTCCCCACGTCGTGCACCAGGGCCGCCTCGCGCAGCAGGGCGGCCCGCTGGGGGGTCCATCCGGCGGCCAGGGCCAGCCGCTCCACCGTGCGCGACACCCGCTCGGAGTGGCTCCGCGTGGAGGGGTCCTTGGCGTCGATCGCGCGGGCGAGCACCCGCATCGCGCTCAGCGCCCCGATCCGCTCGAGCTGGTCGGCCCGCTCCTGCGCCGAGAGCACCTCCACCACCTCGGGCGAGAAGCCGTAGGTCACGTCGCGCCCGTGCACCTTGGCCCAGTAGAGCGCGCCGTCGGCCTTGCGCAGCAGGTCCTCGGCCGTCCCCGCCTGGGCCAGGTCGCAGACCCCGGCCGAGGCCGTCACGGTGCCGGCGATGCCCACCGGGCTCGCCGCGATGGCCGCGCGCGCACGCTCGGCGGCCTGGTAGGCCTCGTCGCCGTCGGCCTCGGGCAGGAGCCAGGCGAACTCCTCTCCCCCGATCCGCGCCACCGCGTCCTCCGGCCGCGAGACGGCCGAGAGGCGCCGGGCGACCTCCACCAGCACCTCGTCGCCGGCCATGTGACCGTGGGTGTCGTTGACCCGCTTGAAATGGTCCAGATCGAAGAGCGCCAGCGACAGCGGCCGTCCGTGCCGGCGGGCCCGGGCCACCTCGCGGGCCAGCAGCTCCTGGAAGGCGCGGTGGTTCAGCAAGCCGGTCAGGGGGTCGAGCGTCGCCCGCTTCCGCGCCTCCTCCAGGCTGCGCACCGTCTGCGCGTGCAGCCGCGCATTCGCCACGGCCACGCTCGCCATGCTGCCCAGGCTCCGGGCCGCCGCCCGCTCGCGGGTCGAGATGTTCCGCGGCTCGCAGAAGCTCACGAACAGGGCCCCGAGCATCGCCCCGCCCGGGCCGTCGCTCACCGAGCAGTGCTCCAGGCGCACACCGATCAGGGAGCCCACGTCCATGCCCCGCGCCAGCCTCAGGTCGCCGGGGAGATCGCGCGTGTCCTCGACCACCAGCAACCGGTCCGCCTGCTCCATGAGCGAAGACCACAGGGGGAAGGCGTCGAGGGGCCGGCCGGCGAGGGCCTCGAGCCGGGCGCGCACCTCCGGGTCCGCCTCGGTGGTGAGGACGGCCTCGCAGGCCCCGCCGTCGGGCGACAGGAGGTAGCAGGACGCGCGATGCGCGCGCAGGGCCCGCCGGGCGCTGGCGGCGACCGCCCGCAGGGTGGGCTCCATCTTGAGCTGGCTGCCGAAGATGGCGGCGGCGGTGTCGCACACGATCCGCTCGCCCCCCTCGGCGTGGGCGACCGCGAGGGCCAGCGGCTCGGCGAAGCGGGCGAGCCGCTCCTCGTCGGAGGCGCGAAAGCGCGCCGGCTCACGGTCGGCGGCGATCACCGCGCCCCACAGGCGGGCGCCGATCGTGATCGGAGCGCCGACGCCCCCCCGATAGCGCAGGGCCGCGAGGAGGCGCGAGCCCGGATCGTCCTGCCCGTGGTAGTCGGCCACCCGAGCGGGCGCTCGTGTCCGATGGATCACACCGGCGACGGTCCTCCCGCCGAGCGGAATGACCTTCGGCACGGAGAGGTCGCCGGTCCCGTGAGAGCCCACGACGGTCGCCTCATCGGGACGGTCGAAGCGCACCACGAGACCGCCGCTGGCCCCGAGCAATTCGGCCACCTCGCGCGCCACCAGGTCGAAGATCTCCTCGGGCTCCCCATCGCGCGCCACGGCCAGGCACACACGGCGCAATGAGCGCTCCTCCGCCTCGCGAAGGGCCAGCAGCCGCTCGATACGCCGCGGCAAGCCCTTCGCGCTCACCGCCGAGACATCGGCTTGCGAATTCACCCGCGAAGAATCGCCAATATCGCGCGCGCGTAAACCCCCCAATGGGGTATGCCGACCGGCCGATGGTCCAGGTTGTCTCGGTCGGAAGCCGCATGGGCAGGGCGGTTGCGTCCCGAGGGGGCCCATGAGACGGTGCCGTCCTATCCTCTCCCCCCGCCACCGGCACCTCGCCGTCGCGTCCGTCACGGCCCTGGCGCTCTTCGGCCTCGCAGATGACGACGCCCTCGGCGTCGCCCGGGTCGGCCTCGGCGGCGGGAACCTCGTCGTGGCGGTCGACAACGACGACGATCAGAACGCGACCCACGGCCTGATCGTCCAGGCGTTCACCAATCTCAGGGCGTGACGGGTTCCGCGTGCGCCAGGACGCCCTCGGCGTGGCGACCATCACGACCTCCGACCCGGATTGCACCGCGAATCCCGTCTTCAACGACGTCGTGTGCTCCGGGGGCGCGCGGGTCCCTCAACGTCACGATGCGGGGCGGCGCCGACCGCGTCACACTGCGCGACGCAAATGCCGAGTCCGAGGCCTGCTTTACCGCCCCCGTGGCGGCGTCCCCGGTCATCAACGCCGACGTCACCCTCGGCGGGGGCGACGACGTCTTCCGCGTCGACGACTGCCCGGCGGGAACGTCGGCCGGGCCAAGTGGTCTCGGCTGGCGGGTCAGCGTCAACGGGGGCGCCGGCGCCGACCAGCTCCGCGGCGGCCTGTTCGACGACACCCTCATCGCCGGCGGCGACGACGCGGTCGGGGTCGTCAACGATCTCGAGGGCAACGGCGGCAACGACCTGCTCCGCGGCGCGAACCGGCGCGACGTGATGGACGGCGGGCCGGGGGACGACACCCTCCGCGGCGGGGACGGGCGCGACTCGTTCTCCGGCGGCGACGGCGACGACCTGCTCCACGGCGGCCTCAACGGCGCCGGCCCGGACACGTTCGTCGGCGGGCCCGGGACCGACACCGTGACCTACGCCCTCGCCGGCACCGGGGTGACGGTCACGATCTTCGACCCGCTCAACGCCACCGCCTCCCAGGCCCCGGACGGCCAGGCCGGCGAGGACGACTTCGTCCAGGGCGACGTCGAGAACGTGACCGGCAGCGGGAACAACGACACCCTGACCGGCAACAACCTCGCCAACCGGATCGACGGCTCTGTGGGCGACGACACGATCGCCGGCGGCACCGGCCCCGACGTGCTCCTCGGCGGCGAGGGCAACGACGCGATCAACTCCCGCGACGGAGAGGCCGACCCGCTCATCGACTGCGGCCCCGGCACCCGGGACTCCGCCACCCTGGACCTGGTCGACCGGCCCCGCGGGTCGTCGCGCCTCAACCCCCTCGGCAGCCCCGTCAACTGCGAGAGCACCTTCTTCTTCGCCACCGACGACGGCCCCCCGGGCCGTCTGACCCAGAGCGTCCTCCGACCGGACGCGGCCGGCATCGCCCGAGTGCGCCTCGCCTGCCCGAAGAACGCCCGCGTCGCCTGCCGTGGAACCCTGCGCCTGCGCCAGCTCAAGCCTC
>CAVXDY010000001.1:0-97329 GCA_963760715.1 Miltoncostaeaceae bacterium | reverse complement strand
GGCGACGCTGGCCGCGTCCGGGCAGATGGCGCCGGCGGCCCTCGTGGGCGTCGGCGCGATGGGGGAGCTGGCGCTGGACGGCTCGCTGCGGCCGGTGGCGGGCGCCCTCGCCATGGCCGAGCACGCGGCCCGCGCCGGATGGCGGCGCCTGGTCGTTCCGCGGGGAAACGCCGCCGAGGCCGGGCTCGTGCCCGGTCTGGAGGTGCTCGGGCCGGCCACCCTCCGCGCCGCCGTCGACCTGCTGGAGGGACGGGTCCCGAGCGACCTGCCGCGCCTCGACGTGGAGGCCGTCCTCGCCGCGAGCGCCGGCGCCGTCGGGCCCGATCTCGCCGAGGTGCGCGGGCAGGGCGCGGCGCGGCGGGCGCTCGAGGTCGCCGCCGCGGGCGGCCACTCCATCCTCATGACCGGCCCTCCGGGGGCCGGCAAGACCATGCTCGCCCGGCGACTCCCGGGGATCCTCCCCCCGCTCTCCATCGAGGAGGCGATCGCCGTGACCCGCATCCACTCGGTGGCGGGGCTGCTCGACGCCGGGTGTCCGCTCGTGGCGCGGCGCCCCTTCCGCGCCCCCCACCACACGGTGTCGGCCGCCGGGCTCGTGGGCGGCGGCCGGCTGCCGCGCCCGGGGGAGGTGAGCCTCGCCCATCACGGGGTGCTCTTCCTCGACGAGGTCTGCGCCTTCGCGCCCTCGGTGCTCGACGCTCTGCGGCAGCCACTCGAGGAGGGACGTATCGACGTGACCCGGGCGATGATGAGCGCCCGCTTCCCGGCCCGCCCGCTGCTGGTCTGCGCGGGCAACCCGTGCCCCTGCGGCTTCGACGGCGACCCGGTGCGCCGGTGCGTGTGCCCGCCCGGTCGCGCCGAGGCGTACCGCGCGCGGCTGTCGGGGCCGGTGGCCGATCGCATCGACCTGCACGTCGAGGTCCCGCGCCTGGCGCGGGACGAGCTCATGGGGCAGGCGGCCGGGGAGCCCAGCGCGGTGGTCCGCGAGCGGGTGGCGGCCGCTCGCGCGCGGGCGCGGGCGCGCGGGCAGGCCGGGCCCAACGCCGAGCTGGGCCCGGCCGAGGCCCGCAGGATCGCGGCCCTCGACGGGCCGGCCCGGGAGCTGCTCGGCCGCGCCGTGGACCGCCTGGGGCTGTCGGCACGGGCTCATGACCGGCTCCTGCGGGTGGCACGGACGGTGGCCGACCTGGCCGGCGAGGAGCGCGTGGCCCCCGATCACCTCGCCGAGGCGCTCGGCTACCGCGAGCAGCCGGTCGTCGCCGGCGCGGCGGCGTGAGCCGGCACGCCCCCGACTGGCCGCTGGGGCTCGCATGGCTCGCGCACGTGCTCGGGCGCGACCTGCAGCGTGCGGCGCGGGCGGCGGGCGGTCCGCGGGCCCTCTGGCGCTGCAGCCGCGAGGCGCTGGGACGGGCGCTGCGCCTCGGGGGCGCCGATCTGGAGCGGGCCCACCGGGCCCGGAGGGCCTTCGATGCGCCCGCTCAGATGCGGCGGCTGGCCGACGCGGGGATCGTCCACCGCTCGCCCGAGGACCAGGACTACCCCGGGGGCCTCGCCGATCTGCACGACCCGCCCTTCGGCCTCTTCCTCACCGGCCGGGTCGACGAGGCGCTCGCGTACATCGCGGAGGGCCCGGTCGTCGCAATCGTGGGCAGCCGTCGCGCCACGGCGGCGGGCCGCGCGCTCGCGCGCGACGTCGCCGGGGGCCTGGCTCAGCGCGGCGCCGTCGTGGTGAGCGGGCTCGCCCACGGCATCGACGCGGCGGCCCACGAGGGCGCGCTGGCGGCGGGCGGCGTCACGGTCGCGGTGCTGGGCTGCGGGGTTGACGTGCCCTATCCGCGGCGCAACCGCGTCCTGGCCGCGCGGATCGCGGCATCGGGGATGCTGATCTCCGAGTACTGGCCCGGCACGCCGCCCGCGCCATGGCGATTCCCGGCCCGCAACCGGATCGTGGCCGGGCTGGCCCAGGCCGTCGCCGTGATCGAGGCGGGGCGGCGATCCGGAGCGCTCATCACGGCCGATTTCGGCCTGGAGCTGGGGCGACCGGTGCTGGCGGTTCCGGGGTGGCCGGGCTCGGTGGCCTCGGAGGGGTGCAACGGGCTCCTGCGCGCCGGCGCCGGCCTGCTCGAGGAGGCGGCAGACGTGGTCTTCGAGGTTCCGCGCGCGCCGTGGCGGGAGGAGACGCCGGCGGCGGCGAGACCGGTCCTCGAGGGACTCGCGGGCGCCATCCACGAGCTGCTGCAGCGCGAGCCGATGGGCGCCGACCGGCTGGCGGACGAGCTGGGGGAGGGGCCTGCCGAGGTTGCCGGCGCCCTCGCGCTGCTCGAGGTGGAGGGCCTGGTGGTGCGCGGGGAGGCGCAGCGCTTCTGGGCGGCGCCGGCGCCCCGGGGGCGAGAGGACTCCTAGGACGCCGCCGTCGGCGTGCCCGCGGCACGGCCTTCCGGCCTCGCGGCCCGGCGCCTTGGGCGAGGGCGGCTGACCTGGATCCGGCGTCTCGTCGCTCAGGCACCACCTCGTGGGGTCGTGGGCGGGGGCGTCGCCCCCGTGCGGGTCCTCGACACGGCGCACGAACGGGTCTAGCGTGCCGCTCCGTGACGTCGCGCCTGACACGGGCCCGAGCACTCTTCGTCCTGATCGCCTTCACCGCCGCGATCGTCGCCGGGCAGGGAGTGGCGTCCGCGGCCCTCACGGTGACGGGCGCGACGCTCGACGGCGTGACCAGCACCTCGACGCCCCCGGGGGGCGTGATGCAGGCGAAGGTGACGGCGTCGGTCACCTCGGGCAGCAGCTGGCGCGCGACGCGTGCGCGCATCGGTGGCGACGCCGCCTGCGCGAACCACGGCGACCACGGCTCCGGGACGCGCACGGTCAGCTTCAACGTCACCGCTCCCGGGACGCCGGGCGACTACGAGGCCGGCTTCACCGCCGCGGGATCGAATGACTGCAGCGCACCCCAGAGCCCCGAGAAGGTCCTTCAGCACGCCGTCCGCGTCACGACGCCGGGCCCGAACCCCAACCTTCCGCCGCGCTGCGGGGTCAACGTGATGCTCGTGCTGGACGAGTCGGGCTCGATCAGCTCATCGGGCGCCACCGAGCAGGTGCGCCACGCGGCCCGCGCGTTCCTCGACGCGCTGTCGGGCACCGGCTCCTCGGTCTCGATCATCGACTTCAGCACGGCGGCCGCGCGGCCCATCGGCTACACCGCGGTCACCCCGGACTCGATCGCGAGCGTCTTCGAGCCGTACCTGAAGCACGGGTACAAGCCGAGCGGGTGGACCAACTGGGAGGCGGCGTTCCAGAAGGTGCGTGAGGCGAACTCGCAGGGTCCCGTCGCCGACCTCGTCGTCTTCATCACCGACGGGGACCCCACGGCGCGCAACAACCCCCCGGGCGCCCCGGTCACCGGCCTGGTCGAGGGCGAGGCCGAGGCGCTCGCCCGCGCGAGCCAGCAGGCCGACCTCGTCAAGGCCCAGGGCTCGCACGTCTTCGCGCTCGGCGTGGGGGCGGCGGTCACCACGCCGGCGAGCGCGCGGCGGCTGACGGCGATCTCGGGCTTCGACAGGTACCCCGGGGTCCCGTTCGGGGAGGCCGACTACACGCTCGTGAAGGACTTCGACGCTCTGGCGGAGGCGCTGCGCCAGATCGCGATCGAGCTGTGCCAGGCGTCGGTCACCGTCACGAAACTCGTTGACGAGGGCGACGGTGAGTACCGACCCGACCCGGGATGGGAGTTCACCGCATCCGTCGCCACGAAGCCGGGCGGCTACACCTGGACCCAGCCGGCCCCACCGCCGGCGACGGGGCCGCGGACGGAGACCACCAACGACGACGGCGTGGCGACCTTCCAGTGGAAGCCCGCCAGTGCGGGCGCGACGAGCATCGTGAGCCTCGACGAGGACCAGCAATCCGGCTACGAGTTCGTCGACTACACCTGTGAGAAGAGCGCCCCGGGCAAGACCCGCCGGCGGGTGATCGGGGGACGGTCGCTCGACAAGCGGATCCAGATCACGATCGGGCCGAACGAGTACGCCAAGTGCACCATCCGCAACCGGATCAAGCCGGGGACGATCGAGATCGAGAAGGAGGCGACCCCGCAGGGCTCCCGCAATTTCGCCTTCACCGGCAGCCTCGGGCCGTTCCTGCTCGTGGACGACGGAACGGGCACCTCGTCGTCGCGCACGTTCGACGGCCTGGCGCCGGGCACCTACACGGTCAGCGAGATCGTGCCCATCGGCTGGTCGCTCACCGGCGTCACGTGCAGCGACGATTCGGTGGCGATCGCGGGTGCTCAGGTCACGATCACGCTCACACCGGGCGCCTCGGTCGTCTGCACCTACCGCGACCTGCGGGACGACGAGCCGGCGCCCCCGGAGCCTCCGACGCCTCCGAGCCCGCCCACGCCGCCAGCGCCGCCTCCGCCTCCGACCCCGCCGCCCGCGACGCAGATCCGGGTCGAGAAGACCACCCCGCGCGTCGCGCGGGTCGGCGACCGGCTGCGGTTCGAGCTGACGGTGACCAACATGGGATCGATCCCCGCCCGGAACGTCCGGTTGGCCGACGTCCCGCCGGCCTCGCTCTCGCTGGAGCTCGCCGGCGGCGTCCGGCCGTCGCGCATCATCCGGGGGAACGCCGTCTGGAACCTCGGGACCATCCCGCCGGGCGCCAAGCGCACGGTGGGAGGCGTCGTCGCCATCAAGGGTGGGACGCCCGGCATCCAGCGGAACCTCGTCGTCGCGACGGCCGTCAACGCCGAGGCCGCGCTCAACAGGGCCGACACCCGGGTCCTCCCGGCGAAGAGGTTCGCTCCGGCCGTCACCGGGTAGTCCCCTCGGCCTGGTCGAGGTGGCGACGCCCGCGGCCTCGGCATCAGATCATCGATGCCCCTGAGATGGCGTCTCCGGAGCCCCAGCGCGAGCGCGACGGGGGCGACGTCGCGCTCGGTCGCGGGGCCATTCCGCCTTCCTAGGCGAGCTTCACCGCGGTCATGCTGATGTTCGCGATGTCGAACGTGGTGACGCCGCTTCCCCCACACTGAAGCGCGGCCGACTGGGGGTCGTCGATCGTGCCCACGGTGACCGGGGTTGCCTTACTCGTTGCCCCAGGGTCGACTTGGGCACCCGAGGCACCTGCTTGGACGGCGCCGACCTGGAATGCGCAGTTCAGGTAGTCGCTACTGGCGCCGGTGTTGCTGGCGTCGAATCGGGCGAGCAGGAGCCATGTCCCCGCTGTGGGCAGTGAGACGCTCACAAGCGGCGAGCCATCGACGTAGCCTGCCGCGTCGGGCCCGGTGGCCGAGACCGAGGGAAGCGCCGCCGGTGCCCCGGTGGGACCCGCGGCGCCCTGTGCGCCACTGTCGCCCTTTGGGCCCCGGTGGCCCCGGTGGCCCCGGACTGGCGCCCTGGTCACCCGCGCACGACGGGCCGGCTTCAGCAACGGGAGATCCGCCGGGTTGAAGTCGGCGGCGCGTAACGATCCGTCGCGGATGTCTTGCCCCGTCAGTGATCCGTTCTGCACGTCCGCGCCGGTCAGAAGCGTCTGTGCACCGGCCAGGGCGGTGCCGCCGACGGCAAAGACCAGAGCGACCGTGGCAATCACGCTCGAGGGGGAGGGTCGTCGAAGCACGGGAAGGGTTCCTTTTCGTCGCGCGGACACGAGCAGAAGGCGCTCAGGTCGGCGCATGATGGTCCGCTCGCCGCCGATCACGGGGCGGGGCTGCCCTGGGTATCGGCCTGGAGGGGGCGGGCTTGATCGCTCAGCCGCGTGAGCCGCTCACCCGGCGGGGCTCACCTCCGGGCGTGGGGCAAAGACCCCCCAACCGGGGGGGATTGCAGAACAGGACGGAACCGATAGCGTCGCCAGCCGAGTCGCCCCATGCCAGGGGCGATCAGAAGAAGGGGTGGGGAAGAATGCTGCCAGGACCAGCGGTGCGTGCGATCGCGTCCGTCCGCTCGAGCCGGGCCCGATGGTGAGGAGCACCGGCGACCTCGAGCGAGGTGCGGCCGATGCGCTGCGGCCGATCTTCGAGCGCAGCTTGCAGGAGCTCGATCTCGGGCCCGCGAAGGCCAGGCTGCTCACCCGCCAGATCGCCGAGGCCTACATGAGGGGCCGGGCCGAGGGGATCAACGTGTTCCCCCACCAGGCCAATCGCGCGCTGTCGGCCGAGGGCATCGCCATCGCCCTGGCGCTCCAGCACGGCCCGTTCACCCCCCCACCGCGGAGCGCGGGCATCGAGGCCGCCGAGTTGAAGGCGCTCGAGGTGCTGGCCCACGGGATCGCCCACACCGTCACGGTCGAGGCGGCCGTGGGCTGGGACGACCCCGAGCACCTGGCCAACCTGTTGGGCGCCCTGGACGGGTGCCCCGAGTCGCTGGAGCCGGCCGTGGGGACCCTCGTGCGCCGGCGCGTGATCGGCGTGACCCTCACGGTCAAGGCCGCGACCGAGAAGGCGGCGCAGGAGATCGCCACCCGGGTGTTCATCGACCAGATGGTGAAGCTCGGGCTGGTCTGAGAACCGGGGTGCCCTCCCGGCCCGTGGTCGCCATACCCTCGCAAGGCGCGGCGTTCAAACGACTCGCGCCGGGCCGGGTCGAGTCCCAGCCCCGCCCGCCTGGGGCTCGAGGTGCGACCGGCCCCGGGGTGAGGCGGCTGCGAGTCAGGGCCGCGGCGCAACCTGCCGATACTGAAAGGGACCGGCCCCCGCCGCGCGAGCGCCGAGACCATCGATCGCCGCGTTCTTGAACGGGCGGCGTCTCGCCGTCGCGCGCCGAGAAGCGGGCGGGGAGCCGGTCGCCCTACTTCGGCGGCTTCGGCGCCGCGCCTTGGTTGCCCTTCGGAGGCGGAGCAGCGCCGCGCGCGGCGCCCCGGGGGGAACGAGGCTAGAAGCTCTCGAAGAACTTGGTGGGGATCTCGACCACCAGGCCGCAGTTGCCCTTGCAGGTTCCGGTCCCGCAGTACAGGAACCCGTCGGTGATGATGATCGTGCACCCGCCGCCGGCCGCGTCGCAGTTGCAGTCGGCGCTCACCCCGGCGCCGCCCCGGCCGCGCGCGATGACCGACGACTCGGTGAAGCTGAGGCCCCCGGTCGCGACGGCGTGCTCGAGCGTGCGCCGGCCCGGCCCATCGAGAGGCAGGGCCGCCCCGAGGAGCCAGGGCGCGCGCTGCCGGTACTTCTCAAGAGCGCTCTGGAGCGTGTCAAGCCCGAAGTCCTCGGGCCGGAAGGCCGAGAGCAGGGCCGCTGTCGCCCGGCGGTCCGATTCGGCATCGCCCCCGAGTTGCTCGGCCAGCGACCGGTGGTCCGGGATCGGATAGCGCAGCTCGGTGAGCCGGCGGAGCCCCTCCTGCGCCTCGGTGGGTAACAGGTCGAGCAGGAAGCGTCCGAGCTCGTCGTCCTGGGTCGCCATGATCAGCCCCCTGGTGTACGACACGTTGTGGCCATGCTATGCCCGCAGGGCACCCGCCGCGGCCGGCCCGGGCGTGGTGGTGGCGCGATGCGTGCCGCGGTCGCCGGCAGACGTCGCGGAGAAGGGGGAGGACTACTCCGGCTTGGAGAGTCAGTTCCTGTCGAGCTACTTCTCCGGAACGTACGGCTTTCAGGTCTCTCTCGCGGCGCTTCGGAGCGCGGGTGTCCCACCGCTTGTGAAGGCGACCGGCGGAAGGGCCGTCTTCCTCGAGGCCGGTTGCTCCAGCTGCCACACCCTGGCAGCCGAAAACGCAGAGGGCACGGTGGTCCAGACCTCGACGACCTGAGGCCGTCCAGGACGACGGTCGTCAGCGCCGTGACAGATGGACCGGGCGTGATGCTGCCCTTCGGGGGCATGCTCACGGCCGACCAGATCCAGGCCGTCGCCGAGCTCGTCAGCGCCGGGAAGTAGGGTGCAACGGGCTCCTGCGCGCCGGCGCGGGCCTGCTCGAGGAGGCGGCAGACGTGGTCTTCGAGGTTCCGCGCGCGCCGTGGCGGGAGGAGACGCCGACGGTGGGAGCGGCCCGAGAAGCCGACCTGGCGCCCGCCGACCTCCCCAAGGCCGGGCCGCGGTACGACCCGCCGCTGGCGTTCGCGCAGCGCGAGAAGGACACGCGCGATCCGCGGCGAGGGGCGGCGCGGAGAAATGCGGATGACACCGACCAGGGCCCCGTGCCACGCTGGCCCCGAGCACCGCGCCCCCCGGCGGCGGGCTTCCGCCCCGCACGGGCCGCTGTTCCGGATCGGCAAACCGAATGGTGAAAGGACATCAGCGTGTCCAACATGGGAAAGACGCACATCCTCATCATGTGGACGGTGGGCGCCGATGACGTCGCCGAGTGGGACCGCATCTTCGCGAGCCACGGCGAGTGGATGAAGGGGCACCCCCGCGAGGGCGATGCGGCACTCCTGTCGTACACCATCTCCAAGGGCCCGGAGCTCTCGAACCCGCTGGACCCGAACTCCGACCCGACCGGCAAGACGATCTTCGTGCTCGACGAGTACTACGAGTCGCCGGCCGGCGTCGCCAGGCACTGGCAGGACGCGATGGACAACTGGCCGGACCTCGGCGCGGTGGTGGAGTCGAGCGCCAAGGCCAAGGTGGCGACGCTGCACAACGGAACGGTCGTCCAGGCGCTCTGGTAGACGCTCATCGGTCCCGGGCCTCCGTCGCGGTGAGTCGTCGCAGACCCACGGCACCGGAGGGCCCGGATGGCCTCTCAGCCGTTGACAACGTCTCCGGGCAGGACGGCTAGCGCGTCGGCGCGCGCCGGCGCCGGCCGCCGCTCGGGCGGTCCGCGTCGGCGCTGTAGCGCCCGAGGACCTGCTCGGCGAGGTCGGTGACGGTGCGGCGCAGGGCGACCGGCTCGAAGAGGACCGCCTCGCCCTGATACTTGAGGAGCTCCTTCACCAGCCAGTCCTCGCTGGCGTAGGGGATCTCCACCAGCACCGAGCCGTCGGCGAAGCGCTCCCGGGAGGCGTGCTTCTCGAGCATCCACCGGGCCTGCGACGGGCTGCACCACACCGAGGCGCTCTGGGCCACGGTGCCGGCGGGGTCGGGACGGGCGCCCCAGGGCATGTAGGGCCCCGTGTTGGTGATCTCCGGGCGCCGCTCGAAGTGCTCCTCGAGCAGCAGGGCGCTGCGGATGCGGTCGAGCCGGAAGGTGCGCTGTCCGCCGGCGCGCCGGCAGTGGGCGACCACGTACCAGGCGTCCCGCGCGTTGACGAGCAGGTGCGGCTCGATGGTGCGGCGGGTGATGGCGCCCCGCGACTCGGTCCAGTACTCGATCTCGAGCAGCAGGTCCTCGCGGATCGCGTGGCCCATCACCGCGGCCACGCCGGAGTTGGCGACCTGGGTGCGGCCGAGCTCGACGGTGGGAAGCGCGTCCTGGTCCATCACGGCCTCGAGCTTCTGGCGCACCGAGCTGAGCGAGCCGCCGGCCTCGATCGGGAGGCGGTCCCCGATGAACTCCAGTGCCCAGAGGAGCGCCTTGGCCTCGAGGGGGGAGAGCCGGGCCGGGCGGGCGAAGCTGTCGCCGTAGGTCTCCTTCTGCACGACCACGGTGTCGCCGTCCACCTGCGCGTAGAGCGCGTAGCAGCCGCCGCCGAAGTTGATGAGGTTGAGGAGCCCGATGTCGTCCTCGAGGACCTTCTTGTCCAGGTTGAGCGAGGCGCGGAGCTCGGCGATCGGGATCTGGGCCTCGGCCGACTCGCCACAGGCGGCCAGGAGCCGGGTCATCAGGGCGAGGAGGCGGGCGAAGCGCTCGGCCGGCACGACGCGCTCGGGCGCCTGCGGGCCGGCGGCGGCCTGCGCGGCGGCGTCGACGGGATCCGGGACCGCGGCCGGCGCGGCGGACGGCGTGGAGCGCCCTCCGTCGACCTGGTGGCGCTCGGCGACCACCTCGAGGGCGGCCACGACGGCGTCGCTCAGGTCGGCGGGCTCCTCCACCCGCGCCTCGGCGCCGAGGCCCAGGATCCAGGCCACGAGCTGGTCGCGGTTGCCGTAGGTGGTGGTGTAGATGCCGGAGCCGTCGGCGCCGATGGAGGTCTCGCCGTAGTCGCCGAACATCTGCTCGACCCACCAGGCGATGGTGGGGGTGAGCGAGACGGTGGCGGTGTGCGGGGATTCCTCGAGCTGCCAGGGCGCGCGGTCGCGGTAGCGCGAGAGGTCGAAGTCGTGCGGCGCGGGGAAGTCGTGCTCGGCCCGCGTGCGGAAGGTGATGCGGCCCTCGATGCGCGACAGCCGGAAGATGCGGGTGTCCGACCGCTCGTGCGCGTAGCCGACCATGTACCAGTTGCCGCCCGAGTAGATCAGGCTGTACGGGTCCACCTCGCGCTCGGAGCGCTCGTCCCGGCCGATCGAGTAGTAGGTGAAGCGGATCGTCTTGCGGCGGCTGATGGCCGACTCGATCTTGCTGAGGTGGGACGCGACCTCCGGCGAGTAGTCGCCGCCGAGCAGGTTGACCGAGACCGTGCGCGCGGCGTGGTCGTCGAGCGGGCTCGGCCGCCCGAGGGTGAGGTGCTGAAGCGCCAGGCGCAGCGGCTCCGCGTAGGCGAACTGCCCCTCCAGCAGGTAGAGGCAGGTCTGCAGCGCCGACAGCTCGGCCTGGTCGAAGTCGAGCTCGGGGAGGTAGTAGTTCTCGGGCGGCAGCGCGTAGAGGTCGCCCTGGAACGGGTCGTCGCCCGGGCGCTCCACCGCCAGCCGCAGCCCCATGGCCTCGATCTCGGCGCGGTCGGCGTAGAACCGGCGCAGGAACGCCTGCTCGGTCATGCCGCCGTAGCCCTCGACGGCCTCGTGGATCTCATCGGCCGTGACGGGGCGCTGCTGCGACATCAGGAAGGCCACCAGCGAGAGCTGGCGGACCAGCTTGTCGTCGTCCCTCATGGCCATGATCGCTCCTCGAGAAACGGCCGATCGTCCGGCCGGATGATAGCCGAGGTGGGTCCCCCGGACCCCTCTGGCCCAGCCCGGAAGGCCGCTCTGTGCGGGGATGCGACCCGCGTCGCGGCGCCGGTCAGGGCTCGGCGCCGCCCATCGGGGCGGGGCCGGCGCGGGTGGCCATCAGCTCGCGGTGGGCGGCGCCCGAGATCGCGATCTCGGCGGGCACCAGGATGGCGGCCGCGAGCAGGGCGAACGACAGGGGCGGGGCGAGCGCGGCGGCCGTGCCGAGACCCGCGGCGAGGCCGAGCAGGATGACGTCCGAGCTCCGCGCGCGTGACGGCCGCCGGGTCGTCGGGATCCACGCTCGCGTGGAGCGCCAGCGCGAGGGCGAAGCACACCGCGGCGATCGCGAACCGCCCGTCCACCAGCGCCGTGAGCAGGATCGCGCCGGCCAGCGCGATGGACGCCCACAGCACCGCGTAGCGCCTCCCGGCGCGCCCCAGCCGCACGATGGTGGTGGTCTTGGGGGGGAGCGCCCGGCTGTCGGGGAGCCGGTCGAGGTAGTGGTGCATCATCAGCATCGCCACGCACGAGGCCGCGTAGGCGATGCCGGCCAGCGCCGCCGCCCCCGACAGCTCGCCGCGCTGGAGCACGTAGGCGCCGGTCGTGCAGCACCAGACGCACACGAACGCCACCGCCTCGCCGCTGAACGGCCGGTAGGCGGCCCGCACCGGGGGAAGCGTGTAGAGGATCGCGCCCGCGAGCCCCACCAGGCCGTACAGCGCCAGCACCCAGCCCCACTCGGCCGCCGCGAGAAGCCCCGCGACGGCGGCGATCAGCGCCGCGCCGACACCGATCCAGGCCAGCGCACGCGGGCTGAGGAGGCCGGACGCGATGACCTTGCTGCCGCCGCTGATGACGCGCGGCGCGGGGTCGCGGTCGGTGCCCGAGCGCCAGTCGAAGACCTCGTTCACGCAGTGGGCGACGAGGCCCTGCAGGAGCACCCCGATGCCCACGGCGGTGAGGTAGCCGGGCACCGAGATGCCGTCCCCGTCGTGCCAGGCGAGCGCCGTGCCCAGCGTGATCGCCGTGAACGACCACAGGAGCACGGGGATGACGCGGATCTCGAGCCACAACCCCAGGAGCACGCGCCGGACGTCGGCCATGGACCATCGTAGACCGGTCGTCGGGGCTGCTGGTACCCTCGGGTCGTGTCGGTCCTCCAGCACGATCTCCCCGTACCCGACGAGGATGAGCTGGCCCAGCTGGTGGGCGCCGCGACCCCCCACTTCGCCTTCCAGGCCCGGGACCGGGTGGCGGCCTACGCCGCCGCCCTCCCGCCCGACCACCCGCGCCAGGCCGAGCTGACCGCGCACCTGGAGTACCTGGACCGCCTGGGCTACGAGGGCGAGTCGGCCGGCGTGACCGTGCCCGACCTGCCGCCGCGGCCGTCGGTGCCGGCCCTGCGCGGGGGAGCGGCCACCAACTAGACCACCGGGGGGCGGTCGGGCTCCGGGCGCGCTGCTACCGTCGCCGCCGGAGCCCGTGACCTCGCACGCACCGCCTCTTCCGGATGCCGGCTCTCGGGAGCCCGCGTCCGCGCGCGCGGGCCTCCGCGGACGCTGGCACCCGAAACCGTGGTGGCCGCTCGCCGTCGCCTGGGCGATCGTGGCCGTGGGCGTGGTGGCCCGGCTCGTCCAGTACGTGTCGGGGCGGTCGCTTTGGCTCGACGAGTCGCTGCTGTGGCTCAACCTGGACGAGCGCTCGGCGGCCGGGCTCCTGCGGCCCCTCGACTTCGCCCAGGGCGCCCCGATCCCGTTCCTGCTGGCCGAGAAGGGGGCCATCGGGCTCTTCGGCGACGCCGAGTGGTCGCTGCGGCTGCTGCCGCTGCTGGCGGGCCTGGCCGCCCTGCCCCTCGCGGTGCTGGTGGCCCGCCGCCTGCTGCGTTCCTGGGAGGTGCCGGTGGCCGTCGGGCTGATCGCGCTGTCGGACCACCTCGTCTACTACGCCTCCGAGACCAAGCAGTACTCGCTCGACCTTTGCGTCGCGCTGGCGGTCCTGCTGCTGGGCGCGTGGGCGCTGGAGCGGCCGCTCACCGCGCGGGTCGCCGTCGCGCTGGGCGCGGGCGGGGCGGCGGCGATCTGGTTCTCCGACCCGGCGGCGTTCCTGCTGGCGGGGCTCGGGGTGACCCTCATCGCCCGGGCCGCGCTCGGGCGCAGCCGCCGCGAGACGATCACGGCCTGCGTCGTGGGAGCGGCCTGGCTCGCCAGCTTCGGGGTGCTCTACCTGGTGCACGTGCGTGACCTGCGCGAGGTGAGGACGCTGGCCGCCGGGGACGGCCCCCGCGCGGCGGCGGACCTGCCGGGGGTGCTCTCGGACCTCGTGGACCTGCTTCAGGACCCGCTCGGGGTATCCCCGCGCATCGTGATCCCGGCCGGGATCGTGGTGCTGCTGGGCGTCGCCGGCCTCTGGATGCGCGGCGCACGGACCACGGCGGGCCTTCTGGGCCTGCCGGTGGCCGCCCTGCTGGTCGCCGTGATGGCGGGCCAGTACCCCATCGGCGAGCCGCGCTTCGGTGTGTTCCTGGTGCCCGTGGCGGCCCTGCTCGCGGCGGCGGGCGTCGGCGCCATCGCGCGCCTGCCGGTGCGCGCGGCCCCGGTCGCGGCCGGACTGGTCGCCGTGGCGCTGCTGGCCGCGCCCGCCTGGGCCACCGTCCGCCTGGTCGCCTCCCCCCTGGAGAAGGTGGAGATGGCGCCCGTGGTGGCGTACGTCGCGGACCACCGCGAGCCCGGCGACACGATCTACCTGTATCCGCCGGCGCAGTACCCGATGGCCTACTACGGGCCGCGGGACGGCATCGCCGTGCGGCGCATCCCGGGCGACGCGCCGCCCCGGCCCGGGTTCGGACCCACCCAGGCGGCCCTCGCGTCCGGGGACGGCGTGGTCGTGGGGCGGTGGTCGGACGACCCCGCGGCGCAGGCCCGCGACATCGACCGCCTGCGCGGGTCCGGGCGGGTCTGGCTCGTGGTGTCCCAGCCGGTCCGCGACGACGGGACCGACGTGGGGCGGATGATCGTCGAGCGCGCGACCCGCTTCGGCCCGCGCCTGGACGAGGTGCACGCCACCCAGGCGTACGCCGTGCTGGTGGACATGAGATGACCGGTCTCACCGTCATCGTGCCGGCCACCGACGATCCGCCCACGCTCGGCCGCTGCCTGTCGGCGATCGGCGCCTCCCACGCTCCACCCGACGAGCTCCTGGTGGTGCGCGAGCCGCACCGCTCCGGCCCCGCGCGGGCGCGCAACCTGGCCGCCGGCCTCGCGGCGGGTGACCTGCTGGTGTTCGTGGACGCCGACGTGGTGGTGCATCCGGACGCCCTGGGGCTCATCCGCGAGGCCTTCGCCGCCGAGCCCGGTCTGGTGGCCGTCTTCGGCTCCTACGACGCCGACCCGGCCGCGGCCGGCGTCGTCTCCCGCTTCCGCAACCTGCTGCACCACCACGTGCACCAGGGCGGCGCGGGCCCGGCCGACACCTTCTGGGCCGGGCTGGGGGCCGTGCGGCGCGACGCGTTCCTCGCCGTGGGCGGCTTCGACGCCGAGCGCTTCGGGCGGCCCTCGATCGAGGACATCGACCTCGGCCTGCGGCTGGTGGACGCCGGCGGCCGCATCCGGCTCGATCCGAGGGTGCTGGGCACCCACCTGAAGCGCTGGAGCCTGCGCGGCATGGTGGCCACCGACCTCCTGCACCGGGGGCGGCCCTGGGTGCAGCTGATGGCGCGCCGGCGGGCGGTGGGCGGGTCGCTGAACCTGGGCCGCCGCCACCGGATGAGCGCTCTCGCCTGCCTGGGCGCGGCCGGCTTCCTGGCCGCCCGCCGCCCGGCCGCCGCGGCCGCCTGCGTGGGCGCCCTGGTGGTCCTGAACCGCGACTTCTACGGGCTCCTGTGGCGCCGGCGGGGCCCGCTGGAGGCGGCCGCGGGCGTGGGGCTGCACGTCGTCCACCACCTGACGGCGGTGGCCGCCGTGCCCGTGGGGCTCGGCGCCCACGCGCTCGAGCGCCGCCGCGGCCGGGCCGGGGGCTGACGGTGCTGTCCTCGGCCACGCTGCGCCTCTCCGTGCGGGTGAGCTCCCCCGTGGGCATGAGCGTGGTCGGGAAGGCCGCGGAGATCGTCACCCTCGTTCTGCTGCTCACCCTGCTGCCCCGCAGCCTGGGGGCCTCCGGATACGGGCAGTTCGCCATCGCCCTCGCGCTGGTGCAGATCGGCGGGGCGTCGCTCTCGCTCGGGGGGCCGGGGATGCTGTCCCGCTTCGTCCCCGCCTCGGCGGGGCACGAGCGCGCGGCCGTGGCCCGGAGCCTGCTGGGCAGGATGGCCGCCTGGCGCGGCCTCGGCCTGGCGGGCGCCGCCACGGCCGCCGTGATCGCGTGCGTCGTGGCGCCCGACGTCGCCTCGCCCGGGTTCGCGGTCGCCGTCGTGCTGGCCATCGCGCTCGACAGCACCGCGACCCTTCTCGCCCAGGGCGCGCTCGCGCTCGGGCGCACCGCCGTCTGGAGCTTCCGCTGGCCGCTGCAGAACCTCGTCCTGCTGCTGGCCGCCATCTCGCTCAGCGACGCGTTCGGGCCCGGAGGGGCGGTCGCCGCCCTCCCGATCGGATCGGGGTGCGCCGCCCTGGTGGCGGGCTTCGCGATCGCCCTGCCGATCATCCGCGCCCCGTCGGGGGCGCCGATCCCGCCCGGCGCCCTGCGTTTCGGGGCGACCCTCGCGGCGACCGGGATCCTGGCGATGGTGATGGCCCGCGGCAGCGTGATCGCGGTCGTCCTCCTGAACGGCTCGCAGGTGCAGGCCGGGTTCGCGGGCCTGGCCGTGGGCGCGGCGCTGGCCGGCGGCTACGCGATCAACCAGATGTTCACGGTCCAGCTGCCCTCGCTCGCGGCGCGGGCGGCGGAGGACCCGGTGGGGGTGGAGGAGCACGCCCGCCTGCTGGCGCGCACGGTGACGCTGGTGATCGCCCCGGCCACGGTGATCCTGGCGCTCGCCATGGAGTGGCTGGTGCCGCGCGTGGTGGGGGAGGAGTTCCGGGGCGCCGCGCCGGCCTTCGCGGTGGCCATGGCCCTGCTGCCCTTCGCGCCGCTCGCGGCCCTCGCCGGGCAGGCGGCGGACCTGCGCCTGCGCCCGGAGAAGCGCCTGCGGGCGGCGGCGGTGGCGTCGGTGGTGTTCGTGCTGGTCGCGCTGATCGCCGTGCCCGAGTGGGGGGCCGTGGGGGCCGCCGCCGCCCTCCTCGCCGGGACCGTCGCCAACGTCACCCTGCTCGCCCTCCTGGTGCGCGGCTATGTGGGGCCGAAGCTCCCGCTGATCGCCGGGGCCGCCTCGGCCCTCACGCTCCTGGTCGGCTGGCTGGCGTCGTGAGCCCCCCGGCCGCGTAGACCGCCTCCAGACGGGCCAGCACCGGCCCGGGGCCGTGCCGGCCCACCACGACCCGCCCGCGGGCGCGGGCCAGGCTCCGCTCCCCGGGCGACGCGAGCAGCTGCGCCACGGCGCCGGCCGCCGTCGCCACGGAGCGGTCGGGCAGGAGGCGCCCGCCCCCGGCCGCCAGCTCGCCGAGGCCGCCGGGGCACGGCATCGCCACCACGGGCACCCCCCGGGCCATGGCCTCCAGGGCGGCGATGCCGAACGGCTCGAACGCGGAGGTCATGAGGAAGACGTCCATGCGGTCGAGCCACGGCACCACGTCCTCCTGCTCCCCCGCCAGGTCGACCGCGTCCTCCAGGCCCAGCGCCGCCCGCCGCCGGGCGAGGTCGCCGGCGAGGGCGCCTCCGCCCACCACCAGGCCGCGGCACGCGGTTCCCTCCCGGCGCAGGCGGTCGACCACGTCGAGCAGCAGGTCGATGCGCTTCTGGGGCGCGAGGCGGGCGACGACGCCCACGGTGCCATCGGCCGCCCGGCCGTTCGCGGACTCGGGCGCCAGGGGCACGTCCACCGAGTTGGGAACGATCGTGATGGCGCCGGGCGAGGCGCCCTGGGCGATCATCGCGGCGGCCATGGCGGGGGAGAGGGCCACCAGCCGCGCGTTCCGCGCGTGCAGCAGCCGGTACAGCGCCCGGAACTTGCCGTCGCGGGTGAGGACGCGCGGGGAGTGCTCGGTGTAGACGGTCAGCGCGCGCGGCAGCGCCGCGCCCAGCACGACGTGCGCCGCCACGGCGTGGGTGTGCAGGTGCACCGCCCCGGGCCGCAGCCGCCGGGCGAGCCGCGCCAGGCGTGCGAGCCCCTCCGGATCCCATCCCGCCCGCATCCCCAGGCGCACCGCGCGACCCTCGGCCACCAGGGCGTCGCCCACCACCCCGGCGCCGTCCAGAAGGCACGCCCGGTGCCGAAGCCCGCCGCGCCGGTCGGCGTGCCGCAGCATCGTGGCCACCTGGCGCTCGATGCCGCCGATCCGTCCCGACCAGAGCACGTGGAGGACGTCCACGCCGCTCACCGCCATTCGCCCGCCAGCTCCCGGGCGAAGCCGGCGGTGGTCGCGAGCAGCCACGCGGCCAGCAGGCCCGCCAGGCCGGCCCGCCGCCGGGGAGGCTCGTGGAGGGGCCGGCGCGCGAGCGCCAGGTAGTAGCCGGGCTCCACGGCCACCCGCCCGCCCCGCGACGCCTGGGCGCGGTGGAACCGGCGGGCGCCGCGGCCGTACTCGTAGTGGAGCCGCACGAAGCCCCACAGGCCGAGGGCATGGGCGTGGTCGACCACGGCCTCGCGCGCGTGCTCGAAGCGCCGCCCGCTCGCCGCCCAGCGGGCGCAGAAGTCGCGGTCCTCGGCGGTGCGGAAGCCGGTGTCGAACCCGCCCAGGGCCCGGAAGGCCTCCGCCGGGACCAGCAGGTTGTTGGTGGTGAAGAACGGGACCCCGCGGCTGCCGTAGCCGGTCTGCTCGTAGCCGACGTCGATCACGAGCTGGGCCGCCGCCGAGTAGGGGTTGTCGCCCAGGGCGTTGACGGTCCGCCCGGAGACCGCGGCGCCCGGGTGGCGGCCGGCGAGATCCAGGAGGGTGCGAAGCCAGTCGGGGCGCGGGACGCAGTCGTCGTCGGTGAACGCCAGCAGCGCGCCCCGCGCCCGCCCGGCCCCGGCGTTGCGCGCCGCCGCCGGGCCGGCGTTGGCCTGGGTCATCAGGGTCACATCGAGGCGGTCGCCAACGGCGTCGACGACCGGCCCGAGCGGCACCCCGCCCCCGTCGTCCACCACCACCACCTGGAGATCGGCCGGGGGGTCCGCCTGCGCCGCCAGCCCGGCCAGGCACGCGGCCAGCGCGCGCGGCCGGCGGTGGGTGGGCACGACGACCGTGCAGGCGCTCACGGCGCGTGGCGCGAGAGGGGCACCGGGAGGTCGCCGGCGCGGGTGTGGTGGTCGCGGTGGATCTCGACGTCGGCGACCAGCTCCGGTCGCGCCGGGCCGGGGCCGAAGGCGTAGCCGGCCGCCTCGCCGGCCGCGCTGAACACCAGGCTGAACAGCAGGGAGGGCACCGTGCGCCGCAGCTCGCCGGGCGCCATGCGGGCGCGGCGCAGGTCGCGCAGCACGCGGGGCAGCCGCACGAGCGGCAGGAGCGGGGACCCGGCCACGTAGAGAGCCCGCCGGGCCGCGCTCCACGACCTCGAGCGCCGGCCGGCGTACATCCGGCCGCCCACCAGCCGGTGGTGGGCGCAGGACCGGTAGGACGAGACGTTGATGTGGAGCGTCTCGGCGCCCGGCTCGAAGCGCAGCCGGTGGCCCCGGGCGCTCAGCTCGGGGGAGAGGGCGTTGCTGCCGAGGTCGAGGAGCCCGTCGAGGCGATCGTCCAGCGCGAGCAGCGCCTCGCGCTTGAAGGCGGTGTTGTGGGTCGGCACCCAGCTCGTGACGCGCGGCGCACCGCCCACCCAGGTGCCGTAGTCCATCGCGAGGTTGGCCCAGCTGAGCGGGCCGGGGTTGGCGTTCTCCATGCCCATCATCACCCCCGCCCACGGTCCCCGGTGGGCCTCGATCAGCGTCTCCAGCGCCGTGGGGTGGGGGTAGGAGTGGGTCTCGCCCACGAGCACGATCGGCGCGTGCGCCCGGCGCACCCCCTCGGCGCGGGCGGTGCCGAAGGTGGCGCCATGGCTGATCACCTGCACCGAGTGGAAGGGCGAGACGGCCTCCGGCGGGATCGCCGGCGCCCGGCCGGCGGGGGTCACCACCACCACCTCGACGGCGGCCCGGACGGTCTGCGCCCGGACGTGGCCGAGCACGTCGGCGATCGTCGCGAAACGCTCGTCGCAGGGGAGGACGACGGTGATGGCCGGGCCGTTCGGCGACGCGGCGGAGGTCACCGCTCGTGCAGCGCCGGCGAGACCGGGACCTCGCCCGGGCGCGTGTAGCGGTACTTCAGGACCTCCATCCGCGTCACCACGCGACGGCTGTCGCCGACCCCGGCGACGTAGCCGATCGCCTCGCCCGCCGCGCTCGCGACCAGGCTCACGACGAGGGCCGGCAGGATCCGCGGCATCAGCTCGTGGGAGATGCCCGCGCGGCGCATCTCGCCCAGGATGCGCTTCAGGCGCACGACCGGGATCAGCGGCGACGACAGCGCGTAGAGCGCCCGCCGGGGGCGGCTCCAGCCGCGCGCGCGCATGCCCGCGAAGCCGCGCCCGCCGGCCACGCGCTCCCGCAGCCACGGCACCGTGGAGGTGACGTTCAGGTGCAGCGTCCGCGCCCCGGCCGCGAAGCTCAGGCGCTCGCCGCGCGCGCGCAGCCGCTCGCTGAGCCCGAAGCTGAACTCCAGCACCGAGCCCAGATCGTCGCCGAACGCCAGCAGCGCGTCCCGCTTGTAGGAGGCGTTCGCCGAGGGCAGGGCACGGACGTCGCCCTCCTCGGCCCGGTAGATCCAGGGGCCGTAGTCCATCAGGACGTTCGACCAGCTCACCATGCCCGGGTTGGCGTTGCCCATCGACATCCCCACGCCCGCCCAGGGACCCTCGTGGGCGTCGATCAGGGCCTCCAGGGTCCGCGGATGCGGGTAGGAGTGGGTCTCGGCGAACAGCACCACCGGCGCGCGCGCGGCGCGAACGCCCTCGGCGCGCGCCTGCCAGATGGTGGGGACCAGGGGCGGGCTGGGCACGATCTGGACCGACGCGAAGCCGCCGTAGGACGCGGGATCGCGCGGCAGGGCGTCGGGCGCCGGGCTCACCAGCACCAGCTCGGCGCGCGCGAGGGCCGTCTGGACCGCGTAGTGGCGCAGCACGTCGCGCACCGTCTCCGGGTCGTCGTCGCAGGGCATGATCACGCTGATGGCGGGGTCGCTCACGGGGCGGTCGCCGGGGACGGGTCCAGCCGGCGCGGCTCCCCGCTGTCGGCCGACTCGGCGGCGGCGAGCACGACCTGGAGCGCCCGCCGGCCGTCCTCGATGGTGCACTCCGGATCGCGCCCCGCCCGCACCGCCGACGCGAAGTGGCGCCACTGGGCCTCGTAGGACGCGTCGAAGACGCCGCCCCGGCGGATCTCGCCGATCCCCCCCGCCAGCTGGCGGGCCCCCGAGGCCAGCCGGCGCAGCCTTGTCGCAGGCGCGCCGGGGAGGTCGGTCATCCGGATCCGGGCGAGCCCCTCGGTGCGGTAGAGGTCGAGGTGCAGCGCCCCCTCCTCGCCGAACACGCGCAGCTCGTTGCCGGTGCTCGTGTGGTCGCAGGCGAGCAGGGTCCCCACGGCGCCCGAGCGCAGGCGGGCGCTGACGACGAGGGCCTCGTCATCGCCCCGGCCGGGACGGCTCACGGCGTAGACCTCCTCGAACTCGTCGTCGAGCAGGAAGCGCCAGAGATCGATGTGGTGGATGCCCTTGTCGATCAGGGCCCCTCCTCCGTGGGCGCGCTCGAGGCGCCAGGCGGGCAGGCCGGCCACCGTGGCCCGCGCGTCGATGAAGGTGGAGACCACGCCCTGCACCCGGCCCACCGCGCCCGCGCGGATGAGCTCGCGGGCCTGCAGCGCCAGCCGGTGCCACCGCTGGTTGAACCCCACCATCGCGCGCCCGGCCGACACCGCGGCCCGGTCGCCGATGCGGTCGGCGTCCTCCATGGTGAGGGCCAGGGGCTTCTCCACGAACACGTGCCGCCCGGCGTCGAGCGCGGCCACCGCCACGTCCGCGTGGGACGAGGTCGGGGTCAGGACGGCCACGGCCTCCACCATCGGGTCGGCGACCAGGTCGTCCGCGTCGGCGTGGCGGCGCGCGATGCCCCAGCGGTCGGCCACCCGGGCCAGGGCGGCCGGGTCCCGGTCGCTCGCCGCGACCACGGTGATCCCGGGGATCCGCGACAGCGTCGGCAGGTGGCGGTTGTCGGCCACGTAGCCGCACCCCACGATGCCGATGCGCAGCGGGCCCCGCGCGGCATCCGGGGTCACGGGCTCACCGGCAGGGGCTCGGAGAACCCGGGGGTGGCGTCCGGGTCGAACAGCTCGGAGTCGGCGATCTCGCCCTCCTCGTGGTAGGCCTGGTCCGTGTTCACCGACCACACGTCGTGGCCCGCGCCGTCCAGGAGGTTCAGGGTCGCGAGCATCGCCGTCCACATCGAGTGGTCCTGGTTGTTGTAGCGGTGGAGGCCGTTGCGGCCGCAGGTCTGGAGGTTCTCGAAGCTCTCGAGGTACGGCCGGATGACCTCCAGCGACTCGGCGTAGTGCGCGTCGTACATCGGATAGGCCTTCGGCACCCGCACGGCGACTCCGCCCGTCACGCGGGCGGGGTCGATCAGGCCGATCCGGGCCAGCTCTCCGGTGGCCAGCGCCACCGCCTCCTCCTGCGGCATCGTCCAGATGTCGTCCTCCGGGAAGCAGAAGTACTCGACCCCCAGGCAGGTGGTCCCGGGGCGCACCATGGCCGGGCTCCAGGCGCCGAAGTTCTGCACCCGCCCGGCGCGCACCCCGGCGTCGTGCAGGTAGATCCAGTTGTCGGGGAACGGCTGCGGCTCGTCGGTGACCAGGGCCACGAGGCACAGGGCCCGGTAGCGCAGCCGGCGGGCCGCGGCGAGCACCGGCTCGGGCGCGGCCGGGGAGAGGCTCTGCACCAGCTCTCCCAGCGGGATGCTGGAGACCACCCCGTCCACCGCGTGGCGCGCCTCGACGCCGTCGGCCCGCACGGAGATCGACCGCACGCGCCCGTCCTCGTGGTGCAGCCCCACGCAGCGGTGGTCGAGGGCCACGGGCACGCCGCCCTCCTCCACCCGGTCCCGGAAGGCCTGCCACATCTGCCCCGGGCCGAGCCGCGGGTAGCGGAACTCCTCGATCAGCGTGGTCACGTGGGAGCGCCGCAGCCCCAGGATGCTGAGCATCGCCAGGAAGAGGGAGAAGTTCCGGATGCGCTGCGCGGCCCACTCGGCCCGGATCTCGCTTCCGGGGATCCCCCAGACCTTCTCGGTGTAGGAGCGGAAGAACGCCTCGTAGAGGCGGCGGCCGAAGCGCTCGGTGACCCACTCCTCGAAGGTCTCCGCCGGACGCCGGCGGGGCCGCGCGGTGGCCACGAGATAGGACAGCGCGCACCGCGCCGACTCGACGATGCCGAGGCGGGACACCACGTCGCGGGCCACCAGCGGGTACGCCAGGAACTTGCCCTGGTAGTAGATGCGCGACAGGCGGGGGCGGGTGAGGAACTCGTCCCCCAGCATCTCCTCCCAGAGGCGGGCGATCGGGGCCAGCTTCGTGAAGAAGCGGTGTCCGCCGAGGTCGAAGCGGTAGCCGCCCCACTCGACCGTGCGCGCGATCCCGCCCACGGAGCCGCCGGCCTCGAAGACCATGCCGGGCTCGCCGCGCCGGGCGAGCATGTAGGCGGCGGTGAGTCCCGCCGGGCCGCCCCCGAGCACGGCGGTGCCCACGCCCGCCGGGCCCCGTCCCGCCACGTGCACGCCCGATTCCGGCATCGCCCTCCTCTGGGGACGTGCGCGACGATGCCCGAGGGGCGCCGACGGCGCGCCCCCACAAGGTCGAGTCGTGCTCCTGAACGGACGGCCAACCGGCCGCCCGGTCAGCGCCTGATCGTCACTCCGGCCGCCTCGCGGTCCCAGGTGTCGGCCGTGACGCCCTCGTCCCGGAGCTTGACCTTCTGCACGCGCTCGGTGGGGGTCTTGGGGAGCGCGGCCACGAAGCGCAGGTAGCGCGGCACCATGAAGTACGGCATGCGCTCGGCCAGCCAGTGGGTCAGCTCGACCGGATCCGGCGCCGCGCCCTCGGGCACGGCCACCACCAGGATCTCGTCCTCGCTCGAGGCGCCCTCGCCGGCCTTCACCCCGATCGCGGCCGCCTCGCGCACCGAGGCGTGGCCCGAGACGATCTTCTCCACCTCCATCGAGGAGACGTTCTCGCCCCGGCGCCGGATGTAGTCCTTCACACGGTCCATGAAGTAGACGTAGCCGTCGGCGTCCATGCGCCCCAGGTCGCCGGTGTGGAGCTTCAGGTTGCGGAAGTCCTCGGCGGTCTTCTCGGGCATTCCGTAGTAGGCGCGCATGACGATGTTCGGGATCTTCTGGTCCACGACGATCTCGCCGGGCGTGCCGGGCGGAAGCGGGAGGTCGGTGCCCGGCTCCACGATCGTCACCTCGTAGCCGGGGTTGGCCTTTCCGCACGAGCCCAGGCGCGGGGGCAGGGTGGGGTCCATCATCGTGGCCACCCCGGTCTCGGTGAGCCCGTATCCCTCGGCGAACGTCACGCCGAAGCGCTCCTCGAACTCGTGGTACACGTCCTTCGGCGCCGGCGCCGCCGAGACCGTGTGCACGCGGTGGGCCCGGTCGAGCGGGGAGGGGGGCGCGCTCCACAGGAAATAGACCATCGCGCCGATCGAGTTGAAGGTGGTGGCCCCGGCGTCGATGGCCTGCTGCCAGAAGCGCGTCACCGAGAAGCGCTCCACGTAGGCCACCCGGGCTCCGGCGAGGAGCGCCGGATAGGCGCACAGCACCTGGGCGTTGGAGTGGAAGAGCGGCAGGCAGCTGAAGTACACCTCGTCGGCCAGGCCCTCGAGCGGCACGCCCCGGCGCACGACCGCCGACTCCAGCGCGCTGCGCGCCGAGAAGTAGTCGGCGGCGTTCTGCTTGATGACGCCCTTGGAGCGGCCGGTGGTGCCGGAGGTGAACATGATCCGGGCGTCGTCGGTCCAGGAGTAGGCGATCCCCTCGGGCTCGGAGTCGGGGGCCGACATGAGCGCCGACAGGGGCTCGTGGGGAAGGGCGGGGTCCGGGCCCTCGCGCTTTCCCGAGTCCCAGACGATCACGTGCTCGAGCAGGGGCAGCTCGGCCTTGATCAGGTCCAGGCGATCCAGGTACTCGTCGGAGATCACCAGCTTCCTGGCCTCGACCAGGTTGATCGTCCAGGACAGGAAGTCGCCCTTGTAGGCGGTGTTGATCGAGCTCATCACCGCCCCGGCCTTCAGGATCCCGAACCAGACCGGGATGAACTCCTCGCAGTTGGGCAGCATCACGCTGACCGACTCCCCGGGGGCCACCCCGCGGGCGACCAGGGCGTTGGCGACCCGGTTGGCGCGCGCGTTGATCTCGCCGTAGCTCACCCAGGGGGCGTCGGCGAACTTCAGGTAGTCGCGGTCCGGATGCTCGGCCGCCCGGCGCTTCAGAACCTCCGCCAGGACCCAGGTGGTGGGGTCCTCACGCGCGTACCAGTCGCTCCACTCGGCCATGTCAGTCGTCTCCCGGCTCGGGTCCCTGGCCCTCGCGGAACCGCCGCCAGTCGGCCGGCCGCTTCTCCTGGAAGCTCGCGATCCCCTCCTGCGGCTCGGGGCCGTAGACATGGTTCAGGGCCATCAGCTCCATCCCGTGGTTGGTGGAGGAGTAGAGGGAGTCGGTGGCCGTGTTCATCGCGATCTTGGCCAGGCGCAGCCCCTGGGGCGAGCGGCGCAGGATCTCGGTGCACCAGCGGTCCACCTCGTCGTCCAGCTCCTCCGGCTCCACGACGGCGTTGACCAGGCCCATCGCCAGCGCCTGGCCGGCCGTGTACTGGCGGGTCAGGAAGAGCACCTCGCGCGCCTTCTTCTCGCCCACCACCGCGGGGATGAGCTGGCAGCCCCACCACAGCGGGGCGTTCCCGATCTTGGGGCCCGCCTGGCCGAACCGGCCGGTGGTGTCGCTGATCGTGAGGTCCGAGACCATGTTGAGCTCGTTGCCGCCGCCGATGCAGTAGCCCCGCACCCGGCAGATGATCGGCTTCCCGTTGTTGCGCATCGCCGACGCCAGCCGGGGCGCGAGGATGTGCCCCCGGCGCTTCTCGGCCATCGTGCGGGTGGGCTCGCGCACGTCACCCCCCACGCAGAAGGCGCGCTCGCCGGCGCCCGTGAACACGATCACGCCCACCGCCTCGTCGTCCGCGCTGCGCTCGAAGGCCTCGCACAGCTCGACGATCGTCTGGCCGCGGAAGGCGTTCAGGCGCTCGGGGCGGTTGATCGTGATCGTCGCCCGCCCCCCGGCGACCTCGTAGAGGATGTCCTCGTACGCCACCCCTAGTCCTCTGCGGGCAGGAACTTGGCCGCGTCGATGCCGTGCTCCTCCATCAGCTTGGCGAAGGTGGCGCGCATCTCGTCGGGGTAGTCGGGCAGGTCCTCGGTGGCGATGACGTGCTCCGCGTGCTCGCGGATGCGCGGCCCGAAGTCCCAGTCGTCGTCGTTCATCAGGCGCTGGATCTCGCGGGCGGGGAAGTAGAGCATCCCCGGGTCGCGGCCGTGCCGCTCGGCGATGCCCACGATCTCCTCGAAGCGCCCCGGCAGAGGCGCCTGCTCCTGGATGAGGCCCTTCTCGCGCAGCAGGGCCTCGGTGCCGGGGTTCGACGCCAGCGGCACGCCGAAGGCGTTGTCGTGGAAGAGCTTGCCGAACTTCAGGCGGGGGCGCTGGCCCCCGGCGTCGGGGCTCTCGAGCGGGTAGCCCACCGCGTGGCCCCACGTGAACCGGTAGTGCGGCGGCAGCCCGAAGGCCTTCTCGATCCCGCCCGGCTTGCGGCCGAAGGCGATCAGGATGTTGCCCACGCCCAGCCCCACGCCCGCGGTGATGGCGTTCGCCGCGGCCTGCCCGCTCTCGAACCGCAGCAGGATCTCGGTGCGCTCGGTGGGGAAGCTCATCAGGCGGGGGATCGTCTGGGTCATCGAGAACTCGTAGTTCCAGCCGTGGTACTTGGTCGTGGCGCCGGCCAGCGACACCGTGGAGATGCCGTTGACGGCCCGCCCGTACCAGGCGTTGAGGTTGGTGAGCCAGAGGATCAGGTGCGACGCCTGGTTGATGATCTGGACGTTGAACCCGGAGACGCACTCCTCGATCTCCTCCCAGAGATCGCAGGTCTCCTTGTTCACCAGGATCGCCTCGGTGGCGTTGATGTTCCCCTGGCACGAGGCGAAGCGCGCCGCCTGGAGCATCGCCTCGAGCTTCCAGTCCTCCACGACGCGGTCGGCGTCGAAGTAGCGGATGCTGCGCCGGTTGCCGAGCGCCCGGAGGACCGGGATGTCGGGGACGTCCGTCGCGGCGGGGACCTGTCCGGGCATGTCGCTCACCTTCCTTGGGGGATGTGCCTCAGCACCTGCGCCCGCCGACGCTAACGGACGCGGCTCACCCGGGGGAAGGCGCGGTGCCCAGGGCGTGGCGCAGCGCCGCGCAGAAGCCGCGCAGGATGCGCGCGGTCGCCCCCCACACGTCCTCGCCGTCCAGCGGGTAGCGCAGGGCCAGCGGCGCCGGGCGGGCCGGCAGGGCGTCGTCGGCGCGCAGTATGTCGGCCAGCGGGACCTCCATGATCCGCGCCACCTCGGCGTCGCTCAGCGTCGGGGCGACCGGCCCCCGGGCCACGGCCACGAACGGCCGCACGATGAAGCCCGACACCATGGTGGCGACGTCGTCCAACTCCGCGACAACGCGCATCCGCGAGGGCGCCAGGCCCACCTCCTCCTCGGCCTCGCGCAGGGCCGTGCGCTCGAGCGAGCCGTCGCCGGGCTCGGCGACCCCGCCCGGCAGCGAGATCTGCCCCGGGTGCGACGGCACCGTGTCGGTGCGCTTGGTCAGCAGCACGTGCGGCTGCCCCCGGCGGTCGTAGATCACCAGCAGCACGGCGGCGCGCCGGCCCGGCTCGTCCAGCTCCACCACGCGGCGGCCGCGCAGGGAACGCTCCAGCGCGTCACCGATCCGGTGCGCGTCGGGAAGCTCCGCCGGGCTGGGGGGGACGGGTGCGGCGGCCGGCACGCCGGGGATTGTACGCGGACCTCCGCGGCCCCCGGCCGGAAGCTGTGGCACAGTGGATCGCATGGCCACCGACGGGCAGGAGCGTGAGCTCCGCGACCTCGTGGGCGACCTCGAGTCGGCCCGCGACGCCGCCGCCGAGCTCGCCGGGCGCCCGCCGCTCGGCCTTCGCGCCGTGGAGGTGGTGGAGGGGCGGCGCAGCTACCTGTGCGCGTTCGAGGGCCCCGCGTTCCTCTGCCTGACGTCCGGCCTGCGGCCCGAGCCCGACGCCCGCCGCGCCCACGAGGCGGCGTCCGCGAGCCTCCTGTGGGAGCACCTCGAGAGCGCCGTGGACGCCGAGGCGCTCCGCGATCTGGCATCCGCCATCGGCCGGCTGCTGGCCCTGAGCGCGGATCCGCCGGAGGTGGCCGGCACCCTGGAGGTGGTGGCCGCCCGCGCCCTGCGCCTGGCCGCGTGGCGCGACGAGTCGCTGCGGGCCGTGGCCTCGCTCCCGGCGGCCGACCAGGGATCGCTCCTCCAGGACCGCCTCGCGGGCGCCTACGCGCGCTTCCAGCGGGCCTCCGAGCCGCTGGTGGAGGTGCAGGACGAGCTGCCCGAGGGGATCGTGGCGGCGCTGCGCGACGTGGAGGAGGGCGCCGCCCGGGCCGGCGCCGGCGAGCGGCTGGTGGACCGCCTGCGACTGGCGATGCCCGAGTGCGAGGACGGCGCCGAGCAGATGCTCGGCGCCCACCTCACCTCGCTCTCCTAGGGCGCCCCTACGCGGGCGCGGGCGCCTCGGGACGCACCCCGAAGTCGTCGGCGTACAGCTCGGCCACGCGGGCGAGGTCGGCCTCGTCGAGGTCGGGCATGTCCGGCGCGGCGGCGAACTCGTCGAGCTGCTCCGGCCCGTAGATGTTGGGCAGCGCCGTCATCACGAGCGGCTCGGCGAGCAGCCACTTCAGCGAGGCCTGCGCCAGCGTGTGCGGCCGCTCGTGGGTGAGGAAGCCGAGCGTCTCGATCTTCTGGAGCCCCTCGAGCAGCCAGGAGCGCGGGCGGTGGCTGCGGTGGTCGCTGGGCGGGAAGGTCGTCTCGGTCGTGTACTTGCCCTCGAGCATCCCCGAGGAGTGGGGCACGCGCACGAAGAGGCCCGTCTGCGCCTCGCGGGCGCCGGCGATCAGGTCCCGGCCGGGTTCCTGCTCCAGCACGTTGTGGATCATCGTGAGCGACGTGATGGGGCGGGTGGCCATCGCGGCCAGGCCCTCGTCCCTCCAGCCGATCTTGGGGCCCAGCGACACCCCGTAGCTGCGCACCTTGCCCTCGGCCACGAGATCCTCGAGCGTCGCGAACAGCTCGTCCGAGCGGATCGCGTCCATGCGCGGGTTGTGGAGCTGGTACACGTCGATGCGGTCGGTGCCGAGGCGCTCCAGGCTGCGCTCGCACGAGTGCCGCACGAAGTCCGGCGTCCAGTTGTGGGGCAGCTCCCGCTGGCCGCGCGGAGCGGTGTGCGAGTACCAGTCGTAGCCGACCTTGGTCGAGTACACGACCTCGTCGCGCCGTCCCTCGAACGCCTGCGCGAGCAGCGTCTCCCCGCGCCCGTTGCCGTAGGAGTCGGCCGTGTCGAAGAGCGTGATGCCGCGGTCGAGCGCCGCCCGCAGCAGCTCGACGGCCTCGCGGTCGTCCTTCTCGCCCCACCATCCGGTGGCCAGCGTCCACACCCCGAATCCCACCTCGGAGACGCTGATGTCGGTGCGGGGAAGGGTGCGGTAGCGCATCGGACGCGATCCTCCAGGAGCGGGTGAGCCGGCCCCCCAAGGTTAGCGGCGGGCCTGCCGCCTCGGCACGAGGGCTATCGTCCCGGGTCGGATGACCCTCCACGGCACCGAGATCTCCTTCCGCCTGGGCCCCGGGACCCTCGACGAGGCGCGCGCGGTGGCCGCGCGCCTGCGCGACGCCGCTCGCGGCTGCCGCCGCCACGTGCTGTTCGTCGACGCGGACGCCGGCGAGTACGGATGTCTGGCCGAGTGGGAGGATCCGGCCGCCGCGGCGGCCTTCGCCGAGCGGCCCGCCGTGCGCGAGGAGATCGCGTCCCTGGAACGGCGCCTCGGCACGGCCCCGCGCGTGCGCCTCTACGCCATGGAGGAGTCGTGACCGCCCCGCGCACCCTGGTGGTCATGGAGGGCGATCAGACCGGCCAGGAGCTCCTGGAGGAGGCCCTGCGGGTGATCGACCCGGCGGTCACGGGCCTCGCGCTGGAGATCGAGCGCCACGACCTCTCGCTGGAGAACCGACGGAGCACCGGGAACCAGGTCGTCTTCGACGCGGCGGCCGCCACGGTGCGCCACGGCTTCGGCCTGAAGGCGGCCACCATCACCCCGGAGGGCGCCGAGGACGTGGGCAGCCCGAACGCCCTGCTGCGGGAGGCCATCGGAGGCAAGGTGATCATCCGCACCGGGCGGCGCCTGTCGGGCGTCCGGCCCGTGGCCGGGATCCACGCCCCCATCTCGGTCGTCCGCATGGCGGTCGACGACGCGTACAACGCCCGCGAGTACCGCGAGGAGGACAACGGCGACGAGGTCGCCTGGCGGGTGGAGCGGATCTCGCGGCGCACCTGCCGGGCGGTGGCCGAGTTCGCCTTCCAGCAGGCGCGGCGCATGCAGGCCACGGTCTTCGGCGGCCCCAAGTGGACCGTCTCGCCGGTCTACGAGGGGATGCTGAAGGAGGAGCTCGACGCCGCCGCCGAACGGCACCCCGACGTGCGATACCGGCCGATGCTGATCGACGCGACCTACTCGGCCCTCATCAGCCACACCGGCGACGCGCTGGTCGTGCCGGCCCTGAACCGCGACGGCGACTGCCTGTCGGACATGGTGCTCCAGCTCTTCGGCTCGATCGCCGGCGCCGAATCGCAGCTCCTGGCCTTCGACGACGATTTCCAGGCCTCCGCCGTGATGGCCGAGGCGCCCCACGGCACGGCCCCGACCCTGCAGGGCAAGAACGTCGCCAACCCGCTCGCGATGATCCTGGCCGCCGCGTCGGTGCTGCCGTACATGCGCGACGGGCACGCATCGGCGGTCTCCCGCGCGATCTACGAGGGGGCCCTCGAGACCGTGGCCGAGGACATCCGCACGGCCGACCTCGGCGGCCAGACCGGCACCGAGGAGTTCACCGACGAGGTGATCAAGCGCGTGCGGACCAAGCTCGACGTCTGGGCGGCCCTGGGCGAGAGCGCGCTGCGCTACTGAGCGGGGCGCCGACCTCGGCACCCGCGCTCACCCCTCGGTGTCGGGGCCCTCGGCCAGGAACTCCAGCAGGTCCACCACCGTGAAGCGCCCGCTCTGCATGGACGCCACCAGGCCGTAGACCGTGGCCGTGTGGGGGCGCTCCATCACGTAGGCCCGCATCGCCTCGTTGGCCTGGTCCTCGAGCGCCTGGGCGCGCTCGCGGCCGGAGCCGGTGGCCTCCACGCCGTTGGCGCGCGCCACGGCCCAGTCGTCCTGCACCAGGCGCCCGCAGAGGTCGGCGACCTCGTCCGGCCCGGCGGCCAGGCGGGCGGCGAGGTCGGTCACGGGGTGGGGCCCCGGCGCGGCCACGAGCTCCCGCAGCACGACGTAGGAGCCGGCCGAGAGGCCGGCCGCCGAGACGGTCTCGTCGAGCACCCCGGCCAGCTCGGCCAGGAGCTGCAGGTCGTCCTCGTCGCGGTACACGGCCTCGGGCCCTAGGGGCCGTAGCGGTGCGGCGGCGCCGGCCTCACGAGCGTGCGCGTCTCGCCGCCCCAGGTGCGGCCGGCGATGTCGCGGTCGTCCAGGATGCGCAGCGCCGAGCGCAGCACGCCGGCGCGGGAGCCGTGGCCGTGGGTGTGGGCCACCGTGATCTCGAAGTCGTGGTCGGCCTCCACACGGACGGGGCGGGCGTTGGCGCGCGCCAGCGCCACCCGCGCGTCCGCCAGCCGCCGCGGGTCGTCGAGGGTGACGTAGACCTCGAAGAAGGCCCAGTCGGACGGCTGCTCGGCGAGCAGGGCGTCGAACGATGAGGTGTGGCTCATGCGACCCCCTCCAGGCGGACGGCGACGAGCCGCTCCACCACGCGTCCGCCGTCCAGGTCGTCCCGCACGATCTCGGCGGCGTCGGCGGCCGTGACCGGCGCGTACCAGGCGCCGGTGGGGTAGCAGCAGACCACCGGGCCGCCGCCGCACAGCGGGCCGACGCAGCCGCACTGGGTCTGGGTGACCTCGTCGGACAGGCCGCGCTCGTGGACCGCGTCGGCGAGGGCCGTGTAGACGTCCTGGGCGCCGCGGGCGCCGCAGTCCGGGCCGCGGCACACCAGCAGGTGCGCGCGGGTCATCGCGCCACCCCGGCGGCCGCCAGCGCCGACTCCACGTCGGCGGCGGCCCGGGCGAACGCCTCGTCCGACAGCGCCGGGACGGCGCCCTCGGGGGCGCCGATCGCCTCGGGCAGCTCCACCCAGCTCACGCAGCCCCCGTGCTCCGGGCCGACCTCGAGCACGGGCGGGTCGGGCACGCGCCAGACGCGCAGGACGGCGGCCCACAGCGGGTGGATCCGCCGCCAGCGCAGCCGCTCGGCGGCGTAGTCGGGCGAGAGGATGTGGAGCGGATCGATGGCGTCGAGCGCCTCGGCGTCCGCGATCGGGTGGGCCGAGTGCAGCTCGGCGTAGGCCGGCAGCGGCAGGCGCGCGGGCTCGGTGCGCTCGGCCAGCGGGCCGGCGAAGCGCTCCCGCCAGGCCGGCTTCACCAGCTCGGGCCGCTGATGCTCGAAGGTGGGGAAGAGGTAGAAGCGCGGGTGCGGCAGCTCGAACCGCTTCTCCCCGATGCCGCCCTTGCGGACGATGAGCACCTGGTCGCCGGCCTCGAGGGCCGCGATCGTCACCGCCCATTCCTTCAGCGCGTGCTCCGCCACGCCCCGCACCCTAGCGCGGGACGGGTGTCCGAGCATCGTGACGGGAGCCCCTGATAACCTCGGGCCACATGACCGACGCCATCCTCTCGCGCGCCTCTGAGGGCGAGCGGATCACCCCCGACGAGGCCGTCGCCCTCTACCGCGACGCCCCCCTCGAGGATCTCGGCGCCGCGGCCGACGCCGTGGTGCGCCGCCGCTACGGCGACGCCATCACGTACAACGTCAACGCGCACCTCAACCCCACCAACATCTGCGTGGTCGGGTGCGGCTTCTGCGCGTTCGCGGTCTGGACCGAGAAGGACGAGAGGGCCTACGCCTACAGCGTCAACCAGCTGGTCGACCGGGCCCACCAGCTCTCGGAGCTCGGCATCACCGAGCTGCACATCGTGGGCGGCATGACCAAGGAGTACGACCTCCCCTACTACGAGGAGCTCTTCTCCGAGCTGAAGGCGGGCCTGCCGCACGTCTCGCTCACGGCGCTCACCGCGGTCGAGGTCGACTTCATCGCCCGGATCTCGAAGGTCGACCACGCCGAGGCCCTGCGCCGCCTGCGCGCAGCCGGCCACGACACGATGCCCGGTGGAGGCGCCGAGGTCTTCAGCCCCCGGGTGCGGAAGATCATCGCCGACCGAAAGGTGCCCGCGGAGGTGTGGCTCGACGTCCACCGCGAGGCCCACGGCCAGGGCCTGCGCACGAACGCGACCCTCCTCTTCGGCCATTTCGAGACGCCCGAGGAGCAGGTCGACCACATGCGCGCCCTGCGCGACCTGCAGGACGACACCGGCGGCTTCCAGGCGTTCATCCCGCTGCCCTTCCTGCCGGGCAACACCGACTTCTCGTACCTCCCCGGCCCGACCCGCGAGGAGAAGCTTCGCACCATCGCGGTCGCGCGCCTGTTCCTCGACTCGTTCCCGCACGTCAAGGGCCACTGGGTGATGCTCGGCGAGGAGATCACCTCGGAGGCGCTGTGCTACGGCCTGGACGACCTCTCGGGCACGCTCACCGAGGAGCGCATCGCGCACGCCACGACCGTGCAGACGCCCCTCGGCCTGTCGCGCGACCGCATGGAGACCCTCGTGCGGGCCGGCGGCAAGGTCCCCGTCGAGCGCGGCACGCTCTACGAGCCGGTCGAGCGCGACGAGGTCGCCGCTTAGGCGTTCGCGCCGGGCCCGGAGTGTGAGCGAGCCCCGCTACACGCTCGCGGAGGCCTCGGCGCTGATCGGCCCGCTCGAGAAGCTCATCCTCGAGCTGAGGGAGGCGCGGGAGGTCATCACCGACCGCGAGCTCTCCGCCGGGCTGGTCGGGTCCGCCCGGGGCAACGGGGGCGGCCCCGACGGCAAGCGCTTCGCGCAGGCCGCCCTGGTCTTCAGCCGGGGGCTCGCCCAGATCGAGCGCTGGGGTGTGGTGGTGCGCGACCTGGGCACGGGCATCTGCGACTTCCCGGCCCGCCGGGGCGACCGCGATGTCTTCCTGTGCTGGCGCGTGGGCGAGGAGCGGATCGAGTGGTGGCACGAGCTGGACACCGGCTTCCAGGGCCGGCTCCCCCTCGACGACCACACCGCCTAGCGTCGCGTCAGCGGAGCGGGCGCCGGCGGAGGCCGCTGGCGCAGAGCGCGACGAGCAGGACGCACCAGGCGAGCGTCCAGAGCACCGAACCCCAGCCGGCGGCCGGCACGAGGACGATGTTGTGGTTGATCTCCACCCGCGGGGCGGCGGCCCCGGCGACGTCGCGGGCCTGCATGTCGGCGATCATCGGCGACGTGATCGTGTGGGGCACCACGTAGTAGAGGGCCCTGACACCGGAGTCGGCGGTTCCGATGAGCGCCTGGTCCGCGGCCGCCCTGAGGTTGACCGCGGCCTGGGCCAGGACGTAGAGCGACAGCCCGAAGGCGCCCGCGGCCACGGGCCCCACCACCGAGCTCGCTGCGGCGCAGGCCAGCAGCGCCAGCACGAGGCCCTCGGCGACCGCCAGGGTGTGGACGGCCAGCGGCCCGTCCAGTCCGAGGCCCAGGGCGGCGCTGCCGATCTGGAGGGCCACGCCCCAGGCGGCGAGGACGATGAGCAGCGCCACGACGCGCGGGATCACGGCGGCCGCCACGAGCTGCGGGCGCGCCGCCCCCGCGCCGGTGAGGGCGCCGAAGTGACCCGACTCGGAGTCGCGGTTGAGCGCGCCGCTGCCCAGCACCACGGCGACGGCCAGCCCGCCCAGGAGCAGGAGGGTCGCGCCCCCGCGGCGCAGGGCGTCCTCGCGCGCCAGCCCCTCATGGGTGCCGGCGACGCCGGCCGCCACGACCGCCAGCGCGACTCCGGCGGCCAGTGCCACCTGTGCCCAGGGGCGCCGGGCGAGCCGCCGGGCCTGGAGCCCGGTGAGGATCGCCGTCGCGCTCACCGGGCCACCCCGTCGCCCGCCAGGTCGAGGCGGCCCCCCAGGGCCGTGGCCAGCCCACCGGGCCGCGAGGAGGCCGCCAGCACGGCGCCCCCGCGGGCGCGGGCGGCCGCGATCTCGCGGAGCGTCTCGGGGAACAGCCAGGGATCGTCGAGCACGACGAGCTCGGGGTCGCCCGCGACGCCCATCGCCAGGCTCAGGCGCCTCCAGCCCTCGGCGTCGAGGCGCGCGGTGCGCCAGCCGGCCACCAGGCCGAGCCCGGCCCGCCCGAGCGCGTCCTCGGCCAGGCCGCGCCGTCCGGGTCCGCGCCGCAGGGCCGCGACGGCGCCCACGGCCTCGATCACCGTCAGGCCGCTCGCGAAGCCCCCGCCCTGGGGTCCGTAGCCCACGCGCCCGCGCGACTCCGCGGCGCCGGGCGGAGCGCCCAGCACCCGCACCCGGCCGCGCGCGGGCACCAGCCCCAGGAGACCGCGCAGGAGGCTGGTCTTGCCCGCGCCCGCCGGGCCGCGCAGCAGCAGCCCCGCGCCGGGCTCCAGCCGCAGCGTCACGCCCCGGACCGCCGGGACGGGCCCGCCCTGGTAGCGCACCTCCAGGGCCTCGGCCGCGATCACGGCCCTCGCCTCACCGGGCACCGACCGGGGGCCGGTCACCCCGAGCGGATGACCTCGAGCACCTCGTCGCGCTTTCGCTCCATGTCCTCCTCGGAGGCCAGCGACTCGAGGTTCAGGCGCAGGAGCGGCTCGGTGTTGGAGGGGCGCACGTTGAAGTGCCAGTCCGCGTACTCCACCGACAGCCCGTCGATCTCGGTCTGGCGGCCGTCGGCGTAGGCGTCGCGAAGGCGCTGCAGGGCGGCCGCCACGTCGTCGACCGTCGAGTTGATCTCGCCGGAGATGTGGTACCGCTCGCGGAAGCCCGCGATCATCTGCGACAGCGGCACCCCGCGGGTGGCGACCATCTCCATGACCAGCAGGGCCGGGATGAGCCCGCTGTCGGCGTAGCTGAAGTCGCGGAAGTAGTAGTGCCCGCTGACCTCGCCCGCGAAGAGGGCGTCCACCTCGCGCATGCGGGTCTTGATGAAGGCGTGGCCCACCCGCCACATGTCGGCGGTGCCGCCCGCGGCCTCCACGGCGTCCCGCACCGCCCATGAGGCCCGCAGGTCGTAGACGATGGTGGAGGGGCCCGCGCGCTCCATCAGGTGGGTGGCGAGGAGCGCGGTGAGGAAGTCGCCCGCCACGAACTCGCCGGTGTCGTCGATGAAGAAGCAGCGGTCGGCGTCGCCGTCGAAGGCGATGCCCAGGTCGCCGCCGTCCTCGCGGACCTTGCCGATGATGAACTCGCGGTTCTCGGGCAGCAGCGGGTTGGGCTCGTGGTTGGGGAAGCGCCCGTCGAGGTCGAGGAAGTACGGCACCGCGTCGATCGACAGGCGATCGAGCACGGGCGGCAGGTAGAGGCCCGCCATCCCGTTGGCGGCGTCCAGGACCACGCGCATGTCGCGGATGGCCGAGGGGTCCACGAAGCCCAGGCACGAGGTGACGAACCTCTCCAGCAGGCCGTCGTCGCGGCTGCGCCTGCCGGGCGTGGCCGCGTGCGGGGGGCCGGCGAGCGCGATGCGGCCCACCTCGCCGATCCCCGCGTCGCCCGAGAGCGGGAGCGCGCCGGCCGTGACCATCTTCATGCCCGTGTACTGCGGGGGGTTGTGGCTCGCGGTGATGCAGGCGCCGGCGTCGAGGCCCCCGTCGGCGACCGCGAAGTAGAGCATCTCGGTGGCGCAGAGCCCCAGCTCGATGACGTCGGCTCCCGCGGCGAGCGCGCCCTCGGCGAAGCGGGCGGCGACCGAGGGCGAGGAGAGGCGCACGTCGTGGCCCACCGCGATCCTCTTGGCGCCCGTCAGCGCGATGAAGGCGGCGCCGATCCTCTCCGCCCCGTCCTCGTCGACCTCCTCGGGGTAGAGGCCGCGGACGTCGTAGGCCTTGAAGACCCGCGGGTCGATCGTCACGCCGCGAAGCCGTCCGCGAGCAGGCGGTAGGTCTCGTCCAGGTGCTGGGGCATCACCCGCACGTCGCCGAGCGCCGGCATGAAGTTCGTGTCGCCCACCCAGCGCGGCAGCAGGTGCATGTGGAGATGGTCCGCGATGCCGGCGCCGCCCGCCCGCCCCTGGTTCACGCCGAGGTTGAAGCCCTGGGGTCTCATTCGCTCCTCGAGGATCGACTGCGAACGCTTGGCGAGCGTCATCAGCTCGGTGAGGGTGGGCTCGTCGAGCCCGGCCAAGGAGGCCTCGTGCGCGTACGGGACCATCATCAGATGCCCGTTGTTGTACGGGTAGAGGTTCATGACCACGAACGCGCGCTCGCCACGGTACAGGATGTACGTGCGGGCGTCGTCGTGCTGCGCGGGGAGCTCGCAGAACACGCAGGCGGGCCCTCCGGAGGCCCTCTCCTCGCCCCCCGCGATGTAGCCCATCCGCCAGGGGGACCACATGATGTCGGGTCCGCGGCCGGGCCGGCCGCCGCTCGTCACAGCCACCGCTTGTGGCGGAACCAGGCGAACAGCGCGATCGCGACGACGCCCATCAGCAGCAGCGGGAAGACGAAGGAGAAGACCCCGTCGTGGGCGAACGGCACGACCTCCGAGTTCATCCCCCAGATCCCCGTGATGAGGGTCAGCGGCAGCATCACGGCCGAGAAGACCGTCAGCACGCGGATGATGTCGTTGAGGCGGTGGTTGATGACCGACTCGTTGGTGGCCTCGAGCGCCTCCGCCACCTCCTTGTAGTTCTCGAGCAGGTCCCAGATGCGCTCGCTCTTGTTGACGATGTCGTCGAAGTAGACCTCGAGGTCCTGGGGGGCGAAGCGCCGGAGGCCGCGGTCGAGCAGGCGCAGGGTGGGCCGCTGCGGCTTGACGATGCGGCGGTAGTTGATGATCTCCTGCTTGACGTTCGAGATGTCGCGCACGATGTCGTCGGTCTGCCCCTCGAACAGCGCGTCCTCGATGTAGTCCAGCTTGAAGCCGATCTTGTCGAGGATCGGGAAGCAGTAGTCGTACATCGAGTCGACGATCTCGTAGAGCAGGTAGCCCGACCCCTTGCCCATGTGCTTCTCGCGGGCGGTGGCGCTCTTCTCGCAGCGCGACCAGAGGCCGCTGAGGGGCTTCAGCGGCTCGTTGGGGAGCGTGATGACGAGGTCCTCGGCCACGAAGATGTTCAGCTCGGCGGCCTGGAGGCGCCCGCTGCGCTTGTCGAAGCGCGGGAAGTGGAGCACCACGAAGACGTAGTCCGGGTACTCGTCGATCTTCGCCCGCTGGCGCCGGCGCGAGAGCACGTCCTCGAGGTCCAGGGGGTGGAACTCGTAGTGCTCGGCGAGCCAGGCCGTCTCGATCTCGGTCGGCGACTCGATGTTCAGCCAGGTGAGCCCGAACGCCTCGAGGCGCTGGACGTCCGGCCGGACGCGGTCAGCCGCCTGCCCGTTCTGCTCCTCCTCGCGGCCCTGGCTGCGGCGGATCTTCGGCAGGTTCGCCATCGTCCGTCCGCGCGTCGGGGGCCTCGATCTTCGAGATCGCGTTCACGCGGCCGATTGTGGCACACGGGCGAACCCCGGCGTAGGCGCCGGACGGGCCGCAGCCCGGGGGTCTACTCGATCAGCCCGTTGCGGTAGGCGTACCGCGTGGCCTCGGTGCGGTTGCCCACCCCGAGCTTGCGGTAGATGTTCGAGAGGTGGAACTTGACCGTCTGCTCGGTGACGTAGAGCTTGCTGGCGATGTCGAGGTTCGACAGGCCCTCCGCCACCAGCCGCAGGATCGACAGCTCCCGGTCGGTCAGGCCGCCGGGGTGTCCGCCGCCCGAGCCGCCGACCGCTCCGCCGCCCTCGCCGCCGCGGCCGCGGGGGTGGTAGACGGTGCCCTCCACGACCTGGCGCACGGTCGAGGGGAGGTCGAGGGGGTTGATCGACTTGACCACGTAGCCCGACGCGCCCTGGTGCAGGGCCTGGTCGATGTGCTCGGAGTCCTCGAACATCGAGAGGATGATGACCTTGAGGTCGGGGTAGTCCTTGCGCAGCTGCGCGAGCGTGGTGAGCCCGTCGCCCTTGGGCATGCGGAGGTCGAGGATGACGACGTCGGGCCGCACGCGCGGCACCAGCGACAGCATCTCCTCACCGCTCATCGCCTCGCCCACGACCTTGATGTCGGGCGCCGTCTCGAGGGCACGCTTGATGCCGTCGAGCATGAGGCGATGGTCGTCCGCAATGGCGACCCGCAGGGGCGACTTGGTCGGGGAGAGAGGCTCGGGCACGGTTTTCGTGGTCATGTTCGGCATATCGGCGATCCTCACGACGTACTTGAGCGCCGGCCGGATGCCAGCCTATCGGCTGACCATCGATCGACCAACCGGGCCTGCCCCGGGCGGGTCGCTCTCAGGCGGGACCCGGTACCGGTCCGTAGCGCTTGATGGCGTTGACGATCTCGCTCGCGGGGCCGCCCTTCACGAGGTACTCGGACGCGCCGCCGGCGAGGCCCGCGGCGATCTCCTGCTCCTTGTCGCCCACCGAGAGCATCAGCACCGTGACGTCGGGGAGGCGGGCCTTGAGCTCGTACGTCGCCTCCAGGCCGTCGAGCCCCGGCATCGACACGTCCATCAGGACGACGTCCGGTGCGACCTCCTCGGCGAGGTCCAGGGCCTCGGCGCCGTCGCCGGCCTCGGCGACCACGACGATGTCAGGATCACGCTCGAGGAGACGACGCAGGATCCCCCTGAAGCGGTCGTTATCATCGGCCAAGAGCACACGCACCACCGAGTAGATCCCTCCTCGTCCACCGATGACGTCTACGCGCGGACTGATGAGTCTCGCTGAGGACAACCCTACGCTCTGATTTCTATTCGATGGCCTAGACGCCTTGGTAGTTCGGCGCATCGAGAGGTATAGGCGAGTTTCCCGCGACCCACCGCCTCGATCGGGGGATCTATTTCATGGCTTTAGCGCCCGAGACTGCAGGTTCGAGTGGGGATGAGGCCGTCTCGGGGCTCGTCTCAGTCACTTTGTGCGACGCCCGTGTGTCGCGTGGAGACGCCGCGGCGGAGGATTTGGCGGATGCGGCCCGCGCGGCCGCGCGGGCGCGGATCGGGCTCGTCTGGGCCGCCGTCCCGGAGGATCCGGCGGGCCGCGTCGTGGCCTCGGCGGGGCTCTCGGAGGATCAGGCCGCGCGCGTCGGCGCCGCCGTGGCGGCGCTCGGCGTCCCGCGCGACGAGCGGGAGGTCGCGCCGGTCGCCGGCGGGGCCCTCCAGGCCGAGCTCGCGGCCCTCGGGGCCCCCGCCGCCCTCGTGCTCCCGATCGTGGTGGGCGAGGCCCCGGGCGGGGCGCTCCTGCTGGCCGGGGAGGCGCCTCCGGCGGAGGACCCGCTGAGCCGTCACGCGGCCCGGGTGGCCGCCGGCCGGATCGGGACGTTGCTCGACACGATGCGCATGCGCGCCAACCTGGAGCGCGCGATGGCCCAGATCCTGGCGACCGACGAGCGGATGCTCGGCCGCATGGGCCTCGACATCCACGACGGGCCCACCCAGCAGCTCTCGGTGGCGATGCTCGAGGTGCAGCTCCTGGAGGCCGACCTCGCCGACGCCGAGGCGCAGGGCAAGCCGCCGCCCGAGTCGCTGCGAACGTCGCTCGGCCGCATCTACGAGACCGTGGGGGGAGCCCTCCACGAGATGCGCGAGCTCATCGGCCACCTGCGCCCGGCCCAGTTCGAGGACCGCCGGCTGACGGACATCCTCGGGGACGCGATCGTGGCCTTCGAGGCGCGCACGGACTGCCAGGTGACGCCGGTCTTCGAGGGCGAGTTCGCGGTGAACGGCGTCTCGATCACGCAGCGGATCACGCTCTACCGGATCCTGCAGGAGACGCTCACCAACGCCGACCGCCACGGCCACGCGACCGAGGTGGGCGTGCAGGCGCTCGAGGACGAGGGCGGCGTCCGGCTGGAGGTGACCGACAACGGCTCGGGCTTCGACCCGGAGGCCATCCAGCGGCGCCGGCCCGGGACGCCCCTGGCGCGCTTCGGCCTGTACGGCATGCGCGACCGGGCCCAGATCCTCGGGGGCACCTTCGACATCAGGAGCGCGCCGGGGGAGGGGGCGGTCGTCACGGTGTTCCTGCCACGGTGGCAGGGGCCGGTCCCCGAGGTGCCCGTGGATGTGGCCTGAGGGCCCCGCTCCGGCGGTGAAGGTGTGCGGCCTCACGGTCGCCGCCGAGGCCGAGGCCTGCGCCGCGCTGGGCGTCTGGGGGGTGGGGGTGGTGCTCGCCGCGGGCAGCCCGCGCCGGGTGGACGTCGCGACGGCCGCCGCGGTGCTGGCCGGCGTTCCGCCCACCGTCGCGCGCGTGGGCGTGTTCGTGAACGCAACGCCCGCGGAGATGGCCGCCGCCGCGCTGGTCATCGGCCTCACCCACCTCCAGATCCACGGCGGCACCGACGCGGGCGAGGCCCGTGAGGCGTCCGGTCTGCCGGTGATCCAGGGCGTCCGCATGGACGGCCCGGAGGCGCTGGAGCGCGCGCGCGCGAGCGCGGCCGACCTGGTGATGCTGGACGCGGCGGTGCCCGGGAAGGACGGCGGCACGGGCGTCGCCTTCGACTGGTCGCTGCTCGACGACGCGGCTCTCGGGCGTCCCTTCGCCCTCGCCGGGGGGCTGCGCGCCGAGAACGTGGCCGAGGCGGTGGCCCGGATGCGGCCGGTGCTGGTCGACGTGTCGAGCGGGGTGGAATCGGCGCCGGGACGGAAGGATCCCGAGCGCGTGCGGGCGTTCGTCGCGGCCGTCGCGGCGGCGGGTAGCCTGAGGGGGTGAGGAACCCCGCACCCGACGGCGAGCTGCGATCCCGCTTCGGCCTCTTCGGAGGCCGGTACGTGCCCGAGACCGTCATCGGGGCGCTCGACGAGCTCTCGGCCGCGTACCTCGCCCAGCGCGACGACGTTGCCTTCCAGGCGGAGCTGCAGGGCCTGCTCGAGCACTTCGTGGGCCGTCCCACGCCGCTCTACCGCGCCCGCGGCCTCGAGCGCCTGTACGAGCTCCCGCGCCTCTACCTGAAGCGCGAGGACCTGTGCCACACGGGCGCCCACAAGATCAACAACGCGCTCGGCCAGGTGCTCCTGGCCTCGAAGATGGGGAAGCGGCGGATCATCGCCGAGACCGGCGCCGGCCAGCACGGCGTGGCCACGGCCACCGCGGCGGCGCTGATGGGCCTGGAGTGCTGCGTCTACATGGGGCGGGTGGACATGGCCCGCCAGCACCTGAACGTGGTGCGCATGCGGATGCTCGGCGCCGAGGTGCGCCCGGTGGACTCCGGCATCGGGACCCTCAAGGACGCGCTCAACGAGGCCATCCGCGACTGGGTCACCAACGTGCGGGACACGCACTACGTCATCGGCTCGGCCGCGGGCCCGGCGCCCTACCCGGAGATCGTGGCCCAGCTCCAGTCGGTGATCGGCGACGAGGCGCGCGAGCAGATGCTGGCCGAGGAGGGGGCCCTGCCCGCGACCGTGGTGGCCTGCGTGGGCGGGGGCTCGAACGCCATCGGGATGTTCCGCGCCTTCCTCGACGACGCCGAGGTGGCGCTGGTGGGCGTGGAGGCCGGCGGCGAGGGCATCGAGAGCGGCCGCCACGGCGCGTCGCTGGGGCACGGCCACCCCGGGGTGCTGCACGGCAGCTACTCCTACCTCCTGCAGGACCCCGACGGCCAGGTGACCGAGCCGCACTCGATCTCGGCCGGGCTCGACTACCCCGGCGTGGGGCCGGAGCACAGCTTCCTGCGCGACTCCGGCCGGGTGCGCTACGAGAGCGCCACCGACGCCGAGGCGCTCACGGCGTTCCAGGCCTGCTCGCGGTCGGAGGGGATCATCCCCGCCCTCGAGAGCTCGCACGCGCTGGCGCTGGTCGCGCGTGAGGCGGCCGCCCTCGGGGGCGCGGGATCCGTGCTGGTGTGCCTCTCGGGCCGGGGCGACAAGGACGTGGACGCGGTGGGTCAGGCGCTCGGCCTCGATGGCTGACGGGCCGGAGCGGATCCGGGCGGCCTTCCGGGAGGCCGGCCGGCCGCTGTTCATCCCCTACGTGATGGGCGGCTACCCCGACCTGGCGGCCAGCGCCGAGCACGCCGCCGCCCTGGGCCGCCACGCGGACCTGATCGAGCTGGGGATCCCCTTCTCGGATCCCCTGGCCGACGGCCCCACGATCCAGGCGGCCGGCCAGCGCGCCCTGGAGGGCGGGACCCGGCCCGACGACGTCATCGCCATCGCGGAGGGGCTCCGGGACGGCCCCCCGGTCGTCCTGATGACCTACCTCAACGTGGTGCTCGCCGACGGGCCGCGCTCGTTCATGGAGCGGGCGGCGCGCGCGGGGGTGGCCGGGGTGATCATGCCGGACCTGCCCATCGACGAGGGCGACGACGTGCGCGACCAGGCGCGCCGCGCGGGCGTCGCGGTCATCCCGCTGGCTGCTCCGACCAGCGACGACGCGCGCCTGGCGGCGATCGGGAAGCGCGCCGACGGGTTCGTCTACTGCGTGGCCGTGACCGGGGTCACCGGGGGCGAGGTGGAGGTGGACGACGAGCTGCGCGGCTTCCTGGCCCGCGCCCGCGCGGGCATCGACGCGCCCCTGGCCGTGGGCTTCGGAGTCCGCACGGCGGCCCACGTGGCCGCGCTGGGGGAGATCGCCGACGGCGTCATCGTGGCGAGCCAGCTCATCCGCATGATCGATGAGGCGCCCAGCCCCGCGGCGGCCACCGAGGCGATCGAGGCCTTCGCGGCCGACGCGGTCGCCGCCCTGGGCGGGTGAGGACCCCCACAAGGGTGACGTGCGCGGTGCCCGGGGTGCGCTACCATCGCCGCGCACCTCGCCCGAATTGGCGGGGCGCGGTACATCGCATCGCGGGATGAGAGAGACGCCGGCCGGTTCGGCGGGCACATCAGGTCTCGCCGAAAGAGGAAGGTCGCATGGCCGAAGGCGTCGTGAAGTGGTTCTCCGCGGAGAAGGGGTACGGATTCATCACCCCGGATGACGGGGGCAAGGACCTCTTCGTTCACTTCTCGGAGATTCAGGGCTCGGGATACCGCAGCCTCGACGAAGGTCAGCGGGTCAGCTTCGAGAGCCAGGAGGGCCCCAAGGGTCCCCAGGCCTCGGCAGTCAACCCCCTGTAACCGGGGAACCCGTTCCACCACGGCCCGGCGTCCCTCGGGGCGCCGGGCCGTAGTGTGACCGGGAATGGTCGCCGTCCAGGCAGCGCCGCCGCCCCCGATCGTGTGGGTGCAGGCCGGCCACGAGGCTCCCCGGGAGCCCGGCTACCGCGACCAGACCGGAGCCGGCGGCGGCCCCTTCGGGTCGGAGATCGGCTTCACCACGCGGCTCGCGACGCGCGTCGTGGCGCGGCTGGAGGCGGCCGGGGTGGACGCGCGGCGCACCCCCGGGCTGGTGACGCCGCTGGCGGCCCGCGGCGCCGTCTTCATCAGCCTCCACCACGACGCGGCCGGGGGGCGGGCCGGCATCGGCCACGCGTTCACGGGCCTGTCCGAGAACTGGTACCACGGCGAGGGGAGCGGCGCGCCGGCGTCGGCCCCGTACCCCGACAGCGCCCCGCACCGCCCCGCCACCGTGGTGACGCCGGCCGTGGAGCGCCGCTCCGCCGACCTCGCCGCGCGCCTGGCGTCCACGTTCGGCCGCATCCACACGCCACGCTTCGGCGCCCGCGCCACGTTCGGCGGGGTCGAGCCGCGCTCCGGGAACCGGCGGATGACCCGCTACTACGGCTTCTACCGCACGCGCGCGGGCGCCCGCGTCATCCTGGAGGCCGGCGCCCCGCCGCTCGACGACCCGTTCCTGTCACGCACCGACCTGATCGCGACCGCGGTCTCGACCGCCATCGTGAGCCATCTGCGGGCGCGCGGCCTGCTGCCGCCGTTTGAGTCGCGGACGGCCGCGCGCCTCAGCAGTGCCCGCTGAGCACCGTCCCGCCGCTGACCGTGTAGCACTGGCTGGCGTCGGGGGAGATGGAGGTCGGGCTGGAGACGACCGGCCCGGCGGCGTCGCTGCCCACGCGCACGACGTACCAGCCGCCCGGGGTGAGCCCGGCGAGGGCGGCGGACCGGCCCTCGGCGATGCCCGCCGCCCGGCCCTCCGTGCGACCCTCGGCCAGCCCCTGGGCCCTGCCCGTCTTGAGCCCGTCGGCGCGACCCTGCTTCAGGCCCTCGGCCTTGCCGGCCCTGCGCCCCTCGACCCGGCCCTGGGCGCGCCCGTCGGTGAAGCCCGACTGCTTGCCCTGGCTGGCGCCCTCCTGGAACCCGCGCGCCTCGGCCCCCGAGGCGTCGGCGCTGGAGGTTCCGATGAGCCAGCCGCCCACGCCCACGCCGATCAGCAGGAGCGCCCCCGCCACGGCGGCGGCCGTCAGCAGATCGCGGCTGGCGAGGAGCGGGTTGCGCCGCCCGCGCACCCCGAGCGCCTGCGTGGGGGAGTCGGCCGCGGTGCGGGTCGGCTCGAGATCGGCGAAGCGCGCGAGCGCGGCGTTCCAGGGGTCGTCATCCCCCTCCGCCGGGACCGCGGCGAGGGCCATGGGCACCGGCGCGGGCACGACCGCGGGGGGCTCGGACGCGCCGTCGAGGGCCTCGGCCAGCGACTCGACCAGATCCCGCGCGCTCGCCGGGCGCTCGGCGGGGTCGACGGCGAGCCCGCGCGCCAGGGCCGCGTCGAGGGCCGGGGGCAGCCCCGGGCGGACCTCGGAGGCGCGCGGGCGCGCGTCGCGCACGTGGGCGAGCAGGATCGCGCTCGGCTCGCGCCGGAGGAACGGCGGCCGGCCGGTGAGGGCCTCGAACGCCACGGCTGCGAGGGCGTAGACGTCGGAGCCCTGGGTGGCGGGGTCGCCCTCCACCTGCTCGGGGGAGACGTACTCGGGCGTGCCCAGCCAGTCGCCGCGGCGGGTGAGGCCGGGCATGTCGTCGAGGCGCACGAGCCCGAAGTCGCTCAGCCATGCGCCGCCGGGCTCCAGCAGGATGTTGGCGGGCTTGACATCGCGGTGGACCGTGCCGTTGGCGTGGGCGAAGTCGAGCGCCTCGGCGATGTCCGACAGGACGTCGAGCGCCTCGGCGCGCGGCAGCGGCCCGGTGCGGGCCACGCGCTCGGCCAGCGTGTCGCCGGGCACCAGGCGCATGGAGATGAAGGCCCGCCCGCCGATCTCGCCGGCGTCGTAGACCGGCACGATCCGGGGGTGCTCGAGGCGCCCCGCGGCGATCGCCTCGCGGCGGAAGCGCTCCGCGGCCCCCGATCGCTGCAGGTAGCCGTCGTCGAACACCTTCAGGGCCACCTGGCGGTCCAGGTCGACCTGCGTCGCGCGGTAGACCACCGCCTGGCCGCCGCGGCCGATCTCCGCCTCGATGCGGTAGCGCCCGAACGCCTCTCCTGGAACGAGCCTCACGCCGTTCTCTTCGCCCTCGGCGCCGGTCCTCCTGGCGCGTGTGCGCGCCCTTTACCGAACGATGGGCGAGCTCAGGGCACGCGCGCCGTCGGAACGCCCAGATCGCCGAGCAGGACCACGACGCGGCCTCGGATCTGCTCGCGGATCGCGCGGACCTCGTCGAGCGTCGTCGCCTCCGCGGGATCGGGGAGGTCCCAGTCCTCGTACCGCTTGCCCGGATAGATGGGACAGGCGTCGCCGCAGCCCATCGTGATCACCGCGTCCGCGGCCCGGACGGCCTCGTTCGTGAGGAGTCTCGGGAACGCGGCGGACATGTCGAGCCCCACCTCGGCCATCGCCTCCACCACCAGGGGGTTCACGTGGTCGGCGGGATCGGAGCCGGCCGACCGCACGACGACCCGGTCGGCGGCGAGGTGAGTCGTGAGGAGCGCCGCCATCTGGGAGCGGCCCGCGTTGTGGACGCAGACGTAGAGGATCTCGGGGCGATCCCGGGCCACGGGCTGAGTCATACGGCGCCTCCTCGCGCTCGATGAGCGCCGCCAGAGTATTCCATTGACAGGTGTCGGTTCAATCGATAGTAATAGATCGATGGCGGTCGATCTCCAGCTCTCCCCGAAGCAGAAGCGCCCGGCGGGGGAGCCGTGCTGCGAGCCGATCGTCCACCCCGACGTCGAGCGCGCCGAGGCGGAGCGCCTGGCGGTGGTCGCGAAGGCCCTGGGCGACCCGATCCGCCTCCAGCTGATCGACGTCCTGCGAAAGCACGCCGGGAAGGTCTGCGTCTGTGAGCTCACCCCGCTCTTCGACGTCGGGCAATCGACCGTCTCGCACCACCTGAAGGTGCTGCGTGAGGCCGGCCTGGTCGATTCGGAGCGGAGGGGGCTGTGGGCCTACTACTACGTCCTGCCCGATGCTCTGGCCGACTTCGGCGTGTGGGTCGGGGCCTCGCCGTCGAAGGAGGCCGCGTCGTGCTGCGACCCGTGAGGTCCGCGTCCGGCCTTCGGGACCGGGTGCGTGAGCGCTATGCGGCCGCGGCGCGCGAGGCGGCATCGGGCGGAGCCGGCGGCTGCGGCGACGGAGCCTGCTGCGGCGAGCCGGCGGAGGCCGTCTTCGGCTCGGCGCTCTACGACGAGGGCGAGCGCGGCGAGCTGCCCGCAGCCGCCCTTCTCGCCAGCCTCGGGTGCGGGAACCCGACCGCCGTGGCGGACCTGGCCGAGGGCGAGGTCGTCCTCGACCTCGGATCCGGCGGTGGCATCGACGTGCTGCTGTCCGCACGTCGCGTCGGCCCGTCGGGGAGGGTCTACGGGCTCGACATGACCGAGGAGATGCTCGCGCTCGCCCGCCGCAACGCCCGGGAGGCGGGGGCCGAGAACGTCGAATTCCTCGCGGGGCACATCGAGGAGATCCCGCTCCCGGCGGAGTCGGTCGACGTGGTGATCTCGAACTGCGTGGTCAACCTCTCGCCCGACAAGGAGTCGGTGCTTCGAGAGGCCTTCCGCGTCCTGGTCCCCGGCGGGCGCGTCGGGATCAGCGACGTCGTCGCCGGCGATGGGCTGAGCCCGGCCGAGCGTGCCGAGCGCGGCAGCTGGTCGGGGTGCATCGCCGGGGCGCTGGCGCGCGGCGAGTACGAGCGCATGCTGGCGGAGGCCGGGTTCACGGACGTCTCCATCTCGTTCACGCACCGGGTGGAGGACGGGATGCACGGCGCCATCGTCCGCGCCACCAAGCCCGCCGGCGGGCCCGCCGTCGCCTGAGCCGGGTAGCGTCGGAGTCTCCGCACCTCGAGGGAGGCTCACATGGCGTGGCAGGGACGCAGGCTGGGCAGCAGGGGGCCCGAGATCACCCCGGTGGGCTTCGGCGCGTGGGCGGTGGGCGGCGACTGGGCGTTCGGATGGGGGCCCCAGGACGACGAGGCCTCGATCGCGGCGATCCACGCGGCGCTCGACGCCGGCGTGTCGTGGATCGACACGGCCGCCGTCTACGGGCTCGGGCACTCCGAGGAGGTGGTGGCGCGGGCGCTCGAGGGCATCTCGGACCGTCCCCTGGTGTTCACCAAGTGCGGGATGGTCTGGCAGGACCAGGCCGACGGCGTGCCCCGCGTCAACCTGCGCCCGGAGCACATCCGCCGGGAGTGCGAGGACTCCCTGCGCCGCCTGCGCGTGGAGGCCATCGACCTCTACCAGTTCCACTGGCCCGACGAGAACACGGGGACGCCGGTGGAGGAGTCGTGGGGGGTGATGGCCGACCTCGTCGCCGAGGGCAAGGTACGGCTCGCCGGGGTCTCCAACTTCGACGCCGCGCTGCTCGAGCGGATCGAGCCGATCATGCACGTGGACAGCCTCCAGCCGCCGTTCAACGCCATCCAGCGCGGCGTGGCGGCCGTCGAGATCCCGTGGTGCGCCGACAACGGCACCGGCGTCATCGCGTACAGCCCGATGATGAGCGGCCTCCTGACCGGGCGCTTCTCGAAGGAGCGGATGGCGTCGCTCGACGAGGGCGACTGGCGCCGCGGCTTCCCCGAGTTCCGCGGGCGCTCCCTCGCGCGCAACCTCGCCCTCCAGGACGCGCTGCGGCCCATCGCCGAGCGCCACGGCGCCTCGGTCGCCGCCGTCGCGGTCGCGTGGACCCTCGCATGGCCCGGGGTGACGGCGGCCATCGTGGGCGCGCGCAGCCCGGCCCAGGTGGAGGGGTGGATCGACGCGCCGGACGTCGCCCTGACCGGTGAGGACCTGGACGCGATCGCCGCGGCGATCGCGGCGACCGGCGCGGGGGAGGGCCCGGTGCGTCCGCCGGGGCTGCCAGGCTAGGAGGGGTGGGCACCGCACCGGCAGAGATCGAGACCCCGTATGCCGTGATCGCGGGGTCGGGGCTCCCGCTGGGCCCACTCTCCGAGCTCGCCCGATGGGTCGAGGCGGCGGCCCACGCCGGGGCGGAATCGCCCGCGGCGGCCCGGGCCGTCGAGCGCGCCCTCGCGGCGCTGCGCGCCGCCTGGCCGGGTCTCGAGCCCGCGGAGCGCGGGCTGCTGGGGGAGCTGGTCACGGACCTGGTGGCCCGCCGCCCCGCTCCGGGGGAGCCCGGGGCGACGCCCTCGGGCGAGCCGCTCGAGGCCGCCCTGGCGCTGCTCGGAGTGCGTCGCCTGCGCCCCGGCCAGGACCGCGCGATCGCGGCCGGGCTGGCCGGACGCGACGCCCTGGTGGTCATGGCCACGGGCTCGGGGAAGTCGCTCTGCTACCAGGCGCCCGCGGCCGTGCTGTCCGGGCTCACCGTGGTCGTGTCGCCCCTCATCGCGCTGATGGCCGACCAGCTCGCCGGGCTGGAGCGCGCCGGCGTCGCGGCGGCCACGCTCAACTCCGACATGCCCGAGGAGCGGCAGCGGGCCGCGCTCGAGGGGGCCCGCTCGGGGGCGTTCTCCCTGCTCTACGTGGCGCCCGAGCGCTTCCACTCGGCGAGCTTCCGCGCGGCGCTCGCGGCGTCGCCGATCGCCCTGCTGGTGGTGGACGAGGCGCACTGCGTCTCGGAGTGGGGCCACGAGTTCCGCCCCGACTACCGCCGCGTGGGCCAGTTCCGCGGGGAGATCGGGTCGCCCCCCACGATGGCGCTCACCGCCACGGCCACGCCGCGCGTGCAGGCCGACATCGCCCGGCGCCTGGGGCTCCGCCGCCCGGTCACCGTGGTGGGCGGCTTCGACCGCCCGAACATCACCTTCGACGCGCTGTGGGTCGAGGGCAAGGGATCCGTCGCCCGCAAGCGCGGCGCGATGCTCGCGGCGCTCGAGGCGGCGGGCGGGGGCAAGGCGATCGTCTACTGCGGCACGCGCAGGGCCTCCGACGAGACGGCCGAGCTCCTGCGGTCCTCCGGGTACGCCGCCGTGGCCTACCACGCCGGCCGCACGGACCGCACCGAGGCCCAGGAGGCGTTCACCTCGGGCTCCGCGCAGGTCGTGGCCGCCACGAACGCGTTCGGGATGGGGGTCAACGTCCCCGATGTGCGCCTCGTGGTCCACACCGCCCTGCCCGACTCGCTGGAGCAGCTCTACCAGGAGGCCGGGCGGGCGGGGCGCGACGGCGACCCCGCCCGCCACGTCATCGTCGCCGGTCCGGCCGACGAGGCGGCCATCCGGCGCCGCATCGCCCGCGCCCGCATCGAGCCGGCCGACGTGGAGCGCCTGGTGGGCCGCCTGGCGGCCCGGGCCGACGGCGAGGGCCGGTTCCACCTGGACCGGGTCGAGGTCGATGACGAGACCGGGGTGCAACTCGCCATCGCCGAGCGGGCGGGGGCCCTGGAGCAGCGCGGGGCGCCGGGGGGCGGGCGCGAGGGCCGTCTGGCCGCGCCGCGCCTCACGTCCGAGCAGCGCCGCGACCTGGACGCCGAGGTGCGCACGGAGCTGCGCCGCCGCTACGACGGCCTCGACCGGGCGGTCGCCTACGTGCGCGCGGACGCCTGCCGCCGCCAGGCGTTCCTGGACCACTTCGGCGACCCGTCCGATCCCCTGCCCGAGGAGCGCTGCTGCGACCGCTGCGGCCCCGCGGTCGACCTGGTCGCCGGTCCCGCCGCGGCGCCGGCCGCCGCGTCGGCGCCACCGGCCACCGAGGGGCTCTCGGCGGACGAGCGGCGGGTCTACGACGCGCTGCGCGCCTGGCGCTCGGAGGTGGCGGGCGAGCTCGGCTGGCCCGCGTTCCGCGTCGCCTCCAACCGCACGCTGGCGGGCGTCGCGCGATCGCGCCCGGGGTCGGAGCGCGAGCTGTCGGCCGTGCGCGGGGTGGGGCCCTGGCTGATGGAGACGCACGGCCCGCGCCTGCTGGAGATCGTCGCCGCGCGGGGAGGGGAGACGTGAGCGAGCCCGCCGGCCCGCCCGCCGAGACGCGCATCTGCGAGTTCGTCTTCCCCCCCGACACGAACCACCTGGGAACGCTCTACGGCGGGACCCTGATGGGCTGGATGGACAAGGCGGCCGGCATCGCGGCCTTCCGCTACGCGGGGACGCCCGCCGTCGTGACCGCCGCCGTCGACAAGCTCGAGTTCCGCGTGCCGATCCACCAGGGCCAGCTCGTGGAGCTGCTCGCGCACGTCGAGTCGCACGGGCGTACCAGCATGGTCGTGCGGGTGGACGTGCACCGCGAGGACCCGGTCACCCGGACGCGGGAGCTCTGCACGGTGGGCACGTTCACGATGGTGGCCCTGGACGGGGAGGGTCACCCGACCCCGGTGCGAGGGCCGCGCTAGCGCGGCTCGCGCCGGGGCGGCCGCTATGCCGCCTCGGAGTCCGCCCGCGCCAGGCCGTCCTCCGTCTCGCCGGCGGCGGCCGCCCGGGGCTCGGGCCGGAGGACGGTCAGCACGACGACGATGGCCACCAGCACCAGGCCGGCGGCGATCCAGAACGCGAGGTGGTATCCGCCGGTGAGCGCGACGTCGGTGGGCTCCCCGTCGGCGATCAGGGCGTCGCTGCGCGACGCGGACAGGGTCGCCAGCACGGCGAGGCCCAGCGCGGCGCCGATCTGAGCCGTGGTGTTGACCAGGCCGGAGGCGAGCCCCGCGTCGCTCGGCGTGGCGCCGGACATCGCCAGCGTCATGAGCGCCGGGAAGGAGACGCCGGCGCCGGCGCCGAGCAGGACCATCACCGGGAAGACGTGGGTCCAGTAGTCGCCGTCCACCGGCGCCCGCGTGAACAGCACCAGCGCCGCCGCGATCAGCACGAGGCCGGGCAGCAGCAGGGTGCGGGCGCCGTAGCGCATGATGAGCCGCTCGGAGTACCGGATCGAGAGGGTCCCCATGACGATCGTGACGGGCAGGAACGCGAGGCCGGTCTCGAGGGCGTCGTAGCCCAGGATCCGCTGGAGGTAGAGCGCGCCCAGGAAGAACACCCCGAACATCCCCGCGATCGACAGGGCCTGCACCAGGTTCGCACCGGTGACGTTGCGCGACCGGAAGATCCGCAGGGGGATCAGGGGGTTGCGGGCGGTCGCCTCGCGGGCGACGAAGGCCCCCAGCAGCGCCAGGGAGAGGCCGCCCAGCGCCAGGGTGGCGCCGGCCGTCCACCCGTCCTCGGCCGCCGGCTTGACGATCGTGTAGACGAGGAGCATCAGGGCGCTCGTGACCAGCACGGCGCCCGGGATGTCCGCCGCGCCCTCGCCGAAGCCGATCCCGGTGTCGCGGTCGAGCAGGCGCAGGGCGAGCACCGCCGTCACGACGCCGATCGGGATGTTGACGAAGAAGATCCAGTGCCAGCTGATCGTCTGGGTCAGGACGCCGCCGACCAGCAGGCCCACCGACCCGCCCGCGGAGGCGACGAAGGCGAAGACGCCGATCGCCTTGGCCTGCTCCCGGGGCTCGGGGAACATCGTCACGATCATCCCCAGGATCACCGCGGAGGTCATCGCGCCCCCGATCCCCTGGAGGAAGCGGGCGCCCACCAGCAGCACCTCGCCCTGGGAGATCCCGCACAGGAAGGAGGCCACCGTGAAGACGGCCAGGCCGGTCAGGAAGACGGTCCGGCGCCCGATGAGGTCGCCGAACCGGCCGGCGAGCAGCAGCAGGCCGCCGAAGGCGATGAGGTAGGCGTTGACGACCCACGCGAGGCTCGACGACGAGAAGCCGAGGTCGTCCTGGATCGACGGCAGCGCCACGTTCACGACGGTGACGTCGAGGACGATCATGAGCATCCCGGTGCAGAGGACGTAGAGGGCGATCCAGCGGGAGCGGTCGCCCTGCTGCGGGGTGGTCCCCGGGGTTGTCGGATCCGAGCCCATCCCGGCACCCTAGACCGGCGGCGCGCGGGCCCGCCCGTGGCTCAGGCCGGGCTCGCCAGGAACAGGTAGCGGGTCAGGCTGAAGAAGTAGCGCGCGCCCATCGCCCGCAGGTCGCGCGCCCAGGCGTCGGCCTCGTCCGCGTCCACCCCGCGCCGCCCGGCCACGAACGCGGCCACCAGCTCCAGCAAGCCGGCGCTGTAGGTGTCCCGGTCGTAGCCCACGTTCAGGAGCGGCGACGCCGCCGCGCGCTCGAGCCGGAACCCGCCCGCCGAGAGGAGCTCGGGCAGGGCGCGCGGCAGGCTGCGGTGGGCCAGGTGCTCGTCCCACGCGGAGAGGACGCGCGCCATGCGCTCGTCGTCGTCCGAGCGCCACACCACCGAGTCCCAGTCGGTGTCCAGGATCAGCAGCCGCCCCCCGGGGGCGAGCACCCGCCGCGCCTCGGCGAGGGCGGCCGGGATGTCGCCCACGTACTCGTAGACCTGCGTGGAGACCACGACGTCGAAGGACCGGTCCACGAACGGCAGCGCGGTCGCGTCGGCCTCGGCGAGCGCGATGGGCGCGGCCCCCGGCTCCCCCCGGCGCCGGCCGGCGATGGCGAGCATGCTGGCGCTGACGTCCACGCCCTGCACCCGCCCGCCGGCGCCCACGGCCACGGCCATCTCCTGGGCGAGCAGGCCGGGGCCGCTGCCCACGTCGAGCACACGCTCGCCCCGCCGGAGCGCCAGGGCCTCGCGCACCGCGCGGCGCTGTTCCACGACGTCCGGCGTGAGGTAGACGGCCTCGAGCCGGCGGGAGGCCTCCTCGTCGAACTCGAGCTGATCGGCCACGGACTCCCCCTCGACCCGCGCGGGCGAAACACAGTACCGCCAACCGTCTGGGAGGGCTCCGGACGTCCTAGGCTGGCGCCGTGACGCCGCCCGTGCTGGAGATGGAGGGCGTGTCCCTGGAGCGCGGGGGGCGCCTGGTGCTGCGCGACGTGGACCTCGCCGTCCCCGATGACGGGATCACGGTCCTCCTCGGGCCCTCGGGCGCGGGGAAGTCGTCGCTGCTGCGCTGCTTCAACCGGCTGGAGGCGCCGCAGGCCGGCGTGGTGCGCTTCCGCGGCCGCGACGTGTCGGCCATCGACCCGCTCGCCCTGCGGCGCCAGGTGGGCATGGTGTTCCAGAGGCCGATCCCCTTTCCCGGGACGGTGCGGGACAACCTGCGGGTCGCCGACCCCGCGGCCGGCGAGGCGGCGATGCGGGAGGCGCTGGAGCGGGCGGGCCTTGCGGCGGGGTTCCTCGACCGGCCCGCCGACGACCTGTCGGGAGGGGAGGCGCAGCGGATGTGCCTGGCGCGCGCCCTGGCCGCGGGCCCCGCCGTGCTCCTCCTGGACGAGCCCACCTCGTCCCTGGACGAGGCCTCACGCGAGATCGTGGAGCGGACCGGCCGCCGTCTGGCCGATGACGGCGTGCCCCTGGTGTGGGTGACGCACGACATGGCCCAGGCCGAGCGGATCGGCGACCACATGGTGCTGGTGGAGGACGGCCGCGCGCGACCGAGGGAGGTGGCGGGTGCAGGGTGACGTCGGTGTCTGGGGGGTCGCGGCGAGCCTCGCCCTGGTGTTCGTGGCGGTGCTCATCTCGCTGCGCCTGGGGCTCGACCTGGAGACCGGCCTCATCGGCTCGAGCGTGCGGGCGCTGGCCCAGCTCGTGCTGGTGGGCGCCGCCCTGGGGCTGGTGATCGGCCCCGACGAGCCGCTGGTGTGGTCGTGGCTGTGGGTCGCCGGGATCGTGGTGATCGCGGCGTGGGTGGTGCGCCGCCGCGCACCCGAGCTGCCGGGGGTGTTCGGCCTCGCCCTCGCGGCCACGGCGGTGACCGCGGCCGCCGCGGCCCTGCTGGTGTTCGGCACCGGGATCTTCCCGCTCGAGAGCCGCACGATCATCCCCGTGATGGGCATGACGATCGGCAACGCGCTCACCTCGATCGTGGTCGCCGCCACGCTGCTGGTGCGCGAGGCCGGCGAGCGCCGCGACGACATCGAGGCGCGGCTCGCCCTGGGCCAGCCGTGGCAGGCGGCGGCGCGGCCTCACCTGCGCGCGGTGCTGCGCGCGTCGATCAGCCCCCAGATCGAGCGCACGCGCAACGTGGGCACGGTGTTCCTCCCGGGCGCGATGGTGGGCCTGATCCTGGCGGGCGTGAGCCCGCTCGACGCCGTGCTGGTGCAGGGCGCCCTGATGTACGTGATCCTGGGCTCGGTGGCCACCAGCACCACCGTCATCACGCTCGGCGCGGCGCGGCGCCTGTTCACGCGCGACCACCGGCTGGTGGCGCTGGCGCGGCGGACCGGTCCTCCGCCGGAGGAGGTCGCGCTGCGCCGCCTGGTGCAGCGCCTCGGGGGCCGCGCGTCCGGGTAGCGGGCTAGTGCTGGGAGGCCCGGTCCTGCGCGTCCTGAACGGCCCGCAGGATGGTCTCCTCCTGGGCGTCCCCGGGGGCGCCGTGCTGGCCGTACTGGGAGCCCCAGAGCGCCAGGATCGAGCCCGCCGCGTCGGCCAGCTCCTTGGCGCGGTGGTAGCCGCCGTACTCGACGAAACGGGCCTTCCGGCCGGTCTGCCAGCGCCAGATCGTGTCGTTGTCCGCCGCGTGGATGATCGCGTAGAGCTTCTCGGTCACACCCGAACCCTAGCCATCCGGGCCGGACCCCCTGCGGCTCGTGAGCGCCCCGTGAGAGCTGGGTAAGACACCGCTGGTGGAGTGGCGCCGTGCCGACGGACGCCCGTTCCGGGGCGCCGGGAAGCGATGGCGAGAGGGGTTCCGAGATGCCGCAGATCCTGTTGGGAAGCGCCCGCCGCTCCGGGGTGGTGATCCCCCGCGATCGGCGGTGGACCGACCGCATCTCTCCCAACGCCCGCTTCATCGCCGGCGAGCTGGTGCTGTGGGCCGCGGTCTACGGCGCGTACCTCGGGCTTCGCGCGATCGCGATCGCCGGCGAGTCCCGGGCGTTCCGCAACGCGCATCACGTGATCGGCGCCGAGCGCGCCGTGGGGCTGTCCCAGGAGGCCGACGCCCAGAGCGCGCTGCATCCGGCCGAGCCGCTCCTGTTCGACCTACTACATGCTGGGCTTCGCGCCGCTGATCCTGACCGCGCTGGTGTGGCTGGCGTGGAGGCGCCGCGACGTCTACCGCTCGCTGCGCACGGCGCTCCTCTGCTCGATCGGCATGGCCGCCGTGGTGCACCTCACGTTCCCCGTCGCGCCCCCGCGGATGATCGCCGGCCTCGGCATCTCCGACTGGGTCGGGCTGTCCGGCGGGCACGACAGCGGCTCGTTCGCCGGGATCCGGTTCAACCCCTACGCCGCCATGCCGAGCATGCACGTGGGGTGGAGCCTACTGATCGGCATCGCCGCCTGGCGCGTCCTGCCGGGGCGCCTGAAGGGGCTGGGCCTGATGCACCCCGCGATGATGGTCCTCGCCGTCACGGCGACGGGCAACCACTACCTGCTCGACGCGATCGCGGGTGCGGTCGTGGCCCTGGCCGGGCTCGGCGTCGCGGGCCTGCTGCCGGGACGTACCGAGGTCAGGCGCTCGCGGTCGCCGTCGCCGTCGCCGCGCCGGCCAGGGCGATTCGCCGCGGCACGGGGCCGGGCCCTGGGCGGGCCAGGTAGTAGCCCTGGCCATGGGTGACCCCCAGCGCGCGCAGGGTCTCCAGCTCACCGCGCGTCTCGATGCCCTCGGCCACGATCGTGGCCCCGATCTCGCGGGCGAAGGCCACGAGCGACGCGGCGAGGGCGCGCCGCACGGGGTCGGTGTCGATGTCGCGCGTGAGGGCCAGGTCGAGCTTGATCGCGTCCGGGTGCAGCCCGAGGACGTGCCTGAGGCTCGAGAAGCCCGCGCCGGCGTCGTCGATCATGAACTGCACCCCGCGCGACCGTGTTCCGGCCATCGCCGTCTCGAGGGCCAGGTAGTCCGCGACCGGCGCGTGCTCGGTGAGCTCGACGGCCAGGCGCTCGCCGGGGGCGGCGGCGAGGACCTCCGCGAGGTCGGGCGACAGCAGCGTCGCGGGGGAGACGTTGACCGACAGGCGCACGCCCGCCGGCAGCGCGTCCAGGTGCATCAGGGCCGCTCGGATGGCCGCCAGTTCGAGCTCCAGCCCGAGCCCCACGGCCTCCGCCTCGGCGAACCAGAGGTCGGGTGAGCGGCGCGGCTCGTCGCCGAAGCGGCTCAGGGCCTCGGCGGCCACCACCTGGCCCGTGGCCAGCTCGACGATGGGCTGCAGGACGATGGTGATCGCGTCGTCCTCGAGCACCTTCACGATGCTCTCCCGCTGGCGCTGGCGGGTCTGGCCGTCGCGCTGCTCGCGGTCCAGTTCCTCGCCCAGCATGCCCGCGACGATGCGCAGCAGGCCCACCTCGCCGGCGCCGAGGGCGGGCTCCGCACGCGGACTCAGGCAGCACAGCATTCCGTAGGACTCGCCGCCGGGGAGCGTGATGGGCACCCCGATGTAGGCCCCGACCCCCGACTCGGTGGTGATCGGGAGGTCGCGCGTGCGCTCCTCGCGGCGGGTGTCGCGCACGAGGTTCGGCAGCTCTCCCTCGACCACCCTCCGGCAGTAGGTCTCCTCCAACGGGCGACCCTCTCCGACATGCATGCCGAACGTGTGCCCGTCGCCGTCCAGGTAGCGCCACACCTCCCGGCCCTCGGTGAACTCTCCGACCGCCGCGACGGTCAGGCCGAGCTGCTCCCGCACCATGGCGAGCAGCCGGTTGACGCTCAGCGCGAGCCGTGCCGACGCACCCGACGGGAGGCCGCCGAGGCCCTGCTCGTGCTCGGGCGAATAGGGCACGCAGGCATCGCGCCCCTCGGCCTTGGCCCAGTAGAGGGCGGCATCCGCGGCGTGGACGAGGTCGTTGACGCTGCCGCCGGGTGTGAGCCCGGCGATCCCCGCCGACATCGTCACCCAGCCGGCCCCCGCGAAGGGCATGGTGGCGATCGCGAGCCGGGCCCGCTCCGCGGCCGCCCACGCCGCGTGGACGTCGCTCTCGGGCAGGAGCCAGGCGAACTCCTCGCCGCCGACCCGGGCCAGCGTGTCCTCGGCGCGGGTCAGCGCGCGCAGCCGGTCGGCGACCTCCACGAGCACCCGGTCTCCGGTGGGATGGCCGTGGGAGTCGTTGACGAGCTTGAAGAAGTCCAGGTCGATGATCACCAGGCTGAGCGGGCGGTCGTGGCGGCGGGCCCGCTCGACGTCGGCGTGGAGCCGCTCGAAGAAGACGCGGTGGTTGGCGAGCCCGGTCAGGGGATCGGTGGCGGCCTGGACCGCGAGCCTCGCACGGGCCTCGGCGTTCGCGACCCCCACCCCCACGAGCTCGGCGAAGCTCGCCAGCCGCAGCTCGGCCCCCGCCGGAAGAGGCTCGGGGAGGCTGGTGAGGGCGCTGATCGCGCCCCACATGCGCGGACCGACCCTGATCGGGGCCGCCACGCCGCTCTGATATGGCATTCCGGTGATCAGCTTCCCCGTTGCCTCGTCCAGGCCGACGTAGTCGTCCATCCGCTCCGGCTCGCCGCTCCGAGAGACCCGGGCGGTGGCGCTCTCGCCGCTCAGCGGCACGACGACGCCCACCTCCGGGCTCGGCGCGCCGCCCGCGGCCCACGTGCCCATGACGATGCCGTGCTGGGGGCCGAACCTCGCGACCACCCCCGCCGCGGCGCCCAGGAGGACCCCCGCCTCGCGCGCCACCAGTGCGAACACCTCCTCCGGGGGGGCCTCCCCGGCCACGGCCGTCGCCACCCGCCGCAGTGCGGCCTGCTCGGCGGCGAGCGCCTGGTTCTCCGCCAGGCTCCCCCGAAGCCTCCGCTCCGCCCGCTTGCGGTCGGTGATGTCCTTAACGGTCCCGAGGTAGCCGATCACCTCGTCGTCCTGCCCGCGCATGAGAGAGCCGGCGAGGATGACCGGGAAGCGGTCTCCGTTCTTGCGACGGAAGTCCAGGTCCCACTCCACGGGACCGGTCTCACGGATGCGACGGAGACCGCGCTCGATGCCTTCCGGACTGGACTCCGGCCAGTAGGGGAAGGGAGCCTCCCGGCCGATGAGCTCGTCCGCGGCGAAACCGGTCATCCGGCAGAGGCTCGGGCTCACCTCCACCAGCCGGCCCTCGGGGGAGACGACCGTCAGCCCGTCTTGCATCGAGGCGACGAGCGCCGCCGAGTAGTCGCGCTGGCGCTGGATGATCTCGGAGGCGGCCGAGGCGGCGGCGAGGCTGAGAACGGTCTCGGCCTGCAGGCGGGCGTTCGCCAGGGCCAGCGCGGCGACGGCGGCGAGCCCACGTGCCGCCTGGCGCTCGGTCTCCGAGAAGCGCCGCGGGGCCGCGTAGCTGCAGAAGAGCGTCCCGAGGAGGGCCGGGCTCTCCCCGGACCGCACGGAGAGGTGCTCGAGACGCACGCCGACGAAGGCCCCCGAGCCGAGCCGGGCGGCGAGTGCCGCGGGCACCGCCGGGTCGTTGCCGGCGTCCTCCACGACCAGCAGCGGGTCGGACCGGGCGAGCTGGAGGTTCCAGATCGGGAGCTGACCCGCGCCCATGCCGACGGTGCGTTCCAGGAACGCCCGCCGCTTCGGGTCGTTCTCCGTCGTGTAGACCGCGGAGACGACCCCGGTCTCCACGTCGTATGCGTAGCAGGTGGCACGATCGGCCCCGAGCGCCGTGCAGGCCGCGGCCGCGATGCCCTCGAGAACCGCCGCGAGGTCGGGGGCGTCGCCGAGGCTCGCGGCCGCGGCCCCGACGATCTGCTCGGCGCTCCTTCGGGGCGTCCTGCTCCTCGCCGGCATGCGCGCCTCTCCACGGATGGGCTCTGCTCCGCCTATCGGCCTCCGGGCCTGCAAACTGACCCCACGGGCTCCGTGTTCGCGGGACCCGCCGACGGGGAAGAAGGAAACTCAGAATCCCATGTCGATCTCTCAGGCCGCCGATCGTCGTCCGAGTGAGGGCCCGCTTCCGCCGGCTCCGAGATCCCAGGGAAACGAAGGAGACACGACATGCGGTTCATGGTCCTGGTGAAGGCCGACGAGAACTCCGAGGCGGGGGTCATGCCCGCGGAGGAGATCCTCACCGAGATGGGGAAGTTCAACGAGGAGCTGGTGAAGGCCGGCGTGCTGCTCGCGGGCGAGGGGCTCCACCCGAGCTCGAAGGGCGTGCGCATCAAGTTCTCGGGCAAGGAGAGGACCGTCACCGACGGCCCCTTCGCCGAGACCAAGGAGCTGATCGCCGGATTCTGGCTGCTCCAGGTCAAGTCGAGGGACGATGTCATCGAGTGGATGAAGCGGGCCCCCTTCGACGGCGGCACCGAGATCGAGGTGCGGCAGGTGTTCGAGGCGGAGGACTTCGGCCCCGAGTTCACCCCCGAGGCGCGGGCGGCCGAGGAGCGGATGCGCGCGCAGATCGCCGATCGGCATTAGCCACCCGGCCGGCGACGTGACGACCTCCGACGCGCACCGTGCGATCGACGCGGTCTGGCGGATCGAGTCGGCCCGGCTCATCGCCGGGCTCGCGCGGATGGTGCGCGACGTGGGCCTCGCCGAGGATCTCGCGCAGGATGCCCTCGTCGCGGCCCTGGAGCGCTGGCCCGAGTCGGGCGTCCCGGACAACCCGGGCGCCTGGCTCATGGCCACCGCGAAGCACCGCGCCATCGACCGGTTCCGCCGCAGCGCGCTGTTCGAGCGCAAGCACGAGGAGCTGGGGCGCGAGATGGAGGTGCGGCAGGAGATGACCGCAGACGAGCTCGACGCCGCGATCGACGACGACGTGCGGCGACGACCTTCTGCGCGCTGATGTTCACGCCTGCCACCCGGTCCTCTCCACGGACGCGCGCGTCGCGCTGACGCTGCGGCTGCTCGGCGGGCCTGACGACCGCGGAGATCGCCCGGGCGTTCCTCGTGCCGGAGCCGACCGTCGCCCAGCGGATCGTCCGCGCGAAGCGCACGCTCTCCGAGGCCCGGGTGCCGTTCGAGGTCCCGGGCGGCGAGGAGCTGCGCGCCGCGCCTGGCGTCCGTGCTCGAGGTCGTCTACCTGATCTTCAACGAGGGCTACTCGGCCACCGCGGGCGACGACTGGATGCGGCCCGAGCTGTGCGACGACGCGCTGCGCCTCGGCCGGATCCTGGCCGAGCTGGCGCCCGCCGAGCCCGAGGTCCACGGCCTCGTGGCGCTGATGGAGATCCAGGCCTCGCGCTCGCGCGCGCGGGTCGACCGTCGGGTGATCCCGTGCTGCTGCTCGATCAGGACCGCGCCCGCTGGGATCGCGTGCTCATCGGCCGCGGCCTGGTGGCGCTGGAGCGCGCCGAGGACCTGGGCGGCGCGCGGGGCCCCTACGCGCTGCAGGCCGCGATCGCCGCGTGCCACGCCCGGGCGCGCACGGCCGGGGAGACCGACTGGGAGCGCATCGCGGCGCTCTACGACGCGCTGGCGCAGCTCACGCCGTCGCCCGTCGTGGAGCTCAACCGCGCCGTGGCCGTCGCGATGGCGTTCGGCCCGGCCGAGGGGCTCGAGCTGGTCGACGAGCTGATCGTCCGAGCCGGCGCTCGCGCGGCTACCACCTGCTGCCCAGCGTGCGCGCGCGACCTGCTCGCCAGGCTCGGCCGCCGCGCCGAGGCGCGGGCCGAGTTCGAGCGCGCGGCGCTCCTGACCCAGAACGTCCGCGAGCGGCGGCTCCTGCTCGACCGGGCCGCGGCGCTGTCGACCAACGACCGGTGAGTCTCGGCGTCCCCCGCAGTCCACTCTCTGAACCGATCCACAGCGAAGGCGGGCAATTGTTCACCACCATCCCCGCATTCTCCGGCTTCTCGGTGGACGACATCGACCGGGCCCGGGAGTTCTACGGCGGCACGCTCGGCCTGGAGGTCTCCGACCTCGATGGCCTGCTGCAGCTGCGCCTCGGCGGCGGAGCGATGGTGACCGTGTATCCGAAGGCCGACCACGCGCCCGCCACGTTCACCATCCTCAACTTCCCGGTGGACGACATCGACGGTGCCGTGGAGGAGCTGACGGCCGCCGGCGTCCGGATGGAGCGCTACCCGCAGTTCGAGCAGGACGAGAGGTTCATCCACCGCGGACCGCCCGGGCCCGACATCGCGTGGTTCACGGACCCCGCCGGGAACGTGCTGTCCGTCCTCAGGGAGGACGCTTCCTGAGCCGGCGGCCCACGAACATCACGCGCGGCGCGCGGTCCTCGGTGGTCTCCTCGACGACCGCGTCCGGCTCGAAGCCGGCCTCGGCGAGCAACCGCAGCCAGGTCTCGCGGCCGAACAGCCCGGTCCGGTGAGTCTCGTGCACCACCCGGACCGACCCGTCGGGGTCACGGAGCACGAAGGCGTACTCGGTGAGCACCCAGGTGTCGCCGGGGTCGGGGTCCCAGACCCGATCGACGTAGCGCACGGCACGCCCGTCGGCTCCGTCGCTGCCGCCGTGATCCGTTCCCGGCTCGAAGGTCTCCGCGGTGCGATCGGGCACGAACACCGCGATGCCGCCCGGGCGGCAGTGCACGAAGGCCGTCGCCATCGCCCGCCCGAGGTCGGTCTCGTGGGTCATGTAGTCGACGGCGTCGTGCACGAAGACCGCGTCGAAGGTCCGGCCCAGGCGGATCGTGCGCATGTCGCCGCGGTGGTGCTCGCACTCCGGGTTGAGCCGTCGCGACACCTCGAGCATCTCGCCGGAGAGGTCGACGAGCGTCATGGCGAAGCGCGTCTTGAGGTGCACGGCGTTGTGGCCGCCGCCGCTCCCCAGCTCCAGCACCTCGCGCACGGGGATCGACGCCGACCCGAGCACGGTGGCCGCGAACGCGGCCTCCTCCGCGTATTCCTCCGCGGGCGAGATCAGCGGCCACCACGCCGCGAGGTCCCCGTAGAAGCGGTGCTCCGTGGGCGGCTCGGCCATCGGAGCGATCCTCGCCCATCCTGGCCCGCCGGGGGCCGCCCATGGTGTGATGGTCGGCGCCGGACACCCGGCACGGTGGCGACCCGCCCGCGCGCCACCCCGATGACGACCGGCACGACGAAGGAGAAATGACGTGGCACGGCTCCCCGAAAACGAACGTCGCTCCACCGGTGGCCTCGCGAGCCTCGCACGCTGGTTCGCCTACCACCCCTGGCGGACGATCCTGGGATGGGTCGCCATCATCGTGGTGCTGGTGGGCCTCGTCGCCACCATCGGCGGCTCGCTGAAGGACGAGTTCGACATCCCCGGGTCCGACACCCAGAAGGCGACGGACCTGATCGAGAGCAAGTTCACCTCCGAGCAGGGGGGCGTGCTCAACGTCGTCTTCGCGGCCCCGGTGGGGGAGCGCCTGGACACGCCGCAGCGCAAGGCGGCGATCGAGGCGGCCGTGGCGAAGGCGCGCACCGAGTTCGCGCCCACGTCGGACACGCCGGTGGACGGCAAGGCGGCGCTCGAGGACGTCAAGGATCCGTTCGATCCCGCCACGGTCTCGAAGGACGGGCGCATCGCCTACGCCGAGGCGCAGTTCGACCAGACGATCGAGGACAAGGACCGCAACGCGGTCGTGAAGGTGGAGGACTTCTTCCGGAACGCCGTCGCGCCGGTGGGCGTGACCGTCGAGTACAACGGCGACGCGGAATTCCCGCCCCTCCAGCAGGGCACGTCGGAGCTGCTGGGCCTGCTGGCGGCGATCATCGTGCTGCTGATCGTGTTCCGGACCCTCGTCGCGATGCTCATCCCCATCGCCCTGGCGATCGTCGCCCTGGCCACGGCCTTCCTGCTTCTGTTCATCTTCGCCGGCCTGACCACCGTCAACACCGTCACGCCGATCCTGGTGTCGATGATCGGCCTCGGCGTCGGCATCGACTACTCGCTCTTCATCGTCACCAGATTCCGGGAGCTGCTCCACGCCGGCCTCTCGCCGCGCGACGCGGCCGCGGAGGCCGGCGCGACCGCGGGACGCGCGGTCATCTTCGCCGGCGTGACCGTCGCCATCTCGGTCACCGGGCTGGCCTTCATCGGGCTCACGTTCGTGACCATCCTGGGCGTCGGCAGCGCCCTGGGCGTGCTGACGACCGTGCTCATCGCCAACTCGCTGCTCCTGTCGGTGCTCGCCCTGCTCGGCACGAAGGTCGACCGGCTCAAGGTGCCCTTCCTCAAGCCGGTGGACGACTCCGAGGAGGGGCGGCAGAAGACCCTCATCGCCCGCTGGGGGCGGTTCGTCTGCGCCCACGCCAAGATCGTCTTCCCCGTGGTCCTGCTCGCCGTGCTCGTGCTCGCCTCGAGCTCGACGCTGGTGCGCCTGGGCGCCGCCGACCAGGGCACCGAGGCGAGCGGGCAGACGAGCCGGCGCGCATACGACCTGCTCGCGGAGGGCTTCGGACCCGGCTTCAACGGTCCGGTCCCGATCGTGGTCGACGTGAACGGCGATCCCGGGGCGCCGCGGAGGATCGTGGCCGCCCTTCGGGGGGTGGACGACGTGGCCAAGGTCGACAAGCCGCAGTTCAACAAGGACAAATCCGTCGCCATCGTCTTCGTGACCCCGAACTCCGCGCCCCAGGACCAGGCGACCGACGACCTGGTGGCTCGCATCCGCAACGACGTGGTCCCGGGGGCCCTCGCGGGCGGTGACGCACAGGCCTACGTCAGCGGCCAGACCGCCGCGTTCAAGGACATCGCCGACAGGATCTTCCAGCGGATGCCGTACTTCCTGCTCTACATCGTCGGCGTCACGTTCCTCGTGCTGACCATGGCCTTCCGCTCGGTCGTGATCTCGCTCACGGCCGCGATCACGACGATCCTGTCGGCGCTGGTCGGGTTCGGCGTGCTGACCATGGTGGTGCAGGAGGGCCACCTGCTGGGCCTCACGGGCCTCGACAAGACCGGCCCGATCGAGACCTTCGTGCCACCGATCGCGTTTGCGATCCTGTTCGGCCTCTCGATGGACTACGTGGTCTTCCTGATCAGCCGCATCCGGGAGAAGCACGTGCAGGGGGAGGCGACCCGCGCGGCCGTCGAGCACGGGATCGCGGCGATCGGCCGCGTGATCGTGGCCGCCGCGATCATCATGGGCACGGTCTTCGCGGCGTTCATCCTGAGCGCGGACCGCGTGCCCAAGGAGTTCGGTCTCCTGCTCGCGGTGGCGATCCTGACCGACGCCCTGGTCGTGCGGATGACGCTCATCCCGGCGCTGCTCACGCTGCTGGGCGAGAAGTCGTGGTACATCCCCCGCTGGCTCGACCGCACCCTTCCCAACCTCACGATCGAGCCCCCGCACGACGGCGCCGTTCGCGGGCCCGAGGCCGACCGGCCCCGGGAGGTCGTGGACACGCCCTGACCGAGGGGCGGAGGGCGGCCGCCGGGCCGCCCTCCGCAGGTCGGGGGACCCGGATCAGCCGGATCCTCGCGTCGTTCCGGCCGACGTCGCTCACCGTGCCCGTCAGCGATCCGATCGAGGCGCGCTGGGCGGGCGTGCTGACGAGCCCCGGTCAGGACCGTCAGGGCGATCGGTGAACGGCGGCACCTGGTCACGCGATCTCCCTCGGTGGGGGCGGCACGCCACTCCCCTCCGAGGGCCCCGATCCCCCTCGCCCGTACGGTGGCGAGTCCGCCCCGCCGCGGGGCTAGGCCGAGCGGACCAGGAGGGGCGCGTCGTGGACGATGTCGGCCGGGGCGACGCTCCAGGGGTAGGCCGTGGTGAGCCGGCCCTCGGCGTTGACCCCGTAGATGAGCGCCGAGTGCGACACGAAGTCCGACGAGGTGTCGGCGGCGGCGGCCACGCCCCAGCGCCTCCAGGTCGGGCGCAGCTCGTCGGCCGACCCCACCAGATAGCTCATGCGTCCGGTCATCTGGTGCTGCGCCAGGAAGCGACGCACCGCGGCGGGACGGTCGCCGACGGGGTCGACGCTCACGGCGATGATCCGGACGTCATTGCGCACGGACGCCGGCATGCGCTCCAGCGCCACCCGCAGGTGGTCCGTGGTGAGCGGACACACGTCCGGGCACCTGGTGTAGAGGAACGTCACGAACACGGCGCGGCCGCGGTCGGACGCCAGGTCAACGTGCGCTCCGGTCGCGTCCGTGAGGGCGAGCGATGGAGCGGTCTGCCGCGGTGAGACGACTCCGCCGGCGAATCCATCCCGCGGCTGGGCGGTCACGGCCTCGGCGGCCGGGGTGCTGCGGGCCGTGTCGGTCCCCCGCCCGAGCAGGAGCACCCCGACCAGGGCCAGCGCGAGGACGGCGGAGGCCGAGATCGCGATGAGGGGAAGACGGCTGCGGGGCAGGTGGCGCATGGCCGGGCGAGCCTATGCCGCATCCGGGCGGTGAGCAGCAACCCCGGGTCCCGCGGGGCCTGGACAATCGCGCGCGCTTCTGGCGACCATAGGCACGTCGGCAAGGACGGCAGGTCGTGTCTCCCGCAGCGTCTTCGCATCGACGTCCCCGCCGGGCCTCCGCGGCGCTCCTCGCGCTGTGCGCCGGAGCCCTCGCGATCCTCGTCCTCGCCCTTCTGCCGGGACCGGCGGCGGCCCGCTGCGTCGACGCCGCCTGCGTCGGGGCGGGGCCGGGGCCGGCGGGCGCGACGGTGGCGGTGCGCCTCGCGGGGCCGCGCGCCGTGCTCGCCGGGATGCCCGTGACCTACGTGGCGACGGTGACCCGGAGGACGGGCGTGGGCCGGGGTACCCGCCGGATCGCGCTCCGCATCTCCGAGAGCCCGCCCGCCGCGGCGCCCAGGATGAGCTTCCCGTCCGGCTCGACGACCGGCGGATCGTGCGCTCCCGTGAGCCCGCGGGAGCTGGCGTGCCGCACCGCCCCGCTCGGGCCCGGGGCCTCGGCCACGGTCACCGTCGACGCGGTCGCGGACGGGCCCGGCCTGTTCGCCCCACAGGCCTCCGCCGGCGACGGCGGCGACCGGGCCACCTTCCGGGTCAACACCCGGGCCTACGGGGGCGGCTTCGCGTGGAACATGGTGGAGCGGACCCAGTCGGTGGCGGCGGGGCCGAGGGTGCGGTTCGCGACGACGAACCCCTCCGCGCCCGACGTCGCCCCGGCGGATCTGCAGGTGCGGTTCACCTGCCTCGGCGCCCCCGCGCTGCCGCCGGGAACCAGCTTTCGCTGGGAGGTGTTGACGGCCGGCGGGCCGTTCGCGGCCTTGGGGCCCGACGCGTGCCGGTTCACGCAGTCGTTCCCCCGCGACGCCTCGCTGCGGGTGCGGCTCACGACGACGGTCCCGGCGGCCGCCGGGCCGTTCTCCCAGGTCACCGACGAGCCCGTGCAGGTGCGGGACCTGCTGGTGGTCTCGGTGGGCGACTCCTACGCGTCCGGGCAGGGCAACCCGCCCTTCGACTTCGGCTCGGGTTACTTCCCCGGGGCCTGCTACCGCTCGCAGGCGTCCGGTCCCTCGCAGGCGGCGGTGATGCTGGAGCGGGACGACCCCCACACATCCGTCACGTTCCTCTCGGTCGCCTGCGACGGGGCCGGGGTGCAGAGGGGCCTCCTCGGCGTCGAGACGACGCGCGACGGCACCGCGATCGCCCCGCCGCAGCTCGAGCAGGTGCGGCAGGCGGTGGGCGGGCGGCCGATCGACGCGCTGCTGGTGTCGGTGGGGGGCAACGACGTGGGCTTCGCGGACGTCGTCGCGGCCTGCGCGCGCTCGTCGTGCGGGCGGCTCGTTCGGAGAGAGGTCCCCGGGCGCCTGCGGACGCTCGGCGCGGACTACCGCGCGCTCGTGTCGGCCATCGCCGGCCTCGCTCCGCGCCAGACCTACATCACCGAGTACCCGGACTTCCTGCGCTGGTCCGACGGGAGCTTCTGCGGCACGACGGCGCGCGGCGGGCATCCCTATCCGGGTGCGCTGTCCGGGATCACCCGCGACGAGTCGATCGCCCTCCACGACGTCGGGCTCGTGGGCCTGCGGAGGACCATGGAGGGCGTCGCCGGATGGCGGGTGATCCACGGGGTCGCGAGCCGCACGCGCGACCACGGGCTGTGCGCCCCCGGCCCCTGGTTCAACACCGTGGAGGCGTCCTTCCGCCGCCAGGGGAGCCTGCTCGGCGCCGCCCACCCGAACGCCCTGGGCCACCGGGCCTACGCCGGGGCCATCCGTGACGCGCTGGGGCCGCTGCTGAGTTCCGCCCGATCCGGCCCGTAGCCTTGGCGCCGATGCGTGGCGCACGGCACCGGTGGGCGGCGGGAGTCCTGGTGGGCGCGGCCCTGCTGCTCGGCATGGGCCGGGCGGCGGTGGCGCAGGGGGCCGCCGAGAGCGCCAGGCCTGCCGAGGCCGAGCTCATCGACCGCTACTCCCCGGTCATCGCGATCCGGGTGGCCGACGGCGAGTGCGACACGGACGGCGAGCTCTACGGGCCGGTGCCCGTCGAGGCCGTGCTCGGCAATCCCGGCGTCCAGCTCGTGCGACCGAAGGACGACGACCACCCCGAAGAGGTGCTCACCACGGCCCCGACCAGCCGCGACCTCGCGCGCCTCGGCAGGGACTTCGCGCTCGACCTGCCGGGGAACGCGCTCAGCCCCGGCTGCACCTACGCGCGCGATCTGGCCGCGCGGATCGCCCAGGCGAAGCTGCGCCCCACGGTCTACGCCCACGTCGCCCGCGAGCCGGGCGTCTCGGGACTCGCCGTCCAGTACTGGATCTACTGGTACTTCAACCAGTTCAACAACCTGCACGAGAGCGACTGGGAGATGATCCAGGTCGCCTTCGACGGCGATTCCCCCGAGGAGGCCCTCGCGTCGGGGCCCTCGCGCGTCGCCTACGCCCAGCACTCGGGCGGGGAGGTGGCGGACTGGGACGACCCCAAGGTCGACAAGGAGGGAACGCACCCGGTCGTCTACGCGGCGGCCGGCTCCCACGCGAGCTACTTCGGATCCGCCATCTACCTCGGAACCGGGGAGAACGGATCCGGCCTGGGCTGCGACGACACCCGCGAGCCCCTCCGCCGCGTCCATCCCGACGTCGTCACGCTCGCGACCGACCCCGACCCGGACGGCCCCACCGGGTGGGTCACCTACGAGGGGGTCTGGGGCGAGCCCCGCGGCGGCTTCAACGGTCCGCCCGACGGCCCGGCCCGGAAGCGGCAGTGGAGGGAGCCGCTCCGGTGGATGGCGGGGCTCCGGACCGGGAGCCCGGAGGTGCCCGGCTCCACCACGATCGGCCCCAACGTGAGCTCCGTCTTCTGCTCCGTCGTGGAGGCCGTCTCGGACTTCGTGAACCTCGCGGCCCGGTCGCGCGGGACGGCGCTCGTGGTGCTGGGCCTCCTGTTCGTCGGGGTCGGGGTGCCGCTCCGGCGCACCCGCTGGTCGCCGGCGGTCGCCCGGCCCCTCCGGCAGGAGCGCGCCCTGGGACAGATCGTCCGCGCCACCGTGCGGGTGCGAAGATCGGAGCGCCGCACGTTCCGCACCCTCGGGCTGCTCGTCATCCCCGCCATCCTCGCCGCGGCCGCGCTTCAGGCGCTCGTCCTGGGCCTGCTGGGCGTGGACGGCTGGCTGGGCGATCACAGCTACGGACCCGTGAGCGGCGTCCTGGCCGTCCTGCTGGGCCTGGCCGGCTCCGCGATCGGCTTCGCGACCTGCTCCGCCGCGGTCACGTCCGCCCTCGTGCTGATGACCCGGCGCGAGCCGGTCGGCGTGCGGGCGGCGATCGCCAACCTGGGCCGCCGCGCCTGGAGCACGATCGGGGCGAGCCTGGCGGTCGGCGCGCTCTGCGTGGTGCTCGCGCTCACCGTGATCGGCATCCCCCTCGCGCTCTGGCTCGGCGTGCGGTGGCTGTTCGTCCAGGACGGGATGCTCCTGCGCGACCTCGGCGCCCGGGACTCCCTGCGCTGGAGCGCGACGATCGTGCGCGGGCACTGGTGGCGCACCCTCGGCTGCGGGACCCTGCTGGTGGCCATCGCGATCGCGACGGGGCCGCTGGTGGGGATCGCGATGATCTTCTTCACGAGCCTGCCGCTCGGCCTGGTGAACGTCTTCGGGTCGATCATCTTCGCCCTGGCCGTGCCCTGGCTCGTGATCGCCCGGTTCCTGCTCTACCTCGACCTGGAGGAGCGGTCGGAGGCGTCGCCGTCCGTGGAGGCCCCTACGGCAGGCTGATCAGCGAGGCCCGGACGGCGGCGGCGGCCACCGGGCCGCGGCTGAAGGCCACGACGCCTCGCCCGTCGGCGCCGAGCGCGAGCGTGGGGTCGCCGACCAGGCTCGCCACCCGCAGGGAGTCCACCAACGGCGCGGGGAAGGTGCTCGCCGCGGACGGATGCAGCACGCTCCGGATGGTGCGCCCCGTCCCGGTCGCGGCGGTCGCGGACGACCAAACGACGAGGCCGGTGCCCGCCGCGGTCAGGCCGACGCCGGCGAGCCGGGTCTCCCGCGCGGCGCCGCCCAGCTCGGTGATCGGGCCGAACGGCCCGGTCACCCCGGGCCCGGTGATCGCCGAGACGCCGCCGCGGGAGTCGGCCCACGCGCCCAGCAGGCCGTCTCCGCGCCGCGCGAGACGCGGCGCCCCGGCCACGAAGGTCTGGGGGAGGACGCCCGGCGACCACGTTCCGGAGGCGGCGCGGGAGAGCGCGCCCAGGAGCGGGCCCTCGTCGAAGTCCTCGTTGTCGGCCCAGAGGCCCACGGCCGTGCCGTCGGCGCCGGGCGCGAGCTGGGTGCGGGTCGGGCCCCGGCCGAACTGGCCGGTGTCCTCGTCGGGTCCCGGCACGCCGGCCGGCGAGATGGCCGCGGCGTGGATGACGAAGTCGCGGATGTCGTCGTCCTCGTCCCACCAGGCCAGGACGCCGCCGGCCGGGGTGGGGGCGAGACCCGGGCCGCCGTCGCTGGCGCCGGCACCCTCCGGCGGTCGCACGGACGGATCGAGGCGGCGCACCAGCCACCGGGCGCCGGCGCGGTCGGTGGTCCCCACCATGGCCCGTCCCAGCCGGCGGGCGGGGTTGTTGACCGACCGCGGCCCGGGTGCGATCCAGGCGGCCGCGGCGAGCCCGCCGCCGCCGAAGGCGACCGCCACGGGGCCCGAGGCGTCGAGCGCCGGGCCCAGGGGGGTCACGCGGCGGCGGGTTCCCGCGGTCCGCAGGGTTCCCGCGAACGCCCGGCTCGCGCCGGCCATGCGCGCGCGCCAGCCCACCAGGATCCGGCCGCCGTCCGTGATCGCCACCCCGACGCCCTGCACCGAGGCCGCCGGCGCGCCGAGCGTCAGGGGAGCCGCCCATGCCGTCGCCCCGGCCCGGTGGACCGCCACCTGCGCCGCCTCGCCCGCAGCGGTGCGGGCGCGCCACGCCAGCACCGCGTCGCCGCGCGCGTTGGCCGCCGAGGCGGGCTGCACGGCGACCACGCCGCGTGCGCTCACGGCCGTGCTCGGGCTCCAGCCGGTGGGCACCGCGGCAGCCGCGGCGGCGCCCATCCCGAGGGCCGCCACCGTCAGCGCGGCGAGGGCGGAGGCTCTCACGAGGCCGGCGCCGGTTCGACGGTGAGGGGTCGGCGCGTGGGCCATGCGATGATTTACGCGACCGGACCGCGCGGCGGCAAGTCCATACGGCGCGTCACAATCACCGGTTCGGCGACGGTGGTGTAATGCACTCTCAGTGCCGCGTCGGGCGGCCGTGAGGGACGGCGGGGGCGTCGTGCGTTGCCGACAATGCGGAAGCGCGAACCCGGACGGCGGACGGTTCTGCGAGGACTGCGGCGCTCCGCTCTCGGCGACCTGTCCCTCCTGCGGCGGCCGGGTCGACCCGCGCCGGCGCTTCTGCGGCACCTGCGGCTCGCCGCTCGCAGCCGCGCGCGAGCCATCGTCTCCCGCCGCGGCGGCGCACCCCGCCGAGCCCGTCGAGGGGTCGGGAGTCGAGGGCGAGCACCGGCCGGTGACGGTCCTCTTCTGCGACATCGTCGACTCGACGGGGCTCACCGAGCGCCTCGGGTCGGAGGGCATGCACGGTCTGCTCGGCCGCTTCTTCGAGGTCGCCCGGTCGGAGGTCGAGCGGTACGGGGGGACGGTCAACAAGTACCTCGGCGACGGGTTCATGTCGCTGGTGGGCGTTCCGACGGCCCATGAGGACCATGCCCAGCGGGCCGTGCTGACCGCGCTGGCGATCCAGGAGCGGCTGCGCCATGGACCTGACGAGGTGAACGCGCCGGCGCTCACGGTTCGGATGGGGCTGAGCACGGGAAGGGCGCTGGTCGGCAGCGTCGGGGATGGGCGCCCCCTGGACCACACCGCCGTCGGCGACACCATGAACGTGGCCGCCCGCCTCCAGCAACGGGCGGAGCCGGGGACCATCGTCGTGAGCGAGGGGACGGCTCGGATGGTGGCCGGCCACGTGGGCCTGGAGCCGCTCGGCCCCGTGGAGGTGCGGGGGCGCTCGAGCCCGGTGACGGCCTTCAGGGTCACCGGCTTCGCCCCCCGCCGCTCGCCGGTGGACGTGGGGGATCCGCCGCCACACACCCCCTTCCTCGGCCGGTCCCGGCATCTCGCCTCGCTGGGGGACCTGTTCGAGCGGGCATCCGGGGGGGAGGGCCAGGCGGTGGGAATCGTGGGGGAGCCCGGCATCGGGAAGACGCGGCTCGTCGCGGAGTTCCGTCGCTCGCTGCGGGACTCGCGGGCGACGCTCCTCGAGGGGCGGTGCCTCTCCTACGGAGGCGCCATCCCCTACCTTCCGCTGAGAGATCTCGTGTGCGCGAACTGCGCCATCGCCGACGACGACGAGCCCGCCGTGACCGAGATGAAGGTGCGGGCCGGGCTCGAGGAGGTGGGCCTGGATCCGCAGGCGGGTGCCCCGCTGCTGCTCCAGCTTCTCGGCGTGGCGTCGGGAACCGAGGCGCTGGCCCAGGTCTCGGCCCAGGCCGTCAAGACCCGCACCTTCGAGACGCTCCTCCAGATGAGCGTGGCCGGCGCGCGGCGGCGCCCCCTCGTGTTCGTCATCGAGGACCTGCACTGGGTGGACCGGACGTCCGAGGAGTTCCTGACGAGCCTGGCCGACAACCTCGACGCCGAGCCGATCCTGTTGCTCGGAACGTATCGGCCCGGCTACCAGCCACCCTGGGCGGGACGCTCCTACTCGACCCAGCTCTCGTTGCCCCGGCTCGCCCCCGGCGACAGCCGGGAGCTCGTGCGGGCCCTGCTTCCGTCCGCGATCCCGGATCAGGCGGAGCTCGTGGTCGTGCGGGGCGACGGCAACCCCTTCTTCCTCGAGGAGCTCGCCCGAGCGGTCGACGGGAGCGAGGGGACGGGGGAACCGGTCGTGCCGGAGACGGTCGAGGGCCTGCTCATGGCCCGCATCGACCGGCTGGACGACGAGCCGAGGCGCGTGCTGCAGGTCGGCGCCGTGCTGGGACGCGAGTTCTCGCTCTCGCTGCTCAGGCTCGTCTGGGACGGCGCCGATCTCGACGAGCATCTCCTGGAGCTCAAGCGCCGGGAATTCCTGCAGGAGGCCGCGGCGCGGGACGAGCCCCGCTACGCCTTCAAGCACACGCTCATCCAGGAGGTCGCCTACGAGAGCCTGCTCTCCGTCCGGCGCAGGGCGGTTCACGGGGCCGCGGCCCGCGCCCTCGAGACGCTCTACCAGGGGCGCCTGGAGCAGGTGTCCGACCGGCTCGCCCATCATTGGTCTCGGGCCGATGAGCCCGAGCAGGCGGTCGAGGCCCTGAGCCGGTTCGCGGAGCAGGCGGCGGGCGCCTACGCCCACGTCGAGGCCGCAGAGGCCCTGAGGACGGCGCTCTCGCAGGTCGAGCGGCTCCCCCCGGAGACGCGGACGCGCCGCCGCCCCGAGATCGTCCTGGCGCTCGCGCGCTCCCTCTATTTCATGGGCCGCTTCCCGGAGAGCCTCGAGCTTCTCACCGCGCATGCGGCCGACGCGGAGGGGCCGGCCGAACCCGGTCTCACGGGGTCCTACCATTTCTGGCTCGCCCACACGTACAGCCACCTCGGGGACGGGCACCTGGAGGCGGTGCGGAATGCGGGCCTGGCGCTCGCGGCGGCCGAGCGCGCGGGCGACTCCGGGACGATCGGCAGGGCGCACTACGTGCTCAGCCGCGAGGGGTTCTGGTCGGGGGAGCTCGCGGCCGGGGCCGAGCACGGCCGGCAGGCGGTCGCGTGGCTCGAGCGCGCCGGCGAGCGGTGGCGCGGGCGCGGCTGGAGCGGGCCACCGGGCGCTCCGTGGTGGCTCGCGCAGTCCCACTGCTGGTGGGGCATCAACCAATTCCAGCGCGGTGACTTCGCGCTCGCGCTCGGCCAGCTCACGCGGGCACGGGAGATCGGCGGGACGCTCGGCGACCGCCGTCTCGAGGGCTACGCCGACTTCCTGAGCGGCTGGTTCCGGACCACCCGCGGGGAGTGGGAGGCCGGCATCCGCGACTGCACGCGAAGCCTCGAGCGCTCGCCCGACCCGCTCAGCAGGTCGCTCTCGCTGTGCATCCTCGGCTTCGCCCATCGCGAGAAGGGCGACATCGACCGCGCCATCGAGTTCATCGGACGCGCCATCGAGGAGCAGACCGCCTTCTCCTACACCCGGAACACCGGGATGCTGCGGGTGTGGATCTGTGAGGCCCATCTCTCGGCGGGGCGCATCGAGGAGGCGCGCCGCGACCTTCGCCGGGCGCTCGACGCGGGCGAGCAGATGGGGACCCGGCTCGTACAGGCCGCCGCTCGCCGGGCGCTCGGGCGGATCGCGCTGTCCACGGGCGACCTCGCACAGGCGGGGGAGTGCTTCGCCGACGCCCTCGCCCGCTTCGGCGCCATGGGCGCCCGGTTCGAGCTGGGTCTCACCCATCTCCTGCTGGCCGAGCTCGGCGGCCGGCGCGGGGACCGGGCGGTGGCGGCGCGGCACGTCGACGAGGCGATCGAGATCTTCACGGCTGTGGACACGCCCGTCTACCTCGAGCGGGCGCTCTCCCGCCGAGCGGCGTTGGAGGCGGGTCCCTCCGGCTCCGCGGACTAGAAAATAATTTGATGTTATTAAACCCTACCTCGCCGCACCCCCTCGGCACGTCGGTTCCGGGCCGTCGGGTGCGGGACCTCAAACCTTTCGGCGTTCTGCCACCACGAATGAGTTACTTGTTCCACATCATCATCTGATCGCTTTTCTCTGACGCCACCTCCCCCTCTCATTCGCAGGTTTGCATAATAAGGAACCGCGATGTACACCCCCGCGCCCCGCCAGCCAGGCCCACCACCAGGCGGGGGCGCCCAGGTAAGCAGGATCTCCGCCATACTACCTACACCAGCACAGCGTTCTTTCTTTCCTGCACCCATTTCCCACGCACCACCTCTTGCAGCCAAAGCGCACAGCGCATCCTCAGCTGCTCCGCTTACCGAGCGAATTCTTCACGGAGAGCGAAGGTCACGCCGAGGGGCATCACGAGGATGGTCCCCGTCATCGCGCCGACCCTGCTCCGCCAGGACCACGGGTCCGGCTCGCCGTCGCCTGCCGCACTCCGGCGCTCCTCCTCCTCACCGTCCGCCACCTGGCTCGCGACCAGGAGGATGACGAGCGCGACGCCGATCAGGGCCGGGTTCATGTGGGCAGGGTGCGCCCCACCGCGGGCCCGGGTCAAACGATCGTCCGGCCCGCCCGTGGCATGCGAGACGGCCGTCGCGCATCGCGCGACCGAAGCCCGCTCATCTTGAGCGCGCACGTCCCTCGCGGGCTTCTCGCGGGAACCCGCCGGGGCGCTCGGGCCGACTGGGGAGCGCCGGTCCCCCGTGCTTCGGGTTGTCCGAAGACGCGCGCGGAGAACCCACCCGAGAGCGGGCCGGTCCTCGGATGCGGCATCGGGTGCCAGGTGGCGAGAGTGATCCCCGATACGCGCGGCATTCCCTTCGCAGGAGTGATCCACATGGCCGAAGACATCGACATCGACACCACCGTGCGGCCCAGGACGACGACGTGACCCCGCCGGTCGATGAGGAGGAGCTCGACGAGGGCCTCAGGAGCCTCGCGCTGATCGTGATCGCGTTCGTGGGGGCCATGGCATTCCTGGAGATCGTGCGCTGGGGCGCCCGGCGCCTCGAGCGGAGGCTCGCCAGGCGCCATCCCCTGCTCACGGAGCTGGCGGAGGAGCTGGTCGACCCCGACTGGCACCTGCACTAGCCCTCGCCGCCGCGCGATCAGGCCACGCCGATCCGAGCCGGCCGTGGTGATGCCGGCTCGTCAGGCGGGGACGAGACACCCCGCCGGTCGAGGCACGGCCGCCGGTACCGGGAGTCCGTCGTGCGACCCGCACCGCCGCCTCTGGGCCGGGTACGCTGCCCGGCGACCACGACCCAGGAGGCGGCGTGCTCGACCGGCCGCGCTGTTCGCCGGCGCAGGGGAAGCTCGGGGGGGACGGGCGCGATGACCGAGGCGGCTGACCGACAGGTCGGCGCAACGGGCATCGTCCTGCTGACGCTCGCGGCGGGGCAGTTCGTCATGGCCCTCGACACGACCGTCATGAACACGGCGATCGCCACGGTCGCCAAGGACGTCGGGACCGACGTGATCGGGATCCAGACGGCGATCACGCTCTACACCCTGGTGATGGCGTCCCTGATGATCACCGGCGGCAAGGTCGGCGAGATCCTCGGCCGCAAGCGCGCGTTCTCGATCGGGTGCGTCATCTACGCCTGCGGGTCGTTCACGACGGCCCTGGCCCCGAACCTGACGGTGCTGATCATCGGCTGGTCGTTCCTCGAGGGCCTGGGAGCGGTGCTGATCATGCCGGCGATCGTCGCGCTCGTCGCGTCGAACTTCGGCAAGCCCGCGCGCCCGCGCGCGTACGGGCTCATCGCCGCCTCCGCCGCGATCGCGGCGGCGCTCGGCCCGGTGATCGGCGGCGTGTTCACCACCTACGCCTCGTGGCGGTGGGTGTTCGCCGGCGAGGTTCTGATCATCCTCGTGGTCCTGCTGCTGGCCCGCCGGGTGAACGACAGGCCGGCGGAGGAGGGCGTGCGGCTCGACCTGGTCGGCACGGCGCTGTCCGCGGCCGGGTTGGGCCTGATCGTGCTCGGCGTCCTGCGCTCGGGGACCTGGGGCTTCGTCGAGCCCAAGCCCGGGGCGCCCCAGTGGCTCGGGCTCTCACCGGTCATCTGGCTCGTGCTCGGCGGCGGCGTGATCCTGGGGCTGTTCCTGTGGTGGGAGAGCCGGCGCCTCGAGCGCGGCGAGGGCGCGCTCATCGACCCGGCGCTGCTGCGCAACCTGCAGCTGCGCAGCGGGGTCACCTCGTTCCTGTTCATGTTCCTGGTCCAGGCCGGCATCTTCTTCGTGGTCCCGCTGTTCCTGTCGGTCGCGCTCGGGTTGTCGGCGGTCGAGACGGGCGTCCGGCTGCTGCCGCTCTCGCTCACGCTGCTGGCCTTCGCCGTGGGCGTGCCGAAGCTGTGGCCGAACGCCAACCCCCGGCGGGTCGTCAACCTCGGCTTCATGGCGCTGTTCGCCGGGCTGGTTCTCCTCGTCGCCCTGCTCGACGCGGGGGCGGGCCCGGAGATCGTGACCTGGCCGCTGCTGCTCGCCGGTTCCGGGCTCGGCGCGATGGCCTCGCAGCTCGGCGCCGTCACCGTGTCGGCGGTCCCGGACGAGCAGAGCGGCGAGGTCGGTGGGCTGCAGAACACCGGCACCCAGCTCGGCGCCTCGATCGGCACCGCCCTGGCCGGCGCCGTGCTCATCTCCGCGCTGACCGCCTCGTTCTTCGCCGGCATCCAGGGCAACCCGGACGTTCCCGCCAGCGTCGCCTCGAAGGCACAGACCGAGCTCGCGGGCGGTGTCCCGTTCCTCTCCGATGCCGATCTGAAGGCCGCGCTGTCGGAGGCGAACGTGCCCCCGGCCACGGCCGACGCCGTCGTCGCGACCAATGCGCAGAGTCGGATCGACGGCCTGCGCGCCGCCGTGTCGATCCTGGCGCTGCTCACCCTCGTCGCACTGCTCTTCACGCGGGGCATTCCGACGGTGCAGCCCGGCGCGGAGTCGAGTTCGGGCTCGCCCCCGACATAGGGAGGAGGCGGGCGTGCTCGCAGTGGCCGAGGTGGGCAACCGGCTGGGAAAGCAGGAGTTCAAGGAGCTCGTGCCGGATCTGCGCGTCGGGCTTCTGAACGCCCAGTTCGACCTCAGGAGCAGGGACTTCTCGGTCCTCGTCTTCGTCGCCGGCGACGACCGGCTGGCGGCGAGCGACGCCGTCAACCGGCTGCACGAGTGGATGGACGGCCGCTACATCAGCACGAGCGTCTTCGGCGATCGGCGCCCCGAGGAGGCCGAGCGGCCGCCCCTGTGGCGCCTCTGGCAGGCGATGCCGCCTCGCGGGCGCTTCGCCATCCTGGCCGGCGGGCTGCTGCGCCAGATCGCCGGCCGCCTCGCCGGCGACATCGACGACGCGGCCCTCGACGCGTGGACGCGCCACCTCGAGGCCTTCCAGGCCGAGCTGCTGGCCGACGGCGCGCTGGTGATCAAGCTCTTCCTGCACACCCCGGCGGGCGCGCAGCGCGACCGCATGAAGGCCGGCGAGCGCGACGCGCGCGGCTGGCGCGTCGACGCCCGCGACTGGGAGATGCTCGATTCGATGTCCGAGGCGCGCCCGCTCATCGAGCGCTTCCTGCGCCGCACCTCGGCCCCCGGGGCTCCGTGGACGGTCGTCGAGGCGACCGACGAGCGACACCGTGACGTGACCGTCGCCCGGACGATCCTCGACGCGCTGACCGCCCGCCTCGCCCAGGCGCCGTCCGGCGGCCCCAGCGCCCCGGCCGAGCTGTTCGCTCCGCGCGCCGACCAGGCGACGGTGCTCTCGCGGGTTGACCTGTCGGCACGCATGTCGCGCGTCGATTACCGCAGGCGCCTCGAGAAGCTGCAGGCGCGCCTCCACGGCCTGGCCCTCCAGGCCCGCGAGGCCGGGCTGCCGACCGTCCTCGCGTTCGAAGGGTGGGACGCGGCCGGCAAGGGCGGCGTCATCCGGCGCTGCACCCAGGCACTCGAGGCCGGCGACTACCGTTTGATCCCGGTCGGCGCGCCCACCGACCACGAGCGCCTCTACCACTACCTGTGGCGCTTCTGGCGCGACCTGCCCCGCGCCGGCGAGATCGTCGTCTTCGACCGCTCCTGGTACGGCCGGGTGCTGGTGGAGCGGGTCGAGGGCCTGGCGAGCGACGCCGAGTGGCAGCGCGCCTACGACGAGATCAACGACTTCGAGGAGCAGCTCGCCGAGGCCGGCTGCCTGCTCCAGAAGTTCTGGCTGCACATCTCCCGCGAGGAACAGGCCGCCCGCTTCGAGGCGCGGGAGCAGACCCCCTACAAGAAGTACAAGATCACCGACGAGGACTACCGCAACCGCGGCCGCTGGGACGACTACGAGCGCGCCGTTGACCAGATGGTGTTGCGCACCTCGACGGACGCCGCGCCGTGGCACCTGGTCAGCGCCGAGGACAAGCAGCACGCCCGCGTCGAGGTGCTCGAGGTGATCACCGAGGGGCTGAAGAGGGCTCTGCGCGGCTGACTCGGACCGCCCTCGGCACGCCGACCGCCTCTCAAACGCGCTGCTCGCGAGCATCCTGGCGCCCGCGGACGCCGCGCTCGGCATGGCCGTGTTCACCAACCGGGCGGTGCCGGCTCGCGTGCGGCTGGCCCTGAACCTGGAGAGCGGCCTGAACGACGGGATCGCCACGCCGATCGTCACCTTCTTCCTCGCCCTGGTGGCGAGCGAGGAGGATGCCGGGTCCCACCACTGGGTGCAGGAGGCCCTGAGCGACATCGCCGTGGACGTCGGCGTCGGCGCGGCGGCGGGACTGGTGGGCGGCCGGCTGCTGGTCGCCGCCCGGCGCTGGGGCGGCACCACGCCGGCCTCGGAGCAGGTGGGCGTGCTCGCGCTCGCCCTCCTGTCCTTCGCGGGCGCGAGCGCGGCCGGCGCCAACGGCTTCGCCGCCGCCCAAGTTCCGTGCGGGGAACGGGGGAACTACGGATTCCCGGCGCGACGTGGCCGTGGACACTCGTTCGACGGGCGCGATCCCGCGCCCCGAACGCCCGGGAGGCGCCGTGACACTGGTCTGGTTGCTCGTCTGGCTCATCGCGAACTACACCGGCGGCCACGAGCCGCTGCTGACCGATCCCGTGAACGTGTGGACGTGGACGCTGATCCTCGCGATCGGGCTCGATCTCGCGGCGGCGCACGCGCCCAAGGGGCGCCGCGGGCGGTAGGTGCGCCGATTGCGCTGGGTCACCGCACGGGGGACATACCCCCGGGGGCCCCGGGCGCTCACCCGTAGGGGTATCCCCGATTCGAGCCAGGGGGGTGGACTCCTAGCGTCGTCGCGACAGTTCCGCCGAGCGCAGGGGAGAAGCCATGACGTCCACGCAGATCGCACCGCAGACGCAGAACGGCGACCGGGCCGGCGAGCGCGTGTGGCGCACCGAGCTCTCGCCCGTGAGCTTCCTCCGCCGGACGGCCGAGGTGCACGCGGACGCGACGGCGCTGGTGCACGGCGCCCGTCGCTGGAGCTACCGCGAGCTCAACGAGCGCGTCACCCGCCTGACGTCCGCGCTGCGCGGGCTCGGCGTCGACCACGGCGACCGGGTGGCCGTGCTCGCCCCGAACACGCCGGCGATGGTCGAGGCCCACTTCGCAGTCCCCGCGGCGGGCGCCCTGCTGGTGTGCATCAACATCCGCCAGAGCCCGGGCGAGGTGGCCCGCCTGCTGGAGCACGCCGAGCCGAGGGTGATCCTGGTCGACGCCGAGTTCGAGGGGCTGCTCTCGTCCTTCGCCTCCTCCTCGGCCGAGGTGATCCTCATCACCGACACCGGGAGGCCCGACGACCCCTACGAGCGCCTCGTGGCGTCCGGCTCTCCGGAGCAGCCCCTGGACGGGCCGCGCGACGAGGAGGACGCCATCGCGATCAACTACACGTCGGGCACGACCGGCGACCCGAAGGGCGTGATCTACACGCACCGGGGGGCATACCTGAACGCCCTCGCCAACGTGATCGAGGGCGGCCTGACGCCCAGGTCCCGGCTGCTGCTCGTCGCCCCCCTCTTTCACTGCAACGGCTGGTGCTTCGCGTGGGGGGCGGTGGCCGTCGGAGCGACGATCATCTGCCTGCGTCGGGTGGATCCCGCCCAGATGTGGCGGCTGATCGACGACGAAGGGGTGACCCACTTCAACAGCGCGCCCACGGTTCAGATCGCTCTGGTCAACGACCCTGGCGCGCACCGGCTGCCCTCCGGGCTGACGGTCTGCACGGGCGGCTCGCCGCCCTCCCCGACGCTGCTCGGCCGCATGCGCGAGCTGAACATCACCCCGCTCCACATCTACGGCCTGACCGAGACGTACGCCCCCATCACGCGCTGCCTCGACGCCCGGCTCGGGGACCTCCCGGACGAGGAACGGGCACGTCTCCTGGCGCGCCAGGGCCAGGCGCACGTCACCGCCGACCTCGTCCGGGTGGTGGACGAGGAGATGAACGACGTGCCGCGGGACGGCGAGACGCCGGGCGAGGTGGTGATGCGGGGCAACATCGTGATGGCCGGGTACTTCCGCGACCCGGAGGCCACCGCCCACGCCTTCCGCGGGGGCTGGTTCCACTCCGGCGACGTGGCCGTCTGGCACCCGAACGGCGCCATCGAGCTCCGCGACCGGATGAAGGACATCATCATCTCCGGCGGGGAGAACATCTCCACCATCGAGGTGGAGCAGATGGTCATGCGCCATCCGACGGTGCTCGAGTGCGCCGTGGTCTCGAGGCCGGACGAGTACTGGGGCGAGCGCCCGGTGGCGTACGTGGCACCGCGGCCCGGCATGGACGTCGATGCGGCGGCGATCATCGAGTTCTGCCGGGAGCGCATGGCGCACTACAAGTGCCCGGCGGCGGTGCGCGTCGGGGAGCTGCCCAAGACCTCGACCGGCAAGGTGCAGAAGTACCTGCTCCGCGAGCACGAGTGGGCCGGGCACGAGACGCGCATCAGGTGACCATGGATCCGGCTCTCCGGGCTGCGACCCGGAGAGCCGGGAGGGTGAAGTAGATTCCGGTGATCTCGCACCCGCGACGCCGGGGCACTGATGGAGACTCCACCTCGGACCGTGCTCGTCACGGGCGCCTCGCGCGGCATCGGCCAGGCGACGGCCGACGCTTTCGTGGCCGCAGGCTGGCGGGTGGTGGCCGGGATGCGCGACCCGGCGGACGCCACGGACGCCCCCGGGCGCCACGTCGTGCGTCTCGACGTGACGGATCCCTCCAGCGTCCGCGATGCGGTCGACACGGCGCATCAGGTCGCCGATGGCCCGCTCGCCTGCGTGGTGAACAACGCGGGCTGGGCCCTCTTCGGGGCGGTGGAGGACGTGGATCTCGACATCGCCCGGCGCGAGTTCGAGACCAACCTCTTCGGCGCCGTCGCGGTCATCCAGGCGGCGCTCCCGGCGATGCGCCGGGCCGGCTCCGGGGTCGTCGTCGGCGTCTCCACCCTCTCCGGCCGGATCCCGGTGCCGCTCTTCGGCATGTACAGCGGGTCGAAGCTGGCGCTCGCGGCGGTCCACGAGGCGCTGGCGCTCGAGCTCGGCCCGGCCGGCGTACGGGCGGTGCTGATCGAGGCGGGCGTGGTGCGGACCGAGCTCGCTCGCTCCACGATCGTGAGCGGGATGGCCGGCGAGCCCGAGTCGCCCTACGCCGCGGCCAGGGTCGGGGTCCTCGGGACGTTCCGCGGGATCCGCGATGAGTGTGGCCTCGAGGCGCACGAGGTCGCCGACGCGATCGTTGCCGCCGTCGAGGACGACGACGCGCCCTTCCGAACCGTGCTGGCCGATCCGCGCCTCGCCGTGATGGCCCCGGACGCCGCGGGCGACGGCGCGCGCCACGCCCAGGCGCGCCGGCTGTTCGGCCTCGCGCCCCCCGTGCGCGCCGGGCGGCCGTGACGAGCGGGCGCGCCGGGGCGGCGCCCCTCGGCAGGGAGGCCGAGGTCGCGGCCATCGGCGGGCTCCTCGCCCAGGCGTGCGCCGGCGAGAGCGGCGCGCTCGCCCTGATCGGGTCGGCGGGCACGGGCAAGACGACCCTCCTGCGGGAGGCCGAGGCCCTCGCCGCGCGCGACGAGGGCGGCGTGCGGGTCCTTCGGGCGCGGGGGATCGAGAGCGAGGCGGAGCTCGCCTTCGGCGGACTGCTCGAGCTGGTGCGGCCCCTGACCGACCTCATCCCCCGGCTGCCCGGGCCGCAGGCGCAGGCGCTGGAGGGCGCCCTCGCGCTGGCGCCCGCGGGGGCCACCGATCGGTTCAGCGTGTCGGCCGCGACCCTCGGCATCCTCAGCCTGGCCGCCGCCGACGCCCCCCTTCTCGTGGCCGTCGACGACCTCCACTGGCTCGACCCGCCGTCGGCTCAGGCGATCCTGTTCGCCGCACGGCGATTATGGCGCGAGGGGATCGCGATGCTGCTCGCCGCGCGGCCGGAGGACCTGGCCCCCGGGGACCTGGAGGGCATCGACCGCATCGAGGTGACGCCGCTCGGGCGGCGCGAGTCCGGGCACCTCGCCCGGCGCGTCGCCGGCCGCGGGTTGAACGACGAGGACGTGGAGGCCCTCTTCATCGGCACGGGCGGGAATCCGCTCGCGATCATCGAGGCGACCCGCAGCCTCGGCGGCGCCGGTGACGCTCTGGCGGGCGTGATCCTCCCCCTGCCGGTGGCCGACCGGATCCGCGCGGGGGTGGAGCGCCGTCTCGCCGCGCTGGGCCCGGCGGAGCAGGCGGCGGTGCTCACCGCGGCGGCGGCGGGAACCGAGGCGCCGTGCGCGCTCGTCGGCTCGGCCCTCGCCACGCTGGGCCTCTCCCTGGAGGCGCTCGACGGGGCCGAGGCGGCGGGCCTCCTGCGCCTGCGCGGCGGGACGATCGCGTTCGAGCACCCGCTGACGCGCTCGGCGGTCTACGCCACGGCCGCCGGCGCGGAGCAGCGGCGGGCCCACCGCGCGCTCGCCGAGGTCTCGCCCGTCGGATCCGCCGAGCGGGCGTGGCACCTGTCGGCCGCCGCCGTCGGCGCCGACGCGGACGCGGCCGCCGCCCTCGAGAGCTGGGGAGAGGATGCCCTGGCGCGCGGAGCGCCGAGCTCGGCCCTCCGCGCGTTCGACCGGGCCGCCTCCCTCAGCGAGAGCGCCGACGAGTCGGCCCGGCGCCTCCTGCGGGGCGCCGGCGCCGCCCGCCTCGCCGGGATGACCGATCGCGCCCGCGAGGCCATCGCGCAGGCGCGGGAGCGGACGTCGGACCCGCTCGTGCGCGCCGACGCCCTGGCCCTCCTGTTCCAGATCGACGCCTGGAGCGCGCCGGTGGCGACGGCCCGCTCGATTCTGGCGGAGGCCGAGCGCACCGCCGCGCTCGACCCGGCCCGCGCGGCGCGGATGTTGGCCGAGGCCGCCACCGCGCTCATCCGCTCCGCGTCCATGAGCCAGGGCGTGGACATGGCCGACCGGGCCCTCGCCCAGGCGCGCGCGCACGGCCGTCCGGACGACGCGGTCGAGGTGGCCGTGCTGTTCGCCCGAGTGGCCGGCGGCCGCGCGCCGGAGGCGGTCGACGGCCTGCATGAGGTCGGGGAGCGCCTGCTGCGGGTCGACCCACCCGGAGCCCAGACCGCCGCGCTCCTTCAGCAGGTCGCGTGGCTCCACATCTGGACCGAGCGGTACGAGCACGCCGCGCGGCTGCTCGATCACGCCGTGGAGCAGGGGCGCGGCCAGGCACCGGGTACGCTCCCGATGGCCCTCGCGATGCGGGCCGAGCTCGGCTATCGCCGCAGCCAGTGGTCCGTGGCGCTCGCCGACGCCACCGAGTCGGCCTCCCTCGCGGCGGCGTTCGAGCAGGTCCACGCGCGCGGGCTCGCCCTGGCCTGCCAGGCGCGCATCGAGGCGTGCCTCGGACGTGAGGTCGGTTGCCGCCTCTCGGCGGCCGAGGCCGCCGAGATCGGACGGCGCCTGGGGGGCGAGGGCTCCCCGATCTCGGCGTGGGGGAGCCCGGCCCTCGGCCTGCTCGCGCTCGGGCGAGGGCGGCCGGATGAGGCCACCCCGCACTTCCAGGTGGTGGCGACGGCGTTCGCCCGCGGCGGCGTCCGGGAGCCGAGCGTCGTGCTCACCGGCGGCGACCTGGTGGAGTGCCTGGTGCGCACGGGACGCCGAGCCGAGGCCGAGGATGCGCTGTCCTCCTTCGAGGACCTCGCGCGGCGCGCCGACCGGATCGGCGCGCGCGCCATCGCGGCGCGTTGCCGCGGGCTGCTGGCGGACGACGACGCGTTCGAGGGGCCGTTCGAGGAGGCCCTCCGGCTGCACCGCGCCGTCGACGCGCCGTTCGAGGAGGCGCGCACCCTCCTCTGCCTGGGCGAGCGGCTGCGCCGGGCGCGGCGGCGCGCGGATGCCCGTGTGCACCTTCGCGCCGCGCTCGACGCGTTCGAGGGCCTCGGCGCGGTCGACTGGGCCGGCACCGCGCGGGGCGAGCTGGGCGTCACGGGCGAGACGGCCGCCCCACGCTCGGGCCCGAGATCGGATGCCCTCACCCCCCAGGAGCTTCAGGTGGCGCTGATGGTCGCCTCCGGCGCGACCAATCGCGAGGCCGGCGCCCGCCTCTTCCTGTCCGCCAAGACGATCGAGGCCCACCTGGGACGGATCTACCGCAAGGTCGGGGTGCGCTCGCGGACCGAGCTCGCCGCGCTGGTCGCGCACGAAGGCCTCGGTGCCGACGGGACGCGCAGCGCGGCCGCGACCCTCTGACGCATGATCGAGGCCACGGACAACACCGCCATCCAGGTGCCGCCGGCTTCGTCTGGCGCGCCCGGGCCCCCGCGCGCCGGTGCGATATGGGGTGACGGTGGAAGGATCCCCGCCCGTCGTGCGTCATTTCTAGTCATCCACCCATCTCGGGCGGCTTTGCGATCTCCAGCGAAACGGGGCAGCGGATGACCACCAGCATGAGGCGTTGGATCTCCGGAGCGATGAGCGTCGTGGTGCTCGGCGCCGTGAGCGGAGCGGCGACCGTCGGCGTCGCGGCCCAGGGGGACACCAGGATCGCGGCGACGCTGACCGCGAAGAAGGAGGTCCCCAAGCCGGTCGGCTCGCCCACGGGCACCGGCACCTTCACCGGCACCATCAGCGCGAAGCGCGTGCTGCGCTGGAAGCTCACGTTCAAGGGCCTCACGGGCCCGACCGCTGGGGCTCACATCCACCTGGGCAAGCCCGGCAAGACGGGCCCGGTGGCCGTCGTGCTGTGCAACAACGTGTGCAAGTCGCCCAAGTCCGGCACGGCGACCCTGACGGCGGCGCAGCTCAAGGCGATCAGGTCGGGCGGCGCCTACGTGAACGTCCACACCACCAAGAACCCGAACGGCGAGATCCGCGGGCAGATCGCGGTCACCAAGTAGGGACCGGTGGGACTCTCCGTGGGGGTGGCCGGAGAGTCCCACCTCGGGCGGCGATCCCGTCGGCCAGGCGCGAGGGGTTGACGCCACCGTCCCTTGCGCGTATATAGTTGACCGGTCGTCTAGTAAGGAAGCGCAGATGGGACGAACGAGCCACGCGCGCGAGCGCCTGATCGGAGCGGCCGGTGACCTCTGGCACCGGCGCAGCTACACCGACGTCGGGGTCAGCGAGATCTGCGAGACGGCCGGCGTGCAGAAGGGGAGCTTCTACCACTTCTTCCCCTCCAAGCAGGACCTCGCGTTGGCGGTCATCGACGACCGCTGGCAGGAGCTCGGTGCCGGCCGGTTGCGGGCACTCATGACCAGCGACCTGGCGCCCCTCGAGCGCCTCCGCCAGTTCATCGAGCGCGGCCTCGCGACCCAGTTCGAGTTGAAGAGCGCGATGGGGGTCACGCCCGGATGCTCCTTCGGCAACCTCGCCGTCGAGCTCTCCTGCGTGGACGAGGTTCTGCGCGAGCGCCTGGAGCGCCTCTTCGAGGAGTGGGCCGGCCTGCTCCGGATCGCCCTCGACGACGCGGTTGCGGCCGGCGAGATCCCCCCGACCGACACCGATCGCGCCGCGCGCGCCCTCGTCGCCTACGTCGAGGGCATGTCGGTGATGGTCAAGACGGCCGACGACCCGGCCGCCGTGGCCGACATCGCCCCCATGGCACTGCGCCTGATCGGCGCCGACCCCGATACCCACAGATCGCCCGCAAGGGCCGCAGAAGGGAGCCACCCATGAGCACCTCCGTCACGTCCGCCCACGACGCCGGCCCGACCGCGCGCCGCAAATGGCTCGGCCTCGCCGCCCTCTGCGCGGCGTTCTTCATGGTCATCCTCGACGTCGCGATCGTGAACGTCGCTCTCCCCACCATCCAGGTCGACCTCGACTTCTCCCAGCAGAATCTCCAGTGGATCGTCAGCGCCTACGCCCTGACCTTCGGCGGCCTGCTGCTGCTCGGAGGGCGCATCGCCGACCTGATCGGTCGCCGGCGCGTGTTCATCACCGGCGTCGCCCTCTTCTCAGCGGCCTCGCTGATGGCCGGGCTCGCGAGCACCGAGGCGACCCTGATCGGCGCGCGCGCCTTCCAGGGAATCGGGGCCGCGCTGATGACCCCGGCGGCCCTGTCGATCCTCATGACGACCTTCGCGGAGGGCTCGGAGCGCAACAAGGCGCTCGGCATCTGGGGCGCCGTGGGCGCCTCGGGCGGCACCGTCGGCGTGCTCCTCGGCGGCGTCTTCACCGACACGATCGGCTGGGAGTGGATCTTCCTGCTGAACGTGCCGGTCGGCCTCGCGGTGATCGCGTCGGCCCCGTTCCTGCTGCGCGAGAGCCGCGCGGAGTCGGCCCACCGGCGCTTCGACCTCGCCGGCGGAGTCTCGATCACCGCGTCGCTGGCCCTGCTGGTGTACGCGCTGGTCGAGGCCTCCTCGGAGGGCTGGACCTCGGTCACCACGATCGGCCGCCTGGTCGGCTCGGCGGTGCTGATGGCGACCTTCGTCGTCATCGAGCTGCGCTCGCGGGCCCCGATCATGCCGTTCTCGATCTTCCGCATCCGCGCGGTGACCGGCTCGAACGTGGCCGGCTTCGCCCTCGGCGGCGCCATGTTCGGGATGTTCTTCATCCTGACGCTCTACATGCAGCAGGTGGTCCGGTACTCGCCGCTCCAGACCGGCCTCGCCTACCTCGCCATCTCTCTGGCCGCGTTCGGCGCGTCGGTCGGAGGCTCGATGCTGGTCACGCGGATCGGGCCGAGGACGCCGATGGTGGCGGGCCTGCTCGTGTTCGCGCTGGGCGTGTTGCTGCTCGCCCAGATCCCGGTGGACGGCTCGTACGTCAGCGACCTGCTGCCGGGATTGGTGATCAGCGGCGTCGGCCTGGGCCTCGCCTTCGTCGCCTTCTCGATCGGCGCCCTCGAGGGCGTGTCGGAGCGCGACGCGGGCCTCGCGTCGGGCCTGTCGAACACCAGCCAGCAGATCGGCGGCGCCCTCGGGGTCGCGATCATGTTGACCCTCGCCATCACGCGCACGGAGGACCTCACGGCCGGCGGCACGCCCCAGGCGGAGGCGCTGACCGAGGGCTTCCAGATCGCCCTCTATGCGGGGGTCGGGCTCGCGGTGGCCGGTGCCCTCGCCGTGATGGCCCTCGTCCGCTCCTCGCGCAGTGCCGAGGCGCCGGCCGAGACGGTCGTGGCGGAGACCGCCTCGGAGGGATCGACCTCCTGACGCTCGGCCCGGGCCCGTGCGCACGCGATGCGCACGGGCCGGGCCCACGTCAGAGAGGGTCCGGCGTCCCGACGCGCCTTGCGCTCACCACCCCCTGAGGTGGCGCGGTGGGGTCGCGGGGCGCTTCTCGTTCCGGACCGCCGCCGCCCCCGGTCAGTACTCCTCCGGGTCGAGCTTCAGGGCCTCGTTGAAGCGGTTGATCATGTTGTAGAGGGCCGCGACCATCGTGATCTCGACAATCTGGGACTCGCTGAAGTGCCCACGGAGCGCTGAGAAGGTGCCCTCGGCGATGTCGCCGGGACTCAGCGTCAGCTCCTGTGCGTAGGCAAGGGCCGCCCGCTCGTCGTCGCGGATATCCGCCGTGTCGGGGTCGTGCATCTCGGCGATCTCCCGGGGCGTGAAGCCCATCTTGGCGCTGATCTGCTCGTGAGCGTGGGTGCAGTACGCGGAGCGGTTCAAGATCGACACTCGCAGGATGATCCGTTCCTTGAGCTTCGCGTCGAGTTCGTCGGGCTGCTGCACGGCTCCGACGAAAGGGCCCATGGTGGCGAGGATCCCGGGCTTGTGGGCGAGGGCCTTGTAGATGTTCGTGACCTTCCCCCGCTTCCGGCGCATCCGCTCAAACGCGTCGCGGATGACCGGGTCCTCCGTCGTCGTCCCCTCGATGTACGTGACTCTCGCCACTGTGGGTCTCCTCCCGGATTGCTAGAGGTTCGCCAGGCCCTGGCGGATGCGGTCGAGGCCCTCCTCGAGGACGTCGTCCGGGCAGGCGTAGGTGAGCCGGATGTGTCCCTCGCCGCGGTCGCCGAAGGCCGAGCCGGCCACGACGCCCACCTGGTGGTTCTCGATCAGGTGGTCGGCGAACTGCTGGGCGGTCATGCCGGTGGCGCGGATGTCCGGGAAGACGTAGAAGCTGCCCTCCGGCGTCGGGCACTCGATGCCGTCCATCGCGTTCAGGGCCGCGACGGTCTTGTCGCGCTTGGCCTGGAGGAGCGCGGTGATGGCCGCGACGTGGTCCTGGGGGCCGGTGATCGCCGCGAGGGCCGCCAGCTGGACGAAGGCGGGCACGTTGGTGACCGAGTTCTGCTGGAAGATGTCCATCGTGGTGATCAGGTCCTTGTTGGCCACGCACCAGCCGATCCGGAACCCGGTCATGATGTAGGTCTTCGAGAAGGTGTCGACCAGGATCGAGCGGTCGGCCATCCCGGGGACGGCGGCGATCGTCCTGTGCTCGGCCGGCGCGTAGACCATGTGGCTGAAGATCTCGTCGGTGAGCACGATCACGTTGTGCTCGGCGCAGATCGCGGCGATCTCCTCCAGCTGGCCGACGGTCATGCCGTTGGGCCGCTGGGGTGAGTTGATGATCAGCATCTTGGTCTTGGGCGTGATCAGGCTCTGCAGCGAGTCGAGGTCGAAGTGGAAGTCGGGCTCGACCAGCGGGGCGTAGATCACGGTGCCGCCGGCGTAGGTGATCCAGAACTCATCCGGCGGGTAGCCGGGGTTCGGGAAGATCACCTCATCGCCCTGGTCGACGACCGTGAGCAGGGACTGGGTGAGGGCGTGCTTGGCGCCCATCGTGACCAGCACCTCCTCGCGCACCGTCGGCCGGCCGCGCTTGGTGGCCTCCTCGGCGATCGCGTCGCGCAACTCGGGCAGGCCCGGGCCCGGGACGTAGCGCACGTGCCCGTCGGCGATCGCCTTGGCACACGCCTCCATGATGTGGGGGGCGGGACGAAACTCCTCGCCCTGGAAGTCGCCCTTCTCGAAGTGGATCACGCGCTTGCCGGTGTCGCGCTCCAGCGCCTCCGCCTTGCGCATCGACGCCCACTGCTTGGGCAGGACGAAATGGGAGGTGCGGCTCGAGACGCGGGGAGGGATGTGAGGTTGGACGAGCGTGCCCATGTTGTCTCCTCTGGGCTGATCCGTCAGGTGTCGCCTGACTCGCAACAATCATCACGAGCGTTGCGCCCGGATCGCGCGCTGCCATCAGCGAATCCCCGGATGCCGGCTGCCAGGTACCCGCGCGATCTCAGTCCGTGGGGCGCCCCCGTCTCAGAGGGGCGCCGGCCGAAGTCGTCGGTGATGTGATCCGGCGCCGACTCGAGCATGGTGACCTCGCGGGATGGGTCCTGCAGTGCGACTTCGAGTGCCGGTAGCGCGCGGGCGTCGCCGAGCGCGCCCAGTCCCTGAGTCCGGCCGAGTTGGGCATAAGAAAACCCCGCCGTGTGCGGGTCTTTCGAGAAGCTCCTCGGGCAGGACTCGAACCTGCAACCCTCCGCTTAACAGCTCGGCCCCGGCGAAAGCTGGGGTCGGGCCCCGGATCCTGCATCGGATGCAGGATCCCGCATCAGCATTGGGATCTCGGGTCCGCCCGGCCCAAACGCGTTCCGGTGCGTCTCTGTCATTCCGATACCCGTAAACGTCGGCGATCTGATAGGCAGCGGTTTCGCCGTTTTTTGCGATCAACTCTCTCAATGCCGCATCGGATTCGGCGACTCGTTTTTGACTCCAGCGAGCGGAGCTCACGACGAGGAGCCGTGCCCAGTCGGCCGCATCCTTTTGCGCGGCCGCGGCCGCTTCTTCAAATTTACCTTCCAAAAGATAACACAGGCCGACACTGGCATGGGAATTTGGGGCCGACGGATTCAACTCAATCACCCGCGCGTATTCCGCGCGCGCTTCCGCGTAATGCCCTAACGACGTCAGACTGGACGCGAGAAACGCCCGGGCCTGGGCATTCACCGGGTCCACCGCGACCGCGTGGCGGAAGAGATCCTGGCCTGTGTTGTATCGCCGCGAACTGACGCAAGATTTCCCGCCTGCATGAGCAGCGCCGGATCCTCCGGCGCCAGAGCGAGAGCCTTGCGCAACGTTTCGGCCGCACCTTTCCAATTATAATCGAAATTGGTTTCGATCACCGACCGGGCGAACAACGCTTCCGGCAAGTCTGGTTCAATCGCGAGAGCGCTCTTCCACCGACTCGCGCGCGGCGGCCAGATGAGCGTTGAAGCCTTTCTGGCCTCCCTCGGTGGCATAGTTGCAATACCAGATGTGGGTCTGGGCCAGCCCCGCCCATGCGAGCGCGAAATTGGGATCGAATTGCACCGCGCGTTCAAAGGCAGCCCGGGCTTGGTCCGTTTCTTTTTCTGAGTGGCGATTGATGAAAAAGCGGCCCTGCAGGTAGGCTTCATGCGCCTCGACGTTTTTCGTTCCGCCTTTTTCCGCTGCCTGCACCTCGGCCTGGATTTTCTGCTTTCGCCGTTGATCCGCATCGCGCCACCGGTCAGCCGACCGCGCAACTGTCCAACGATTGTCTGGGCGAGCTCGCTTTGCACTGCGAACACGTCCTTCAGATCGCGCGTGTAATTTTCCGACCAGAGCTCCTCGCCGGTGTCGGCCCGGGTGAGGCGGGCGGCGATCCGCACGCCTCGCCGGATTTGCGCACGCTGCCCTCGACCAGATAGGCCACGCCGAGTTTCTGGCCGATCTCCTGCGCCGTCGCATTCTTGCCCTTGAACGAAAACGCCGAGGTCCGCGCCGCGACGTGCAGCCCGGGAATTTTTTGCAGCACAGTCAGCAGCTCCTCGCTGATGCCGTCGGAGAAATATTCGCTTCCCTTGTCGTCGCTGAGATTGGTGAACGCGAGCACGGCGACGGACTTGGTGTCGACCGCCGCCTTTTGTTCGCCTGGCAAGGCGGCTGTGCGCCGCGGAGTCAGCACAAACTTATCGAAAGCAAAATAGGCCAGCGCCAGCACTAGCACAGCGATGATCAGGCGATTCATTCGGCGTCCGGTTTGCGGCGCGATCGATTGTTCCGGTGGCACCTCTTCGTCGCGCTTCAAACCCTGCGGCGTCAGCTCGAAAGCCCAGCTGAAAACGAGCGCCGGAATAAAACCGATCACGAGCAGGAGTACCATGGTGCGCGGTAACCACTCCGGCGCGCCGAACATCGGCAGCACCGTTCCCGCCACCTGCACGATCAACCACGCGCCGACCAGATACAGCCCCGCGAAACGGATGCGTTACGGCGTTTCAGCTCGGAAACAAAGTTGCGTGGATTCATTCCGATAACCCCATCTTCTTCACCAGCGCCGCGAAACGCGGATCATCGTGCAAGCTGGCGATCGTCGGATCGTAACGCAGGCGCGGCATGCCGGCATCGTGCTGGTCGTAGGCACGATCGAGCCATTCGAAAGCGCGGAGTCCTTTTCCACGCCACGCCAGGCGTAGATCGCAGCGATCTGAAAGGCCGACCCAGCCGTGTATTTCGTCTTCAGCGCTTCCAGTGCTTGTTCCGATTCTCGCGCGTGACCGAGCGTGTGTTCGACCATCGCTGTCCCGGTCAGCTGGAAGGGTTCGTCCGACGCGCGAAACGAGCGAGCGCGCTTTCGTTCTTGCCTTCCTTCAAGTCCAGATAACCCGTGAGATAGTTAGGCCATCTTGCTCCGGGATTGCACGTGAAGAAGTTGTCGGTCTTCATTTCTCCATTCGTCAGGACAGGTGGGAAGTCAGGGCAATTGGACTCGTTGCACCCAGAGCCGAAAGAAGCGGTCGGTGATGAAGTACGAGCCGTTCTCCCGATCGATCACATCGCGATCGAGCAACCCATCAACGGCGCGCTGCGCGTTGGAAGGCGAGCCGAGCCCAGAACGCCGCACAAATTCCCCCGCGAACGGCTTGAGGGTCGCAGCTTCGCTGGCGAGGCCTTTGAGGAACTTGCGCTCATTGATGGCGAGCGATTCCCACAAAGTCGAGTAGGCGTAGTTTTCGCGCTCCAGCAGGAGCCCGAGTGCGTCCTTAATCAACTCCTCACTCACGGCCGGCTCCCGGTTCGCACAACTCCCAGAGCGCGTGGCGAGATGCTGCGTATAGAACGGGTGCCCCTGTGTCTGTTCACAGATGGAATGGATCAAGCCGGGGTTGATCTTTTTTCCGGCAGCCGCAAATCGTTCCCGGATGAACGGCGCCCAATGTTCTTCCGTAATCGGCCCGAGCGGATAATGACCCCCCGCGCGGTAGAGCGGTCGCGAGCGATCCATGAACATTTTTTCGATCAGATGCTTTCGGCTCCCGAGAAAGATGTAGGCGACCTCACGATGGTTTTGGATAACGCTCCGAAGTTTTTTCTCCACCCGATCACTCCTGTATTCGAGGACCTGCTGAAATTCGTCGAACACGATCACGACATCGCGATGGTGTTGCGCCGCGATCTTCGCTGGAGTCTCCAGGACTTCGTCCAGGGCCGGAACGAGACGGGTGTGCCGGGATATCCCGAAGTTAACCTCCGGCTTTCCTTCCTCGTCGAGGGTCACGCTCGGCGCCAGATTGCTGAAAAGGTTTTTCCCGGTCTCCAGAAGCTTCCCCACGGAGGAACTCATCGATTGCGTGATGGCCTTGGCCAGCGCGGTGACAAATGTCGCCTCGTTGTCGGTTGGCCAAAGATCGACGTAGGCGCAAACGGCCGATTTTTTTGAGAAGCCCGCCAGCACCCTCTGCACCAGTGATGTCTTGCCGAAGCGGCGCTCAGAAAAGACAAATAGCTTTTCGTGATTGCGGATCGCCTTCGCCAGATCCGCCTTTTCCCTGACTCGATTGCAGAAAGCGTTCTCTGCCACCACTCCACCGTATTCGAAAGGGTTAATTGGATTACGCATCATGCATTACGCAGTATGCATAAACGGACCGCAAACCACAATTCACAAATTTGATTGCCAGCTTGGCGAACGCCGGGGCCAATTCGGAATTTCAAAGATTGGAAACCTGGGTCGCGACTTGGACCAATTGCCAACCAACGACCGCATATGCGACCGCCCCAAAAAATTGCCTCACGTCAGCTCGGGTTACGGCGATCCCGTCCACTTGCGAATCCTTTCGGAGTCGCCGTGCTGCGTGAGCAACTCGCGCCTGCGCCTCGACCGAGCGAGGCGGCTACAGCGCCAATAGACCACTTTTATCTGCGGCTTGAAAATCCGCGCAGCCCGATCAAAGTCGTAATCCAACAATCCGAAAAATCATCATGGCCCAATCATCAACCGAATCGAAACGTCTCCTGTCCCAAATCATCGCCGAATGGGCGTGCGCGCTGAAATACGAGCATCTTTCTCCCGCCGCGATTCAGGCGGCGAAACTATTCTGGTTCGACTCCATTGGCTGCGCGCTTGGCGGCAGTCAGCAAGACGACGCCAGGATCCTGCTCAAACATTATCGCGCCATGGGCAGCGGCAACAGCAAAGCCACCTCGTTCGTCTCCGGCTTCAAGACCAATCCGGTCGATGCGTCGTTTCTGAATGGCCACATGATCCGCGCGATGGATTACAACGACATCTATTGGAAATCGGATCCGTGCCATCCCAGCGATCTCATCGCCGCGCCGCTGGCGTTGTGCGAAAGCGAGGGTCTGGGTGGCCAGGATTTGATTCTCGCCACCATCATCGCCTACGAAATTGAAATGCGTCTTTGCGAAGTGGGCCGGCCGGGTGTGCGGGAATACGGCTGGCATCACGCCACCTTGAGCGCGTTCGCGGCGCCGATCGCGGCGGGTCGAGTGCTGAATCTCACGCCGGCGCAAATGGTCTCAGCCATGGGCATCAGCGCTTCGCGCACATTTTGTCCGGGCGCGGTGACGGCGGGAAAGTTGACTAACATGAAGAACACGGTTGATCCGTGGGCGGGGCGCATGGGCGCCGAGAGCGCGCTTCTGGCTCGCGGCGGATTTTCCGGTCCCGAGCACATCATCGATGGCAAGGAAGGTTTGTTCGCCGTGTTCAAGCATGTGCAGTACGAAGGTAAACCAGCCACCTTCGACGCCGAGGAGCTGGTCAAAGATCTCCCCAACTCAAAGGACTCCCACTACCGCATTCTGGATTGCGGGATGAAGAGTTTCCCGATCGAAGCGCTCAGTCACTCTCCCCTCACCGCCATGATGAAGACGGTCAAGGAGCACAACATCAAGGCGGAAGACGTGAAGGAAATTAAAGTGGAAGTGATCGCCCGCGCCGCCGACATCCTGGGCGATCCGCACAAGTATCGACCGGACTCCAAGGAAACCGCCGATCATTCGCTCCCTTATTGCATGGCCGCCGGACTGGTCGACGGCATGGTCACGCCGTTGCAATTCCGCGAAGAACGCGTGCTGGATAAGGCGCTCATTCCAATCATGGACAAAGTGAAAGTGGTCGCCAACCAGGAGTTCGAAGCACTCTTTCCCAAGTTTCAACCGAGCCGCGTAACCATCACGACCAATGGCGGCGCGTCACACTCCACGCGCGTCGATGTTCCCAAGGGTGATCCGCGCGATCCCATGACCGAGGAAGAAATCGCGGTGAAGTTCACGGCGCTGGGCGGCGATGTCATTGGCAAGGATCAGTGCAAGAAGCTGCAGAGTTTCATCATGAGCATGGAGACGGCCAGGAACCTTGGCGGACTCTTCGAGCTGACCACGGCCCGGTAAAGCTGGTCATCAGCATTCGCGCCTGGGAAGCTCAAGCGGCGATTTTCAATCGCCGTTTATTAAGAGGGTGGGCGGTTTCAAACCGCCCCTCCTTGGTACACGGCAATCTGAGTTGAAGTGGAAGCGCGGCCGCTGCTAGGCTGCAACCCGATGCCAACGTTCGAAGCGGTCGACTTCTATAATCTCGAGGAACTGCTGACGACGGACGAGCGTCGCACACGCGATGCCGTGCGCCGCTGGGTGCAGGAGCGCTTTCTGCCGGTCGTCGCGCAACACTATCGCGACGGCACCTTCCCGATGGAGCTGGTGCCCGAACTCGCCCAGCTCGGCGCCTTCGGACCGAGCATCACAGGCTACGGCTGTGCCGGGCTCGGGAGTGTCGCCGCCGGGCTGATGATGCAGGAGCTCGAGCGTGGCGACAGTGGATTGCGCACCTTCGCCTCCGTCCAAGGGTCGCTCGCCATGATGGCGATCAATCTGTTCGGGTCGGAAGAACAAAAAAAACGCTGGCTACCGGCACTGGCGCTGGGCACGAAGCTCGGTTGTTTTGCCCTCACCGAACCCGACTTCGGCTCGAATCCCGGTGGTCTGCGCTGCTGTGCGCGGAAGACCGCCGACGGTTATTCTATCAGTGGGGTGAAGAAGTGGATTGGCAACGGCACCATCGCCGATGTGGCGATCGTGTGGGCCAAGGTCGAGGGCGAAGCCGGTGTCGACCCAGAGGGCAAACGTCCAACGCTCAACTCGGACAATGCTGGCGCGATACGCGGGTTTCTGGTCGAGAAGAACACGCCGGGTTTCAAATCGTCACTAATTGAAGGCAAACTTTCGCTCCGGGCGGCGTTGACCGCGAGTCTCGAATTCGACGACTGCGTCATACCGGCCAGTGCGTTGTTGCCGCAGAGCAGTGGGGTGAAATCCCCACTCTTATGTCTTAATCAGGCGCGTTACGGAATTGCCTGGGGCGCAATCGGGGCGGCGATGGCGTGTTTCGACGAGGCGCGGCAATATGCGATGAGCCGGGTGCAATTCGACCGTCCGATCGGCGGTTTCCAACTGGTGCAGGCAAAGTTGGCGCGCATGCTTACCGACATCACGAAGGCTCAACTGCTGGCCCATCGCCTGGCGCAATTGAAAGACACCGGTACAGCGCGCCACTACCACATTTCCATGGCCAAGATGAATAACGTCGAGATCGCGCTCGATGCCGCTCGCACCGCACGCGACATCATGGGCGGTGTGGGAATCCTCGATGAGCCCAGTGTTTCCGGCACATGTGCAACCTCGAAAGCGTGAAAACCTACGAGGGCACGCACGACGTCCATTTGTTAGTGCTCGGTGAGCAGATCACGGGAATGCCGGCGTTTGCTGGATAGAGTGGCAAAGCGCTGTCATCCCGAGCGAAGTCGAGGGACCCCGTGGAATTGCCGGCAGGGCACCATCTGGAAATGACCGTCCACGAATATTCAACGGGGTCCTTCGACTCCGCTGCGCTCCGCTCAGGATGACGAAATTGAGGTCGTTACGCCGTCGCGCTGCCGGCGTCGTCGCCGCCGAAATGAATCCCCTGGGCCAATGGCAATTCGGTCGAAAAGTTGATCGTGTTCGTCTGCCGGCGCATATACATCTTCCACGAATCGCTCCCGCTCTCGCGGCCGCCCCCGGTTTCCTTTTCGCCGCCAAACGCCCCCCCAATCTCTGCGCCGCTCGTCCCGGTGTTCACGTTGGCGATGCCGCAATCGCTTCCGGCCGCGCTCCAGGAATTTCTCCGCTTCGCGCACGTCGTTCGTGAAAATCGCTGAGGTCAGACCCTGGCGGGACCCCGTTGTTGATTGCGATCGCTTCGTCGAAATCACGATAAGTCAGCAGATAAAGCAG